>OZ253467.1:0-3111307 GCA_965261665.1 Dehalococcoidia bacterium
AACGGCGCCGCCAAAACCAACCGTCCAGCCGCGTCCCCAAAGACATCCCCCGCTAACGGCGCATCCAGGCCAAATCGGCCTGCCGCATCTGCCAGAACGACCTTCGGCAATGGCGCCTCATCACCTGCTAATGGTGCGCCGGAGCCGGCCCGAAACCGCACCCTCCAACTCACCATGGAAGAGTCCGCCAATCAGGAGCAGGACGCCAGCCTCCTACAAAATACCGTAGAGGCGATGCTGGAGTTTCCCGGGGAAGACCGGGTGCTTCTGAACATCCTCTCCAACAGCAAGCAGGTGTGCATAGACATGCCCTTTGCGGTGAAGTTCTGTCCGGAGCTTCAGCAGCGGTTGGAAGAGCTTCTGGGTCCGGAAAGCATAAACGTAGAACCCGCCACACCCTGAAGCCGCGACGGCCCCGCTACTCCGGCAGCGCACAATTCGAAAGTCCCGCATCACCCCGTTAACGAATCTCAAGCCGAATTTCACAGGAGTCTAGCGCTATGAAGTGGGTAGTCCTAACCACCGCCCCCAACGAATGGACCGCCCACATCTGGCAGGGCATCCTCAACGAGTCCAGCATAACGGTAATTGTTCGCGGCGGCGACGTTAACCCCTTCCTCGGCTCCTCTCCCTTCCCCGTCCGGCTGCTGGTTCAGGAGCCCCAAAAGGACGAAGCGCTGGAGATCCTCAGAGACCAGCTGGAATCGACCGACGCCTAAACTTCCCCATTGGACGTCCGGCGAATCATACCCGCCTCCGCCCTCAACAGCCGCTCCTTTACCACCAGCCCTCCCGCGCCGTAGCCGTGCAGTCCTCCGCTGCTGCCAATTACCCGGTGGCAGGGCACTATCACCGGCACCCAGTTCCTCGCCATGGCCTGTCCCGCCGCACGCGACGCCAGAGGGCTTCCCGCCGCCGCCGCAAGCCATGCGTAGCTTCGCGTTTCTCCCAGAGGAATTTGCCGTCAGGCCTCCCAGGCGGCACGATGAAAGGGCGGCGCTCCTTCCAAATCCAGCGCAATCCCTCTCAATGCCTCACCGTCGCCCTCAAAGAAGGCCAGCAGTCCTTCCCTGACGCCTTCAACCGCCGTCGAATCCTGCGACGCCCCGTTCAACTGGCGCGACAAGCTCTCTACCGCTTCCCCCGGCGACGACCTCATGGCCCCATACCGCAGCCCCTTCTCCGAAACCACGGCGGCGTACCATCCGAACTCCGTCGGGAAAACGTCGTAGTACAACTCCATTGCCTTCAACCTCCCTTTGCTGTTTCTATCCTATCTCAAACCGCAGAAATTCTCACTACGGCCTTCCCCAGGGCGAACGGCGGAGTCCAAACCAGGCCGCAAATCCGCGGTACTGCACTCGTTTGAACCGGATGGGGATTGAATAATGGGGCGGTTCGTCTGACAATAGGGTCAGAGGTGTGATATGAAACGGGACATGAATCTCATCAAGTTGATCCTTAAGTATGTTGAGAGCGAGGGGGATGGTCAGAAGTTCTTGGAACCACCGGAATTTCCTGACTACTCTGCTACGCAGATTGAACACCACATGGACCTATGCAATCAGGCCGGATACATCGTGGGCCAGTTGACCGGCGGCGGTATCTTCCCCCGGGCCTTGACCTGGGCGGGTTACGAGGCTCTCGATGAGCTGCGTAACGGGCGTTCCGAGGGCCATTAACCATCCATGCCTAAATTCGGCTTGACGGGAGGCTCCTAAACCCTTAATTTGACCGACAAGGAGAGTGCCATGACAACACAAGCGAAGGTGGACAGAATAGATCGGCGGCTCCAAGAGATGCAGTCCCAAACAGGCATCATGCGGGAGGAGCTCAAAGACACCAAGAAGATGGTCGCAGCCGCTCTGGAGACCCTGGAGTTCCATCGAAGGACTCTCAAATTAAACAGAGAGGACATTGATGCTCATGGAGAGAAGCTGGTGACACTTCAGGAGGAAGTAACGCGCATCGACAACAGTGACGCCAGGTGGAGCTAAGGATCCGTCTTGACAACAGGCGTGTCAAACCTTACCGTTAACAGGAGCACCAAGAGGGGGATATGGTCATAGCAACTACTCCTAGCGGAAAGCACCGGCCCGACGATGTGGTCGCCAACGCGGTCCACGTCATGCGTATCGCCACCGGCCAGATCAACGAGGACCGCCACATCCCCCAGGGCGACCCCGAACCCGCCGTCGATAAGGACGGCGCCAACTGACGGATTGTAGTAACGGAGTGTAGCAGAGTCGAACTGCAACCGGTGGAGGATTCCCACCGACTCGCGGGATTCTCAGTCCCGGTCCCGCTACCGAGCGGGCGACACACTCCATATTTGACGAAGGCCACGCTCGCGAGTTAGGGGGGCGTGGCCTTCTCAATTCTCCCTCATTCCGTGCCTAAAATACCCCTTTGGATGTTGCTTGTCCACCCGTAATATGGTAGAATATATGAGTGAATCGACTCCATCGCAAGGCACGAATCCAAGAAGCTCAGGGCTGGACGTGGACCGGTTGGCAAGACAGCCGTTGTTGGGGCCAAGGATAGGGAGAGCGGGAAGGTTGCGGCCCAGGTGGTGAAACACACCGACAAACTGAACCTTCAATCCTTCGTGGTTGACACTGCCAAGCTGGGAGCAATCATCTACACCGATGATCATAGGGCCTACGCCGGCCTCCCCTTCCCCCACAAGACAGTCAAGCACAGCGTGAGTGAATACGTGAACGGCATGGCTCACACGAACGGCATAGAGAGCTTCTGGGCCATGCTGAAGCGTGGATACCACGGGACTTATCACCGAATGAGCGTTAAGCATCTGGGCCGGTACGTGGTGGAGTTCGAGGGGCGTCACAACCGCCGCCCGTTGGACACGGAGGCGCAGATGACAGCCTTGGCTCAAGGTTCAGTCGGCAAGCGGTTGAAGTATCAGGACTTGATAGCGTAGGATTTCTGGGCAACTGGAATGTGAGTGTGCAGAAACGCATAGCTGGGCGCTCCCAGACAGATAAACCCTAATTCCTCCTGCACTTCCTTAGAGCATTGCCGCAAGTTCTCCATGGTCAACCTCCTAAGTTTCCGAATAGGAGGTTGACGCACACCTACTAAGGTAGTAGACTGGGGTTGATTCTTTTGTCAACCCACCGGTCTGCCTCGCGACGCTGGTTCGTTCCCAGCGTCGTTTCCTATTCGATTGTGATTGCTACTCTAGCACAAATAGGGTTTTCGCTCAATTGTCGCAATGGTCGACGGCGCAACCGCTCACCCTCGACTCCCTGCTGAACCTGATGGATGCTCTCGAACCGGCTCCGAGGCGGGGGCCTGATACGAAGCGAAGCTAGGGGGTCGGTGACTTTCCGTTCAGAGAGTTTCGGATTTCCACTACCATCTCTTTGATCTCTCCCAATGTCCCCTCCAGGCCATCCATTCGTCCGCTCATAGTGTCCAATTCCTCGACGACCTGGCTAAACTTGCCATTCATACGGTTTTCGAGTGAGGCCAAGTCTTCCTTGGTGGCGAAGCGGAGCAGGTCTTCCTTGGTAGCGAAGCGTTCCAAGTCCGTCTTGACGACTAGGTCACTGAGACGAACGTCTGAGAGGTCCATAGTCTCCCCCCTTTTGGGTGTAGATTACACTTAGCCTAAACCCACTAAACGGAACGCGTCAAGAGGGGGGGCGCTATGTCCCCCACGAGCTTGACAATATCCGTCCAGCGTGTGCCCTTGCATCTGCGACGGTTTCCAATGGCTCTCCAGGGTGTTCTGAGTCTGTCCAGGCATGGATACGGGTACTTTCATGCCCCCTTGCAGGCTCGGCCTTGCAGGCTCGGGACCGTAGGAGACCGTCGCAAGTGTCCTATCCAAATCTTCAAGGGGGCACCCTATGCGACACTTGCGACTATTTCTGGACGTTTTCCCTTTACTCTACTCGGCCTCGCCCGAGCTGGGGCTTCCCGATGAGCAGCCTAAAGTTCAGCAGGGCCTCCGAGGTTTCGCCCTGGTCATGCTCATTATCGGCCTGCTCGTCGTGGGGGGGTGCGGGACTCTATGCGTTGTGATTCTCTCCGCGGACAGCGGCCTCGTCTCCGGCGAATGCAGAGACGCGATCTATGCCGACTTCGACCTCTCGAACGCGCACAGCGCGCGGCGGTTCTACGTCGGTACGGCGCTGGAGGATTGGAGCCAGGGCCAATTGGCGGGCGCCATCCGAAACAATGGCTACTTGCAGTACATCGAGCCCTGTAGGGCCGAGGTCAGGGCCGAATTTGATCGGCGCGGTTATCAGTGGTAGACCAGTTGCCCCGCCTGCAGTCGTTGTGGTAGCCTGAGAAACATAACCGAATAGAAAAGGCACCGGTGTGCAAGCCGGTGCCCGAGGTAGACTAGGGGTTGACCAAAGAATCAACCCCATTCTACTACCTTAGTAGAAGTGCGTCAACCTCCTATTCGGAAATGTAGGAGGCTGACCATGGAGAACTTGCGGCAATGCACAGAGGAAGTGCAGGCGAAATTCGGGTTTGTCTGCCTGGGAGCGCCAAGCTATGCGTTTCTGCATACCCATCTTCCCGCCGCTCCGAAATCCCACTACGAGGCTAGGTGATGAAACAAGAGGATTGGAAATTCCAAGCCATACGGATTACAGCTTTATTGGAGATGTATGAGGCAGACCTGGAGGCGTCTTGCCTCGACGGACGCGAGGTGCAGCAGGCTATTGAAGCTGTGGCTCCCTTCCATGAATGGATCAAGTCCAAGACCGATCAAAATTGAGGCAACTACCGGCATGGTGGTAGCCTAGAATCCATCAAAACAAATCCCCCGAAGTGTTAGCAGCACTTCGGGGGAACATGGGAAAAGAAAGTTGAAACCCATGTTACTCTCCCTAGCTGACCTTTGTCAAACGGAGAACCCCGGAGAAAGGGAGTTGGCATGGCCAGGCCACTATGGGAGAAGGAGTACGATGAAATCGCCCTTGAATTTTTTGGTGAGGAGGAGGGCGGGCTGGAATACTTCGCCGCTGTCGAGACCATCGAGGTGCGAGAACGGATCGATAGGGCTGTTCAATCCTACCTCCGGCTCGCTGATAAGCTGCTCAAGTACGAGCCCCAGGGGTAAGTCATGGGGCTGACCGTCCGGCTTATTTTCGCTCTACAGGGGAAGCCTCTGGATGGGTACTGTTTGGTTCACTGGGCCGGATGCGACCGGCTCAGCCAGTTGGTGGAAGACCGTGGCGTGACGGTGCGGACCCCGTTCCAGAGCATCAGGGAGGCCGAGGAGCTGGCTAGGGAGGAGAACCCCGGAGTCGTGGTGGAAACCTGCGACGCGTGCCTTCGCAGATAGCTCGAAATTCGTTTTTTCAAACAAGCGCACCACCAAATCCGCACTAAGGTTGACTAAAACTCGTTTTCCGCTTAACCTGAAACTAAGCTAGCCATTCAAGCAACGCGCAATTTCACACGCGGAAGGAGGACGCCATGGTACCAGACGTAAGACTTACCGACGTGTCTCGCGAAGACGTGGAGCGAATGGCCGCCTGGCTTGAAAACCCGGAGGTCATAACCATGTGGTACGGCGCCGACGACGATGGCGATCCTCTCCACATCGGCTACTCACCAAAGGCCGTATTGCAGGCCAGCAACGAAGAATGGCAGCAGATCTTCAACGACCCGGACAGGAAGATCTTCTCGGTATACGACACCAACGAAGGTCACGTGGGCGAGGCCCAGATGGTCATCGAGGCCCCCTTGCACGAGGCCCAGCTCTTCCTCATCGTCGGACGGCAAGACCTCTGGCTACACCACTTCGGATCCGCCGCCCTCCTCCAACTCTTGGACATGGCCTTTTCGACGTACAAGCTCCATCGCGCCTGGGTGGACGTGCCCGACTACAACAACCACGCCATGCACATGTGTGAGCGGTTGGGCTTCCTCCTTGAAGGCCACCTTCGCAGCACACACCCCAAGGACGGCAAGTGGTACGACTCCATGATAATGGGACTACTAGAGCAGGAGTATTTCCGGCGCCGGCCCCGACTCATGGAAGAAGCAAGAGTCCCGGTAGACTAGCCAGCCTCTCCTACGTCGTAGCCCTACCCCGGCGAATTCCCCTGCCCGGCAGCGCTCCGGTGTGCTCAGACTCCCGCACCACCACCTGCCCGTTCACAATTACGTAGTCTATGCCTACCGGAAACTGCTTCGGGTGCAGCTTAGTCGCTGGGGCCTTCACCGTCTTCGGGTCGAACACTACGATGTCCGCCCGCATTCCGTCTATCAGCAAACCCCGGTCGGGAATGCCCATTCGCTGTGCCGGGAAAGACGTCATCTTACGTATTGCCTCGGGGAGCCTCAGGTGCCGCTCCGCCCGCACAAACTCAGCCAGAACCACCGGGAAGCAGCCGTAGCTACGGGGGCTGGGATACTCTCCCAACAGGATGGCATCGCTGGCGATCATTCCACAGGGATGGGATACAAAATCCGGCAGCGTCTGGGGGTTGGTGCCCAGCCCCACAATGGAAATCCCAAGCCGTTCCTCAACCAGCAGGTCAAAGAAGGCGTCCATCGGGTCCTGGCCTCGCAGCTCCCCAATATCCACTGGGCGATGGCCTTCGTAGACCTTGTTCTCCGGCTGAACGAAGTTAGTAAACCAACTCTCCTCCAGCCTCTCTGGCGATATCTGACCCTTCATCCTGGCCCGTGCCTCCGGGTCTTGCAGCGCCGCCATCAACACCTCCGGGCCGCCGTCCTTGGCCCAATTTGGTATGGCGATGGTAGCGCTGGTGCCGGAGTAAGGATACGTATAGCAATCGAAGGTTACGTCCATCCCCTGCTCCCGTGCGTCGTCCACCAGGTCCAGATAGTCCCAGTGACTACCCACTCCCTGCGTGCTCTGCCGGTAGTGGGTCAGATGAACCGCGGCGCCGCTTCTACGGCCAATCTCCAGCGCCTCGTCCCAGGGCGCCAGCAAACTTACCGACCGAAGACCGGTACGGGTATGGGTGTGATAGAACCCTCCAAAGCGGGCTACGGTTTCCGAAAGGGCCGACAGCTCGTCCCTGTCGGCATAGGCCCCGGGGGGATAGTCCAGGCCGGTGGAGAGTCCCCAGGCTCCCTCTTCCATCGCCTCCCGCGTCACCGACTTCATCTCCTCCAACTCCGACCCCGTCGCAGGCCTATCGTTCCAGCCCACGCCCCAGATCCTCACTGGCGAATTCCCCAGAATGAAGGCCACGTTCACCGACACCTTGTTGTCATACTTGCCCAACTGCTCCGCAACGGTCAACCAGTCCGCCGGAAGGGGCGGGTAGCCGTTTAGCCCGGCATCCAACCAGATATAGCGGTGCAGTTCTTCCTGGGTCTTGAAAGGGGCGTGGGAAATGCCGTCAATGCCCACCAGCTCCGTAGTAACCCCTTGGCGGACCTTCGGCTCGTGCCGCGGCTCGCCAAGAATCGTCAGCCCCGTATGGGCGTGGAGGTCTATGAAACCGGGACAGACCACCTTGCCCGTCGCGTCGATGGTCTCCGCTGCCTCCACTTCGGAAGCATCGCTCCGAATTATTCTAAGCGTATCCCCCTCCACCCCCACGGCGGCGAAGTATCCGGGGCTTCCCGTTCCGTCGATAACCAATCCTCCCTTGATAAGCAGGTCCAGCATCATTCACCTCCAACGTTCAGGACATCCTACGGCCCTGGAGCCCCCATCATAGCACAGCCTTACCCCATCAGAATCAGTCTGCAAATTTGACCTGACTCCCCATGGAGCATATACTTTTCTAACAAAGCTACCCTGTCTCAAAAGGGGGTTCAGTGTTTACCCGCATTATCGTTCCCTTCGACGGTTCCAAACGCGCCGAAGCAGTCCTGCCCTACGTTAGGCGCTTGGCTTCCACCTACGAGTCGGAAGTTTCCCTCCTCCGTGCCGTCGAATTCGACGAAAGCACCCTCCCCGTCGAATACGTAGGCCCAATGGTTGAGATCAAGGCCAACGAAGCCCGACAGAAGCTGCAAGAACGCGCCCAAGGCTACCTCTCCGGCATCAAAGAGAGCTTCGACGGGGTACAGGTAGACCAGGTTGTCTCTATAGACGACCCCGTTGCAGCCATTACCAGCGAAGCAAGCAAGGACTTTCTCAAAACCCTGGTGGCCATGTCCACCCACGGCCGCACGGGCATGGGTCGCCTCATCGTAGGTAGCGTCACCGACAAGGTCTTGCACGGCTCCTCCAACCCCATGCTCGTCGTCCGCCCGGATGTCGATGAAGACCAGCTGGAACGGGAGGGCTGGAGACAGGGAGAGGCCTTCTCCATTCACCTGGAACGCCCCGACATCCCAACCCAAAACTTCGAAGGCTCGGCGGACATTCAGACCCTGATTGTGCCTCTCGACGGCTCGGAAACATCCGAGAAGTCCCTCGAGACTGCGACAGATCTGGCTACGCGGCTCGAAGCGAAACTTCTCCTCATTCGCGTAGCCTCCTCCACCATGCAAATGTCCATGGCCAGCGAATGGCCCGCCGGCTACCCCGACATCCTTACCGCCGTAGAGGACGCTTCCAGGGGCTACCTGACGCTCAAAGTCGAAGAACTGAAGCATCAGGGCCTGCATAACATTGAATCCCTGGTGCTCCTCGGCGACGCCGCCGCCAACATTGTGGAGACGGCGGAGCAGAACCCCAACAGCATGATTATCATGACCAGCCGGGGCAGAGCCGGCTTGGGACGTGCCATTCTGGGAAGCGTTGCAGACCGGGTGGTTACCACCTCTACTGCCCCCGTACTGCTAGTCCGTCCCGACTAATTTTCTCCACCCGCTCCCACTGAGGCGCCGTAACTGTAGGGGTAGGTTTGAAACCTGCCCTTTAGAGGCCATTCCGGTATCCGAGTCTTTCTGAGCGAGCGTGACCTCTTAGAGGGTGTCTAAAAAGGGCGTCGGTGGAGCGAAGCATAAACGTCTGTTAGGCAACGAAGTCCGCCCCTCCAACTCCAGACCCTTCGGCTTCACTCAAGGTGACATGGAGCGCTCGGGGTAACAAAGGGATTTATTAGACACACTCTTAGACCGTAACCCTTCTATACAACCACGTAGTCACGAGCATCAACACTCCCACCGTAGCCACCGTTACCCAGAGGCCCGTCAATATCGTTCCCATCTCCCAACCCTCCACCACTAGTGCCCGCATCGCCTCCGTGACGTAGGTCACCGGGTTGGCCTTAACCGCTATCCTGAACCAACCGCTGAGAAGCTCCTCCGGCATGAAGGCCGTGGTCAGAAACACGAAGGGGAAGAACAGAACGAAAGACGACTGGGTTGCTTGGGCGTTCTTCGTCTTCAACGCAATGATGATGCTCAAACACGCCCACGCAAGACCGAACACCCCGGCGAAGGCAAGGAGTACCAGTACGCCCAACACCCCCGTCTTGAAGGAAACTCCCAGGACCAGGGCAATTACCACTATCACCACACCCTGAAATATTGCCCTGGTGCCGGAAACCAGCAGGCTGCCGAACAGGATGGAAAACCGGTTGATGGGTGCCAGCAGAAGCTTGTCGAAATAGCCGGACATCACGTCCGTCAGCAGGGCAAAGCCGGAATCGCCGCCGCTGAACACTACCGCCTGCACGATGATCCACGCCACCAAGAAGGCTTCGTAGTCCCCCGTGGCGAACCCGCTCAGCTGGGTCACCTCCGTAAAGGTGGCTGCAAAGAGAACGTAGAGGACTCCCGAAATGAACAGGGGCGGCAGGAAGGTCGCCGGCATGAACCAGACCTTCAGGTTCCGCAGATATATATAGTATGTTTCCCGAAATACAGCCATCGCTACCTCCTGCTAAGGCCCATCCACTGGCCCATCACCCGGTTGAATTCGTCGCCCCCCGCCTCGTCGTGGCGAATGGTGCGGCCCGTGTGCTTCAGAAATACGTCGTCCAACGTAGGGCTAGTAAGAGATAGGTTCACGATGGCGATATCCTCCTTGCCCAACGTCTGAAGCAGGTTGGGAATGGCGGCCCCGCCATCCTTCACGTTCACTGACACGCTGCCGTCGGTGGAGAAAACCTCGTCCACGTACTCCAGGGGGCTGAGGACCTGCTGTGCCCGTTCGGCTTGACGATGGCGGTCTGCGTCGTCCTCGCCCGCCACAGAAAGAACTACCAGGTCGTCGCCCACCTCGGTCTTGAGCTCCGCCGGCGCTCCTTCCGCCACGATCTCTCCCCGGTCAATTATGGCTATGCGCTGGCACAGGTGGTCCGCTTCCTCCATCATCTGGGTGGTGAGAAAGATTGTTATGCCCTCTTGATTCAACTGCTCCAGATGCTCCCAGATGGCCAAGCGGCTCTGAGGGTCCAGGCCGGTGGTTGGTTCGTCCAGGAAAAGGATCGAGGGACGGTGCACCAACGCCGCCGCAAGGTCGATGCGTCGGCGCATGCCGCCGGAGTAGGCGCCGACCTTGCGTTTGGCCACGTCAGTAAGGGCTACCAGTTCCAAGAGTTCCTCGGTTCTCGCCTTAGACTCACGGCGGCTCAACCCGTAGAGAAGCCCCTGCAGCACCAAGAAATCCCAACCCGTGGCGAGGTCATCCAACCCCACCTCCTGCATGGCGAACCCGATGATGCGGCGCACCTCCTTGGGGTCCCGCGCCACGTCGTAACCGCCAACTATGGCTCGGCCGGAGGTCCGACCCAACAGAGTCCCCAGAATCTTCATGGTCGTGCTCTTTCCCGCCCCATTGGGGCCGAGGAAGCCGAAAAACTCCCCCTGATTCACGGAAAAGCTCACGTCATTCACGGCCCTCGTTCCACCCGGATAGACCTTAACCAGGTCTTCTACCTGTATAATTCCGTTGCTGCTCACCAAAACTTTTTCTCCCGAATGGACGCCTCTCTTGGGCGCCTTTTAACTTCTCTAATGTCTTCCGACCTTTCTAATTCTTTCCGACCCGAATCCACAGCTAGGCCCTATCATCCTGAGTCTGGCGAAGAAATGGATCGTCTTTGCGCCTA
This sequence comes from Dehalococcoidia bacterium, assembly GCA_965261665.1. Lineage (GTDB taxonomy): Bacteria > Chloroflexota > Dehalococcoidia > Lucifugimonadales > JAPULR01. The sequence continues at coordinate 10,983 of OZ253467.1, forward strand.
TTCCCGCACATTCGCGCGCATTGCGGACAGGGTCTGAAATTCTACCACAACGCCCGTCCAAGGAAAGGGGAGGTTGGAACCCAACTGCGTAATCCCTAACCCGTTCTCCTCTTGAACAACCCGAAAAATCGGTCCTGGTAGCGGTCGAACAGGTCCCAACGGTCCAGCTCTCGCTTCAACTCCGACGGGTCATCGCCGTGTTCCGCCCGGAGGAAAAGGGTTTCTATATGATGAATGGCGGCCCTTGGAACGCCGTGCCGGGGGTCGGGACTCATCAGGCCACGGCTGCCCAACTCGTCCACGTTGGCGGAAATGGACGCCATTGTATATTCAAAGATGAACTTCAGCAGAGAAACGTCCCATAGCTCGTCCACGCCCCGAATGACGGCGGAAAGAGCCTTGTCGTCGCTGGTCAGCCGGCTGTTGATACGCTCCGCCACGTCTCTCGAGGTCCCCTCAACGATGTTCATCTCTCCCGGTTCGTTGGAGTAGCTGTACAGAAGCCCGGGGGAGTTGGGCCCGAACTGGCGGGCCAGGTCGCCAAAGTAGCGGTAGGCATCGTCGCCAAAGCCGTCCAACCGGCTCATGTAGCCGGGCGTCACCACGGTAGGCCGCTGGGCGGCCACCCTTCCCTGTCTCACCACCGCCTCCGGTGGCCCAGGAATGACCTCACTGTAGGACGGCTCCGTGATGACGTAGTAATCCAGCGTCGTGACGCCAAAGGTGAGGAGGAGTTGCCGCGGAGCCCTAATAACCTCGGTGCGCGCTGCCGCGTCCATCAGACGCCGCAAGTCGCCGTCGTAGTCGCGCATCTCAGACAATCTCCATCAGCTGCTTCCTGAAATCTTCCAGGTGCTGCTCATACTGCAAGTCCATCTGGCTTGAGATGGACAGCCACTGCTGTTGAAACTCCGGTATGGTCTCCACGTTAACCTGCATGCCGCCCGCCGGCTGGCCCGGCTGCCGGCTCATCGACGCCATCACCTGGGCTTCGAACTGCGCTTTCAACTGGGCGTAGGTCTGCTCCCGCTGGGGGATGCCGAACTGCCGGTACTGGTCCATCACGTACTTGATCCGCTCCAAAGCATCCTTGGCCTCCGTCCTCCCTGCAAGCAGCCTCTGAATCCCCTCGATGACTTTTGTGTTGGTGTAATTCACGGCGTCGTTCTTCGGGAGCTGCAGGTTGGAAACCAGGGCCTCCATCATTCCCTTGACCAGGTAGGCGCGACGATCGGGCGGCTCGTTCTCGATGGTGGTGAAAGGCGCTCCCTGCCCCTTGAGGTAGGACCCGGCCAAGCGGCGGCCCTTGGGCCCCAACTCCCATTCAAGGCGCTGCTTTTCGTCGGGCTCTTCCAACTGCATCGCCCGCTCCATTGCCCGCTCAAAGGCGCTCTTCATTCGATTCATGCCAACTCACATCACTAAGAAACTCTATCTAGCCACCTAATAGTATATCAACCCGCCGACGATTTATGCACCTATCGGCCCAAGGAATTTCGATAGCCGTGAAGGGTGAGGTGACGGAGGAGAGTGCCGATAGGCGATTAGTCCGTGGGATACGAATGGGTTTTGTAGATTCGTTTATGAGTGTCAAATAGGTTTTTGAGGGTTCGTTTCGGGGGTCTCAGGCGTGGGGTAGATTCGATCCTAGTTTCGAATATGGCGGTTTTTCTGGATGTTTAAGACTGTTCAGGCGTGGATCTAATTGATATTTATTGGATTATTCGTTTTTGTTTTTTTCTGGGGGGTGCGCATCGGAAGGTAGGATGGGTGCGACGGTTTGTTCATAGGAGCAGGTTAGCAGAGGGGAAAGAATCACAGCAATAGGGGGATGTCACTAGACAAGGCGGTACGATTGACTACCCGCCGCCCTTTATGCTATTTCTTGATGGGAATGCTCCAGTCAACGCCACTAGCTAGAAGGAGAGAGAACTTGGAAAAAGCAGGAAAGAAGATGGTGGAGGCCGCCCAGAATGCCGTCCCCGCCGTGCCTCTGAAGGATGCCCACGACCGGCTCGCTGCCGGCGAAGAGATTATCATTCTAGACGTTCGTGAGCCGGATGAATGGACCCAAGGTCACATCGAAGGCGCAACCCTACTCGCCCGCGGGCGCATGGAAGGCCGCATCGAAGAACTGGCGCCGGACAAGAGCGCCTGTATCATTGCCCATTGAGGGGGCTCCGGTAGAGCTGCCCTGGCAGGGCAGACACTTATCGAGATGGGCTACACCAACGTGGCCTACATGGAACCCGGCTTCAGCGGCTGGAAGAAGGAATACCCCTTCGTAGTTCCACCCAAAGAATAGCGGCTTTTTCTTCCGCCTAAGACCCTAAAATCAAGGGGCGGGTTTTAAACCCCGCCCCTACGTAATGGGTGGCGATATAGGCGTTAGACCAATTTCTTGACCTACCCGTCAGTCTCCTGGATGGACACGCTGATGATGTAGACCTCTTCCAACGGCTTGGATGGCTCTCCACTTGCGCTGCGACCCACTGGCGTGTCGGCGATGGCGTTCACCACGTCCAACCCCTCCGTTACCATGCCAAAGATGTTGTAGCTCTTGGGCAAGTCGAGCTTCCCATGCATAATGAAGAACTGGCTGCCGTTGGTGTTGGGGCCAGCGTTAGCCATGGCCAGTGTCCCCGGCAGGTAGTCCCTGGTCACCGGCTCGTCCTCAAATTTGTAGCCCGGGCCGCCCATACCAGAGCCAGTGGGGTCGCCTCCCTGGAGCATGAAGTTCTTCACGATGCGGTGGAAAATCACCCCGTCGTAGTATCCCTCCCGGGCCAGGAAAACGAAGTTGTTGACCGATTTAGGCGCTTCCTCTGCGAATAGCTCGAACACCACCGTGCCCTTGTTCGTCTTCATTGTGGCCGAATACTGCTTGTCCGTGTCTATGACCATATCGGGGTAGCTGCTGTAGCTCTTGCTCATAACTTGGGGGCGTTCCTCCGTTTGCTGAATAGTTTGCGTAGGGGTCGGAGTCGGCGTCGACGCGGGCGTTGTTTGAGGAATAGGAACCGGTGTTGGAGCCGGCGTCGACACAGGCGTCGACCGAGGAGCCGGCTCCGGCTCGTCACCGCCACAAGCCGCCGACAGTCCTAACGTCAACGCTGCAATTCCAACCAAGAATATCTGCCTTACTGACATTGCGCGTCCAACCTCGTCCGATTCAATATACCCAGTAGTTTAGGCCGTCTCTCTGTCCCGGACCTCCGGTTCGATGGGGAGGGCTTCCTCGCCCCCTTCGTAGAGGCTCCACGGTTCAAAGGACTCCACGAAGGACTTGGCCTCTTCCATAGAGAGCAGGCCCTTCGTGGCCCTTCCCGGGTCGTAACCCGTGGTGGTGGCGAAGGCGTCAAATCCTCTCTTCGTCTCCCGCACCGCTCCGAGGGCCGCCTTCTGGCCGTCGAGGGCGTCCAAGACCAACTCCTGGCCTCTCCGCTTATGCTGCCAATATATCTTCAACGTTCACCTCCGTATCCACGTTTGCGTTTCGGAGTCATTGCTCAAGGTTAGGAAACGACCCAGCTATCGCTCCAGAAGCCACGTTTCGGAGAAAGCCAGGGAAGACACTGCCTGCGTTCCCGGGTGCTCGCTGGCAAGGAAAGTCTTGCCCTGGGCCGGCACTCCGTTGAGGGCGAGACGCGCGCTCGCCGACGCAATCATACACGCGTAGACGCCGTGGGGCCGCCCGGGCCGGCTGTTCGGCTGCGGATTTATCATGCTCGGCTCCTGGATGTCGTACCAGGTGAGGGTAATCTCCTCGTCATCCGTGAGAATCCTCTCGGTCCAGAAAGACCGGACGTCCCCGTTCTTGTCGAATTCTGCCTCGATGACGTCCAAGGTCAAGTCGCCGAATGGCTCGTACTGGCGGTACACTATTTCGCGCTGGAACCAGCGGGCCATGGCAATGTTGTCCGAATAGATTCGCGGCTGATCTTTCGTTAGATCGCTGACGATAAACAGGGCGTTGCCCGGGCCCTCCGGGGACATGATCACCTTCCATAGACTGGTAAGGCTCGTCAACTCGCCGTCCGGGCTCAGCGCCAGTCGAACGTATGGATTTTCCCCCGTCAGTATCACCCTATTGGGATCCACCCCGTCTGCCATTGGTCACCTCCAATTTCTTCTGGACTCTAAGGGGCAGCCTCATCCTGTGGGTTGCTTAACGAAATGGGCTTGCCCGAAGATTCCAGCGCTCATTCTATCAGCCAGCGCGTTTACGCGCCACCAATCAGGGTCTCCTCTGGCATTAGCCCATCTCAAGCCTTAACATTGGCGCGACTTCAATCTTGGCAAGAAGGAACCCCAACGCTACATGCCATCCGAAGAATCCCGCAAGCGCCAGTCCATCCGGCGAATGCTCGAACCAGCCTCAATCGCCGTGGTGGGCGCGACACCCCGTCCCCAATACGGTGGGCGTTTCCTCCGCTCCGTTCTCGAATCCCAGGACAAGGTCAGGATCTATCCCGTCAACCCACGATACCAGGAGATCTTGGGTGTTCCGTGCTACTCTTCCTTGCCGACCTGCCGGAAAGCCCTGACCTTGTGGGCATCATCGTTCCGTACCACCAGGTGCTGCCGGTCTTGAAACAGAGCGCCGACGTGGGGGCGGGTGCGGCCATCGTCGTATCCGCCGGTTTCGCCGAGCGGGGCAGCCAGGAAGGAAACGTTCTACAGGATGAGATTGGCGACTTCGCCGCTGCCTCCGGCCTTCGGGTCTCCGGCCCCAACTGCCTGGGATCGGCCAACGTACTGCAGGGTGTCTGGCCCAGCTCCCACGCCCCGGACCCGCGACTGCAACCTGGCCCGGTGGCCCTCGTGTCCCAGAGCGGGGCCACAGCCTTCGGTCCCCTCACGACCCGCGCCGTCGAGCTGGGTCTCGGATATTCCCACGTCGTTTCCACCGGCAACGAGGCCGACCTGGAGTCCTCCGACTTCATCGACTACCTGCTGGACGAACCCAACGTCCGCGTGGTTGCCTGCTTCGTCGAGGGCCTGAAGGACGGACGGAAGTTTCTGGCCGCAGCGGAGAAGGCTCTGCGCCTGGGCAAGAGCATTGCCCTGATCAAGGTAGGACGCTCTGCCGTGGGCGCAAACGCCGCCCGTTCCCACACGGCGGCTCTCACAGGCTCCGACGAAGTCCACAACGCCCTCTTTCAGCAGTTCGGTGTAACCCGATGCGAAGACTACGATGACCTCATCCAGACGTCCCACCTCCTCGCCTACGCGCCTGCTCCAACCGCCGACGGCGTCGCGGTGGTCTCTCACTCCGGCGGCATTAGCTCCCTAATAGCCGACCACCTGGGCCACGCCGGAATTATTCTTCCCCCTTTGAGCGAAAATGCCGAGGCGGGGCTGAACGAGATTCTCTCCGGCTTTGGCTGGGCAGCCAATCCCGCCGACATCACCGGCGTGGCCAGCCGGAAGGAGTTTGCCGACGTTCTCGCACTGCTGGAAGAGGAACCACAGGCAGGGGCGCTGCTCATAGCCACCGCCGGGACACCATCCCAAGCCGAGATTGTGCTGGACTTGAAGGCCCAAACGTCAAAACCCCTGGTCTTCCTGTCAACGGGCGGGGACAACACGGAGGAGGGGCTGGCCATGCTGAGAGAAGCCCACGCGCCCGTTTTCACCTCCCCAAGTCGCGCCGCTAAATCCCTGGCGAGTCTTTTGGGATATCATCAACGTCGGCGGAAGTTCCTGGACGCGAAAAGCGCATCTCCTCCTGGGTCCGCAGCCAACACCGTCCCCCAACCGTCGCTGCCGGCAGGCCCAATCACGCTCACGGAGCACGCCGCCAAGATTTTTGTTTCCCACTGGGGCATCCCGTCCACGAAAGAGGCCCAAGCCGGGTGTGTGGAGAAGGCCGTTGAAGCCGCCGAGGCCATCGGCTTCCCTGTAGCCCTCAAGCTGGAGTCACCCCACGTGCCCCACAAGACCGATGCAGGAGTCGTGCGTCTCAACGTCCAAACACCGAACGAACTGCGTCATGCCTATGGGGAAATCATCGCCAACGGTCTTAATTTCACCCCTCAAGCGAAGGGCGCTCCGGTGCTGGTGCAGGAGATGGTCGAGGGCGGCGTAGAGGTCATAGCGGGCATCTCCCAAGACCCGCAATTCGGCCCCATCCTGCTATTTGGCATAGGCGGCGTCTTCGTGGAACTCTACAGGGACGTGGCCATGCGTTCGTGCCCCATCACGGAGGCCGACGCGCGGGAGATGATTGCAGAAGTGCGCGGGCATCGGCTGCTGCAAGGCTTTAGGGGCGCGCCGGAAGCGGACGTAGACGCTCTGGTTGGCAGTCTCCTTGCCCTCTCTCAGATGGCCGTTGACCTGGACCACCGCAGGCCGGAACTGGATGTCAATCCACTAATAGTCCTGCCCAAGGGCCAAGGCGTGAGAGCGGTGGACGCTTTTCTTAACCTTTCCTGAACACCGACTAGCGGCTTGCCCAGTCGTTCCTGTGTAGGACTGGTCGCAGCTATCTAACGGCCTGCCCGGTCGATGGCCTCCCGCTTCTGACGGTCTCGCTCCCGGCAGTATCCAGCCCTCTGAAGCACAACCTTGGCCCACTCGTCCACTGGCACGTCTATCATCCGCCCCTGGAAGGGCACCGCCGCCGTGCCTCGGGCCACCCCCTCGGCAAACACCCGCCGCACTTCACCGTAGTAGTCCACCTGCTCGTCAGACAGGCTGAAGGCGGCGTTGAGGGGCGCCACCCAGTCCTGCTCGGAAAACAAAGCGCCCTTGAATCCCAGATTCCTGGCCCTGATGCCCTCCTCCAATACATGGGCTTCCGACAAACGGGGCGAAAGGGTGCTCACGGGATGAGGCAGATCCAAGGGCTGGACGCCGGCAGCTATAGCCTCAACGACCACCCGGCCTCTGGCGTACACCAGGGGATCGTACTCCTCCTGAGGGACGATGCCCAAGTCTTGGCACAAGGCGCGTTCGTCCAACGCTACCTGCTTCACACGCCCGCTTTCCTTGACTATCTCGCCCACGTTCCAGACCCCGGCCGCCGTCTCAAGGACGGGAATCAGTTCCAGCGAGCCTTTGCTCGCGCCCCGATTTGCTTCCATCGACTCCAGAAGCGGCAGCAATTGGGCCAAGTCGTCAACCGAGTTAACGTCGTACAGGACAATGCCGGCAATTCCCGGCCACACCGCAGCCTCCATATGACGCTCTACGTCGTCCTTGCCCAGAGCGATGAAGACCTCCGCGCCGCCGTAAGCGGCAAAGCCGATACTTATGCGAATCCACTTGCGCGCCTGCTGGCTCAGCGCCGCCGTCGTCACGTCCCGAAGGTCCAACGTCACCGCATCGGCGCCCAGACGCCAGACTCGATCCACTCCCTTCACGGACTTCAGAGAAACCAACAGGTTAGTCCGACGCACGAGGTCAATCACGGCTTGTTCCCGTTCGGGGGGCACCGATGGCATCAACTCGGCTATGAGTCATTGGCGTCCTTCATGGCTTTGGCAACGGCCTCTTCCTTCCCACGATTACGGCGGGCGCAAAGGGCGGCCCAGTCCAGCAATTCTCGCGCCCGGCGGGCCTCATACCAATCCACCGCCACGCCGTCGATGCTCGCCGATGCCTTACCTAAAGCGCGCGTATCCCCGTATAGCTCCAACACTCTACGGGCCGCCTCCACCTCCTCAGCCGTGGGCGTAAAGCCCCGATTTTGCGGCTCGACCACGTTGGGATGAAGGCCACCCCCCATTCGGAACCCCAACCGGCGCGTCGCCTCCGCAACCCTGAAGGCGTGGTCGCCGTCGCTGACGCTCCCCGAAGGATTGGGCATGTAGGGCGTGGAGTGAACCTCTAGCCCAGCCACTCGCGCCGCCAGTTCCAGCTCTCCGCTGCCGTAGACGAACTGGTCGAAGTCCACAAACATCTCCACGCCAAGGTCGCGAGACATGTCATAGCCCCCACCGCCGCCAAAATCTTTTATACGGGGGCTGGCAGCGGCTATCTCCAGAGCGTTTGCCACGCCCAGGGCCGTCTCCACGTTGGCGCCAATCTCTACGTGTCCAGCCGGAATACCCCGCTCAGATTCAAGGCGCGAAATTATCCGGTCCACCAACCAGATTTCCTGGGACGTCTCAGCCTTAGGGTAGTTTATCCGCTTCAGCCCCGGCCACACGGATGCCTCCAAGTCCTCCAAAACCGTGTAGTGATTGATGCGGACGAACACCTCGGCCCCGCCCTTGGCGACGACGGCGATGGCTTCTCTGACGAGGGTACGGGCGTGGGCTTTTTCCGCCGGCGGCACCGAATCTTCCAGGTCCAGGATGATGAAGTCGCAGCCCCGGGTCCATGCCTTCTGCACGAAGCGGGGATTGTTCACCGGCATGGTAAGACCGGAGCGACGCACGGCGTGATGACTCATGCCGTCTCCTCCCAACTTTCTCCGTCGAAGCCCCGGTTGAGGGCCTGCGCCTGCGCCCCCGCAACGCAGAAGGCCCCCCGAAACCCAAGGGCCTTCCCTCTCACCGCCGCCTCATAGGTATCCGTTGGCGGAGCCATCAGCCCCCTGGCCGGGGTGCGCCACCCCGCTCCCAGAGGCGTCACTCCGGCAGCGCCCGCCACGATTATCAGCCGCTGCATCAGATAGGGCAGCAGGTGAAACTCCCCATCGGAACCAGGGCGTAAGTCCATCGCCAGGTCCGCCCGACCCAGGCTGACGCCCCAGACCCTTGGGCTGGCCTGGATCAACTCCATAGCCCGGTGATTCCCCAAGGCCGTGTCCAGCGACGCCACCACTTGTAGACTACCCACGGAAATGCCGCGTTGTTCTTCCAACCTGCTCAAGACGGCTTCTGCCTGCCGGACATACGATTTCCACTCCAGACGCGGCATCACCACTCCACTGACCCCGGGCCGGATGCCCGCTTCCAACTCCTCCGACATCCGGTTCACGTTCACCTGCAAAAAGACTTCAACACTCCCCGACGCCACCGCCTGCTCGACGACCCACGCAAGCCCTTTCACGGCCTGCGTCCTGGCCCCGGGGGAAATGAGCTCTACCATGTCCAACACCAACACGTCGGGGCCGTGGCCCAGAGCCTCTTCCACCGCATCCTCGAAAGGAGGGACCAGAAGCCAGGAACGCCGCTTGGTTCTAGTCAAACTAGCCCCTCTGGAGAACAAGATTATTCACTATGCTTCTCTCCGTTGAAAATTGCTGCGACATGACACTAAGATTATGACAACTTCTCGCCGTTAGAATAACCCTGCCGTCTGCCGATGGCAACCGCCGCTAGCATCACAGGTTGCCCGCCTCCCTCGCTTGAGTTAAAGTTGAATCAACCGCTTGTTCGAGACCCCACGAAAGCACGAGGATAAAACGCCTCCATGGAAGAATTCTCCCTCAGCGATGCCCGGGATGTTGCCGATTCGCTTCTAGACAACCTTCGCAAAGTCATCGTCGGCAACGAAGAGGCACTCCGCCTCGGCGTCATGGCCCTTCTTTGCCAAGGCCACGTGCTCATCGACGGCGTACCCGGCGTTGGAAAGACCATCTTCGCCAAGAGCATGGCCCTCTCCCTGGGAGGCACCTTCAAGCGCATCCAGTGCACTTCCGACCTTCTTCCCACGGACATCACCGGCGCGTACATATTCGACCAGAGGGACCGGGAGTTCCGCTTCCGACCCGGTCCCATCATGGCCAACATGGTGCTGGTAGACGAAGTGAACCGGGCTTCGCCACGAACCCAGTCGGCCTTCCTGGAAGCCATGGAGGAGCGACAGGTGACCGTGGACGGCGTGACCCAAGCCGTCCCCCTCCCCTTCCTGCTGCTGGCTACCCGCAACCCGGCGGAGCACGGCGGCACCTTCCCCCTGCCCGAAACCGAACTGGACCGGTTCATACTGCGCCTGCGCCTCGGCTATCCCACGGTAGAGGAGGAGGCCGACATCATAGAGCGCCAGATGCCCGCCCACCCCATCGACAGCCTGACCCAGGTGGTATCCCTGGAAGAAATGGTACTGTCGCAGCAGGCCGTCCGAAAGGTGTTCATTGACCGGCTGGTAACAGACTACGTGGTAGATCTCGCAAACGCCACCCGAAACAGCCCATCCATCCATTTGGGCGCGTCGCCCCGGGCATCTCTGGGGCTGGTGAATCTGGCCCAGGCCCGCGCGCTGTTAGAAGGACGGGACTTCACCCTACCCGACGACGTCAAGGCGGTGGCAGTTTCCGGCCTGAGCCACCGCCTCGTGCTCACGGCTGAGGGCCGGGCCGAGTCCACGGAGGAGCAGACAATCGAGGAAATCCTCCAGTCTACGCCCGTAGAACGGTCGGGACGTATGCAACGATTCCCCTTCCCTACCGTTCGCAGCCAGGGCGGCTAGCGGTCGAGCCGGCACGTCGACCGGCCCCCACGGGCTTCGATGATTGGCAAACAGATGAACCGACCTTCCTTCCTAACCCTGGCCATAGCCCTTCCGGCGGCCCTACTCCTGCTGTTCCTTGCCCTGGTTACAGCATACCGGCCTCTATATTTCCTGCTCTATCTCAGCGTGCTCCTCATAGCCCTCAGCTACCTCTGGTCCTGGATTCAGACCCGCGGCCTGGAGGTGAGTGTAGAGAGCCTCAGCTCCAGGCCTCAGGTGGGATCCCCCCTGCATCTGCGGATAACCGTTCAGGAGAAACTGGGCATTCCCCGTCTGGGCCTCCGACTCAGCATGTTAGACCTCTCCACCAGGGAGGGCAGCCTAACGCTGAACCTGAAGCCCAAGGAAGCTTCACGGCATACCGTCATGGCCCATCAGAACCGGCGGGGACTCAACACAATCGGCGCGGCGGAGGTAGCCGCTTCAGACCCTCTGGGCTTGACCACCATCCGACGCGTGGTGGGAGAGCCGAAGACTATCACCGTCTACCCCCAAGTGATTCCCCTGGTGGCCGGCCTCTCCGTGGGAGCAGCCTCCTTTGGAGGCGTGGGGCGGCCAAGCCTCATGCCGGGAACCAGCGCCTCGGCCTCCCGGGTGCGGGAATACCGCCCCAGCGACAGCCTCAACCGGATTCACTGGCCCTCTACTGCCAAGACGAACCGGCTGATGAGCAAGGAATTCGACAGCGGCGGCCACACGGCCGTTTGGCTCATCGTTGACCTCCAGGCCTCCCGGCAAAACGGCATTGGCCTGGAGAGCACTGAAGAATACGCCGTAACCATCGCCGCTTCCCTGGCAGTGAGCCTCATCGAATCCCACCAGAACATGGGCCTCATGGTCCACGGGGACCGGCTACACTCCATCGCCCCTCAACGGGAAGCAGCCCATCTCTGGGATATCCTGGAAACCCTTTCCGTTGTCGAAGCCAAGGGCAACGTCCCGCTGTCTACCCTGCTGGCCAGAGCAGGACGCATCCTGCCCCAGGGCAGCCTCGCCGTGGTCATAGCTCCAGGACCGGTTCAAGGAAGTCCGGGCGTCTTCCAGAACATGTATCGACGTGGCGTCACCGTTTTGCCTGTGCTGCTGGACGCAGCTAGCTTTCAGGACTCCTCCAACGACGAAACGCCCGCGCCGCCCACAACTGCAGCGCCTTACGACGGCTACGTCATCCGCAGCGGCGACCGGCTTTCCCACTCCCTGGCCAACGTCATGGACCGCCTCGTTTACTAGCCTGTGATGCAAGGCCCACACCCCAACCCGTCAGACTTTCGAAGGCTTCGCCGCGCGGGGACGTCCCCTGACTGGCATTCCCAACCCCGTAACGCCGCTGAGGTTGACAACCACCCCCAAGGGCAGTTGCCAAGCCCTAAAGAAATCTTCGGTCTCATCCTGCTGGCCCTCAGTCTCTACGCCGCCTTCAGTATCATCGAAAACGCCAACTGGGTGCGGGGCCTTCCGCCACTGATAATTCCTATCCTCGCCGCCCTTGCCCTGGGCAGTTTCGTCGCAGGCAAGAGCCGTCTGATAGGCTATCCCCTGGTATTGGCCGTTGGAGCCGTCGTCATCTTCGGTCTCGGCCTGCCGTTCCTGGACGGGGGCGCCCACACCATCTTCGGACTCTTCTTTCTGGGCACCGCCTGGTTCGTCACCCACCTGACCCTCCGGCTGGCCAGCTCCGGCAGGCCCATCTTCATACCTTTGCCGGGCCTGCTGCTCATCATCGTAGCCCTCGCTTTTCTGGACGAAGACTACTTCTTCCACCTTCCCCTATACGTCATAGCCTCCGCCCCCACCGTGGCTTTCTTCCACCTTCAAAAGCAGTCTGGCTTGGGACAAAGATTTCTCCTGCCGGCAGCCTTGGCTGCCGGATTGGTCCTATCACTGGCGGCGGTTGCCTTCAGCTGGCCGACTCCCACCCCCAACACTCCTGTGCGACCCGCCGCCGCTTCAACGCTGGAAGAGCCAATCTTCGAACTTTGGGAGTCCGGAGCGGGCCTCTTCAAGAACATCCCCAGCCGAAAGGGCTGGCTCAAGTTCGACCTCCAACCCGCGCTGCCCTTCGTCAGCCCAGTGGAACAGGGGGAGGCTGTCATCATGCGCGTCTCCTCGCCGGAGGCCCATCGATGGCGGCTACGGGTCTACGATATCTACACTCCCCAGGGCTGGGTCAGCATTCCCAACGCTCCCCGCACTCCCGAGGACCTCCCATCCGATATTCCGGCCCCCGAGCCCGGGGCCAGTCGGGATGACATACGCATCGAAGTCCGCCTCTTCTCCTCAAACACCCACGTGGCCACCGCGGGCCTACCCCTCCGATCCACTGTATCGGGCCTCCTGGAGTTCTCTCCACAACCCGCCTTCAACCTCTTCCTGGACGACCCGCAGACCTTCTATCTGCCCTCAGACATCTCCCAGTTGAAGGGTCGTTTTCTCGCAGCCCCAAACTCCACGATATCGGGGCTGGAAGCAGCGCTGGAGGCTCAGGGACTGACCTTCACCGTGCCGCCTCCTGAGGATGCCTCGCTACTGGAGGCAAACCTCGTCGTTCACCGGATGGAGGCGGGCAGCTACCCCACCACCGCCCTCATGTTTGTGGGCCGTCAGAACCCGCCCCGCAGCTACGCCACCCTCGGTTCCGTCTCGACCGCCACGCCGCCGCAGCTGCGAAACGCCAGCCGCGCCGACGACGAAGAAGGCATCGTCTACCCTCACTGGATTGGGGACCGATATCTTCAGCTGCCACCGGACTTCCCCCAACCCGTGAGAGACTTGGCCCAGGACCTTGCCGAGGGCCAAGACAACACCTACGACGTCGCCATGAGCATCCAGAGTTACCTGCACAAGCTGTCCTACGGCGAGCAGGTCATCCCGCCTCCCCCTAACGTGGACGCCGTGGAGTGGTTCCTAACGACCCAGCGCGTCGGCTTCTGCAACTACTTCGCCTCGGCCATGATCACCATGCTGCGTTCCCTGGACATCCCGGCGCGGCTGGTGGTGGGCTTCGCCCCCGGCGAATGGGACGAAAGTCGGAACACCTGGATAGTCCGAACCAAGGACTACCACGCCTGGCCGGAGGTCTACTTTCCCGAATACGGCTGGGTGGAATTCGAGCCTACGCCCTCCGGCGTTCAGCCCAGCCTGGAGAACCTGGGCTTCCAGACCGCCGCCGCGGGTTCGACCAACGCCGCCCTTTTGGACGAGTGCTTTGGAGACGTTTTTGCCTGTGAAGAAGACCTGGACCCCGCCGGCGGCGAAGAAGAATTCTTTCTGGACGACTTGGACTTCAGCCCCCTGGACAATGCACCCGTCGCTGCCCAGGGTGGCGGCCCCTTCGACTTTCTGCTGCGGCCCTTCGTCCTATGGCCCCTTGCCGCTCTTGCGGCCATCGCCCTCGTCGTCCTCGCAGCGAACCTCTACCTACGCTTCCTGACCCATCGGCTGGGCCTTCCCATTCTTGCCTTCGCCGGCATCAGCTTCATGGCAAGACTGTCGGGACTTCCCCGGAAAGACAACGAGACGCCCTCCGAGTACGGCGCGAGGCTGGCCACACGACTGCAACGCTACGCTAAGTTAATCGACGCCATCGTCGTCGCATACGAGAGAGCCATCTATGGACGAAACAAGCATCTGGAGGACGACGCTTACGACAACCTCCGATGGTCCTGGGGCGCCCTTCGATGGCCCTTCATTCGATTGGCGTTGCGACGGTTGGTCCCCCTCAAACGCGGCTGACCCCTTATGTACGCAAGCGCGCCGAACATCGACCTCTTCCATTCCCCCCGACCCCTGCTATACTAGGGCCACTCCAACAAAAGAGGTCAACCATGTGCCAGACTTGCGGATGCACCGCTCCTGAACCCAAGGACAAGCCCAAGAGCCGCAGCTAACTCCTTTTCTTCCCACCCAGCGTGGCTCTGCCCCGGAACCAGCGTTCACTGAGCTTACTCAGATTGTGCCCAACACCCTCGTCAACGGCAAACTTGCCTGAGTCGGCAAAAGCGACGCAATCTTCCATATACTTCTTGGTTTTTGCTTATGTCATCTAACTTAAAGGTCAGAATCGGATTCGCTCCAGGCCCCTTCCCATCGGGGGCCGAAGGCCACGACCTCATCCGTGACCTCGTAACCATAGGCGAAGAGTGGGGCTATGACTCTATCTGGCTCAGCGACCGGGTGGTGGGTGGTCGCTTCCCCCTCGAACCCATCGTAGCCCTGTCTATGATCGCCGCCTACTCCGACACGCTCAAGTTCGGCACCAGCGTCCTCGCCCTGCCCCTTCGCAATCCCGTCCTGCTCGCCAAAGAGCTTGCTACCCTCGACTACCTCTCCAAAGGACGCCTCCTCCCTGCCGTCGGCCTCGGCCAAGAGGATCCCGTCGAGTACCAGGCCTGCGGCGTCGAAAAGGCGGGGCGCGGTCGAAGGGCCGACGAAGCCATTCGGGTAATCCGCCGCCTGTGGGAGGAGGAGCAAGTCACCCACCACGGCCGCTTCTTCACCCTCGAAGACGTCTCCATAGTGCCCAAGCCCGTCCAGAAACCCTCGCCGCCCATCTGGATTGGCGGAAGAAGCAAGGCCGCCCAACGTCGTACCGGCCGACTCGGCGACGGCTGGCTGGTATCCCAAGCCACACCCGCCAAGGTGGACGAAGGCCGCAAGCTGATATTCCAAACCGCGGCGGAGCACAATCGTGTCGTCGACGAAGACCACATCGGCACCATGCTGGGCTTCTACGTCGACTCCAGCCCCGAAAAGGCCGCAGAGGTCGCCCGCGAGCACGTTTTCGCTCAGAGGCCTAACGTACCCTTCCAGCAATACTGCGCCCTTGGCCCGCCCGAAACAATCGCAAAGCTAATCCACGACTACGTCGACGCCGGCGCCAGCAAATTCGTCGTCCGACCGATGTGTGCGGCGGGAGAAGCTCAAGAACAGCTGGAACTCTTTGGCCGACACGTGCTTACAGCCTTTCATAAATCGCCAGCCAGCTCCCTTCAATCCAACCCATCTCCCAGCCTTGCCCAAGCGTGATTACTCTTGACACCTCGAAAGCTTGTGTGATAGTTTTCACTTGCCCGCGAAGGGTGCCTTAGGGGACTTCTATAGGTGAGTGAGTAAGCGCTTCAATGCTCCCGGATCCCATAGCTATCGGCTCCCTTGAGTGGAGAGAGATTGGGGCATTGCTTCACAACCTCTGGTTCTATCTGTGCCTGATAGTCTCCTTTGCCGTAACCATGCTAACAGCCCACGCCATCATCCCCTCCCTCATATCCACCGGCCACCTGCCCAAAAGCGCGGGACTCCTTCGCTTTTCCCTCACCGTTACTGCCCTCGTCTTCCTGGCCTTCGCCCTAACCGTACTCTCAATGGCCGTCAACCTGGCCTACGTGATTGAAACCTTCTATGACCGGTTCTGGTACTAACATGGAGCGCCAACCATTCGCCACGCACGCCGGCTCGCCCCCATCGACGGATGAGGACAGCCCATGATCCCCAAATACATCACCCCCAAGATGCTGATCATCCCCATAGCCCTGGGAG
The DNA here is from genome assembly GCA_965261665.1 of Dehalococcoidia bacterium. Taxonomy (GTDB): domain Bacteria; phylum Chloroflexota; class Dehalococcoidia; order Lucifugimonadales; genus JAPULR01. Next base: position 26,925 of record OZ253467.1, read on the forward strand.
GGCTGCTCACCACGGCCGTCGTTATCCTCGTAGTCATCTTCCTTCTCCGCGCCTGGCTTTCCACGCCAATTCAGGTCTTCGGATTCCCGGGGCCGCCGGAGCAGCCTATCGCCTTTCCGCACACCGCCCACGTGGACATCGAAGGCATCAACTGCGCCTTCTGCCACCGGAACGTCACAAAGGGAGACGCAGCGACGATTCTGCCTGTGGAGGGTTGTCTGCTCTGTCACGCCACCATTCAGGGAGAACAAGCGCCTCCCGAGGTGGCCAAGGTCATTGAGCACTACAATACCAACCAACCCATCAACTGGAAGCGAGTCCATCGTCTGCCCGACCACGTTCAATTCTCCCACGAACCCCACGTGAGGTTCCTTACAGAAGTACAGGGACTCCCTCTGGAGTCGGCCTGCGCCACCTGTCACGGGGACGTTCGCGACATGGTGGAGGTGGAACAGGTGCGAAGCCTGAAGATGGGCGACTGCGTGGACTGCCACAGAGACAACGAACAGTTTACCGAGAACACCGGAATCACAGATTGCACGACCTGTCACTACTAGGAACAGCCCGCTAATGAAGATAACAAGAAGAGATTTCCTTCGGCTGGCCAGCTTCTCCACGCTGGGGGCGGTGGCGTGCAACTTCTTCGACGAGAGGGAGTTCGTCTCCCAAAGCCCCGTTCAGCTGCCCGAAGACCTGGTTACCGGCAGGGACAACTGGTACGCAACCATCTGCCGCCAGTGCTCCGAAACCGAGGGGCTGGTGGTCCGAATAATGGAGGGCCGGGCCAAGAAAGTTCAGGGCAACCCCGTCTATCCGACCAATCTGGGCGGACACAGCATCCGATGCGAGGCTGGCCTGCAGACCCTCTACCACCCCGACCGCATCGCCGGGCCTATGATTCGACAGGGAGCACGAGGCAGCGGACAATATGCCTCCATATCTTGGGACGAAGCCCTGAACCTGCTTCGCGGCCATCTAACGAGCCAGGCGGACCGCAGCCGCGTCCTGACAGTAACCGGACCTCTGCGCGGAAGCCTTGCACACCTCGTTGGCGGCTTCGCCGATGCCTACGGGGCGCGGCACATGGCCTTCCAACCAATGGAGGACGCCGCCTACGACCAGGTGATGCGAGACATGCTGGGTCAGGAGACCATGCCCACCTTCGATCTAAAGAATGCCAGCTACGTCCTCTCCTTCGGGGCCGATTTCCTCGGCACCTGGAAGGCTCCGGTGCAGTTCTCCAAGGGCTACGGCGAGTTCCGCCAGGGTCTGGGGCGACGCAACCGGGGCACTCTCGTCCAAGTCGATCCGAGATTCTCCCTCACCGCCGCCAGCGCCGACACCTGGGTGCCCATCGCCCCAGGCATGGAGGGAATGCTCGCCCTGAGCATCGCCCAGGTTATCATCTCCGAGGGACTGGCCCCTCAAGAACGCGTGAATCAACTCACCGGCGGTCAGGGTGCGACTGCTTTGGACGCCTATGCGCCCAACGTAATCGCCCAGCAGCTGGGCGTTCCACCTCTACACGGCATGGAACCCCACGAGGTGATCCGAGACTTGGCGCGAAGCTTTGCCCATAACGGCTCCCGCAGCATCGCCATCGGCGGGTCCAACGCCGCGGCCCACACCAACGGGTCATTCAACCTATCTGCTATCTTCGCCCTCAACTTCCTGGTGGGCAGCGTCGGCGCCGAGGGCGGCGTCGTCTTCAACCCCCCGGCTCCCGTGCCTGAACTGGCGAAGGTAATCCAGGCCGCCTCCACGGGCGACTGGCATCGCACAGTGGCCGACATAGACAACGGACGCACCGGCGTGGTCCTGCTCCGCGGCGTCAACCCCGTTAACGACATGCCCCCGGAAATCGGTCTCCGCCAAAGGCTAAACCGGGACGATATTTTCGTCGCCAGCTTCTCCTCCTTCCTCGACGAAACGGCAGAGATGGCCGACCTGATTCTGCCCGAGAGAGCCCCCCTGGAAGATTGGGGCGACGACGTACCTACCCCAGGCCCCGGTTTTGAAGTAATCGGAATGCAGCAGCCCGTGGTAAATCCCCTCCCCGGCATGAACCCCATGGGCTTCGGCGACGTTCTGCTGCAACTGTCCCGGGAGATGGGCCTCGACGGCGCATCCCCCCTCAACATGCCCACCTATCACCACCTCCTGCAAGACCAGGCCCGGAAAATCCACGCTCTGGACAGGGGTTCCGTGCGGGAACCGGACTTCAACTCCTTCTGGAACAGCCTCCTCCAACAGGGCGGATGGTGGGACAGGGACGCTACGGCCGACTCCTCCCCGGCAATGCCCAACCTGGCAGAGATAGCCGGGCGCGCCAAAGAACCCGTCATAACCGGCCCCACGGGTGGCAACACCTTCAACCTCATCCCCTTCCAAACCGTCTCCCTAACCGACGGCAGCGGCGCCCATCTCCCCTGGCTCCAGTCCAGCTCCGACCCACTGACCACCGTAGCCTGGACCACCTGGGTTGAGATTAGCACCCTCGTAGCCGACGCCATCGGTCTCCGTGAAGGGGACTTCGTTCGTGTGGAAGGGGCCAACGGGCGGTCTTTCATCGCCCAGATATATCATCATCCCGCCGTACCGCCCAACGTCATCGGCATTCCCGTAGGACAGGGGCATACCGCCTCCCTCCGTTACTCCCGGGGAAGGGGTGAGAATCCCCTACACCTGTTGGGGCTGCCCCTGGAAGAGCAGACCCAGTCGCTGGCCTGGGCCGGTACCCGTATTCGGATAGTTCCCACGGGAGAGAACTCCCCAATTCCCAAGTTCGAAGGCACAGTTCCCGCCTTCGTTCCCACCCAAGAAGAAGCTATAGTCAAGATAACCAGAGGATAGAAGCACACAGTAAGGAATATACGGTAGAAAATGGCCGAAGATAGAAAGTGGGCAATGGTTATAGACCTGGACCGGTGCACCGGCTGCCAGGCCTGCGTGGTCGCGTGCCAGGCGGAGAACAACATCCCTATCAACGAGGAGAAGGACTTCCTCTCCCGCCGCGCCAAGCAGTGGATTCGCATCGATCGGGTGTGGGAGGGCACTTGGCCTAACGTTAAAGCCCGGTTCATCCCCGTGCTGTGCCAGCACTGCGAGAACGCGCCCTGCGAGCCCGTTTGCCCCGTCTACGCCACCTACCACAACAGCCAGGGCCTGAACGTTCAGGTATACAACCGTTGCGTGGGCACCCGGTACTGCGCCAACAACTGCCCCTACCAGGTGCGCTTCTTCAACTTCCACGACCCGGAATGGCCCGGCAGCCTCTGGAACCAGCTCAACCCCGACGTTACCGTTCGCAGCCGTGGAATCATGGAGAAGTGCACCTTCTGCATCCAGCGCATCCGCAGGGCCGAACGGACCATCGAAGGACAACAGGGCAAGCAGGTCAACGACCAGACCCTCAAGGCTGGCAACTATATGCCCGCCTGCGTCAACGCCTGCCCCACCGACACCCTGGTATTCGGGGACATCAACGACCCCAATAGCGACGTTTCCCGTCGCGCCAAGGACCCCCGCAACTACAAGCTCCTGGAACATATCGGCACCTCCCCCAACGTCATCTATCTCAAGAAAGTTGATCCCTCCGCCCAGGAGGAGACCCATTGAGCAGCGCTACCGCAGATAACGGACGAGACCGGGTCCAGATATCCGTAGACGGGCCCGAGCTCAACTCGCGCATGGTCACGGAGCAGGTGTCCCGTGACTTCTTCTCCGTGACCAAGAGCTACAAAATGGTCATCGCCATTCTGGGTTCCTTTTTCGCCATCGGCGTAATTGCGCTAATACTTCGCTTTATCGACGGCTACGGGGTGAGTCACCGGGACCAGTGGGGCTACTACTCCGCCATGTTCGCCTTCCTGCTCATAACCGCCGGTTCTGCCCCGCTGGTGGCCGTTGGGCTGCGCTGGACCAAGAACCACTGGCGCCGGCCCTTCTCCCGAGTCTCGGAACTCTACGCCGTGGTGGGGCTTTTCACCCTCCTATGGTTCCTGCCCCTTATGGCCCTGCTTCCCTCTCTGGAAGGCCGCAGGAGCCTCTGGGTTTCAGAGAAATTCATTGGCGTCCCTCTCTGGTGGGATTTTTTCGCCGTCCTCGGACTCGTCGTCTGCGGGCTCGGCCTCCTGGTGCTCTCCGCCATTCCCGACATGGCCGTTCTCGCTCGCCAGGGCGACGACGGGCCCCGCACCCGGTTCCTACGAAGCTTCACAGGCTTCTGGCGCGGGACTCAGGCCCAGTGGAACTACCACCGCATCGGCCTCACCGCCTTGGGGGCCTTCTATTTCATGCTGTTAATCATGGTGCAGACCATGATTAACGTAGACTTCGTTATGTCTCTTGTACCGGGCTGGAAGGACTCCATCATGCCAGCCCACCAAGCCCTCACCGGCATACAGACGGCCGTAGGTCTGGTCCTCGTGACCACCTTCATTCTGCGGGCCACCGGACGATACAAGGACTTCATACCCATGGAGTCCTTCTGGTCATTCAGCAAGATTCTGCTGGCTCTCTGCCTCCTCTGGGCCTACTTCTGGTTCGCCGCCTTCATAACCTTCTGGTACGGGCGCACCCCCACGGAGCAGAACATACTCAGGACCTTCATGTTCGAGTCCTACCGCATTCCGTTCCTGCTGAACTTCTTCTTCAGCTTCCTCATACCCTTCCTGATGCTCATCTGGAATCCGGTGCGAAAGAGCATTCTTGGCCCAACCCTGGCAGGAGCCTCCGTGCTCATCGGGGCCTTCTTTATGACTATCCGCCTCTACGTGCCCGCTTTCGGCATTGAAGACGTAACCGGCCATACCCTCGAAGCGGTGCAGCTGCCCATCCTCCCAGACGTACTGGACATATTCATTATGATTGGCGGACTGGCGGGAGCGGCCCTCATATACCTGCTGGCCTCAAAGATTTTCCCCATCCTGTCCATATGGGAAGTGAAGGAGGGCCTGCTCTACCAGCGAGTGCGTCCCTTCCTGCGAAGCCGATACCTGGTGCTGGGCAAGCCTGAATAGGAATTAGGAGCCAAGTTGCAAGAAGGTAAGATCCTAGGCCACAGGCGGATAAACCGGGACCTGCTCCGGGGCCTCTTCGAGAACCCGGTGAAGTACTGGGCAATCGTCCTATTCCTCGGATTGGTGGTTTTTGTCGCCGTCATAGCCGCCGGATTCATGGTCAACCGCGGCATCGGCGTCACCGGCCTCAACCGGCCCGTATTCTGGGGCTTCTTCATCACCAACTTCGTCTTCTGGATAGGCATAAGCCACGCCGGAGTCATGCTCTCTGCCATCCTGCGGCTATCAAAGGCTGAATGGCGTCGCCCGGCCACCCGGGCCGCCGAGGTTCTGACTATTTTTTCCCTTATGACCGCCGTGCTTATGCCCTTCATTCACACCGGACGGCCCTGGCGGCTCATGTACTGGGTTTTCCCCTACGACTTCTCCCGCGGACTCTGGCCCGACATCCGCTCCCCCCTGGTGTGGGACCCCTCCGCCGTTAACACCTACCTGATTTCCAGCATACTCTTCGTCTTCGTAGCCCTCGTCCCTGACATGGCCGTCATCAGAGACAGGAGCTCCGGCATCCGACGCATAGCCTACTCCGTCCTGTCGTTGGGCTGGCGCGGCACCCCCCGCCAATGGAAGCTTCAGGCAATCGCCGGCATCCTGCTTTCGGCGCTCATTCTCCCTGTCTTCGTCTCCGTGCACAGCATAGTCTCCTGGGACTTCGGCATGGCCGTGTCCGTCAATAGCTGGCACTCAACTATTTTCGCCCCCTACTTCGTCATTGGCGCCGTCCACTCCGGCGTCTCCGGCGTTGTAACCGTTATGATATTCATGCGATGGCTCTTTGGATGGGAGGACTACGTCCGCAGGGAACACATCGACGCTTTGGGCCGGCTGCTCATCGTCATCGCCATCGCCTGGTTCTACTTCTTTGCCATGGAGTTCCTCTTCGGCATCTATGGACAGGAAGGGGACGAACTAGCCACGCGAACCCTCCAGATCTTCACCCCTCCCTGGGGTTGGCTCTTCCTTACATTCATAATCACTGCCTTCTTCTTCCCCGTTCCCCTGTGGCTGTTCCGCAACGTCCGACGCAGCTTCCTACTAATGACGATAACCACCATCTCCGTCAACATTGGCATGTGGCTGGAGAGGTTCATAATCATCGTGCCGGGACTGGCCCGAAAGCAGCTATTTACCCAATCCTGGTATACCTACGCCCCAAGCCCCATAGAGATAATGATCGTGGTGGGGACCTTTGCGATGGTGCTCATGCTCTTCCTGATATTCGCCAAGGTCTTCCCGCTGATACCCATATTTGACGTGAAGGAAGGGCAGATACTCGCCGACGAAATCAAGGTTGGACGCAGGCGCGTCCCCGCCGTAATCAGAGAAGAGTAGAATCGCCCGAGGTGCATTAATGACAACGCAATCCGTCCTGGCCCTCTACTCCAACGCCGAATACGCCGCCGAAGCCGGCGAGGCGCTGGATAAGGCCGGGTTCTCCAACGAGGACTACGATTTCCTCACCGACACCCCCTATCCGGAAGGGGCCCTTGGCGAGCGGCATAACAGCCACAGGCTCTACGTCTTCCCGTTCGTCGGCGCCCTCATCGGACTCACGGCCGCCATACTACTCACCACCGGCACCCAGATTGCCTACCCCCTCGTTACCGGCGGCAAGCCTATCCTATCCCTCCCTCCCATGGCCATCATCAGCTACGAAGGCACCATGCTTGGAGCCATTCTATTCACCGTTATCGGCATCATCTTCGAATCGAGGCTGCCCACCGTCAAGAAGCACATCTACGATGACCGAATTACGGAGGGCTTCATCGGCCTCGTCGTCGACTGCGAAGACGATAACGTCGACCGGGCGGAGCAGATTCTCACCCAGGCCGGGGCCGAAGAGGTCCGACGGGAAGCCGCATGATGCTGAGACCCATACTGGGCATTGGAGAACGCCTACGCCGCCGGCTGTCGTTGACGGCGGTGCGGTTCGGGCTGTTGCTTGTTATGGCAGCACTGTTCAGCATTGGCTGCGCCAACGGAAGTTATCCCATAGACATCTTCTACGAGATGCACTACCAGCCCTCCCACCATTCCCAGCAGCCGCCCCGCCTGATGCCCGCCGCCGGCGCCGTGCCCGTAACCGGCAAGGAAGTGCCCCTCAACACCCAGGTGCACCCTGACGCGATCGACAGCATCGCCAACCCCATGCCAGAGGTGGGCGTCGACGAAGGCGCTAAGCTCTTCGCCATAAACTGCTCCATGTGTCACGGCATGGAGGGATTGGGAGACGGACAGGTGCTCCAGACCATGACAGAAGATTACGGCTACACGCCCAAGCTCAACGTCAACCTCACGCTCGTAAACATCTTTGGATATTCCGACGGACTCCTCTACGCGATGATTACCAACCGGGACCTTCGCCCGGAAATCGCCTCCCTGGAACCCGGTACGAGCGTCGTGATGCCCCAGTTCGAAAAGCTGCTCACCTCCGAGGAGCGGTGGATGCTGGTCAACTACCTGAAGACCCTTGGAGGGCCCTAAGGGACGCCCCAACCGGCTGGGCCTCTGATGCACCCTCAGCCCTTCGGCCTCCTCAGACTCCTTCTAGCCTCGGCCTGCCTTGTTATGCTCGGCGCGTTCGTCTCCGCCTGTACCGAAGACCGGCCCTTGACCCTTGAGGAGCGCGCTCAGAGCGTCGACAAACGGCTGATATGTCCCTACTGCCCCGCGGAGACCATCGACCAAGCCCAGGTGCCTCAGGCCAAAGAGATGCGCGCCTTTGTGCGTGAGAAGCTGGCCGAAGGCTGGACTGAACAGCAGATTCTTAACTACTTCTCTGCGCCGGAACGCTACGGCCTGCGGGTCCTTGCGGAGCCGCCCAAATCCGGCCCAACCCTTACAATCTGGCTGCTTCCCCCCGCTGTCTTCCTGCTGGGTGGCGGCGCTCTCTTCTTCGTTCTCCGCTCCATGAAGAAAGACCCCCCATCCGAATCCGATACACTCTCTGCAGGCACAACGCTGCCCGGCGGGGAAGACATGGCCGGCTACCTCGAACGGGTGGACGCCGAGATAGCCGCCCGTAGCGGTTCGTCTCCGTCTCGTGGAGGCGAATCTCAAGATCCCGAAAGCCCTCCCAAATCGGAAGAAAAAAATGGCTGAGCTTGGACTTATAACCATCCTGCTGGCCCTGGTTCTCGCCATATACTCCATGCTGGCGTCCATTATCGGGGGAATGCGAAACCTACCCGCCCTGTCGCAGAGTGGGCGAAACGCCTGCTACCTTGTGGCGCTTATCCTGCTCATATCCTCCTTCAGCCTCGTCGCCGCTTTCCTGTCCAACAACTTCCAGATCCGCTACGTCTTCGAGCACAGCAACCTGGCCATGCCCCGCATCTACACCTGGGTGGCCATCTACGCCGGCAACGAAGGCTCGCTTCTTTTCATAGCCACCGTGTTCTCAATCCTGGCCGCCCTTGCCGTAGCCTTCTCACCCCGCCGATTCCGCCCCAGCCTCCCATACGCCAACGCCGTCCTCATGATCATCATGGTCTTCTTCCTCTCCGTCATGGCATCCCTGGCCAACCCCTTCGTGACATTCGACTTCATGCCCGCCGACGGTCGAGGAATCAACCCGCTGCTGGTACATCCGGGGATGTTCGCCCACCCGCCCATACTCATGACAGGACTGGTGATGGTGAGCATCCCCTTCGCCTTCGCCGTGGGTGCGCTTCTGTCAAAGCAGGTGGTCGACCAGTGGGTAGACGTGGCCCGCGTCTGGGGCCTTCTCGCCTGGGTGACTCTAGGCACCGGCCTGCTGCTCGGCTCCTGGTGGGCCTACACCATCCTGGGTTGGGGCGGTTACTGGGCCTGGGACCCCGTCGAAAACGCCGGACTCATGCCCTGGCTTGGCCTCACCGCCTTCATCCATTCCATCATGGTGCAGAAGCGGCAGGGCATGTTCCGAATGTGGAACCTGGCCCTCATAAACATCACCTTCGGCCTCTCCCTCTTCGGAATGTTCATCAACCGGGGCGGCCCGGTGCCCTCCGTCCACTCCTTCGCCGCCTCCTCCCTGGGCTGGGTGTTCCTCACCTTCATGATAGTCGGCACCATCGCCCCCTTCCTCCTCTTCTTCATACGATACAACCTGATAAAGAGCGCCCGCCCCCTGGAGTCCAGCCTCTCCAGAGAGGCCGCTTTCCTGGTCAACAACCTGCTGCTCCTGGGCGTCGCTTTCGTCACCCTCTGGGGCGTCGTCTACCCCCTCGTGTCGGAGGTCTTCTCCGGCTTCACCGTCACCGTTGGAGAACCCTTCTACAACCAGGTCAACGGCCATATCTTCCTCGGCCTCATGTTCCTGATGGGAGTTGGCCCGCTGCTGCCCTGGCGACGCGCCGGAGGCCGTGCCTTCAAGCGGACCCTCCTCTACCCCGCCCTGGCCGCGGTGGCAACCCTGGCGGTTCTCGCCCTTGTGGGCGTACGAAACCCCTACGCCCTCGCCGCCTTCACCCTCTTTGCCCTGGTGGCGGCGGGAATCTTCCAGGAGTGGTACCGCGGCACCAGGGTCAGGCACACGCGGGGCGAAAGCTACCCTCTGGCTTTCCTCAAGCTCATGGCCTCCAACCGCCCCCGCTATGGCGGCTACGTGGTGCATCTGGCGGTCGTCGTCCTGGGCGTAGGTATCGTCGGTTCCTCCTTCTACGGCACCCAGCGGGACGTGCTTTTGTCGCCGGGCCAGACCGTCACCGTTGAGGGCTACGACATCACCTACCTCAATTCCCGCACCGTCCAGCAGACGGACCGGCGCGAATCTTTCTATACCCTCGACGTATCACGAGGGGACAAGTACGTGGGCAAACTGGAAGCAGAGCGCACCTTCTACCCCGACTTCAACATCAGCGCCACCCGCGCCGGCATCCGCTCAACTCCTGTGGAAGACCTCTACGTGGTCCCCAGCGAGGCGCGAGAAGGAGATCCCAGCATCGGGTTCCGCATATTCGTCAACCCACTGGTGTGGTGGATGTGGCTGGCTGGCCCCATAATGATTGCGGGAACTGCCGTGGCCCTCTGGCCCTCCCGCAGCTCCTCCCCACCACCAACGCCTCCAGCCCCTTCTTCCGCCCTTCGCTCTAAGGCCCCCGTCCGATGAATCCGCTCCACATCCTTCCGGTCCACGACTCGATGATTTCTCTGAGGAGACAGTCCAAGTGCACTACCTGATAGCCCTGATGCTGGCCTTCCTCAGCCTGCTGGTAGTCTCCTATCCCCTCTTGAAAACTCGAGAGCGCGGGGGCCAATCCAAAGCTTTATCGAACGCCAAAGAACGGCTGGGCAGGAAAGTTGAAGACGCCTTCGACGACATCGACCGGCTCCAGATGGAGTTTGAGTTGGGGGTTATCGAACGCCAGGAGTACCAGCAGCAGATGGACGATCTCCGACGCGTCGCTGCCGTAAGCCTTCATGCCTACGAGGAGGAAGCCCAAGGAGGAATCGACGGAGCGCCCACTCTCAAAGATCGGGATGACCTGCTGGAAGAGCGCATCCGGATTCGCCGCCTCGCCCAACGTAGCCAAGACAGCGATTCTTCGTGAGCAAGCTGCGCCTCACCCTTCCCTTCCTGTTGGTTCTGACGGCGGTCGCAATCCTGTATTCACCTTACGCCGCCGCTCAGAACCCCACTGAATTTACCGGCCGCGTCATTAACCTCTCCGCCGACGGGCAGTCACCCGTTGGACTGGAGGTGATTCTCCACGTCTTCACTCCCAGCGGTGGCGTCGATACCAGGACTGCCGTCACCGATACCGATGGCGCCTTTGCCTTTGTAGACGTTCCTTCCGAGCCCAACGTCCGCTACGCCCTCTCCGCCACCTACAGAGACATCACCTACGGCGTCGAGCCGGAGAACCTTCAAACCCCCGTGGTCCTGGGCGTGTACGAGACCACCAGCGACCTGGCGGCCCTGAACATCGACTCCCACATCCTGATAGTCCGAGGTGCGGACCCCAAAGAAAACCTGGTCTCGGCGGCGGAGGTAGTGCTTGTTTCCAACATCAAGGACCGTGCCTTCCAGCCCATCCTGCAGCCAGCCTCCGCTATGAACTTCCTCCGATTTACCGTACCTATCGGAACTTCCGGCCTTCAAGTCCAGTCAGACCTGCCCAGCGGCGACGTCATGGACGTGGGCACCGGCTTCGGCCTCACCGCAGCCGTGCTCCCTGGCTCCCACCAGGTCTCCTTCAACTACACCTTTCCCTACGAAGGGGGCAGCGCCTCCTTCTCCCCAACCTTCCTCCAGGGCGCTTCCATCTTCCGCATCCTCATCCCGGAGGGTTTGGGAGAGGCCTCCGGGACAGGGCTGACCGAAGCGCAGACTACCAGCATCGGCGACGAAACCTACCGGGTGTGGAGCGTTCCAAACCTGACCTCCCGCACGTCCCTGAGCATCGAACTAACAGGTCTGCCGCAACCCTCCCTATGGCAGCGTAGCGTCAACGCCGTCGAAGAGAACCACCTGCTGGTCATCGGCATACCCTCGCTAGTCGCCGCCGCCCTGTTAATCATTCTTTTCAACAGCCTCCGCCGCCGTGCGTCAATCGCCGCATCAACCGCTAACCCACAGGGACTGATTGAAGAGATTGCCCGGCTCGATAATCTACACGAAGATGGCCGGTTGGACGAATCGGAGTACCGGCAACGGCGGGAGGGGCTTAAGCAAAGACTGCGAAGTGCGATAGAATACGAAGAACCCCCACCTTAGGAGAAGTCTTCTGACAACCCGCCAGAAATGGATCCTGATCTTAGCCGCGACGCCCGCCATCGCCCTCTTTGCCCTGCTGGGCTGGGCCCTCGTCCGCAGCGGCGGCAATCCCGGCGGCTTGGGCGTCAACGCTCAACTGGGCGAAAAGCCGACGGCCAGCCGCCAAGCCGGCCTCTTCTCCCTTCCCACCCTTGACGGGAACGCCACCCTCTCCCTGGAAGACTATCGCGGCAAGGTGGTCATGCTGGACTTCTGGAGCTCCTGGTGCCCGCCCTGCCGCGTCGAAGCCCCCGTGCTCTCTCAAGTCTACCGGGAGTACACCGGCCAACCCGTAGAGTTCATCGGCATCGCCATCTGGGACGACGAGGACGCCATTCGCGTCTTCGCCGACGAGTTCCAAGTCACCTACCCTCTGGTCGTGGACACGAAAGGACGAGTTGCCCTGGACTACGGTGTTTCCGGCATCCCCGAGAAGTTTTTCATCGACGAAACCGGTGCCTTGCAGCGAAGCTTCGTCGGCCCCATGAGCCCCGAGGCCCTGCGCAACATCCTTGACGAGATGCTAGACCATGAATGAACCGACCGGCCAAGCCGGAGACCTAGTCCCGGCATGCAAGCCGGAGAAGAGAAACCGAATCGTCCTTTTCGTCAAGCGGGCGGCCCAAGCCGCTTTTCTCCTGCTGGTCGTCTTCATCATCTTCCTGGGCGCGTCCCACCAGGGCAGGGCCTCCGTCAAGGCCGCCATGTTCATCCCCCACGTATTCGACGCACCCATCAAACCCCTGGAGTGGTTCACCCCGGACCCGGTGAGGGAGCGGGTGTCCTTCCCCATCCCCTACGGCGCCGGCATAGGCGACCTCTATCGCCCGCCCGGCGATGGCCCTTTCGCCGCCGTCGTTCTCTTCCTCGGCGTCTCTCCCGCCGGCGCCGACGACCCGCGCGTCGTCCGTCTTGGCGAAGCCCTCGCCCGCTCCAACATGGCCACCATGTTCTACTGGTCCCCCATCATGGCCGAGGGCCGCATGGAACCCGAAGACATCCATAACCTTGTGGCCGCCTACCAGTTTCTTTCCAGCCAGGACTTCATAGACCCTTCGCGGGTGGGCATTGGTGGCTTCTGCGTGGGCGCCAGCTACAGCATCATGGCAGCCGCCCAGGAACCCATCCGTGAGCAGGTGGCTTTCGTCAACGCCTTCGGACCCTACTTCCATCTTCCCGACCTCCTGACCGCCATCACCTCCCAGACCCGCACCTACGGCGACGACGTCCAGCCATGGAAGCCGGATAAGCTCTCCCGCGAAGTTTATGTCACGCACATGACCGAAGACCTGCCGGAGAATGAGCGCCGCTTGCTGCAAGAGGGCTTCAACGAGGGCACTGCCATTCCGGAGGACGCCATCCAGAGCTTGTCCGACGAAGGTAAAGCGGTGTACACCCTCCTGATGGGCGTTCCGAGGGAGGAAGCCGACGCCTACCGCTCCCGAATGCCCGCCGCAACCCTGGAACGGGGCGACAGCATATCCCCCAGCCAGTACATCGACGACCTGGAAGCCGAACTGCTCATCATGCACGACCGGGAGGACAAGCTGGTTCCGGCCTTCGAGTCCCGGCGGCTCCGCGACGCTCTCGCCGACCGCGGCAACGTTCGTTACACGGAATTCGGCCTCTTCGACCACGTGACGCCGGAGATCCGGCTGGGCCTCTGGGACACTGCCAAAGAGCTTCGCAAGCTCTTCCTCCACCTCCACGGCATCCTAATGCAGGCCACCTAACCCCTTACCCACGTCGAGGTCTGGTGACGTCGGTGTGACGACAACGATAAAGGGCGCCCACGTGGACGCCCTTTAAGTAGATAATTCCACTCCCGCGGGTGTGATCTTAGACGGTTGCCCCTTGGACCAGCCGCTCCCCGTAGATTTTCAATGAGTTGTCCCAAAGAATCTTCCGTTTGGTGTCATCCGAAAGGGGCTGTTCCATCATGTTAGCAAGGGGTTCGTTCGTCGCCGGTGCGTCCGGGTGGGGGTAGTCCGTGTTGAAGACGATGTTGTCGTCGCCAATATAGTCCACCACGTACTTGATTGAAGGTTCGTCGGCGTCGGCGGCCACCGCACACTGCCGCAGGAAGTACTCTTGGGGCGTCAGCTTAAGCGGGTGCTCGTCAAAGAATACGGACTGGCGACCTTCGCAATACTTCTCCAACCGGTTCAGCCAGAAGGGTACCCAACCGGAGTTGGCCTCCAGGATAAGCAGCTTCAGGTTGGGGAACTTGTCCAGGATGCCGCTGTACATGAAGTGGCCCAGATTGATCATGTTTTCGAAGGGGAAGCCGATAGTCTCGCTGAGGGCGATGAAGGCGCCGTCCAACGGAGCGTAGCGCGCGTTGGTGCTTGGCGATCCGCTGGCGCTGCTTTCGCCATGAACGGCCAGAGGCACTTCCAGATCCTGGGCAACCTCCCAGACGGGAGAATAGTCCGGATGGTGCCACATCTTCTCCGGGATGGCGGTGGGCAGGAATATGGACACTGCGCCGAGTTCCGCAACCGCACGCCGGGTCTCGTTCAGCATCAGCTGAGGGTCCTGACCGGTGACAACGGCGGCAAACTTGATTCGCCCGGGATCGCCGCTGCAGAAGTCGTAGGCCCAATTGTTATAGGCGCGGCAGAGGGCAGCGGACAGGTCCGGCTCCTTGTAGGATGGAGCAGCAGCGCCGTTGGTCGGCAGGCAGACCTGAATGTCCCAGCCCTCCGTGTCCATATCTTTCAGGCGACTCTCCAGGCTCCAGCTATCCCTGAAGGCGTGGCCGAATTTGTCGTCCATCATAGAAAATAGGGACTTGGACTTGAGGGCGTTCATCGTCTCCGCACCCTCGTACTCCAGGATGGCCTTGCCGTGGACCTGTGTGACGATGGGGCGTCGGTCCCGGTAGGCGGGCTCAACGTAGCTGTCCCAGATGTCGCCGGGCTCGTAGAAATGGGCGTCAGCGTCGATAACTTTGAATCCGTTTCGCATGGCTAGTACCTCCCTATTTGGGCGTTGAGTTTAGTTTAGCTCCATGTGGTAGAGCTTGATGACGTTGTCGCGGGTAACCTTCTTCTTGATCTCCTCAGACACGCCGTCGAAGTTTTCCTCCACAATCTGGTGAGAGTTGGGGAAGGTGGACTGAGCATGGGGATAGTCGCTGGCCCAGGCGTAGTTGTCCTCACCGTAGTAGTCGGCCAAACGCAGGCCGATGGGGTCGTCCATGTAGGTGACGAAAAGCTGGCGCTTGGCGTATTCGCTGGGCGGAATTTTCAACTCCGTGGGGTGGCTGTAGGCGGCCTTGTCATAGAAGTGGTCGGCTCGGTAAAGGAAGTGGGGCACCCAACCGATATCGTTTTCGGCGGAGACTATGCGAAGGTTGGGGTGTCTCTCCAGAGCGCCGGAGAACATTATCTCCGCGAAAGACCGCTGAACCTCGTGGATGATGCTGATGGCGCGAAGGTAGTGGTTCTTCTTGAACTTTCCAACGTTGCGGCTTTCCTCTCCGTGGCCCGTGAGGATGTGCAGACTGATGGGCAAGTCGAGCTCAGCGGCGGCGGCCCAGAAGGGTTCGAAGACCGGATCGGCATAGCTGACGTCGTCGGGCGGCGAGGCCATGATGAGGGCGCCGCGTAGGCCCAGCTTCGCGCATCGATTGAGTTCCTTTACGCCCTCGTTCACGTCAAGGAGGGAGATCATGCCGAGGCCTATCATGTGCTTGGAGTCATAGCTGCAATACTCGGAAATCCAGGTGTTGTAGGCGCGGAAGAGGGCCTGCTGGAAGGGAGCGTCGGTGAGGCGAAAGAGGCGGAATCCGAGGGTTGTGTAGAGAATTTCGGCCTCGACGCCGTCGACCTCCAACTCCTTGATACGCTCCTCCGGGATGTAGGCTCCTAGAGGGCACTGCTCCTCCACGGAGACCTGCTCCAGCATCTTCTTGAGCTCTTCAGGGGAAGCTCCGGCGGAGAAACCGCCGCCGACCTTTTCCGGCTCCTGGCCCGGCATGACGAAGTAGTCGCCCTTGAGGCCGTTGGGGTTGGTGATGATGCGAGGGGCGCGGTCCCGGAACTGCGGGTCCAAATAGTCCACCCACATTTCACGGGGTTCAAAGACGTGAGAATCAGCGGAAATGAGTTTGTAGTCAGGCATGTTTTGCTCCTGGGTCTAAGTTTTCTTGGGCGGCATTGGCCCCGGCGGCTTGCGCGACCTTAGAGTTCTAGCCGGGACTTGCTTTGGAGGGACGCCATATTTTACTGGTGGCATCTCAACGGCGCGTCTCACCTCAGGCCCCGTGCGAGATTTCGTGTCGTCTTTGTCGAAGATGTTTTCTTTTGACATGCTACGACTCTCCTGTGCGACAGGCTCTATATTCACTTCTTTGGATTATATCACGCGATGTCGTGGATTGTGGTAGCTCCCCAACCCTTAGACGCCGACGAGAAGGGATTATAAAAATATGTATAGACTAGAACGGACTTGACAGTCGCCTCTACAATGAATTCGCAAGCTTCTTGATAGGACTCGCCGGGCTCTATAACCAACGCGTGCTCTTTCCATGAACGATGCACCTCGTCTATGACGGGCCAAAGTAGGTCCTCATAGATCCGGTCAACGAAAACCTGTGCATGGAGAAATGCTACATCCTGGTCTTTCATTGGCGCGATTTTTTGGAGAAGGAAAAGACCTTCAATCAGATCTACCTTGACCTTGGAATTATTCTGAAGGGTTGCGGCTACATCAATATGTACATAGCTTTCACCAATGTGCCTATGCGTAACTTTCTGCGTAATGGTCAAGCGAGGCGCAAAGACTCTGAAAATCTGCAGCTTGAAGAGCGCAAAGGCGGCGGCCATAAATATAGCTATGGCCGTGACAATTACCTGGAAGATCCTAGCGGACTCGCCAAATCCGTCGTCTGTCAACCACATGTTGATCGATATGGCCGCTATTAAGACCGAGAAGAAAGAGACGGCCCATAGGAGGGCTTGCAGGAGGCTGTTTCTGTCCATGCAGGTGCTAGAGCAACAGGGCCACTTTAAAGAAAAGGCTCTCGCCACACTAGTCCACTTCAGCCATCAGCCCCACGAACCTGGAAACGTCTAACAAACGTGTTTCAACGTCCATCGAAGTGAGCCAGTTCTCATAGAAATTCACATGCAGGGTGTTGGCGCTCCCAAACAGACCGGTCAGTTCAGTGTTGCCGGGTTCTGCCCCCAGCAGTCTCACCGCACGAAATAAGTCTCCGTGGGTGTTATGCTCCCAGCCCCTGCCTTGAGCCACGGCTTTCACCGCTTGGGCCGCCGCACCCCAGCCCTTCTCCGACGCCTGCCTTGTGTCCCCGCGATCCAATTCCACGTTCGCCTGCTCTAACAGTTGCGCCGCCGCAGTCCTATAGTCCGTTCCAGTTGTCACAGAAATCCTCCTGCCGGCGTGGACTCATTCAGTGTGTTCCACCTATATGCCATTATACACGAACGGGCGTCCCTAATGGGCACGCCAACCCATCGGGGACTCAGGCGAGCAACCCCTCCAGCTCCAGCAGGTTGGCGTCGTCTTGCACCCGTTCACCCCGCTCGATTTCCTTGATTAACTCTACGAGCTTGTTGTTCAACGGTGTGGGTACGCCGTGCTCCGCACCCTTCTGGACGATGGGGCCGATGATATAGTCGACCTCCGTGGGGCGCTTTCTCACTGCCACGTCTCGCCAGGGGCCGGAATAGACTTTCACGTGCCCTTCGAAGCAGTCGGCCATCAGATCGAAGTGGGGCAGAGCCACCTCGGGGTCGGAGCGCACTAGTTCAGGCGGATTGAAGCGGTGCTCCGACAGGGTTTCCAGGGTGACGCCGTCGGCCTCCGCCACCTCCACGCCTTCCTTGAACAGGGCAAGCAGAATGGGGCGGTTTCTATCCTCCCGTAGCATGTCCACCGTGGTGGAGGTTCCCAGGGCGTTGCCTATGTAGAAGCAACCCCAGATTACCTTGGACCACAGATGCCCGAAGATGTTGGGCGTGATTGTGGTCTCGGCCACGTTGTCCAGGACTTTTTGAAGCTCGACGATTCTTTCGGTGGTGGAACCGTCCAGCTCGCCAATGCGCATGGGGCCGTCGCCACCGTAGAGGATATGGCCCGGCTCGATGTAGTCGCCGCCCCAATTAACCAGGCATCCCACGGTCCGGTGGGCGCCGATAAGGCTGGCGATTAGCTCTTCGTTGAGGCCGTTCTGTAGGGACACCACCGTTGTTTCCGGGCCGATATGGGGCATCAGAGTTTCCATGGAGGAGGCGGTGTCCTGGGCCTTGACGCAGAGGAACACGGTCTCCAGATAGCCTTGCATATCGTCGGGCAGCATGGCGGGCGCGCGCACTCGCTCCTCGCTGACGCCCGACACCAGCAGGCCCTGCCGGTTGATGAGTTCCACGTGCTCCGGCACCTTGTCAACAAAGGTTACCTCATGGCCGGCCAATGCCACTTTTGCGCCGGTTATTCCTCCGATGGCTCCTGCGCCGTAAACGGTGATGTTCATGAATGCTCCTTTCCCTTCTGTCCAGGTTTCCCAATATATAATGAGATTAGGATGACGATTGGATTATGTATCTGCCTGACAGGTACGGTCAAGCCGAAAAGATTCTCATGAAACCTAGTCGTGTCACGACGCCATGATTGACGACATTGATTCCCTGTATGTTAGAGTTTGGAAAATCCCAAGTTGAAGAAGGGTTGCAGCGGCTTGGCAGATTCAACGCCAATTCTGGAAGTGCATGACCTGGTGAAGGATTTTGGCGGCGTGCGGGCGCTGGACCATTGCAGCTTGGAGATCGATCCCGGCCACATAACGGGCATAATCGGGCCCAACGGGGCGGGGAAGACAACTCTGTTCAACGTGGTTTCCGGGTTCATGCGCCCCACCAGCGGAAACATCGCCTTCGAGGGCCGGCGCATCGAGGGCAAGGGCATGCACGAAACCTTCGGTCTGGGGCTGGTGCGGACCTTCCAGATTCCCCGGGAGATGCAGCGGATGACGGTCATGGAGAATCTCATGCTGGTGCCGGCGCGGCAGATGGGAGAGAAGCTGTGGGCGTCGTGGTTCCGGCCCGGAAGGGTTGCGCGGGAGGAGCGCCGTATTGAGGGCCAGGCGCGGGAGGTGCTGGAGATGCTGACCCTCTCCCACCTGGCTGACGAATACGCAGGGAACCTCTCCGGCGGTCAAAAAAAGCTGCTGGAGTTGGGCCGCACCCTGATGGCCGAACCCAAGATGGTGCTGCTGGACGAACCCGGGGCAGGTGTCAACCGTACCCTGCTCAGGAGCATATCAAAGAGCATCCTCCTTGCCAGTACGGAGCGGAACATCACCTTTGTGATTATCGAGCACGACATCGGCTTTGTCATGGCGATGTGCGACCCCATCATCGTCATGGCCAACGGAGCGCCCATTGCCAAGGGGACGCCCAGGGATATTCAGAGCAATCCGCTGGTTATGGAAGCCTACCTGGGAGGGTTGACCCATGGCGCTCCTTGAGGTTTCCAAGGTCGTGGCGGGTTACGGCCAAACGGAGATTCTTCACGGCGTGTCGCTGATCGTGGAGGAGGGAGAGATAGTCACGATTATCGGCCCCAACGGTTGCGGCAAGTCTACCCTGATGAAGACCGTGGCAGGGTTGGTGAAGGTATGGGGAGGAAGCGTGAACTTCCGAAGGGCCGATATTTCTTCTATGCCGCCGGAGTCGATAGTGAAGACAGGGCTTTGCTTCGTGCCCCAGACGAGGAACGTGTTTCCTTCCCTGAGCATACGGGAGAACCTCGAGATGGGCGCCTTCCTGCGAAGGGACGACTTCAACGGTCGCATCGAGGAGATGTTCGTCTTCTTCCCCGACTTGGCGGAGGATCCGCAGAGACGAGCGGGAAGCCTTTCCGGCGGGCAGCGGCAGATGCTGGCCATTGCCCGGGCGCTGATGCTGGACCCAACGCTGATACTGCTGGACGAGCCCTTCGCCGGCCTTGCGCCTGCCATGGTGGACCTGGTGCTCGATAGAATTCTGGAAATAAACCGGAGCGGCGTTTCGGTACTTCTGGTAGAGCAGAATGCCCGGCAAGCCCTTTCGGTGTCCAGCAGGGGATACATCCTCGTTTCGGGGGAGAACCGGTTGGAAGACAAGGGCAGCGCCCTCCTGGATAACCCTGAAGTGGCCCGTCTCTACCTGGGCGGCTGAGACATGGCCAAGTTGTTGGGAGTGAAGATGACCCCCTTTGACAGGTTGGCCGGCCACATTCGTCGCCACTGGACACCGGCCCATACTACGGCGGCCATCGTTCTTACGGCGCTGGTAGTTGGACTGCTGCCTTTCGTTCAGATGGGCCTCATCGTGAACGGGATCTTCCTGGGGGCGATCATTGCCCTGGGCGCCGTGGGACTGACGCTCATCTACGGAATTCTGCACTTCGCCAACTTCGCCCATGGCGACTATATGACCATGGGAGCCTACGTGGCGCTATTCGTCACGGCCAGCTTCTTTCCCTGGCTCGGTGTGGAGAGCGGCGGATTAGGCCCCTTCACCTTCGGATACACCCTGCTCATCGCCCTGCCGGTGGCGGCCCTCGCGGTGGTGGCAGGAGCCATTCTACTGGACAGGTTCGTCTATCGTCGTCTCAGGGACAGGGGAGTCAACGACATAGTGATTGCAATGGCTTCCATGGGAGTTGCCATTGCCCTGAGAGGCTTGGTTCAGATGATTTGGGGCGGGGACATCGAGACCTACCCGCGGGAGTCAAAGCAGGTCTTTCATCTACCCATGGACGTGCGGATACCGCCGGACGCCATTTTCATTGCGCTGATGGCCGTGGTCCTGGTAGCGACGGTGTACTTGGTACTCACCCGCACGCGGATCGGCAAGGCCATGCGCGCTACGGCAGACAATCCGGAGTTGGCGTTGGTGAGCGGCATCGGAGTTCGTGGGGTCACCTGGTGGACTTGGGGCATCGGCGCGGCACTGGCCGCAACGGCGGGAGTGCTGCTGGCGGTGTTCCAGGGACAGCTGCTGCCTATCATGGGTTGGAAATTTCTGATACCCGTGTTTTCAGCGGTAGTTCTAGGGGGCATCGGCAACCCCTACGGGGCATTGGTCGCGGCCTTTGCCATCGGCGTAACGTCGGAAGTATCCACCCAGTGGATGAACCCCAGCTACAAGCCGGCGGTAGCTTTCGCAATGATGATTGCGGTGCTGCTGATACGACCCAAGGGCCTATTCACCATGGCGGGCTCCGGGCGTTGAGGAGGGAGGAGGCGAAGTGGAGCTAGCCGGCCTTCTGAACTACCTGGTTGGATTCTTCATCATGGTCGGCATCTACGGAATTTTTTCGTTGGGCTTGAACTTGCAGTGGGGATTCACCGGCCTGTTCAACGCCGGCATAGCAGGGTTCTTTGCGTTGGGAGCGTACACGTCGGCGCTGTTGACCACGCCCGCGCCGGACTCCAATCTGGTGGAGGACTTCGTCTTCGGGGGCAACCTCGCCGGGATACCCTACCTGGATTGGGGAATCGACGTTTGGTTCATTCTTTCATTGGCGGCCGTTGCGCTGGTGTGCGGGATCGTTGCTTACCTGGTGGGACGGCTCACGCTGCGGCTCAGTGGCGACTATCTGGCTATCGCGACACTGGGCATTGCCGAAGCGGTGCGGTTGATGTTTCTCAACGAGAAGTGGATTGCCAACGGATCAAAGGGCTTGTACCGGATACCGGAGTTTCTGGGAAACCTGGTTTCTCCCAAAAGCTACGACTACCTATTCCTCGCTGTGGTGGCAGTGGTTTTGATTCTGCTCTATCTGGCTGTACAGAGGGCCGTTAATTCGCCCTGGGGCAGAGTGCTGCGAGCAATTCGGGAGGATGAAGTGGCGGCGCAGGCCAGCGGCAAAGACGTCTACTCATTCAAGATGCAGGCCTTCATTCTGGGTTCGATAATCATGGGCATCGGCGGCGCGCTGTACACTCATCATATACGGTTCATTGCGCCGGTGACCTTCGACCCACTTCTGGCGACCTTTGTCATCTGGGCGATGCTAATGGTGGGCGGGTCTGGGAATAACAAGGGTGCCGTGCTGGGGGCCTTCGTGGTGTGGGGCATCTGGTCGGGGACTCAGTTTTTGCCGTGGTTCTTCGCCGACCCCAACTTCCGGTTCTTCATGATTGGAGTCCTGATTGTTGGGGCGATTCTGCTGCGCCCGGGGGGAATATTGGGCGAGACGCGGAGAGTGTCAAAGCCTGCAAACGGAACTCCTGCGGCTGCCCACAACGGAGGTGGAGACCCGAAGGGTTAGCGCATTTTTTGGACGCTCACTTGACGCTGAACGGAGCGAGTCAAGAGGTTTCAAATGAACAGGATGCTGGCGACTAGTTTACACGCCAGCATCCTGATTTTCCTGGGCCAAGCCCCTTCGGAAAGGGAGTGCGCTAAGGGAGTTCGAACCGGCCCGTGGATTTTATCTCACCGCCGGATATGGTCCAGATTTCGATGGTGCCGACAACATCCCCGTTCTCGTCGAACTCGATGTCTCCACCGGCGCCGTTGTAGTTGATGTCCTCACCGTTGGCGATCAACTCCAGCGCCCGCGCGATTTCAGCCCGGCCCGGGCCGATCACCTCGCCTGGAGCGTTGGCTACGTCCCGCAATGCGTCCCGGATCGCCGCGGAGTCGGAGTTCGTTCCGGCCTTGGCAGCGGCGAGGGCGACGAGAACCGTGGCGTCGTAGTGTTCCGCCATGAAGGGATGGGAAGGCTCGACGCCGTAGGTTTCCACGTAAGACGTTTCAAAGGCGTCCTTGGCGGGGCTTCCGGGGCTGCCCTGGGCCGTGCCCATGGTGCCTTCTAAAGCGTCCCAGGCGTTGATATCGTCGATCCACTCAGAACCCTTGGTGCCGTCGGCGAGGAGGAAGCGTTCGACGTAACTGCCCTCCAGGGCTTCCTGAACGTACACCGCCGCCTGGCCGGTGTAGCTTAAGGCAGCGAGGGCGTCGATTCCGCCGGCGGTTGCTTTGGTCAGTTCCGAAGCGTAGGTGGGCTGAACGTCTTCATGGGGCACCTTGGCCGTCACGGTGCCGCCCAGAGCGGTGAAGCTCTCCTCGAACTGGTCGGCAAGGCCCTCGCCGTAGGCGTTGTTAAGATACATGATACCAATGCGATTAAAACCCTGCTCCCGGGCGAGGCGGGCCAGGACCACGCCCTGGGAGGCGTCGGAGGGGGTGGTCCTGAAGACGAAGTCGTTATCTTCGAGAACGGTGATGCTGGGGGCAGTGGATGCACCGGAGATCAGGATAGTTTCCTGGGGGATGGTGACGGCATTGGCGGCGGCAACGGTGACGCCGCTGGAGAGGGCTCCAACGATGGCCACCGCCCTTTCAATGTTTACTAAAGCTCCGGCGGCGTCTACCCCCTGCACGGGGTTAACGGCCGTGTCACGGCTGACAATCAGCACCGATTGTCCGTTGACTCCACCAGCGCGGTTGACGTGCTCGGAGGCCAGCTCTATGGCGTTCCGCAGGGGCGGGCCAAATTCGGCAAGAGAACCGGTAAAGGCGTTCAGGTTGCCAATTATCAGCGGCGTTTCTTCTTCCTGAGATTCCGTTTGGCAGGCCGTCACGGTCAGGAGAAAGAGCACGGAAAGAATTGCGAGGGCTAGACCAAATTTGACGAATCTACGCATGTTCATCTCCTGTCGTGAAGTATTAACACTTATAACCATATACTTTGTGTCAAATCAACACAATGCAGTGAATTCCGTCATACTGAAACGTGGCGGGCGTCCATTTGAAGGCCTTACAGATTAAGCACCCGGCCGTCTTCATCCACGTCCAGGGTGCGCGGAGAACGGGGCAGACCCGGCATGGTGACGAGGTTTCCCGCGATTGGATATATGAAACCGGCTCCCACCGAGGCCCTGACGTTGGCGATTTGGAAGGTATAGCCGGAGGGCCGGCCCTTGAGCCTGGCGTCATGGGAGATGGAACGGTGGGTCTTGGCCATACAAACGGGGAGGTTCCCCCAACCCAAGGCTTCGTAGGCGTTCAGCTGACGACGGGCTGCGGGATCCCAGGCTACGTCGGCCGCGTTGTAGACCTTCTGCGCAAGGGCGAGGGTCTTCTCCCGCAGGCTCGCGTTCCGGGGGTAGAGATACGATACCGAGCTTTCCTGCTTGGTCGCCTCCATCACGGCCTCGGCGAGCTCGACGCCACCCGCCCCGCCGTGGGCAAAGACTCTGCTTTCGGCGACGGCGAAAGCCCCTGCATCCATCGCCCCCTGCTTCACCAGGGCAATCTCCTCCGGCGAATCCGGCGGAAAGACGTTCACGGCCACCACCACGGGCACTCCGAAGGACTTGACCAGCCGGACGTGATGCTCCAGGTTCGGCATGCCGGCCATGACGGCGTCTTCGTTAGAGGTGGATAGATCCCGCAGGCGGACGCCGCCATGGGACTTGAGGGCGCGAACGGAGGCCACCAGCACGGCGGCCCTGGGTTCCAGGTCGTTGAAGCGGGCCTTGATGTGCATAAACTTTTCGAAGCCCAGGTCCGAACCAAAGCCCGCTTCGGTGACAACGTAGTCAGCGTAGCCCAGAGCCAAGCGGTCCGCCAGGACGGAGCTGCAGCCGTGAGCTATGTTTCCAAAGGGACCGGTGTGCACGACTACCGGCTGGCCTTCGGTGGTTTGCACGAGGTTGGGCTGTATCGTGAAGCGGAGGAGGGCCATCATCGAGCCGACGGCGCCTACGTCATTGGCGGTGACCGGCTTGTTGACCATGTTGAAGCCCACCACCATGCGACCCAGCCTCGCGCGCAAGTCTTCCAGGCTACCGGATAGGGCCAAAATAGCCATTATCTCCGAGGCGGTTACGATGTCAAAGCCGGTTTCGCGCAGCGGCGCGTTGATTGGCCCTCCGATGCCGGTGACGATGCTTCTCAGTGAGCGGTCTTCCATTTCGAGGACGCGCCGCCAGGTGATGCCGGGGGGATAGAAGCCAGGGATCTGGCCGCGCTGGACTGCATTGTCCGTCATCGCCGCCAGTAGGTTGTGGGCCGACGCGACGGCATGAGCGTCTCCGGTGAAGTGGATATTCACCTCGTCTTCAGGCTCCACCAGAGAAGCCCCACCGCCGGTCCCGCCGCCCTTGATGCCGAATATGGGCCCGAGGGAAGGCTCGCGAAGGGTGGCGACGGCCCGCTTGCCCAGACGCCCTAGGCTCTGGGTGAGCCCCACGCTGGTGGTGGTCTTGCCCTCACCGGCGGGGGTCGGCGTGATGCCAGTGACTACAATCAGGGCGCCCCGTGGCCCTCCAGTC
The DNA here is from genome assembly GCA_965261665.1 of Dehalococcoidia bacterium. Taxonomy (GTDB): domain Bacteria; phylum Chloroflexota; class Dehalococcoidia; order Lucifugimonadales; genus JAPULR01. The sequence goes on from OZ253467.1 coordinate 52,045, forward strand.
TTTATGGCCTCCAGCGGGACCTTGGCCTTGAATCTCCCGTAGGGTATGACGTGGAACGGATCGAGTCCCATCCGCTCCCCAATTTCAGCTATGGGCTGCATCTCTCTTCACCGCTGCGCTTATGCTATTGGGACATAGTAGGCTGTAACCCTACCAGCCCATCATAGCAGGCAAATGAGAATTCGTCACAGCCAATGTTGCATGTGAAGGATGAAGGCTGCCGAACTGAAGAGACGGTTACAAGTAGTTGACGATTACTTGGGGAGAAGTTACTATTACTGCATACCCCCCCTGTCGCTTCGGTGTCAGGGTCGAGACCGCCTGGTCAGGCGGTCTCTGTCTTTTTATTGCGGGAGGAGTGGTTGATTACAAGCGTTTATGTTGATGGCTTTAACCTGTATTACAGGGCTGTCAAAGATACTGATTTCAAATGGCTAGACCTTAGAAAACTTGCTCAAATTCTCTTTCCGGAAGACAACATTAGGCATATTTTATACTTTACTGCTGTTGTCATACCCCGCCCAAACGATGCTCAGCAACAGCAGCGGCAACAAGCGTACTTGAGAGCGCTTTCCACCTTACTAGGTCTGAAAATCACTTATGGTACCTTCCGATCGCTCACGAAACGCCGTCCATTGGTAACGCCGATAACAGGCCTGCCTGTCTACGTTGAGGTTAGAGATGTCGAAGAGAAAGGAACGGACGTAAACCTTGCTACCCGTCTAGTGGCCGATGGATTCCAACGGAAATATGAGCAGGCGATTGTCTTGTCAAATGACTCGGATCTAGCTAGCGCAATTCGATGTGTCCGCAATGAAATTGGACTTAGGGTAGTATTGGTAAATCCAGATAGGAAGAATTACAGTCCACGAAGCTTGTCTGACGCCGCGACGTACGTTAGGCGGCTTAGAAAAAGTCACCTAAGACGAAGCCAATTCCCTACGGTCCTTTCGGACAAAATCGGCCCCATCACCAAGCCGGCGACATGGTAAATCTAAGTGGTGTGTATTTGCCAAGATGGAAGAGCGGAACTTCTTCGTCTGCGGTTATTCCACGTCGTGCCAGAGATACTTAGCCATGGACAAGCCTATTACGGTGTAGAGGGCGTTCGCCAGCGGGAAGTGGATCATGTGGCTGGTCACGGCTAAGCCGGTCTCGCTGTCCGGGTTCAGGGTCCATATCCAGTTCCAATAGAAGATTATTGCAAGGACGATAGCCCCGTAGAATACGAGAGTAGCGCGCAGGGACTTCATCGAATCAGGGTCCTCACGCTTCGCCGCCCTATACCGTATGTAGCCGGCAATCAGAGCTATGGCCACGCCGACGGCCATGGGCCAGTTCATAATCTTCCAGATGGCGTAATTATCTGAGCCGTCGTGGTACACCGGCGTAAGGATCAGGTTCAGGCCCACGGCGACAGCCATGACGAAGAGGAAGACGGGGATGATTCGGTTGACGAGCATATTGGGCATTTGGGGGAATACCTCCTACTTGAATGCAATCCAGGACATAGGACTCAATACCGACATTGTGCCCTTGGTCAATGGGAAAATCAAATGGTGGTGTGAACAATAACCGACATTGGCTCTCACTGTTGTTGACCTTTTTACTGGTTTATGGCAAGTTCTATCAGATTGGATACTTAGGGGGGCGGCGGCGGAATCAAACGTCGGCGTAAGATTATTCTGGAGGGAGGATGTATGGCGACAACCCACGTCCACGACGTCCACGAGTGCGACGAGCATGAGCATCACGCCCACGTTCACGATATCCACGAGTGCGACGAGCATGAGCATCACGCCCACGTCCACGACATACACGAGTGCGACGAGCATGAACACCACGCCCACGTCCACGACATACACGAGTGCGACGAGCATGAGCATCACTCCCACGTCCACGATATCCACGAGTGCGACGACCACGAGCCCCACGCTTAACGTCTCTCAGCCTCGGAGAGTCTCCGGGGAATCGTCGACGACTGCCAGCGTTCACCTGCAATAATGCGAACTGATTTGACAAGTAGAGAGTATCCCAAAGGCAGAAGGCATTTAGCCTTCTGCCTTTGTCCTGCCATGCAATAGCAGTCGGGGCGCTTTAGCTCTATGGAGTAGTCATAAGAGACTTTCGAGGAATCCCAGATTCTGCATGGAAATAAGAAGGCGCAGGACTTTTGTCCCGCGCCTTATCGTTTCTGCGCGTTCGGGCTGGATTCGGAGGTCGCGTCAGAAGGGCAGAAGCTTCCTCACCGGACCTCGTTTCAGGGCCATCAGGTGGTCGACGTGGTCGAGCTCAGTACAGCCTTCCACGTTCTGCTCCAGCTGGATTGTAACGTGGCGGATGCCGTACTTCTTCATGGCAATCTCTCGAAGACGCCGCATCAGGCCGTCCAGGTCTTCTACGGCGTGTTCGGGGTCCACCAGAACATGGGCGGTCATGACGTGGTAGCCGGAGGAGATAGTCCAGACGTGAACGTCGTGGATGACGGTAACCCCGGACAGGTCCTCCATGGCGGCGCACAGAGCGTATACGTCTATGTGTTCCGGCACGCCCTCCAGCAACACGTTGAAGACCTTGACCACCAGCCGCCAGGCGCTGGCCATGATGAGGAGTCCGAGAAGGATGCTGAGGATGGGGTCGACCAGGGTCCATCCCGTGGTGACGATAATGACGCCGGAGATGACGACGCCTACGGAACCGATGAGGTCTGCGATCACGTGGAGGAAGGCGCCCTGCACGTTCAGGCTGTGCCGGGCCGAGCGGTGTAGGACAAAGGCGGCTGCGATGTTGACCACCAGACCTATGGAGCCGACTATCAGCATAAGGCCGCCCTCGATGTGCGGGGTGTCCTCGAAGATGCGGTGGTATGCCTCGAAGAAGATGTAAGCGGCGATTAGCCATAGGCTGAGAGCGTTCAGCATGGCGGCGATGACTTGGGTGCGGTGGTAGCCGAAAGTGCGTTCCACAGAGGCGGGCCGCCCGGCGACCCAAAGCGCGAGCAGGGCCAGGGCGATCGCGGCAGCATCGGTGATCATGTGGGCGGCGTCGGCGAGGAGAGCCAGGCTGCCCGACAGGATGCCGCCTATCACCTCGGCGATCATGAAGCCGCCAATAAGCACTAGGGCTATGACTAGGCTGCGACGGCTGGTTTCCCGCATGTGTTGGGAGTGGTCGTCATGAGCCTCGTGGGCGTGGTCGCCCCGCCTATGTTCGTGCTGGTCTTCTCCCAAACTCTTGGAAGTTTTTGCCAAGTCGTATCCCTTGAAGAAGTTTACGAAACCCACTATTGGTTAGCTTTGGCATTGTACATAGGATGTGTACCCTGTACAACTTTTGTGGGGGCGGCCTTTCGGTAAACCGAACCTTCCGGCTATTGTCCTTCCCGTCAGTTCCCCATGTGTCGAAGGGCTGGAAAGATTTCATGGCCCCGAGCCGTGCCGTTCCACAAAATTTTCTAATCCAGGAAAGCAAGGAGCACCGGGGCATTGGGGAGTCTCTAGGAAGGAATGAGGCCTTCTTGAGGCATGGTCCAGGGGAGGGAGTAGAAGGAAGCAATCTGCGGCGCTCTGGGCATTGGAATGTCTCCCATCGGCACGTCGATTATCACGGGGGCTTGTCGTTCCAGCGCCTCCGGAATGAGGGTTTCCAGCTCCAGCGGGTTGTTGGCTCGGATGCCTACGGCTCCAAAGGACCGTGCGAACTGCACAAAGTCAGGGTTTCGCAAAGTAGTTTGATAGGTGCCGCCAAACACCCTGTTCATGTCCTGGGCCACGTTGCCGTAAGAGTCGTTGCGGAAGACCACCGTGACCACGTTTATTCCGTAGTTAACCGCCGTCGATAGCTCGGAGGCGTTGAACATAAATCCCCTGTCGCCAACCATACAGAGGACGGGCCGGTTGGGTTGCGCAATCTTCGCTCCCAGCGCCGTGGGGAAGCCATATCCCAAGTTAAAGGAGTAACCGGAATCAATGTAGGTCTTGGGATAGTTCACCTGGTAGTGGGTGCGGGCGTAGTAGCCCAGTTGAGTGATGTCCCAGACGATGAAGGAATTCTCCGGCACGCTCTTCTGGATGGTTTCAATGAAGAGGTACTGTGGCTCCATGAGACTGATGTTGTCGTATCGAATGAGCCTGCGGGCTGCCGCGACGTCTGCGGCGGGAGATGGGCGTCCCGATTCGCTGACCTCCAGCAGAATGGGAAGGAAGGCTTCCAGGGTCGCCCAAGCGTCGCCGTGGAGGGGGATCGTATTTGTCTGAACGCGGGTGAGTTCGTTGTCATCTACGTTGATGTTAATGAGAGTGGAGGCGTTTCCGGCTGGGTTCCCAAGGGAGAAGCGGGCGCCTATGCCGATTACCACGTCGGCGTCCCTCATGACATTAAAGAGCTGGTTCATCTCCTGCCGCTCCCCGCGGGGGCTGAAGCAGGAGCCGTAGCAGAAGGGATGTTGGTCGGACATCGCGCCCTTGCCGCCGTTGGACTTGATGACGGGTATGTTGGTTGCTTCCGAAAAGCGTACGAGGGCGTTCTCGGCGCTTGCACGGGAGACCCCACCGCCGGCGTAGATAACCGGGCGCTTGGATTTAGCTATAACGCTCGCTGCCATACGCAGCAGGGAGGGGCTGGGAACAATGGGCGATATGGGGGCAGGCTCCAGTAGTTCCACCTCCTCCCGCTCCACGGCTACCTCCGGGGGAATCTCGATAAGAACGGGACGTGGCCTGCCGGTACGCATCTTTCGGAAGGCTTCGTTGACGGCGGCGGGGACTTCCCTGGGTCGCTTGACCATTCGCTGCCACTTTGTCACCGGTCGGACAACCTCGCCCTGGTTGGAAATTTCGTGGACGGCCCCCAGGTCCTTTCCGATGGCCTCCCGGGGAATCTGGCCGGCAATGAGCAGGACGGGAGAGGAGCGGGCGTAGGCGGTGGCGAGGCCGGAGGCGGCGTTGTAAATCCCTACGCCGGGGACCACCATGGCGACGCCGGGTTGCCCCGCTGCACGGGCGTAGCCGTCGGCCATATAGGTTGTGGCCTGCTCGTGACGGGTGGTGAGCATCTCCAGGCCGGGTTGGTCACGTATCCCGGCCACCAGGCCGTAAAGCTGGATGCCCGGGATGCCGAAGACGACGTCAACTCCCTCCCGTACTAGGGATTTTGCAAGGGCTTCTCCACCGCTCATCTTCATCTGGTCAACTCACCGTGCGTTTTGTTGAGGGAGTATACACCGTTGGCCGCGGGCGTTCACCAACGGATTCTGTCACAAGCCCTGCGGTCGCCCCTCTCACGCCTATCAAACCTGGTAAACAAAAAGAAGAGGCCCGCAACGTTGCGGGCCTCTTCTGACTTTACTCGCTTTATTGTCGATACGACAGCCTACTGATACACGGGCACCGTGTACTCGTGGTAACGGATGGGTCCCATGTGAAGCATGTTCACCTGGTACTCCTGGACCACGTTCGGATTAACGGCGGCATAGCCAAAGATCCAGGTTATCGGAGCGCTTACGTGGTTTTCAACCCACCAGTCGCCTAGGCTCTGGGCCAACTTCAACCGCTCGTCAAGGTCCGTGGATTGCGTACACGCCGCGTAGTAATCGGAGATCTCCTGATGGTCCCAAACCGTCCGTCCGCGCTCGTAGTAGGAGAAGCTCATGGCCACGCAGATCGGGTCTAGAGACGGCGACACCAGGTAGGACGTGTTGGACCTATCCCGGGCCGCCCACATGCCTAGGACATCCCCTACAGGCACGGTCACCAGATTGGTTCTGACTCCAATGGCCTCCCAGTAAGACCTGACTACCTCGCCAATCTCGCCCTGCTCCTGTATGACGGACTGCCCGCTGGCGGCCACCAGGGTTGTCTCGAAGCCGTTCGGGTATCCGGCCTCCACCAGCAATTCCCTGGCCCTTGCCGGGTCGTAGGCGTAGGGCCAACCTCCCTCTGCTCCCGTCTTGCCGTCGATTCCTGGGATAGGCGCCCACTCGTCCTTAAAGTCATCCCGCCACGGGGGGAAGTAGTCCACCAGCGGGAAGCCCTCTCCTCGGAAGAAGATCTGGTTTATCTCGTTATAATTGATTGCGTGGTTGAGGGCCGCGCGCGCCTTCACGTTTCGCAGCGGGTCATTGGGGTCATAGCCCTTAGTTGGTCCGTGGGCAACCTGACCCCCTGCGCCCTCTCCCGTCTCAGGATTCACGTAGTTATCCGGCTTGAAGAAGGAGTACCGGACTTGAGTGTGTACCGCGGGCAGAGTGCTCTTGGTTATTACTATGCCCCTTTCTTCCGCCTGGATGTGTAGATCCCTGGGAATAGCCGCGATGTGGGCCTCTTCACCTATGATCATAGCCAGTCGAGTGGCCGACTCCGGCACAAAGAAGAACTGCACCTCCGGGAATTCGGGAGTGATTCTCCAATGATTCAGGACCCGCTCGTGGAGCACGTGCTGGTTCGTCTTGAGCTCGATTAAGCTCCAGGGCCCGGTTCCGATGGGGTCGTCCATGTAGCCTTCTTCGCCGTTCTGGTCCCACCAGTCCTTGCTGCTTATGCCCGTTGACCACTCGTCGGAAAGAAGGAAGGGCATGTCCAAGGATACCTGGGCCAGACGAAGGACTACCTGGTGGTCGTTTACGATGTCGGCGTCCACCATGCCCCCGAACTCGGGACGCCCACTTCTGGTCAACTCGCTTTCGACACCAGCGAAGATGCCGAAGGAGTGAACGGCGTCCTTGGCGCTGAACATGATGTCGGTAGCTTCAGCGTTCTTATAGAAGGGTACGCCTTGGCGAAGATTCCACGTGTACGTCTTGCCATCCGATTCCATTGACCAACTTTCAGCCAACTGAGGCTCTTCCGCGTTGGTCTTCGGATGGTGTCCAACCAGGTGGGAGTAGATGGGCATTATTCTTGCATCTATCTGGTTGGCGGGGTGCTGCATTGTGTACTGGTAACTAGGAGTGGGAATCGCCACTTTTAGCCTGGACTCTACGGGTACCTTCGGCGCCATTGTAGGTTCTGGAGTGGGCGCTGCCGTCGGAGCCCGCGTAGGCGCTGCCGTTGGAGCCATCGTAGGCGCCACTGTCGGAGCCATCGTAGCCGCCGCCGTAGGGGCCATCGTTGGCGCCGCTGTAGGCGCGGGGGCCGCTGTTGGGGCCATCGTCGGCGCTGCCGTCGCGGCCATGGTAGGATGCGGCGTCGCGGCCATTGTAGGTGCAGGAGCCGGGGCCGCAGCTGTGGGAGCGACCGTGGGAGCCGGCGTATCGTCATCCCCTCCGCACGCAATGATAAAGACGGTCAGCAGGGCGGCCAGGGTCAGCAGCCCCACCGGCAACCATCTAGAGGGTCGATTTAGCAGTCTCATAGATATCTCCTCATCTCTGATTATTGGGGGTAATGCAATGCACGGACATGCCTGTTCTAGGTTCGTGTTTGCTTGAGCGGTATATTATGTAGACATATGCCCCTTGTCAATTATCGCTGTTCAAATTAAGAGTTCCATCGACTCACGAAAACCGCGACAACCTGCTAGACCAGGTTGTCCTCCCGCATCGCCGCCAGGCACTCCTCGAAGGCCCCCAACGTTCTATCAACTCCCGTCTCCGTGTGCGACGCCGAAACTATGAAGCCACGACCGCCCATGATGTCCACGCCGGCGTTGAGCATCGCCCGCTTGAACCCCTGGGCCGCTCCGGGCTTGGCCGCCGCGTGTATCTCCCTAGACGACAGCTTCCACATGTCTTCCGGCTCAATCTCCACCCCGAAGGCCACCATTACCAGGGAGCTGACACCGTAGGCCACGCCGCTAACTTCCATCTTCCCCATAACCTCGTTTAGTCCCCTCCGTAGCCTGTCCGCCATCTCGTCGGCCCGCTCGTTGATCGGCTCCCGGGCCAGCATCTCCAGGCAGGCAGCGCCCGCCGCCGCCGACAGGGGATTGGCGTTGAAGGTTCCCGGGTGCGCCACCCTGCGATTGTTGTCCCACTCCGGGTCTCCCGTGTGTGCAATCATGTCGATAACGTCCGCCCGACCTCCAACCACGCCTCCCGGTAGACCGCCGGCGACAATCTTCGCCATCGTCGTCAGGTCCGGCTTCACGCCGTAAAGCGCCTGCGCACCGCCGCTGGAGACGCGAAACCCCGTCACCACCTCATCCAATATCATCAAAACCCCGTACCGCTCAGTCACGGCCCTCAGTTGATGCAGAAAATCTGGCAGGCGAAGGGGATACTGGCCCATGTGAGCCCCCGTCGGTTCCGCAATCACCGCCGCCACGTCGCCGTCCGCCCCCAGAGTCTCCTCTACCGCGTTGATGTCGCCGGAGGGCAGAACTATCATCGACTCCCAGGTAGAAGCGGGTATCCCGCCGGTCCCGCCGTCGGAACCCGCGCTGGCGTAATCGTGCCAACCGTGAAAGTGGTCTTGAAACTTCACAATCTTGTTGCGGCCCGTGTACGCTCGGGCCAGCCTCATGGCCATCATGGTGGCCTCCGTGCCCGAACTGTGAAACCGCAGCTTCTCCACCGAGGGCACCAGCTCACGAATGGCCTTGGCCCATCGAAGCTCCAACTCCGTGTTGCCGCCCAGGTGCGTCCCCCGGTTTACCTGCTCTGCCACGGCCAACGTGATGGCCGGATGCGAATGGCCCAGGATCAGGGAGCCATGCCCGCAGACGTAGTCTACGTACTCGTTCCCGTCCACGTCCCACTTCATAGGCCCCCGCCCGTGGGTCATCACCAGGGGGAAAGGCATCACGTAGCGCGTGTCGTGGGTCACGCCATCGGCAAACACGTCCGACGCCTGCCGGAATGCTTCCGCCGACTTGGGATGATTGAGGATGTATCTCTCGTCGATGACGCTCATGTCAATTCCTCTCCTGGAAAGCAAAATGGCGCGGCCCCAGCCTGGGGAACGGTAGGACGTAATGATACAATATCGGCAACTTGGCCTCAAGGAGCGTGTCCATGAAGAGCTACTTTACCCATCTCCAGTGCACCTGGTGCCACAAGGAGCATCCCCACGAACGGCCCATCCGCACCTGCCCCGACTGCGGCCGCGTGCTCTACGCGCGATACGACCTGGCTGCCATGGGCAAGAACACGTCCCGAGACGTCTTCCAGAGCCGAGCGAGCAATATGTGGCGCTTCTTCGAGATGATGCCCGTCATCGACATAGCCAACCTGGTGACACTGGGAGAAGGGGCCACGCCCCTAATGCGCGCCAAGAACCTGGGCGCCGCCCTTGGCCTGGAGAACCTCTATATCAAGGACGAGGGGTTGAACCCCACCGGCTCCTTCAAGGCCCGCGGCCTCTCCGCCGCCGTGTCCAAGGCGAAGGAAGTGGGCGAAATGCGGGTCACAATGCCCACCGCGGGAAACGCCGGCGGCGCCCTGGCCGCCTACGCCGCCAGCGGCGGGCTTGAGGCCACCGTGTTCATGCCAAATGACGCCCCGCTCGCCAACCAGCTGGAATGCCGCGCCCTCGGCGCACGCCTCTTCCTCATTGAAGGTCTTATCAACGACGCTGGTCGCTTATCTCAGGAAATGGCAGAGAAAGAAAACCTCTTCGACCTCTCAACCCTCCGCGAACCCTACCGCGCCGAGGGCAAGAAGACCATGGCCCTGGAGCTAGCGATGGACCTCGGCTGGTGCGCGCCCGACGTCATCGTCTATCCCACCGGCGGCGGCACCGGCATCGTCGGCATGCACAAAGCCTTCCAGGAACTCCAACAGCTCGGTTGGATTGACAGCCCCCAACCCAAGTTCGTCTGCATTCAGGCGGAGGGCTGCCAACCCCTGGTCAAAGCCTTCAACGACGGCAAAGATTCCGCCGAAGTTTGGCCCAACGCCAGCACCGACGCCGCCGGCCTGCGGGTTCCCGCCGTCTTCGCCGACTACATCATCCTGAAGGTGCTGCGGGAAACAGGCGGCACCGCCATCGCCGTCTCCGACCGGGAGATGATCGACGCCATGACCGAGATGGGCTCGGCGGAAGGCGTGTTCGCCGCCCCTGAAGGCGCCGCCACCCTCGTCGGCCTCAAGAAGCTCCTCGACCAGAACTTCCTAACCGGCTCTGAAACCGTAATCCTGATGAACACCGGCTCCGGCTACAAGTACATGGACCTGCTCGAGGCGTAAAGCCGAATCCGCTCCCCCATCCGTAGGGGCGTCCCTCGTGGGCGCCCTTCCTGTCCCTGCCGCCAGGCGAAATGCTGGCTGACAAGGTAAAATAGCGGGCATCATAGCCTCCCAAGGGAAAGAAGAAATGAACAACCGCAAAGCTAGACTACAAAACAAGGTGGCGATCGTCACCGGAGCCGGCGCCCGTGGCGACGTCATGGGCAACGGCAAGGCCGTCAGCATACTCTTCGCCCGCGAAGGCGCAAAAGTGCTCCTCGTGGACAACGTCGAAGAACGCGCCGCCAAGACCCTCGAAGCAATCCAGGAGGAGGGCGGGCAGGCCAGCGTCTTCGTCGCAGACGTTACCCAGGAGGAGCAGTGCCGCGCCATGGTACAGGCCGCCCTGGACAAATATGGCGCGCTCCACGTCCTCCACAACAACGTGGGCATCAACGGGCCCGGGCGTGTGACCGAGGTCACCCAAGCCGAATGGGACAGGGTTATGTCCATCAATCTGACCAGCATGATTCTCTCCAGCAAGCACGCCATACCCGTCATGGTCGCCTCGGGCGGCGGCGCCATCGTCAACGTCTCCTCCATTTCCGCCATCCGGCCCCGGGGGATGACCCCCTACACCGTCTCCAAGGGCGCCGTCATCCCCCTCACCCAGGCCATGGCCATCGACCACGCCCCCGACGGCATCCGCGTAAACTGCATCCTGCCCGGGCCCGCCTACACGTCCATGGTGGCGGGCGGAATGTCGGAGGAGATGCGGGACATTCGCCGCAGCGCCTCACCACTAGGAATCGAAGGCAACTCCTGGGACATAGCCTACGCCGCCCTCTACCTGGCCAGCGACGAAGCACGCTGGGTCACCGGCGTTGCCCTGCCCGTCGACGGCGGCGTCACCCTCGACAGCCCCCGCCGTTAAGTGATGTTTACAAAGTCACCATGCCGCCGCTCACATGTCATTCTGAACGTAGCACACCCCCCACATGTCATTCCGAACATAGCGCACCACCCACATGTCATTCTGAACGTAGCGCAGCGAAGTGAAGAATCTCGTCCCAATAACACTCCTCAATCCCTAACAGCCCAACACCGGAGGAACCCATGCTAGAACAGTTCAAGCTGAAGGAACAGGACACCGTACGGGTGGAAGAAGCACCCCTCCGCTCAACCGTATCTGCCATCTTCCAAAAGATGTCCGTGCCCGACGAAGACGCCCGCATCGCCGCCGACGTGCTCGTGTCCGCCGACCTGCGCGGCGTCGACACCCACGGCGTCTCTAACCTGCTGCGCCAGTACGTCCAGCGCTACCGGGAGGGTGCCCTCAACCCACGTCCTCAAATCCGCGTCCTCCGGGAGTCCCTTTCCGCCGCCACCGTCGACTCCGACAATGGGCTGGGCATTATCACTACCCCCAAGGCCATGGACATCGCCGTCGCCAAGGCCCGGAAGACCGGCGTCGGCATGGTAACCATGACGAACGGCAAGCACCTGGGCATGGCCGCCTACCACGCAATGATTCCCCTCAAGCACGACATGATCGGCGTGTGCATGACCAGCTGCCCGCCCACCGTGGTCCCCACCTTTGGCAGCATCCCCCGCCTCGGCACCAACCCCATCGCCCTTGCCGCCCCCGCCGACAAGGAACCCCCCTTCGTCTTCGACGCCGCCACCAGCGTCATCCCCGACAACAAAGTCCACATCGCACGACGCCTGGGGGTAGACTTACTCCCCGGCTGGCTCGCCGACGACGATGGCCGGCCCGTAATGCAGCCAATCCCCGCACCCTCACCCCACCGTCTGTTGCCTCTGGGCAGCGTCCGGGAAACCGGCTCCCACAAGGGCTACAGCCTGGCCTGCATCGTGGACATCCTCTGCGGCGTCCTCTCCCTCAGCGGCTTCGGGGCCGGACGAGGACGCGGAACTTTCGCCCATTTCGTCGCCGCCTTCGATGTGGAGGCCTTCGCCGACACCGGCGAGTTCAAGGCCATGATGGACGATTACATGCGAACCCTAAAGGAAACTCCCCCCGCGCCGGGCCACGACCGTGTGCTTGTCGCGGGACAGCTGGAATGGGAGACCGAGCAGGAACGTCGACTCAACGGCATCCCCCTCCACCGGGAGGTCGTGGAATGGTTCGACCAAATCTGCCAGGAACTGGCAATCCCTCGCGGCTTCTGAACCCCGCTAGCATAGCCGAAATGCGAATTTGAGGTCGATGGGGTGGGTAATGGGGCGTTCCAACGGGTTGGGCCGCCATTGAATTGGGTTTGCAAATAATATAGGATAATAGCTTGCAGGTGCCAAAAGCCGGCAGAGGGTTCGTTCCACCCTCGCGCAGCGGCGCTTTAACTGGATTCGGAGGCAGACGACTATGGCGATATCGGTGGACATCAGCAGAGCCAACCCCGGCTGCTTCCTTTTCCTCATAGACCAGTCCGGTTCCATGGGCATGACCCTCGGCGGTCAGCCCGGCTTGCGGAAGAGTGGCGGGGCCGCCGACGCTCTAAACCACATTCTGGACGCCATATCCCAGCGGTGCTCCCAGGGCATGGATGTACGGGACTACTTCGACGTCGGCATCATCGCCTACACCACGGACCGTCGGGGAAACGCTGATCTGAGGGCCATCCTGCCGGGCGCTTCCCTGGAGGATCCCTTCCTGAAGATCAGCGAGGTTGTGGAGGCAGCCGACGTGGAGGAGCGGCAGGTCAAGGAGTCCGACGGCGCGGGCGGCTTGGTGGAGGTCGCCCGAAAGTTCCCCGTATGGCTTCGCCCCGTGGCCAGCTACGGAACCCCCATGTGCGAGGCTTTGAACATGTCCGTCGAGGCCGTCGAAGACTGGATCGACGACCACCCGGAGTCCTACCCGCCCATGGTGATACACGTGACCGACGGCATGGCCAGCGACGGCAACCCGGAACCCATAGCCCAGAAGCTGATGGCGTTGGAGACGGAAGGCGGCAGCGTGCTGCTCTACAACGCCCATCTTTCGGAGATGTCCACAACGCCGGTGCAGTACCCTGCGTCGGAGAGCGACCTGCCCCCCGACGAGTTCGCCGCGCTTTTGTTCCGCATGTCGTCGGTATTCCCCGAGCCGATGCGGGAGATGGCCGCCAGCATGGGGCTGCCCGTGCAGGAAGGCTCCCGCGGCTACGTCTACAACGCGGACATGGTTGCTCTGGTGCAGTTCTTGGACATCGGCACTAGGGCGGCTTCCAACCTGCGCTGAAGGGCGAACGCCGGAAATGAACCTCCGACCACTCAGAAGGTTCTGGCTGCCCAAGGCGGGAAATAGCAGCGACGAGTACGAGGACGCCTTCAGAGCCTACTATCCACGGCAGTTCGACGGGGCCGACGGGCGCACGGCCCGGAAGGCCGTCTCCGACGGGGCCACAGAGTCGGCCTTCGCCAGGGAGTGGGCCAACGCGCTTACCGCAGCCTTCGTCACCCGCCCGTTGGACCTGAACGCGCTGACGGAACGTTCGTTGCGCGAGTGGCTGGCCCCGGCCCAGATGGAATGGCAAGGCCGGGTGCCCTGGAACCGAATCCCCTGGCACGGAGAGGCAAAAGCCCGCGCCGGCGCCTTTGCCACCCTGTTAGGCGTGACCTTCCGCGCCCAGTCGCAGAATCCGGCACGGCTCTGCTGGCAGGCAGTGGCTGTTGGGGATAGTTGCCTCTTTCTCGTCCGCGACGGCCGGCTGCATACGTCTTTCCCCCTGGAGGACCCCGACCAGTTCGACAACCACCCGTCGCTGGTTTGCAGCAACCCCGCCGGAACCACGGGGCTGTGGGAGCGGGTGGAGCGCACCAGCGGCGAGTGCGTGACGGGTGACCTCTTCTTGCTGGCGTCGGACGCCTTGGCCCGCTGGTTCCTCGCCCGCATCGCCGCCGGAGAGAAGCCTTGGGAGACGCTCCTATCGTCGGACGACGATAGCTGGGCTGAGTGGGCGTCGGAGCAAAGGAACGCAAGGTTAATAGGAAACGACGATATGACCCTGTTGGCCACCACTGTGGTGTAGGGCGGAGAAGGCGTGGCTTGGCCCGGAATAACTGACTTCAGCGAGGCCGTGCAGAATCCGCATCTGTGCTTTGAGGGCGAGGATCTGGAGGCGGGAAGCGTGAAGTTAAACCCTCGGGGGATGCCCCTCGTCTACTCCGGCGCCTTCGCCTGCGTCTATCGCGTGTCCGTCGGCGGGGCAGACTATGCGGTGCGCTGCTTCACCCGTGAGGTGGTGGACCAGCAGAGCCGCTACAATGATCTCAGCAACTACCTGATTAGCGTCCTCCCACCCTCCTTCGTCCACTTCTCATACCAGGAGCAGGGCATCAAGGTCAGGGGAATCTGGTATCCCATCGTCAGGATGGAGTGGGTTGAAGGGGAGATACTGAGCAAGTTCGTCGAGTTCAACCTCAACCGGCCCGACGCGCTTCGGCTGTTGGCCGCCCGTTGGCGCGGGGGAACCACCTCCAGCCTGCGGGGCTTGGGCATTGCCCACAACGACTTGCAGCACGGCAACGTGCTGGTGGAGGCGGACGGCAGGATTAGACTGGTGGACTACGACGGGATGTTTCTGCCGAAATTTAGGGGCGAGCAGAGCCCGGAGCTGGGACACAAGAACTACCAGCACCCCAAGAGGGGGGCGACGAACTACGACGACTACGTGGACAACTTTCCCGCGCTGGTGGTCTACCTCAGCCTGCTGGCCATCGCCGCCGACCCCGGCCTCTGGAGCTTCCACAACGAAGACAATCTGATATTCACCAACAGGGACTACGCCAATCCGAGGTCTTCCAAGGCGTTCAACGCGCTTAGGAATTCCCCCGACTCAACGGTGACGAAGCTAACGGAGAAGTTGGAGGAGTGCTGCCGGCTGCCGGTAGAGAAGACGCCCGACCTGGAAACGATATTACTGGGCGTGCCCGTGACCGCACCGCCCTCGACGGCGGCTGCGCCCGCGGCAAGGCCGGCGGCCCCGGCCGCTCCCTCCCCCCGCCCAACTCGGAGGAAGCGACGCCGCCCGCGCACCGGGGCCACCACCCCTCCGACACAGTCGCCCGTACCGCAAGCAACCAGCCCCGCGCCTTGGCCCACAACCGCCCCGCAGGGCCGCCCCGCCCGGACGAAATTCGCTCGGTTGACGAGGCTCAGGAACGCGGTGTCGGACGCCAAGTGGTCTTGGCAAAAGTGGTTGCTTATCGGCTTATGCATAGTGCTTTTTTCACTGTTGCTTCAGACACCGCTGGGTGTTCCCCTGATAATAGGTCTCCTGTTCCTGGCGTTCTTTGGGCTGGCAGGATATTTTCTTTTCTCTAAAAACAGGAATCCGATACACCTGATTTTAGGCGTTATTGCGGTGGTGGCGGGTGCCACGCCTCTCGCCGGCTGGTTGGCGGATTTCTTGTCGGTGCTTATAGGCTGGATCGGAGTAACGGTGGTTACCGTCGCCGGAATTGTTGGAATTATCAAGTACATTGCATCAAAATTATGATTCGCCAATAGGAACTTGTGGTTGTCATAGCCGGAATTGTGGATGTCGCAAACGTGGATGAAAAGCGCAGAAGGTTAGCCGTGTCCATGGCGGCTCTAGCGGCAATCCTTATCACCGCCGCCGCTATGTGGTTAGCCCCATGATAGCGATTCGAGCGGCGCAAGCCGACCATGCGGACGGCTGACCCTGATCCATTCCCAAGCTGAGTCTGCGGCGGATGCGGTAAAAGCGGATTTCAAACTAGCGCCTGCAGCCCCCATCCCAAAGGCGACTGCTCACCTGCGCCGCTCCCACCTCCCGCGGCCCTCTTTGCGTGATCTTCCAGGGGAAATGTGAGAGCGGTCAGACGCTTTGCCTCGTCTGTAAAATCTGCCGTATATCAGCAGGGAAACCCCGCCCCAGAAGGCTAAAAGGCCTATGACAATGATGTAATAGCTGTCCCCGATGATTATACGGACGGCCAGAGTCGGAATAACCCAGGCCAAGCCCAGTGCCATTGCCGCCAATCCAACCCTGTCGGGCCAGCCCCAATGAGCGGTCTTGGCCCTATACCAGGCCACGAGCCTCTTCAGAGAGTCGATGGTTGCGGCGCGTCGGCGTGACTCGCTGAAGAAGAGGAGGATTAACCCTCCCACAAGTAGAGCCCCTCCGACGGCCCTGAAGGCTGCGCCCGATCCCTCTGAATTCCCCTCGAGCACTAGTCCGATGGCGACAATCAAGGCCCCCGCCGTCGCTCCGACGGAGCCCGCCGCAACCGCCAGCCTGAATCTGCCCAGAAATTCTATGAGTTTGCGTGCGGGGCTATCCTTGAGTGAGAACATGCCGGGACTCCTGCCGAGACGGGGCGCAATGCCGCGTCTGCTTTACCGAATCATACACGAGGGCAACCCATTCCTTCAATTTCTCCCGGCGCGCGACCCAACCCCACGCCCTCCCGCATCCCCCTCATGTCATTCTAAGCGCAGCGAAGTCGAAGAATGTCGCCTCCATTATGGACATCGCAAAGGTAGATGATAAACGCAGAAGGATCGCCGTGTCCATAACGATTCTAGCGGCAATCCTTATCACCGCCGCCGCTATGTGGTTAACCCGAATCTATCAGCTTCAACAGCGCCTGGCCGGTGTCGTGGAGCCCCCGTCGTCCGCCGCCCTACGGAATCCGGTCTTTAAACCCAAACCCCGTCAAAGCGACCAGCGTCGTCTCCTCCGCCCCAATCTTCCCAGCCTCCAGCAGAGACTCTAGGCCCGCAAGCACCGATGCCGACGTCGGCTCCACGAACAACCCCTCATCCACGCTCAGGCGACGCTGCCACCGGACTATGTCATGCTCCGCAACGGCAACGGCCTCCCCGCCGCTGTCTGTCAGCGCGTCCAGAACCTGCCTCAGCCGTGGCGGTCGTTCCACGGCGATGCCCCCCGCAACGGTTTCCACGCCCCCCTGTGGAGGCATCCAATCCTGACCACCAAACGCCGCCGCAATAGGCATGCACGCCTCCGATTGTACGCAATGCAGCGTAGGCTTTGCCGCCGGCGAGTCCGAATTTGCCAGCCCCTTGAATCCCTTCCACGCCCCTATCAACAGCGAGCCGTTGCCCACGGGAAAGAGCACGTGCTCCGGCGCTTCGTCCATTTGCGACGCAGCCTCTACCGCGAAGCTCTTTGTTCCTTCTATGAAAAGCGGGCTGAGATTATGGGATGCGTAGACCACCCCCTCCTCCATGCAGTACTGGCGACACGCCATCGCCACCGCCGTACGTCCTCCTTCCACCTTCACCACCCGCGCCCCATAAAAGCTTATCTGCTTCAGCTTCATCGGTGGGGCCGCCGCCGGAGCGAAGATCGTCGCCTCTATCCCCGCCTGAGCGCAGTACGCCGCTATCGACGCCCCAGCGTTGCCCGACGAATCTTCCGCCGCCCTCTGGACGCCCTTGCTTCGAAGAGCAGACACCAGCACGGCCGAACCCCGGTCTTTGAAAGATCCGGTGGGATTCAGAAACTCCAGCTTGGCGTAGAGGTTGTCCATCCCCAGTATCTGACCGACGTTGGAGAGCCGGACCACCGGCGTGTTCCCTTCACCCAAAGTTACGGGATCGTCCGGCGGCTCAAAAGCGCCCTCGGCCAAGTCTAGGGGGGCCCTGCATTGCCGACATGCCAAAACGTCAAAGGAGAAGACATCCTGTTCTCCGCACCGACTGCACGTTACTTCCAGCATCATTGATGGCAATATATCCCCCCCAGCCCCTACGCGCAAGCGACCCTTGGGATTCAGTTATTGCCCGCTTGGTGATAAACTGAACCACCTCCAAACGAAACCCTGGAGACTAGTTGAGTAAAATTCCAGAAACTAATGAGGCCCGGACGCCCGAACCAGGCCTCGAGCAGCCTCCAACGCCGCCGGAAAAGCCCGGTGGGTTCAAGATTGGCCGCAACTACAAGTGGTGGGCCTTGGCCAGCGTAGCCACCGGCACCCTCGTCACCGTCGCAGACATGGGCGAGGTCAACGTGGCCATGCCCACCATCGCCGACCAGTTCAGTAGCAACCTTTCCACCGTCCAGTGGCTCGCCACGGGCCACCTGGTCGCCACCAGCGCCCTGCTCATGCCCATGGGCCGCCTCTCCGACATGATTGGCCGCAAGAAGGTCTATCTGTGGGGACTGATGATTTTCACCCTCGGCTCCCTGCTGGCCGCCTTCGCCCCCAACCTTTCGTTGCTGATTATGTGCAGAATCCTCCAGGGCATGGGCGTTGGGCTGGTCCACGGCAACCAGATGGCAATCATGACCTCCATATTCCCGGCGGAAGAGCGCGGCAAAGCCCTCGGCATGCACATGACCCTGGTCGGCGCCGCCCTCATCATCGGCCCTGCCATTGGCGGCGTGATGATAGACGCTTTCGGTTGGCGCTCCATATTCTTCCTTAACGTGCCTTTGGGCATCCTGTGCACCCTGGCGCCCTTCCTGATCCTCAACGAAAGCAGCATCACCCAGTCCCGGGTCAAGGCCAGGTTCGGAAACTTCGACTTTATGGGGTCTCTGCTTTCCTCCGCCGTGCTGTTGTTGATGGTGATGGGCCTGGCGAACCCCTTTGGCCTGCCTTTCCAGATGGCGGCGCTGCTTCTCATCCTCTGCGCCCTCCTATTGGGAGTGTTCGTCCTGTGGGAAACGAGGACCGCCAACCCCATGCTCGACATGTTGCTGTTCAAGACCAGTATTTTTTCCCTTGGGGTATCGGCGCGATGTCTCTCCTTTATCGCTGCCGCGTCCATACTATTCCTCATGCCCTTCTTCCTTCAGGGGGTTGCGGGCTACTCACCCGGGCAGACGGGCATGATCATGACCAGCATCGCCGTCGGCATGGTCGTTGTCGGCCCCATAGCCGGCCGGCTGTCGGACAAGTACGGCCCCCGCCCCTTCACCGTGGGCGGCGCGCTCATCTCCATGTCCGGACTTCTGATTCTCTCCCAGGTCTCCAGGGACATGGCGCTTCCCATCATAATGCTGGGCATCCTGTTGCAGAGCAGCGGCATGGGGATGTTCACCGCGCCTAACGCCAGCAGCATCCTCAGCGGAGTGTCCCGGAGTTCCTACGGCGTGGTCTCAGGCTTCGTTCAGCTCATCCGCACCGGCTCCACCGTCACGGGCATCGCCGTCGCCACCCTGATAATCACCGCCGCCATGTCCGCCGTGGGCCTGAGCGCAACCCTGGAAGGCTTCTCCGAGGGTGTCAGCGTGGAGGTCGGCGACGCCTTCACCACCGGCCTGCAGCGGGTATACCTGGTTATGGCCGGACTTCAGGCGGGGGTGGCCGTCCTATCCCTCATCCGAGGACGGATGGGAGTGACTGCCGGCTAGTCGAGGCTCATCCGCCGGCGGCGTTGGCCCCCGCAATCCGTCCATTACATTGCCGCCCTCTCCCCTCCTCACGTAGGGACGTCCCTCGGAGCCTGTTTCATAAGTCTATATTCATGGTTTTCGCGAAGGATGCTGAAACGAACTTCAGCAATTGAAAGGGAATCATATAGAATTTTATCCATGAAAAGGGCAAGCCGATGGAATCGAAGCGGGGGGAGTCGGGGTGGTGGCGTGCGGGATTCTGGTCGTTTTGCGTTTTGACGGGCTGCTGGTTCACGTAGACTTCCAGTTCAGATGGCGGGCGACGGTCCACCAAAGCTTGCAGGGCGTTGCTCAACCCAACCGAGAGGGAGGAGTCAAAAAATAGGCAGAGTCGCTAAAAGATTTAGGTCTGGTCCTCCGACAAACGTCTGACGGACGCTAGAATTTCGTCAATGTTGGGTAGCTTCTGGATATTCACAATGTCCAGTAGTCCATCTGAGAATTGGTAATGAATTACATAATTGCTCTTAGCGTAACCCCAGATGCCCGGCACCCACGGAAAAGGGAGCTGACGGCCAAGGGAAGGATTACTGGCGAGCTCCCCCAAGGCATCCGATATCTTCTGACGAGACTGCTTTGGCTCAGCCTCGACGAATTCAACGGCCTGAACGGCCAGTCTTAGTTGACGTCCCATCTCTCCCTAGCTTGCTCCAAGGAGAGGCACTGATCTTTCCTGATTTGCTCGATGCCCATCGCGATGCGGAGTAGGGTCTTGGTATCGTAGTCTCTCAGGTAGCCCCTGACGGCCTTCTGAGTCCTGTCGTCAAGAGGCGTTGGGCTTGCGACCGCTCTTGCAACTTTCTCCATAGTTGTCATACTTACCCCTCTTATATTTTTTGTGTTTCGGGAACCACCACTCTCTTAGAGAGAGTATCACACTTCTAGGCATCTTAGTCAAAGCTGATTCGTTTCGCGCCCGGCCAAGACTCGACGAAATCCGTCAGTCAGTGGACACCTCTATGGCTCAAATCCGTATTATCTAACTTTGGGAAAGGGCACTGCGGCACCCATGCTACTTCTCGGCCGGGTCTGATGTCAACCCACATGGCAAACCCATCATCCCAACTCTTTGCCCTAGAATCCAGCAAGGGCGAGGAGTTTAGGCGGGCCTGGGTAAGATAGCATATAATTCCCAATTGAAAGGTCTCTATGCCAATCACTGCGTCTCAACTGACCGTCATTCCGGCACAAGCCGGAATACAGGAGCAGATGAATTCGGAGGCATCTGAGATGTGAAACACCCTCCCTTGTGGGCGCCCTCCCCGACTCACCTATCCGCCGGCAGCGTTGGCCCCACCAATCCTCCCGAACACCGCCCCGTGCATCAGCCCCGACGCCCGCAGGCTGTCGAAATAGAAGAACCCGCCGACGATTTCACCGGCAGCGTAGAGACCGGAAATCGGCCTGTCCTCCGTGTCCAACACCTGCGCCCGCGTGTTTATCTTCAGCCCGCCAAAGGTATAGGTGATTCCTCCCGTCACTCGGTATGCCGAAAAGGGCGGCGTGTCGATGGCCAAGGCCCAGTTGCTTTTGGGCGGATCGACCTCCCTGGTCCCCTTGCCGTCCAGCCTCGAAGCGTCGAACTCCCCTTCCTGCACCACGTCGTTGAACTCCCCAATCGTCTGCTCCACCTGCTGTGAATCCAGCCCCAGCTTTTCCGCCAACTCGCCAACGGTTTCGGCCCTGACCGCCGACGAACTCCCGTACCGCTCTTCCAACAGCGGCTCCGCCTTTGCGTCAAACACCTGGAAGGCGATTCCCCCGGGCTGCTTCAGAATCAACGAGCCCATCTCAACGAAGTTATTCAGGGCGAAATCTGCCCCTTCGTCCACGAACCTCTCCCCGTTAGCGTTGAGCATGACTCCAAAGGGATAGGAGCGGCGGGGCAGCCGGTCCACCGAATCGGGAGAGCCGGTGTCCGGTGCGTCCGCGTCGATGGGCGTGCCGTGGTAGCCCGTCCACTGCCCCGCCGCATTCGCACCAATCGCCAGAGCCGCCCGGTGTCCGTCCCCCGTATTGTGCTTGGATCCCCGCACCTTAGCCCGTCCCCAGTGCCCCCCCAGGTGCTCCGAACGCATCTCACTACTGGCCTCGAAGCCACCGCAGGCCAGCACCACACCCCCGGCGCGAATCTCCTGAGTTCCTTCCACGTCCTCCACCAACACTCCCGTCACCCCGCCGGAATCATCCGTCAGCAAACGAAGCATCTTGGTCTCGTACACCACCTCCACCCCGTGACGACGAGCCGCCGTGTAGTGCATGGCGATCAACCCAGGGCCGGAACCCACCCCACTGGCCCCCACACGAACGCCCGGCATCACCTGCCTGCCTCGCCCGCTCAACTCAAACTCAATCCCCTGGCCGCGCATCCACAACACCGTGGGATAAGACTCGGCAATCAGCGTGCTCAGCAGGTTCGGGTCCGTCCGCCCGGCCGTCCTCTCCATCATTTCCCTGCGATAGTCCTCCGCGGTATAGGGGCTTATCCGACCCTCTATCCCATCCAACGACGATGGGTCCGCCATCAGTGGCTTCAGGTCTTTCGCCCCACTGTGGGTGAACCGGAATCCCCCGCCGGTATACGGGCAGTTGCCGCCCCTATCCTCTGGCGTTGCCTTCTCCATGAGCAGGACCCGCGCACCCTTCTCCCTGGCAGAGAGAGCGGCGCACATGGCC
Source organism: Dehalococcoidia bacterium (assembly GCA_965261665.1). GTDB lineage: Bacteria > Chloroflexota > Dehalococcoidia > Lucifugimonadales > JAPULR01. Next base: position 74,221 of record OZ253467.1, read on the forward strand.
GCATTCCCTCCCCCCACCACTATAACGTCGAAATAGAGTTCAGTATTCTCAGACATATCTTCCCTCTCCATCCCCACAGGTCATTTCGAAGGCTGCGAAAAATCCCGCCGCCCACTTCCATCCCCACCAACGCCGGAATTCAACCCCATCCCCTCTTCACCAAAACCGAGAACTGAAGAATCTACACATACCCGCTATTCCCCCACCTCGTACTCCTCGATCAAGGCCGTCATCCGCTCCACGTAGCGATGAACGAAAGGTCGATCGGCAGCAATCTCGTACTCCTCCAAGTTCTCATGGAAGAAATGCACGTGGAATTTCTCAGCGAGCGCAAATCCGGCAGCAATGAACGGGTCTCCGTACTCATCGGACAGCCGCGTGACAGCGTTCTTGTTGGCCCGGTGCGATCGATGCTGCCAGCCTCGCTGCTTTGCGGCGGCTATCACGACCTGCGACGCGGCGCCATACAGCTTTTCGGCGCCCTGCCTTGTATCCCCCGAGGCAAACTCCTCGTCCGACTGCGCTAGAAACGCCCAAGCCTGCGCCACGCATTCCTTAACGCCAGTCTCTCGTTCCGTAATCATAGCCAGAACCTCCAACGCCCCAATTTTAGCACGTCTTCTCCCCCTTGACCCTCCCCTCAGTCTATACGAAAGTAGCCCATATGTGGTAATGTTTTTATCGCCCAAACGGGACCGCTAATGAACCACAAATAGGATGACACACCAATGAACGGCAACGACTACATTATCTCCGCAAGCCGGGTATTCAAGACCTACAGCACGGGCCGTGTGCACGTTCAGGCCCTACGGGGCGTTGACCTCCACGTGCAGGAAGGCGAAATGGTGGCCATTATGGGCCCCAGCGGTTGCGGCAAGACCACCCTTCTCAACTGCCTCTCCGGCCTGGATTCCACCGACTCCGGCGAGATTTTCGTAGAGAAGATGCAGCTTCACCAGCTGCCCGACGACGAGCGTAGCGACTATCGCGCCCAGCGCATGGGCTTCATCTTCCAGCTATACAACCTGCTCCCCGTTCTGACCTCCGTAGAAAACGTGGAGATGCCCCTCCTCGTGTCCGGCATTGGCAGCCAGGAAGCCCGTCGCCGCTCCCTGGAGATGCTGGAACTGGTGGGGCTGGTCGAGTGGGCCCAGCATCTCCCCGCCGAACTCTCCGGCGGCCAGCGCCAGCGCGTCACCATCGCCCGCGCCCTCGTCAACAACCCTGCCATCATCTGGGCCGACGAACCTACCGGCGACCTGGACAGCGAGACTACCCAGGACATCATGGACCTGCTCATCTCCCTGAACCGGAAAAACCGCCAGACCTTCGTCCTTGTCACCCACTCCCTGGAAGTGGGCGAAATGGCCCACCGCATCGTGCGAATGCGTGACGGTCAGGTAATCGACGACGGCTTGGGCGGCGCCGCTACCCGTAGAACCGGCAACCGGCGGGCATAGGTCAAGTGCAAGAACTCTTCGGTCTCTCCATGAACGTGCTGATGGCCATTCTGCTGGCCATCTTCCTTGGAATTATGGCCGTCGTGGGCTTCCTGGCTTGGCGTCACCGCATAATGCTGAGACTTGGCCTCCGCAACATCCCTCGCCGGCCCGCCCAAACGGCCCTCATTATCGTCGGTTCCATGCTCAGCGCAGTCATTATTGCCGCTTCCTTCGCAACCGGCGATACCATAAGCTCATCCATTCGCAACGCCAGCATCGAGGGCCTTGGAACCATTGACGAAGTTCTGACCCCCGCCCGCGGCGCCGAGGACTTCGGCCCCGCCTATGTCTCCATCAGCCGCTTCGACTCGCTTCAGGCGCAGCTTGCCGGTTTCGACGCCACCGACGGCATGACCCCCTATATTGCCGAAACTGCTCCCATACTGAACCTTCGCGCCTCCCTCTCCGAGGGCCAGGCGCGCATCGTCGCTCCGGACCCCGACACCCTTGGGGGATTCGGCCAATTCACCCTCCTATCCGGCCAACCCTTCCCTCTCGGCACTCTGCCGCCGGGCGGGGTGCTGGTGAACGAGGAGGCCGTTGACGCCCTGGACGCCAAAGTCGGCGATACACTGCGGCTCTTCCTACCAGATGGATCCGTAGATGTTCGAGTGGAAGGCGTGGTGGAAAACGGCGGACTCGCCGGCATTGATACGACCATCCTGATGCCTCTCGAAGCTGCCCAGGAAGTCTTCGGCAAAGAGGGGCAGATAAACACCATTGCCATCTCCAACCGCGGCGGGGCCCTGAGCGGCGCCAACCTCAGCCATGACGTTACCAACAAGCTCAGCGTTATTTTCGCAGACCCCCAGGTGGTAGAGGAACTGAAACTCCTCCTGAACAAGCCGGAGGTCCTGACGCTCATTGAAGGCCAGGAAGCCGGGCTGCGCGCGGAACACAAGGAAGACATGGGGATTCTCCGGCAAGAGCTTGTTCGCCCAGAGGTTTCCGAGGAACTCGTTCGCGTCCTTTCGGACGAAGACGTACGAGGAGAGGTCCTGAATGCGATGGCCTCCGGCGGCCTCACCGGCATGGAGGAAAACACCGACACCCTTTTCCGCAATCTGTCGGAAATGTCCGTGTTCGAAGTCAAACGCTTCCTGTTGGACCTGTCCGACGATGCCGCCAGTGGCGCAACCGCCCTATTCATCATCCTGGGTCTCTTCTCCGTAGGCGTCGGCGTGCTGCTGGTGTTCCTCATCTTCGTGATGTTGGCGGCGGCGCGCCGGACAGAGATGGGCATGGCCCGCGCCATCGGCGCAAAGCGAAGCCACCTCGTCCAGATGTTTATCTTCGAGGGCACCGCCTACAACCTGGTGTCTGCGGCCTTGGGCGTCACAGTCGGCCTGGGCGTCGGATACCTGATAGTAGCCGCCACCAATCAGATTCTTGGGGGAACCAGCGAGGAGTTCGAATTCTCCTACACCTTCGAACTTCGCAGCGCGGTTGTGGCCTACTGCCTCGGCATGATAATCACATTCGCCACCGTCGCCGTTTCCGCCTATCGCGTGAGCCGCATGAACATCGTGGAAGCCGTGAGGGGTCTGCCGGAAACCGTCACGTCGAGCGATGAGGGAACTTTCTCCCAACGGCTTCTGGACGTTGTCAAAGCCGCCGTCCGCCCTATCCTATTCCTGTTTTCTGCCTTGAAGAACCTCCTTAACAGAAGATTCGTCGCAACTCTGCGCTACCTGGCCGGCGCCGCCTTTTGGCTGCTCATCCTCCCTTGGCTGGCAGACGTCGCCGTGGCCCTCCTGCGATTCGCCTGGCCCTACTTCCTGCGGGGCTGGCTCACCATTCTGTTGGGTGTGCTTCTCATCCTCGGCGGAGCCGGCCCCTGGAATCAGGCTGCCCCCTTCGCCATCGGCGCAACCTTCGTCATCGTCGGCTTCGGGCTCCTGCTTCGTCTGTCCATCTTCCGATGGCCCAACCTGTCTGCGGCCCCCGGACTTCTGACCTTAATCGGCGGCGGCGTCCTTCTCATCTACGGCATCGCCATCGGTTCCCTCACCGACATCCTGACCGCCGCCGCCCTTGTCGTCATCGGAGTGGCCATGCTGATTCCCGGCTGGGCCAATCGCGGAAACTTGCGCCCAGAATTCATCGATAGGCTGGCCTTCACCTTCATCGGCGTCCTCACCCTGGCTTGGTGGGTGCTCCCCTTTGACACCCTGGAACCCATCGCCGGCACACTGAATTTCGACAGCGAAATGTTCTTCGTTACCGGCATAGCCATGGTAGCTGCGGCCGTCTGGTCTCTTATGTACAACGCCGATCTGCTTCTAAAGACTTTGACCTTCCTCACCGCAGGCATCGGCAAGCTGCGCCCCGTCCTCGTCCTCGCCGTCGCCTATCCCATGAGCGCCAAGTTCCGCACTGGCCTGACCCTGGCCATGTTCGCCCTCGTCATCTTCACCCTCATCGTCATGTCCATCCTCACCGACGCCTTCGGCAACACCCTGGCCGACACCGATTCCGTCACCGGCCACTGGGACGTCGAGATGCAGGTGAACCCCGGCAATCCCATTGACGATATCGAAGGTGCGCTGGCCGACGTGAACGAGCTTCCGCCCTCCACTTTCGACGCCGTCGGCGGGTTCGTCACTGCCCCGGTGGTGGCTCGACATCCCGGCGACGACAGCCCCCGCTGGAAAAGCTTCTCCCTTCAGGCAGCCGACGCGGATTATCTGGACGCCACCGAATACGACTTGCATCTGATCGCAGAAGGCTACGGCCCAACCAAAGAGGAAGTTTGGCAAGCCCTCCGGGACAACCCCAACCTTGCCGTCGTGGGATACTTCGCCGTTGGCGACAGCGGCCAGGAGGAGTTCGCCGCCTCCACCTCCTCCTTCAGGGTCGAGGGTGTGTCTGTCGATGACAAAACCATGTCTCCCGTTGACGTGGAGATTCTGGAACCTCAGACCAACACCCAGATCAACTACACCGTCATCGGCATACTGAATCTGGTAGCTGACAACGAAGGCAGCATAATTGTCAACAAGGAAAGCATCGATAAGGCGCTGCCCTTCCCCGTGCCCATCACCACCTACCGGTTCAGAACGGCCCAAGGGGTAGACGTAAAGGAAGCGTCCAGAACCCTGGAGGCCTCCTTCCTGGAGAACGGGGCAGAGGCGGTATCGCTCAAAGAGGTCGTAGACGAAGAGATCGCTGTAAGCAACGCCTTCAACAACCTGTTAATCGGCTTCATGGGCATGGGCCTGATAGTTGGCGTAGCCGCCCTCGGCGTCATCAGCCTGCGGGCGGTGGTAGAACGTCGGCAGCACGTCGGAGTGCTGCGGGCCATCGGCTACCGGCAGAGCATGATTCAGTTAAGCTTCCTGGTAGAAGCCTCCTTCGTATCCCTGCTGGGTGTGGCTATCGGGGTAGCTCTCGGAGCCATCCTATCCTTCAATCTGGTGGCGGGCTTCCAGGACCAGATACCGGGCCTCCAATTCTCCATGCCGTGGTTGCAAATAGGCGTCATCATAGGCATTGCTTACGTATTTGCCATGATTACAACCTACCTGCCCGCCCGGCAAGCCGGACGCATCCACCCCGCCGAAGCCCTCCGCTACGAATAACCCCCCTCCCCCCTCGTGCCCTCGCGCATGCGGCGCCCCTATTCCCCCTCCCCTCTTCACCCACATGTCATTCTGAGGAGGCCCCGCGACGAAGAATCTCGCTCCCATCCACGCCCAACTCCCCCCTCCCTATCCTTGTTCCTGCAAAGGCAGGAACCCAGCATCCCCCCAGATCCCTTACCCCTACGGACGCAGCAAGGTTTGGCCTGCGCTCAGCTCGTCGAAGAAATGGGGGTGCTCTCCCCTCCGTGTCCTCGCGGTTGCAGGGGTCCATCTTCCCCACGCCCCTTCCCGTGTCCTCGCGCATGGAGACCTTTGATCAACCGTCATTCCGGCGAAGGCCGGAATCCAGAATCCCATGATTTAGCTATGTCGGGTGTCGTATCGCAACGCTATTGGGATGCGTGTTGGCAGCTATGCAAAGGTCTCCGGATGCGGGGACCCATCCCTCTCCCACACATACTATCCCACGCCCAGCGCTCCCCCCACATTTCATTCTGAGCGCAGCGCAGCGGAGTCGAAGAATCTCGTTAGCCCATGCACAACTCCCCAGCGTGAGAAGCGGCACAATAGCCTACACAGTAACCAAGGGGCAAGTATGAAAATCAACGCAGACCACGATGTCAATTAACGCAACCTACCTCACCCAACACATCGACACGTTGGACGCAGCATTCGACCAACTGCAACAGCAGAAACCCGACGACGCCTTCTACGACATCTGCCGCGCCGCTTCCGTCAAGGAATTCGAGCTTGTCTTGGAACTCTCCGGCAGCCTGCTGAAAAAGCGGCTGAGGCCCTACATGGCCAGCAATAGGCAAGCCGACCGATTGACCTTCAAGAACGCTTTTCGTTTCGCCGCCAAGCACGGCCTCATATCCGTCGAGGCCTGCGAGCGATGGCTCACCTACCGGGACAACAGGGACAACACCGCCCACGATTACGGGGAGGCTTTTGCCGAAACTACTCTCAAGCTGCTGCCGAACTTCGTTCTAGACGCTAGAGAACTGGCAGGGGTGATTGCGGAGGAAGGAGATGACTAACCGGCTGCGCCTTTCTCCGCGGCACCGTCGGCTCCTCGAGGCGTTACTGGAAAAGCACGTACCCAACGTGGAGGTTTGGGCCTACGGAAGCCGCGTAAACGGCTCCGCTCACGAGGCCAGCGACCTGGACCTGGTGCTGCGAAGTCCCGCCCTGGAACCCCTGGGGCCGGAGTATTCCGCACTGGTCGAAGCCCTAGAGGAGTCAAACATCCCCATACTGGTGCAGGTTCACGATTGGGCGAGGCTGCCGAAGAGCTTCCACCGGGAGATAGAACAGGCCTACGTGGTGTTGCAGCCCCCACCCCACTCCTAGCACCCATCACATAGCGTCCCCACAAAGCAAAAACGTCTTCTCCGGCCCTATCCACCAGCATCGTACTCGCATTCATCCCCAGTGTACATTGATATATCGGACAAGTTGCTTCTCGACATAGTACCAAGTAGGTGACCGTTTTCGTCAAAAACAGGAGCACCGGAATCTCCCTTTACAGCGTACGCATCAGTTGCTGTAAATTCACCCAAGTGTGTCGTAACGATGCCGGTTTCCATCCTTAGTTCGTCCGATCCATGTCCCCAAAAATAAACTTCTTGATCCGCTTGAGCAGGAGCGGCAGCCCTGTAAATGGGTTGAAGTGCCAGACCCAGCAGCTTCTCTGGGGATACCCTCAGGAGTGCCCTATCTATCGAACCACAGTGTTTTATAACCGATGCTGGGATACCCTCCTCAGAACCCGAAATCTCAACTTCTATCTCATCGCATTCGTTCTCGTCTGTGACAACATGATGTACGGTAAATATAATTCCCTCTTCGGGTTTGATTATGAGTCCCGTACCTGTGTAGCCGCTGGAAGAGAACAAGCCATGCCGCACACAAAGGACTTGTACAACATTGTCGCGAATCGCCGCCGCTGGCACATACGGATTCTCTTCTAACTCAATCTCTTGAAATTCACATCCATACATTGATACGCCACCGAAAACATTGCCTTCTCCTCCAATCTTTCCAATTACTGAAACGCTTTGACCCTTCGTCAGGAGTAAAGCAACTCTAGTATCTGCATAGTAGCAAGTTATTTCTTCCTGAAAAGATAGAAGCGACCTTTCTTTCGTAGGTGAGAGGGTCACATGAAGTTCTTCTATTTCGGAAACAAAGCCGGAGGTGGACACAGGAATTTTACCGTTCTCTAGATACCGTAGCCGTGAGTTGGCGCGCACCTTATTCTGATCATACTCATGCAGAATATCGGTGATTTCTACCTCAATTGGCTCAGGAGCAGGAGGCGGCGTAGGTCTTGGGGTTGGGGTTGGGATTTGAGTGGGCGCAGGCGTGGGCGTCGGTACAGGAGTTGCGATTGGGGTGGTTGTAGGCATGGGTGTCGGCGCGACAGTTGGGGCTGGAGTAGGTCTGGTCACCACAGTAGAGGTTCCTGCGCTTTCGGGTTCGTTGGCTACTCTCTCCGTGGGGAGGTTCTCATCTGTACCCCCTACTATTGTCCCAATTATCGCAAGCAAAACGATCAGTGCGACTAATCCCCCACACCCTATACCTAATACCTTCAATACAGTCTTACCAGTCCCGGCCTTTTTCTTGGGTTGCACGGGAAGAGTGAATTGAGGCAGGGGACTTACGTTCTCAGTGGCATTCCCCAGTTTAGTTCCACATTGACTGCAAAATGCTGCATTTTGTGGCAGTTTATCTCCGCATTTATGGCAAAAAGCCACTCTCCGACCTCCTATATCCTCACCCGGTGAACGGCGTTACAGTTGTGGGAAGACTAAGCCGTTCTATCAAAATGGCCACGCTTAATTTGCGAGCAGAAGCCGGGGACGCGGACAGCAGGGGAAGACTACTTCTTCGGGAAGTTGGACTCTATCATCCGGTCGATGCGCGACCCTATCTGCTCCCCCATCTCGTACATCTTCGCCTCGTCGGAGGCGCGGGGGCCTTCGGCAAAGTACTCCGCCGTCTCTTTCTTCTTCATCATCGCCGGCATGGCCTTGCCGAGAAAGTCGTCGTCGTACTTCGCCTTCTTCTGCAGCTTGTAGTTCACGCGAGAAATCAGCCTAACCGTATTCTCGCCCTTGCAGTGCTCGCAGGACGCGGATTCCGGGATGTTGTACCTATCCCGAATAAGTGCTTCACTTATCTTCTTGCAATCGTAACAGCCGTATTCAATTAAAGGCATAGCTAACTTCCAAATCTACTTTGTTGTACTAATCTTGTAGCACAGCCGCATTTTTCGCGTCAAGACCGCCGCCCCCAACCAGCATGTCATTACTATGAAAATAGCCCGTTCCGCGCCTGCAAATCCCTTCCCCCTTGATGGGGGAAGGTTAGGATAGGGGTGAACCCCGTGCCCGACAATATTCTTCCCCGTAGTAGCGGTTCACGAACCACCCTTCATCCGCTAAAAGACCCCGATCCCAACCGTCATTCCGGCCACGAGCCGGAATCCAGGCGTGGGGACTTAGGATTGAACCCCATTTCTATTCTTCCCAATGTGGTCTCTCACTAGCAGTTATGCAAAGGTCTCCGAAGGCAGGGACCCATCCCTATCCTCGTATGGGCACGGGAACCACCCTTCCCCACCCGTAATTCCGAGTGCAGCGAAGCTAACCGAGGAATCTTGTTGCCGGGCAACGGCATTTCCCTGTAGGGGCGTCCCTCGTGGGCGCCCTCCCCCTCCCATCACCCTCGCATCCCCACCGGTCTCGACCACGCCCCCTCGTTATTCCCGCGACAGCGGGCATCTATCTCCCACACCATGGCCTCGGTTCCGCCCCTTCCCAAAAGAAGAAGCCCCGCTCGAGCGGGGCTTCTTCAGCAGTTCCTAATCTATCCAGCAGTGGATTCTAGGCCGAAACCCTTTCACCGTAGAGGCGAGCCGGGTTATCCCACAAAATCTTCCGCTTGCTCTCCTCCGAAATTGGCTGGTCCAGGAAGTCGGGAAGCGCCTTTTCCGGGTCGGGGGCGTCCGGGTGCGGATAGTCCGTGTTCCACATCAGGTTGTCTGAGCCGATGAGACTCACCACCCCCGGAAGGGCAAACTCGTCTCCGTCGCAGGCCACGAACACCTGCCGCTTGAAGTATTCGCTGGGCGGCATGGTCATCGGGTTCTCGCTCGCCGTTACAAACACGGCCTGTCTTCCCTCGGCATGGTCGTTCAGCCGGCCCAGCCAGAAGGGCACCCAGCCGGCGTTGCCCTCCAGCATGGAAACCCGCAGGTTGGGATATCGCTCCAACACGCCCGTATATATCAGGTGGCCCAACGAAATCATATTCTCGAAGGGGAACCCGATAGCGTGCTCCAGCGCGATCAGAGTGCCGGGAACGCCCTGGTAGCGAGTGCCCGTGTGGGGCGAACCGCTCTGTACGCCATGGAAGGAGATGGGAACGTCCAACTCCACGGCCAGATCCCAGAAGGGATTGAACTCGTCGTGGTTCCAGAAGACGCCGTCTTTGGGCTTAGGCATCATCACCGTCACCGCGCCCAACTCCGTCACCGCTCGGCGAAACTCGATTAGGGTGTTCTCCATGTCGTAGGGCGGAACCGTTGCCACCATCTTCAGCTTATCCGGGTCGGCGGAACAGAATTCACGAGACCAGTTGTGATATGCGCGGGTCAAGGCCCACATCAACGCCGGGTCCTTGTCCTCCAGCTTCAGCGGCTGCGCGCCCGTGCCGGGGATGCAGACCATCCTGTCCCAGCCGTACCGCTCCATGTCCCGCAAGCGGCTCTCCGGGCTCCACCATTCCTCGTAGGCCTCGCCATACTTGATCGGCTGCCGCTCCAGAATCTCCGTAGGACGCAATCGTCCCATCTGGTCCTTGCCCTTGGGCTGGGCCGGATACAATTCGCTGTCCTCGTAGTCGAACATCAGCCGGTATCGATGTTGCTTGATGATGGGCCGCCGGTCGTAAAATGCCGGCTCCACGTGCTTGTCCCACAGGTCCAGAGGTTCCTGCATGTGGGCGTCTGCGTCAATTACTTTGTAGCCGTTAATCATTGGCCACCGCCTCCTCCTTGAGATTTGACTGAAATTATAGATTGGGTGAGAATGAGCGTCAAACCTGCAACCCCAACCCTTATTCCCGCGAAGGCAGACCTTTGCATAACCGTCATTCCGGCGAAAGCCGGAATCCAGAATCGCATGATTCAGCTACGGCAAGAGCCGCCCAATCCCCCTATCTGAATACGATTCGGTAGTTATGCAAAGATCTCCGACGGCGGGAATCCATCCCCCAGCAGATCCCATACCCGCCCGCATCGGTACAATTGGCATGAAGCATCGGCTGCATCTCCTCCTACTCCCCTTGACCGTGGCCCTTGCCCTGTGGCTCGCTTCTGCTTGTGCCTTGCAAGATGAGGCGTCACCAACCGCTGTTGAGTCCTTCCCCGTAGGCCGCATTCCTCGCGACGTGATCTTCGACGGCCAGCATATCTGGGTGGCTAACATGGGGTCCGACTCCGTTTCCAAGCTCGCCCTGGACGGCCAGCTTATAGCCGAGTTCCCCGCCGGCTCCCTGCCCCAAGCCCTCGCCTTCGACGGCTCCAACCTGTGGGTGACTACCGCCACCGGCAAAGTGCTCAAGCTCTCCACCGACGGCGAGATTCTGCACCGGTTCAACGTGGGCGGAATCCTAACCTCCGCCGTATTCGACGGACGTTACCTCTGGGTGGCCAACACCATCGGCGGCGAAGTGACCAAGATACACCCCACCGGTGGAGTCGAAGCCGTCTACGAAGTGGGCGTCAAACCGGTAGACCTCCTCTACGACGGGAAGCATATCTGGGTGGCCAACATCGGAAACGACACCATAGTGAAGCTGGACGCCAACGGCCAAGTCCTCCTCACCGTCTCCGTTGAGCAGCCCGGCGACATGGCCTTCGACGGTCGCAACCTGTGGGTGACCAACACCGGTTTTCCGGTCATTCCCGGCTCCACGGTGACAAAGCTGGACACCAACGGACGGCAGCTAGGCGTCTTTCGCACCGGCTCCAACCCCAGCGACATTCTCTACGCCGACGGGTCTATCTGGGTGGCCAACGCCCTGAGCGACTTCAACGTCACCGGCACAAACCTCTCCAAACTTTCCCCGGACGGCCTTGCCTTGGGCGCCTACCACGCCGGGATCGAGCCTCAAGCCCTCGCCTTCGACGGCGACAACTTGTGGATGGTCAACAGGATTAACGATACCGTCACCAAACTGAGCGCTCGCGGTCTCCCCCACGAACCGCCCGTAGAAGCCAGCCATACCCCTCCCGTGAAACGAGACCCCGCCTATCCCAGGGCCCTCGGCATGGCGGGCATAGACCCCAACCACGACCTCCACCCCTGGCTCACAGACTTCTCCCTCCACTCCGTGCCCTATAACGAAATAGGGCCCGGCGGGCCTGGACGAGACGGAATTCCACCCATCGACAACCCCAATTTCGAAACCACTACGGAAGCCGACGCATGGCTTCAGGAACCGGATCCCGTTCTCATCATGGAATTCAACGGCGACGTCAGGGCCTACCCGTTGCAGCTACTAATCTGGCACGAAATAGTTAACGACGTAGTCGCCGGCGTGCCCGTGGCCGTTACCTACTGTCCCCTTTGCAACTCCGCCGTCGCATTCCGTAGGACCCTGGATGACACCGTCTACGACTTTGGCACCACCGGCTATCTGCGCCACCTCGACCTCATTATGTGGGATAGACAGACCGAAACTTGGTGGCAGCAGATCACGGGAGAGGCCATTGTTGGCGAGCTGACTGGCAAACAATTGCAGTTGCTGCCAACCTCCATCGGCCCCTGGAAAGATTTCAAGAAGACCCACCCCGACGGAGAGGTCCTCTCTCGAAACACCGGCTACGGCAGACCCTACGACCAAAGCCTATATCCATCCCTCGACCGCATCGACGAACAATCCCCCTCCCAGGAAGGCCCCGGAGGCGTCATCCTACCCGTCATGGAGCGGGTCGTGGGAGTGACCATCGACGAAGTTAGCGTTGCGTTTCCCTACTCAACCCTGGCCCGGGAGCGAGTGGTCAACTACGCCATTCGCGGAACGGACGTGGTGGTCTTCTACGAGCCGGAAACCCTCACACCGTTTAAAGACTCGGATGAAGAGTCGGATGTCAGGTCAGTCGGCGCTGCGGGAGTCTTCTCGCCCCACTTGAACGGCCAAAAGCTCACCTTCAAGTTCGCTGAAGGAGCGATAGTAGACGAAGAAACAGGAAGCCGATGGAACCTTCTCGGCCAGGCCAATGAGGGGCCGCTGACAGGTCAACGTCTGGAGCCTATTCTTCACGGCGACCACTTCTGGTTCGCCTGGACCGCCTTCAACCCCACCACCCAAACCTACACCCCCACCCCCTAGAACCGGCGAAATGCCATTTTCATTCCGCCCAATAATCGACCCACCGCTTATATGGATCATAATCTATCTGTGCCCTCTGCCATCGTATTGCGATGCTCCTATTAAGTTTATCGTTCATAAGATACCGTAACGCTTGTCTGTTGAACTCGACGCCCTTTGGAACGGTTTCAACTTAACCAACATGAGCTTGATTGCACCTTTTCGCCCGATTGTCGGACCCCCACATAACTAGACACAGCCCGCATATAGTGGTCGTAGCTAGGAATTCATGCAACTCTTCCTCCTCAAAGAACGTCGGTACTTCACGGATTCCGCACCACGTCTTGAAGAAACTTAGCCCGTCGTCTCCCAAACCGCCTTCCTTGATGAGGTGCCCTGCCATGATTATGTCCTCCCATCTACATCTCTATATCCGCTCTCACATCACCCACCTTGACTTACAAACCCAAATCTGCGGCTTTCTTCGGTCAAGCTGGACAATCAACTCCATCCTAACCTGCGTCGCTGTGGTCTAGGTTCTTGACTCGGCGAAGTGATCCTTAAGAGGATCTGAATATCCACTAGTGAACATTCGCGAACTCTTAGTGTCTTTTCTGTATCAATCGTCGTACTTCTCTACGTCATCCAAGAAAATTTCAGGATCATCCCACCCTGTCTCCCCACAATGTGGGCACTGTCTTGGCTGATTGTCGCGGTCTTCAACCATCCAAAGCCATTCACAAAATCCACACAACCAGCATTCAACGCCTACTAAAGGCATCATTCCTCCCACATATCAAATGAGTCGCGCGACTATCGCGCAATCCCATCTGCTTTGCAAGTGGTTGGGTTCCCGTAGGTCCCACAATGCATTTGCGAAAATGTGCGCACATGGTTTCACAAGAACCGCTAGCTTGGTAATGGAAACAGCACGGAATGCCCTAATCCAAGAAAGTCTTTCAACTTGGAAGACACCGAGGTTCAATTCAGAGCTAGAACTGGGTCATAGAAGGCTCTATCCAGCTGCCCTTCCTGGTTCAATGCCAATGAGCAGAAAGTGTCCGATAGAAGGACAACATTCGGGACTTCCAACGATGCAATAAGCTATCCTGCAACCAAAACCCGATGGCTTCAGTTCAGCTACACCAGCCAAGGTTCAGGATGTGATCAACACCTCTGACCCATCCTCTTCGCCGGCAAATTCTATTTCGTCTAGCACGGCACCAGCCCTACTACCCAACGCCAGACCAACAGCCTCGGGGAAGACCTACAACAGCCCACTAGCGAACTCTGTTGAACACCTTCGCAAGGTGATACTCCAAAAACTCCGATCTAACTGGATGTTTGGCAACTTCTAGAGTCCTCCCTGCCTCCAACACTCGATCATCTATAGCAACAATCGCCAAGCTTAATGGGTGAACTGCGATAACGCCGTAGTCCATCATGGCATGATGATTGGGGCAGAGCACCAACATATTGCTCTCGATATCTAGTCCGGCGTGCCCGCCTCCTAAGGGTCGCACGTGATGAGACTCGGCATAAAGCGCACCGGACGGGAGCCTGAACGATAATCGACAAATCTGACACTGAAAGTCGTAGAGCATCTTCAAGAAGCGGCTCAACGCCGAGTCCCGAATTATTCGGTGTACCTCACTGACCCGCCTTGGAGGAGCATCACTTCTGACACCTGTGATGCGAAGCATCCGCTGCTTTATTTCTTCTTCGTCCGTCCCATATTCTATGCCCTCATTATCCCCTACATGATAGTCTACGGCCACAACGTCTCTGGCTTGGAAGAACCTTTGCCGCCACTCCAAGAAACCGTCCAATCCCGCCTCCTCCCAGTACTGAATGCCAGGAAACGAAGTCCTGGCCTGAGACGGCCTTGGCATAGTTTGGGAACACCGAAGAATCCCTATGCATCAACCCCCTAGCCTGCGTCTCTCTCAAATCTATCTGCAAGTCCCGCCGGTAGTAGTCACGTAGACTTTGCACTATTGAGACATCTTCCCCCTTAAGACGCCTCTCTATAATCCCCAGATAGAATTCAAACCCAAGCTCCACGGCGTGCGGGTTTGTCCTCCACTGAACCCGCTCAATGTGCTCTTCATCCATTCGCTACTCTGTCCCCTCCCCCTCCCCCACGCTCTCCGCCAAAAGTTCCAGCAGGTCCTTCACCTTCTTCTCCGACGCCACGCCTTTCGCCTCTACCCCTTCCTCCAGCATCTGCAGGCAGAAGGGGCACGACACTCCCACCGTCTCCGCGCCCGTCTCCAGAAAGTGCTCCGTCCTCACGTGATTGATGCGGGTGCCCCGGCTCTCCTCTATCCACATATGCCCGCCGCCGGCCCCGCAGCAGAACCCCCGCTCTCGACACCTCGGCTCCATCTCCACAAGCTTCAATCCCGGAATCGCCTTAGCGATGCGACGGGGCTCGTCGTATATGCCGTTATGTCGCCCTAGGAAGCACGAGTCGTGATAGGCCACCTCTCCCACAACCCGGTTCACCGGGCGCAGACGTCCCTCCCTGATTAGCACGTCCACCATCTGACTGTAGTGCATCACCTCATAGCTGCCCCCCAGTTCGGGATACTCGTTGCGAAGGGTGTTGAAGCAGTGGGGGCACGTGGCTACAACTTTCTTCACGCCGTAGCCGTTCAGCGTCTCGATGTTCTGCCGCGCCATCATCTGGAACAGGTACTCGTTGCCCATCCGACGGGCCGGGTCGCCTGTGCACCGTTCTTCCTCTCCCAGAATGGCGAAATCCACCCCCGCCCGTTGCAGCACCCGCGCCATGGAGCGGGCGATACGCTGGCTCTTTGCTTCCAACGCCGACGTGCAGCCAACCCAGAACAGCACCTCCGCCTCTGGGTGTTCCGCCATGGTCTTAACGCCCAACCCTTCGGCCCAGTGGGTGCGAGAAAACTCGCTGCCCCGCCACGGATGGCCCCGCTGCTCCATGCTCAACAGGGCGTCCCTGGCCGTGGCAGGCATCTTCGACTCTTCCAACACCAGGTGCCGCCGCATATCCATAATCGTCGGCACGTGTTCCACCTGCACCGGGCACTCCTCCATGCACGCCCCGCACGACACGCAGTCCCAGATGGCCTCCTCTGCTACCACGCCGCCTATTAACAGCTTAGCGTCGGGCGAATCATTACCCTCTCTGATTCCGTCCCCCACCTCCAACAGATGGTCTTTGATATCCTCCACCACGTGCATGGGCGAAAGGATCTTGCCGCTTATATTCGCCGGGCAGACGTCGGTGCAGCGACCGCACACGGCGCACGCGTAGCCGTCCAGCAGCTGCTTCCAACTGAACTGGTCCACCCGTCCGGCCCCAAAGTGCTCCGCCGTTTCCAGGTCAATCGCCTCCATGGTCCCCGAAGGCTTCAACGAGTGGAAGTAGGCGTTAAATGGCGTTGCCACCATGTGCATGTGCTTGGAGAACGGTATGTACACGGCAAAGCCCAGAATCAACAGCAGGTGCGCCCACCAGAAGAGGCCGTGAAGAAGGTTCGCCCCGTTTATTCCCAGTCCCGCGTCTTGCATCAAGCGGCCCAAAGCCCCGCCGACGATGACCGACGACTCCGGCCCGGACCCGCCCTTCGCCACGTAGAAGGATTCGGTGAGAAGGGTGCTCACCATCAGCGCCCCAATGAGCGAAACGATGATAATCGCGTCGCGGCTGCGCGTCAAATCGAAGCTGAGACGATGGGGCTTCACTAACCACCGTCGAATCACCGCCCACGTCAGGGCAGACAAGATCACCAGGGCCACCAAGTCCAGGCACATGGCATAGGCCTGCGCTCCCGCCTCCGTGAGAATAGTTTCGGAGAAGGGTCGCCACGCCGAATCGCCGAAGATGAATATCCCATAGCTGAGCAGGAACGAAAGGAACCCGAAGAATATCAGGGCGTGGCCGATGCCCGCCAAGTCTTTGAATGAGACCCGCTGCATCACCTTGCGCTGGCCTAGAAATACGAGCAGGAAGTTGACCAGTCGACGCCACGGCTGATCGAACCTGGCTTCCCGACGGCCCAGCAGCACAAGCCGAACCACCCGCCTGTAGAAGAGTGCGCCCGAGACCCCGAGGGTGGCCGCCAAAGCAGCAAAAACACCCACCCAAATGGGCAACACGCCAAAGATTGACTCGGGAGGGACCATCTACCCTACTCCTTCAACAAAATATGCAGCAGATTGCGTTCAGGGTAGTTTAGCACTATCCCCCGCCCACACACACCACCCCCCCTCGTAGGGCCGGTTCCCGAACCGCCCGTCCTCACCCCTCTAAGCACATGTCATTCTAAGCTCAGCGCGCCCCACATGTCATTCTGAACGTAGCGAAGCGAAGTGAAGAATCTATCGCTCCCCACAACCAACCCCGCCTCTCCCTTCCCGTGTCCTCGCGAAGGGAGACATTTGCATAACTGCTAGTGAGAGACCATATTGGACAGAATAGGCATGGGGTTCAATCCTAAATCCCCACCTCTGGATTCTGGCCCGGGGCCGGAATGATGGTTATGCAAAGGTCTCCAAATGCGGGGACCCACCCCCTCTTCCTCCCCCACAACCCCCCCTCGTAGGGGCGGTTCGCGAACCGCCCGTCCTCACCCCTCTAACCACATGTCATTCTGAACGTAGCGAAGCGAAGTGAAGAATCTATCGCTCCCCACAACCAACCCCGCCTCTCCCTTCCCGTGTCCTCGCGAAGGCGGGGACCCATCCCCACTTCCTCCCCCACAACCCCCCCTCGTAGGGGCGGTTCGCGAACCGCCCGTCCTCACCCCACCCCACATGTCATTCCGAGCGCAGCGCCCCCCACATGTCATTCTGAACGTAGCGAAGCGAAGTGAAGAATCTATCGCTCCCCACAACCAACCCCGCCTCTCCCATCCCGTGTCCTCGCGTAGGCGGAAACCCATCCCTCCCCCTCTCCCACCGACATCCATCCATTGCCCCAATCCCCCCTCCACTGCTAACCTACCCCCATGAACCATATCTCCCAACATCTCCGCCTCCTACACAATGCGATGCTTTCTCACAACAGCCCTCCATTCATCCCCTCTGAAAGAAAAAAACGAGTAACGAGTCCCAAAATCCCCTCTTCCACGCCTGAAACACTCCAATTCCCCCAAAACTCGTTTTCGAAAACGAGTCCATCCCACGCCTGCCGCCCCTGAAACAAGTCCCCAAACAACCTTCGTATTCCCACTCGTTTCTACTCGTTTTCAGATAACAAGTATCACTCAATCCAACCCGCCCACCTCGCCACGCTTCACTAACCATCCACCGGCCCCGCTATCCAAGAATTCTATTGACACTGCCAACACCCTTTGCTAGCATTTCGTACATCGTGTAACTATGTATTCTTGGCGCGCCAGGGGTTTTCATGCAAACAACGTCGGGGCCCCAAAGCGTACATTCCATAAAGCAACGCCCCAAGCCTCCCGGACCGCTTACCCACTATGGCGGCAGCATACAATCGGCGCTGGGAGCCACTCTTCCCAACGGTAGCCTCCGGCTTTCCCGCCCGTTCCGATATCATCTCGGCTGGGCAGACCGGCAGGGCCGTTTCTTGAACGTTCCCCAAGACCCGGGCAAAGCCGTGCGCCCGGCCCTATGCCTCTTCGCCTGCCAAGCCCTCGGCGGCGCTTGGGAACGGGCCATGCCCGCAGCCCTGGCCCTCGAGCTCGTCCATAACTTCTCCCTGGTACACGATGACATTCAGGACGGCGACGAGATCCGGCGGCACAAACCCACGGTCTGGTACGTTTGGGGCCAGCCCAAGGCCCTGGCAGTTGGAAACGCCATGCACGCCACCGCCTACCAAACGGCCCTCGCGCTGGTGCGGAGAGGCGTAACTGAGGCCACAGCCCTCCGCTGCTCCCAACTGCTCGTGGAAAGCAGCCTGTCCATGATCAAGGGGCAGGTCCAGGACCTGCAGTTCGAAGACTCCCTCGACATCGGCATCGATGCCTACCTCGGCATGATCAAGCTCAAGACCGGCGCCCTCATCGCCTGCGCCCTCCAGATGGGCGCTATCCTTGCCACCGAGAACGACGCCCACGTTAGCGCCTTCACCGAGTACGGCCGGCGACTTGGCCGCATGTTTCAGATTCGGGACGACTTCCTCGGCATCTGGGGCGACGAGAACACCACGGGCAAGGCGGGCCGCTCTTCCGACAACGACATTCGCCGCAAGAAAAAGTCCTTCCCCATCGTCCTCGCCCTCCAGAACGCCGACGGGCCCGACCGCCGCCGGCTGGAGGCTATCTACGGCAAGCAGACCCTTGACCAGCACGACGTTGACCAGGTGCTGGACATCCTGGAAGCCGTCGGCGCCCAGGAAAGCGCTCAATACATGATCAACCGGGAAGCGACCCTGGCCATGGACGCCCTCGCTTCAGTGCCCATTTCCGGCTGGGCCAGAGAAGAGGCCCAAAGTTTGGTGGACTTCCTGACATACAGAGAATACTAGAAGGGAATTATTTATTGACTACTACAACGGAGATAATCCAAGAGACCAACACTCCGGTGAAACCATCCAAGCGGCCCATGGAGCTATCGCTCCGGCTGGCCAAGTACATGCTGACCCAGAAACTCAAGGGGCGGAAACGTTTCCCGATGGTAACCATGCTGGAACCCCTGGAGATGTGCAACCTCTCATGCGTCGGCTGTGGCCGCATCCGCGAATACAAGGCCATGATGAGCAAGATGATGCCCGTCGATGAGGCCATCGCCGCCGTCGAGGAATCGGGCGCGCCCATTGTATCCATCGCCGGCGGAGAGCCGACCATTCACCCCCAGATAAGCGACATCATCAACGAGCTGATTCGGCGTAAATACTTCATCTACTGCTGCTCCAACGGCCTGCTGATGGAACGGGTCATGAAGAAGATCCAGCCCTCCAAGTACTTCTGCTGGGTCGTACACATGGACGGCATGGAGGAGAAGCACGACGAATCCGTAGACCGCAAGGGTGTCTTCACGAAAGCCAAGGCCGCCATAGCCAGCGCCCTCGCCCAGGGCTACCGCGTCTGCACCAACACGACCATCTTCCGCGGCAGCGACGTGGAAGACCTCCATGAACTCTTCCGCACCATGACGGACATGGGCGTGGAAGGCTGCATGATCTCCCCCGGCTTCGACTATGAGGCCGTCGCCGACCGGGAGCAGTTCCTCCGCCGGACCGAAGCCGAGAAGGTGTTCCAGGAGATTCTTGACCCCGAACGCTCCGACGGAATCCGCTTCTACAACAACCCCCTCTACCTGGATTTCCTGCGGGGCGAGCGGAACTACCAGTGCACCGCATGGTCCAACCCCACCTACACCATCATGGGCTGGCGGCTACCCTGCTATCCCCTGGCTGACAAGCACGTCGGCAAAATGAGCGAGATTATGAAGCCGGAAGTCTGGGAGAAGTACGGCGTTGGAAAGGACCCCAGGTGCGCCAACTGCATGATGCACTGCGGCTTCGAGTCGGCGACCATCTTCGGAGCCGTCACCAGTCCCAAGGACTGGTTCACCCTCATCCACTCCGGGGCAATCAGCAAGAGCGGCATCACCGCCGCCTAGAGTGAATATGGCATCTCCTGACAGCCTTAACTTGGAGTTCAACAACCATTCAGAAACCGTCGCCATTCAGGGCAGGCGGCAACCCGGGACGCCAAACGCGAAAATAGCCGGACGTAGACAAACTTGATTGCAATTGTAGCAACGATGAAAGACGAGGTTCGCAGTCTGGGAAGCCTGAAGCGCACCTCCAAGGGCCATGCTTCCCTCACCATAACCGGCGTGGGCAAGGAGAAGGCCCTTGCCGCCGTTGCATCTCTTTGCGATGGCGGGACCCCGCCCTCCTTGGTGCTCTCCATAGGCTTCTCCGGCGCACTGTCCGACGATCTAAGCGTGGGAGACCTGGTGCTCGCCCGCCGCCTCCTGTCGACGGACGGCTCCCCTCCCCTGACGATCGACCTGCGCCTCTTTCAACTGGCGGAAGCCGCAATCCACGAAAACGCCCTCCCCTACGTCCGGCGCGACACCCTCACCGCTTCCCAACTCGTACGCACCCGCAGCGAGCGGGAAAAGCTCGCTCGGGAGTTCAACGCCCAGGCCGTCAGTCTGGAAGACTATTGGATATGCCGCGCCGCCTCTCAAGCCGGGGTGCCCTTCGTGTCCGTACGGGCAATCTCGGACACAACCAGCCAGGAGCTCCCCCCCTACGTGGAAGAAATCATGCTCCAGCGGGAGGCCCGTCAGGGGATGCGCGTCATCCTGAACTCCCTGGCCCGGCCCCATCGCTTGCCTACCCTCATATCCCTGGCCCGGGCCGCCAAGAAGGCCCAGAAAAGCCTGGAAACATTCACCAAGACCTTCGTCGACCAGGCCATCCGTCGGGGAACTCCCCGACCGGCCCAGAGGTAACGGGCCGTGAGAGTATTAGTAACGGGCGCGACCGGCTTTGTAGGCGGCAACCTGGTCAGGACCCTTGTCGATAGGGGCTACGACGTACGGGCGCTGGTGCGTCGGAACAGCAACACCCTTGCACTGGAAAATCTGGGCGTTGAGGAGGCCCTCGGAGACTTGCGGGATAGGGAGTCCATAGCCAAAGCCCTCAAGGACTGCCAGGGCGTCTTCCACTGCGCCGCCATGTACACCTTCTGGAGCCTGGACCCCTCGGAGGTCTACAGAGTCAACGTGGAAGGCACGAAGGTCATATTCCAGGAAGCCGAACGCGCGGGCGTGGAGAGGGCCGTCTACACCAGCACCGTCTCCACCATCGGCTTGCCAAAGAAGGGTCTCGGTACGGAAGACACGCAGCTTCGACCCAAAGACCTGGTGGGCCATTATAAGAAGTCCAAGTATCTCGGCGAACAGGAAGCCCTGGCCGCTGCAAGGAACGGTCTGCCCGTGGTTGTCGTCAACCCCGCAGCGCCCATAGGCCCGTGGGACGTGAAGCCCACCCCCACTGGCGGCATCGTCCTGGACTTCCTCCGCAGAAAGCTGCCCGTCTACATCGGCACCGGCATGAACGTCATAGACGTGGAAGACGTAGCGATGGGCCACGTCCTCGCCATGGAAAGGGGCGTCCCCGGCCAGCGCTACATCCTTGGACATCGCAACATGACCCTTCTGGAGGTCCTGCTGACCCTGGAGGCCATCACCGGCGTCAGGGCGCCGCGAGTGCGAATTCCCATAAACCTGATAATTCTCCTGGGGATGATTGATTATCTGATAGAAGGCAAGCTGCTTAAGCGAAAGCCCCGCATCCCGCTGGAAGGAATGCGGGTTGCCAAGAAGCCCATGTACGTCAGCAGCGCCAAGGCCGTCCGAGAGTTGGGGCTGCCCCAAAGCCCGGTGGAGGAGGCCTTGGAAAAAGCGGTGCGGTGGTTTCGAGACCACCGCGGAGCATGAGGACACGGAGAGGTGGATGACACAGGCGACTTCAAGAATTGACGAGCACGTTCGGGAGGCAGCGACGGAAACCGTTGCTAAGGCCCAGCGCTATATGTTGAGCATCCAGTACGAGGAAGGCTACTGGTGGGGCGAGTTGGAGTCCAACCCCACCATAGAGGCCGAATACCTCATGCTAACCCACATTCTGGGCGCGCCTGACCCGGAACGTTGGCGAAAAATCGCCAACTACATTCTGGGCCGCCAGCAGGAAGACGGTTCCTGGGCCCAATACTACGGTGCGCCGGGCAACCTGAGCACCTGCGTTGAATGCTATACGGCCCTGAAGATGGCGGGCATCCCCGCAAATTCGCCTGCCATGAACAAGGCCAGGGAGTTTATCCTCTCCAAGGGCGGCGTTCCAAACACCCGCGTGTTTACCAAAATCTGGCTGGCCATGCTCGGCCAGTATCCGTGGAAGAACCTGCCCGCCATGCCGCCGGAAGTGATGTTCCTGCCTACCTGGTTCCCCCTCAACATCTACGAGTTTTCCAGCTGGGCGCGGGCCACCATCGTTCCCATGACCATAATCCTGACGGAAAAGCCAACGACTCCCATCCCTGAATTCGCCGCCATCCCGGAACTCTTCCCGCGGCAAAACGGACACAAGCCCCCCTCCAATGGCCTGTCCCGACCCATAGCCAGCTGGCGCACCCTGTTCAACGGTGCAGATAAGGTCCTGCGACTGTACGAAAAGGCCCCCATCAAGCCCGGCCGCGCCTGGGCCAAGGGCCTCGCCGCCCAGTGGATCCTCGCCCGCCAGGAGGCCGACGGCTCATGGGGCGGCATTCAACCCCCCTGGGTCTACTCCCTCATCTGCCTCAAGCATCTGGGCTACCCCCTGGACCACCCCGCCATGAAGATGGGCCTCCAGGGCTTCGAAGGCTTCGCCATAGAGGAGGACGATACCTGGCGGGTGCAAGCCTGCATCTCCCCCGTCTGGGATACTTGCCTCGCGCTGATTGCCATGCTGGAATCGGGCATCCCGCCCGATAACCCCGCCATGGAGTCCGCCACCCGATGGCTCATTGACAAGCAGATCCTTCGCGGCGGCGACTGGCAGGTAAAGGCGCCGGAAACTCCACCCGGAGGCTGGGCCTTCGAATTCGCCAACAACAACTACCCCGACATAGACGACGTGGCGGAGGTGCTCATCGCTTTGAACATGGCCGGACTCCCCGCAGATGAGGACAAATGTCGCGTCGCCGCCGTGGAAAGGGGCGTCTCCTGGCTCCTGGGCGTGCAGAGCGCCAACGGCGGGTGGGCGGCCTTCGACAAGGATAACGACCGCACCTACCTCAGCAGCATCCCCTTCGCCGACTTCGGCGAATCCCTTGATCCCCCCAGCGTGGACGTTACTGCCCACGTGGTGGAAGCCCTGGGCAAGCTGGGCTACGACCGCACCTTCGAACCAATCCAGAGGGCCTACGACTACATCCGCGCGGATCAGGAAGAGGACGGCCCCTGGTTCGGCAGGTGGGGAGTGAACTACATTTATGGTGTCGGTGCCGTGCTGCCCGCCCTCCAAGCCATCGGCGAGGACATGAGCCAACCCTACGTGCGAAAGGCAGTAGCCTGGCTCATGCGGCATCAGAACACCGACGGCGGCTGGGGCGAAAGCTGCGGCTCCTACGTAGACCCCGGATTGAGGGGTAAAGGCCCCAGCACCGCCTCCCAGACCGCATGGGCGCTCCTGGCCCTCATCGCCGCGGGGGAGGCCCATTCCCCGGAAATGCTCAAGGGCATCCGATACCTGCACCGGACCCAGCAGGCCGACGGGTCATGGGACGAGCCTTATTTCACCGGCACCGGCTTCCCCGGCTACGGCGTCGGGCATCGACCAAAGAAGCTGCCCGACCCTGGCGACCCTTCCTATCAGGACTTGGACATGGGCGCCGGTTTCATGATCAACTACCATCTCTACCGCAACTACTGGCCCCTCACCGCCCTGGGCCGCTTCCTCAACGGCGGGTGAACCGTGTCCTCCCTCCTCACCGCCAATTCCCGCACGTGGACTCGCGACGAGGCCTTCGCCTACTGTCGCAGCCTCACCAAGACCCACTACGAAAATTTCACCGTGGGATCGTTACTGCTGCCCAAGGCCAAACGCCAGCACGTGTCCAACCTCTACGCCTACTGCCGCACCGTGGACGACCTGGGGGATGAGGCAGAAGGCGACCGGCGCGACCTCTTAGAGCAGTGGCGGGAGGACTTGGAACGCTGCTACGACGGGACTCCCAACCACCCTGTAATGGTCGCCCTCAAGGACACCATCCAGCGCTATCGCATCCCGCGGGAACCCTTCCTCAAGCTCATCGAAGCCAACCGTATGGACCAGAAAGTTGCCCGCTACGAGACCTTCGAGGATCTGCTCTACTACTGCGACCACTCCGCCAACCCTTGCGGACATCTCTTCCTCTACGTCTTCGACTACCGAGACGAGGAACGACAGCAGCTATCCGACTACACCTGCACCGCCCTGCAACTGACAAACTTCTGGCAGGACGTGAACCACGACTGGCAAATGGGCCGCGTCTACCTGCCCCTCGAGGACATGAAAGCCCACGGCGTCACCGAGGAGCAGCTGGCCATGCGCACTTTCGACGATCGCTTCCGCCGGCTCATGGCCTTCCAGGTAGAGCGGACTCGTCGGATGTTCCGCCAGGGCGCGCAGCTGCTGCCCCGTATAGAGGGCGCCGCAAAGGTAGACGTCGCCCTGTTCACTCGCGGCGGCATGGCCGTGCTGGACGCCATAGAAAAACAGGACTATGACGTACTGGCGCGGCGGCCAAGCCTTTCCCGCTTCAAGAAAGGGTGGCTCCTGATTTCTACCTGGGCTGCCCTGAAGTTGGGTGCAATGCCGAAGCTGGGCAAACCCCCCAAGTTCTAGGATCGCTCGTTACGGGAGCTTGTTGCATTCAGCCTATGGTTTCTATAACGGACGCTTACGAGGAGTGCCGCCTCATCACCAAGCGGGAGGCCAAGAATTTCTTCTACGCCTTCCTCACCCTTCCCGCGGCCAAGCGCCGCGCCATCTACGCCGCCTACGCCTTCTGCCGTTACTGCGACGACGCCGTGGACAAAGTTGCCTCCCCCGAGGCCAAGCAGGCCGCCCTCATCCGTCTGACCGCCCGCCTCGACGACGCCTACCGCCGTCGGCCGGAAGGCCCCGTCTTCACTGCCCTGGCCCACACCGCCCAAACCTATAACATCCCCCAACAATACTTCCAGGACGTCATTCGCGGCGTGGAGATGGACCTTGCCAATAACCGATATCAGACTTTCGAAGAGCTGCGACTCTACTGCTACCGGGTGGCCTCCGTGGTGGGGATCATCTGTCTCCAGATATTCGGATACCGGCATCCCAAGGCCGTGGAATACGCCGTGGACCTTGGCCTTGCCATGCAGCTGACCAACATCCTGCGAGACGTGCAGGAGGACATGGCACGAGACCGCATCTACCTGCCTATAGAGGAAATCCATCGCTTCGGATACTCGGAAGAGTATCTCAGAAAAGAGGTGCGTAACGATGCCCAACGCCGGCTCATAGCCTTCCAGGTCCAGCGGGCACAGTCCCTCTTTCAGAACGGCGCCAAGCTCCTCCCATACCTATCAACCCGAAGCCGCGCCTGCCCCGCAGTGCTGGCCGCCATCTACACGCGCATCCTCCGTCGCATCTCATCTAACGACTATAACGTCTTTGGTGGTAGAATCAGCCTGAGCAGCCGTGAAAAGCTGCTCGTTATGACTACGACATGGCTAAAGAGCTTACTGCCTCTCCCTCATCCAAACCCCGAGCAGTGATTCTGGGTGGTGGTCTGGCGGGCATGTCCGCCGCCTGTCATCTGCTGGACGAAGGCTGGGGAGTCACCCTGGTGGAGAAACGGCCCTACCTCGGCGGGCGCGCCTTCTCATTCACCGACCGGGAAACCGGCCAAGTGGTGGACAACGGCCAGCACGTGTTCCTGGGCTGCTGTACCTACTACATGGACTTCCTGGAAAAGATCGGCACCCTGCGAAGGGCCTACCTCCAGGATCGCACCAGAGTTGATGTGGTCAGCCCCGCCGGATCCTCCAGCTCCATAGCCGCGGGCCGGCTTCCCAAGCCCTTCCACATGTTGCCGTCCTTCTTCTCCTACAAGCATCTGGGGTTGTGGGACAAGCTCACCGCCGTCTATTGCCTCCTGCGTCTGAGCGTCACCGACCGCAGCAAGCCCTCCCTCCAGGAAGAGACCTTTGGTCGTTGGCTCCGTCGCCACCGACAGACCAAACGCACCATCGAAAACTTCTGGAACCTCATCGTCAAGCCCTGCGTCAACGACGACGTAGAAGACGTTTCAGCTGCAATGGGCATCATGATCTTCCAGGAGGGGCTGCTCAAGAGCCCCCAGTCCTCCCGCATCGGCTACGCCCGGGAGGGCCTATCTTCCCTCATGGGAGAAGCGGCCCAAAAGTACGTGGAAAGCCGGGGCGGACGCGTCATAACCGGCCAAGCTGTCGCTGAACTCCAGTTGGATGAAGAAGATGGAACTGACGAATACCGCATCGCAGGCGTCAAACTGTCCAGTGGCGACATCCTCCGCGCCGACGCCTACGTAAGCGCCCTGCCCCTGGTCAATCTGATGCCCCTGCTGCCCCCGCACTTAGCCGAGACCCCCTTCTTCGCCTCCCTCCAACAACTGCAAACGGCCCCCATCGTCAACGTCTACCTCTGGTACGACAGGCCGGTCATGGAGCAGGACTTCGTAGCCCTAGTGGACTCGCCCCTCCAGTGGGTCTTCAACAAGAGCAGCATAATGGACCGCAGCGAAGCACAAGGCCAATACGTCACCGTATCCCTCAGCGCCGCCTTCGATTACGTAAACCAACCCAAACAGGCGCTGCAGAAAATGTGCGTGGAGGCCATGACGGACGCCTTCCCGAAAGCTAAATCCGCCCGTGTGACCCGCTCCCTGGTAGTCAAGCAAGAAAAGGCCACCTTCCGCTGCCTACCCGGCTCCGAACGCTTCCGACCTCCCGCCCGTACCCCCATCCAAAACCTCTTTCTGGCGGGCGACTGGACAGACACAGGCTGGCCCTCCACCATGGAAGGAGCCGTGCGCAGCGGAGTTGCCGCCGCCCAAGCCGTCTTGAAGGAACGTCGTAATTGAGGGCTCTCGTCCTGGCCCCCTTCCACCCTTCGACCCTGGCGTCCCTGGCACAGCTGATGCCCGTGGACTACGAAAGCTGGACGGAAACCCGCCGCCTTCAGGACCCGGAGGAGTTGGGCCTCCGCTTGCAGAGAGAAAGCGTTACTCACCTGATCGTGGAAGCGGACTTCGTCTTCGAAGAGCTATTTCAAAACGCCGCCGACCTTCGCTTCGTGGGCATCTGCCGCGCCGCCCTCAATCACGTCGACCTGGACGCCGCCACGGAGCAGGATGTTCTGGTGGTCAACACCCCCGGCCGGAACGCCCGCGCCGTTGCGGAACTCACCCTTGGTCTCATGCTCTCTCTCGCCCGCCGCATTCCCTACCTGGACGGATACGTCAAGTCGGGACGCTGGGAAGACCCCGTGGACGGCTACGTGAACCATCGGGGCTTGGAGCTTGAGGGCCGCACCCTGGGACTAATCGGACTGGGCGCCGTGGGCAGCGTCGTATCCAGCCTGGCTAACGCCTTCGGCATGAAGGTGCTGGCCTGCGACCCCTACGCGGGTTCGGTGGGGGACCAACGCGACGGCGCCATTCTCCTTCCCCTGAAACAGCTACTTCAACAGTCCAACTTCCTCTCCCTCCACGCCCCCGCCAACGGCAAAACAACCGGCATGCTGGGACGCGCAGAGCTGGCCGCCCTCCCAAACGGCGCTTTTCTCATCAACACCGCCTTCTACGAAATGGTGCAAGAAGACGCCCTGGTTCAGGCCCTCACCACCGGACCTCTGGCCGGCGCAGCCCTGGACGTTCACGAGACCCACCCCATCTCTCCCGCCAGCCCCCTAATCAAGCTGCCTAACGTCATCCTCACCCCCCACGTGGGCGGCGCTACAGAGGGAACCGTCCAGCGCCATTCCGAGATGATGCTCCAGGAAATCCAACGTAATCTGCGGGGAGAAAAACCCATCAACCTGGCGAACCCCAGAGTGTGGAAAAGCCTTGGTCGCTAACCTCCTCGGACTGGACTTCGGGACCAGCGCCCTCCACTGCATGGTTGCGGACCCCCAGGGCCGCTGCCTGGCGGATTGTCACGCGCCCATACGCTACTTCACCCCCGAGGGCGAATCGGAGTTGACCCGCGAGTTCGACCCCGAAGAGGTGCTCGACACGGCGGCTCGGTTGACCGTTCGCGCCCTTGCCCAGGCCAACGTCGCGCCATCCGACGTGGCGGCCGTGGGCATAACCAGCCAGCGCCACGGGCTGGTGTTCCTGGACGACAATGGCAGGGAGATCTTTATCAGCCCCAACGTAGACCTGCGGGCTGCATTCGAAGGCGCTGCCCTTCAGGAGGAGATGGGCCCAGCCCTCTACGAAGCCACGGGCCAGTTCCCCGCCATGCTTCTTGCCCCCGCCAAGCTCCGTTGGCTGGAGAACAACCGGCCCGGCCCGCGCAAGAAGGTGGCGAGCATTATCACCGTGGCGGGCTGGCTCGCCGTTAAACTTACGGGAAGCCCCGCCTGCGAACCCTCCCTGGCCGCCGGCGTCGGCCTCCTTGATCCCCGCTCCGTCAACCGCGACGGCACGATGCTTTCCAAGATGGGCGTGCCCCCATCCCATCTTCCAGGCATATCCGCGGCCGGGACCGTTGTCGGGAGGCTGCAGCCCGATGCGACCCGCAGCTGGGGTCTGGCCCCCGGCACGCCCGTCACCCTCGCCGGCGCCGACACCTCCTGCGGGCTTCTGGGCATGAGTCTAACTCGTCCCGGCGACACCGGTCTCGTGGCCGGATGGAGCGCCTCCATGCAGACCATCACAAATTCCCCACGCCCTGACCCTCAGGCCAAGACCTGGTTCAGCCCATTCCCCATCCCAGGCCGGTGGGTCTCCGAGGTGAATCTTGGCGACGCCGGAAACGCCCATCGCTGGTTGAAGGACCTGCTTCTAGGCCCCGATGCCACCTTTGCCCAGGCCGACGCACTGACAGCGTCCGCGCCCGTGGGCAGCAACGGCTACCTGTCCTACCTGGGCCCCGCGCCTATCACTGCACCGGAGGCGGGCCTACGAAGGGGCGGCCTTCTATTTCCCATTCCCTTGCTATATCGAAGTCCCACGTCCGCCGAAGCCCTGCGCGCCTTCTGGGAGTCCCTGGCCTACTCCGTCAAGGCCAACCTGGTCGACCTGGAACGGGCCTCCAGCCAAGAATCCCCGGTTCTCCACCTCGGCGGCGGCGTAGCCCGCAGCCGCATCTTTGCAGGAATCCTCGCCAGCGTGTTAGGACGACCAGTTCGCCGCAATTCAACGGCCCACGTAAGCCTCCTGGGGGCCGTCGCCGCAGCCTCGGTGGCCGCGGGACTGCGCTCCAACCTGGCGGAAGCCTCAGAAGCCATGGCCCCTCAATGGGTGGACGTGGAACCGGACCCTTCCGATGCCCTGGAGTACGAGGAGTTCTACCAGCAATGGAAAATCCTCTATCATAAAATCCAGGATGTTTGAAATACGCACAGTAGGAGAAGACGACATGCGGCCCTTCAGCAACAACCCGCCGTCGGTGGGAGTGACGACTTGACCGTGCAACATTGGCAATCCCAGCGAGAATCCCTGCGGAGCATCTGCCGGCGTCTGGTTGAGGCAGGACTCGTCTCCGGCTCCAGCGGCAACGTCAGTCTCAGGCTGCGCGCCTGCCCCGACGATCTCGTCCTCATAACTGCGAGAGGGGCAAATCTGGATGACCTAGGCCCCCACGGCCTGTCTTTAATCGACATCTACGGCGAGCCCGTGGAGGAAGAACTCCCCCCCTCCTCCGAATCGGCGCTGCACCTGGGCATCTATCGCGGCAGGCCCGACGTGGGCTGCGTAGTTCACTCCCACCCCATCTATTCCACCGTTGTCGCTGTTGCCGGGCGGGAAATACCCCCCCTCATAGATGAGGTTGTCATCAAGATTGGCGGCCCCATTCCTGTGGCCGAATACGGCTTCCCAGGCACGGAGGAATTGGCGGAAAAGACCCTCACTGCCCTGGATGATGGCATGGCCGTCCTGCTCCGCCACCACGGATTGATAACCGTTGGCAGAACCCCAGAGGAGGCCCTGGAGAACAGCCTGCTGGTGGAGCGTCTGGCCCAAATTTTCCTGTATACTAGCCTCTTGGGAGCCGCCCACCAGCTGCCTGAGGAAACCGTTGAACTGGAAAAGGAGTTGTACCGAATGAAAAGAGCCGCAGAGAGCACGGAGAAATAGCCTATGGGTCGCATCGCAAATAATGGCGGCATTCATTTGACCGAATCTCTGGTCCGGTATATCGGAGAAAAAAACTGATGGTATCCATACCCAGCTTCATACTTCGTCGCCTCTACGTAAAGGGCAGCCTTCGCAACACTGATAAGGGCATGGAGTTTCAGATTCTTAACAAGCTGGGATCTGGTCAGGCCCGCCGCCTCCTTCCCCTCACCCTGGACGGCGAGGACCTTCCCCTGGAGTCCTGCGCCTTCCACCTGGAAAGTGACGTCGTTTCCTTCCAAAAAGTAACCAAGGACAAGCCCTTCGCCATGGCCCTCAACAAAGCCACCGTCATAACTGCCCACGGCGTTACTCTGAGCGAAGGTTCTCACACCATCGGCATGTCCTTTGAGGTGGGCGGCCTTGGCGTTCTCAAGTTCGATTTCGTAGACAAGGTCTAGCATGCCCACCGGCGCCCCCGCTTCCGTGGTGGCCGTCACCGGAGCCTCCGGCTTCATCGGCTTCAGGTTCCTGCAGGAATTAGAGGCCATGGATACCTTGGACAAGCTGGTAGCCATAGACCTCAAGCCCCTCCCCAAACCTCTCCACAACGTCCGCGCCCACCGGCTGGACGCGAGCCGACCTCTGGCGCCGGCATTCCAGAGGGACTCTGTGGATACCGTGGTTCATCTCGCCTTCAACCTTCAGGAAGGGCGCAATCCGTCGGAAGCTGAGGCCATTCAGAAAGACAACCTCCTCGGACTGGAAAACCTGCTGAGGGAGAGCCGCCGCGCCCGGGTCAAGGGGATCATATACCTCAGCAGCCATACAGTATATGGCGCCCACAGTGATAACCCCATACCCATCACAGAAGAAAGAGATCCACACCCATTACCCCGCTTTCAGTACGGCCAAACCAAGTTTCTCAGCGAAAAGCTGCTGTTCAGTTTCGCCGAGGAAAATCCCCGCATCACCGTCACCATACTACGGTGCTGCATGGTCATGGGGCCCGAAGGCAGCAGCCGCGTGACACAGGGATTCGACAAGCCCCTCCTGCTGAAGATTGCCGGCTCTGACCCTCCCCTCCAAATCATCCACAGCGTCGACCTGGCCCGTATCTTGGCCATTCTCAGCATCAATCCCCAGCCCGGCATATTCAACGTGGCCGGCAAGGGTGTGCTACGATACAGCGAATTGGCCAGGATAATGGGGAAGTGCCTCGTCGCCCTCCCATCCTCCCTCGCCTTCCCCGTGGTGGACGCTGCCTGGAACTTCGGCGCCCAGAAAGAATCCACTTCCGACGGTCTGAATTTCGTCCGCCACCCTGTAATCATGGCAACCGGCAAACTCAAGCGGGCAACGGGCTACAAATTCCGCTATACGGCCCGGGAGGCGGTCACCGCCTTCGCAGCTAGCAACGTCTTGTTACGGCGAGCGACTACAGCAGTCGTTTCCCCTTGACTGAATCCCCGAAATGTGCAATCATTCGGCTATAAATAATTGTCTAGTCTATGTATCGACAATTGCTAATTCGCAAGCTTTATGAAGGGCAACTGCCCCTCTCCTCCCATCCTGATTTTCAGGCCCTTTTCCACGCATTCTGACCTACGTCATCCCCAGAGCTTGAAGATGACCACCGCCAACAGAGAACTAAACACCATTGCCGCCCAGGAGTACCGGTACGGCTTCGTCACGGACATCGAGGCCGACGTTGCTCCCAAAGGTCTCAACGAGGACATCGTCCGCTGGATCTCCGCCAAGAAAAACGAGCCGGAGTTCATGCTGCAATGGCGCCTCAAAGCCTTCCGTCACTGGGTAAAGCTGCGAGACCAAGAGCAGACCCCCACCTGGGCCAAGGTCCACTACCCGCCCATCGACTACCAGAACATTATCTACTACTCCGCTCCCAAGTCCAAGGTGAAACTCGAGAGCCTGGACGAGGTGGACCCGGAGCTTCTCCGCACCTATGAGAAGCTGGGCATCCCATTGGAAGAGCAGAAGCGGCTGGCCGGCGTGGCCGTCGACGCCATCTTCGACAGCGTTTCTATCGCCACCACCTTCCGCAAGGAGTTGTCCAAGCACGGGATAGTCTTCTGCTCCTTCTCGGAGGCCCTGCAGGAGCACCCCCATCTAATACAAAAGTACCTGGGATCCGTGGTTCCATACAGCGACAACTTCTACGCCGCCCTCAACGCCGCCGTGTTCTCCGACGGCTCCTTCTGCTACATACCAAAGGGCGTTCGCTGCCCACTCGAGCTAACGACCTACTTCCGCATCAACACCGCCGAAACAGGCCAGTTCGAACGCACGTTGATAATCGCCGAAGAAGGCAGTTACGTCAGCTACCTTGAGGGATGCAGCGCCCCCATGCGGGACGAAAACCAGCTCCACGCCGCCGTCGTGGAACTCATAGCCCACAAGGACGCCGAGATTAAGTATTCCACCATCCAGAACTGGTACCCCGGCGACCGGAACGGCAAAGGCGGCATCTACAACTTCGTCACCAAGCGGGGCAAGTGCGCCGGCGCCAACTCCAAGATCTCCTGGACCCAGGTGGAAACCGGCTCCGCCATCACCTGGAAGTACCCCAGCGTCATCCTCCAGGGGGACAACTCCATCGGCGAGTTCTACTCCGTAGCCTTGACCAAGGGCCGCCAGCAGGCGGACACCGGCACCAAGATGATCCACGTGGGCAAGAACACCCGAAGCAAGATAATCGCCAAGGGCATCTCCGCCAACGAAGGCAGCAACACCTACCGCGGCCTGGTCCGCATAATGCCCAAGGCGGACAACGCCCGCAACTTCACCCAGTGCGACTCCCTGCTCATCGGCGACCAGTGCGGCGCTCACACCACTCCCTACGTGGAGGTCCGCAACAACACCGCCCACCTGGAGCATGAGGCCTTCACCTCCCGGGTGGACGAAGACATGCTCTTCTACTGCAACCAGCGGGGTCTCTCCAACGAAGACGCCCAATCCCTTATCATCAACGGATTCTGCAAAGAGGTCTTCCAGAAGCTCCCCTTCGAGTTCGCCGTCGAGGCCACCCGATTGCTGGAGTTGAACCTCGAAGGCACAGTGGGGTAGCTCCTGATGCTAGAAATTCGCAATCTCCACGCTTCCGTCAACGACACGCCCATCCTACGGGGCGTAAATCTCACCATACAAGCCGGCGAAGTCCACGCCGTCATGGGGCCCAACGGCTCCGGCAAGAGCACCTTGGCCTTCGTGCTGGCCGGCAAGCCCGGCTACGTGGTCACCCAGGGCACCGCCGTCTACATGAGGCAAGACCTACTGAAGATGCTGCCGGAAAATAGGGCGCGGGCCGGCGTCTTCCTCTCCTTCCAACACCCAATCGAGGTGCCGGGAGTTCGCCTGGACCAGTTCCTCCGCGCCGGATACAACGCCGTCAACAAGAGCAGGGGCCTGGAGGAGCTGGACCCGCTGAAGTTCGACCGCCTCCTTCGCCGCCGCATCAAGTCCGTCAACGTAGACCCGCTCATGACCCGGCGCTTCGTCAACGAGGGCTTCTCAGGCGGCGAGAAGAAGCGCAACGAAATCCTCCAGATGGCCGTCCTGGAACCCAAGCTCGCCATCCTGGACGAGCCGGACTCCGGCTTGGACGTGGACGCCCTACGCTCCGTAGCCCAGAGCATCAACGGGCTACGCACCCCCGAAAACTCCCTGCTCCTGGTCACTCACTACCAGAGAATTCTCAACTACGTGGTTCCCGACAGAGTCCACGTACTGATCAACGGCCGCATCGTCAAGTCGGGCGGTAAGGAACTAGCCCTGGAAATAGAAGCCAACGGATACGAGAAAGACGCGGAAAGCTCGTTGCAAAGCACCCTTTCCCAGCCCGCCAGCCCATGACCACTATCGCCGCCCCTGAGGCAACCCCCTATCTCCGGGCGCTGGAGTCCCTCGAACAAGATGGTTACGGACTACATCCTCAGTGGCTCCAATCCCTCAGCAGGGACGCCATGGACGCCTTCACGGCCCTCGGCTTCCCCACTGCGCGGCGCGGCAACGAAGAGTGGAAATATACGGACGTGCGTCCCATCGCTCGGGCCGGCTTCAGAATTCCCACCCTTCATCCAGACCTCGACTCAAACGTCGCTGCCCACATAGACTCCCTCGGAGACCCTTCCTGGAACCGCCTCGTCTTTGTAGATGGACGCTTCATGCCCCAGCTTTCCGATTGCTCCGGGCTGCCCGAGGGCGTAACCGTCACGAACCTGGCCCAGGGACTGGAGTCCCACGACCCCCTCATTCAGGAGCATCTGGCCCGCCACGCCCCCTATCGCAGCCACGCCTTCACCGCACTCAACACCGCCTTCCTCCACCAGGGAGCCTTCCTCCGGCTCGCGCCGGACACCTCACTGGAGCACCCCCTTCATCTGATATATCTCACCACCGCCGGGGAAAGCCACACCCTCACCCAGCCCCGCACCCTTGTCGTAGCCGGACGCGGCAGCAAGGCGACCGTCGTCGAGACCTACGCCGGCGCCGACGGCACGCCCTACCTGTGCAATGCCGTTTCGGAACTCGTGCTGGAAGCCAACAGTTCCCTTGACTACTACCGCCTCCAACGGCACGGCGACAAGGGCTTCCACGTTGGCACCACTCAGGCCGTTTTCGGGGCCGGCTCCCGCTTTTCGTCGACAACCCTCGACGTGGGCGGCGACCTGGTAAGAAACAACCTGACCGCCCTTATGGACGCGCCCGAAAGCAGCTGCACCCTTAACGGGCTGTACCTCGCCGGCGGCGCCCAGAAGGTGGACAACCAGGTAGTCATCGACCACGCCAAGGCCCACACCACCAGCCGCGAACTCTACAAGGGCATCCTCGGCGGGCGGGCGCGGGCCGCCTTCCACGGCAGCATAACCGTCCGAAAGGACGCCCAGAAGGTGGACGCCAGGCAGGAAGACAAGAACCTCCTCCTTTCCGACCAGGCCCAGGTCAACGTGAAGCCCGCTTTCTGGATCTACGCCGACGACGTCAAGTGTGGCCACGGAGCCGCCAGCGGGCAGATAGACGAGAACAGTCTCTTCTATCTGCAGAGCCGCGGCCTCGGCCAAGGGGAGGCCCGCCGATTGCTCGTACACGCCTTCGCCCAGCAACTCATAGAGACCGTCGGCTGCCCAAGCGTGAAGTCTCTCATCAACAACCTCGTGGAAGCCAAGCTGCCGGAACTTTAGGGAGCGAAGATGCTGGACGTAGCGAAAATCAGACAGGATTTCCCAATCCTATCCAAGCTTGTCTACGGCAAGCCCCTCGTCTACCTGGATAACGCCGCCACCTCCCAGAAGCCGTCGTCCGTCATCCAAACCCTCGTAGACTACTACGAAGGCTATAACTCCAACGTGCATCGTGGCGTCCACGCCCTCAGCATGGAGTCCACCCAGCGCTACGAGGAGGCCCGCGAGAAGGTCACTCGATTCATCGGCGCCCCTTCTACCGAGAACCTGATCTTCGTCCGCAACACCACCGAGGGCATAAACCTGGTGGCCGGCACGTGGGCCACAGACAACCTGAACGCCGGCGACGAAATTCTTGTCACCGAAATGGAACACCACAGCAATCTGGTGCCCTGGCAGCAGCTCGCCAAGGCCAAGGGCGCCACACTTCGATTCATACCCGTCACCGACGAGGGCACCCTAGACCTTTCCGACCTGGACTCCCTCATCAACCATCAGACCAAGCTGGTCGCCATGACCCACATGTCCAACGTCCTGGGGACCATCAACCCCGTTAAGGAAATCACTGCGAAGGCCCACGCCGTCGGCGCGCACGTTCTCATCGACGCCGCACAAAGCGTCCCTCACTTGCCCGTAGACGTGACCGACCTGGACTGCGAGTTTCTCGCCTTCTCCAGCCACAAGATGCTCGGACCAACGGGCATCGGCGGCCTTTATGTCAAGTCCGCAGTGCTAGAGCAGATGGAACCCTTCCTAACCGGCGGCGAGATGGTCCAGGAGGTAACCTTTCAGGGCGCCACTTGGAACGACCTGCCCATGCGCTTCGAGGCAGGAACGCCCAACATCGCCGGCTCCATTGGCTTGGGTGCAGCCGTTGACTATCTGGAAGCCCTCGGCATGGACGAGGTGCACCGGCACGAGACCGAAATCACCCAGTACGCCCTGGAAGCCTTAAAAGAACTGGCCGAGGAGTTCACCTTCTACGGCCCAACGGACCCGGCCCAGCGCGGCGGCATTATCTCCTTTTCCTCACCCCATATTCACCCCCACGACCTGGGAACCATCCTGGATCAGGCGGGCATCGCCATCCGCGCCGGCCATCACTGCGCCATGCCCCTGGTTCGAGACCGGCTGGGATTGGCCGCCACCGCCCGCGCCAGCTTCTACATCTATAACACCACGGAAGAAGTCGACCTGCTCGTAGCCACGCTCAAAGACGCGCTCCGCTACTTCAGCAAGAGCCTGACCCTCAGCTAAACCTACCTAACCTCTCTCAGCCATGCAGGAAATTCCCTTCAACCAGCTTGACGACCTCTACCAAGAGGTCATCCTTGACCACTACCGCAACCCCAGAAACCAAGGCGAAATCCCCAACCCTCACGTCTCTTCCCGCGGCTTCAACCCCTTCTGCGGCGACGAAGTTGTGCTTGGCTTGAACCTGAACGCCGACCACAAAGTCGAGTCCGTCGCCTTCCGCGGACAGGGATGCTCGATCAGCCAGGCCTCCGCGTCCATCATGACCATGCTGGTGAAGGACAAGACCTTGGCCCAGGCCGAAGAACTATCTCAGCTGCTGCGGTCACTGCTGCGGGGCAACGAGCTTTCTGACGACGAACTAGACCTTATCGGCGAAATGGAGGCCCTGCAAGGCGTCCGTCAGTTTCCCATCCGCGTCAAGTGCGCCCTTCTCCCCTGGGCCACCCTCGACGACGGCATCGCCGACTTTCGAAGCAAGGCGCCCCCCTCCCCGTAACCGCACTCGGCCCTCATCCCCCCAGGGACGGCTCGCCGCCCAGCCAGGTCTTCGCCCAAAAGATGTACTCCGCCAAAGCCGTGTTGGGATGAAACCCACTGACTGCATCCTGCATAACCCATAGCGTACCCCCGCCGCCCAGGCTCACAAGGTAGGCCTCTCCCAACAAGCGACGCTGAATCTCACGAAGAACCTCCCCCCGCTCCGCGCTGTCGAATCCTAACAACTGCTGCGATTCAATCAACCGGTCCATCTCTGAATCTTCATGCTGCAAAATATTCCACCGACCATCGCTATGCAGAGCAGGGAAAAGAAAACCGTTGGGGCCGGAAGCTGGAGGCGTCGGCCCCAGGAACATCTGATAGTCCCGCTTACGCCATACCCGCTCCTTATAGTCCACCGGGTTCAACACCGTCACCGTCGACACAAAACCAGCCTCCCTCAAGGCCGACTCCACCACCCTTCCCAACGCAACCTGCTCGTTTCCGAAATCCGCCACCACAAGCTCCACGGCCTTCCCCTGAACGTTGACACTGGGTTCGCCGTCGAAGAAGGTCTGCATCGCCTCGCGGTCCAGAAGCCAGGACTCCTCCACCACCGGCACTCCGGCGCCAACCATTTCATCGTCGGTCAACGTCCCCTCCAGGTACGCCCACGGTTCGAGAGACTGGAAGACGGCCCTTCGCACGTCCCTATCGTCAAATGGCGGTCTTCCGGCATTCATAGCCAGCGCCATGCCCAGGCCACCCTCCCTGGATACGACGGTCCGACTGGCAAAGCCTCTCGACTGAAGAAGCTCCCACTCCTCCGCCTCGACGTCGTAGACGTCCAACTGCCCCGTAATAAATGCCGCCACCCGGGTTTCCGGGTCCTTTATGACCTTGAAGGTCAACAGGTCGGCGAAGGGCAGATCCTCCTCGAAATAATCGGCGTTGGCCTCAAATTCGCTCCCATCACCCTCCAGCGTCCGCAGCCACACCCAAGGGCCCGTGCCCACAACGGGCCCCGGCTCCAGGGTGCCCGAGGCTATCACCACTTCCGGGGCAACCACCTTGCTGCGCCCGTCAGCCAGGGCCAGAAGGAAATCCGTGTCCCAGAACTTGAGCGTTAACTTCACCGTTAGCTCGTCCGTCGCCTCCACTGTGTCCATGGCCAGCAGCAGCGGGCTATTTGGCCAACCCGCCGTTCTCTGACGCTCGTAGCTGAACACCACGTCCTGGGCTGATAGCTTCCGTCCGTTCACCGGCGGCAAGTCCTGCCAGCGCACGTTGTCCCTCAGCCGAAACTCATAAGTCAGAGGGTTAACCACCTCCCAACTTTCGCACAAGTCGCACTCCAGCAGCAGGCTGGGTTGGTCCACTTCTGCGCCCGTACTCAAGCGAAGCATGCGACTGTAGGCGACACCCGGTCCTCGCGCGGCAAGAGCGGCGGAAACGTCCTGATGTACGTCGAAGTGCTCCACGTCTGCCCTCGCCAAGGCCACGATGTGACCGCCATATATCCCCGCCGGAAGCGTCGCCGCCGGCGGAGATGCGCTTGGTGCAGCGGTAGGTGCGTCGATAACCTCAGAGGTGGGCGTAGAAGTTGCCGTGGGTTCGGTGGGCGTAGCGGACGGGGCTGTCTCTTGGGACGGACTGCATCCCGTTACCAGCGCCACAACAACCGACGCCAGGGCCACCAACCATAGAGCTTTCCCTCTCGTCTCAATCATCTTGTGTTATAACAATCGAACACGTCATAGATTCCAAATCG
The DNA here is from genome assembly GCA_965261665.1 of Dehalococcoidia bacterium. Classification (GTDB taxonomy): domain Bacteria; phylum Chloroflexota; class Dehalococcoidia; order Lucifugimonadales; genus JAPULR01. The sequence goes on from OZ253467.1 coordinate 113,203, forward strand.
CCCTCCCGCAGTAAATCCAAAGATACTATAATTGAGAACACTCAACACATCGCAGGAAGGCCAAATGCCGCCACTAGTAGACACTCACACCCACCTGGACCACTTTCCACCCTCGGAAATTCCCGAAGTTCTGGAACGGGCCGCAGCCGCCAACGTGCGCCTCATGGTCTGCGCCGGAACCACCCTCGCCTCTTCTCACCGCTGCGTTGCCCTCGCCAACGAACACCGCCCCCTCTATGCGGGCGTCGGACTCCACCCCTCCGATCTGCAGGGCCCGCTGCACGACGACGTCTACGAAGAGTTGAAGACTCTGGCCCAGCAGAACTCCAAGGTGGTCTGCGTCAGCGAGATTGGCTTGGACTTCCTCCCCACCTCTCCCAGCAAGGAGACTCAGTTCCAGGCCTTCCGCGCCCAGATTCGCTTGGCCCTGGAACTCGGCAAGCCCATCGTCTTTCACTCCCGGGAGTCTCACCCGGAGGTGCTGCAAACCCTCCGGGAGGAGGGCGCAGACGCCGTCGGCGGCGTGATGCACTACTTTCAAGGGGATGAGTCCACGGCGCGGGAGGCCATCGAACTGGGATTCCGCATCTCTCTGGCGAAGCCCCTGCTCCGTCTCCCGGAACTGCAGGAAGTCGCCAGGACGCTGCCACTGGAGTCCATTGTGTTGGAGACGGACTCCGCCCCCCAGCCATTCAAGAAGTACCGGCACAACTGGACGGAGCCCCACCATCTCACCCAAATCGCCCAGAAGCTGGCGGACCTCAAGCATCTTTCCGTCGACGAGGTCGTGCAGACCACTACCGGCAACCTACTGGCCCTCCTTGGCCTTGAGGCCGACACTCTGGAGCCGGAGGACGCCGCCTAACCTTCCCAGGGTCCGCCGTCCCGCCAGTCATCCGAATCCCCGTGACCGGAGCGTCGGGGCGACAGCCGTCGGTACAGGAACCGCGCACCCAACACAGCCGCCGCCAGCAGTGCCACCGCCGCTATCAGCACACTCTCCATCTGTAAAAATAGCAGGTCTCCCCCACTCTCCTGACTGTTCCCTCGCGGGCGACTTTCTCCGGCCGTTGCGTCACCCGTCCCTCCGTCAACCCCCGCGTTTCGACCCGTGGAGGATCCACCTTCTGCGACATAATCGGAAGAAAATCTCCACTCCCGCTCCAAGCCGTTCTGGTCAAACCCGTAGGTCTCCGTCAGGGCATCATCGATGGAAGAGCCATGGCCGAAGCGGTACAGCAGGTCCCTGAACTTCTCCGCTCCGTATCGCTCCAGCAGGTGAGTCACCACACTCTCCGCCTTCCGATAGAAGTATCGGATGTCCGACACCCTCCCCGGGACGGCATGCATTCCCCGCAAGGAAATGGGCCCTTCACTGCGGTTCTCCAGGTCAGCAGCAGTCTGCGGATTAGACCTCGGCTCGGCGTAGCTGGCGAATCCTTCATTCAACCACGCCGGAATCGGGGGCGCGGGATCGTGCACCACCGCGTGAAGCATCAGGTGAGCCGACTCGTGGACAATAAGCGATTCCCGCAGCCCAATGCCCGTAAACAGGTTCCAATCGGCGAAGGCGAAGCCATGAAAGATCTGCCCCGTATCAATCGTCCTGCTCAACCGGGGAAAGGCGTCCCGCACCTCCCCATCGTCGTTGTATATCACGCCCAGCATTTGTTTTTCCGGACGGCCCCCCAGCACATCCTCCAACCACACCAACGATTCCTCAAGCGACTCCTTCAGCTTCTCTACGCGGTCGGCGGGCAGATCATGGTACAGCAGCGTCAGAGGGCCGGCAGTGACGGACTCCCAGCGAAATCGGGTGTCCGTGTAGAGCAGGCTCTGGAGCGGGGTCTTGGACACGTTCCCCGCCGCATCCCGCACCGTGTAGAAATACTCCAGGGCGCCTTGGGGAGGAATGTATATCGGCCCGTCGGTGTCCAGCAGGTGCGTTGCCTGTATCCTCGTATCCGGCTCGACGTCGAGGTAGACGTAGTTCCACGGCCCGTCGTTGGCGTTGCGAAAGTTCAGCTTTACCTCCACCACCGTCGCTTCCGCTTCCACCTCCACGTTGAAAGTCACCCCTTCGGCGAAGCGCACTCGGGCATTCTGGGACAGCACCTCAGGCCCGCCCCCGGAACCCTCCACGGCGAAAACGGCGCTCCCCAGCAACAGCGCCAACGTAAGCCCCACGACCCACAATCTACGCGGGGTCTTCAACAGTTCGGCCTTTCCGTCCACATATTCTCCAATCCTCCCATATCCATACTAGTATACGAAACTACGCCGCCAAAGGCTTCACCCCACCCCCTCCACCTCTCACCTAAACTACACCAAGCGCAACTCCACGAGTCTTTCGTAGGGGCGACCCTTGTGGTCGCCCGTCGCTCCCTCAACCCACCCATCTCCCCCACGCCCCCGTCTCCTCGCGGATGCGGTGACCCATCCCTTCTCCACCCTCCAACACAATTGACAACATTCCCTTGCCAACAATCCTCCTCCCTTGCTACCATCCTCAACTAAAGGACACCCCACCCCATTAACAACCGCCCTTCGTTTCCCCCACAGAAAAAAACGAACCCCTACGAAACGAATAAAGACTCAACTGCCAAACTAGCCAAGGAGCGTTGCCCGTGGTAAGCATACCGGAGTCCTTCATCCAGGAGATGATAGCCCACGCCCACAAGGAGTTCCCCAAGGAGTGCTGCGGCGTCCTTGCCGGCTCCAAAGGCTCGTTCCTCAAGCGTTTCCCCATGACCAACGTCGACGCCAGTCCCTACCGGTTCAGCTGGGACCACAAGGAGCTCTTCCAGGTTTGGCGGGAGATGGAGGACAACGACTGGCAGCACCGGGCCGTCTACCACTCCCACAGCCACAGCCCCGCATACCCCTCCGACACCGACGTCCGGCTGGCTGGCTGGCCCGAGGCCTTCTACGTAATCGTCTCCCTCCAGGACAAGCAAAACCCCGTCGTCCGAGCCTTTCGCATCCTGGACGGCCAGGTCTCGGAAGAAGACCTGGTCCGAAGCTAACCCGGATACTCCACCTGAGGTGCCCGCTAGTCATCTCGTATATGACTTAGAACCGAAAAAAGCAATCCGAGGGAGTCGTCATGCCAGTATATCGGGTTACCGATGAGGATTTTGAGCCGCTGGACAAAACCTCCTTTGAGGCAGAACACCTCCTTGAACGGGAAGATATCCAACGTCGGCTGCGAGACAAGCCCGAAATCCTGGAGGAAGGGCTGTTCATCCTTGCCGAAGAATACGGCGATTGGGACGATTCCAACCGAAGCATCGATCTCCTTGCCCTGGACAGCAATCGTCGGCTGGTGGTTATCGAGTTAAAGCGTAGCGACAATAACAGCCTTATGGAATTGCAGGCCATAAGGTATGCTGCCATGGTAGCGGACATGACCTTAGAGCAGGCTATAGACGCTAACCGGGCCTATATGCAAGATCGTGGGAAAGACGCAGAAGAAGCTGTCTCCAGCGTTAGGGCACATCTGACTGACGATGCCGAGGATGTCGGTATCGATAGCAGCAATCCCCGAATAATTCTGGTCTCGGCCAGTTTCTCCAAAGAACTCACCACAAGTGTTCTATGGCTCAACCGCATAGGCATCGACATTAAGTGTGTGAAGTTGCAACCCTGGAAAACGGTGGACGCTCTGTTCCTGGAAAGCAGCCAGGTAATTCCCGTCCCCGAGGCAGAAGATTATATGGTGCGCTTGAGGAATCGTGAGGAAGAAGTCCAACGGCAGAAAAGGGCTTCCAATGTTGAAACCTTTCCGGGGTCCGAATACTTCAAAGAAGCGATAGAGACAGCACACGAAGATAGGAAACTCTTGCTGCGGGCCCTGCTCAAACTTGCAGTTTCCTTGGAGGAAGAAGGGCTGGCCATATTGTCCACAAATTCAGGGTCTACGTATACAAATCTTCGGGTTCGGTTGTCGCGCAGCGACGGAGGATTTTTCCACGCGACCAAGGACAAGTTGGGAGACGGTTACCTCGTATTTGGCAGCGCTAATCTATTTGACAGCCGTGCCCCCATATCCAAGGCAAAATTGGAGTTGATCCTCAGCAGGAGCATTAGGCCAGGAATTATGGTTCGGGAACTGCCCGATGGCTTCCTTGAAGCCATGGCCGACGCCTACAGGGAGGCAAACGGCTAGCCCCTTGACTGAACCATCGCCCCAGTACGCCTCGAGGGGTACGCCGCCGCGCCCCCTAATCAATTGTGCAAACCCGCCCGCCGTGCTAGTCTAGAGGTAATCCCACCCGTTCAGGAATAGCCGTGAAAGAAGTTATCCAAGAAGCCGTCAACCTGCTGGAGAAGGGAGAAGCCTGCGTCTTGGCCACCGTGGTCAGGACCCGCGGCTCCACCCCTCAGAAGGCTGGCGCAAAATTGCTCGTCAGGAAAGACGGCACCGGCGTCGGCACCCTCGGTGGCGGCTGCGTTGAGGGAGACATCTGGTTCGCCGCTAAAGAGATTATGCGGTTCCAGGGCGGCCCGGAATTCAAGGACTACTTCCTTAACGAAGAGATCGCCGCCCGCGACGGTCTAGTCTGCGGCGGCTCTATGTACTTCTTCCTCGACCCCCTCTGGGCGGATACCGACTTCCTGTCCTTCGCGAAGGAGGCCCTACAGGCCTACGACGGTGGTCCCATCGTCGGAATCGCCACCGTCGTGCGCTCCCCGAACGCCAATCTTCCGGGCGCCCGCTTCATGCTGCGGGAGGACGGCTCCACCCAGGGCAGCCTGGGCGACCCTAAAGTCGAAGAGCTGGCCCTGGACGCCATCCGGCAAGTGTCCAACCTCGGCAAGAACGATACCGTCCTCACGTCCGACGGCACGGAGCTATTCGTCGAAGGCTTCACCACGCCGCCGACCCTCGTGCTCATGGGCGGCGGACATATTGGCAAAGCCACGTCCACCCTGGCCGCCACCCTCGGGTTTCGCACCTACGTGGTGGACGACCGGCAGGAGTTCGCCAACCCCGACCGCTTTCCGGAGGCTGCCGAAACCGTCATAGCCCCCTACTCGGAGGGGTTGGCCCAAGTGCCCATCAACGCCAACACCTACATTGTGGTTGCCACCCGGGGCCATCGCCAGGACGACTATGCCCTGGAAGCGGCAATCAGCACACCCGCCACCTACGTCGGCCTGCTAGGCTCCAAGCGAAAAACCCTGCTCATCTACAGGCATCTGCTGGAAAAGGGCCACTCGCCCGAAATTCTCCGAAAGGTTCGCTCCCCCATGGGGCTCGACATCGGAGCGCTGACGCCTGAGGAGATAGCCGTCAGTATCATGTCGGAGATAATCATGGTGCGTCGGGGCGGTCACGGTGGCGCAATGCAGATGGAAGACCGGTACTTCAACCGCGCCCTGGAGCAAGCAAAGGCGTCCCCTTGGCCAACGTCGGCGCCATCCTCCTAGCCGCCGGCCTATCCCAACGCATGGGAAGACCCAAAGCCCTCCTACCGTGGCGGGGCATCCCCCTAATTTACTACCAGATTAGGACCCTCCGCCGGGCCGGTCTCAACCCGGTGCTGGTAGTCCTCGGCCACCGCGCCGACGAGCTTGGACCCCGCGTAGATTACGAGCTTGGCGCAACTGCGCTCCTCAACCCCTTCTACCGCAAGGGCAAGACCACCTCCCTCAAGACCGGCCTCAGGGCGTTGGACCCCAACACTACCGACTCGGCGGTCATTCTCAACGTGGACCAGCCTCGCACCCTTCAAACCCTGTCGACAATCATCGAACACCACAACCGAGATTCAGCCCTCATCACCATTCCCACTCATAAGAGCAAGCGAGGCCATCCCGTCGTCGTCTCTCTCAAGCTCATGGACGACCTGATGGCCGTCTCCGAGGCACAGCAGGGGCTGAAGGCCGTCATGCGAACCTACGCCGAGGATATTAGTCTCGTGGAGGTGGACAACGACGAGGTGCTTCTAGACCTCAATACGCCGGAAGACTACGAGGCTGCGTTTCAGAAATTCGGCAGTCCGTAGAGAAGGACCGCCGGCGCGTTTTAGCCGATAAGCGGTCGCGCTGCCCCGTCGGTGAGCCACGTTATCAGCCTGGGTGCAACCCCCAACGCCAGTACCGCCGCCGCGCTGATCGCCAGCACCAAACCAAATGACACCGAAACGCTGATCTTCTTCTCGTCGCTGGGCTCGCCCATGTACATCAGCCGCACCACCCGCAGATAGTAGTAGGCGGATAGTACGCTGTTGATAACGCCCGCCACGGCCAGCCACGCCAACCCGCTCTGCACCGCAGACGCAAACAGGAATATCTTGCCGATGAACAACCCCGTGGGCGGAATGCCAATCAGGGATATCAGGGAAAAGGCCAACGCTCCCGCCAGGAACGGCGACCGTCGCGACAGGCCCGCGTAGTCGTCTATCTCGCGGGTGTCCAGCTTGTTCGCGACGACCATCACCACGAAGAACGCGGCCAGGTTCGTAACGGCGTACGCGGCTAGATAGAAAAGCAGACTTCCCGGCCCCGCTGGGATGCCATCCCCCTGAATCCTCGACGCCACTGCCGCTAGGCCCACTAGCATATACCCCGCGTGGGCCACGGTGCTGTACGCCAGCAACCGCTTGATGTTGCTCTGCACCATGGCCATAAGGTTGCCCAGGGTCATCGACACGACCGCAAGGATGGCAAACAACATGGACCAGTCCAGGGCCAGGGCCGGAAATGCCGTATAAAATACCCGCATCAGAATGGCGAACCCCGCCGCCTTGCTAGCCACGGAGAGGAAAGCGACCACCGGCGTCGGCGCGCCCTGGTACACGTCCGGCGCCCACATGTGGAAGGGCGCCGCCGAAATCTTGAACCCAAACCCCGCCACAATCAGGATGACCCCCATGAGGAGGGCCATGCTGCCAAAGGGCAGTGAGGCGTCCAGGGGCGTTGCCACCGCACGGCCAATCTCCTCCAGGTAGGTGCTTCCCGTCAGCCCGTACACCAAGACCATGCCGTACAGCAGCAGGGCGGAACTTACGCCGCTTAACACCAGGAACTTCAGTCCCGCCTCGCCCGAGCGTGGCGTCATCCGGAAGGTGGACAGCGCTATCAGCGGCAGCGCCGTTAGCTCCAATGCAACGTAGATGGTTATCAGCTCCGCCGCCGAGGCCAGAAGCGTCATCCCCGTTGCCGAAAGCAGAATCAGTCCGATGAACTCCCCCCGGAGTCCCGGCAGCCGCCGCGCGTAGTCCACCGAAGCGGCGAACACCAGGCCCGTCACCCCCAGAATCAGAAACTTGAAGAAGAGGGCGAACTTGTCAACCGTCAGCGCCCCCAAGACCCCAACCATCCGCCCATCAGTCTCCGACGATACGTCCACCCACAACACTATGCTCAACGCCAGTGGCAGCGCCAGACCCGCTACGGCAACCAGGGTCAACAGCCCCTTGCGTCGCACCACCAGGTCCAGGCCCATGACCAGCAGGGCCAGACCCACCAGGCTAATTTCGGGAGAAAGCAGATATACGTCGTGGCCTGTCATTATTCGTTACCTGCCCATCAGGGCTGAGATGGGATCCAAGCCCGCACTGAAGACGTCGGTTAAAAAGGCCGGATAGACCCCCACAACCACAATGCTCACCACCAGCAGGGCCATGGGAATCTTTTCCACAAGGGTGCTCGGGCCCACGTGAGCAAACCTGTCCCTGGCCGGACCGAAGAGCGCCCGCTCCATCATCCAAAGAATATATCCGGCGGCGATGACTACCCCGAAGGCTCCGAATCCCGTAAGCCACGGGTGGGCCTTGAACGCCCCAAGGAAGACCAGAATCTCCGATACGAAGCCGCTCAGTCCCGGCAGCCCCAGGGATGCAAGCCCGGCAATAATGAACGCCACCGCCAGGAAAGGCATCCGGTGCGCCAGACCGCCCAGGTCGGGGATGTAACGGGTATGCGTTCGTTCATATAGCACGCCCACGGCCAAGAACAGAAGCCCCGTGATGGTCCCGTGGGTGAATAGCTGCATGGCGGCCCCGGTAAGTCCGAGGTTGGCGTATGTCCCGCCTGCCACCCCCACCGCTCCAATGCCCAAGACCACCAGCCCCATGTGGCTCACGCTGCTATAGGCAATGAGCCGCTTCAAGTCCGTCTGCCGCAGGGTTATAACGGCGGCGTACAGTATCGTTATCACCGCCAGCACGGTCAGTATCAGCCCATGGTCAACCGTTATGTTGGGGAACATCCCCACGGTTATCCTCAGCAGCCCGTAGCCGCCCATCTTCAACAGCACTCCCGCCAACATCATGCTGACCGCGGTTGGCGCGTCTGTGTGCGCGTCGGGTAGCCACGTATGCACGGGAAGCAGTGGCAGCTTAACGGCGAAGGCCACAAAGAAGAACCAGAACACCACCGAGATTGGTATCACGGTTAGCGCCAGGTCCGCGCCGCTCTCCGCCCACCGAATCATGTCCAACTGCGCACCGCCGTCGGCCAGGGACAGCGCGAGTATGCTCACCAGCATGAACGCGCTTCCCAGGAAGGTGAACACCAGGAACTTCATCGCCGAGTATTCCTTCCGCCCCGAACCCCATATCGAAATGAGGAAGTACATCGGAATCAGTTCCAACTCCCAGAAGAGGAAGAACAGGAGGAAGTCCAGCGACACGAATACGCCCATGACCGCCGTTTGCAGGACGAGAAGCCAGAAGAAGTACTCCTTGACCCGCGTCTTGATGCTCCAGGAGGCGAGGACGGCGCACAGCCCCAGCAGTCCGGTAAGCAGGACCAGCGGCGCGCTCAGTCCATCTACGCCCAGCTGGTACTGTGCCGTAAATACTTCAGTAGATATCCACTCGAACCGGTCGAGAAGCTGGAACCTCTGGCTGCCGTCGGCATCGAAGCGCAGGAACACCAGCACGGCCAGCGCGAAGTCCGCCAACGCCACTGCAAGGGCAGTCAGTCGCACGAACCGGTCCCCTCGAACCGCAAACAACAAGACAGCCCCCGCCAAAGGCAGGAAGACCACCGCCGTCAAAATACCATCGAAGGTGCTCAACTCAACCTAACCCCAAACAAGATACGCTACCAGAATTACCACAATTCCCGTCAATATACCCACGCCGTAGAACTGGACCTGGCCGCTCTGGAGCCGCCCGAAGGCCCAGCCCAGGTTCCGCGAGAACCAGCCCATCGCGTCGACGACACTATCCACGACCTGCTGATCGAACCATTCCAGGAACCCGCCCAGCTTGCCGTAGAAACCCTTGACCACCAGCTTGTCTTCGTAGAGCTCGTCGAAATAATACTTGCCTTCCACCATCCGATGGACGGGCTTCATAGCCCTTTCCACTCCGGGGCCGGCCCTCTTGCCCTTCACGTATATCGCCGTCGCCAAGCCTATGAACACAAGGGCCCCGAAGGTAGTGACCGCAGCCAGAATGCTGTTCAACGGCAGCACCTTGGTGTGTTCCACCACCGGCGGTACGACAAATTCGCTGAACCAGTGCACCGGTATGCCCAACAGTCCGGCTTGCGGATTGACCAGATAGCCGCCAACCACGGCCCCGACACCCAGAATCACCATCGGCGCAACCATCACCAGAGGCGACTCCGCCAGATGCACCTTCGCCCCGTGGGAATCCTGAGCCTCTGTCTGCTGTTCTTTCTGCTCCACCTCCACCCCGCCCCGGAACTTGCCGTGGAAGGTCATGTACATCATGCGGAACGTATAGAAGGCCGTGGCCGCAACGCTGACCGCCAGCATCCAGAATACGACCATGTCTATAACTGAGTCGCCGTGCCAGGCGTGCCCAATAATTTCGTCCTTGCTCCAGAACCCGGCCAAAGGAAAGATTCCCACCAGGCTCAACGAGCCTACCATCATCAACGCGTAGGTCCACGGCATAATCTTCCGCAAGCCGCCCATGTACCGCATGTCGAAGGTGCCCGTGGCGTGGTTGACGCTCCCCGAGCCCAGGAATAGCAGCGCCTTGAAGAAGGCGTGGGTGAACAGATGAAATATCGCCGCCCCGTAAGCGCCAATGCCGAGGGCCGCCATCATGTACCCCAACTGGCTGATGGTCGAATAAGCCAGCACCCGCTTGATGTCCTTCATCACCAGCCCCATGCTGGCGGCAAAGAGGGCCGTGAACGCCCCCACCAGTGCAACCACCGCCATAGCCTCATTCGACGCTTCAAACACGGGGAAGAATCGCGCCACCAGAAACACCCCGGCGGCTACCATGGTTGCGGCGTGGATTAGCGCACTCACCGGCGTTGGGCCTTCCATGGCGTCGGGAAGCCAAACATGAAGGGGGAACTGGGCCGACTTACCCGCCGCGCCGGCAAAGATGCCCAGCGCAACCCACGTTAGCCCCAATCCGCCAAGAGCCGCAATCGCCCCCGTCTTTATCAACGGCACAGCAGCCTGAATGTCGGCAATGCTGAGGGGGTCCAGCCCCTGCTCCATGAACGCCGCTCGGTTGAAGAACAGGTACAGAATCGCCAGCAGGAACCCAAAATCGCCGATGCGAGTAACCAGGAACGCCTTCTTTGCCGCCGCGGCCGCAGCCGGCCGGTTGTGCCAGAATCCGATGAGCAGGTACGAACCCAGGCCCACCAACTCCCACATGACGTAGAGTTGGATGATATTCCCCGCCAGGACAAGCCCGATCATTGCCGCCGAGAAGAGCGCCATGAAGGCAAAGTAACGCACGTATCCGGGATCGCCCTTCATGTACCCGTAGGAATACACCTGCACCATCAGGCTGACCCCCGTCACCACCACCAGCATGATGGCGGTCAAAGAGTCCACCATCAACCCGATGCGAAGCTCCATCCCCCCGACGGCCAACCACGTATATTCGTCGAAGACGTGAGTCCCGTTCTCCACCACCGAAACGAGCGTCCATACGGAAAGCAGCAGCGCCGCGCCCAGGGCTGCGACTATGACTAAAGCCGCGAGGACGGGCCGGTGGTTCAGAAGGGGCCTTACGACAAAGGCGTTGACCGCCAACGCCCCCACCGGCAGGAGGAAAATCGCCCAAACGGCGGCTTCGGAGATCAACTTAGCGTTCTCCTCTCCCGTCTATGCCGCTTGCCGCTTTCATTAGAGCCTTCCATGTTAGAGCTTCCTCAGAATCTCCTCGGCCACGTGCTCTCTCCCTCGTGGCACCATTACCCGGAATGGGACGCTTTCTGCCCAATCCAAAATATCCCCTTCGGGCAGCAGTCTGACCGGCAGTCCCTCCGCCTCGATCACCTCTTTCCACATCTCTGCCACCGTCAGGTTTGAAGCCTTCATAAAGTCCACCCACATAGTCGCCTACCGGTTCATCAGATTGGCTTGGCTAATGTCCACCATCTCCCGGCTCCGGTAGAAGGCTATGACAATGCCCAGCCCCAAAGCTATCTCCGCCGCCGCCACCACAATTATGAACAAGGCAAATACCTGTCCAGTCAGCAGAGTTTGCAGTACACTCTCCGTCGCCACACCCGGCTGGGCCAACACTGACTGGCTGGCCACGTACCGGGACATGGTCACCGCCGCTAGCATTACCGCGATGAACATCAACTCCAGGGACATCAACACCGTTATCACGTTCCGGCGCGCCAGCGTGCCGTAAAGCCCGATGGCGAAAATTATTGCCGAGAGGATCAGAAACTTTTCAAGGTCCACGCTATCTCTCCCTCACCAGGGATAGAGCGCCGATAACCGAGGCCAGCAGCAACGCGCCGGCAGCAGCGAAGGCCAGGGCGTATTCCTCCAACAGCAGCTTTGAGAGCTTGAAGGTGTTGTCACTAAAGGCCAAGTCCTCCACGGACATCCCTCCTGCGGACGGCAGGTCTGAAATGAGCTTCCACTCGGTATCGAAGAACACGAACGCCAGGGCCGCCAGAAGCAGCGCCGGAAGCAACACTGCCGCAAACTGAAGCCTGTTGGGCAGGTTCCCCTGCTGCACGTTCTGGGTCAGCATGATCGCAAATATGATCAGTATGCTGATGGCTCCGGCGTAAATGAGCACCTGCACCACTCCCAGGAACTCCGCCGCCAGCAGAAAGAACAAGCCCGCCACGGTGAGAAACACCAGCACCAGCAGCAGGGCGGAGCGGAAGATGTCCCGCAGCAGCACAACTCCGAGCGCCCCCGCCACCGCGACGATTGCCAGCGCCCAGAAAATCAGGTCTTGGAACAGCATCGGCTAGCTTTCCGACTCTCCGTCGTCGTCCTCGCCGGTCTGTGCGCCCACCCGGCCGGGACGAAACTGAATCCGCGCCCCCGCCTTCTCCTTTTGATGCCAGGCCCAATTCTCCCGGCCCACCGCCCGCCAGTCCAACTCGTTGTCCTTTTGCGGGTCGTAGCCGGAATCCTCCAGCTGCGGGCGGAACCAGGTGCTGGGCTTCTTCACTGCCTGCCGCAATTCGTCCACGGTAATCACCAGGTCCTTGCGCTCGTACCGGCCCCGTTCGAAGCCGCTGCCCATGAACAACGCGTCATAGGGGCACGCCTCCACACAAAGACCGCAGAACATACACCGCCCGATGTCGATGTCGAAAACGTCGATGTTGTAGTGGTCGCCCTCCAAGGGCGCGGTATTGCTGGGGCTAGTGACAATCTTGATGATACCCAAAGGACAGTATTTGGCGCAGGAAGCGCACCCCGTGCACCGTTCCTCGTACCAGGCGAACTCCTCGCCACGAAAGCGGGGATGCTGGGGAATCCGCTCTTCAGGATACTGAATCGTAAAGGGCGGTCGGATGAAATTCTTTAGGGTCACCAGCATACCCTTCGCCAGTCCAAATCCGTACATCTAGTCCACCTCCATGGCCCGGGGCGCCGTCGCTACGTTCTGAAAAATAGGCTCCGGCACTCGCACCTTCTCTCGGCTGAGCCGTCCGAATATCCCTATGGATGCCAGGGCCACCGGAATGTTAATCGCAGCCATTATCCACAATTCATTGCGGGTTATCTCCCCGAGGACCTCAGCCTGATAGAACCCGAAGAAGTATACCTGCACCGCCGTCACCAAGAAGTTTATCAGAGCCAGCGGCAGCAGGAACTTCCAGGCAAAGGCCATTATCTGGTCGATGCGCAGTCGCGGGAAGGTCGCACGAATCCAGATGAATAGCATCACGAAGCCCGCTAGCTTCACGAGGAACCAAAACGCACCCAGTTGTCCGGACCAGAACGGCCCCGACCATCCGCCCATGAATATCGTCGCCAGAAATCCGGATGCCGCCAGCACTCCCGCCATTTCCGCCGCCTGAATCAGCGCAAACTTAATCCCGCTGTACTCCGTATGATACCCCGCTACTATCTCGGATTCCGCCTCAAGAATGTCGAAGGGCGTCCGGTTCAACTCCGCCGATATCCCCAGCATAAACACCAGCGCCCCCAGCGGCTGCACCAGAAGGAAGGGTACAGTCTGAGCTTCCACCACGGACACCAGCGACATCGAGCCTACTATGAGCACAACCCCCACAAGAGAGAGCACCAAGGGAATCTCGTAGCTTATCAGCATCGCCACGCCCCGCATTGCGCCGAACATCGCGTACTTGTTGGCCGAAGACCATCCCGCCATGAAGATGGCAATGGTACTCATGGAGCTTACCGCTATTATGTACAGTATCCCCACGTTCAGGTTCACCAGGTACGTGTTTCGTGCGAAGGGCATCACCGCCAGGCTCAACAGCAATGCCATCAGCATGATGATGGGCACCAGCGTGAAGGCCAGCTTGTCGGCGGCGTTGGGAATAATGTCTTCCTTGATGATGAGCTTCAACAGGTCTGCAAAGGGCTGGAGAATCCCCCACGGCCCCCATCGATTCGGCCCCCGCCGTGCCTGGAATCGGGCCAGCAGCCTCCGTTCCGACCACACGAAGGCGGCGGCCCCCAGCAGCGCTGCATTGATCAGAATGAACATGATGACGAAACCTGCTGCGAAGTACGCCGCCCACTCGAAGCCCGCCGGCAAGATCCCGTCGCCACCGCACCAACCGGCATTCCCCTCGTTGCCGCCCAGGAAGCAGTACACCTCCCGAAAGACCACGTTATCCTGAAGGAAAGGCGTCATCAGCGATCCACCTCTCCCATGTTTATGTCAATGCTGCCCAGGGTCACAATCATGTCCGCCAGCTTCCACCCCACCATCAACTCGCGCATTACGGTGAGATTTATCAGCGAAGGAGAGCGTATCTTGCACCGATAGGGCGCAATGCTGCCATCGCTCACCAGGTAGAAGGCCAGCTCCCCCTTGGGGGCCTCCACCCGCCCGTAGGCCTCCGCACCGGCGGGAGGACGTAGAACGAAGGGCAGTTCCGTACGTACCGGGCCTTCCGCAAACGGCCTCTTAGTCTCACCTCTTTCTAAGGTCAGACCCGCCGGCGGCACATCAATACCGGCGCGCACTGGCCCAGGTCGTATCTCCTCGGCGCACTGCTTCACCATCCGAAGGCTCTGCTTCACCTCCTCGATCCGGACGCGAAACCGGTCGTAGTTGTCTCCCCGTTCTCCCAACGGCACGTCGAACTCCAACCGGTCGTAAATGTCGTAGGGGTCCATCTTCCGCCAGTCCCAAGCCACCCCGCTGGCCCGAAGCACGGGCCCGCTGACGGAGTTGGCAATCGCCGACTCCGCCGAAAGTATCCCCACGTTCTTCGTCCGCACCAACAATATCTCGTTCTTCATCATCAGCTGCTCCAACTCCTGGAGCAGGTGAGGAGCCTCCAGCACCAGCTCGTCCAGCGCATGCCAAAAGTCCGGCGGCGCATCGCTGAACACCCCGCCCGGTCGCATGTAGCTGACGGTGATTCGCGCCCCGCACAGCATCTCGAACAGGTCCAGAATCTTCTCCCGAAAGCGGAAGCAGTACATAAGGGGCGTTGCCAGCGCTCCCAGGTCCTGAAGGAAGAAGCCCGCCGCCACCAGATGGCTGGCCATCCTCTGAAGCTCCGCCGCCAGCACCCGCAGATACTGGCCTCGTAGCGGGACCTCCACCCCCAACATCTTCTCCACCGCCAGGCAGTAGGCCTGGTTGTTGGTCATGGACGCCACGTAGTCCAGCCGGTCCGTGAGCGTCAGCACCTGCACGTAGTTCCGCTCCTCCGCCAACTTCTCCGACCCCCGGTGTAGGTAGCCGAAGACCGGCTCTATGTCCACTATCACCTCGCCGTCGAAGGTCACCCGCAGCCGCAATACGCCATGCGTGCTCGGATGCTGCGGCCCAATGTTGATAGTTACGGGTTCGGTGCGAATGGCCATGGGAGCCTCAGTACGTCACCACGTCTTCAAAGTCCCTGCGTTGTGGATGGCCGGGAAAGCCTTCCCAAAGCATAATCCGCTTCAGGTTAGGATGCCCCTCGAAGGAGACTCCCATCAGATCGTAAATCTCCCGCTCCTGGAAATCCGCCCCGGGCCAAACCTCCACCACCGAGGAGGCCGTCGGAGCCTCCCTAGAGTAGAGGCGCGTCTTCACCACCGCGCTGTGGTTGTACTCAAAGGACGTGAGATGGTACACCAATTCGAAGTAGTGAACGTAGTCCACGGCAGACACGGCGTTCAGAAAGTTGAAGGCCAGCCGCGGGTCTTCTTTCAGAAACTGCGCCACCTCCCGCAGGTTGGACGGTTCCACCCACAGACACTCAGCCTCCCATTCGGTGCCGGCGTCGGAAAACCTCTGCCGCACGTATCCGGCCAACTCCTCACCCTGAACCGCCCTTGTCATTACAGCCCTGCGGGCCTCCCCTTCAGGCTGTACCGCTTGATTTTCTCATGCAACTGCATAATCCCGTACAAGAGGGCGTCGGGACGGGGAGGGCATCCCGGAACGTACACGTCCACCGGTACAATGTGATTGACGCCGGGCACCACGCTGTAGCAGGAGTAGTACGGCCCGCCGCTGGTGGCGCAAACGCCCATGGAGATAACCCACTTCGGCTCCCCCATCTGGTCGTAGATGCGGCGAATGGCAGGCGCCATTTTCCACGTCACCGTGCCGGCGACAATCATCAGGTCCGCTTGGCGGGGCGTAGCCCGGAACGCCTCCATCCCGAAGCGGGCAATGTCAAACCTGGACATGGCAGTCGCCATCATCTCGAAAGCGCAGCAAGCCAGCCCGAAGGCTACCGGCCAGAGGGCCGACTTCCGCCCCCAATTCAGAAGAGCGTCCACGGACGTCACCATCAGGTTGCGCTGGATGTCGTCGGGCACCTGAATCAGCGGCTCAGGGTAAGGCTTGGAATGGGTGTGCCGCATCTCCTCGATGACCGCCCCTTCCTCAACGTCCAGCTTCCGCGTCAGAGCCTGCAGCGAAAGACCGTCTTGTGACACCATTACCCTACCTCCACTCCAAGTCGCGCTTCCGCCACGCGTAGACCCACCCAAAACCTAGAATTGTGATGAATGCCGCCATCTCTATGAGAGCAAAGAGGCCCAGCTTTCCGAACCGCACGGCCCAGGGGTAGACGAAAATCACGGCCACGTCGAATATCACGAATAGCAGCGCGTACATGTAGTAGCGAAAGTTGAACTGCGCCCACCGCCCACCAATCGTCTCCATGCCGCACTCATAAATATCCTGCTTCACCGCGCTGGGCTTCTGGGGTCGAATGCCCAAACGATACAGCAGGAAAGAAAGCGCCAGCATACTGGTTGGAACTATGAACGCCACCACGACAAAGATGGCTATGAGGCCGTACTGGCGAAAGTAATCTTCAAGCACGGTTTGCCCACCTGATAGGGGGATAAGGCAATATAGCATACGCAACCCCCCATAGCAAGAAAACTAAAGCTATGGGGCTACTTATGCCAATCTGTATCTACACACCAATGCCGCAGGAGGAATTGCCAAAAGTGGAATTGCTACCATGCCTCTAATCACTGCCTATGATCTCACGAACCGGAAGCGAAATCTCTCCGACAACGGCCTGTTTCCGCTGGGAAGAGCTCATTCTATCCGCCAACGCCAAGGCCCTCTCCTGAATTCTCAGACCCGCGTCCTTTAATCGCTGCACGTATTGAGGGTTGTCCCCGACTTGGTGAACTAACCCATTTACAACCACTGTTTCCCATGCTCTTTCCCACGCCACGCACGCTTCGAGGAATTTCTCAACCTGCTCTTGAGTGGGAGGTGCTTGCCCCTTGACGTATGGACTGCTGGTGTATTGACGCCACCCACCGACTCGAACATGCTCAAAGGCTTGCGCAGGGCTCGCTTCGGGATGCTTTACCAAATAGGGTACCATTTGGGTGGACAGGAACCTGCCGCTGATTTTATTTACGACAGCATACTCGGCTAGGCGAGCCTGCTTTTCACGTGCAATTCGACCCACTGAATGAGCAATCGTGAAGTTGATAAGCCCTTCTTCGAACATGCCCCGAACTCGCGAATGCAACTTCAACACCCTTACAAGTTGGGGCCAATCAGGTCCACCGCCAAGCTTATCCCTAAATAAGTCCCATTTGTCAGGCCTTTCGAGAATACTCAAGTCTGCCAAGGATTTCTTCAACGCCGTCAGCTTGGTCTCAGGGCTGAGGGATCGCGTTTGCAGAATCCGGCTAACCTTCTTGAACGTCAACTCCTCTGAAGATGGTCGGGGAACAATCTTAGCGCGAAGTGTCGGCTGATTCGTCAACTGGGCGGCGCGCCATCTACGTTCTCCATCATGCAGGTCGAAAAACCCGGTCCACAAAGAATCATCAATCAGGATTGGAAAGACTGTGATCTCGTCTAGTTGCCCCACCTCAACCATGTTTCTTCCCAAATCGATGAGATCGGCCTCATCGAACTCTTGCCTGAGATTCTCGGGGTCCGGCTTTATGAGCTCACATGGGACGGACACAATAGAACCGTACCACTTTCCCACAGGATGCAGCACGAGGGTATCCAAATCATCAATTCTCACAATTCATCCTCCATCCACTTCACAAGCTAGCCAATCTCTGTTGCGCCTGCTGCAAAGCTAACTGTGCAGCGTTATTGGACACCCCTGTTTGCAACCTTACCCAATTCGTCAGCTGCTGGCCAAGAGACGCTTGAGCCTGTCTCAGTTGTCTACTGAGCCGCTGAACCTGCTTGGCATCCCTTTGAAACTGAAACAGAATTGGGCGGCTCGATAGACTGGGAATGACTTCTTCAATATCTGCGTATGGTAGGCCATGAAATCCCGATAAGATTTCTCCAAGGCTACCATCTTCAATCATCCGTGCCTGGAGCACTTGTAAGGCGGACCAATCCCCACGCTGTATTGCCCGTCGTTGCTCCTGAATGTTATCAGCAGTTCGGACGCTTCTGGTCGTCGCCTCTCGGGTGTCTAAGAGGGTGTCTAAAAAGGCGCCGGTGGAGCGAAGCATAAACATCTGTTAGGCAGCGAAGTCCGCCCCTCCAACTCCAGATCCTTCGGCTTCACTCAAGGTGACATGGAGCGCTCGAGGTAGCAAAGGGATTTATTAGACACGCTCTAAGTCCTTATTCCTAAGTCTTGCCATTGACGCCAAATCACCAGCAGGCAAAGGAACCGTTTGGGCCTCCCCTGTTTGGGGATTTATTATGATAAACCACGTAGCTTTGTAAATGTAGCGGTCACCAAAAGGCATGGCGTTGAAGGTAAAGTACCCCGGCGTCCTTTTCCGAAACGCGTCTCTGCCAACTAGTTGGGCATTCCGAAACCGACGTTCATAGTGCCCCATTGGAATATTCCCGCTTGGGGAATAGCCAAGGGAAACTTGGAGAATGTCATCCAACGTCGCGCCAAATCTTCCACGAGCCAAATAGAGGCCGATCTCAAGGTTATCGCGTTGTGTCTGAATGGCTGGCGGCAATGCGATTACTCCTCTAGTGGTCTAATCCACGACAGATTCCACTGTCATCAGTCGTTTCGCCGAACGTAGGGAAAAGACCGGGGATCCTACCCGAAATTGATTCTACCAATATGCCACAGATTTGGGTAGATAGTCTTAGGATTTCACCCCACCGCAGAGACCAAAGCACATAGTCAAATCCGACAACCTGACCCGTCACGCCCTATCCCACCAGCCTCCTATCCCCCTTAGGCTATAATCCCCCCCATGCTCATAGACCTGCACGCCCACACCGCGCCCCACTCCTACGACGCCCTCCAAACCCCTGAGCAGCTCGTCCTGGAGGCCAAGGGCCTTGGGCTGGACGGTCTCTGCCTCACCGAACACGACGCCTTCTGGGACGCCGACGCCCTGTCCCGTCTCGGAAGTCGTCACGGCATCCTGCTCCTCCCCGGCTGTGAGGTAAACACGGAAGAGGGGCATTTCCTGGCCTTTGGACTAAAGGAGTACGTCTTCGGAATGCACAAACTCCCATTTCTCTGGCAGCGAATTCAGGCAGCAGGCGGGGCGCTCCTCGCGGCCCATCCCTATCGAAGACGTGGCATCGGCAGCCGTCCCACAACCGACCTGGACTCAAAGGTCCGACAGGCCACGGGGGAACCAGCCTTCCGCCAGTGTCACGCCGTGGAGACCATCAACGGCCGCGGCTCTAAGCTTGAAAACGCCTTCTCCGAAAAGCTGGCCCAAGCATTAAATCTCCCTTCAGTCGCTGGCAGCGACAGCCACTCCCCCGGCGACCTCGGAGTCTGCGC
The DNA here is from genome assembly GCA_965261665.1 of Dehalococcoidia bacterium. Taxonomy (GTDB): domain Bacteria; phylum Chloroflexota; class Dehalococcoidia; order Lucifugimonadales; genus JAPULR01. The sequence continues at coordinate 132,787 of OZ253467.1, forward strand.
CACCCGCTTCAAAGCAAGAATCCGCAACCTCGACGACCTGATTCCCGCCCTCCGCCAAGGCGACTGCACCCCCACTACCCTACACCAATAATTCCCTTCCCCCTTGAGGGGGGAAGGTGAGGATGGGGGTGAATCTCCCGCCCACCTTCATACACGGGCGGTTCGCGAACCGCCCGTTCCCCGCAGGAAGTGAAGGGAACTACCGCAATACTGCTGCCCGTGTCACCAGAAGCTCCAACGCCAGGTCCTCGTCCTGCCGTCCCTGCTTGATGGCCAGGTCCATCTCCAAGAGGCAGGCGTACAGCGCCTTCAAACGGGGCCACGAAAACCTTCTCGCCTGCTCCAGAGTCTTCCTCACGGCAAAGTCCGCCCTCAGTTCCAGCCGTGCGCCCATCTCCCCTCGGGGCACGCCCGTCTCCACCAACTCCTTCGCCACCGTCACCAGCCGCAGTTGGCGCGCAATCATCGCCTGAATGTAGGACAGCGCCGCGCCATCATTCCGAAGCTGCCGCAATAGCCGCAGCGCCAGCGAAGGGTTCCCCTGCACAATGGCGTCGACGGCGGCGAAGATGCTCGCTTCCCGTACCTGCGCCACCAATCGACTGACGTGGCCTTCGTCGATCTGCTCGGCCCCGGCGTAGAGAGACAGCTTCTCCAATTCCGTGTCCAGCAGACGCAAGTTTGCGCCCACGTACTGGTTCAGGAGCCGCAGCGCTCCGGGCGAAATGCTGGCCCCCTTGGACTTGGCCTTATCGCGAATCCACCGGGCCAGTTCTTCACCTCGAGGCACCGAAAACCGCTGCACCTCGGCGTTTGCGGCAATCGCTCTCAACAAGGGATTGTTGGCCCGAAGCAGTTCGTCAACGAAGATCAGGTGGGTCGTGGGCGGGACCTCTCCCGCATAGTCGCCCAGCCCTTCCCATCGAGCCAGCCGGTTTCTTGACGACCCGCCGCCCCGACGTTGAGGGCCTCGAGCTTCAAAGGACCCCAGCAGCCCTTCCACCACCACCAGCCGGTACTCAGCCAGAAAGGGCATGGCGCTGCTGACGGCACGAAGATGCTCCAGCGTAACCGCATTGCCCGTCAGCTTGTGCGTGTTGCTCTCCAGAAGATGTTCCGGACCCAGCTTTTGCCGGATCTGGGCCAACTTCTCAGCGACCAGAAAAGAATCGCCGTGCAGAACTAGAATGGGCACCGCTAAATTTTCCTCCTCTACTCGTGCAACCTTGCAGCAATCTTAGCGAAAAATACCCACAATGACGATAGCTCCCAGATCCCGCACGCCATCTGGTAGGGGCGGTTCGCGAACCGCCCGTCCCTCTTCTTCTGTAGGGGCGTCCCTTGTGGGCGCCCTTTCGCAGCTCAACGCTCCCTACCTCCCGCCCCCTGGCAAATCCCGGCCCCACCAAGTATTCTGGACGTACCATGGAAGTAGCCCTTATCGGCCTGCGCAGCAGCGGCAAGACCACCCTCTTCGACGTCCTAACCGGCGGCGCTCAGAGCCGACGCCCCGACTCACTGGGACGGGTTGTCAAAGGAATAAGCAAGGTCACCGACCCTCGGCTGCGCGACCTCGCCCAACTCTTCCATCCCAAGAAGATAACGCCCGCCGAAATCACCTTTTGGGACCTTCCCCCGCCGCCTGCGTCTGACCAGGAGTTCGGCTACTTCCAAGGGCCTACCCTGAACGCCCTCCAGGGAGTCGACGCCTTCATTCACGTCGTGCGCGCCTTCCAGAATCCCACAGTGCCCGACGCCGCCGGCCCACCCGCCCCAGAGCAAGACGCGAACGCCATGGCCGACGAGCTGATCCTCGCTGACCTCGCCATTCTTGAGCGACGCAGCCGCAGGGTGGCCGACAACATGAAAGGCGCGCGGGGTCGTGAACGCGACATACTCATCAGGGAGAGCACCCTCCTGCAGCGAGTCAGTGACAACATGGAAGCGGGCCAGACCCTCGCTTCCCAGTCCCTCACTGCCGACGAGTCCGGCATTCTGGCCCACTACCACCTCCTCAGCGCCAAGCCGATAATGACCGTCTACAACGTGGGTGAGGACGCCGTATCGACTATGGATCCCGTCGCCGGCGACGTTTCCCTATGCGCCAGCCTTGAGTGGGAATTCGCCCAGCTTTCGCCGGAGGATGAGCAGGAATTCCGCCAGTCCATGGGGATCGAACAGTCGGGCAGGGAACTTCTTCTTGCCCGCACCCTCGCTCTACTGCAGAGGGCCACCTTCTTCACCCATGTCTCCCAGGAAGTTCGGGCGTGGACCGTTGCCGACGGCGCGGACGCCGCCGCCGCCGCGGGCAGCATCCATTCCGACATGGAACGGGGATTCATCCGCGCCGAGGTCGTACCTTTCGACGACATGATTGCCTGCGGCACCATAGTCGAAGCGCGTCGACGGGGCGTCCTCCGCGCCGAGGGCCGCCACTATCGGGTGCAGGACGGCGACGTCATCACCTTCCTCTTCAACGTCTAGCCTCCTTCCACTACCCCCCGCTGACCCCACACCCATCTTCTTGCCCGTGCCATTCTAGGGAGCATTGCATCTATCGAGAATTATTGCCGAACGATTAAGTTGGACTAAATCTGGTTCCTGGCGTCGAATTAACTTCCTTCGTTGTGCCTCTTCATAATATCCGCTAACGATTCACCCTCTTCGTTGTCCTCCTGGCCAGGCTCAGGTCCATATTCGTTGCGAATCTGATCTCCAGGAAAGAAACCCAACCAGACCAGTATTATGAATGGCCCGATAGTAGGGATAAGGTGCAGTAGAATCCACCAGCCTGAGCGGCCCATGTCGTGAAGGCGCTTAGCCCCTACAGCATACCCTGACCACCCAGCAACGACTAGCAAAATGATCATCCACAGAATAGTGACTGCAATGAGTATCCCCGAATTCCCTATTAAAAGTAGGGGCCCTAGTGCTACGCCCAAGACCAACAAAAGCAGTAGTTGGTAACCCCACCAAGTCAGTCTATTGATTCTACCGTCGAAACTGAAAAGTCCATTCATCATTTCTGTCTTCTCCAATCAGGAAATAATCTAGACTTCCCATGTCTGCGATGTCAAGGGCAGAGAGAAGTTCGGGCGTGGACCGTTGCCGACGGCGCGGGCAGCATCCATTCCGACATGGAACGGGGATTCATCCGCGCCGAGGTCGTACCTTTCGACGACATTATTGCCTGCGGCGCCATAGTCGAAGCGCGTCGACGGGGCGTCCTCCGCGCCGAGGGCCGCCACTATCGGGTGCAGGACGGCGACGTCATCACCTTCCTCTTCAACGTCTAGGCTCCTCCTAGCCCCGGCGCAGCGGCGTCCACCGGTCCACCCAAATTGCCCCTCAGCCGCCTATGCTGATATCCTTGCACCCACTCTAATTTCGGAAGCAATCATGTACGTCGTCGGCACCGCAGGCCACGTGGACCACGGCAAGTCCACCCTCATCGAGGCTCTAACGGGCATCAACCCCGACCGTCTGCCCCAGGAACGGGAACGGGGCATGACCATAGACCTCGGCTTCGCCTGGCTCACCCTCCCGTCCGGACAGGAAGTCAGCATCATCGACGTTCCCGGCCACGAACGCTTCGTCCGCAACATGCTTGCTGGTGTCGGCGGCATCGACATGGCCCTGCTGGTAGTGGCCGCCGACGAAGGCGTCATGCCCCAGACCCGCGAACATCTCGCCATCCTCGACCTGCTTAACGTCCGCAGGGGGCTGGTAGCTCTGACCAAGGCCGACCTCGTGGACGAAGACCTCCTCGAACTAGCCGAAATGGAGACCGTCGAAGCCCTCCAGGAGACAGTGCTCGAAGACGCAGCCATCATCACCCTTTCCGCCCGCACCGGCCAGGGGCTGGACGACCTCCTACAGAAGATGGACGAGATCCTCGCCGCTACCACGCCCCGGCCGGACTTGGGCCGCCCCCGGCTGGCCGTGGACCGTTCGTTCACCGTTTCCGGCTTCGGCACCGTCGTCACCGGCACTCTCATCGACGGGACCCTTCGCGTGGGCCAGGACGTGGAACTTGTCCCTTCCCAACGCCGGGGGCGAATCCGGGGCCTGCAGAGCCACCGTCAAAAACTGACGGAGGCAGACCCAGGACGCCGTCTTGCCGTCAACATCTCCGGCGTCTCCTACGACAAGGCCGAGCGTGGCGAGACCGTCACCACCTCTGGCTGGCTCCAACCCACCACCATGCTCGACGCCAAGGTGAAGCTGCTCGCCGACGCTCCTCGCCCCATGAAACACAACGCCCGCGTTTCTTTCCACTCCCACGTCAGCGAAACAGGCGCCAGGGTTCGACTCCTCGGCGCTCGGCAGCTTCTGCCCGGCCACGAAGCCTGGGCGCAAATACATCTGACCGACCCGGTGCCCCTCGTCAAGGGCGACTTCTTCGTCGTACGCTCCACCGAAACCACCATCGGCGGCGGCAAAGTCGTTGACCCCTTCCCCCGCCGTCATCGGCCCTTCACCACCTCGGTGCTGAAGAGCCTGCAGGCCATGGAGGAGGGCACCCTGGAGGAGCTGATCCTTGGAGCCGTCGATCAGTGGGGGCCATGCGACCTGACCGCTCTATCTCAGCGTAGCAACCTTACTCTGGACGACGTCCGGCCCGTCATCGAAGACCTGGCGAAACAGGGTGGCGTTACCCTGCTGGGAGGGGCTAAGGCCGGCCCCGGCTCCCAAGTCTACTCCCGCCACGGCTGGCAGCGTCTCAAGCGCCAGTGCGCCGCAACCCTCAAGGAATACCACGGACGCCATCCTCTTCGACGGGGCATCCCCAAGGAGGAATTCAGGAACCGCCTGGGCGTATCCGCGGCCGGCTTCCCCCACCTCCTGGCCCGCCTGGTGGACGAAAAGTTGGTGGACGAAGACGGAGCCGTCGTTCGCTCCCCCGGCTACCAGGCAACATTAACCCCGGCTCAGGAGAAGGCGGCCCAGACCTATATCGCCCAACTCGACGCCAACCCCTTCTCCCCTCCCACCGACGGCGACGTCAGCCCCGAACTTCTCGCCCTACTCATCGACCGCAAGCAGGTAGTCAAAGTTGACGGCACCGTGGTCTTCAGCGCCGACGCCTACCGCCGCATGGTCCAAGCCGTCACCCGCCACGTGGAAGAAAACAGCAGCATCACCGTTGCCGAGGCACGCACACTACTGGACTCCAGCCGTAAATACGTCCTTCCCCTGCTGGAATACCTGGACCAGCAACGCATCACCCGCCGCACCGGCGACAAACGCGTGTTGAGGTAACGAGATGACCAACTAACAGACGCCGTTACACCAGGGTTATAAGTTGACCACCGTCGCGTTCCCCACGTAGGAGTAGCGCCCCGGCGTGCAGGTGAGTATCACCACCTGACACTGTTGTCCCGCTGCCGCTATGGCCGCCCCCATGCTCTGTAATCGCTGCGGGTCACTCCAACCCAGCGCATCATCAATCATCACAGGCGCTCCCCCATCATCGAGGCTCACCAGTTTTGCACACGCCAGCCGACTCAGTACGCCAAGCTGCTCCCTCGTCCCTGTACTCAGTTGGACCAAATCCAGCGTCTTGCCGCCCAACGCACGACTCACCACCTCAAGGTCTTCGTTTAACTCAACCGAAAAAGTCTGGCCAAATACAATGCGCCCAAACTCGTCGATGCGCTTCTTAAATGGTTCAACGTAACGCTGGTGGGCCCGGCTGCGGTGTATTTCAAACATCTCGAGCAGAAGCCGTGCCGCCCTGGCGCGCGCTTCAGAACGTTCATGCTCCCGCTTCAACTGCTCCCATTGGCTTACGGCCTCGTCGTAGGAGCCTTGCAGTCCCATTTCTCCGCGTATTTCCAAGCTAACGCGAAGCTCATTTTGGCGATCTCTATTGGATTGGAGATCTATAACGGCACGTCTCTTGACTTCTCGAGTGTTCTTTAGGCGGACCTCCAGAGAATCCGGATCCGCTGCTTGCAGCTTCGCTTCGACCTCTTCCATAGACTTGAGGGAGTCGTCGAACTCCTGTTGCGCCACGGCAAGCGTGCCCGCTAGGTCTTCATCGGATTGGCTCTTCCTGGCTGCGTCGAGGCGGCTCCCTACTTCCTCCCTGTTGTTGAGCGCCATCTTCCTCTTCGCCTCAAGTTCGGCCTCATTTACCCGAGCACTATTGAATTCGTCTTTAGCCTTATCCGCCGTCTCTTCGCGCGAACGCAATTCGCTTTGACAGTCGCCGACCAGTCCTTCCAACTTCGAAGCGAGGCTTTCGGCTTCATCGTAATTGGAGGGGAGAGGTGGGGCCTCAGGACGCTCCACGGGATAAGCCGTCACTCTCTCCGTTAGCTGCTCTATCTTCGCCAGCAGAATATCGGGAGTGAGATCCCGAAGATTCTCAATAATCGACTGGCGGGCTCCCTCACCGTTGCGGAAGGCGTCCCGCCGCCGCTCCGCCGCCCTCCTCGCTTCGCCCAAGTCGGCAACGCCTACCTCTTCGCATAGGCGCCTGTAGGTCTCATGCGTGCGGCGACGGCGCTCGACCAGCCTCTTCGCATCGGGGCCCGCGCTCACACGCATCCGCGCGACGTCAGGAATGACGAACTCAACCTCGTCCTCCACCTGGGTGTTGTCGACTTCGTTGGCAGCCAACCGAACGTCCTTGCCTGCAACCTGCATCGTAATGTCTGCCAACGCCGTTGTTTCAACGAAAGCGGCTGCGCTATCGGTAGCTGCTTTCGCCCGCTGATCTTCAAGATAGGCCCGTTCAATCTCGTCACGCGCTTTGTCGTCGACTTTGGAGAATTCCAAGTAATCTTCAGCTTCTTTGAGGGTTTGCTCCGCCTTGACATACCGGTCATAGCGCTCGGTGATTTGAGCCACTTCAATCTGTTGACGCAAAAAGTCGCGGTCCGCAACCGCTCTGGCGCGCCTGCTCTCGGCGTCTCGAAGCGCATCGGCGGCCTTCTTGAGGGCATCGGCGGTTTCCTCGTCGCGGCGTATGGCTGCCGCAAGGGCCGGCGCCGCCGCCTCCACTTCGGCTTCGAGGGCGTCTAGATCCTTAGTCCGGTCGTTCAGGTTTCCAATCAGCTCCTGGCGTCGGTTCCATTCGCCGGCCACCTGATTCCGCTTCGATTCCGCCGCCTTACACCTGTCTTCCAGACGCTCAACGTCTCTGCGTATCCGCTCAAGAGAGTCCCACTTCTCAGCGAGGTCGCGCTCGCTCTTCTCCAACTCGTCTCGAGTGGCGCTGATTCGAGCTACTTCGGCTGCCAGCCGGAACATCTGCTCCGCATCCCTCTCGACTTCCTTGATCTGCCCCTCCAAAATGAGGGCTTCTTCCTCAGCCGCCTTAACCCGGTCTTCAGACGACCTTCGTTCACCCTTCGGGCGACCCGTTTTGGAAGTCCAGTACTTCTCGTACTCCTCCTTAACACGCTCCCAAAGGGTGTCGTCATCGTCGGGAGCGGTCTCCCCGCCCGCGGCGTGGTCCAAGGCTCTGCGCATCGCCGGCATAGAAAAGGCCGGGAGATTTAACTGTATGCCCTGTTCGATTCGCAGCGCACGCCAAAGATTATCGTCCATAGTCTCAGCTAGGATCTCCTCCAACCGGTTGTGCGCTTCACGGCCGGTGTGATTCTCGCTCCGTGGAGACGTGACCGTGAGAGTCGTCGTGGGGCTGCGAAGCCATCTCTTCTGGTAAACCAGCGTGTATCCGCCGGTTGACATCTCAATCTCCACCTCAGGCCCCACATCAGCGTCAACGGGTTTGACGGATATGACCTGAGCCTTCTTGGACGAGTCTGGCACTTCGATGGCCATCTGAAGCGCTTCAGTGATGGAACTCTTACCTATCTCGTTAGGCCCCTCGACGATCGTAACGCCGCTCTCAGCGAAGTTCACCTCGCTCTCGAACACCCCGCGAAAGTTGCGCAGTCGTATGCGATGCAGCTTCATTCGCGAGACCCCGCTAGTCTATACAACAATCCCAAGGCGTCCTGGGCCTCTTGGGTCTTGTCGCCTGATTCGGCCATCTCGCGCAGGCCTCGAAAGGCCTCTTTGGCGAAGCCAGATAACCCAAGACGCTCATGGTCCATCTCATCGGGAATTACGATAAGATCGCTGCGCCGTTCCCACGTTTCCAACGCAGCAAACAGGTCGGAGTTGTGTTCCAGAATGTCATCAAGCCGCGCCTTCTGGGCAAGCGACACCTGACCGACCAGCGAAACTTTGACGATGGCACGGTACTTGTTACTCAGCGTTGAAAACCACTCCTCAAGGGCGTCTATGTCCTCGTCGCTGCCAATATGGCATTCACGGCTCACAAACCGCCAAGTAGCCAGCCGTCTGCGCTCCACGTTCACGTTGTTGACGTCCACGTCAACCAGCAGCACGTTTCCCGGATCCGTTTCGACGTAGGCCGTTGGCTCCGGCGCACCCGCGTACCACACCCTGCCGGTCTCGCCCACGTTGGTTGTCGAGTGCCGGTCTCCAAGAGCGACATAATGAATCATCCCCGCCCTGATCTTCTCTTCCAAGCGCTCCAGACCAATTAGTTTCGGATCATCGGGGTTTGGATGGTTGTGATCGACGGCCCCATGTCCCACGACGATGCGGACGGCGTAGGTCGGCTCAAGTCCTTGATAAGCGGAGGCCACTAGATCCGTAACCGGGTGTTTATTCGGCCAGGGTACGGGAATTAGCTCCACACCCGGAACAGCCTGCACCGGCGCTGAACCATCCAGCACTTTCACGTTGTCGGGTGTATGTGCAATGAAGGTTGAAGAGCGATATACGGACGACGCGTCGAGCGGGTCGTGGTTGCCAGGCAGCAAATAGAACGTAACCGTGGAAATCGCGGCCATCTTTTCAAAGGCACGCGTGATTACTTTCCGTTCCACCTGGTTCGACTCAAAAACGTCCCCGCACACGACCACAAACTCGCAGCCTTCATTGATAGCCAGATTACCCATCTCCCCAATTACGTCGAGCCGTGCGGCGCTGAAGCGTGCTTGCGCTTCCTCACTCAGAAAATGCCTCGTCATCCCAAGCTGCCAGTCAGCCGTATGCAGAAATCTCACCATGCTAAGATTATAGCCTCTTTTGCTCTCTTTGCCACTCGACGCCGACCTCAAAGAACAACTCCGCCAGATGGACTTGGCCCCCCGTTTGCATCCATGAAAAAGCCCAAGCTGCAAGACTACGGAATACCACCGGAGCAATACGCTAGGTACCAGGAAAAACCGTCTGAAATCTTCAGGCAAAGGTTGGCGGTCTGTCCTCCTCTTCTGCTGCATACCTGCGATAGTGGGAATCCTCGGGTTCTTTCTCTCGAGAGATCCAGGTACAGCAATCTTTGTAGGGATCTTAAGCCTAATTCTATTAGCTGCGTTATATCTATTCGCTATGCTAGCCAATGTTTTGGACGATGAACGCCAGAAGACTCACATGGCGGAAAGCTCCCTCGGAATTCAAATAGAGCAGTACGAAGAAGCTTTAATGGCCTACGCGGAGGCTGTAAGAGAGGCCGAGAAGGCACACAAAGAGACTGGAAGAGCGCGACTTGAAGCTGAAACGCGCAAAGCAGGCGGCAGAGAGGGCCGAACGCAGAAAGCGGCGCGAACACTGGCAATCCCTGCGGGACATCCCGTTTGAACAGGAATTGGCAACCTTATACCAGAATTTGGGTTATCAGGTGCAATCAACAGCAAGGTCAGGTGACCAAGGCATAGACCTTATTCTAACGAAAGGCAGTAAATCCACCATCGTACAGTGCAAGGGGCAAAAGAATCGCGCAACGCCAGCGATGGTTCGGGAACTGGTTGGATCTCGGGTCGATTACGGCGCTGATCGCGCGGTCCTAGCCTGTACGGCAGGATTCACACAAGGCGCTATAAGCTTTGCCAAGCGCAACCAAATAAGCCTTATTTCAGCAACAGAGATAGTTCGGATGGCAGAAGGTTTCTCACAACCGAAACAAGAGCAAGCGCTAATGCTGAATAACCCCGTGCCAAAGGCGTCAACCAGCCGACAATGTCCCAAATGTGGGCACGCAATGACCTTACAGAGTACCAAGTACGACAGGTTCTGGCGGTGTTCCAGATTCCCCAACTGTAAATTTATTCAGCGTTCCTAGCAATCCTCCCCCCTAAGAATACCCAAGCCGCTCCAAATAATCTTCGTCCATCCCCAGGTAGTGCCCCACCTCGTGTAGCAGCGTCTTCCGCACCTCCTCCACCACCTCCGCCCGAGAGCCGCAGATTTCCTCTATCGGACGCTGGAACAGCGCAATCTTGTCAGGCAGAAAGGGCAGATAGTCCCCTCGCTCCAGCCGGGAAACCCCCATGTATAACCCCAACAGCCCGTCGGCGCTCCCCACGTCAGTATCCGCCAACACCTCATCGCTGGGCCACTCCTCCACCACAATGTCCAGATTCTCCAGGTACCCCAGCAACCCCTCCGGCAGTCTTTCGTAGCACTGCACCACCATCTCCTCGAACTCCTCCGGGCTCAGTCGAATCAAGGGGCGATCCCCAAACGCGAGCGAATATCCTTCAGGATGTCCAAATTCTCCCTGTCCGGCCCGCCGCCCTCCATACCTGGCACCTCCAGGAAGAACGGCACGTCCCTGAACGCCGGATGCCCCATGATATTCTCGAACCCCTCCACGCCGATATGCCCCTGCCCGATGTTTTCGTGCCTGTCGATGCCCGACCCCAGCGGCTGCTTCGAGTCGTTGGCGTGGACGGCCACCAGCCGGTCCAGCCCAATCTCTCGGTCGAATTCGTCCATCGCCGCCTCCAGACCGTCCTTTGTCGCAACGTCGTATCCGGCGGCAAAACTGTGCTCCGTGTCCAGGCACACCTTCAGCCTTGGACTGCCCACGGTGTGAATTATCTGCCCCAACTCCTCGAACTTCGAGCCGATGTGACGGCCCATGCCCGCCGTGTTCTCCAGCGTGAGCCAGGGGCCCTCCGGCGAATCTTCCAGCACGTCGATGATGCTCTCCACCGTCTGTTTCAGAATAGCGTCGTAGCCCCTCCCCATGTGACTGCCCGGATGGAAGATAATGCCGTCCGCGCCGATCTCATGGGCCAGGTCCATGTAGTTCTTCAGCGACTTTATGCCCATCTTCACGTTCTGGGGCTTAGGGGTGCCCAGGTTGATGAGATAGATGCAGTGGAAGAAGACGGAGTCGATGCCCGACCCTTCCCTCTTTTCCTTGAATGCGGCTATCTTCTCGTCGGGCGCACGCTTGAAGGCCCACCGCTGGGGCGCCGAGCCGAATATCTGAATGGCCTCGCAGCCGATGTCCACCCCCCTTCCGATGGAGGTTTCGATGCCGCCGGAGGTGGATACGTGCGCGCCGAGCTTCATTGGTTTGCTCCTTCTGCTAGGATTATCTGAAAATTCCGGGAGTTCCCTCTTGAGCAATTATCAACCAAGCCTTCACACCACCGCAACCCAACCCCCACCAACACTCCCTTTCCCCTCCCTTGTCCTCGCGGATACGGGGACCCATCCCTCCCTCCGTTTTTCCCGCGAAGAGCCTGCCCTCGTGAAGACGGGGGCAGAAATTCATCTCCTCCCCCGTAGGGACGACCCTTGTGGTCGCCCGTTGCAATACGATTACGCAACTATTCTCATCCCCTCATATATCATCCCGCCCCTTCCCGTTTTTCCCGCACAGGCGGGAATCCAGCCCATCCCCCGTAGGGGCAGGTTTCAAACCTGCCCTCGCCGAATAACCGCCCCATGAAAGCCCTCGTCCTGGAGCAGGCCGGCCCAAACCCCCGGCTGACCGTCGCAGACCTGCCCCCGCCCTCCGTGGGCGACTTCGACGCCCTCGTTCAAGTCGCGGCCTGCGGCTTCTGCCATCACGACTTGCTGGTAATGGAAGGGACCCTCCGCCGCGGCGTCCAAACACCCCTGATTCCCGGCCACGAGGTCGCCGGCGTGGTGACCGAGGTCGGCCGCCGCGTCACCACTATCCGTCCGGGAGACCCCGTCGTCTGCCTCCTGACCGACTCGTGCGGCGAGTGCCAATGGTGCGCCCAGGGCCTGGAACGTCTTTGTCCGGAAGCTCAGGCCATCGGCCACGGCATGAAGGGCGGCATGGCAGAGATGATTGCAGTACGCGAAAATAGCCTCGTCAAAATTCCCGCCGGAATCCCCTGGCCTCAAGCCTGCCTCCTGGCCTGTCCCATCGGAGTCGCCGTCAAGGCCGTAGAGAAGGCCCAAATCCAACCCGGCGAAACAGTCCTCGTCACCGGCGCAAGTGGCGGATTGGGCGCCCACCTGGTCCAGCTCGCCAAGCTGAAAGGCGCACGCGTACTCGCCGTCACTTCCGACGAAACCAAGGCCCCGTCCCTGGAGGCCCTCGGTGCCTCCGACGTCATACCCACCGGCGAACTCGACTTCTCCGAAATCGTCCTCGCCCTCACCGAAGACCGGGGTGTCGACGTTGTCCTTGATACCGTAGGCTCGCCCCTTTTCCCCCAGACGCTGCGTTCCGTCGCCCTTACGGGACGGCTAATCCTCCTGGGCGAAGTCGAGCGAGCGAAAGTCAGCCTACACCTGCCAGAAATCATCTTCCGCGAGCTTCAGATAATCGGCTCCGTCGGCGCTTCCCGCCGTCACGTAGAGCAGGCCGTCCGCCTAGTCTCCGAAGGCAAAATCCGTTCCGTCGTCTCCCGCATCCTTCCCTGGAACCAAGCCGAGACCGCTCTTGACCTAATGAAGCAGCGCCGCAACGTCGGGCGCGCAGTCCTCGATTTCACCTAGGCGATATGACGCTAATTATGCCAAAGGACGCGATGTACAATATGCCCTCAAGACCCACGCCAGAGTAGCAATCAATGTCAGACCTAGTTAGATTCCTCTCGATCGCTGTAGCATTCTTCGCCATTGCGGGGCTTGTGATAGCCTTCGGCGTGGGCCGCAACTGCTCCCGCAGCGCCTCCGAAGCCGCCATCGACGAAGAAATCAAGGCCAGCCCTCCCGCCTTCAAAATAAGCGCCATTAAGCTCGTGGAAGCTTATCTGGACGATGAAGAAAACGCGGAAGCAATCTATAACGGACAGGTGGGCATAATTGAAAGTGCATCATTGGGATTCGTAGATGAGTCAAATCACTTTCAATTCTTTGGGAACGGCATCTGGAGAGTACGGTGTTTCGCATCTGATGCGGAGGCAGAAAAGGTTTGGGCTATGCGGAATTCCTTTAGGAGTACCAATGTCTATCAACGTGATCGATTGTCTATCAACGTGATCGATCAGGCGTGTCTATAAGATCTGCCGCATTGCTCTTAATGAAGGGCCGGGTGGAGGGCGTCAACGACAAGCATCTGTCGATAGATATTCGCGGCTGCACCCTCCAAGACTCGCAGTAGCCCCTACCCCTAGTGGTTTCCCACGCCTTCACCCGCTACAATAGCCCCAACACCTACACCTCAAGGGGAAGAAAAATGACCGTCGCCTATCAGGAAAAGTTCATCACCCTCAACGGCGTCCGACTTCGTTATCTGGATTGGGGCGCCGAAGGCAAAACGCCCCTCATCTGCATGCACGGCCACGCCGGACAGGCCCACATCTGGGACGAGTTCGCCGAAGCCATGTCCCCCCACTACCACGTATACACCCTCGACCAGCGGGGACACGGCGGCAGCGGCTGGGCCGTCGACGGCTACGCCCGTGATCGATTCGTCTTAGACCTCGCCGCCTTCACCGAAGCCCTCGGCATACAAAAATGCGTCCTCGCCGGCCTCTCCATGGGCGGCTGGAACGCCCTCCTCTACGCCGACGCCTACCCCGACGCCGTGGACCGCGCCATCATCGTAGACATCGGCCCGGAGCGCAGCCAGGAAGCCCTCCGCGTTCAGGTAACCCGTCCCCCGACGCCCATGGCCTTCTACAACTTTGAAGAAGCCTTCCAGTGGCACCGTGAGGGCAACCCCTGGGCCGAGGAGACCCGCCTCCGCAAGGACGTTGCCAACAAGATGGTCCAGAAGTCCACCGGCATGTGGGAGTGGAAGGCCGACCCTGCCCTCCTCAACAGCACCCTCGCCGACAATCAGGACCCCGCCTACATTGACAACTACTGGCGCATCCACCGCAACCTCCCCTGCCCCGTCCTCGAGGTTCGCGGCAAGGAGAGCATCCTCCTTTCCGACGACATCATCGAGCGGATGAAGCAGGCCAGCGAGAATTTCAGCTCCGTTGACGTAGAAGACGCCGGCCACGTGGTAACCGTCGACAAGCCCCAGGAATTCATCGAAGCCTGCCTGGCCTTCCTTGGCCTCGCCGCCGAAGAAGAGGAAGCGCCCCCGGAAACTTCCCCCACCGACCTCACCACCGACGACGTCCGGGCCATGGGCAAATCCGTCGGCCTTGACATCAGCGACGCGGACTTGGCGGAAGTCACCCACGTCCTTAACGCCATCATCGAGTCCATCGACGAAATCAACCCGCCAGGCCTCGAATCCGTGGAACCCCTGCCCATTCTGCTTCCTGCACAGGAGGGCTAGCATGGAACTCAATAACCTTCCCTTCCTCACCGTCGCACAACTCTCCGAGAAGATTCGGTCCCGCGAGGTCTCACCCGTAGACGTGGTGGAGGCCTACCTCGACAGGATCGAAGCCCTGAACCCCGTCCTCAACTCCTACATCACCGTCTGCGCCGACCAGGCCCGCGCCGACGCCGAAAACGCGGAGCGGCGAATTGCCCAGGGCCTTTATCGCGGCCCCATGCACGGCATCCCCGTAGCCGTCAAGGACCAGTGGTGGACCAAGGGCGTCCTCACCACCGCCGGCTCTAACATCCTCCGCGACTTCGTGCCCGACGAAGATGCCACCGTCCAAGCCCGCCTTAAAGAAGCGGGAGCTATCCTTCTCGGCACCACCAATCTCACCGAATACGCCATGGCCTACACCCACCATTACCCCTACGGCACGCCCACCAACCCGTGGGACCAGACCCGAATGCCCGGCGGTTCCAGCGCCGGTTCCGGCTCCGCCACCGCCGCCTTCATGTGCGCCACCTCCCTCGGCGAAGACACCGGCGGCTCCATTCGCGGCCCCGCTGCCTACTGCGGCCTCGCCGGCCTCCGCCCCAGCCAGGGACGGGTCAGCCGCTACGGCCTCCTCGGTTCCTGCTGGTCCATGGACACCATCGGCCCCATGTCCCGCACCGTCCGAGACTGCGCCATCACCATGCAGGCCATCGCTGGACACGACCCCAAGGACGCCTATACCTGGAAGACGCCCGTGCCACCCTACGCCGACTTGCTCGACGGTGACGTGCGCGGCCTGCGCGTCGGCATCGTCAGAGAAAAAGTCTACAGCGACCACGTCGTCCCGGAGATGCGGGACGCAGTCCTCCAGGCTGGAGAAATCCTCCAGGAACGGGGCGCTTCCGTCCAGGAAGTCTCCTTCCCCGGCGTTCTTAACGGACGAGCCATCTCCAGCCCCATCACCTACCTGGAAGGAGCAACCGTTCATCACGCCCGCGTCCGTGGCCCGGAGATCCATCAGTACGACCACAACATGCGGATAACCCTTCTCCTCGGCAGCCTCATCCCCGCCCAGACCTACTACAAGGCCCAGCGACTCCGGGAAATGATGCGTCAGGACTTCCTCGAATTGATGACCACTGTTGACCTCCTCATCTTCCCCACTGCCGCCGACGTTGCCCCTCCCCTTACGGACAAGCCCGGCCTCGGAACCAAAGAGGACTTCATGTCGGAGATGTTCAGCCCCCGCCGCACCCTCACCTCCCTGGCCAACGTGGTCGGCGCTCCCGCCCTTTCAGTGCCATGCGGCTTCAAAGACGGCCTGCCCCTCGGCCTGCAGATAGTCGGTAGGCCCATGGAGGAAGACCTCGTCTTCCGTCTCGGCCACGCCTACCAGCAAGACACCGACTTTCACAACCGCCGCCCCCCCATCTAACCCCACCCGCCACAACCCGTCATTCCGGCGAAAGCCGGAATCCAGAGACCCCACCCGTAGGGGCGACCCTCGTGGTCGCCCACCTCCCCTCCAAATCCCTTCCCCCTCGATGGGGGAAGGTTAGGATGGGGGTGATCCCCCGTACCCCACAACATCCTCCCTGGTAGGGGAGGTTCGCGAACCGTCCGCTCACCCTGAGCCTGTCGAAGGGTGGGGACCCCTCAACCAAGACAACATTCTGAGCGCACCGAAGCGGTCAGACAGGCTCTGTGAGGTTTGACACATAAAGCACCATAGACAATTGCGAGCCAGGGGTTGTAGGATTTGCCTCACGTGAAAGAATATTCCGTCCTCAAAGGAGAAACCGTGAATTGGCGCAAGACACGCGAAACAATCGTCGAATGGTGGTCCTTGGTAGCGGCAGCGGCCGCCACAATCGCATTATTGATCCCTTTTCTAACCGCGCCCACAGACCAAGACCCTACTGGAGGAGCAGGTCTCTTCGCCCCAGTAGTTGCACTGTGCGTTGCAGCCATGATTTTCACAGAGGCGCTTAAGGCTGGAAGGCTGCAAATTCGACGGATTCCGGGCGTCTTCATCGGATTGGGCAGCATGGGTAGCGCATACCTGTGGATGGCAGCAGAAAATAATTCCCACCCGCTGGATCCTGAATTGCCATTGGCCCTGGCAATCCTTTTCGCCATGGCCGCCACATTTACTCTTGCAGCATCTCTGACTTCTTGGAGCAATTCGCGGTCAAGCGACCAATCATCAAGTGACTAACCCAGTCAGACCCATCCACAACTTCACCAACGCTGCGAATCAGTTGCGGAGATGAGAGGCGTCGCTGGTCCAACAACAGATCGTCGCCGGACGGGTGTTCGACGTGTCATTCTAAGCGGTTTATTGGCAGCCCTCATCGCCACGATTCTGGCAGCATGTAGCGATGGAACTCCATCTGAGACTCCGACGCCTGCACCCACCCATACGCCCACACCGACTGCCATATCCACGCCGACGCCCACCGATACGCCGACGCCCACCGATACGCCGACGCCGACTCCCACAGCCACGACCACACCGCCTCCTCCACCGACGCCACCGACGCCACCTCCTCCACCTCCGACGCCGCCAACGCCACCTCCTCCACCTCCGACGCCGCCGACGCCACCTCCTCCACCTCCGACGCCGCCAACGCCACCACTACCGACGCCGACGCCGCCGGCTACTCCGACTCCAACCGCAACACCGGTCCCCAGGCCTGACCTTAGAGGGTGTCTAAAAAGGGCGTCGGTGGAGCGAAGCATAAACGTCTGTTAGGCAACGAAGTCCGCCCCTCCAACTCCAGACCCTTCGGCTTCACTCAAGGTGACATGGAGCGCTCGGGGTAACAAAGGGATTTATTAGACACACTCTTAGACACCTTGAAGCCAAGCGCTACATGCTGGAGCTAATCAACGCGGAGCGGTCCAAAGCCGGGGTGGAGCCGGTCGTCTTGGGCGACAACGTAGCGGCACAGTTGCAGGCTGAGGACGCACTTGAAAACTGTTTCTCCTCCCACTGGGGACTCAATGGGCTCAAACCATACATGCGGTACAGCCTTGCGGGCGGCTACCAGTCCAACGCAGAGAACGAGAGCGGGCACAACTACTGCTTCACGCCATCCAGTGGCTATCGGGAACTTGGCCCGATTGAGCAGGAAATCCGTGAGACGATGGACAGTTTCTTTGCCAGTCAGGGACACAGCGAAAACATCCTGCAACCGTGGCACAGAAAGGTCAACATCGGGCTTGCCTGGGACTCATACAACCTCAAGGTCGTACAACATTTCGAAGGCGACCACGTTGAATATGGGGTGGTTCCCGTTATCAAAGAAGGCGTACTTACGCTTTCTGGAACGGTGAAGGACGGCACCGTTTTTCTCGGAAGCACGGACCTGAGCGTGGGCATTTTCTACGACCCACCTCCGCACTCGCTCACTAGAGGACAGATCGCCAGGACCTATTGCTATGACTACGGGCGACCGGTGGCCTATCTGGAGCCACCTTTGACTGGAAACTCTTACTACTCGGATGACGAGTTCACCGACACATACATTCCATGCCCTAATCCCTATGACGTGCCGACAGACTCGCCGCCACCACGATCACCCGGAGAAGCCGACGACCTTTGGCAGGCGGCATATGAGGCAAGCCTCGACAGTGCAGAGATTACTACCATAGGCCAGTGGGTCACAGCCTCTGACTGGTACGCCAAGGACTCATCTTTCTCGGTGAAGACCGACCTGAGCGACGTTCTCGCGGACCACGGACCGGGCGTATACACAATCATCGTATGGGCTTGGCAACCGGACGCAGATACAAGCGTCATCATATCGGAATACTCCATATTCCACGGTATCACACCTCCCGATGCTTACACCTCAGAGGAACCATCTACGGCTACATCCGCGTAGGTCTCCACGTCAACATCGATCCCGAAGCGAAGATGTCACCCGCAGAGGCGTACGCGCGGGTCTCGCCAACCACCTTCCACCTATTACCCTCAACCTTTACCCGTATAATCGAACCACCCCCCCAAAGGAGGCCCTCCCTATGCCTAACATAACTCCCGAAAAACGCCACGCCCTCCAATGGGTTGACCAAAACCAAAAAACCCTTTCCGACTTCCACCGGCAGATCTGGGACTACGCCGAACCCGCCTGGAGGGAATACCGTTCCGCCCAGGCCTTCTGCGACCTGCTGGAGGCCCACGGCTTCCAGGTCGAACGCGGCTCCGGCGAAATGCCCACTGCCTTCGTCGCCACCTACGGCGACGGCGGCCCCGTGCTGGGCACCTACGCCGAGTACGACGCCGTGCCCGGAAACTCCCAGCAGCCCCTACCCTACCAAGCGCCGCGAGAGGGCCTTCACCCCTGGGCGGCAGGCCACACGGATCCCCACTCCTCCCTCGGCGTAGCAGCCCTCGCCGGCATCCTGGGGGCCAAGGCAACCATGGAGCGCCACAACCTCAAAGGAACCCTCGCCATCTTCGGCGAACCTGCGGAAAAAGTCTGCGGCTCCAAGCCCGTCCATGCCGCCAAGGGCTACTACGACGGCTTCGACGCTTTCGTCTCCTACCATCCCCACGCCACCAACACAACCATCTGGGATACCCACTGCGGCTCCTACTGGAGCGCCGTCTTCACCTTCGAATGCCACAGCCCGGAGACCTGGGTCGACCCTGATCTGCTGTCTGGCCCTAACCATCCCCATTCCGCGCCCCGTTGCCCCGGCGCCGTCGACGCCCTCTGCCTCATGTACACCAACACCAAGTACACCAAGGAGGCCATGTACCCCCACACGGGCACCTGGACCCTCAACGAGTTCATCATGGCCGGCGGCCAGTGCACCTCCGATAACCTGCCACCCCGATTCAGCCAAATCCAGTACGCATGGCGCTCCCCCACCCTGGAGATTCAGCAGCGCATCTTCCAGGTTCTGGAAAGCAACGCCCGCCACGCTGCCGAGGTCACCGGTTGCGACGTGTCAATCCGATGGGTTACGAAGACTCGCGTGGGACTGCCCAACCACGCCATGGCCCAGCTGACCTACGACAACCTCGCCCTCGTGGGCCCACCTGTCCTCGACGAAGATGCCCGCGCCTTCGGACGCGCCGTCCAGCAAAACCTGGAACTCGAGCCTATGGACGACCCCTTTACCGACGAATGCCAGCAGCTCATTTCTCCCGCCGACTTCGAAGAACAGGTGAGGCAGCAGCTTCCCCCGTGGCAGGCCAACTACACCTCCGACGATTACGTGGACTACACCTGGCACGCCCCCACGGTGCGCCTCCACACCAGCCGCCCCGCCCTGAAGCCTCCCCGACCCGGCTATCTCTACCCGGCTTGGGTGCGAAACGCCCTCGGCGGTGTGTCAAGCTGCATCGACCCGGGCATGTTCGTCGCCGCCAAGACCATCGCCGCAACCCTAGTAGACCTGCTAACCCAACCCGACTTATTGGCCGAGGCTCAGAAAGAATTCCGACAACGAACGGGAGGCGGCGTCGGAGGCGAACGATGGACGGCTCCCCTCCTTCCCAAGGACTTCCCCCCACCTGTGGACCTCCGCTGGCCCGAATACATCGAGACGCCCCGCGGCCGCGAATGGTGGCTCCCCACACCCCTCACCTAATTCCGTAAGGGGCGGTTCCCGAAACGCCCACCCATTATCCGGGTTACCATCCCAACGCACTCCCCTAAATCGGCAGAGCCTACCAGTAGATACTGAAGACCGTCGCCCTCGCGGCGGCAAGGAGAATAGAATGCTTAATAGAGACCGTTTGCAGCAAGCACAGGCGCGCATGAGGGACCGGGGCATCGACGCTTACCTGATATTGACCCACGACGATTATATCTACTTCTTCGGCGAAGACCGCTTTCAGCCCCGCGCCGTCATTCCCGCCGCCGGGCCGCCCATAGTCGTCACTTTCCAAGGCGAAGAGGCCGAGGTTAGAGAGTCCATTGGCGTGGACGACGTGAAGATTTTCGGCACCGTCGGACAGCAGATAAAGGACGTGGTGGGAACAATGCGGGGCATGGCCGGAGGCAAGGAGTCCATGACTGTGGGTGTACAGATGTGGTTCAACACGCCCGCCTTCCTCCTCAACCTTTTCCAGCGCGCCAACCCCAAGATCAAGGTGGTGGACATTGCCCCGGTGATGGACGAGCTGCGGTTGGTTAAGGATGCCGACGAAGTTCGGCTAATGCGGGAAGCGGCCCGCATCGCCGCCGTCGGCATGAAGACCGCCGCCGCATGGCTAAGACCCGGCATTTCAGAAAACGAAGTGGGAGCGGAGATAGAGTACGCCATGCGGAAGGCCGACGGGCAGGGCGTGGCCACTCCCGTTTTCGTCAACTCCGGCATTCGCTCGGGCTGGCTCCATGGCACTGCGTCCGACAAGCAGGTGGAGGCCGGAGATCTGGTGGTAGTCGACGTGGTCCCACGTTTTCAGGGCTATTGCGCCAACCTGACACGAACTTTCGTCGTTGGCTCAGCATCCGCCAAACAGCAAGAACTCTTCGACGTGTACCGTCGAGCACAAGCGTCGGGCGTTGCCGCCGTCAAGCCAGATGCAAAGAACGGAGACGTCGACGCGGCGGCCCGAAAGGTCTTCGTCGGCGCCGGCTTTGGCGACTTCTACATCCCTGGCATCAGCCACAGCATCGGATTGGATTTCGAGGAAATGCCGCGTCCCACCATCCATCCCGCCGACTTCAGCTTCAAGCTGCGCGACGGTATGACCCTTACCGTCGGCCTTTCCGTCCTTTCCGTCCCCGGAGTCGGCGGCGTCCGACTGGAAGACACCTTCCACCTCAAGGATGGCCACCCCCAATTACTGACGGCCTGCGACTTGCCGTTTGAGCTTCCTATCCGTAGTTAGGCATCGAGACTCCCCGTGGCCGCGAATGGTGGCTCCCCACCCCCATATACTTGATTCCGTAGGGGCGGTTCGCGAACCGCCCGTCCGTCTCACTCTGCGCAGCCTCGATCCTTTGCGGCGCAAGTTGCCGTTGCCGCAAAGCCTCTGCAGTTATAGAATATCTGTAACGTTGAAGTGTCGTAAGGACGCAATTCAAGGAAAGAAGGCACAGTCGTCATGACCACTGCCACTGTCGCGCTCACGTTAACCCCGACGCGCCACCGCTTCACTGTGGCCGAATATTACGCTTTGGCCGACGCTGGCATTCTAGCCGAAAACGACCGCGTCGAACTGCTGGACGGAGACATCATCCATATGCCACCCATTGGAGACTGGCACCAAGCCAGCGTTGACCAATTCAACCACCTGATGCTTCCACCGTTGCAGGGACGGGCAATCGTGCGCGTCCAGGGACCGACGCACCTGAACGACATCAGTGAACCCCAACCCGACGTTTTGCTGCTCCGGTGGCGCGATGACTTCTACAGGGAAGGACACCCTGGCCCAACACACATCCTGCTCCTCATAGAGATCTCCGACACCTCCGTAGACTATGACCGCAACACCAAACTCTCCGCCTACGCCCGCGCCGGTATCCCGGAGGTGTGGATAGTTAGCCGGCAGGACCGGCGCATCGAAGCCTATACCAGTCCTTCAGGGGGAGCATACTCGAACGTTATACACGCCAGCCCAACCGAGACCATCGCACCACAGGCATTCCCTGACGTCACCCTGGAAGTTGGCCAATTCTTCACCCAACCCAAGCCCAAAACCACCAGCGACTAGCTAGTCCCCACCGTCACCCGGCCCAAATCCCGGCGGTCTCCGCTTGTGCCACGGCGTCGCCTGCTCATATATGTGCCCCGCCCGCAGCACCGTCCCGTCATCAAAGGGCCGCCCGATAATCTGCAGGCCCATCGGCAACCCCGCCTCCGTGAACCCGCAGTTCACCGATAGCGCCGGGCATCCGGCAAGGCTGGCCGGGTGGGTGAAGCTGCGCCGCCCAAAGAAGTTCACCTTCATATCCTCCCGGCTTGCCAGGCCCGACGGCGGCGGCACCGTGGGAGCCACGGAAGGCGACGTCGGGTACACCATCAGGTCCACAGAATCAAAGGCCGCCAGCATCTGGTCTCGCCAATAGGACCGAAGTTGATTGGCCTTGTAGTAAGTCTGCGCCGGTATCAGGTTCGCCATCAGCAGCGTCAACCGCAGCTCGTGCTGATACTCGTCCAGCCGTTCGCGCACCCACCGATGATGTATAGCCGCCGCTTCTACCAGCTCGCCCACCAGCGAGAAGGCCGCCGTCTGCGGAATCATGGGCAGGGATATCTCCGACACTTCAGCCCCCTGCTCCCGCAGCACGTCTATCGCCTCCAACACTGCCTCGCGGACTTCCGGCAAAACATCATCCGTGTGTACCCGTTCCACCACCACGCCTACCTTCAACCCTCGAATATCCCCCTCCAGAGCCGCCGTATAGTCGGGCACGGAGTCTTGGGTAGTGTACCTGTCCTTCCGGTCGTGTCCGGCTATTGCCTGAAGCGTGATGGCGCAGTCGGCCACTGTGCGCGAGATGGGCCCAATCACGTCCTTGGACCAACAAGCCCCCAGAAGCCCGTATCGACTCACCAGTCCGTAGGTGCTGCGAAAGCCCGCCAGACCGCACGCGGCCGCCGGACCGCGGACGGAACCGCCCGTGTCTTCGCCCAACGAAGTGGCGCACATAAAGGCAGCAGTAGCCGACGCCGACCCCCCGCTCGAAGAACCGGCGAAATGGCCCAGGTTCCACGGGTTGTACATCATCCCGTGGGGATAATAATGATTGGTCGTGATGGCAAACTCCGTCAGGTTCGTCTTCCCGATGATGACGGCCCCCGACTCTTTCAACCGCGTCACCACCGTCGCGTCTTCTTCGGGAATGTAGTCCCGCAGCATGTTGGATCCGGCGGTAGTGAGAATTCCCTTCGTCAGAAACTGGTCCTTAATAGCCACCGGCACACCGTGCATGGGGCCAAGATATCCGCCCGATGCAATGGCCGTCTCCGCTTCCTGCGCCGCCGTGATGGCCTCGTCAGCCATGACGGTAATATAGGAATT
This sequence comes from Dehalococcoidia bacterium, assembly GCA_965261665.1. Taxonomy (GTDB): domain Bacteria; phylum Chloroflexota; class Dehalococcoidia; order Lucifugimonadales; genus JAPULR01. The sequence continues at coordinate 156,264 of OZ253467.1, forward strand.
TAGTTTGGGGTTCAACGCCTCAATGCGCTCCAGATACGCCTCCGTAACCTCCACCGGCGAAACGTCCCGGTTGCGAATCTGCTCCGAAATCTCCGTAGCCGTGAGAAAGGGAATCTCTGACTTGTTCATCTATCGCCTCTTGCAGAATTGACGCCTTGCACCAAACAAAGGCAAGTTCATCTAGCCCACTATCTTAACAACATTGCCACCCCCCGTCATTCCTAACCCTCTTGTCCTCGCGGATGCGGGGACCCATCCCCGTCCCCCCTCCCTTCCCCCTCTCCCCACATGTCATCCTGAGCGCAGCCGAAGGATCTCGCCCCCATTCCATGCCCAACTCCCCCTCCCCTCTTCACCCTTTCCCCATCGATGGAGAAAGGGTGAAGAGGGGTGACCCCCGCGCCCGACAACATTCCCTCGTAGGGGCGACGGATGCGCCATTTCCGAGAGCTGGTCTGGCTGATATAACCCCCTGTGACCAACGGTCAGGAGGGTCTCCTTTCCACCCCCGCTTTTGTGATAGCAGCGTCACAAGCGAGGGGTGGTCTATTTTTGCGAAGGGAGGTATGAACGTGGAGGCGTGGAAGGAGGTGAACGGGCAATGAAAAAGCTGTTGCTATTTGTGTTGGTTCTGCTGGCGTTAATGGCGGCGGCGGCGTTCCTGGTGGTGACGTGGCTCAGGGCGGAGGATGCAGAGGACCGGGCGGATCGTGCGGAGAGGCAGACGGCGCGCTCCAGGTGGAGGAGCTGAGGAAGTCTGAAGAGGCGCGGGGTGTGTCTCAGGTGGAGGCAAACAGGTTGGGCCAAGAGTTGAGTAACTCTCGGGGGGTGGAGAGCAGGTTGCGCCAGGCGTTGGTGAATGAGGAGGCGAGGGCAGGCAGGTTGCGCCAGGATTTGAGAGCAGCGCAGGCCGAGGTGGACCGGCTGCGGTCGCAGGTGGGCCGGTCTGGGGCTAACGAGAGTCAGCTTAGGGCAGCGCAGGCGGAGGTGAATCGGCTGCGGTCTGAGTTACGAAGGGCCCAGCAGTCGAGCACGTCCGAATCTGGCCTAGTGCGGGAGTTGGTTCAATCAATCGGATGCGGCGCCGGTGGGGGTGCTTCATTGCTTATTAGGGCGTTGGGTTTTGCGGCGTCGGTGTGGGTGGGATTAGCGCCGGAGTGGCTTTGGAGCTGGTTGCTTGGTGGGATCTGCGATTGGTTGGTTTCGTATCTCTAGCCGAGGGTGTTGATGCAGACTAGGTCCTCAGTGACCTGGACCTCGCCGATGTCGTTTAAGGCAAGCATGTTGCCGGTGTCGGACCCTGGATTGCGGTAAAGGGCGCGACCCACACCCCTTCCCCTCTTCACCCTTCCCCCTACGATGGAGGAAGGTTTGGATGGGGGTGACTTCCCCAACCCTCGCATTCCCCTGACTTGGACGCCCTCCGCAATTTTATCCTGAGCGCAGCGAAGTGGAGCCAGAGGGATCTAACCCCATCCCTTGTCCTCGCGCATGCGGGGACCCATCTTCCTCCCCTCCCTCTCCGTTGTGACATTCCCCCGTTGCTGAAACTCCCCCTCCCCTGCTACCCTCCATCCATGAACGACCCCCTCCCTTCCGTGTCCTCGCGAATGCGGGGACCCATCCCATCCCCCACGCAGAGCCTGCCCCGTGAAGGCGTGTGCCCAAATCCACCATTCGTCCCCCAACCTTTTTCGAAACGAATCCCACGCCTGAAACGATTGCTCTCAGGCACGGACTCGATTTCGCTAACGAATCAAGACCACGCCTGGAAACCCGAAAACGAATATATCAGTCCCCCAGGAGCAGAAAAATGAATGAAGATCACCGGCTGGACGGCCAGACCGCCATCGTCACTGGAGCCGCCCAGGGTATCGGCCAGGGCATCGCGCTCGTTCTCAGCGAGGCTGGCGCCAACATCGTCATCGGCGACATTCAGGACGCCTCCGACACCGTGCGCCAGATCGAGCAGAAGGGCGGCCACGCCGTCGCAATGGTCATGGACACCAGCCGCCCGTCCGACGCCGAGGCCCTGGTAGAATTAGCTCTGCAGAAGTTCGGTTCCCTGGACGTACTAGTCAACAACGCCGGCATCGACGCTCCCCGGGGTACCATCTGGGGCCTCACCGACGAAGAGTGGCAGCGTACCATCGACGTCAATCTCAGCGGAGTCTTCTACTGCACCCGCGCCGCCCTCAAGCCCATGCTGGCGGCGGGCAGCGGCTGTATCGTCAACATCAGTTCCCAGGCCGCCCGCGCAGCCGGCGACCCCAACGGCTCCCCCGCATATAATGCCAGCAAGGCCGGCCTCATCGGACTAACTATCGCCTCGTCGGCCCAAGTCGCCGCTAAAGGCGTGCGCGTCAACGCCATCATGCCCGCCCTCGTGGAATCAAGAGACTTCGGTTGGTCTGCGGAGGAGCGCGCCGCCCAGATAAAGCCCTACCCCCTCGGCATCGGTGCCCCCAGAGACATCGGCCAAGCCGTTCTCTACCTGGTCAGCCCGGCCTCTCGATGGGTAACGGGCACGGCCCTACACGTCACCGGCGGCTACGAAAGAAGCGGCCCCTGGTTCTAGCTTGGAGAAACCCTACCCAGGATTCTCAGCCCCCCCACCGTTGTTCCCGCCTCTGGAGACCTTTGCATAACCGTCATTCCGGCAAAAGCCGGAATCCAGAATCCCATGATTTAGCTATGTCAAGAGTCGTTCTACCCCGCCATTTGAATGCGATTCGATAGTTATGCAAAGGTCTCCAGAGGCGGGAACCCATCCTCCATCCTAGCGCTCCCGGCCCCCACCAGTTCCCCTTTAAGTCCGAGCCGCCCGCAGCCGCCGAATGGGGTTAACCATCCGGAAGAAGCTGCCAATCTCCCCCAATTCCCACATCACCAGGAACTGGCTCGCTATGAATATGGAGCTGTACGTTCCCGCCACAGTGCCGATGAGAAGCACCAGCAGGAACTCCCGCAGCGTCGCGCCCCCAATCAGCAACAGGGCCAACAGGGCGAAGGTGGTCGTCAAGCTGGTGCCCAGCGACCTACCCATGCTCTCCATAATGCTTATGTTCACCGACTCCGCCAACGGGCGGTCCAGGTCTCGCGCCACGTTCTCCCGGATGCGGTCGAACACCACGATAGTATCGTTGACGCTATACCCTGCCACGGCCAGAAGGCCAACCACGAACATCACGTTGACTTCCAAGCCGATTAACTTCCCCAGAATGGAGAATATGCCGATGATTATCACCACGTCGTGTACCAGCGCCAGCACCGCCGCTACCCCGTATCGGAAGGAGCCGGGAATGTGCCGGAAGGCCCACGTTATGTAAAACATTATCCCCACCGCCGCCACCAGCACCGCAATCACGGCATTGCGCACCGTTTCCCCCGCCACCTCCGGCGACACTGTTTCCACCTTGGAGATGAAGTCCACCGGCGTGATGTTCTGCTCCAGCACTCCCTGAATCTTGTCTCGCTCGCCCTCCTGAAGCTCCTTAGTCCGGATGAACACAGTCGAAGCCGACAGTTTCTGAATCCGCGCGTCGGCATGGTCCGCTTTGGCCATCGCCTCCCGCACCTGTTCCTCCTCCACCGCCTGCTCAAACGTCACCTCGAACGCGGAGCCGCTGGAGAAATCGATTCCGGCGCGTACGGCCGGGGGGATTATGAGGGAGATGATTCCCGGCACCAGAATCAGGGCCGATATCAGGAAGTACCATTTGCGCTTTCCTACAATGTTCATGCCCTTCCCCCTCCCCCAGATTCCTCGTCGCGCCTACGCACACCCTCCGGCGTAAACAGGTTCAGCCTTTCTCCCAACTTGGTGAAGGCCAGTAGCTTCAGGAAGTTCCGGCTAACCATCAGGGCAGTGAACATGCTGACCGCCACGCCTATGGCAAGAGTGATGGCGAAGCCCGTGATTCTCGGCTCGCCCAACTCCCGCCCGAAGAAGAATAGAATGCCGCATGTAATGAACGTGGACGTGTTGCTGTCCCGAATGGCGGGCCACGCCCGGCGGAACCCAATCTCCATTGACGAGAGCAGGCTCCGGCCCGCGCGCAGCTCCTCTTTCAACCGCTCGAATATCAGGATGTTCGCGTCTACCGCCATTCCTATCGAGAGGATGAGGGCAGCCAGGCCGGAGAGGGTCAGCGTCACCGGCGTCATCTTGAACACCGCCAGCAACAGCGCCGTGTAGATTATCAGCGCCGCCGCGGCCACGAGGCCGGCTGCCCGGTAGTAGATAATCATGAACAATATAATCAGCCCCAGACCCACCAGCGCCGCCTTCAGGCTGGCCCTAAGCGATTCGCCGCCCAGGAAGGAGTCTACGGTGCTCTCCCGCACCAGATCCAGCGAAACCGGCAGGCTTCCCGATTCCAGCTGGATCGACAGGGTCCGCACCCGGTCGAAGGTGAAGTCCTGGCCCTCTATGAACCCCGATCCGCTGATGATGGGCTGCCGCGCTACCGGGCAGATGATACTCTCTTCGTCCAGCACGTGGGCTATGCACTTCGTCTGGTCTCCCGCTATGCGTGTGGTGAAGTCACGGAAGATACGCGTCCCCTCACCGTCGAAGACAAAGTTCACGATGGGCAGTCCCGTGGTCGGGTGGGAACCGGCGAAGGCCTGCACCAGGTTGTCCCCAGTAAGAGCTTCGCCGCTGCGCCCCACGGCATCCTGGTCCTCAAATTCCGAGCAATCAGAGTTCAGGCAGGTCCGCTCTTTGAGTACCAGCTGAGCCGTTTGGCCGATGAGAGCCTTCGCTTCCTCCACGCCTCCCGTGGCGCTGAAGGAATAGATAGGCAGCACCGCGACGCCCAGGCTCTGACGCAGTTCGTTCTGCTCTGTGCCGCTCAACGTACGAACCCTTATCCGGAAAGACACCCCTGGGGTGGCTAGCACCTCCACCTCTTCCTCTCCATGTCCCAGCCCCACCACTGCGTCGGAAACGACCACAGCCTCAAAGTTGCCCCGGAACGCAACCTGCATCGCCTGCAAGTTCTCGTCGTACTCAAAAGACTCTATAGCCCCTAACTCTTCTTCCAAAGTGGCCCGGATCTCCTGCCGTTCCTCTTCCGTTACCTCCTGCACCCGAATGTCGAAGACCCCGGGAACGGTAGCAATCTCAGCCTCGTCAACCAATACGTCTTCGAATCCCAACTCCTCCAAGGCGTTCTCCAGGGTTGGCTTCGACACTCTTCCCTTGAAGACCACAACTATGCTTGTATCCTCAACGCCGGGCAACTGCACCAGCACTCTATCCTCGCCGAACAGCTGAACGCTGGGCTCCGTAATTCCGAAAGCGTCCACACGCCGCTGAATGGTGTCAATGACGCCCTCCATGCGGTCCGTGGTGGGATTTTCTCGCGCCAGTTGGAAGAGGGAAAGGACGCCCACCTGCTCCGACACCTCTCCTTCAATCGTCGAATCCCTTTCTTCGTCGAGAACCGAAAGGTCCACCACGTATTCCCTGCCTCGTGACTCGATGACCCCCGCCTCGGAGAAGCCCAGGTCCACCATTGCCGTTTCCATCACCGCCTGCTCAACACCCGTCTCCAGCGTTAGATCGATGAGGGCGGACTGGATGTTGGTAGAGTTCACCTGGTCGATACCGATGACATTCTCCCGAAGTCCCTCCTCCAGGGCAACGAAATCCCCTTCTTCCAGGGGGTCCAGCGTCGCGGTGAAGTTCTTGCCGTCCACGTTAACAATGCGGGCGTCCGGGTATTCCAAATCGTTGAACGCAACCTGCAGCGCGCCTTCATTCGGGGCCGGCGTGAAAAATACGTAAGCCGCCTGGACCACGTCGTCCTCGTCCCGTGCCACCTGGAGATCCTCCACGGTGAAGACCTCGTTCAGCGCCATCCTCATGGCCTCCTCCGCCTCCTCATCTATGGAAGAAGGAAGCTCGCTCAGGATGAATATCTGCCTCGACACGGTCGCCACCAGAACGTCTGGGTAGCCCAGTCCCCGGATCACATTCCCCACAGACCCTTGGCTGGGCAACTCCACCAGGCTGACGTGAATCTGCGTTCTGTCTTCGACGCTGGACTCATAACTCGTTGCCGTGCCCACATCTGCCTGAAGCTCCTCCATGAAGCTGCTCACGCCTTCCTCGTCGATGCCGGGCACGTCCAGCGAGAACTCCTCCCGATCGAAGGTCGTGATGACTACCGAACCCAGGTCCAGTTTGTTCAAGCCTTCCTTCAATTCCGACTCGGAGATGGGCTGCTGGAAGGTGGCATTGATATTCACCGGTCTGTCCGCCTGGTAGACCAGGTGAGCGCCGCCTCTCAGGTCCAGACCCAATACCAGACCCAGCGGCCCAGTGCCTCCCCGGTCGAAGGAGTCTCCCGGTAGGTCCACCTCCTGGTTCCAAAGCACCAGCACGGCCAGCGTGAACATTACCCCAATTATCAGGAAGATTCTGAGATTACTACGCATGAGCGTTCGTTACCATGTCCCTTCTTCCAAACGCGCCCGCACCCACGCCAGCGCTTCCTCTCTGGAACCCACTTCCGACGCCGCCCTCGCCTCTTCCAGGTCATCCAAAAGCCGGCGGAAGATGGGCCCGGGTTCAAGGCCAAAGACCTTAATCAAATCGTGGCCTGTCAAAAGGATCTGCCGCTTCTCAGCAGTGCTTTCGGTGGACTCCCGTCTATTCTCGGCAATGACGTAGTTGACCAGGTCTATGCGGCGGAGCCAGTCTTCAGTCTCCAACATCGGCCCCCGGGCCGCCAGATAGTCGGCCAGGCTCAGATACAGCACCGAGTATGCCGATTCGCCCAGGTCCCGGAAGAACCGGTAAATAGCCCGCTGACTGGGGAGTTCAAGCTCCTGACTCATCTGCGTGGGCCTCAAGTGCGCATCCACCATGGCGGAGACACTCCGAATTCCACGGGCGCTGATGCGAAGGACCCGCAGCCGCTCTTCGGCCACCACCGCCCCCTGCTTCGGATGGCCCAAGAACCTGGTCCTGCCCGTCGCGTCCACGGCCTTAGTCTGAGGCTTGGCGATGTCGTGAAATAGTGCTCCCACCTTGAGTATAGTGCGGCGGCTGTGACCGTCGCTCACCTTCTCCTCGAAGTGACGCTCCATGTCCTCGTCCCAGCACAGCGTTGCGAAGAGAGAGGCGTCTCGACAGGAAGCCGGCGACGTCACCGCGTGGGCAGCCTCCACCGCCTGGACCGTATGCTCGAACACGTCCCAGTAGTGCTCCTTCGGCTGACTTACCCCCTGCGCGCGCTCCAACTCCGGGACAATGCGGCACAACAGCCCCAGATCGTCCAGGCAGTGCAGAGTGTCTTGCGGGGCGTCGAGAGTTAGGAGCGTCAGGAATTCGTCCCTGATCCGCTCCTTGGCTATAGTGTCTATCAAATGTGCGTGGTCTGCAATCGCAGCGGCGGTTTCCTCGTGGATGCGGAAGCCGAAGCTACGGGCCAGACGCACGCCCCGTAGGAGGCGGCTGGGGTCTTCCCGGAAGACCCGGTCGTTCACCATCCGAACCAGACCGCGCTCCAAGTCTTCCCGCCCGCCGAAGGGGTCGATGAGGGCATGAGTCCATTCGTCGCTGTCAGCAGCTTCGATGGGCAGGGCCATAGCATCAATGGTAAAGTCCCGACAGGCCAGGTCTTCCTCCACGGGACCGTTCATGGCGGCCACGTCAACCGTCGGGCCGTCGTCCCTGCAGACAACTCGCGCCACGCCCCGCTGGGGGTCCAGCGGCACGAATGTCCCGCCTAGTAGTTGGGCCAATTCCTGACCCAAGACCAGGGCGTCACCCCGAACTGCAACGTCCACGTCGTGACTGGACCGACCGGTTAGCGCGTCTCTAAGGCATCCCCCCACCAGGTAAGCCTCCACCCCGCGGGAGCTAAAGAACTCTCCAAGCACTGCGGCGATGGATACAGGCAGCGCAATCGATTCGACAGGTGGAAGCCGGTGAGGCCCGGGCGAGACCGTTACTTGCTGGATGAAGCAGCCTCCGTTGCGTCCCACTCCGCGTCCTCTTCCACCTCGTCCTCGTCATTCTTCCAGAGCTGGTCCTTGCTCACCAGCCGTTCCACGTACAGATGCCCGTCCAGATGGTCCGTCTCGTGCTCCAACGCCTGGGCCATCAGGTCACACTCCGCCTCAATACGGAAGGGCTTGCCGTCCAGCCCCTTGGCCTTCACGCGCACTTTCTCCGACCGGAGCGCCAGACCGGAGTACCCCGGAATGCTTAGGCAGCCCTCCGTGAGCTCTCGAGACCCCTCCCGTAGAACAACCTCAGGATTGATAAGCACCACGGCTTCGTCCTCGTCGGGCAGCTGGATGACGGCTATACGCAGCGGTACGCCAATCTGGTTTGCCGCCAGCCCAACGCCGTGGGCATCATGCATCGTCTCTATCATATCCTCCACTAGCCTGCGAACGCCGTCGTCAATCCGCTTCACCCGGCTGGTCTTTCGACTCAACACCGTGCTGGGCGCGGAAACCAGGGGCTTCACAGCCACGCTCTTTTCACCTCTTTATGGCGTCCTTTCCAGAACCCTCGGGGTTAAAGGCCTCAAAGATTATAGACACTCGCCTCAACGGGTGTAAAGGCGCAACCCCATTCTAAACGTTAAAGCGCCGTTACTGGATCTACGTCCACCGTCCAGCCTTTGGGAATGGAGACTGCGCCCAAGAGGACGTGAAGGACGCCTCCGGCTCCCCGAAGAATCAGATGCCAGCGGTATAGACCACGAACCCGGTAGGGCTGCGCCGGCGCCGGACCCACCACGTCGACCCCGGCCAACCCGCGCCCGTAGGCCGTAGAGCGGAGGAGCTCGGCCATCCGTCTGGCCTCCTCCTCGCACGCTTCCTCCCTTACATGCTGGTACGCGAGGTTGATCAACCGGCTGAAGGGCGGATTTCTCAATTGCCGCCGGTAATCTATCTCCCGCTTGTAAAAGCTAAAAAAATCCTGGCGGCCCGCGGCGCGTATCGCGTAGTTTTCCGGGTTGTAGGTCTGGATGATGACCAGACCGGGCGTCTGGCCTCTGCCAGCCCGCCCCGCCACCTGGCACAACAGCTGGAAGGTTCTCTCCCCCGCGCGAAAGTCGGGCCGATGCAAGCCCACGTCCGCCAGCACCACCCCCACAAGGCTAACGTTTGGCACGTGAAGCCCCTTGGCCACCATCTGGGTACCCACCAGCACCTGCGCTTCCCCCGCGACGAAGGACTTCAGCAGCGCCTCGTGTTCCCCACTCCGTCCTGCCGCATCGCTGTCCCAACGCACCACCCCGACTCCAGGGAGGGCCAGCTCCAACTCCTCCACCACCCTCTGAGTGCCTGCCCCCAGGTATTGAAGCATACGACTGCCGCACTCCTCGCAGCTGGAGGGAGGCCTGCGACGTCGACCGCAGAGGTGGCACAGCAGCCCCTGGCTGCGATGGTAGGTGACAGCCACAGAGCAGCGGCGGCACTCCAGGGCCAAGCCGCAGTTCTTGCACTGCACCACGGAGGCCGCACCGCGCCGGTTCAAAAAAAGGATGGCCTGTTCTCCCCGGCCAACGCATCCTGCCAGCGAGCGGGTCAGCCGGCGGCTGAATGGACTGCGATTCCCCTCCTTCAGTTCCTGGCGCATGTCCTCTATTACAACCCTGGCCAATCCCGTCCGCATCTTCTGTTTGGGCGAAGTCTCGCTAGACGGCCCCGCCGGAGCCTCCTCAATTTCCCCCGGTGGCCCTTGGTCATTGGGCCCGGCCGGCGGCGGCGCTATCCGATAGGGCAGCTGGAACAGCCGGTGCCGCCTTCCCCGTCGGGCGTGCCTTTCCGATGATGCATGCCTTTCCCGCGATGCGTGCCTTTCCGGTGATGCATGAAAATAGGTGGCCACGTCAGGCGTGGCGCTGCCCATCAATAACGGCGCGCCAGAAATCTGAGAAATCTTCCACGCCGTCTCTCTGGCGTGATATCGGGGCGGCTGGTTCTCCTCCTTATAATTCCACTCGTGCTCCTCGTCTATTACGATGAGGCCCAAATCCGGCAGAGGCGAAAACAGCGCGCTCCTTGGCCCCACCACCACGTCGTAGGCTCCCCCACGGATGCGCCACCAGGCATCGAACCGTTGCTGTAGGGTCAGGCCGCTGTGGAGCAAGGCCACCCTCCCGGGAAAGCGAGCGTTGATTCGGTCTTCCATCTGCGGCGTCATGGAAATCTCCGGCACCAGCAGAATCCCGCGGCGTCCCAGGCTGATGCACCGCTCCAGCGCGCGCAGATACACCTCCGTCTTGCCGCTGCCCGTGACCCCGTGCAGCAATACGCTGCGAGGCGACGCTCTTTTGTCATCGAGAAGAGTACGCACGTAGGCCGCGACGCGATGCTGTTCCGGCGTGAGGGTTGGCAGCAGCCCCAACTGGTAGTCCAGAGACCTTCGCCGTCCATCGCTGCGAATCCACTCCTGGGCCAGAAGACCCTTTTCGACGAGACCCCTTACCGCCGAGGAACCAAACCCCTTCATAGCGACGGGGTAGGGAATACCGCCGGAATGTTCCAACGATTCGGCAAGCAGCGCCGCCTGTCTCGGCGCGCCCTTAAGCCGAGACAGCGCCTTCTCCCTAGAATCCTCGCCGCAGACATTTGGCAACAGCAAGCGTTCGTACCGGGGCGCCGTGCGCGGACGGACGATCTCCCACTCCTTTGCCACAACCCCACGGCGCACCAACCGATTCAAAGGCGCGCCTGCCCTTCGGCCCAAGGCTTTCTTGACGGCGCTTTCCAGCTTTCGCCCTCCCTCGGCAAGGAACTCATAAACGACCGCCTCTTCCTCAATTAGGCCGGAAGGTCGTTCCCGTGCAATTCTGACATGGGCGCGAAGGCGGGTCCTGAACCCTGGCGGCAGCATAAGGGTAGCCGCCTCGAAGAGGGACGAGAGATAGTAGCGACTCAACCATCGGGCCAGTTCTAGCCCCCACGACGGCAGCAGCGCGTTGGGCGCAATCGCGGAGATGACCGGACGGGTTGTATCCAACGCAGTATGGTCCGAAACTTCAAAGACCATCCCTTGGACAGGACGAGGACCGAGGGGAACCCAGACCAGCTGTCCGGGGAATACTTCCATCCGCGGCGGGATGCTGTAGGTGAGTGTCCGGTTTACCCCTAGCGGCGCGTCGACGGCAACTTCAGCGTACTTCATGCAGCACCATCCGCACGAAGCATCCGCACGCCGACCATGAATATAAACCGCTTTGGATCAGATCCCGTAGGGGCGTCCCCTGTGGGCGCCCTGATTTCGTTACGCTGGCCATCCCCTGTAGGGGCGGTTCACGAACCGCCCACCCCATCCAGGTTTAGTAGCGGCCCCGCTCCTTGATGCGCGCCGCCCGTCCGAAGCGACCTCGCAGATAGTAGAGCCGGGCGCGACGGACTTTCCCGCGTCGAACCACTTCCACCGACTCTATTCGCGGCGAATAGAAGGGAAAAGTTCGCTCCACCCCAATATTCTGAGTGACGCGACGAACCGTGAAGTTCGCGCCGGGACCTTCCCCTCGTCGCTTGATGACCACACCCTGAAAGGCCTGAATTCGCTCCCGCTCCCCTTCCCTTACCCGATAGTTGACCTTCACCGAATCTCCGGGACCGAACTCCTGTATCTTGGGGTTCGCCTGTACGTTGATTACTGAACTTACTGCCATGACCGCTCTTCTCCCAATTGCGCTACAAAACCATATTCTACCGCCTCCCCGCCATTGTGGGCAAGCTGATGGGACTCCCCCTACCGTTCCTTTCCCCGTAGGGGCAACCCTTGTGGTTGCCCGAATCCGGTTACACCGGCCCATCCCGTATGGGCGGTTCGGGACCCACCATCCCCCCGTTTCAACGCCGTCCCTCCCCCATAGAGGCGTCCCTCATGGGCGCCCTCTTCCAACCAAGGACGGAACCATCTAATGCAACGAGCACATGATACACTTGCCCCACCTCTTCAATCTGAACAGGACTATGAAGTCGTGCAGAAGCGGACTAAGCAAACGGCTGGCCAGTGGCGTGAAGTGACTCTGGGCGACATTATGTCTTTTGCCAACGGCAGATCGAGCCCTGAACGATCTGCCGATTCGCTGTATCCTGTCTATGGCTCTAACGGAATCATAAGCAAGTCCAACGAAGTGAACTCAGTTGCCAACACGATTGTTATTGGACGAGTTGGAAGTTACTGTGGCTCGCTACACTTCAGCAATGAGAATTGTTGGGTTACAGATAACGCTATTCGGGCTAAGGCCATAGGCGAGAACGATAGTAAGTTTTTCTATTACCTCCTCAAAACCTTGGAATTAAATGAATGGAGAACTGGTTCTGGACAGCCCCTGCTCAACCAACTGATACTGTCTTCAATTCCGACAGTCATCCCACCCCTTCAGGAGCAGCGGGCCATTGCCCACGTGCTGGGGACGCTCGACGACAAGATTGAGCTGAATCGTCGGATGAATGAGACGTTGGAGGAGATGGCGCGGGCGCTGTTCAAGTCCTGGTTCGTCGACTTTGAGCCGGTGCGGGCCAAGATGACGGGACGCTGGCGTCGGGGCGAGTCCCTCCCCGGCCTCCCCGCCGAATTATATGACCTCTTCCCCGCCTGGCTCGCGCCGGCGGAGTTGGGGGACATTCCGGGAAGGTGGTAGGTGAGGAGGTTGGGGGAATGTTACAACTTGACTATGGGACAATCTCCTCCTGGGAAAACCTACAATGAATACGGCGAAGGTATGCCGTTTTTCCAAGGACGGACCGACTTTGGATTCCGCTATCCACAAAACAGGAAATATTGCACTGCACCAAAGCGATTTGCCGACCCAGATGATACTCTTGTCAGCGTTAGGGCGCCGGTAGGAGATATCAACATGGCCTGGGAAAAGTGCTGTATTGGGAGGGGAGTTAGTGCCCTTCGACATCAGTCGGGGTCTGTGTCCTTTACCTACTGTTCCATGAGAGCCCTACAGCCTGCACTGAGGGAATACGAGCAGACAGGAACAGTATTTGGAGCAATCAACAAGAACCAATTCGAGGCATTGCCGGTGGTGGAACCAACCGCGCGATTGGTTGCCTTTTTCGATAAACTTGCGTCAGAGTGGGACCAGCGAATAAGGTCTAACGTGTCAGAATCCCGCGCTCTTGCTTCTAAAAGGGATGCGTTGCTGCCGGAGCTAGTGAGTGGGGAGGTGGGAATATCTTCGACAAGGATGGGCAGCGAGTAATGACGATGACCCTAAATTCTCAAATGGAACTGCTTTCCCTGGCTTATGTGAGGGCAGTTGCGGCAAATTCCGGTTACCAGGTGTCCAGGCCCGAAATTGATAATGACAGTATTGATGGCATTCTGATTGCCAGCGTTGGCAGGCGTGCTAGGATAGATTTTCAGGCTAAGGCGACAACCCAAAACCTAGTGTGGGGTGACCACATACGGTTCCCCTTGTCGATCAAGAACTACAACGATTTACGCGATAGCACTATGACACCGCGAATTTTGGTAGTTCTAATGATGCCACGAGATAGAGACAAGTGGTTAGGCCAAACCAATGAAGAACTCTGCCTGCGCCGCTGCGCATACTGGATGTCACTTGAAAACCTACCTGAGGTACCCAATAAAGATAGCGTAACCGTTTACGTGCCTACTACCAACATCTTCAGCAGCGAGCAACTAATCAACCTTATGAGAAAGGTTGAAAAAGGAGAAACGCTATGCTAATTCAGATAAGGGACCGCGCGGCCTTGTCTTCACTCTCAATTATGAATTTGCGTTCTTATCTCAATTCGCGTGGGTGGAGCAATAAAGGCCCTTGGGGAAGCAGGCCAGCCACAATCTATGCCATAGAACATGGCGGGCGGAACTGGGAGATTTTGGTCCCTACCCGGGATACTATCGCCGATTATGTCGAGAGCATGGCGGAGTCTGTCGAGGTTCTGGCCAGGATTGAGGAACGCTCGCAGCTGGACGTTTTCTATGACCTACTGGGTGCAGGCGCCGACACGATACAAGTACGTTCATCTAATGGAGTCGTGAGAGAAGCCCTATCTCTACGTAGCAGCGCAGATTTGCTTCGTGATACATATGACATGTTGGCTTCGGCTGCGCGAGCCGTCGAGAGGCCTCAAGCTACTTATCGCGGCAAAATAAGTTCTGATGTAGCAAATTACCTTGATAGTGTACGACCATTACCGGGTTATCATAATGGCTATGTTCTGACATTGCATTCTCCGGTGCCAGCAGGTTTTGGACGACAGGCAGATATGGGAGAAGAATTCATTGATCCTCCTTTCCCTCGTCGCACTACTTACAAGCTTGCACAAGCACTCGGACACACTAGCACTGCACTACAGGAGGTGGTTATCAGGGATACCCTGGAGCCTTTTGAACAAGCTGTTCAATATGGAGTTAGTGCAAATTTGTGTGACTCGGTGGCAAAGTTAGCAAAGAAAGGACATGGAATTGACATAGATTTGGTTTGGGCTGGTGTGCGACCATCTAGCGCCATTGACTCCCACTTTCCATTTTCTCAGCACTCGGCGAGCATTCTTGAAGCGGCGGCGGGTCATTTCAGAAGCAAGGAGCCATATTTAAATGAGTATCTAATTGCAGATGTCGTACGGCTAGAACGTGAACCGGAGCAATTTGACGGCCGAGCACTAATTTTAGTGCGGCGAGACGAACCACCTTTCCGTATCCAAGTGGAATTCGAAGAATCCGACTATGACATTGTGATACTGGCCCACCGAGAGAAGAAACTAATTGGTGTATACGGCGACATTTATCAAGAAGGCAGGGGACATAAACTACAGAACCCCCGGAATCTAAAACTCTTAGATAATGAACCACTACCATGAGCAACATCGCTGAATCCACCTTTACAATGAACGGTGTCCGTCCCACCTCTTACTCCACAGCTTCAGCCGATAGCAGTTCGCCGGAGGGGATCTACCCCGGCCTTGTGTACCCCAACCCCCCCAGAAACCCCAAGTCCTCCGCCGAAAGCTCCGCCTTCACCAGCAAGTCCGGCCGCCACCGGAGCGTCCGCTCCAACGCACGCTCCCGACGCCACCGCTTTATCTCTCCGTGGTTGCCGGAAAGCAGCATCTCCGGCACGTCCCAGCCCTCGTATCGAGCCGGGCGAGTGTACACCGGGTGCTCCAGCAACCCCGTCGTAATAGAGTCGCGGCCCACGCTTTCCGGCGAACCCACCACACCGGGCAGCAGCCGGACCACCGCGTCCGCCAGCACCATCGCCGCCAGCTCCCCGCCCGACAGAACGTAGTCGCCAATGCTCACGTCGTCAGTAATCAGATGCTCCCGCACCCGTTCGTCAACTCCCTCATAATGCCCGCATAGCACAATCAGGTACCGTTGCCGGGCAAACTCCTCCACCTTCTTCTGGTCCAATAGCTTACCTTGAGGCGAAGTCAGGATGACCCGCGTCGTCGCCATCTCTAGCTGAGTAATCCCTGACAGAATCGTCTCCACGCCCTCGAAGATCGGTTCCGGTTTCATCACCATCCCCGAATCGCCGCCGAACTGGTAGTCGTCCACCGTTCGATGCCGGTCGTGGGTGTAGTCCCGAATGTCGTGGAGGCGAATATCCACCGCCCCCTTGTCCACGGCCCGTTTGACGATGCTCTGGTCAAAAGGCCCCTGGAACATCTCCGGGAACAGCGTCAGAATGTCTATCTGCATGGAAGAGAGGGATCGTCAGTCGCCCGTGGGGTGACCTTTCGCCCTATCCTTTAGAATCTCCAAGGCATGGGGCAGCACGGGCAGAATCACCTCCAAACATTCCTCCACCGCCTTGGGACTGCCGGGCAGCGCCACTATTAGAGTGTGCCCCCGTGCGCCCGCCACCGAGCGGCTGAGCATCGCCATAGGCGTCTTGCTCAGAGTCTGGGCCCGCATGGCCTCGGCCATGCCGGGGACTTCCCGATCCATGACCGCCAAGCACGCTTCCGGCGTCACGTCGTTCGGACTCAACCCCGTCCCGCCGGTGCTGACAATCAGGTCCAAACCGTCCCTGTCGGCCCACACCCTGAACCTGTCCTCTATACCCTCTTGTACGTCCGCAATAACCTCGTAACGCTCCTCCTCATATAAGGGGGACGACAGGATCCGCCGGATGGCCATTCCGCTGGCGTCTTCCCTCTTGCCCTGATGGCCACTGGTGCTCACCGTAAGGATGCCCAAAGTAAACATAAGCCGCTCCTCTATCTATGGTAGCACGCCGCTTTCGATTAGGACAATTTCGATGAATCCACCAAAATTACAGCCCTCAGACTACCTGCTCTGCATGGGGTTATGAAGCTAACTGACGGACAAATACCCACATTGTTAGACTCAGGAAATTGCACGTGTCGGACAAAACACTGCCAAATTCTCAAAATTACATAAAACACACATAAACTTTATCTGAAAAAGACTTGAAGCATTGTTCTAGCCGATGTTACCTTACCTACATTGCTTGGGGAAGACAGGTGGCAGGCCAACATTAGAGCCTCTATCTAACATAAGCGAAGACGCCTACCCCTCGGATAGCGTCATGTGAATGGGGATTTCCCTGCGGGAAGTCCTTAAATGTTGGAAGAGCAACGGCCTGCAACGCCACTCTTAGGAAAACTCCTACAAGAGTGGGCAATCCAGGGGCACAGAATCTAGGGGCAGGAGGCCAGGTAACCTCTACCATGGTGAGAACCGCAACACTACCAGGGACCGCCTTAGAAGGGTTGAGACACCCCATGCATGACGTTTCCTTCGTCCATCAACCGGTTCTACTGAAGGAAGCCATCGACGCTTTGGCGGTGCGACCCGGCGGCAGATACGTCGACTGTACCGTGGGCGGCGGCGGCCACGCGGAAGCGATTCTGCAAGGGTGCCTTCCTCACGGTCGATTGCTGGGCATCGACGCAGATACGGAAGCCATGGAAGTCGCCCGCTCGAAGCTTGCCCGGTTCCATGACGCTTTTACTCCGGTCCACGGCAGCTACGCAGGCTTGCAAGAGATCCTGGACCGGAACGAATTTGGCCCTGTGGACGGAATCATCTTCGACCTCGGCCTGTCCTCCCTCCAGCTCGAGGCTTCAGGCCGTGGATTCAGCTTCCGGCGGGAGGAACCTCTGGACATGAGGTTCGACACGACCGCCCCCAACCCGACGGCAGCAACCATAATCGACAGAAGCAGTGAGAAAGAATTGGTCCGCCTTCTCCGTAGCTACGGGGAAGAGCGCCGCTCCCGCGCTATAGCTAGGGCCTTGGTTCAGAACCGGCCATTCCGAAGCGCGGCACACTTGGCCCAGGTAGTTACCCGCCACACAGGTCCTTCCCGGGGCGGCATACACCCGGCCACGCGCACCTTCCAGGCTCTGCGCATCGCCGTCAACGGGGAGTTGAACAATCTAAGAACTGGGCTGCAGCAGGCCATAAGCGCCCTCAAGCCCGGAGGTAGGCTGGTAGTCATCAGCTACCACAGCCTGGAGGACCGGATAGTCAAGGAAACCTTCAGGAGGGAATCCCAAGACTGCGTATGCCCACCGGAATTCGTCCAGTGCATATGCAGCCATCAAGCACAGTTAAGCACTATTCATAGGAAAACAATCACACCAACCGTAGAGGAAAAGGTAAGGAATCCTCGCAGCAGAAGCGCTCGAATGCGAGCAGCAAAATATCTCAAGGCTAGGTCGACATAGCGACTGGTTGAAAGGAAGGCTCATGGCAAAAGATATCTTTTATACCGCTCTAGACATTGGCACCAGCAAGGTCGCCACCGTGGTTGCCCAGGTGGGGCCAGATGGAGAACTCAAGATTGTGGGCGCCGGTTTGGTTCCTTCTCAAGGCGTGGTCAAGGGCCAGATCGTCAACGTGGCAGAGGCACAGGAAGCCGTTCAAACATCCGTTAACGAGGCACAGCGGTACATGGGATACCGAATCCCGTGGACCTACGTTAGCATCGCCGGAGCCTCCACCTCCTGCTTCAACACCACCGGAGTCATACACGCCGATACCAACGGAGGGCCCATTACCGGCGAAAACGTAGATCAGCTGGTTCAGACCTCCTATCCCCAAATTCCGGAAGACAAGCAGCTGCTCCACGTCATGCCCGTGAACTACGTGGTGGATGGCTATCGAGGGGTTCGCAGCCCTCTGGGTCTCCACGCTGGGCGAGTAGAGGTTGAATCCCACGTCGTAATGGCAGACAAAGACGCAATTCGTCAGACCCTCCACGCCGTGGAGGACTGCAACGTGCCCGTTCGCGACGTGGTCCTGTCTTCCTTGGCCTCCGCGGAGGCCACCCTATTCCAGGATGAGAAAGAGATGGGGGTCGTGCTCGCAGACATGGGCGCCGGCACTACGGACCTGGCCATCTTCAAAGACGGTAGCCTCTGGTTCGACACCTCCATTCCGGTTGGTGGCAATCAGTTGACCCGGGACCTGTCCGTGGCCCTGGGAATGCCGTACTACTTTGCAGAGGACCTCAAGGACAAGTGGGGACACGCCGCCCCGGACATGGAACAAGCCGGCGAGGAAGTGCTCCTGCCCAGCTTCCAGGGTCAATCCCGTAGGCTGATCCGAAGGGGCACCTTGTGCAAACCTCTGATAGATCGTTTACAAGAAACTCTGGGTCTTATCATGCTTAGGGCCCAGCAGGCAGGTTTGCGCCGGCTTCCCCCGGGGGGCGTAGTCCTCACTGGTGGAACCGCAAGGATTCCCGGCCTTCAGCAGATGGCCACCGAGATTCTGGCTTGCCCCGTTCGCGTCGCCGCTCCCATAGGTATCCGCGGCTTCAGTCCGGAACACAACCAGCACGCCTTCTCCACCGTGATAGGGCTGCTGCTGTGGGGCATCAAGAACCAGAACCGCTCGCGTGTCTTCAGCAAGAGCCGGGCTGAATACGGATCCAGCAAGGGGTCCAAGGCCTTCTTCCAGCGCATCAAGAAGGCTGTCAAAGTCAAGTAGTTAAAGCCAACGGGAAACTAATATAATCGTAGAGGAGGAGTCATGGAATACCAGCAAGACCATCACGTGGAGGACCATAACCCGGTCTTTTCACTACCGGAAGGCAAGCCTTACGGCAACCCTGTCATTCGAATCATCGGAGTTGGCGGCGGTGGGAGTAACGCCGTTAACCGCATGTTCAGTGACCGGGTGTCAGGCGTGGAATACTTCGCAATCAACACGGACGCCCAGCATCTCGCCCTTTTGGACGTGCCCAACAAGCTGGCCATCGGCCAGTCCCTCACACGGGGCCTGGGCGCCGGCGGAAACCCTGACATTGGCCGGCAGGCCGCCGAGGAGAGCCGGGATAAACTCGAACAGGTAACCCAAGGCGCAGACATGGTGTTCTTGGCCTGCGGCATGGGTGGCGGCACCGGCACCGGAGCCCTCCCCATAGTCGCCCAAATTGCCAAGGAATCCGGCGCCCTAACCGTCGCTGTAGTCAGCCGTCCCTTCTCTTTTGAGGTTCGGACCCGGCGCAAGAACGCCGATGAAGGCCTCCTGAGACTCCAGGACCACGTGGACACCGTCATCACTATCCCCAATGACAAGCTCTTGGACATGGAGCGTCAGCGGGAAAACCAGACCGTTTCTTGGGACGACGCCCTCCGCCTGGCGGACTCCGTCCTCCAGCATGGCATCCAGGCCATCGCTGAAGTGGTCATGGTGACCGGTGAGATCAACGTGGACTTCGCCGACGTGCGGGCAATCATGCTCAACGCCGGTCCCGCTTGGCTGGCCATCGGCCACGGCACTGGCGAGAACCGGGCCTTGGACGCCGCTCGCATGGCTACCAAGAGTCCGTTGCTCGACATCGCCATCGAGGGCGCCAAGAGGATCCTCTTCGTCATGACCGGCGGGCCTTCCCTCTCCCTCCGTGAGATCCAGCAGGCCTCCAGTGTCATTGAAGAATTGGCCGACGCCGAAGCCAACGTCATCTTCGGCACCGTCAAGGACCCCAAGCTGACTGATGAAGTCAAGATAACCCTAGTGGCCGCTTCCTTCCCAATGCCCGAGGAGAACATGGTCCAGCGACAAGAAGAGTTGCGAAACCTTCTCCGACAGAGCGTCAGCCAGACCGGCGACGACCTGGACGTTCCCAGCTTCCTGCGCAAAGAGACAGTCTCCCGCAACCGAGGTTTCTTTGGGTAGGCAACGCCGCTAGCTCCTTGCTTACCGAGTAATGTTCCTAGGGTCTACGGACTACTAGCCCTTGCAGCTGAAACCCACGACACCTGGGAATCCACTGAGGCCCCGACGCTCGCGTCGGGGCCTCTCAATTTTTCCCAAAATCCCTGCCGCCATACACGCTGGCCGCACGCCTTCACCGCGTGGCTGGATGCATCCTCTGATTGTGGTCAACCCCCGCAACCTCGCAGGACACAACGCTTGCACGTTGCTGTTGTCTACTATATATTGTGTTTTCACGCCGCCGCCATACTCCATGTAGATATTGTATCTGCACCGTGCAGCGTAAAATCCGTTGCGGGTGAAGCGGTTGCCGTAATTGGGGGGGCGGCTGCGGCATTCAACCTCAATCAGGAGCGTTCGAGCGGACTCGCACAGTGCAATGTCCATACTGCAACGGCGCCTATTCCAAAGTCACGGATTCCCGCTCTACGGAGGACAGTATCCGTCGGCGGCGGGAGTGCGCCGGCTGCGGCCATCGATTCACCACCTACGAACGCGTCGAGATCATCCCTCTACAGGTAATAAAGCGCGATGGGCAAAAACAGGAATTTCAGAGGAGCAAGCTCCTCTCCAGCATCGCCATCGCCTGTACCAAGAGGCCAATTCCCTCCCGCAGCATCGACCGCATAGTCCAGGACGTGGAAAGACAGCTTCATTCCCTGGGCCCCTCGGAGGTTCCTACCGTTGCAATTGGGGAGATGATAATGGAGCATCTTCGCGAGTTGGACTGGGTCGCCTACGTGCGCTGGACAAGCGTATACAGGGACTTCCAAGACTTGGAGAGCTTCGAGCAGGTGATGGAAGAACTTAGGAAGCGGGAGGGTCAGCCCCAGGACTCTATCCAGTTGACGCTGATGGACCAGGGGCCCGCCAAGCCGAGGCGAGCCAGGGCAAGAACTCCCCGCCGCTCCAAGAGTGCAGGCAACGGGACAACATAGCAATTCTAAACAGGGGCAATTATTTGAAAACAGGTAGCAACAAACAGTCAGCCGCCATCGACGCGCTTATACCATTGGTGATTCCCGAGAAGGGCATTACCCGCAGCCAACTGGCCAAGGTGCTCAAGATAAGCTATGCCCAGGCCACCCGCTCCCTGGAGCTTATGCGGCGTCATCGGCTCCTTAGCCGTCGAATTCGCAAGTCCCAGTACGTTTATCGCCTCACCGCAGGCAGGGACCACCTCGCCAACAGCATCACCAGCACCATCCACGTTAACTAGCCCGTTGGAATCCAGGAGATCGGCTATAGGCAATTTTGAAAATTATTCGCTCTGAAATTTCATATTGAATTTGAATTTTTAACCTTTGGAGATTTTATGACAACCTTGCAGCTGACGCAGAACGCCAAAATCGTCCTCAAGACCCGCTACCTGCTGGGGGACGAAACGCCGGAAGACCTGTTTTGGCGCGTGGCCCATGCCGTTGCGGAGCCGGAAGACCCCAGTCCCCACGCTTTCCAGGGCCGGGACTACTGGGCCCGGGAATTCTACGATCTGATGACCTCATGCCGGTTCATGCCCAACTCCCCCACCCTGTTCAACGCCGGCACCGGCCAAGGCACCCTCTCCGCCTGCTTCGTCATCCCCGTGGAAGATACCATGGAGAGCATAATGCAGGCGGCCACCACTTCAGCCATGATCCAGAAGTTTGGCGGCGGCATCGGCTACGCATTCTCCAAGCTGCGCCCTCGTGGCAGCCCCATCTCCACCACCCACGGCAAGGCCTGCGGCGCCGTTGCCGTCCTCAAGATGCTCAGCGCCCTCAGCGACATGATTACCCAGGGCGGCAAGCGCCACGGCGCCAACATGGGCATCCTCCACGTCAGTCACCCGGAAATCTTCGACTTCATCCACATGAAAGACACAAACGCCGACGCCCAGAACTTCAACGTGTCAGTAGCCATTACCGACGATTTCATGCAGGCCCTGGAGCGGGACATGGATTGGGACCTCGTCGACCCATCCAGCAAGGAAGTGGTCCGTACCATCCCCGCCCGGCAGATATGGGATGAGATAATCGACTCCGCTTGGCAGACGGGCGACCCCGGTCTCTATTTCATAGACGAGGCCAACCGCAACAATCCCACGCCCCACCTGGGCAGTCTGGACAGCACCAACCCCTGCGGCGAAGTCCCCCTCCTGGGATTCGAAGCCTGTAACCTAGGCTCTCTGAACTTGGCCAGATTCGTAGACCGCGGCGTCTTCGACTACGACGGACTAGCGGAGACCACCCGTACCGCCACCCGCTTCCTGGACAACGTGGTAACCGTAAACCACTTTCCCATCCAGCAGGTGAAGGAAGCCGTGGAGAAGACTCGCAAGATTGGCCTCGGCGTCATGGGTTGGCACGACGCCCTCATCAAAATGGGCATATCCTACGAGTCCCCCGAGGCGCTGGACGTGGCTGACCAGGTCATGGGTCTCATCAACCGGGTGGCCCGGGAGACCTCCATAGAACTCGCCCAAGAGAGAGGCGCATATCCGGCCTGTCGAGAAGATGTACCCATCCGAAACTCCACCCGCACCTGCATCGCCCCCACGGGCACCATCAGCGTCATCGCCGGCGCCTCCAGCGGCATTGAGCCCATCTTCGCAGTCGCTTTCGTCAAGAACGTTCTGGACGGCAAGCAGCTACGGGAGGTCAACCCCTACTTCGTTGAGATGGCCAAGGACGGCGGCTACTACAGCGAGGAGCTTATGGATGAGGTGGCCCGCACCGGCTCCGTACAGAACGTCGCCGCCGTGCCGCCGCACGTGAAAGAACTCTTCAAGACCTCCCTGGAAATCGACTACAAGGCCCACGTCAACATGCAGGGGGTATACCAGAAGCACACTAACTTGGCCGTCAGCAAGACCATCAACATGGCCAACGACGCCAACCGGGAAGACGTTCAGCAGGCTTACAAGATGGCCTATGGCTCCCATTGCATCGGCATCACCATCTACCGGGACGGCTCCAAGCCCACCCAGGTGCTGGAGGTCCAAGCAAGCAAGGGCGAACAGACGGCGGCGACGACGGCTTTCCCCACCCTGACGATGCGACCGCGACCAAGCCGGATGCAAGGCGTCACGGAGCGAGTGCGTACCGGTCACGGCAACATGTACGTAACCGTCAACTTCGATGAGGAACTGAGTCCCTTCGAGGTCTTCTCCTCCACCCTTGGCAAGGCTGGCGGCTGCGAATCCGCCGGCATGGAGGCCATATCCCGCCTGATCTCCCTGGCCCTTCGCTCCGGTATAGACCCAATGGAGATTATTGACCAGCTCAAGGGCATAACCTGCGTGCCTGCGTGGGACCAGGGCATTCTGGTGGGTTCCCCCGCCGACGCCGTGGCCCTGGCCCTGGAACGCCACATCCCCGGCTCTGTTCGCGGTCAGGGACATCCGTCCTACGCCAAGCAGCTTCAGCTGGATACCGCCGAATATTCCCAGCCCAGGGAGTCCAACGGCAACGGCACACACCTTCACAATACCGGCGTACGGTGCCCCGAGTGCAACGGCTTGACCATCTTCCAGGAGGGCTGCCAAGCCTGCCTCTCCTGCGGCTGGAACCGGTGCGAATAGCGTCGCCCTAAGAGGCCCCCAATGACAAACACGGAAAGACCCGTCATCGCCATCACCATGGGAGACCCCTGCGGCATCGGCCCGGAGGTCATCGTCAAGGCGCTGTCGGAACCCAACGTCCATGCCATCTGCCGGCCCATAGTCGTCGGCAGCGTGCCCGCCTTGGAGGCCGCCCTTGAGCTAACCAACGCACCTCTCGACACCCGGCCCATCGATGCGCCGGATCAGGCGGAAGATGACCTTTCGCTGGTCAACATCATCGACCCGCAGAACCTGGACTCCCGGCAAATTACCGTGGGCCGCATCTCACCTCCCTGTGGACGCGCCGCCATGGAGTGGGTCACCGCCGCCGCGCATCTGGCGTTGGATGGCAGCGTCAATGCTCTGGCCACCGCCCCGGTGAACAAGGAAGCCGCCAGCCTGGCCGGATACAAGGCCATTGGCCACATGGAGCTGTTACAGGAGATTACGGGCGTAAGCGCCGTTGCAACCATGCTCATCTCCGGCAGCCTGCGGGTCGTTCACCTCACCACCCATCGCTCCCTGCGCGTGGCCTGCGATTATGTCACCCGAGAGCGCGTACTCTCCATGCTGGAGTTGACCCATCATAGCTTCCGTCGATGGGGATTCCCTGAGCCCCGAATCGCCGCAGCCGCCCTGAACCCCCACGCCAGCGACGGCGGCCTGCTGGGAGACGAAGAGGCCGAAGCCATAGCCCCCGCAGTGCAAGACGCACAACGCCGGGGCATCCTCGCCCAAGGCCCCATCCCTGCCGACGTGGTCTTCCACCAGGCCATCCGCGGCGCTTACGACGTTGTGCTGGCCATGTATCACGACCAGGGCCACATTCCCATAAAGGTGCACGGATTCGAACAGAGCGTCAGCGTCAACCTGGGGTTGCCCTTCGTGCGCGCCTCCGTGGATCACGGCACCGCATTCGATATCGCCGGCCAAGGAATCGCCGACCATACCAGCATGATAGAGACCATCCGCTTGGCCTCCCTTCTTTGCACCGGCCAAGGCCTCAACCAAGGCCACTAGCGTCGCGATAGCCCTCTTCCCAACTAGAGGAGGCGTCAGACCGTCTGCCAGTCTCCATCTTGACGATATAAACAATGCTTGATAGTATGAGGCTGTTGACTCTCAGTTGATTAATGAGTGTCACACGCGGGAGATGATGTTTACAATCTCGCGAGTTGAAGCTTATACTTAAACTAATAGCTTGAGATGCGGGAGGTGGCCCGTGGGAGTTCGCACTGACTATCTCGTTGCATGCCCGTCCTTCTTAGAAGGTATGGCGCGTCTCGCTGATCTCGGCGGTACGCTCAATGAGTATAACTACTCATCAGATGGTGAAGCAGCAGATTCCATCGCAATATGGTCGGATTGGGCTATGACAGGCCAGGATATATACGAGGCTATGAAGACTTATGAAAATGAGGTGATGGAAGTATTCCCCTGAATAGCTTGATCAATGCCTAAGCGAAAGAACAAGAAAGCTCGTAATATCGTCGAGAAGGAGCCTGCCAAGCAGCAGGCTCCTGTTGTTTCGTCCAAGTCGATTGAGGTCACAGCATGGAAAGGGCCTATCCCTCCCCCGGCTATACTAGAGGAGTACGAGGCGGCGCTTCCCGGCGCTGCGGACCGCATCATAAGCATGGCGGAGAAACAAGCTGCCCATCGCATGGCACTTGAGGCTTTAGTGATTGGGGGCGATTCTCAGAGGAGCCGCTTGGGAATCA
Source organism: Dehalococcoidia bacterium (assembly GCA_965261665.1). Classification (GTDB taxonomy): domain Bacteria; phylum Chloroflexota; class Dehalococcoidia; order Lucifugimonadales; genus JAPULR01. Next base: position 181,744 of record OZ253467.1, read on the forward strand.
TTTTTGGGTTCATCATCACCTTGGCCGCTTTAGGCGGTGCTGTCTTTCTCATCTATAACGATAAAAACGTGGCTGGTCTCATCCTTGCAACTACTGCCATAGTTGGGTTGGTTAGCGCATTCGTGTACGGAACCAATGCCCGCCGAGCGGAGCGAAGTCAAAAGGCCTCAAATATGCCGCAGGTTAGAAATCCTCAGCCCTAGCTGCGGGACCACCCCGTAAAATCATCCCCGTCCCATAGGGATACCCCCCCTGCAATGCTATAATATGCGACACCTTCAGTAGGGCGGTTCCATGAACCTTTCATTCATAGGCGGCGGCGCCATGGCGGAAGCCATGATTCGCGGCGTTCTTTCCCAATCTCTGGCCAAGCCGGAGAACGTCTATGTGGGCGAGATTTCCGAGGAACGGTGCCGCTACCTCTCAGACGCCTATCGAATCTACGCTTCGCCCCGCAACGACGTCGCCGCGTCCAAAGGCGAACTCGTGGTGCTCGCCGTTAAACCCCAGAACTTCCAAGACGTTGCGCCCGATCTACGAAGCTGCCTATCGTCTAGTCAAACGGTCCTCTCCATCATTGCCGGTTTACCCATGTCCACCCTCACCGGCGAACTCGACCACGCCGCAGCCATACGTGTCATGCCTAACACGCCGGCCCAGATCGGCGAAGGTATGACTCTATGGTTATGCGCCCCGTCCGTCTCGGACGACGCCGCTACCCAGGCCGAGGCGATTCTGACAACCCTGGGCGATCAGATGCGAGTGGACCGGGAGGCGTACATAGACATGGCCACGGCCCTTAGCGCCAGCGGTCCCGCCTACGTCTTCCTCTTCATTGAGTCGCTGATAGACGCCGGCGTACATCTCGGGATGCCCAGGCCCATGGCAAGCCGGCTGACCCTCCAAACGGTGTTGGGCAGCGTGCGGCTTGTGAAGGAGACGAAGAGCCACCCGGCAGAGCTCAAGAACATGGTCACGTCCCCCGGAGGCACCACCGCTGCGGCCCTTATGGCCCTGGAGGAAGAATCATTCCGGTCCACGGTAATGAAGGCCGTCGTCGCCGCCCACCGTAGGTCCGTGGAGTTGTCTGAGGAGTAGCGAACTTGGCCTCCAACGATTTCCTTATTGGCATTGGAATTCTCCTGCGATTTGTGGGCTTCGTCATATTCGGTCGCGTCATGATCTCGTGGCTGGTGGCGGCACAGATGTTGTCTCCCACCAATCCCATAGTCAACGCGCTCTTCAGCGTTACGGAACCTATCCTCGACCCTATAAGAAAAGTAATACCCCGGGTGGGCATGTTCGACTTCTCCCCGATGCTGGTAATGATTTTTCTCTTTGTCGCAGCCGAGATACTCCAAAGATCCTAGTATCGATTCCCTTTCGTACACCCTTCTTTCTCCAGCGTCTTGTGCCCAACTCTAACCCAGAGCGGCTTTTCTGCTGACACGGTCCGGGAACCACCCCGACGTTGACATCCACGGGCCCATTTCAAACACTCCAAACATAACAACCGAGCTGTACTCTCAGCACCTGACGACGTAGTGACAATTGCCGCCGGGGCCGCCTTCGCCATAACTGAAATTGGGAGAACCTCAATGGTGCTTGCCCATTCACTCCAGAAATGGCTGAGCAAAAAGTTGCGAGAGGGAGCCGAAAAATTCCGTATCAGATTCCGGACGGAGGGGCGTCGGTTGTGGGCTGAGTGGAATGCCCACCGGAAGGATGCGGAGGCCCAGGGTGAAAAGTTCACGGAACCTCCCCCGTAACCAACCCGGTCAACTTGCAAATAGTCCCCTTGTTCGGTAGTATCCTACGGATGCCTCTAGTTTCGCACAATTGCAATACGAACATGCGCTCCATTCTCGATGAAAGACATCCTTATCCGGAATCGACTACAACTAGGAAGTTCTGCTCTCTATCGATCTCCTGCGCCCAGTCGCCCCCCTGTGGGCGCCCCAAAAAATCGGCGAAGTGCGACTAAGGCCTACCCGATTCACCCCCACCCTCCTCCTGGCCTTGTTGCTAGGTCTCCTAACCACCCTCCCCGCGTCGGCGGCCTCCACCGACTCCTTTCCCGGAACCATCGAGTTCATGGACGCTACAGGCATCACCCCCATCTCCTACGTTAGCCTCAACGGGCCCGCGTCCACCGTCGGAATTCAGCTTCGAATTACAGACACAGACCTGGATGTCGTCATAAAGAGAGAGGGCGAAAACGCCGACGTCTTAGATGGCAGCCGCCTATCTGCCGGCGACATTCAGCCCCTGGTGGGCGAAGAATGGTTCGACCTGCAGGACATGAACGGCGACGGTAGGGTCGATAGACGGGACATTCGCGCCCTCGATAGTGCGGGCAATAATGTCGTCACAGACTCGGAAACCATCTGGTACGACAAGACCAACGGCGTTCTACGCGTACCCGAAGACACCGTCAAACTAGAGTACTGGATCAAGACAAAAACCACCCTCGGCTCCGGGTCGGCTGCACAACAGTCCGGCAGGGAACGGCAGGGGCAAGAAATTTACGCCTCTCTAACCAATGGCGCCACCATTCCCGTGCCCGAAGGACACTCGCTTCTGCCTACGGATTACGGCTGGATAGACGTGTTGGAGGCGCAGTCCCCCGGCCTCAAAGCAACACAGGATGTAGAAACAGTCCCAATTCTCGAAATGATGCTGAAAGCCAGCATTAGGGCCTACAACGAACCTCCCGCAAACGAAGAAGAGTCGGATCTGGTGATTGACGCTTTCTTCACCCCGGCAGGTACAAACGGCCAACCCCCAGCCAGCGTATCCTTCAAAGTCTTCAACCACTTTGCAATCGGCGAGCCAGGAGAACCTGGCTTCCAGCCGGGGGCAGAAGTTGGCGTAGGTCCGGGCGGCCAACCTTCTAACGTTATCGTTGAGTACGAGTATTGGGGAAGCCCCGACAGCGCCTACCCCGAGCGCGAGTTCCTTCCGGCGGCCGGCGCACCTCGCGACACCGGCAAAGTTAGAATCAGCACCGACGCTGCCCCCAAAGGCATCGGCGTCATCCTTGAAGAAACCCACGCCGCTTCCGGCGTCTTCGTCTCAACCATCGTCATTTGCGAAGCCGGCTCGGACGGCTGCGCAGCGGCACAAGAGAAAGCGGTGAAGCTTCCGGTAAACAAGGAGGGCGATTTCATACTGGTGACCTACGAGGACGACTCTCCCCCCAACGACCGTGAAGCTACCTTGCCCTTGGACGTGCACGCCCCCACCCTCGCCCTATTCTCCCCCGCCAGTGGCTCCGCCGGACGAGAGGACGAACCTACCGTGTCCTTCCAAGTTACGGACGCCGAGTCGGGCCTCAACATCGACGACGATGACATAGACAGCACCTACGTCGTCGCCGGCCTATACGACCTGGAAGCAGAACAAGCCGCCGACAGCGTAGTCTTCGAACGCGACGAACTAAACCTCCGCAGCGTAGTTGACGGCTACTCCACCTCCGTAACCATCAACGAGGGAAAGGGCAATAAGGATGCGCTTGACAGCCAAAAGTTGACCGATGACAGCCAGTACGAGATTCGTTGGTGGGCCGTCGCCACGGACAATGCCGGCAACGTTGGCGTCAGCGACGCGGACAGAGAAACCGAATGCGTCATAGCCTCAGGCGACGTATATAGCTTCAAGTTCGGCACCGAACGTACCCAAGCCCAGACGGCCACCCTCATCGCCTCCCTCGAGAAGACCCTCGAGTTCGAGACGGGCTGCGAACCCCACGTCATCAGGGTAGACACCGCAGACCCTTCGCTGGAAAAGGCTGTCACCGGCTCCTGGCTCGACGACGATACGGAGAAGGAGGGGCCGGATGCCATTCGCACCAGCATAGTCGCCGTCTTCAACGAGGCCCTAGACTGTGCCACCGTTACCGTGAACGACTTCAAAGTAGACGAAGCCGCCCCCAACAGCGTGATCTGCAAGGACGCCAATGTCTACCTCGCCGTCAATGAGCTTGTCTCTGACGCCGTCCCCAAGATAAAGGTGGCTGAGGGCGCAGTCTCGGACAAGGCCGGCAACCCTGTCGAGGCCGGTACAGTCACCGCCGAAGACAGCATCCCCGCCAAGCTCGCCGTCACCGTAACGGGAACGGGCGGCGGCGGGACCCGCGCGGTAACCAAAAGGGCCGTCACCGTTACCATTTCTTCGGACGAACGGCTTTCCAGCAATCCCATGGTGACCATCAATAGGATAGGCGACGACTATTCGCTTGTCAGGTTTAGCCAGGGAGAAGCGCTTTCCATTGGCACAACCAACCGCTGGACTCTGACAGCTGCCCTTTCCAGAGACGGCCTCTACGCCGTGCGCGTGTCCGCCGTGGACCAGGGGGGCAGAATAGAAGCCACCGTAGGTCTGGACGAAACCGACTTCAGCGCCGCCTCTCTAAAGGACTCCAAGGCCATCCTCTTTGAAGTGGACAGCAAGCTGCGTCCCCCCACCCTTATGCCGGAGGACGGCGGTACAACGGTCAACCCAGACGTGTTCATCAGGATAGACTTCAAAAACGAGGCCGCAGAATACGGCCTCGCCAAAGAGACGGACAACGAGTTTCCCCCGCCGGCCAAGACCCGCGAGGCCACGGACGACCCGACCTTGGTGGACGTGAGCTTCGATACCCACAATACGGTGGAACTCGTCAGCGCTACTTTCAACGGCGATGACGTTACCGGCGACGTTATCACCAGGGACCACCTGCTCTTCTACTATCACCCCGGCAATCTCGACCTCGGCGACTACCGGCTAGAGTTAGAAGCCAAGGACAACGCAGGCAACTGGTCGACGGACACGCTGAACTTCACGGTGATTGAACGTCAGCCGTACAAGCTGCCTATCAACCTCGGCTTGAACCTCGTGTCCCTGCCTGCCGACCCAGCGGACGGAAGCGTCCACGCCGTATTCGCCGGCAAGCTGGACATCTCCACCGTGGCGACCTACGAAAATGCCACGGGGGTGTGGTTGACCGCCACTCGTGGAGAGGACGGGACCTTCACCGGCGACCTGATGACCATAGACGCCAAACACGGTTACTTCATGGTGTCGGAAAGCGCCCTGGACCTAGAAGTCATACTCGTAAGGGAAAGCTATTTTGATGCTCCGCCCCACATTGGGGTATTCAAAGGCTGGAATCTGGTCCCCGTAACAGACGTAGCTCGGCGGCCCGCCAGAACCACCGTCAAAGCCGCCGAGTACTTCGCCAACATCGACGCGAACGTCGCCTTCGGCTACGACTCGGACAAAGACCAGTTGACGCGTCTGTCCTTAGCGGGCGGCACTGAGGCCGTTCTGGCCGTAGGTTCAGCCTACTGGGTCTACGCCAACGAGGCAGGCGTAATAATCCCCTAGCCCTTAAATCTCTACGTGGCCACGCTCGGCCTTCACTTTAACAAAGGCTAACCGCCAAAAATCCCCCTCCTTGACTGCCTGGCCCCGCCACAGATACAATGCCTTCACCAACTCCCACTGGATTTGCCATGTATCAGAAAGAACTCCTGAAGGGCAACACCGAAACCCTTCTCCTCTCCCTCCTGACCAACGAGCCCATGCACGGCTACCGCATCGTCAAAGAGATCGAGCAGCGTAGCCTGGGCTATTTCCAGTTCAAGGAGGGCACCCTCTACCCCGCCTTGCACCGGATGGCCGCTGCCGGTCTCATCGAGGGTCGTTGGAGCCTCGGCTCTACAAGCACCCCCCGAAGGTACTACTCCATCACCGCCAAGGGGCTGCAAGTGCTGGAAGAACGGCTGGAAGAATGGCGCCGCTTCTCCACCGCCATCAACCGGTTCATCCCCGCCTGGGGAGCCTGACCCTCCATGAAACCCAGGGACAACTCACGCCGGGGTGATTCATACCTTCTGAACTTGGCCAAGCAGCTGCGGCTTGCTCCGGATACTAAGGACGATATCCTTCGAGAGATGGAGGGTCATCTGGAGGAACGCACCGCCGAAATGGAAAAGGCGGGCCTGACGCCTCCGGAGGCGCAAAGAAGGGCAGCCGCACACATGGGCCGCCCCGACGCCGTGGCAAATGACCTCTACGCAATTCATAGCCGGGGCAACTGGCGGGACATCCTTCTGGCCACTCTGCCTCATCTGCTTTTGGCAGCCCTCTTTGCCCTTCACCTCTGGACGGAAATCCTCGTCCTCATGGTGGGCATGGCCCTCTTCACTTTCATCGCCTATAGGGGATGGAAGAAGAGTGGCGCCAAGTGGACCTACTCCTGGCTGGGTTACTGCCTGGCAGCCCCGACCATCTCTTGGATTATGGCATTCATGGCCCTGGGCTACGCCGGTTGGACCCTGCTGACCAAGGGCAGCCTGCCCTTCAGCATTCCCCTTCTGCTGGCCCTAATAATCTACGTGCCCATCAGTTTGTGGATACTGGCCGGCGTAATCATGCGACTGGTCAAGCGTGATTGGCTGCTGGCCTCCCTCACCGCCCTTCCCTTTCCCTTCCTGACCTCCTGGCTGCTCTTTCTGAACTGGCAGGGGTCACTCTGGTCCAGCTCCTCCAAAATTCAAGAGACGGACAGCGCGCGGGTAGTAGTCTTCCTCGCCCTGGCCGTCACCACCGCTATCTTCTTCAAAGTCGGCCGCCGGCTGGTACAGATAGCTCTGCTTACCCTCTCCACGGCCTTGATGGTAATCTACACCGTGGTGGCCATTCCCCTGAGTTTCGGCCTACTGGCCGTCATACTGGTCATTCTGTCTTCGGTGGCCTTTCTCTTCAGCCCGGCCATCCTGGAGGCTAGATTGACCAGGCGCACGGCCTCGCGCCGACCCGCCCACCGCGGCGGACAAGTGGTGACCCATTGGTTCAGCGTCCCAGGCTAGCCGTAGTGGTGGACAGCAGCTGCTGTCTGCCGGCCCAAGTGCTGAAGGAGTCCGGCATCATCGTCGTTCCCCACCAGCTCATCGCCGATGGCCGGGTGTACCGAGACGGCATCGACCTTAACACCTCTGACTTCTACCTCATGCAGTCGCTCAACGGGTCCGTCATCACTACCTCCGGCCCCAACCCCCAGGCCTTTCTTGAAGCCTTCCGACAGGCTGCAAAAGAGTCCCAGAGCATCCTCTGCATCACCCTTTCGCCCCGCTTCAGCCCCGTCACCTACGACTCAGCCAAGATTGCCGTCCGCCTCGTCTTGGAGGAAAGGCCGGACCTTGAAATTCACGTGCTCGACAGCCGCGCGGTCGCGGGATCCCAAGGCTTCGTCGCCCTCGAGGCCCACCGAGCCTCTCAAGAAGGGTTGAGCCTGTCGGAAACGGTGGCCCGCATAGAAGACCTCGTGCCTCGCCTCCATCTTCTAGCCTACCTCGACACCCTCAAATACCTGGGCCGCAGTGGCAAGATCACCAAGGCCAAGGCGTGGGCGGGGACTCTGTTGGGCTTCAAGCCCCTCGTAGAACTTAGCCAAGGAGAAGCCACCCTCATCGCCCGGCCTCGCAGCAACACCAAGGCCATGGAAAAGCTGCTAACCATCGTTTCTGAGCGCACAGAGGGAAAACCCTCCCACGTCAACGTCATGCACGCCAACGCCCTCGAGAGGGCCCAAGTCCTTCATGATCAGGCCCTGCAGTCCATGAACTGCCGCGAGCTTTTCATCAGCGAGTTCACCCCAGTCATGGGCGCCCACACCGGCCCAGGACTCATCGGAATCGCCTACTACACGGAGGACTAACCCACCCCATTCCTTGTCCTCGCGAACGCGGGGACCCATCTTCTCCACCACTACCCATCACCCGTACACTCCGTAGGGCCGAACCTTCTGGTCGCCCCTCCCCCTTAATCCCTTCCCCCTCGATGGGGGAAGGTTTGGATGGGGGTGAATCCCTTGCCCTCGCGAAGGGAGATCTTTGTATAGCCGTCCTCCCCGTAAAAGCCGGAATCCAGCTCTCGTTACCTTCGAGTCATACCCCATGCTCCCACTGACATCTTCCCATTGCTGTAAATCCCCCTACCCTGATACCCTTCCCTTGGAAAGACCCATGCACCTTAACAAAGTAGCGCGAAAATTCACCTAAATACCGACTCGTTTGCCTAACTTTTTTGAAACGAGTCCCCACGCCTGAAACGAATAAACTCAGGCACGAATTTACTCTGACTCGTTTTCACAAACGAGTCATTCTCACGCCTAACCTTCCCAAAACGAGTCCACCTCCTAATCCAGATCCTCTTTTCTGGATAATCCCCGTCCAATCCATTACCATTGCCGTCACAAACCCATAGGAGAACGCAATGAACATTAGAGTCCTGCGAGAAAACGCAACCAAAGTCAATACACCCGCGCTGATAGTCAACCTCTTCGAGGGCGTCAAGAGTCCCAGCGGAGCCACGGGCGCCGTTGACCAGGCCCTTGGAGGAGCCATCAGCCAGCTTATAGACGACGGCGAAATTCAGGGCAAGACTTCGGAGATGACCCTCATCCACACCTTCGGCAGAATCGGAGCCAGCCGCGTCCTCGTGGTAGGCCTCGGCAAGCAGGAGAATTTCTCCGCCAACACCGTGCGGAACGTCACGGGCGACGCCTGTCGATTCCTCCGAAGCCGTAACGTCTCCAGCGCCTGCACCATCGCCCACGGCGCCGGCATCGGCGGCCTCAACCCTCAATCAACGGCTCAGGCCATGGCCGAAGGCGCCCTCCTGGGCCTCTACCGCTTCAAGCACTACCTCTCCTCCAACGGCGACGACAGAGAGTTGGACGAGCTGACAGTCATTGAGCAGGACGAGACGAAAGTCGCCGAGATGCAGAATGGTCTAAGGGTCGGCACGATACTCGCCGAAGCTTCATGCCTCGCCCGAGACATGGCCAACGAACCTGCCAACGTGATGACTCCCACCCAGATGTCGGAGATCGCCCGCCGCGTCGCCGATGCCGAGGGTCTCGAGATCGAAATCCTCGACCGCGAGGATATGGAAGAAAAGGGCATGGGCGCTCTTGTAGGCGTAGCCCGCGGCAGTCATCAACCGCCCAAGCTAATCGTCCTGAAATACAAGGGCAACCCCGACAACCCCGGGGACAACCTGGGCATCATAGGCAAGGGCATAACCTTCGACACCGGCGGCATCTCCCTGAAGCCTGCTGGTGGCATGGAGCGAATGAAGGGCGACATGTCCGGCGGCGCTTCCGTCATCGGCGCTATGCAGGCCCTTGGTCGCCTCCGACCCAAGGTGAACGTTACCGGCGTCGTCCCCGCCACTGAGAATATGCCCGGCGGCGATGCCCAACGACCTGGCGACATCGTCCAGACCATGAGCGGAATAACCGTGGAGGTCATCAACACCGACGCAGAAGGCCGCCTGGTTCTCTCCGACGCCATGACCTACGCCAGGGAACTCGGCGTCAACCGCATGGTAGACATCGCCACCCTCACCGGCGCAATAGTCGTTTCTCTTGGCAAGATATGCACCGGCGTCATGGGCAACGACCAGGAGTTCATCGACCAGGTCCTGAAGGCTGGCGAAGATACAGGAGAGCGCATCTGGCAGCTCCCCATGTTCGACGAATACAAGGACACCCTCAAGAGCAATGTTGCCGACATGATGAACGTGGGCAGCGACCGGGGCGCCGGTTCCATCACCGCCGCCAAGTTCCTCTCCGAGTTCGCCGATGGCGTCCCCTGGGCCCACCTGGACATTGCTGGAACGGCCGGCAGCACTGCCGACAAGGGCTATCTGGTCAAAGGCGCAACGGGCGTCCCCGTGCGAACCCTCGTCAACCTGGCCCTGGCAAGCGAGTCCTAACCCACCCTCCCCCTCCCTTCCCCTTCAGGGGGGAAGGCTAGGATGGGAGTGATCCCACGAAAACCATGAGCAATAAAACCAGCCGGCCCAGTCCCAGAATATCCCTTCCCCCTCCACCCACATGTCATTCTGAACGCAGCGAAGCGCAGTGAAGAATCTCGTCGCCGTAGCAACCCGCCCCTCCCCTGTCCCCGACAACATTCTCCTCCCGTGAAGACGGTAGTCGGTAACCCATCCCCTCCCACTCCCCCACATGTCATTCTGAACGAAGCGGAGCGAAGTGAAGAATCTCGTTGCCTGTGCGCCATCCATCTCCCCGTGTCCTCGCGAAGGCGGGGACCCATCCGACGTTCTCCAGCGGGCAACCTGTCACGCCAAGGGCAGCAAAGCGAAGCCGAGAATTCTCGTCGCTCTCCTCTCCCTCCCATTCCACTTCACCACAGAAAAGAACGAATCCCCTCCCCTCTTTCCCTTCCCCCTTCAGGGGGGAAGGTTAGGATGGGGGTGCACCCTCCCCTGTCCTCGCAAATAGCCCGCCCTCGTGAAGACAGGAGCGGGAACCCATCCCCATCCCTTCTTTCCCGCACAGAGCCAGCCCCGTCCAACACGACCTTGGCGTAACAGTCCCAAAGGGCTTATAATTCTTCATTGCCACAGGTAAGCCATTGCGGTGAGCGTAGCCAAGAGGTCTAAGGCGCCTGGCTGTGGCCCAGGAGATCGTGGGTTCGAATCCCATCGCTCACCCCATCAAACATAGACGACACTTCACCGCGCGCCTGTAGCTCAACGGATAGAGCACTGGGCTTCGGACCCAGGGGTTGCAGGTTCGAATCCTGTCAGGCGTGCCACTCCCTCTAGCCTGCGCAGTGTAACCTATGAGAATACCAACCAAGACAACCCAGTGATCTCTTCAGATCGAGGTGCCCTCTTGGAGCATAGTTCCCCAAAGTACACCATGAGAATATCCCGGCTTACCATAGACAAGCTGGGAATTCAGATGTACGACAGGGTGTCTGCTGTCTTGGCCGAGTTGATAGCCAATGCTTACGACGCGGATGCTGAGAACGTCAAAATCACGCTGCCTTTCGGAAAATACCTGGCTAGGAAGATCGCGGGGAATGTCGAAGACCTAGGATTTGAGATCATCATTGAGGATGATGGTCATGGCATGACTGCAGAAGAGGTCAACGACTACTATCTAATCGTTGGATACAACCGGAGAGTTTCACGCAGTCAACGAACGCCTAGGCACAATCGACGAGTGATGGGTAGAAAGGGTATCGGCAAGTTGGCGCCTTTTGGCATCTGTCATGAGGTGGAAGTCATAAGCGCCGGCGGTGAAAAGACCGACCGCGGTTACGTCGTCTCAAATCTGATTCTGGATCTCGACAAGATTTTGGACGAGAAGTTCGACGACAAAGGAAACGTATTGCCGTATCACCCGCTCCCTGGTCCGCAAGACGGAAGCTTCAGGGACTGCACCGGAACTACTTTGCTCTTAAAGCGCTTTGACCGCAGGCGAGTTCCTACTGGGGAGGAATTAGATCGTCAACTAGCCGCCCGCTTCGGGCTTGGCCAAATCAATTGGAGCGTACGGTTGAAAGATAGCACGAGAACCGACCAACAAATTGAGCTTGGCACCCTAAACGTGGACATTTTGCCTGGTACTCGTATTGATGTAAAAGATAGACCAGTGAGAGTAGAAGACCGATTCCTACCAGTAACCGGCTGGGTTGCCTACGCGAAAGACTCCTATAAGGACGAAGTTATGGCCGGTGTTCGGCTGTATGCTCGCGGCAAAATTGTCGCTCAAACTAGAGATTTTGACATCAAGACTGGATTCACTGGTGAGTTCAAGATGAGAAGTTACCTTACGGGAGCGATCCATGCAGAGTGGCTTGATGAGGACGAGGATTTTGTCCGTACTGACAGACAGGACATCATCTGGAACTCTGATTACGGAACTCCGCTACGTGAATGGGGCCAAGAACTTCTTAAAGAACTTGCTGCTAAGTCAGAGGCAAGCACAAGACGGCGTTCTTGGGACATATTCCTGGAAGAGTCACATTTGGACAAGAGGCTCATGGTAGCCCACCCAAACGACAAAGCTATACGGGAATCGGTGTTGAGAGCAGCTAGGTCGCTGGTAGCACGTGCGGATAGAGACGCAATGACGAACCCGGGCTACAGAGACCGAATGGTGCAGTTGGCCTATGCGATTGGTCCCCATAGCACGTTACTTGCGACCCTAGATGAAGTCGCCTCATTGGTTGATGGTCCTACAGACATGATCCTCGACCTCTTTGAAAAGGCCAGATTGGTAGAGATGTATTCTCTTGGCCAAGTCGCTCAAGAGCGCGTAGATGTCGTTCAACAGCTCATGAAGCTAATATCCAACCCAGCCACGGTGGAGAAACAACTGCAAAAGCTTATCGAAACTGCGCCCTGGATACTCTATCATGATTGGACGCCGTTGAGTTTCAACCAGTCTCTCGCTTCAACCCGAGCAAACTTCCAGAATTGGTATTTGGCCAATTACAACGAGCAGATAGTCACCTCAGCCATCGACGAACCAAACAAGAAACCCGACTTCGTAATGCTCAACCACGAAGGTAGGTTGGAGGTTATAGAGATCAAACGTCCTCAGCATGCTCTGGCAAATGAAGAGTTTGAAAGGGCATTCGGGTATCTAACCGCCGTGAGGAATTTCATAAGTGATACTGCAGCAGTAAAGGCATCGTTTCCCGAAGCAAGATTGACGATTGTCTGCGACTCGTTAAACCTAGACGCTTTGAGAGAGAACCCTATCCACACCGACAGTGCCGTTTTTCACAAGACTTGGCACGACCTACTTGAGTCCACAAACCGAAGTCACGAAGACTTCCTAAACGTGGTTCGGAAAATGCAAGGGGAACTTCCAGAATTGGCCCCAGATGGAGAATAGGGCTTTGCGGACAGACGTCATGACCCCTACCCAACGCCGCCGCGCCATGGCGCACAACCGGGGAAGAACCGCCCCCGAGCGAGCCTTGGCATCGGCGTTGTGGCGTCAAGGGATCCGCTACTACACCTACGAAGGCTACAAGTCCGCCACTGGCAAGAAACTCCCTGGATCCCCTGACATGATATTGCCACGGAAGATGATGGTCGTCTTTGTTGACGGTTGCTTCTGGCACGGTTGTCTTCAATGTCGCAAGCACGAAGGGTTGACCGGAGAGTTCTGGATTGGCAAAATCGACGCTAACAAGATACGGGATGAAAGGGTCGCGACTGAGTTAACAGGCTTGGGCTGGACGGTGCTTCGAATACCGGAGCATGACGTCAGAACCAAAGCGGCCCTGACAAAGACCGTTGACTGCGTAGCCTCGCTCATTCAGTCAATCTCTCCCGTAAGAGTCAAAGTCGACGCAGGAGTAACCGGTGCGCATTCAACCGGTCCGTGACTTCATACTACAGAGCAGGCCAACGTATGAACTCCCCTGGACTGCCGTTTCGCTCTTCTCTGGGGCAGGCCTTAGCGACCTCGGATACGAATTGGCCGGCTTCCGCTTCGCCGTACAAGTTGAGTTGGACCAGAAGCGAGCCGACATCGGCTCTCAGAACTTCCCCAACTCACAGTGGCTAACACTCGACGTCCGCGACCACGCGGAGGACATCGCAAGAGCATACCAGGAGGTTGAGTCTAGCCCACTGGACTTGCTGGTGGCTACTCCTCCGTGCCAGGGCATGAGCACTTCCAACCCCAGCAGGGGTAAACGACGAACGCCGCGCGCCGAGGCACTAGAGGAAAAGAACAGGCTACTGCTGGAAGTGATTCCAGTAACGCGGCTACTCAAACCCAGAATCATCGTCATAGAAAACGTTCGCCAAGTGCTGACGCTCGAAGTAGAGCACAACGGTGAGCGGGACATGACAATCAATCACCTCCACAAGGGCCTGTCCGAGTACGAGGTGTTTCCTAACGTTGTCAACGTAGCCGATTACGGCGTTCCCCAAGTCAGAAAGCGGGCCCTAATCGTCGCGGTTCGAAAGGATGAGGCTTGGTTGGACTCGTTGAAGACTTCCGGCCGTTCGCCCACACCGGAGTCAACCCACGCAGAGCACCAGGTCAACGGGACAAAGCCCTGGGCAACCATTCGCGAATGGTTGCAGGCTATGGCATACGAGCCGTTGGACGCAAAGACGAAGGATACAGCGCGAGGCGCCCACCCTCTACATTTCGCTCTCGCGTACGGAGCGGACCGCTATCTGCAGGTCAGCGAAATACCGCCGTATTCAGGGCGTAGCGCCTACGACAACGACACTTGCCCAGAGTGTAAACGACAGGGGGTGGAGGCAGGGCTAATCCGATGCCCTGATTGCAGCGGAGTGATGCGTAACCGTCCCTATGTCGAAAGAGATGGGCACTCTTCACTCATTAGGGGCTTCCATTCCAGTTACCGACGCATGAGCCCTGAACGGCCCTCGTACACAATCACCACGAACTCAAGCCACGTAGGAAGCGACTTCAAAATTCATCCCTGGGAAAACCGGGTGATGAGCATTCTAGAGTGCTCCGACCTCCAGACTGTTCCTCGCTTCTACGACTGGACACGAGCGACTGAGGCCCACAGGTTCTACCTAATTCGCAATTTGGTCGGTGAGGCGTTCCCGCCCTACTTTACGTACTTGCATGGTCGACTTTTGGCTAGCCTCCTATCCGGCAACAATTCATCACCACGGAACAGTAAGCCGGACATTGCGATTGATCCCTACATTCTTCCTGAGGTCAGGGTTTCCGAAAGAGTCCCGCTGCAAGCCTAGCCGAAAACAGTGGGCACAACCCAACTCCGACAGGTGGACGAGTTTTGCCGTCTCCCCCGCCCCGTCCTACCCCTTCTTCGGCAAAAACGGGATCAGCCTCTCAGCCAAGCCCAACATGTTCCTGCTCTGAATCCACACCTGGCCGCGCCCCCTGAACTTCATCACCAGTCCTTCTCCGCCCGCTATCAGCGAGCGAAAGCCCCCCACCTTGCCAATGGAGTACTCCACGCCGTCCGTGAAGGCCACCACGTGCCCCGTATCCACCACCAACTCCTCCCCGCTGTCCAGGTCTAGCCGCTTGATGGCCCCGTAGGAATCGAAGAAAACGGTGCCCCCGGCTCCCTGAGCAAACGCCCGCAGAAAGAAGATGCTCTCCCCGCTGAAGACCCCCTTCATCCCCTGAAACTGCGTATCCGTCTCCACATTCTCGGTGCAGGCTAGAAAAGAACTTCCCTGGAGAAAAAGGTTCTCTCCTGGCTGTAAGTCCCGGGAGTGAATATCTCCCGGAATAGGCGGGGATATACTTACCCATCCCCCCACGCTTCCGGCAGTGAAAGTGTTGACGAAGAAAGACTCTCCGCCCATCATCCTTTTTATTCCGCCAAACAACCCGCCGCCGCCCATGCCCGTCTGCATCTCCACCCCTTGTTGCGCAACCATCGCCCCCGGTTCAGCCTTGAAGCTCTCCCCCGCAGCGAGTTCTAGGGTCAGCATGGTGTAGGAAGGACTGAATTCTATGGTGCTTTTCATTCGCGTAATCCCCTTTCCATTGAAGAAATTTCAGATTGTACTGCTCTAGAGTCTAACATAGAACTTCCCATTACCTGTTCTCACCCCTGAAATTATCGCCTAGTCACGTAGGGGCGCTTCGGGAACCACCAGCCCTTCCTGCCGTTATTCTGAACTCCTTTCCACCCTCGATTCTCCCCGCTTTAATTCCTCTCCCAACGAGCGCGCACGTTCCCCATTGGCTGCTTTGGGTTGACTGCAACCAACAACGCTGTTATAAAAGGACTCAGAATGTTGGCCCCAGGGTACCTCTCGTTCAACCAGCGCCGCCATTAGGCTTTCCGTCTTAGGCATCCGCTCCTTCAACAGACCGGGCCGATTGCCCTCGAAACACCAAACCCCTTTGGGCAACAATCCTAAACTCCCGCGTAGCTCCGCGCCACACATAGTCGGATAGCTCATGCAGAACAACAACGCAAAAATAAACGTCAAAGAGCTTTGGCACGTTTTTGGGAATAATCCCCACCGCATTCTTCAACCGGAGTGGCAAGGCAAGAGCCGAACCGAAATCCAGGAAGCCACCGGTTGCGTCGTCGCTCTTAGGAACGTTAACCTCCAGGTTCAAGAAGGCCAAGTCTTCGTGGTAATGGGGCTCTCCGGCAGCGGCAAGTCCACCCTGGTACGATGTCTCACCCGCCTCATCCAGCCCACCAGCGGGCAGGTCTACTTCGACGGTGAGAACGTCCTGGACTACTCCCAAGAGCAGCTAATCAACTTCCGCCGTGAGAAAATAGCACTGGTATTCCAACACTACGGACTCCTGCCCCACCGCCGTGTCATGGACAACGTGGCCTACGGGCTAGAGGTGCGGGGCATGGAGAAGGAAGAACGTTACGAGCTTGCCTCCAAGGCCATCGAAGCCGTGGGGCTAAAGGGTTGGGAGAACTACTTCCCAAGGGAAATGAGCGGCGGCATGCAGCAACGGGTCGGCCTCGCCCGGGCCTTGGCTGTCGACCCGGAAATTATGCTCATGGACGAACCCTTCAGCGGCCTCGACCCCCTCATTCGCCGCGAAATGCAGGACGAACTAATCGCCCTGGAATCCCAACTTAACAAGACCATCGTCTTCATTACCCACGACCTGAACGAAGCCCTCAAAGTCGGAGACCGCATCGCCATCATGCGGGACGGAGAGATAGTCCAGAACGGCACACCGGAAGAGATCGTCACCCTGCCCGCCGACGACTACGTGGCCGAGTTCGTTCAGGACGTCTCAAGGGCCAAGGTCATCCAGGTCAACGCCATCATGCAGCAGCCCGACGCCGTGGTCTACCAGTGGCAAGGCCCCCGCACCGCCCTCCACGTCATGCGCACCAACGATATGGACCACGTCTTCCTTCTGAACAGAGAACGAGGCGTCAAGGGAATTCTCACCGAAGACCGGGCCGCCGCCCTTGCCCGCCAGAAAGTGGAGCGGCTAGAAGACGTAGAGATGGACGAGGTAATGACGACAGGCCCCGACGACTATATCGAAGACGTCATCCCCATCGCCGCCCAAACCCACTACCCCATCGCCGTCGTCGGCCCGGAAGGGCAACTGTTAGGCGAGGTTCACCGGGGTGCGTTGCTGGCAGGCATGGCCGCCACGACGGAAGAGGAGAGCTAACGTGGCTGGATTGGGAACCACACAACCCGGAAGAACACCCGCTTCACTGGGAGTCGTGACCGACTTCCTTATTCGCTACAGGCGTTGGTTCATCGGCATGACGGCAGTCCTCGCCCTCCTGGTTGTGAGCCTCATTACGTGGGGACCTAACATGGAATTCCCAACCACAGTCTCCACCGTCGAAAGCACCGGTGACTCTTCCATAGAACTGAAGAAGACGGTTCGCCAGGTGACGGGCACAGCAATTGACGATGCCGTGGATTGGATTACCGTAGAAGCCAGTTGGCTGTTCGACAGTCTCAGCACCGCCGTCGACTATGCGCTGCTTTATATAGAAAAGGCACTGAAATGGATCCCCTGGCCTGTAGTGATTCTGGGCCTTGGCCTCCTTTCCTTTATCGTAGGACGATGGGCCTTCCTCGCATTCACTTCCGTTGCCCTTCTCTATATGGGATTCATGGGCCTATGGGAAAACACCATCGACACCATTGCCCTGATGGTGGTGGCCGTAATCATCTCCATCTCCATAGGCCTTCCCCTAGGCGTCATCGGAGCCCGCAGCCGCCTGGCCGACTCTATCATGCGACCCGTCCTGGACGGCATGCAGACCATGCCCAGCTTTGTCTATCTTCTCCCGGGAATCTTATTCTTTGGGCTGGGCAAACCCGCCGGAATCTTCGCAACCATAATCTACGCGACCCCGCCGGTTATCCGACTGACCAACCTCGGCATTCGGCAAGTCTCAAGTGAAACCGTGGAGGCTGCGCGCTCCTTCGGGACAACCCCCCTACAGATGCTGACCAAGGTTCAGATACCCATGGCCTTGCCAACCATAATGGCCGGCATCAACCAGACGACCATGATGGCCTTAGCCATGGTAACTATCGCCAGCATGGTTGCGGCAGGCGGCCTGGGAGACAATGTGCTGCGAGCCTTGCAGAAAAACCAGTCAGGCAATGGCTTAATTGCCGGTCTCGCAATCGTCTTCCTCGCCATCATCATAGACCGACTTACCCAATCCCTCGCCCAGAGACAACAAAGATTCATGAGCGTTGGATAGCTGGTATATAGCCGGGAGCTTTTTTACAGGCGCATTAGAGCGTTTGAGGAACCCCCAATTACGAAAGGAGTAAACATGTTAGGTACAAGATTCTCTAGGTATCTCATTCTAGTAGGCGTAATGGTGACCATGTTCGCCATCGTCGTTGGTGCCTGTGGCAGTGACGACGAAACGCCAGCCCCGTCCGGCGCTAGCGCCGAGGAAATCAGGCAGATAGTTTCCGAAGAAGTTGCCAGGTCACAGCAACCGGCCGCGCCGCAGGTCTCCATGGAAGAGATCGGCGCTATGGTGGAATCCGCTATGGTCGGCATAGCCGCCTCTGTTGAGGGCATGTCCCCCGAGGAGATCAAAGCTATGGTGGAGGGAGCCGTGGCTTCCGCAGCCGCCCAAGGCGCATCCCCCGCGGAGATCCAAGCCATGGTGGAAGGAGCCGTGAATGCGGCTACCGCCAACGCCGTTACTGGGGAAGATGTTCAATCGGCCATCACCCAGGCGGTCATGGACGCCCAGGCCGGCATGATCACCAGCGCAGACATGGATAAGGCCGTTTCCTCTGCCGTCATGCAGGCCGCTGAGGGCACCCTTTCAGCTGGCGACATAAAGTCGATTCTGGACGAAGGCGCCCAGGACGCCCTCACGGAAGAGCAGGTGGCTGCCATAGTAGCCCAGGCCCTGGAAGAGCGGGACGCAATGATGATGACCGCTAAGGAAACCATCATCTTCTCCGACCTGAACTGGACCAGCGCCCAGGTGCAAAACCGCATTGCTCAATACATTGTGGAGTTTGGCTACGGCTATCCTACGGGCACTAAGTTTGGCTCCACACTCCCGCTGTTCAACGGCCTTCGCGCCGGTGACACTCACGTAACCATGGAGATCTGGCTGCCCAACCAGGACGAGGCATGGGCCGAAGCTCAGGCGATGGGACAGGTGGTTGCCATAGGCGAAAGCCTCGGCAAAGACTGGCAGTCTGCTTTCGTCATACCCGCCTACCTGCAGGAACAATACCCCGATCTGGACAGCGTTGAAGACCTGAAGGAAGACCAGTACAAGATGCTCTTCGCCACGGTGGAAACGGGTGGCAAGGCCCGTTTGCTTTCCTGTGTCATCGGCTGGGCCTGCGAAGCAGTAAACGCCTCTCAGATAACAGGTTACGGCCTGGACGATCACGTGCACATCGTCAGCCCCGGGGACGGAGCTGCAGCCAACGCTGAACTCTACGGCAAGTACGCAAAGAATGAACCCTGGCTCGGATACCAGTGGGGCACCAACGATCCTCCCCTGCTGCTAGACCTGGTTCGCCTTGAGGAGCCCGCCTACAGCGATGAGTGCTGGTTTACCACCAAAGCCTGTGGCTATGAGGACGCCACTATCCTCATAGCTGTGGTCCCGGACGTGCTGTCCCGGGCCCCGGAGGTTGTGTCCATGTTCCGAAGTTGGAGTTTCGACATCGACCGATACAAGATCGTGGCAGCATGGCAGAATGATAACCCGGAGGCCACCGTCAATGACTCTGCCTTCTGGTGGCTCAAGGGCAACACCGACGTATGGAAGACCTGGGTCACCACCGATGCCTCCTTGGCCATCGAAAGAGCCTTGAATGCAGACCAGATTCCCGACGGCTGGCCTGAACAATAGGCTAAGGCAAACCACAACCTAATACGCACGGAACCAAGAAGGGCGCCCCCAATGTTGGGGGCGCCCTTCTTTCATCACTTCACTCCCACCCTCCGCAACAATCCGTAGGGGCTGGTTTCAAACCAGTCCTCTCACCCAACCCAAGACGTCCTTACCTCTCTCGTAGGGGCGGTTCGCGAACCGCCCTTCTCCAATCATGTACCCCTTACGAAGAATGCCGCAGCACCAGTAGGTCGTCCGTCAGCCCAAGCTCCGAACGCCCCACAATCTCCAAACTCCGGTCGGCGTTGGGAGGCATCAGCGTACAAGTCCGCACGTCCCGATAGATACGCTCCAGGGGATATCGCCGGTGGGCCACCCGTCCGCCAGCCAGCTGCAGCGTCTTCGACGTCACCATCAGCGCCGCCTGCGTGGCCACGTACTTGGCCCTTGCCGCCAGAATAGCCCGCCGGATCGGGTCTGCATCCTCCTCCCATCGGATGGCGCTGCTATATAACACCCACCGAGCGCCCTCCAGAGCCAACGTCATCTCCGCCACGCCCCGCTGGATTACGAGGCTGTTGGATAGCATCTCCGGGTCCGGCGTATAACGGCTCGTCTTGCTGTGTTCAATGAAGAAGTCCAACGACCGCGTAGCAGCTCCCAGGTACACGGCGGCGTAGCCCAAGCCGAAGCCCTGGCCAACGCCCACCCTCTCCGACTGTCCCGGTCGGCCCATCACCGCCCTGGCCGGAACCCAACAGCCGTCAAAGGATACGCTGGGACTCACCGTGCCACGCATTCCCAAAGTATTCCACTCCCCCGTAATCTTCAGCCCCTTGGCGTCGTGGGGGACCATGGCCATTGTCACGCCGTAGGAACCGTCTAGCCCCTCCATACTGCAATGCACCATATATCTATAGGCCCCGCCGGCCATTGTGCAAAAGTGCTTCTGCCCATTGATGACGAAGCCCGCGCCATCGGGCGAGATGACCGTCTGCACTACGCCGGACCCCCCTCGACGGCCTGGCTCGCTTCCCCAGCTGCCGAACATCCTACCCTCCTCCACCACTTCCGGATAGAGCCACGCCTTGACCTCCGGGGAAGCAAGGGCGTTTATGTAAAGCTGGACCACCGAATGCATGTGCACCGTCATGGCCGTGTTAGTGCAGCCCTGGGACAACGCCTCCACAACCATAACGTAGGTGAGCATGTCCAGGCCCAACCCCCCGTATGCGCGGGGTACCGCCATGGCCAGCAGGCCGTTTTCCCAGAGGGCCCGCCAACTCTCCACTGGATGCGTGGCATTCTCATCGTAGTGGGCGGCCCTCGGCTCCAGATGTTCCAAAGCCACCCGCTTCGCCGTGGCTACCACCAAACGCTGTTCTTCAGAAAGGGCAAATTGCATCTTCTCAACCTCCACGGCAAAGTATAGGGCCTGAGCGACGGCTCCTCCAGCCCTGACACGCGGCGGTGGCTACAATGGGCCTGCGGTGGTAGAATCGCCAAAGACGTTGACCATCCTACCTCCAGGAGGACGCCGGTGCAGCTTGGCCTGTTTTTTGAGTTCTACCTACGCCCCGACGCCAGCCACGCCGAGGCCTTTGAGGAGGCCTTCAGCCAGATTGAGATGGCCGACCGGTTGGGCCTCGACAGCATCTGGCTGGCGGAACACCACTTTTCGCCGGACCGTTCCGTTCTCTCGTCGCCTCTCATGATAGCCAACGCCGTGGCCAACCGCACTCAGCATGTGCGCGTGGGGACGGCCGTGGAAGTCCTGCCCCTGGGCAACCCCATACGGCTTGCGGAGGAAGTCGCCACCCTCGACCACATCTCAGGCGGCCGGTTCGAGTTCGGCATTGGTCGAAGCGGCTCCCCCACCGGCTACGTCGGCTACAACATCCCCTACGCCGAAAGCCGCGCCCGCTTCTACGAAACCCTGGAAATCATCCGGAAAGCGTGGACCCAGGAGAGCTTCTCCCACGAGGGCGAGTTCTTCCAATACGACAACGTTTGCGTGGTGCCCAAGCCATTGCAGAAGCCCCACCCACCCATTCGGAATGCCGCCACCTCCGCCGTCACCTACTCCATTTCCGCCAAGATGGGCATGCCTATCTTCATAGGCGTCAGGGGCAGATCGGACCTGGTTAAGGGGCGGGTGGAAACCTACCGCCGGGAGTGGCGGGAATCGGGTCATCCGGGCAAGCCGGACGTATCTCTTCGCATACCCGTCTACGTGGCGGAGACCATGGAGAAGGCCCGGTCAGAACCCAAGGAAAGCACCCTGAATTTCTTCAAGAGCGTGGTTTCCACCCTAAACGAGCCGGTGCCCGGCCTCTCCGACGAGGAGAACAGGGAGCGGGTAGACCGCGGCGAGCGGATGAAACGCATCACCTTCGAGGAGATCCTGGAAACGGACACAGTTTACGGCACCCCTGAATTCGTGACAGACCGGCTTCTGGAGCTTCAGGAGGAGTTCCAGCTTAGCTCCGTTATCGCCGAGGCGACTTTCGGCGGGTTAATCCCCCGCGACCGGATCGAAAACTCCATCACTCTGTTGGCAGATAAGGTAGCCCCGAAGCTGCGCTAGTCCTAATCTCCGAACGCGTGAGACTAGTTCTCTGCGTAGCTCTTCAGCTCGATAGTATTTCCTTCCGGGTCTGACACGTAGATGGAGTTTCCCCAACCGTGAGCGCCCCACCTTCGGCCCGCCTCACCAGTCACCTCCACACCACGGGCCTGAAGCTCTGACGCCAACCCATCCAGGTCACCCTCAACCACCAGACAGAAGTGGTCCACGTTATTAGATCCCGGCATACGGGCTTTAGGCACCAAGTCTATCAGAGAATCTGTAGAAATTCGCACCGAAGGAAATGGAACCTCGCCTCGACGGAATTCATCAACACGAAGAGGTTCCAAACCCAACGCCTCAGTATAGAAGGACAGAGCCGAATCCAGGTCGTTAACTCGAAGCACTAGGTGGTCGAAGCCGCCAATCTTCATATCAAGACCTCCTAAAACACACAAATTATCTCAAACTAGGTTCAAATTTTTCTTGATTTTTACTTGACAAAACCGATGGCTAGAATTATGTTTCTTGGTATCAGTAGTTTACCAGCGCAGACCGATTCCGTACAGGGTGCCTGGTCGATCTGCTAACGACACAGCCAACGAATACGTGGGACTCTTTTCGTTTCGGGCCTATGCCCTAGAGCAACTTTTTTCTACCCACGACGCTGGAATTTCTGCTTAGGAGGTGAGGATGAATTTTGACGATGACTGGGGAAATACGGCGTCAGCTGGAACCCTCTAGTTTTTCTGCGGCTTAGTCCAATAAGCCATCTGAATATAGGAGTCGACATTTAATGCCATGATGACAACATCCATAAAACTGCTTACCGATGGAACCATCAAACGTGATGGCGGTTGTATGTTTGGTCATCTACCCAAGACTGTTTGGGAGAACCGGATTACAATCGATAGAAAGAACCGAATGACCCTGAACCTCAACTGCCTGCTCATTCAGCTAGCGGGCAAAAACATAGTTGTAGACACCGGTGTGGGATCCAAGGAGATGGATGGGATGAGAGGACAGTACGGATTGGGGCCTAGCAAACTCACCAAGAGCCTCAAAAGCATGGGAGTGGCCCCCAATCAGGTAGACATAGTAATACTTACCAATCTTCATTTTGACCACTGTGGGGGATGCACCAAGCTGGACCGCACCGGAGACTTGATACCCACCTTCCCCAAAGCCACCCACTTCGTCCAACGCTCCTGCTGGGAAGAGGCCAGTAGTCCCAGCGAGAGGTTTCGCAACGTTTACTTCGAAAACAACTTCAAACCAATCGCAGAGTGGGACCAGCTGGAACTCATGGACGGCGACCACGAGATAATGCCAGGTCTCTCCGTCACCATGACCAACGGGCCCGCCCGGGGACATCAGATTGTAACCCTGAACCACGGGGGCGAACGCGTGGCTTTCCTTGGAGACCTGGTCCCAACGGCCCACCACCTGGACCTGGCCTCAATTCCTTCCTTCGACCAGTATCCAGAGGAGACCCTCGAGATGAAAAGAGAAATGCTGGGACGAGCCGAGAAAGAAGGCTGGCTGATAATCTTCTCCCATGGCACGGACCGTAAGGCCGGCTACCTCGAAAACTACAACGGAAAGATCTTCCTGAGACCCGTAGAGTTGTAGACCTCCGCCTAAATCACGGCTAGCCTACAATTGCGGGCTCGGCGTCCTTCGATGCCGAGCCCGCAACACGTATGCCCAACGCAAACAAATTTCGACGGCTCAGGACAAAGGAGTCTTCACTGCGCTCAGATCGCTTCCGCCATCACCACGTCTCCCCTTACCTCCATCAGGCGCACCCTACTTATTTCATTCACCATTGACGCAGCCAACTTAGACTCCACCCCCAGATAGTTGTCCGTTAATCCACCGAGCACACCCGACCTGACCTCCCGCTCCCACAAAACAGGACGCACACTCCCCAGCGCCCTACGTCGATAATCCGACGCCTTCTCGCGCGCCATAGTCAACATCTCGTTCTTCCGTCGCTGTTTCAAACGGGGCGGCGTCATCGAGTCCATGTGTGCCGCACTGGTGCCCGGCCGAACCGAATAGGGGAATACGTGCATTCCGGCCAGGTCCACCCCCATGCACAATTCCAAGCTCCGCCGGTGGTCCTCCTCCGTCTCTCCAGGAAACCCCACAATGACATCCGCCGTAACAGAGGCGTGGGGAATGGTCTCGTAGATTCTTGAAGCCGTCCGACGGTACTCCTCGGCCGTGTATCGCCGTCGCATGCGGCGCAATACAGCGTCGCTACCACTCTGTAAAGGCATGTGGAAATGAGAGCAAAGCCTGGAGTCCTGCCACAGGTCAAGTAGAGCGGGCGTAATCTCCTGGGGCTGGAGAGAAGACACCCTCAGCCGCTCGACGCTGGTTTCCGCCAGAATCCTCGCGACGAGGTCCCTTAGCCCGACGTCCTTGGGAAGGTCGAAGCCATAAGAACCCAACTGGGTGCCCGTGAGTGCCACCTCCTTAAATCCTGCCTGCACCCGCCGATCCACCGCCTTAACCAGCTCATCAAGCGGAATGCTGCGCTCCCGACCCCTCACCTTGGGCACGATGCAGTAGGCGCAAACCTGGTTGCACCCCTCCTGAATCTTCACCATAGCGCGAGTTCGTCCCAGGCTTTCCTGGGCAACGGCATCCCCTGCACCCTCAGCGCAAGACACGGTCTTGACGGTCCGAAAACGCTGCACCTGCGCCACAATTTGCGACTTTTCGAAGTTGCCCAAGACCAGATCCACCCCGGCGATGCGCTTGAGCTGCTCCGGCGCCCTTTGAGCGTAGCAACCAGTAGCCACCACCATCATAGCCGGGTTCCTGCGGCGAGCGGCGCGGAGAGCCTGTCTCGCCTTGGCGTCGGCTACGTGGGTAACCGTGCAGGAGTTAAGCACGTAGATGTCCGGCCCGTCGGAGAGAGCAACTATTCGATAGCCCGCCGAGACGAACCGGCGGGCCAGGGCCTGGCTGTCCGCCTGGTTCAGCTTGCAGCCGTGGGTTTCAATTGCCACGGCTCCGCTATCCAATACACCGGTCAAAATCACCGCCTCATAAAAGAATGGATTCGCCCGTCGAGAAGAGATGCGTCAGATTCGTCCATACTGCATAGCAGCGCCGCTCAGTATGCGCGTCTGGCGCGCCGCATCCCTAAACTGACTTGTGGAAACCCCTCTTGAAATATGATATCGTAGGCTATCCAAGGAATCCATCGTCAATAAAGCCATGCACGTGGGCTTTTCAACTATCGGCCAGTAGCAAAGGTTGCCTATTTCATTGAGCCTTTCCTATCTGTATAATACGCTAAGCCATTAGGCGAAAAGTCACAATTGCCTATGGGGAAAATATCCCCTTCCCAATACAACACACTAAGGATAACCGGAGGTTCCTCCAGTGTCTCGAATTAAAAGAGTAGTCTTGGTACAACCCAGGTCCCCGGGCGGCAACTTCGAATATGTGGCCATCCCTAGGCAGGGGATGCTCTTCCTTTCTGGCGCCCTGGCCCAGTGGGATGGTCCCTACCTTTACGAGCGGGATATCTGGTTCGAAGACCGCAGCGGCAAGATCGACCCCGATAAGGACTTGGAGGGTGTAGACGTCCTCCTGATTTCCGCCCTCATCAACGAGGTTCCCCGCGGCTACGAAATAGGCCGCATGGCCAAGGAGTTCCACCCCGAAATCATCACCGTAGGCGGCGGGCCCCACATGGGCCCACTCCCTGACGAGGCTTTCCGCGAAGGTAATTTCGACGTTATCGTCCAGCGGGAAGGCGAAGACATCATCGGCCAGCTCTTGGACGTTCTCCTCACCTTTCAAGGGGACGAACGGGACAAGTGCTTGGCCAAGATTCCCGGCATCACCTACCAGGTGGAAGGCAACACCACCCAGA
Organism: Dehalococcoidia bacterium; assembly: GCA_965261665.1. Lineage (GTDB taxonomy): Bacteria > Chloroflexota > Dehalococcoidia > Lucifugimonadales > JAPULR01. The sequence goes on from OZ253467.1 coordinate 207,854, forward strand.
CCCGCCGTGTCGGCGTCATACCTCCGGACCTGGTGGAACTGCCAGACTTCTACTCCATTCGCGACCTGACTTCCTCCAAGCCTTTGGTAGGCGGAGTCATGGAGACTGTCCGAGGCTGCACGGAGAATTGCACCTACTGCCAGGTCATTCAGCAATTCCTGGGATATCGGATGGTCAAGCGGGAAACCGAACTGAAGCGGCTGGCCCAACTCCAAGAGATGGCTGCCGACGGGCTCATTCACACCAACAGGGGTGGTAGATTCAGCGTATTTCTTTCCGACGACCTTCACCCGCCGCCCCTCCGGGCCGTCAAATACCGAAACGAGCGGCTGGAGCGCATCAAGGAGTGGAAGGGCTACTCCGACGATATGTACCTCATCTGCCAGACCCGCGCGGAGATAGGCCAAGACCCGGAGCTCTCCCACGCTCTGCGAGAGATCGGCATGGAGATGCTCTACGTGGGCGTGGAATCCTCAGACGCCAAGAATCTCGAACTGGTTAACAAGCGACAGGACCCGGGTCAGGTGTACAAGGACCTCATCAACCTGAACGAGATGGGATTCAGCATCGTCGCCATGACAATCATCGGCCTCCCCTACGACACGGAAGAGGGCATAATGGAGATGGCCGACTGGGTAAGCCAGATTAGCCGGTACCAGACCGCCAATCTGCTAACACCCCTTCCCGCCACCTCCAATTGGACCGACCTGGTGCCATTAGACGCCAACGGAGAGGTTCTCGGCGAAGGAGAGATGCGTCCCTATCACCTCTACACTGGCCGCCAGTTCGTGTTCCAGGACCACCGCTGGGGGATGGAAGAGTCTCGCCGCATCTTCAACAAGTTCCACTCCAAGCTCAACCCGGTGGACGATCTCTACGCCAGGCTCTTCCGCCTCGTCGAGCGGTATCGTATCCGGCTGGCCTCCAAGGGGGAGGAGCTTTCCGGCAGGCTCACCCACCACCGCAAAGAATTGGCTGCCACCAGCAAGGAGTTGAAGGGTTCGATCTCCACCCGGGTTAACGAGTTTGGGGAGGCCATCAAAGACCGGCTCGACTCCTCCAAGAACCGCATTCTCACCAGCAACTCCTTGAAAATGACCCCGCCGAAGGCGGCGAGCCAAGAGTAACCAACGGCAACGCCCGCTTCGGCATGTCGTGCCAAACTTAGAGCCTCTTTCAACTAACGAAGGCGGCCCATTCGACTATGAATGCTGCGATTTATGGCTAGCGAACAAAACCGGGTATTTGTCACCGGCATGGGGATTATCAGCCCCCAAGGTCTTGACGCGCCCTCCACCTGGGAAGGCATCAAGTCGGGAATGTCCGGCGTCGACCGGATTTCCGCCTTCGACACTGCCGGTTTCAGCACCCAAATTGCCGCCGAGGTTAAGGGGTTCGACCCACAGGCCCACATGGACAGGAAGCAGGCCCGCCACACGGACCGGTTCACCCAGTTCGCCGCCGCCGCCGCCCAAGAGGCACTGACCCAAGCCGACCTGAACAACAATAACCATGTGAATAGATACCGCATGTCCGTCCTGGTGGGTAGCGGCATCGGCGGAATTCTCACCCTTTCTAGCCAACAGAGCGTCCTCTCCGACCGAGGTCCTCGTCGGGTATCCCCCTTCCTGATTCCCATGATGCTTGGCGACATGGCCGCGGCCCATCTGTCGATGATGACAGGCGCCCTCGGTCCCAACTTCTGCACCGTATCATCCTGCTCCAGCGGGGCCGACGCTATTGGCGCCGCGGCAGGCCTCATAGCCCGAGGCGAAATGGACGTAGTGTTGGCCGGCGGCAGCGAAGCCCCCATATGCCCCATCGCCGTGGCCGGCTTCGGAAACATGCGCGCCCTTTCCAGGCGTAACGACGAACCGCAGAAGGCCAGCCGACCCTTCGACGCCAAGCGTGATGGCTTCGTAATCGGCGAAGGCGCAGGCATTCTCGTGCTCGAGAGCCATGACAGTGTCCTGCGGCGCGGTGTGCAACCCCTGGCGGAACTAGCGGGCTACGCATCTACCTCCGACGCCTTCCACGTCACCGAGCCTTCTGAAACCGGCGAAAGTGCCGCCAGCGCGGTAAAGCTCGCCCTCCGTCGGGCAGGATTGGAACCTTCCGAGGTAGACTACGTAAACGCCCACGGCACCTCCACGCCCCTCAACGACAAGCAGGAGACCCTGGCCATCAAGCTCGCCCTGGGAGAGGACGCCTACCGAGTCTCCGTAAGCTCCACCAAGTCGATGACGGGCCACCTTCTCGGCGCCGGCGGCGCCGTAGAAGCAGGCATCTGCGTTCTGGCCTTGAGGGAAGATATCGTGCCGCCCACCATCAACCTGGAGATCCCCGACGTTGACTGCGACTTGGATTACACGCCCGAGTCGGCCCGCTCCAAGAGCATTCGATCCGTGGTTAGCAACTCCTTCGGCTTCGGTGGCCACAACTCCGTGCTGGTTTTCACCCAAGCCGAAAACTTCTAGCCATTTCTCCCTCCGCTAGACCGAAAACGGACGCCGATACACGTCCGCCCCCCAATAGGCCCACGCCATCAAAGCGCTATCCGACCAGTCCGCCAGCGATCCATGAATAAAACTTGGCGGCTGTTCCCGCCGGCACCGCCTGAGTTCGCCCGTGCCTTTGGACTGTCACCGGTGGTGGCACAGGTGCTCCACAACCGCGGCGTCTCCACACCGGAGGAAGTCAACTTCTTCCTGCAAGGCCCGGCGGAACCCTTCCACGACCCCAACCTGCTGCCTCATATGACCCCGGCCGTGACGCGTCTGTCGCGAGCCATCGAATCCGGCGAAGTTATCGGCGTGTTCGGCGACTTTGACGCCGATGGTGTTACGGCCACAGCCATCCTGGCCCAAGGACTGGAAGCCCTTGGCGGGCAGGTCACCCCCTACATTCCCCATCGCGTCGCAGAAGGCCATGGCCTGAACATGGAGGCTGTGCAGGCCCTCAAGGTTTCCGGCGTGTCCGTCATCGTCACCGTGGATTGCGGCGTCAGCTCCGGCCGGGAGGTCGAATTCGCCGCAGACCTTGGTCTGGACGTCATAATCACCGACCATCACACCCCACCTCCCACGCTGCCGCCGGCCCTGGCAATAATCGATCCCAAAATACCAGGCTCCGTCTACCCCTTTGAGGAATTGACGGGGGCGGGACTGGCCTTCAAGCTGGTGCAGGGCCTCTACCGGCATCTGGGTAAAGAGTGGCCCCGAGAACTGCTTGCCCTCGCCGCTATTGGCACCGTCGCCGACTTGGGGCCTCTCCTCGGCGAAAACAGGGCCATAGTCAAAGCGGGCCTCCTCCAACTACGAAAAACGCCCCGCCCCGGCTTGAACGCCCTATACCGCCGCGCCAGGCTCTCTCCCAACGCCATCGACAGCGGGTCCATCGCATTCGTAATTGCACCCCGCCTCAACGCCGCCGGTCGTCTTCAGCACGCCATCTCCAGCTACCGCCTGCTCACCAGCGCCTCAGCCAGCGAAGCCCACAGCTTGGCCGAAACAGTGGAAGGCTTCAATAAGGAACGCCAGCGGAACACGGAGACCGCATGCCGGAAGGCGCTGGCCATGGCGAAGACGGACGAGCCAATTATTCTCCTGGCCGACGAGGAGTTCGCGCCCGGAATCTCGGGGCTGGTGGCCAGTCGGATGGTAGATGCTTTTCACAAGCCCGCGGTGGTCATGGCCCTCGAAGGCGACATGGTGCGAGCCAGCGCCCGCAGCGTCCCCGCCTTCAATGTCATCGCCGCCTTCGAAAAATGCCGCCCGCTGTTCCAGCGATTCGGAGGGCACTCCATGGCCGCCGGTTTCGTCATGAGCCGGACCAACCTGCAGGAACTACGAGCAAGGCTGACTTCCATAGCCCGCGAGATTCTGGGCGACTGCCAACCCGCCCGCGTGCTGAAGATTGACGCCGAGGGACAACCAACAGACCTCATGGGCGAGACCTACAGGAGCCTTACCACTCTCGAACCCTTCGGTTTCGGCAACCCCAAACCCGTTTTTCTGGCCCGGCGCATGAAGATTCAGCTAGTCTCTAGAGTCGGCAGCGAAGGGCAGCACCTGCGGCTCAAGCTACGGGACGGGCGGGCTTCCTGGACGGCTTTCGCCTTTCGACAGGGAGACATCGAGCTTCCAGAGACCGGATTTCTGGACCTGGCCTACTCCCTCTCCACCAACTCCTGGAAAGGGCGGCACGTCATCGAGATGAAGGTGGAGGACTTCCGACCTTCAAGCTAATCGTGCGTCTAAGCCGCCCGTACCCCAGTATCTAGGCGCCGCCCTCGCGGGCCCGGCGGCGCTGACCTGTTCTAGCCACCTGGGCCTTGGATAGCAAGACCGTTACCGTGATGCTCAGGACAATCAGGGCGATTATCTGCGACATGTCCAGTCCCACTATCCAGACTCTGTCCTGCCGGATGAAGCTAATGAAGAAGCGGCCCAGAGAGTAGAGAGCCAGGAAGGACACGAATACCATGCCGTCGGGTCGCAGCCGGTTTCGCAGGACGAACCAGAGAAAGCCCAGAACCGCCACATCCCATATCATCTCGTAGATCACCGCAGGATGAGAGGGCGTCAGGGAGGAGCGGCCCTCAGCGATAAAACTGTAGAGCCTCTGAGTCTTTTCGTGGGTGTAGACGAAGCCCCAGGGCAGGCTGGTAATGCGGGCGATGTGCTCACCGTTGATGATATCGCCAATGCGGCCGACAGCCATGCTGAGAACGAGGGCGGGCGCGGTAAGGTCCGCCAGTTTGCCCACGGAAGGCATGGGCATCTTCTCAATGCGCCCCAAGAAGAAGAGAAACCGGTTCCAGAAGTTGATCAGCCCGTCTCGATTACGCACCAGTGCGTATATGGCGCCTCCGGCGAAGCCTCCGAGTACGGCGCCGTAGATGGCAATGCCCCCTTCCCAGACGTAGAAAACGCTGAGAGGGTCATTCTGGTAAACACGGGTCCAGAAGTCCACGACGTGGACCAGTCGTGCGCCAACGATGCCACCCAGGATTGCCCACACGGACACGGAAAGGATCGTGTCCGGCGGGATATTTTCTTTCTTGGCCCAGTAGGACACTAGGGCTACCGCCATGGCAACGCCGACAAAGGTGAAAAACCCGTGCCACGTCAGCACAAACGACCCCAGAGTAAGCATATCCGGATCCATGTCTATCCGGATGGCGTTCAAGATTCCTATCATTCTAGAGTTCCTCTCTGGTCAAACCTGTGAGAGACCGCAACTAGTCTAGTTATCTTCAGTGCCCAGCGTCAAGTGAGGAGAGGCATTCGTTGTCTCGACGAGGAAGACCCGGTGGCCGCGACGGACCAGCCCATCTCTAATTCGGCGCCCCTCCTCTTTATCAGCAACCAGGGTATAGAGGGCAGGCCCGCTTCCGGAAAGGCTAACGTGACGGGCGCCGACGGCCTCCATGTCCAGCATTACTCCGTCGAGGCCAGGGAAGACGTCAAAGGCCACCGACTCAAAGACATTGTAAAGCGTCTGCCAAGAGAAACGCCCCCGCTCCATAGCGTTGACCAATGCTTTGGTCACTTGCCCCCGGGTATAGGACTCCCTATCCAGCAGGTCATACATGCGGCGAGTCTTCTCCTCTATATTAGCCAGCCGGCATACCATAACCAGCCACTGGTGAGGCAGAGGGGAAAGTCTCAGCAACCGGTCCCCCCTTCCCGTACCCAAGGCCGTTCCGCCTCCGACGAGGAAGGGAACGTCGGCTCCCAAGGCCCGGCCCATGTCCTCCAGGTCCGCCGCGGTCAAACCCAACCCCCACAGGCGATTGAGGGCTACCAACGTAGCCGCGGCGTCACTGCTGCCCCCACCCAACCCCATAGCCTCCGGAATCCCCTTCTCGATGGTTATTCGTGCACCGCCGACATACCCGGTCGCCTTTTTCAGAGCCACCGCAGCCCTCCAAGCCAGATTGTCGGGATTGGAGAGAGCGGGAACGGAGCACTCCACCCGAATTTCGGAATCCGGGGCGAAGGTCACCCGATCGTAAAGACTCACCGTCTGCAACACCGTGGCCACGTCATGATACCCATCGTCGCGGCGGCCCAAAACCTCCAGGGTGAGATTGACCTTGGCGTAAGCCAGCGCAGTCAGGGGAGTTGAGTCTTGAGGGGCCTCCGCCACTATTGGCGTCCGCCAGTCTCTTCGCCGTCTGAGGACGGCATGGCATCTTCTGGCAAACTCTTGTAGAGGGAAATCCACTCCGAGACGGTCAGCGTCCCCGGTCTACGCCGTGAATCAATACCCACCCGTTGGAGGAGTTTTGACGCTTCAGCCCCGTTGATGCCAAGCCCCAGGGCAAGAGAATTCCGTAACTGCTTTCGGGGCGCGGCGAATCCCGCACGCGCCAGTCGGAAGAAGCGCGCTTCGTCGTCCACCCGCCCTCGTGCTTCCGGCTCCACGTCGATGCAAACCACTGCCGAATCCACCTTGGGCGAAGGGCGAAAAGCCGAAGGGGGCACGACGCACACCAATCGGGGCATACCGTAGAACTGGACAGCCACGGAGAGGAGCGTCATGCGGCCTGGGGTTGCCGTCATGGAATGGGCAACCTCCTTTTGCACCATGACCACCATGCGAAGGGGCTGCCGTTCCATTTCCAGAAACCGCCGGATTATGGGGTTGGCGGCATAGTAAGGAAGGTTGGCCACCAGCTTGTAGGGGACGTCGGGTTGGATGTCCGCCGTACGGGCGTCCGCCTCCAGGACCGTCAGGTTGGGCGGATTGCCCAGCTTCGTTGCCAGTCCGGCGGCCAAGGCCGCGTCTATCTCGACGGCCACCACCCGGCGGGCCAGCATCGCCAACTGCCGGGTGAGAATTCCCCTGCCTGAGCCCACCTCCACAACCGTGTCATCCGACGAAAGGTCGGCGGCTTCCAGGATGCGGGAGAGAACGCGTTGGTCGGTTAGGAAATGTTGGGCCAGGGCCTTTCTGTAACCCTTAGGCCTACCGGAAGTATATGTTGGAGATATAGGCCGTGCACCTTCCTTCGACACAATCAATGAACGTATCCGGCTGATTAGGCTCAGGCCAGGCTGCCCCACGGCGCCCGAAAATGACTGCTTACCGTTGCTTCCTTCCGGACCTGGCGGAATTCACAGGTCTTCGACGCGTAGGACCCAGCCCTCAGCACCCTTTCAGAGAATAGAGGTCCATTGATCTAGCCTCGGGAAGGAATTCAACCCCGCTATAGCGGATTGCGGGTTCAGGGCACCGCTAGCTCCCCGCCTAGCACAGCCTGAGTCAATGTTAGGCCCACCAAACGGCGGGTGTCAATCGCCCGGATGATTTCGGATACCACTGGGTAACGTCAATCAAGGCATACTATTGAGAATCCATATTGAAAACGAGCCGATTTACCGGGGACTCGTTTCACTAGCTCTAGCTTTGTGGGATGACTCGATTTCAAAAACGAGTATTGAACGAGTATTGGAATACTAAGGGGATTTCAGGCGTGAAGGTGATTCGTTTTGAGTGATTACTCGTTTTTTTATTCTTGGAGGAAATGAGTTGCCGTTTTTTGCGAGCATGTCCCATCTTTTACGGGGTTGCCAGGGTTGAGAGGGGGCAATGAGACGCGGCAATTTGTTCATGGGAAGAGGGTAGCAACAGAGAGAGCATTCCGGCAATATCAGGATGTCAGTGTGGGGCCTGGAAATGACGGGGAAGGGCGTATAAGAATAGACGCCGATATGGTAGGGCCTTCGACGGTTTCCTCCCTTCCGTTGTCCGCATCTGGGAGCGGTGTTAGAATTGCGCCCATGCCAACCCCTCCGCCTGTAAGAAAAGCCGTAATTCCCGCCGCCGGGCTGGGTACCCGATTCCTCCCCGTTACCAAGGCTGTGCCCAAGGAGTTGTTGCCACTCTTCGACAAGCCTCTCATTCAATACGCGGTGGAAGAGGCCGTCCTCTCCGGCATCGAGGAGATCATCCTCGTTACCTCCGAGGACAAAGAATCCCTTGAGCGGTACTTCCAACCCCACCCACAGCTGGAGGAATCACTCCAAGGCAAGGTCTCGCCTGATATGCTGGAGGAGGTGAAGCGACTCGGAAAGCTGGCGCGCGTCAGCTTTGTGCGTCAGGAACAGCCTTTGGGGCTGGGCCACGCCGTTCTCACCGCCCGCGAGCAGGTGGGCGACGAAGCGTTCGCCGTCATACTGCCTGACGACGTTGTCTTCCACGAGACGCCTGCGCTGGCCCAGATGCTTGAGGTGTACCATCGAAGGGGAGACGGCGTCATCGCCGTGGAGGAGGTCCCGCCGGAGCGGGTGAGCAGCTACGGCGTCATCGACCCGGAATCCTTGTCAGAGAGCGAGTACAGGATTCGGGGGCTGGTGGAGAAGCCGCCGCCCGAGGAAGCCCCCTCCAATCTCGCCATCGTGGGCCGGTACATCCTGCCCCCGGCAGTCTTCCACGCCCTGGAGCGGACAACGCCCGGCGCAAAGGGGGAGATTCAACTTACGGACGGCTTGGCTCTTCTGCTAGAAGCCCACCACCTATTTGCCTATAGGTTGAACGGGGAACGCCACGATGGAGGAACACCCATGGGTCTGCTAAAGGCCTCCCTTGCCCGCGCCCATTCACTGCCTGAATATAGAAGCGCTGTTATGGAAGCCATCGCAGTCCACACCCATCCCTAGTTTTCTGGAGGATAATCATGACCACCCTGAAGCAATCTATTCTGGACTCCGCCAAGGAGCTTCAACAGGAGCTCGACACCCTCCTGGAGGGCATGGACTACTGCCTGGACTGGAAGCAGGACGACGACGAATGGTCGACGCGGGAGCTCCTGTGGCACATCCTCGAAGACCCGGAGGGCGGCATTCCCAAGACCGTCCAGGGCATCCTCGACGGTTCCCTACCGGAGATAACCATCATTGCCGACGAGACCCACCTGAACGACGAGCGCCAGGCCATGGACATGGACCAGATACGCAGCGCTCTGTCAGAATACTTCCAGACCCTCGAATCCGTTCTGGCAGACGCAACCGATGAAGATATCGCCGGCAAAGCTACTTCGTGCTGGTTCCCCCTCCGCAATCACCGTGAGGACCGCACCGCCCAGAACCTGGTGGAGGGCCTCTTCCTCAACCACTGGCGGGACCATCTGGGCCACCTGCGGCACATCCGGGAGGACCTGGGCCTCGACTGAACGACGTCCAAGAATCGCGTTGCCCTCAAGCAGTGCCTCCTGACCCAAAGTCTTAATCTCCCCTTAACCTATGGAAGTGCCACGCCTGCTACCATCGAATCAAATAATCTTTCGAAGGTGCTAATGCGAAACATGAACCGGTGGATGAACAAACTCTCCTATCACTATGAGAAGATGCGCCACCTCTTCCCAGACGACAGGCTCATCATCCTCTTTGACATCGACAGCACCATCGTAGACACCCGATACATGGTCCTCCATGCCCTTAACACCTTCGACCAGATTCACGGAACCTCCTACTTCCACGAACTGGACGTTTCTCACGTCACAATGCACGAGGACCAGGCCGAGGACCTGCTTGCAGCCTTGGACATCCCGCCCTCGGTGCGCGAACAAGTCTCCCACTGGTACAGAACCACCCGCTGGTCTTCCAAGGCCATCCTGGAATCTCACCGGCCCTACCACGGGGTCATGGAAGTCATGCGCTGGTTCCAGATGCAGCCCAACACCTTCGTGGGCCTCAATACCGGGCGCACCGAGGATCTGCGTCAGGACACCCTTCGCTCCCTGAACTTCCTGGGGAACGAGTACAAGGTCGAGTTCTCAGACCGCCTCCTATACATGAACCGCGGCTTCTCCGACCGCACCATCCCCCAGGTGAAAGTCGACGGTGTGAACTACTTCCGCAACCTGGGCTATCGTGTATTCGCCATGATAGACAACGAGCCGGAGAACCTGCAGGCCATCTCCCACATGCCCACCGCTCAGGACGTGATGCTCCTCCATGCCGACACGATCTTTCTCTCCCAGAGGCAGCATCTCCCCCAAGCTTCCATCTCCGGCAACGTCTTCGACCTGTCGGATCTCGCCGTTCAATCTTCGCTGCCCCGTCACGTGCAGTTCGTATGGCACGGCATCAACGAGGTGGATAATCTGCACGAGTTCATGAAGTCAAACGTCCAGTGGGGCGAAATGGACGTGCGAATCCACCCAAAGACGCGCCAGCTGGTTCTACACCACGACCATTTCGAAGAACCACCCTGCCGCATCCAAGACCTGCTCCTTTTCGAGGACGTTCTCGGAAAGCTCAAAAACGCCGGGAAATCCCTGAAGATCGATCTCAAGGAGAACGACGCAGCCTTAGACGAGGTCATCTTCGCCATCAAGTCCTCCGGTCTGGAACACTCCCGCCTGTGGATAAACGGCAACATAGAGACGCTTCAGCCCCAGGGATTCCGGCGGCTAGCCCAGGCCTTCCCCTCCGCCATCCTCCAATGCCCCATCGATTTTATGGTTCCTCTGATGAACACCCTGCCGGAGCAGGCCAAGACACTTCTAGACGAGTTCGCCTCCTGGGGCATCAACCGGTTCTCCGTAAAGTGGGACACACCCTCTATGCGACGCATTCTGGGCCTGCTGGACGACTGGGGCTTCGGGTTGAACATCTACAACGTGCCTGACCTGCAGGCGTTCCTACGGGCCGTGCTGATGCAGCCCCGCTCGGTAACTTCAGACTTTAACTTCCCCAAGTGGCGACGCTACGGCCGGGGTTCCGGTGAAAGGGACATCCGTCACAGTTTCCCACTTCAGCCGAGCCTGATAGCGGTGCCCTAAACACCCCGTCCCGCGGGTTCCCGGGGCAACGGCGGCTCTTGCGCTTCCCAACCAGCCGAACCGCTCAACCTTGACGGACGAACCCGGTCAAACGCCTTGACGTGTGTCGCCCACGTCTTCCTCTTCGTCTTAGCGGTCCTAATCTTCTACCTCGGCCTGGGAATTGGACTGGCGTTCAACCCCACGCTGGGCACGGTTCTCTGGCTGGCGGCGGCGGCCATAGCCGTGGCAAACGTTCTCTGGATAGTACGCACCAAGAAATAGGGGCCCCATCGTTTTCATACTCCTATGCGGCCTTCCCAAGGCTACATAGGCCGATTACACCGGCTATTTCTATAGTGACGGACCGGACAGGGCGCCTCGGGGGAGGGATGGGCTAAGAGGAGCCTGCGTCATCCGACAGTTCGAATCCAACCCCAACACAACTCAATATGCCAAAGGCAAATTCGAACATCTCCTCCGACAGTTCACTGGCCTCATCTGCCTGCACTAGCGCTCCAAACATGGCAACCAAGTCCGTACCCGAAACCAACTCTCTAATGCAAGCTTCTGCTTCCGGGCTGACGTCCTCGCCCGCCTTACGTGCTCCTTGAATGACAGCGGAAGTATATAGGAGTTCACCCTTCTCCGACTCCAGACAAATGAATGTCCCAATCTCTTCTGGCTTTTCCAATGCCGGCTCTCTCAAGACGTTCAATTGCAGCAGGGACTCCAAGACATCTTCGTCTATGGTGTCGTTAATGCATGATTGCTCCGAAGACGATAGGGCATCGTACACGTCCTGCCAGGTGGTGTGTTCGTCCAAGTCGATGAACCCGTCGTCGGAAGAATCCAAGGGGGCCGGAGTAGACTCAGGAGTCGCTGTCGACGTAGGAGTGGGCGCAGGCGTGGGGGTGGGAACGGGCGTAGAAGTAGGTACCGGTGTGGGGGTGGGAACGGGTGTGGGTGTGGGCGCCGGCGTTGGCGTGGGAGCAGGTACAGGTGTAGGCGTGGGCGTCGGAGCCACGGTGGGGGCAGTTGTCACAGGCATGGGCGCAGACGCCGGGGCTTCTACTGCCGCGGCAGTCGGCGAAGGCTCGTCGCTCCCGCCCCCGCAGGCCCCCGTCAATGCAACCGCTGCGCTCAAGAGCAGCGTCGCCAATAGCAGCCTTCCAACGCGTCCCTGCAACCATTCCCTCATCTCAGAGCCTCCCTATTCCATGAGTAAAAAGGGAATATAGCAGTGTGAATGGCCCGCTTCTACGCCAATCCAAGCTGCTTTCGATAGCTTTTCCGTTGCCCTTTCCCGACTTATACTAGCCTTGGGGAGCCAGACCGAAACAAGGACCTGATGCCGCCTCCCTGTCAGTCAAAGGAGGAGAAACCATGGAACTCTTGAGGAGAGCGATCGCCGTATACCTCTTGGCCGCCGCTGCGGTCATCGTAGCTCAGTTGGTGTTCTCACCCTTCTATCGCAACGTGGTGGACGTTGGAGACATCTGGCACGTCATGAACTGGTTCATGGCTGCTTCTATCATCATCACCCTGGTGGTGCAATACCATGACAAGTTGCAGTTGGACAGGGAGGATAACGGTGGCGGCCTCTCCCGCAGATACCTGGAGACTTATGCGGGCCTGATTGTTGGGGTGTTCTTGGCCCTGTGGTTCTTTTCCAACTGGGGAGACGAGTTCATCACCTCGTCCGGGGTCGAGAGCGATACCAACTTGCTGATTTGGGCCTTCATAAACCCCCTCTTCGTGGTTGTGACGGGACTAACCGGCTGCCGGTTGTGGGCGAGTCGCTAGCCAATAACAGCCTTCGTCGGCAGCCCCGCCCTTAGCAATCGACCTGTTGAACTCTGCCACAAAGCGTAACCCTTCGGACGGCCCAACGCCTTCAGATCCGAAAACCTGTTCAACGGGACATGGTCTCTTATCGACAAGCAATGCCCCTCCTTGAAAGCATTACAGTTCCCATGGTTACGGTGCAGGCGCGTGCACAGCTAACCCGAACTTAAGGAGCCAGATTCTTGCCGGATTTTCTGGCCATCTTTGACGTTATAGCAATTATCCTGCTGGTGCCTGCTCTCGCCTCTGGGATAGTGGCCCGCACCCCCCCTTTCCTTCCCTATTCTGTTCATGGGGCTGGGAATCCTGCTCGGCGGAAACTTCTTGGGCTTCATCGACATGGATGTCCGCAGCCCTACGCTGGAAGTAGTCGCAACCTTTACCCTCTCTCTCGTGCTCTTTCTGGACGCCATCAACCTGCAAGTAGACCAACTGGGACGCCGGTGGCTGATTCCAGCGCTGATCCTTGGCCCGGGCACTGCCATAATCATCGCCCTTGGCGCGGTACCCCTGGCGCTTCTTCTGGGCTTTGGCTGGATAATGGCCTTTCTAGGCGGGGCCATCCTGGCCTCCACGGACCCCGTCGTCCTACGAGAACTGATGCGGGACCGCCGCATTCCCCGTTCCATCAAGCGGATCTTGAAGATAGAGGCCGGCACCAACGACCTGATTGTCCTGCCCATCATCCTGATACTCATCGCCGTGGGGCAGCCGGAGGGCCGAGACACGGGTCAGTGGGCCGTGTTCCTCGTCCAACTGCTCATCACGGGTCCCGCCGTTGGCGGCCTCATAGGGGCAATCGGGGCACTGCTCGTAAAGCGGATGGATGCCCGTCTAACCATTCGAACGGAGCATCAAGCCCTATCCGGCATCGGTATCGTTCTCCTGGCCTACACCGCCGCCACCTCCGTGGGAGGCGACGGATTCCTCGCCGCCTTCGCAGCCGGACTGGCCGTCTCCTTGAGCAACCGGCGCCTCTGCAACTCCTTCATGCAGCACGGCGAGGTTACCTCGGAAATGGCCATGCTCTTCGCCTTTGTACTCTTTGGCGCAACTCTATCTACGATGCTGCATACAACAAACGTAGCTCTGTCCCTGGTTCTCGCCGGCATAGTTATATTCGTCATCCGCCCGTCGGTCTTGAGCATCGTCCTAGCCCGCACTCGGATGAGCTTCAGAGCCAAAGGCCTCATAGCCTGGTTTGGACCCCGCGGTCTCAACTCCCTGCTGCTGGCCCTCTTGGCCGTGCAGGCCGACGTGCCCGGAGCGGAGATGCTCTTGGCCACCGTGGGGATAGTGGTCCTGGCATCCACGGGCATTCACGGGGCAAGCTCCACCCCCATCGGCGCCTGGTATCAGCGGCGCGCCTCCAGAAATAACCTGGCCGAGGAACGGACCGCCACCGCAGACAACCTGATTGTGGAGGACTACTCCGGTGTGATGCTGATATCCCCTGAGCAGCTGCACCAGATGATGTTGAGCCCTAAACAACCCATTATTCTGGACGTACGCTCCGTTGCCGGTTACGAAAGGGCCCGCAGCCGCATACCCGGCAGCGTGCGGGTAGAGCCCGACCGGCTGGACGGGTGGGTGGCCAATAACCCGGACGTGGGCGGGATGGTGGTAGCCTATTGCAGCTGGCATCGGGAGTCCAGCAGCCTGCGCGCCGCGCAGGAACTGAGCGCCTGGGGTATTACAGCATCAACACTATCGGGAGGAGTCGACGCCTGGGCTGCCCGTTACCCACTGGAATCCATAGACCACCGCCGCTAATGCCTGGGGTTAGCGACGTCCAGACACGATTGAACCTACAGTTAGTCCGGGGGCAAGCTCGTCAATCCAGGCCGAACAGACCGAAAAGTTCTTGAGAACTCATCTGGGCAGAAAGGTCCAGAGACACGTCATCCACGAGCCGGTCGAATACCTCCTGCTTGCTCTCCAGAATGCCGTCGATGCTCTCCTCGATAGTCCCGACGCAAGAGTATTTGATCACGTTGACCTTGACCGTTTGACCAAAACGGTGGCTCCGGTCTTCTGCCTGCCGTTCTACGGCCGGGTTCCACCACCTATCCAGGTGGAACACGTAGGAGGCCTCCTGAAGGTTCAAGCCCAGTCCCCCGGCACGCAGCGATAGAATCAATACCTTGTGCTCTGGCCGATCTCGAAATTGCCGGATGATGCCATCCCGGTCCTGCTGGGGCACTTCGCCCGTGATAATAAGTGGTGAGAATTCTTGCAGATAGGTGGCTGCGGCAACCACGCCCGCGTTGTCGCTGGTGTACTGTGAAAACACCAGGGCCTTGTGGCCTTGGGCCGCCAACTGTTCCAGCCGCTGCTTGATGTCGGACAACTTGCTGGACTCGCCAGTCTTGGGGTCGGCGTTGCAGATCTGCTTCAGGCGAGTGATCAGCTCAAGCACGTGCCGGACGCCAATCTCTACGCCTAGGGATTTCAGGTATACGATTCCTTCCTGTACGGCCTTTTCGTAGCTGCGACGCTGCTTCGGGCCCAGCTGAATAGAAATCTTGGTTTCCTGCTTGGGCGGCAAGTCTTCCAACACGTCGGCCTTCTTGCGTCGGAGTTGCACTTCCTGGTGCCGCTCCCGCATTTCCCATCCGGCCCGATAGCACTTGGGCATTCCAGCTTCGTCCTGGTCGACGAACTCCATGATGGAGGCCAATTCTTCCTCGTCATTCTCTACGGGCGTCCCCGTCAAAGCCCAAGAACGCCTTCTCCGCAGCCCCTTCAGCGCATCGCTGGTGCTGTTGCGATTCTTAACGCGCTGGGCCTCGTCTGCGACAACCACGTCCCAGGTTTTCAGACGCACCGCAGCTTCGTTGCTGCTAGAGAAATCCGACCGGAGGGTATCGTAACTGACCAGGGTCACGTCTCTACCTGCCGTCCACTGCCATGATCTATCGTTGACTGAGCCTCTTATGATTATGGCCGAAAGCTCCGGCGCCCACTTATCGATTTCTCGACGCCACTGGTCCAGGACGCTGGCCGGCGCCGCAACGAGGCATGAAGCAATCTCTCGACGAGCCCTCAGAAGCCGCAGCGCTACTATGGCCTGAATGGTCTTGCCAAGGCCCATGTCGTCGGCCAGCAGCAGGCAGCGATTCTCCACTAGCGCTTGAACGCCTTCTCGCTGGAAGGGCATCAATTCACCTCGCCACTCCAGTTGAACTTGGCGCGAGCGCAAATGCGGAGCGCGGAGAACAGCCCAGAGCCGCTGCGCCAGCGTCAGATGCACGTCCAGGGCAGGGTTGGCCTGCTGGGACAAACTGGTCGCGGCGGACGACTGATTGCTCAGAGGGTCTTCTCCACCTGCCATTGAATGCAGAGCAACCACGGCGGAGAGACCCGAAACCGATGTTAGCGCCTTCACGTGTTCGTCTGAGAAGGCTTCGGCCAGCGCCTTGGTGGCCCGGCGAAAGGGTTCAAGTGGGTCGTCCCAGGACATCACCTCATCAAAGAGCCGTTGGGACTCAGACCCAGCGGGCGGGCGGGCGCCCGGCCAGAGAACCGGCGAACTAGCTCCGGCGAACCGGCCAGTGTCTGCTTCTGCTGAATCCGGCGATGCCGAAATCAGACAGAATGGAATCCTAACCCGGAGGGCTTTGTCCAACACCCACGCGGGTATTTCGTCCGCCAGTCCGAGCACCAGCGTTGGCGAAGAAGCGACCTCTGGAAGAAGCTTCTTGAGAAGGTGAAAAACGGCCCTTCCCTTGGCGTCGCTCCCATGCCCGCTGAACTGTCGAAATGCGGCGCGGGTGAAGCAGAATTCAACCGGCCCACCATCTTCTGATGTTTGAAATAGGGCGGCGTCCACCCCTGTGCCATTCGCATCTTCGACGAAGCGCAGCCAGGACACAATGCCGGGTTGAGGATTTTGGTTTTCTAGATTGTCGAAGGGGATGGGCAATGCAAATCCGTTCAATCCGGGCGTAGACTACCCTGAGCGTGAATCGTCTGCATCGTCCTTGGAAGTCCCCTCCAAGCCGGGATTTTCTTCGTAGGTATGGCTGAACACCTGCACGTCCGTCTCAGGGCTGTAATCCGGGTAGAGCCTGCGCAGGTCCCACTCGTTGATGGAGGCGCGGACCCTGTAGCGCATCCGATTCTGTTCGCCCGCCCCGCGGGGCGGCGGTGAAAGGGGGGGAGCATCCCAACCATAGGCTTCGGCATATATTTTTCGCAGTTTCTCCATGGTCTTCCGAACGTCATCCGCGGTCGGTCCTTCTAATGGCACATATCCGAATTCGATCAGATTCATGCCGTTCTTCGCTGGGGAGATTAAATGGCTGTATCGGGCTGCCAACTTCGGCTCTACGTAATCACGATCTTTCTTACCGTCAAGGCTAATGACACTTAGAGTGAAACCATCGACAACGGTTCCAACAACGATAAGGCCAGGATATTGTTCACTCACGGCTTTTCCCATCCATCGCGACAGTTCAGCGTAAGACCTTCCTCGTTGGAGGAGGGAATACTGAGCTACAAGTTCTATCTCGTCCAGCAGCACCACCCAACCCTTGTAGCCGGCGGCCTTGATAAGCTCGATCATAAAGCCGAGGCGCTGCGGCGGCAGGTCCCTAACCTTGGGGGCGCGGAATGCGTAGTTCTTGAGCTGGCCTATCTCACGCAGCCCGCGCTTCACCGTAGAGATGAGAATCCGGTCTCCTGCCCAGAAGTTCTCAATCTCGCTGTTCAACTCAAGGTCGTTGGAACGTTCGTGGACTAACAGACTAGCGGGGAAAATTGGATGGAGACGGTTGGACCGCGTGTCATTGGCCCACTTGAAGAAGTTTGCATACTCGTCGGAATCAGGCCTTAGAGACTGGCCCAACTCTTCTATAAGCCGACCGTTTCGGTCGGGCAGCCGTCCGTTGTCCATCGCGGACTTGAACACCTTGCCCAAGTCGTAGAGGGGAGTCTCCTTGCTGATGGCCACCGTGCTACAAACAAATCCCTCTGAGAGCGCCCGATGCTCCAGGTGGGTGAGCAGATGGGACTTGCCGGTGCCGAAATCCCCCGATACCAGCATGCCCAGGGCGTTACGAGGCGGGCTATTGCCGTCAACGGCATCCCTCAGCATCTCCTCAAACCGCCGCTCAGCCTTGGGCTGATTACAGCCCAGGATCTTCACTGCTTCCCTGTTCGGCACCCCGTTGCGCAGGGCCTCCAACGCCAACCTTGAGGAGAGTACTTGACCATTCTTAACTTGACTCAACATGGCTTTCATTTTTCCTTAAGACAATTGGATTAGGGAAGATAACGGATTGACCCTGTTGCGGTCTCGCACGTCGTCCATAACACGAGTTCTGAGGGCATCATATATCCCGTAGCCGCGCGAACTCCGCACAGCGCTCTCGTCCAGGAATTCACGGTTGGTTACCACGAGCAGCAGGGTGCTCTTGAGTTGGTCAACCCTATCGACAAACTCGCGCAGCAGCTGATAGTGCTCCAAGGTCATGGCCCTGGTGTAGTATTTCCATCCGTCTTTTGGATTCCGGGCTACCGTGACCCGGGAATTGTCCAACAGGATAACGGTCCCGGCGCATCCAGCATAGCGCACCCAGTAGAGCGCCGATTCAATGAAGTATCTGGCGGTAGCGCGGTTGATTCCGGAGTGGATTGAGAACCGCCGAACATTGCTGATGCGGGTGTTATGTCCCCTGAGCCAATCCAACAGAAGCTGTCCGTTATAGTCGCCGCGAATGTTCTCCTCCTCGCAGAGGTGAGTCATACAAACTCGAAAGTCCTTAGCCATTGAACTGTTGCGTACAACGGCGTTTTCTAATTCGAGCCTAATCAGCCGGATCACGGAATCGGGGGATAGATTGTTGAGTTCGGCGATGGCGTCGAAAACGCCAGGGACCTTGGGGTCAATACCGTCAACCAGAAATCCACGCAGGGAGGCGCAGCGCAGGATGAAGCCACGGGCCAGCCGCCGCCAATCCAACTGCCGCGCCAGCCCAAAGAAGATGTCTTGGGGCATATAAGCGCGCATCTCCCTATTCTTCTCGCCCAGCTTGTACTTCGCGTCCAACTTGACCACTTCGTAGTCGAGGGCCTTGCAGCGCGCGTCTACGGTAGCGTACAGGTCCGCCTTCAACTCCTCCGGCGTGACGGCAAATTTTACGGAGGAACCGCCGACCTTCACGTAGGTGGACAGATACTCTTTGTCGATGAAATGGAACCAGTCTGTGAGAGGGATGGTATTCTGCATTCGTCTAACCCTCCATGAAGCGGATGCCGTAGTATTTCACTTCATGGCCGTCCGGCCCAACGAAGGTGTACAAGTCTCGGGAACTGCCCACGCCCGTGGACGCGTGGTGGAAAGACATGGTGGCACCCGACCTCGTTTTGGTCACTCCGCTCCTGTCCAGTTCATAGATCTCTCTGGCAAAGTCGGTTTTGGAGTAGTCCCTAGCGCTGCCGGGCCGAGACGTAAACATCCTGTAGACATTGTTCAAGAGAATCACAGGTGAACTATTGCCGCCTATAGGTCGCGTTGAAGATTCCTTGGTAATGGCTTTATACACCTGATACAACGCTCTCAAGAAAGACCGGGGCGCGAAACGCACAGGAGACTTTTGAGCCTTCAGCATCTGATCCGCTAGGTGGGACGGCCTAATTTTGGCTTCCCTCTTCCTGCCGATGAGGACTGCCCTGTCCTCAGGAGTGATTCGCACAACGGAAGGATACGCAATAAGGTCGCCGTCCCTCTCGTATATCGTCAAGCCTTTTTGGGAAGCCGCCAGCCGCAATTCTGCGACGTATCCGCCCCTCAAATACTGAACTTCTTCCTCCTCGTCATAAGGCCAAGCATGAACGGCGTCGTTCACTGCCTCAGTCACTTTATCCAAAGTATCTGCAAGCTTGCCCTGTTCCCTCTTCACCCCCGTGATTCTTCCGTCCTGCGCGGCCTTCCTCAGACGACGCAGCTGCTTCAACAGGTCCTTGTTTGCTTCTATGGCCTCATCAGAAACCTTCTCGGCATTTTCAAATGCCTCTTCAAAACTATCCATATTTCCCTCCGGGAGGTGGGCAAATCGTCGCTCCAAGTTGACTTGCGAGCGGATGAGCAATTGTATCACAACCTGCCGCTGTGCCTTCTCCAACATCTGATTCCAAAAGTAGGGAAAACTTGTTGTTCCTGGCTCAACATCCTCACCACAACACCCGTGTGATTGCTATGAGACTGGCGCGGTTGGGGAACATTCCGGGGCCTTGTTGGGATAACCGCCCAGAAGGGTTTCACGGCGGCAACGTCAGTGCTGTGAGGACAGTGGGGAAGGGACGGGCAGATTTTCCTCTTATGTATTGCGAGCTTTCCGGTGGCTGGTAGCCCTTCAGGGAGCCATAAGCTCCAGGGAGGTCAGACTCTGGTGACCTCCCCTCGGGCGATCTCGCCCTCCCTTTGCCAAGCCTTAATTCCGTCCAACTAACCGGGTCCACCTCAGCTGCTTTCTTGGGAGCTTTGGCTGTTAGCCGGGTCTGGAAACGTAGGCTTCTTCACCATGCTGCGAGATGTCCAGCCCTTCTTCTTCCTCCGCCTCATCCACCCTCAGCCCCATGGTCCACTTTAGAACGAACAGGATCGCCAATGTTACGACGAAAGCCCAACCGAAGGTCGCACCGATGGCCATTAGCTGCCTTACGATCTGCTCACCCCTGCTCAGGTCGGTAAGCTCACCTATGCTAAGGAAGCCAACCCCGATGAAGATGCCCAGAGCCAGCATACCCCATATACCACCTACTCCGTGGATTGCCCATACGTCAAGGGAATCGTCCAGCTTCACACGGGTCTTGAACCAGACAGCGGCGTAGCAGAGTGCGCCAGCGCCGAGGCCTATGAGCAGTGCCGGCATGGGTCCTACAAACCCTGATGCCGGAGTGATTGTAGCCAACCCTGCGACTGCTCCCGTTGCCGCTCCTACCACGCTGGGTCTTCTGTTTATTATCCAGTCCAGCGCGACCCACACTACCGCAGCAGTTGATGCCGAGATATGAGTCACTACGAAAGCCGAAGTGGCTCTTCCTATCGACGATAGGTCGCTACCGGCATTGAAGCCAAACCAGCCAAACCAGAGGAGGGAAGCGCCCAACACTACGAAAGGCACGTTATGGGGAGAAATATCTATCTTGCCTAACCCCAGGCGCCTCCCAAATATGATGGCAGCAGCTAAAGCTGCAGCCCCCGAACTGATATGAACAACGGCGCCTCCGGCAAAGTCTAGAGCGCCGGCCTCCCCAAGCCAGCCGCCAATCCCCCACATCCAGTGCGCCAGTGGAGCGTATACGATGGTTGACCAAGCGACTATGAACACGACGAAGGTGCTGAACTTGATGCGCTCAGCAAATGCGCCGGCAATCAGGGCAGGTGTGATAATGGCAAACTTGGCTTGAAACACCATGAAGGCCTGGTGCGGAATCGTAGCGGCGTAGGGGCCGGGCTGGGTAGCGGATACACCGGCAAGCCCGAACCACTCCAGGTTGCCTATAAAGCCGCCTATATCAGGGCCGAAAGCCAGACTATACCCCCACAAAACCCACGTCAGGCCCACGATAGCTATGGCGATGAACGACTGCATGAGGGTGCCCAATGCGTTCTTGCTGCGGACGAGCCCTGCATAAAAGAAGGCCAATCCCGGCACCATGACAAAGACCAGCGCCGATGAGGTCAATACCCAGGCAGTATCCCCACTATCAATCATGCATTCTCACGACCCTTCTGTACAGTTTCACGAACGAAACCGCCACCACCCTAACGTATAACGTCATTATTGTCAACAATACGAACAGGGCCGCGTCTTATGCTATGAAACATGGATGAAACTCCCGTGATGAGAAGTTCCGTTGGAATAAAACAGGCTCCCAGAAGAGCAGGTCACCCAGTTGGAGAGGCAGGCAGCCACCGAGAGTCCGGCTGAGCAATTTCTTCACAGCGTACCTCTGCGGCTCGGTATCCATCATCGCAGTCCAACTAAACTGAGCCACCTCAGAACAAATTCTAGCTCTCACGAGATTAGACTAAGAAGATGCATTTGACCTCATGTTCAGTTCGCCTGTATGGTAGCCGGGAATTTCAGCAAGATTCGGATAGGTGCGGCTTGGAACTTGCATTTGCATCAAAGGAACTGCGCTCGATATGCGAAAAAGAGTTCACCGCGAGGGCAAAATTAGGTGTAGACGTAGCCGAAGTCCTGAAACGTCGATTAGCGGACTTACGTGCCGCAACTTCCGTCGACGATCTGGTAGTCGGGAAACCTCGAATGTTGAATGAAGAACCCGATAGTTGCCTCGTTATAGACCTGAGCCGCAGCCACCAAATCGTTCTCAAAGCAAACCATCCCGAAAATCCGGTTACGGAAAAAAGAAAGACAGATTGGACTAAAGTATTTCGAATAAAGATCACTTTCATAGGAGTAGTAAATGGCGAGTAGCGAAGAATTCCAGCCCGACTGGACTTCGGCTCCAGGGGGTACGATAGTTGATATCCTTAACGAGAGGGACATTTCGCAGACTGGCTTCGCAAGTCTCATGGGACTTACTACACAAGCAAGCAACGACTTACTCCAAGGCCGATCAACGGTCAGCATTGCCATGGCTCGTCGACTGTCCGATGTTCTGGGAGCTTCCGTCGAATATTGGATATCTCGCGACTATCAGTACCGCCAAGATTCGAAGTGGGTTTTGGAGATCGCTAAGGAATGGGTTCGTCAACTACCGTTGGGAGATATGGTCAAATTTGGATGGCTTACTCCACGCCCTTTGCCCTCGGAAGAACTGAAGGCTTGTCTACGATTCTTTGGGGTTTCAAGTGTATTGGAATGGCGGGAGACTTATTCAAGTCTCCAGGACATGGCAGCATTCAGATCCTCACCGTCGTTAAGTGCTCGCCATGAATCTGTCGCTGCTTGGCTGAGGCAAGGAGAAATCGAGGCCACTGCCATTAAATGTAGGCCTTGGAACTCGAAAGGGTTTCAACAGTCGCTCAAAAAAATTCGTTCGCTGACTCGCCAGAAGGATCCGAGTCGCTTCCTTCCCACCCTGCAGAAACTCTGTGCTGAGAACGGAGTCGCAGTGGTCATAGTAAGATCTCCTAGTGGTTGCCGCGCAAGCGGTGCTACTAGATTCACGAGTAAAGACAAGGCTATCCTACAGCTTAGTTTTCGCTATCTTACCGATGATCACTTCTGGTTTACCTTCTTTCATGAAGCAGGTCACTTGATCTTACATGAAAGTCGACTCTCTACCTCAACTAATTTGCACAGAAGAAGAACTTGGATTCTAGAAGGAGAAGGATTGCCCACTAACGAGGAAGAACACGAAGCGAATCAATTCTCAGCTATCACCCTTGTACCTAAGGAATTCCAGTGCGACCTTCTAAATCTACCTTTGGATCACAAGAAAGTAATCCGCTTTGCCATCCGTGTAGGCGTGTCCCCCGGAGTGATAGTTGGGCAACTCCACCACCATGGCAAGATCGGATTCGACCAATTGAATACCCTTAAAAGACGCTTTGCCTGGCGAAACTAGCATTCCTTTACTCGCGAAAAGGTTGGAATATTGTCGGACTCTTTTGCCAGTTACAAAGTGCGTCTTCCAGAACTTGCATCCCTACCCCCAAGTGAGCCTCAAGTTGTGTCAACCACCGATCAAGTCGCATCGGACTCTCCGCGGCCCCAAACAAAAGACGTGCCCCCGACAGCGGCCCAGTTGAACCTTGCATATAGGTTGAGTCTGCCTGAATATTGGATAGGTTTAGCTTTGCGACCATGTTCAAATAGTCGAATCTCGCTGTTCGACCAAACCTTGCAACAACTCCCATACTCCGGTAAAGCTCATTGAAGGCTCCCTGTGGATTTTGGCCTGCGCTTTGAAGAGCTTCGTTCATCAACTCAAGATGTGTTCGTGGCGGGGCAACCCACTCAATGTATGTGGTGAAGGCTGCCCCAGTTCCACGGTTGCCATAGGCATCAAGGATCTCGTATTTTCGATGGTTCCCAAATCCTCCAGGACTCAAAGAGTTCTTTATCTCTTTCTTATGGGCATTTAACCATCTCAGGAATTCCTCTGGTTCTCTGCTTGTCTCAGCCCAGTCCCATTTGGTAGTTGGATTTCCTAACCGACCATACACATCACGAGCATAGCGCCATCCTCCTCGTCGATGCTTACCAAAATGCACAAAGAAGAAGATCATCCAGAATGCTTCATCGAATTCCCCACGTCGTTTAAAGAGAATTGCAGCCTTAAGTGGATCAAATAAGTTGTCGTTAGGGTCTTTACGGCGTGCGCTTATCCGTCTTTGCTCTATGACCGATACGTACTTTACGCGCCTAATGCTTTCTATTATCTGTGCAACGAAGGATACACGGTTTCTGTTAGATTGAATGCCGGGAAGCTTGCGTGTCGAGTGATGAAAGACGCACAGACCATCGTTAATTTGGCTGACCAAAGCTTGGTCCCCGGGCCTAACTAGCATAGTTCCTGCAAATTCCTTGCAATCCAATTCCTAATCGCTAGGATGACATCATTGCTCATCCCATAACTGCTTTGCAAATTGTGGTTGAACCCCAAGACTACGATGTGCCGGTCAAGTTTTATGCCAGATACGGAATCAGCAACTCCAACAGATGCATATCCCTTGACGTCAGCTGTTGAAGCCCTCTTAAGTGTCCAGGTTGCCACTTCCTCAGTCCGAAAGGACACGTCGGCAATTGTTTGAAACCCTTGAACCACTGAACTGCCATTTAGAATTAGAATCCCAATCGAGGAATCTCTTAGGATTACACCCAAGGTATTCCCCGCTAGTGCCAACAGCCTCATGCGTTGCCTTCCTGAGAGTTCGGTCCACTTGTATTCGGTAGCAAATGGTACTAGATCAAGGTGACAGGCGTTCGCCAACGGTGCGTAGTAGGAGGCTCCTGAACCCGCGATAACGAAATCCAGTTTCTTGAACCAAGTATCGTAGGGGTTAGCAAAAAAATACGACTGGTATGTCCCTAACATAAGCTCTAAGTGTTGACTATCTGCGTCGGCCCAAGTTTTGATTCCCAAAGAATTCAGAGTGTGAAATCTACGACGTTCACCACTTAGCTCTTTACCCGACCTATCGACAAACTCCCGATTGCTTGGATTGATCCCTAATGTGGCAACCCTCGGTATTGACAAATCACCAAATGTAGGTACAGGAGAACTCCAGGGAATTACACCTGTCTCGTGTGCCAAGTCACTATCTAGCCTATCGATTAACGCAGTGAGAACCGCGACAATGGCGGAAGAATATCCGGATTTACGATTGGGTCTTTGAGCGTTACTGGAGGCTATCAAAATCTTCTGATTCGGTTTTCGATAAACGGATAGTAAACCGGAGATGACATCTTGTCGCGAAGATACCGTATTAGTTCGGCGTCTCTATCCTTCCAAGCCTTAAAAACCAAAAGCAATCGTACTAGATCCCCCCAGTATGCACCATATTCTTCCAACCAGAGCTTGCTATCCAGCTGCAGGTCGGTCCGGATCGCGTATTCAGCCTTCAAGAATGAATCGATGGCCGGCCAGGGATCTTTTGCCGGCATTGGTTCCATAAACAATGTTGTGGTCTGCCAGCCTTCACCCAAGTACCTTCTTGCGTTACCTATTGAGTTTTGGTAAAGATGGAGACTGCCTACCACATGCTTATAAGAACCGAGATCAACAGAAATCGTCCTTGCCATGATCTCTTGCAACATGGTGAAGCAAAAGATGTCGTGCGGCATTCCAATTAATGCATCATTGGATCGCATATTGGCGATCATGTGTAGTTGATTTCGTCTTACCAAAAACTGCAAGGTAGAGGTGCAAGGAACATCGCTATGTGCCCCGACGATATCATCAGCACCAAACAACTGAATGACCGCTTGCCTAGAGTCAGGTTTTCTCTTCAATAGGCCTGCTACATTTGCAAACTGGTTACGGCCACACCAGTCGAAAAGCCTCGGTCCGTATCCCCCCAAATATCTCTTGGTTGTCCGCATATTTCTTGTAGGCAGGCAGATAATACGATATGAAGGATAGCTCCTTTGTCTTTGCCAGATACCAACAAAGCTCGCCCAAGCAACTAAAGGGCTTGCCTTTAGTTGCAGTTCTACTGATACGAGCCAAGGGATTTGTGATCTCTAGCAATACCCCAGACAGTTCCCTTGCAGGTCCCTTAGTGGGATGGATGTCGTCGCCATTCATTAGAATTTGCTCAAGAACCCAACGCATTACGTCGTCAAGGGTTTCGCCAGAATAATGCCAAATGGTCAATATATTCTTCCCTTCCAACGTTTCCCAGAATTCTCGCAAAGAACTGGTGGGGAAGGGGAGACTCGAACTCCCACGCCCTTTAGGGCACATGATCCTAAATCATGCTCGTCTACCAATTCCGACACTTCCCCACGGAAAAACAACCGCCAATTATGGTACTACTCCGCCAACACCCTCGGCAACGCATCAACCCAACGACTACACACCCGGCTGAACGGAGTTTGTCCCATTCCAGCGGTGTACCTTTCTAACGTCCAGTTAACGACTGGCTGAACACTCCCCAACCCCACCACCAAACCCCTCCCGGCGATGCGCCAACATGGACAATATCCCAAGCTTCAGATATGCTGGGCTTACACGCCATGCCAACCCCTTGGAGGTGACCCATGCCCATCACTCTGAACCACACCATCGTACCCTCGCACGACAAAGTCCGAGCCGCCGAGTTCTTCGCCAAAATCTTCGGCCTCACCTACGAAGGCTCCCACGGCCACTTCGCCCCCGTGCAGGTCAACGACACCCTCACCCTCGACTACGATGACCGGGAGAAGTTCGACAGCCATCACTACGCCTTCCACGTCTCGGAAGAGGACTTTGACGACATCTTCGGCCGCGTCAAGACAGAAGGCATCACCTACGGCAGCGGCCCCTTCAATAGCGAAGACATGGACATCAACCATCGCCGAGACGGTCGCGGCGTCTACTTCAAAGACCCCGACGGTCATCTACTGGAGCTTATGACCCAGGTGTAACACCGCCAAACCACCGTCATTCCGGCGGGAGCCGGAATCCAGCAACTCCCCCAAACGGGGAACCTACATTGCCAACACCGCCACTTGAGAGAGGGAAAATTCATGAACGATAGGGAACTGGCCTTTACGCCGGCTTGGAAGCAGAGGGTGATGATAGCCACCCGGCAGATTTCGCCTGTGGAGCTTACGGAACTCTACCTACGCCGCATCGACAGCCTGAACCCGCAGCTCAACGCCTATCTCACCGTCGTGGGAGACATGGCAATCGGATGGGCGAAGGACGCCGAGGCGACCGTGATGCGGCGCGACCGTCTGGCCCCTCTACACGGAGTTCCCATATCCATCAAGGACCTGAACGCCACCAAGGGCATCCGCACCACCAACGGCTCCCTCATCTTCAAAGACAACGTGCCCGAGGCCGACGACATGGTCACGGAGCGAATCCGGGCGTCCGGGGCCATCATCCTGGGCAAGACCAACACGCCGGAGCTGGGCCACAAGGGTTCTACCGAAAACCGGCTGGGCCCGCCCTGCCGTAACCCCTGGGACACCACCCGCACCCCGGGCGGCTCCAGCGGAGGCGCCGCCGCCGGACAGGTAGCCGGCCTTTCCGCCCTCTCCCAGGGCAGCGACGGCGGCGGTTCCGTCCGAATACCCGCCTCCTACTGCGGCCTCTACGGCATCAAGGGAACCCAAGGACGCGTGCCCTCCATCGCCACCGGCCCCGGCGGTTGGGGCCAACTGGGGCAGAACGGCCCCATCACAAGCAACGTTAGAGACTCGGCCCTCCTCCTCCAGGCCCTGTCCGGCCCCGACGACAGAGACCCCGCCTGCATTCGCACCCAGCCGCCCGACTTCTCCGCCAACCTGTACAAGGGCGTCAAGGGGCTGCGGATAGGCTGGACGCCAGACTTCGGCTCCGCCCCGGTGGACCCCGAAGTGCGAGCGGCCTGCGAAACCGCCGCCATGTCCTTCCAGGACTTGGGCGCCCACGTTGAGGATGCCGGCATCAACATCGACTACGAAGACGCTTTCGACACGATGGACACCATCATGTTCAGCGACCGCGCCGCCAACAATGGCGTCCACCTCGAAGAGAACGCCGACTTGCTGGACGACACTCTGCGCCCCCTGATTGAAGAAGCCATGACCTGGTCGGCCCGGAAGGTCGCCTTCGCCCTTCGCCGCTTCGAGTGGCACCGCTTCAACTTCGCCCGCATCTTCGACACCTACGACCTGCTGCTGAGCCCTGTAATGGCCACGCCCGCCTTCACAATAGGAGAGCCTCCGCAAGTCATCGACGGCCAACCTGTCAAGAGCGCGTTCTGGGGCTTCAACCCGTTCAACTTCCTGATCAACATGAGCGGTCAGACCGCCGCCAGCATCCCCTGCGGCTTCACAGAAGGCGGACTCCCCATCGGCCTCCACATCATCGGCGCCTGCGGACAAGAATCGTTGGTGCTACAAGCCTCGGCAGCCTACGAAGACGCCCACCCCTGGGCCCACCTCCACCCCCCGATTTCCTAACGCCCTCACCCTTACTGCCCCACGCGATGTCATTCTGAGGAGCGAAGCGACGAAGAATCTCGGTGGGGCTGGGGCAGTTACAAGAACGTCGAGATTCTTCGCTACCGCTCAGAATGCCATCGATTTTATACGCGCTGCTTATTCCGACGGGGCGTCAGCGCGAGGCGGGAAGATGCCTACCTCCACCAACAACGACTCGTCACCAGTCTCGAAGAAAACCCTCCATGCCTTCGCTATATTCTCATCCTGTCCGAGTAGCATCGGCTCAGTCCACCGCCTAGAGTCACCCCTAGTTTCTTCAACCATTTCCCAATCCTCCTCTTACCATTGGTATACACCTTCCGAACATTAGGTTCGCGAACCGCCCGTCTGCCCCTCAACTACCTATTGGCTGTAGCGGCGGGTTTGAAACCTGCCCCTCAGCCGCCTACGAGGAGGCGCACCCCTGGGCGGATAAGCACCCACCGGTATCCTGAGCCTACGACAACCGGGGAAGGATTTCGGCCATCAATGGGTCAAATACATCCTTGAACTTGGGTAGCAGTTCAAGCATCCACGCCCTGATTTCGTCTAGCTTCTCAGAGGAATCGTCGATTGTCCCCTCTCGCTTCACGCCTATGCTGGAGAAAGTTTGCGTGTCTTGCCTGTCCCATCGCCATTCCAAGGCCGAGCCGATAGTTCTTTCGATCTCATCCCTTTGGGCAAGAAGCTCATCGAATATGCGATTGTTTCGCTCGACGCTATCCCAAGTTCGAATATGTAGGTACGCCCACGCAGAGTTCTTATGAAAGTTGACGGCGTAGCCCGAATGCTTATCAAAGCGAAATGGGAAGAGGCGGCTTGCGTGATCCCAGAGTTGTACCGCCTTATCCGCAAATCCTCTGCGAAGCAATTCGTCAACCAACGGCTGAAAGAATTGCCGATGCTTCAGAATATGCGGCTGAACCGCATCCGGCTTCGCCGTCTCGCCCTTGTCCCAACCACCTGGGTAGACTACCTTGCGAAAACGCGGTTCCAGGTCGGACTTCCCCACCTTCCTAACCACCTCCACCTTCACCGCATAGAACCCGACGTCGTCCTTAGTCCACTCGTTCATTTGATGCAGTGTCTGGGCATGCTCGTGGGCAAATTCTTCCGCAATCAATATCGACACAGGCGCATTGCACCCCGTCGCGTATATAAACAACCGACCAAGGTGGTCGACGTCGGTCCAGCCGTAGAGATTCTCAATCGCCACCAGCGTCCCCGTATCTGCGTCCCTAGCCAGAATGTCAAGGAACAAAGAGCCGACGATCTTCTCCGTCTGAACCAACTCCAACTTCATCCCGATGGCGTCCCCCAAGAGATGCAGATTCTTCGCCAGCCAGGGCGTGAAGTGCAACGACTCATTCGGCCACACACTCTTAATATCCACTCGCTCAAACCCACCTTCAGTTCCAGCCATACCTACCTACCCTCCTAGTTACAGAATGCAACCCTAAAACGCCGGCCCCGCCGGATAATCCTCCGGCTTGCCCGTGTCTCCAGGCTGGATCACAAAATCTCGGCGGTCCCTGTACAGAAGCGCACGGTTGATCACGTAGTTCACACCAGGCTCCAGCTCATTCCAGTGGGTCATCAGCCAGTATTTGTGCTCGCCCAGGAACAAATAGGTGTTCTTCATGCGGAAGAAGCGGCAAGCCACTCCCTCCCCAGCACGGAATCTTTGGCAGACCGCCTCCAGCAACTCCTGCTGACCGTCCTTCTCAGATAGTACGTACTCATGGGGCCAGGTGTCTCTGTAGGTGACCGCCTCGCGCCAGGGGGCTTGGGCTATCAACGACATGATGTCTGCGATTCTCGACTCCAACATTCAAACCTCCACACTATCTATAGCGACGACCCACCCCTTTAACCCTCCGGCGGCTCAATGGACAGGGGAATCCGAATCATCTCATGCCCGTCTATGACGGCATGAATTGAGCAGTTGGTGTAGCGCGGAAACGCAACGTTGTTGAAGCCTATGCTTATACGCCCCAAGCTCTCCAGCCGCCCCTGCCGAGGCTTCCCTATGGACATTACAGTCCTAACTTCCGGCGTCAGGTCCTTCCCATCCTCGTCGATGAGCCGGACGATCAACTGCTTCTCCCCCGTCTCAGCGATGCTGGCGCGAAACTGCGCGACCAGAAAGAAGTAGGGATGCCGGGCCGGAACTTTTCTCGCGTATATCGTGTCGAAGCCGATGCCGAGGGCGTTTATCTTCCCCGATACCTCGGCGTGATCGCATAGAAAGGCAAAGTCTACTCTCAAGTTTCGCATCCTCCCCTAAGCAAGAATTTGTGTCCAACGGCAGCCGTCTTCAGCCACTCAGAGATTCCCAGTCCACGTTCCCCTCAAAGGCAGCGGCGGCTTGGTAAAGAGTGGCTTCGTCGAAGGCCCTGCCCACTAGCATCAGACCCACGGGCAGCCCATCCGACTTGCCGCAGGGGATACTCAGGGCCGGATGGCCCGTCGCGTTGAAGGGCGCCGTATTCGTGAGCATGCCCCAGGCATGGTCCAACAAGTCGCGGCTGTCCGCGCCCTGAATCACCGGATGGGCCTTCATAGGAGTGGTGGGCATGACCAGCACGTCAAAGGACTCCAAGGCCCGGTCGTAGGCAGCCCTCCAGAGACGCCGCAGGTTTTGCGCCTTGGCGTAGAACATGCCGTGGTATACCGTGTTCATGTACGTCCCCGTCAGCAGCGTAACTTTCAGCGTCGGCGGCAAGTCATCCCCCTGTATAAGACGAAACTTCCCCAGGGCAGACCCCAAGCCTTCGTTGTACAATCCCTGCCAGCCGAAACCCAGCCCGTTAGCGTTGAAGGTTGCCGTGGCCTCCCCCAGGCTGATGCCGAAGAAGACGGGCTGATAGTCCAAGTGCTCCGGAATGGAGACCTCCGACACCTTCGCACCCAACCGCTCCAACTCTGCCACCGCGCGCCGAACACAATCATTCACGTCCTGCTGCGCGCCCTCTTGCATGAAACCCTCGGATACCACGCCCACCCGCAGACCCCTTACGCCCCCCACCAGCGCTTCCGTGTAAGCTGACGTCTTCACGTCGCCCTGCCTCGGGTCCATCGGGTCCTTTCCGGCGATCACTTCCAGCATTAACGCATTATCTGCAACGTTGCGGGTCATCGGTCCCGTGTGGTCGAAAGTGCTCCCGATGCCAACCACGCCGGTGTACGGAACAAGCCCGTAGGTAGGCTTCAAGCCCACTACGCCGGACCAAGCGGCCGGTATCCGAATGGAGCCGCCCTGGTCGCCGCCCAAAGTCATGCTTATGTCGTCGTAGAAGAGGGCGGCGGCGGACCCTCCCGACGAGCCGCCCGCCAGATGTCCGGGGCTGTAGGGGTTCAGAGTAGGCCCGTAAGCGCTGGTGTCGCCCGCCCCGGAGAAGGCAAAATCGTCCATGTTCAGCACGGCGATAATCTTCGCTCCGGCATCCAGCAGCCGGGTAACCACCGTTGCGTCCATGTCCGGGACGAAGCCCTTCATCACCAGAGAGCCGCAGGTCATGGGTATCCCAGCCACGCCCACGTTGTCCTTCACGCCCACCTTCCGACCAGCGAGTCTGCCCGACCTAGCGCCCGTCACCAGACATCGACGCACTATAGCATTGTACGGGTCCTCCGCAGCCGACGGCCTGTTTCCGGTCCGACGTTCCCCGTGCCCTGTCGTCGGCAGATTGGAAGGCATCTGCTCCAGCTTATGGAATCCATCAAACAGATCACTGATAATCTCATGGAAGTCCTCCAGCTCTTTCCCCGAAAGAGAGAAGTGGTTCATCTCGGCCAGTTTCTGAAGCATCTCCCTGGTCGGCGGTCTAACGGTCATGTCGGCCTCCTCATTTGCGATAGTTGCGTCTCTAGGAGGGTGTTTCAAACGGCTCCCCGCCCAGATTCGCTCTACATAGTGAGGGTAGTGTAGAACCTGTAGCGACTGGTTTCAAACCCGTCCGTAGCGACCGGCAGGATGTTTAGTTGAAACCGATGAATCCAATGACCTACGACCAGGATTCCAATGTCTATGTCACGGCGGGATTGAGCGATTCACCGTTTCATGGGTCCACGTGTGAAAACGCTTCTAACCGCCAAACCGTCGGACTCTTATCGCCACCCGTTTCAGTGGACTGGCTGTAGTTGAAGCATACCGTTAGGTGCGGAGCCTTCTGTTCGGCGGAAACAGTCCGTCAGGTGCGCGTGCTTTCGTCGCCGTTGGCCGAAAAGTCTTCCAAGTCTCCAACGTCGCAGAAGCTGTTGATGGAGACCTCCCCGGAAGGAAACTCCGCTATGATCTTCAGCTTCCCCCCCACAGCCTCAATGTATGAGCGGAGGCTGGACACGTACGCGTCTGCCCGTTCCTCGATTGTCGACCCTAAGGGTTGTCTGACGTTCAGGTGCTTCGCCAGGTCCCGCTGGGCGAGAGCGCGGGCTCGACGAAGCTCGTGTAGCGCCATTTCGGCTCGTATCTCGCTCTTGGCTTCGTCAACGAGTCGGCGCATGTCAGGAGAGAAGTTCTTAGTCAATCCGCTCCAGCGATGGCGTCCGCTCATGGAATCAATCCTTCCTTCCGAAGTCCCTCCAGATGCTCGTCATACAGAGCGTCCGCCCTCGGCACGAACTCCTGATAGAACCTATCATTGCCTGTCTTGTCGCCCCCTATTAGCAGTATGGCCGACCGCCTCGGATCGAAGGCGTAAAAGACTCGCAGTGGGCTGCCTCCACTCTGGACGCGAAGTTCACGCATCCTCCTGTGACGCGATCCCCGTACCCCTGAGGAGTGAGGGAAAGACAGAAACGGGCCACTCTCCACAAGTTGCTCGACGATTGCCGCAACGGATGCCTGTTGCCTTCGTCGTAGGTCAATGAACCAGCGTCCAAACTCATCTGTATACTCAACCTCCCAGGACACAACTCCATTGTATTCTCGTCGGTTTATTCAATGCAAGGGAGGCCATCCATAGCAAAGGGAAAAGAACCTTCTCAGTCCAACCCCTGGAAGGATTTAAGCAAATGGTGGATAATTTCACCGGGTCCCCCCGCTCAGAAATCCCTACATCCAAACGACTGAGGTGAGTTCCTTGACAAGCAGTTCCAGCACAGGCTCCATGCAGTACGACGTTATCATCGTTGGCGCGGGTTCCGCCGGGGCCACCCTCGCCTCCCGTGTCTCCGAAGACCCCAACCTTTCCGTCCTCCTCCTTGAGGAAGGTCCCGACTATCGCACCCTCAGTGAAACCCCCGAGGACGTGCAGCGGTATCAGATAGAGTCCGGCCGCGGCATTGAGGCCCGGCACAAGCGGGACTTCCCAGTGAGGATCAACAGCAGCCAGGAGCGGATCAAATTCATGCATCGGGGCCACGTGGTCGGCGGCACCAGCGCCGTCAACGGGGCCTTCTACCTGCGGGGACTGCCGGAGGACTTCGACGAATGGGCCGCCTTGGGCAACTCCGAATGGGCCTTCGTCAACGTGCTCCCATACTTTCTCAAAATGGAGAACGATTCCGACTACGGTGGCGACTTCCACGGCAAGCGCGGCCCCCTACCCATCCACCGCCTCCCCCTAGAGTCCCTCCTGCCCAGCGTCCAGGCCTTCCACAAGGCCTGCGTTGCCGCCGGCTATCCCTACTTCCCGGACATGAACCACCCGGAGGCCCACGGCGTGGGAATGCTGCCCCTGAACAAGCTAGGCGGCGTGAGAATCAACACCGCCGTGGCCTACCTGAACCCGGTCAGACATCGGATAAACCTCACCATTAGGGGCGGAATCAACGTGCGTCGGCTTCTGTTTCAGGGCCGTCGATGCGTGGGAGTCCAGGCGGAAAGCGGCGGCGAGACCTTTAACGTAACCGCCAATCAGACTGTCCTAAGCGCCGGCGCCATCGGCTCCCCCTTCCTCCTCCTCCATTCCGGTATTGGCCCCTCCAAGGATCTGGAGGCCCTTGGCATCCCCGTTGCACACGATCTACCGGGCGTGGGCCAGAACCTGAGAAACCACCCCTCAGTGAACGTCATCTACCGAGAGCAGCCGGGGCTGGAGCGCGACTACCTGACCAACCCCATTCTCCTGCGCTACAGCGCTGCCGATTCCCACACTGCACGAGACATGACCATCACCCCAAACTTTCGATTCCTAAAAGACGGCGTTCCCCAAGTCGCATTCAACGTTCATCCGGAGATCCCCGAAAGCGCCGGCCGACTCTACCTGACCTCGGCAGACATGGATGTCCCGCCGGCCCTCGACTTCGAGATTTCCCACCCGCGCGACCTGATGCGGATGAGGGAAGGCGTGCACTTGAGTATTCGGCTGGCGGAAGATCCCGCCTTCCGCAGTGTTTTGGGAGACAGAGTCGCTCCAACCGGCACAGACCTGATTAACGACGAAGCGTTGGACGAATGGCTCCTTCAAAATATGAGCGCCGCCCAGCACACCTCCGGTACCTGCAAGATGGGGCCCGCCTCAGACCCCAACGCAGTGGTCGACCAGTTCTGCTCCGTCCACGGGCTGGAGGGCCTTCGCGTGGTGGACGCCTCCATCATGCCCAACGTCGTGCGCTCCAACCCCAACGCCAGCACCATGATGATGGGCGAGCGAGCCGCCCAGTGGGTCCGCGAAAACGTGAAAGCCTAAATCCACCTCTAACTCAAGGGACGCGAGCGACAGCTACGGAGTTCCCTCCACCACCGGATAGTATGGCGCGCCCCACGGTTCCTGCGGATTGGCAACCATGATTTGTACCAAGCGAGGAACCAGGAAGGCGACAATCCTACGCCCGTCACGCACCTGGTCGCGATTGACGGAGCTTCTCCAGGTAGCGCCGCCGTGAACAAGCTGATTCCGCAGCACGTAGAGGCGATCAAATAGGATGCTTAGTATCGCCGACGTATCCTGCCTGGCTAGGGCAAATCCCGCCGCCCTCTTGCTTCTATCAAAGGAATCTTCCCATTCGTCGTATTCCGGCGCCCCGTTATGATATTTCCAGAAAGGCTCGAACACGTACCGATTATTCAGGAAAACGCGAATCTCATGGGAGAACCTTTCCCAAATAGCATCATAGACGACGTTATCTTTATCCAGACCTACGATCTTGCCGAAATACTCCCGAAAACTCCTTCGCTCCGACGCCCATTCAGTTTCCTGACTATCCTCGGCGTAGATGGCATTGAACGCAATCCAGTAGAAGATGAAGGCCGCGTCGTCGTCGCCAGCTTCCCTCTCCGCGCGCCCAATCCAACTTAAGGCCCGGTGTATACGAAGCTGGAGCGGGTCCGGCAGGCTGTCCCACACCATCGAGCATTGACGTCTAAGCTCTTCGTGGGTAACGCCGCTTTCGGGCAAATGCTTGGCCACAAGCCCCCCTCAAAAAATACAGGGCTTACTGGCAGAGCCTTGCAAAATCACAGAAAAGTGACCCGCCTCGGACTCGAACCGAGAACCTACTGATTAAGAGTCAGTTGCTCTGCCAAATTGAGCTAGCGGGCCGCCAATTTGAGATTATACCACGAAGCTATAGGCGCTACCTACCGAACCTCAACCGCTCGATGAGATACGGGTGCAGCCCCGCCTGTCGCATCCGCTCCTGGGTGACAGAAACGTCGTAGGCCACCCGGTGGTGGGCCAGCCGCCGCTCTTCATCGTCGTATAGCAGGTAACTCGCCCTGGGGTCTCCGTCCCTGGGTTGCCCCACGCTGCCAGGATTAGCGATTGCCCGACCAAAATCCAGCGTCGTCTCCTGCCCGTCCCTCAACACATTGAACCGTGGCATTCCCTCCACCTCCAGACAGACGAATGGCAGGTGCGAATGCCCCACCAGGCAGAAGGGCGTGGTCATTCGACGGAAGTTCTCCAGGGCCGATGGGCCGCTTACCAGATACTCCCATAGAGGGTCCCGCAGGCTGCCGTGGGCCAGCGAGAATTCCCCCGACGACGTAACCTTGGGCAGCCCCTCCAGAAAGGCTACGTGGTCCGATTCCAGCTGCTCCCTCGTCCACAAAGCAGCCCCGGCGGCGTAGCTGTTGAAGGTCTCCACGCCCATCCGCCCGAGGGCGGCGTAGTCATGATTTCCCACCACGCAAACTAACTCCTGCTCTGCCAGCATC
Source organism: Dehalococcoidia bacterium (assembly GCA_965261665.1). GTDB lineage: Bacteria > Chloroflexota > Dehalococcoidia > Lucifugimonadales > JAPULR01. Next base: position 244,182 of record OZ253467.1, read on the forward strand.
TCTATGCACGGCCCCGGGTCCGGGCCGTATCCCACCACGTCTCCCAGACACCACACCGCGTCGAATCCTCCCCGCCGTTGAGCGTCCTCCAACACCCCCTGCAGGGCCTCAAGGTTGGAATGTACGTCGGAAATAATGAGCGCGCGCATCCTGCGTCCATCTTACACCTTGAAAGGCCCAAGCCCCAGCCTCTACAATCCTTGAACCATGAAACCCTGCACCATGAAAATCTCCAACGTGGGCGAGTTTGGCGCCATCGACCGCCTGACCCGCCTCATCCTGGAGCGCCGCCAACGCACTCCCGCACCACCCGGCAGCGCCCTTCTGGTGGACACGGGAGACGACGCCGCAGCGTGGCGCAGTCCCGCGGGCTCGTATCTCTTCACCACCGACACAATGGTCGAGGGCGTCCACTTCACTCAGACCACCCTCTCATGGGAGGACGTGGGATGGAAGGTAATGGCCGTTAACGCCAGCGACTTGGCCGCCATGGGCGGGCACCCCCTCTATGCGTTGGTAACCCTCGGCCTGCCCGCGGAGTTCCCCCTCAGCGCCCTGGACATGCTATACGAAGGAGCGTTGAGTATGGCCGAGGAGGCCCACTTTGCCATAGTAGGCGGCGATATGGTCAAGTCGCCCATCGCCTTCGTCACCGTTGCCCTGGTCGGGACCATCCAGGGCGCACCCATGACGCGACGGGCAGCCACCCCCGGGCATCTCGTAGCAGTGACGGGACCGCTGGGGTCCTCCGCCGGAGGGCTAGCCCTGCTCCAGGGAACAACCGATGCCGACGTCGACGCCGACGTCCTCCTCCAAGCCCACCGTCGCCCTCAACCCCACCTCGCCCAAGGCCAAATTCTCGCCGAAGAGGGTGTGTCCTGCGCCATGGACGTGAGCGACGGCCTAATAGCCGACCTCTCTAAGCTCTGCCGCTCCAGCGGTGTCGCCGCCCAGATTTCCGCCCACCGGCTGCCCATGATCCCCGCGCTTCCCCATTACTTCCCTGAAACATGCCAGCAGAAGGCCCTATCCGGCGGCGAAGACTACATACTTCTCTTCACCGCGCCGCCGGACACCATGGACCGGGTGATAGACCGGATTCCCGGCGCCGCCGTCATCGGGCGGGTGACGGACGGCGAGCCCGGCCGGGTGACCATACTGGACGAGAATGAAAAGGACGTTACCCCCAGCCAGTCGGGATGGGACCACTACCGCTAGATGCCTGCTTGCCTTCGCATAACCAGCGGCAGCGCCGACGAGACCCACACCATCGGGCGCACCATCGGCGCCCACGCCCAACCCGGCGACCTCTTCCTTCTCACCGGCCCTCTCGGCGCCGGCAAGACCTGCCTCACCCAGGGCATCGCCTGGGGCCTGGGCGTGAAGGAGCGGCCCCGTAGCCCAACTTTCGTACTACTGGCCCGCTACAGGGGCCGCCTCACCATCCACCACGCGGACCTCTTCCGCATCGAGGGAACCACCGATGCCCTCAGCCTGGGGTTGGAGGACTGCCTGAACGACGAGGACGTCTGTATCGTAGAATGGGCTGACCGCGCCCCTGAACTCTTCGTCGAACCCTCCCTTCGCGTGGAAATGGACCACCACCCCAACCAGAGCGACACGCGGACCGTCACCCTCCAAACCGACCACAGCCGCTACCAACCCATCCTTGACGATCTGGCAAACAGGGAGCGTCGCTAAATGCTGTTGGCCATCGACACCTCCACTGCCTACGCCGGTGTCCTTCTCTGGGACGACGGACGGCCAGTCTACTCCCTCACCTGGCGTTCAGCGTACAACCACACCAGCCTCCTCATGCCCGCCGTCCGGCAGTCCCTCCAACAGTTAGGCATAAGCGCTCGCGAGCTTGAAGCCGTGGCGGTGGCTCTGGGGCCCGGCGGCTTCAGCGCGCTACGCGTCGGCATTAGCGCAGCCAAGGGTCTGACCCTCCCCTGGGGTACACCTCTCGTTGGCGTTGGAACCCTGGAGGCTGAGGCCTACCCCTACGCCGAAACCGGCAGCCCCGTATGCCCCCTGCTAAACATCGGCCGCCGGGATATGGCCTGGGCGTGCTACCAAAAAGGAGACGAGGGCTGGCGAAAGACTCGGAACGAAGAAATAACGCCCAACACAGATCTGGCAGGGGTTCTTCCCACAGACGCCATCATCTGCGGCGAGGGGATCCTGACTGCAGGGCCGCTTCTTAGAGACGCCGAGTTGCAATTCGACCACCTAATGGAATACCCTGGCCCGTCCCTGCGCCTCTGGGCCCTGGCTCGCCTGGCCGCCGACAAACTGCAACGGGGCGAGGTGGACGACGCAGCGACCCTACAACCCTTCTACCTCCGGCGGCCCAGCATCACGCCACCCAATCCTCCAAGAAAGCTGCGGCGTTGAATTTCCCCCTGGCGCCGCCGGCCTAACGAAAACGCAACCGACAAACTACACCCAAAGGAGTAACCGTGACCCAATACATTCAGCAGACCCTGGTCCTCATCAAGCCCGACGGCGTCCAGCGTGGGCTGGTGGGCGAAATAATCTCCCGTATGGAGGCTAGAGGACTGCGCATTGCCGCCATGAAGATGACACAGCTGGACGTGGAAACGGCCTCACACCACTACGGCGTACACCGCGAGCGACCATTCTTTAAGGGGTTGGTCGACTTTATAACCTCCAGCCCCCTGGTGGCCCTGGTTCTGGCGGGCCCCAACGCCGTAGAACTTGCACGGCGCACCATTGGCGCTACGAACCCCCTGGATGCCCAACCCGGCACCATTAGAGGGGATCTTGCCGTGGAAATAGGGCGTAACCTCATTCACGGCTCGGACTCCACGGAAACGGCAGCTACGGAAATTCAGCTATTCTTCGCGGAAGACGAGGTTACGAGCTACCGGAGGAGCATTCAGCCCTGGATTACCGAATCCTAACCACCGCGGACAAATTAGAATCCATCTTTCCACTTGTGCCAAGGAAGAGGCGAGGCAGGCAAAGAGTGGCTCGCATCTGTTTTCAGTGTCTCCTTCATATCAGTTGTTGGAGATGTGACACTTGCAATAGAGGGTTGGCTATTTTCTGGATAAGAGGGGTTCGGTTTAGTAAGAAGGTTATTGATTTATTTTGTGTTTAGGGACTTTGTGTGTATGCCCAAATAGCAACAAACGAGGGAAGCATGAACAAGGTACTGATTCTGGCAGTGATACTAGTGGCCTGCAGCACCCTGTGGGGGTGCGGCGGAGGGACTGCTGGCCCGCAGGGGCCGGAAGGTCCTGCTGGGCCTCCTGGATCTGTTGGGTCACAGGGTGAGCAAGGTCCAGATGGTCCAGATGGAGACACTGGGCCACAAGGCCCGCTTGGGGCAATGGGCCGTAGAGGTCCCGCCGGAGAAGTTGGGCAGCAGGGGCCGCCTGGACTGGACGGCCTACCCGGCTTGTCCGAGGAGGTTATTTGGCCTGAGTTACGGTTTGATATGACCGTCTCTACGGACTGCGCCGAGCAAATCATGGAGACGATTGAATACAGTGGCACTGACGGTTCTATCAAGCAGCAAAAGGAATCTCTCGAGTATCTTTTTCAACAATCAGCTCGTTATCTGACCGACAGCCAGATAGGGACGATAGTTGGATGGATGGAGAACAATTTTGTCGAGGGGCGGGACCGTCATGGGTTACAGGAGTGTAATGGTGATTCTGAGGGGCTGAAGGCTTTTCGCAGTATACGGAGAGACAACCCTATGGGGCAGTGGCGGGAACATGTGCTAGAGGAATGGTGGCGTTGTGCTGAGAGATCTGACGATTGCACCGATGCCTTGAAGGCTGCGCCGCCTTCGTGGTTTCCTGCAGAAGAGCCGCCTCCCGCCCCTTCTTCTGCACCGCCGTGGTATTGGTGGTAGAGACCCCCGCTCCAAATCCTCTGCAAACCTCTTCCCCCTTGATGGGGAAAGATTGAGATGGGGGTGACCAGAGTAGTGAGAGGGGCGCACCAAGATTACGTAAAGGTCTGTTTCAGGTGAGTAAATGGTCGCTGGATCATTGGATTCTGACCACCTGGGGCGCCTTGCTCCACAACTCCTCAAGCTGGTAATACTCCCGCTGCTCCGCGCCGAAGATGTGCACGATAACGTCGCCGAAGTCCAGAAGCACCCAGCCCGAATCGCCCCGTCCCCCCTCCCGGTTGTTGAGGATGACCCCCTCCGTCTTCAACCGCTTCACCATGTCGTCCCGCAGCGCCCTCGCCTGCCTGTCTGTGCCGGCAGTCATTATGACGAAGTAGTCGGCAAAGATCGCCTGACCTCTTATGTCAAGCAACACTATGTCCTCCGACTGCAGGTCGGAAGCTATGTCTACGAGCCGGTGGGCAATTTCCGTGGGGTTCAGAGCTAAACCTCCCGGGGCATTTATTCCATTATAGGTTCCGTCGCCCTTGGCGGCAACGCAAATGCGTCCCCTCTTGTGTCAATGTCCCTTCTTTAATACTAAACCTTTAGAGGAGCGCGACAACGTTCCGACTAGACTATGCTTAGCGAGCGTAAATGGAAACAACTCAGATGTAAAAGGGAAAGGAAATTACGTACCCCACCAAGGGAAGAGACTTCACGCTAGTCTGGAGAGAAGAAGACATTGCGTGGATCAACCGGTGTTGTGACTTGTGGGTTGAGCATCTCAAGAGTCGCCTTATCGGCCGGTTTGTTGCTTCGGAGAAACTGTCGCAGTTCCTTGAGAATAGCCGACTCAGAGTAGCGGGGGCCAGCGTCTTGGTAACCGGCAATAATGACTTCGACCCCACACTTACTACACCGTACATAGTATTTCGTGCTATTGATCATTCCGAATTTAGCACCCGCATGGCAGCGGCGACATTGGATTTTATCCTCGGTTCGCTCTTTCATTCTTCCCCCTTCGATGTAAATGGCCTAAGAGTGTGTCTAATAAATCCCTTTGTTACCCCGAGCGCTCCATATCACCTTGAGTGAAGCCGAAGGGTCTGGAGTTGGAGGGGCGGACTTCGTTGCCTAACAGACGTTTATGCTTCGCTCCACCGACGCCCTTTTTAGACACCCTCTAAGTCTCCATTGACGGCGAGTGATCCCAAGTCTCTTGAAATGGGCCCACTGACTAGTTCAGGTTACTAGACTCCCTATAAGTGGTAAAGTGCCCCAGTCCCACCACGGACAGGCTTCATGAGTAGACATACTCACGCGAGCCGGAGGCGTTGGATTTCCAGCCCCATGCCCCCTAGAGGCTCACGTGTGATTATAGACTGTCCTGTTACGGGATCGGCTGAAGTCTTTGTCACAGGGGACGCTTTTTATGAAGCGAATAGCAATTGTCGTCGTCGGCATTGTCGGTGCACTTATTTTCTTAGTCGTAGTGTTAGGCATCTTAGGTAGTCTCTTAGATGGAGGAGAGGTAGTTCAGGAGAGCATTTCTACTCCCGTTGGCATTGTGCATCAAACAGCGCAGGAAGAGAGGATTTGGACAGTAGCAGAGTTGGTAGATTGTGATACGTCCACTCTGAAATTCCAGATACAGGCAACCACCGCTACTAACACGCGAGCGTCTGATTGTGAGGTTGAGTTAATGTCACGCCAGTTAGAAACACTGGCCGCTATGGATGGCTTCCCTTCAACTCAAAAGGTAGCGGTCAAGGAGCACTTTGACATCATAAGTGCAATGTTTAAAAGCTTAGAGCAGATCTCTGAGGACAAGGTAATTGATAAGCAAGAATTGAGCTATATTTGCTTCGTGCATGTCCAGTGGGGCAACCAACTCCAAGCGGCTGAGGAATACATAGGCTCTTTGAACCGAGATGACCTAGTGGGGTTGGAAGTGGATATAGAGAAGCTGCGGCGAGTGGTATCTACGATGCCCGACTCATGCGGCCAAACGGAATAGTCGGCCACGAGTTCTGAGTCAGCAACTCAACAAGGTCCTCGGCAGACTAATAGGAATCGGCAAGCGGTGATTGACCAGGTAGGAGATGAGAAGCTAGCAGATGAGGTGTTGGGCGACCCCTGCTTTATGGGAGTCGGGCCCTTAGGCACTATTTGGGACATTGAACGTCAGATGAGGCGGTAGGGACAGATACCCTTTTGCAAACGGCTATTCTCAGAATACAACAGATACGAGGCACCCTTTTGGATGTCCCTCAATAAAGGTTTTGAATTTGCCATATCCGCCTATGGCGTGTACCATTTCCCCTAATGCCATCGATCGAACAGCCATGTCCGTAACCAACGCTTCCTCAACTAACGCCACCTCCCAGATTAACGTCGAGATGCAGGCCATCTTGGACCGCTATCTGCCCAACCGCCGGCCCATGGCCGTGGATGACTACGACTGGGAACTCATGCGTCCCGAATCCGTTGACCGGGAATTTCTGGAGGCGGTTGGCTTCGTAACCTTCGTCGAATCGAATCCCAAGGACCCCGGCGGCCAGATTATCGCCGCAGCGGACCGGAGCAACGCCCCTTGGCTGCGCCGCTTCATCACCCAGACCTGGCTGCCCGAAGAAGGAATGCACCACGCTCCCTTCAAGGAGTACCTCATCCGCTCCGGGGCCTACGACAAGGGCTTTCTAGACGCAGAGATAGCTAAGGTCATCGACAGGGGATTCGTCCACGGCACGGGGTACACTGACCTCCAGGTCGCCACCTACGGCTGGCTCCAGGAACTCATAACCTGGCGCTTCTACGACTCTATGAGCAGCTACCTGCACTCCCAAGCGACGGACGCCGATCCCGCCGACCCGGTGATGCTGAAGATCCTCGCGGACATCGCCAAGCAAGAGAACTTTCATCGCCACGTATACCTCACCGGCGCAAAGACCATCCTCAAGCATCAGCCGGAGCGGAAGGGCGAAGTCATGTCCGCCGTTGCCGAATTCATCATGCCGGGCCACCACATGGCCCCCGACTGGCAGCCCAAGGCCCCCGTTTGGTCTAAGAAGTTCAAATTCCCCCTGAAGCAGGTGATCCACGACATCGCCCACGGTATGGTTTTCCTCACCGACTATCGGGGCCTGGGCCAAGCCACCATCCTCTACGGCGCTCGCAACACCATCCACTGGTATCTGAAGCCCTTGGTGGCTGTGCTGCGGCCCCTCTCGCTGCCTTACTCCTCGCCAATTAACTACCTTACCGGGCGGTTCATAGCCCACGCCTTCTGACCACCCCCTCCCCTCCCTTGTCCTCGCGTCGAGATCCTGCCCCCGTGAAGACGAGGGGCGATGACCCATCTTCGCCCTCACCAATCATCCCTACGACCCCCTGGGGGCTGTTCGCGAACCGCCCGTCCCCTACCCACATGTCATTCCGAGCGCAGCAAGGAATCTCGTCGCCTGGCTCCGCCATTCCTCCCTCTCCCCGTAGGGGCGACCCTAGTGGTCGCCCGTCCCTCTTCGGCCATTCTCTCCTTCCTTCACCCTCACCCACCCCCCTCCGTTCTTCCCGCGAAGAGCCTGCCCCCCTGACATCTCCCCATTGCCTCACCACCCACCTCCTGCTAACATCTTCCCATGAACAGAACATTTCATCGCTCTGGCCACCTCCCAGTCTCAACCCGCCCACTTGACATGATACTTTCTCGCAGAATTACACCATCTGATTCCGTGAAAATTACAAAAACAAATACGAATCCCCCAAAACAGTCCGATCCACGCCCAATTTGCCCCCAATACCCTCATACCCGTTTCCAGATTCAAATCTACTCCACGCCTGATACCAATCTCTCGTTTCCCGTAAACGAGCCCCAACCCCCCATTCAATATAGCTAACGCGTATCAATATCACCGCTCCTCTTCACTCAACCCAGCTGCCATCCGCCCGACTGCTTCTTCCATCAACCATCCCCACGCAGGGCGCTATCCCGTTGAAGCCTCTACCGCCCCTGTGCTAGCCTAACCCCTGCCATGAATACTGAATCACACACACCTTCGAAGGTAATCGTCGCCATGAGCGGCGGCGTTGACTCCTCCGTTGCCGCCCTCCTCCTCAAGCAGGCCGGCTATGAGGTCGTCGGCGTCACCATGAAGCTTTTCGACTACCCCAACGTAAACGCCCCCGCCTACAACAAGGGCTGCTGCACCCTTGACGACGTGGAGGACGCCCGGCGCGTCTGCCAAATCCTCGATATCCCCCACTACGTCTTCAACCTGCAGCGGGAGTTCCAGGCCCACGTAATCGACTACTTCCTCGCAGAGTACCAGCGAGGCAAGACCCCCCATCCCTGCATCGCCTGCAACGACCGCATCAAGTTCTCCTTTCTACTCCAACGGGCCCGTTTCCTGGGGGCCTCCCACGTGGCCACCGGCCACTACGCCCGCATTCTCCACAGGGAGGGCGGCTGGCGGCTGCTGACGGGGATGGACGTGTCCAAAGACCAGTCCTACGTGCTCTTCGGCATGAACCAGGAGCAGTTATCCCAAACCCTAATGCCCGTTGGATGTCATCCCAAGGATGCCATCCGGCAAATGGCCGCCGATGCGGGCTTCCCCAACGCCGACAAGCCCGACAGCCAGGACATCTGCTTCATTCCCCTGGGCAACTACCGCAGCTTCATTCAGGAACGAGTCACCCCCACGCCCGGCCGCTTCGTGAACAGCGCCGGCGAGGCGGTGGGAACGCATAAGGGCATCGAGTTCTACACCGTGGGACAGCGACGCGGCCTTGGCATTGCCTCCCCCAATCCCCTCTACGTGACCGCCATCGACCCGGAGAGCAGGGACATAACCATCGGTCCTGAATGCGAGCTCTACCGGGACACCCTCTGGGCTGCTGGAGTCAACTACATTCTGGGCCGCCCCCCCACCTCCGGCTCGGAAGTCTCCGTCAAGATCCGATACAAGTCTACCCAGACCCCAGCCTGTCTCTATCCCCGGGGCAGAAACGCCCTCCTGCGCTTTCAAGAACCGCAGCGGGCCGTCACCCCCGGCCAGGCGGTCGTCTTCTACCAGGGCGATGAAGTTGTCGGCGGAGGCCGCATTTCTCACCCTCCCAAGCCGGACCAGAACGAACCCATAGCGACTGCTGCCCTGGCCAATGCCCTCCCTTGATTTGGAGCGGGACCTCCACCGCCTCGGTCGAACCCTGGTGGCCGGCGTGGACGAAGTGGGCCGGGGCGCTCTCGCGGGGCCGGTGATGGCCGGAGCCGTAATCCTCCCCCCCGACCTGGACCCTTCAGCCCCCTGGCTGCAGGGCATTGACGACAGCAAGAAGCTCACGCCATTGCAGAGGAAGCGAGCGGCCAAAGAGATTCATCAACACGCCTTGGCCGTGTCAGTAGGCGATGCCTCTCCCGAGGAGATAGACCGGCTCGGCATCGTCGCCGCCACCCGGTTAGCCATGGTAAGGGCCGTGAGCGGCCTATCCCCACAACCCCAACATCTGCTCGTCGACTATCTCTCGCTGGAGGAATGCGGCCTGCCCGTCACCGCCGTCACCCACGGAGACAGCCTGAGCCATTCCATTGCTTCCGCAGCCATCGCCGCCAAGGTGGCCCGCGACCGCCTCATGGTCGACTTCGACGCTCGATGGCCGGGCTACGACTTCCACAAGCACAAAGGCTACGGTACGCGGATGCACATCCAGCAGCTCAACCGGCTTGGGCCTTCGCCTATTCACCGCTTCACCTTTGCCCCCGTCAGGAAGGCCCATCTTTTTCATCCAAAGCCGACCACGTGCCTTCGCCCAGAAGCCGTCTAGGAGGATTGGGCGAAAGGCTGGCCCAGCGGTTCCTTCGCAGTCGAGGCTGCCGTATTCTCGACACCAACTACCGATGCCGGTGGGGAGAGGTGGATATCGTTGCCCAGTTTCAGGACACCATCCTCTTCGTGGAAGTGAAGACCCGCCGCACCTCTTCCTACGGTACGCCGGAGGAGGCCATCACCCCCGCCAAGACCCAACGACTCATTGCAACCGCCGAGACCTACCTTGACGAACACAACTCCTTGAACAGCCACTGGCGCATTGACCTCATCTCCGTGGAGATGGATAGAACGGGGCGTGTGCTTCCTCTACGGCACCTGGAAAACGCCGTCGAGCGACCCCACTGCTGAACCGCCGCGAGCCAGTGTGTGCTAAAATACCTCCCACACCGGAACGAGCACCCCCCCGCTTGATGCCGGATTACAATCAGCCTTCCCTCATCTGCCTAACTGCGACAACCCACCAAGAATGACTCAAGACAACCTCCTGCGCCTGCACGTCAGCTCCCTACTACGCTCGTGCATTGCCCTCAGCAACGCCGCGCAACGTTACCTCCCCGACAGTTCCACCTCGGCGAGAACTCTGTACAACCTGTCTGGACGGCTCCCCGGCCCCCTTGACCCGCAGGCGGAAGAAGAAAGCCCCCAATCCGTCCCCCAGTCGCTGGCCCTCATCCACAGCGCAAAGGCCTCCATCCGCTTCCTCACGGAGGCGGGTCAGTTCAGCGACCTCGGCCTCCGAATTGCCCAGGGTATCCTCGCCACCCTCGACGCCCTGGAAGCCGACTTCGGACGACTGCTCCGTAGAGACGCCCAACACAGCATACGCGGTCTATATGTTATTATTGACCCCCTGGTAACGGGCAGCAGGCCCGCGGAGTACATAGCTAAAGAAGCCCTGGAAGGCGGAGCCACTATTCTTCAACTTCGAGACAAGACACGGGACAAGGGCCTCTCTATGGGCTTGGCCCAACGCCTGAACGAACTCTGCCGCGAGAAAGACGCCCTGCTTATTATCAACGACCACGCAGACTTGGCAGCCGCCATCGACGCCCACGGTGTACACGTAGGCCAGGACGACTTGCCCGTAACCTCGGCCCGTCGAGTGCTAAAAGACCACCAGATAGTGGGCCGGTCCAACCACCATGCGGAAGAAGCGTTGGACTCCCAGGCCCAGGGCGCCGACTACGTGGCCGTAGGGGCCATGTACCCCACCGGCTCCAAAGACCAGCCCATTGTCGGCGGCCCGGCGCTGTTGAGCGCCGTCAAGAACGCCGTTGACGTTCCGGTGGTAGCAATCGGCGGCATAAACGTCGAACGTGCCCCAGAGGTGGTCAGAAGCGGTGCAGACGCCATTTGCGTCATCAGCGCTGTTGGGCTGGCTCCCAGCCCGCGGGACGCCGCCAGCCGCCTCGTCGAAGCCATCCTACAGGCCGGAGGAAGAGCCTGATGCCCTCCCTCTACGCCGACTCCTTCGCCCAACTTTCCGCCGCATCCTTGGAGTCCTTCACCCAGCGTCACGACGCTCGGGAGAGGGGTCTGCGCATCTCCCGACAGGTCATACGACTCTCCGCAAACGCCATTCGCGCCGTCCACCGCTCCGAATTCGACCGGGCCCGGGAACTGATTGCCCAAGCGCGGGCCGACCTCGAAGTATGCGCCCCAATCCTTCAGACCAACCCCGAAATCTATCACGCCGGCTTCCTGGCCGACGCCCGTAAGGAGTTCAGCGAAGCCAACATCACCCTGGCCCTGCTTTCCGGCGAACCCCTTCCCCAACCGGACGAGATCGGCGTAGACACAACGGCCTATCTCAAAGGACTGGGCGACGCTGCTGGCGAACTCCGCCGCTACATCCTGGACTCCCTCCGTTGGGACCGGTGGCAGCGCTGCGAAGAGGTCATGGAAGTCCTCGACGATATCTACTCCCTCATGGTCACCGTCGACTTCCCGGAGGGCGTCACGATGGGCCTTCGCCGCTCAACGGACATGGTGCGCGGCACTCTTGAACGCACCCGCGGCGACTTTACCATGGCCCTCAGGCAGCGATCGTTGGAGGAGAAGCTGGCCGCCTGGATGGATACCGGCCAACCACGTATGAGCGGCGTCTAAGCTCAATCTCTAGCAAAAGGAGCAGAGTCAGAACGCAATGCCAACCTTTGTAATAGCGGCGGTCGCGGGGGTCACGGCCCTCATAGTAGCCGTTTCCCTGGCTATTCGCGTCATGAGGGCCAACAAGGGCAACCTTGAAACTATCGCCATCGGCGCCGCTATCCAGAGTGGCGCAATGGCCTTCATGAAGCGCGAATATCTTGTGCTGCTGCCCTTCGTGATTGTGGTGGCCGCCGTCCTCTGGATAGTAATAGACATCCTTCAGTTCGACTCTCTCGTTCCCAAAACTGCCATAGCTTACGTGGCGGGTAGCTGCACTTCCGCCCTGGCCGGCTTCCTGGGCATGAGCATCGCAATTCGGGCCAACACCCGCACCGCCGCCACGGCTCAAACTGGCCTCAACCCCGCCCTGAAGGTCGCCTTCTCCTCCGGCGCCGTCATGGGCCTCACCGTGGTGGGCCTGGGCATTCTGGGCGTCACCATCCTGTATCTCATATACCAGGACATTACCTACGTGGCAGGCTTTGGCCTCGGCGCTTCCTCCATCGCCCTCTTCGCCAGGGTGGGCGGAGGCATCTACACCAAGGCCGCCGACGTGGGCGCAGACCTGGTGGGAAAGGTGGAGGCGGGCATACCTGAGGATGATCCCCGAAACCCCGCCGTCATCGCCGATAACGTGGGCGACAACGTGGGAGACGTAGCCGGCATGGGCGCCGACCTCTTCGAGTCCTACGTAAGCTCTATCATCGCTGCCATCGCCCTGGCCGGCGCCGCCGTTACCATCGCTTTCACCGGCGGGCCAGCGGGGCAGACCCTGCCTTTCGACGACGATCTCGTAGTCCTGCCTCTACTCATTGCCGCCTCCGGCATCCTTGCCTCCGTGCTGGGGACTTTCCTGGTCAGAAGCAAGGAGCAGGCTTCCTTTTCCGACCTGCTTTGGTCCCTTAGAAGAGGCATCTTCGGTTCCGCCATAATCGTGGTGCTGCTCTCCCTCGGGGCCGTGATATGGCTGGACATTCCGCTGCAGTGGAACGCCTTCGGAGCCATCATCACCGGTCTGGTGGCGGGCGTAATAATCGGGCTCGTAACGGAGTTCTACACATCCTACGACTATCCACCCACCAAGTCGGTGGCGGAAACCAGTCAAACGGGAGCTGCCACCGTAGTAATCAGCGGGATGGCCACGGGTATGATGAGCACCCTCATCCCCGTACTGACCGTGTGCGGCGCAATAATGGTGGCCTTCGAGCTCTACAGCTTCTATGGGGTGGCCCTCGCCGGCGTGGGAATGCTCTCCACCCTGGGCATCACCTTGGCCACCGACGCTTACGGCCCCGTGGCCGACAACGCCGGAGGCATCGCGGAGCAGGCCCATCTGTCTCCTGAGGTGCGCCAGCGCACCGACGCCCTGGACGCCCTGGGAAACACCACCGCCGCCACCGGCAAGGGCTTCGCCATCGGCTCGGCGACCCTCACAGCCCTGGCCCTCATGGCCACCTACGCCATCGCCGCCAACCTCTTTGACGGGGGCGACGATAGGAAGCTGCTGCTCAACCTCATGGACCATCGTACCCTGGTGGGTCTTCTCATCGGCGGGCTGCTTCCCTTCATCTTCTCTGCCCTAACCATGCAGGCCGTGGGACGCGCCGCCTTCTCCATCGTCCGGGAGGTACGCCGCCAGTTCCGGGAAATTCCCGGCATTATGACCGGCGAGCGGCAACCCGACTACATTCGCTGCGTGGACATCAGTACACGGGGCGCACTGCTGGAGATGATCGCCCCCGGCGTCATGGCCGTGGTCGTGCCCATAGCCACTGGCTTCATCCTAGGTAAGGACGCCCTCGGCGGCCTGCTCATCGGCGCAGTTTCCGCCGGATTCCTGTTGGCCATCACAATGGCCAACTCCGGCGGTATCTGGGACAACGCCAAGAAGTACATCGAGCTAGGCAACTTCGGCGGTAAGGGGTCCGACGCCCATAAGGCCGCCGTCGTGGGCGACACCGTCGGAGACCCCTTTAAGGACACCTCCGGGCCTTCCCTGAACATCCTCCTCAAGCTCATGGCCATCGTCGCCCTTATATTCGCCCCGGTGCTGAAGGACGCCACGCCACTGCTGGGAGGCTAGAACGTGGCCACGCAGCGGCATGGTAGCCAAAGAGATTCTTCACTACGCTTAGAATGACACGGTGGCGCCGCCAGACTGTATAATGGTTGAGTCTGAAACCGTCAAACCCCGCGGGCGTAGCTCAATGGTAGAGCTCCAGCCTTCCAAGCTGGTCATGTGGGTTCGATTCCCATCGCCCGCTCCACCGAATCCCCATGGCTGACGAAGGGATCTCTCCCGCCAATACCACCTCACAGCCTCGCACCTACACTGAGCAGAAATGACCAGATACCTATTCTTTATAGCTGCTTCCCTGATGGGCCTCCTCTTTCTGACGGCCCTCCTCACCTGCCGAATGCGTGGATTCCCCTTCTAACCGAAGGCCACTTAAGATAGAGCGCTAAACCGATGATAGAACCTCAGCCCAAGGAAAAATACGCCAGCGTCAACGGGCTGCAGTTCCACTTTCGCGACTGGGGCGGACATGGCCCCGCGATGCTGCTGCTCCACGGGCTGGCGTCCCACGCCGGCATCTGGGACCTGGTTGCGCCCATCCTCGCCCGCCACGCCCGCGTGGTCGCACTGGACCTTAGGGGCCACGGGGGTAGTGGCAAGCCCGACGTCGGCTACGATTTCGACACCGTCGCCCGAGACGTCATGAGGTTTTGCCGAGTCCTTGACCTACGCAAGCCCCTGATTGCAGGCCACTCCTGGGGCGGCAACGTGGCCCTACACTGTGCCGCCAACTACCCCAGCGAAGTTTCCGGGTTGGTCATGGTGGACGGTGGCTACATCGAGCCTTCTTCACTGCCCGGTTGGACATGGGAACGGGCGCGGGAGGAACTTGCCCCGCCCATGTTCGGCGACGTCACTCTCCGACAGGTTACGGACCGCATCAAGGGTGGCAGCCTAGCCTCCTACATGACCCCCGCCATCGAGAGAATTCTGGCCGCCAACTTCTACGTAACGCCGGCGGGCTTTGCCAGGCCGAACCTCAGACGCGAGAACCACATGAAAATCGTGCGGGCCCTGTGGGAACACAAGCCCTCCCTGCTGTTTCCACAAGTTCGTTGCCCAACCCTGATCCTTCCAGCCCGAAAGGACGCTCCAGACCCGACGAGGGCCAGACGGCAAGAATGCCTGGTGCGCCGGGCCGAGAGGCTCCTGCCTAACGGCCGGGTGGAATGGCTGGAAGATTCAGTGCACGACGTCCCGCTGCAAAGGCCCCGCCGGGTGGCGCAGCTGCTGCTGGACTTCGCTTATTCCGATGCCAGCACTCCTGTAAAGACTTGTGCCAGCCCGTAACCCTCGCCACCGTTCATGTCGCCGCCGCTAGACGAAAACATAAGCAGTTCATTGAATCGTTCGTACCGATACCATCCAACCGGACTCCTCACTGGTTTGACACCCAACAAAGGCACTGATATATTAAGTAACTGCCTCTGGCGGCAGTGCATCCAGGCGGATTCCGCCAATCGCCCCAGCGTTTGGGTTGTCATCCAGGGCAAGAGCAGGAAAGTAGACGGCACGACAAGCCCAATCATTCACTTATCCTACGCAGCGTGAACCTCCGTCGCAGTTGCGACGGGCTTCTTGTGCAAGACCACAATCTTCACAAAATTGGAGAGCGTTTTGGTGGCAAAAACCGACCTAATAGTACGATTCGCCGGAGAGGGGGGCCAAGGCGTTGTAACTTCCGCCGAAGCCTTGGCCCAGGCGGCCACCCAAGCTGGCTACCACGTCCAAACCTTCGCGACATTTCCCTCGCAGATCCTTGGCGGTCCCACCTGGACTCAGACGCGGGTTTCCACATCTGCCGTCCTCAGCTCTGGGGACGACTTGGACGTGCTGGTGGCCTTCAACCAGGAGGCTTACGACAACCACGTAGCCGAAGTCCGGGACGGCGGCGTGGTTATCTACGACTCTGACCAGCTCCAGCTGGAGGACGACGGCAGCAGCTTCGGAATGCCCATCCAAAAGCTGGCCCGCTCCACCGGCAACAACCGGGCAGCCAATATGATCATCATCGGAGCCGTAGCCCGGCTGGTCAACATGCCCCACGAATATCTTGAGCAATTCGTGGTCGAGCGCTTCACCCGAGGCCGCGCCAACGACCAGCAGATCATCGAATCCAACATCAAGGCCCTTGCCTTGGGCCGGGACCAGGCGGTTGGCAGCGGCTTCCACCTGGGAAACATTGCCCAGGCCGAAAAGCCGCCGGGCAAGCAGCTGCTCATCAAGGGCAACGACGCTATCTCCCTGGGCGCCGTGGCTGCCGGCATCAACTTCTACGTGGGCTATCCAATTTCGCCCGCCACTCCTGTTCTACTCTGGATGGAGCGAAATCTGGTGGGGCCGGGCAAGTTCGCTTACCAGGTCAGTTCCGAGTTAGAGTCAATTACCGCCCTCCTCGGCGCAGGTTTCGCCGGAAAGAAGGCCATGACCGCCACAGCCGGCCCCGGCTTTAGCCTCATGGCCGAGGGCCTTGGCCTTGGCTGGATGGCGGAGATTCCCCTGGTCGTTGTCAACGTCCAGCGCGGTGGCCCCGCCACCGGCCTCCCCACCAAGACGGAACAATCCGACCTGCTGGCCTGCCTCTGCCCCGCCCACGGCGACGTGAATCTTCCCGTCATCGCCCCCGGCACCGTGGAGGAGTGCTTCTACGCCACCATCGAAGCCTTCAACTGGGCGGAGCGCTACCAGGGCCCCGTTATCCTCATGAGCGAGATGTCCCTCGCAGAGCGGACGGAGAACATCCCCAAGCCCGAGTTAAACAGCCTGCGGGTGGAAAACCGGCAGACCTATAACGGCAGGAACGGCTATATGCGTTACGAGGCCGACACGGTTTCGCCCATGCCCATCCCCGGCCTCCCTGGCTCCTACGTGGCCAACGGCAGCGAGCACGACCCCTTGGGCGACACCACCCACCTTGCCATACGCCACGTGCAGATGACGGAGCGACGCTTCAACAAGCTCAAGCTCCTGACCAACGGCAGCTACGAAAGCAGAAACTCCCACGAACCTATCGCCCTTATGCCCTGGGGTGGCTCCAAAGGCCCCGCACTCGAGGCCTACGAGCAGCTTGTGGAGCAAGGCGTCGACCTGGGCTGGTACTACACTATGTTCCTCAACCCCCTTCCCTCGGCCCTGCTGGAGGAGCTCCGAAGCAAGGAACTGGTGCTGGTGCCCGAACTCAACTATCAGGGCCAGTGGGCGTCCGTCCTCCGATCTCAGGGAGTGAAGGCGGAAGCCATTACCCAATACACCGGCCTGCCTTTCAAGGTTAGAGACCTGGTGAAGCGGGTAGGTGGTGAGGTGAAATCCATCCAAAAGGGAATGGTAACAGTATGAGCGCCAAGAACCCGGAATATGATTTCAAGTGGTGCCCCGGCTGCGGAGATTTTGCCGTGCGCCGCGCCCTGGAACAGGCCATTGGGGACCGAATGACCAACATGGAGATTCCCATCGAAAACAACGTGGTTGTTGCGGGCATCGGCTGCTCCGGTAACCTCGTTCACCTGCTGGAGGGTGACCAGCCCTACGGCTTCCACGGCATCCACGGCAGAAGTCTGCCCATCGCCATGGGAGTCAAGATGGGACGCCCCGACCTCAACGTGGTCATCGTTGCGGGCGACGGGGACTTCCTCAGCATCGGCATGGAGCACATCGCCCCCCAGGCGGCGCGGAACCTGGACGTTTGCGCCGTCATCATGGACAACGCCGTCTATGGTCTCACCAAGGGGCAGAGCTCGCCCACCACGGAATTAGGAGAAACCACCAGCTCCACGCCCTACGGCAAGATGGAAGATTCGGTGAACCCCCTGGCCCTCTATCTCACCCTCGGCGTCTCTTTCATAGCCTCCGGGTTCTCCGGCAAGCCAAGGGAACTGGCTGATCTGATAACCCAGGGGATGGAGCACCCCGGCTTTGCCGTGGTCCACGTTCAGTCGCCCTGCACCACCTACAACAACACCTACGAGGTTCTCAAGGGGAACCCCAGAAAGGGCATCGCGCCGATTCTTTGGGACTTGCCCGACGACCACGATGCCTCGGACTACGACTCTGCTCATTCGGCCATCCGCTCCGGCGGCTTGCCCGTGGGAGTGCTCTACCAGAACACCGACCGCCCCACGCTGACTCAACAAGTAGAGACGACACTGGCGAAGGTGAAACCCATGAGCACCCAGCAGATGCTGGACTTCTACGAGATCCGGTAGCCGGTCAGAATAACAGCGGGGGACGATGAGTCCCTGCAAGAGCGTCCTTCGTGGGCGCCCGATTTGCGTCATGCGGAGACGCGCTTGTTTATCATCCTGATTGCAGGCCGGAATAACAACCTGAGCGGGCACAGGGCGCCTTCCCTACGCTATAGGGAAGCGGGATGGGGGGTGGGGTCGCGGGAATGGCAGAACGGCGGGGATGAAAGCCGTCAACTAGGCGGACGACTCCGCTTCTTCCAAAGCCTGGTACTTTGACGGGCAGAGCACACTGACCGTGTCGGCGTGGAAGGTCTGTCCCTCCGAGTAGCCGCCCTGAAGGATAATCTCCGAATGCTCGTTGAAGAACAAGTCCGGCACAACGCCGTTGTAGACAGCCGGCAGCACCTCATCACCGGCTGTGAGCGCGAAGGTCGCCATTGTACCGCCATCCTCCCGCACGAAGGAATCCGGCACCAGCGTGCCCTTCACGCGGACCGTCTTGCCATCAACCGCGGACGAGTTGGCCTCCAACTCGTCTACCGTGAAATAGTAGCTGGTACTTCCCGGGAAGGCGGCGTATATGAGATACACCACCGCCAGAAGGAGGACCACGCCTATCAGCGCCAGCCTACCCCGTCCACCAAGAATCCCCCGCCCTCCGACGTCGTCGCTGAAACTACTGTTGCTCCCCTGAGTCAAGTACAACCCTCCCTATTCACGGCAGCCTATGGATGACTCGCTATCACGGCCAATACGGCCCGACGTTTGTCGGCTTGCACACGTATAAATAGTAGCCTTCCAGAAGCGGGATGACAAGCACCCCTACATCCCCGCGCCGCCGTTATCCCTTTGCCTAAACTCCTCCCGAAGGTTCTCCATCTCCCGCTCAAGCTCGTCCTGCCTACGTGACGTAAAGAAAACGTAGACAAAGAAGACCGCCCAGCTGATTGCGAAGGCAGCAAAGAGGTACGGAACGTTGTGGGCCGGCGTTGTTATCAAAGCTATCATCTTCTCTTTCTATCCTTCCGCCTGAAATTCGGCGTCTTCTTTCATCTCTCGGATTCCCCGCTCCACCCTCTTCAGAGACACCCTCTGCCGTAGCAGAACGACGAATAAAAGGGTGAAGGCGATTACGGAGAATAGCAGGGCAAGGGCCATGTCCGGATGCAGGTCGCCCTCCAGGGACGTTCCGCCTATCACAAGCCGTTGGTGTTGGGTACGCCACCAGTCCACGGCGAAATAGACTATGGGAACGTCTATGAATCCGACAATTCCCAGCACTGCGGAAAACGTCGCCCCCTGGGAACGGTTCGCGCTGTAGGCTCGGAGCATCAGATATCCGACGTATATCAGCCAGAGCACCAGGGTAGCTGTAAGCCTGGGATCCCACGTCCACCAGACGCCCCAAACCGGCTTGGCCCAGATGGGCCCCGTAATCAGCACCAGGGAGGTGAAGATAATCCCCAACTCAGCGGCGGAGCTGGCCAGGGCGTCCCACTTCTCCCGCCGCTTCCACAGGTACATGACGCTGCCGAAGAATACGACGAAGAAGGCCAGAAACGCGAGCCATGCCATAGGCACGTGCATATACATTATGCGCTGCACGTGTCCCGACACCGCCTCCGTGGGGGCAAACATGAAGATGACGAACATGTTCGCCACCATTACTGCGGTAATAAAGGCCAGCGCCAGATTACGCGGGAGCCCTCCACGAGCCTTGCTAGCTATAGCTGCCATGGCGACTGCCTCGATATTCTCTCAACCAAGTCCATAAACATTACTCCTCTACCACAATACTGAAAAGCCAGGGGCACACTACAAGGAAGACTGCGTCGAATACGGCCATGAGCTGCATCCAACGGCCTGTTGAAACCACCGCTCCGCTCCCGCCAATGACCGCGCTAGAGGTCTCCACGGCGCCTATTATCACCGGAGACACCAGCGGGAAGAATAGTATCGGCAGCATTATCTCCCGCGACCGTACGTTGGCGGCCACGGCGGCGAACAGTGTCCCCACTGTTGCGAATCCCAGGGTTGCCAGAACCATAGCTCCCAGAAGCGTCACCGAGAAGGCGGAGAAGTCGAAGAAGACGGCGAAGACGGGCAGAAGCGCCGCCTCGATGACTATCATAAAGAGGAACATGGCCAGCATCTTGCCGAAATAGAGGGAGTCCCGGCTGACCGGACACAACAACAGCGCGTCCAGGCACCCTTCTTCCTTCTCTGCCACGAAGGCGCGGCTCATAGCCAGCACACCGGCAAAGGAGAAGGCAACCCACAATACGCCAGGGGCCAGCACATTCACCGTTTCCGGCGTGATGTTCAGGGCGAAGTTGAAGATGACGACCATCATCACGCTAAAGACCAGGGCCGTGGCCACCACCTCCCGGTTCCGAATCTCCAGCAAGACATCCTTCCACGCCACCAGAAGCACAGGCCGGACGAACTCCACAACTGCTCTCATTGACCCAATTTCCCGTAGGCCTTCCGAAACTCTACATCGTCCAGCTCGTCTCTGGGAGCTTCATAAGCAATGCTGCCCCCGCGGAGTACAGCGACGCTCTCGCCCCAACCCAGACCCCACTCCACGTTGTGGGTGGCCACAACCACAGTGCGACGACGACCCGAACTCATCTCCCTCAGCGACTCCATCCCTTCCAAAGCTCCCTGGTCCAGGCCCGATTCCGGCTCATCCATTAGTAGAATGGGAGGGTCGTGCAGCACCGCCCGGGCCATAGACAAACGCTTCTGCATCCCGTGGGAGAGGGTTCGAACTCGCTGAAGCTGACGGGCCTCCAACCCCATCTGCGTGAGAACGCCGTCTACCCGCCCGCCAACGTTCTCCAGCCCATACATCCGCCCAAAGAAAGTCAGGTTCTCCTCGCAGGTCATGTTCTGGTAGAGCATGGGCTGGTGACCCACAACTCCGATAAGGCGTCGTATGGAAGCAGCGGAGCGGCGAGTCTCGAGGCCCGCGAGAGAGATGCTGCCCCTGTCCGGCTTGTATAGGGTTGCGAGGAGACGAAGCAATGTGGTCTTGCCCGACCCGTTGGCCCCGAAAATTACGAGGGCGCCGCCCCACGCAACCTCCAGAGCCAACCCTCGCAACACCGGCGGCCCACCGAATCCCTTGTACAGAGACTCAACCCTTATGGCAGGCTCGTCTACTGCAACGCTCACGGAAAGGTCCATTGACATGCAAAGGGATGGGGCAAGAAAAGCACGTCACCGGCGAACATTGAAAACTCCGTGGACGGAGCCGGGACCGGCATCATGGGCAGATGATAATGAATTGTGAATCTTTTCGCAAGAAGGCCGACGATGTGGGATCGTCATCAACCGCCCTAAGTGGGGCCCCACGACGTTTGACATTCTCGGCCTCCCCTAAGTACCATTTACTTCCGCAATTCCTCAGGAGAGAACCCTTTGCTTTTCAAGAACCCCTCAAAAGTCAAGAAAGCCCCCGTCCGGGAGGATGTGCCGCCCGGCCAGTTCGTTACCAAGAAGCTGCCCGTCCTCACCTACGGGAGAAATCTTAAGATAGACATCAATAAATGGCAGCTGAAGGTCTTCGGGCTGGTGGACCGGGAGTTGGAATTGAACTGGGAGCAGTTCTCCCAGTTGGAATGGACCGCCGTCTCCGCCCCCTTCCACTGCGTCACCCAATGGAGCCGCATGGAGAACACCTGGGAGGGTCTGCTGTTCACTGACCTGGCCAAATTGGTCTCGCCCAAGCCGGAGGCTAAGTTCGTCATGGCCCACTGCTACGGCGACTACACCGCCAACCTGCCCCTGGATGTGCTCATGGATGGCTCGTCGCTGCTGGCCCACAAGCACGACGGGAAGCCTCTGAGCAACGACCACGGAGGGCCGGTGCGCTTGGTGGCGCCGCAACGATACGGGTGGAAGAGCGCCAAGTGGCTCCGCGCCATCGAGTTCATGGCGGAGGACAGGCCAGGCTTCTGGGAAGTCCGAGGCTACCACAACAACGGGGACTTCTGGAAAGAGGAGCGGTTCTGGCCGGAACTTAGCTAAGCCTAAGTAACCCTATCCCCGCCATCTTACCCTCGCGCTTTGGAGCCGGGCGCGGCTGTCCGCCCCACCTTGCCCAACCTACCCCCGTGGAACAGGTACTGCTGGGCATAACCCGCATACTGGCCGAAATAGCCGTGGGCCCAGTGCACGATGTCGTCGTAGGACATCTTACTCCCGTTTAGATACCACTCCTGCACTGCCCGGCTGACCCATCTATCAATGGGAAATGCTTCGAGCTTGTCCAGCGAAAACACCAACACACAGTCGGCAATCTTTGAGCCAATGCCATACAGCTCTGTCAACCGCGCCCTGGCCTCCCAATAGGGCAGCCTTCGCACCTCCTCCAGGTCCAAAGCCCCTTCAGCCACTTGAACAGCGGCGGTGGCCAGGTACTTGGCGCGAAACCCCAAGCCCAACTCCCTAAGGGCGCCCTCTCCCGCCTCAGCTATCTTGTGGGCAGGCGGAAAACTGCAACGGACGCGCCCGTTAAGCGACCGCGGCTCCCCAAAAGCGTCCGCCATGGACTCCATGTTCGCGGCTATTCGGGGGATGTTAGACGTGGCGGAGCAGATGAAGGCCGTCAGGCACTCCCACGGCTCTTGACGCAGCAACCGCAGCCCGGGGTATCGCCGGATCATGGCGTCAATGCGATCGTCCCGATTTATCTCTTCGTAGATGGCGGACAGGTCGTCGTCCAACCGGAAGTAGCTTGCCAACATCGTCTTTAAGGACTCCGACGGAGCCGGATTAGAAGAAATCTCCACCCCTGCCGGAACCTGTCTTACTTTGAGCAGGCTCCCATAGACCACGCCCCAATACACGTCGCCGTCCTTCTGCCAACGGTGGGCCTGGCCGCTCTCCAGAGTGGCGGCCAAATCCAGGGGCGGCGGCACCTCCAGGACGAAAGATCCCGCTTCTACCACCGGTTAACGCTCTCAACGATGGATGCCATGGGGCCTATATTCATTGTGCATTCCGGCAGCGCATCTATGAAGTGGCGACCGTAGTAGCCGTTGAGAACCCGCCTGTCGAGCACCACCACTGCCCCCCGATCTTGCGCGTTGCGTATGAGCCGGCCGAATCCCTGGCGGAACCGGAGCACAGCTTGGGGCACGGCAAACTCCCGGAACGGGTCGTCGTACTGCTCGCCCCTGGCCGCAAAGACAGGCTCCGTTGGCACGTTGAAGGGCAACCGTGCCAGAATTAGCGCCTTCATCACGCCGCTGGGCAGATCAACGCCCTCCCAGAAGCTGCTGGTGCCCAACAGAACGCTACGGGGATTTTCGGCAAACCTCCGCATTAGCCGGTGAGGTGGGCCATCTACTCCCTGGGCCAGCACGGTAATGCCCGAATCTTCCACCGTGCGAATCAGTGTTTGGCGGGCGGCCCTCAGTGCGGCGTGGGAGGTGAATAGCGCCATGGTGTGCCCACCGGCGTTCCTCACAATCTGGCCTATGCACCGCTCCAGCGCGTCGCGATACCCGCGGGCATTGGGGGGCGGAATATCGTCGGGGACGGCCAGCAGGGTGGACTTCTTATAGTCGAAGGGCGAACCCACACTCAGCTCCTCCGCCCCCTCCAGACCCAAACGATGTCGGATGAAGTCGAAGGTACCCTGAGCGGTGAGGGTGGCGCTGCTCAAGACCACGCACTCTTTCTGATCAAAGAGACCCGACCGCAGAGTAGGGCCGACGTCCAGGGGCGCCGAGTTGAAGACCATGTTGGAATCCCGCTCCTGGCTCAGCCAGTCGATACGCTCGTCCTGAAAATCGGCGTTGGCCACGGTGTGCAGCTGCTCCCGTATCTCCGCCAAATCCTCCAACCAGCCATCCAGATCGGAAAGAAGGGTGTCCCACGGGTCCGAGCCGTCAACGGACAGGGAAACCAGGAAGCGGGCCAATTCCTCCACCCTGCCCCGGAACTGCTGTATGGCACCGTCGCAGTTCTCCCAGCCAATCTCCACGTCTGACCATCCGGGCTGAGTCCGGGCGCTCCGACTGATTCTCAACTGTACACGGGAATCGTATTCGTTGCGGTGATTCATCACGAACTCTTCCGCCAGATTCCACATGTTCTCCCACTTGTCCCGCAGGCTGGAGACGGATTCCTGCACCGATGCCGCCAGTTCCTGAAATCGTAGGGCCTGTTGGGCCGGGAGGCGCTGGGTACGGAGGATTATCTGCGCCTGCTCCACGTACCTGGCGATGGCATCCAGATGTTCCTCCAGCCAATCTTGTGTCACGGAGAAGCCGAATTGGCGTGTGGCCTCCTCTTCCAGGTGATGAGCCTCATCTACAACCAGGTGGTTGTATTCAGGAATGAGGCCCCCGCCCCTGGCCAGGTCTGAAAGCAGCAAGGCGTGATTGACCACGATAACGTGGGCGGATTCCGCTCGCTCCCGGGCTGCCCGCAGGAAGCATAGGCCCTGGCGAAGGCCCGGACAGAAGCCCTTGTCGCTAGCCGAAACCCGAATCCAGGACTGCCAGTCCCGCCCGGCTAAGTTCATCTCGCCCCGGTCACCGGTGGGGGTGTTCTGAAGCCAGACCAAACACTTGCTCAGCAGGCGCGCGTCGTCTGTCGATAGACTGTCGTTGCGAGAAAGGTTAGTCCAGCGTCGGATGCAAAAATAGTTGGCGCGGCCCTTCAGACTCACAGCTCGCAGCCCACCTTCGGGGATCTCTCCCGCCTTCTCCAGGGCAGCGGCCAGGGCCGGAATGTCCTTCTGGAGCAGCTGTTCCTGGAGATTGATAGTGTTGGTGGAGACCACTACCCGCTGGCCATTTGCCACCGCGAAGAGGATAGCAGGGAGCAGGTACGCCACCGACTTTCCGACGCCGGTGCCACCCTCAACCATCAGATGGCCGCCCTCTCCAAAGGTCCGGGTCACCGCCGAAATCATCTGCTTCTGCTCGGGGCGGTACTCGAACCCGGGGAAGAACTTCGAGAGCAGGCCCTCAGCCGAAGCCATAGCCTCTACACGTTTCACGTCCAGGGTCTGTTCCTCTTCCGGTCGGGGCAGGGATTCCGGCCTGGTGAGGCGCTGGGCCAGCGTATTGGAATCCACAGGGCCGTCGAATCCGGGAGCGTGGAAGAGCGCATCACTTCCCATCAGATCGCCGAAACTCCATCCCGCGCGTCGGGCGATTATCCTGATGCGCTCCGCTACGACGGGGTCCAACTCTTTAGCCCGTTCCAGCAGGGCCAGGAAGACCAACCGGGTGACGCGAGCATCGTCCAGGGCGCGGTGGGGGGCATCGTGGTCTATGCCGAGGCTCTTGGCCAGCAGGGAGAGGGAATACTCCGAAGCTTCCGGCAGCAGAACAGAGGCCATGTCCCAGGTGTCGTAGGCAACGTTGGCCATGGGCAAGCCGTTCTGTTTCAGGAACCCCACGTCGAAGGCCACGTTGTGCCCGATGACCGGCACGTCGCCCAGAAACTCCTCCAGGTGCACCGATACGGAGGCGAAGGGCGACGCGGTGTCCACGTCGGCCTGCCGGATGCCCGTAAGCCTCCGCACAAACTGCGGAATGGGAGTGTAGGGGTTGACGTAGGTTTTGAACTCGTCCAGAACCTCGCTGCCACGGAACTTGACCGCGCCAACCTCGATTATCTTATGCCGGTCGGCGTGCAGCCCCGTCGTCTCCAAGTCAATGGCCGCATACACCCGGTCGTCAGCATTCAACGGAGAGTTTAACAAGGTTTCGCCAAAATCCTGCGGCCCGTCTCAGCCCTGGAATGGCCGGACGGCGCCGGCCCTCAGACCGTAGGCCGCGTAGTACCTGCCGCGCCGCAGGGCCTCGATAAACTCCTCCTCGGACCGCAAGTCATCCTCGAAGACGGTGAAACAGCGGCCCAGGCCGTGAACGGAGTGCGCGTCGCTTCCGCCCGTACCCTTCATTCTCAAATGCTCCGCCACCCCGTGGGCGAAAGCATTTTCGCTGTCGATGGTGTTGCCGTTGGCCACCTCCACGGCGTCCGCCAAGCCGAAGACGGCGTGCTGGGAAGCCTCCTCGACGGTATCGGGCATCTCCGGGACGTCTCGGTACAGGTAGGGCCTCCCGAAGCCGCCAGGGCTGTGGATGCCGCGGAAGGGGTGGGCAGTAATCATGAACCCCTTCGCCTCGTCCACCACCCGTCGCAGCTCCGCGATGCGCGAGATGCCGGAAACGTAGTCCTCCATGCCGAAGACAAGCACGTGGCCCATTTCCGTATCCACCTCAACGCCACGGATGAGGAGCATATCGTGCTTGCGGGCAAAGGCGGCAAACTCGTGCCGGTCCCACAGGGAGTTGTGTTCAGTGATGCAAAGACCGGGGATGCTGAGACGCTTGGATTCCTCCACCATGTCTTCCGGAGAAAGGTTGCTGTCGCTGCTGCCTCGAGTAGTATGAACGTGAAGATCTATGACTGTTGCCATGGGCTGGCCTATTGTATGGCGCAGCGTCGCAATCCGTCAATCCGGTCAAACCCCGCACGCAAAGCCGGAATAAGAAAAAGAATCCCCGTGTTAAAATGGCCAACGATTAGATAATAGCACGAGGATTGCTATGCAAGAACCTATTGATTCGTTCCTTAATCATATGGTAGTAGAGAAAGGGTTTTCTCATAATACTCTAGAGGCTTACCGCAACGATCTGTACCAGTTCTTTGACTACACCAAGAAGACACTGCCTTTCGTAAACGGTAGGTCCACCTGGAAGCAGGTGGACCTGAATCACCTCACGAACTACGTGTTTGCCCTCCGCGGCAAGAACGGCTACGCAGACAGCACCGTGGCCCGCAAGGTGGCGGCCATCCGCTCCTTCTTCAGCTTCCTGGTCCTGGAGGGTCTCGTCGAGGAAGACCCCAGCGAGTCCCTGAGCACGCCCCGGCCGGGTCGCACCCTGCCCAAGTACCTCTCCCAAGGCGACGTAGCGCGGCTTCTGGAACGGGCCAAGGACCTGCGCTCCCCGGAGGGTCAGCGAGACTGGGTCATCCTGGAGATTCTTTACGCCACGGGACTCCGCGTAACGGAGTTGATTTCGCTAAACCTGGAAGACGTGAACACCACGGAAGGCTACGTGCGAACGTTGGGCAAGGGCGGGAAGGAGCGCATGACATACCTTCATCCCGAGGCCACCTTTGCCCTCAAGTCTTACGTGAAGAAGTCGCGCACCAAGCTGGCCAAGTCGAAGAAAGAGAAGGCCATCTTCCTGAATCGGCGGGGCGAACGGCTCACCCGCCAGTGGGTGTGGGCCATCATGAAGAACAGCGCCAAGCGGGCCAACATCGACCAGAAGATAACGCCCCACGTGCTGCGGCACAGCTTCGCGACGCACCTGCTGCAGGGTGGCGCGCCGCTGCGATACGTGCAGGAGCTTCTGGGTCACGCGAGCATCACGACGACGCAGATCTACACGCATCTGACCAACGACCACCTCCGCGAGGAATACGAAAAGTCCCACCCACGCTCCTGAAGGTCCGTCTTCCGGCATCCCCGACTTTGTTGTAAGTGATTCTGGCGACCCACCGTCATTCTGGGCGCGGGCAAGAATCGCTCCTACCCCTTCCTGTAATTCTGAGCGTGGCGAAGCGGAGTCGAAGAATCTCGTCCGCCTTCCAAACCGCCATATCCTCGTATGACATCAGAACCTTTACGTTGGCAAGCCGGCGGGAGTATATTGTGGACGCGGTTAGGGCCAACTGAGACAACCAACCACGATTCGGGAACGCCCGCCGATTTTCCAAAACGAATCGCCAGGTCTATTGACTAGTATGCCCCGACAAACCGAACCCAGCGCCAACAACGCCCTTGGTGGCCTGCTCCAGGCCATGATGGGCCGAAGCAGGGTGCATTCTGAAAACACACAGGCAATCGCCGGACATGCAGGATTGCAGCCGGACATACTCGTTACAGCTACAGGCCGCTCGCCGGTAGTCATCGAGTCGGAGTTCATCCCCGCCGCCAACGTTGAGCAAGAAGCCAAAGACCGTCTCAGCCTCGAAACATCTGTAGACGGGCGCATAATCGAAGCCGTCATTGCCCTCCGCTACCCACAGTCTCTCAGGCAAACCAACGACCTGCGGGCCGACCTCAAAGAAGCAAAGCTTTCCTATTGTGTCTTCACAGAGGAGTCCGAAGGCATCGTAAGCCGGTTCCCGGAATCGGGCTGGCTGGACGGCTCCGTGGAGGACTTGGCCGACATGGTACGCCTTGTCTCCGTACCCCAACGCGCCGTAGACCAGGCCGCCACCATCCTGCAGAAGGGTATAGACGGAGCCGCGAAGCACCTGGACCAGGTCAGCGAGACGCGCCCCGCCATAGCCGCGGACATAGCCCGACTCTTGGGGATGACCAACGTCCCCCAGACCCGCCGCATGGCCTGCGCCATCATGGCCAACGCCCTGGTCTTCCATGAGCGCATCGCCGGAATGCACCCCAACGTCCGGTCACTGGCCCTGGTTTGCGGCGACGACGTAGCCAACCCCCAGGCGGAGACCCTGGCCGCTTGGCAGCACATTCTGACTATCAACTACTTTGCCATCTTCGCCATAGCCAAGGACATTCTGGAGCGGCTGGACTCTCGCGACGCGGCAATCATCCTGCGACAGCTCAGGGACACGGCCCAGTCCGTTCGCGCAACAGGCGTAGACAACTCCCACGACCTGACGGGTCGCATCTTCCAACGGCTCATTGCCGACCGGAAGTACCTGGCCACCTTTTACACCCTGCCCGCCTCGGCGGCGCTGTTGGCGCGGCTTGCTGTGGCCAAAATGGATGGAATCGATTGGGGCGACCTAGAAGCCATTCGGCGGCTGAAGGTGGGAGACTTCGCCTGCGGCACCGGCGCGCTTATTTCTGCGGTCTACGAGCAGATTGCCGCCCGACACGAGCGGGCCGGCGGCGACCCGACCGCCCTCCATCGGTTGATGATGGAGGAGGTGCTCTACGGCTGCGACGTCATGCCCTCCGCCGTCCACATAACAAGCTCCACCCTCTCCGGCATGGAACCCTCGGTAGACTTTCAAGAGTCCCGCCTCTATACCATGCCCTATGGTCGCATGGAGGACGACAGCGTGATGATAGGCTCCCTGGAGCTGCTTCAGTCCTCCAGCGTGCTGACGCTGTTCAACACCAGCGACCCCGCGCGGCGCACGGGCAGCGCCGGCGAGGAAACCGCATCCCAAGTGAGGGCCGAGATTCCCGACGAGGGTTTCGACCTAGTGATAATGAACCCGCCGTTTACACGAGCAACCAATCATGGAGGATCAAACGCTCGTGTCGTCAACCCGGTAGTAGCAGCATTCAACGCCACTCGTGTCGACCAGAGGGAAATGGGAACTAGAATCAATCGGCTGGGTCGGAATTCTTGCTATCACGGCAACGCGGGCATTGCCTCCGTCTTTGCGGCCTTGGCCCACAAGAAACTTAAGCCGGGCGGGGTCTTGGCCTTGGTATTACCCCTGGTTGCAACAACCGGATTGTCTTGGGAGAAGTTCCGTCGGATGCTATCAACACACTACACTGAGTTAGACATCCTGAGTATAGCTGCACCTTCTATCAGTGAGTTGTCTTTTTCTGCGGACACAGGCCTTGGCGAATCCCTGGTGATTGCCCGTAAACGTATGCGTACCGACAAGTCCACCGTACGAACTCGTTTTACATCGTTAAGCAAGCGTCCGGGTGGATTTGTACATGCCGCCGAAGTGGCAAAACGCGCTATTGGCACCACCAATGTTAGACGAATAGAAGACGGGCCATACGGTGGCACCTCCCTAATGGTAGGGGATGAGCTTGCGGGTTCCGTACTTAGTACGTCCGTAGGGACAAATGGGAAAAGTTAGGGGGCGGTGCGGGTAGCTGACTACTCCCTTGCTCAAACCGCCTATGCCTTGTCGTGTTCCAACCTCTGGCTCCCCGGCTCAGCATCCTCCGTCAAACTGGATACCGCATTGCTCAGCGATATAGGTCAGGTCGGTCTGGTTGATCGAGACATTACGGGTCCTAGGCCGCGGGGACCATTCGACAAGGCAGATCCCAGCCCGACAGCCACTTATCCATCACTGTGGAACCACAACGCGAGAAACGAAACCCAGATGATCTGTACTCCTGATTACCAACTGTTAGTCAGACCCGGAATGGAACGTAAGGCCACGGCTGTTTGGGCAACAGCCAGCTGTGCCCACATCAGCAGAGGATTTCGTTTTAATGCGCAACCGCTGGCGGTAGCTTTCACTGATCAGCGGAGTATGGGCGGACGTGCATGGCCAAATGTTAGTTTTAGTGTACCGGAATTCGATTTCCTATTTGCCGTATGGGGTAACTGCACACTAGGCTTTCTATGCTATTGGTGGAGTTCAGGTCGCCAAGACTCTGGACGAGGAGATATGACTATAAGATCTGCGGAATCCCTTCCCGTTTTAGACTTTCGCGTCCTCTCGGACGAGCAGTTGGCTCGGGCAAAGGATATCTTCGACGAGTTTCGGAATAAGGAGTTGATGCCCGCATTCCTGGCAGACGCTGACCCCAATCGCGCCCTGCTGGACCGTCGCGTCATCTGCGACTTGCTGGGCTTCGACGAGGACACCTACTTGGGTGTGCGTCGGCTGGCAGCCAAGTGGTGCGCGGAGCCTTCCGTCCACGGCGGCAAGAAGCGTCCCAAGGGAGCGACGCTGGTGGTCTAGGGAGGAGGAGGGTTGTTACTATCGTCGCCAATGCCAAATCAACCGGAGTGGGACACATTCATTGAACGATCATAGAGATCCCTAGGGGTTGACAGGAAAAGTATCTATTGCTAGGTTCAACTACACATACGCCCCTTGCGCCGGAAGCCCCGCTCTTGACCTTTCTGGTTAGCATGAGCCTGGCAAATGGGATGGGGCTTTCTGATTTGGATGCGGGGAGGGTTACACACCATTGCTCGGTGTGAATAGGGGATAGGAGGCGCACCATGACCACGCTTAGCCAACAGATATCAGCCTATGAAGAAATGCGAAACGTACTAGAAGCAGATTACTTCGGCAAGTATGTCATCTTCCACAACCGGACATTCATAGGCGCCTACGATTCCTTCCAGGACGCCGCGGTGGTTGCGGTAGAGCGCTTTGGCCGCGGCCCGTACCTGATTCGCCAAGTCGGCGCCGGGCCAGTGACACTACCAGCTTCCATTTTATACAGACCCGTAAATGCCAACCGCTGAGGTTGGGTTTCCCGACAGTGGGGGAGTTCCAGGAAGGGTTACTCTAGTTTCCTACGGCCCTACCTTATTCGTCCAAATCGGCTTTGATGCTTTATATCGGCCCACCTGTCCAGGCCAGCTGAACTTACCCAGTCAACAACTTCCTGCATTGGTGGACACAGGCGCCTTTGCAAGCTGTGTAGATTCATCTCTCGCCTTGGCGTTGAATCTTCCAGTAGTTAATCGACGAGAAGTTACAGGCGTGCATGGTTCAAAAGAGGTAAATGTACATCTCTGCCAGATATACGTACCAGACTTGGACTATACCGTCTACGGAGAATTCTGCGGCGTTCACCTTCGTACTGGCGGCCAGCCCCACCTCGCTCTCATTGGCAGAGACTTTCTTCAGCATTTCACAATGGTCTACAAAGGCAGAACGGGAAAGGTCACCATCAGAAACGACTAACCTCGTTCACTCCCCAATACTGACATCCGTTTGTTGCCACAACGCACCCACCCCTGCTAACCTATCCCCATGAACACCGTCGTACGCCCTCCTAACCTCCATTCCATGCCCCCGAAGAAAAAACGAAACGATTCAGCCTCAAAAAGCAATTAGATCCACGCCTGATACGCCCATAAACCACCCAAAATCCCCCGTATTCGATATTTAGATCGAATCCCTTCCACGCCTGGCCTACCTGAAACAAATGCCCCTAAACCCCATTTGTCTAGGGCAAACAAATCATTCGAACCCTCCAGAATGACGCAACCCGCCCCTTTCTGGTACACTAGCATCAAGTCCTAGTTCGCTTCTCCGGCCACGCAAACCCACCACTCGGGAGGCTCCCATGGCAGTAGTAACGCTAAACGGACAAATCGGCTCCGGCGCCAGGGAAGTTGGACTACAGGTTGCCCATCATCTTCACTCCGACTACGTGGACCGGCTGATTCTGGCAGAAGCGGCCAAGCGCATCGGGGCCACCGTTCAGGCCATGGCAGGCAAAGAGTCAGAAGTCACCAGCCGCCGAGACCTGCTGGGTCGCTTCTTTCAAAATGTGCTGGAACGCTCCGCCATGTCCGGGGCCGGCGGCGAACCTTACTTCGGCCCCGGCGTGGACGTACTGCTCTCCAGGGACTACTACTCCGAAGTGGAAGACGAACCCATCACCCTAACCCACGAGGTAGACGACAAGAAGTACATCGAAGTCACCACCACCGTAATCAAAGACCTGGCCAAGGAAGGCAACGTGGTCATCGTGGGACGGGCCAGCAACCTCATCCTGAGGGGCGATCCCGGCGTACTCCACGTGGGCATCGTGGCGCCTCTGGAGCACCGCATTCACACCATCATGAAGCGGGAGCACCTGGAGTACGCAAACGCCCTCCGGTTCGTGGAGGACCACGAGCAGGCGCGAAAGGCCTACTTCTCCAAATTCTACGACGTGGACACGGACGACCCCAATATCTACCACATGATAATCAACATGGCGGACTTGAAAGTGGAGACGGCGGGGGAGATAGTGGCCCACGCAGCCCAAGACCTGACCCACTGACGACTGAAGGAGCGCAAACCCACCCATGGCTCGCAAGAAACGCGGCAAGCACGTCGCAGCAAAACAGGCCCAGCTTAGCCAACGGAAGAAGAGAGGGCGCGGCCCGTCGGGTATCCCAACTGCCTCGGACGCACAACGGCGGCGCCAACCCGTCACGGCGGCGCCAGCGTCAGGAACAATGGCGGCCGGATCTGAGGCGACACCCGCCCTAGCCACGGCTTCAGCGGCGGCGTCTGCCTCTCCGCAAACAGCAGGCGCCCTCACCGCTCGGCAGCCTCTCGTCTACAGCTACGCGGGGATGGAACTTCGGCGCATCCTACTGCTCAGCAGCGTCATCATCGCCGCCATCGTAGTCCTCAGCTTCTTTCTGAACTAAGGCAGCCCCATGGCCATCCCGTCCCTGGCTAACCGGCTTCGTATCACGCCCGTCGGCCCTGGCGTCTACCAGATGAAGGACGACCAGGGGAAGGTGCTGTACGTGGGCAAGGCGGCGAACCTGCGGTCCCGGCTTCGCTCCTACTTCACAGCCTCGGCCAACCACGAGCCAAAGATTAGCCGGATGCTGACCCGCGTAGCCGACTACGATTACATCGTCACCGACTCGCCGGCTGAGGCCCTCATCCTGGAGAACACCCTCATCAAGAAGCACCGGCCTCAGTTCAACGCCCGCCTCAAGGACGACAAGACCTACCCGTACATCAAGATAGACCGGGCGGAAGAGTTTCCCCAGATATACATCACCCGCCGGGTGGAGAACGACGGCGCAGTTTATTTCGGCCCCTTCGCCACGGCCCACAGCATTCGCAAGACGCTGGCGCTGCTCAAGAAGCTCTTTCCCTATCGCTCCTGCACCAAGGTCATCACGGGCAAAGACGCGCGCCCCTGCCTGGAATTCTTCATCAACCGGTGCGCCGCCCCCTGCACCGGCGAGATAGACAAGAAGAATTACCACAAGATAATCGACCAGGTGGTCCTGTTCATGGAGGGGAGGACGGAACCGGTGCTGGCGGACCTGAAGCAGAAGATGCAAGAGGCCTCCGACGCGCTGGAGTTCGAGAGGGCCGCGGTGCTTCGGGACCAGACTCGCGCTATTCAACGGGTATCGGAGGAGCAGCAGATAAAGACGGCGTCGGTTTCCGGCCACGACCTGGACGCTATCGGCATGGCGACGCAGAACGACCAGGCCTGCCTGGAGGTCTTCTTCATACGAAACGGGAAGCTCATCGGGCGGGATACATTCGTCATGGACGGCACGCAGGACGACCCGCCGGAACGGGTGATGACGGGCTTCGTCAAGCAGTTCTACCAGTCCACACCCTTCATTCCCAAGCGCATCCTGTTGCAGCACCGGCTGGAGGAGTCCGACGAGATTCGACAGTGGCTGCGGGAGAAGCGGGGCAGTGTAGTGACCATCAACATGGCCCAGCGTGGGCCTAACCGGCGGCTGGTGGAGATGGCATCTGCGAACGCCGTCCAGCAGCTTTCGCAGATGCGGGTCAAGTGGTGGGGCAACACGGATGCCCAGCAAGAAGCCATGACGGAGCTTCAGGAAGAACTCAGCCTGCCGACGCTGCCCCGCACCATCGAGTGCTACGACATCTCCAACATCCAGGGCAGCCATCCCGTGGGCAGCATGGTTACCTTCGAAGACGGCGCACCCCGCACGTCCCGGTACCGCCGCTTCAAGATAAAGAAAGTCGCGGGCATCGACGACTACGCAATGATGCAGGAGATGCTGCGCCGCCGATTCAGCAAGCTGGCCAATAGCCACGGCAAGGGCGTACAGGGTCCCAATGGGGTGGACGGCTCCTACGCCGAGCAGCCGGCACGCGGTTGGGACAAGGCCCCCGATCTGGTCATTATCGACGGGGGCAAGGGGCATCTCTCCGCCGCCCTGGAGGTGTTCCTGGAGTTGGGCATCGACTTCGTCCCCCTGTCGTCAATCGCCAAGGAAAACGAGTGGATCTTCGTGCCTCAAACACCGGAGCCCATCGCCCTGTCCAGACGATCTCCTGCGTTACACCTGGTGCAGCGGGTCCGGGACGAGGCCCACCGGTTCGCCGTCACCTACCATCGGAAGCTTCGGAGCAAATCTTCAACCCGGTCGTCGATGGACATGGTGCGGGGGATAGGGCCGAAGCGCAAGCGGATGCTGATGCGCCGCTTCGGATCGCTGAAGGGCATACGGGAAGCTACGCTGGACGAAATAGTAACTGTGCCAGGCATTACGCGCACCCTAGCCCTACGATTAAAGCAAACTCTTTAGACCCCCATAGGTGCCAAACCCGGCCCATTGCGCCCAAAATAGCCTTGATTTTGACCCCCATTCCGTATATTTTGATAATGGAGGGGATACGTTC
Organism: Dehalococcoidia bacterium; assembly: GCA_965261665.1. Taxonomy (GTDB): domain Bacteria; phylum Chloroflexota; class Dehalococcoidia; order Lucifugimonadales; genus JAPULR01. The sequence continues at coordinate 279,405 of OZ253467.1, forward strand.
ACATGCTCAAGGTCACAGTTACTTTTCCCAGCGGCGTCACCATTACTCTGGAAACAACGGAACCACAAATGTACGGCGAGGTTATAGCCTCTACCCGTGAATACTTGACCTCTGACAGCGTTGCGCCATCGACGAACGGCAACGGGGCCGCGCCGATTCTGCAGGAAGAACCGTATACCAACGAAAACGGTCATGTGAGCACCAGCCCCGAATTTCTGGAGTTCTGCCAACTCATGGCGCCTTCGGGGGACATGCGTAGAGTAGTTGTGGCGGCGGAAGGAGCCAAACGATTCCTCGCTATGGATAAGGTTTCCGCCCAGGAGTTGGGGCCTCTCTTCGACTTCTTACAGTGGCCGCGTCCGAAAGACTTCGTGCAGACCCTCCGCAACGCCGGGCGGTCCGCCTTCCAGTGGTTAGAGAGGTCGCCCGGGAATTCCGGTTACTACTCCGTAACAGACCAGGGACGGCGGGAGATAATCATCGAGGAGACAGTCGACGCCGTCGAGTAACATCGGCCATCCTCGGCCTCTCGTTTGACACCCCCCGGAGCCCGTGCTACCGTTCCTACTTCATAGTCATGGACGTCATTATTCGAAATCCAGTCAGGCGCGAACTCCGGATCGAGGGCCGCAGACGGATAAAGCAGCTTCTTAAAGAGTTGGATCTTAACCCGGAATCGCACATAGTAATCCGGGGCGAATCCCTGCTTACAAGTGACGAGATGCTCCGAGACGAGGACCGCGTCGAGATCCTTTCCGCCATCTCCGAAGGCTGAGCCTTGAGGTGCATCAAGTGCCGTAGAAAGGCCAGCGTGGAGTTGCGCCGACACAACTCCGCCTTCTGTTCCCCCCACTACCTGGAGTTCGTACAGAACCAGTTGCGTCGTAACGTGAAGCGGCTGCAGATGTTCGGCCCGGAAGATAAGATCCTGGTGGCAGTTTCGGGGGGGAAAGACAGTCTGGCCCTGTGGGATCTGTTGCTGCAGGAGGGCTACTCGGCCTCCGGCCTGTATATTCACCTCGGCATCGGAGAATACTTGGTCCGGTCGGCAGAAGCAACACGTAAATTTGCCCAATTCCGCAGTGCGGAGCTTATATAGTTCAGCTTGGAGGACGAATTGGGCATGGGAGTGCCGCTATTGTCCAGGGTGCTCAGAAGGGCACCCTGCTCCGGATGCGGGCTGAACAAGCGCTATCTCTTCAATAAAATTGCCCTGGAGCGAGGGTACAGCGTGGTTGCCACGGGGCACAACCTGGACGACGAAGCAGCACGCTCATGGGCAACGTACTCCGCTGGCAACGGGACCTGCTCGCCCGCCAATCGCCGGCTTTGGAGAGCAACCACCCGCAGATGGTGCGTAAGGTGAAGCCTCTCTATACCCTGACGGAACGAGAGACGGCCAGCTACTGCCTGCTGAGAGGCATCGATTACGTGGTAGAAGAATGCCCCAACGCCAAGGGCGCACACTCGCTGCTTTACAAGGACATTCTCAACCGCATCGAGACAGAATCTCCCGGAACCAAGCAACAATTCTTCCAGGGCTTCCTCTCCCGGATGCGGCCCGCGCTGCAGAGGGAAGAGGCGGTGGATCCGGCGGCGTGCGTCGAGTGCGGGCAGCCCACCACAGGTGAGGTGTGCTCCTACTGCCGAATGAAGGACCGGGCCCGGAGCCACGTGGCTACCTCACAGGTGGACGGAGAGCGCAACCGAATCACGTAAGCTGAGAAAGACACGCCGTCCACTGCGTTATAAACCTTAATGAACAGCCCCGAAGGGCTTCACCATTGACGGGTAAAGGTGAACGCAGAAGTCGCTAGCCAAGAAACTTCATCTTGGCTAGCCGGAGCGCGGGAACTTACAGTCGTTAAGGCGCGGCCTATACCAGCCGCGTCTTAACGTACCGTGGCAAGAACTTTAAGCTACGTTGCCGTTGCTTCCGTTGGAGGCACTGGGCCCATGGTATAGATGGCAGGCCACTGTGTGCTGTGGAGACGCCATCTGAAGGACTGGGTCCTCCGTCTGACACCTCTTCATCAGCTCCGGGTCCGCCAGGGCCATGGGGCACCGCGGATGGAAGCTGCAACCGGAAGGCGGGTTGATGGGCGAAGGTACCTCGCCTGGCAGCACTATCTCTTCCCGCACGATGTCCGGATGAGATGGAAGGGCTGCGGAGAAGAGCGCCTTGGTGTATGGATGCAGCGGATTCTGGAAGAGCTCCTCAGTGTCTGCATATTCAACCACCCGTCCCAGGTACATCACGGCCGTCTGATGGGCCATATACCGCACTGTGGCGAGGTTGTGCGCCACCAGCATGAAGGCGACGTGCTGCTGCTCCTGCAGGTCCTTCAGCAGGTTCATTATCTGAGCGCGAATGGAAACGTCCAACGCCGACACAGGCTCGTCCAAGAGTATCAGCTTGGGATAGGATGCCAAGCCGCTGGCCACTGCTATCCTCTGCCGCTGACCGCCGCTGAACTCATGGGGGAAGAGGGAAGCCTGAGCAGGATGGAGACCCACCATGTCCAGGAGCTGTTCGACCCGTTCCATCTTCTCTTTGCGAGTTACTCGGCGGTTGACCACGAGGGCCTCGGCGATGATATCCTTGGTTCTCATCCGGGGGCTGAGGGAAGACCACGGATCCTGGAACACCGCCTGTACCGTTGCCCGATAATCCTTAACGTCCTGGCCTTTTAGTTCATGCACGTTCTTGCCGTAGACCAGAACGCTGCCGGCGGTGGGGGTTTCCAGCCGTAGGATGGTCTTGGCCGTGGTGGTCTTGCCGCAACCGGACTCGCCCACCAAGCCCATCGTTTCGCCATCCTTGATGGTGAAGTTAATGCCATCCACCGCCTTTACCTGGCCGATGGTCTTCATAAGAATCAATCCCTTGGTTACGGGGAAGTGCTTCTTGAGGTCTTTTACCTCTAGGAGGACGGGTTCGTTTGCCATGTTTCGTCTAGCCTCCAACAAGCTGCTTTTTGTTCTGTTCCCACACCGTAAAACGGGGGATATGCTTCCAAGCACCTATCTTGCATGTACCGACACCGGTCGGCAAAACGACAGCCTACCGGCAGATCATACAGGGCAGGAGGCTGGCCTTCAATCTGGTAGAGCCGCTCGACCCTCTCTTCCAACTTGGGAACGGAGCCAATGAGGGCCTCCGTGTAAGGGTGAGAGGGGTTGTTGAAGATGCCTCTAACCGGCCCTTCTTCCACGATCCGACCTGCGTACATCACCACCACCCGGTCGCACATACGAGCCACGATACCGAAGTCGTGGGTGATGAAGATGATACTCATGCCAGTCTCCGCCTGAATGTCCTTCAGCAGACGGAGGTACTGGAGTTGAATGGTTACGTCCAGAGCCGTAGTCGGCTCGTCGGCGATGATGACCATTGGGTCGCAGGCCATGGCGATGGCCCCTACGACCCGCTGCTTCATGCCGCCGCTCATCTGATGGGGGAAGTCTTCCAGCCGGCGACGGGGGGCCGCGACCCTCACGCTGCGCAGAGACTGTTCCGCCTCTCGCTTCAGGTCCCGATGTAGCTCTTGACGGTGCACCAAAGCTTCCACCAGCTGGTTTCCGATAGTGTACACCGGGTTAAGGGAGGTTTGGGGATCCTGGAGAATCATGGAGATTTTCCGGCCCCTAACCTCTCGCATGTCCTTCTCGGAGCGTTGAAGGATGTCCTCCCCGTCCAGCATAATCGAACCGTCAATGATGCGGGAGGCTGGCTTCGGATTGAGCCGCATGAGGGAGAGGGCGGTCATGGTCTTGCCACAGCCCGACTCGCCGACGATGCCGAGGGTTTCGCCCTGCCTGAGGGAGAAGCTGACGCCGTCCACAGCCTTTACCGTTCCCCAACGGTTGAAGAAGTAGGTATGTAGATCCTTAACTTCCAGAACAACCTTGTCCCCTATTTGAGTTGCCAATTTATGTCACCTGCCTAGTCTTGGGATCCAACTTGTCTCTCGTCCAGTCACCGAGCAAGTTGAGGGAAAGGACGGCCACCAGAATGCAGAGGCCTGGGAAGAAGGAAACCCACCAGTTGGCCACAATAAGCTCACGACCGTCGGCCACCATGACGCCCCAAGCGGGCGTGGGACGGGGGATGCCAGCGCCAAGGAAGCTGAGGGACGCTTCAAAGAGGATGGCCGTACCCAACTGCAGTGTGGCCACGATGATCAGGGTGTTGAGCACGTTGGGGAAGATGTGCATGAATATGATCCTAAAGTGAGAAGCGCCCGCGACCTTGGCCCTCTGGATGAAGTCCTGGTTCTTAACGCTGAGGGTTTCGCCTCTGGCCTGGCGAGCGTATAGCGCCCAATACACAAGGGCGATGACTGTCACCACCGTTTGGAAGCTAGGACCCACCACTGCTACGAAGACGAGAGCCAACAGAATCGATGGAATGGCCAGCTTGATATCCACTAACCGCATTATTAGAGCATCCACCCATCCGCCGATGTAGCCAGCCATCAGGCCCAGGGTAGTACCGACTATTCCAGCGAAGAGGATGGCTATCAAGGAAACGGAGAGGGATATCCGCGCACCGTGAATCATACGTGTTACCAGGTCGCGACCCAGTTTGTCCGTGCCAAGCCAGTACTTACTGGACCCGTCCGGGGTAAGCTGACGGACATTGTTTGGATAGGCCAGGATTTCATCTTCCGTGCCATGTATCCGGATGTCCTCCATGGTGGCTACGCCAACCACCGGCTCCACTAAGTTACCGCCGGCGTCTCTAACGTCCAGGGCGTCCTTGGCCTGGCTGCCCTGAATAGTGGCGCCCAGTGGCGTAAAGGTGACTTCGCCACCGTTTTCGGTGCCCATAAAGGCCACGCCGCTTGGAACCTCCTCGCCGCCCAAGTACAAGCCACCGCTGTTAAAGGTGACGGGGTTCTTGATTACTTTCAAAGTGGGAGCGAGTTTAGACGTCACCGCCGCTTCCACGCCGCCCGGATACACCAGTGCACGACCAATTTTAATTACTTCTTCGTTGCTTTGATATTGAATGATTCCTACGACGGGTTCGCCGTTGACCGCCGGCGTTCCCTGGCGGGTAATGACGGCTCCTTCGACCATTTCGCCGTTCTTGAACACCTGTATGTTGTCAATGACCACTCCACCCTTCAAGGTCTGAATTTTCGCTTTGATCCAAGCGGGCGGAACCAGTCGGTCTTGCAGAGTCCCCACCTCCGGGTCGAAACCCCGGGCGTTGCTCCAGACGTTGGCGAAAATCGCCGGAAGCACCAGTACGAAGAGGAGGATGCAGATGGGAATTAGGGGGAGTCTCTTGATGTCCCCTAGAGTCTTGGCCAGCCTGGGGGGAGAGTACCAAGGTTTTGCCTTAGGTATTGAAATTGCCATTTTCTTCTATTCTCCGAGGCTTCTAATTGTATCGGATACGGGGGTCCAGGTAAGCGTAGAGGATGTCTACGACGAGGTTGGACAAGATGAAGATGCTAGCCATGAACAGGACCACAGCCTGCACCACCTGGTAGTCTCTAGCCTGCACGGCTTCCACCGCCAAAAGCCCGGTGCCGGGCCAGGCGAACACCGTCTCCGTCACCACCGAACCAGTCAGCAAGAATCCGGCCACGAGGCCGAAGTACGTGAGGGGCGCGATGGCGGCGTTGCGCAGACAGTGCTTCCAGATGACTTTCCATTCCGGCAGGCCCTTGATGCGGGCCAGCTTTACGTATTCGCTGTCCAACACCTCCAGCATAGCGGAGCGGGTCAGACGCATGAGGGCCGCTACGTTGAACCAGCCCAAGGTAATGCCCGGCATTATCATGTGGTCTATGCCTCCTCTGCCCGAGGTGGGCAGCCAGCCAAGGAGGACGGCGAACACCCACATGAGCACTATGCCCAGCCAGAAGCTGGGGAGGGACTGCCCTAGGAGGGCAATTATCTTGCCTCCCCAGTCGAAGGGCGTGTCCTTCTTCGTAGCCACAAGCATTCCGATAGATAACCCAAGGAAGGTGCTGATCGCCAGAGTAAAGGCTGCCAGTTGGACCGTGGCGGGGAATTTTTCGAGGACTATCTCAAGGGCGCCGCTGCCCCATTTCCAAGACTCGCCCCAGTCGCCCCGCAGCACGTTCTTCACGTAAATGAGGTACTGAACCACCATGGGTTTGTCTAAGCCCCAAGCCTTCTCTACCCTCTCGAAGTCCTCCGGAGTCGCCTCGATAGGCAACATCAAGTCCAACACGTTGCCGCTGAGACGGGTAAGGAAGAAGACAAGCATCGAGACGCCAATGAGCGCGATGATAGATTGACCGAACCGGAAAATTAGATATCTTTGCATTTCACATGCCTCTCTTAGGTTCTATAGTGCGGATTCCGACCCAGTGAGATCTACCATGTCCGAAACCCTGAGCGAAAAGTGCGCTCGACAAGCTTGCCTAAGGAATGACTAGGGCGTTAAAAACGTAGGCTATACCGCCTAACAGGTAGAAATACTATAAAACGCCCCTTTTGTCAAATCCTGGCGACAAACTACGTCCATCTCATTCAGTTACGCCGCAGCCCTCAAAACAGATTGTAGGCGGAAAGCGGCAAGATTCTTCGCTGTGTTCAGGGTGTCAATCAGGAAAAGGCAAGAATGGAGTGCTGCGATTAGAGAGCGGGACGGCGCTTGCTCCAGGGGCTAGACTGCTCGTAGGCGTAGCCCAACCGGATGAGCGTTGGCTCTGAAAGGGCAGGTCCCATGAGCTGCATGCCTACCGGCAGGCCCTCGGAGAAGCCACAGGGGACAGAAAGGGCAGGAATGCCCGCCATGTTAGCCGAAATGTTGCAGATGTCACTCAGATACATTTCCAGCGGGTTGGCTATCCTTTCTCCCAAACCGAAGGCGACGGTAGGGGAGGTGGGAGTGACAAGAGCATCATATTTTTGGAAGGCTTGGTCCAGTTCCCGGCAGATGAGGGTCCGCACCTTCTGAGCCTTCAGATAATAGGCATCGTAGTAGCCGGATGAGAGGGCGTAGGCGCCCAACATAATTCGCCGCTTGACCTCCGGCCCAAAACCCTCCTGGCGGGTCTTTTCCATGGCGTCCCAGATGCTCGCAGCATCTCCCTTGGAGTGGCCGAACTTCACCCCGTCGTAACGGGCGAGGTTAGCCGAGCATTCGGACGGGGCGATAATGTGATAGCAGGCGGTGGCGTACTTGGTGCTGGGGAGGGTGGTCTCCTCCACGGAAACTCCCAGACCTTCGAGAACCGCCAGGGCCGTCTTTAGAGACTCGAGCACCCCCGGCTGGGTACCCTCGCCAAAGAATTCCCGGGGCACGCCCACGCTCAAACCCTTCGCCTCGCCGGTGAGAGATTGGGCATAGTCCGGGATAGGCGTGTTTATGGAAGTGGAGTCCCGGGGGTCGTAGCCTGCCACGGCGTTCAGCACCAGGGCGGCGTCGGCGACGCTCTTGGTCATGGGGCCTATCTGGTCCAGGGAGGATGCGAAGGCTATAAGCCCGTATCGGCTCACCAGACCATAGGTGGGTTTGAGGGCAACTATGCCGCAAAGGGAGGCCGGTTGACGAATGCTGCCGCCCGTATCGGAGCCAAGGGCGTAGAAGACCTCGTCGGCCGCAACCGCTGCGGCGCTGCCACCGCTGCTGCCACCGGGCACCCGCGACGTGTCCCAGGGGTTGCTGGTGGGGTAGAACGCGGAGTGTTCCGTGGACGATCCCATAGCGAACTCGTCCATGTTCCCTTTGCCCAACAGCACGCCGTCATTGGCGTAGAGCTTCTCCATTACGGTGGCGTCGTAGGGTGGCACGAAGCTTTCCAGCATGCGGGAGGAGCAGGTGGTGCGGATACCTTTGGTGCAGATTACGTCTTTGGCCTGGAAGGGGATGCCGGAGAGCGCCGAACCATGGTTGTAACTATGATTTTCGTCCACCTGACGGGCCTGCTCCAATGCCAGATCTCCGGTGACAGTGACGAAAGCGTTGATACGGGGTTCCACATGGCGGATGCGCTCCAGGCAGGCCTGGGTAATCTCCACGGAGCTTGCCTCGCGGCGGCGAAGCAAGCGGTGGGCTTCCTGGAGCGTCAGGCCGTGAAGGGCGCTCATAGGGTTTTTACCTCGTGCCGAACTGAAGTCGGAGGCCAGAATAGGCTGATCGGTTTGGACGGGTACAGGCTCACGGTCTATTCTTCCAGCACTGCGTTGACGCGGAAGAAATCGTCTTCACGACGGGGGGCGTTGGTGAGCGCTTCTTCCGTGTCCAAACCGTCCGACGAGCGGTCCTCCCGCATGACGGAGGTTAGGCCCGCCGAGTGGCTGGTGGGTAGCACCCCCTCCGTGTCAACCTCCTGCAAAGTTCTCACGTGTTCCAGAATGGCGGAAAGCTGCCCACGCAGGTACTCCACCTCCTGGGGCGAAAGAGCTATCCGGCAGAGGGCGGCCATGTGCAGCACTTCCTCTTTGGTTAGGGCCATTAGACGTTTCCTCGACGGCTGATGTTCCTTGGTAAAGCGCCATCAAGTCTAGCAAAGGGCGCAGAGCCTCACAAGGAGTGCGGACAGCACCAAATTCGACAATGGGTCGGTTAGGGATTGTCGCAGAGTGGTGGGCGAGCGGGGTCCGGGGGCGGGGACGGGGGTATGGTGTTGAATTGGTTCATTGCTCTGTCTATGCCTTCTATCAGCAAAGAATCGGCGGAAGCGGCAACCCGTCCTACAACGTCGCTCACCAGGGGCATTTCTTCCGGAGAGAAAGGTTCGAGAACGTAGCGGACCCAATCATCGGCTCGCTCAGGCTTGCCGATACCCACTCGCACCCTGGGGAACTTGTTGCTGCCCAAGATGTCGACTATGGACGCCATGCCCTGATGCCCGGCGGTCCCTCCTCGGGGCCGCAACCGAATGGTCCCAAGGGGCAGGTCCATCTCATCATAGATTATCACCAGGTCGGAGGCTTGGACACGGAAGCGGGCCAGCAGGTAACGGACGGCTTCGCCACTGTTGTTCATGTAGGTTCGGGGCTTAGCCAGAACCACCGGTGCGCCCGTCACTTCCCCCTGTCCCAGGACGGCGTGCTGACGGCGGTCGGAAAGGGAGACGCTCCAACGCTGAGCAAGCTTGTCGATACAGGCGAAGCCCACGTTGTGACGGGTCCCGGCGTAGCGGGCGCCAGGATTGCCCAGACCAACGATGATTTTCAGTCGGTGCCGTTCCGCCGAAGGGTTGGGGGCGGAACAAGGAGATTTGGCGTCGGCGTTTTCAGCAGGGGCAGTCATAGCTATATTCTAACGCGGATGAGGGAGGACAATCAGGAAGTTTGGACAGAGGATTTCAGGATCTCCAGCAACTTATCTTCGTTGATGATTTCGGTGCCCAACCGCTGGGCCGTGGCGACCTTGGAGCCGGGATTTTCGCCCACAACCAGGTAGGTGGTCTTGCGGGTGACGCTGGAGGTAGCGGAGCCGCCCAAGGACTTGATTCTGGCCTGAGCACGAGATCGCGAAATGCCGGAGAGGGTCCCCGTGATGCAGAATATCTGACTCTGGAGGGGCAGCGGGGCCGTCGAAGGCGTCTCCTCCGATTCTTGTCGCTCCAACCTGACCCCCGCCTCGCGCAGCTTGCCGACGACGGCCCGGTTGGACTCTACGGCGAAGTGGGCGGCGATGCTGGCCGCAATCTTTGGGCCAATGCCGGGTATTTCGGTAAGTCGCTCTTCGGGAGCCTGAGCTATCTCGTCGATACTTCTAAAGTGGGAGGACAGCAGGTCGGCATTTTCGGAGCCTACGTGGAGCACGCCAAGGGCAAAGAGCACGCGGGAGAGGGGGCGCGTCTTGCTGGCTTCTATGTTGTCCATGATTTTCGCAGCCAGCTTCTCACCCATACGGTCCAGGGCCAGCAGCTGCTCTCGATTCACGTAGTAGAGGTCTGCCATATCTCTGACCAGACCTTTTTCGATGAGGATAGCGCACCACTTCTCGCCCAGCCCGTCAATATTCATGGCTCCCTTGCTGACGAAGTGCTTGAGGAGCTCGAAGAACTGGGCCGGACAGACGGGGTTGGGACAACGGTGCAAGGCATCTTCCTCCGCCTTTACCACACCCGTGTCGCAGATGGGACATTGGTCCGGCATGCTAAATTTGCGCTCCTCGCCGGTTCGCCGAGACACCACGGGGCCCACTACCTTGGGAATCACCTCACCGGCCCGCTCGACAGTGACCCAATCGCCGATGCGGATGTCCTTTCTGTGAATGTCTTCCTCGTTGTGGAGGGTGGCCATCTTCACGGTGGCGCCGCCTACCACCACGGGTTCCAGCTTCGCAAAGGGGTTGAGGCTGCCAGTGCGGCCCACGTTAATGCCAATGTCTAAAAGACGGGTGACGACCTGCTCGGCGGGGAACTTGTATGCGATGGCCCAACGGGGTTCCCTGCCCGCGAACCCAAGCTCCTCCTGGTATTGGAAGGAGTTGACCTTGACCACCACGCCGTCGGCATGGAATGGCAGGTCGTGGATACCCTCCAGCCAGCTAAGGTAGTAGTCTTTCACTTCCTCAAGGGTAAGGCAAAGTCGATTGTGGAGGCTGATGCGGAAACCGAGACGGCGCAGATTCTCCATAGCGTCCCAATGAGTGTCGGATTCGCCTCCATTCTCCTGGTCGCCGTCATCTCGGTCTCCAAGAGAGTAGACGTAGATTTCCAGGTTGCGGGAAGCCGTCATGGCGGGGTCCAGCTGACGAACGGAACCGGCGGCGGTATTGCGGGGATTGGCGTAAAGTGGCTCCCCCTTAGCCTCTCGCTCGCGGTTGAGCCTGGCGAAGGCGTCCTTGGACATAAAGACCTCGCCGCGAACTTCCAGCCGGCGGGGAGCGTCATCCAGCAGAGCGAGAGGAATGCTGGGGATGGTGCGGAGATTATGGGTGACGTCTTCGCCCCGGAAACCGTCGCCTCGGGTAGCTCCCTGAACCAGCCGGCCTTCCTCGTAGGTGAGGGAAACGGCGAGACCGTCTATCTTCAACTCGCAGACGAGGTCGAGGGCATCCACACCCAGGAGGTTCGAAACCCGCCGATACCAGGCGGCCAATTCTTCAGGGTTGAACGCGTTGGCGAGGCTGAGCATGGGCAGCCGGTGTTCCACCTGGGCGAAACCCTGCGCCGGCGGCGCACCCACCCGCTGAGTGGGCGACTCAGGCGTCAGCAAATCAGGATGCTGGTCTTCCAACTCCTTAAGTTGGCGCATCAACGCGTCGAATTGGACGTCGGAAATCTCGGGGGCGTCCAACGCGTGGTAGCGATAGTTGTGGCGGTTTATCTCCTTGCGGAGTTGGTCTACACGCTGTTGAATTTTGGCGTCCATAGTCTCTGGTCCTCAGTGACCGTACTATTCAAGAAAGAAGAGTGAGCGGGCCCACACCTACTGTGCCATCGCGACGGATAAAAGGCATTACGCCCCCTGACGGCTGTGGCCGGTGGTGATGGCCCGTTCCGCCTGCTTGCTGTACTGGGCGATGTACCCCTCCAAGCGAATAATCTGGTCTTGGGTATCCTCGTCCATATTGCCGCTTATCTGCTTCTTCAAGTGAGCGAGCTTCTCCCTGGCCGACTCTATGCGCTGCACCAGTACGAGGGCCTCCAGTTCCATACGTGCCTGCTCCATGATGTTGAGGAGGTGTCGGCGCTGAGTTTGGGAATGGCGAAGACGCTCCTCGATTTCTGCCATAGAGCCCAGGGCGAGGTTGAGGGGCGCCCGTCCGTACATGGCCTGGCGGGGAATGCGCTTCAGCTGGGTCTCGAACTGACGGATCATGGCCTTCAACTGGTCATCCCGGGCGCGCATTTCAGCCAAGCTGAGCTTCAAGACCGCCATGGCCTGATTCATCTGTGTCATAGCACGGCGCCTCCTCTCTTGTTTCCATAGCCTAGGAGTGCGGGTGTGAAGCCTACTTTTCTCTCATACCGCAGGCGGTGGGACTCTTCGTTGCGCTCAGATTGACATGACGGGGTCTCGACGTGCAACCTGGGGCTTCACTTATATTTAGAGGCATTATAGGGAATTTCGGGACACTTTGTCTTGGGATGGTGGCGGCAGATTGCGAGGAAATGGATGTGGGGATTGTGCATGTGATCTGCCACGATAGATCCGGCGTTTCTTGAATTGTTTTTCCAAACGAATGCAGGAGGCGGGAGGCGAATTTGAGGGCTAAATAGCGTTGATGTTTCATTTTCTCTCAATATTGCCAAGTAAGTCGACATCATATATGTGACCAAAGGCGATATTCGAAAGAGCGCAATCGTTTTTCGTCTAAAAAATGGGGGGGAACGAATGCCGTAGGCGCTAATCTCCGGCTCGGAAGCCCATAGACTCCAGGGTATTGCCGAGGGCTTGCAGACAGTCAACGATATCCGGCTCCGACACGGCGCCCAGGTGCCCGATGCGGATAATTTTTCCTTCGAGCTCGCCCAAGCCGCCGCCCACAACCACGCCGTGCTCTAGCCGTAGGGTGTTTACCAGAGCCTTGGCGTCGATGCTTGACGGAATTCGGACGGCGGTAACGGTGTTGGAGGCGCAATGGTCGTCGGGGAGGAGCTGGAGGCCGAGGGCCTTAACGCCACGGCGGGTCATATCACCAAAGTAGGCGTGGCGAGTGTAGGTCTCCTCCAACCCTTCGTCCAGCAAAACGTCCAGAGAGCGGTCAAGGGCGTAGAAGAGCGGCAGATTAGGGGTGAAGGGCGTCTGGCCCCGCTCCAGGTAGGTCTGGGCGGTCGAGAGGTCGAAGTAGAAGCTGGTGGCCGTTGCGCTTTTGCGAGCTTCCCAAGCCCCCGGACCGAAGCTGATGAAAGATAGGCCGGGGGGTGTGAGGAAACCTTTCTGGGAGGCGGTGGCGACAACGTCACAGCGCCACCTGTCCACAGGAAGGGACACACAGCCGAGGCTGCTGATGGCATCCACCAGAAGGAGCTTATCGAATTCCCCCTTGACCACGGCAGCGATGGCTTCCAAGTCGTTGATGACGCCGGTGGAGGTCTCGTTGTGGGTGACGAGAACGGCTTTTACGTCCGGCTGGGTTTCCAGGGCCTGGCGAATCGTAGGAACGTCCGCGGCGGTCCCCCACTCAAAATCCAGGCGGGTGACGGAAGCGCCCACAGCCTCGGCCATGTCGGCGTAGCGGCGGCCAAAGGAACCGGTGACGGCGGCTATTACCTCGTCGCCGGGGGAGAGGGTGTTGACCAGAGAGGCTTCCAGTGCCCCGGTGCCGGAGGCGGTGAGGATGTAAAGATCGTTACCGGTCTGAAAGACGCGCTTGAGCCGGTCGGTGACGCTATACAGAAGCTCCTTGAACTCCGGCCCGCGGTGGTTGATCATGGGGCTGCTCATGAGCTCCATGATTTCATCAGGGCAGGGCGTCGGGCCTGGGATTCTGAGGTTCTGCTTGGAAATTTTCACGTCGCCTCCTTAACCGGCAGGGGCGGTTTCAAACCGCCCCCTACACGGACATATCTTTGTCTTCATTACTAGTGTTCATCCAGGTCTGCCAAGCGAGCGAACCGGCGTCGGCCCACCCGTATAACGGCGCCGTCTCGAAGCTGAATCCACGGCTCACGGTGCCGACGCTGGTCTACTTCTACCGCCGACTGGGAGAGAAGGCGCTTGGCCTCGCCCTTAGACTTGGCCAGCCCGGCGGCCCAAATAAGGTCGACGGCGGCAACCCGGTCGCGCTGCTCGGAGGGGCTTATCTGTCTGGTCTCGCCCGACGTTTCAACCGGGTAGACGGACACGGCGGCGGCGGAGATGCGGAAGCCAACTTGGGGGATGTCCTGGGGAAGCTGCCGACGCTGCACCGTACGCTCGAAGTGGGTCCGGGCACCCTGAACTTCGTCATGGGGGTAGAACTGGCTGGTCACCTCGGCGGCCAGCCGCTTCTTCAGGTCCATGGGGTTCACCGAGTCGGTCTCGATGGCCCGTCGCATTTCGTCCAGTTCCGTAGGTGAAACGTCTGTCAGGCATTCGAAATAGTCCAGCATAAGACTATCGGCGATGGACATGAGCTTGCCGAACATCTCGAGGGGGGGATCATCCACGCCAACGTAGTTGTCCAGGCTTTTGCTCATCTTTTGGACACCGTCGGTGCCCACCAATAAGGGCATGAGGAAGCACTGCTGGGGCTTCTGACCCATCATAGACTGGAGTTGGCGACCCACTAGCAGATTGAACTTCTGGTCCGTGCCACCAAACTCCACGTCGGACCGGATGGCTACGGAGTCGTAGGCCTGTAGCAGGGGATAGAGAAATTCCGTTATGGCTATGGGACGGTTGGCCTTATAGCGGCGCGCGAAATCGTCCCGCTCCAAGAATTGGGCCAGGGTGAAGCGGCGGGTGAGGTCCAGAACGGTGGCGAGGGTGAACTTGCCGAACCATTCGCTCTGGAGCACCGTTTCCGTTCGGTCTTCGTCCACCACCCTGAAGAACTGTTGGAGGTAGGACTGGGCGTTGGCCATGACCTGCTCGTGGGTGAGCATGGGGCGGGTGACGGACTCGCCGCTGGGATCGCCAATCTGGGCCGTCCAGTCCCCTACGATGAGGACGACTTTGTGGCCCATCTCCTGAAGCTGTCGCAGCTTGCGAAGGCCAATAACGTGGCCAAGGTGGATGTCCGGCCTGCTTGGGTCGAAACCCATCTTTAGCCTGAGGGGTTTGCCCTCCTGAAGGAGGCGAACGAACTCCTCCTCCACAATTATCTCCACCACGCCCCTTCGCAGCACCCGTTGAAGAACGGCGTCGTCCAACTTTATAGCCCCCTCTCCCCACCAGATAGGACTGCCCGCGCCTGCTCCACGTCCCGCTCCATCTGCCAAACGAGTCCGGAAACCGATCCGAAATACTGCTCGTCGCGGAGGAGGCGAACGAACTCGACGTCAAGGGTCTCTCCGTAGAGATCACCGTCGAAGTCCATTACGTAGACCTCAACAAAGCGGGGACCGCCGCCGAAAGTGGGCCGGACGCCGATGCTGGTGGCGGAAGGTCTTTTCCCGCCCTGGAAGCAGGCCCAGGTGGCGTAGATTCCGTGCTTTGGGGCGAGAATGTTGGCATCGAGGGCGAGGTTGGCGGTGGGAAATCCAAGCTCCCTGCCGCGGCGGTCGCCCTCCACGACCACGCCCCGGAGGACGAAGGGACGGCCCAACATTCGGGCCGCGTCCGTAACCCGGCCTTCGCTGATTATCTTGCGGAGGACACGGCTTCTGATAGGCTGGCTGTCCACGGCTTTGGGTTCCAGCACCTGTACACGGAAGCCCAATTGGCTTCCCATGGCGCGCAGGGCAGGAATATCGCCTTCTCTTCGATGTCCCAGGGCAAAGTCCGGGCCTACAACCAGGGCCTTCATCTTAAGGTTTGCGACCAGCATCTCCACGAAATCCCGAGCCCGCACAGCCGCCAACTCCCAGCTGAAATTCAGGGCCACCAGGTGGTCCACGCCCTGGGCCTCAATGAGGGCCTTACGTTCTTCCCAGGGGGTGATGTATTCCACCTCCGTCCCGCGAACAAGCACGGAGCGGGGCTGGTTGCGAAAGACAATGGCACAGGTTTGGAGATTGTCGGCTTGGGCGGCATCCTTGAGACTTCGGAACAGGTGTTGATGGCCCCGGTGAACGCCATCGAAAGTGCCAATGGTTACCGCTGTGCCTTTGGAGGGGCAGACGCCCTTTAGCTGATGCTCAACGGACACGTGGGTCTGCTCCAGTCCTTGATCTGTTTGCGGAACTCATGGGTCGGCGACGTGCAAGGATGGTAGCACAGAAGGGAAAGGGGTAGCAATCACGCAGCGTCAGCCGACGGGTCGATTTGTCAGGTACGGACGCGTTCCAAGAACCGGTTTGCCGCTTCGTAGTCCCTAGCTCCCCGCGGGCCGACGGGGGGCACCAGGTAGAGGGTATCGATCCCTTCCCGGCGAAGCCCCTCCCACACTTCCATAGCTATATCCTCGCCGGAACGCCCGCGCTCCAACCGCTGCTGATGGCGGGGAGGAACGAGGGAGAAGGCGACGCTGCCCGGCCGGAGGATCTGCAGCCCATAGAATACGGGCGTTACCAACGGCTCACCAGCTGAGGCTTCGTAGGCGGACTCGAAGTCCCTCTTTTGCTGCGGATCAAAGACGGGCTGGGTAACGAAAAATTGTGCCCCTGCTTCCACTTTCCTCTGGGTCAGGCGGGCGGCGGCCTCAATGTCGCCGCCGAGATCAATCACGCCTCCGAAGCATAGGTCAATCTCATCCTCAAGCGGATGACCTCGACGGTCGAGTCCCTTGTTCATGTTGCTTACTGCCCGCATCAACTCCGTGGGGCGCATGGCCCCGAGGCCACCCGCTCGCAGGGATGGGGGGAAGGGGTCACCGCCAAGGATCAGCAGATTCTCAAGACCCAAGGCAGCGGCTCCCAAGACGTGGGTTTGTAGGGCCAGCGGGTTCATGTCTCGCACGGCCAGAGTGAAAATCACGTCACGGCCGGCGTACTGGCGGATGAGATGGGCGGTCACGGCAGAGTCCACGCGGGGGACGCGGCCAGGGCTGTAGTTCACAGAAATGAAATCGACATCCAGGCTGCGGGCGTCTTCAAGGAAGTCGAGGGAGGCACCGCGGGGAGGGGAGAAATCACAAATGAAGAGGGGACGCTCCGCCTTGGACTCGTATACGTCCATTATTTTCATCAACACGGTTCCTGCGGGAAATAGTATCACAAGATTGCAGGGACAGGCGCAAACGATTGAAGGGGTCTCGCGTTGGAGGAACCCACTAAGGACAGACGCAGGGTCAATGATATAATCCGACCCGCGACGATATGGAGAACCGCCTCTACAACGATCTAGCCCACTTGTGGCCCTTGCTGGACCCACCAGAAGACTACGCCGAAGAAGCGTATTTCTGGCGTCAGGCCCTGAGGGAGAAACTCGGACCGGGCCGTCACAACGTGTTGGAGCTAGGCGTTGGCGGCGGCCATCTACTTTCCCACCTCACCGGCGACGTTCAGGCTACGGCGGTGGATATTTCGCCGCAAATGCTGGCCAACTCCCAAGCCCTGAACCCCTGCGTGGAGCATCATCTGGGGGACATGCGTTCCGTGCGGCTGGGCCGCCGCTTTCAAGCCGTTCTCATTCACGACGCCATTTCCTATATGCTCACGGAGGAAGACCTGTCGGCTACTTTCGCCACGGTCTGTGCACACTTGCAGCCTGGTGGAATCCTCATCACCGTGCCCGACTGGTTTGCAGAGACCTTTAGTGGCACCACCGTCGAGCACCGCACCCGTATAGCGGGCGACGTAGAATTCACCTATATCCAGTACATCACAGACGTGGACCCATCGGACTCCACGGTGGAGACGGTGTTTGTCTACTTCATCAAGAAGGATGGCCGGCTGGAAGTGGAGACGGACCGGCACGTCACGGGCCTCTTCCCTCTGGCCACCTGGCAAAATTTGCTAGCTCAGGCGGGTTTCGAGGTGGAGACGAGGCCCTATCCAGTATATGATGACGACGGCGAAGGTTATCTTCTAGTGGCGACTCTGACAGGGTGAATAGAAGGCCCTGATAGCTCGGCTTGTGATCCACGGCTGGGTCGTTAAGCGCAGACCCTAGAGATTCTTCAACTCCGCTTCACCAAGAATGGAAACACGGTGGGGCCGTCCGGGTTATCTAGGAGAGGTCTACGATGTCTAGGGGCGGGGCTTCGTTAATGATGCCTTTCTCCGCAGCCAACCGATAGAGGGTTTCCAAGGCTTTCCGACCTTCTTCCCCAAAATCCACCGTGTCCTCGTTGACGTACATGCGGACAAATCGCCGACCGGTCTCCCGGTCGATGCCCCGTCCGAACTGGAGAGCATAGTCCAAGGCGTCGTCTTCGTGGGCGCGGGTGTAGATGATGGCGTCCTGAAGGGCCTTCGCTACCTTGCAGCCCAGGTCATCCCCCAAGCGACGGTGCACCATGTCAAGGCCGAGGGGAATGGGCAGGCCGGTCTTCTCGAACCACCATTCTCCCAAGTCCAGAACCCGGTGAAATCCCAATTCGTTCGAGCGTATCTGGCCCTCATGGATGAGAACCCCGGCATCCACCTCTCCCCGTTGGACCGCGCCGTCAACGGCGTCAAAGTTGAGGAAGACGGGTTCGAAGGGCGTTTGCATGTATATCTGAAGGAGCATGTAGGCGGTGGTGTGGCGGCCAGGCAGGGCGATTCTCTTGCCCGTCAGTTCATCCGCATTCACGGGGGTCTTTGAGACCAGGGCAGGGCCGTAATTACGGCCCACGGAGGAGCCGCAAGGCATTATTCGGTAGTGCTGCGCTACCTCCGGATAAACGGCGGCGGAGATGGCGGTGACCTCCAAATCCCCCCGCTTGGCCCTGACGTTGAGGGCCTGGATCTCCTCCAGCACGTGCTCGATGCGATAGCCCTCCACTGTAACAATCTCCTTGGCCAAGGGATAAAACATGAAGGCATCGTCGGCGTCGGGGCTATGACCGACTCGAAGGACTTGCATGGGGACACTCCTTTCCGGTATGACGGCGGGGTGGGGATATTAGGAAGCGGCGGCCGGCTGGGCCACGGGCCCTTCGAACCGGGCAACTACATCGTACATAGTGGTGCGCTGGGCAGGGACGAAGCCCGACTCGCGGATGAGGGTCTTGACCTCGTCAACGGTGGTGCGATTGTAGAAGCCCGCCTCCTGCATCACGTTTTCGTCGAAGAGGGTGCCGCCGAAGTCGTCTCCGCCAAAGTGTAGGGCTACCTGGCCCGTCTTCTTACCTTCGGAGAACCAGGAGGCCTGTATGTGTTGAACGTTGTCCAGATAGAGGCGAGATAAGGCGATAGTTCGAAGATAACGGTTGGGGCCTGCCTCGGCGCCCACCCGACTGTCGAGGGCGGTGTTCGCCTTCTTGAAGCTCCAGGGGATAAAGGCGGTAAACCCACCCGTTTCATCCTGAAGGGCGCGGACATGCTCCAAGTGCTCAATGATGTCTTCGTCCTTCTCCAGGTGACCGTACATCATGGTGGCGGTGGTGCGAAGACCCAGCCGATGGGCCTCCAGGTGCACCTGTGTCCACTGGTCTACAGTACCCTTGGGGAAGAGGCGACTTATCTTGTACTTGACGGTGTTGGAAAGGATTTCGGAGCCGCCCCCGGGGATACTCTCCAAGCCCGCGTCCTTGAGTTCCGCAAGCACGTCGCGGACGGATAAGCCGGAGACCTGACTCATCTTCATTACTTCCGGGGCAGAGAAGAAATGGGGGTGCACCTGAGGATAGCGGCGGCGGCATTCACGCAGGAGGTCCGTGTAGTAGCTTAGAGGCAGCTTGGAGTTCAGGCCGCCCTGCATAAGCACGGTTGTAACGCCCTTTTCGGCTGCTGCGCCGATCATGCCCATAACATCGTCAACGGAATGAGTATAGGCATCGGCGTCCTTCTCCGTGCGGTAGAAGGCGCAGAAGGTGCAATAGGCGTCGCAGACGTTGGTGTAGTTGAGGTTGGTGTCCACGACGAAGGTCACGACGGGCTGCGGATTGAGGCGGTAGCGCACCTCCTGGGCCAGGGGCGCGAGGTCCAACAGGTTGGCCTCTTGTAGGAGGAACAAACCCTCATCCCGATTCAGCCGCTCTCCGGCGGCGACTTTCTGCCTAATTTCACTTAGCATTTCTATGACTCCTCCCCTTCAAAATTACTGCGCTGCTCAATTCCGAAGGGTCTACTCTGAAGATGTTGAATTCGTTGATGTTGCCTCTTCTAAATCCGATTTGATACTCGATTCCTCCTCGGTGTTGGTGGCTTAGGTGAGTATTTTCTTGGACTTCTCTCGACGAAAACACCCAATAAATTATTCTATCCAACCATACGCCAACAAACACGAAGACATCGCAATTGTCGGGCTTTAGCTGTTGGAAATTCATCCAAATTGGGGCAGTGGATTGATAGAGGAGCGCCGTCGATTGCTGGCCACCTCTTAGATCAGTTCTCGTTGCCCTAGAGCACTTGACCTCCACCCGAACTCCCTGCAACCACAAGTCATATTGCCCTTCATATGATGGATCCAGACATTTACTGGGCTTCTGAAATCGATGGTCCAAGTCCCGGACGTGGCTCTCTCCCCAAATGCCTCCGAAGATCCGCGGCGCTAGGCTGTACAACTCCATATACTTATTGGACGAAACGTACTCTTTACGGAGCCTTTCGTATTGGTCAAAACCCAATACGCCCTTCTCAGACAAGAACATCAACGTAAACTCGTATTCGTTGAAGGGATAAGCCGAAATAAGGCCTCGTAAACGGGATTCGAGCATTTCTCTATCACATTCCTCCAGCGAGTGTGCCAAGATCTCCAAGCTGTCTTTAAATTGCTTTAAGTCCATTTGGACTAATCTCTCAAATTCCCCAATTCTGGGAACGGATTCCTCCACTGCCATCCCGCTTTGCCCGTCTCTCTGAGATTCTCAAGCCTCCTAATGGTAATCTCCGCAAACACCGGATCAATGTCAAAAGTGTAAACTTTCCTAGATAATTTTTCTCCGGCAATAAGCGTTGTTCCCGAATGAGCAAAGAAATCAACCACCAAATCTTTCTCATCGCTTCCTGATAGCAAGATTCTCTCTATAGCCTTAAGTGGCTTTTGAGCATAGCACCCGGGGACGTTTTCCTCCGCCCGATAAAAGACCTGCTGTATGTCAACCCAGACGTTGCCCGCTCGGATAAACTTAGACTTTCCGCGCTCCAAGTTTTCCGTAACCTTGCCGTTGACTTTCTTGTAATAGCCTCTGAGAATTTTGGGAATGTCCGTATATTCAGCCTCGATTCCGAAACCGGGATCTCCTTTTACATAATAAAGGAGTTCTTGCCTGACCCACATCCAGTTTCTTTGGGTACCGTACCCTCTCTGATTGCGCATAGTAATAAAGTTGCGCGGAGCGAGCTTGTCTGCAAATTCTCGCATGAGCACCATGAAATCCGGCATCGGCTCAAAGTTTCTCTTATAGTCAACGCCAAGCCAAACGTAGAAATGAGCATCTTTCGCCATAGCGTCTATCGCATTACGCACCCATTGTTTCGAAAATTGCAGGTAATCTGGGAGATCTATTTGGGATAGATTGGCGCTTTTGGACCTGCCCACCGCCACGTTGTACGGAGGATCATTGACAATCAACGGGGCCTTCTCACCGTCAACTATCGTTTCTACGTCCTTCGGTTTCGTCGCATCCAAAACCCCCACTCTGTGCCCATTTTCGGGGTCTTCCCAAATTTCACCATACTTAAGCCTACAGTAGGGCAACAGCGCACGTCTGATTGTTCCGGCCAAATCAATGCGGGTTAGCCTCTCGCGAGTCTTACCCGATCCCGGCTCAGCCCTTAAATTATCGGTTGTGGAACTCTTCGCAGTACCAGGAAGGACACCTTGAAGGAATCCGAATTCTCGGTTCATCACATCACGCTCTAAGGCTCTTCGCAATTGGCGGTACGGGTGTGGTGGTTGAGAGGAGGAGGCGGAATTTATCTATGGCCTTCATCTCCTCATCGCCCAACTGGTAGTGGAAGCTTCGGACGTATTGGACAATTTCCTCTCGGGTCATGTCCAGGTCTCGGCGGGCGGCGGCGATTTCCTCCACGGCGGCCAGGCCCAATTCGATGGAGCGTGAGAGGAGGGCTTCCAACCACCGAACCTTATCGTCGTTCAGGTCGCGCCGCACGACCCATCGGGCGAAGACGAAGGGCAGCCCCGTCCACCGATGCCATTCCTCTCCCAAGTCGTACAGGTGGGGGTAACCCGGAACGCCGCGTCGCTGTCTCAACGCCGCGTCACCTATGAGCAGAAAGGCGTCCGTGGGTTCATCGTCTAGGCCCACGTAGCGGTTGGGAGTCACGCGGAACCGTCGAGCCAGCAGGGTCTTCATGAGCCGCACGGAGGTTGAAGTTTCGCCGGTCACGCCCACCACGGCGCCGGTCAGCTCGTCGACAGGGCGCTTGGAATATAGGAGGATGCTACGGGACTTTTCCACGGTGGCGATACAAAATTTGCCCAGGGGCTTGAAGGTGTGCTCCAGTTCGAAGCAGGTCACGAGGGGCACCGGCCCGGCATCCAGGCCGCCATCCACGGCAGCGGCGGAGAGGGCGCGGGGCGCGAGGGGACGCAACTCGACATCGGCTTCTGCGGCCATGCCGTAGTAGAAGACCTCCGAGTTCAGGTAGGGAATTCGGCCGATTCTAGCTGTCATAGACTTTAATGACGTTATACAGAGCGTCCCGCTCCACGGGCACCTTTCCTGCATCGGAAATAAGATTGATCATTCGCTCCCGAGTGATGCCGATGGGGCTTTTGGCCTTGGCGGCGTGGGAAATTCGCTCGCGGCCAATGGTTCCGTCGGTGTCGTCGGCGCCAAAGTTCAGGGCAATGGAGGCCGTGGCCTCGTAGATGGTGATCCAGTAGGCCTTGATGTGGGGGAAGTTATCCAGCATCAATCGAGCAGCAGCAATGGTCTTGAGGTCATCGAAGGGGGAGGCTTGGCGGGCCACCAGCTGGGTGTCGCCCGTCTGGTACTCAATGGGAATGAAGGCCAGGAATCCGCCCGTTTCGTCCTGAAGCTCCCTCAGTAGTTCCAGGTGATGCACCCTCTCCTCCATGGTCTCGACGTGACCGTACAGGAGGGTGGCGTTGGAGGGAATGCCTAGGCCGTGGGCGATGCGGTGAATCTCCAACCACCTTTGGGGGGTGGCCTTGCCGGGATAGAGCATCTTGTGCATCCGGCTGGAGAAGACCTCCGCGCCGCCGCCAGGCATGGACTGGAGACCTGCGGCCTTAAGCCGGGTCAGAGACTCCTCCGGCGAAATCTTCCAGCGACGCCAGAAGTAGTCGATTTCCGAGGCGGTGAAGGCTTTGACCTGGCAGTTGGGGTACTGCTCATGCATTGTCTTGACGATGTTTTCGTAATGCTCGAAGGGCCAGTCGGGGTGATGCCCGCCAACCATGTGGGCCTCTCGAATCTCGTCATCAAGCAGGCCCAATATCTGTTCCATCGTCATCTCATAGGCGCCATCGTCGCCCTTCTTCTTCGCGAAGTCGCAGAAGCTGCATGAGAGGACACAGACGTTGGTGGGGTTGATGTGGCGGTTCAGAACGAAGTAGGCGCGGTCGCCCCACATCTTCGTCTTCACATGGTCAGCCATGCGGCCCACGGCTGCGAAGTCCTCCGTTTGAAAGATGCGAAGGCCGTCCTCGAAGGATAGTCGCTCGCCCTCCTGGACCTTCTCCCAGAGAGGGATGAGGGACCTGTCGCGGAAGCCGATGCCCTGATAGACCTCTGCGTAGCTCATGATGCCGCACCTCCAATGATAACCTCCGATCGGGCGCTCAAGCCCGACAGGAGAAATTTTAAGTTTCGACTATGTCGATCACTCCCCTTGAATGTCACTCTCCCTTAAACGACCAGGCAGGAGAATCTTCAAGAGTTCCGGCAGCGCCTCGCGAACGGGGTCCGGACTGCCAGTGTATAACCAGCGAATGATTACCTCGTTGACGGCCCCAACCCATAGGTAGGATGCTATCTGTGCGTTTACGGGAATGATGTCTCCCTCCGCAACAGCCCGATCCAGGTTTTCCTCTATCAGAGACGCAAAGCCGGAGTAGATGTCCGACCGCTTCTTCTCAAAAGCGTTGCCCATGCTATAACCCTGGACGAGAAGGAGCTTGGCAAGCCGGCGACGCCGACCAAGGACCTCGATGACCGTTGTCAGGGCCGCTTCAAGCCGGTCGATGCCGCTCTCTTCCCGGGCAATTCGATCTTCGATTCGACGAACGAGCCGCCGTCCCAGGTGGTCCATGACGGCAAAGAAGAGCCGTTCCTTGCTGGGGAAGTGGAAGTAAAGGCCGCCCTTGGACACGCTAGTGCGTCGGACAATTTCGTCCATGGCAGCGTCGTGATAGCCCTTTTCGGCAAAGACAGCCTCCGCCGCTTCCATGATTCGCTCTCGTGTTTGGAGTTTGGGGGGCAAGGTTCCTGTTCCTTTCGTTAACCGACCGACCAGTCGGTATTCTAGAAGATTGGAGGAGGCAGTGTCAACGGGAGCGCTGGTGGAGTGTGGGCTACAGGTATGCCTTGACGTTCTGAAGTAGTAAATCTATGCTTTTCTTATGCGTACCACTGTAACTATTGATGACGACGTGCTAGCAGCTGCTAGGGCGCTAGCGAAACAGAACGGAACCAGCCTAGGGCGGGCGCTGTCTGAGATGGCCCGGCGGGGCTTCAAGACATCACTTTCCTCCGATGATGGGGCACAAGCCGCCGTCTTTAACGTAGACGCAGGGGCAGACCCAATCACAAGCGAGGACGTTTACCGCTCTTTGAGACAATGGCCGTGACTTCCCTGCCGGACGTGAACGTCCTCATAGCCCTGGCCTGGCCCAACCACGTGCACCACTCCGCCGCATGGACATGGTTCGAGGCCCATCGCGAACAGGGGTGGGCGACCTGCCTCTTGACAGAGGCCGGGTTTGTTCGAATCTCGTGCAACCCAGCGGTGGTCAAGCACACCGTCACACCCATCGACGCCATCGCGATATTGAGAGGACTGACCCGGCTCGGTTCCCATTCATTCTGGCCCTTGGACAGGTCAATAGTAGATCTCCCAGATTCCATTGGCTCTCGCCTCCAAGGATATCGACAGATTACCGATGCGGTATTACTGGGAGCTGCTATGCAACGCAACGGCCAACTAGCGACCCTTGATGGCGGTATGGCGGGGTTGGTTGCAGAGAAAGAACGCGTCTTCTTGCATCTTATTACGGCCTGAATGATCTTGACCGGGCCGGCGGGCGATAGTTGTAAGTCACTGGGGTGTACAGGATGTGCGGCCTCTGGTGTAATTGGGGGACTTCAACCTTCTCCGGGAGACGCTACATGAGCCCCACAGCAGCCTTCGTATACGATCCTTCTCTCAGCCAGCACGTTCTGAGTCAAGACCACCCCATGCGTCCTATTCGGTTGCAGCACACCTACGACCTGCTGGATGCCTACGGGGCCTTTCGGAACGCCAGCGTTATCGCGCCCAGGCAGGCTACGGTTGCAGAGTTGGCAACATTTCATACACGAGAATATATTGAGGCGGTGGAGCGGCTCAGCCGAAATCAGGACCTGCACAACATGGCCAGCTTCAACTTCAGCCTGATGGGGGACAATCCCATCTACCCCGGAATCTACGAGGCGTCGTCATTAAGCACGGGTGCAACGATGGTGGCAGCGGAGATGGTGGCTGAGGGCACGGTCAAGTCAGCCTTCAACATCTCCGGGGGGCTGCATCACGCCGCAGCCGACCACGCCTCGGGATTCTGCGTGTTCAATGATCCGGTCGTGGCCATCAACTATTTTCTGGGCCGGGGGATGAAGGTGGCCTACGTGGACATTGACGCTCATCACGGAGACGGGGTGCAAGACGCGTTCTACGACACCGACGCCGTGTTGACCATATCCACCCACGAGTCGGGGCAGTTCCTGTTTCCGGGCACCGGCTTTGCCGACGAGATCGGCTCCGGCGCGGGAAGGGGCTTCGCCGTTAACCTGCCACTGTTTCCATATACGGGCGACGACGCATATCTGTGGGCCTTTAACGAGGTGGTGATTCCCCTGGTACAGGCCTTCGAGCCGGACGTGCTGGTATCGCAGTTGGGCATCGACACCCATCTGAGGGACCCGATAACCCACCTGCGCCTGACTTCCAGGGCCTTCACCGGCGCGGTGGGGGCATTCGCCGACCTGGGATTGCCCTGGCTGGCCCTGGGTGGAGGCGGCTACGACCTGGGGGCAGTGGCCCGATGCTGGACGTTGGCCTATGGGGTAATGCTGTCGGAGGAATGGGGGCAGGGGATACCGGCGGAATACGCCGCCAAGCACGACCTACATAGGCTGCGTGACGAGGAGCCGCCAGCTTTAGAGGGAGAGCTTTCGACACAGGTGAACCAGTACGTCGAATCGTCAGTGGAGACAGTTAAGCAGTTGGTGTTTCCTATCCACGGCGCGTAGTGGGTGGCGTTTAGACTACGAGATTCTTCGCGGAGCCTCAGAATGACAGGATGTAGACGGGAAGGCAAGAGGGCGACCACGACGGCCGCCCCTACGGGATAGGGAAGGGCGCCTGCGTTAGTTCACTTCTTTAAACTCTCCCTCAACCGTTCCCGGGTCAGGGTCGTTGGGGGGTACGTCGCCCGGCTGCTGCGGGTCGCCGGGGCCGCCGGATTGTGCATATACGGCCTGACCCAGCTTTTGCAGCCCCTCGTTCAAGCCGGCGATTGCGCTCTGCATTCCCGCGACGTCGTTGGCCTTGATAGCCGCCTTCAACGACTCCAGCTTCTCTTCCACCTCTCGCTTCAGCTCCTCCGGGGCATTGTCGGCGCTTTCCGCGAGGAGCTTCTCCGTGGTGTAGACCAGGTTGTCTGCCTGGTTCCGCGTTTCAACCTCGGCCCGCTTGCGGCGGTCTTCCTCGGCGTGGGCCTCTCCCTCCCGAACCATCTCTTCCACCTCGTCCTTGCTGAGGCCGGAGCTAGCCTCGATGACTATCTTCTGCTCCTTGCCCGTGCCCTTATCCTTGGCAGAGACGCTGATAATGCCGTTGGCGTCGATGTCAAAGGCAACTTCGATTTGAGGCACTCCCCGGGGCGCGGGGAGGAGACCATCCAGAATGAACCGGCCGATGGACTTGTTGTCGATGGCCATGGGTCTTTCGCCCTGGAACACGTGGATCTCCACGCTGGTCTGATTGTCGGCGGCGGTGGTGAAGGACTCGCTCTTGGAAGTAGGGATGGTAGTGTTGCGTGAGATTAACGAGGTAGCCACGCCGCCCAGGGTCTCCAGCCCCAGGGTTAGGGGCGTAACGTCCAGAAGCAGCAGGTCTTGAACGTCGCCCTGGAGGACACCCGCCTGGAGGGCGGCGCCGAGGGCAACGGCTTCGTCCGGGTTGACGCTGCGGTTGGGGTCCTTGCCGAAGATTGCCTTGACTTTCTCCTGGATGATAGGCGCGCGGGTCATACCGCCCACCAGGATCACCTCGTCTATCTGTGAAGGGGCGAGGCCGGCGTCGCGGATGGCCTGGCGGCATGGCCCGTCGGTCCTGTCGACCAGATCGACGACCAGCTGTTGGAACTTACTGCGGCTGAGGGGCTTGAGCATGTGCTTGGGGCCGGTGGAGTCGGCGGTAATGAACGGCAGGTTAATCTCCGTCTCCATCACGCTGGAAAGCTCCACCTTGGCCTTCTCCGCCGCCTCTCGCAGGCGCTGCAGGGCCATTCGGTCCTGGCCAAGGTCTATTCCGGTTTCGCTGCGGAATTCGTCAATGAGCCAGCTCATGACGCGCTGGTCGAAGTCATCGCCGCCGAGGAAGGTATCCCCACTGGTGGACTTCACCTCGAAGACGCCGTCCCCCATCTCCAAGATGGAGATGTCGAAGGTGCCACCGCCGAGGTCGTAGACGGCGAGAGTCTTGTCGCCGTCGTCCTTGCCCAAGCCGTAGGCCATGGAAGCGGCTGTTGGCTCGTTGATGATGCGCAGAACCTCCAGGCCGGCAATCTGACCGGCGTCCTTGGTGGCCTGGCGTTGAGCGTCGTTGAAATAGGCTGGCACGGTGATCACGGCCTGGCTTATCTTCTCGCCCAGCTTGGCCTCGGCATCCTGCTTCATCTTCTGCAGGATCATGGCAGAGACCTGAGGAGGAGCGAACTGGCCGCCGCCCATTTCAACATAGGCGTCGCCGTTGGAGGCCTTAACAATCTCGTAGGGCAGGGATCCAGCTGCCTTCCGGGTCTCCGAGTCGTCGTACTTTCTGCCCATGAGCCGCTTCACGGAGAAGACGGTGTTCTGCGGGTTGGTCACGGCCTGACGCTTGGCCATCTGACCCACGTAACGCTCGCTGGAGCGTGGGTTTACGGCCACAACGGAGGGGGTAACCCGGTTGCCCTCGGCGTTCTCGACGACTATGGGTTCGCCGGCCTCCACCACGCTGGCCACGGAATTAGTAGTACCCAGGTCAATTCCCAAGACCTTTGCCATTTTGTTCCTCCTTAGTTGTCTGAAACCGGGTTGGAGTCCGGATCTGCCGGTGAGGGGCCACTATTAACGGCAACAATCACCTGGGCCGGACGGAGCAACCGGTTATGAAGTTTATATCCGTTGCGGACCACCATTAGCACTTGGCCATCCTCTTTGTCTGCGGTCTGCTGCTGGGCCAAGGCTTCGTGCTCGGAAGGGTCGAAGGGTTTGCCCAAGGCCTCTATCGGCTCCACACCTTCCAACTCCAGCAAGGCATGGAACTTTCGATTGATGAGGCGGAAGCCTTCCAGCCAGGAGTCCGACGATGCGCCGTCGGACGGCTGCTGCAGGGCGAGGGTAAGCTCGTCGAGGATGGGGAGGAGGCGGCCGAGAAGGCGCTGGTTGCCGTACTTGAACAGGTCGGCCCGTTCCGTCTCCATGCGGTTGCGGTAGTTCACGAGGTCCGCCTGAGCTCGACGGAGAGCGTTCTCAAGCCGGTCCTGCTCCATCCGGAGGGACACGGTTTCCGACTCGGACGATGAGGCTTCCGCAGACTCGTCTAAGTTCTCCTCGGTCCCGCAGGGTTCAAGGCGACGTTCCATATTCTCTCTCTCGTGCATCATCGCCACATGCTGAGGGGCAGGTTCATCTCTCGGAAGAGACGTTTTATTTCCCTGTCCATGATAGCGTTCATGGTCTGATGGTTGTTGTTGACCGTCAATCTTTCGTGCATCTTAAGCAGTTGCACCAGCAGGTCCAGGATGAAGCGGACGCCGGCGAGGTTCATGCCCATGTCCGTCTCCAGGTGGCGAATTAGGCGCAGCTTCCTCAGGTCTCTTTCCGAGTAGAGACGAAGCATTCCCACGGTGCGGACGGGTCGAACCAGGCCCAGCCGCTCGTATTTTCGCAGGGTCTGGGGGTGCATTTCAAGGAGCCGGGCGGCCACGCTTATGATGTATACGCCCTGCACCTCCCGGCGATTGGGAGGCGGCGGCTGGGGGGCGCGCTGCCGGGTCCGGTTAGACCTTGGCTCCAAGGACAGGTGCTCCGGCCTCTGCCTGATAGGAATCGAGCCGGGGGAGGTGTCTGAGACCTCCTCCTGCTGGATTTCCGGTTGAATTCTCGTTCGTCTTTCTCTCACTGAATCCGTTTTTCGGGCAACGCCGTATTAAATGTATTCATATCTTAATACTTGATATATACCGTGTCAAGAAATATAATCTAGTCAGGTTCAGAGTTACTGATACGTCAGATCTCGGATTGGAGGGCAAGATGCTACTACTCAAGTCCTGCCCCAAGTGCAAAGGCGACCTTCTGTTGCGAAACGATTTTGACGGCTTCTTCCTTAGCTGCATCCAGTGCGGCTACGCCAGGGACTTCGAGAAGGCCCCCGCGACGAAGGCCCCGGCTAGCAAGGAGAAGCCCCTTGTAAGAGCGAACGCTCGATAGAACCTGCGGCAGGGCAGCGTTGGACATCGGGCTAAGCCGCCATCTCCTTTAGGTTCTCGGAAACGACGATGCGGGCCTCTGTCAACGCCTGCACCTCCTCGAGGTTATACCCGGGCGCTATTTCTCGCATGAGCAGGCCCGCTTCCGTAACTTCAAAGAGGGCCAGGTCCGTGACCAGGAGCTTCACCACGCCCCTGGCGGTTACGGGCAGGGTACAACGCTTGAGCACCCGGGGGGTGCCGTCGCGGAGGGTGTGCTGTATGGCGATGAACACCCGCTTCGCCCCCACGGCCAAATCCATTGCGCCGCCAATGCCCCCACCGGGACGGCCCTGGGTCTTCCAATTGGCAAAGTCGCCGTTCTCGGCTACCTCATAGGCGCCCATAACCGTCAGGTCGAGCATGCCGCTGCGGATGATGGCGAAGGAGTCGGCGTGGTGGACGATGGACGCACCGGCAACCAGGCTGACATACTGGCCACCGGCGTTGACCAGATGCCGGTCCTCCTCGCCCCTGGGGTAGATAGCACCGTAGCCGATGACGCCGTTCTCCGAATGATAGATAATCTCTTTGTCCGTCTGCTTGTAGTTGGAGCAAAGTGTAGGAATGCCAATACCCAGGTTGACCAACCAGCCGTCCTGAAATTCCTGGGCCAGCCGGTTGGCCATCTGCTGTCGGGTTAATTTTTTCTTCTGGGTCATTGTTTTACTCATATTGATGTTGGTGGAGCCAATCCAGCAGTTCCGCGAATCCCGCCGCGCCGCTTGCGATGCTTACGGCCAAATCCTCCACGGAAGAGTCCAGATTTACAATTACCCCGTTGGCTTTGAGAAACATCCAGGTGGCATATACGCCCGTCCGCTTGTTCCCGTCCCAAAAGACGTGGCGGGCGATGATGCACTCGCCCAAGGCCGCCGCCTTCTCCAACAGAGTGGGGAATTGGTCTACCCCGAAGATTTCGTTGCCGATGAGAAAGAGGGTGTTTTCGAGACTTTCGCGGCTTCGGAGATTATCTACTCCAACATACTGGCCGCCGTACAACCTGATTGCGTCTTGATTGACTCTGACAATTCGGGCTACGCTGGGAACTCTTACTTGTCGGCCAAGCTCTTCCATATCGCGTCGTATTTCTCAAACCCTTCCTTCATGAGCGCCTCGAACACGTCGTCGGGTATCGGAACGTATTTGGTCTCCGTGGCGTTGCTCTCAGCAGCGCCGTTTTCGCTCGTCGTTTCGGGCTTCTTGTTCTTCTTTGGCTCAACTGCTCCTACCATTTTCTCTGGCTCCTGCTTCTATGTTTCCGTCGACGCCGAAATATAAACTTATCACACTTCGTCAGTCACGGTATACGGGTTCTTCGGATATGCCATCGAAGGGTATTCGCACGACCCGGTCTATGCAGATGCCCGGGGTGTGCACATGATCCGGGTCCATGGCACCCAAGGCAATTATCTCCTCCTCGACCTCCACCAAGGTCACGCGGGCGGCCATGGCCATGATGGGGTTGAAGTTTCTCTGGGACAGTCGATACTGCAAGTTGCCGAAGGTGTCGCTGCGATAGGCTCGAATGAGGGCGTAGTCGGCGTGAAGGGGGTACTCCAGAATATACTCCCGGCCATCGATGACACGATGCTCTTTGCCTTCGGCCAGCTCCGTCCCGACGCCGGTGGGGGTATAGAAGGCTCCGATTCCGGCGCCCGCGGCTCGTATTCGTTCTGCAAGAGTTCCCTGGGGCACCAGTTCTCCCTCCGCCTTGCCGCTGTTGTATAGCTTCTCGAAATGGGTGGCCTGGGACGGATGGGGCGCCGCCGTGAAGGAGCAAGACGACCTTCCGCACCTGGCCGGCCTCAATGAGAGTTCCCAAGTCTACGCGATGGTCGAAGGGGCCGGCGCCGGGGTGGTTGGAGATGGCGGTCAGATTTCGCGCGCCCTGTCGAAGTAGAGCAGCAATGAGATTGCGCGGCGTTCCGGGCCCGGCGAACCCCGGCACCATTATGGTGGAACCGGAGGGGACGTCGGCCACGGCCTCGTCAAAGGTATTGTAAACCTTGCTTCGCACTTTTTGCCTCAGACAATTCTCGAAGATTATTCCCTGACTGACCCTAAGATATTACCCCACAAGGGCACGATACGTCACGGGCCAGTGTCACAGCCCAAGGGTAGATTATGCCTTCTCTCTAGTGCACAATGGGTGCAGCACATTTACCGAAAAGAGAGAGCTTCATGACTCAATCCCCATACTTCGGAACCACGCCGGCCCCGGACTTTCCCGACGGCCTGGCATGGCTCAACACCCAGCGGGACATCAGCATGGAAGACCTGAAGGGAAAGATAGTCATTCTGGACTTCTGGACCTACTGTTGAATTAACTGCATGCACGTCTTTCCGCAGTTGCGGAAGCTGGAAAAGAAGTACGGAGAGGTACTGGCAGTGGTCGGGGTCCACTCCGCCAAATTCCCCGCGGAACGGGAGACGGAGAACGTTCGCATGGCGATTCTCCGCTACGAGATAGGCCACCCGGTCATCAACGACAGCGAGTTCCGGGTCTGGCAGTCATACGACTGCCGGGCATGGCCAACACTTGTCTTCGTCGATCCCCAGGGAAAGATAATCGGCAAGCACGAGGGGGAGATTCCCTACGATGCTTTCGACAAGCTGTTGTCTGCAATGGTCCTAAATTATGACGGGGCGGAACTTCTGGACCGGCGGCCTCTGGACTACCGGCTGGAGCAGACTCCGGAGGGGCCTCTCTCCTTTCCAGGCAAGGTGTTGGCCGACGAACGACGCGACCGGCTCTTCATTGCCGACTCCAACCACAACCGGATTCTGCAAACGACCCTGGAGGGAGAGGTGACGCAGGTTATTGGCGGCGTTACCCCGGGCTTCGAGGACGGGGACTTTGTGGTGGCTGCCTTCGACCATCCCCAGGGAATGGCGCTCAGGAGCAACATACTGTACGTGGCCGACACGGAGAATCACGCCATCCGCAGGGTGCATCTCAACGACGGGTACGTGGACACAATGGCTGGCACGGGAAGCCAGGGGCCCTTCGGCAACCAGGGCGGTTCGCTGAACAGCGTGGGCCTCAACTCGCCGTGGGACTTGACGGTCCATCGAAGCACGGTCTACACGGCCATGGCGGGATACCACCAGATATGGGGCCTGGACGAGCTGACCCTTAGGGCCGCTCCTCATTCAGGAAGCGGTAGGGAGGACATCCACGACGGACCGATGCGGTCGGCGACGCTGGCCCAGCCCAGCGGCATCACCCACGATGGGAGCAAGCTCTACTTCGTCGACAGCGAAACAAGCTCCGTGCGTATGGCGGACATCTCGGTTAGCGGACGAGTATCCACCATCGTGGGGCGGGGCTTGTTCGAATTCGGCGACGTGGATGGCGTGGGGCCAGAGGTGCGGCTCCAGCATCCCCTGGGTCTGTGTCTACACGACGGCGTCCTGTACGTGGCCGACGCTTACAACCATAAGATCAAGAAAGTGCACCCCGAAACCAGATCCTCCTTCAGTTTCCTTGGCTCCGGACAGGCAGGCTTCGACGACGGCTATGGTTCTTCGGCTACGTTCTTTGAGCCAGGCGGAGTTACGGCCGCCCACAGCAAGCTTTACATCGCTGACACGAACAACCACGCCATCAGGGTGGCAGACCTGGCCTCCGGTGAGGTGCGCACACTGGAGATTACGGGTTTGTAGGTAGTAGGGCGGGTTGTTGTAGGGGAAGAGCGGGGGATAGCGAACCGCCCCTACAGGAGAGAATATCGTCGGGCACAGGGGTTCACCCCCATCCAAACCTTCCCCCCTCAAGGGGGAAGGGATTTATAGGCACGGAACGGCTATTGGGACTTAGGGGCTAGGGGGTGGGGATGCCCTCGCGGGACAGCAAGTCGTGGAGTTGCGCAAGTGTCTGGTTGTACTCGTCCAAGGGGAATCCGTCAACGGATTCCTTTAGCTCGCCGGTGAATCCGTCCACGACGCCCATTTCCACGCACTTCCTGATTCGCTCGGACTCCTCCTCCAAGGTGGGCAGCAGGTTTTTGCCCGTCAGCTTGGAAAGGGCGGCGGTGAGTCCCCAACCTCCCCAGTTGGAGACGCTGGTTATGATGAGCCGCTGGCAAGCTGTCCACGCGGGTTCCTGGGGAAGACGGGGAAGGGTGGGTATGGTCTCTCGCAACAGTCCCATGCCTATCTCGTTGCCGCCGTCGCCGATGCCAACGCTGTGCTCGTGAAGGTCGAACAGGGCGTCGACGCGAGCAGTGTAGGCTGAAATGTCCACGGAGCGCATATTCCGGTATACGCCGTCCTGGGAGGGGCTGCACCGCTCTATGGCAATGAGCAGGGCAGGGTCGAGTCTGTCCAGCAGTCCCTGGGCGAATTCCCGGCTTTCGGCAGGGCCCGCGATGGGAAATTCCACGACGGCGGCATCAGGCCCCGCCAGGGTCTGCATAACGTCGCCGCAATAGCTGTCGGTCACGTATATCACCTCGCGGCCAAGGGCTTCGAGGGCCTTGCCGATGGCCAGGGCGCCGGGAGGGCCGTCAGTCTCTACAGCGTCGCCGTAGAGAATATAAAAGCCGGTGGTTATGAGGGTGGTCCCCGGCCGGTCCAGCACGTACTGGGCCGCCTGGGTGCAGAAGTCTTCGGGCAGGAAGGGACGAAGAGCGTCAATGCCCCGCTGGTCCTTCTGCAGGATGATGTCCTCTATAGTAGGTTCAGGCATGATTCTCCTTCTTGTCGATCAAGGTTTTTCTAGAGGGCTGCCAGGTCCGTGTCACGCATGTTGGTTATGAACATGTAGCCCGGGGCGTGGGTAATCATGAAGGGGGGCTTGGACTCCAGGGCGACGGCCTGTGGCGTGACGCCGCAAGCCCAGAACACCGGGGCCTCGCCCTCCTTGAACTCCGCCGCATCTCCATAGTCAGGCCGATGAATGTCGGCAATGCCTATGTCCTGGGGATCGCCAACGTGGATGGGCGCGCCGTGGGCGCCGGGGAACCGGGAGGTGACCTGAACGGAGCGCACCACCTTGCTGTGGTGGATGGGTCTCATGCTGACCACCATGGGGCCTGAGAACATGCCGGCGGGAACGGTGCTTATGTTGGTCTTGTACATAGTGACGTTCTTACCCGTCTCCCAGTGCCAGAGGGGGATGCCCGCTTCCACTAGGGCGGATTCAAAGGTGAAGCTACAGCCTAGCAGGAAAGACACCAGATCTTCCCGCCAGAGGCTTTCGATGTTTGTCACCTCGTCGACGAGCTCGCCTTCTCGGAAGACTCGATAGCGCGGGACATCGGTCCGGATGTCGGAGCCGGCACTGGTGAGTTTAGGCTCGAACTGGCCGGGATCCATGACCTCCAACAGGGGGCAGGGTCTGGGGTTACGCTGGCAGAATAGGAGGAAGTCGAAAGCCTGAGCCCTGGGCAGGATGACCAGGTTGGCCTGAACGTAACCCGGGGCCAAGCTTCCGGTAACGCCGTCGTATTCCCCGTGTCGGATAAGCCGCCAAATGTCCGGCGGAGCTTTGGGTAGGGCTTGGGTAATCATGCTTCCCCCTTTTGTAACGATGTTGTTTAAAAGAACTTGTCGGGGTCCAACCCCTTGCTGGAGAGTTTCAGACCCTGGGCTACGGCCTGATAGCACTCCCAGATGCGCTTGGACGGTGGGCGGGCCGACTCCCGATTGGAGATTATCCAGTATCCGTCAGGGAAGGCCATGACCTCCACGTCCACCCCCGATTGTATCAGATGGTTCTTGACGTCGGGGTCGCTGGTCATGGGCTCGAGTTCGACGGGTTGCAGCTCGTTATACCAGGAGACGTCGAAAGCGCGCCCGATTATATTCATGGGGCGGAGGCGCTTGGAGCGAAATACCAGAGAAGGGTTCGAAATCTTGAGGTTGGGGTCGTAGAGACCGTACCAGATGCGGTAGTAGAAAGGCTGGCCGGGGGTACGAAAGAAGAGAAGGTCGCCGGGCAACCTTCCTCTGTAGTTGCCCTGCACAACGTTGGCCCAATCCAGATGCGGGTCCTGAAGGTGGATGAGACCAATGGACATCTCGCGATGGTGGCGGAAGAGCTCCTCCGGTCGGCCCTTCTGGGCCTCGTGGGCCCTGACGCCTATGGCGTTGAGGTGGTTGCAGAAGCCACGGCGTTTCTGCTGAATGTTGCGAAGCCCCAAGTTGCGAAGCAGTCCAGCCAAAGCGCCACCTCCTGAAAAGGGGATTATACAATCAAAGACGCTGGGACGGAAAGGGCGGGGGGATCTCGTTCAGATAGATGTGAGACGTGAAAGAATCAGTTGTTATAGGCGGTATTCTTGGGCGGCGTGGGCGGAGAAGGCAAGGTTCTACTCGTCTTTCTCATCAGACGAAAAAGCTTCAAAGGCCGCGGACATGTCGTATGAAAGGGTTGGACTCTTGTCAGACCCACCGATGCCTGCACCAATTGGAATGTACCTCCCACCACCCGCAGATTTCAATCTTTCGCTAAAGCCCAGCGCCATTATGATGCTATTGGGGTGGGCCTCTCTCCTAACTTTGCCCATTTCCAAAATCACAACCGAATCTGGTACGGGCTGACCAGTGTTGGCATATACCCTCTCTACAATATCGGCTGCCGAGTCAAAAAGGTCTTTCGTCGGGCGCGAATAGCCGTGTTCTTGCAATCCATACATCCCCTTGCGTCCTATCCAGACAATGCCTAGTTCTTCAGCACTGGGTTGACTTAAGGCCGAATGCCAATTGCGTATGGCGTTCTCTCTGTTGGGGAACATCTCATTGCAGCGTTCAGCGATCTCTGCAAAATGGGCCGCCCTTCCTAAACTGCGCAAGGCTTCTAGCAACATTCGTGGACGCGTCCATCGTGCTACGACATCCTCTTTTAACTTTTTGATAGGTTTACGTAGACGCTCCGCATCTGCCTTTGACAGGAATGGTAGAAATCCCGCCAATTCCCGGTCGTCCAACTTGTGCCCATCGTCACCGTGCAGATATTCCCTAAACCCTGATAGGTCTATCTTGGTAAGGACCCTGACTCCAAGTTCCGGTAAGCGCTCCATTTCGATTCGAAGCACCTCATCGAGTAGCGAATGATGCGCAGTCCAATCTGATTCAAACAGCAATAACGATCCACCGGAACGAATGAACTCGGACGTAAACCCTAACCTTAGCACTCGACTTCGCGTTGGATGTCGGAGCTTCCGAAGAGCTTTCTTTTGGATTTGGCGAATGCGTTCCCTCGTCACACCAAATTCCTGCCCCACTTCCTCCAACGTGCATTTCTTAGCGTCCCTTAACCCAAAACGCAGCCTAATCACCTGAGCTTCTCGATCAGTGAGGCTGCTCATCACCTCGTCCACCGCAGATTGGATCGAATAACTAGTCCAGGAACACTTCCGATAGAGTCCACCCCCCGTTGACAATTGGTCGCTTGAGGAAGCGACGGTATATCGCCTCCAGTAACTGGTCCAAGAACGCCCCTGGAAGCGATTGACGTGCACATTCAATTGATCTGCATAGGCGGCATAGCGATTCCAAGGCCGATCAGGGCGGGACTCATAGGGTTTCAGAAATACACCTCGCAGTGCGGTATTTCCCCTGATAAGCGTGACTAAAGGGAAAATGTAAGTGTAAGGGAGGCATCCATCCGCTACGATGGCCCACTCCTTTCCCACGTCCAACAGACCATTGGCCGGCGTGTGCCATCTACGGCCTTTGTCTAAAGACAACGACATCGACTTGGCGAGTTGCGCGGAAGTCACATAATCAACGTCTGTATCAACCAATCGCAACGTGAAGTTCACCCACCATCTTCTCGCCGTCTCCAGACACAGGTACCGGGGGTAGGAATCTTCATCATCATAAGAGCCATTCAAACGCATGATGGTTCCGTTCCTACATTGATGCTGCAGGGCATTCTCTATGACGTCTTCCAGACCTTCCCATTCTTCGAAATCCGCGATGTCCTTGGCGGAGAACGTCCTTCCCCCGCCAGCAATGAATTCAATCGCCGTACCCATCTGGCGGTTCCAAATTTCGTTCGGTTGGTCGCTCAGATTCATGATCCCGATGTCTCAATGTAGTTTCTAGAATTAGACTGGCAAGCGGATTTCACCGAATCCCTAATGCGGTTCCAACCGAGTCCGGACGGTATCTCTTCCACGTCTTCGACATACCGCCTAAGGGTCACAAATCTGCTTAGCCACTTAGGAGACATTCCAATGTGTCGATGCACGTGATCATACACACCTTCAAGCTTGCAGCCATGGTCAGACAACCGCGCGTTCATTCGATGAACGATATCTCCGAGTTGCCAAGCCTTTCCCGCGGGCAAAGGTTTCCTCAAAGACTGAAGCATTTTCGCCTCCTGCCGCCACCCTTTTAACTCCTTCAAGGCAGCAACGTATATGTCCGTCGCTGCGCGCATTGTCTCGGCAGGATCATTATGCAACAGGGTAAGATGCCGCAGCGACACTGAACCTCGATATGAACCCCCTATCTTCTTGAATGCGACCGGGACAAGAGATCTTCCTTTCGTCGTCAAGACTGGCCCCAAGCGGCAATGAATTTGTCTACGTAGCTTTCGCCGTCCTGTAGACCTGCCAATTCCGACTTGTCCAGGGCAACGCCTATGGCGAACATGCAGTACGTCAGCCTGGCCTGATCTTGGCTAATTCGCTCTCGATAAGCCTTATGTCCACTGTTGATGACTACTGTGTTAGAGTCTATCCACGCCGTCTCTTCTCTTTCCGGATGTTGCTCGAATGCGACCCTGGGCCCGGGGCCATTGCGGGATCTTCTGCGCTTCCGAGATGGCTTCTTTTCTTTCTTTTCGTCCTTTTCGGCGTCTATATCTTCAACCTTTTCCGGTTCATCGCCGACGTTGGAAGTCCGGTCGGAGGAGTCCAAGTCTTCACTCGCCGGATTCTTGCGACGCTTTCTGGCTTCTCTTAGCAGCCCTTCGAAGTTTTGCAGTTCCGGCAATTGCTTTACCATGCTAGTCAGCGTCCGTTCTAGTTTTACTGCCAGTCGATCTCGCTCTCGTTCCGGGGCCGCTACACCATGCTCCGCCAAGAATGTCTTCAATTCTTCACGCACGGGAGACAGAAGACGATTCAAGCCCTGAGTTCTTCCGGGGCCTCCCTTGAGGTCCGATTTATTGGCAGTCAAATACTGCACCAATTCAGGCATTTCAACTATGCCGAATAGCTTGGCCCCCAGGAGGCCTGTTGATTGCCCGAAGAGATCTGCCTTTATGACCTTCCCATGGGTGCAAAGAAGAACCCCGTATGTGGAGCCATTGATTGGGAGATCGTGCTTAGAAACAGAAAGCGCCCCTAACCCGATGTCTTTCTTTCCTGTTCGTAGTGGAAACCTCTTAACTCGCGAAGGCGAACCGACAACGTCTAGATTATCAGTCCCAACCCGAAGGCCGTTCACAACGAACCTAGGGCGGTTGGGATACATTCCCATCTTCTGATAGGCAAGCAAGAATTCATTGACGAACAGGGGAAGATACTGCTGTTTCAGGACGCGAGTTAGGTACTGGTCATCTACGTGGGATAACTCTACGCCATCCTGAAAGTGGACGGAAACACGGGTGCCGTTGGCCTTCATTCGCACGGGCTTTACATGATTCCACCCAAGAGCGCCGTCGGAGCGCCATCTCCAATCCGAAGCATTCAGCATACCACCGCATCTGGTTTCGGTAACAACCCTATCGGCGATGTTAAAACTAATCTTCGCGCCTATGCCCGCAAAGCCAATACCGTCTCCTCGCCTCTTGAGATCAACCGCAAAGTCATGGTATCTCTGGAACGTTTCTTCATCCATCCCATTACCATCGTCGACAACTATCAGGGTCCGCTTCTTATCGTCCCAATCCAGCGAAATTGTGCTCGGCTGTGCATCAAGGGCATTAGCCACCAATTCGCTGACGACAACGTCGAAAGTGCTCTCCCCGTACATGTCCGCCAGGTTACGCACGAGCTTCCTAAAGTTGACCTTGCTCTGCATCATTTGAATAAAATAATTGCTGCTCCTGTAATACCTATATGCATGACATCACAAGTATAAGCACAAGTCAATCCACCCACCTTATCCCTCTGGAAGTGGGGGGCCAGGGCGGCGGTTGGGAGCTGTTGGCTAGAGGCGGTATTCTTGGGCGGCGTGGGCGGGGGTGATGGTGACGTTCAGCCTTTTGGAGACTTCGGCGAGTTCTTGGAGGATGGCTTGTTCGTGGCGCGGGTCCCGGTGCGCTGCGACGACTTGCGGCAAGGGCAGTCCCTGCTTTCGGGCCTCTTCTAACTCCTCGCTCAGAAGGAACGGGGTGAGGTGGCGGCTGGCCCTGGCACGGGCGTCCCCGCTGTTGGAGAAGGTAACCTCCACGAAGAGGACTTGCGGCGACGGCGTATGTGCAAGAAAGGGTAGCAGTCCGCCGCCCGTGTCGCCGGTAAAGGCCGCAGTAGACGATCCCTTTCGCATTATGAAACCCACCGCCGGCGCACCGTGGGGCACGGAGAGGGGCAGGACCTCCATGCCGCAGACTTTGAAGGCCCGCCCGGGTGATATGGGACGCAGCCGATACTTTGGGCATTCCGGCGTAGGCCGGACGGTGAAGTTGGGGTACAAAAGGCCGTCCATGAGGCGAGTGGATATGGCGTCCAGGGTATCGGGCAGACCGTAGAGGTCCACGGTCACGCCGTTGTCCATGGTCTGCAGACCGAGACTGGGCAAGTCTCTTACATGGTCGAAGTGTCTATGGGTCAGGAGGATGGCCCGCAGGCGATTCTTTTCGTCAGAGGTTAGGGCGGTCATAAGACTTCCGGCGTCTATGGCCAGTGAGTCGTCCACCAGAAAGCAGGTATGCTTGGTCTGCGCTGTTTCCATGTTGTGGCCGCCAAGGACGTGAATTTTCATGGGATTGCCTTTCATGTTTGAGGCCGAGGTGCTTACGGCATGATACATGATGAGGCAGGTTTGAAACCTGCCCCTACGGGTCTACGGTGGCAAGGGAAGGGGTGACGTGAGTTGGGAGGGTGAGACACTGCCGGTTGACTTCCAAGCTAGTTGCCGCACTCAAGATTATGAATGTTATGTAAATTTACGCGAGGGCAATTCAACATTTGAATGGATGACATGGCGCTCGTACCGGGATGGTTGCAAGGAGGGAGACAACAGTGCGAATACGTTTCAGGAACGAGTGGGAAACGAGGGACTCGTTTCAGGGTTGCCAGGCGTGGGACTGACTCGTTTTAGAAACGAGAAATGGAGAAATCAGGGGTGTTTCAGGCGTGGATCTGAGGGTTTGGGGGACTTGTTTTTTGTTTTTCGAAAGTTTGGGGAAACGGATGGTGCATTTATCCGTAGACGTAGCGTCTTTGGACGGACATGAGCCTGGCGAGGGCGTTGACAATTTTGAGGATAAGGTCGGGAGAGGTATTAGGGTCATCCAGGAGTCCGTTGAGCCTGACGCGGACGATGGCTATCTCCGGGGCAAGGTCTCTGACTGTCAGGGCGTCGTCGAACTGTTGAAGTTGTTCCGGGGGCAGGTGTTTTGAGTAGAGGCCGTGCTTGCGGGCGTTCTGGTTGCCGGGTTGGCCGCCGGACTTGAGTTTAGACTCTTCGTCGCTTTCGGCGTCACTGAGGTCGTAGAAGGAACCCTTGGGGGGTTCTTTGGGGATTCCGATGCTGTCCAGGAAGTCTTCAATTTCTTTGTGTATTTGTTCCATACTTCTCATGGGAGGGAGGGTAGCAGGGGGTGGGGATTTTGGGCAACGGGAAGATGTCACTCTTGGGGGGACGGGCGGTTCGCGAACCGCCCCTACGAGGGGTTGGTCACGCAGCATATATCGGGCGACCACAAGGGTCGCCCCTACGGGGGAAGGATGACGGGGTGAGGGCATGGGGGACGATAGATTCTTCACTGCGCTTCGCTGCGTTCAGAATGACATGTGGGTGGAGGGGGAGGGGAAGGATGCGCCAGTACGAGGGGTTGGTCACGCAGCATATGCCGTGCGACCACAAGGGTCGCCCCTACGGGGGAAGGATGACGGGGTGAGGGCATGGGTGACGATAGATTCTTCACTCCGCTGCGCTGCGTTCAGAATGACATGTGGGTGGAGGGGGAGGGGAAGGATGCGCCAGTACGAGGGGTTGGTCACGCAGCATAATCGGGCGACCACAAGGGTCGCCCCTACGGGGGAAGGATGACGGGGGGTTGGGCATGGGTGACGATAGATTCTTCACTCCGCTCCGCTGCGCTCGGAATGACATGTGGGTGGAGGGGGAAGGGATTTTGAGGGAAATTAGGTGAAGGTTGGTCTCTTGGTGTTTGGTGGCGCCGATGGTAGGATGGCGGCATGAAGATGGTTCAGGGACGAGGCGGCAGCCTCGAATACGTGGCGGTCTACCCCGTCGATTACGAACCAGATAAAGCCTATCCCTTGATAGTGCTGCTGCACGGGTTTGGGGCGAATATGCACGACCTGGCGGGGCTGGCCTCATACATCGACTCGCGCAGCTACGTGTATGTGTGTCCCAACGCTCCCCTGCCGGTACAGCTGGGGCCGGGCTTCACCGGCTACGCTTGGACACCCCTGTTGGGAGAGAAAACTCCACAGGATGTCCAGCGAGCCGAGGAGGCGGTGACGGCTTTTGTGGGGGAGATGATGCGAACTCACGGGGTGGAAGCGGGCCGGGTGTTGCTGGCGGGGTTCTCTCAGGGAGGGATGATGACCTACCAGGTGGGCTTGCCGCGGCCAAAGATTTTCGCCGGGCTGGCGGCACTCAGCGCCCGCATCGACGAGCAAGAGGAAATCCTAGAGCGCCTTCCCGTCGAGAGAAGCCAGTCTATATTTATAGCCCACGGCGTACACGACCCTCTAATTCCAGTAGAAGCAGGCAGGGAGTCCAGGGATTTCCTGAGCCGTGCGGGTTACGACCCCACCTACCACGAGTACCCGATGGCCCACCAGATTACCGACGAAGTGATTGACGACCTGTCTTTTTGGGTTAGGGAAACACTGCCGTCGGTAATCTAGTTGCCCGCCGCCGAGGTGCGCGAGGTAACAGACCAGAGGGATTGGCGCGAGGGGGAGGGCTGGGCGTGGGGGACGATAGATTCTTCACTCCGCTGCGCCATGTTCAGAATGACATGTGGGGTGCGTTGGGGGAACGGGCGGTTCGCGAACCGCCCCTACGGGGGGAAGGGGGAAGGGAGGAAAGAGGGGGATGGGTTCGTGCATACGCGAGGACAGCGGGAGGGGGAGTCGGGGGGGCGGGCGGTTCCCGAACCGCTCCTACGAGGGGTTGGCCACACAGCATATAACGGGCGACCACAAGGGTCGCCCCTACAGGAGAAGGATGGCGGGGTGAGGGAAGGGGAATGGATCCCCGCATTCGCGAGGACAACGGGAGGGGGAGTCGGGGGGCGGGCGGTTCGGAACCCCCCCGTACGAGGGGGTTGGGCACACAGCATATAACGGACGACCACAAGGGTCGCCCCTACGGGGGGAGGATGGCCGGGTGGGGAAGGGGAATGGGTCCCCGCATTCGCGAGGACAACTGGAGGGGGAGGGTTGGGCGTGGGGGACGATAGATTCTTCACTCCGCTGCGCTATGTTCAGAATGACATGGGGGGAGTACTACGTTCAGAATGACATGTGAGTGGAGGGGGAGGATCACCCCCATCCCCCGTCTTCACGAGGGCAGGTTCTAACCTTCCCCCATCAAGGGGGAAGGGATTTTTGGGCACGGAACGGGCTATTTTCATAGGAATAACCGTTGGGAGGGGGAGTCGGGGGGCGGGCGGTTCCCGAACCGCTCCTACGAGGGGTTGGTCACACAGCATATAACGGGCGACCACAAGGGTCGCCCCTACAGGGGGGAGGATGGCCGGGTGGGGGAAGGGGAATGGGTCCCCGCATGCGCCGAGGGCGTGGAGGGGAGGGAGTACCCGGCGGCGAGATTCTTCGAGGGACTCGGAATGACATGTGGGGTGCGTTGGGGGAACGGGCGGTTCGCGAACCGCCCCTACGGGGGGAGGGGAAAGGGAGGGAAGAGGGGAATGGGTTTGTGCATATGCGATGACACGGGAGAGGGATGGGTCCCCGCATTCGCGAGGACAACGGGAGGGGGAGTCGGGGGGCGGGCGGTTCCCGAATCGCTCCTACGAGGGGTTGGTCACACAGCATATAACGGGCGACCACAAGGGTCGCCCCTACAGGAGAAGGATGGCGGGGTGAGATGTTCACTCCCGCCCCCCCGTCTTCACGGGGCCAGGCTATGCGCGAGGGCGACGGGAGGGGGAGGGTTGGGCGTGGGGGACGATAGATTCTTCACTCCGCTGCGCTACGTTCAGAATGACATGTGAGTGGAGGGGGAGGATCACCCCCATCCCCCGTCTTCACGAGGGCAGGCTCTAACCTTCCCCCATCAAGGGGGAAGGGATTTTTGGGCACGGAACGGGCTGTTTTCATAGGAATAACCGTTGGGAGGGGGAGTCGGGGGGGGGCGGTTCCCGAACCGCTCCTACGAGGGGTTGGTAGCACAGGCGTATAACGGGCGACCACAAGGGTCGCCCGTACAGGAGAAGGATGGCGGGGTGAGGGAAGGGGGATGGGTCCCCGCATTCGCGAGGGCGTGGAGGGGAGGGAGTACCCGGCGGCGAGATTCTTCGAGGGACTCGGAATGACATGTGGGGTGCGTTGGGGGAACGGGCGGTTCGCGAACTGCCCCTACGGGGGGAGGGGGAAGGGAGGGAAGAGGGGGATGGGTTCTGCATGCGCGAGGACAATGGGAGGGGGAGTCGGGGGGCGGGCGTTTCCCGAACCGCTCCTACGAGGGGTTGGTAGCACAGCGTATGACGGGCGACCACAAGGGTCGCTCCTACGGGGGGAGGATGGCCGGGTGGGGAAGGGGAATGGGTCCCCGCATTCGCGAGGACAACGGGAGGGGGGAAAGGACATTCACCCCATAACCCGTCTTCACGGGGCCAGGCTATGTGCGAGGGCGACGGGAGGGGGAGGGGGAGGATCACCCCCATCCCCCGTCTTCACGAGGGCAGGCTCTAACCTTCCCCCATCAAGGGGGAAGGGATTTGTAGGCGCTGAACGGGCTGTTTTCATAGGAATGACAGGTGGAGATTTAGGGCGCTAACTCCGCCACGGC
The DNA here is from genome assembly GCA_965261665.1 of Dehalococcoidia bacterium. GTDB lineage: Bacteria > Chloroflexota > Dehalococcoidia > Lucifugimonadales > JAPULR01. Next base: position 324,033 of record OZ253467.1, read on the forward strand.
CGATACCAGCTTCTCCAAGTCCTCCTCGTTGTTGAAGGCGTGGGTGGCAGCTCGAACACAGGAAAGCTCCGACACCTGCCTAACCACTATACCGTACTCGTTCCACAGTCGACTCACTGCCTCATCCGGCGCAACGCCTTCTATCTGGAAGGAGGTCAGACCGCAGGAGCGGGCATCGTCCATGGGGGAGAGGACCTTAACGCCGGACACTCCCGACAGAGCTTTCTTCAGTTCGCCGGCCAGAGCCAGCGTCCGGGCCTCCACGGCTTCGACGCCCATCTCGTGATGGAAGGCCACAGCTTCGGCAAATCCCGCCGCCAGGGGCGAGCTGGAGGTGGTCAAGAGGAACTTGTCTATGGTGTCCGTGCTGGGATCGAAACTTCCATGCTCGTCGTAGGACGAGGCGGCACGGCCCGATACGCGTGTTGGGGCAACGGAGGAAATCAGGTCCTGACGGATGTACAGGGCACCGGTCCCGTCGGGGCCCAGAAGCCACTTTTGGCCGGGGATGGAATAGAAGTCGCAGTCCAACGCCCGCATGTCAAGGGCAATGTGGCCTGCCGTCTGGGCTCCGTCTATGAGCATCTGCACCCCGGCATCCCTGGTGAGTTTCCTCAACCCCTCGGCGGGCATGCGTAGGCCGCAGGTGTACTGGATATGGCTGAAGAAAAGGAGGCGCGTCCGGGGAGAGATGGCCTCGGCGACGCGGCTCAGAATCTCCTCGTGGGTGTCGGTGGGACTAAGGTCGAGGACCTTCAGGCGGACGCCGTGGCGGCCGGGCAACAGGTAGGCCGGGATGAGCACGGAACTGTGCTCAAGGCCGAAGGTGATGACTTCGTCTCCTTCCCTCCAGTCGAGGCCATTCACGACAAGGTTCAAGCCGTCGGTAGTGCACTGGGTAAGGACGATTTCCTGGGGTGATACGTTGAGGAGGGCTGCCGCCCGCTCTCGGGCTTTTTGCTGGATCTCCCGACCGCTCTGGTATACGGGCGGGCTGGTGGGGCCGTTGTAGCTTTCGTACTCCACGCGGTCTGTCACCGCCTGCACGACGGACTTGGGGGAAGGGCCATCCCAACCCGTGTTCAGGTAGACCATCTTTTGGCAAGCCGGAATCTGTTCTCTAATCCGCTGGACGTCCACTTATCAACTCCTAGTCAGATTTCTGGCCCAATGATAGCACTTGGGACGGGGCAAGGGAGAAGATAAAGGCGTTTACGGCCCTGCTATGTTGCGTTATGTGTGGTCTTGCTTCAAAATGGAAAAGTTAATTTACTGTAGAGCCGCCCTTTGGGAAACCGGCCGCGCAGAAAAGTCGTAATAAGGTCAGGAGAACCCGAGGATGAGCCAAGAAGAAAACAATCGCCTGGGGATCATATGCCCCCACTGCGGGGCGATGGACCAGGAGATGGGATCCCGGTGTGCGGGTTGTGGTCGTTTAATTGCCGAGGGCCTACCCGAGTGGGCGCATAGGATGCCCCGTCGCGGCCTCTTCGGGCGGCAGGGCCTCATCTTCATGACCCAGAACAAGTGGCTTCTGATAGTGCTGGTCGTCATATCGGTGACGGCGGTGGTATGGCACAACTACCACGTCATCCCCAACCCCGTTACCCTGCTTCAGACCAGGCCCAGCACCAACCTTTCGTCCCTTTCCGAGCCAGGCCAATGGTCCATGGCGGCGTCGAATTACGAGCGGACCAGCTACGTGCCGAACCCGCCATCGCTGCCCCAAGGGAAGCTCCTCTGGTCGACGGAGGAGGGGTTAATCGAGGGTCAATCGCTGCCCGCCGTCGTGGACAGCACCATATACGTGGGCAGCCGCTTCAAGTTCATGGCCCTGGATGCAAACACGGGGCAAATGAAATGGCTGCGCGACATGCCCGGCCTGGTGAACTCATCCCCCGCCGTGGCAGGGGACAACGTGTACGCGGGTTCCACCGACACCAAGGTCTGGGTCTTCGATAAGGACACCGGCGATACCAGGTGGACGTTCAATACGGACAACTACATTAGCAGCTCCCCCATGGTTGCCAACGGATACCTGTTCATCGGTTCCGGCGACAATTCGATGTACGCTTTGGACGCCGCAACGGGAGAGGAGCTGTGGGAGTTCCCTACCGAGAACCTGATAACCGCGCCGCCTTCTCTGTACAAAGGGGTTCTCTACTTTTCTTCCCAGGACAATAGCCTCTATTCCGTCAACTACCGCACGGGCGAGGGAAGAATGCGGTTCCGAACCCGGGGCGTCGCGTCGTTCGAGCCCGCGGTGATGTCCCACGGACTGGCGTACATGGCCTCCGCAAACGATATCCTCACGGCCAAGGCAGGCATTCGGGAGATCCCCGGCCGATGGCAGCGGGAGAAGCTGTGGGGGACCCTGTGGCTCAGGTGGGGCGCCCCCATTCCGAGGCCGCCGTCTCAACAGGGGACCAATTGGCGATGGTCGCCGCCAGACAAGGCATTTATAACCTCTGCGCCGGCGATAACGGAAGATACCCTTTACGTGGGGGACTCTGAAGGAACATTCCGATCTATGGAACCAACAACGCCCACGGAGATATGGTCCTTTCAGGCGAGGGGCGGCATTCGATCATCGCCCATAGTGGCCGCCGACACGGTGTACTTCGCCACCACCGAGGGACTGGTCTACGCCCTTAACCGGCACACGGGGCAGGAGCTTTGGAGCGTATCCCTGGGTTCGCCGGTGATGCTGGCTCCGTCGCTGGCGGAGGGAAAGCTGTTCGTCAGAACAGAGGATGGTCGGATACACGCCATAGAGTGACGAATGGGGGTTGGGCGTAAGCCGAAGAGATTCTTCGCTGACGCTCAACATGACAAGGCGGAGAGGGACGTTCGGGATGATGGCCGGGGGTTGAGGTATAAGGGGAAGGGCGGCTCGCGAACCGCCCTACGGAGGGAGAGGGGAACTAGCGGTTACCAGTGCCAGATGGCTTCGTGGGAATCAAAGAGGTCTGCCAGACCTTCCCGGTCAACCATCTTGACCCCGTCAACTAGCTCCGACTCGTTGATGCCCCGGTCTTCCACGTCCTCCCTGACCACGTAGGTATCCACGCCCGCCCCAATGAGGCCCTCTACGTCCTCGTCCAGCTTGGGGGGGTTGGAAAGGGGAACGCCGCCGATGGTTATGCCGCTGGCGTCCTGACCCCGAACGGCATAGTTCACGGCGTTGGAGCGGAGGAGGACAGAGATGTCCGCCCCGGCGTTCTTGAGAATGTGGGACATCCAGAGGATGGTATCGTCCTGCTCCTCCAGGGTGCCGTGGTAGGCCCGTTCGACGATGGAAAGGATTTTGGACATGAGACCCTCCTACTTGGTGCCGATTACCAGGGTGTTAGAGCTCTCCTGAGACCACTTGAAGAAGTCCGCCGGCGCACCGCGACGAGCGCCGTCTATCCAGTTGCCGGAACCGCGCTCGTCGACACAGAGGCCGCAGTTGATCCAGTCCACCTGCTCAGTGGCGAGAAGCCCGGCGATGAACCGGGAACTGGAGGGGTGGTCTTCCTCCTCAGCGGTAGTGCCCTTAACCGGATTGGGATGGGCGGCCTGGTCTTTCATTGTCAGGTTAACAGCGCCTTCGTAGGCAAACACGTTCACCTGGTGGCCCTTTCGCACCGCGGCGTCCATGATTCGCATGGCCGTGGTGGTGGTTTCAGCCTCGTAGGGCGGGTCCATAAGGGCGATGGTAATGGTTGCCATAGCTGCTCCTCAGTGCCAAAAGGTTTTCAGTATGATGACGTCGGTAGATACCAAAGGCAATTGCTTCCTATCCTGCGGCTCTTTAATGCCAAAGGGCTTTGGTATCTTCCTTGGCCAGCAGGTCCACCAGGAAATCCACATCGGACACCTCAACACCGCCTACCAGAGGGGTAGGGGCAATGGCGCGTTCCCGTAGAGAGAACTCATCCGCCAGCACCCTGACGGGCTGGCTCTGCTGGAAGAGGCGGTTGAGGGGATTGTTCCTCACGCCGGGACGGGTAACGAGGACGCCGTTCTGGATGAGGAAGAGGGTAACGCTGTTGCCCTTGCGAGCCAGGTCTGCCGCCATGTCGTACATATAGCGGGCGTCGCCGTACTCGAAGGGGTCGCGGGATTCAATAAGCAGATAGTTGGCCAAGTAACACCCCCGCAAGGCAGGCATGCGCCAAGCTAGGACGCTGCCGTGGAATGGCTTATTATAGCAATTAGGGGCGCTTATCGTCAACGAGAGAAGAAAGCGGGGCGAGAATGAGGCGCTTTTTCGTGTAGAATGGGCCTCGTGGAACCCGGTTTACAGGACTATTTTTTTGATCGGGTAGACGGGGGCGACGACGCTCTTTTCTATCGGGAGCCGCGGCTTGTCGTGCATATCGACGACGCTGCCATTGCTGAGATTGGGCGCATATTTCAGGAATTCCTGCCCGCCAACGGGGTCATCCTGGACCTGATGAGCAGCTGGCGGTCGCACCTACCCGCAGATTTCGTCAAAGCTCGGATGGTGGGTCTGGGGCTGAACGACGTGGAGATGCGGGAGAACCCTCAGCTGGACGATTTTGTGGTCCATGACGTAAATCAAGACCCTCGACTGCCGTTTGAGGACGCTAGCTTCGACGGGGTGATTCTGACGGTGTCGGTGCAGTACCTGACGAGTCCGGTGGAGGTGTTGAGGGACGTGGGTCGGATACTCAGGCCGGGAGGGTCCCTCGTGATTACTTTCTCCAACAGGATGTTTCCCACCAAGGCGGTGCGGATATGGCAGGGGTGCAGCGACGAGCAACGGATGACGTTGGTGAAGCTGTACCTGCAGAAAGCGGGAGGTTTTGAGGATATTCGGGCGGAGGACCGGAGTCCGCAGCCGAAGGGGTTCTCTGATCCGGTGTATTTGGTGGCGGGGAGGAAGGGATTCAAGCCGCCCTCCTAAGCCGCGCCGATCCCCGAGTCAACAAGATTCTTCGCTGTCGCCTTGTGAAGGCCGGAAAAGGGATAAACGGCCTATTTTCATGGTAATTTGCAGACTAAAAAGGGGGGCGGCTCCGTGGAGCCGCCCCCCTTCTTGGTTCAACGCAATCGGAGTGTTGAAACCTACGCAACCACCCACCGAGTCTGTGTGCTAGTACCGTCAGACACCCACTGGGTCTCACTGCGGTTGCCAGACTGAGATGTGCGTTCCTGTTGCTTTTCCCAGTAGACCGTGCGCTCCTCCTCGTTTTCCAAGATGAGCAAAATCTGGTTTTCCCGACTTCTACCCGTAGCTGACCAACTACCATAGCGGTCAACCCGCCTTTCTCCCGTGTCTGTCCATGGCCCCCAGGGGTCTGGGTTTGATACGGGGCAGCCGACCCACCGGGTCTGGGCGGTGGTGCCAGTCGAAACCCACCTGTTTTCGATGATGTTATCGCAGGTCCTCTGCTGTTCTTTCTCCGTGGCGTTGGTCCGAGATTCCTCGCACTCGCGGTTTGACCCGGACCCCCTGGTAGTGCCAGTGCGGCTGTAAGAGCGTGTCTAATAAATCCCTTTGCTACCTCGAGCGCTCCATGTCACCTTGAGTGAAGCCGAAGGATCTGGAGTTGGAGGGGCGGACTTCGCTGCCTAACAGATGTTTATGCTTCGCTCCACCGGCGCCTTTTTAGACACCCTCTAAGTGCCATAAGATGTTCTCGTGTTCCCGGTGTCAGACCAAGGCCCGCAAGGGGGAGGACAATCTACCCAACGGGTTGCGGTGGTGGAGGTGGTGGACACCCACCGGTAGCGGGTGTTGTAGTAGGGGGCGTTGGTGGTGCAACTCTGCTGTTTCTCCCGGTAGACGGTGCGTGACTCCTCGCATTTCTTGTTCGCGCCGGAACCACGGGTGTTCCCGGTACGGCTGTAGCTGCCGTAGCTAGAATTTCTCACTCGGCCTGTGTCCGACCAGCTGCCGCATTCCTCCGGTATGACTACCCACCGGGTTTCCGTCCGGGAGGCTGGAATCCACTGGGTCTGGGTGTTGCCAAAGTTGGAGGTTCGGGTCTGTTCCTTCCGCCAGGCGATGGTGCGCCTCTGCTCTTTTTCGTAGACGAGGTTGATGTCGTCCTCTCGCGTTTCGCCCGTGTCCTTCCACGTATCTTTGACCTCGTTGTCAATTTCTCCCGTGTCTTCCCACTCGTCCCAGGTCTCCCGAACCCACCGGATTTCTATTCTGGAGGCTTGAACCCACTGGGTCTGGGTGTGATTGCCTACATCGGAGGTGCGACTCTGCTTCTTCTCCCAAGTGGTAGTCCGGCTCTGTTCCTTCTCAAAAACATCGTCAACAGGATCTGTTTGCGTTCTCCCCGTGTACGTCCAATCGCCAGTGACTTCATTGCGCCTGTCCCCCGTATCTTCCCAAGGACCCCAGACAACGGGAACCCACCAGGTTTCCGTGCGTGAGGCGTTCACCCACTTGGTGGGGGCGCCGGCGGCGCAGTTGGCGCATCGCCGCTCCTTCTCCCAGGTGATGGTCCGCGTCTGCTCTTTCTCGAAGATGAGCAATACCTGGTTCTCACGCGTGTTGCCCGTGTCCTTCCACGCGCCTTCTACCCGGTTGCGGGTCTCGCCCGTGTCCTCCCAAGTCTTCACAGGCGTGACTATGGATCTGACGGGATCGCTCCAGGGGCCTGTGCCGTCGTCGTTCTTGCCTCGCACCCGGTAGTAGTAGCGGGTGTTGGACTTCAGGTTGCCCACCGTATAGGTCAGGCCCGTTGTGGGGTAGTTCGCATAGCCTATCTCCTCACCCTCTTCGATTTCCCCCAGCTGCATGTCGTAGCCGGTGGCTTCAGACACCGTATTCCAACTGACCGTCACGCTGTTGGCGGTGGCTGTAGCCGTTACGTTGGCGGGCGGCGGCGGGGGAGTGGGGGCGTTCACGGTGATGGCCACCGCGTCTGTGTCTATGGCCCCATCAGGGTCCGTAACCGTCAGCCTGAACCGCAGCGTTGTTGCACCGCTGGAAGGCGCCGGGAAAGTGGGGGCGGCGACGGTGGCGCTGCTGAGGGTCACATTAGGCCCTGCCACCTGCTTCCAGGCGTAGGCGAGGGTATCGCCGTCGGGGTCGCTGCTACCGGATCCGTCCAGGGTCACAGTGACCCCGGAGGTTACTGTCTGGGCAGCACCCGCGTTGGCTGTGGGCGGAAGGTTGGTGAGGGCTGCTGTGTCCGTGGGGTCTGTCACTACCCGCACCACTACCGCGTCTATGTCGCTCGCTTCATGGGTATCCGTGACTGTCAGCCGGAATCTCAGGTGGGTGGGGTTGGAGGGCGCGGTGAAGGTGGGGCTGACGGTGTCGGCTCCGGTCAGGGTGACTGACGGCCCCTGCGTCTGTGTCCATGCGTAGGCGAGGGTGTCTCCATCCCGGTCTCTGCTGCCCGACCCATCCAGGGTGACGGTTGCGCTTGGTGCAACCACCTGGTCGGAACCGGCGTCGGAGATGGGAGGGCGGTTGACTCTCACCCACTGCCACTCGGTGACGCCGTTGTGCATCCGCGTTTGTCTCTTCTCAAAGGTGGAACCAGAAACCCTCGTTTCGCCTGTGTCGTACCACCGCGATTCGCCGGTGGCGGAGCAGGCGTGGATGGTGACGTTGGCTGCGTGGGTGAGGTCGCCGGGGTCCGTGACTGTGAGTTTGAAGGATAGCGGCCCTGCCTGATTGGGGGCCACGAAGGTCGCCGTCGCCTGGTTCGAATTGCTGATTGTCACGGGAGTTACGGGAGCGATGCCCAGTTCGCCCAGGCCTAGCTGCTCCCACCGGTAGGTCAGGCTGTGTCCGTCGGGGTCGCTGCTCCGCGAACCGTCCAGGGTGACGGTGGAGCCTGCGGCAACGGCCTGCGTGTAGCCGGGGTTGGCCGTGGGGGCGCGGTTGGGGACGGTTACCGGCTTGCCCGGTGAGTATCCCGGGTCGCCGATGGTGTTCTCAAAGCGGACTTGCGCAGTCCACGTGCCCACTTGCCAATTGGATTCGGCGCTGGTGAGAACGTCCACCCACCGGTTGAGGGCGGTCCCGATGTTCTTGGTGACTGTGATCGTGTCCGACCCCAGCCCGGTTCCCAGGGGGCTAATGCCCAGCTTGGCCCGCACTTGGGATATGGCGGGGATGACTTCCGGAATCTCCGTTACCTTGACCTGGATTTTGTTGTTCAGGTACTGCACGTCCCACTGGTCTCCCGTTGGGGTGGGGGGTGTTTCTCCGGGGGTCGTTGTCCTTGCCCAATCAGTCCAAGGGCCGACGCCGTCGGCGTTGGTCATTCGCACCCGGTACTCATAGGTCTTCTGGGGTATCAGGCTACCAATGTTGATGGATTCTCTCATCGAGGTATGGAAGGTGTGGTTCTGGCCGCCTTCAGACGGGGGTATGCCTATCTCAACTTGATAGCCGGTGGCTATGGACGGCCCGGTCCAGGTGATGTCCACGCTTCTGGCAGCAGCGGTGGCCCTCACACGTGTAGGGAGCACACTCTGTGCCGAGGGCCACACGCTGACTCGAACTGTGTCGGAGGCCGACAACGGTTCCTGGTCTGTGGCGGTGAGGGTGAAGAAATACACACCAACCACTTCCGGGGTGAAGGTGCGATGGACAGGTTCGTCAGCGACGGGGTCAAGGGTTATGGTTACTGGTCCGCTGTCCTGAGTCCACGTGTGGTTCTGGGTTACATAGTTCCGGTCAGCGGAATCTGGGTCGTCGACGGATCCCTCAAGGATGACCGGATTGTTGGAGTTGATGACTCTGTTCGGGCCAGCATGGGCTATGGGAGGGCGGTTGCCGAAAGTGAGGCCCAGAGCTTCAGCCGCCTCCGATGCCCTGAACGCATATCCCGTTCTTCTGTCATTAGAGGCCGTAAAGAAGATGCAAGATAGCTGGTACTCGTCACCAACCTTCCTGTATAATCCTGCGCCGGAATCTCCACCTATGAGATCAACCGTGGAACTGAAGGAAACTAACCCTATGTATCTGAAGCCAGTAACCTCTTGCCTTGAGTTAAGGCCAGTAACCGTGACTTTATGCTCACCGCTATTCCTCCCCAGGAAAACCAACTTGTCCCCTATCGAAGGGTCATAGGTTCCAGGGACAATTCGCCTGTCTGTATGTACATTTATCGTTTCTCCTGGCAGATGCTGGTCGTCGTGTCCGTGCAATGCAAATTTAACACCTACACCACTCTCCAGAACCGCGTAACCCACGTCCATTCGATTATTTCCATCTCCCTCCAATCCCCCCTTTCGGTGAACCCAAGCTGGCCTGAGTATGTCCCACTGGGGCACAGTCGCTATGTGTCTCGATCCACTGATTTCATGATGATACACCCTATCACCACCAGCCGGCTGACTATTCCTAAGGCCGGTAATGACGTGTGCGTTAGTCACAAGGACAGCGTTCCCGTCTCTATCCTTGGCAATGATGGAAATTGTTCCACCGGGCGATGTCGCATCTGGATCGTCAACAGGGGAATAGGTACCATCCCCGTTCGGCCTTTCGGCTACTATCCTGAGTCCCGATGTGATCGTGTCGTGATGTTCGTTCGGTCTTGTCATAACTTCTCCTTATTTTTTTAAATTTGTGTTTTATGGTTGAGTAAACCTTGGGCATGCAACCAGTGAACTACCGCGGCGCAACTATCATTCGTCGTCCCGGCGAATAGGCACGAAATAGTCTCTGGCTTCGAAAGCGCTAAACTTTGCAGCGAGAACGGGATACCCATTCAGGCAGCCCGGCAGCCAACGATGTAAATCTTCCCTCCTTCCACTCCAGGGATAATCGATGTAGGCAATGATTCCATGCTTTACGGACCACCGTTCCATGTTGTCTGTGTCTTGATCACGAAGAGAAAGCCTATTGACCGCAACCCAAGCGAATGCGGGAATCGCCTTGAATCGCTCCTGATGCTCCAGGGCCACTCTGCCAGCATCTCTAACGGCTTCATACGAGCCTCTGTAGCTATACTCTCGCACATCCACCGACCAATCATCGTGGACGGAAACACTGAACGGTGGCGAAATCGACTCGACAATGGCCAGCGCGCCAAAATCAAAATCGTCAAAACATGGCTCCAGGCCCAATATGTCCTCATAGGGAGGGGTGCGCAGAAACAACACCGCTCCAATTGCAAGAGCGACGACGAAAAGACCGCCGCCAAAGATGGCTAGAAACATCGCCCTACGCTTCCCAGTGTTCCCTTGCCCTCCCGGCCCATGAGCCGAGCTATCAGGATGAACAGCCTTTTCTGCGCATCCCACAGTCAGGCGCAAAGCAGCCGCTGCTACGATGAAGAGGGTGAGGGCTTTTGTTTGCCAGTTGTGGGTTTTCATGTGTGTCCCCTCCTTTGGTTGGCGGGTTTTGTTGAGCTTCTCGTGCTCTTCACGTAGACAAGATAGTAGAATATGTGTTTGTGTTTGTCAATGCTCTTTTGGTACATTAGTCCGCAGCGGTTGACGTTCCAAGAGTCCCTTTGAAGTAGAGGGCGCTGTTCTAAGTTCCGGTGTGGGTGGGTGCTGTCGTGGTTGGGGCGGGGGTTTTGTGCTATGCTGAGGCGCACTTGTTCTACGTCAACGCTCGTCTATGAAATTCGTGGTTATTCAATGCCAGCGGCTGGTGGATTCGAAATACTTCGAACCCATCATCATTGCCATAATCGTGGCCAACAGCCTGCTTCTCGGGATGGAAACGTCCAAGACCCTGGAGGAGCGGTTCGGCGATCAGATGCGCCTGGGCAACCAGGTGGCCCTGAGCATATTCATCGTTGAGGCCATCATAAAAATGGTCGCCCTTGCGCCTCGCTCACACCGGTATTTCAAAGACGGCTGGAACGTATTCGACTTCATCGTCATAGTGGCGGCGCTCATACCGGCCACGGGCCAGTTTGCCGTCGTTGCCCGCCTGGCGCGGCTACTGCGGGCCCTGCGACTCATATCCGCCGTCAAAGAGCTGCGGCTCATCATCACTGCTCTTGTACGCTCGATTCCAAGCGTGGGTCACGTGATGATGCTTATGGGCATCATCGTTTACATCTACGCCATCATGGGCTACCACTTCTTCCACGTCGACGACCCGCAGAACTGGGGCAGCCTGGGCAGGTCCTGCCTCACCCTGTTCAACATCATCACCCTGGAGGGATGGACGGAAGTGATGGCGGTGGCGATGGAGATTAACGGCTACGCCTGGATCTACTTCGTCAGCTTCGTGGTGGTGGGGACGTTCGTGGTCATCAACCTGCTCATCGCCATCATCATCAATAATCTGGACGAAGCGAAGCTAGAACGGTTGCGAGAACTGGAAGAGCCCGTCACTGCCGAGGAGCTGCTGAGGGAGATTCGGACCACCCGCGAATCTCTGTCGAGGCTGGAGGCCCGGATAGGACGGACGGAGGGATTGCGGAAAGGGTCACCGGACTAGAGCCAGGGAACGCCGTTGCGAAGGACTCGCGCCTTCTCGTGGTTGGGGAATTTTTTTAGGTTTAGGCGCACAGCTTTCACACTTTGCCTGAGGGCGTTCTCGGCCCACGGCGTCGAGTTTCCCGCAGGGCCAGCGCCCCAGAATTCGTGGGGTGGAAGGATGATGTCGCCGTCCACGGGGTCGCCGGACAGCACATACTGATTCTGGGCGGCGCATAGGACGGCGAGGGCGCAGAGAAGGGCGGCTCGGTGGTCGTGGTCGGTTATGGACTCTAAGGGAGTCGCAAACTCACGGCCAGGCGCTAACGCCTTGAAGAGACTCTCAAGATAGGGTTCCTCCCGCACTGCCACTTCCCAAAACACGTCGGAGGCGTTTCGATGCAGTGGCCGATTGCAAAAATCTACGTCGGCCAGAAGCACGGAAAGGAAGGCGTTGGGAAAGACTTCCAGGATGCGGGAGGGATGGACTGGGTAGGGGTGGGTCCCCGGGGCCAGGGTAAAGTGCCCTTCGTCCTGGAGCTGCAGGACAAGTTCAGCCAAGAGGGTGGCGTGAAGGTGAAGCTGCTGGCCTGATGGTGAGCTTGTGGCTCCCGGTTTGCCCCGTTTGGCGAAGACACCACGGGTCAGGAGCGCGTCGGAACTGCGATAGTGGGGAACGACGCGGAGGCCGGGCGTCAGGGGGCCGTCGATGCCGACGCCCAACAGACGGACGCCGCGAGGCACGAGGTCGCAGATATCCTTCAGGCGTTGGCTTTCGGTTGTACCCGTGTTGACGCATCTCCAGCGGATGGAGAAAGGGGCAACCTCCAGCAGGCATAGGCCGGTGGAGCGGCGGCGTTTGGAATAGCCAACGTCTATGCCAAGGGCGTACTGGACAGTTTCACTTTGATCCAGGCTCACTATTTTGTCATCCAACTCAAATTTCCCTTTTGCCCATTGCAAACGTGACAATCCCGCAGGCGCTTTTGCCCGTGCTTAGTCCGCTGGATTATACTTGGGTCAGCCACCCAAACGAAGGCGGAGGGTCAACCATGGCTGAACAGGTGAATCGTCCACTGGTATCGAAGTACGAACAGGTCCGGCAGAACGTGCGGACGTTCAACGAAGTTTTGAAGGGGCTAGAGAGCTTGCAAGCCAACCTGCTGCGCTTCAAGTCCTGGTACTACTTGCCGGAGTTGGACGCAGTGGCCCCCAGCAAGTTTATCGGGTTTGCCGATATGACCGGGGACTACTATGAGGCCAATCGTAAGGACGGGCTGAACGGCGGACTAACGGACCCCAGGCTCGGCAGGTGGTTCCGGGGAGTTGCGAAGAACTCAACTGAGTATCGACACGTCTTCGATAAGGTACAACGGCTGTTGGCGGACAACGGGAAGGCCTTCAGGAAGAAGCCGCACCTTAGATTCCACGCTCCTTCGAGTTGGAAGGCTCCGGTGAAGGACCTGGGCATCTCGAATCGGAACCTGTATATCGGAGGGGAATGGGTAGACTCCAGCGCAGGCAGCAGCTACGAGGTGAGAAACCCAGCCCACCGGTATCACGTGCTGGCGGAAGTGCAGGCCGCGGGGGTCGAGGACGCTGAGAGGGCTGTGTCGGCGGCGGCGGGGGCCGCTTCGTCATGGGCAGCCACTCCCGCGCCGCAGAGGGCGGATATTTTGTACAGGGTCCACGAGCTGATGCGGGACCGCCGCGAGGAGTTCGCCCGTCTAATCACCCTGGAGGAGGGAAAGTCGCTGCCCGACGCTCGGGCCGAGGTGCAGCGCTCTCTGAACATCATCCAGTACGCCGCTGGAGAAGGACGGCGGATGTTCGGTTACACGACCCCGTCGGAGACGCGGGACACGGTGGCCTACACCCTTCGCCGCCCCCTGGGAGTAGTGGCCGTTATCACGCCGTGGAACTTTCCGCTGGCCATCCCAGCATGGAAGATAGCACCGGCGCTTATCTGCGGCAACGCCGTGGTCTTCAAGCCAGCGTCGTCCACCCCACTAAGCGCAATCAAGCTGACAGAGACCTTCATAGAAGCGGGACTGCCGCCGGGGGTATTGAACCTGGTCACCGGGCCGGGAGGCTCCGTGGGCAACTACATGGTGAACCATCCGGATATTGCAGGGATATCCTTCACCGGCTCCACGGAGATTGGAACGGGGCTCTATGCCCAGGCTGCGACGACCCTGAAGAAGGTACAGTGCGAGATGGGGGGCAAGAATGCCGTGATTGTGCTGGCCGATGCCGACATGGAGCAAGCCGTCGGCTCGGTGGCGATTGCTGCCTTCGGCTCCACGGGACAGCGGTGCACCGCAACCAGCCGGGTGATTGTGGAAGAATCCGCAATGGATACCTTCCTCGAAGGGTTGGTGGAGCGAACGAAGGGGTTGACGGTGGGAGACGGCCTGGATTCTCACGACGTGGGGCCGGTGGTCAGCGAGAGCCAGTTCCAGAAGATTATCGAGTACATCCAGATTGGCAAAGAGGAGGGGGCGAACCTGCTCCACGGTGGAGGGGCGTTGACGGGGCCGGAATTCGGCGGCGGGTTGTACATCGAGCCGACAATTTTCACCGACGTAGATCCGGGTATGCGCATCGCCAAAGAGGAGATCTTCGGGCCGGTGCTCACGGTGTTCTCGTGTCGAGACCTAGCCCACGCCATTGAGATTTCCAACAACGTGCAATTCGGCCTCTCGTCCTCCATATACACCAAAGACCTGACCAAGGCCTTCCGGTACATAGAAGACGTGGAAGCGGGGATGGTCCACGTCAATGCCCCGACGTTGGGGGGAGAGGTGCACTTGCCCTTCGGCGGCTCCAAGGCTTCTGGGGTGGGGCCTCGGGAGCAGGGCACGGAGGCGGTGAATTTCTTCAGCGAGGTGGTGACGGTGTACGTTGACTTTAACGACGGGCCGGCTTAGGCCGTCTCTTCGAGAAGAAGGAGCGAGTTAGAGACGTGTGGTCGGTACAAGTAACCATCCAGAAGCACGAGGTCTTTCGCCCCAGCGAGATTATCGCGGACCTGCGAACGGCCGCGGAAGCCTTGTACTTTCCCTTGCGGATGGTGGGGTTCTGGGACAGTCACGCCGACATGCACCTCTGCCCCCAAGAGCAGCGGCGGAAGGTGTGTCCACACCGGCTGCCTGAGGATGATGCCGGGTACATCGAGTATGAGGAGACCGCCTCACGAGACATGGGGGCGACGCTGAGGGTGGAGTTTCCGCACGCCAAGGTGAACCTGTATTTGAGGTAGCGAGCAGGTTTGGGGGTCGGAGAAGGACGCGAAAATTATTGGCCTAGGGCGATCTACTAGGACGTAATGGAAGGTGCGTAAGTGGTATGAAAACGGCCTCCTTTCATACTGCTGACTGGTATGTCTTATAATGAGCCGGGCGATTCGTGAATTATCCCGACAGGAGTAAAGCAGATGAACCAACTCCTACAAGAAGCCTTCGAGAGAGCCGCCAATCTCCCAGAGGGGGAACAAGACAGATTCGCCCGGTTCCCGCTGTCTGAGTTGGAATCGGAGCGTCGATGGGCTGAGCTTTTTGCGCGTACGGAATCTGAGGACATGCTGGAACGCCTAGCCGACGAGGCACTTTCGGAGCATCGCGCGAGACGATTGTCCTAACCAATTGCATGCAAATGTAGACAGGTACGTTGAGTATGAGGAGTTGACCACTTCCCATACCGTCGCAACACTGCGGGTAGAGTTCCCCCACACCAAGGTGAGCCTGTTATTCAGGTAGGGGGAGCCGGGAAAGGAGCAGTGGAGTAATGGCTTACAGGGAAAGACTCGTAAGGAGTTGCGAAGAGGTAGTCCAAAGCACAAAATCCTTCAATCGTGGCCTCAACGAAGAACCGGACCTATATAAGCGGCTTTCTGGATTCAGAGCTTGGTACTACATCCCGGAGATTGACGCCGTAGGCCCAAGTAAGTTCATCGGATATCGAGAAATAAGCGCGAGATTCTACCTTGACCATACGGGCACATTGGCCAAGGCGACATTCCCTAGTTCCAAGCAGCTTGATGGCCGCGCAACGGAGCCTGTGTTGAAAAAGTGGTTTGAGGAAACAGAACCTGGAACGGTGGAGTACGAATATGTTTCGGAAATGACGAAGGAACTCCTTGATCAATGGGGCAAGAAGCCATCCAAACTTGCTCGATATTGTGTGCCAAAGGGATACAGGCGAACGGGATGACGTATTGCCCACACCCCTAACTCCGACTAGATACAGCCAAGGCTGAGGAACTGATAGAAGGAATACATGGTGATGAGTGGACAGACTACTAGATTGGACGCGCCGTACTCGAACGTGGAGCGGCGGGAGATTGCTGTCGTCGGGGGCGGTATTGTCGGTGTTTCAGCGGCTTATGCGGCGGCGGTTCGTGGGCAGGGAAGGGTTCGCGTGTCGCTTTACGAGGCTTCGGAAGTCGGGCACACGGGCGCGGCTTCTGCCGACGTAAACAGAGTATTCCGCTTTCTGAGCGGGCCGGATTCTACCTTGACCGTCTGGTCTGCTGAGGCGCGGGATATGTGGCGGGCCTTGGGCCGGCGTTTGGGTAGTCCTGTGCTTCACCAGACGGGCGTGGTGCAATTGGTTGAACGTGGCGATGGCGAGCAGACCACCGGCGGCCACGTGTATCCCTACGACAGCGCTGCAGCTTGGCTCGAAGACGCTCTCCGCTGCATGGACGAACATCAGGCGCCCTATCGTCGCATGGGGCCGGCAGAATTGGCCGAATGCTACCCTCAATTTCGGCGCGAGGCTATAAAAGAGGCGGTGTTGGACCCACAGGCAGGCTTTGTCGAGGCGTCCAAGGCGCTGACCGCCACTCTGGACCTGTGCTTAGAAGCCGGGGTTCAGTACCATCCGGGCGTTGAGATAACCTCGGTGGAGGCCGTCGATGGCGAATGCCGCCTTGTCGCGGCGGACGGACGGGAGATGCGGGCCGACGCGGCGGTGGTGACGGTCAACGGCTGGACGGAGAAGCTTCTACCGCAGCTAAAGGGAATGCTGACTCTCACGGAGCAGCCCCTAATATACCTGCGTCCGCCCGAAGACGCATCGGCGCTTGTCCAGGGGCAATTACCCGTCTTCATATCGCTGACGTCGGACTGTTACGGGTTCCCGATTTTGGATGGGGAGATGAAGATTGCCGACAACACGGCTTTCCGGACCATCGACCACCCCGACGAACGACAAGAGCCGCCGAGGGAGCATCTAGAGAGGGTGGTTTCCACCGTGGGGAACTTCCTGCCCTCTGTGGCCGGCGCCGCCGTGGAGAGGACCCACGTCTGCTTCTACGACCGCTCTAAAGACGGGCGGTTCATCCTGGACGCGCTGGACTCGGAGGCGCGGATAATCTACGGGTGCGGCATGAGCGGGCGGGCGTTTAAGTTCGGCCCGGTTCTGGGGGAGAGGCTGGCCCGATTCGCAGTCGAGGGAGAGAGGCCGGAAGACATAGAAGAGTTCCGGTTGCGCTGAGAATTTTTGACCTTGGAGGGAGATTACGCCCTTTCGAATAGGGAATTCTATTTGCGTACCACGGCTTAGGTGATAGTCCTAGCTGGTTCACAAGATGCGGTTGGCGAAATGCGGGGGCTTTCGGCTGGAGTCATAGAGGTGTTAGCCGTTGGATTGCGTGTCGGATTCCTTTGGTGAGATGATCGTAATTTTTCCTCCAATTGTTTGCGTCATGTCTCGTTCCGGTTTCGATCGGCAATATGGAATCCAGCCACATCGCCGGCACCATAGCTTGGTAACTTCCCCGCCATTTAGGATGCGTTCGGAGAACGATTCACGGGCCATGCGACCACAAGTCTGACAGGGCTGTTTAATCCTAGTTGCCATGTCCTTTTTTCTCCTGTGATACACAGGCATATAATTCCCTTTCGAATAGGCCAGCGTGGGTCAGGAAGGGCAGGCCGTCCGCAGGTCAGTCGGAGGGTTGGTGTTTGCGGATCAGTTCCACGACACGGGGATCGATGTCGTCGATGCTGCGACCGCTGTCCAAAGAGGCGATGCCCAGGTGGGCGTGGCGATTCAGGTACTCCCATTCCGGCGTCCTGTACCAATCTTTGCGCAGATCAACAAAGAGGGCGTCGATCTCTTTCTTGGTAAACATCTTTCACCCCTCGCGAGAGATAACCCGGACTGCCAGCGTCTTCAACGGGCCGTTGGAACCAAGATAGTTTTAGGAATTGAGCCTGTCAAGGTGCGGAGGGCTCAAGCACAGCGAGATCCTTCGCTCCGCTCAGGATGACATGGGGGCGGCGTTTAGTGGGGAGAGGTAGTCCCGTCCAATGTTTAGTGGGGAGAGGTAGTCCCGTCCAATATGGAGGCTTAGGCAAATCGGGCTAGTCGGCGGCTCAACTGATCTTGGGAAAGGCCCTCCGCCAGCAGAAGCTTTCGGCGGGCGCGGGCACCCCGAACGATGGTGATGTTGGAAGGGGGAACGCCGAGAATTCCGGCCAGCAGCTTCGACAGGGCAGCGTTGGCCTTACCTTGGATTGGGGGCGCTTTCACGCGAACTCGCAAGACGCCGTCATCGAATCCAACCACGCCCTCGGTGGAAGCCCCAGACTGCACGGACACGGCAAGGCGGGCCGCTCGTTTTTTGCTCACGCGAGAACATTATACCGGTAACGGGAGGTGAGCTGTCGGCCTTCTTCGAACCGGCTGCTGCGGAGGGGCGTGACGTCCAGAGTAGAAGCCTGACCTTGAGTAATCATTTCGGCCATGCACTGTCCGACCATGGGGGAGAGCTTGAAGCCGTGGCCGCTAAAACCGACGGCGCAGAATAGCCCTTCCACTCCTGCGACCCGGTCCAGAACGGGATGCCAGTCCGGGGTTACGGTGAAGAGTCCCGACCAGCCGCCCCGGAAGTAGCCTTCCGCCATGGCGGGCATTCTATGGGTCAGCTTGGCCAGGGAATCTTCCACGGTCTGGGGGTCCACCCCCTGGTTATAGTCATCCACGTTTACGGAGTCCTCGCCGACGCCGATGAGGGTTAGATCAGTGGAATGGGGGCGGAAGCTGAACTCTTGGGCGATGTCCCCAACGATGGGATGAGCGGGGAGCAGCCGCTCGGGTCTTCGGACCATGATGACCTGGTGGCGTACCGGCTCGAGGGGAACGTGGAGACCGAGGGGTTCGAGGAGGCGAGGTGACCAGGGGCCGGCGGCGACCAGGGCCGTCGGCGTGTGGATGACGGAGCCGTCCAGAAGTGTGACGGAGCTGACTCGTCCGCCTTCGACGTTCACGGACTCGGCGGCGGCTCGCTGGAGCACCCGCGCCCCGTTTTCCTGGGCGGCTTCAGCATACCCCACCGTCACCAGGTAAGGGTCGGCGTAACCCGATTGGGGCTCGAAGGCGATGCCTCCAGCGTCGGAGGCGTTGAGCATGGGGGCTAGCTCCAACAGGTCTTCCGGCGACACGACGGAGGTATCGATGCCCAAGCTTCGCTGCATGGCCACGTTCTCCTCCATGGCGTCGCGGTCTTCGGGGCCTACGATGACGGCGTAGCCGGTGTTGACGTAGCCGGAAGGGTGGCCCGTTTCCTCCTGGAAGTTACGATAGCGTTTCAGACTCTCCCACGCCATGGCTGACGTTATGGGGTTGGAATAGTGCATGCGCAGGATGGCTTGGGAGCGGCCCGTGGAACCTGAGCCAAGGACGCCTCGCTCCAGCAGGAGCGCGTCCCGCACGCCCATGCGGGTGAGGTGATAAAGGATGCTGCATCCCATGACTCCGCCACCAATGATGACGGCCTCCGCCGTACTATTCATGTGGACCCCCAATCAACAGGAAATTTCTGCTGCTATTATATTTGCCAAGGGCGCAGAGGTCACGGCGGAAATAGCATTTGCGCCTCGTGTCTGAAGGCACAATGATTCCTGCTCTCCAATGGGGGTGAATCCGAATCGGAATCACCTGAAGAGCAGAGCGGTGTAGAATCCGTTGACGACAGCGGAGTCAAAGGCGTACCCTTGGTATGAACGGAACGGATGTCCCCGTTAGGCGAAAGGGCGTTGAGGGTGCAGAGAACAACCACCTACAGAGAGCAGAGCCGGGTATTTCTGGCCCAGGCCCATGAAGAACTTGCCAAGGGCGATCTCCAGCAGGCATCGGAGAAGGGGTGGGGCGCGGCGTCGCAGATGGTCAAGGCCGTCACTCAGGAGCGTGGGTGGCTTCACCGGAGCCATCGTCACCTGCAAAACGCAGTGGATGAGTTGCGTATTCAGACAGGTGACGAAGACCTAGATTTACTTTTTGGTGCTGGAGAGAACCTGCATCAGAACTTCTACGAGAATTGGTATTCTGCCGACTCTATAGCACTCCGCCTCAGACTGGTGGGGCGGTTCGTGGAGAAGGCGGAGATGCTGCTGGTGGCGGCGCCCTAGCTCGACGGCATTACCCACCCCATCCCCACAAAGGAACGTTCGTAATGCAGAGAACAACCACATATAGAGAGCAGAGCCGGGTATTCCTGGCTCAGGCGCATGAAGAACTTGCCAAGGGCGATCTACAGCAAGCCTCGGAGAAGGGGTGGGGCGCGGCGTCGCAGATGGTCAAGGCCGTCGCTCAGGAACGGGGGTGGCTTCACCGGAGCCATCGGCACCTGCATGGGGTCATCAACTCACTTGACCGAGAGACTGGCGATCCGGAGTGGGCGTACTTGTTCGGAGCCGGCGAAAACTTGCATATCAACTTCTACGAGAATTGGCATTCGGCTGGGGTTATAGAACGTCGTCTGCAGCAGGTGGGGCGGTTCGTCGACAAGGCGGAGGAACTGTTGGAGACAACAGCCTAGACAGAGGGTATCGCCCACCCCATCCCCACAAAGGAACGTTCGTAATGCAGAGAACAACCACATATAGAGAACAGAGCCGGATATTCCTGGCCCAGGCGCATGAAGAGCTGGCCAAGGGCGATCTCCAGCAAGCCTCGGAGAAAGCGTGGGGCGCGGCGTCGCAGATGGTCAAGGCCATTGCTCAGGAGCGGGGGTGGCTTCACTCTAGCCATCGACATTTGTACGGGGTCATCAACGCTTTGGAAAGCGAGACTAGCGACTCAGAGTTGACAGTCCTCTTCGCATCCGCCGGAGACCTACATATCAACTTCTACGAGAATCGATATTCGCCCAACAACATACGGCACCTTCTCAATCAGGTGGAGCAGTTCGTTGACAAGGCGGAGGGGCTGTTGGCCGCAACGGCCTAGAGAGACGGAGTTACCATCTTCAGCGTGGATGTCAAAGCTGCCAGCTTGTCTCCTTTCTTCGGAAACTCCTACAACCTCCCTCATTTCCAACGCCGCTCCATCGACCTCGTATCCACCGAGCGAGCATAGCCGTTTGACTTTGGCTCAAGGAAGATTGAAGATTTAGGGGTCAACACAATTTCGCAAGGGTGGGTGAACGCAATGGTTGTATCGCCGGAATCCGTCGGCATGAACTCCCAAGGACTTGAAAGGGTCAAAGCCCTCTTTCACGAACAGATAGAACGGGGCCTGCACCCCGGCGCTGCCATGGCCGTCTATCGACACGGCCGGTTGGTCTTGGACCTCTATGACGGCATGGCGGACGTAGAGTCTGGCAAGCCGGTGACGGAGGACACACTCTTCGTCATCTTTTCCTCGACCAAGCCCCTAGCCGCATTTTGCTGGCTCATTCTCTGGGAGCGGGGCCAGCTGGAGATGGGGGACTGGATTGGGGACCGGTGGCCCGCCTTCCGCGAGGGTGGCAAGGAAGATGTGACGGTGAGGCACATTCTCACCCATACGGGCGGCTTCCCCGAGACTCCCCCGGAGCTAACGCCGGAGAAGATGGTCGATTGGGACGCCTGTGTGGCGGCGGTAGCCAAGGCTCCTCTTCGATTCCGGCCCGGCGAAGCTATCGCCTATCACTCATTGAACTTCGGCTGGGTGGTGGGCGAAGTGCTGCGACTGGTGGACGGACGGCCCATTAGCCAATTCCTGCGGGAAGAGGTGACTGACCCCCTGGGGATGAAAGACTTTTACCTGGGTCTGCCGCCATCGGAAGAAGGCAGAGTAGCCAAACTCTACGTGACGGAGGAGATAGAAACGCCGGAGATGGTGGATCTCTTCAACCATCCCGCGGCGCACCAGGCCGTGATACCCGCCGGCAACGGCATCAGCACCGCGCGGGACCTGGCCCGCTTCTACGCCATGCTAGGCATGGCCGGAACACTGGATGGCGTGGAAGTTATACGCCCTGGAGTAATCAGGAGCGCCGCCGCCGTTCAGGAGAAGGGGGAGGACGCGCTCTCGGGCCAAGACGTAAAGCTGGGGCTGGGCTTCGCCGTGGACGACCTCCGAATGGGCACTCAACGATCTTCGGGCAGGTACAACCACAGCATAGGCCACAGCGGTTTCGGCAGCAGCATCGGCTGGCTTGACCTGGAGGAGCGGTTGGCGGTGGCTATTATCACCAACGGTGTCCGCGGAGAGGAATCCAACGCGGAACGGCTGGCGGCACTTTCGGAAGCGGTGCGGGACGCCTGCGAGTAATTTTTAGTCTATTCCGGGATTGCGCATAGGACCGAAAGCGGGTTCCCGCGTTCAAATGGCGATGGACGCAGTCGCTAGATGTTCGGCGGCAGGGTGCGGGAGCCGCCGTCGACGACGATGGTCTCGCCGCTTATGTAGGACGCTTCGTCGGAGGCCAGGAAGAGGATAGTGTCGGCGATATCTTCCGGACGGCCGATGCGGCCCATGGGGTGGCTTTCTGTAATCTTCCGCAGGGCTTCCGCGCTCCCGCTGCTTCCCCTGGCCTGGGGAGTATCCACGGTGCCGGGGGCGATGCAGTTTATGCGGATGCCCCTGGATGTGTACTGGCTGGCGGCTCCAAGGGTGAGGTGAATGACACCCGCCTTGCTAACGGCATAGGGCAGGGAGCGGGCGTAGGCGGAGATGCCGGCCATGGAGGAAATGTTGACGATGGCCCCCCCGCCACCCCTCTCCATGACGGGGATGGCAGCCTTGCAGCTTAGGAAGAGGCCGCGGAGATTGGTGTTCATCATCAGGTCCCAGTCACGCTCGTCGATCTCGGCCAAGGGAGGCGTAAGGAGAAGGACGCCCGCAGCGTTGACCAGTATGTCCAGTCCGCCGAACCTTGCCGCCGTCTCGCCCACCATTCGCTGAACCTGGTCGGTTTTGGAAACGTCCACCGACACGGAGGCGGCGTGGGGGGTGATTTCCAGCAATTGGGCCAGGGTTTCGGAGGAGAGGGCGGGGTTCCGGTCGGCTATCATGACCTTCGCGCCCTCTCTCGCAAAACGGAGGGCGGCGGCGCGACCGATGCCGGAAGCGCCACCGGTGATAAGGGCGACTTTGTCCTGCAATCTACCGACCACGGTCAACCTCCCTCGAGACCACGACATTGTACCATTCA
The DNA here is from genome assembly GCA_965261665.1 of Dehalococcoidia bacterium. GTDB lineage: Bacteria > Chloroflexota > Dehalococcoidia > Lucifugimonadales > JAPULR01. The sequence continues at coordinate 346,831 of OZ253467.1, forward strand.
CTAGCCATGTGCAATCGGATTGAAGTTAATTCTCCTCAACGTTTACGGGCTATTGTGGTTCGCATATTGAGCAGTACGGTGACAGGCACCTCCAACCTCCACGATTGACGTTGCCATTGGTCTGAAGCATTTATTCTTCATGGTATACATATACGGATCGCGTCATCGTTGCTCTCGATGAATACATTGCGTTAGTCAAGGACATTAAGTATTCTACCAGTTCCATTGCTATTCTAAGGTCCTGGCCGACGATCTACATAGAAAATCTCCAACTCTTCAGAGACTTCTCACTGGCAGCCATCACCGAAACCCATAACTACTCAATGGGCGGGACTTTCTTGAAGGACTCTTCGAATCCCCCTCCATGCAACTCCTCGAACTCCGCTAGTAGGCGCTCCACTAGTCCCAGCCGCCCTTCCTCCTGCGCCGGAGCCAACGCCACAGGTAGACCGGTGAGTACAGCAGAAGGGTCACATAGCCAAATAGCAGGAATCCCACTATGAATATTATCACGACCAACGGAATAATCACCACGATCGCGAAAGGCCCCATCGCGTCGAGGAGGGGACTAATGATCGGTATCGGCGAACCTTCCGAGGGTTGTTGACCCAGCACGACCAGCAGGATAGGTTCCATTATTCCTCTCCTTCATCAGCTTCCACGTCCAGCTTGAAAGCCCCGGATTTGGTAATCTCCTCCTCCAACCACCGCCTATTCCGCCTGTTGTACAGAAAGAGGAATGTGGGAATTGGAACGTAAGAGGCAAACATTACCAATCCTCTATTCGCACTTTTGAAGATGTCAATCACGGAACCAAACTCAATCGGGCATGTGAAGACTGTTCGCACTAAGAATAGAATGTCCAGAACTACGTAACAAACATGGCCGTGCATATCACCAAGGCCATGAACCCGGACAGATGATATCCGAACCTGCCGGTATGACGTGTCAACACGTCCTCCAGACCAGGCCAGAAATCGGTAAGGTTATCCATCCGCTCATACTGCATGCCCCTTTTCCGTGTCAAGTGCATAATGACGGTTCAAACTTCCTCAGCGTTGATCCGTCGACTATGGAGCCAGCCAATCATTCGGCGGCTTGGGCTACCCAAGGGCCTCTTGGATGAGGGCGTTGAGGCGGCCCTCGACGGCCTCGTAGTCCGTAGGCTCTACGGGGACGGGTAGCCGGTCTATCTCCTCTTTCAAGGGGCCTTTCAGCACCTGGGCCTCAGTGGGCGACAGGTCCCACTGCTCTACTAGATCGTCGGGGCTCCACTGGGCAATCTGCCGGAACCCGTAGTCCTCAACGGCTCTCTTGGCTATTTCCTTCAGCTTTTCCATGAAAGTTCCTTCTGTGCAATGTGGAAGCCCGGTGATTAGAGACGGCGACCGGCGTGCCGGGAGCCACCGTCGACGACGTAGGTGGCGCCGCTGACGAAAGACGCTTCGTCGGAGGCCAGGAAGAGGATGGCGTTGGCTATCTCCTCGGGACGCCCTATGCGACCCAGGGGGTGCTCAAGGGCCGCTTCCTCCAGCGTCTGTGCGCTCTGGGTGCTACCTCTGGCCTGGGGGGTGTCCACCGGGCCGGGGACTACGCAGTTGACGCGAATGCCTTGGGACGTGTACTGGCCGGAAATGACGGAGGTCAGGTGAATGACCCCTACCTTGCTGATGTTGTAGGGCAGGGAGCGGGTCCAGGCGTCCAGGCCAGCCGACGAGGAGATGTTGACGATTGAGCCGCTGCCATGCTTAAGCATGACGGGGATGGCGGCCTTGCAGGTCAAGAAGGTCCCCTTGAGATTGGTATCCATGATGAGGTCCCACTGACGCTCCTCGATGTCCACCAAAGGCGGCGTGAGCATGAGGATGGCGGCCAGGTTCACCAGCACGTCGACCCTGCCGAAGCGTTCGACAGTGCGGTCAACCATATTCTGGACCTGGCCCCACTTGGAAACGTCGACGGCCACCATGTCCACGTCGGGAGTGATCTTCTTGACCATGGCCATGGTCTCCTGCGCGCCTGCGACGTTGCGGTCGGCAATCATCACCTTTGCGCCTTCTTCGGCAAATCTGAGGGCGGTGGCCCTGCCCATGCCCGTGGCACCTCCGGCCAGAATTGCAACCTTGCCCGCCAATCTATCGCCCATCCGACTGCACCACTCCATACGTAGAAATAGGGTAGTAACCCCGCAAGACAGGGCCATTATAGGTTGGGAAAAGAGGCACCGCAAGGTGGGGCAAGAGCGTTGATTCTTTGGAGGGACGCCGCGAGACGGTTGGTTTTAGAAGGGAGCGGGGCAGATAATTGCGTTCTTTACCCACATAACCATTGGGAGTAGAATGCGTAGATGGAAGTCCTTCAGAATATCGGCTGGATACTGCTTTACGTCTTCGTGATCACCTTTATCCCCACCATTGTAGTGCTGCTGGCGTCCTTCCTCACGGGGCTGGGATTCTTGATTCGCGACGTGAAGCATGACATCGCCAAGGCCCTGAACAAGCGCAAGGAGCAGGAGGAAGGGGAGAGCGTCGAGTGGGAGCGCGAGTCATGAGATGGGGTAGGGTGGTATAAAGACATACAAGGCGGTGATTTTCGACCTCTACGGCACCTTGATTGATGAACTGATGCATCCTGAGGCCAACCGGCTCGTCTACGTTCAAAAGAGGAACGAAATGGCCGACGCTCTCGGCGTAGACAGGGATGAGTTCGCCAAAGAGTGGACCGATGCTCTATATCAGCGCATGGCCGGAGTCTTTTCCTCTACCGAAGCAGCACTGGTTCATATTTGCAGGAGATTGGGAGTAGAGCCTAGCGAAGATCGCATAACGGCCAGTGCTAAGCAAAGGTTCGAGTACGTGAGAGACGCTTTATCTCCCCGCCCGGGCGTGGTCGAGACGCTCTCCATCCTGAAGGACCAAGGATATGAGGTCGGACTGATTAGCAACTGCACGGAGGAGGTGTGCCGATTGTGGGACTCGACGGCCTTAGCGCCTCTGTTTGACGTTGCCGTGCTCTCATTTGACGTCGGTATGGCAAAGCCCGACCCTCGAATCTACGAATTGGCGACGGAAAGACTTGGAGTAGACGCCAATGATTGCCTGTACGTTGGGGACGGCAGCGACGGCGAGCTTAGCGGCGCGGCGCAGGCGGGGATGACCGCCGTGCTCATGCGCGCGCCGGACGATCAGACAGACGGCAATCGCGAAGGCTGGAAGGGCGCGAGAATCTCAAGTATTCCGAGCGTGCTGAATCTTATCTGATTCCGTTAGCTGTATTGTCCATATTGCTCAACAAGCAAGGGTGCGAAGCGGCTTGTCTCCAAACAATATCATACAACTCGTTATCCAATCGATTCCCAAGATGAGACCATGACGTTGCAGTGTAGATCGTATGATTAGCTTGTTTGTATTCGTTAGTATAGTGTAGACTGCTGAGCCGAGCCTATAGGAGGTCAGTCACTATGCCAATTAGCAGAGGTGGAATCACGCAGGCTCAACTTAAGAGTGCATTGGAACCTTACGCCACCAAAAAAGACCTTGAGCAAGGCTTTAACCAAGTGGTAGAAGAACTGGACACCTTGCACGGGCAGATGGCCCAAGTGAACGAGAAACTGGACAAGTTGCTAAACGGAAGCAAACCTGTCGGGTAACCATGCCAATACATGAGAGGCCGATGGGCGGACCAACAATATCATCATGCGGGAGCGCATCGCTGATGTGATGCTCAGAGCTAAGTTCAAGAAGGTCCAGAAGTACGAACAGGAACAGACAAGGGGGCGTTACCAGCGGCCCCTTGTCTTAAACAAATACATATTTGCTAAGTCAATTTTCGATTGCCACCCCAGACAAGAGGCGAGGGATCCTTCCCAGCGCCAGAACCTCCAACTATGGGAAATCGTCAGTTAGACGTGGGATTTGACGTGCTGAATTAACCCAAAAGGCGTTGCAATAGGTCAGTTGGATCTATGCGGGCGGCGGCAGCTTCTAGGCACTGCGCCCATTGGGGGCTGCTGACCAGATGCTCGAAGGGCTTGGGGGGAGATGGCTCGGCGGCGTGCTCTTGCAACGTCAGTCGCCAGAAGCCAACGTCGTGCCACCGGCCCAGCTTGAACCCCACGGAGGGAAAGACACCCACAGGCTTGAAGCCCATACGCTCGTGGAGGTTTACGCTGGCGGGGTTGGGAAGGGATATGCCAGCGTATGCGTTGAAGTAGCCAAGGATGCGCAGTCCCTCCAGCAGCGAAGTGTATAGGGCAGACGCTACGCCCCGACCCCTGAATTCCTCGCCCACATACACGGAAACTTCCACGGACCACCGATAGCCAGCCCTGTTTCGGAAGGGGGCGGCGTAGGCGTATCCCGCGACTCGGTTTTGACACACGCACACGAGCCAGGGAAGGCGTTGGAGGGTTTGCGTAATTCTCTGTCGAAATTCCTCCTCGGAAGGGGTCTCTATTTCGAAGGAAATGGCCGTCCCCAGAACGACCGGCTCATATATGTCGAGCATCTGCCGAGCGTCATCCGGGGTGGCAAGCCTGATGATGTAGGGGGCGGGGGGCACGTCAAGGCCCAGATTCAACGGAGGCGAGGGCATCTTTGATTTCCTGCCGGATCCCCCGCTTCGTCGATTTCGGACGGGAGGGCGCGTTGGAGCGCCGTGTGCACGTCTGTGCCGTCCAGCCTACCTAAGGCCCACGCCGCATGACGCCGAACCAGGGGTTTCTCCTCGTCCAAGGCACGGGTCAGGGCCGGAATTGCCGAAAGGTCACCGGCGTTTCCCAGAGCCACGCAAGCGTTGCGTTTTAGTCCAATGAGCTTGGCCCGCTTTAACGGACTGCCGGAGAAGCGACGGCGGAATTCTTCGTCGGTCATTTCCAGCATTTCAAGCAGCTGAATGGTGGTGAACCGCTTCTTTCGAAAAGCCTGCTCGCGAGTGTAGAGAGCCTTGACGTTCACGGGGCAAACGTCCTGGCAGATGTCGCAGCCAAAGACCCAGTCGGACATCAGTGGACGCATTTCCGGCGGAATGTCGCCCCGGTTCTCGATGGTCTGGTGGGAGATACACCGCTGGTTGTCGAGGACGTAGGGGGCGGTCAGCGCGCCGGTGGGACACGCCTGCAGGCAGAGGACGCAGGAGCCACAGGATTTCTTGAGGGGAAGGTCAAGCTTCAGTTCGAGGTCTGTCACAACCTGGCCGAGAAAGACCCATGAGCCGTGGCTAGAGGTGAGCACATTGGTGTTCTTGCCAAACCAACCTACACCGGCCCGCCGAGCCGCCGCCCTATCGAGCATTGGCCCATCGTCCACGTACCAGCGGGCCTTGATCTCCCGGCCGAGACGCTCCGATAGACCGCTAACGTAGAGCTTGAGGCGCTTCTTCATCACCTTGTGATAATCGTCTCCCCAGGCGTAGCGGGCCACCCGGCCCTCCAGTGCACGAGGCTCACCCTCAAAGGGGAGGTGATAGCTCAGCGCCACTGAGATGATGCTGCGAGCGCCGGGTAGCAGCCGTTGGGGGTCTGCGCCGCGCTCAACCCGCGCCTCGTTGAACCAGGACAGGCCGTCCATGAGGCCGTCGCGCAGTCGCTGCAGGGTCACTCGCTTGTCGTTATCGAAGGGGGCGGCGGAGGCAATGCCGACCAGGTCGAACCCCACCTCAAGGGCGTGATCCTTCACCAGGTTTTCGACGGAACCAACCTTGTTCTTCGTCATTGGAGACGCCGCTTTCTCATGGGCTGGGTATGGAACGGACAAGGCGTCTCTCAGGGCAGGAGGCTAAAGGGGCTTGCGGGAGGCATAGCCTTCGTGGACGCCGTGCCAGAAAGCGATGTCCTCTTCTCCCCGCAGCCAGCAGAGGAAGACCTCTTGGCCTTCGCGCTGAGCGAGGAAATCCACCAACCCGGACGAGAGGTCGCGGAAAATGATGCCCCGGTCGGTAATCTCTTTAGCCAGGGCAGAAGTTTTGGTCATGGCGTCTTCGACGGCTTTTTGGGTGGATGCAATTTCCTTTTCCACACCACCCTTGCCGTTGCTGCGGCTCATTCGGAAGACATCCACGGAATCCTGCTGACGACGGTTCTCTTCTTCCCTAGCCGCGTCCAGCTTGTCGAACTGGTCGGCAAGCCAGGGGAGAATACTGCGGGCTTCGTGGAGGGTAAAGAAACGATTGACCATTACACAAATACTATAACACGGGTAGGTGGTGGCCGGCGGCAAACGGCGTTGGGGTCGAGGGTTTCTGGCGTATTAGGAACGGGCGGGTAAGACAGACGAGGGGCACTTCTACTCGTCCAACTTCGGTCTGGCAATGAAGAAGCCCCAGATGAGGACCAAGCATACAAAAATCAGCGTTTCCATGGCGCCGGGCCAAGGGGAAAAGTCAATTGCCACGGAGAGAACCGCAATGGGAAGCAACATCCAGAAAAGCCACCGCTTCAACACTGTCATATTGGCGTTACCCATGGAATACCTCCGAAGTCTCGTTGCTCTCGTCTAGCGCCGCCTCAAGGGGACGGCCCTTGGTGCCGGGGGCGGGATTCGAACCCACACACCCGTGAAGGTAGCGGATTTTAAGTCCGCCGCGTCTACCATTCCGCCACCCCGGCTTTTACTTTGAACAACAGCCAGGAGGCCCTTTTTCTTTCCCTTGGTCGATCCCGTACAAGCTCGCGAGGCGGTGCGCGCTTGCCTGTTGGCTACCATCGCCTGGGTACGGCAATCCAAGAGGGAGGAAATTGGAGGCGACGGGCGGAATCGAACCGCCGAATAGGGGTTTTGCAGACCCCCGCCTTAACCACTTGGCTACGTCGCCCTTTCACCTAGCTCCTTGGTGCCGAGGGCGGGACTTGAACCCACACGAGCTTACGCCCACAGCCCCCTCAAGACTGCGTGTCTACCAATTCCACCACCTCGGCACGGCAGACAGCAATACTATATCAGAAACCAAGGCGGCCCTCAAAGGGTTCAGGGTTGGTTACGTGGTCACCCTCTCGCGGATGGGTGTAGATTTGTGATTGGCAGGAGCGGGAGGATTCGAACCCCCGGCCACTGGTTTTGGAGACCAGCGCTCTGGCCAGACTGAGCTACGCTCCTGTGGTACCCCTGGAGGGATTCGAACCCCCGACGCGCGGCTTAGGAAGCCACCGCTCTATCCTCTGAGCTACAGGGGCTTATGGTGGAGATAGGGGGAATCGAACCCCCAACCTCGGCATTGCGAACGCCGCGCTCTCCCAATTGAGCTATATCCCCGCAAAGGGCCCGATTTGTTCCCCTCCAGTGCGTGGGAATAAAAGAAAATGCTATCTCACGCCCCAAGGAAGTGTCAAGGGAGAGGCAGCAGTGGCGGGACAAGGTTTACCTGATTCTTGTACGTGAACATGCTGTTATTGTTACCTGTTACGAAACAACTTTTACTATCGTCTGAGGGCGCCATCTTGGAATTGACAAGAGGCAGTGGACATCAGCTTCAGGATTCGTAAGCTCCAGAGAATTATCAACTCACAACGAAACCTCAAATAGAGCTACGGAATTGCTATGATAGAGGCAATCCGGAGACGGATGGCGGTCTTGAGGAACGCGTCGAATCTTTCCTGCGTTTCCACCAACTTACCGGCAACAGGGAAGGGGAGTTTGCCGTAGATCTCTCGCAGCCACATCGTCTGGTATTCGTGCCCAACCACGAGCCTATGCCCACGAGGGAAGACGGGGGATTGGATAGAGGCAGGATAACGGCCATTGTTATCTTGGCGGTTGTTGACTACCACTAAGGAGGGTAGCTATGCCCAAAGCAAAGTATGTATATCAACCTGATTATGCAGTGCATCCAGGAGAAATTCTTGGGGAGCATTGCAGATGTCCCAGGCTGAACTGGCGAGACGTTGCAACCACTCTTCCAAGCTGATTAGCGAGATAATTTCAGGGAAGGCACCTATAGAACCTGCTACCGCAGTTCATCTGGAGAAGGCATTGGGATTGAACGCTCGGATCTGGCTCGGCATCGAGGCGGATTACCGGCTCCACTTGCAACGTGAGGTTGAGGCACAAGGGGCGGCGAGGCAGATGGCTTGGGCGAAGAACTTTCCCGTCGGAGAATTGGCAAAGCGTGGGACTATATCAAAGTTCGCTAAGAAGGTGGACCTAGTCGAGGCCGTCTTGCGCTTCTTCGGCGTGAGTTCCGTAGATGCGTGGGAAGCCACCTATGGTGACAAGCTGCTTTCCAGCGTTGCTTTCCCACACTCGCCATTGTACAGCAGCAACCAGTTCGCCCTGGCCACGTGGCTACGTTTGGGGGAGATAGAAGCGGAGGGAATATCCACAGGGCCATACAACAAGCCTTCGTTCCTCAAAGCCCTGGCAGGGATTAGAAGATTGACGGCGACGCAATCAACCGAATCGCTCGATACCACACAAAAGCTGTGCGCAGAAGCGGGCGTGGCACTAGCCATCGTCAAGCCCCTACCCAAGACCTCTCTTCACGCAGTAACGAGATGGATCTCTACCAAGAAGGCAGTCATCCAATTGACGGCACGCCACATGCGCGACGATCAACTCTGGTTCAGCCTCTTCCACGAAGCCGCACATATCCTATTTGATGGTAAGAGTCGAGTATTTTTGCACTCAAGAGGAGACCAACCCGAAGAATTTGAAGAGAGGGCAAACCGGTGGGCCGCTGATTTTCTTATACCTAGCGGGGACTGGAGAACGTTTTCTGACGCTCGCGAATTCACTGCTGGGGACGTTGTCTCCTTCGCTGACAAACAGGGTATATCCCCGGGCATTGTAGTAGGGAGATTGCAGCACGAGGAAAGAATCCCTTGGAGCCATCTCAATGATTTAAAGGCTTCGTTGGAATGGAAGGCGTAGGGGATTTGGGGCGGGGCCGCAGGTTGCGGGGATGGTGCTGCGTACGGGGCTGATAGGGATGCTGTTCTGCTGGGGCGTCTATGCTCTCCAAATGGCCACTAATCACATGGTAGTCCACATCATGACTCACGGTATCGGTGGAGGAACCGGGCCGGGAGCGCAAGCCCAGCTGCAGGATCTTGCGGTGACTATTTACGCTGTCGGCGGCGCACTGCATATTGGCTTCCTTTCCATCTCGTGCGTCGCGTCCATTTTGCTGGGACTCGGTCTCGCGTCCAGGTTCTCAGAGATGAATCCCTACAAGGCGGCCGCCTACGGACTGGTGTTCATCGGAGTGTTGCTGCTGCTGAACCTGATAATCCTCCAGCACATCCACGACGTCAACATCAGCGTCATACTGTTGATTTCCAGCGGCACACTTTTCCTCGGCACCGTCTGCTACTTCGTCCTTGGAATCGGGCTGTACAAGGGTCGTAGAGAACTGCTTCCTGACGGAGGCTAAGGCCCGGTTCGCAACGCTAACCCGCGCTCAAGGAAGCAGTGAATTCTTGACACCCTGTTTCCGCAAAGGCTATTATTACGAAATTCGGATTCCTGCATATCAATTATAAAAACTGAATAGTAGGGTCTATTTTTTCGGAAGGACGGTGACCATCTTGCCGAACTTTATTGCCGCCTTCCTTTCAGCACTGACTGGCAAAGGCATCAAGGCCGCAGGGCTACAAGCTCAGCAACTAATCGAGGAGGCCGAAGAGCAGAAGCGCAAACTCTTACTTGAAGGGCGAGAAGCTGCCTTGAAACTCCGGTCCGGCGCTGAAGAGGAAGTCAAAGAGAGACGCCGGGATCTGCGCACGCAGGAGAAGCGCCACCGGCGCAGGGAAGAGAACCTGGAGAACCGGACTCAAACCCTTGACAAGCGCGAATCCGGCATTGAATCCAAAGAAGCGGGCGTTGAAGAGACCAAAACCCGCCTTGAAGAACTTAAACAGGAGCAGATTGAACAGCTAGAAAGGATTGCCGGCCTATCTTCCGCCGAGGCCCGCGACGTGGTTCTGAATCGCGCAGAGCAGGAGATGAGCCACGACCTGGCCAAGCGCTACTACGAGTTAGAGCGCCAGATGCGGGAGCGGGTGGACGACGAGGCCCGGAAGGTAATAACCCTGGCTATTCAACGGCTGGCCTCGGACGTGGTTTCCGAGAGGAGCACGTCCCGCGTGTCCCTACCCAGCGACGGGATGAAGGGCCGCCTCATCGGCCGTGAAGGCCGAAACATTCGCGCCATGGAAGCAGCCATGGGCGTGGACATTCTCATAGACGACACGCCGGAGATGATTACCATCTCCTGCTTCGATCCCATCCGTCGGGAGATTGCTCGTATCGCGCTTGAGAAGCTGATTCAGGACGGTCGCATCCACCCCAGCCGGATAGAGGACATAGTCCGCAAGTCCCAGGTCGAGGTGGAGGAGACCATCCACAAATCGGGGGAGGAAGCAACCTTCGAAGCCAACGTGATGGGCCTCAACCCGGACCTGCAGAAGCTCCTGGGCCGGTTGAAGTACCGGTACAGCTACGGCGAGAACATCCTCCAGCATTCGGTAGAGGTCTCCCTTTTGGCGGGCATGATTGCCTCCGAGATGGGCGCAAACATTGAAGTCGCGAAGGCCGGAGGGCTGCTCCACGACATCGGCAAGGCCATGACTCACGAGGTGGAGGGCAGCCACGTGGACATAGGTGACGACATCGCGGAGAAGTACGGCATTGATGCCGAGGTGCGCAGGGCCATCGTGGAGCATCACGAAGACGACCGAGGCTCCGTTGAGGCCCTCATCGTCGCCGCCGCCGACGCTATCAGCGCGGCCCGACCCGGCGCCCGCAAGGAGAGCCTGGAGCAGTATATTCAGCGCTTGGAGGCCCTGGAGGGCGTTGCGACCAGCTTTGACGGAGTGCAGAAGGCCTACGCCATTCAGGCGGGTCGAGAGGTGCGGATAATCGTCAGGCCGGAGCACATCGACGACTTCGAGGCCGCCGTCCTCGCCCGGGACGTAGCCAAGAAGGTGGAGGATGAGCTGATCTACCCCGGTCAGATAAAGGTGACCGTGGTGCGGGAAACCCGCAACGTGGAGATTGCCCACTAGCTCCCTCGAGGCGCTGGGCCCGAACCCCCATGACCTACGCAGACCCCATAATCCGTAGGCGGAGCGTATCCGCGCCCAGCGCAGTCGAAAGAGGCGGGTAGACCCTCGTGCGCATCCTGATGATTGGCGACGTTATAGGCAGCCCCGGCCGCAAGGCCGTCCAACGGTTGCTGCCCTCCCTCCGTCGCGAGTACAGGCTGAACCTGGTGGTGTGCAACGGGGAGAACGCCGCCGGGGGCTTAGGCATAACCTACGACACCGCCCAGGATCTCCTCCGGGCCGGTGTGGACATTTTGACTACCGGCAACCACATCTGGCGAAAGAAGGAAATTATCCCGCATCTACAGGAAGACCTGCCCATCGTCCGGCCCTCCAACTTTCCTCCCGGCGTACCCGGCAGGGGCCACCTGAGGCTGGGCAACGTGGTAACGCTGAACCTGATGGGCCGGGTATTCATGGAACCCCTAGACTGCCCCTTCCGCGAGGCGGAACGGGTTCTTGCGGAAGTGGGGGGCCCGCCGGACACCATTGTGCTGGTGGACTTTCACGCCGAAGCCACGTCCGAGAAGCAGGCCCTGGGCTGGTTTCTGGACGGAAGGGTGAGCGCCGTAGTGGGGACGCATACCCACGTGCCCACGGCAGACCACCGCATAATGCCGGAAGGAACGGCCTACGTCTCCGACCTGGGAATGGTAGGCCCCGTCAACTCAGTTATCGGCTCCGACCCCAACGCCGTGCTAGAGAAGTTCCTCACACAGACCCCACAGCGGTTCTCCGTGGCGAAAGGCCCGGTCACCTTCAACTCTGTTCTTGTAGATATTGACGATGAGACGGGCCAGGCTTCGTCTATCCAACGAGTGGACCGGTTAGTGGATTAAAGAAAGGGCATGGCGTCTATTGACCTGCACACTTATATCACCGCCTCCATTGGTCGGCTTCCGCCGACGGAGCCGGTAGACCGGCTGATGGAGTGAACGTCTTGGCAACTGTCGACCTTCATCTACATACCACGGCCTCCGACGGCCGATTGTCGCCGACGGAGCTGGTGAACCTGCTGGGCGAACGTGGGCTGCGAATTGCCGCAATCACCGACCACGACTCCACGGAAGGGCTGACGGAAGCCTACGAGGCAAAGGCCCGGTTTCCCCATCTATCTCTGATACCGGGTATTGAGCTAAGCACCGAGGCGGGCGACTCGGAGATCCACGTCCTTGGCTATTTCCTCAACTGGCAGGACCAGGAGTTTCAGCGCGTGTTGTCGGGGTTCCGGAAGGGAAGGGTCGGCAGGGGACAGGCCATGGTCGAGAGGCTGGGAGAGTTGGGCCTGCCGGTGGAATGGGAACGGGTGCTGCACTTCGCCGGAGACGGCGCCGTTGGGCGGCCCCACATTGCCCTGGCCATGGTAGAACGGGGATACGTGCCCGGTGTGCGGGAGGCTTTTGATCTTTACCTGGGACGACACGGCCCCGCCTACGTGGACCGGCAGAAGCTCAGCCCTGAGGACGCCGTTGGCATCATCCGGGGCGTGGGGGGGGCCGCCGTGTTGGCCCATCCTTCTTACGTAAACAATCTGGAAGGGCACCTAAGCCGGATGAAGCAGGCGGGACTTGCGGGCATGGAGGTCTACTACAGCAATTACTCTCCCACGCTAGTGAAACAGCTGAGGGAGACGGCCCGCAGCTTTGATCTGCTTCCCTGTGGGGGCAGCGACTATCACGCCCTTGGCCAAGACGACGAAACACTACCGGGTTTCGCCGGACCATCGGAAGACGTGGTGGAGGCACTGCGGGCCCACAGTACCCGCGGGTCCGCCAAGCCAACGGGGGATTAGGGGCGACAAAGGCCCTGCGCCGTGGAACTGGCCCTTCTCTTCGTCTATTCCTACCTAGTGGGTTCCGTGCCCACCGCTTATATTATTGGCCGCCTGGTCAAGGGCATCGACATACGGGAGTACGGCAGCGGCAACGTGGGCGGATCCAACGTCTTCCAGCACGTGGGACGGCGATGGATAGTACCCCTTGGCGTCTTCGAGGTCTTCGTCAAGGGAGCGTCCCCAATTTGGTTGGGAATAGTGCTGTTGGACGCTTCGGTGGAGGGCCCTACCGGCTCTTGGGCCACCAATTTCCTCCTGGGATTCGACCGCAGCTCGCCCGCTCTGGCCATCGCCAGTCTTCTATCCATCGCCGGCCATAACTGGCCCATTTTCCTCAAGTTCCAAGGGGGGCGGGGAGTGAGCACGGCGGCAGGAGGACTCTTCGCTATGGCCTTCTACCAGCTATGGATATTCATCGCCGTGGCGTTGCCGGGCCTCTTCCTTCGCCGGTCCGCCGTCCTGGTATTGATTTCATTCTTGTTGCTGCCTCTCTGGACCTTTCTTCTGGGCCAATCTCTCGTGGTGGTCTGGTACTGCTTCGGGATTGTTGGGATAATTGTGCTGAGGCGTCTGACGGCCAACGGCAAGCCCCAGGTCCCCGGCTATTCGACGACCAAAGTGCTGTTCAACCGTCTAGTAAGAGATCGGGACGTGGACAGCCGGGACGAGTGGGTTAACCGGGAGCCAATTTCTGCCGACGAGCCCGGAGGCTGAGGAAGATATGGAATACCAGGAAGCGGTGAACTACTGCGCTACGCATACCAACGTGGAGACGGGGTTGGCCTGCGGGAGGTGCGAGCGGTTTATCTGCCCTCGTTGTATGATCCAGACACCGGTGGGGAGCAGGTGTGGCGATTGCGCGCGGGTCCGCAAATCTCCAGTGTTCGACGTGACCGCAAAGCAGTACCTGATGGCCTCCGTTGCAGCGGTGGGGCTGGGTACCGTTCTGGGAGTGGTGGGGGCCCTGCTGCGTATAGAAATTGGCTGGTTTCTTTTTCTGACCGGGATCCTTGCTGCGGGCATTGGTTACCTGGTGGGGGAGGCTGTGAGTGTTGCCGCAAATCGCAAGAGGGGACAGGGTCTGGCCTTGATAGCGGCTTCCGGGGTGGTGATAGCATTCGCAGCAGCTACGATAACGACCCTAGCCCAGCCCGAAGCGTACAGATACGACCTTTTCAACATTGTGACCGCCGTGCTATTGCTGGCGTTGGCCGTGTACATCTCCGTCGGCCGGGTCAGGTAGTTCCGAGTCTATTTAGGTCACCGTCACAGGAAGACGATGATGACGTGACATGCTAAAACGTCCGAACGGAAGGGAATGCTCAATCCATCGTGGGTGTAGAACTACGCTTGAGTGCGTTCGCTGCGGCGAGTTGGACTGCTCTCGGTGCATGGTTCAAACGCCGAAGGGGAGCCGATGCAGGTATTGTGCGCGGAGGCTCAAGCCTCTCGCATTCGAAGCGAACATCAAGCAGTATCTGGCGGCGTACGCTGCGACGATGGGACTGGGCGGTGTTCTAGGGGCAGTTTTCGTCGTGACAAACTATACAGATTCGCCTGGATACCCTTCCTAGTCGTTATCCTGACGGCCGGTATAGGTTGCCTCGTGGGCAACGCGGTTAGCCTCGCCACCAATGGCAAGCGGGGGCGGGGGCTATCTATGGTGGCGACATCCGGAGTGGTCATGGCCTATGCCGCGGCCACGGCAGTCGCTCTCTTCCGTCCCGGAGCGGAGAGATACAACTACCTCGACGCGGGATTCGCCCTGTTATTCCTAACCCTGTCCCTCTACATCGCCGTCAGCCGGTTCAAATAGCCCGCGAGTCCTACCAGCCAAGCCCGCATCGGACTCTGGCGCGTCGGAAGCCTCCGCCCACAGGCGTTCCGTGGTGTCGGCGCAGATTCGGTAGTTGAAGCCGCGCCGGCGCAGGTAACCCATCATCCTGGTGAAGAACGCCCTCCTGTCCAGCGCCGACAACCTTCGCAGATATTTGGCGCCAACCTGTCGCGCCATGGCATCTTCGTCCAATCCCTCCAATGCCTCTTCCGCTGCCTGTCCCTTCACGCCGCGCTGGGCCAACTCCTGGCGGAGCATGAACTTGGAGCGGGGGGAGTGACGTTCTCGACTATCCCGCCAGGCCCTTGCGAAGGCCGCATCGTCCAGGAGGCGGGATTCCTTTAGACGGACCACGGTTTCTTCAACCAACGACGGAGGGAAATCTTTGCTGAGGCGCCGGCGAATCTCCGCCTCGCTGCGGGAGCGGTACGAGAGGAAGCGAAGGGCAACGTCCAGGGGTTTCTTGGGAGCCTTGGGCCGCTTCGCAGACGGCCTGCGGCCTCTCTGAGTGGGGGGAATGTCTATCAGTCGGCCGCCGCAGTCGCCGCGGGCTCAGGCTCAGGCACAGGATCAGGCTCCGTCTTCTCTCCCCGGATGAGCGCCTCAATCTCCTGGGCCATTGCGCTGTTTTCCTGCAGAAACTGCTTTGCGTTCTCCCGCCCCTGACCAAGACGCGTCTCGCCGTAGGAGTAGAAGGAGCCTCGCTTCTGGATGATGTCCTTGTCGGCCCCCAACTCCAGGAGATCTCCGGTCCAGCTGATGCCCTTGCCGTACATGATGTCGAATTCCGCGACCCTGAAGGGGGGCGCTACCTTGTTCTTGACCACACGGGCGCGAACGCGGCTGCCGACCATTTCGGTCCCTTTCTTGATGGCCTCCACCCGTCGAAGGTCTATGCGAACGGAGCTATAGAACTTCAGCGCCCTACCGCCGGGAGTGACTTCCGGACTGCCGAACATGACGCCGACCTTCTCGCGAAGCTGGTTGATAAAGACGACGGCGGTGTTGGAGCGGTTGATGGCGGAGGTGAGCTTTCGCAGAGCCTGGGACATGAGCCGGGCCTGCAATCCCACATGGGTATCCCCCATGTCGCCCTCGATTTCGGAGCGCGGCACCAGGGCGGCTACGCTGTCCAGCACAACCACCTGCACAGCGCCGCTGCGCACCAGGTATTCGGTAATCTCAAGGGCCTGTTCCGCGTCGTCGGGCTGGGACACCAGAAGGGCATCCACGTCCACGCCGCAGTTTTTGGCGTAGATTGGGTCCATGGCGTGTTCAACGTCGATGTAGGCGGCAATACCGCCCTTCTTCTGACTCTCAGCCATGATGTGGACAGCCAGAGTAGACTTTCCCGCAGCCTCTGCGCCATATATCTCCGTGACCCGCCCCTTGGGGATGCCGCCAATTCCGAGGGCCAGGTCCAGGGCCAGGGACCCCGTGGAGATTACCTCCGTCGGATGAATCTTGTCGGACGCTCCTAGCCGCATGACGGCTCCGCGGCCGTAGTGCCGCTCTATCTGGCTAAGGGCTATCTCCAGGGCATTGTCCTTCTTTTTTGCCATATCGTGCCTCCAGTCGGCGGAATACTACCATATTACAATAAGAACGTCAATTCTGTAACCGGAATAGAGGAAATGCACTGCACGGGATCTGGCATAGGCCAGGCCGGATGGCATGATTGTGGCTAGAGGAAGAAGGGGGTGGCAACCCTGAGAGCGAAAGTTTAGGATAGACTTCTTCACCAGATCATTCGCCGAGACTTCGAGACAGATTCATATCCTTCATCTAATGGGAGGCTATCCTCATTGGCTGCTTGCACTGCCAACTGATCGCATCGCTCGTTCTCAGGATCTCCAGAGTGGCCCCGCACCCAACGAAACTCAATCTCATGCTTTTCACAAAGGTCCAAGAGAATCTTCCAAAGATCCGGATTGATAGCCTTTTCTCGCTTGTTTCGCTTCCAACCGTTGTCCCTCCAACGCCTAGCCCAGCCCTTTTGGATGCTATCTACCAAGTACCGAGAATCGCTGTGGAGGGTTACGCAGCAACTTTGATTGAGCGCTTCGATGGCCTTAATAGGTCCCATGAGTTCCATACGGTTGTTGGTGGTACGGCGATATCCTCCACTAAGTTCCCGGCGATGCTCCCCTAATTTCAACACTACGCCATAGCCGCCAGGACCGGGATTACCAAGACACGAGCCATCAGTGTATATGGTAACTTGTTTCTTTGTTGCCATCAGGCAGATGCTTTGGCTATCGAATCTGGACTAAGTTCAAATCCTGCTTCTCCAAGCCTTTGACAGAGCCGTGGCGCTGCTTCTTTGACATGGTTATTGAAGGGCAGGTAAATTATTCCGCTGGCGTCCGACGGAACATCTAGGTGACCTTTCTTGAGGATTGCAACCCGGGGTCTTCCAAATGCTGCTATCAACATACCCATTTCCATAACCACATTCTGCCTGGCTCGGGGTTCAGCATTTCCAAGAGTGTCTCCCAGCTTGTATCCCATATCATCAGGCGTAAGCAAGACGATTCCAAATCGCTTTGCTTCTGAGGGAGACATTATCTCACGTTCTAGAGCTTCTATAATCGTCAGGCCTCCCCCACTGGTATTTCCGAGAACAAAAGGATCTAAACCCAAACGGTGGAGAACGAGTTCAAGCTGTTCGCAAGCAACTTTATCATGCCCATAAACGACAAATACCCTTTTGGATTCCTCATTTGGAGCTGGACCTGCCGAAGCAGAGCTTGGAGATGCGTCAGCAGAGGGTATTTCTGTTGCGATTGAATGGGGGACATCGCTAGATAGAGAGATATCTGCCAACGTCTTTTCGATCGCGTCCTGCAACTTAGCGCGGGCTGCTTTAGGTCCTTGAATCAGTATAGTTCCTGTGGAGGGCCACCAGTTAAAGATTGCGCCGTCTTCGCTCCGAAATACCCTCTTACCATTGTCTTCGGACCATCTACCTTTATGGCCCAACTTGTCTACGATAGCTTTGATCTCGCTAACCTCTCCGCGAAATTTTTTCATGTAGCTTCCCTTTGGAAATTCATTTCAACAATAGCACGTTGACAAATCATTCCTTCTGATAATATTGCGCTTCACTTCGACTAGAATACAAAGATTAATAGCTAAACTCAACAAACAAATTAGTCCAGGATGCTTGTCAAAACTGATGCATAGGGACCCACAGCACTGATGCATAGGGACCCACAGCGTCGGTGAAAATTCCTGTCCTTGGGTTCTATTGATAGCGCATACTGATGGAGAAATGAGCGCTAGTCCTCAAGTCCCACCTGTGGATTGTGCGGCTCAAGCTTTGGGGGTGTATTTGTGGCCTAGTTCTTCTTCCCAGCGGAGGTAGTGGATGGTGTCGGCGTAGGAGCGATGGGGGCCCATGACTACCACGTCGTTGGGCGGGGTCATAACGCCGGCGAGACCATTTTCCACCTCTAAGCCTTGGCTGCGCCAGGCGTTCATGCCTCCCTCCAGCACGGTTATGTCGGAGTAACCCATGCCGGCGAGGGTAGCGCCAGCAAGAATGGAGTCAATGCCGTTGGCGCAGGTGACGAGGATGGGATCGTCTTTGCAAGGGGCCACGTCGTCGATGGTCGACTCCAGCCAGCCCCGGGGAGTCCACCGAGCGCCGGGAACGTGTCCGTCGGCGAATTCCACGCTGGCACCGACGAAGATTTTCTTAGTAGGGGACATGGCTGCCACTGCCTGGGTAGAGACCGTCCTAATCTTCGAAGTGGATTCCTGAAGGGCGAAGGGGAGGGGACTCGGCATACCTTCCTCCAACTCCCAATCCTGGGCGGCCCACCGGGTTACACCGCTGCGGAGGGCGTAGACGTTGGGAAAGCCCATCTGCCGGAACCAGGAAGCGACGAGGGTAGAGCGCACCCTACCGTCGCAGGCGAATATAATGAGGCCGTTACGCACGGGGGCCACGTCGTCGGCCCGCTGGACCGCCTGACCGCCGGGGAACCATCGGAAGCCTGGGATGTGTCCGCCGCGATATTCCTCTTCCCGACGGACGTCCACCAGGTAGACTGTTTCCTGCTGAGTCCTGGCCATGACTGACTTCAGTTCAGGGAAGTCCATGAACCGGACGCCGTCTTCTTCGGCTGCTCTTTCGGCGTAGTCCGCGGCGAGAGCCTCGCCCTCGGCAGAGACCGGCGGCAGGGATAGACTGTCCGCACCCGTCTCCAGCTCGAGGCCCGACAGGACCCAACCGGCGGTGCCGTTCTTGAGGCCTAAGACGCGGGGGACGCCCATGCGCTGGAGGGCGCGCGTACCGATGATGCTGCGGGTGCGACCGGCGCAGTTGAGGATGACGGTGGAGTCCGGCCCATGTTCGTTCAGGATGTCGGTAACGTGGAGGGCAAGCTCCCCGTTAGGCACGCTGCGTCCGCCGGGGATGGAGAAGTTGCGGAACTCCTCCGGTGTGCGGGTGTCCATAATCACCAGCTTTTCCCCGGAGTCGATACGACGCTTCAACTCTATGGAGTCAATCTCCGGCACCCGGTGTTCCACCTCCACCCGCTCGCCGAAATCTTTGCTGAGGACGTTGGTGCCCCACTCGGTGGGGAAGTCCAACGAAGTCCAACGATTGATGCCGCCTTCCAGAACCGAAACGCGGCTGTAGCCCATGCGCTCGGCGGTTACGGCGGAGAGGGACGCCTGTCGTCCGGCGTCGTCGCACAGGACCAGGGGCGCACCTCGGAAGGGCACGAGGGCGGACAGGTCGTACTCGATGCGGCGCCGAGGAAGCAGACTAGCGCCGGGTATATGGGAGCTGTTGTAGCTGCCCGCATCCCTAACATCGAGCAGGGCGAATTCCTTCTGGGACGTAAGAAGGGCACGCAGTTCGTGGGAGGTGGTGTAGGACGTCATGGTTTCTCCTGCTATGAGGTTCGTTGGGGAGACGAGGGCTGCCATTCTACTCGTTGTCGGCCTGGCCGGAAACGTAGGAATAGACCCGGCCGGTGGCCAGGTCGAACCGGCAGCGCTCGAGGCCCTGCAGGGAGCTTCCGTAGACGTGTATCTCCACCGTGGGCCTGTCAGACTCGTTGTCTATCTGGTGTATCTCGTCCACGTCGGGAATCAGGAGCGACACCTCGCCGGACTTGGAGAGGTCCACGCGGTCTTTCTCCAGGACGGCGTATTCAGTGTCGGTCCGGTCATCCAGGCGGCGGAAGCGGGTTTCGGCCAGCACGTTTTCCATGACGCCGATCATGCCCCAGGTGTGATGGTCGTGGGGGCCGATGTGGTCGCCGGGGCCCCAGATTATGGAGGAGATTGCGAGGCCGTTTTCTCCCTGGTGGAGCTTGTAGCTGCCGTGGCTGGCGCGAGGGCCTTTGCCGAGGGGACGGCGGTATTCCTCCGGTATGGCCTCGGGGTTGCGAATGAGCCGTTCCAGGTAGGCGGAGCCTTCGTCGAAGATGCGCTGCTGATCGGCCCCCTTGTCCAACAGAGAGTCCATGTCATGAATGAATTCTTCGAGGGTATATTTGACGGTGGGCATGGGACACCTCCGGGGACGTAGGGTGTTTGCTGATGTTAACACGGGGTTGGTTGGGCAACAAGTTGGGGGGCACCTTTGTCACAACGTCACCAATTCTTCAATATGTGGTTAGCGATGTCGACTGCAATAGGCGCCCCCTTCGGATTGCCTGCCGCAAAGAACAGCTCAAATAGTGGGACGTTCGTAGAGTTTCTAAGCGTTCGTGAGGTTGGGGCAACTCTATCGAATACGGTGATCAAACGCTCCTTGTATCTACGAGCAATCTGCTCGCTACTCCAGACTCGCTCACGTCTAGGCTCAACGCTTAAGAAGGACAATTGAGGAGAATCCTGGTAACCTTCCAACCAGTAATTTCCCCCAAATATACGATCCAACGACGCTGCTTTCCCTTTTGCTGGTTCTCTAGATCTGGGCATATTTCGGAAGACTCCCATGAGGGGGAACAGGATCCAGCAGTCGATCTTCTTGGTTTTCGCAATGACCTCAACAGTTTGCCACGAGACTTCAGTTGCAAACGGATCCAGGAATACAACCGCGCGGTCAAATGGCTGCATGGCCCTACAGAATTTTGGAATCTCATCGTTTGCATCGCCATGAAGAACTTTGATATTTCGTCCTCGGTACGAGTTCGACAAAGTCATCAATTCGTCGGCTGCTCCTGCGTCCTCTTCTATGAAGACCAGCTTATCGAAGGGCTTCTCATCAATGCCCAAAGCGATCATAGGGGATCCGCGGTGGAACTCGTGAAACTCGGCATACTCGTCCACAAATTCAGCATATGACCCAGGCCCAGCGAAGGCATCGACGTAAATCAACGTAAACCGTTGGTTTTTCAGCGCCGTTGTATAGGCATCAAGATATGCGCGGAGAATTGCCAGTTTCTGTTCGGTCCATGGGCCGCCGAAACGGGGAGTGGACATTTCAGCTCATTACACCCGCGGGCATTTGGGCCCAGGTTTGGCCGTCTATGACGGCTTGGTTGCCTGACCGCTTTCCTCGTTTGCCGCCTAGCTGCTTCAGGAAGAACGCTACGTCAGCCTGTAAGGACTGGTCACGCAAGGCCCTCGCCCAGTCTAAGTTCATGGGGCGGGCGGAGCGGCCGCTTTCTCCGCCGGCGATGACCCATTGGAGGTCTCCTCTGTCCAGCCACGGGCTGAGGTCCACGGCTTCAAGGAGGGGTTCGGCGGAGACGAAACGGACCGGCGCGGGTAGGCGAGCGAGCACCGTGATTCGCGGGGCGTACTTCTGGCTTTCCACCGACGTGCCTATCCACACTCCCTCCGGCCATACGTCACCGTAACGAGCCTGATTTCGGTTCCACCAAGCGACAGCTCTTCCCGGACGCTTGGTGAGGACCTGGAATACGTGTCCTCGCTTGACCGAAGCGGCTTCCATAACGTCGAAGATTTTGGTGACAAACTCAAAGGGTACGTGGGGATGGAAGACGTCCGACATGCTGTTGACGAAGACCCGACGAGGCTTACCCCAACGTAGAGGGGCATCCAACCGCTCAGGGAGAAGCCGAACTTCGTCCGGGGCGCTTTCGTAGCCGGGAACGCCCATTGCCCGCAGACGGGGGTAGAGCGCGTACATGTAACAGTTGTCGCAGCCGGGGGATACGCGCGTGCAGCCTGTGACGGGGTTCCAGGTTTCGTCCGTCCACTCGATGGTTGATGCCATAACGACCTCCTATTAGGCACTTATGTTTGCATTGCAGAGCTGCCCTGTCAATGCCTGAGTTTGCGTGTTAGGGCAGATTTGGCATAGGGACGACGCAAGTCTCGTGGAACTGGCAAGGGCATCTAGGACTTGCCAGGATGACAGCGTGCGGGGAAGGCCGAAGGGAGGGGTTAGAATTGGCGGTAGGCGTTTACTATGGGGAGGCGGCGGTCTTTGCCGAAGGCCTTTGCGGTTATCTTTACGCCCGGCGGGGACTGACGTCGCTTGTACTCGTTCCGGTCCACGGCGGCCATCACCTGCCGCACCGTGGCGGGATCGTAGCCCAGGGACGCTATCTCCAGGTAGCTTTTGTCCTCCTCCACGTAGGCCTGCAGGACGCCGTCCAGGATGTCGTAGGGGGGCAGCGAATCTTCGTCCTTCTGGTCGGGTCTCAGCTCCGCGCTGGGCGGTTTGTCGATAATTTCCTGGGGAATCACGTTCTTGGGCGTTCCGTTCTTGTTGCGCCACCTACACAGTTGGTATACCAGCGTCTTGGGCACGTCCTTCAGGACAGCGAAGCCTCCCGCCATATCGCCGTAGAGGGTGGCGTAGCCCATGGCCATTTCGCTCTTGTTGCCCGTGATGAGCACCAGCCAGCCGAACTTGTTGGAAAGGGCCATGAGCGTGTTGCCCCGCAGTCTCGCTTGAAGGTTCTCCTCGGCGACGCCCGACTCGGTACCCTGGAACGACCCTGACAGCATATTCAGCATTGCCTGATGCCCCTCCTCGATGGGGATGGTCAGCATCTCCAATCCCAGGTTATCTGCAAGGGCCGCCGCGTCCAAGAGGCTGCCCTCGCTGGAGAAGCGGGAGGGCATGGCCACCACCTTGACGTTTTCCGGACCGAGGGCGTCGGCCCCTACACAAGCGGTGAGGGCGGAGTCGATGCCGCCGGAGAGTCCTACCAGGGCCTTGGAGAAGCCGTTTTTCCTGAGGTAGTCGCGGGTGCCGAGCACCAGGGCGCCGTAGATTTCGGCGGGGCCTTCCAGCAAGGGCACAGCGTCCGGTCGCTCTAGCTGGGAGCGTTCGTTGACGTTGACGTCGGACACGGGGATCGCGCTGGGCGAGGGAGATCGATCGTCGGCGAGATGCAGGTCGATCACAAGCAGGTCTTCCTCGAACTCCCTGGCACGGGCGACGAGTCCGCCTGAAGGGTCGAAGACCACGCTTGCGCCATCAAAGACCAGTTCATCCTGTCCACCCACGGCGTTTACATAGGCGACGTATACGGCGTTGTCGCGGGCGCTGCTTCGCACGATTGACTCCCGTATTCTCTGTTTGTCCAGGTGGTAGGGAGAGGCGCTTACGTTGACGATAACCTCCGCGCCGGCGCGACGCTGGCACGACGCGGGGCCGTCGGCGAACCAGATGTCTTCGCAGATGTTCACCCCCACGTTGACGCCGCCGATGGCGTAGACGGGGAAGACACGGCCGGACTGGAAGTAGCGGTCTTCGTCAAAGACGCCGTAAGTGGGCAGGTGATGCTTCCGATACACGTCCACCAGCCGCCCATCGTGTGCAATGGCAGCGGCGTTGTAGATCCGTCCATCTTCAACGTGGGCGTACCCCACCACCGCCGTCAAGCCCTGGGATCCGGCAACCGCCTGGTGCATGGCTTTCACGTTGTCGCGAAGGAAAGCGGAGCGGAAGAGCAGGTCTTCGGCGGGGTAGCCAGTGATGGCCATTTCTGGGAAGGCGACAACGTCGGCGCCGGCATCGCGAGCGCGGGCCATAAACTGGAGGATCCGTTCAACATTGCCCGTGAGATCTCCAACCACGGAATTCATCTGAGCCAGGGCGACTCTAAGGGTGCGCATTTTTCTCCAACCGGTTAGTTTTGATACTTAGTATAGCATTGGACGATGGGGTGGTGCATTGGACATGGGGGACGAAGATTCGCTTTTGAATAACAAATGCGATTCGAATGGGTGAATTCAGGCGTGGAGAGGATTCGATTTGATAATCGAATAGAAACGATTTTGTGCTTGAAAATAATTGCACTAGGCGTGGATTCGATTCGTTTGAAAAAAGTCGGGCAAACGAATGCCGGGAGGGGAGGGATGGGTTCTCGCCACCGTCTTCACAGGGGCAGGCCCTGCGAGGGAATGAGGGATGGGAATGGCATGACATAGAGGGTCTGAACCCGGCAACGAGATTCCTCGACTCCGCTGCGCTTCGCTCGGAATGACATGTTGGGGGGAGGGCGCTGTGCTCGGAATGACATGTGGGGCGGAGGGGAGATGGGTCCCCGCCTCCCGTCTTCACGGGGGCAGGATCTCGACGCAAGGACAAGGGAGGGGAAAGGGAGTTTTTCATGGGGGGAATGGTAGCAAGGGAGGGGGAATTTCGGCAATGAGGGAATGTCAGTAGGAGCGGGTCCGTAGTTGTTGATTACAGTGGTCAGGGGGATTAAACGGGGCCCAAGAACGGCGTAATTCTTCACTGGGCTAAGAAGGGCGCAGAGTGGGCGGCGTTGCTTGGATAGGATGGCTCATGCTATGCTTGGCTCCAAGCATTTCGGCGTTGAGGAGACTCCCATGAAACTGCCCGGCCCGATGGAACTGGTAATTATTCTAGGCATCGTGCTGCTCATCTTTGGTGCAGGACGACTGCCGGAAATCGGCTCTGCTCTGGGCAAGGGCATTTCGGCTTTCAAGCGGGGCGTCACCAGCGAAAACAAGCCTGAAGAGGAGCCGGTGGAGGCTTCCGAAAAGACGGAATTGCCCAAGTAGTTCGTCCAAAACGGGCGGTTCGCGAACCGCCCCTACCAAATTATTGGCGTCCCTAGCGTTGCTGTTGACCTGCATCTGGAGTCGCCCAAGTAAAGGAACCATGTTGAGGCTTTCCGTTTAGGCCCCTCGAATCGGGGGGCTTTTTGGTGTGTGGCAGACTGCGTTCATCCAACGTCGGCGGGCGGTTCGGGGTCGCTCCTTACCAAGGGAGAATGTTATCGGGCACGGGGTTCACCCCCATCCCCCGTCTTCACAAGGGCAAGCTCTAACCTTCCCCCATGATGGGGGAAGGGGTTCGTAGGCGTGGAACGGGCTGTTTTCATAGGAATGACACTTGGGGGGAGAGGACGGGCGACCACAAGGGTCGCCCCTACGTGGGAAAGACTATTGACAGGCGGCATTGATGCTAGGGGCCAGGCAACCGCTAGGATTCGGGGGAGTTGGCGTTCTTGCGGCGGGCGAGCTTGGAGAGCCAGATTCCGGCTTCGTACAAGACTATGAGGGGGATTGCCACGAGGGACTGGTTGATGGGGTCGAAGGTGGGCGTGATGAGGGCTCCAAGGACGAAGGCCACGACTACCCAGTGCCGCCGCCACCGGGCGAACCCCGCGGAGGACACCACACCGAACCTGGCCAGTATGAACATTATCACCGGGGTCTCGAAGACCACGCCCATCCAGAACAGAAGCATTGTAATCAGGTTGATGTAGCTGCTCACGCGAATGGTGGGCTCGGCGATTTCCCCGCCAAAGTTGACCAGGAAGTTGATGGCGGGCGGGATGAGGACAAGGTAGCCGAAGGCGACGCCGCCCGCGAAGGCCAGCAGCACCGCGGGCAGGAAGGCGAATAGATAGCGCTTCTCACGGGGGGTCAGACCGGGGGCCACGAAGAGCATAATCTGGGCCAGCACTACCGGCAGGGCCAGAACCAGCCCCGTCACAATGGAGACCTTCATGGCCACGCCGAACATCTCCGTAACGTCGATGAACACCAGGCGTCCCGGGATATCGGTTAGGGAATCGGCGGGCTGCAGCAGGAACCGGATTATCCACGGGTGGAAGATGAAGGCGACAATGGTGGTGGCCACCACCGCAAGGGCCGCAATCAGCAGCCTTTTTCGGAGCTCCACCAGGTGGCTTTGAAATGGGGCTTGACTCACCGTTGATTCTTCGATTTCGGGGGCTGTCCCTTGCCGACTTCGTCATCCTCATCCATCAGGTGGGAGAACTGGGTGGTGGCGTTTCGCAGTTCCCGAATCATCCGTCCCAGGCCCTTGGCCACGCTGGTGAGCTGACGCGGCCCGAGGATGATGAAGGCCAGGAACACTACGACAAGAAGTTCCATGCCGCCGATGCCAAAGAAGTTCATTTTTCTTTCCCCTGTTTGTTGAGAGCTTGCGAAGAAATACCTCTAAGGCAGCAGTTCAAGTCGGTATCCGAAGCTAACCTGGGTCCGACATCGGGAGTTTTTCGACTAAACTCTCTAACTCGAAGATGCCGTCGGCATTCGACGGATAGCGACAGGGATTCTACGTTGAACCCCAACTCTTTCAGCAGCCGCGCCATGGTGCAGAGGGGCAGGCCCACCACATTGGCACGGCACCCTTCCACCCGCGACACCGGGTTCAGGCTCCGGTCCTGAACGCCGTAGCCTCCGGCCTTGTCCGACGCCCGTCCCGAGGCCACGTATTGATCGATTTCCGACGCGGAATAATTTCGCATCAGAACCTCGCTCTCGCACACGTCCAACCGCCACTGGCCCGCAGCGCCGTCGACCACGGCAACGCCCGTAACAACACGATGGACGCGCCCACGGAGGCTCGTCAGCATCTGCCGAGCCTGGGCAGCGTCGGCGGGCTTCCCCAACACCCGACCTTGCGACACCACCAGGGTATCGGCTCCCACGACGAGCCGGCCGGGATGCCGCTGGGCCGACGCTTGCGCTTTGGCCAGGGCCAGCCGGCGTACCGTGTCTTCGGGTGATTCTCCTTCTTCGGTCCGCTCTTCTACATCCGGCGTCGTGGCCTCAAAGGGTACTCCCAGGCTTGTCATCAGCTGGCGCCGCCGCGGAGAGGAGGAGGCAAGCAACAGTCCTTCCAGAGGACGCCGGAGGGTGAGGACGGCGATGCATTCCACATGGTGGGTCTGGGGAAACATGTCGACAGGAGTGACGCTCTCCAGAAAGAAGACGTCCTTGCACAAAATCTTCAGGTCGCGGGCGAGGGTGGACGGGTCACAAGAGACGTAGACAACACGTCGGGGCTTGAGTTCCTTCAGGGCCTTGAGGGCGGAAGGGTGGCAACCCTTGCGTGATGGGTCAAGGATCACTCCATCGGGCTGCACTTGAAGGTTGGGGAGCGCCTCCTCCGTGCGTCCCTGAAGGAACTCAACGTTGGAGAGGCCAGCGGCGTTGGCTTTGGCGTCCTCGACGGCGGCGGGGGAGTCCTCGATGGCGATTATCCGCTTGGCGTAGGGTGCGAGGAGCAAGGCGAAGGTGCCCACGCCGGCGTAGGCGTCCACCAAGGTTTCGTCGCCGGAGAGCTGCAGACCGTCCTTGACCAGGTCCACCAACCGCTCCAGCTGCTTTATGTTGACCTGGAAGAAGGAGGGGGAGGCGATGCGGAAGGAGCTGCCCCTCAGGGTTTCAACGTAGCGCTTCTGGCCGGTGGTCACGGGAATATCCGACGACTTGAGGGTGGGTTGCACGAGGTAATCACCGGTGTTGACGCCCCAACGCACGGAAAGCTGGGTGGTCTCGGCGCACCGCCCCTGAAGTTTACTCAGAATGTCGTTGACACCGGGATCCATGATCATGCAGTTGTCCACGGACACGTGCCGCCGGGTCTCCCGGTTCACGAAGCCCAGAGAGCCTTCTTCCCCCACAGTGAACCGGGCGTGGTTGCGGTAGCCGAATTGGTCGGGCGAGGGAATCGTCGGGGCCACGGACGGGTTGGAAAAGCCGCCTACCCGCTTCAGGGCGTCCTTTACAGCGTCGAACTTGTACTGGAGCTGGGCGTCGTAGCTGACGTGCTGCCACTGGCAGCCGGTGCACGGGCCGAAGTAGGGGCATGGCGGATCGACGCGTTCGGGTGAAGGTTCAATCACCTCCAACGTACGCGCGGCCACGTAGTGCCTTCGCTCTCGAAAAACCTCTGCCACCACTTCCTCGCCGGGAATGGCGCCGGAGACGAAGACGCGATGGCCCTCCACCACGCAGGTGGCTTCGCCAAGGCGGCCCCAAGACTCGGGACGCAGGCGAAGCTTCCGGCCAAGAAGGCCCGTTCTCCCTGTACCGTTCAAGCTACCTCCCTAGCCGGCATGCCGGTCGGCCCTAAGGACATTCAACCCGCAGCCGTTGACCCAAAGTCAACGTGCGTATACACTGAAATAACAGAAGGGGAGCACACCCCGCTGAAGATACACATAATAACCTTACACTGGGAGGAACCAATGGCGAAACCCTTTGCCGTGAACGATGCTGAATTCAACGAAAAGGTAGTAGAGGCGGAGCTTCCCGTACTGGTGGACTTCTGGGCGGAGTGGTGCGTGCCCTGCAAGATGATATCCCCCATTGTGGACGAGTTGGCGGAAGAGATGGACGGAGTCATGGACTTCGCCAAAGTGGACGTGGACTCCAGCCCCATAACGGCCGTGACCTACGGCATCCGCAGCATTCCGGCGCTGCTGATCTTCAAGGGCGGCAAGCCCGTGGAGCAGATTGTGGGCGCGGTGCCCAAGGGCCAGTTGAGGAAGAAGATACAGGCGGCGCTGGCCGCTTAACTTTTTCGTCCCGGCGTCGGCTTTGGAGCCAGCGCGAACGACTGAAATTACGCCCCGCCGATTATAGACGGGGCGCTTAGACGAACTCATAACGGGAGTGGATGGGGCCCGGTGGCTCTCGCGGACTTCAAATCCGCTGTATCCCGTCACAACCGGGATGGGAGGGTTCGACTCCCTCCCACTCCCGCCACAGCTTTGTATTCCGCTAGTTGGAGAATGCGCATCTCTAACCACGACGGAAGTCCCTTGTATTATGAATGGCTGAGATAGTCCTTCCAGAAAAAACCCCAAATTGCCCCGCCTGCGGAACCACGGTCGGCGGCGGCGACCAGTTCTGCAAGAGATGCGGCAATAGGGTGTCTAGCCCTCACTCGGACATCGGTTCCAGCAATAGAAAACCCAGCTCTTGGGAGACAAACAAGAAGACAAATCCGTGGCCGATTGTCCTTGTCGTAGTTGGCGTCTTATTCATCATGGGTATTATTGGGACAGCGTTGACTAGTGACTCAGAAGAGAACGATAAGGCAACGCCAACTCCCACCGCTACGCCGGATTGGCGCACCTTTATGGATGACCGAGACGTGACTCTCCTTTCATCGGGGATAGTGCGGTTGGGACGACGATATGACGTGAGATTGGACGAACACAAGGTGCGTAGGTTCTTTGCCCAGAATATGACCGATGAACTGGCCGAGGAATCGGGATGGGAAAAATTCTGGCTCTGGATCATTACGGTAATTGGGGACTACGACGAACAGGACGTGGCAAACGAACTAGAGGATTCCATCTACGATGACGGCGATGACGTTAGGGAGTTTCTGGAATCTTTCAAGCTGTGCTGCGCTGCTAGTCCCTAGGTTGCTCCTGCTCTGATACTTTGAACCTCAATGGTTCAGCCAAGGCCAACATGGCCCAACTGATATACCCAGGGGAGCATCTGGCAGAGATTTTGGCGGAATTGGGAATTACCCAATGTTAGTTAGTGCGACGGAGCTGCGCTTCCAGTTGGCGGACGCGTTCTTCGGCGCGAAGGCGGGCGGCGCGTTCGGTTTCGAAGGTGGGCACGTATTCCCCTGTCGAAGGATCGTGCCAACTCAGTTGGCCCTTCTCCCAGCGCAGGTTCAAGTTTAATACGGCACTGTAGCCTTGCAATATGCCATCCGGCAGTTCTTCGATAGGCAGAGGATCGTACACGCCTTTCTCCAGCCGGTCGCCAGCTAGCCGCGAGCCATGGTACTCACCCGTCTCATCGAATCGCCAATACTCCAGAATGCCCAGGGCAGCGTAGTCGTCTCGTTTGGCGGTAACGTCCACGCGGCCGGTGCGCCGCGACGCAATCTCCATCACAAGGTCCGGCGGTTTCCCCTGATCTTCGATGACGTAGGCGTTGCGGGCTTTGTAGGCCGCCGGGTCGACGTTGAAAGCCACCAAAAGGTCTGGGTACCTAACTCCAGCCAGACTCCGGGTGGGCGCCAGGGCAAGGTAGCGGTCGCCTGCCACCAGGGTAGTTTCGGGGCTGCCCAGATGGATGGCCAGATAGTGAGCATTGCCAGTGATGGTCAGGTGGTCGAAGCTGGTCATCTTGTCTTCGGGATGTTTCGGCGGGTCAGGGAAGACGAAGAACTCCCCAGTCTGGCCGGTCTGGGTAACGAAGGGCTTCGCGATGGTCATGGCGAACCTCCCGGATCTTGGGCGGAGAGTAGGGTCGCTGGGATTATACCAACAACGTATCCGGTTAGCGAGGAAGCATGTCTAGTTCAGGCCACAGCCCAAGCCCTAGCTTGCCCCGCTTGCGGCGCTCTGATACTCTGAGTTTCAATCTTTGAGCCGAGGGACTGATGGCTGAAACTACCCCAATCCGCGCTTCCCTGTTTGTCACCTGCCTGGTGGACCAGCTTTTTCCCGAAGTTGGGGAGGCTGTGGTGGGCGTGCTGCGACGTCAGGGGGTGCGGGTGGACTTCCCGCCGGACCAGACTTGCTGCGGTCAGCCCCTCTACAACTCCGGCTTCCGTAAGGACGCCACGCAGCTTGGCCGGCGCGTGCTCGACGGCTTCGAACATTGCCAGTACGTCGTCGTGCCCTCCGGCTCCTGCGCCTCCATGATGAAGGTCTTCTACCCGGACATCTTTCGAGACGACCCGGTGTACGGGCCGAAAGCCAAGGCCCTCAGCAACAAAGTGTATGAGTTCTCCCAGTTTCTGGTGAATGTGCTGGGCGTTACGGACGTGGGCGCAACCCACGACGACAAGGTTACCTATCATCCCTCGTGTCACCTGCTCAGGGAGTTGGAAGCCGTCGAAGAACCGGTGTCTCTGCTGAAGGGCGTGAAGGGGCTGGAGTACGTCCCGCTGGAGGACGCCGACACCTGCTGCGGCTTCGGCGGGACTTTCTCCGTCAAGTACCCGGACATCTCCGAAGCCATGTTGAACGACAAGGTTGCGAACGTGGTCAAGAGCGGGGCGTCGACAGTGGCGGCCTGCGACGCTAGCTGCCTGATGCAGATTCGGGGCGGGCTGAACCGCCGCGGCACGGGCGTGGAGGCCCGCCACCTGGCCCAGATTCTCTGGAAGGGATCATAAATGTCTGATTTCGCCACACTTTTCAAGAACCCCCGGCTATCCACAAACGGGCTTCTGCGAGAGGACTGCTAGATGTCGGAAGTAAAGACTCAAGAATTTCGCCAGGCCTCCGCTCGCGTCCTGGCCAACGCCAAGCTCCAGTCCTTCATGAGCCGCTCCATGGGCACTTTCGACGGGGCAAGGGCCGAGGCCATTGAGGAGATTTCGCCCCAGAGGTGGGAGGAGCTTCGGGAACAGGGGCGGGAGATCAAGCGCCACACCCTCGACAACCTGGACTACTACCTGGAACTCCTTCGCGAACGGGTCATTGAAAACGGCGGTCACGTGCACTTCGCCAAGGACGCCGACGAGGCCCGCGCCATAGTAGGTCGCATCGCCCAGACACGGGGTCTGAAGCTGGCCATCAAGAGCAAGTCGATGGTGTCGGAGGAGATGGGCCTGAATCCCTTCCTGGAGGACATGGGCGTGGAGCCGGTGGAGACGGACCTGGGCGAATACATCATCCAGTTGGCCAATGAAACGCCCTTCCACATCATCGCCCCCGCCATGCACAAGTCCAAGGAAGAAGTTTCCGAGCTTTTCGGAAAGAAGATAGGCCGTCCGAACCTTAAAGACATCGAGTCCATGGCCGGCGCGGCGCGGGAGGTTTTGCGGGAGAAGCTGGTGAGCGCCGACATGGGCATCACGGGAGCCAACTTCCTGGTGGCGGAGACGGGCACGGTGACCCTTATTACAAACGAGGGCAACGGACGATTCTGCACCTCCGTGCCGCGGGTTCTGGTGTCCATAACTGGCATGGAGAAGATAGTGCCATCCATGGAAGACTTGCCCGTCTTCATTCGGCTGCTGCCCCGGGCGGCCACTGGCCAGCGCATAAGCAGCTACGTGACGCACGTTTACGGGCCGAAGCGGTCCGACGACGAAGATGGGCCGGAGGAGTTTCACCTAGTTATCGTTGACAACGGGCGCTCTCGCCTGCTGGCGGACCTGGACCTGAGAGAGGCCCTATACTGCATCCGATGCGGCGCCTGCCTCAACGCATGCCCCGTGTACCGGAAGGTGGGCGGACACTCCTACGGCTGGGTGTACCCCGGGCCTATCGGCGCGGTGGTGTCTCCGGTTCTGGTGGGACTGGAACGAAGCAAAGACCTTCCCAACGCCTCCAGTCTCTGCGGGGCCTGCCGGGACGTTTGTCCCATCAAGATAAACATTCCGCGCATGCTGTTGAAGCTGCGGTCCCAGATTTCGGAGGGATCCGAGTCTGCCCCTGCCAAGGCTTCCCTCCCCGACCGGCTGCTGGCAAGCGGCTACCGCCGGCTCATGAGCAGCCCCCGCCTACTGGGGCTGACTCGGACGCTGGGCCTCTTGGCGCAATGGCCCTTGGCCAGGGGGGGCTTCATCCGCCGGATGCCGCTTCCGCCCTTCTCTCGCTGGACCCGCTCTCGGGACCTGCCCGCTCTGCCACACAAGAGCTTCCGCCAGATATGGTCGGAACGGCTGGAAGGGGAGGACCGTTGAAGGAGGTCCTGGGGACGCCGCCGGAACAGTTCATAGCGTCGGTTAGAGAAGCACTGGGGCGAAAGGCCGGCCCGCCGGAACATCCCTACGCCCGGTTGCAGGAGAAACGGGCCTCGCTGGAAGAGCGGGAACGGGCGACGCTGGAGAGGCTATCTATCAATCGCCAGGCCAACATCGACGAGTTGGCGCGGGTGGCTGAGCTGCGAGGCTGGATCGTCCATCGGGCAGCGGGGGTGGAGGACGCCGTTGGTTATGTCTATCAGCTGGCCGAGAAGATCGAGGCCCGACAAGTGGTGCGCTCCGTGCAGGGGGTCTTTGACGACGTGCCCCTGGACGACGCGCTTTCGTCCCTGGGCGCATCGGTGCAGGTGATGGCCCGCGGTCACGAAAGCGATGGAATCTTCAATCCCGCCGACGCCGACCTGGGCGTGACCGGGGTTGACTACGCCATCGCTGAAACGGGCACCGTCGTTATTCTGCCCCGCCGGGGAGTGAGCAGACTGACGTCCCTCCTCCCGCCGGTGCACGTAGCCCTGGTGAAGCCCTCGCAGACGCTTGAGAGCCTGGACGACCTGTATTTTCTGCGTAGGCTGGCTTACTTGCGCGACGGCGCCGACGCGGGCAGCTACATGAACTTCATCACCGGCCCCAGCCGGACAGCGGACATCGAGCAGACCCTGGTCATCGGCGCCCACGGCCCCAGGGAAACGCACATGGTTATCCTGGACTGGGAGTTGTAGTGAAGGCGGAGGCCCCGTTGAGATACCCAGAGAAATTAAACAACCGGAGCGACCTATGCCCATGAGAGTCGGATTCGTCCAGTACCGGATGAAGCTCCTGCAAGAGGAGTTGGACAAGATAATCGCGATGCTGCCGCAGTTGGGAGTCAGGAGGGCAATTCTGCTGAACCCCCTCTACCCGGGCACCGTGGAGCCGGACTCCTCTTTGAAGCTGGTGATGGTTATGGATGACGACCGGCCCTTCGTTCGACGGCCCGACTTCTTCTACAGCCACCTGTCGCCCTCGGTGGCGGTAGATTTTTTCCCCTACACGCCGGAGGAATTTGACGAGTTGGGCGCTTCCGACTCCAGCCTGGGGCGCACCATTCAGATGGGGGAGGTAGTCTATGATGCCTAACCGGAGATCGGAGGGCGCCCGATGGCTGGCGCAGGCGGAGAGAGACCTGGACGACGCACGTCTGGCGCAGGAGCATTCACGGTTCAACCTGGCCTGCTTCATGGCCCAGCAATGCGGGGAAAAAGCGATGAAAGGGTTTCTCTACTCCCGGGGAGCGGAGGACGTTTGGGGCCACTCACTGGCGGACCTATGCGAGGACGCGAAGATCTTCGAGATGCTGTTCGACGTGCTTAAGGTCCGGGCTATCTACCTGGACAAGTACTACAACCTGACGAGGTACCCGAACTATCTGCCCGGCGGAATTCCCGCCGACGTATTCGACGATCTAGAGGCGGAGCGGGCCTTGGAGCTTGCAGTTGAGGTGCTGACCTTCGTCCGAGAGCGGCTGGCGGAGGAGTAGGCGCGGGGCTTGCGAGCGCGATTCCGTGAATACGGACAACGCAATGTCCGCGAGAAGGGAAAAGTAACGTGGGCGTAAGCCGGACTAAGGCGTGGGAGTATGCCGAGGGGATTCTGGACGTACCCCGCCGGCGGGTGCCGGTGACGCTACGGAGGGGAAAGACGGGGATAGTCCTGCTGCACCGGGGGCGGGTTCTCACCCGATGCTACGACTCCCAGGTGGGACGGGTGGCGGCACTTTACGTGGCCCAAGCCCTCGGGGTGGAACTGCCTGAGATGGGAGAGTCGGTGGATGCGTCAGTTAGCACCGGAGTGCTCTTTCGGGCCATATCCATATCGTCACTGGACCTGAGGAAACCCGCGACGCATCCGATTCTGGCGCGAATGCTGGAGGAGGCGGAGTTCCAGCGGGGGTAACTGCGTTACGGCAAGTTTAGCCATGCTTGATGCAGGGCAAGCGTAGGGCGATTGGGGGTGTGAATGTAGGGAGTCTGCCGAAGATGGCGGGACGGGCCTTGAATAGTATGTGCTAAAATGGTGCATACTCATTAGGTCAAAAGTTTGGAGGGCAATAATGGCCACGGTTGAGGAAATTTCCAACCGAGTTAGCAGACTTGAAGGGGCCTATGATCATCTGGCTACCAAGGCGGATTTGGCGAACCTAAAGGCAGATTTAATCAAGTGGATGGTTGGAACGTTAGTCGTTGGCATGGCTGCCGCCGTTGCAGCTACCGCAGCCGTTGTGAGGGCTTTGGGGTAGGGGACGCTAAATTAGGCCGCCGCTGTCCTCCTAAATCGGACAGCCTCCGATACACGATAATGATTCCACGCTGTATATTCAAACCCTCCAGAGGAACATGTAGACACCGATGAAACCTTACCCCGACAAAGCTCCCAGTGACGGCCACCGATGGGTCGTTTGCAGCCAGTGCAAAGGCCAAGGAGAAATCCTTGGCAGAACCATCGTGCGTGACACCTACGGCGGCCAGACCATAAGATGCCCCAAGTGCTTCCGCCTGGGCTACGTTGAACAACCCATCCCTGAAAACCCGGCTGCGAGGCAACCCACAGCCAAGGGCGCCCGATGGCTGGCGCAGGCGGATCGAGACTTGGACGACGCACGTCTGGCGCAGGAGCACGAGCGGTTTAACCTGGCCTGCTTCATGGCCCAGCAGTGCGGCGAAAAGTCGATGAAAGGGTTTCTCTACTCCCGGGGAGCGGAGGACGTTTGGGGCCACTCGCTGGCGGACCTTTGCGAGGATGCGAAGATCTTCGAGATGCTGTTCGACGTGCTGAAGGTCCGGGCCATCTACCTGGACAAGTATTACAACCTGACGAGGTACCCGAACTATCTGCCCGGCGGAATCCCCGCCGACGTATTCGACGATCTGGAGACGGAGCGGGCCTTGGAGCTTGCGAACGAGGTGCTGACCTTCGTCCGTGACAGGCTGGCGGAGGAGTAGTCCCGGGGCTTGTGAGCGCGATTCCGTGATTACGGACGACGCAATGTTCGCAAGATGGGGGAAATAACGTGGGAGTGAGCCGGACCAAGGCCTGGGAGTACGCCGAGGGGATCCTGGACGTACCGCGCCGTCGGGTGCCGGTGACCCTGCGACACGGCAAGACAGGGGTTGTCATGCTGCACCGAGGGCGGGTTCTCACACGCTGCTACAACTCACAGGTGGGAAGGGTGGCGGCCCTTTACGTGGCCCAAGCCCTCGGGGTGGAACTGCCTGAGATGGGAGAGTCGGTGGATGCGTCAGTTAGCACCGGAGTGCTCTTTCGGGCCATATCCATATCGTCACTGGACCTGAGGAAACCCGCGACGCATCCGATTCTGGCGCGAATGCTGGAAGAGGCGGAGTTCCAGCGGGGGTAACTGCGTTACGGCAAGTTTAGCCATGCTTGATGAAGGGGAAGGGTAGGGCGATTGGGGGTGTGAGTGTAGGGAGCTGCCGAAGATGGCGGGGCGGGCCTTGAATAGTATGTGCTAAAATGGTGTGTGCTCATTAGGTCAAAAGTTTGGAGGGCAATAATGGCCACGGTTGAGGAAATTTCCAACCGAGTTAGCAGACTTGAAGGGGCCTATGATCATCTGGCTACCAAGGCGGATTTGGCGAACCTAAAGGCAGATTTAATCAAGTGGATGGTTGGAACGTTAGTCGTTGGCATGGCTGCCGCCGTTGCAGCTACCGCAGCCGTTGTGAGGGCCATAGGGTAAATTAACAACGAATCGCAACGAACCTAGGCAAGGCAACGAGATTCCTCGACTCGGCTGTGCTTCGCTCGGAATGACGGGTGGTTAGAGAGGGGAAGTGGAAGGGCAGTTCGCGAATCGCCCCTACGGGGAGTGGGGCGCTGGAATGACGGAGGGGAGGGCGCCCACTAGGGACGCCCCTACCAGATGGCTGACGGGCAGGGGGATGGGTCCCCGCATCCGCGTCTTCACGGGGTCGGGCTGTAAGGGGCAACAACGGAGGGATGGGTCCCCGCATCCGCGAGGACAACGGGAGGGGCGCGGGAGGGAGGGGGTGCTACGACAACGAGATTCCTCGACCCCGCTGTGCTTCGCTCGGAATGAGGGGTGGTTAGAGAGGGGAAGGGTAGGGACGGTTCGCCAACCACCCTAACCAGATGGCCGACGGGCAGGGGATGGGTCCCCGCATCCGCGAGGACAACGGGAAGGACGCGGGAGGGAGGGGGTGCTACGACAACGAGATTCCTCGACTCGGCTGTGCTTCGCTCGGAATGACGGGTAGTTAGAGAGGGGAAGGGTAGGGACGGTTCGCCAACCACCCTAACCAGATGGCTGACGGGCAGAGGGATGGGTCCCCGCATCCGCGAGGACAACGGGAGGGGAGTGGGAGGGAGGGGGTGCTGCGACAACGAGATTCCTCGACTCCGCTGTGCTTAGCTGGGAATGAGGGGTGGTTAGAGAGGGGAAGGGGACGGGCGGTTCGCCAACCGCCCCTACCAGATGGCCGACGGGCAGGGGATGGGTTCCCGCCTCCGCGAGGACAACGGGAGGGACGCGGGAGGGAGGGGGTGCTACGACAACGAGGTTCCTCGACTCGGCTGTGCTTCGCTCGGAATGACGGGTGGTTAGAGAGGGGAAGGGTAGGGACGGTTCGCCAACCGCCCCTACCAGATGGCTGACGGGCAGGGGGATGGGTCCCCGCATCCGCGAGGACAACGGGAGGGGAGTGGGAGGGAGGGGGTGCTACGACAACGAGATTCCTCGACCCCGCTGTGTTTCGCTCGGAACGACGGGTGGTTAGAGAGGGGAAGGGGACGGGCGGTTCGCGAACCGCCCCTACCAGATGGCTGACGGGCAGGGGGATGGGTCCCCGCCTCCGCGAGGACAACGGGAAGGACGCGGGAGGGAGGGGGTGCTCCGACACCGAGGTTCCTCGACTCGGCTGTGCTTCGCTCGGAATGACGGGTGGTTAGAGAGGGGAAGAGGACGGGCGGTTCGCGAACCGCCCCTACCAGATGGCTGACGGGCAGAGGGATGGGTCCCCGCATCCGCGTCTTCACGGGGTCGGGCTGAAAGGGGCAACAACGGAGGGATGGGTCCCCGCATCCGCGAGGACAACGGGGGGGACGCGGGAGGGAGGGGAAGGGGACGGGACGGTTCGCGAATCGCCCTTACCAGATGGCTGACGGGCAGGGGGATGGGTCCCCGCATCCGCGAGGACAACGGGAGGGGCGCGGGAGGGAGGGGGTGCTACGACAACGAGATTCCTCGACTCCGCTGTGCTTCGCTCGGAACGACGGGTGGTTAGAGAGGGAAAGGGTAGGGACGGTTCGCCAACCACCCCTACGGAGGGAGAATACTGCCGGAGAGGGGGTTCACCCCCATCCCCCGTCTTCACGAGGGCAGACTCTAACCTTCCCCCATAAAGGGGGAAGGGATTTATAGGCGCGGAAAGGGGTGGTTAGGTTTCTATGGGGGTGTCGTCGCGGTTGCCCCACTCGGCCCATGAGCCGTCGTAGTTGCGAGCGTCGGGGTAGCCTAGAAGCTTGAGGACAAAGGTGCCGTGCGCCGCACGGATTCCCGCTTGTCAATGAGCGTCTATACGCTTCTCAGGCGTTATGCCGTTAGCCTCGAGGATGCTCCGAATTTCCGAAGCGGGCTTGAGCAGGTGCGTCCGGCCGTCCACCAACTCCAGCCATTCGAGATGAACGGCGCCGGCGATTCGTCCCGGTCTGCGGTTGCCGCGGGTGACGGACCCTTCGTATTCGCCCCGGCTTCTCACGTCCCAGACGACGACCTCCGGCTTGCGGTAGTCCGCCATAAGCTCGGTCGCAGTAACCATCATCGAGTCGTCCTCACGTGGAGTGAAGGTTACCGGTGGCGGACTTCCGGGGGGAGCGTCGTTCACGGGACGGCCCTCGGAAAGCCACTTGCGCCATCCGCCGTCCATGACTTTGACGTTGGAGTGGCCATAGTGGTTGAGCGCCCACCAGAGGCGGGCGGCGTATAAACCGCGGGAGTTGTCGTAGGCCACCACCAGGGTTTCGTCGCCGATGCCCAACGACTCGGCGAGACTCTTGAAGCCCTGGGGGCCAAATATGTGTAGCCTGTTGGTGTCCGGGTCCTTCTGATAGTGATCCTTCTGAAACACCGCGCCGGGGACGTGGGCGCGCTGGTACTGATCCGGCACGTCGCAGTCCACCACGCAGAGGCCCGGCTCGCCCAGGTGCTCACCCAGCCAAGCGGTGTCCGTCAGGTACTCCGGATGCTCAAAGTCGGTTCTTTCACTCATGCTGCACTCCAAACTCGCCACGCCTTGTTACCAGTCCAGGCGGACGTATTCTCTTGTATAATTGGCGCTTGGGAAGGACTAGCGCTCCTTCTCACGACAATATGCTACAAAATAGAGCCGGAGGCAACCGAAGAATGCCCAATCCAGTGATCCACTTTGAAATTCAGGTCAAGGACGCAGGGGCCGCCCAGGAATTCTATCGCAAGCTGTTTGACTGGAACATTGACGCAGACAACCCTATGAATTACGGAGTGGTGGACACTCAGGCCGGTGGCATCAACGGGGGCGTGACGGCTGCTCCGACGGCGCCTCAAGTAATCTTCTACGTGGGCGTGGAGGATTTACAAGAATCCCTCGATAGAGCGGAGAGCTTGGGTGGCAAGACCGTCGTTCCTCCCACGGAGATACCCGGGGTGGTGACCTTCGCGATTATGGCGGACCCGGAAGGCAACGTCATAGGCCTGGTTCTTAACGACGAGGACGGCGAGTCTTAGTTCAGAGTTCGTCCTCATATGAGATTCGGGGAATCGTCCTTGCCCAAGGGCGGGGGCGTCAATATACTTGGTCGCAATGACGGAATGCCTATGCACGTGATTACCGGGAGGTGAACGTGGAACCCATGAGCATCGAAGAAGTACGCACACTGTTGGGAAAGACAGGGGTCACGGTATCCGAGGAGCGGCTGAAGGCACTGGCCGAGACCATGACGGACTACCGGCCCAAGGTGGACTCACTCTACGACGTGGACGTGGACGACGTGGAGGCGGCGGGGTCCTTTCAGCCTGAATGGACCGGCGAATAGGCAGTCCGACGGGCAGAAGGAAGAGCCACCCCATCCAAACACACTCTAAGGAGCTATAACCATGTCGCAGCCATCCACCGAACTCTACCACCTAACCATACGGGAAGCGGCGGGACTGATAGAGTCCAAGCAGCTTTCTCCCGTTGAGCTTACCCAGGCGTTTCTGGACCGGATCGAGGCCATAGACGGGGATATTAAGAGCTACACTACCCTTTTGGGGGACGAAGCTCTGGCCCAAGCCCGGGCCGCCGAGGCCGAGATTGCCGCGGGCAATTATCGAGGCCCCCTGCACGGCATTCCAATGGGCCACAAGGACCTGTACGACACCAAGGGCGTCAGGACTACGGGGCAGTCCAAACTCTACGAACACCGGGTGCCGACGGAAAGCTCCACGGCCATAAGAGGCCTGGAGGACGCAGGGAGCATTCTGTTGGGCAAGGTTGCCATGTTCGAGCTGGCGATGGGCGGACCGGAGACCAGCCTCTTCGACCAGACTCTTCATCCGTGGAACGCCGAATACGCAACGGGAGGCTCCAGCAGCGGCTCGGCGACGTCGGTGGCGGCGGGGATGGCCATGGGGTCTCTTGGTTCCGACACGGGCGGATCTATCCGCGGGCCAGCCTCCTCCTGCGGGATCGTGGGGCACAAGCCCACCTACGGGCTGGTCAGCCGGTACGGGGTGATGGACCTGAGTTGGTCGCTGGACCATTGCGGCCCCATGACCTGGACGGTGGAGGACTCCGCCCTGATGCTGCAGGCCATTGCCGGCTACGACCCGAAAGACCCGGCCTCGGCGAACGTGACCGTGCCGGACTACTCCGAGGCCCTGCGGGAAGACGTGAAGGGGCTGGTCATCGGCGTGCCGGAGCACTACTGCTTCGGGGAGGAATCGGGGACGGACGAAGAGGTTGAGGCGCTGGTGAAGAAGGCGCTGGAGGACCTGGAGAGCCTGGGGGCGCACATCGTGCCGGTGACCATTCCTTGCCTGGAGTATTCGCCGGTGGTGAACATCGTCATCATCATGAGCGAGGCGTATAGCATCCACCTCCCGAACGTCAGGACGCAGCCGGAGAAATTTGGCGAGAACTTCATCAAGCATCTGTACATGGGCGGGGTGTTTTCGGCCAGCGACTACGTGCAGGCCCAGCGGGTGCGAAGCCAGATTAGGCGGGAGTTCCACGAGGTGATGAAGGGATGCGACCTGCTGGCGCTGCCCATGGGCCACCGCGTGCCGGGGAAGCTTGAGGATTTCACGCCGGGGACTTCCCTGTTTGGCCCCAGCTTCATGGCGCCCTTCAACCAGACGGGAATGCCGGCGATTTCCGTGCCGTGCGGGATGAGCAAGGAAGGACTGCCGGTGGGCATGCAGCTGGCTGGACGAGTCTTCGACGACGCCACTGTGTTCAGGGCAGCGTACACTTACCAGCAGCACGCGGGGCATTATAAGAATCGGCCGATTCCGTGAGGGGATAGTGGGTGAAGACTTACAATCCTTTGAGTAATATGAAGGTGCGGAGCCTAATTCTAGACGAAATAAGTAGGTTTGCCTTCTCAATCAGAGGCCCTAACTGTAAGAAAGGGAGCCACTGGCGATTGACAGACGGAAAACATACCTATCCGGCGCTGATGAGCGATGAAGCCTTCGTGAGCAAGGTGAATACAGGGCAGGTATCCTTCCGCAAGGGCGACGTGATTATCTGCAACCTCCGTACACGTCAACAGATAACGAAAGAGGGAGTAATTTCCGAATACGAGGTCGTGGAGGTATTGGAGCATCTTCCCGCTAGTCAACTGCTTTTCGACGGGGAAATGCCATGAATGAAAGACAAAATCTCGATATTCCCGCGGTTTTGGTAAGGCTGCACAGGGGGATAGAATCGGACAGAATATGGACGTTGAGGCAGATTTGAAACCCGCCCCCGACTCTCGACGTCATTCTGAAAAAGCGAAGCACAGAAAAGAAGACAAGGCTGTTACGGTCTAGTAGAATCCCTGGAAAACCCTATGCGATTCGTATTTCAGATTAGGATCAAACCAGGTAAGACGCTGGATGAATATGTAGAAGCCTGGAAACAGGGCAGCATACACGTACCAGCAGCACGCGGGGCATTATAAGAACCGGCCGATTGCGTGAGGGAAAAGAGTTTGCATGACGAGGATAGAGAAGAAAACACCGGGCCTTACATCGAGGCCGTGAGTCACGGGTTGGGAATAACATACCTAGGGACACGAACCTCGAAGTGCACTAATATCGCTCTTTTGAGAGGAGTTTGACTTGAAAACTTTGCGGCAATTGTTTGTCGAGAATAGAGAATATTTGGATGTTGCGCAGGCCAGTGAAATTTTGCAAGTCATCGAAATATGTGAGAGACGTCGTCTAAATCATTCCGACTCAGAAGAGGGTGGGATGGTAGGGCTATTAAGGACGATCCTGGAAAGTGCTCCAGGAGCTTGGAAGGCTAGGCAACGGGAACAGGACCGGCAATTCCAGAAGCTTTTGTCTCTGGTAGGCGTAATTGTAGCTGCCCTGGGCACCTGGTTCTCTGTTTTTTGGAAGGGTGACAAGTAAAACAAGCGGAGCGCCAGATGCTTGCAACGACGGCGAAAAGGAACAGTGTGACCGATGTCAGCGTGGCTAGGAATATGGCAATTAGCGGCATATTTTCATTGTAAGGAGGGGTGAAGGATATTGGCTGAAACTAGTGGCGGCGCAACGGGAATGAGAACGGCTCTGTATGAGAGTCACGTGAGGCTGAAGGGGCGAATGGTGCCTTTTGCCGGCTGGGAGATGCCTGTGCAGTACGCGGGCATCCTGGCCGAGGCAAATGCCGTTCGACGGAAGGGCGGCATATTCGACGTTTCCCACATGGGGCGCATCTACGTTTCCGGCTCCCAGGCCACGGACCTGATGGAGTGGATTCAGACGGGACGCATCGGCAACCTTCGCAAAGGCCGCGCCCGCTATTCTCTCATCTGCAACGAGGATGGAGGGATCATGGACGA
This sequence comes from Dehalococcoidia bacterium, assembly GCA_965261665.1. Classification (GTDB taxonomy): domain Bacteria; phylum Chloroflexota; class Dehalococcoidia; order Lucifugimonadales; genus JAPULR01. The sequence goes on from OZ253467.1 coordinate 389,504, forward strand.
CACGGTCTCCTACCGGTTGGAAGATAACCGGTATCTGCTCATCTGCAACGCATCTAATCGCCCCGCCGTCGTTGACTGGTTGGAGCGGTGGCGGAGCGAGGGCTATTCCCAAACGACCCTTGAGGACGTGACCGTCGACACGGTGATGATTGCCGTTCAGGGGCCGGATGCGGCGTCCCTTGTGGATGGCATGAGCCCTGAAACCCCCTCCGGCCTCCGCTTCTTCCGCAGCATGGAGGCCACTGTGCTGGGGCGCAGCGTCTTCGTCGGGCGGACGGGCTACACGGGGGAGGACGGCTTCGAAATCGTGTCGGACGCCCGGGACGGAGCAGACCTCTGGGAGGCCCTCCGGGACGGCGGAATGGCCCCCTGCGGCCTGGGCGCGAGGGACGTTCTCCGGCTGGAGGCGGGCCTGCCGTTGCACGGGAGCGACATCGACCTGACCACCACACCATTGGAGGCAGGGTTGGGCCGCTTCGTTCGCCTGAGCAAGGAGTTCGCGGGTGCGGACGCCCTCCGCCGCCAGAAGGAGAGCGGCGTGGAGAGGGCCTTGGTGGGCCTATTTTCCGAGGGCCGGAGCATCCCCCGACACGACTACGCCATCCTGGACGAGGGGGAGCCGGTGGGCCGGATTACCAGCGGCAGCTACTCCCCAACTCTTGACAGGAATATAGCCATGGGCTATGTTGAGCGGCGGTGGTCCGAAGAGGACCAGAGCCTTCAAATTGACATTAGGGGAAGACCGACGGCGGCCAGTGTCACCACCCTTCCCTTCTACAAGAGACAGTAAGACTGATGAGCGCATTTCCCACTAAGGAACGCCGCAGCTCGGCCAGTCTTTGTCGCAACATTCCAACGGCGGTAGAGAGATGAACCCCACGGACAGAAGGTACTCCAAGGAGCACGAATGGGCACGGGTAGAGTCCCCGGGTCTGGTTGTGGTGGGCATCACCCACTACGCCCAAGACCAGTTGGGGGACGTGGTGTACGTGGAGTTGCCCGGCGCCGACGCCCAGGTGAAGCAGTTTCAGAAGCTGGGCGAAATTGAATCGGTGAAGGCCGTTTCGGATATTTTTTCCCCTGTAGGCGGCCAAGTGGTCGAGATCAACGGAAAGCTGGAAGGTCAGCCGGAACTGGTCAACGACGACCCGACAGGCGAAGGCTGGATGCTTAAGCTGCGGGCCGAAAACGCGGACGCGGAGATGGCCAACCTGCTATCGGCGGAGGAGTACGAAGCCTTTCTGGAGTCCGAGGCCCACTAACGGTGAGCACCAACAGTTCCGTCCCCTTCCAGTCCCACTATATGCCCAACACCCCCGCCCAGCGCGAGGAGATGTTGGAAGCGATAGGTATCGACTCCATCGACCGGCTCTTCGAGGACATCCCCGCTGAGAATCGAAGCCCGTCGCTGAACATCCCGCCGCCCACGTCTGAGTTGGAGCTGCGCGCGGAAATGGAGGCCCTGGCGGGGACCAACAGGAACGCCGGGGGATATGCGTCGTTCTTAGGGGCCGGAGTGTACAACCACTTCATACCCAGCATAGTGAAGCCTCTGATAACTCGCGGCGAGTTCCTGACCTCCTACACGCCCTACCAGGCGGAAGCCAGCCAGGGGACCCTGCAGGTGGCTTACGAGTTTCAGACTATGATTTGCAGTCTAATGGGGATGGAGGTGGCCAACGACGGCATGTACGAAGGGGCCTCCAGCCTGGCGGAAGCGGCCCTCATGGCCTGTCGGGTTACGGGTCGGGAGGAAATCTTTGTGCTCAACACCGTCTCCCCGACCTACAGAGAAGTGGTGGAGACTTACGCATTACCGCAAGGCCTAAAGGTCACTGTCCTTGACTCAGTTCGGCCCCGTCTGCCCGAGGGAGCCGCCTGTCTGCTGACCCAGTACCCCAATTTCTTTGGCTACGTGGAGGACCTATCCGCCCACAAAGTGGCCGCCCAGGAACGGGACGCACTGCTGGTGGTCTCGACGGACCCGGTGGCTATGGGGATGTTCCGCCCTCCGGGAGATTTTGGCGCAGACCTGGTGACGGGCGAGGGGCAGGCCTTGGGGGTTCCAATGAGCTTCGGCGGGCCCTTCATTGGCATATTCGCCACCCGCAAGAAGTATCTACGCCAGATGCCCGGTCGCATTGTGGGCCGGACGGTGGACGTGGAGGGTAAGACGGGCTACGTGCTGACCCTCCAGACCAGGGAGCAACACATCCGACGAGAGCGGGCCACCAGCAACATCTGCACAAGCCAGGCACTGCTTGCTCTGGCCAGCACCATCGCTGTGTCCGCCCTGGGGAAGCAGGGGCTGCGACAGGTGGCGGAACTCTGCTACCACAAGGCCCACTACGCAGCGTCGCTTATAGGACGGGTGGCAGGATACTCCTTCCCCATCCGCGGGACCTTCTTCAAGGAATTTGTGGTGAAGTGTCCCGCCAGCCCCAGCGTCATCAACGAACGGCTTCTGGAGAGCGGGATTATCGGGGGGTTGGACATCAGCCACGTCATGCCCAACTGCATGCTTTTTTGCGTTACGGAGATGAACACGCGCCAGGAGATAGAGGCCTTGGTGGGAGCGCTTTCGGAGTTTAGCCGATGAACTCGATGGACAATAACCGCCGCCTTCTGATGGAACGCAGCGTCCTCGGCCGCGTCGGGACGGTTTTGCCGGCCCTGGACGTGCCGGAGCAGCCTCTGCCGAGTGCGGATATGTTGCGGGAGGAAGTGGACCTGCCGGAGATTACAGAGCCGGAGATTGTTCGATATTTCACCAACCTGAGCCGGATGAACTTCTCCATCGACACTCACTTCTACCCCCTTGGCAGCTGTACTATGAAGTACAACCCCAAGGTCAACGACGAAGTGGCGTTCCTTCCCGGATTCGCCGCCATCCACCCTCTCCAGCCCGCCGCCCAGGTCCAGGGAGCGCTGGCACTCATGCACCATCTACAGGACTACCTGGCTGAGATTACGGGAATGGCCGCCGTCAGCCTTGCGCCACTGGCCGGCGCCCAGGGCGAGCTATGCGGCGTTCTCATGATTCAGAAGTATCATCAGGAGCGGGGCGACGGCGGTCGGCTGAAGATGCTGGTGCCCGACAGCGCCCACGGAACTAACCCCGCATCCGCAGCCATGGCGGGCTTCCGGGTGGTGTCGATACCCACCGATGACAACGGCAACTGCGACCTGGAAGCCCTCAAGCGGGAGGCTACGCCTGACCTGGCGGGGATGATGATAACCCTTCCAAGCACGTTGGGCCTTTTCGATCAGCAGATTGTTGAGGTCTGCCGCCTGATTCACGAAGCGGGGGGGCTTGTCTACGCCGACGGCGCAAACATGAACGCGCTGCTGGGCAAGGTAAAGATGGGCGACCTGGGCTTCGACGTGATGCATCTGAACTTGCACAAGACCTTCAGCACGCCCCACGGCGGCGGCGGCCCCGGAGCCGGCCCCGTCTGCGCCCAACCCATACTTCAGCCCTACCTGCCGGCACCGGTGGTGGAGCAACGAGACGGCGCAGGTCAGGAACGGTTTGTTCTCGTCACGCCGGAAAAGACCATCGGAAAGGTATCGGCGTCCCACGGCAACTTCGGCGTGCTGGTGCGAGCCTACACCTACATCCGCACACTGGGAGACGCCGGATTACAGCAAGTCAGCGAAAACGCGGTCCTCAACGCCAACTATCTGCTGTCCAAACTCAAGGACAAATATCTGCTACCCTTCGACCGCCCCTGTATGCACGAGGTTGTGCTCTCGGCCAACTGGCAGAAGGCAAAGGGCGTGCGGGGGCTGGAGACAGCCAAGCGGTTGCTGGACTACGGCTTCCACGCGCCGACGATGTACTTCCCCCTTACGGTAGACGAGGCCCTGCTAATCGAGCCTACGGAGACGGAAAGCAAGGAGACGTTGGACGAGTTCATAGAGGCGATGAACGCCATCGACCGGGAGGCCACGGAGAACCCAGAACTTGTACAGAACGCGCCCCACACGACGCCGGTGCGTCGGTTGAATGAAGCGCAGGCGGCCCGGCGGCCGGATCTCAGATGGGAACGAAAGGAGTAGAGCCATGTCCATAGTGGACCACCAGAAAGCAGAGGAGATACCGTGGAGGCCCAACTACCGGGTTTGGTCCGTGGCGGGCATGGATCAGGGTGTGGACTGCACCCTCCATTACAGCACCATTGAGCCCGGGGCCGGCGCGCCCCTACACATCCACGAAGTTGACGAACTAATTACCGTGCTGGAGGGCCAGGTAGAAGGGCGCATCGGCGAAGACAAGGCCACCGTCTTGGCCAACCAGACAATGGTGATTCCGAAGGGCGTTGCCCACGGCTTCACCGCATCCGGCGAAGGGACCGCCGTGACGCTGGCCTTCTTCCCCATCAGCGACGGCATGCAGAATACAACGTACGTGGAGGGGGAACCCCCGGAAGCGTACCGGAAGTAGTCAGCCTCGCCCGCGGGAATGAGCCTGCGGACCAAACCCATGCACCAACCCCTGGCGACGTAGCGTCGTCGCCACACATCGACAGGAGGATTTTACGAAACAATGTCAGCCGAAATCGGACAATCAGCGCCAGACTTCACGCTGCCCGACCAGTCGGGCAACCAGGTGTCGCTCAGCCAATTCACGGGTCAGAAGAACGTAGTCCTATCCTTCCACGTCTTCGACTTCACAGGCGGTTGAGGGAACCAAGTCTCCTCATTCAACGGGGCTAACGCCCAGTTTGAGGAGAGAGACGCCCAGGTATTGGGCGTCAGCTGTGACAGCCAACATTCCCATCGTGCTTGGTCGGAATCCATGGGGGACGTTAAGTACCCCCTGCTTGCGGACTTCCATCCCCACGGGGAGATGTCCCGAGACTACGGTCTATTCAACGACGCCATCGGGACGCCCAAACGGGCAATAATTATCGTAGACAAGGGCGGCACGGTGAAGTTCCGCCAGGAGTACGCCCCGGGTTCCTTGCCCACCCCAGAGGAGATCCTCGGGGAGTTGGACAAGCTGGGGAGCTAACATGCCCCCCGGGGGTGTGTGATGACTGAGACATCCATGGCCGCGCCCCTGGAGGGAGACGACTCCCGCGGGCCCTTCCGAGACGGCGGGCTTGCCCTTCTCATCGACCGCAAGAGGCGGCGCTACCTGCTGCATCTACGGGAGGAAGGCACCTTCCATACCCACATGGGGTACCTGGAGCACCTGGAAATCATTGGCCGGCAGCCGGGGGAGTGGTTTCAGACCAACAGCGGTCACCGCTTTCTCGCTTTGAAGCCCACCCTTGCCGACTACATCCTGGAGATGAAGCGGGCGACTCAAGTCATCTACCCCAAGGACGTGGGGGCCATACTGATGTTGGGGGACATATTCCCGGGAGCGCGTGTGGTGGAGGGGGGCTTTGGCTCAGGGGCGCTGACGATGGCGTTGCTGCGCGCCGTTGGGTCGGAGGGTAGCGTAACGTCCTACGAGAACCGCCCGGGACAGGCGGAGAAGTCGATGCGAAGAATCCGGCCCCTTCTACCCCGCGGATCGGCCTTCAACGTTCGGGAGGCGGACATCTACGAGGGGATAGAGGAACAGGAAGTGGACCGGCTGACGCTTGACTTGCCGGAGCCATGGCAAGTGGTTGACAGCGCCGCCGAATCGCTGGCACCGGGGGGCATATTCCTCAGCTTTCTGCCGACGACGCTCCAAGTGCACCGGCTGAATGGGGCGCTCCAGAACCACGGGGCCTTCCAGATGGTGGAGACCGTGGAGCTAATGCTACGTTCGTGGCACGTGTCGGAGAAGAGCATGAGGCCGGACCATCGGATGGTAGCCCACACCGGCTTCATCACCACCGCGCGGAAGTGCGCGCCGCGGCCGGGACCTTCGCCAATCCAATCCTCGGAGAAAGGGAGGGAGAACGATGGATAGAGAGAGCACCCTCAAGTTTTTAGAACAGCACGTAAAGACCGAAGTGCTGATGCGCCACCTCCTGGGAGTGGAGGCAGCCATGCGTGGCTACGCTCGCAAGTATGGCGAGAACGAAGAAGAGTGGGGCGTTGCAGGGCTGGTGCACGACTTTGACTGGGAGATCTGTCCAACGCCGGAGGAGCATCCGATGTTCGGCGCGGGCCTGCTGAGGGAAGCGGGCTTCCCGGAGCACGTCGTGCGGGCAGTTCTGACCCACGGCGACCACACGGGCCTCACCCGGGACAGCCTTATGGAGAAGACCCTATTTGCGGTGGACGAGCTATCGGGGTTCATCCGCGCCGTGGCGCTGGTGAGGCCGGGCAAGAGCCTGGACGATCTGAAGCCTCGCAGCGTCCGGAAGAAGTTCAAGGACAAGAGATTCGCCAAGGAAGTGATACGGGAGGACATCATTAACGGGGCGGCGGAGATGGGGTTGGACCTGAACGAGCACATCGCCTTCGTGATCGAAAGCCTCAAGCCGGTAGCTCCTCGTTTGGGTCTGAACCCAACGCCGCAAACCTAGACTTTAGGGCTACGGTGGCCGGAGTTCAGCAGGGGCCGAAGTCCATCGCGTCGGTGCCGTAGAAGGGATACCGCCCCTGGAGCAGGGGCATGTGGCGGTCCGTCAGCAGCGGCGGGTTCAGACACTTCGACAGTTTCTCCAACTCGATAGAGGGTTCAAGGCCCCATAGCTGGGTATCGGGAGCGTCCTTACCCTGGACGAGCACCTTGAAATCCCCCATGCCGCCGGGTCGTATGAGCTGCAGCATGCCCATCCGGTTGGCGTCACGCTGGGGCTGCGTCAACCCAAGAGCAGGCAGCCTAGCGATCCATCGGCGCAGTCCCAGGTTGGAAAGGAACCGGCCCTGGGTCAGATAGCCCAGGTTGGTCAGCCCATACCCCTCGCCAAGACGATTTAGAGTGGTGAAGTCCACCTGGGACGTCATGTCTTGCCGACCAACGCGAACGTAGGGATTGTCCGTCTGCATGTGCCGGTAGAAAGTCGTGAGGGTGCCGCGGAATCGCTCGTGGGAATAGAGTTCGGCGGCCTCCCGGCCGTAGTCGATGGTGACCACGTAACCCTTCTTCAGGGCCTGGGCGGCCTCACTTAGCCACGAGGCCAGGGCCAGGTTAATTTCCGCTCGCTGGCCCTCTGCAAGTTCGATGCCGAGGCTCTCAAGTCGTCGACGCAGGGCCGGCTTGGAGGGTTCGTCCATCTCTTCGACAACGACGCCGTCTCGGAGGGTTACGTACACCTCTAAAATCCGCCCGTCGCGCATCTCGACCACGTGAACAGGGAAGGCGTCCAGCAGCTCGTTGGAGACGATGCAGCCAACGACTCCAGCGAGGGGCAGTCCATCGGTTGCTAAGGGCTGTATGCGTGTCCCATAACCGCCGGTAGGACAGGTCAGTGGGTTGGGGTCACCGCCCCCGTTGCCGCTTTCTTTCAAGCCCGTGCCTAGCAAGGGGTCCAGACAGAGATATTGGATGGAGCGGTGGAAATCATTGGGAAGGGAGTGGGCAAAGCGCACTACGTCACGACAGAGGAGGCCACTGCCGGCGCCCGCCTCCACCACCCAGAAGGGGTTGGGGCATTCGAGCAGACGCCACATCTGGTAGAGCTGCAAACATAAGAGAGCACCAAAAGCAGGATGGGCACCGGGGGCGGTGTAGAAGTCGCCTTCTGCTCCCGTGGGGGACGGGCCGCGATAGTAACCTCCACAGGGCCAATAGAGGGCCAAGTCCATGAATTCGGCAAAGGTGATATTGCCTTCTGCCTGAATCCGGTGGGCGAGTTCTTCCTCCAGAGATTTAGTCAATGCCGATTCCACGACACTACAAACCCTCTATCGCCTAGTCTGGCAACGGGGAAGTCTGGGGGAAGCCCAGATTGGTGAGAATACTGGATATGGAGTAACTGCGGTTCAGGGCATAGAAATGTACGCCGTCGACGCCCCAACTCAGAAGCTCCCGCACCTGCTCCGTGGCAATTTCGATTCCCAGCTCTCGCACCGCGTCTTTGTCGTCGGCCAGACGGTCCAGTTCTGCGTCAATTTCTCGCGGGATGGTGGAACCGCAGAGGGCGGTAAAGCGGCGGATCTGCTGAGTGTTCAGGATGGGCAGAATCCCCGCCAGAATCGGGGCGTCTATTCCCGCTTTTCTGGCCCTATCCATGAATGAGTAGAGAAACTCGTTGTCGAAGAAAAGCTGGGTTATGAGGAAACTTGCCCCCGTCTCCAACTTCAGCTTGGTGTACTCCAGGTCACGCTCCAGGTCAGGTGATTCAAGGTGTCCCTCGGGGTAGCATGCGGCAGCGACGTCGAAGGAGAAATTCTGGTTTATGTGGCGGATAAGGTCCGTTGCGTGGCTGAATCCTCCCTTTACTGGGACAAAGTTGGGCTGGCCCCGAGGCGGGTCTCCCCGGAGGGCTATGACGTTTTCGATACCCGCCTGGTCCAGGCGAGTGAGTACGCCGTGGATCTCGTCCTTCGTCTGGCCTACGCAGGTGAGATGGGCCATCGGCAGCAGGTCGGTCTTTTCCTTGACTCCGGTGACTATCTCCTCGGTGAAGGTCTGGGTTGCACCGCCCGCGCCGTAGGTGACGGAGATGAAGTCCGGGTTGAAGACGGCGAGCCTATTGATGGCCCGAAAGACGGCGGCTAGGCCCGGCCGGGTCCTGGGCGGGTAGAACTCGAAGGAAAGGGAGCGTTTCCTCTTTAAGATTTCGGTAATTTTTATCTGCTGCCTCCACCGCGCGCCTTTTGGAGGTGCGCGAGGTCTATTTTAACACCGACGGGTGGCCGTCGTGGATATCTGCTTACGTTCCAAGGAACCAGCCCCCCCGGTCCGACTCAGGACGCCATCCCATTGGCATGAAAAGTGCGCAATCTGTTGACGTACGGGTTGTTGGGGACGTACATTTGTTGTAATCGAACCGTCGACATCAGCCGGACGAAAGGCGTTGAACGTGCAACGAACTACAACTTATAGAGAGCAGAGCAGGGTGTTGCTAGCCCAGGCGTATGAGGAGCTTGAAAAAGGCGACTTCGTCCAGGCCTCCGAGAAGGGGTGGGGAGCGACAGCCCAGATGCTCAAGGCTATCGCCCAAGAGCGGGGATGGCCCCATGATAGCCACAGGTCTCTCTACCAGGTTGTTAACGAGTTGCGCCATGAGACCGGCGACACAGAGTTGGCGACCTTATTTCGAGCGGGCAGCACCCTTCACGTCAACTTCTACGAGAATGCCTATACTGGGGATACTGTGGAGGACCACCTTCGGGACGTTGAGCGATTCGTAGACAGGGCCGAGGGACTGTTGGGCGCGACGCCCCAGACTTAGGCGGGGTGGATTCTAAGAGCTAACAAACCTCTGAACAACGTGATACAGGTTGCATATAATAGTCCGTGGGAGTTGTAAGAGAGGCAGGAGCCTCACATGGGGTTCTTACGGTGTACGCGGGGAAGCCCGTAATGCCCCCCAAGTCACCTCAGCTGGGGCGTGGGAGTGACCACGCCTCTTCGTTGGGCGCAGGTAGGCCCTATGAAGCCGCCAGGTGACGCTCCGCCGTTATCAGGTTGGTAAGCCCCAACAGCAACGCCAGCCGTTGCGTGTTCTTGGCCAATCCCCGGTATCGAACCTTGGCGTACCCGAAGCGCCGCTTCACCCACAGGAATGGATGCTCCACCTTGGCCCTGATAGACGCCTTCCGCCTCTCCTCCACCGCTTCCTCACTCCCAGGCTCCAATTGTCGCCGTCTCCCAGGCCTCATGGCCACTCGCCACTCCAAGTCCAAGTGCCTATTCTCATCCCGCTTGGCCACTCCCTGATACCCCGCATCTCCCCACACCCGCTTCTCTCCTCCGTGCAGCAGCCGGTGCGCCTCCGTCACGTCATGCACGTTGGCGGATGTCGTACTCATGCTATGCACCACTCCCGTCTCGGCGTCCACCCCGACGTGCACTTTCATCCCGAAGTGCCACTCATTTCCCTTCTTCGTCTGACGCATCTGTGGGTCTCGCTCACAAGCGCCGTTCTTCGTCGACGACGGCGCCTCTATGATGCTGGCGTCCACTATCGTGCCCTCCCGCAGCCTCAGCCCTTGGGTTGCCAGGTGGCGGTTGATCTCCTCCATCAGTCCCTGCCCCAACCGGCGCTCTTCCGGTAGATGTCGGAAGTTCAGTATCGTTGTCTCGTCCGGCAACGGGCCTGAGAGCCTCAGTCCCACGAACCGTCTCACCGACTCCGCCTCGTAGAGCAGGTCCTCCATCCCGGGATCGCTCAGATTGTAGAACAGCTGCACACAGTGTATCCGCAGCATCGCTGACAACTCGTAAGGCCGACGACCTCGGCCCGCTTTCGGATAGTGCGGCCGTATCCGCTCTTCCAGCAGACCCCACGGGATCAGGCCATCCATCCTCTCAAGAAATATCTCCCGACGGGTCTTACGCTTCTTGCTTTCGTACTCCAGATCTCCGAATGTCGGCTGACTCATCGTCGCTTCACCCCAAGCATCTACTGTTCTCTGTTTAGCATTCTACTATGCCATAGACAAGTGGGGCTTGTTCAGAGTGTTCCTAACTCCGACATGGCGCACAGAATTCCTTAGGCCGATGCCGCAATCCCGTTGGCATGAAAAGTGCGCAACCTGTTGAAGTACGGGCTGTTGGGGACGTACATTTGTTGTAACGAAACGGGCGAGACTAGCTCGACGAAAGGTTTTGAAGTTGCAGCGAACCACAACTTACAGAGAGCAGAGCAGGGTGCTGCTTGCCCAGGCGTATGAGGAGCTTAAAAAAGGCGACTTCGTCCAGGCATCCGAGAAGGGGTGGGGGGCGACAGCCCAGATGCTCAAGGCTATCGCCCAAGAGCGGGGATGGCGTCACTTCAGCCACAGGGACCTCTACATAGCGCTTGACCATCTTCACCAGGAGACCCGCGACGCTGAGTTGGCGGACCTATTCAACGCCGGCAGTTCCCTTCACGTCAATTTCTACGAGAACGCGTACACGAGGGATACCATTGGTAATAACCTCAGGCAAGTTGACCGATTCGTGGACAAGGCCGAGGGGCTGTTGGGTGCGACACCCCGAGCGGAGGCTGGGTAGCTAGCAAGAGCTAACTCCGACATAGCGCACAGAATTCCTTAGGCCGATGCCGCAATCCCGTTGGCATGAAAAGTGCGCAACCTGTTGAAGTACGGGCTGTTGGGGACATACATTTGCTATAACGAAACCGGCGAGACTAGCCCGACGAAAGGTTTTGAAGTTGCAGCGAACCACAACTTACAGAGAACAGAGCAGGGTGTTGCTAGCCCAAGCGTATGAGGAGCTTGAAAAGGGCGATTTGGCCCAAGCCTCCGAGAAGGGGTGGGGGGCGACAGCCCAGATGCTCAAGGCTATCGCCCAAGAGCGGGGATGGCATCATCATAGTCACCGGGATCTCTACTACAATATTGAATTGCTTGAGCGTGAGACCGGGGGGGCAGATATAGTTGATCTATTCGGTGCCTGCAACTATCTGCACTTAAACTTCTACGAAGACACATATTCCGTCCGTTTCATCGAAAGGCAAATCAAGCAAGTTGAACGATTCGTGGACAGGGTTGAGGGTTTGCTGAAATAACTTCCCAAAGCCGATGCAATATAATTTAACTTGCAACAGACCATAAGCTACAGGGAGCAGAGCCGGGTGTTTCTAGCCCAAGCGTACGAGGAGCTCGCCAAGGGCGACCTTCCTCAAGCGTCGGAGAAGGGATGGGGGGCCGCTGCCCAGATGGTCAAAGCCATCACCGCCGAACGGAAATGGAACCATTTTCGCCACCGTGACCTATACCGCGTCGTCGACAAGCTTTTTCGCGAGACTACCAATTCAGAGTTGGGAAATCTATTTGGCAATGCTGGCTATTTACACGTCAACTTCTATGAAAACATCTATTCGGCCGGTTTCATAGAAAGGCGGCTCAGGCAAGTTGAGCGATTCGTGGACAGGGTTGAGGGTTTGTTGGGTGCAACGCCGCAAGCCTAGGCCGGCGATTTCCCAAAAGCATACTCCATAGTCACGCGCAAATTGCCTTTGGCCGCAGCAGCCTCCATCCCAGATCCGTCTGAGCGGGGCCACCGCTCTTTCCTAAACATGGGGGCTATGTCATAATCTGTAGCGGCGCGGCGCGTCTTGGAAATTGACGTAGAAGCCAAGTCGTCTGCCCAACAAAGCAGTCCTCGGAGGATAGAGCCTTTGCAATTCAGTTCACGCCGCTCTCCCGCCCTCGCCACCCACGGAATGGTGGCCACCAGCCAGCCACTGGCGGCCATGGCGGGCCTTCAGATGCTGATGAAGGACGGCAACGCCGTAGACGGGGCAGTGGCGGCGGCGGCGGCGTTGAACGTGGTGGAACCCATGTCCACGGGCATCGGCGGCGACCTCTTCGCCCTGGTCTGGAATGCCGACGACAAGAGCATACGGGCGCTGAATGCCAGTGGCCGCGCTCCTGCCGCCGCCAACTTGGAGGAGCTTCATAACCAGGGATATACCTACATCCCCACCCTTTCACCCTACGCCGTCACCGTTCCCGGTTGCGTGGACGGCTGGCACACTCTCATTGAAGAGTGCGGGGCAATGTCCCTGTCGGATGTCCTGGCCCCGGCTATTCAGTACGCTATGGAGGGCTATCCCGTATCGCCCATCATCGCAGCTGCATTCGCCGCCGGACTGGACAAGCTGACCCAATACCCCTCCGGCAGCGAGCTTCTGCTCGACGGTCGAGCGCCCCGGACGGGAGAAGTCCTCCGACTGCCCGAACTTGGTCGCTCCCTTGAGACCGTCGCAGAAGGGGGCCGGGACGCATTTTACCTGGGAGAACCGGCCCGCCGTATATCCGCGTACGTTCAGGAGCGGGGGGGCTGGCTGTCAGAGGAAGACTTTGCCAATCACGCTTCCACATGGGACGAACCCATAAGCACGACCTACCGAGACGTTACCTGCTGGGAGTGCCCACCCAACGGCCAGGGCATCAACGCCCTCATGGCCCTGAACATTGCCGAGGGATTCGACCTGCCAGGCATGGGGTTCCAGTCGGTGGCAACCTACCATCATCTCATAGAGTCTATGCGGCTGGCCTTCGCCGACGGCTTCCGATACGTGGCGGACCCCCGCAGAGTGGGGGTGCCCGTCGGAGGCATGCTTTCCAAGGAACGCGCCGAGGGACGCCGTGCCCTTATATCACCGGACCGCGCCATGGCGGAAGCGCCCTACGATTCCAGCATGGGCGACTCAGATACTGTTTACGTCACCTGCGTAGACGGACAGGGCAATGGCTGCTCCCTGATCAACAGCCTATTTCACGGCTTCGGTACGGGGCTGGTAGCTCCCGGTACCGGCATCGCCCTACAGAACCGGGGAAGCAACTTTTTCCTAGACCCCGATCATCCCAACGCCCTGGCGCCGGGGAAGCGACCCTTCCATACGATCATTCCCGGCCTGGCCACTCGCGGCGGAGAGCTTTGGCTCAGCTACGGGGTAATGGGCGGCTTCCAACAGGCCCAGGGGCATCTGCAGGTTATGGCAAACATGGTGGACTTCGGTCTAGACCCACAAGGGGCTCTAGACGCGCGCAGGTTCAATGTGAACCTGGACGGCACCACTACATTGGAGCAGGACGTTCCGCAAGAGGTTATCGACCGGCTGCGGGCCATGGGACACCGCATCACGCCCGACAGCGGAGGCGCGGGGGTGTTGTTCGGTGGAGGGCAGATAATCCAGCGCGACCCGGAATCGGGCGTCTTGACCGGAGGGTCGGACCCGAGAAAGGACGGATGCGCCGTGGGCTGGTGATTGGGAGCAATCGCTCATCCCACGGCACTGGCGAACTCGGATATCTGAACGGCAAAACAGAAAAGGCTCACGGTCTTTCGGACCGGAACCTAAATTACAGCAAGCAAGGGGGAGAGATGTCTCTACAAGGCAAGGTGGCACTTATAACGGGAGCAAGCGAGGAACCGGGGAGCCATGTGGCGGTGGCACTGGCGCGAGCGGGGGCTAAGGTGGCGGTGGAAGGTGCGGCAGGCGTTCAGGAGAAGGTGCTGAGGACGGTGGAAACCTTTGGCGGCGACGCATTGCCCGTCCGTGGGGACCTGCTGGACGAATCCGACGTCAGGCATATACTCTCAAACGTGGAGGCGATTCTGGGGCCCGTGGACATCCTGGTCAACGCTTCCGGGATGACTCTAGACAAGTCTCTGGAAGAGGCCGACGTGGGCGAATGGGAGCAGGCAGCTATCGCCAAGGCCAAGGCCGCATTTATTTTCAGCAAGGCCATTGTGCCGGGAATGAAAGAGCGCGGTCAAGGCCACGTTATTTCCATAGTGTCGCCCTTCGGGGCAGGAACGGCGGGCGGCGCGGCAGAGCAGGCCCTTGGGGGCTTCACCAGCGCACTGGGACAGGAGGTCAGCGGCTCTGGCGTGGTGGTATCTCAGCTAGAAGCCGGTTCCTCGAATGCGGAGGAGGTGGCCGAAGGAGTGGTGTTGCTCTCCGGCCGTGATTCGTCTTCCTCGAACGCCGCTCTTTCCGTGGGCGATTAGGCCTCGGCGATTGCCGCAGATTTTTAGCTAGGGAGATTGTCTGGATTTTACGGCAAGTGCGTCTGATGGGCATCCATCTGCGGCTGCCGTAGATTATCAGCTAGGAGAAAGAATATGACGGACCCATTTGGCGGTATGCACTGGATGCTGGTTACGCCCTTCTTCGAGAACGAGGAATTGGACCTGGACTCCGTTGGCCCGGTGGTGGAGAAGGCCGCCGCCACGGGCTGCGTGGGGGTGGTGGTTCTGGGCGAAATGGGTGAGTGGCGCCGGCTGCTGGACCACGAGCGGCCCGCTATTTTGGAGCGGGTGATGGAGGCGGCTGGAAGTTTGAAGGTCACTGTGGGAACCACGGCGGCCAGCACCTACGTCGCGGTGGAGCGGGCCAGGGAAGCCGAGCGTATGGGCGCCGCTGCAGTGATGGTGTCGCCGCCGCCCCTGGCCAAGCCCAACCCAGCCGCAGTGACCGCCTTCTACCAGCGTATCGCTGACGCTATAGAAATACCGTTGGTTGTGCAGGACTTCCCGCAAGCATCGGGAGTGCACATGTCGCCCCAATTCGTGGCAGAGTTGGCGGAGGCCATACCCTCCTTCCGCTACCTGAAGCTGGAGGACCCGCCCACGCCCAACAAGATAACCAACATTCGGCGGATCACGGGAGACCGGCTGGGGATCTTTGGGGGACTGGGGGGCGTGATGCTGCTGGACGAGTTGCGCAGGGGAGGCATCGGCGCGATGACGGGCTTCGCCTATCCGGAGGCGCTGGTAGAGATCATCAACCTTTACTTCAAAGGAGACCACCGGCGGGCGATGGAGATGTTCAACAAGTTCCTGCCGCTGATTCTTTTTGAGAACCAAGAGGGGATAAACCTGAGCATTCGCAAGGAGGCGGTGAAGCATCGAGGCCTTATTGCCACGGCTCAGGTGCGGCATCCCGCCGGCCCCATCGACGAGACGACCCGGGACGAGTTGATGCAGCTCATCGGGGAGTTGCAGCCCTGGGTTAGCAGATAGGCGCGACTGGTTAGTGTGGGATGACTCCTCGGGGACGATTGGGATAGGGTCTTGTAGCAGATGAAGGGGAGGTCGCGAACCGCCCCTGTGGGGGAGAATGTTGTCGGGTACGGGGTTCACCCCCATCCTAACCTTCCCCCGTCAAGGGGGAAGGGATTCGTTGGCACGGAATGGGCTATTTTCAAAGTAATAACATGAAGCGACGGGGTTGTGAACAGCAGAGGACTGGCATGAATGAGTGACAAAATCCTAGACCGTCAGCTTTCGGAGATGGAATCCTTTGCCGTGGATATTACCCGCCGGGCGGGTGGCATTCTGCTGGAACAGTTTAGCAAGCCCCTCGTGGTCGAGTACAAGTCCAAGGGCAACACCAACCCCGTCACCGACGCCGACCGGCGCAGCGAGGAATTCCTCCGTGAAGCCATTCTCAAGGAGTATCCCGACCACGGCGTACTGGCAGAGGAAGGTTCGCAGGTGGACTCGGAGTCGTCGGGCTTCATCTGGGTGTTGGACCCCCTGGACGGCACCGTCAATTACCTGAACGGCCTTCCCGTGTTCGGTGTTTCGGTAGGAGTGCTGTACAGGGGTGAGCCGGTTCTTGGCTGCATCTTCACCCCATCGCCCACCCGAAGCGACGGCAGCATGTACCACGCACGGAGGGGGAACGGCGCCTTTCAAGACGGGAAGGCCATAGGGGTGTACAAGGCTTCCAGCCCTCAAAGGGGGAGGATCACGGTATTTCCAGGCTCCTTCGCCTCCCTTTATCAACAAAAGAAGGGGCTGAAGGGTCGCATCGGCGAACTTAGAAGCCCCGGCAGCGTGGCCTACGAGCTGGCTATGGCCGCCAGCGGGGTCATCCAGTACGCCATATTTACCAGCCCGTGGGTGTGGGACGTAGCCGCCGGAATAACGCTGGTTACAGAAGCCGGGGGAGCCGCTCTCTACCGTCAGCGAGGCGGCAAAGAATGGGATACCTTCCGAAGGTTCACGACGCCCTCGGGTGGTGAACCGGACGCCGAGGGGTTGAAGGGGTGGAGGGCATCGTGGGTGTTCGGCGGACCGGAGATGGCCAGATACGTGACAGAGCATCTGCGGCCCCGGTCTCGGCTGTCGCTGAAAGCGGCGCGGTTAAGGCGCCGGTTGTTCTGACGAGTCTGCCGGCCCTGCGTATCACACATCCATAGCCGCCGCGTTTCTTCTTATTGGCGCTAAACCGCGACTATCCGTTGCGCTGAACTACCACCGACGGCCGACGGCTGGCAATAATTTCGCCTGTTTTTTTAGCAATCGGCATCAGATATTGGTCGCAAGTCGTACCAGTTCTTATTGACAATAATGGGCATGAAATCACGATAATTTACCATAGCGTCAAGAGGACGAAACCTCTCCGAAGTTGTCCCCCAAAAAGGGGAGCAGGGTGGCGAAAGTTGCCGACGAGGGGGTTTGCTTCTTGGCTTTATGAGCAGACGGAAAACGGGGAATTTAACCAAACGTACGGATTGAGATTGGGGAATGTTCCGAAGCAAGCTAGCCCGCTTCCAACCCCCCAATGCGTCGCCGGGAGTCCGATGGCAACCATGAACGTTGCGCCGCCAATTTCGCCGTCCTTCGGGACGGCTGGATACAGTATCGCGCGCGCTCAAGGGTGGTCTGTCCGGTGGATGAAGGCATTTGTCGCGCCCCTTCCGTACCCGGGCTCTATTGAGGAAGGAGAATAGCCATGCAAGGTCAGGTATACGTTGTAAACTCAGGCAAGGGCGGTGTGGGCAAAACCACGGCCACAGCCAACGTGGGTTCGGCCCTATCCCTCCGGGGCAAGAGGGTTGTTCTCATCGACGCAGACATCGGCCTGAGAAACCTGGACGTCATAATGGGCTTGGAGAACCGCATAATCTACGATCTGGTGCAGGTCATAGAGGGCGTATGCCAAACCCAACAGGCGATGATTAGAGACAAGCTGACAGAGAATCTATACGTGATTCCCGCTGCCCAAACCCGGGACAAAAATGCGGTAACGGGCGAGCAGGTCAAGGAACTCTGCGACAAGCTGAAGGAAGATTTCGACTACATTTTTATCGACTCACCTGCCGGCATAGAGCAGGGATTCAAGAACGCTATGGCCGCCGCGGACAGGGCCATTGTAGTCACCACGCCGGACGTGGCGGCCATCCGCGACGCCGACCGTGTAATCGGGTTCATCGAGGCGGCCGGCCTAACGAAGCCCGAACTTATTATCAACCGAGTGCGCCCCGGTATGATACGCCGCGGCGACATGATGACTACCGAAGACATTCTGGACCTTCTCTCCGTTCCTCTCCTCGGCATCATACCGGAAGACGAACAGATAGTGGTTTCAGGCAACCGGGGGGTGCCCGCAGTACACAACAGTCGCTCCAGCGCCGGGGAGGCCTTCCGTCGTGTGGCAGCCCGGATAGAAGGAGAAGACGTTCCCATGCTAAAGCTGGAGGTAAGCTATGGCATCTTCACGTGGATCAAAAGGATGGTGGGGTTCAAGAGACCAGTGGGCGCCAAGGTTTGAAGCCCTAAAAGACCTGGTCAAGAAGCCGCCCGCCGTCGACGGCCTGAAGGAGATAGCCAAGAAGGCTCCCTCCATAGCCGAACTACGTGAAAAGATGAAGCGGCCTAAGGCCCTGGACAACGTGGGCGTCATGGTCAAGCAAGTCTTCGAGAAGAAGAAGGCAAGCAGGCAGGATGCCCACAATAGGTTGAAGGCCGTCATGCTGCAGGACAGGACGACCATGACCGCCGATGCCCTGATGGACCTACGGAATCACATCATCCTGCTTCTGGCCAACTACGTTCCGGTGGACCGGCGGCGACTGGAATTGGATATCAAGCAGTCCGGCGGGTCTTTGGTTCTCACCGCCAACGTGCGGGTGGCCCTGGAGCCGCAGGAGAGCGTTGTCGTGGGAAACGGAGAATTCGAGGAGCGCGAGTGGCTTCTTTCGCCGAAGCGGTCCGCCGCTCTGCGTCGGGACCTGCTGGACACGGTGGGCAGCTACATGCCAATTTTTCCCGACTCTGCGGAGGTGCGGGAGGAGTACTTCAGCACCTACGTTATGGTGTACACTAGCTTGAGGATTGCTGACGGCGTGGGCTTCGACGAGAAGACGCGGCGCGAGATGGCCTTCAGCTTCATATCGGGAGAGTTCTAGTTCGTACCCGCAGCATCTCACCGTTGCGCGACACCCAGACTGCGGGAGGCTAGGAGGCGCTGATGCTAGATGTGCTTATTCGAGGCGGACAGGTGGTTACACCCACAGGCGTGGGCCAGTGGGACGTGGCCGTCCAAGGCGAAAAGATAGTCGGCGTGGTATTGCCCGGCTCACTGGGCAGCGAGGCTGTCGAAATCATCGATGCAACGGGCAAGTTGGTGGTTCCGGGCGGCGTCGAGGCCCACACCCACGTGGGATTTCCCCACCGGGATGGCATCTGGGGAGACACTACCACCGCGGGCCCGGAGGACCTGTCGCTGGCAGCTCTGTGGGGCGGCACGACCACGATGATGGACTTCGCCATAGCCACCCAACCCGGCAGCGACGACGTTCTGGAGGCGGTGCATACCCACGCTGATCTGTTTCCGGGGCGGATGTACATCGACTACTCGTTCCATTGCAGCTTTCACGGCCCTTCCACCACGACGCGAAACATTCCCAGGATCAGGGAACTCATAGACGCCGGTTTTCCCAGCATCAAGGTCTACACCACCAACCACGCGCCCAGACCCAACCGGCCAATAACGATGATAAGCACCGGCCAGCTGGTATCAGTCATGGAGCAGGCGGCGGAGCACGGCGGCATTGTGGCCATTCATGCCGAGGACGACGAGGTGGTCCAGTGGAATTACGAACTGGCGCGGGAGCGGGAGGAGTGGGCCTGGCACTATCTGCCCAAGATTCGCTCAAACCTATCGGAGGACCTGGCCGTCCGTCGGGCCATAATAGTTGCGGAGCACACCGGCGCCGCCATGTACATCGTTCACACGAGCGCCCGAGAGGGAGTGGACGCCATCGCCGAGTCAAGAGCCAGGGGCTTCCCGGTGGACGGCGAGACAATTCTTCTCTACTGTTCCTTCAACTCCGAGAACTACAAGGAACACGACGGGATGAAGTACCACACCTACCCCTCCACCAAGTCGGAGACGGATAGGCTACGGCTCTGGGATGGGCTGACACGGGGAGACCTGAACATCCTGGCCACCGACGCCATCGGCACCAGCTACGCCGACAAGACAAAGGGTCGCACGGTGGTGGACGTGCAGGGCGGCAACATTGGCATTGAGATTCGCATGGGAGTTGCCTACTCGGAAGGGGTGGTGAAGCAGGGGATGTCCCTGGAGCGATACGTCGCCATCACTTCCACAAACCCGGCCAAGCTCTTGGGCTTCTACCCTCGGAAGGGGGCCATAGCCGCGGGCAGCGACGCAGACATCGTCATAATGGACCCAAACGCGCGGAAGACTCTTTCCATGAACAACCTACATCTGGGGGACTACAATCCGTGGGAGGGCTGGGAGGTGCAGGGTTGGCCCAAGGTAGTGACGCTGCGCGGCAGGGTTGTGGTGCAGGACGGGCGGTTCATGGGAGATCCGAGCCACGGCCGACTGATACCGCGCAAGCTGAGTCCGGCGGTTCTCAAGGGTCCCATCAGCTAGATGGGCGTTCTCCCCCTTTCCTTGACACCCCTAAACCTCGCTGATAGGCTGTTTCCAGTCTAACGCCCCAAGCTTGGAGCCTTGAATGTGGCCCCAAAAGTGCGGGCGCCATTCCTCAAATCCGGGTCTTCCGGCAGCGTAGTGGGAGCGGGTGCGAGTTGCGATTCCAGCCCGTGTCGCCAGCGCAGAAGGAACAAATTAAGGGAGAGCAGATGGTTCAGAATAGTTATCCAGAGCTAAACATGCCGGCCAGGGTGCTACTCAGCACCGGCCCCGTCAACGTACATCCGCGGGTCTACAAAGCGATGCAAACCCCTGTCGTCGGCTACGGCGAGGCCGTCTTCATACCCGTCATCGACGGCATAGCCGCAATGCTTTCGGAAGTGTTCCAGACCCGGGAGTCTCTGACCATGGCTCTATCGGCCACAGGCTCGGCGGGCATCGAGGCCGGCATGGCCAGCCTGCTGGAACCCGGGGACGTGGCTGTCATAGGCTCCTACGGCTTCTTCTGCCAGCGCATGGTGGAGATGGCCCGACGTCAGGGCGCTCATGTGATTACCGTCGAGGGCGAGTGGGGGAAACCCCTGGACCCCGCAGCCATGGAAGCCGAACTCAAGAAGCACAAGTCGGTGAAGCTCGTCGGCATGGTCCACGCCGAGACCTCCACAGGCATCGGCCAGCCACTAACAGAAGTGTCCCGCATGGCAAAGGAGCACGATGCTCTGTTCTTCGTGGACGCCGTCACTTCCTTCGGCGGCAGCGAAGTGGCCGTCGACGATTGGGGCATCGACTACATTTCCAGCGCGTCGCAGAAGTGTCTCAGCTGCCCGCCGGGACTGGCGCCCGTTGCAGTCAGCCAAGCCGCCCTTGAGGCCATGAACAACCGCAGCGCGCCTTCGAGCACCTGGTACCTGAACATCCCCCTCATAGCGGAGTACTGGGGCAAAGACCACGCTTACCATCATACGGCTCCCATAAGCAGCCTGTACGCCCTCTACGAGGGCCTTAGGGTGGTGCTTGACGAAGGCTTGGCTTCACGATACGAGCGGCACCAGCGAAATGCCGCGGCCCTTCGCGCCGGACTGGAGGCATTGGGCCTTTCCGTCATCTCCGACGAGAATCACCGGCTGGCCCAGATTACCCCGGTGGCCATTCCAGAGGGGATTGACGAAGCCCGGGTGCGAGCACGATTAGTTAACGATTATCTCATCGAAATTTCCCGTGGGTTGGGACAGTTCGCCGGTAAGATCTGGCGCATCGGACTGATGGGAGAGGCCAGCACCGGCGCAAACCTGCTGCTCCTCCTCTCGGCCCTGGAGGAGATTCTGCCCAAGGAGGGCTATGAGGTCCCGGCAGGAGCCGGTGTGGCCGCCGCGAGCAAGACGCTCGCCTCTCTTTAGATTTATGAGGCGCTTAAAGAGTCGCCAAGAGGCGGACATTCGGCCACGGCCACCCGTCAACCACGAGCGTTGGATCTAAAATTGACCACCTATCGGGTTGCGGTCATACCCGGAGACGGCATCGGCCCTGAGGTCATCGACCAGGGCTTGCGTGTCCTTGACGGGCTGGGACAGAGCTTCGACTTCGGCTGGGAGTTTACCCACCTGCCTTGGGGGTCCGACTACTATTTCCAGCACGGACGCATGATGCCGGAAGACGGTCTGGAGATGCTGCGGCCCTTCGACGCCATCTACTTCGGCGCGGTGGGACACCCGGATATACACGACCACGTGACCCTGAACAACCTGCTGCTGCCCATCCGCCGCGGCTTCGACCAGTACGTGTGCATGAGGCCCAGCCTGCTCTACCCGGGTGTAAGATCGCCCCTCAGCGGCAAGAAGGCGCGGGACATCGACATGGTGGTCATTCGGGAGAACACCGAGGGCGAATACGCCAACGTAGGCGGCTTCCACTACGAGGGCACACCCCAGGAGATGGCGGCCCAGACGTCCGTGTTCACCCGCCACGGCTGCGAGCGTGTCATCAGATTCGCCTTTGAGTTAGCCCAGCAACCGGGCCGACGAAGGAAGGTGACATCCGTCACGAAGTCCAACGCCATGGGCTACGGCATGGTGCTCTGGGACAGGGTGTTCGACGAGGTGGCCCGGGAGTTTTCGGACGTGGCCACCGAGTCGCTGTTGGTGGACGCCGCCTGCATGGACTTCATTCGCCGGCCAGAGGACTTCGACGTGGTGGTGGCAAGTAATCTCTTCGGCGACATACTGACGGACATAGGCGCCATTATTACGGGCAGCATGGGGTTGGCCTCCAGTGGCAATATAGACCCTGAGCGCCGGTTTCCCTCCATGTTTGAGCCGGTGCATGGCAGCGCACCGGACATCACGGGCAAGGGATTGGCCAACCCGCTGGCGATGATTCTTTCGGGCGCGATGATGGTCCGGCATCTGGGGCAGGAAGACGCCGCTACTGCCCTTGAAAGGGCGGTTGTCCAGACCCTGGAAACGGGGAAGGCGCTCACGCCGGACCTGGGCGGCAGCGCATCCACGGAGGAGGTTGGGGACGCGGTTCTACAGGCTCTGGACGGACGGGGAGAGGCTGCCTCAAAGACCTGGTGGGTTTACGAAAACTTGCCGAGACGCCGGGCGCGTATCCACGTGGCCGAATGTTCCTTCTGCAACGACGGGCAAGGGCTCCACGATTCGACAGCGCCGACGGGTCGATGGTACGGACCCTTCACAAGGGTAGATGCGGCTATCAAGCAGGTGCTGGACACCCGAGCCGTAGACGTGGCCGGATGCGGCGTTTGCCAGCCGGGGGTGGGGACCCTCCGGCAGCGGGCGTCTTAGGAAGAGAGCGTAAGGGTTTGAAGACCTGGTGGGTTTACGAGGATGACCCTACCAAACGGGTGCGCATCCATGTTGCTGACTGCTCCTTCTGCAACGACGGACAGGGCCGCAGGGAGACTCGGCTCCCAAATAACCGTTGGCACGGGCCATTCACGAGCATACGAGACGCCATCGAACTAGCGTTGAACACCCCCGCCCATGATGTGGCCGGATGCGGCGTTTGCCAACGGTCGGTGGGGACCCTACGATAGCGGGCGTCTTAGAGGGCGTTCATTCCACCATTTCCGGCTTCACTGCCGCTGCCCACGCCTGAAGCCCCCGACGGAAGGCCAGCATTCCCATGGGCATGACCACCGCTTGTAGCGCCTCCAGAATTTCCCGGGGCGTCGCGCCTTCCTTCAACGCCACTTCCACGTGGGCCTGAATCTGCTCCACGTCGGCCCGCAGCGCCGCCTCCACGACGATCTGCAGCAGCTCCTTGGTCTTCCTGTCCAACAGCCGTTGACTCGTGTACGTGGCCTCTAGGAAGGGATCGTATTTCTTCACCCATTCGAAGTCTTCTGACGCCATAATTCGGTGCATATCCAGAATGTAGCCCCGCTTTCGACCCATCTCCTCCAGGTATTCTTTCTTCTCCTGCATGGTCATAAACTCGTACTCCTTTCGTTTCGTCTAAAGCCCGCTAGCGGGCACCCACAAGGGATGCCCCTAGAAGAACATCGTCGGCATGTTGATGCCTTGCCCACGGGTACAACGGCAAGTATAGTCAACTGCGGCCATGATGACAGAATTGGAGAAGCTGCAACAACGGATAATCGGCTGCACCCGCTGCCCACGGCTGACGGAATACCGGCAGGACGTGGCGCGGAAGAAGCGGCGTATGTACGCTGATTGGGAGTACTGGGGTAAGCCGCTGCCGGCCTTCGGCGACCCCAACGCTCAGGTGATGCTTTTGGGACTTGCTCCCGCGGCCCACGGCGGCAACCGCACCGGTCGGATGTTCACCGGAGATCGCAGCGGCGACTGGGTCTTTGGCGCGCTGCATCGATTTGGCTTCGCGCATCAGCCAGAGTCAACGCATCGAGGCGACGGTCAGTCGCTGAAGGGGGCTTTTATCACGGCGGCCCTTCGGTGCGCGCCGCCAAAGAACAAGCCCCTGCGCGAGGAGTTGGCCAACTGCCAGGCCTACCTGCTGCAAGAGTTGGATCTGCTGGTTAACGTACGGGTGGTGGTGGCGCTGGGGCGGATAGCCTACGACGCTTATCTGCGGTTGCTGCGGGAACAGGGGCAGACGGTGCCCTCGCCCCGGCCCAAGTTCGGCCACGCCACGGTTCACGAGATGCCCGACGGGCGGATTCTGGTGTGTTCCTATCACCCCAGCCAGCAGAATACGCAGACAGGTCGGCTCACCAGGGAGATGTTCGACGAGGTCTTCAGGACGGTGAGAGGGCTGCTAGGTAAGACGCCCTCCTGAAGAGTCCGGGGCGGGCGGGTTGACGGGAGGCGGGCGGTTCGCGAACCGCCCGTACGAGAGGGAGAAGATGGGTCCCCGCATTCGCGAGGACAAGAGAGGGAGCGGGCGGTTCGCGAACCGCCCCTACGGGCTGGGGGGGTGGGAGGGCGACCACAAGGGTCGCCCCTACGGGTTGGGTGGCGAGGGCGAAGACCGGCTACTATTACGCGATCCAGCCTTTGATTTTGCCCATGAGCCCGCCGGAGGAGGACTTACCGGAGGCCAGCCCCTTCAGGAAATTGGCCCACTCCCCCTCGGCGGACGAGACCCGCTTCAGGTCCTTGATACGCTTCTTCATGAGCTCCAGCACTCGCTTTTCCTCGCCGGCGTCCAGCCAGAAGCCGTGACCGTCCACGCAGAAGTCTATAGGCAGGTCGTAGGCCCGGTAGTTGAAGGTTGACATCCGCTTCGCGCACTTGGGGCAGGAGATGTCGCTGGCCCGTTCGGCGTAGACCATACTGCCTTTAACCGAATCATCGTCCAATACATGATCTTCCAGCTGGTCCAATTCCTGGTAGTCCAGCCACATGCCCTGACAGTTTCGACAGGCGTCAACCTCTATGCCCAGATGGTCCCGCACCATCAAATCGTGGCCCTTGCAGCGTGGACATTCCATGACAGACCCCCTACGGATGAAGCGAATTGGTTAGTTTAATGCTACCACATTCCGCCGTATGCTGAGAGAGGGGGAGAGGGCGCCCACAAGGGACGCCCCTACGGGGACGGGGGATGGGTCCCCGCATCCGCGAGGACACGGAGGCGGGATTATTCGTTTCAGGGGGATTCGTTTTTTTCTGTGGTGGAAACGAATGATGGGTGCAGCTGAGGCGGGTGGGTTTTCATGGGGGGATGGTAGCAGTGAAGGGGGATTTATGGCAATGGTCGGATGGCACTGGGGATGGGTCCCCGCATCCGCGAGGACACGGGAGGGGGGGAAATGAGCTACGAACATTGGCAACGAGATTCTTCGACTCCGCTCCGCTACACTCAGAATGACATGTTGTGAGAGAGGTAGGATGGGTCCCCGCATCCGCGAGGACACGGGGGCTAGCGGGAGGCGAGGGCTTTCTGCACTTCGGCCAGGGATTCGGCCAGGGTACGCGCGGGATATGGGGGAGGGTCGGCGTGGTGGATGACCTTCATGGAAACGAAGACGGGGCCTCTCTCCGAAAGAATGTCTTCCAGGGACAGGGCCAGGTCTTCGAGGTCTTCTATCCGATGCACCGACGGATAGCCCGCCTCGTCCGCCAGGGCGGCAAAGTTCGTGTCGCTGATGCCGGGAATGGGGGACCCGCCGGTGGAGCGGTAGCCCGCGTCTTCCAAGAGAAAGTGCACCAGGTTGGGCGGCGCGGAGGCGGCGGTGGTAAGGAGGGCGCCGGGATTGGTGCGGAGGGCGGCGTCCGTGTCCATGATGAGCACCTTGGCTTCGGGCATGGCAAGGGAGATGCCCAGGGCAACGTCGGCGGCCTTGTCCTGGCAGTCGGTCATGTCCACGTCCAGCTCTCTGCGGGTGGAAATGGCGCTCCAGTGCC
Source organism: Dehalococcoidia bacterium (assembly GCA_965261665.1). Taxonomy (GTDB): domain Bacteria; phylum Chloroflexota; class Dehalococcoidia; order Lucifugimonadales; genus JAPULR01. The sequence continues at coordinate 415,575 of OZ253467.1, forward strand.
GCAGGGCGGTCGAGGTGGATATGACGACGGCGTCTCGCCGACGGCTGTGAATCAGGCGGGCAGCTTCAGTAGCGGGAATCAAGGGGTTGGACGTTCGGGAGCGCGGCGGGCCAGCGCCATCAGCCATGCCCCAAGGAGGATAAGAATGCCGCCGCCGAAGCCGGGGAGGGGCCGGCCGTCAAGGAAGGCAAGGTAGAGAAGATAGAAACCGCTGCCCATGGTCAGCATACCCAGCAGGGGGGCGAACACAGCGGTCAGCGCGGACTTGAGCATCAGGGCGGGGCCGCCTATTCGGACAGGGCCTGCCGGAGTTCCTGCACCGCCCCGTAGGTGTTTCGCTTGGGCCTGGGCCGCAGGTCAATGGGGGTGTTCTCAATCTCGGGAGTTATCTTCAGGTTAACCATGATAGGCCCCTGCTTCTGGAGAATATCCCCTATGCCGCTTGCCAGGTCTTCCAGATCGTCGAATTCGTAAGCGGCGACGTAGCCGGCTCCAGCCGCCATCTCCTTGAAGCTTACCTTACCATCGGCGGGGATAGGCTGGCCGCCGGTGACGGCGTAACATCCGTTTTCGAAGACGAAATGATAGAGGTTGGACGGCGCCGTCTCGCTGATGGTGGTAAGGGTGCCCAGGTTCATTACCAGACTGCCGTCTCCATCGAGGATGAGGACATTGCGGTCCGGCTGGGCGAGGGCGAGACCAAGGGCGAAGGAGGACGCCTTGCCCATCGCGCCGCCGACAGGCACGTCCAGAGCCTCGTCTTGGGAGACCACGGGCCAGCCGAAGCGCGGGTTACCGGCGCCCATGGTGGTGACCACTATGGCGTTGTTCCTGTTCTGCTCAATGACCCGACAAGCTTCCAGATTATCTATCATTCTTTTTCTCCAACAGGCCGAATACTTCCCAAACCTGCGTTTTCTCCCAACGGGGGTAATAATTCAGGCCCGGAAAACTCCTAAGCGCCGAATTCGGTGCCGACCAGTACAGCCACGGGCTTGGAGTCCCGCTCGGCCTCGTTCATGGCCAGGGAGATGCGGTCGGCATCATCGTCCGTCTCCACCAGATAATAGTTGATGCCCCATGCGTGGATGATGTGCTCCGTGTACTTGGCGGCGGAGTCGCGGCTAATGCCATGCCGGTCCCAGCCTCGATAACCTACCAGCATTACCAGGGGCTGATCTACGTCCAAGCCCAAGCCGCGGATGGAGTCACCCGACTCGAAGATGCCAGTGTTTTGAATGAGGGCCACGGGCTTCTTGCCGCCAACCCAGAGGCCGGCGGCGATGGCCATAGTCTCACCCTCCCTGGAAACGGGAACCAACTCCAGGGTGGGTTCCGCCATCAACTGATCGTACATGAAGTTGGTCTCGCTGTCGGGGAGCCACACCACGTGGGTGATGCCGTTTTTCTTGAGTTCCGAGATGATTGCATGGGGGTGAAGGACAGTTTCGGCCTGCTCCATGATTTTCTCTCCTGCAATGGTGGGGTTAATTATAGTTGGAATGATGTTCGCTCATACTACCAAGGGGGATGCCGTGGGTCAACAATGGCGTTTACAATTGGGAAGCCGGATATTACACGAGCATCGCTCATCTCGCAATTTGCCGTTCGCACCAAAAGGTGCGATAATTGGCCCGTGACTGGTCGCGAGTTCATCAGAAGAGCCAACAGATATGCCCGCAAGACAGGACAAACCTTCCGATTCGATCCTGCTCACGGAAAGGGGAGTCATGCCAGGGTCTACGTCGGCTCCCGATTTGCTACGATGAAGCGTGGAGAGTTGAGCAAGGGCGTATTGGCCGCGATGCTGCGTCAGTTGAACATCGACCGTAGGGAGTTCTGAGCCATGATTTACGCCTTTCCCTGCCAGCTGACCCCCGACGAAGATGGGGGGCTTGTCGCCACTTTCCCTGACGTGCCCGAGGCAATCACTAGCGGGAGGGACCGTGCCGAAGCTCTTGCTGAGGCGGAAGACGCCCTTGCCGTGGCACTTGCCGGATACGTACACGAGAAGTGGGACATTCCGAATCCAAGCTCCTCGGTTGCAGGCCAAGTATTGGTGCCTGTCCCAGCCGTGGTCGCCGCCAAACTCGCCCTCTACTCGGCCATGAAGAAACAGCGCATCACCAAGGTTGAGTTGGCCCAGCGGCTGGAGGTCAGCGAGTCCGCCGTGCGAAAGCTCACAAATCCGGACCACCGCTCTCACGTGAACCTGGTGCAGAAGGCTCTCAGGGCGGTGGGACATAGCCTCAGGGTGGAAGTCACCGACAACTGAAGACGTCTGGGGTTCAATGGATTAAATGCACCGCCACTCTCCTAGAATTTCCAGGTCGGTTCCGACTATCATCTTAGGTGTTGCGGCGAGGATTCGTTGTCTCAACATGAACGCTCTTGAGGAAGGTTTGCCATGCGTATCGGAGTATTGACGGGAGGGGGCGACGCTCCCGGCCTGAATGCGGCCATCCGAGCCATTACCCGTAAGGCCGTCGCCGAGGGGATAGAGGTCATAGGGTTCCGCAACGGGTGGTTGGGGGCCCTGACGGGCTCGTGGATGACGTTGGACGCCCAGGCGGTTTCGGGCATCATGTATCACGGCGGCACTATTCTAGGCTCCTCCCGCACCAACCCCTATTCGAGGGAGGGGGGAGCCGCAACTGTGAGGAAGCAGCTGGAGGAGCTTGGGGTGGACGCTTTGGTGCCCATAGGCGGTGAGGACACCCTGGGGGTGGCGGCCCAGCTATCGGAGGAGGGGGTGAAGCTGGTGGGCGTCCCAAAGACCATAGACAACGACCTTTACGGCACAGATTATTCCATCGGGTTTGATACGGCTGTGGAGGTGGTCAAGGACTCTCTGGACAAGCTGCATCCCACCGCGGAAGCCCACGACAGGATAATGGTGGTGGAGGTAATGGGCAGACACGCCGGCTGGTTGGCAACGGTTGGCGGCCTGGCAGGAGGCGCGGACGCGGTTCTGATACCTGAGCAGCCTTTTTCACTGACGGGGCTGTTGCAGAGGCTGCGGCGGCGGCACGAAGAGTTTGGGAAGATGTTCAGTATTCTGGTGGTGTCGGAGGGAGCTAAGTGCGCCGATTGGGGGAAGGAAGTGACAAGCAGCGACCAGTTGGACGAGTTCGGACACGTTCGCCTGGGCGGAATAGGCCACCGTCTGGCCAGCGAGATAGAGGCACGTACGGGCTTCGAGACTCGGGAGGTGGTCTTGGGTCACGTGCAGCGTGGGGGCAGCCCTTCCGCCTTCGATAGGGTGCTCGCGGTGCGTCTGGGAGTGGCGGCGGTGGTGGAGGTGCAGGCGGGGAATTTCGGCGTGATGGTAGGGTTACAGGGTGGGCGAATTACGACGACGAGTCTGCGGGGATTTCAGGGGAAGACCCACGAGTTGGATATGGAGCTCTACGGGCTGACGGACCTGTTCTATTAGCGGGGAGACTGGCGAATAGGGGGATGGGTCCCCGCATCCGGAGACCTTTGCATAACTACCGAAACGCATTCCGATGGCGGTGTAGAACGACTCTTGACATAGCTAAATCATGGGATTCTAGATTCCGGCTTTTGCCGGAATGACGGTTATGCAAAGGTCTCCATCTGCGAGGACACGGGAGGGGGAAGACTCCCACAAGGTACGCCCCTGCGGAAGAAGGCGGGACGGGTCCCCGCATCCGCGAGGACACGGGAGGGGGAAGACTCCCACAAGGTACGCCTCTGCGGAAGAAGGGGGGATGGGTCCCCGCATCCGCGAGGACACGGGAGGGGGAGGGGTTCGTGCATGCGTGAGGACAACGGGTGGGGTATGGGGGCAAGACGGGCGACCACGAGGGTCGCCCCTACGGGGGATGGGAGAGGAGGGATGGGAATGGGTTAGTGCGTGTGCGAGGACGGGGAGGGGAGAAGATGGGTCCCCGCATCTGCGAGGGCGTGGGCTAGCGGAGGTAGTTGAAGCTGTAAACGTCCACCATGGCATCCACCGTTTCCAGCGACTCCCGGGCCGCGTCCTCCACGGCAGCGTCCCCATCCCTGATGCACCGACGCAGGGCCTTCTTGGCCAGCGGGCCTCCGATGGCTCCCACGGCTCTGATGGCGGCAAGCTGCACCTGCAAGTCGTCGTCCTGCATCAGCGGTATCAGGTGGGGTATGACGGCCTCCTCCTCCAGCTGACCACAGGCGTTGGCCGCCTCGAATCGCAGGGTAGGGCTGGGACTCCGGGTTTCCCCCACCAGACATTCCAGCCAGTGAGCTTCACCGGTCCGACCCATGGCGTAGAGGGCGCTGCCCTTCAATGTCAGGTCATCGCTGTCGTAGGCCCACCGGATGAACTCGTCCACTTTGGGAGAATTGAAGACGGCCACAGACTCCAAGGCACGGCGTCGCACCGTCATATCCTCCGTATTGTTTTGCAGCACGGCAAGCAGGGAAGCCTCGACGCGAAGGCCATCCTTCCGGAGCAGTTTGTCCAGCTGGGCAAGCTCGGCGAACTTGCCCAAGCCCATCGCGGCGGCGGCCCGAACCGCCGGAGAAGGGTCATGGGCCAGAAGGTCGCCAAGGGGCGCAATGAGCCGCCGCTCCTCGTTTTCCCACAACCCTTCAATGGCCCGCCGTCGCACTTCTTCGTCTTCGTCCCGGAGGCATCGACGAAAGACGGCGCTGAAGTCCAACTCTGCCCTGTCCTGGCTCAAGCTAATGAGCCTGTCCAAAATAGGAACTTTCCCGTCAGGCGGGGCATTCCTCCACGCAGAGGCGAAGTCCACCACGTCCGACGCGGACAGGTCGCTGAGATGGTCCAGAAGGGAGGCGGACGGGATTTCTTCGGGAGACCGAATGGCCTCTAGGCACAGTTCTAGTGACATGACTTGCTTGTAAACCCGCTAGTTTGTGGTAGCCACGGACACTTCGCCGCAGTAGATGCTGGGGGTCTTGAAAGAACCTCCCAACCAGGTTGCATCGCTGCCCAAGCCTCGCAACTCCTTCAGGACGGTGTACACGTTGCCGTTAATGACGGTGTTCTTCAATCTACCCGTGATCTTGCCCTTTTCGATGCGGTAGCCTAGCAGGACATTGGCGTTGAACTCACCGGCCAGAATGTTGCTTTGACCCGCGCCCAACAGCCGCTCCACCACGATGCCATCCTGAATGTCCGCAATCATATCGTCGAAGGCCACGTCGCCAGGGGGAACGATGCCCACGCTGACGCCGGGGGAAGGGAGGGAGTTGAGTCCGCGGTGGGCGCTGCCGGTACTTTCGGTCCCGGCCTGTCCCGCCGTCTGCAGGTCGTAGAGGAAATTACGGATGACACCACCTTCGATGAGGGGCATCTTGTGGGAAGGAACGGCTTCGTCGTCGCACATGCGGCTGCCGGGCATCATGGCCATGGTCGGGTCGTCCCACAGGCTAATTCTTTCGTCTAACAATTGCTGTCCCAGCTTGCCAACGAGTGGCGAGGAACCCTGCAGTATGGACTTGCCGTTGAAGCCCGCCAACAGAGGGGAGAGAAGGGCAGCGGCCACACCGCGGGGAGTGAACACCACGGGGAGATCGCCGGAGGCGGGAGAGGCGACGTCGCGCCCTCGCTCCAGCTGGGTGAGGACGGAGCTCACCAGGGGCGCCGGGTCGGAAATAGGACTACAAGAGCGGTCGCCGTCTCCCAGGAAAAGCATATCTGTGCCCTTGATGAGGGCACCACCGACGTGGGCGGAGAAGCCGCTTCTAGTGTATTCGGCTGCGGCGCCGTTGGAGTTGAGCAACCGAAGGGTGGAGACGCTGCGAGAAACGCTGGCGTCGCACAGAAGCTCCGGCTCCATGGCCCGTACGCCGTCGATGAGGCGCTGGCCCAGCTGGATCATATCTTCCAGGGATTGAGACTCCACGGCGGGGTCGTAGAGAGACACCGGGATGAAGTTGCCGGGGCCGGGGAATTCCATGGCGGCCTCGGGACCGAAGGGGGCCGTCTCCAGGGCGTTTTCCACCAGGGTATCTGCGCCGTCCCAGTGGGTGGTGGAGGAGAAGCCCACGCGCCCGTTCTTGATGAGGCGCAGGGCCATGCCGGAGGAGTCCCGGCCTACCAGCGACTTGAGCCGGTTTGCCTCGAAGACCACGGGGCGGCTCCAGCCGGAAAGGTGAAAGACCTCCGCCTGCTCGGATACGGCCTTGGCCTGCTCCAGCACCTGTTGGAGCATACGGTCAACTTCCGCCAATTAGACACCTCTGAATTCGGATGTGGGGGCTGCCGTTGGACACGGGCAGGGGCGATTGGCCTCCCTTGCCGCAGCCGCCGCCCTGGTTCATGCTCAAGTCGTTGGCAACGGCGTCCAGGCTCTCCAAGGTCGTGAAGAGGTTGCCTGTGAGGAGCACCGGGCGGCAAAGCTCCTCTACTTTTCCGTTTCGGATGACCCATGCCTCGCCGGCGGAGAAGGTGAACTGTTCCATACTTGTCATGCCACCGTACCAGTTGCCCACATACAAACCGTCTTTCACATCGCCGATTATCTCTTCGGGGGAGGCGACACCGCCCTCTATGAAGGTGTTGGTCATGCGGACGATGGGCGGGAACTGGGGGCCGATGGCCCGGGCGTTGCCCGTGGGGGGTTCACCCATCTTGGCTGCCGTCTCCCGGGAGTGGAGGCGACCCACCAGGACACCTTCCTGGAGAAGGTAGCTGCGTGTGGAAGGGACGCCCTCGTCATCGTAACCGTAGCTGCCTCGAAGGCCGGGCACGGCGGCGCCGTCGACAACGTTGAGGTGCTGCCCGCCGAAACGCTTGCCCAAGACCATAATCTCCTTCATCCGCTCGTCCTCGTAGACGTGGTCGGCCTCGGAGAGGTGCCCGAAGGCTTCGTGGATGAACACTCCGGCGAGAACCGGCTCGAGAACAACGGTGTACTCGCCGCCCTTAACCTGGGGGGCTTTCAGCAGTTCCACGGCGCGGCGTCCCACCTGGGCGGCTTCGTCGTGGAGGCCTTCAATCTCAGAAAAATCGCCAGCGCTGCCCAGGCTGACGCCGGACTGCTGGACATCCGCGCCGTCGCGCGCCACGGCGTTGAGACGCATCATCACGTCGAGAACAGTTTGGTCGACGTAGGAACCCTCCGAGTTAGCGAAGACGCGGCGACGCTTGGCGTCGCCGTAGCCCACGGTGGAGGTGGAGATGCCGGGGGCGCGCCAAATTTCCTCCACGTACTGGTCCAGCAGGGCTTTCTTGTCATGGAGGGATATCTGCGAGGGGTCTTTCTTCACGGTGGGGGTGACGCAATCGACGACGGGGGCAACGGGCGCAAGGATGACGGGTTCGCCGCCCACCAGACGGGCGTTGTCGACGGCGGAGCGGACCTTGTCCCGCAGTCCGTCGAGGCTGTTGAAAGAGACGAAGCCCCAACCGCCCCCAGCCAGGGCGCGGACGCATCCGCCGCCGGTAGTGGTGCGGTTGACTTCCTCCAACTCCCGACCCCGGTAGCGGAGGTGCGACGACTGGTTCTGGTCGACGCGCAGCTCTATGTATTGGGCGTCGTGCCCCTTGAGAGCGTCGGCAACGAGGTCATGTAAGTGGTCGTTCATAACGTGTGTCCGCTCCTACAAGGGTAGAGGTTGGAGTAAGAATATACCATAAGCGATGCGGGACAGACATATAGAAGTGGCACACGGGTTGGCTGATCGCTGCTTAACCTATATGCTGATGTAGGGCATCACTACCGGACAAAAGTTTTGGATGTCGGCTGATATCGTGGTATCCTAGCGGAAGCGCGAAAGAGATACCAGATCTGGAAGAATCAGCATGATAGAGAAGATTGCACCAAAGCAAAGGCAGCCTAGCGGAGCCTCTGAGAGAGTTCGGGAGGCTTATTCCCTGCGTATCGAGGAACTCAAGGGGTACGCTCTTGAGGACGAAATTGAGGTTAATCCGGCATCGGAGCTGGACTTTTGGACGTTTGTGGAGTCAACGTTGTTGGCCAATGAAGCGGCACTATTCCTCATGGACAATGGCAATCTGCGCACTGTGTGGAAAGGAGGCAAAGGCGGACACGTAGGGATTCAGTTTTTCGGCGACCAACAGGTCGAGTATGTGATTTTCAAGCGGAGGGCAGTCAACGACTTTGTTTCCAGGGTGGCTGGGCATGATACCCTTGTTGGAGTGAGGCGCCTGATTCTCGCCTTCGATCTCGATGCTCTGGTGGGTGTGTGACGGGGGACGAACTACCCGACGCCGACCACGTAGTCCGCTACGTGAGGCCGAGCAGCGTGCAAAATGGCATTGTCAATGCCGCAGAGTTTGTTTTGGTCAAAGATGGAGTATCCGTCAATTGGCTGGAGTACTTCCAAGAAAAGACGACGGAAGAGCAACTCAGCGGAGTAAGGCGTTTGGTTCAATTGACCATAAGACCCAACGGTAGGTTTGCTCGTCTGAACGTGGGTGGAACGAAAAAATCACTTTTCGGTCGCGGGAGACACCTGAGCTTTATACACGACCCCCAAAAAGCCAGACCTCCTCATAAGGCTGATCCTTCACACAGCTTGATTCGGGGCCTACCTCCAGAGGATTCTCCGGAGGCCATGCTCGTCGCTGATATGATTACTGAGTGTATCCTAGAGTTGCATCCCGCCATGGCATAGTCGAAGGCGACTCAGCCCCACTTGAGCGGCGCTGCTTGGGGGTGCTAGAATCTGGCTACTGTGCCTAAGAGCAGCGCCCCCAAGCCCAAAGCCAAGCCCCGACGCCCTGCAGCCAAGCGACGTCGCAGGAAGCCGGCCCCGAAGCACCTGGAAGCCCAGGAGATAATTGGGCTGCTGGGACCCTCCTATGGCCCCTTTGAGCATGCTCGGCGCATCGACCCCGCGGAAGAGCTTGTCTTCACGATCCTTTCGCAGCACACTTCAGATATAAATTCCGGAAGGGCCTTTGGTCGTCTCATAGAGGAGTTCAGCACCCTCGAGGCCGTGGCCGCGGGAAGCATAGAACGGATCTCCCAAGCCATCAGCAGCGGCGGGCTTGCTCGCATCAAGGCTCCTCGCATCAAGCGAATTCTGAACCTCATTCTGGAGAAGCGGGGCAACCTGGACCTCAATTTCCTGGCGGAGATGCCGCTGCCAGACGCCAAGGCGTGGCTTCGCGAGCTGCCGGGCATCGGCCCCAAGTCTGCGGCGGTGATCCTCTGCTTCTCCCTGGGCATGCCGGCCATGGCGGTGGACACCCACGTGCACCGGGTGTCGAAGCGGCTGGGTCTCATTGGCCCGAAGGTCAACGCCGACGCCGCCCATGACCTGCTGGAAGTCATGGTGGAACCCGATCAGGTCTACGCGTTCCACACGGCGTTGATTATCCACGGACGACGAGTCTGCAAGGCCCCCCGGCCGCGATGCGACGAGTGCGTTCTCGCCTTTGGCTGCCCCTCCAGCCAGCTGCCAGCCACTACCGCTACGTAGTCTCTCGCCCATAATCAGTGAGCGCGCCCACCGTTGCAGAATGTCATTGCGAGCGGAGCGACGCGCAGTCAAGAATCTCGTGCTTTAGGGGTGATCACGCCAAGGACGACAGATTCCCCAAGGGACTCGGGATGACGTTAGGCGGTCAGCATGGCCTGTAGTAGGCTGCCCCGCCTTTACCCCACGGGGAAGTGCGGCTTATACTGTTGGTCACTCCCAAACGAGGTTCAGCAGTGACCAAGGTAGGAATAATCAACGTCACGGGATACGCCGGCTCGGAGTTGGCCCGAATTCTGCACAACCACCCGGAAGTGACCATCACGTCCGTCACCGGTCGCAGCGCCGCAGGCAAGCGACTGCCGGAGGCTGTGCCCCACCTGTGGGACATCGATCTGCCCATTACAACCACGGTGGAGGAGTCCGTTGACTTCGTTTTCTCCAGCCTCCCCAGCGGCGCCAGCGCGGCGGCACTGGCCCCACTGGTGGACGGAGGAATGAAGGCGGTGGACATCGCCGCCGACTTTCGAATACGGAGCGCAGCCGGGTTCAAGGCGGCATACAAGATAGATCATCCCGCGCCCCATCTGCTGGAGCGCGCCGTCTACGGACTGCCGGAGATTAACCGGAACCGCATCGTCGGAGCGTCGCTGATAGCCAATCCCGGATGCTACCCGGAGGCCTCCATACTGGCTTTGGCGCCGGCATTCAAAGAGGGTCTGGTTGCCTTGGACGCAATCATTGACGCCAAGTCAGGGATTTCCGGCGCGGGGCGAGGCAGCATCACATCCAACCCCATGTACCATTTCGCCGAGTCTAACGAGAACGTGCTGGCCTACGGGCTGGAGGGCCACGGGCACCAGCCGGAGATTGCCCAAGAGCTGGCGGCCCTGGGCGGCGCTGATGACGCCAAAGTGACTTTCGTGCCCCACCTGATCCCGATGACGCGGGGCATCCTTGCCACCTGCTACGCCCCTCTATCGGACCCATCGACAACCCGGGAGGCCGTGCAGGAGGCGTACCGCGAGTTCTACGCCGACGAGCCGTTTACTCACGTAACCGCCTCGCCGCCTCGAACGAAGCAGACCACGGGGTCCAACCTCTGCCTCGTATACCCCACGGTGGACCCTCGAACGGGACGGCTTATAGTAGTCAGCTGCCTCGACAATCTGGTTAAGGGAGCGGCGGGGCAGGCGGTGCAGAACATGAATCTGATGCTGGGCCTGCCGGAAACCATGGCCCTGGAATCGCTTTCGCTCTGGCCCTAATCAGCCATTTCGGGCAGGTCAACGTTAGGACGCCTTGGTTCGCCACAGCGATATGGGGCTGCATAACGCGGTTCTTCACTCCGTTTAGAATGACAAGATGGGTGGGGGCGGTGGAAAAGACCCATGCCGCTTTGTAGAATAGAGGGTGGAACTTCAACAGTAGTCCCCCGGTAGATTGACCAAACAGGAGGTGGATCTTTGGCGACGCGAGTTGGCATCAACGGCTTTGGAAGGATTGGACGTCAGGTGCTCCGGGCAGCCCTGGAGCGTCATCCGGAGGAACTGGAGGTGGTGGCGGTCAACGACTTGGCCGACGCTGAGACCAACGCTCACCTCTTCAAGTACGATACCAACTACGGGACCTTTCCCGGCAGCGTCGAGACCAGGGACGGATCGTTGGTAATCGACGGCGCTGAGGTGAGAGCCTTCTCCCAGCGGGACCCTGCACAGATACCGTGGAGAGACGTGGGCGCAGACCTCGTCATCGAATCCACGGGCATATTCACCGACGCGGTCAAGGCGTCGGCGCACCTGGAAGGCGGGGCAAAGAAGGTCGTCATTTCCGCGCCGGCCACGGACGAGGACATAACTCTGGTGCTGGGGGTCAACGACGACGCTTATGATCCTGCGGAGCATCAGATCATCTCCAACGCTTCCTGCACCACCAACTGCTTTGCACCCATGGCCAAGGTTCTGAACGACACCTTCGGCATCCAGTACGGGTTGATGTCGACGGTCCATGCCTACACCAACGACCAGAAGATTCTGGACCAGGTGCACGGCGATTTGCGGCGGGCGCGGGCGGCGGCGGGCAACATCATCCCTACCAGCACCGGAGCGGCCAGGGCCGTAGGTCTGGTGATTCCCGAGCTTCAGGGCAAGCTCCACGGCATGGCCTTCCGTGTGCCCACAAGCACTGTTTCTGCAACGGACTTCACCGCGGTGTTAAAGCGGAAGGTCAGCGTGTCGGAGGTGAACAGCGCCTTCCAGGAAGCGGCAGAGGAGGGGGCACTGGCGCCGGTGTTGGATTACTGCGACGCGCCCCTGGTAAGCAGCGACTTCAAGGGCAACCCTCACAGCTGCATATTAGACGCCCTCTCCACCATGGTGATGGCGGGCGAGATGGTGAAGGTGCTGGGCTGGTACGACAACGAGTGGGGCTACGCCTGCCGCACGGCGGACCTGAGCGTTTTCCTGGGCGAAAAGGGCCTGTAAGCTTCAGCCGGCGAGCCAAACCAGCTTGCCGCAGGTTGACGAGGGTTACGGGCGGGGCTTAGACTGCGAGCGTTCCTGCCGCGTCCAATCGCGGCCGATTTATCGTTGTTTCTAGGAGGACAGTGTATGTCTCTAACCCTTGCGGAAGCCAATCGAATCATTGAAGGAGCCTTTGCGAAGGCTGGAGAGTTCGACATCAAGATAAGCGCAGCCGTGGTGGACGCCGGGGGCAGGCTCCTCGCCTTCCAGCGGATGGAGGATGCGACGTGGGCCAGCGCCTACGGCTCCCAGGGCAAGGCGATAGCGGCCGTGGCCTTCGGCCAGACCAGCGGGGAACTGCAGGCCAGGGCCGAAGCGTCCATCATGCGGGGTATAGCGGCGGCCGAGGGAGGACACATGATAATGAGCCAGGGCGCCGTGCCGATAATTCGGGGAGGTCGGCCTGTTGGCGCCTGTGGCGTCGGTGGCGGAACCGGACAGCAAGACGAGGAGTGCTCCCGCGCGGGCGTTGCCTGCCTGTAGTCAAGGCGCAGACCTAGATCGTTCCACGGCTAGGACCACCGCGGCCGAAGCCGCTCTGTCCATGCAGCAAAAGCTCACAGATTGTCATGCTAGTCGATAGAAGGAGAGACTATGGCGTATTTTCTTGTTTGCGAACAATGTGAAACTCAATACGACGGCAGCCGGTATAGGCTCTTCTGCGAGTCCTGCGGCGGGCTGCTGGACGCCAAATACGACACACCGGCCACGGCGGAGGCTCGCGTAGTCGCAGGTGCGCAGGGTACTGCCCGTTATCTGCCAACACTGCCCATCAACGACCCGGCCAACCTGGTGACCATGGGGGAAGGAAACACTCCCGTGGTGCCGCTGCCTCGCGTAGGCGAGCGTCTAGGCATAGCCAACCTGAACGCCAAGATGGAGTATTTCAACCCAACGGGCTCCTTCAAAGACCGGGGCAACACCGTCCAGGTGTCAGTGCTCAAGGACACCGGCGTCACTGAGGTTGCCGATGCCACCGGCGGCAATGCTGGACATTCCTTCGCCGCCTACTGCGCCCGGGCGGGCATCCGGTTCCACGGGTTCGCCAACGAGACCAACGCCGACAGCCGGAAGGTCCACGCCATCGCCCTCCACGGCACACAGATGCACTGGGTGGGCGCGGGCAAGGCAGCTCGCAGCGACGGGGCGCGGGATTTTGCCGAGGATGCCGGAATTCTTCACATGAACTACGGCCAGAACATCTACTTCATCGAGGGTCTGAAGACCCTGGCCTACGAGATTGCGGAGCAGATGAATTCCCTGCCGGACCATATCATCGTGCCCATAGGCAACGGGTCAATCTACCAGGGCATGTGGCGAGGCTTTAGGGAGATGCTGGAGGACGGGCGGGTTGACCGGATGCCCCGTCTGCACGGAGCGCAGACGGAGGAGACCCAGCCAGTTGTGGCGGCCTTCGAAGGCCGGGAGTGGACTGCCTACGAAGGCGAGGCTGCAAGCCGAGCCAACGGCATTGGCGTCACGAACCCACCCCGACCCCACAGCCTGATGGAAGCCGCTAAGGAGTCCGGGGGCAGATTCGTGTCCGTGGCGGAAGAGAAGATTCTGGAGTGGCAGGGGACGCTGGCATCGCTGGAGGGCATCATCGTAGAACCCACGTCGGCCATAGTGCTGGGAGGGCTGGAGAAGCTGCTGGCCAACGGAGACATTCAGCAGTCGGAGAGCGTGCTGCTGCCACTGACGGGCTTCGGAGTAAAGGAGCCGATACCGGGGTATTAGGGGCTCGCGGGTTGGTTAATCCAGCCACGATTGGGCATAGAGGCATCGGGTCGGAGCGCACTCCGTTGGCGGTTCTCGGGCGGATAATCAATCCGTCAAGAAAGGGACCGTGCGTTGCTCCGTCGGGCTTGGCTTAGAGAAGACGGCGCATAAAAAAAGGACATGCGCGGGAAGAAAGTGTTTCTGTCCGGAGCTAGGCCGGCTTGCGTCGGAGGTAGAGCAGGAACAGGGCAAGCAAGCCGATTCCCAATACATAGCCGTTGTAGGTTTGCAAGTCATCGTCCATGCTTGCCAGCAATACAATGCCACACGCTATTACCAGGTTGAAACAGACGAGGGTGGCCCTGGCAAGCCAGCGGTTGGAAATAACGCGCGAGACGGCATACACCGATGACATGGCTGCGGATACGAAGGAGACGATATATAGCAACAGCACAATTGGATGAGCGTTGAAGTAGAACAATCCTCGTTCGCTGAAAGCCGGCTCCGACGGCCAAGCGAAAGTGCGTAGCGCGTAAAGGACGACGAGAAAGAGAGCAGCGGCTCCCAACGCAGCTTTTCTGTGACCAGGCTCCCAGGTTTGGGTAGCGGCGCCTATGAGGAGGAGAAAGCCCAGCATTAGCGGGGCTACTCCGACCGACGTCCATGCGTGCAGGCTTTCAGGTCGGAGCCAAACGACGGCGGTCCAGACAGCGAAGGACGCAGCAAAACATCCCAAGCCCATGCCGAACTGCCGGAACGTGGTATTGCAGCCAGTGACGAACCTCCAGCTCAGAAAAGCGAATATGAGGACTCCAAGGATAAAGAATCCCATGACCTGATAGTTTGCAGTTTCGCCCATACTACGCTTGTCACTTAACGCAAGTAATTTGGCGAAATTATACTGACTCCAGGCAGATTTGTCTTCCAAACTGTCCCAAGCAGATGCGCGGCCTTATTCTACGCGGCGATCTCGGGTTCGTCGATAAAGGCCGGCGCCAGGGCATCACAGCGCCGTCTCGCGTCTACCAAACCTGTATAATAGGCGGGCGGTTTGCGGCTTATGACATTGCTTGAACATAGAGGATACCGGCTAGGCGTCGACGTGGGGGGCACCTTCACGGACGTTGTGCTCACGGGCCCTGAAGGTCGGCTGGCGGTACGGAAGGTTTCTTCCACGCCAGGTCGATACGACGAGGGCATCATTAGGGGCATTGGAGAGGCGCTGGCAGAAGCGGGCGTCTCGCCTTCCCAGGTGGTGGAAGTTTGCCACAGCACGACCGCCGCCACCAACGCCGTGCTGGAGCGCCGCGGCGCAAGGGTCGGCCTAATCACCACCAAGGGCTTCCGCGACGTGCTGGAGGTGCGCCGCCTTCGCACTCCATCTCTCTATGACCTCTTCTATACGCCGCCTGACCCACTGGTCCCTCGCTACCTGCGGTTGGAGGTGGACGAGCGTCTAGACGCGGCCGGACAGGTGTTGACGCCTCTAAACCTGGACGAAGTGCGGCGAAGAGTCAAACAGCTTCTGGCGGAAGGGGTGGAATCCCTGGCCGTGTGTCTCATCAACGCCTACCGCAACCCGGTGCACGAACGGGCCATCGGAGAGTTGGTTCTGTCCGAGTACGCTGATCTATTCGTCAGCCTCTCTCACGAGGTAGTGAGCGCCATTCGTGAGTACGAACGCACCAGCACCACCGTCGCCAACGCCTACCTGATGCCGGTGATGAACACCTATCTGAGGTCGCTGCGGGATAGAGTTTCCGCCATGGGGATAGAAGCTCCCATTATGGTGATGCAGTCCAGCGGCGGCATGATGACTTCTCACAGAGCGGGAGAGCGGCCCGTATTCTCGTTGGAATCCGGGCCAGTAGCGGGAGTGTCGGGGGCGCTGCATCTGTCGAAGAAGCTGTCTACTCCGAATCTGCTAACTTTCGACATGGGGGGCACCACCACAAAGGCGGCGGTCATCGAGGATGGGGAGCCTCACAAGTCGATGGAGTACGAAATCGGCGCGCCCATCTCCAAGGGTAGCCGTCTCCTCAAGGGGGGCGGCTATCTGCTAATGGTTCGAGCGGTTGACGTGGCGGAGGTGGGGGCCGGCGGGGGCAGCCTGGTGTCCCTGGACGCGGGTGGCTCCTTCCAGGTGGGGCCGAGAAGCGCCGGGGCAGAGCCGGGGCCCGTCTGTTACGACCGGGGCGGCGAGGAACCTACCACGAGCGACGCCAACGTTCTGCTGGGTTATCTGAACCCTGAATACCTGCTGGGCGGGTCGCTGAAGGTGAATCTGGAGAAGGCGCACCGCATATTTGACGAAAAGGTGGCGCGACCTCTGGGTCTTTCCGTGCTGGAGGCTGCCTATGGCGTTCACGTGGTCGCCAATGCCTCCATGGCGCGGGCCATGCGTTCGGTGACCACGGAGCGGGGGCGGGACGCCCGGAACTTCACGCTGGTGGCCTTTGGCGGCAGCGGCCCGTGCCACGCCGCCGCCCTGGCGCGGCAGATGAGCATTAGCCAGGTCATCGTTCCCACCGCGCCAGGGCTGTTCAGCAGCCTCGGCCTCCTCGCAGCGGCCCAGGAGTACGAGTTTGTTCGCAGCCTCATGATGATGACGGGCGACGGAGCGGACTCCAGTCTGGAGGCGGGATTCACAGCGTTAGAGAACGAGGCGTCACAGGTATTGCGTCGGGAGGGGTACGACCCGAATATGCTGGCGTTCCACCGGTATGCAGACCTGCACTATGCCGCGCAGATCCACGAGCTGACCGTGCCCATGCCGGACTCCGGCTCAATGCCGGAACTGAAGGAAGCCTTCAGCCAGGAACACCACCGCACCTACGGCTACCGTTCTGACAGCGAAGCGGTTGAGGTGACCAACATTCGAGTCGTCGGACGGCCCGACACGGAGGCATCGTCCGACTTGGACATGGGCGCCATGGGAGCGGCTCTCTATAACACCGCCGGGCCAAGGAGCCGACGCAATGCCTATTTCGGACGGGAATTGGGCCTCATGGAAACCGAGGTAATCGCCCGGGGGCATCTATCTTCCGATGCCACTCCTGGCCCCATCATAGTCGAAGAGTACGACACGACCATCGTCGTGCCCCCCGGCTGCAGCGTCAGCCGGGACGAGGCATGGAACGTTGTTCTAAGTTGGGAACAAAAGTCTTGAGAGAGCACACCTTCGACCCCATCACTTTCGAGGTCATCCGAAACGCCCTCCAGTCCATCACCGACGAGATGATGTTGACGGTGCAGCGTACGGGCAGGTCTCCGACTACAACCCAAGCCTTCGACTTTTCCGCCGCCCTGTGCGACACCAATGGGGACGTGCTGGACCAGGGGTTGGCCATTCCCATCCACATGGGCGGCATCCCCGACGCGGTGCGGGCCGTGCTGGACCGGTTCGGCGGGGACATACATCCCGGCGACGTGGTAATTCTGAACGACCCCTACTCCGGCGGGCTGCATCTGCCGGACATCTTCTGCATTACGCCCATATTCGTTGAGGGCGAAATCTTTGGCTATGCCGTGACGGTCGTGCACCACATGGACGTGGGCGGTCGGGCCCCAGGCAGCATGGCCCATGACTCCACGGAGATATACCAGGAGGGGATTCGCATCCCGCCCCTGAAGCTGTACGAACGGGGCAAGCTGAACGCCACCCTGGCGGAGATGATTCGGATCAACGTCCGTACGCCGGATGTGGTGATGGGCGATTTCGCCAGCCAGATTTCCGCCTGCGGCATGGGCAGCCGCGGCATTCTGGACCTGGTGAACGAGTACGGAACGGAAACGCTGAAGTCCTACCTGCGGCAGCTGATGGACTACAGCGAGCGCATTACCCGCCAGGGCATATCACGCTGGCCCGACGGGGTCTACCGATTCACCGACTATCTGGACGAGGACGGGTTGAGTACAGACCCTATTCCCATACAAGTGGCCCTACATATAAAAGGCGATTCGGCGCTTGTGGACTTCACAGGCACGTCCCCACAGACCCGCGGGGCCATCAACTGCGTGTTGAGTCAGAGCAAGGCCATGGCCTATTGCGCCATCAGATGCGCCATTGGGGAGGATATGCCCAACAACTCCGGCTGCTTCCGGCCTGTGGAGGTGATTGCGCCGGAAGGGACCATAACCAATATGCGGCATCCGGCCTCGTGCGCCGCCCGCGGGGTAACGTCTTTTCGTCTTATCGACGCGGTGTTGGGCGCCCTTGCCAAGGTTGCGCCGGAGCGGGTGGCCGCCGCACCGGAAGGTGGGACTTCCACCGGGCGCTTCGGCTTCCTCCAGCCCGACGGGACTATCAGGGTGTTCTACGACAACGTCTTCGGCGTTCGCGGGGCCTGGAACAACGGTGATGGGCGAGGCGGGGTTGCCAGCGTAGGCGCAAACATCTCCAATGTTTCTATTGAGATTATAGAGTCTCAGGTGCCCCTTCGCCTGCGAAGCTACGGCTACGTGCCGGACTCGGGGGGGCCGGGACGACATCGGGGCGGGCTGGCCCTCACGCGGGAGTGGGAGGTGCTGGCGCCGGAGGCGACTATCACCTGGCGATCGGACCGCCGCGCTTTTCCACCCTACGGATTGGAGGGCGGGAAAGCGGGCCGAGGATCTATGAATCTGCTGAACCCCGGCGACGAGGAAGAGGTGCTGCCCACGAAGATAAACACGAGCCTGAAGCAGGGCGACGTGTTTCGTCACATCTCGCCCGGAGGCGGGGGCTACGGCAACCCGTTGGAGCGGGACCCGCGGGCAGTGTGGTGGGACTGGCGCAACGGCAAGGTGACGGCGGGGCACGCACGGGAGGCGTACGGCGTGGTCATCAACGAAGCCTCCCGTGAGGTAGACAAAGACGCCACCGCCGCTCTGCGGCGGGAGAGAGGATAAGGGCGGCGTGGCGCGGATGACGGGCCAGCGGGCGCTGGTGGAGATGCTGCGGGCCGAAGGCGTGCGGTACGTCTTCGGCAATCCGGGCACCACGGAGTTGCCTTTCCTGGACGCTCTCCAAGACGCCCCCGACATCCAGTACGTGACCAGTCTTTTTGAAGGAGTGGCTGCCGGGATGGCCGACGGGTACGCCCGCATAACCCAACGACCCGCCTTCATGAACTTCCACATCTCCGTGGGCGTGTCCAACAGCATCGCCGTCATGTACAACTCCTGGCGTGGCGGCACGCCCATGGTGATAACGGCGGGTCAGACGGCCACTAGCTTGCAGCTTCACAACCCGACTCTCTACTCCAACATGGTCAACGTGATGCGGGAGTACACCAAATGGGCGGGAGAGGTGACCACGCCGGAAGACGTGCCAGCCATAGTGCGGCGGGCCTTCAAGGTGGCTGCCACGCCACCCACGGGACCTGTCTTCGTATCCTTCGCCTGGGACTCCATGAACAGGGAGGCGGAGATGGACATAGCACCTTCCGTCGACCATTACTTCCGGGTGCTGCCGGACCCGCGGGCGGTGGAGCGGGCGGCGCGACTGCTTTCGACGGCGCAACGTCCGCTGATGCTGGTGGGAGACCGGGTATCGCAGTCCCCCGACGCGCCGGCGTTGGTGGCCCGCATGGCAGAGCAGATTGGCGCCCCGGTGTTCGCCACCAGCTTTTCGGAAGTGCACCTGCCCAGCTCCCACCCCCACTACATGGGCGCCTTCGATACCAGCTGGCTGCACCGGGATATGAAGGAACGGTTCGACGCCGCAGATATTATTCTTGCGGTGGGCACCGAGGTCATGGTCCAGTCCATACCCACGCCGGAGGCGACATTCAGCGGCCCGCCCAAGCTAATACATTTGGACTGCAGCGATTGGGACATTCAGCGTTCCTATCCCGTGGCGGCGGGGGTCCTGGGAGACATCGCCGGCAGCCTGAAGCAGCTTTCCCAAGCCCTTTCGGAAAGGATGACGTCTGCGGAAGCGGAGGCGGCCCGAGAGAGGGGAGAAGCCGTGGCACAAGAGAAGCGCCGACGAGGGGAAGCCTTCGACGGGGTGGTAGAGCGGCGATGGGACGAGTCGCCCATCTCGCCGGAACGCTTCGCCGTAGAGCTTCGCCGCGCACTGCCGCCGGACGTGCTGGTGTGCGACGACTCTATCACCGTGCGAAGCGCCCTCATGGGCGCGCTGGACTTCGATGAACCCGGCTCGCTGGTGGGAGGGCGCGGCGGAAGTCTGGGCTTCGGCATGGGCGCAACGTTGGGCATGAAGCTGGCTGCGCCTCATCGCCCGGTGGTGGGCATCATTGGTGACGGGACGGCCATGTTCACTTTCCAGGCACTGTGGACGGCGGTGAACTACCGGATTCCCGTTGTCTACGTTATCTGCAACAACGGCAGCTATAAGGTGCTTAGGGAGAACATGGCCCGATACCTCACGGGAAGGGAACGGCAGAGCAAGTACATAGGCATGGACTTCTACGACCATCCATTGGATTTTGCCGCGATGGCGGAGTCCTTCGGCGTTCACGGGGTCCGGGTGGAGCGGCCTGAAGAGTTGGGGCCAGCCCTGGAGGAGGCTCTGGTCTCCGGGGAGCCACGGGTAATCGACGCTATTCTGAACGACGACTTCGATCCGGAGGCCATCCAGGCGGCTTGGGGCCAATGGTGGGTGGGTCGTTGATCTCAACCCAAGTCACTACGTTATGGGGGATCGAATGATGAGTTCGCTGCTGGTTAGAGGCAAGTACGTTATATGCAAGGTCGTCGGCCCTGACGACGCGCTAATCATTACCGACGGAGCGGTATATCAGGAAGGCGGACGCATCGTCGAGGTTGGGGACTTCCAGTCGTTGAAGGAGAATCATCCTTTTGCGGAGAGGATAGGTTCTTCCGACCACGTGGTCATTCCCGGCCTGGTCAACGACCACGACCACGTGGGATTTTCGGCCATCCAG
The DNA here is from genome assembly GCA_965261665.1 of Dehalococcoidia bacterium. Classification (GTDB taxonomy): domain Bacteria; phylum Chloroflexota; class Dehalococcoidia; order Lucifugimonadales; genus JAPULR01. Next base: position 436,129 of record OZ253467.1, read on the forward strand.
CTGGGAGTTCCCCATGCTCCGCTGGAGATTTCCGGCATTGGCCGCATAGGCTCTCGTCAGCTGGACCCTTACCTGGAGCACCTGCACGGGGCCATCGACATGCTGGAGACGGGTACGACAACGGTGCAGATAATGTACACGCCCGGCAGGGGCACGGCGCCCATAGACGAGGTGTCGACAAACAAGGTAATTCGCTCGTACCAGGACGCGGGGGTGCGGCTCTCCTATGCCCCCAATCTGCAGGATCAGAACTCCATGATCGCGGGCCCCCGGGGCGGCGAGAAGGAGTTTTTCCGCCAGCTGCCGCCGGAGTTGGGCCGTCGTTTCGAGGCCTTCATGGGAAAGAGCTACGTGCCGGTGGACGAGATGATCGGACAGTCGGAGGACCTGTTTAAGAAATATCACGGGTTGCCGGGCGCGCGAACCATCATAAACACCGCACCCACCAACGTGCAGCGGTGTTCTGACGAGCTGCTGATGGGACTGAAGGGGCTGTCGGAGAAGTACAACACAACGAGCCACATACACCTCGCCGAGACAGTTTACCAGCGGCTCTTCGGCCAGCGCATCTACGGGACCACGCCGTTGAAGCACCTGCAGGACATCGGATTCCTGGGGCCGGACGTTGTGTGCGGACACAGCGTTTGGGTCACCGACGAAGACATGGCGGTGTTCAAGGATTCGGGCGCTTCTGTGTGCCACAACGCCAGCTCCAACTTCCGGCTTCTCTCCGGTATTGCGCCGGTTCACCGGTTCGTGGAGGAGGGCATTCCGGTGGCCATCGGCACTGACGACATGGGGATGAACGACGACAAAGATATGTTTCAGGAGATGCGGTTGGCGCTGAAGATTCATCGCCTGCCGACGGTGGAGTTCGACCCGATAACGCCGGCCCAGGTGTTTCGGATGGCCACGGAGAACGGGGCTGACGCCAGCGGCTTCGCCGGCCAGGTGGGAACGCTGGAGGCGGGCCGAAGGGCGGACATGGCCCTTGTGCGTCTGTCCCGGTTGGACCAGCCCTACCTAAACCCGGACGTATCCATTCTGGACGCGCTGGTGCATAGGGCCCGGGGCGTGGACGTGGACGTGACGATTGTGGACGGGGAGGTCGTGATGCGGGAGGGCCGGGTGACGCGGGTGGATAAGGATGCTCTGTACAAGGAGATCCGGTCAAACCTGGACAGGCCGCAGACGGACGAGGAACTGGCGCTGGAGGAACTAGCGCTGGAGGTGCGACCACATCTAAAGGCGTACTACGCCGGGTCGGTGTCGGAGGAGCTGCGTCCCCATTCCGCGTACAACGCTAGGTAGGGACGGGGGAGTGGGGGAGGGACTTGCACGATGTGCTGTCATGGTCTAACGTAGACCATGTGTATGGATACGAGGAGGGAACCTGTGCTGACCTCCGAACCCAACAAAGTATGGACCATTGCTGAGGCAAAGGCGAAACTACCAGAAATACTTCGACTTGTAGAAACCGTTGGGCCGCAACGCATCGGCACTCGACGGCCTTTTGTAGTCGTCCCGGCTTCAGAGTGGGAGTCGAGGGTCAATCCTCGCAAGCCTCTGGGCCAATGGTTGGTGGAAAACGTGCCACGCGGCACGAATCTTGAAGTTCCAGATAGGAAGTCCAACCGCCCAATACCGTTCATAGACCAACAAGGCGAATGGCCGGGCAGTTATGGATGATGCTTTCGGAGGCAGGTTGAAGGAGACATTTAGTGCGAGATAGAAGAGATGCTCTGGAACGACAGAACGCCTTTTATGAAACGATTCGCGCTGCGCTCGAAGCCAACTCGTTTGGCAAGTGGGCGGTTGTGTCAAGGGAGAAGCTTGTAGGCATATATGACACTAATCGCGAGGCGTCGGAAGTCGTCTTAAAATTGGCGTCCGACCAGGTGTGTCTAGTTAAACGCATCGGCTATGTTCTCCAAGCGTCGCATCCGTTCGTCCGCGTGAATCGTGCGCCTGTCCGGGATCTATAACAACCAGCCGCTGGTTTACGGAACTATTGGGAGCGTGGACAGCGTTGAAGTTAGCATTGGGAATTTGAGCCTTAGTTCTTCCGCTACTAACGGAAGTGGCACGATGCTGATAGACACAGGCGCCCAAGTTTCCGTTCTAGACTTGGAGTTTGCGCTGTCGCTGGATCTGCCGGAAACGGGTACGACCATGGCCATCCTAGGAGTGGCGGGAAGAAGCGAGGCCCGACAGTTTACAGGTCTGCTCCACCTTCCAGAATGGAACATAACCGTAGCGAACACTTTTGTGTCGCTGCCTTTGCAGGAACAACACAACGTGTTGGCCCTCATCGGAATGGACATCTTGAGTGAGCTTGTATTCACATTGGATGGTCCAAGCAGGAGCATGTCTCTGTCGGTTCCAAGCAATCCGAAGCACTTCTGAAGCAGGTTGGGTGATTCGAGGAACAGCGTCTTGTTTGCGGCTACTTTCCCTGACGGGTTGTTGGGTGTAAGCTATTAGCCTACTCGAATGTTGTGAGGTGCATCGTGTCTGCCATTGACCAGCGCTATATTGAAAAGTTTCCGGCCTCGGCCCAGCTATATCAGAAGGCCGTGGGCTACTTTCCCAGCGGCATAACCCATCAGAACCGGTTCGCCGAGCCCTTCCCCGTCTACTTCAACAGAGCCAACGGCGGCGTCAAGTACGACCTCGACGGCAACGAGGTCATTGACTACGTAATGGGCAACGGGGCGCTTCTTCACGGCCACAGCCACCCGGAAATAGTGGCCGCTATCTCGTCGCAGGTGGCCCAGGGCACCCATTTGGGCGGCAACACCCCCTTTGAGATGGAGTGGGCCGACGCGATCATGCAGTTGGTGCCTTCCGTGGAGCAGGTAAGGTTTACAAACTCCGGCACTGAGTCCACCTATCTGGCCATACGGCTGGCCAGGGCCTTCAACGGCAAGCCGAAGATTCTCAAGTTCGAGGAGCACTTCCACGGCTGGCACGAGTACGCCCTGCCGTCCCAGGGAAACGCCCCGCCTGCTTCCGTGCCCCAGGCCATCATCGACATGGTGACTGTGGTCCGCCCCAACATCGAGGAGGTGGAGGAGGTCTTGAAGAATGACCCGGAGATTGGGGTAGTGATGCTGGAGCCTACGGGCGCGCACTACAGCTGCTTCCCCATCCAGCCAGACCCCTTCCTACAACAGCTTCGCGAAGTGACGGCCCGCTACGGCGTGGTGCTTCTCTTCGACGAGACCATCACCGGGTTCCGCATCTCCAAGGGTGGCGCTCAGGTGCGGTACAACGTGGAGCCGGACCTGACGACCTTCGGCAAGATTGTTGCGGGCGGGATGCCCGGAGCGGCCGTTGGGGGCAAGGCTGAGATAATGGAGATGATGTCCTTTAGGGGCGAGCCGGATTGGGACAATCACCGCCGCATCGGGCAGGGGGGGACTTTCAACGCCAACCCGCCCACGGCCATTGGGGGCATCGTGGGCCTGAAGATGATTGCGGAGAGACCCGTGAACGAGCGGGCCGACGCCCTGGCGGCCCGTCTGAGGGCGGGGATCAACAAGGCGTTTATTCGGTCGGAAGTGCCAGGCTTCGCCTACGGCATCGCGTCCCTGGTCAATCCCATCATGGGGCTGGAACCCACAGGGGACTACGAGGCTCCTGTCATCAGCTACGAAGACCGGCGCGCCGCGATGACGAGCAAGCGCACCGGATATCTGACCAAGGCCATGCTCAACCACGGCGTCCACATGATGGGCGGGCAGGTGTTCATGGTATCGGCGGCCCACACGGAGGAGCAGATCGACAGGACCATACAGGCCTTCGAGGACTCTCTGCGGGAGCTGCGGGAAGACGGTATTGTGTAGCGTCCCGTCGGGCGGGCGTTCCACCGAACGCCACTTCACCGCCACCGGCTACGTGACGCACCGGGGGCGGGTACTGCTCCACTGGCACCCGAAGGTTAAGGCAATGCTGCCACCGGGGGGACACGTCGAGGCCGGCGAAGACCCGGTAACGGCCGTACTGCGGGAGATCCAAGAGGAGACGGGGCTTTCAGCCGAGGTCATCCCCAGGGAGCCTCCGATTGAAGTTGCGTACCAGAGACAGATCCCCCCGCCTGAGACGATTATTGTGGAGGACATTGACGACCCGGTAGCGGGGCCTCACGAGCACGTGGACTTGATCTATTTCTGCCGGCTACGGGACAGACAAGGGGATGGGACGGAGAAGCTGCGCGGCGGCTGGACGTGGGTTTCTGAGGGGACGCTGTCTGCCGGGGCCTCCGTTTCGATGGACAACGGAATGGTTGTGACACCGCCGGAAGACGTGCGGCAGTTGGCCCTTGCCGCCCTGCATCGGGCTTTGTGAGGCCGGTTAGAGCAGCGCTTTCTAGTTGGCTAGCCTGCCAAGAGATTTTGCAAAGCTATGGTTAAGCTCGCGGCAAGAGCCATACCGGCTAACACTGCACCCACCATCCACTTGATGAGGCGTGTCTCCATCTGACTTATCTCTACCCGCAGGTTCGCCACATCTTCCTTGGTTGCCAGAGAGTCAATCTTACCCACTAGGTGGCTGACTCGCTCATCTAATGTCACCATTCTCGTTGCTATGCAGGACGAGAGTTATTTGTCTTCAATAGTATGAATGTACGCTACCAATTGCGGTAGGCGTTGTCAACAAACGTGCCAACCCGTTGCGACCATAGTTTGGTATCTAGCCGCCTCGTTCCACCGACTGTTTCAGTTCCTTTAGGAAGTTGGACGAGGCGTGGCGGAGAACCATGCGGGAGTAGATCGCGCCGATGAAGTGGGATGCGTTCATGGGAAGAATCAGACGCGTCCGTTCCGTCACCCGCGTCCCTCCCTCGTGGGGTTCCAGGGTAATCACGCCAACGCTGCGGGTCCTTCTCCCCCGGAACTTATTGATCGCGTGCTGCACCAGCTTTCGGGGAGGATCCACGTCGTCAACAGTCAGGGTCAACTCTCCCTTACGGGAGGAGGAAAGGCTGAGAGGTTCCGTGCCGACGCTGTAGGTGGCCTCAAGGGTAGTGTCGGGGTAGATGGCCTTGGCGGGCCGCTCCACTGTCAAAGCAATGCCCCAGAGCGAGCGAAGGAAGGCACCGTGACCGGCCAGGGTCAGCACCGCGTCAAAGACCCGTTCCGGCGATGCGGCGATTATGGTGGAGCGGCGATGCCCCACCCTTCTGAGCAGGGCGCCAATGAGGAAGACGCTGAGGAGAACGGCAGCAGCCGCTAGAAAAGTGACGATCAGTCCAAGGTCCTGGCGGCCGGCAAAGATGCCCACGCCCACCGCCATGATGGTGCCGCTGATGACCTCCAGCGACCACCACTGGAGTTCCCCGAGGGGAGTTATGTTCATGGGGGATTCTGGTTCATTCATAATAACGATGCTTTGGCTGACTTCTATTCTATCAGGGTGTTGGAGCCAATCACCATGCTTGGCTGTTAACGGTATTCTGAAGGGTCGTCGTTGTGATTGCTATGACACTCGGCATTTTCTTCCCGATGCGCGACTTTCGCAAGGCCATAGCGGTTCTTAACGGCGCGTAGGTTAGTGAAAAATCTTGTGGAAAGCGCCGGGGCGTGGGGAGGGATTGGATCTGGGAAAGAGGGTGCATTCGTTTTTGAGAGATCAGGCGTGGAGACGATTCGTTAGGGAAATCGAATCGGAGTGAATTCGTGCCTGAGATTATTCGTTTCAGGCGTGAGATTCGTTTGAAAAAAACTTGGGCTAACGAATCTCTATTTGGGGCGTCGGCGTTTGCAGAGTTTTTAACGTACATGGCTTCGTTGAGGGAGGGTAGCAGAGGAGAGGAAGTTACGGCAATGGGGGGATGGCAGTGGAGGACGGGGGTGGCGCGACGGCGAGGATAGATTCTTCACTACGCTCCGCTCCGTTCAGAATGACATGTTGGGGTGCGCCGCGCTCGGAAGGACAGAGGGGGCATCGGGTGCGGGTTCTTCGCTGGGGATGGGTCCCCGCCTTCGCGAGGACAACGGGTGGGGGTGGGCGACCGCTAGGGGCGTCGCTTTTGGATGTGGGAGAGGGGATAGGTCCCCGCATCCACGAGGACAACGGAGGGGGGTGAGTTCCCGCTTCCGTCTTCACGGGGGTAGGCTGTCCGCAGGGGGACGGGGATGGGTCCCCGCATCCGGAGACCTTTGCATAACCGTCATTCCGGCGAAAGCCGGAATCCAGAATCGTATGATTTAGCTATGGCAAGAGTCATTCCACACGGCTATATGAACGCGTTTCGGTAGTTATGCAAAGGTCTCCATCCGCGAGGACAACGGGTGGGGGATTGGGGCAGGGGGATGGGCGGTTCGCGAACCGCCCCTACGGAAGGAGAATATTGTCGGGCACTGGGTTCACCCCCATCCCCCGTCTTGATGGGGGCAGGCTCTAACCTTCCCCCATCAAGGGGGAAGGGATTTGTAGGCGATGAACGGGCTATCTTCATAGTTATGACATGTGGGGGGTGCGCTACGCTGCGTTCGGAAGGACAGCCGGGAAGGCGTCGTTGTTTGGGTAGTGCAATTATGTCATAGTGTATAGGGCCGGTAAGAGAGTTTGAGTTGGAGGGCTTTATTGAGAGCCGTTTCAGATTGGTTTTTTGGCATCCTGCGTCTCAGCGTTTGGGAGTGGTTCAAGCTGCGGCGTCGCTGGATGCCATGGCTTCTGCTGGCCTTCCTCGTACTGTTTCCGCAAATCGGCGTGGTGAGCAGCTACTTCATATACCGCGGCGACATATCCAGCAGCGGCTGGGGTCAGCACGATATCGAATTTGCCAGCAACTTTGAGGACGCTCAAGGCTATACCGTGGAAGTGCGGTACAGATGCAGCGAAATCCTAGATGGGGGCATTCCCGCACGGGTGGCGGACCTTCGTCCGGATGCCCGGGCGAAGGTTATGGCGGAGATCGAGGACTATCGCAGCACGGTGTGCGAAGATGAAAGCGGCCTACTGGAGAGCGAGAGCCGCAAGTTCTTTGTCATGCCCGCCAGCATATCCAACGGGCTGGGTGCGGCGGCGTTCATGGGCATTGTTCTGACGATGGTCCTAGCCGCCTCAGTGATGGGCACGGAGTATTCCTGGGGCACCCTACGGACCAGCCTCGTAAGCGGAGTGGCCCGGAGGAAATACCTCACAGCCAAGGTTGTGACGCTGCTGGCGGTGGCTGCCGGTGGACTGCTGGTGACGGCCCTGACGCTGGCCTTGACCAGCCTTCTGTTCACCGTGCTAGTGCGGCACGTGGGCGGGGATTGGACGGAAGGGGAGTGGGCAACGACGTTCATCGTGTTCGGCAAGACGTTCTACGGGATCGTGCCGTACCTGATGCTGGCCGTATTTATTGCCGTTCTAACCTCCTCCACGGGCATGGGCATCGGCATAGCGATGGGATACTACATGATAGAGGCCATCGTGACGGGGATACTTGTCTCAGCATTCGACTGGTTCGAGCCTGTGTCGAACTTCATTTTAGGGCCCAACGTGGCGGCGTGGCTGTCCCACGACGACGTGATACAGGTGACCCTTGGGATCAGAGCGGACGGAGACCTGGGGATGTCGCACTACTTCTTGGTGATGCTGGCGTACACAGTGGCGCTGGGCGCCGCGGCCTTCTGGCGCTTCGAGCATAAGGACGTTACCGGCGCCAAGGGGGACTGAGGAAGAAGGGCGGCGGAAGGGATTTCACCCCCATCCCCCGTCTTCACGAGGGCGGGCTCTAGCCTTCCCCCATAACAGGGGGAAGGGACAAGGGTCAGGGACCGCGGCCTCCGCCCTGGGGACGGTTCTGGAATCCGCCAAAGCCGGGAAACCCACCGGCGCCTTCCGGCGATGCGATTATGAAAGCAGCCTCCAGTTTGCCGGATTCGGCATCTTCCTGACCCATCACCGTGACCGACATACCCTCAGTCAGGTCGTCGAGTTCTCCGGCGGAGAAGACCTGGATGACCGTTTCCGAGCTTATGGCGGCTTCCACCGGGCCTTGGGGAGTGTTGATGACTACGACGCCTTCGCCTATGGAATCGATGGTCCCAAAGGTTGCGCCGCCGCCGCCGAAGGGGCCCAGACCGCGGCCAAAGCCTGTAAAGCCGGGCTGTCTGTCGGCACTTTCTGTAGCTTCCGCATCGTCATCGTTATCGTCGTTATCGGTAGAAGCGGGAGCTTCCGAGTCTGAGTCGTCGGAATCGGCGGCGGCGGACGCGGTGGGGGTTCGTCCTGGGGGCGTCGGCAGGCCGCGTCCCTGGGCCTGGGCCATCTGTCGCAGGGCGGCGAAGTCGGGGTTGCCGTCGTCGTCCAGAGGAATTTGATCTGCGAATTGCTGAGCGGCGGCGGCCTGGGCGGTGAATCCGCTGGGCTGGGTGTATTGGGCTGTAGTGGCGGCTTTGTTCATCTCCTGGTTTCGACCCAGAATCACGCCGCCGGTGAAAGCTCCGCCTATGCTGCCCCCCACCAGTATGAATATGGCTGCTACAACCACGAAAGACTTTGTCATAAGATTCTATTCTCCTTTGGAAGGCGTTCTCTGGGGGTAAGGGCCGGGGTGAAGATTCTTTGTGAGCCTAAAACGGCTACGACCGAAAGCACCGCTCTTATTCGTATCTGAGGGCGTCAATGGGATGCTGCCGCGCCGCGCGCATGGCGGGGTAGATGCCGAAGAACAGGCCGATGGCGGCGGAGAACAGCAGGGCCAGGATGACGATATCGCCGCTGAACACCGTTTCAAAGGCCTGTCCAAAGAGGGTACGGCCATCGATGAGCCGGGATAGGGCCACTCCCGCGAGAACCCCGATGCCGCCGCCGCCGATGCTGAGGACGATAGCTTCCGCCATGAACTGCGTCAGTATGTCACGTCGGGTAGCACCCATAGCCTTGCGAATGCCGATCTCCCGGGTGCGCTCCGTGACGGAGACCAGCATTATGTTCATGATGCCGATGCCACCCACAAGCAGAGAGATTCCGGCGATGGCCCCCAAGAACATTACAAAAGTGTTGGTGGTCTCCTCGAGGGTTTCCAATGTGTCCTGCTGGTTGTTAATGGTGAAGTCGTCTTCCCCCGTCACCCGGTGGCGCAGGCGGAGGAGAGTGGCTATTTGCCCCTCGGCCTGGTCCATCAGGGACTCGTCCTGAACCTGGACGCTGATGAGATTAACGGTCACGTCTCCCTGGGTGGTGCGCTCGGAAGCGAGCCGGTAGTAGGCGGTAGTTATGGGCACCAAGACCTGGTCGTCGAAAAGTCCAAAGGGGCCGCCGCCCATGGAATCCAGCACTCCGATAATCGTGAAGGGGCGACCGTTTACCTTGACGGTCTGTCCGACGGGATCGCGGAGACCGAAGAGGGTCTCGGAAACGAAGGAACCAAGCACGATTACCTCGGAGCGGTTGACCACGTGACCGTCGGAGATGAAGCTGCCGGTTGAGAGTTCCAGGTTTCGCACGTCCACATATTCGGGGGTCACGCCCAGAACCTGAGTGAAGGTGTTCTCCCTGCCGTAGACTAACTGGCCGGACGTGCTTAACTCCGGCGCCACAGCGGACACGGATGGGATGGCAGAGGGGTCGGCAATGGCCTCGGCGTCCTCCAGGGTCAGGGTGGAAGCCGAACCCTGGCCGAAGAAGATGCCGCCAAAGCTGGACGCGCCGGGCTGGACGAAGAGGAGGTTGGTGCCCAGGGATTGGATGGTCTCGGTGATGGAGGCTTGTGCGCCGCGGCCAATGGACATGAGGGAGATGACGGCGGCCACGCCGATGACGATGCCCAATACGGTGAGGCTGGAGCGGAGCTTACTGGCCCAGAGGGACGTCAGGGCGGATCGTGCAGTGTCCAGAGGGTTCATCTAGCGGGCCTGCTCCGTGGTTGTGTCTGATACGATGCGCCCGTCCAGCATAGATATAACTCTGTTGGTGCGGGCGGCTATCTCAGGGGCGTGGGTGACAACGATAACGGTAATGCCCTCCTCCCGGTTGAGGTGGGTGAGCATATCGATTATCTCTTCGCTGGAGCGGCTGTCCAGATTGCCGGTGGGCTCGTCGGCCAAGAGGATGGCGGGTTCTTTAACGAGGGCGCGGGCTATGCCGACACGCTGCTGCTGTCCGCCGGAGAGTTCAGCGGGCCGGTGGCGCATCCGGTCGCCGAGGCCGACGCGCTCCAAAGCCTCGCGTGCGCGTTGACGCCTATGTCGGCGGCTCGGCCCGTAGAGCAGGGGAAGCTCCACGTTGGCAAGTGCGCTCAGACGGGGGAGCAGGTTGTAGGTCTGAAAAACGAATCCGACTTTCCGGTTCCGAATGTAGGCCAACTGGTCGTCGCCCAATGCGCCCACGTCCTCGCCGTCGAGGGAATAGGAACCGGCGGTGGGAACGTCCAGGCATCCCAGGATGTTCATCAGCGTGGACTTGCCGGATCCGGAGACGCCCATGACGGCGACCATTTCGCCGCGGGCGATGCTGAGGTCTACGCCGTCAAGGGCGGAGACCTGCACGCTGCCCAGGTTGTATACCTTGGTTACACCTTCGAGGATTATCATGGTCGGGTTCCCGGGGCTAGCGGCCCGGGCCGCCGCGCATTATGAATCCGGCGCCGCCTGAGCCGCCGCCAAATCGACCGAAGTCGAAGCCGGAGGACTCGGGGGCCTGGAACACCACCTGCTCGCCTTCGTTCAGGCCGGAGGTTGCGATGACCCAGAAGTCGTCGCTGATTCCCAGGGTGACGGCCCGTTGCTGAATCAGGCCGTCCTCCATAACCTGGACGATGGGAGCGTCGAAGCGGCCCATGACGGCCTGCACCGGAATGAGCAGGCCCCGTTCTTCTTGAATGACCACTTCCGCGACGGCGCTCAGGCCCTCGATGAGGTTGAGGTCTGCGGGAACGGTCATGCGAACGCGGACGGGGTAGGTGACGACACCTTGCTGGTTGGTGGCTCCCGCGTCGATGCTGGAGACGATGCCCGCTAGAACTTCGCCGGGGAGGGCATCCATGCTCACTGAGGCCCGGTCGCCGACCTGCACGGAAAGCACGTCTATCTCGTCGATTATGCCGTCCACCTCCACGTCGCGGGGGTCGACAATCTCGATTACATCGGTGTTTCGGGTAACTTCGTCGCCCTTTTCCACGCCGACGCTGGCCACGAGGCCGCTCCAAGGGGCAATGACGACGGTGGATTCCAGCCGGGTTTCGGCGGCGTCGAGGGAGATTCTGGCGGTGACCAGTTGGCTTTCCAGCAGGGCGAGCTCCAGCGGGTCCGGCGGGGCAAAGAGGGATTGCAGGTCCTCTCCCGCCTGAGTCAGGGAGGCTTGAGCGGACTCGATGGCCTTGGCTTTGGCTTCCACGTCGAGGGGCTCCGGCTTCTCCAGAAGCTGCTCCTTAAGGTCTGCTACCTTTTCCCTAGCCTCCGACAAAGCCAGGTGGGCTTGGTAGATGTTGAATCGAGCGGTTTCCACATCCAGTGAGTCGGGACCTTCGAAAAGGTCGCCGAGGGCCGTCTGAGCGTCTGTTAGAGACTGTTCGATGTCGCCGATGCCCTGCTCCGACTTGGAGCGGGTGGCGGCGTACTGCTTTTGAATGTTGTCCAGGGAGCCGCGGGCCTCATCGATCTCTTGCCAGAGAGTGTCAAGCTCCCGGCTGATGCAGGTCTCGTAGGGAGAGAGGATTGCATCTTCGTCGCAGACGGGGACGATTGCACCGACGAAGAAGATGTTCCAACCGTTGACTACTTGCTCGCTCCAGGGCGTGTCGGGGTCCTCCTGGAGCAGCTGCAACTGTTCAGAAACGTCAAAGTAATCCAGCTGTGGGCGAGTGAACAGGGCATCCAAGCTCGTTCCCCATTGGGCCAGCATATCCTGCGGCGGGAGGACGGAATCTTCGAGGCTGACGTTTGCGCCCAGATAGCTGAGTATTTTGTCTTGATATTCGGCTAGAGCGTCGTCCCGAACATCCGCTGCGGCATCGAGCTTGGCGTCCCAATCGTCGTCCAAAAGGGCGAGGTCCTGCTCGGCGTTTTCCAGGGAAACCTCATGGGAGTCTATCTTCGCCACGGCCCGTTCTACGTCGTCGGGGTCTACGCTAGCGGTCAGCTTGGCCAACGCGTCCTCAGCCTTGGCCAGGTCCAGCTTCGCCTTATCCACGTCCGATTCCGCCCTGACAATGTCATCCGCAAGATCAGGGAGAGTGAAGAGATCCTCCAACGCATCCTCAGCGTCCCGGAGGGCAACCCTAGCCTGGACGATTTTCTCCTCCGCCAGCACCACGTCCAGGCTGGTGTAGGAGTTCTCCAGGTCAGTGATATCCTCCTCCAGGGCCTGAATCTTGACTCGAGCGTCGTCGATCTCTTGGCGGAGGGTCGCCAGAGTTTCCACGCCAAGGGCGGCGATGACCTGGCCGGCTTCCACGTAGTCGCCTTCTTTGACGCGGATATCCTCCACCACGCCGCCGCTGCCGAACTTCAGGGTCTCACGAGTGGGGAACAGCAGGCTTCCGCTTATGACGACCTGGTTGACCAGGTTACCCGCGGCGACGGTGACTATCTGCTGGTCCTCCTCCAGGGTGTCCGATTCTTCCTGTCCCACCCAGAGATAGACGCCGTAGACGGCGCCTGCGGATGCCAGAAGCAGGATCAGCAGCAGGCCCATTCGCCAGAATCCGAGGCCCTTGAGGGTGTTGATTATTGCGTCTCCCAATCAGTTACTCCTACTCCACTGTTCGTTATTGCGGCTGACCTACAATTATAGACGCTGCGCTGCTTCAAGTACCAAGGAATGCGGTCTTATTTAAGGGTATGGGGCGCCATTCCACAGTCGACTCGTTCACTATGGATGAGAAGTTCTAAGAAATTGTGAAGACGGCGGAGGCTCGCTAGTCATCATCCTCACGAAGCCAGCCGTAGAAGATGACGGCAATGGCGGCGCCCACCACGGGGCCGACGACGAAGATCCACTGGCCGGTCCAAGTCCAGCCGACCAGGGCGGGGCTGAGGGAGCGGACGGGGTTCATGGAGGAGCCGGAGAGGGTGCCGGCAAAGATGATTTCCAGGGCAACCGTTGCGCCGATGGCCAGGGCTGCCAGCTGCCCCTGGGCTTTGGAGTCGGTGGCCACCGCGACTATCACCAGCATGAGCAGGAAGGTTAGTATCACTTCCAGCCCCAGGGCCTGGGACGTGCCCACGGCGGGTAGATTTGCGCCCTGGTGGGCTACGCTACCCAAAAGGGAAAGAAGGACGGCGCTGGCCAAGATGCCACCGGCCATCTGGGCGGCCACGTAGCCGGGAACCTTCCGCCAAGGCAGATGTCCGCCGAGGGCAACGCCGAAGGTTACGGCGGGGTTTATGTGGGCACCGGAGACCTGGCCCAGGGCAAAGATGATGACGGCGACTGCAAGGCCGGTGGAGAGGCCTATTCCAAGATGGGTAATTTGTCCGCCGGAAATCTCGTTGGCCATGATGACGCCCGTGGCCACGAAGACCAGCAGGAAGGTCCCGACGAACTCGGCAGCTAGGGGTTTGAGGGAGAAAGCCTTGGACATACTATTCTTGACGACCTCGGTGGGCCAGTTGGTCGGATTCGAGCTCGGACTGTGATTCAGGAGGTTCGTGCATTTTGGCTCAGGTACTCCGGAGAGCGAAGAATACCCGTCAGAGATTGGGGCACGTTAAGGGAAGGTTAATGGAAAGCTGCCCGGCCTGGATTCGAACCAGGGTCAGCGGATCCAAAGTCCGCTGTGCTACCGCTGCACCACCGGGCATCGAGAAAAGAATGGGGCGCATCCCCAAGGGTTAAATTATGCCACAGGGTGGGCAAACGTGCAGGGATGAGTAGACAGCCGGCCCGTGGGCTACCACCGGGGTTGCGTGTCGTTGTAATCGTTGTTGGTGAGGCGCTGCTGATTGGAGCCGTCTTCGTCCATCGTGAAGATCTCTGCATTACCATGAAGGTCTGAAACGAAGATTATGCGCTTGCCATTGGAAGACCAGGAGGGCAACTTGTCGGCAGTCCCGTTGCGGGTAAGCTGCATCTGGTCGGAGCCGTTGGCCTTCATAGTATATATCTCCGGATCGCCGTCCCGGTCGGAGACGAAGACTATTCGGGAGCCGTCGGGAGACCAGGCAAAGGTGGAGCCGGAGACCGCCTGGTTGGTGATACTGACAGGAGGCTGGTCGGCGTTTTCGGTTGCCCAGATACGGGTTTCCTCGTCGTCTTGGGTCATGAAGGCAAAGCCGCCACCCCGGGGCGCATAGGCCAGTTGAGTGGCGGCCTTGTCGCTGATTCGCTTTCTGTCCACTCCGCTGGGATTGCGGAGAAATATACCCTGGTCGTCCTCGCTCAAGATGGAATAGGCCACCCAATCGCCGTCTTCAGACCAGTTGCCCAAGATCATGGCTCCGCCGTCGTAGGTGAGAGGCTCGACGGTAGAGCATCCTACGTCCGTAATGAAGACGTCCGCATCCTCTGAGGTCCCCACCAAGAAGGCTACGCGTTCCCCCTCGGGGTCCCAACTGTATTGCAGGACCTGGTCTTCATCGACGGTGCAGGATTCCCAGTCGTCGCCATCCTGGGCGAGGATGTGGAGGGTGGAGTCCTCGCCGTCAACAGAGAGTAGGGCCACGTGATTTCTAGTGGGCGACCAACTGGGAGCGATGCTCTCGTCCCCGCCTGAGGGGACGCTGGAAACTTCGGAGCCGTCGGAACTCATGGTGTAGACCATCTGGTCGCCGCCCCGTTCGGAAACGAAGACGACGCGTTTGTCCTTGGGACCGCAGGCGGCCAGAAGGCAGATGCCCAAAAGGGCAAGGAATATGAAGCCCGTTCGAAGCATAGCGCGCACTCCGAGGCCGCGGCGGGTAGCGAGAGTCTGCCGGCCATGGCCCTTCTCAGTGAATGTTTACAGGTGCTTTCATGATAATCCAGAGGCGCTGCGGGATAACACAAAACTGGGAGCGACATAAGGGGAAAAGTGGGGGATTATGGACCACTCGTTCCGCTATGAGTTTTGTCACTCTGGAATGGATGTGCTTGCTAATAACAATCCAGCGGTGATACTATGTTCGCATCCAAAGATGCAGAGGCGCGACGGCCGCGATGATGAGTTGCTAAACAGTGGCGTATATGGTCGGAAGGACAGGACGCCTAGCTAGCTGTGCAAGCGAACAATCGAGAAGAGCGGGTTCCGCTTTGGACTGTTTCAAAGCAGTGGCGAAGGCAATTCCTGGCCCTATTTTCGGTCATTGTCAGCATCATGATAGGATTGATCGTATGGCAAGAGGCATGGATAAGGGATTCGGATACGACATGGGAAACCGTCATGGCCATTGCGGATTCCGCTTCCAGGAGTTTTATTTTTGTAGCGGTCGGTACAGGCGTCCTTCTCGACGTCCTTATATTTGCCAAGACTATTTTTCTGAATGCGAAGTGGGTGATCGGCTTGTTATCTGAGATATTGAAAGACGCGATACAGCGACAGAAGGAGCGACACAAGGCAGAGGCGGAGCGCCGAGAAAGGGAAGAGCGCTTGCGGGAAGAAGTCTCGCAACTTCGACAGGAGAACAGCGAACTGAAGGAGCGGCTTAGTCGCAAGCGGCCTAGTTCCTAGCGTACGTACCTTTCGTAATGTTGCTAGGGCAGAAGGCTGCTCCACAGCGTGCAACATCCAGCTTAGATGTCATTGCGCGCTTCCCTTTCATTTTGAGCGCCAGCGAATAATTTGTCCCGATATTGGAGGCAGGCCAGCCTTCCCTAGTATTCGTAGAACATCTGCTGGATGGCCTGACGGTCTTGGGTGACGGATAGGGCCAGCATCAGCAGAATGCGAGCCTTGTGGGGGAGCAGATTGTCCGCCACGACGAACCCGTCCCGCTCCTTGCCGGAAGTCATTACCACCCGCCCGTTGGCGGTCCGGGAAGCCAGCACAACGGTCATGCCGTCCTTCATGGCCTCCATCGCGGCACGCGGGGCCGGGGATGCGGAGCTCCCGCCGCCCACACCGGCCAGAATCAGGCCCGGGGAGCCGTGACTGCGGACTGCGTTCACCAGCACCTCATCGGCGCCGGCGTATGTGGGTACGATGTCCACACGGGGCAGGGCGGACATCTTCTCCGGGTCGAAGGGGGTGTTCACCGTGTGCTTCCGCTCCACTGAGCGGTAGAAGGCCACCTGCCCGTCGGGGTCGCAGTAGCCCAGGAGTCCGGTGTCAGAGTCCTTGAAGGTCTCCACGTGGAGGGGGTCCGTCTTGGTAACGTCCCGCCCGTTGTGGATTTGGTTGTTCATCACCACGAGAACGCCGCGACCGGCGGAGTTGGGGTTGGCGGCGACGCGGATGGCGTTATACAGATTCAGGTCGGCGTCGGTGCCCACTGCGGAAGCGGGGCGCATGGCGCCGGTCATGACCACAGGCTTGGAGGACTTGACGGTTAGATGAAGGAAGTATGACGTCTCCTCCATGGTGCCTGTGCCGTGGGTTAGCACTATCCCGTCAACGTCCGGCTCCTCCCGGAAGACCCGGTTGATGCGGCGGGCGATGAGGGGCCAGTTTTCGGGGCCGATGTTGCTGCTGGCCTCGCTCATCAGGTCTTCGCAGCGCACGTCGGCAATGAATCCCGCTTCAGGTATTCGCGCCAGGGACTCCTCGACGGGGATGCGGCGTCCCGTCTCCGGGTAGTTGGTGAAGTCCATGCGGTCTTCGGTTACGGTGGCGATGGTCCCGCCGGTGCCGATGATGCGGACTACAGGTTTGTTGGACATGACTCGCCCTCCTTGGTGGAGTGGGCTCATTCTAACCGAGGGGATGTTTGGGTCTCAACCTGCAGAAGCGCAACCGTGCTTGACTTGACGCTTAATCGCCGCCATTTCATAATCAGACCACATCCTACTGCCACCATTGATCGGATTATCGCATGAGTTCTTCCGCCCTTACCGGCAGCCACCTGATAGCCCACGCCCTGAAGAGTGAAGGGGTTGCCAACATCTTCACTATTGCCGGCGACCATACGCTTCCCCTGATGGACGTGATGGTCGACGGGGATTTCCGGTTCATCGACACGCGCCACGAGCAGGCGGCGGCGTTCATGGCCGACGCGTGGGGCCGCATTACCGGTGGGCTGGGGGTGGTGATGGCCACGACGCCGGGTGTGGCCAATGCCATACCAGGAATGGCAAACGCCCTGCACAGCGAAAGCCCCATGCTTTCCATTGGCGGCTCGGCAGAGGCTGCGGAGCTGGGAATGGGGGCCAACCAGGAGATAGACCAGGTGGCCCTGGCGAGGGCGGTTACAAAGGGTTCGTGGCTCATTCCGGACGCTCGGCGCATCCCGGACATGATCGCAATGGCAGTGCGCACCGCCTACTCCGGTCGACGTGGGCCGGTGCATCTGACCATCCCCCTGGACGTGCAGGAGCAGCGGGTGGACGAGGGGGACTTCCGATACCACCCTGCAGCGGCCCACGGCCTTCAGGGACAGGCGCGAGCAGGCGAAGCTCAGGTAGAGGAGGCGGTGGAGATCCTTCACACCGCCCGTCGGCCCTTGATAATAGCCGCCGCGTCGGCGGGCTACGGGGGCGACGGCTCCTGGCTGCAGCAATTCATTGAGACCACGCGGATACCTTTGATGACCGCAGACCAGGCCCGGGGGTTGGTGTCCGACGACCATCCCTACTGCCTGGGATTCTTCGACACGGCCTTGAACTGGGCCGCCAAGCTGGTGGGCCGAGCCGACGCGGTGCTGCTTCTGGGCAAGAAGTTGGACAACAGCATCCGGTACGGGGGCATATTCGACGATGCCGCCCGCATCGTGCAGGTGGACCCTTCGCCCACTGAGATAGGGCGTAACCGCGCCGTGGACGTGGGCATGGCGGGAGACGTGGCGTCTATCGTAGAGCAGATGACGGCGTCAGCCCAAGGAAAGATTTGGACGGAGGCTCCGTGGGTACCGGAGCTACGGGAGCGGCAGAAGGCCCAGGCTGAATGGTTTGACGGAATAGCGAAGCCTAACGATCCCATGCACGCCACCTACGTGCACAAGGTGTTGTCGGGCTTTTTGAAGCCTGAGGACATACTGGTGTGGGACGGGGGAGACTTCGGCCACTTCGGTCGGATGCTCCACCCGGCACGGATGCCTCTTCGCTGGTTCTACTTCTCGCAGTTCGGCATCCTCGGAAACGGGCTACCCACGGCCATAGCGGCCCAGGTAGCCCACCCCGACGGGCGGGTGATTCTGATGGCCGGCGACGGCGGATTCGGCTTTACCGCAATGGAGTTCGATACCGCGGTACGTCACAATCTGCCGATTGTGGCGGTGCTGGGCAACGACGCCACCTGGGGCATCGACTATCATATTCAGGTGGGCCTCTTTGGTCGTGATACCGCCACTAAACTGCTGCTGACGCGATACGACAAGGTGGTGGAGGGGCTGGGGGGTTACGGCGAACACGTGACCCGGCCGGAGGAACTTGCGCCGGCGCTCCGACGGGCCTTTGATTCGGGCCGGCCCAGCCTGGTGAACGTTGAGATTCAGAACGCCATCAGCCCTCGTGCGGAGGCGGCCATCGACAAGTGGCTGGAACGCCGAGGGGCGGCGGATTCTAGTCAGGGAAGTGGAAGACGATGAAGATATGCAGGTTCAAGTCCCTCGACAAAGTGGCCTACGGGGTGGTGGACGGCGTGGTGGTAACGGAGATAATGGGCGACCCCTTTGGCCGCTACGACATGACGTCGATCCGGCGGCAAATTGACCGGGTGCAGCTTCTCGTGCCCTGCCAACCCCCTACGTTCTACGCCGCAGGCCTGAACTACCTGGCCCACGTGACGGAGACAGCGGAGGCCCGGGGCGAGGAGCCGGACGTGCCCGACAAGGCGGACATCGGCTACCGGGCCGTGAACGCCCTCATCGCCCACGAGGAGACCATCGTCATTCCCTGGGACGCCTCCGAGGAAGTGCAGTACGAAGGAGAATTAGTGGCCGTCATCGGGCGGAAGGTCAAGAACGTCTCGGAAGAAGAAGCTCTCGACTGCGTGCTGGGCTACACCATCGGCAACGACGTCAGCGAGCGGTCGTGGCAGCGGAGCGACCGCACCATGTGGCGTTCCAAGAATTCGGACACCTTCAAGCCAATGGGGCCCTGGATAGAGACGAAGGTCAACCTTCGTCGGATGGTCACCACCGTCCGGATCAACGACGAAGTCGTTTCCGAGTTTCCCACCAATAGCATGCTGTACGGCATTGCGGAGTACATCAGCACGATGAGCCGCAACCTAACCCTCTACCCCGGGGACGTTATCTGGATGGGAACGGATGGGGCGACCCAGAACCTCAAGGACGGCGACGTGGTAGAGGTGGAGATAAGCGGCATCGGCGTCCTCAGAAATCCGGTAGTCAGGGAGGCTCCTCCAGAGGGAGCAGCCTAAGAATGGGATTGTATGCCTATCCCCCCAGAAGAGAGTGAGATGACCGTAAACGACAGCGGCAAGATAAACAAAGGGGGGATAATGGCGTTAAAACAAATTTCAAGCATCCCCTCCGACCAGAGAACTCCGAGGCAAGTAGCCTACCTTAAGGCTTTGCTAAAAGAACTCAAAGTCCAGCCGAAACATTGGGAAGCTTATCAAGATTGGGGGCCAGGAGGCCCACAGCGTTTCCTGAAAGAGCGCGGCATAGATTTGGCCACAGTGGAATAAAGACTCGTTAGTTGTCAATAGGTATATGAGCTGGTTTTGGGCAATAGGTATATGAGCAGCCTAAGAAAGAAGGGAAAAGGAATGAAGACAAAAGCGGCGGTCCTGTATGAGGCGAACAGCCCACTGGTGATGGAGGAGTTGGACCTGGACCCACCCAAAGAGGGTGAGGTGCTGGTTAAAATCGGCGCGGCGGGCATCTGTCGGAGCGACTGGCACTACATGTCCGGCGAGTCGTTCATGCCCCTGCCGGCAGTATTGGGCCACGAAGGCTCCGGCGTGGTCCAGGAAGTGGGCACTGGCGTCACCTCCGTTAAGCCCGGCGACCCGGTGATTCTATCCTTCGTCTCTCGCTGCGGACGCTGCCACTTCTGCACCATAGGCCGCCCCAACTTGTGCGACGCGCACATGGCTACGTCCACCACCATGCTAGACGGCACCTACCGGCTGCACAAGGGCGAAACGAACATTACGCCCATGTCGAAGCTGGCCTGCTTCTCCCAGTATTCGGTTGTGCCGGAGGTCGCCTGCGTGCCCTGCCCGAAGGAGCTTCCCCTGGACAAGGCGGCGGTCATCGGCTGCTGCGTAACCACGGGGGTGGGGGCGGCGGTTAACGCTGCCAAGGTGGAGCCCGGGGCGACGGTCGCGGTGGTGGGCTGCGGCGGCGTGGGCCTCAACGTCATCATGGGAGCGCGGCTGGCCGGCGCCCGCCAAATCATTGCCGTGGACATCAGCGAAGGGGCGTTGGAGTTTGCCATGCAGTTCGGCGCAACCCACGCCGTCAACCCCGGCCAGCAGAACGGCCCGGGGAGGGTGAGGGAGATTACGGGCGGGCTGGGCGCAGACTACACCTTCGAGGCATTCGGGTCCGCCGCAACGGTGGAGATGGCCTACGAGATGGCCCGCAAGGGCGGCACCGTCACCGTGGTGGGCATCCCGCCAGACGGGGACGTGCCCGCTATCGACGCTGTTTCCTTAGTGCGCCAGGAGAAGACGCTGAAGGGCACCTATTACGGCTCGGCCCGACTTCAGTCGGACATGCCTCGCATGGTGGACCTGTACATGAGCGGTCAGCTGAACCTGGACGCCCTGGTCACGCGCAACTACCACCTGGAGGAGATCAACCAGGCCTACGAAGACCTCACCCGGGGCGAAGTGGGCCGGGGGGTTATTACGAGATTCGACTAGAGACGGCGAGGGAGATATTTCCCCATCTTTAGGAAGACTGTAAATGATGCAAGAGGACGCACTAGAACGAATTCTCCGTGACAGCAAGCACGACTTAACGATCTTCGACGGATACGAAAAGACCGCGTTAAGTGAACGGATTATCTTCAAGGAGCAAAGGGGCAAGGAGGATGCATTCGTAAAATGCATCCTACGGGATAAGGACATTCGGCTGACGCCGGAGGAGGTGGTGCGACAGCTTTACGCGGCAAGGCTGTTGGACCATTACGGGTATCCAAAGAACCGTTTAGCCTTTGAACATTCAGTTAGCTTTGGACGGGAGAAGAAAAGGGCGGACATCGTTGTCTTCGATAAGGACCGCACTGACACGCCCTACATCGTAGTTGAACTAAAAAAGCCGAAATTACTGGACGGGAAGAATCAACTGCGCTCCTACTGCAACGCCACCGGAGCCCCGATAGGCGTGTGGACCAACGGCGGGATAATCTCCCACTACAACCGGAAAGACCCCAACTACTTTGAAGATATTTCTGACCTACCCAAGGCGAATCAGACCCTGGCGGACATCCTCAATGAGCGTTTTACACTAAAAGACCTCATCATCAGGGACAAGGTTTCCAACGAGCGAAAATCCCTGAAGGACATCATTCTGGAAATGGAAGACGAGGTACTGGCCAATGCCGGAGTGGACGTGTTTGAGGAGGTGTTCAAGCTCATCTTTACCAAGCTCTACGACGAATACCTTAGCCAAGGTGATAAGGGCACCATCAACGCCTTAGCGGGACAAATGCTTAACACTATCGTACACGAAAAGAGGCCCAGCTACCTCGGCGGTCAAGATTTTGACGCTCTAAAGGCGGCGGTGGGGAAAGTGTCCGATGAAGGCTTTCGCGTAATGGAGTTTCGGAATACCGGTCAGACGGATACGGAGCTAAAGAACAAGATTCAGGACTTATTTGGTCAGGCAATAGAAGAGTGGCCAGGCGTATTCCCGGAAGGCTCCACATTCGAATTATCCGATAGTCACCTGGCCGTCTGCGTCTCCAGTCTACAGGACGTCAAGCTGTTCAACTCCAACCTGCTGGTGGTGGACGAGGCCTTTGAGTACCTGGTCAGCAAGTCTGCCAAAGGCGAAAAGGGGCAGTATTTCACCCCTCGCCACGTCATCGACATGTGCGTACAGATGCTCAACCCTCATCGGGGAGAGTACATGATAGACACCGCCTCCGGAAGCTGCGGGTTTCCGGTGCATACGATATTCAAGCTCACCGGGCGGCTTTTCACCAACGAGGAGATACCGGAGCAAGACAAGCAGGACGTGTTAAAGGTATTTGGGATCGACTTTGACGAAAAAACAGTCCGGGTGGCGCGGACTCTGAATCTGATTGCCGGTGACGGTGAGACCAACGTCCTCTACCTGAATACCCTGGACTATGAGCGTTGGGAAGATAGGACGGAGAAGGACCCACGATGGATAATAACCTACGGCAGGGGTTTTAAGAGGCTGAAGAGGCTCCGGGCTGAGACTGGACAAAATCATAAGTTCAACTTTGATATACTCATGGCCAACCCGCCCTTTGCCGGCGACATAAAGGAGAGCCGTATCCTGCATCGGTACGAACTGGCCTTTAAGAGCAATGGCAAGTCCCAGAATAGTGTGAAAAGGGTGATTCTCTTCATAGAGCGGAACTTGGACTTCCTAAAGCCCGGAGGCCGCATGGCCATTGTCCTCCCCCAAGGGCGGTTAAATAACACTTCGGACATGTATATCCGGCAGTTTATTGCCAGACGAGCGAGAATTCTTGCCGTTGTCGGCCTACACCAAAACACCTTCAAGCCCCACACGGGCACCAAGACCAGCGTGTTGTTTCTACAGAAGTGGAACGAGGACCCGGCCCAAGGCCCCCTCTGCCCCCAGGTGGACAACTATCCCATGTTCATGGCCGTCTCCGAAAAGGGAGGCAAGGACAACTCCGGCGACTACGTCTACGTCAAGAACGGCAATGGTCAGGACAGGCTAGACAAGAACGGCCACCTGATAGTTGACCACGACCTGCACAGCCACAACGGAGAACTGGAACCCGGCATCGCCGAGACGTTTATCGCTTGGGCAAAAGAGCAAGGGTTGAGCTTTTGGCCCGGCTACGACAATGGCCGGAAAGCGTCACAGGTTGCGGCGTGGAGAGATTTCATGACCGCGGCGGAAAGGGATAGGATCTACGTGGATCCCGACATAGACATTTCCGCCCTTTGCGACGAAGTGAACGAACCGGTTCAAGGAGTCTGGGATTGATATATATCGATACCGATGTATTGATACACGCTTACATTATCCAAGACAAACGGAAACATAAGCAGGCCCTCGAGTTGGTTGAAGCAGCCGTCGCCAACGCAGGCGTAGTTATATCCACCTTAACGATACAAGAAGCCTTATTCGTTCTGGAGCGGAATCGTGTAGCTTCCGAGAGGGTGCTGGTTATTTACGACGCATTAATGCAGATGCGACCGATTGCCTATGATGTAGATAACCTGCAAAGAGCGGTCAACATAGCAAAGAAGGTTGGTTTCAGGAACATCAACGATTGCATCCATACGGCAATCGCTGAGTCCCACTGTACGGAGTTGGTTACTTATAACCGGGGAGACTTCAATAGGATTCGCAGTTTCGCCACGGTCGACATTAGGATATTGTGAATTCGCCTCGGAGAGCTAAAGGTGCGATTTAGAATCAAAAATTTCTCCAGCCTCTTTTTCCATCCTGACTATCGTTGGGATAGTGAGTATTCGTGCTTTGAACCGCATAAGAACGAGAGCCTTGAGTACGTTCCCATAGGAAGAATCCTTGCTTCATCTCAGTACGGTGTTTCAATTGAAATGAACGAAGAGGGCATAGGAACGAAAATTTACAGGATGAATGAAATTGGCAACATGTTATGCGATAGACACATACTAAAGTATGCTCGGTTAGATGCAGGCCAAGTAAGTGCCTATCGGTTGAGGGATAGAGATGTGCTTTTCAATCGCACAAACTCCCAAGCATTTGTCGGAAGAACGGGACTGTATAAAAGGCACTCAAACGAAGATCATGTCTTTGCATCATACCTAGTCCGCCTAAACCCAGACCCGAAGACAATATCACCGGAATATCTGACAGCTTTTTTGAACACAACTTACGGTATTCTCGACGTCAAAAGACGCGCTCGCATTTCGATAAACCAGTCGAACGTGAACGCCGAGGAACTGAAACGGGTTGAGATCCCATTAGTATCAAAAGAATTGCAAGCAAGAATCACTTCGTCGTTTGATTCAGCATTTAGCCGTGTTCAAGCATCGGAGGCAAAATACGCAGAAGCTCAAGACATACTTCTGGAGGAGCTGGGGCTTGCGGACTGGCGGCCCACACAACAGCTTTCTTTCGTCAAGAGCTTCTCGGACTTGGCGCAGGCTGAGCGCATGGACGCGGACTACTTTCAGCCCAAATACGACGATATCGTCAACTCCATCAAGAACTACCCCGGTGGTTGGGCCGCGTTGGGCAATCTGGTGACGATAAAAGACAAGAATTTCAAGCCGAAAGATAATACGCAGTACCGCTATATCCAATTAGCCAATATTAGCGGAAACGGAGAGATAACCGACTGTACAACCGAACTTGGAAAGGACTTGCCCAGCAGGGCAAGACGTCAAGTGGCCGAGGGCGATGTTGTCGTTTCCTCGATTGAGGGTTCACTATCCAGCATTGCATTGATAGAAGCTGAATATGATCGTGCCCTTTGCTCCACCGGGTTCTACGTCATCAACTCCAATGTATTGAATTCGGAAACGCTGCTCGTGCTTCTGAAAAGCATGGTCGGGCAAATGCAACTCAAAAAGGGGTGTAGCGGCACGATTCTCACGGCCATAAGTAAGGAGAAGTTTAGGCAAATTGTCTTGCCTGTCATTTCTGAAGGAATCCAAGACCGAATCCGGCAGAAAATAGTTGAGTCTGCTGGACTGAGACGGGAGTCCAAGCGGCTGCTGAAATGCGCCAAGAGATCAGTGGAGATTGCCATTGAACACGACGAAGATACGGCGCTGAAATGGTTGAATACGGAGACGGGGAAAGCCAAAATTCACGTATAACCCGTCCGGCTACACAATTCAGGACAGAAAGGTTTTGATTATTGACGCAACGGCTAGCCGCTTTCATTGATGGAAGCAATCTATATCACGCCCTGGAAGAGAACTGCGGTCGCATGGACCTGGATTTCGGAGCCTTTGTGACCAAGCTGTGCGGAGAGAGGCAGCTCTTCCGGGCCTACTACTACAACATCCTTCAGGACCCGGAGCGGCGCGGCGCGGCCTACCAGGAGCAGCAGAAGTTCCTCGCCACTCTCTATAACACCCCCTATCTGGAGGTCTGCCTGGGCATTTCCAAGTACCGGGGCGACGTGCTGGTGGAGAAGGGTGTAGATATTATGATGGCTACGGACTTACTCCAGTTTGCCTACCGGGACCTGTACGACGTGGCGGTGCTGGTGAGCGGGGACGCAGATTTTGCCTACGCCATGCAGGCGACGAAGAATCTGGGGAAGCACGTGGAGGTCATGGCCTTCCCGAGCAACCTCTCCTACGAGCTATCTCAGACGGCGGACGTGCTGCACGTGGTGGACCCGGAGTTTTTCGACGATCTGTGGTCCAGCAGCCGGGATGAGAAGGGCAATGGTCAGCCGAAGCGTCGACGTCGGCGGCGCGCGCCGGCCAAGAAGAAAGAGGCGGACGTGGAGGGATAGGGGTCGGGGGACTACATCATTGCCATTGGGACTGATTCTGGAATGGGCTGTTGAGCCTGGCAATTGAGGGACTGCCCAATCGTTCTAAGATTAACTGACAGATCCTCAATCCTGGAGACAATCGGCATTCATAGGGGCCATTGTTCAAAATTTCCAACCTTAACTGCCCTTCAAAAGTTGCGTGAACCGTCGGTGCAGTCTGATGGATAGACAATCCTAGCCGAGCGAAGGAACTTCGACCTTCAACCCTAGCAGCCAGGTAATTAGGGAGCTTGATACGTTCCAATGTGTAGGCCAATACAAATCCTCGCGGCATAAGGGATAGTTTTTCACCCTTCGCCAAGGTTTTCTGTTCTCCGTATATTCTGGCCAACTTTTCAACGCTTTCAATTTCCGCAAGGTCTACGGCAGTAGTAACTCCTTTTACCTTTGGGGCGTTAAATACCGTAAACTCATCACTTAACTGCAGATCCACAGCGGAGGGGCTGATTTGGTCTTCCGAGAGAGCAGGCTCAAAAGCTAACCTCCCACTTCGAATCTCCATCAGGATTTCGTGGTCGCTAAGAATCACAGTTTGATGTCCAATCGCGAAACGTAAGGACATCATCCTTTTCAGACTCAAAAACCAAGAGTCTGGGACCCGACGTTAGAGTCTCGACGGGAAGACCCACAAGGTATCCCTTATCCCTCACGTCGGCGATGATCAGCGCATGGAGGCCCTTCCTAACGGGATCCACATGCTGTTTTGGTACGAAAGATGTGAAATTGCCCCTTTGGCTCTTGAATTGAACAATGTATTCTTTGCTGTTCGGTAATTCGTGAACTTTAAGGCAATTGACCAGAACGGGTTCCGGAATCATTCTCCACGTAGGCATTTCCAACACGCCCGTCACCCCCAATAGCTGAATACTAATGGAACACTAAATTACGCCATAGCCTAACTGACTAGGCCTGATTATTCAATATCACGAGTGAAGACGTGCATTTCGAAGTCAGCCGGTAGGGGCGGGGGGCAACCACTAGGGATTACCCATACGGGGACTAGGCAGACGTTGAGTGCCGAGGACGATGACATTCGACACGGGGTTAGTTGTTTTCGTGATAATGCCAGACGAGGCGCAAGGACAGTTCGCAAACCCTCCTTGGCGACGAAGGCGGAAGAGGGGGTAAGAGCGGCGGGGGGTTATTGGAGGCCGAGGCGTTCGAGGGCTGGAATTACCTGGGCCAGGCTTGTGACGGTGGCGTGGGGTTCGTCGACGGTGGGGGGCTGGTAGGCGTAAGGTTCGTCGTAGGACTCCGGCGGACGCGCAACCCAGACGGCGCGAAGGCCGGCCTTGAGAGAGCCTCCCACGTCGGCGGCCCGGTCGTCGCCCACGTGCACCGCCGCGTCGGGGGGAACACCCAGCGCCTCGAGGGCCAGCCGGAAGACTTTCCCCGAAGGTTTGGACCAGCCAACTTCGTCGGAGAAGACTACGGCATCGAAGTGCTGGAACAGGCCCAGACTCTCTAGATACACCCGAAACGTTGCTCCGCTGGTCATGGCCGTGTTTGATATCAGGCCCAGAGAGCAGCCACGGCGTTTCAACGCTTCCAACATCGGCGCGGCTGCGGGGTCCGGGGGCAGCGGTGATTCCAGAAAAGCCAGGTCGTAGGCTTCCCTGACGGCCTTCTTTTCGTCGCGGGAAAGCGCGTCCGACAACCCTGGTTCCAACTGTTCCAAGAAAATGTCAATCTGCCCGTCGAAGCTCGTCTCTCGCCCCTGGGAGCGGATGCGACCGCAGGCGGCTGCGCATTCGCGGAAGGCTTGCCAGAGTTCTTTTTCCTTGAAGGGGTGGGTTGTCGCCTGCAGGACGGTGTTCACCCGGTCGATGCGAAGCTGCGCCCTGCGCCGGTTGATTTCGGCGTCCTCCAGCAAAAGGGTCTGCCATAAGTCAAAGGTTACGGCCCTAATCGTCCCGATCATGGGGCAATGATATCAGCGTTGACGGGCATCCACCAAACAGGGCAGTGGATGTTTGGCTGCAGGTTGCCGCTTCAACGTCGTCAAGGTAGAGTAGTTGGAGAAAACAGTGTGGAAGCGGGTGGTCTTTCGGCTGTTCAGATTTGGCAGCCCTCAGACCAATGGATTCCCGCCTCCGCGGGAATATATGACGGAGGGTAGAGGATGATAACCAGAACCGACCGGGAGAGGGCAGTGCCCGAAACTACAAAGCCAGTGGAAGTAGCGGGATTATATGCTCCCGTGCGCATTTACCGTGACGCCTACGGTATACCACACGCCCAAGCGGCAACGACGGAGGACGCCTTCTTCGCCCAGGGATTCTTCACGGCCCAGGACAGGCTGTGGCACATGGACTACGACAGGCACCGAGCTTACGGTCGTTGGGCGGAACTGGCGGGGACTATCGGGTTGGAGCAAGACCGGTTCATGCGACGGCTACGGTTGGAGGCGAGCGCTCGCGCCGATTACGCCCTGGTGAATTCGGAAGCCCGCGCGATGCTGGACGCCTACGCAGCCGGGGTCAATGCCTTCGTCGACAAGTCGGAGCACCTTCCCGTGGAGTATCAGTTGCTTGATACCAGCCCGGAGGCGTGGCAGCCGTGGGACGGGCTAGCGGTGTTCAAGGTGCGCCACGTCCTCATGGGCACCTTCGAGGGGAAGGCGTGGCGGCACAAGCTGTTGGGGAAGCTGGGTCCGAGGCGAACGGCTCGCCTGCATCCGGGGTATCAGCCCGGGCATTTACAGATTCTGCCTCCCGGAGCGGAATTCATAGGCGCGGCAACGGGCGCACTGGAGGAGTTGGAGCGGGGCGCAGCGTTGGCAGACCGGCTCAAGGAGATGGAGCAGGGGAGCAACAACTGGTCCCTTTCCGGCCAGCTCACCGAGTCGGGGAAGCCGCTGTTGGCGGGAGACCCCCACCGGGGGCTGGATACGCCGAACGTCTACTATCAGAACCACGTGGCATGCCCGGACTTCGACGTGGTGGGCGTGTCTTTCCCAGGCGTGCCGGGATTCCCTCACTTCGGCCACAATCAGCGAGTGTCCTGGGGCGTGACTCACACCGGCGCCGACTATCAGGACCTGTTCGTGGAGCGGTTCGACAAGGACAATCCCTCCTACTATGAGTTCAAAGGCCAGCAGCGTCGAGCAGAGACTTTTCGAGAGACAATCAAGGTGCGGGGCGGCGCCGACGAGGAGATATCGATTACGGTGACTCACCACGGGCCGGTGATTTCCGGCGGCCCTGCCGAGGGGCTGGGCATAGCCTTCCGCTACACGCAGACGGCAGAGGCCAACCGAACGGCGGAGGCGCTTTTGAATATGCTACGCGCCCGTTCCGCCGCCGAGATAGACCAATCCATGGAGGATTGGGTGGACCCGGTGAACAACTTCCTCTTTGCCGACGTTGACGGCAACATCGGCTATCTCACGCGAGGGCTGGTGCCCATTCGATCCCGCGCGAACGGCTGGCTGCCCGTGCCGGGCTGGACGGGGGAGCACGAATGGCAGGGGTACATACCCTTCGACGAGATGCCCCGGAGTCACAACCCGGAGACCAATTACATCGTCACCGCCAACCAGCGAGTCGTAGGGCACGACTATCCCTACTACATCGGCCTGGACCATGCGCCGGAATTTCGAGCAAAGCGCATTTCCATCCGTCTGGGAGAGCTAGACGGGGCGTCGGTGAAGGACATGGAAGGAGTGCATGCCGAGCGGACGTCCATCCCCGCACGGCACTATCTGCCGAAACTGGCTGCGCTGAAACCCACTGACGACCTCGGACGGCAGGCGCTGGAGATACTGAAGGAGTGGGACGGGGCGATGGACCCGGATAGCGCAGCAGCGACGATATTCAGCGCCTTTCGGCTGAAGCTGGACCGTCGGATTCTGCCGTACCTCCTGGGGCCTCTGGCGGAGGAGGCTTTGACGGAGACCAGCCGAGGAGGTCCGGCCCACGCCGCTAGACTGCGGGCGCACTTCGTACATCTCATGGACCAGGGGGACGTATCGATGCTGCCGCCGGAGCCCGGCGGTTGGGAGGCGCTGATTGGTGAGGCGCTCACCGCGGCCGTGGAAGAGCTTTCGGAGCAACTGGGGCCGGACCTGACGAAATGGCAATGGGGCAGGGTACATCACACCGCGCCAAAGCATCCGCTGTCGGAAGTCTACCCCGAGGCGGCGGACCTTCTGGACCCACCCTCCGTGACTTCCGGGGGCGACGGGGACACTCCCCAAGCGGCGAGCTACTCGCCGGCACAGCCCTACACAATCGCGTCCACCTCGGTGCTCAGGTACATATACGACCTTTCGGACTGGAGCAACTCCCGTTGGATAGTGCCCCTAGGGTCGTCAGGACATCCGGGAAGCGCCCACTACGCAGACCAGGCCCTGATCTGGTCGGAGGTGGGCTACGTTCCCATGTTGTACAGTTGGACGCAGATAGCGGAGTCGGCGGAGTCTTGCCAGACTCTGCGGGCGTCATAGACGGCATCTAGATAGCATAGGTACGAATATAGAGAGTTGAATGTCATGGGCCGCGACTCGCGGATTCCGTACGGCGCTAGCTGTCCTGCGACATACTTGAATAAAGGGGAAGAAAAATGAGAATTGGCATTACGGTGCCCCTGCCCGCCTATTACGTGGACGTTGCGCCCATAGCCGAGAAGGCGGAGGCCCTTGGCTTCGAATCCCTTTGGTGCGCGGAGCACCCCATCGTGCCGGTGAACAGCGAAAGCCGGTATCCCGGCTCTGAAGACGGGGTGATCCCGGAGAGCTACTCCCACTTCGTGGACCCCTTCATCGCCCTGGCCCGAGCCTCGGGCGTAACGGAACGGATCATGCTGGGAACGGGGATAACGCTGGTGCCGGAACGCAACCCGTTGCTGCTGGCCAAGGAGGTCTCCACACTGGACCTGTTCAGTGGAGGCCGGTTCCTCTTCGGCATTGGCACGGGATGGCTGCGGGAGGAAACGGAGATAATGGGGGGCGACTTCGACCATCGCTGGACACAGGCGCGGGAGGCGGTGGAGGTGATGAAGAAACTCTGGACCGAGGAAGAAGCGTCCCATCAGGGGCGGTACTATAACTTTCCGGCGGTGAAGTCTTACCCGAAGCCGCTGCAGAAGCCCCATCCGCCGGTGCTGCTGGGGGGCATGGCGCCCAACGTGCTGAAGCGGATTGTTCGCTGGGCCGACGGCTGGCTACCCAACCGGATTTCGCCGGAGTTACTGCGAGAGAAACGGGCGGAACTGGACCGACGGGCGGAGGCTGCGGGACGGGACCCGGCGTCGCTGACCATATCCGTACACGGCCAGCCGGACGACCGGGAGCTGGTGCATGAGTATCTGGATTCAGGCGCCCACCGGGTGATAATTCGCACGCAGCCGACCAAGAGCGAGTCGGAAATGATGGACCAGCTGGAGGAGATAGCCCGGAGGCTGCTCTAGAGGGCAGCGGCTATCTCCCGGCCCAGGATGCCAAAGCTGGTGACAAGCAGCGCGCCCACGACCAGCTTCCGGAATAGGGTCTCGTTGACTCGACCGGCCAGCTTGGAGGCTATGAAGCTGCCCAGAAGAAGGGCGGGGACGAAGAGGACGGCGCTGAAGAACTCCTGCTGACCAAGCCGACCACTGATCACGTGGGCAGCGATGATGGCGAGACCCGTCGCCAAGAAGAACGTGGAAAGCATGGCCCTGGTCTGGTCCCGAAGCCATTGCTGGTTGAGGGCGAATAGGGCCGCGATGGGGCCGCCAAGGGCCAGCCCCGCGTTGATGAAGGTGAAAACGAAGCCCACCACACCGCCAGCTATTCTTTCCCTGCGGAAGTGGGGGAATCGATTAAGTACGGCCAATAGGGCGGTTACGATGACTACCGAAGTTAGGGTCAGGCTGAGGGCTTCTTTCGGCAGGGATTGAGCGATGAGCAGCCCTGGATAGATGCCCAAAGCCCCGCCCAACAGCATGGCCGCCAGAGTGCGCGGAATGAGATGACGATACACCTGGGGCAACACCGTGGCGAAGAGGACGGCAGTCAGGACTATGTTCATTTCGATGACCAGCCGGGCGTCCAGAAAGATTAGGAAGAAGGGGGTCATGGCCATAGCGAAGCCAAAGGCGACGATGCCGGCAGCGGCGCTGACGGTCACGACCAGCAGTTGGAGGAGAATCATCTCCGGCAGGCCAAGGTGGGTGAGGGGGATTTCCATGACAGCGCGCCAAGGTTAGCAGGGTTGGAGCGGTGGGGATAGGGTGGGGCAGGCGAGTGCGTTTTGTCTAGTGTGGATCGTAGCTGGGTTTTGTTAGCGTATCAGCCTGAAAACACCAAGTCAGGATTGGTGATTTCAGGCGATTCCCGGCCATTACGGGTAGAGTTGCTGCCGATTAGGCCCCTGCGCGAAGTCAATCGTTTCCAGCGATGGCACTCGGAAAGAAAATACGGTTCTCTGGTTGAAATTCGTGACTGCGAAATCGCCTTGGGAGATAATATCCATGCCAATCAGGGCGTCCATGTCAGCGAAGTCACCTAGGGTGACGCTAATGGATGAAAACGCAACTCCATTGGGCAAACGGATGTTAACTAGAAATTCCGGGACAATCTTGCGGCTGCCATCTGCGTATTGGACTATCCGACGGCCTGTCGACTTGAGATTGCAGGCTTCAACGACTTTTGGTGAGATGACACTATGGGTTGCTCCCGTATCCCATATTGCCCTAAATCTCAGCAAATCTGGAGCAGGAGTAGAGCCTTGTGGATCCCAAGCCGCTGAGGTATCGCAGAGGCTCTTTAATTCACGAACCAAGCCCGGTGCATACCCGGTGAAACTGAACGAGGGTTGCTGCGGAACTATGGGAAGGTTACCCTCGAATGATATGTGGCTGTGTAGGCTTCATTGCCCGCGCTGACCCGCTGGATGAGGAACGTTCCAAGTTCATAACACCTACGAGTCTCGTTTACGGCATCCAATTCGCTTTCGTAAGTGCCTAGAACTTTCTCGTTCTTTAACACAATCACTTTTCCATCGTACTGCTCCACGAACGTGTCTTGATGTTTCAGGTAGAACTTGAACTGTTTTTCCAACTCATCATCCACGACCGACCTCCATACTAGCCAGTCAAGAAAGGCATAATATAGGTTTGAGTATTCACACAGTATGATTCTTTGTCAATAGGAACGGCACTGAATAGGAGGGCGGTTCGACATGTCGCATTATGTTGAGTTTAGACCATAGTCGGGATTCATTGGTGTTGACCGGATGCTACGAAATCCACTAAAATTAGCGCCGAAAATACAAAATAACGCTGAGAAGGGGACAATGCGGTTTCCACCGCTATAGAGAGTGGGGGTAAGGTGGAAGCCCCACGCAAGGAGAGCCGCCACATCACCCTGGAGCGGTCGGCCTGAAGTAGTAGTAGTAAGGCCGGACGGGATGCCCGTTACAGCACATGAGCGGCCCGAGGATAGCCTTGGGCAAGAAGGGTGGTACCGCGGATTCCGTCCGCCCCTTCCACAGGGGGCGGATTATTTTTTGTTTGGAAAGTCGCAATTGCGGTTCGGCAGATCCAGGAGGACCTTAAAATGATGCTCACCGGCGGTCAGATAGTTTGCGAATCCCTAATTCGGGAGGGAGTTGAGGTCATATTCGGAATTCCGGGCGGCGCCATTCTGCCCCTCTATCAGGACCTGCCTGACTACCCTCAGCTTCGGCACATTCTCATGCGCCACGAACAGGGCGCCGCCCACGCCGCCGACGGTTACGCCCGCGCCACCGGGCGGGTAGGAGTGGCCTTCGGCACCTCCGGCCCCGGAGCCACCAACCTGGTCACGGGCATCGCCACGGCGCAGATGGACTCGGTGCCCACGGTGTTCATCACCGGCCAGGTGGCCCGCGACGCCATCGGCAAGGATGCTTTCCAGGAGACGGACGTAACGGGCATTACGCTGCCCATCACCAAACACAACTACCTGGTGATGAACGCCTCGGAGATTGCGGAGACCATCAAGGAGGCCTTCTACGTGGCCAGCACGGGGAGGCCGGGGCCGGTGCTGGTGGACATTCCCAAGGACGTGTTCGTTGAGCGGTGCGAATTCGAGTACCCGGATTCGGTAAACCTGCCCAGCTATCATCCGCCCACGGGGGCCGACCCGGAGATGGTCCGGAAGGCTGCTCAACTGATTCAAGAGGCGAAGAAGCCCCTGATTCTGGCTGGTCACGGCGTCATTATCTCCCGGGCCTACGGCGAGTTGATGGAGCTGGCAGAGAAGGCGCAGATTCCCGTCATAACCACCTTGTTAGGAATAAGCTCCTTCCCGGAGACCCATCCTCTGAGCGTGGGAATGCCCGGCATGCACGGCATGGCCCACGCAAGTTTGGCCATAGAAGAATCGGACCTGCTTCTCGGCCTCGGCATGAGGTTTGACGACAGAATTACGGGAGACACCCGCTATTTTGCGCCCAAGGCCAAGGTGATTCACGTAGAGGTAGACCCTTCCGAAATTCACAAGAACGTGCGGGCCACGGTGCCCCTCATCGGGGACCTGAAGCGGGTCCTGGAACAGCTGCTCCCCATGGTACAGCCCAAGTCCCACGAGGAGTGGGTCCAGCGCATCGCGGAGCTGAAGGTCGAACATCCGCTGATGCGGCCCAAGGTGACGGGCGAACTGAGGCCGCAACACATCCTCCAGGCCCTTTCGAAGGCCACCCATGGAGAGGCGCTCATAGTAACCGGAGTGGGACAGCACCAGATGTGGACTGCCCAGCACTACACCTTTACCAAGCAGAACAGCTGGATAACGTCCGGCGGCCTGGGGGCCATGGGCTTCGAGGTGCCGGCGGCCTTGGGCGCACAGGTGGGCCGACCCGAGGCGGTGGTCTGGTCAGTTGCCGGAGACGGCGGCTTCCAGATGACCATGTCGGAGCTGGCGACGATGGTTGAGAACAACATACCGGTCAAGTTCGCGCTGTTCAACAACGGGTACCTGGGCATGGTGCGCCAGTGGCAGGACATGTTCTACAAAAAAAGCTATGTTTCTACCTATTACACCGGCAACCCGGACTTCGTGAAGTTGGCCCACGCCTACGGCATCCACGGCGCGAGGGTAAGGACCCAGGACGAGGTGATGCCAGCCATTAAGGAGGCGATGGCCTACCCCGGCCCGGCCATCGTGGACTTCATGATAGCGCAGGAGGAGAACGTGTACCCGATGATTCCCGCTGGCGGGACCATCGATCAGCTTATGGAAGAGCCTGTCTGATGGCCAGGAACGAATCGACGATAGTCGCGCTGGTGCGAGACCGGCCTGGGGTGCTGAACCGGATATCCAGCATGTTCAGGCGCCGAAACTTCAACATCGTGAGCTTGGCGGTCGGCCAGTCGGAGACGGAGGGGATGTCCCGGATGGCCTTCGTGGTCAACGGGGACGACGCCACCGTGGAGCAGGTCATCAAGCAGCTACGCAAGCTCATCGACGTGGCAGACGTGCAACCCATCACGGAGCGGGCGATGATATCCCGGGAGCTAGCCCTCATCCGAGTCGACAGCAACGCGTCGAACCGGGGTGAGATTCAGCAGATTGTAGACATCTACCGGGCCAACATAGTGGACGTGGCCCCGGACTCTCTCATCGTGGAGGTTACGGGAGATGAAGATACGGTACAATCGCTGAAAGGCCTTCTGTCCACCTTCGGCATCACGGAGATGATTCGCACCGGACGGGTGGCCATGGTCCGTGGAATGGCTCGAACCCACCAGCAGCGCGCAGGGACGGGACCCCTGTAGTCCCCCGGCGGCAGAGGCTGTCGGCAAAGCCTATTATCATATAAGGAGACTCGCATCCAATGGCAACGATGTATTATGACAACGACGCTGATCTCTCCCTACTGGATGGGAAGATCGTCGGTATTATTGGCTACGGCAGCCAGGGCCACGCCCACGCCCTGAATCTGCATGACAGCGGGGTTAAGGTGATGGTGGGCCTGTACGAGGGCAGTTCCAGCAAGGCCAAGGCCGAAGCGGAGGGTCTGGAAGTGGCTACCGTTGCGGAGGTGGCCCAGGCCGCCGACGTGATTACGCTGCTCATTCCGGACACCACCCAGCCGTCGGTTTTCCGGGAGTCCGTGCTTCCTCACCTACACCCGGGCAAGACCCTCATGTTCGCCCACGGGTTCAACATCCACTTCGAGACGGTGACGCCGCCGGAGAACGTGGACGTTTCCATGGTTGCGCCCAAGGCTCCCGGTCATCGGATGCGAGAGGTGTTCACCCGTGGTTCCGGCGTGCCGGGACTGCTGGCCATTCACCAGGACGTGTCGGGGCAGGCGCGGGAGATAGGCTTGGCCTACGCCAAGGGCATCGGCTGTACACGAGCCGGGGTGTTGGACACCACCTTCAAGGAGGAGACGGAGACGGACCTCTTCGGCGAGCAGGCGGTGCTGTGCGGCGGCGTGACTTCGCTAGTGAAGGCGGGCTTTGAGACCCTGGTGGAGGCGGGATACCAGCCGGAGTCGGCATACTTCGAGGTGATGCACGAGCTCAAGCTCATTGTGGACCTGATGTACCAGGGCGGCATGGACTACATGCGCTACTCCGTGAGCGACACGGCAGAGTACGGGGACTATTCCCGCGGCCCGCAGGTGGTGGACGACCACGTGAAGGAGAACATGAAGCGGATTCTGGCGGACATCCAGAGCGGGGCTTTCGCCAAGGAGTGGATCACGGAGAACGACGAAGGGCGGCCTCGCTTCAACCGGATGCGAAAGACCGACGCGGAGCACCCGCTGGAGAAGGTGGGCGCAGAGCTCAGGGCGATGATGCCCTGGCTGAAGGACCAGGTCTAGGCGGCGAGCCGTTTTTCTTCCCCTTCCGTTAGGCAAAGCTCCCTTGTGTGTAGTTGAGGAGAATCCAACCATTGCCAAGTTTTGGGAGTGGTTGGTACAATCTAGCCATACCAGCAGGCGTTCGGACGCTTTCGCGGCCCTATGCGAGCCTAGCTTGGAACTCAGAGTAAGGAGCAGCCTAATGTGGACTTGCGGTTCTTGTGGTACGGATAACGGCCCCCTGCGCGACGTGTTTTGCAAGAAATGCGGCAAGAGACGTCCTGGCTGGTAGGCCACCGAAATTCCTAAGCCGCTGAAGCCGCCACAGAGAGCGGTTTGGGGCGGTGTTCTTTCCCCTCAAGTCAAATGATTGACGAAGGGTCGCCATAGTTGGTGATGATGGGCCCCCTGGTTTCCTTTTTGTTTGCCGTGGGGGTAGGGGAGAGGGCAACTACAAGGGATTGCCCCTACGGGCAAGGGATTTGCATGGGACGGCAAGCGGACGAAGCGCAAGCCGCCTGTAAGCAGCGGCTGCGCCCTCCGTTTAGTTGTCTATGATGATGATGTCCCCGCCGGCTTCCCACTTGAAGGACTCGACATCGGAACCCTTGGGGACGTCGAAGATTAACCAGCCATCCAGTTGGGTGTCCTTCTTCAACGCCTGAGAACCCCGTATGAAGGGAATGTAGACGTTCTTCTCAAGGTGGAAGCCCTCGGTGGGTACGCCGGCCTCAAAGGTGTTTAGGGACTTGAAACGGCCCGTATCCATGCGTAGTTCCGGCGGCAGGGCCTCAACGTCTAACTGGACCCGCGTGGCGGCGTGGTTGCCCACACGCGTGCGGATGGCCATGAGTTGGTTCTCTTCACTGGAGGGCCTAATCACGTAGTCCTTCACCGCACCGGGAACCGTCAGCGTCAGGGTGTCGCCGACAACTGTGGAGAACTCGGCAGCGCCCAACAGTTCCAGGAACCGGGTTTCCTGCTCCATGATGCCTGCGGGTTCTCCGCACGCCATTCTGGTTGAACCGACGGCGCCGGCGACAAAGATGCCGCCCGCCGCACTGTAGTTGTTGGAGAAATAGTTGTTGCAACCGGCGTTGCCACGCAGTTCGCCGCCCGCGTTGAATTCGATGGTCACGTCGGCGCCGGACGCAGGCAAGTCCAGAGAATCGGAATCTCCCAAGGACACCAGGGCCCACGAGGTTGCCTCCAACGATGCGTCACTGCCGCCCGTGCCATCGCGCTGGAACACCAACACTTCGGTGGATTCCGGCTCCTCGGTGTAGGCCACCTCATCCAGTATTATTATCTGATCGAGGGTGACTTGGAGTATGGCGCCCTGGTAGGTGCGGCCCAGGAAGCCATATGTTCCTCCAAGGCAGGAGGCCGTCAGCAAGGACGCCATAAGGAGCAAAAGAAAGAATCCGGTTATCTTGACGGGGGTTTTCTTCAGATATTTCATAGCGTAGTAGGGTATCACATACCTGTAGCGCTGAGGGAGGGCATCTGGCGCAGTCTATTGACCAGATTTGCCAGGATGTTCAGCAGGTAGTCTACCTCCTCTATTGTGTTGTGCTTGCCGAGGGTGATACGCAGGCTTCCCCGGGCCAGATCTGCCGATTGTCCGAGGGCCAGAAGGACGTGGGACGGCTCCAGGGAGCCTGAGGAGCAGGCGCTGCCGCTGGAGGCGCAGATGCCGGCCATGTCCAGGCCCAGCAGGATGGGTTCGCCCTCCACTCCTTCAAAGGAGAAGTTGACGTTATTGGGAAGCCGACGGGTGGGGTGGCCGTTGAGGCGCGCGTTGGGAATGGCCTCGCGGACGCCTTCGATGATTCTATCCCGCAGGGCGGAGCAGTGGGCGCTCACCTGCTCCCTCTCCACGTGAACCAGCTCCAGAGCCTTGGCCATGCCGCAGATGCCGGCCACGTTTTCCGTGCCTGAGCGTCGCTCTCGCTCTTGGCTGCCGCCCAGTTGCTGGGGAAGCCAGGGGGTCCCTCTGCGAATGTAGAGGAGGCCCACGCCCTTGGGGCCGTAGAACTTGTGGGCCGAGAGGCTGAGCATGTCCACGCCCAGACTTCGCACGTTCAGGTCGAGGGAGCCGGCGGCCTGTACGGCGTCGGTGTGCACGACGACGGACCGCTTGAGTTCACGCGCCCGCTCCTTCACCGACCGGGCGATTTCGGCGACGGGCTGGATTGTCCCGACCTCGTTGTTGGCCAGCATGACGGACACCAGAATGGTCTCAGAGGTTACGGCTTCCGCCACCTGCTGTGGGGTGACGAGGCCGTGCTCATCGACGGGCAGGTAGGTGACGTCGAAGCCGGAGTCCTCGAGGTATTGGCAGGTGTGGAGTACGGCGTGGTGTTCGACGGCGGTGGTGATGACGTGGCGGCCCGTGGGACGAAGGGCGTCGGCCACACCGCGCAGGGCGGCATTGTCCGACTCGGTGCCGCCGCTGGTAAACACCACCTCGCTGGTACGGCACCCAAGAATGCGGGCGACCGACTCACGAGCGTCGGCGAGGGCCTTCTTGGCCTCTTGGCCAACGCTGTGAATGCTTGAGGGGTTGCCGAAAAAGTGGGACATGTACGGCAACATGAACTCCAGGACACGGCGGTCCGGAGGGGTGGTGCCGGCATGGTCCATATATATGACGTGGTCTGGAGTAATCATAGCCTCAGAAGCCCAAATCTGGGGGTATATTGTAGCACAGGGCGGGGGCGGTTGGTTGGGGGAAGGTGACTCGTTTTAGACTTTGCAGGCGTGGGGAGGATTCGATTTGGTAATCGACTGGGTATCAATTCGTGCCTGAGATTAATCGTTTCAGGCGTGGAGACTCGTTTCAAAAAAGTAGGGCAAACGAACCGGGGGTAGAGGGCGTGTGGAGGCTACGTTCATGGGGCTAGGTTAGCAGCGGAGCGGGTGTAGGGGCAATGAGAGAGTGTCAGTGGGGGCGGAGGGGGGCAGCGAGGGGATGGGAGTTTTTTCCTGAGTTGGCGCGATCTGGTTAAGTTTCTCATGAAGCTCGTTGGGACACCTCCATCCTAACCTTCCCCCCGCAAGGGGGAAGGAATGGGAGGGAAGTTAGGTTCCTCCGTCAAGGGGGGAAGCAACCTTTTGGGACCGCGCCGGCTGGTTGTGTTGCTTATGAATTTCGTTGGGGCACCCCCATCCTAACCTTCCCCCCTCAAGGGGGAAGGGACCTTACCGCAATCCAAATGGCATCCTGCACCGAGTTCGTATCTGCCAGAACCTGATTGTTCCAGAATCTAATGACTCTGAAACCTTCCCTTTCCAGCCAGACAGTGCGTGCGGCGTCATAGCTTTCCAGTTCAGTGTGCTGCCCGCCGTCTACTTCTATGACGAGTTTATTCTCAAGGCATACGAAGTCCACAATGTAGGAACCTATCGGGACTTGCCTACGAAATTTGCAACCTGATACTTGGCGATTGCGTAGGATGTTCCACAACGTCCTCTCGGCGTCTGTAGAGTTTTTCCTGAGTTGGCGCGATCTGATCTTGTTTCTCATGGTTTTCGTCGGATCACCCCCATCCTAACCTTCCCCCCTCAAGGGGGAAGGAATGGGAGGGAGGTTGGATTCATCCGTCAAGGGGGAAGGGACCTGCAGAGGGGTTAGTTCATGGACTCCAGCAGGTTCAGGTTGTGCAGGGCGGTCTGTTGAGTCAGATACCCCAAAAGCTGCCCGTCCTTCATCACAAGGACCATGGGGAACTGCCGCGCTTCTATGGTCTCCAGAGCTTGGAGGGCCTCCACGTCGGGGGTAATGACGGGAATGCTCTCCACCGGCATCATGGTTTCTTCCACAGTAATGTGCGCCCACCGATTGCGGGGCACACGTGAGGCGGCCCTGAAGGTTATCATCCCCAGGAGACGCTCATCTCGCACTACGGAGTACACGTCCTGACGGCTCTTAAGAACGTACTCCGTGGCCAAGACCTCCAGGCTGATGCGAGGAGGCGCGGTCTCGATGTTGGTGGTCATCAGGTCCTCGGCGCTATAGCCCTCCATCCGCTTGCGGAGTCTGAACTGGTTCAGGCTGGAGCCGGCGGCCATGAACAGGAACCAGCCGATGGCGGCCATCCAGATGCCCTGGAATTCTCTAAGGAAGAGCAGCATGGCAAGACCGCCGAGAATCAGCAGCCCAGCCACTACCTGACCGCCCCGGGCGGCCATGAAAGTGGCTCGCCAGTAGTTCCCGGTCACCCCCCATATCATGGAGCGGAGCACGCGTCCGCCGTCCAGGGGGAAACCTGGCAGCATGTTGAACAGGCCCAACGAAATGTTGATGAAGGCCAGGGTGATGCATATTTCAGCCAGGTGGACGCTCGCATCACTGAACACGAGATAGGCGCCGTAGAAAGCGGCGGCCAGTATAAAGCTGGAGAGGGGGCCGACGCCGGCGATGATGAATTCTACAAAAGGCGTTCGGGCCTCCCGGCCAATGTGGGAGATGCCACCGAAGATGAATAGGGTTATGCCCTTGACGGGGATGCCCCGGTTGATGGCCAGGACACTGTGGGAAAGCTCGTGGATCAGGACCGAAACAAAGAAGAGGATCGTAGCGACGGCCCCTATCACCCACTGTTCCGCCGTCGACCAGTAGGGGTATCGCTCTCCCATGCGGTTGGCCAGCAGGAAAGTTATCAGGGCCAGGATGATGAACCAGCTATAGCTGATGGTTAGGGGGATGCCGAAGATTCGGCCCAAGCTGATGTTTCCGCCCATTATTCTTACCCTTGGCCCAAGGGAATCGGTTCGCTGGGATTGGTGATGGCGGACGGTTCACGAACCGCCCCTACGGTTTGATGCTCTACGGGGGCATTACGTGTGAGGGCGCTTCCGATGAGCTTGTAAACGAGCTTGGCGGCGGTGTAGGCGCAGGCGTGAGGGCCTTCGTTGGGGCTGAGCTCCACAACGTCAAAGCCCACGATGCGGCGATGGCGGGCCACTGCGTCAATGAGCTGAGTTATGTGACCCCAGCCCATTCCGCCGGGTTCCGGCGTACCCACCGCCGCCATTATAGAAGGGTCCAGCGCGTCCAGGTCGATGCTGACGTACACCTCCGGCGTGAGGCAGGAGAGAATGTCCTGAATGTCCGGCAGCCGGGGCGCTTCTGCGCTCCACAGGAAGGAATGCAGGTTTAGGGGAGGGTCTTGGGTCAGGGCGAACTCCTCCCGGCTGAGACTGCGGACGCCCACCTGGACCACGGGGCAGATTTCCACGAGACGGCGCGCCACGCAGGCGTGGCTATAGGGGGTGTCCATGTACGTGTCGCGGAGATCGCCGTGGGCGTCCAGGTAGAGGACGGAGAGATTGGGGCGACGCGCCTTCATGGCCCGCACGGCGCCGACGGCGATGGTGTGCTCGCCGCCCAGAAGTCCCACCAGCCGCCGCCCGTCGTCATAGCTTTCGACGGCCTGGGCAACCCGCCGAACCATCGCCTCCGGGCCGGCCATGTGCGGCTCCAAGGCTGCGGTAGTGTGGATGCCTGCCAGGGAGAGGTCGAAGGCCAACTCGTGATCGTAGTCCTCCAGATTGTAGGAAGCGGCGAGGATAGCGGCGGGGCCGTACCGCGCGCCGGTGCGGTATGAGGTGGTGCTGTCGTAGGGTACGGGAATGAGTACCGCGCGGGCAGTTTCAAGGGCGCTCTGCTCCGGGGAGAGGGACAAGAAGTTGTAGGGGACCCAGAGGGCTGTTTCGTCGGTGGTCACGACGCCGACTCAGACATTGGAAAGCCGAGCGGCGCCGGAAGCGACCAGGCCGGGTATGCACATCTGGGGGTCGTAGTGCTCCAGCCCCCGGTCCACCAACCACGACTTCACCCGCTGCAGGCCGAAGAGGTCTTTAACGTCCTCCAAAGCCTTCTCAGCGTCAAAGCTCTTGCACGAGAAGATATCTATGTTCACGTACCGGCGGTGAGGAAAGGTATGGACACTGACGTGGCTTTCGGCAATGACCACGAAGCCGGTAATGCCGGAATCCTCCTCCTGGGGCGCGTTGTACCGCAGCACTTTGGGCCTGGTAATCTTGGTCATACCCAACCGATCGGGGTACTCGTCCAAGAAATTTCGGAGGAAGGACTGGT
This sequence comes from Dehalococcoidia bacterium, assembly GCA_965261665.1. GTDB lineage: Bacteria > Chloroflexota > Dehalococcoidia > Lucifugimonadales > JAPULR01. The sequence goes on from OZ253467.1 coordinate 478,672, forward strand.
CCCAAAGCCGCTCCGGGTCGGCGCCATAACCGTCAATAAGCAGGTGCAACTGGCATCACCATCAAAAAACTGGTATATATGTAAGCCGCTCTTAATGTTTGTCAAACGTAGGTAATATAGAATATCATTTGCACCGGACTTCGACAACGGAAATAATTTTGCGTCATTCTGAGGAAACGGGGTAGCGGTTCATGGCCGGCATGGTAGAGGTAAAGAACCTCACCAAATACTACGGGAACTTTCCCGCCATCGAGGACGTAAGCTTCGAGGTGAAGCGGGGTGAAATCGTCGGCTTCCTGGGGCCCAACGGGGCCGGGAAGACAACGACCATGCGGATAATCACCGGATTTCTGCCCCCGACCTCCGGCACTGCAGCAGTGGCCGGCTACGATCTGGTGGACAAGTCGCGGGAGGCCCGCTCCCACATCGGCTACCTGCCGGAGACGGTACCTCTATACACGGACATGACGGTGGAGGGCTACCTGGAATTCATGGGGTCCATCCGGGGGATGAACTCCAAGCGCATCAAGGTACGCATCGGGGAAGTCATCGCCGACTGCCGGCTTGGCGACTACCGCCGCTCTCACATAGGCAAGCTCTCCAAGGGCTTCCGCCAGCGGGTGGGCATCGCCCAGGCGGTGCTCCACGAGCCCGACGTGCTGATTCTGGACGAGCCGACCATTGGCATCGACCCCATCCAGGTGGTGGAGACCCGCCAGCTCATCAAGGACCTTTCCGGCAGCCACACGGTGATTTTGAGCACCCACATACTGCCGGAGGTGAGTATGCTGTGCAACAGGGTACTCATCATCCACGAGGGGTTGATAGTGGCGGAGGACACCCCGCGGGACCTGGCCAACAAGCTGCAGGGGGTGGAGCGGCTGGAGGCGGAAGTTCAGGGACCACCGGCAGAAGTGGCGGAGGCGCTGGGAAAGATTCGGGGCGTACGGGAAGTTGCCATAGCCACCGACAATCCAAACCGTAACATTTACAAGATTCAGGCGCGGCGGGGGCTGGACCTACGCCCCACCGTTTCCAGGATAATCGTCAACAACGGCTGGTCGCTGCTGAACCTTCAACTGGTGAGCATGAGCTTGGAGGAGATTTTCTTGAAGCTCACCACGGAGGAAAAAGTCGACGCATGAGGTACACCCTAGCCATCGCCTGGAAGGAGATACGGGGCTATTTCACCAGCCCCGTAGCCTATGTGGTAGCCTTGATGTTCGTTGCTCTGACGGGCTATTTCTTCGTTCGGAGCGTGGACTCCATTCTGACAGGAGCCAACTTCCCCGAAGCAAGCCTCCGGGAGACGATGACGCAGATTTCCATTTTCATCCTGCCGTGGCTTGCGCCGGTGCTGACCATGAGGCTGTTGGCGGAAGAGCAGAAGATAGGCACCATCGAGCTGCTGCTAACGTCGCCGGTGCGGGACTGGGAGGTGGTGCTGGGCAAGTACATCGCCGCCATGACATTCTTTCTCGTCACGCTTGCGCTTACCATCTGGTACGTGCTCATGCTGGAGTGGCGGGGCAACCCGGATATAGGACCGCTGCTGAGCGGCTATTTGGGAATTATTCTGTACGGAGGGGCCGCCATCTCCATCGGCCTTATGGCGTCCTCCTTCACAAGCAACCAGATTGTCGCGGCGGTGATTTCCCTGGGGATTCTGGTGCTGCTGACCTTCCTGGAAGTGGCTGCCAACCAGGTGACGGGGGTGACCGCGACTATCGTGGGGCAGATGGGCATGACAACCCACTTTACCGACTTCGTGCGCGGGATCATAGACACGGGGAACATCGTCTACTACGTCAGCCTGATAGCGATATTTCTCTTCCTGACCGTACGGTCTTTGGAGACCCGTCGGTGGAGATAGCTTGAACCGCCGACCGCACGAAGAGTACGAAGCGTCCGGGACCGTACTGGACGCCATTCGGGACCTAGGCCGGGACCTGGGCACCCTGAGCTTCGCCTCGGTACTGCTGGGAATTCTGAGCGTGGTCGTGAGCCTTGTGCTCCTAGTCTTGGTGCCGAACTCCCGCATCTTCAGCTACATCCTGTTGGGACTGGGATTCGCGCTTCTTACAATGTCGCTGGTTGTCTCCCGCCGCCGGCTGGCCGCATCGGTAACGGGCAGGCAGGGACGGTATGGCGCGAACACCATTCTGATGATACTTGCCTTCCTGTCCATCGTAGCGATTCTGAACTTCGTGGCCTTCGACAATCCGGCGCGGCTGGACGTGACTAGCACCAAGCAGTTCTCCCTGGCTCCCAGAACGGTGGAAATCCTCCAGAATCTGGAGCAGGACATCGAGGCCATAGCCTTTTTTGACGAAAACGACGAGCTTCAGAAAGAATCCGTTGAGGCCGTGGAGAACATGCTTCACGCCTTCGCGATAAACTCGGACAGGTTTTCCTACGACGTGATCAACCTGGACGTGGAGCCCGCAAGGGCGCGGGACTACGGGGTAAACCAGCACGGCCAGGTGGCCTTCGTCAATTCGGATCCACCGGAGGGAGATGGGAGGCCGGTCTTCGAGGTGGTGTTCGGGGCCATCCACATTCCCGGAGACCCAACCGTTGGGCAGGCAGACCAGTTTTTTGCCAATCCTGAACTCGAACCCCAAACAGGCCAGGTCATCGAATCCGACAGGAACAGCCTGGAGCAGCGCTTCGTGACCCCGCTGCTGCAGGTAAGCGGTTCCGGGGAGAAGACGGTCTTCTTCCTAACGGGTCACGGGGAGCGCAACTCCGTGTCCGCGACCGAGGAGAACGGCTATCTTCTTGCGGCGGAATTACTGCGCAGCGAGGGTTACGGGGTAGAGACTCTCGACCTACAGACCAAGACCCTTGTGCCTCGCCAGACCGGCGAGACCCAGGACGAGCCCTTGAATGAAAATGAAGTTGCGCCCACCCTGATTGTTGTGGCGGGGCCGCAGAAGAACCTGCTGCCGGACGAGGAGGAGGTCCTCTCCCAATACATCAAAGACGGGGGCCGGATGCTGCTGCTCCTGGATCCCGAGACACCGGACAGCTTCCGAGCGTTCCTGAAGAGGTGGGGCCTCTCCCTTGGCAAGGGCAACATCATCGACCAGGAAGAATTCATCGGGGAAGAGAGAACCCCCTTCATCAGCCAATACAACCCCGATATCCCCCTGACCCAAACATTAGGCAGAACCTTTTTCCCGGGGGTAACTGCCATAGATTCCGCCGAGGAAGTCCCTAGCGTTCAGATCGAGGGTCAGGAAATTCCTCTGGTTCAATTTACCGTGTTGGCTGCGACCTCGAGTAATAGCTGGCTGATTGAGGATCCTAACAGAACCGAGCCAGATGAGGACATAGACACAAGGGGGCCCTTGTTCACAGCGGTACTCGCAGACGCCTATGGAACGAAGGGCGCCATTGGAGAGGAGATCCCCGAGAACCGAGAAGACCTGGACAAGGCTTCCCTCGTAATTATCGGGGACTCGGACTTCGCCAGCAACGAGCATTTCGACAGCGCCGGCAACGGAGACCTGTTCCTGAACTCGGCAAACTACCTGGTCGGGGACGTTTCGCTCATCAACATACGGCCCCGGCTGCAGTCACGGCCCGAGCTGCTGGCCACCCCACAAGAGTTCAACGTCATTCGCTACACGAGCTGGTTCCTGCTGCCAATCCTCATGGCGATGGCTGGGATCTTCGTATGGTGGACGCGCCGATAATGTCCAAATCGGCGGCTATTTCCAGGAGACTTTCTGACCTATGAGCGCTAGATTTACCATCGTACTGGTGGTCCTTCTCATCCTGATTGGAGGGCTGGTGGGCGTTACCCAACTCCTTCGAGGTTCTGATGGACCGGGCGACACCCGGCCCGATCGGTTGTACCGGACCCAGGACGTCGCCCACGTGGTTATAAGCCGAGGCGAAGACAGTATTACCTTCGAAAAAATGGGGGATACCTGGTTCATCAAGGACGAAGAGGGCGGCGAAGACATTGAGGTGGACATCGGCAGATGGGGCGGTATTCCTTCACTTCTGAACGGCCCGGCCGTTGCCACCAACCTGATGAAGACCGAGGAGGATCGGGGAGAGCTGGGAGACAGGTCCGACTACGGCCTGGACCCGGTTCGCACCGTCATCACCGTAACCTCCGCCAACGGGCAGGTGTTTGTGGTGAATCTCGGCGACCTGACGCCCACGGAGGACGGCTACTACGTGTCGGTGGAGGACCCCAGTGACAACCTGTACATAGTGCATAACTCCTGGGTGGACGTGCTGGAACGGCTGCTTAATGAGCCTCCATATCCAGTCGAGGAGGGCTAGGCGGGCAACGGAAGCGGCATCGGTTTGCCCCTAGCCCGGGCCTGTAGCATGGAAACGGTCAAGGGGGAGATACTCTCCATCGGCACGGAGCTTCTCATGGGGGAGCTTACGGACACCAACTCGGCGTACATTGCCGCCCGCGCTCCAGCCCTCGGCATCACTATACAGCGAATGTCCCAGGTGGGAGACGATCTACAACTTCTGGCGGGAGCCTTCGCTGCCGCGCTGGAACGCTCCGACGTGGTGTTCTCCACGGGCGGGTTGGGCCCCACCCAGGACGACCTGACACGGGAAGCGATTTCGTCTGCCCTCGGCGAGGAGATGCAGGTCGACCCCGGTCTCCTTGAAGACTTGAAGGCCTGGTTTCGCTACCGGGGCGCGGACATGCCGCCTCGCAACACCAAGCAGGCGACGCTGATACCTTCCGCCGTCACCATACCCAACAACCAGGGCACGGCCCCCGGCTGGTGGGTGGAACGGAAGGGAAAAATCATCGTCGCCATGCCCGGCCCGCCTGGGGAGATGTATAACATGTGGCAGAACCAGGTTGCGCCTAAGCTGGGTGGCAAGGTACGGGGGCAGGTGATAATTACGCGCAACATCAAGACCACCGACCTGGCGGAGGCCGACGTGGCGGAGCGGGTGGCCCGCTTCGCAGAGTCGGCGAACCCGTATCTGGGCATCTACGCCAAGCACGACGGGATCCACCTGCGGATAATCGGCCGGGGAGCTTCCGAAGAGGAAGCACGGGCGCTTATTGAGCCGGTGGAGTCGGGAATTCTGGAGATCATGGGACCCCACGTTTGGGGATTCGACGACGACTCGCCGGAAGCGGCATTGGCCGAAGCGCTTTCAGAGGCGGGGCTGTCGGTGGCGACCATGGAGTCGTGCACGGGCGGACTGATGGCCAGCACGATAACGGACGTGCCGGGGAGTTCCGCCTACTTTCGGGGCGGAATAGTGTCCTACAGCAACGAGGCGAAGATCGCCAACGGGGTGCCGGCAGAGGTGATTCGCGACCACGGAGCCATCAGCGCGGAGACGGCTGAGGCTATGGCGAAGGCGGCGCGTCGACGACTGAGGGCGGACCTTGGCGTGGGAGTGACGGGTGTCGCGGGGCCGTCGGAGCAGGAGGGCAAAGCAGTGGGAACGGTGTTCATCGCCATCGCAGCGGAGGGGGTGGTGAAGCCGGTGGCGCTGCGTCTGCCGCCGAGACGGGCGGTGGTCAAGTACCGCTCGGTGACGACGGCGCTGGTGGAGCTTACGCGGCTGGTGCAGGAGTTGGGGGCGTAATCGGAAATTCACCCATGAACCTTTCGGCGGTTCTACTATCCCACTGCCTTCTGTTCCTCACTCTCCTTATCCTTGCTTGCGGCGGCAACTCATCTGCGCCCGAACCCACCTCGCATACCAGCCCTTCGCCCACAGCCGCATCTCCCTTTCCAACACTTTCCGTCACACCAACGCCTAGCCCAACACCTATATCCCCACCTGTAGCCCCGTCTACTCCCACTATAACTCCACCCTCTACACCAACCCCAACACCTATACCAACCGGCACCAACGTCGAAAACCCTTACAAAGCCGGAGAAATCCTCGTGGGTGCCAACGGGGTTGCGGTGAAAGTCATTGGCTTAACGGAAGACGCCCACAATTTCATCGCTCACCATTCCCCAGCCAACCCCCGTCCGGACAACGGGTTCCGCTATTACATGGTCAAACTCCGGGTTGACCATCCCGTCGGTGGGTTCATACCTGTTGCCTACACCCATTTCAAGATAGTGGGCAATAGTCGATTGATTTACGACCCCGTCGGCCATTCCTGTGGTACCACACCCGACCGGCTTCAAGGAGGGTCGATAGGCAGCCCCGAAACACGTGGCAACGTCTGCTTCCATATTCCAGTGTACGAGGACAACCTTGTACTAATCTACTCAGCCCCTGGTATCATTGAGCAGGAACAGAGATTCCTCAGCCTCGACTACCCCGGCGTTACCGCACCGACCATCCCAACCCCGATGCCTACGGCGGTCCCAACAGCAATTCCTACACCAAGGCCTACGGCACTGCCAACCCCGCGCCCCACACCACGGCCCACACAAACGCCACGACCAACTCCTCGTCCCACGGCGAGGCCTACCCCAAGACCAACGCCTACCCCGCGTACACATTCGCCAACACCCTCTTTGGCCGATGTTATAGAAGACAGCGGACAAGCGGTTGTACTGATTGGACTTAACGAAGGCGGATGGGGCAGCGGGTTCATCGTGGATTCCGAAGGATGGGTGGTGACCAACGCTCACGTGGTGGGAGAGACAGATTCTGTAACCGTAGTATTCGCTGATGGTTCGACAACCAGAGGTCGAGTGGTGGGCCGCGATGATTTCTATGACTTCGCAGTGGTCAAAATCGCCAACACACGATTTCCTGAGCTAAAACTCGATAATTCAAGCCAAGTGCGAATAGGCCAACAGGTGGTAGCCATGGGGTTCCCCTCTAGAGGAGCCAGCGTCCAGTTTTCGGCTGCCGACGGAATAGTGTCCGCGACGAGCCCGGAGGATAACCCGGTAATCCCCTGCGGTTATACAGTGGAGTACATTCAAACCAACGCCGCAATTAACCCCGGCAACAGCGGCGGGCCTTTGGTTAACTTGGAAGGCAAGGTGATTGGAGTAAACACTTGGAGGCCGGAAATTGGTAACGACGGACGCCGCATCGAAGGCATCGGCTACGCCGTATCTTCAAATGAGCTGCGAGACTCACTGCCGTTGCTTAAGGATGGGTACCAAGCAAAATGTGGAAGGACAACTGTCAGTTATAATAGTTACCACGAGGTCCCCGTCAGAGCAGTGGAAGGTGGAAGCCTGCGTTACTCTTATCAGATAGTGGACGATACTGCGACACAAGACCTAGACATAGACTTCGTACTTTTGGACCCTCGAGGAGAGGTTGCGGCGTTTGAAGAAAAGGTTAAACGTGGGATGAGAACTCTACAGTTGTCCAAAGGCACTCATACCTTGGTGTTCGACAATTCATACTCGTTGTTCACGTCCAAGGAGATTGTATTTTGGTATGAGGTAGTGCCACCTGGGTGGAGTCGTTCAGGCGAATGACCGGCTCACGTATTTGGAGCGTCCCGACTTAGATTGATAGGGAAGATTCTTCACTGCGCTCAGAATGACACGTAGGAATGGATTGGCAGCGGCGGTGTCAGGACCTAGTTCAGGCGGCCGTTGGCCAGCATTTCCGCCCTGTTGACGATGAGCTCCGTCGCCAGCTCCGGATGGAGCGACTGGGTGTTGAGCGACAGGCTATAGAGGGCGGGGTTGTCCGGGTTGGTGTCGAAGAACTTCCGGTAGAAGCGCTGGCGCGCCTCGTCTGTGTCGCGAGTGAACTTGCCGGCCTCCACCGCAGTGAAGTTGTGCTTGCGCATGTTGCGAATGACGCGGGTGCCGAAGGGCGCCGCCAAGCCAATATGCAGAGCATTCGGGAAGTGCTTCAGGATGGAGCCGCCGCCGCGACCCACGACGACCAGGTTGTCGGACTGGGCCATCTCTTCCAGGGCATCGCCGATGGACCGGATGAACCGTTGGTCGTCTACGAACTTGGGGGGTGTGCGGGCAATTTTTGCCAGCTCCTCGTCAATCTCCTTAGAGTGGCCCAGGAAGGCAAAGCCCTCCCAGGGGTTCACATAGACGGAGTTCCTGGAGTAGGCGTCTACCCATCGCTCTAGGAACCGCTGCATCCTCTCCATTATGCCGCGGGAGGGATGGTGTTCCCGACCAGCCCGTCCCACGAATTCGCCGATGGGGGCTTGGGCTTTCTCCGCCGCCTTCCTCAGCAGCAACCTATCTATGTAGTTGGCGTTGAGGGCTTCTGCGACTCGGATGCCCACCTCGGTGCTGCCACTGCCCCGATATCCGTCAATGGTTACGATGGCCATGAGGGACTCCCTTTCGCCGGAAAGCCGACGCCTATTATGTAATGCTATGGCTGGATTATAGGCTACGGGTCCTTTTCCGTCAAGCAATAGGGTTTTGGAGGCGCATTACGAGTGAGCATTGACGGATTACGTAACAGAACGGTGGATTAGCGACGTTAAGGCAGAGGGCGTGGATTTGAGTGCACGAGGGCGAGATTCTTCGCTTCGCCCAGAATGACAAGAGTGGGGGAGGGATGGCTGATAGGCGGGGAAGAACGGGCGGGGGAGGCGGGCGACCACAAGGGTCGCCCCTACGGGGGGGGGAAGGGAAAGAGGTGGAGGGGAATGGGTCCCCGCATCCGGAGACCTTTGCACAACTACCGAAACGCGTTCAGATAGTGGTGTGGTACGACTCTTGCCATAACTAAATCATGGGATTCTGGATTCCGGCTTTCGCCGGAATGACGGTTATGCAAAGGTCTCCATCCGCGAGGACAACGGGTGGGGGGGAATGCCAGGGGTAGGTTGGGAGGGGAAGGTCGGTTCGCAAACCGCCCCTACTGGGGAGAATGTTGCCGGGCACGGGGTTCACCCCCATCCCCCGTCTTCACGAGGGCAGGCTCTAACCTTCCCCCATCAAGGAGAAAGGGATTTGAAGGCGCTGGACGGGCTAGATGGTGAGCTTACGGTACAGCTGGGGCAGCCGTTGGGGGAGGGTCCAGATGTCCTCCAGCACCTCGTAGCTCATGTCGCCGCACATGGCCTTCAGATAGTCGTGGCCGGACTTGTCCACCGTGAGGCAGAAGGGCGTTATGTCCAGCCGCTTGGCCTCCACCAGCGCCATGTGGGTATCGTGGACGGCGTATTCCTTCTCCACACCCTCGCGGCTGTAACCCCTGTCCTGGGGGCGCCCGTCGCTGATGAGGAATAGTATCTTGGTCTTGGCGTCCTGCTTTTCCAGCTTGGCGGTGGCGTGGCGTATCGCGGGCCCCATGCGGGTGGCGTGGAGGGGGCTAATTTTGTCGATGCGCCGCTTCACCACGTCGGAGAGATTCTCCTCCACGTCCTTGATGACGTAGAACTCGACGTTCTCCCGTCCATAGCCTGAGAATCCGTAGATGCCGTAGATGTCGCCGATGGACTCCAAAGCCTGAATGAGAAGGGCAACGCCTTCCTTTTCCAGGTCGATTATCCGCTTGTAGTGACGCCGCACCAGCCCTTCCCGACGGGACCGCAGCCACATCATGTACTCCACCGGGTCTTCGGGCGCGTTCTGGTCGCCAAGGGAGGGACGGCCTTCATCGATGGCCTCAGCGGTGGAGGCGCTCATGTCCAGCAGGAAGACCACGGCCACGTCTCGCTCCTGCTTGTTGCGGAACCAGTAGACCTTTTCGGACGGGGTAATGCCGGAGCGACGGTCTATCATAGCCTCAATGGAGGCGTCCAGGTCAAACTCGTCGCCGTCGGGCTGACGGCGCACCTTACGGAAGCTTTCAGGGGTCACAAGCTCGAACTGGCGACGAACGTCGTTGACCAGCGATGCGTAGTTGCGCATGGTGTCGCCGAAGAACTGGAGGTCGCCCTGGTCGACGGTCTTTTCGCGAACTACGCACCACTTGGGCTTGTAGTCGGCGGCGCGGAAGTCCCATTCGTCGTAGACGAAGGTCTTTGGCTCCCGCGCTTCCAACTCCCCACCCTGCTCGTCCACGTGGACCATGGGGCCGTAGCCCTGCCCGGCGGTGGGCATTGGAGAGGTGGCGCCGGCTTCCTTCATGAGGTTCTGGGCGAACTCCGCCATGGCCTCCTCGCCATCCCCCTGATCGTCGCCGAATTCCGCGCTCTCCCGCAGCATCTGCTCCAGCATCTCCTGGGTGAGATCGCCGGATCCGTCGGCGTCCTCGGGCGGCTGGCCGGAGCGCATGCGGTTGAGGGTCTGCACCAGTTCCGGCTTGAAGTCACCGCGGAAGTCCACGTCCTCGGGGGACTCGTAGGGGTCCTGTTCGTCCGACCCCTGGGCTTCGGAGGGCGGGCCCATTTCTTTAAGCACCTCGGCCAGTTCCTCGTCGGAGAACTCCTCGTCGGCGTCGAAGTCCTGACTCTCCCACTCGTCTTCTTGCTCCTGCTGGTTGGGAATACGGGAGAGGATGTCGTAGGCGCGAAGGGTGGCCTCGGCGGTGTCTTCCACGGTGGCGTCAACGCTGCGGAGGCGGCGCTGAATCTTCGCCAGCACACTCACCGCCTTGGCGTAGCGCTTGGGAGTTGGCACTCCGCGGTACTGCTCCAAACTGAAGCGGACCAGCATTTCCACGAGGGCCTGGCGAAGGGGCATCTCCATCATGGTGGGGCGACCGTTGAGGGCGTCCTGCTGGACGCGATTGTAGAAGAGCTTCATGCCGGGATATTCGACTTTGACGCGGAAGTCCAGGCGGCCGTCTTCAAGGATGGTGAAGAGGTCCAGGGCCAGCTTCCTGTCGCTGAGGAGGGAGAAGCAGCGGGAAATGTCGGTAACCCAGCCCGATTCGGCGCCGCGGGCGTAAGCCTTCATCTCCTCATCTTCTGTCACCTGAGACGTTAGAGCCTCTTCCCGGGCCAGGCGGGTGTCCTGGAAGAGGGCGGAGGGGCGTTCGAACTCGAAGAGGAAGCTGCCGAACTCCAGGTGCGCCACCTGGTGGGTGGAGACGACCTTGTACCAGCCGAAGTTTTCGTCCTTGCTGGCGTAGCGGTCGATGATTAGCGGCAGGAACACCTTGGTGCCTTCGGTGGTGGCGTGACCTTCGGAAACCCAACCGATGCCCTTGTGCACCAGCTGGCTGCTTTCGGTCACCTCGATGTCGGCGCCGGAGAGGGCGCGGCAGTAGAGCATGAGGATGCCCTTGACGCGCTCCAGCTCCAGGCTGGAGGAGAGGCTGTCGATTACGCCCTCGGAGGTGGAGGACTCCACTTTGAAATAGGCCAGACCGCCATCCGGGTTCTCGTGGATGAGGCGCATTCCCTGGTCGAACCAAGCGTCAAGCTGGGGCAGGGTGATGCGGGCGAGAACGGATTCCAGGCTGTTGAGCAGGGCATGGACGGCGGGCGGCGAAACTGTCATGAGGTTGTCGCACAGGTCCAGCACGTGCTGCTGAGCCTGGGGAGGAATCTTGCCCAGGGCGGCGGAGCCGCTCACGATAAACACAGAGGTCTCCCGGGAGCCTTCCCGGGCCAGGTGGTCCGCCAGCCGGAGGAAGCGGCTTCGCTGGTTCTCTTCCACCTGGGGAAGGGCGTGGCCCATCACCTGGAAGCAGGCCTTTACTTCCCGCCAACTTGTGTCGGTGAGAGTGCGGCAGAGGGCGAGGAAGGGTTCCCGCTCTCTGGACATCCTGGGGAGGACGTCGCTACCCAGCACGAGGCACTCGGTGGCCACGTCGTAGGACTTGGCGGAGAGTGCCTCTATGAGATTGGCGCAGACTTCCACGTCCCAGAAAGACAGGTTCTTGACCAGGGTGGGGCTGGTCTCGAAGAACTTGGCCGCCAGGGTGCTGGACTTCCACGTGCCCTTGTACAGGCTGCGGCCGAGGCCGGCCCACCGGGCGATGTGCTGGGGGCGCAGGTCGACAACTATGGCGGGGGAAGCTCGGAAGTAGGCTACGGCCAGGGTGGGGGAGTCCTGGGAGAGATAGGCCCCGCAGCGGGTCCACTGGGTGAATGAAGCGAAGGAGAGGTACTTGGCCACCTCTCCGCTGGCCTTCAGATACTCAATGCCGGCCTCCCAGGACCGAGGGGTGCGGGTAGAGATGGCCATGGTCTCCCGTGCCCAGGAGGCCATCTCGTCATCTTTGAAAATAAAGCTGAGGGTCTCCTCCGCTCTCTGAAACTCCTCCTGGAAAGAGAGAGGAAGCTTCTCCAACTCCTCGCGATGGGCTGCGAATGAACTTCCCTGCTGCACCTCAGGCCCTCCCGTTTAGACTAACCTGGTCCAGGACTTCCAGGAATTCCCGCATGACGTTGGCTGTGGCCCCGTATATGATGTGGGGGCCATATGCGTAGGCGTGGGTGGTTGTCATACGCCCGTCTTGCCATCTGGCTTCTTCTCGCCAGTTGGAGGGGCTCTGAAGGGCCGCAAGGGGAACGTCCACCACCTCGTCCACTTCTTGGGGGTCGGGCCGGTACGCATAGGGCTGGGGGATCGTTCCCACGAAAACCCTCATGGAGTAGCCGGTGCGGGTGGGCGTGTCGTTGAGCCGGCCCAGAATGGTGACGTCCTCCGGGTTAATGTCCTCTTCTTCGTAGGATTCCCGCAGGGCCGTGGCCAGCAGACTCTCGTCCTGGGACTTCGGCTTACCACCGGGGAAGCAGGCCTCGCCCGCATGATTCTTCAAGTGGCGGGAGCGCTTCTGTACGTGAACATAGTACTGGCCGTTCTTGGGGAAGACGAGGAGAAGCACGGCGGCGGGCCGAACGTCGGGGCCGTCCATAGGCTTGGTCGGACGGCTAGACAGTACGGATTCCAGTTCCGTTAGCAGGGTGTCTTTCACCGGGGCTTCTACTCGAAGATGGATGAGACCACCTCTTCAATGCTCCTCTGCAATTCATGGTCGTCGGTGATGCCCCAAACTACGGCCACGTGACAGGCGCGGCGGGCTGCAATGCCGTGAGACATGAGCTTGCCGGCGTAGATGAGGACGCGGGTGCTGGCGCCTTCCTTTAGACCGTGGTCATGAAGGTTGCGGATCTTCTCTCCCAGTTTGGCCAGGGCAAGGGCCTGCTCGTCGGTGCAGCCGGACTCCTTCTTAATTATCTTCGCCTCCGCCTCCGCCGGGGGTGGGGTGAATTCGATGGCGATGAACCTCTGACGGGTGCTCTCCTTGAGGTCTTTCAGGGCGCTCTGGTAGCCCGGGTTGTAGGATATGACAAGCTGGAAGCCCTTCTTGGCCTCCAGAACCAGCCCCTGCTTTTCCACAGGGAGTACGCGCCGGTGGTCCGCCAGGGGGTGAATGAGCACTGTGGTGTCCTTGCGGGCCTCGACGATTTCGTCGAGGTAGCAGATAGCGCCGGACTTGACGGCGCGAGTCAGGGGGCCGTCTATCCAGCGAGTGCCCTCGGCGTCCAGCAGGTAACGCCCGACGAGGTCGCTGGCGGTAAGGTCTTCGTGGCAGGCGATCGTTATGAGCGGAATTACCCGTTCGCTGTCCCCATTGGCAGAATTTGCGCTGGCATTCACCGCAGGTCGGCTGAGTTTCCATGCCATGTATTCCACGAAGCGGGTCTTGCCGGTACCGGTGGGGCCTTTGAGAAGGATAGGAATGTTGGCGGCGTAGGCGGCTTCGAAGAGCTCCACCTCGTCCCTCACGGGAAGGTAGAAGGGCTCCTGCTCCACCACATATTCTTCGATGGTGAACTGGTTGTAGAGAGAATTGGAGATTTTGGCCATTTTTATTCGGCGCTTTCTTTAATTCGGCGTCGCCACAGGATTTGGACCCTGTCACGCAGAGCTTCCGGAGTGGAGGAGTTTTCTATGGGAATGTATCCTTCCCTGAGCCGCTCCTCGAAGGGGATCTGGGCATCTATTCTACGATCTACCTCCTCCGTCGTCAGGCCGTCTCGAAGCTTCAACCGCTGTCGCACCAGGTTCCTGGGAGCATGGGTCACCCAGACCTCATCCACCAGGGTGTCCCATCCGGCCTCCACCAGAACGGCGGCCTCGAGCACTATTGTATCAGTTTCTTCCTTGCGAAGGTTCTCAATTTGCCTACGGGCTAGGATGGCAATTTGAGGCCATACTATGGCATCCAGTTTTGCCTTTGCGCCAGGGTCGGAGAATACTATCCTTCCCAGACGCTTCCTGTCTATCTCTCTCTCAGGGCCAACGACCTCCGGGCCGAAGGCATCTACTATGCGCCCCCAACCGTCCGTGTTGGACTTGTATGTCAGATGCCCCAGCACGTCGGCGTTGATTACTACAGCGCCGAGCTCCTCCAGAATGCGGGCCACTTGGCTCTTACCTGTGCCGATACCTCCGGTGAGTCCAATTACTCGCATGTTTCAAGACGAACGGAGACCCACGGTATTCTAGCAATAGGCCGGAAAAGGGTCAAGGTGAAGGGCCTCTGCTCCGGTCGATGATGCGTCCCGCTTCGTCCACAATTTCCCTCGCCCTCGCCATCAAGTCCTCTGCCTGGCTGCGGGGGAATAGTTCATAAGGGGCTACCTGCATATCGTCGATGGGGTAGCGGCTACTAATATAAACCTGATCCAGCAAACAGGCCGACTCTTCAAAGGCCGCCAAGGAAGGATGGGTTTCCTTAAGCTGCTTGATCAGATTGATGCAGGAGTGTCCCAGGACTCTTCTCGCCCCTTGCAGGTAGACCAGGGCCTTCAACGCCTTTTCCGCCGCCTGTTGGGAATGAAAGCAGACCTGTTCAAAGTATCCGCCCAAAAGTAAATCAGGACAGGAACCAAGTTCTCTTCTGGCCTGTCCTAGCCAACTTTGGGCTGCAATTTCCGGGTTTTGCTTCATCACGTCTTCACCTTTCTCTACACGGGCAGCCTGTTGGTCCCACCAGTGACCAAAATTCGGATCGCCGTCGTAGATGGTGACTCCCTCCTCGAGGATTACGGGTAAGAGAACGCTTCCCTTTTCCATCATCCGGCGCACTTCCCCTGGAGTGTAGGCCAGTAGATCCATTTCCTGTACGGGCGAACGGCTGCGCAGGCCGGGGATTATGTCCCAGCGCTCGATGAAGGACAAGTCCGTATTGAGAATGACCATCAGGTCCAGGTCACTTTCGGCGTCGGCATCGCCCCTGGCGTAGGAGCCAAAAACTACGGCTTTGGCTGCGCCGGCTTTCTTTAGAGCCGGTTCGAGCGCGTCCCGAATCTGTCGAATGGTGACGGTCTGCGTTTTCTGCATCATAGCTGACCCAGGTTCAGGTGACGGTAGGCGGACATTCCGGCGAACTCCGCGTCTGGGCCCAACTCCTCCTCGATTCGAAGGAGCCGATTGTACTTGGCGAGCCTCTCGGAACGGCAGGGCGCACCCGCCTTTATCTGTCCGGCGCCCAGGGCTACCGCCAGGTCCGCAATTGTCGTGTCCTCCGTCTCGCCGGAACGGTGGCTGACCACGGCGCCCCATCCCGCCTTGCGCGTTTCCTCGAAGGCTTCAATCGTCTCAGTAACGGTGCCAACCTGGTTCAGTTTGAACAGGACGGCGTTGCTGGTCTTCATCAGGATACCCCTGCGGATGCGCTTCAGGTTGGTGGTGTACAGATCGTCGCCCACCAGCTGCACCGAGTGGCCCAGGGCGTCGCAATGTTCCCGCCATCCCAACCAGTCGTCCTCTCCCAACCCGTCCTCAATGCTTAGGATGTGGAATTCCCGGCTCCAGCCCCGATAGAAGTCCGTCAGCCCCTCGGCGTTCAGGCTGATATCGTCCAGATGCAGATGATATCTACCGTCTTCCATGAACTCGGTAGCGGCGGCGTCCAGGGCCAGATAGCAATCTTCACCCAGCACGTAACCGGCCCGGTCCACCGCCAGGGCCACCAGTTCCAGCGCCGCCCGATTGGACTGAAGTTGGGGCGCGAAACCACCTTCGTCCCCCACCTGGGTGCTCAGTCCCCTGCCACTGATGATGACCTTCAAGGCCTGGTATATCTCGGCTCCGATCCGCAAGGCCTCCCGAAAACTGGGAGCGCCGGCGGGAACCACCATGATTTCCTGCAAGTCTATGGAGTCCGAAGCATGGGCGCCGCCGTTGAGGATATTGAACATGGGCACGGGCAGCGTGACCTTCTCGCCCAACGCCAGGTATCGATAGAGGGGAACACCCTTGGAGGCGGCGGCAGCGTGGGCTACGGCAAGGGAGGCGGCAAGCAGGGTGTTGGCACCGAGGTTACCTTTGTTCTCGGTGCCGTCCAGTTCCAGAAGCAGCCCGTCAACGTTGGACTGGTTGAAGGGCGAACGGCCCCGCAACGCCGGGGCTATGATCTGTTGGATGTTGTCGACGGCCTTCAGGACGCCCCTTCCGCCGAAGCGATGGGGGTCGTGGTCTCGCAGCTCCAAGGCCTCGTGAGCGCCCACGCTGGCCCCCGACGGCACGGCGGCAACGCCCACGGTACCGTCGGTGAGACGCGCTTCGGCCTCCACCGTGGGACTGCCCCGGGAGTCCAGGATCTCCCGCGCCCGGATATCGGCGATAACGGTCAAGAGCGCCTTTGGGGGCTGGCGGGCCGCGTCTTCCGCGTCTTGGAGGCGGCTATTGCCTTCGCAACCGCGTCCACCGGGTCCGTGGCTCGAATGATGGGGTCCTCGCCATCGCCTTCATTAGAGAAGGTCCACGTGTCCAGCCCAATTACGGGTATGTCCTCAGACAGGGCGTGGCCAATCTCAGACATAGTGCCGAAGGAGCCGTCGATGGCGATGACGGCGCGGCCTGTTTTCACCACCACCATATTGCGGGCGTACATGATGCCAGTGCAGATAGGCAGATCTACGTAGGGGTTGGCGTCCTCAGGGTCATCGCCGGGAAGGATGCCGATGGTCAACCCACCCTCGGACTTTGCGCCTTTACAGACGGCCTCCATGACCCCGATTAGGCCTCCGCAGGCCACCGCAGCGCCGTTGCGGGCCAACTCCCGCCCCACCTCTTCGGCGTATCGGCGGGCTCGGGGGGATGGGTAGCGGCCACCGATGACGGAAATGATGAGGGGCCTGTTGGGGGTATCCATGGGGTTCACCATCGAGCTTTAGGGTAGTCCCATTATAACAAATCCGCCGTTAGGCGGACTGTGGGTGGCCATGTGATTACTACGAAAATCGATGGAGTCACTGCACCCCGCAATGCTGAGTGCAGCCTACTAGAGACTATCTATGTCCAAGTCCTCGTCCAGCCAGTCCATTTTGCGGGCTATCAGGACCCACAGTTGCCTGGTCTGCTGGTTGAAACGCTTCATCTCCAGAACTTCCTGACGCTGTTCTTTCAACATCTCTACGACGTCGCGTTGGATAATTGCGAGCCTTTCGTTGTTCCGTCTTATCTCCAGGATTTCCTCACGGTGTCCCTTCAGCATTTCCAGGACATCGCCTTGGATGATCGCAAGCCTGTCCTGGTTGTTTTCTACGCCTCCCATCCGCTCTTCCATACCGTCCATTCTTTGCTCAATCGTATCCATGAATGTCTTTTGCCCATCTCCGTCTATCGTCTGTTCTATTTAGAGCATCTTACCCCATCTACGCTGCCCGTGCAAATGACCAGCCAAGTCGGTAAGAACTAGCTTTAGCGATCATTGAACGAGGGGCAGTACGATTCCTGGAGAGGACCCGGGATGATTGCTGGCGGCTAGCCGGCGGCGAGGAGCGCGCTCGTCGCGGCCTTGATGGCCTGCAGCAGCGGGAAGGGGTAGATGCCCACGAAAATTACACCCAGCGTCAGTGCGGCAAGCACGGTCACAATCAGCTTGGAGGGGGCACCGCGGGACGGCGGCTCCCCTTCGACGGCGTCCTCCTCGTCCTCCGCATCCTCCATGGCCCAAGCCGGCGCAGGCTCGATGTACATCTGCCGCACCACCGTCAGATAGTAGTACAACGATATGACGCTGCTCAGCATGGCCAGCCCGGCCAGCCATAACAGGCCCTGGGTGGCCGCGGCGGTGAACAGGTAGAACTTGATGGTGAAACCCGCGAAGAAGGGAAGGCCGGAGAGGGAGAACAGTCCTATGGCAATGGCCGCAGCCAGGAACGGATGGCTGTCCGCCAGTCCGCCCAAGTCAGCGATATCGTCCCGGCCAGTGACGTTGAAGAAGGCTATCAGCCCGACGAAGACCGCCATGCTCGTCACGGCGTAGCCCACCATGTAGAGAATCAACGACTGCGCGCCGATTTGCGACAGTGCGGCAATGCCCAGAAGCATGAACCCCACGTGGCCGATACTGGAGTATGCCAGCAGCCGCTTCATGTTGTGCTGGGCAATGGCAACCACGTTGCCCAGCACCATGGTTATCGCCGCCATGACTGCCACCAACAGCTGCCACTGGTCGATGGTGGGCATGAAGGCCTCGCCGAAGAGCCTCAGCAGCAGGGCGAAGGCCGCGACTTTAGAACCCACGGAGAGGAAGGCCGTTACCGGCAGGGGCGCGCCTTCGTAGGTGTCCGGCGCCCACATGTGGAAGGGCACCGCAGCAACCTTGAAGCCCAAGCCCACCAGAATCAGAGCCAACCCTACCCAGAGGGTGGGCGAGACAGCGTCGGCGTTCGCCATCGCCCCCGTCAGGGCGACGGATATTTCGTCGTACCGGGTAACCCCAACCGCGCCGTAAAGTAGGCTCACGCCGTAGAGCAGGATGGCCGAGGAGAAGGCGCCAATGAGAATGTACTTCACCCCAGCCTCGTTGGACTTGGGGTTGTTCCTTCCGTAGGCGACCATGATGTAGAAGCTGAAGCTCATGAGCTCCAGGGAGATGTAGGCCGTCAGCAACTCTACAGACGCGGCCATGAGTGACATGGCCAGCACTGCAAACAGGATTATGGCGTAGAACTCGCCGGGGCTTCGGAAGTGTTTCTTCACGAAGTCGACGGAGGCCAGAATCATCACGCCGCCCAGCACGTAGAAGAAGGCCTTGAAGAACAGCGAGTAGGCGTCCGTCTTAATCAAGCCGCCGTAGAGGGAAATGTCCTTGCCCCAGAGCATGGACAGCGCAAGGGCCAGCAGGCCCGCCAAGCCCGCCACACTGAGCCAGGCCAGCAGGTGCTTTCGCCTGTCGGGCAGGAACAGGTCCACGCCGAGCACGACCAGGGCCAGCGATGCCAGCAGAAACTCTGGCAGCAGTAGATGCAGATTTTCCGTCATACGCCTGGGAACCTGCTCAAGAGTTCAGCAACGCCGCTGTTGATTACGTCCATAAGGGGCAGCGGCCATATGCCGACGAATATGAGGATGAATACCAGCATAGCCGCCGCGCTCATCTCTATCCTGCCGCCGTCGCTAAGATTCTCCCAACGTTTGTCCATGGGGCCGAAGAAAGCCTGCGCCAGCAGTCGCAGGATATACACGGCTGTAATCGCCGCGCCCACCACGCCGAGAACGGCCAGAGGCCAGTACTCCTGGAAGACACCCATGAATATCAGCACCTCCGCCACGAAGCCGCTCAGGCCGGGCAGTCCCAGGGAGGTCAGGCCCGCCACGGCGAAGAAGGCCACCGTTAACCCCATCCGCTTGGACAACCCGCCCAAGACCGTGATGTCCCGGGTATGGGTCTTCTCATAGATGATGCCGACGACGGCGAAGAATAGGGCCGTCATGATTCCGTGGGAGAACATCTGGAGCACGGCGCCGCTCAGTCCAAGGGGGTTCAGGGTGGCAATGCCCATGAGCACCAACCCCATGTGGCTGACGCTGGAATAGCCCACGACATACTTCAGGTCCTTCTGGGATAGGGCCGAGATTGCGCCGTAGATGACGTTCACCGTCCCGAGGCCGATGAGCACGGGCATCCAAGCCTCTGCGCCCTCCGGCAGCAGCGTCATGCCGACGCGGATGATACCGTAGGCCCCCAGCTTCATCAGCACTCCGGCGTGGACCATGCTCACCGCCGTCGGAGCCGCCACGTGTCCGTCGGGAGACCAGGTATGGAAGGGCCACAGGCCCGCCAGAATGCCGAAGCCCAACATGAAGAAGGGGAAGAATAGCAGCTGGAAGTTCCGGCTGAAGGCTCCGTCCTCCGAAAGGGTGTCCAGAAGCTCCAGGGAGAAGCCTGCCTGTCCGAACCCCTTGTCGCCCAGGAATTCGCTAGCCGCCACGTACAGGGCGATAATGCCGATCCACACCAGCACGCTTCCCGCCACAAGGTACAGGGTCAGCTTCATGGCCCCGTATTCCTTGGTGCGAATGAAGTTGCCGAAGTCGGTGCTGCTTCCCCAAATGCCAATGAGGGGGAACATGGGCAGCACGGCCAACTCGTAGAAGAAGAACAGGAAGAAGAGGTCGCGCACAACGAAGACGCCGAAGACCCCTGCAACCAGGAACATGAACAGGATGAAGAAGTCCTTGGAGCGCGGGGCCACGTTCCAGGACACCAGTACGCCGGCAAACATGACGATGCCCGTCAGCAGAACCATCGGCGCGGAGATTCCGTCTATGCCGATGCTGAAGTCGATGTTCATGGGGTCGTCCAACCAGCGCCAGGCGTTGACGAACTGGTATCCCCCCTCGCCGTAGTCGTACATGGCGAAGATGACGATGGTCAGGGCGAGGGTCAGCGCGCCTGCCATGACCGCAAGGCTCTTGATGGCCATGGTCTGATTGCGCGGCATGAACACCAGCAGCGTACCCGCTCCGGCGGGCAGCAGGATGGTTAACAGAAGGGCTATGCTTTTGAAATCGTCCATGTCGTTAGCCGCCCACCACCATTACCCACCAGCCAATCGCCAGGCCCACCGCGCCAAGGACCATGACCAGGGCGTAGTTGTAGACACGGCCCGTCACGTGGCGGCGCAGTCTAAAGGAGGAGAGCTTTATGGAATTGGCCGTGCCGTTCACCCCCGCATCGTTGACCACCACCCGGTCGAAGAAGCTAATGAATCCGGAGAAGACCAGAACCACCCGGTCGATGGTCCACTGGTAGACGTCGTCGAAGAAATACCCGCGCTCCGCCAGCGCGGGGAGGGGTGTCGTCATTCCCTTGAGCCACGAGAGATAGGGCTTGCCCTTCAGGTAGGACGCCCAAGCGAGGTACACCGCGCCGAGGGCCAGGACCAGGGAGCCGAGGGCCAGCGCCACGTTGAACTGGAACCCGTGGGCCTTGTCGAAGAACAGGAACGACCCGATGCCCTCGAACCCGCCGCCCCACTCAAGGGCAATGAACCCGAAGCCCACGGCCATTGCTGCCAGCAACATCATGGGCAGCACCATTGACTTTGGCGCTTCATGAGCGTTTCGGTTTTCTTCCTTGAGCGGGCCCCTGAAGGCGATGAAGTATGCCCTCGCCATGTAGAGGGCGCTTAGGAAGACCGCCAGCAAGGTGAAGGCCAGGAAGAGCCAGTGCCGGTGCTCCAACACTGCCAGCAGGATTTCGTCCTTGCTCCAGAAGCCGGCGAAGATGGGTATGCCCGCCAAAGACAATGCTCCCACGGCGAAGGTCAACGACGTGAGTGGCATCACCTTGGCCAGCCCGCCCATCTTCCGTATGTCCGTCTGGTCCGCCCCGTGCATCACGCTGCCGGCGCCCAGGAACAGCAGGGCTTTAGAGAACCCGTGGGCCATGAGATGGAATATCGCGGCGGTATACCCAAAGGCGCCCAGCGATAGCATCATCAACCCCAGGTGGCTCACGGTAGAGTAGGCCAGAATTCGCTTCAAGTCCGTGGCGGCCAGGGCCATCGTTGCCGTTAGCAGTGTGGTCACCAACCCGATAATTGCCACCACCAGCAGCGCGTCGGGGGCCGCCTCGAAGAGGGTGAAGGTCCGGGCCACCAGGAACACCCCGGCTACAACCATGGTGGCGGCGTGGATGAGCGCGCTAACGGGTGTTGGGCCCTCCATGGCATCGGGCAGCCACACGTGGAAGGGTATCTGGGCCGACTTGCCCATGGCCCCCACGAACAGCAGCAGCGCCGCCGCCATTGCCGTGCCGCTGGTCAGCAGGCTCTCCTGCCCCGCCATCAGCAGTTCCGCCTGGTGGAAGGTCTCCGTCATGCTGAAAGTGCCCATGGTTTTGAAGAGGAGCAGAATTCCCACAAGCAGCGCCACGTCGGCCAAGCGGGTGGTTATGAAGGCTTTCTTCGCCGCCTCAGCGGCCGGCTGTCGCTCGTACCAGAAGCCGATGAGTAGATAGGAGCAGACACCTACCAGCTCCCAGGCCACGTACAGGAGAAGGAAGTTGTCCGCCAGCACCAGCGCAAGCATGGAGGCGGCAAACAACGAGTGCAGGGCGAAATACCAGCCGTACCGAGGGTCGCCCTTCATATAACCGATGGAATACACCTGGACCATCAGCGCAACAAAGGTCACCAGCCCCAGCATAACTATAGTCAGGGGGTCTACTATGATCCCCCAAGTCAGGGTGGTGCTCCCCGCCTGGAACCACTTCTGAGTGAAAACGTCCAGCCCCGTCGCGCCCTGGTCTATCCTGTCGATGGCCACGAACCAGAACAGAACGAAGCCGGCGGCAATGGCCAGGATGGCCAGGTAGGAACCCTTGCCTGGCAGGAATCGCCCGAAGATGGCGATTATGGGAAAAGCAATGAAGCTCAGCGCAGGGATGAGCCAGGCCCACTCCATAGTTGGCATGGTCTAGCCCTTGTCCCCTTTACCCATAGTCCTACGGAAAAGCAACAAAGCTACCCTTTCATCAAATCTATTTCATCAAGGTTGACCGTGGCCCGGTTGCGGAAGATTCGCAGCACGATTGCCAGGGCCAAGCCCACCTCCGCCGCCGCCACGGTGATAACGAAGATGGCGATTATCAGTCCCGTGAAGCGAGTCGGGTCCAGGAAGGCCGCCGTCGCTATCAGGTTCAGATTTACCGCATTGAGCATGAGCTCAATGGACATGAGCACCAGTACGGCGCTGCGGCGGGCCAGCACCCCATACAGCCCAATGGTAAAAAGGGCGCCGCTCACAATCTGGAAAAAGGCTAGGTCTATCAACCCCGCCTCCCCCCGTCTTCTCGGGCTATTACAATGGCCCCCACCAGGGCGATGAGCAGGACGATGGACGCTACCTCGAAGGGAAGGGCCCAGTCTGTGAACAGGGAGCGACCCAAGTCCGTGAAGGCCACCCGGCTTCGCTCGTCTACCCCCGGCCGGTTTACCAGAAAGGCGAAGGTCAGCACGCCGAAGAACGCCGCCGCCGCCACCGCCGCGAGAGGCCACTGGGCATTGTCCGATATGCGAGGATATTCTCGAGAACGGGTCAGCATTATGGCAAACAGTAGCACGATGATTATCGCGCCGCCGTAGATAAATATCTGTACCAGGGCCAGGAACTCCGTCAGCAGTAGCACGTAGAGGCCCGCGACTGCGAGGAGGGACAGCAGGAGGAATAGGGCGGCATGGACCACGTTGCGGGACGCTACCACGCCCAATCCGCCACCCAAGACCATGGCGGAAATAAGGAAGAAGAAGAACCAGGTCATGTCAGAATTAGGCCTTGGGTTGGGCCTTCTCCTCCTGCGCTGCTTTGTTGGTCGGTCGGGGCGTGCGGGCCGCCGGTCTTCGGCGAGGCGCGGCTTTCTTCTTAAGGGTAGACGGCGGCACCCAGTCTTGATCATCCTGGTACCGCTTGCCCATCTCCAGAAGCTCTATCAGGTCTACCCGGTCACCATTCCGTTCGAACACGCTCATCTCGTGCTCGTGGCTCATGACGATGGCGTCAAAGTTGCACACGTTGACGCAGATGCCGCACAAGATGCACCGGTTCAGGTTGATTTCAAAGGTGTCGACAATCTTACGACGCTTGCTTTTGCCTTCCTTATGCAGCGGATTGTCCTTCATGGTGGCGCTCATGCACTGGGTAGGGCACTGGCGAATGCAGACCATGCAGGAGGTGCAAAAAGGTTCTTCAACGTCGAAGTCCCACGTCAACGCGGGGAAGCCCATGTACCGGTCTTCGAGCTTACGCGGCTTGTTGGGGTACTGGTCCGTAACGGGCTTCTTGAACACCGAGGCGATGGTCAACACCATCCCCTTCATACTAGCTAACATTGCCAACCCTCCCGGGGCGCCTTCCGTAGATCTTTGCCAGCCGGATCACCGGCTGGGTGAACTTTCGGTACAACCAATATCCTATCACACCCAACACGGCCAGAGACATTACGCTGAGGGTCCAGGCCGGCCAGTCGTAGAATCGGTACACCGCGCAGATGACCACTCCCACGAAGGAGAGGGGAATCATCGCCTTCCAGCCGAAGGCCATCAACTGGTCTACCCGCAGGCGAGGGAAAGTCCCCCGAATCCAGAAGATGACGAGGACCACGGCGTAGGTTTTCAGCAGGAACCACATCCACTCCGGCAGGAATGGCCCGTACCAGCCGCCCAGGAAGAAGAGCGCGGTCAAAGCCCCCACCAGGAAGGTGTTGATATACTCGGCCAGGAAGAATACCGACCAGTGGGCGCCGCTGTACTCCACGAAAGGCCCGCCCACGATTTCGGATTCTGCGAAATATATGTCGAAAGGTATGCGCCCCACCTCAGCCAGGCCGGCAATGAGGAACAGCACCGCGCCCAGAGGGAATATGATGATCAGGGGCACTCCTATGTGGTTGAAGCTGCCGCCTGCTTCCGTAACCTCGTTGAGCACCTCCTTGGCCTCTCCCCAGGGCACCTGGCTGGCGGCGATGACCCGCAAGTCCAGGGATTCCACCAGAATGGCGACCGAAACCACCACCATAACCAGCGGCACCTCGTAGCTCACGAGTTGGGCCGCCGACCGCAGCCCGCCCAGGGCGCCGTACTTGTTGGCGGAACCCCAGCCCGCCAGCAGCAGTCCAAGAATCGAGACCACCAGCAGCGCGACTATCACAAAGAGGCCCAGCTCCAGGTTTTGCAGCACCAGGCCCTTGGCGGCAGGAATCGTCACCCAGATCATGAAGGATGGAACCAGCACCAGCAGCGGCGCCACCCAGAAGATGGCCTTGTCCGACTTGGAAGGTATCAGGTCTTCCTTCAACACCAGCTTCACCGCGTCGGCGATGGGCTGGAGGAGACCGAAGGGACCGGTACGCGTCGGCCCAAGCCGGCGCTGCAGGCGGCCCAGGAACTTCCGCTCTATCCAAACCAGGGTAAGCACCACGATGGAGAGCGCGGTGAACAGCAGCAGCAGGGCGATTATCAGGAGTAGGACGTCCAGCAGGCTCACCGGTCCACCTCTCCCAGAACGATGTCCAGGGAACCCAGAATGACAACAGCGTCGGCGATGTACGTATCCTGGACCAGGAGCCGCAACGCGCTGAGATTACAGAAGGACGGCGGCCGGACTTTCACGCGGTATGGCTTGTCCGTGCCGTCGCTGACCAGGTAGACGCCGATTTCGCCCCTGGGATTTTCGGCGCGCACGTACACGTCCCCCTTGGGTGGACGAATGAGGCGGCGACCCACGGAGTTGACCTCCCCTGCCGGCATTCCCTCCAGGGCCTGGTCGATGATGCGAAGCGACTCGTACATCTCCAGAACGCGGACGAAGTACCGGTCCCAGCAGTCGCCGTCCCGGCCCACGGGCACATTGAACTCGAACCGGTCGTAGATGGAATAAGGCTCGGCTCGGCGGACGTCGTACTCCAAGCCGCAGGCGCGCAGGCAGGGCCCCGTCCAGCCATAGTCAATTGCCGTATCAAGATCGATGGCGCCGATGTCCTTGGTTCGAGCCACGAACACCTCGTTGAAGCTCAACAGCCGGTCGCACTCCTCCACGTCCTCGCGCAGTTCTACGAGGAGCGACGCCATCATCTCTTTGAAGTTCGGGGGCACGTCTTCCTTTAGACCGCCCACGTGCACGTAGTTGTGCATCATGCGGGCGCCGGTGACGCCTTCGAACAGGGCCTGAATTCGCTCGCGCCCCCGGAAGGAGAACATGACCGGCGTCATCGCACCGGCGTCCAGCCCAAAGGTGCCCAGGAACAGCAGATGACTGGCAATGCGGTTCAACTCCCCCAGGATCACGCGGATATACTCTGCCCGCTCCGGCACCTCCACGCCCATGAGCTTCTCCACCGCGCGGCAGAAGACCCACTCGTTGTTTAAGTTGCTGATGTAGTCCATCCGGTCAAAGAGGGTAACCACCTGATGGTACTGCTCCCCTTCGGCCAGCTTCTCCGACCCCCTGTGCAGGTAGCCAATGTGCGGCTCGGCGTCGACGATCACCTCTCCGTCCACCCGCAGGAGCATCCGAAAGACGCCGTGGGTGCTGGGGTGCTGCGGCCCCATGTTCAACATCATGTCGAGGTGTTCGCCGTTATTCACCATGGTCATAGCTGCTGCTCTTCGACTCCATCGTCCGATTCATCGTCCGAAAAAATCAGATAAATCTCCGTGTACTCGTCCACGTTCTCGTAGCCGGCGTCAATGAGTTCCTTCTCCAACAACCCCTTTTCCTCCCTGGCTTCGGCCCAGTTACGAAAGTCCCGAACCAACCGGCTTTCGGCTTCCTCTGCCGTGTCGCCGTAGGACACCAGTGGCAGACGATCCACCGTAGCCAGAAAGGCTTCCCCCTGGCTGATGACGGCGCCGCGGAGCACCAACGGTTTTGAATTAGTATTCGTCATAATCGTGGAAGGGAAACGCTTTCAGTCCAGGATGCCCCTCGAACCCGTCATATAGAAGCAGGGGCGAGAGGTCGGGGTGGCCTTCGAACTCCACGCCGAACAGGTCGTGAGCCTCTCGCTCGTACCAGTCGGCGGCCCGCCAAATCGACGTTAGCGACGGGAGGCGCGGGTTTTCGTAGGGCAGGTCCGTCTTGATCGCCAGGGTCTGTTCTTCGGTGCTGGAGTGAAGGAGATACACCATCTGGATGTAGTCCTTGTAGTCAACAGCGGCGACGCAAAGCAGCGTCTTGAAGGCAGTCCTGGGGTTTGTCTTCAGGGTGCGGCAGACGTCAGCTACGTCCGCCGAATCTATGGAGATGCGCGGCCTGTCTAGCACCGCGCCCGTCTCGACCTTCCGGCCCTTGAGGGCCTGGGCAATTACGTCCAGAATGCGGCGGCCTTCTGGCGTAAGGGCCGCCATCTCGTCGACAGGTTCTTCCTTGGCCTTAGCTGCGCGCCGGTTCACCCTTCGCGTCCTGCATTATCTTTTCCTGGAGCTTCAGGATTCCCTGCATCAGCGCCTCCGGACGGGGCGGGCAACCGGGAACGTAAACGTCCACCGGCACAATGTGGTCGACGCCCATGACCACGGAGTAGGAGCGATAGTAGGGGCCGCCGTTGGTGGCGCAGCTGCCCATGGCGATCACCCACTTGGGCTCCGGCATCTGCTCGTACAGCAGCCGGATGGGATCGGCCATTTTCTTAACGACGGTGCCCGCCACTATCATCACGTCCGACTGTCGGGGCGAAGGCCAGGGCACTACGCCGAACCGATCGAAGTCGTGATGGGCCATGTACGTGGACATCATCTCTATGGCGCAGCAGGCCAGCCCGAAGGTCATCGCCCAGAGGGACGACTTTCGAGCCATGGCGAAGAGCTGCTCGGAGTGGGCCGTAATGACGCCCGGCATGCCCTTGTTCAACAGGCTGGGACCCGGCACGTTGCCGGAGTTGGGTTTAATCACCTCCGCCATTCTAGAACTCCTTTCTTCCACCCGTAGAGGATGGCAAAGAACAATACTCCCAGGAAAATCATCATGGCGTAGAAGGCAATGTTGTTGCCCATGAACACAACCGCCCAGGGAAACAGGAACACGGCTTCTACGTCGAATATGAGGAAGAGGATCGCAAAAATATAGTAGCGGATGTTTATCTGAGAGAAGGCGTAGGGAGCGGCGGGAATGCCGCATTCGTAGGGGGTCTCCTTGATGTCGGACTTCCGCTTGGAGGAGATGATGAAGGATGCGGCGAACATGAGGCCCATGGCCACAAAGGCGACGATGCCCGCAAGCATTAACGCCAGCCAGTTTTCCGCCAGGGCTTCAGGCATTCATTCTCCTACGACGTCACCGGGGTTGGGGCCTATCGACACCATAAACTATAGCACCGCCCTTTCAGCAGCGTCAACGAACCCCCGCCCCGTTTCTTTGGTGGGGGTGGGGTTTGGGGCAACGACGTTGGGTCCTCACAAATCGCCGCGGGTCCGGTAGAATGGACATTCTAGCCAAAGAACGGAGGAGCGGATATGGCATTAGACGTTGGAGTTGTGACATTCAAGTACATGGAGCGGCTTACGGGCCCGACGTACAAATTCGCCTGCCACCTGGCGGAACACTACTGGGAGGCGGACTGGCAGTTCGGCGAGGGGGGGAATGCGTTGGCACAGTACGACGAGGAGACCCTAGAGCGTCTGGCCGAGAAGTTCGCCGAATCGGAGGGAATGCAGCCCGACGAAAAGGCGGAGGTGTTGGGGTGGGTCAACGCCCTCCCCTACGACAACGGAGCGGTAACGCTGCACTTCAGCTGGTGATGGTGAACTGGAAAAGTCGGGTGGGGAGCAGACTGAATGTGTGTATAATCCCTTGACGCCCTTGACATTTCAAGCTGTTTGGATCTAAAGCTCACCCGCTCAACAGCTTCTTTATGCTTTTGGGCTGTCTCTTTAACAGTCTCCTAATTCTGCGACTTACTACGCCAAGCAGTTTGTTGTCCTTTTCAACGATTGTCTCTAGCATGAAGAAACCCAACGTCTTATCAGCTAATAACAGTCGTCCTGATTTCTCGAGGCGGGTCATCTGCTCTAGAATCCTATCCGCTTGGTCAACCGCACTGGCAGTTGAGATGCGGGACCTGTTGGCCCATAGCAAGTATAGTGCGCTTCGTAAGTCGTCAACAGAATCGCTATTTGTTAAGGATAACGTAACATCCGTGACTTCCTGGTGAAGAACTCTGCTACTATAGGAAGACTCAGAAAGCCCCATCATGATCCCATATGGAATCACCCTAGGTGCATCATTATCAAGCTCGCTAGAAATCATGCCAAAAACCTTTGGTGCACTGGAGATTCCTAGATGAATGCCTCTAAGTTTAATGTCAGAGGTTGACAGCCAGCCAGCTTGGATGAGGCGGCCGATCATGAATCTCCTTAAATGGTAGTCTGCATTGTCCTTGTCCAAAAGCGAGGACTCAGCTAGAAACTCTGGTAGGAGCTCTCTCTTCCTTGCGAAGAAATAGAATCCAACCTCAGACCACTTGTCGTTGAAGTATATGTCCGCGAGACGCTTGGGTATATTTTTAATCTCGTCGCTGTGGCTATTCATGTACAGAGCTACGAAGAAGTCCAAGAAGGCCCGGTGAGCGAAGTACACTCCATCACTGAATCGCACGACTCCAGACCTGTCAATATCTGACTTCATTCGCGGAATCATTTCCTTGGACAACCTGCGCGCATCAAAATAATCATCCAAGAATCTGTCGAAATCGGCCTGCGGTATCGCGAGCCTATCTTTTTTGAAGAACTCGAACCATGCAAGCGCCGAAAGAAGTTGCTTCTTTATGAAGAACTGGAAAACCACCTCGATTCCCCGTTCTATGTCGTAACGGCCGAGCGCAATATCCATGTATTGATCGAATATCTCTCCAATCGTTCCCGGGATCTCTCTCTCGGCTTCTGCGATATCTAACAATAGAGAAACTGAGAGTGGGCTTAGTGCCATATGGGCTTGCAGGCTGGATAGTCCCTCTTTTAATATCCTGACAATCTCAGGATCACGTACCAATCGATTGATTAAGCGAATAGCTTGGCTGTATTCGAAGGGCAAGAGATGAACTACAGGAAGTCTTGGGGATGACCCACTAGCGAGTACACGAACTGCGTGCACCGGACGAGCCGTTACTACCAAGGCGCAATCTAGGTGGTTGGCAATTTTGTACGCAAACTCGAGAGTGCTTGCCTGGTTATCTTGGGGCACTTCGTCCAGTGCGTCCACCAACAAACAATCAACGGAAAACGCCTCCAGCAGAACTGCTGGAGGCAGGTGTTTTTCTAAGAACGATTCCACGTTTCCAAACTCGACCATCTCAGTTGCCGAGACCATAATTGGAACCTTTAGCTCTCCCTTCCTTATGTTTGTGCCCAGAGAAGCTGTCTCAATTAACGCCTCTTTGTATAAATCCAGTGCGAGCTTTCTTAGCAATGTGCTCTTGCCAAACCCTGGAGCGGCAGATAAGACAAATCGTTTTTCGGATGTCAATTGCCGTCGAAATTCATTGTACGAGAGTCGTCGCAGTTTTAGTGCTTTCTTAAGGCGCTGACTAAATGTACCGGTATCAAGCTGCGTAATTGAAACAGAAGGGTTAACGTACCAATCTGAAAGGTTCTCTGGGCGCCTTGAAAGGTCGTGATGCGTTTCGAACTCGATGACTTTTCCTTGAAGATACCTGCTAGCGCCACCGGCGAAGAATATCTCGGGATGGTGATTCGCAAACGAATCCGCCAACCAACCGATTGCGAATGGCTTAAACTTCAATGCTGGTGCCTCATGTTGAATTCTCTTCACAGCATTTTTTGTCAACCTTCCAAAAAACATTACCCAAGCTCCACTGATTTGCACGGTGGAGATTTCTATTTCCTTTAGGTTACAAGGATGAGCTACGCTCTGGTTCGCTTGCGAAATAATTTCTTCCACAGGTCCAGTGGTCCTGCCACTAATTTTCCCTGTCTTGTCTCCTCGCTTGACGACAACCGCTATATACTCGTAACCAAATGGTGAAGATCGTCTTATCACTATATCGCGACCAAACTCTTCGGTACCGTGAGTGATTTCGCACCTAGCTCCTGTATCCATGCTTTCAAGAAGTCTACAGATGTGATGATGCAATTCAGTTTCCGGGATTCCTAGCAGATACGATTGACGTACGTCTCGAGGTATGGCCATGGCCTTTTGAGCAAGTAAAGAAACTGTCATAGATTAACCCTAACTGAAGTTCTTATGGGATTATATCACTGTAGGCATTCTGCGAAAACAGGATCGTTTTGATGCAGATTTGTCAACTTTCCTCAGGTGGGTTGCTATGCCATTAACTACCCCCCCCCTTTCCCCCCAAGGCTCCTGCTGGGTATAATCAGGCCCACTGATTTTTGTATCCCCCAAGCGAGTCCGGGAGGAGCCTAGCCCTTGACTGTCCCTTCCAACCAGTACCAGCTAGCCGTTATTGGCGCCGGCCCCGGCGGCTATGTCGCCGCCATTCGAGCCGCCCAGCTGGGCCTTCGAACCGTCGTCATAGAGCGCGAGGCGCTGGGCGGCGTCTGCCTCAACTGGGGCTGCATCCCATCCAAGGCCATCCTCCGAAACGCAGAGGTCGTGAGCCTGTTCCACCGCGCCCGGGAATTCGGCGTGTCCTTCGATAACTTCACCGTAGACTACTCCAAGGCCATCCAGCGCAGCCGCCGCGTCGTCAACCGGATGGTGCGCGGCATAGCCCATCTCCTACAGAAGAACGGCGTCCACCACGTGGTCGGCGAAGCCAGCTTCATCGACGCCCACAGCATTCGGGTCTCCCCCGAGGATACTGTGATAACCGCCGAAAACATCATCATCGCCACGGGCGCCCGGCCTCGGACCCTTCCCATTCTGCCCATCGACGAGCAGATGGTCATCACCAGCCGGCAGGCCCTGGAGCAGTCGGACCTGCCCTCCAATGCCGTGGTGCTCGGCGGAGGCGCCATCGGCGTCGAGTTCGCATCGGTCTACAACTCCTACGGCGTCAACGTCACTATTGTGGAGATGATGCCCCAGCTGCTGCCCAACGAGGACGCGGAGATAAGCAAGCTGCTGGAGCGGTCCCTGAGGCGAAAGGGCATCAACATAATGATGGGGGCGAGGGCCTTCGCCTTTGAACGGAACGGCGACTCCGCCGTCCTGCGGGTGGAAACCGGTACCGGCGAGGTGGACGTTCCCTGCAGTCGCGTCCTCGTGGCCATCGGCATTCAGGGCAACGTGGAAAGCCTGGGGCTGGAGTCCATCGGTGTCACTCCCCAGAACAGCTTCATTTCTGTCGACGACGATCTCGCCACCGGAGTCCCCGGCGTCTACGCCATTGGCGACGTCACCGGCAAGCTGCCCCTGGCCCATGCCGCATCGGCCCAGGGGGTCTACGTGGCGGAAAGGCTGGCCGGGCGCAATCCGCCCGCTCTCAACTACCTCGACATGCCCAAGGCGACATACTGCAACCCCCAGGTGGCCAGCATGGGGCTCACGGAGGAGCAGGCCCGCGCCGAGGGCTACGACGTGAAGGTGGGCCGTTTCCCCTACCAGGCCAGCGGGAAGGCCGCCGCCATGGGCGAGTCTGAGGGGATGGTGAAGCTGGTTGCCGACGCCGCCTACGGAGAGATTCTGGGCGCGCACATGATAGGAGCCGACGCTACGGAGCTGCTGGCCGAGGTGTCCATGACCCGGATGCTGGAGGGAGGCATCACCGAGTTAGGCTGGATGGTCCACGCCCACCCGACTCTGTCGGAAGCCCTCAAGGAGGCCTCCCTAGACGCCGCAGGAGCTTCCCTGCACACCTGATTTGTTCGCAACCCGACGGAGGCCGGAATGGCCCACTTACCTCTGGAGGAGAATTTGTCCGAGGCCGTAAACGTTCAGATGCCCCAGCTGGACCATGAGATGGAGGACGGCGTCGTCGTCCAGTGGCTGAAGGCGGCGGGCGACCCCGTGGCCCAAGGGGATGTTCTCGCTGAAATCGAGACGGACAAGGCCATCGTGGAGGTGGACGCGCCGGTGAGCGGCGTTCTGCGGAGCATCGACGTTCCAGCCGGCGAAGTCGTCCCCGTGGGCACGACGCTGGCCGTCATCGAAGTAGATGCGGCTCAGCCCGCCCAGCCTTCCGACGCACCGGCTCTGTCTGCTGCCGCAAGCGTTGCCAACGACGAATATGAAATTCCCCTCAGTCCCATGAGACGGGCTATTGCCTCCCGCACGACCCGCAGTATGCGGGAGGCCCCCCACTTCTACGTTATCACCGAGATCGACATGACCCGCGCCACGGAGTTCCGACGTGAGTTCAACAGGGAACTGCCCCAGGGCGTCCGCGTGAGCGTCAACGACCTGATAATCAAGGCTTCTGCCCTCGCCATCGACAAGTACCCCGCCTTCAACTGCTACTTCAAAGACAACCGGCTCGTCAACAGCCCCCACGTGAACATCGGCATCGCCATCGCCCTGGACGAGGGACTCGTCATCCCTGCCATACTCGACTGCCAGGACAGGGACCTGGTGAACATCAGCAAGGCCAGCCGGGACCTCATCCAGCGGGCCCACGGCGGCGCCCTCAAGCCCCGGGAGTACACGGGCGGGACCTTCGCCATCAGCAACATGGGGATGTACGACGTGGAGAGCTTCACCGCCATCATCTACCCACCCAACGCGGCGGTGCTGGCCATCGGGTCCGTGAAGGAGAAGCCGGTGGTAAAGAACCATGAGATAGTCGTTGGGCGTATGATGAAGGCCACCCTTTCCGTCGACCACCGGGTCGTGGACGGGGCCGGCGGCGCCCGTTTCCTTCACGAGATGAAGCGTCTGCTGGAACACCCCGACTCCCTGAAGGCCTGACCGCCCATGCTTACAACGCCCCCCATGTCATTCCGAGTCCCTCGAGAAATCTCGTCGGCCCTGCGCCAACGGTGCCGTAACCAACGAGATTCTTCACTCCGCTTCGCTACGTTCAGAATGACATGTGAGGGGTGCGCTGCGCTCCGTTCGGAATCGGTATGGCCTAGACAGGGTCAGATGAGGTGATGGAAACGGCTATTTCCATAGTAATGACAGAAGGCAAGGTATGAACCCGCCCGAACACCCGCGTCGCATCTACCCCCTAAGCCCTCGCGACCTCTCCGAGGAGCAGTTGGCCGTGGTGTTCGCCATGACCTCGCGCCGTCCCGAACCCTTCGACGAAATAGCGCTCGAGGTGAGCAAGGAGCGAGCCGCCGGATTTCACGAACGGTGGGTGCTGGGCTACGGTCACGCATCCGTCGCGGAACACGCCGTGCTCCACCTGGCCGTGGAGAACGTGTCCCGCCTGGCCTGCGACACTCTGGAAGATAACCGGTTGGCCTCGTATACGGAGAAGTCGTCGCGGTTTCAGATTATGCCGTCGGACTATTTCCACGTGCCCCAGGAACTGGACCAGAACCCCGAACTACGGTCGGTGTACGTTGAGACGTGTCGCGACCTGTTTAGGGCCTACGAGGAGTTGTTAGACGGACTTAGCACGCACCTACGCACTTCGCGACCCCGACGGGAGAAGGAACGAGTCGGGGCCTACAACCTGCGACTCCGTCGGCTGGCCATCGACAGCTGCCGCTTCATCCTGCCCGCGGCGACCCTCACCAACGTGGGCGTCACCATGAACGCCCGCAGCATGGAGCACGCCGTCACCAAGCTTCTTTCTGCCCCTACTATGGAGGAGCGGGAGTTGGGCGAGGAACTGAAGCAAAAGGGGCGTCAGATAACCCCCACGCTGGTCAAGTACGCCGACTTTAACCCCTACCTGGCAGACACCAGGGAGTTGCAGGAAGGGCTGGCAGCGACGCACGAAACATCCTCGGAGGGGGAAATAAACGCCCGGCTGGTGTCATTCGACCCACAGGCCGACGTGACACTAGCGGCGGCCCTCGCCTACAGGTTCTCCAACGCTCCGCACCAGTCGGTAATCGACGAGGTGCGCGAGCTTTCGCCGCATCGCCGGCAGGAGATCATCGGGCGGAGTTTGCAGAATCTGGGCCCCCACGACTCGCTGCCGAGGGAGTTTGAACTGGTGGACTACGTCTTCGAGCTGGTCATGGACTACGGGGCCTATCGTGAGTACAAGCGGCACCGGATGCAGAGCTACTTTCCCCAACCCCTGACGGTGGCCCACGGGGCGGTGACGCCGCCGCTGATTGAGGAGGCGGGTCTGGCAGACCGGTTCGACGAGGCAGTGGAAGCGGCGGAGGCGGGTTTCTGGAAGATTCACGGAGTCCAATCCGCAGCGGCTCCTTACCTCGTGACCCACGCTCATAGGCGGAGGGCGCTGGTGAAGCTGAACGCGAGGGAGTGCTTCCACCTGTTCAAGCTTCGGATCCAGCGACAGGCCCACTTCACAATTCAGCAGGTGTCTGAGGCGGCGCTAAAACTGGCGGTGGAGGCGCACCCCTGGCTGTTCCGGCACCTGGCGCTGCGAGACTACCCCTGCTGGTGGCCGTTTTCGCTGCCGAAAGTAGCCTGACCACGTCACCGACGCATTAACTGATGCTTGCCTATTCTATAACGCTGGAAGACGACGACGGGACTGTTATGGCGACTTCCCCGGACTTCCCGGAGTTGACCACCTTCGGAGATGACCGTGAGGAGGCCGTCGCCCGCGCCATACACGCCCTGGAAGAGGCCATAGCGGCCCGCATACACGACCGGAAAGATATTCCCGCGCCGTCACAGGGCGAGACCTGCGCCATCTTACCGACTCTTACTTCGGTTAAGGTGATGCTCTACCGAGAGATGCGAGAGCAAGGGGTCGGCAAGGCGGAGTTGGCACGTCGGCTGGGATGGCACATGCCACAGGTGGACCGGGTGTTGGACGTTCAGCACCGGTCACGGTTGGACATGATGGACGCCGCCCTGGGAGCCGTAGGCCGCAGGCTGCAAGTGATTCCGGTGGCTGAACCGGCTCTGACTACCTCAGTCGCCGGAAAAGAATCGGACGCCGGCGCTTAGTACCTCTCGCCCAAGACAACATTGTAGAGGAGCATTGTTCAGTATGCCTCGACTTGGACTCTCAATATGACCACAAGATTCTGGGAAGCAATTGACAATATGAAACGGCTGATGGACGAACTCCATAACGGCAAAGACTGCAAGTGGTGCGAATATAGAGAAGCTCCCCCAAAGGGCGTCTACGTTTTATACGAGAACCGCGATCCCATCTACGTGGGACGCTCCAATCACATGAGCCGCCGTATTCGAGAGCATGGAGCGGAGAGTTCAGACCGACATTCGGCTACATTCGCGTTCAAACTTTTGAGGGAGTCCCTGAACCATCCCAAGGGCAACGCGGTACAAATTGAGAAGGCTTACAGCGAAGAATATCGCCAACAGCGCCACAGGGTGCGAGCCATGACATTTCGTGCTGTTGCAGTCCCCGATCAATTGGAGCAGACCCTCTTCGAGATCTACGCCGTTCTTGAGATGGGTACCGCTCCCAGATACAACGATTTTGAAACCCATTAGGAGAATCTCGACATAAAGAGACATATACAGCCGCTCACACCAGCGGCGCTCCTACGCCAGGGTCTCCAAGCGACCACCAGGAAGTGGGCCTATCCGTATACATCCATTTAAGGACGCTCAAAGACGACGCCTGGGCCAACGGCTACTCCATCGCCCACGAGTACCTCTACTAGACAAATAACGGACGCATGGCGGGCGGCTGCGCGCTAATGGCAGGCCCGCGCTACGGGTCGGAGCAGTCGCGGGTGTAGCCACAGTTGCGGCATCGCAGCTTGCACTGAACGTCTTCCATCGGCGCGCCGCATAGGTCGCACAGGGCCGGTTCTCTTCCCTTCATTCCAACCAGTCCTTCAGTCCCCTAAACGTGAACGCTCTCATAGGCAACCCTCCTATTTCACCAATAGACCCGCTGGGTTCTCAAACGTCTCCGTCAGGGGCGGTGTAGAGTTCCTCCTTCGCCAGGCCGCGCATCAGTTCAAGGTACTCGTCCTTTGTCATAGCCGGCTGGTGATTGGCCAAGACCTTTCCCGCGCCTTCCGCGCCGTCGGCCAGCAGGTCCACCACGGTGTCCGCGAGGGCCTTTGCCGCCGTCACAACAGCAAGGCCGTAATCCCGCACCACATAGTTGTTCCCGTGACCCAACCCCGTCGCTCCGCCCACATAGGGATGAATGGCTGGCATCAGCTGGCTCACGTCCCCCATGTCCGTCGACCCCGTGCCGTGACGCCTTACACCCATATTCGACTCGCCCACCAGGGACACGGCGTTGGCTCGGTACATCCCGTTCATGGTTTGATCCTGGCGAAGGGGAAGATAGCCGGGGATGGTGGTAATCTCCACCCGGCCACCCACGGCCATCGCACCCGCCCGCAGCGCCCGGTCGACTTTTCTGTTGGCGTCCATTATTGCGTCTACGGTAGCCCCGCGGACGAAAGTCTCCATCCGAACATCGGCGGGGACGGCGCTCACCGCCTCGCCGCCCTTGGTGATGATGGGGTGGACGCGGATGGTATCCCTCTCCTGAAAGGTCTCGCGGTTGGCGTGGATGGCCATGAGCGCCAGAGAAGCGGCGTTGAGGGCGTTCACCCCCAGATGGGGCGCACCTCCGGCGTGGGCTGCCCTCCCCAGAAAGCGGATCTTCTTGGCCAGGGTCCCGTTATTGGTCCCGCTGATGCACAGCTGCTTCTCCGACGCCTCGCTGGTGGTGTGGCACATCAACGCCATGTCCACGTCGTCCATCTCCCCCAACCTTATCAGCTCCGGCTTGCCCCCAAGGAACTCCAACTTGCCGTCTCGACGCAGCTCGTCCCGGTACTCAATCTCTATGTACTCCTCCGCGGGCACGGCGAGAAGGGCCACCCGACCGCCCAGCTGCTCCATGATTCCAGAGGAGAGCAACCCGCAGGCCACGCCCATCAGCATTCCTATCTGGGCGTGGTGACCGCAGGCGTGGGCCGCCGCAGTATCCGAGTCGGCGTGAGGATGCTCGGAAACTATCAGTGAGTCGAGCTCTCCCAACACCGCCACCGTAGGCCCCGCCGCGCCGCCATCGACCACACCCTTGATGCCGGTGAGGGCCAGCCCCTTTCGATGCTGTATGCCCCACTGCCCGAAGAGGTCCGCCACCAGCTTGGCGGTCTTCACCTCCCGAAATCCCGTTTCCGGGTTGTCCAGTATGGTCTTGGACACCCGCACAATCTCGTCGGCCTTATCGTCGATGGCCTGCCGCACTCGATTTTTGAGTTCCTGTTTTGAAGTCATGCCCCGTCTCCCTTCGTGCTGCGTAATTTTCTTTCCTAAGTGCCTGGATTCTAGCAAAGGGCAGAGCCGTAATAAACCACGGTGTATAATCTGACATCATGCGGATAGTTATTGCGCCACAATCCTTCAAGGGAAGCGTCTCCGGACCGGAGGCTGCCCGAGCAATTCAGGAAGGGATTCTTCGCGTCTTTCCCAAGGCGGAGACAGTCCTGGTCCCCGTGGCCGACGGAGGAGACGGCACCCTGGACGCCCTGGTTGAGGCCACGGCGGGGCAAACCTTCGCCAGCCGAGTAAACGGCCCACTGCGCCAGCGCGTACAGGCTCGCTGGGGAGTCATGGGGGACTGCAAGACTGCCGTTATAGAGATGGCCCAGGCGTCGGGGCTGGCGCTCCTTCCCTACAAGGACCGAAACCCCCGTCACACCTCCACCTACGGCACCGGCCAGCTAATCAAGCGCGCCCTGGAAAGGGGATACCGTCGCATCATAGTCGGAATGGGCGGCAGCGCCACCAACGACGGGGGAGTAGGCATGGCCTGGGCCCTGGGCGCTAGATTCTATGATTCGAACGGCCATCCGCTTACCCCCGGCGGGGCTGCACTTTCCCGCCTGGCCTCCATCGACGTTTTGGGCCTGCATCCGGCCCTTAAGCGGGCGGAAATCATCGCCGCCTCCGACGTGGACAACCCCCTTTGCGGACCGGAAGGCGCCTCCGCCGTCTACGGCCCTCAGAAGGGGGCCAACGCCAATACGGTGCGGGTCCTCGACAAAGCCCTGCAACATTACGCCTCCGTCATACAGGAGTCCCTTGGCATAGACGTTGCCGAGCGACCCGGGGCAGGAGCCGCCGGCGGTCTGGGCGCCGGACTCATGGCCTTCTGCGGCGGTCAGGTGCGGTCCGGCATCGACATTGTCTGCCAGGTCTTGGACTTCGACGCCCGACTACAGGGCGCGGACCTTGTCATTACCGGTGAGGGAAGACTGGACGCCTCCACCGCCTACAACAAGGCCCCCGTGGGGGTGGCCCGGCGGGCATCAGCCCTGGGAATCCCCGTCATCGCCCTGGCGGGAAGCCTGGGCCGGGGCTTCGAAGCCGTCTACGAGCACGGCATAAGCGCAGCGGTCTGCATCGTCGATAGACCCTTGTCCATGCGGGTCAGCGTGGCCAGGACATCTGAATTGCTCACCGCGGCCGCGGAGCGCGCCATGCGCCTCTTGGCCATACCGACGCCTGCAAGTTAGAAAAGCAACGCCGCCTCCCCTGAAGTGTCCGTCGGGGAGGCGGCGTTTTGCGTTCGATTAGAAGCTGCGGCTAGGAGCCGGACGTCGTAAAGGTGAGGTCCTGATCCATGAAGAAGGGGTCCAACAGACTCACGTTGGCGTCGAACGGGACTGTCTCGGCTGCCTGCACGCCAACGCCGTCCATCCAAGCGTAGAAGTTGATGGTCGCGCCCTCATACAGTATGGAAGGCGGGGCAACTTTCAGAAGGGTGTACTGGCCGTCGGCGACGAGCACGGACAGGGTTCCATAGACCACTTCGCCACTGACTATCTCCGCATAAATCTCGATGTCATCGGCAGCGGGCTCTCCGTCGATGGTAACGGACCCTCTGAAGTTATTGGGGAATGGAGGCGGCCCAGAGGAAGCACTCGTAGGAGGCAGCGGAGTAGGCGCGGGCCTCATAGTCGATACGGGGGTGGGTTCCGGCGTCGGCTCCGGGGTGGGTTCCGGGGTAGCTTCAGGGGTCGGCTCAGGAGTGGGTTCCGGCGTCGGGGCGGGTGTAGGGGCGGGCGTCTGAGTCGGGACAGGGGTGGGGGGCGGCGTCGGTGCAGGAGTCGGCTCGGGCGTAATCTCACACACTACACCGTCGTTATCGCCGTCACGAGCGTCGACTAATCTTCCCGAGAAACCGAGGCCTTCGCCAACGCCACCCCTAACACGAGGCTCTCCACCGGCTTCAGCCTCCTCGCAGGAAGCGTAAGGGAATTCAGGCGTGGGAGCGGGAGTCGGAGGGGGGGTGGGGGGCGTCGTCGGCCTAGGGGTGGGGACCGGTGTCGGAACGGGAGTGGGAACCGCCGTGGGCTGCAAGGTGGGGGCCGGCGTCGGCGTGGGGGCTTGTGTCGCCACAGGCGTGGCCACTGCGGCCGTAGTGGGTGTGGGAGTCTCCTCGTCTCTGCTTCCGCAGGCAACAATGAGTAGGGCCATAGCCGCGAGGGCCAGCACAGTTAGAATTCTCAATTCCTCGACTCCTTTTTGCAGCAACCGGCATATAAGGGCCGACGCTGGAGATTATGTAACCAAGTATACTAATGGAGATTGGGGCTTTTCTACAGATTTTCCACTGTTTGACGCGACATTCTGCCCTGTTTGTTCTCAAGGGGAACTGCAACGAAAAGCCGTTATTGATGCACTACCCGACGAAATCCTTCGCCGTGCTCTGAAATCCCGCCGTCTCAGTTCCTCAACAGAAGCCCGGGTTGACAACGGCGGCAATAGCTCGTGATGCGCTGGTTGCTTCCTATCTGCGTGATGGCGGCGCCACACCGGGGACATGGCTCTCCACCCTTGTTGTGCACCTTCAGAAAGTCCCTGATCTTGCGGTGGATCCTCACTCCCACCCTGGGACGCAGCTCTTCCATAGCCCATCGCACCACCGTGGGGGCGGCCTCAAGCAGACGCCGTTTCTCTCCTTCAGACAGTGCCCGTTTCTTGCGGAAGGGGTATATGCCGGCCTCGAATAAAATCTCGTCGGCGTAGGCGTTGCCTATACCGGAAAGCACCCGACCCCTGGTGAGAATGCCTTTTATCTCGCCATAGAAGGGGCGAAGCCGCTCCTCGAACTCCTCGAAGGAGACGCAGTCGAGAACGTCGGGCCCCTGCTCCGCCATGTTGGGTACCTGGGCCATGGACTCCTCGTCCACGTAGTACACTCGCCCCATCTGCCGCTGGTCCAGGTAGCGCAGGTCCCAACCGTCGGCCAGCGATATGGTGAAGCATACCCGCTTGAAGGGCTTGTCGGACGAAGGGCAGTGCTGGAAGGCGCCGGTGAGCATGGGGTTGACCACCAGGGAAGTGCCGCCGAAGGACGCCAGAAGAAACTTTCCCCGTCGTTCGACGCCCTGAAGCCTTCGACCTTGAAGATCTACGGTAAAGTCGCCGTGGAGCGAGCGAAGCACCGTGGGACGAAGCACCCGCGCCGATAGGACCTCCTGGCCGGTTACGACGTCGTTCAGGTAGTCTTTCACAATCTCCAGGTCCGGCGCTTCCGGCATGACAACTCCACTTCTTCCAAGCCGCTTACTCTAGACGGAAATTTCCCGGGAGCCACCCTCTATCCCTACTCAGACTTCTCCAATGGGACGGCGAGCCACGAAATTATCTGTCTGAGCGACTCGTAGGCCGCCAACTGCGCCTCCGGGGTGCCCTCGGACTCCGCCCTGTCCACCACCTGCTGCATCTGCCTCACTACCATGGGCCCAATCTCCAGCAGACCATCGCTCCCCGATGCGGCCCATTTCGCCAGCACGTAGCGGGCAAGGGCGCCAACCGGAATGTCCTGGCTCCGGCTCATCCGGTCCAGGGTGGTCATAGGGTCCGCCTTGCTGTAGATGGCGACCTGCTCCTTGAAGTTGGCGTTCCGGTCATCGTCCGACCAGGGGCCTTCGTAGGGCTGAAGCAGCACCCAGCGCCCCTCTCCCTCGCCTTCGTTCGGGGGCCGCACCCCCCCGCCGCCTCTCATTCCCCATCCCTCGGGGCGAGGGCCTCTATGGTGGCGTGGTAGGAATTCAGTGCGCCTCCGAAGGCGAAGGGCGCAATCACGGGCATCTGTACGCCCAGGTTCCGCCGACGCTGGATTTCCTGCCGGCAGTAGTCCACTCCACCGAAGACCGCCAACGTCCGCTGCATCTTGTCCGTGATGGACCTGATCGCGGCGGCCCGGTTGCCTTCCGACAGGTAACGTCCGATGGCCTCCGCCTCATCCTGAAACCCTGTTTTGGCGAAGAAATTCCTGTAGTAATCCATGCTGCAATATCGAAGAATCTGCTGTTTCAAGGGGGTGCGCACCATATCTCTGTCCGGTGTCACGGCCACCCGGATATAGCAGGCTACGTGGATCTCATCCAGGTCCCGGCCGGCCCGGGCAGCGCCTATGTTAAGATGCTCCATGGCCTGCTCCAGATAGGACGGCGCGGCCCAATTCAGCAGCACCCCGTCCGCCAACTCCCCCGCCAACTCCAGCATCTGCGGGCCGAGGGCCGCAATGTAGATTGGCACGTTGAACTCGCCGCCGAAACCAAGGCTGCCGTCTTTCACGTTAAACAACCTTCCCTGGTAAGATACCCGCTCCCCCTTGAGGAGCTGCCGCACCACTTCCACCGTTTCCCGAATGCGCGTCATGGGCCGTCGGAAGGGGATGCCGTGGATGCCCTCGGCAGAGCCCCTGTGTCCTACGCCCAAACCCAGGGAGAACCGGCCGTCGGAGACGACGTGCATGCCGAGGGCCGTCATGGCCGTGAGCGCCGGGGTGCGGGAGAAGGCAGGGAGAATGCCCGTGCCCAGCCGCACGGTGCTGGTGGCCCCGGCGAAGGCCGCCAGTCGTGTAATGGAGTCGGAGCCGCCACCTTCGGGCACCCAGACCATGTCATAGCCCAGGGACTCCGCCAACTGAGCAAGCCCAATGGAATCTTCAATTCCTATTTGTGGGATGGGATCCAGCCGAACACCCAATGACGCCATTTTTATTCCCCCTTCAATCAAGCTAGCCGCCTCGGCATGTGCGGGCATTTGCCGAGGCGGTTGCGAAGGTACGGATGGGCAGCCAATGCAGCACACCCCCATCTGTCATTCTGAGCGCAGCGAAGAATCTCGACGCAGACACACCCTCATAGAGTTTACCCTACTTCAAAGCCCTAAGGGTGACAAGGCGTGGGTGGAACGGGGGGGCTACCTTAACCGATATCTATCATCGCAGTCCCAATTAAGGGGGCCACCTCAATGGTTATAGAAGAACAACCCTCTATAGCGTACACTTCAAGTAAGATTCAGCATATAAAATACTCAGTTAATGTTCTTTTGCTCTCTGCGGAGTTGTGAGAAATGCCTGTAACCAGCCTGCACGTCACGGAAGTAGGCCCCTTCGACGAGGCCTCGCTCAAGTTCGATCAACAGGTGAACGTATTCACCGGCCCCAATAACTCTGGTAAATCCACCATTCTTTGGGTTCTCGGAGAATTGCTCGTTTACCCATTTGGTATGCCAACCAAGTTGTTTCGATCAGACAAACCTGAGTGGGGCATGAGCATATCGTCATCTACTGATGTAGATTCCTACAAGGGGACACTGCCGTCTGAAGTCGGTGCGGTCATACCAATCTTAGAAGAGATCGGCTATACGTGCTTCGTTCCCGCTCAGCGTCATGGTACAAACTTTAGGTCATCAGGACCAACTACATCGCATAACCTCGATGAAAGCGTCGACGAAATCTTGGAATATTTTGCTATCGAGAGGCCAGAAAATCTCAGACACTTGAGTCCGGAATTGTTAAGACAGAATGTGCGAAACGCACTGGCTCACCAAGATCACCATGAACTTGTGCGGCGTGTAAAGCTTATGAAGGCTGGCCACTCGCTGGTTAGCGATAAAGCGGTTAAACAGAAGATTATCGACTTGGATTACGCCGCGCACAGACGAAACAGACCAGAAATCAAAACTACAATCGATGCAGTGGCATCGGTTGCTTCTGAAATTACTGAAGGCTACTCGATTCAGTTCATTGGGGTTTTCGAGGATTCAGAAGGGCTGTACCCCCAATTCCGAACTCCTGACGGGGATCTCTCTCTAGATGTTCTGAGCCAGGGCACCCAGTCAATCCTCCAAATCCTGTCTCGCCTGCTTTTCGGGTACGCCGAATACTATGACTTCCCTCCAGACCTCGGGGAGAAACCGGGGATCATGATAATCGACGAAATAGATGCCCATCTGCATCCCACATGGCAGGGACGAGTTATACCCACCCTGACTAGACACTTTCCGAACCTACAGATCTTTTGCTCGACCCACTCCCCATTGATACTGGCGGGTCTCAAGACGGGACAGGTGCAACTACTTCGCCGCAATGAAAATGCCAAAGTGACGATTACTCGGAATGAATCCGATATTGCTGGATGGACCGCAGACGAAATATTGCGCCAATTTTTGGAAGTCGCCAATCCAACAGATACAGCAACCGCACAACGTATTACGTGTCTACAAGAATTGATGAGCAAGGAGGAACTATCTAGTGCGGAGGCGGATGAAATGAATCAGCTACGAAAAACCGTCCGAGATGATCTTCTCAGAGGTCCAACGTCCGTGCAGGTCCTAAGATTCGCCGAAGAATTAAGGAGATTGGAAGGCAGGTCAATTCCCCCTACACCCGGAATCACAGGAGTCCAAGAGGCTTCTCAAGAATCGTAATGCATTGGGTTGACCGTGGTGCTGAGCCCATAGACTTGGACAAAATCAGAACTGTTCACACTTCGCGTTGGGTCGAACACTATACTGAAGGAGTTGGAGTCAGGCCGACAGACGCTCGCTGGCGCCGTTTCCACCATGATCTAGCACTCGCATTTGAAGGCATCTGTGGCTATTGTGAGGAGTATACCAAGGGTGAGGTAGACCATTTCCGTCCCAAGAGTCGCTTCCCGAATTTGGTGTATTGTTGGACAAATTGGGTTTTTTCCTGCCACGCATGCAATCAAGCAAAAGGCACCACCTGGCCAGACGGAGGCTATGTCGACCCATGTGCAAAATGTAGATTGGACCGACCTGAACGCCACTTCGTTTTCGATATTCAAACGGGATTCATTCTTCCCAGCCG
Organism: Dehalococcoidia bacterium; assembly: GCA_965261665.1. Taxonomy (GTDB): domain Bacteria; phylum Chloroflexota; class Dehalococcoidia; order Lucifugimonadales; genus JAPULR01. The sequence continues at coordinate 523,333 of OZ253467.1, forward strand.
GGACTTGAATCCGAACCATCGCCAACGGGCTTGGAGGACAATTGTTGAACTCGGGCTAAACGACTTGCACCATCTCAGAAAGAGAGTCCAATGGCTTGAACTGTTTTCGGCATCAGTATCAGTAAATCCTGATGTCTCTAACGCCCGAACAAGAGAGAGAATTATGCGCTTCGCATCGCCCAAGGCCCAGTTCTCTAGCCTCATACAGACCTGGTTGGCCAAAAACGGTTATCCGCCGCCACACTTCGGAGGAGCCCAAACATCCCAGAGAGCAGACTCAGCGTGAGCGCTAACGAAGTCACCTTCCCGCAGGTGCGACTAGTGGGAATTGAAACGATCATTTAAGAACAACGAAGAATTTCGACTTACAGATATGTACTTATGTTTTACCCTACTTCAAAGGCCGAAGGGCGACAAGGCGTGGGGGGGTAGGTGGGCTGGTGGTTTTAGATCTCCGATTATCCGATGATGTCATAGAATCAAACATGCTCTGGAGACAATCGTGAAGAGTCTCTAACCGCGGGCAAACCTAGCGGGCTACTCAGGGGTTAGAAAGCGGATAGCCTCAATCTGTCCTAGTTCTCCGATATTCCTCACATTCCGCTTTCCGTTCATCACTAGTACGCCGTCGATTCTTTCAATACTCACATCCCTCCGCCTTGATGCTATGGAGCGTAGGGGATATCATCAGGCTACGAGTAAACCAACTTGCTGAATGTTCGCTAATCTAAAAGCGGCGTGTTAGTGCTTTCAGTAAGAATTAGTCCCATAAAGACTGAGGATCGCAAGGAGGTGAAATCCATGATGTTCGATGACCAGCGTGCACGAATGATGGCGGAACAGAGGCAACGTGAAGCGGAGATGGCGCAGCATGAATACCAGCGCAAATCAGAGATTGAACGGAATTCACAATCGCCAGACGACGAAGAGGAAGAGGGACAAACCTCTAAAGCAAAGAAGCGACGGCCCTGGTGGCGGTTCTGGTAACAGCGTAAACCAGCCGGCAATCGCTGATGGGATAGATCCCCATTCGCTCTTTTCTTAAGCCATGGGCGACCAATTCTTGACACCCCCCTCGTAGGCTTTGCCCTGCTTCAAAGGCTGTGGGGTGACAAGGCGTGGGCGATGCGGCTACGCGTCGCCGGAGTCTAAACGGCCCAGCGGGGGCGGTACTACAACGCTTCCGCCAGATGCGGCAGTTCTATGGAGTCCGAACCCGCCAGGTCCCTATGATCCGGGAGAGCTTGAGCACCCGATAAAAGGGCCCGCGCACGCTCTCGGTGGCCACCACGACGCTCACTTTGGCGATGCTGGCGCACACGTATCCGTCCGTGATCAAGAATCAGGCGAAGGACCGGAGTGAAGGGGGTCGCTACGGTCTGATGCGAAGCAGCGTCCGCCCTCCGCGCATCGCCAAACATACCACCTTGAACCGTCGTTGAATTCCTAGTCTAATAGCATCAACTAGACGGCGAACGAGAATTCCGAATGGCGCAGGTAAACAAAGACATTCTCTACCAACCGGATGAGCGGCCAAGCCATCCGGCATCTGTGGTTCACGGATTCCAGAATGTCATGACCGCCATGGCGGCCATGGCGGCCGCGGCGTCGATCATCTCTGTGGCGGGCGGACAATCCCAAGGTTATCTGTCCTGGATATTCTTTGCGTCCCTCGTAGTCTGTGGAATAGGCCGTATCTTGCAGCCCTTTCGCCTCTGGAGATTTGGGTCGGGATATTCCCTCAGCGTAGCCTCTGGATCCGCCTACATCGCCATCTGTATCTCAGCGCTGTTGGCCGGAGGTCCGGCGTTGCTGTCGAGCCTGATCGTCGTTTCATCGTTGATTCAGTTTGTGTTCATCTCTCGGCTCTCCTGGCTGCGGCGTGTCATCAGCCCTATGGTCGCTGGAACGGTCCTCATGTTGCTGGCCTCAACGATAATAACCGTAGTACTCAGCAGCCTTTCTGATTTGCCGGAAGGCGCTCCCTCGATGGCAGCGCCCATCCTTGCAGGAACAACTTTATCCATCCTGATGGCGCTGAGGCTGTTCGCGTCGCCCAAGTTGCAGCAATGGGCCCCAGTCATTGGGATCATTGCAGGTTGCATCATAGCGGCCCCGTTCGGCGCATATGACTGGCGGCACGTCATGGAAGCTTCCTGGATTGGTATTCCCAGTTTTACCTGGCCGGGATTCGACCTGAGCTTTGGCGCGACCTTCTGGGGGATTTTACCGGGATTCGTAATAGTGATCATGGCAACCACCATCAATTCGATCAGCGACACCGTCGTAATTCAGCAGGTGGCCTGGCGCAGGCCCCGGGCCACCGACTTCCGAGTAGTGCAAGGGGCACACCACCTACTGGCATTTACCAATCTTCTGGCCGCCGCCCTGGGCACGCTTCCCACTATGATTGGGGCGTCCAATTCCGCGCGGGTCGTGCTCACCGGTGTCGCAGCGCGCCGCATGGGGATCTATGGAGGCTTGATTCTGTTAGTGGTAGCGTTCTCTCCGAAGCTGCTAGCGCTGGTTGTAGCCACTCCACGCCCCGTCTTGGTGGCATTCATTATCTTTATGCTGTCGCTCCTCTTTATGCAGGGGATGAGGACCGTTTTCAGGGACGGAGTAGACGGGCGAAAAGCCGCAGTAATAGGAGTGTCTCTCTGGATAGGCATAGGTTTTCAGAACCAAGCGATTCTGCCCGATCTGTTGACGGGCACTCTAGGGACACTGCTCAGCAACGGCATGACAACCGGCTCGGTTTGCGTAATTTTTCTCACTCTGCTGATGGAGTTCACTTCCAGGCGTCGCAGGCGGTTAAATGTGGCGATGAGCCTGTCGTCGTTACCCAAAATTGACTCCTTCCTCCAGGGATTCGCTACTAGCGCCGGCTGGAACGAGGCATCAATAAACCGGTTCAGGTCAGCGGGGGAGGAAACTCTGTCGAGCTTGCTGTCGCAGGATGAGAAGCCGGAAGAAGATGCCGGGAAACGCCTCATTATTGCTGTCCGTCGCTCAGACGCCGTCATTGAGATGGAATTTGTAGTGACAACTGAAGGTGAGAATCTGGAGGACAAGCTGGCCTATTTGAACGAACAGCCTGAAATACAGGACGAGGGCGAAATTTCCTTCCGCCTCTTGCGCCATTACGCATCTTCGGTCCAGCACCATAAATACCACGACATCGATATTATTACGGTGCAGGTCGCCCCTTCGTCCTAGTGCCGCAAGGGTGGCCATTTGTACTGTCCGGTTTATTTCGGCGATTCACTGAGGCCGGACATACCCACAATTCCAATAGGAAAATGCTAGGGCGAATCGACAATCGCTTAACCCATACGACTGGGGCGACCAGATAGAGCGCTGAGAAACAGTGGACGGTCGTGCGGTCATATGGGCTGGCAATTCTTCGTCATTGCTTCAATTTGTCAAAGGCTCATCCGGTCAAGTTCCAATGGCAGCATTCCCAAAGGTCCACCCAAGAGGGATGGAATCCGATCACCCGGGCCTGTTCGCTTTCAATGGCCAACGGGCAACAAGTCGTGGGCGATTCGGCTACGCGTCGCCGGGTCTACACCGCACAGGGGGGCGGTACTGCAGCGGCTCCGCCAGATGCGGCAGTTGCCATCGGGCGCGCTTCTGATTAGATCATTCTCGGCTTGCCGCTGATGATGCCGCCCTGGAGGGCGTCGCCCCTTCAGGCGAACCAGATGCCGAGGTACTTGGTGAACCAGAACAGGCCGGCGTACGTGACCGCGCCCGACGCCACCAGCACTATCAGCATGCGGCGGTATTGATATACGCCGCGTACGTTGCAGACACCGCGCCCGCGCAGAAACAGGATGACAGCCAACACCGCTATGCCGAGTCCGGCTGCCCGGAAGTACCAACCGTACGTGTAGTAGAGTGTGTCCCCAAGCGTCAACGCTTCGGCAGCAGTCGCCACGCCCAGCAATACCAGAACCACCGGCGACACGCAGCAAGTGATAGCGACCAGACCCGAAGCCAGGCCCAAGAGGATCCCCCTTCTCAGAGACCTGTTCGCTGGCTCAGGCGCCGTATTTTCAGACATCCTCTAGTCCTGCATTCAGAAAAGCCGCTAACCCAACCTTGCCCGATTCATCAATCCCGCTTGTTGTGCGTGGGCACGTCAACAAAGGTTTGATGCCGACGGCGACCGGACGGTTGGCCGGTTGAGTCCAAATCGACGGCCCACGAGAAGCTCGACTCTTCATTGCTATTGCCCAACCGGCATGAACGACTTGGTGTGGGTTACTTCTCCCAACGATAATAATCAGCTTTTGTCAGCAAATGCTCGGGTGCAACTTTAGACGCTGAAATTCCTGTTGTTCACTTTTCCTCCATCCTATGCCCTACTTTCTCTGCCTTCCCTGGCATATGTGCTGAGCGAATGCAACACAGCTCCCGGTTGGGTGCATTACCATCCATAGTAGAATCGCATACTGGACCTCACACCAAAATAGCACAAAAACGATTGGCATCTACATTTGGAGCAGCCCAGGCGTGGAGTAGCCCAAGCGGCGGGCCTCTCCAAATTCATCCCAACCCCAGCAGACGACGGCGCCGTCCGTTCTCACTCCGCAGGTGTGCCACCCACCAGCGCTGACGGGGGCCGTACACCTATCCGTGGTAGTGATTGCCGTGTAGGACGCTCTATCGAATTGCTCGGTTCGTTCAAGTTGACTCCCAGCTACGGTAGACTTCTTTCGCGGGTGGACCGTAGCAGTGCGAAACAACAGTCGGGAATCGGGCCAGTCCCAGCCGGAAAAGTAGGTAGGCATGGTCCTTAGATGCTTCATATTACCTTTGGCCTTTGTAATCATCTCCGCTTGCGTCAACATTGACGTAAACTGACGTAAACTTCCCGGGCGACGGCGACGACACGCCGAAGGTTAAAATCGAAGACGTCAGGTTTGAGGTGGAGGTTGCCGATACCCCCCAGCTCCGTGACAGGGGATTGTCCGGCCGAGCGTATATGGAGGAGCGTAGGGGCATGCTCTTCATCCCCGCCGGCCCAGAAATAGGTCCCTTCTGGATGAGGGGAATGCTGTTTCCCCTTGATTTCATCTGGATTGGCAGCAACTGCCGCGTCGTAGACGTTAGCGCTTATGTCAGCGCCCCTGACTACAGAACGTCGGACGACAGCTTGCGGAGATATAGGTCCTACCCAAGCGCCGCTTATACCCTTGAAGTCAACGCTGGAGAAGCCAATAGGTTTGGCATTAGAGTCAGCGACAAGGTGGACTTCGAGAACATTGAGGGTCATTACTGACCCGTTGAGCGCGGGGTAGAGGGGCACGCGCTGCCGCCCTGATGCACCCCTAGACCCCGATTTATGGGCACCCACCTAAACTTTACTCTACTTCAAAGGCCTAAAAGTGCCAAGGCGTGAGGGGGCGTCTGCAAGTCGGGGTCTACACCGCCCAGCGGGGGCGGTACTGCAGCGGCGCTGCTACTTGGTGTCGCCGTAGAAACCACAGGGACAGGGGTTCATGGAGCAGAAGAGCATGAACGACGTGATTTGGACAACATCTGCTCTTGACAATTTTTCTTATTCCGCTACAACTTCCTTTTCCTTGTGGCAAAATAGGTGGAAATAGTTGTTGCCGCTATCCACGGTGTCCCATTTTCACTTCAGGTACATGACTATGGTGCAAACGGCTTTGGGGAGCACTGTCCTCATGGGAGTTTGTGCGCAAGAACCATCGTAGTACCCTTTGTACGCATCTAAAAATCGGATAAGATGGTCGATATGCATCTGAAGGATATAGAAAAGGTCGCGTTCTCACATCTACCCAGTCGCCCCAAGACCATCTCCGGACTAAGAAGTCTGTCCCCCGCTCTCCCTACAGTGGTCTATGACACGTTCTGGCATTTCGCGGCAGAGCGCCAAAATGTCTTCTTCCACAAGTTCGAAGGGGCCAAGTTCCCTTGGACTGAGGATCCAATAATCGCCCGGTATAGGTTCACCAACGTCTACCGGGCCTCGGATCGAGTTAGCCAATACCTCATCCGAAATGTCATCTACAAGGGTGAGCTATCGGTGCCGGAAGTCTTTTTTCGCACCATTTTGTTCAAGCTTTTCAATAAGGTCGAGACGTGGGAGTTGTTGGAGTCGCAACTAGGAAATATCGTGTACGAAGACTACACGTTTGGACGCTATGACCAAGTGCTGACTGAGGCGCTCGCATCCAAGACTCGCATCTATTCCGCAGCCTATATAATGCCCTCCGGCAGCCGCACGTTTAGCCACCGCGTTAAACACCGTAACCACCTGCTTCTACTACAGCGAATGATGGATGACGAAGTGCCGCATCGAGTGGCAGAGGCGGCATCGATGAAGCAAGCCTTCGAGTTGCTGCGGTCTTACCCCATGATTGGGAACTTTTTGGCATACCAGCTTATAACTGACGTTAACTACAGCGAGATTTGCAACTTCTCAGAAATGGAGTTCGTGATGCCCGGCCCTGGGGCCCTGGATGGCATACGCAAATGCTTCAGTCGCCTAGGCGGCTTCACCGAGGCCGATATCATCCGCTACGTAACGGAACGTCAAGATTACGAGTTGCAACGATTAGGATTAGAGTTCCGTTCCTTGTGGGGAAGACCTCTACAGTTGATCGATTGCCAAAACCTATTCTGCGAAGTGTCCAAGTACGCAAGGGTGAAACATCCAGGCATTAAGGGAGTCAACAATCGCTTTCGCATCAAGCAGACCTACCGGCCATCGGGGAAGCAGATGTCTTACTGGTTTCCGCCCAAATGGAGCCTCAACCACCTGTTGCCGAAAGCGAGACGAACTGGAACTGAACCAGCGGAGCGCCATCCAGAGCAAAGGAGACTGATACAGTGATTCTCAGCGGTCAAGCTATCCTAAGTCGGCTTAAGGACGAGGAAGTTTTTAAGAAGGAATCGTGGGATCCATCCCAAATCAAAGAAGCCTCTTACGTACTCAGAATCGCGGATGATGGGCTGTTAGTCGATGGCAAATTCTACGATCCCACAAACAGCTTTGGTGAGAGTTATATCACCATCGATCCTGGCAAAATCGCAATCCTTTCCACTTTGGAGCGGTTAGATATGCCTCCGGACCTGGTTGGTAAGATTGGAATCCGACTTAAGTACGCCCTACAGGGTTTGACGGGGTTAATGGGCATTCAGGTGGACCCGCTATACGGGAATGGCAAAGAGGACGAGCGCTTGTACATACGGGTGGCCAATTTAGGAAACGAGCCAATTCGTCTTTCACCGGGTGATGGCCTGTTTACGTTCGAACTCCATGAAGTCACCGGATGTGTCACAAATCAGAAAAGAGGTGATTCTTGGAAGCGAATCAAACGCGATTTACGAGACCAAAGAGAATTAAGTTGGACCTACGTAACCCAAGTTGAAGACAAACAAATAGACCAATCTAATCGACTAGAAGAGAAGTTAAAGTCCGCGACAGAGAATCTTCGGGAACATCTTCAACCACTTGTCATGTTTGGAATCTTCCTGGTGGCTGTAACCATCCTAGGAGCGACCTTGTCCATAATCTTGAGCCTGCGTAACACCCCCGAAGCATCCGTTCCTAGTTGGATGACAGGTTGGGGATGGATAGTTCTTCTATTCACGCTAAGCTTCGCTGCGGCGGCTACAGCATCTATGGGAGCTACTGCGTCTCTATTATTCATTCGTCAGATGAAGAAAAGGGAGGATAGTGTAAAGCATCAACGAAAGGGGACCACCTAGGAAACGAGAATTGGGAGATCGAGATTAAGGCAGCTATGCTATCCTACTATGTCGGAGAGCTTCAGCCTCAGAATCTAACTCGATTGTCCCATTCTTCAGGTCGGCGCGGATATTTCCCTTGCCACTTGCCCTGACCTGCCGCCAGAGGTCAAAGCTCGTCATTATCGCTCGCTCCCAGTCGCCTTCAGTACGGCAACTTACTTCTAGGTGAGCGGTCATCTCCTTGATGGTTCTAAGCAATTCGTAGTTGATTCCCTCGACGCCTTCAAGAAAATTTCTCCGTTCAGCGTAGCTAAACACCATGGCGGATATTCCTTCCTCTATTACCATGGCTCTTCCCCCATCCTCCACCTCATCAACCCGAGGATCACTCTTTCTCTTGCGGCGAAGGAGAGCCCGTACGGTAGGCGACCAACCAAGGATGGCGGCATAAGACAAATGGAATATGTCATGGAATCGGTAGCCATCATCTTCATACCGATTATCGCTCAGATAATCGCCAAATCGCCTGCCATTTATGTGAGTGATAGACTTGGAATCGCTATCCGAATCGATTGACACAATCAATTGACGTGGAAGTTGTTCCGCCTCTGGGAAGTCCTCGTCGAGCAGCTTCGGCGGACTTACTAAAATTTTGCTTGAGTTCCATCGCCTCTGTGTTTTGGTAAGATTATGGGTAGCGATGTCATCCAACATCAGACCATGTTTCGTTGCTACGTTAGACAAATACCAGAGCAGATCGCCAAGTTCTTCCTTCACTCGATCAGGGAACAGTTTGTATGAATCGCCATCCCTAAGCCATTTCTTGTGCTCACCGAGCAGTTCCCCAACTTCTCCCGCAAGGCCTAGCAACGGAACGAGGATGCTACGAGGCTTATCCTCCAAAGACACCGTATGGGGCTGTTGATCCGTTTGACTGGCGCGGCGTTGATACTCATTAAGCTCCACCTCTCACCTCCTCGCCATCAAGATTTCCCAATTGCAATATCGATAAACGACTACCACTGTGGGGAATGTAATACAAGCTACATATTAACTTACAAAGAAGACAATTGCATCTCCAACTGAAGTGGACCCGAAAATAGACGCTATTTCGCATTTAGCTCACTTCAGCCCGATAGCCTCAGACAAAATTCGTATCAAGTGTTGCGCAATTCCGCGACCCACGAGAACCTCAACTCTTCATCGCAATTGCCCAGCAGGCGCAAATAACCGCGAAGAGCCTATTGCTAGGTAGGAGGGGTGACGTGGACGAATTTATGATCTGCTCCAACCGCGCAAGGGGTACTCAGTGCTAGCGACAAGGACACCTAACTTGCACCGACTAGATCTTCCAGCAACCGAAAAGTGGCAAAGCGAGCGGGGAACGGCTGCGGCTCCCGCCCCCTAAACCGCCCAGCGGGGGCGGTACTGCAGGGCTTCCGCTAGGTGCTGCACTTCTATGGAGTCCGAACCCGCCAGGTCCCCTATGGTGCGGGAGAGCTTGAGCACTCGATGAAAGGCCCGCGCACTGAGATTGAGTTGCTTCATCGACGTCTGCAGCAGCTTCTGACAGTCCTGCCCAACCTGACAGAAGTCCCAGACCTCCGCCGGGCCCATCTCTGCGTTCGTGCTGAAGGCCAATCCCTCGAATCGCCGGTTCTGCACCTCTCTAGCAACCTCCACCCGGCTCTGCACCTGGGCGGAGGTCTCCCCTTCCGTCCCGTCCATTAGCTTCTCGTACTCCACCGCCGGCACCTCAACGAACATGTCCATCCTGTCCATGAGCGGCCCGCTGATGCGGCGCTGGTATTTAGACACCATGTTGTGGCTGCACCGGCACTCCTTCTTGGGGTCGCCGTAGAAACCGCAAGGGCAGGGGTTCATGGCCCCGAGCAGCATGAAGTTGCAGGGGAAAGTCACGTTCCACTGGGCGCGGCTGATGGTCACAACGTGGTCTTCCAGGGGCTGCCGCAAGGACTCCAAGGCGTTGTGTCCGAACTCCGGCAGTTCGTCCAGGAACAGTACGCCTCGGTGGGCCAGGGTAATCTCCCCCGGTCGGGGGGTCCGCCCGCCGCCCACCAGGCCCGCGTGGGACGTGGTGTAGTGGGGCGACCGGAAGGGCCGCTGCCGGATGAGGGGCTGGTCGGAAGGAAGCATGCCGGAGATGCTGTAGACCTTTGTGGCCTCCAACGCCTCTTGCGGAGCCATGACCGGCAGCACCGATGGCATGGTCCTGGCGAGAAGGGTCTTGCCGCTGCCCGGCGGCCCCGTCATCATCAGGTTGTGCATCCCCGCTGCCGCCACCTCAAGGGCCCGCTTGGCGTTCTCTTGCCCCTTAACGTGGGAGATGTCCGGCCCCCAGGAGGCGAACGATTCCTTGGCAAGCAGCAGGTGGTCCGTCGGGCACGGCTCGATGGCCGACTCTCCCGTCAGATGGGACACCAGCTCTGCCAGGGACGACACGGGCATCACGGTTATGCCCTCTACCAACGAGCCCTCCCTGGCGTTTTCGGCAGGAAGGAATACCTGGGCAAACCCTTCGTCCTTGGCCATCGCCACCATGGGCAGAACCCCCTTGGTGTGACGCGTGCTTCCGTCCAGCGAAAGCTCCCCCAGGTAGAGGGCAGAGTTTGCCTGTTCTTCCAGCTGGCCGGAGCTGGTCAAGATGCCCACGGCGATGGGCAGGTCGTAGGAGGGGCCTTCCTTCTTCATGTCCGCCGGCGCCAGGTTGACGGTGATGCGGCGCATCGGAAACTCACAGCCGGAGTTTCGGATGGCGGCGCGAACCCGCTCCCTTGCCTCCTGAACCGCCGTATCGGGCAGGCCAACGATGTTGAAGGCGGGCAGCCCCGGGGATATGTCTACCTCCACCTCGATGATTGCGCCCTCCAACCCCAAAATAGCGCAACTCTTGACCTTGGTCAGCATCTTAGTAATTCACTGTTGTTAGGACAGTCATCGTCTATATTCCGTAACAGCAGAAAGCATGCCTCTTTTCTCAGAAGATTTGTCCAGTCCGTATTCATCCAAGGCATTATAGACTAAAATTGCGGAGAATAGAACGGAACATTGGGAAATAGGTGCCAGTTAGGGAACGTTAACAGCCGGCAGATGGGAGGAATTTTATGACACGACAACTATCGATTTTCGACACCGAGACCGCCAGCCCTGGAAATGGCCTCACGATGCCACGCCACCTGAATCATGCCGTCAGCGGGAAGCCTGACTTACAAGACTCACCCGAAGTGCCGGGGCTAGTATTCTGCGAGGGCTTCTTGACTCCAGAAGAAGAATCTCTCTGTATAGAACGCATCGACGCGGCAGATGGACTCTGGCTCAATGATCTGAGCCGGCGCGTGCAACACTACGGTTGGCGGTATGACTACAAGGCCAAGGCCATTACACCTGATATGCATATTGGCGAATTGCCACATTGGCTAGGGCATTTAGCGCAGAGGCTCTACGATGAAACCGGTCTATTCGATAGGATTCCCGAACAGGTTATTGTGAACGAGTACGAGCCTGGACAGGGCATTGCGATGCATACGGACCACCGTGGTTTTGGGCCCACAGTCTGCACCATTTCTCTAGGCGACGATTGGGAGATGGATTTTTCTGAGGATTGGAACGAGAAGCGTCCCGCACTGCTCTTTCGCTGCTCTTGCGTGTTGCTAACCGGCGAATCCCGATCTATTTGGCAGCACGGCATAGCACCTCGAAAGTCTGAGCTGACAGCCAATGGACGGCGGGACCGTCGCCGCCGCGTGTCTCTAACTTTTCGCACTGTCCTCAACCGAGACGGAGCCAACGACTGAACGAGGAGTATTAGGCGGGTGCTCCCACCCTATCCCTAAAGGGCATTCACGAACTCCTGGCCACCCTTTATCACCAGCTTGATCCGCTCCTTGTCCAGCAGGCAGGTGACGTCCTGTAGAGGGTCGCCGTCCACCGCCACCAGGTCAGCCAGATTGCCCTTGCCGACGGTCCCCAACTCGTCCGCCTGTCCCAAACAATCGGCCGCAGTTGCCGTAGCCGCAACCAGTGCCTGCATGGGCGACATTCCCGCCTCTTCGACCATGCATCGCAGTTCGCCCGCGTTGGCCGGATGCCTCCATCCGCCGGCGTCGGTACCCGCCACAACCTTGACGCCTGCGTCCAGAGCCTTGCTGATGCTATCCATGTGGTGGGCGAATAAATCCCGCGCTCGCTCCTTCACGTGGTCCTGCACGTTCTCCCGATGGTATACGTACACCAGCAGGGTGGGGACGTAGAAGATCCCCTTCTCGACCATCATCGGAATCAGGTCCGGGTCTTCGTTCAGATACGTGCCATGCTCGATGCTGTCCACTCCTACTTCCAGGGCCAGCCGAAGGCCGGGGCCTCCCAGGGCGTGGCACATGACCCTTCGGCCCAGGTCGTGGGACTCGCCCACCAGGGCCTCCATCTCCTCGCGGGTGAACTCCCGGTCAAAGGGGCCGTGGCCCGGTCGGGAGCTGGCGCCGCCGGTGGTGGCGCACTTGATGACCGTCGCTCCCATGCGGCAAAGCTCACGCACCTTGGCGCGAATGGCGTCGGGCCCGTCGACCATTCCCGAAGGCAGGTTCAGATTCACCGGAGCGGGGCAACAGTGGCCGGAAGGGCTGCGAACGTCGGAGAGGCCGCCTGTGGGAGAGATCAACGAGATGCTGAGGGTCAGACGCGGCCCGGGGATCAGCCCCTCCTCCACTGCAAGCTGGAACCCGTGGTCGAGGCCGCCGGCGTCGCGGACGGAAGTGTAGCCCATCTCCAACGTGTCCTGGAGCACCTGGGCCGTGCGCAGGTGTCGCAGGCTTGCGGGGGCGTCCAACTCCCACCGGTCCATGAGGCCGTAGCCGGTATGTCCCAGGTGGTCGTGACAATCGATGAGGCCAGGGAGGAGGGTCATGCCCGAAAGGTCCACCACCGACGCGTCGGGAGGGGACGTTACGGCGTCGGCTGGGCCCACGTCGACGATGCGCTCCCCGTCGACTACGACGGTTGCGTTGGGGATGGGCGTCCCGCCCGTGCCGTCGATTAGCGTTGCGCCCTTCAGAACCTTCATGCGATGCCTCCCGCCAAGACTAGGCCCAAGGTATTCCTAAGCCCGCCGTGTGTCAAGGATGGGAGGGGTTCAGGGGTAGTTGACGCTATTTCCGCTGGCGGGCTACTATGACGTGGACGCACTTAGGAGGAGTACCATGGATGGGCAAGCACATTCACAGGGGGCAAAAAATATCGGTATCGACCACAAGGAAAGCCTAGTGCGGGAAGCGATGAGGCAAATGACTGATCAGTTGAATGCGCTGAAAGCCGCCCATCCTTGCGACAGCCACGATGAACTCCAGGATATCATTGACCAATTGCCGAAGCGGCATCTAACGAGGGAGGAGATTCGTGAGCAAACAATTTCCTGGATACGCGGCCAACTGCCTCGTACTATGAAGCAACCAACGCGAGAGGAACTTGAGGATCTAGTCGATCGGGGTTACTAAAGAACTAGCCCAACCACGCTGGCGGCGCTTGACGTGGCTGGGCTTTAGGAATTGGGAGAGCTATTAACTACGCAGTTTGGCGACTATTACCACACCGTCGGTGACGCTGTAACCTGCTCCTGTGTCAACGTAGTGCTTTATTTCGGTCTTCGGTGGATAGTAAGTGTCCGTGTAGAAATCCCCTATGTCCCTTTTAGACTCTTGCTTCTCTTCTATCCTATAGGTGCGGCCCCTGACTTCCTCGGCAGCTTCCACAGTGGCCTCTACAATTCTACCGCTAACTATCGGCAACGTGTCGAAGATGTCGTAGCCCTCGGCATCAAACTGGTTGCAAACGTTGGCAATGTCCTTTGCAAGCTTGCGACCCGCGGGCCTCTCACCGGCTATACCGAAGACCTGATCGATTGAACCGTTACGCTCAATTAGGTGGGAATCGATAGCGATGTATCGGGATACAAAAGTGGGGGACTGCTTCTGTTGCGACGACTGAGCATTCTTGCCCTTAGCCGCAGAACGTTTTTCACTGCTATTAGACATGAGTGGCGATCCTCCATTCAATTTTGTGCCATCTGCGCGTCCACACCATTTACGACTATTCTTGTCCACACTAACGCCGCCAGTGAAAACAATAGACGCCGTGTGAACGCGATGACTCCTCGAATAATATCATTGCATCCCAATTCAGGCAATCACAACCCCACCCCCACCCTTTCTCCCAACCGCGGGTTTGGGGTATAATCCCTTTTTATTTCACGCCAAAAGGGGAGTCCTGCCGTGCGCGTACTGTTTCTCGAAGACGTCATAAACGTGGCCAACGCCGGGGAAATCAAGGAAGTCAAAAACGGCTTCGCCCGCAACTACCTCCTGCCCAAGAACCTCGCAACCATAGCTACCCGGGAGCAGATGAAACGCATCTCCAAGCTCCAGAGGACGGCGGACGAACGTCGCATCCGCGAAACGGGCGACAAGCAGGCCCTCGCCCGCATCCTGGAGGGGACCACTCTCGAAATCCCGGGCAAAGTCGGCCCCACCGGCCGCTTCTACGGCGCCATCTCCGTCACCCGCATCCTGGAGGAGTTGGAGGGCGCCACCGGCCAAAAGGTGGCCCGCCGCATGGTCGAGCTGAGCGAACCAATCCGCGAGCCCGGCAGCTACAACATCAACCTGCGCCTTCACCAGAACGTCGCAGCCGAGATAACCGTGGTGGCCCAGGGCGAGGGCCAGGAAGACTACGAAGCCGACGATGATCCGGAAGGCGAGGAACAACCCTCCGCCGAGACCGAAGAGGCGTAGGGGCGGGTTTCAACCCCGTCCTTGTTCCCCAAACCGCTCCAGCGTCAGCACAGCCAACAAAGCCACCATAGGGGCCGGCCTGCAACCCGCCCTTCTTCCTTGAGGAGGTTCAACTTCCGGTGTATGAAGAGAGGCTCCAACCCCACGACATAGAGGCCGAAGAGGCCGTCATCGGCTCCCTCCTCATCGACGGCGAGGCCATCCTGAAGGTGGCGGGCCGCTTAAACCCGGGGGACTTCTACCGGGACAGGAACTCCTACTGCTACGAGGCCTGCGTTGCCCTCTTCGAGCGCCGTGAGGCCGTAAACCAGGTCACCGTCACCAACGAACTCAACCTGCGGGAGCGTCTGGAAACCGTAGGTGGCGCCGCCTACCTGAGCCACCTGGTCTCCAGCGTCCCCACGTCCACCCACATTGTTCACTTCGCCAACCTTGTAAGCCGTTCCGCCACCATGCGCCGGCTCATCGGCGCCGCCTCAGAGATCGCCAGCATTGGATACCGCGGCACAGCCGACGAAGAGGCCGCTCTCAGCCAGGCGGAGAACCTCCTATTTGGCCTGCGCACCGGACACTCCTCCCGCGAGTTCGTCCCCATTCGGGACGTGCTTGACCAGTTCCTGGAAGACCGTACCGCCTTTGCGGAGCCCCTGTCCGACGCCAGCGCCGTCATCATGAGCGGCTTCCCCTCCCTGGACGACCTGCTCGGCGGGCTCCAGCCCTCCGACCTCATCATCCTCGCCGCCCGTCCCAGCGTGGGCAAGAGCGCCCTCGCCGTCAACGTCGCCGTCAACGCCGCCCAAAACGGCTCCAGCGTTGGCATCTTCAGCCTCGAGATGAGCCGGGAACAGCTGGCCATGCGCATTCTGGCCAGCGAGGCCGGCGTGGACTCCCATCGCCTCCGGCTCTGGCTGCATCCGGGCCTGGACCTGTCCGCCCCGGAGGAGCAGCGCATCATCGACGCAGTGGGATCCCTTTCGGAACTCTCCCTCTATATCGACGACACGCCCCTCCAGGGCATCGTAGAGATGCGAAGCAAGGCTCGCCGCCTCCACCTGGAGCGCAACTTGGACATGCTGATCGTGGACTATATGCAGCTCATCGAAGGCAGCAGACGTCTGGGCAACCGCGTCCAGGAGATCAGCGAAATCTCCCGCGCCCTCAAGGGGATGGCCAGGGACCTGAACATACCCGTTCTGACCGTCTCGCAGCTTAGCCGGGCCGTGGAGATGCGGCCCTCCCACCGGCCCCAGCTTTCCGACCTGCGGGAGAGCGGCAGCATCGAGCAGGACGCGGACGTGGTAATGTTCATATATCGCGAAGATATGTACACCACCGAGGAGGAGTGGCTCAACCGCTTCCCCGAAGGACCGGAGTACCCCCGCAACGTTGCGGAGATTATCATAGCCAAGCACCGCCACGGACCCATCGGCAACATCAAGCTCCTGTTCCAAAATAAGAACGTGAGATTCGAGCCGGCTCCCCTGGATAGGGAGTTCGCCCATTCATGAACCCCAAGTCCCTGCCCTCCACCACCACCTTCACGCCGGTGCCCGACCCCCTCCTGGGCGACGTGCTCCAATCCATAGACAGCCTGGCGGAGCTCAAGTGCATCCTCCGGGCTTTGTGGCACATCCACCGCAAGAAGGGCGCCCTGCGCTGCGTCACCCTGGCGGAGCTGAGGTCTGACCCGGTGCTTCAAGGCGAGTTGGACGAGGAAGAAATAACGGACGCCATGAACGGCGGGGCTCGGCGCGGCATCTTCGCCAGGGCCTCCGTGAACACCGAACGGGGGAGAACCACCCTATTCGTCCTGAACCAGGAGACCCACCGCGCTGCTCTACGGCGGGCGGTGGCGGGGACGCTGACTCTGCCCCAAGGCGATGATGATTCGACCGCGGAACCGCCCAGCGCCAAAAGCCGCCCCAACGTATTCGACCTCTACGAGCAAGAAATAGGTATGATTACCCCGCTGGTTGCCGACGAGCTGAAGTCGGCAGAGGCGGATTATCCCCGGGAGTGGACCGAGACCGCTATCCGAGAAGCGGCCCTCAGCGGCAAGAGAAGCTGGCCCTACGTTCGGGCCATCCTCAGACGTTGGGAGATGGAAGGCAAGACAGATGGAAAGTTTGGGAGAAATTCTAAAGCGCGTGACCCAAGACGCTACATCGAGGAATATGTACGAAGACGGGGAAACCCGCCTGGAGGCTGAGGAGGAAGACCGTTGCCCGGTGTGCGACGGTCACGGCTGGGTGGAGCGAAGGGTCCCCCTGGGGCATCCCGACTTCGGCGAGCTTTTCCCCTGCCGCTGCCGAGATCGGGCCGCTGACCAGGAGCGGATGCAGCGACTTCAGCGGTACAGCGGCCTCACCAAAGAAATGCTGAACCGCATGACCTTCGAAACATTCAATGTAAGGCGAAACGACGTAGACCGTGAAGGACGAGAGTACTTGGAAAGAGCCTATACCGCGGCGACTAACTTCGCCGTGCACCCGGAAGGTTGGCTGTTAATCACCGGCGAACACGGAAGCGGCAAGACTCACCTCGCCGTTGCTGTAGTTGAGCAGTGCATTAGAACTAGCTATCCTGCCCTCTTCACCTTCGTTCCTGACTTGCTGGACCACCTGCGGGCCACGTACAGCCCCAATAGCCCGGTACAGTACGACCAACTTTTCGAACAGGTGAAGTCGACGCCCCTCCTGATTCTCGACGACCTGGGTGCTGAGACCAGCACCCCCTGGGCCAAGGAAAAACTCTATCAACTTGTTGTGCACCGGCACAACGCCCGGCTGCCCACGATGATAACCACTTATCTGGAAATAGACGAGATTGAGGCATCCCATCCCCGTCTTTCCTCCCGGCTCATGGAAACCTTCATCTACTGGCTGCCCATCGGCGTCCCCGACTATCGGGACCAACGCCGAAGGCGCCAGCCAGATTCCAATCGTCGGGGATTCTAGGGGCGCCCGTGGACTGCGTCTTCTGTACGATAATCGCCGGCGAGTCTCCCGCAACTTTCTACCGCCACGAGGACGAATTCGTCATCATCAAGAATAAGCTGACGTGGGTGCCGGTCATGCTGCTGGGAATGCCCACGATTCACCTTAGCCAGCAGGAACTCTGGCAGTCGCCCGTCTTACCCAAGATAGGTAAAGCGCTTTCGGAATTAGGGGAAGAAATAGCGCCGGGAGGCTTCCGCGTCCTCTCCAACTTTGGCCGCGACGGCATGCAGAGCCAGTCCCATGGTCACGTTCACCTCATCGGCGGCCTCCACCTGGGCCCTTACGCCTGAGAATTAAATGCCCAGGGGCTAAACCGCCGCGCCTCTGACCCTACCCGGCGGGCTTCTCTATCCGCCAGTAGCGCCGCCCCTCCGACGTCATAATCCGCCCAAAGTGGGCGCCCATCGGAAAGTGTCCAGCCGCAACCAGCATGTCTTCCCGCTGAATCCGTGCCATCATCGCCAGCCGCGTCTCCCGTGCCTGCTCCGAGTCCACGTCGGCCCTCGATCCCCACTCCGGCCTCATCACCTGTACCACGCTCTGAATCAGGTCCCCCACAACGACGCCCCGCTGCCCTTGCGACGTAATCGCCACGGTCTGGTGTCCCGGCGTATGCCCCGGCGTCGGCAGCGTGGCGACCTCGTCCGTTATCGCGTGCTCACCCTCCACCAGGTCCATGACACCCAACGGCTCCAGGGGCGCGACGCATTCCGCCACGAAGGGGGCCGTGGGCGCAACCTCGGCCTGTCGAAAGTATTCCCAGTCGGCCTTGGGCGCCAGGTAGCGCGCCGAAGGAAACGTCGGCCTTCCATTTGCATCCAGGTTCCAACCCACGTGGTCGCCGTGCAGATGCGTATGCACCACGTAGTCCACGTCCCCCGGCGACAACCCCTCTTCCCTCATTCGCTGGGTCAGTTCTCCGCGGCGGTTGCCCCGCTCCGGGTGCGGCCCCGGCCCCATGCCCGTATCCACCAGAATGAGCTTCCCCTGGGAACGGATCGCGAAGCATCCGTAGTAAAGCTGCAAATTCCCGTCCTGGTCGAACACCTCCTTGCGGTAGGGATCCCACCAGTCCAAGGGAATGCTAGGGAAGAAGTCGTCGGGAGTATAAGCGGGCGGGATCATGTCCAGAAGCGCCCACACTTCCACGCCGCCAACGTTTATTTTTTCGGTCATCACAATCCCCCTAGTATGTGATTACGCTGGAAATTTCGTAGTCCTTCAGCTGCTTGCGGCCCTCCAGAAAAGAAAGCTCCACCACCAGGGACAGACCGTCAATCGACGCTCCTGCCTTCTCCACTAGCCGGCAAGCCGCGGCCAGAGTGCCGCCCGTCGCCAAAACGTCGTCGACGACCACCACCCGCTGACCCGCCATCACACCGTCCGTGTGCATCTCCAGGGTGTCCTCCCCGTACTCCAGGGAGTAGGTGACGGATATGACCTCGTAGGGCAGCTTTCCGCTCTTCCTCGCGGGGACCAGTGGTATTCCGAGTTCGTAGGCCAGGGCCGCGCCGAACAGAAAGCCCCTCGCCTCGACGGCTACAACGGCGTCAATTCTTCGACCCTTGAGGGGCTCGGCCATCCGATGGACCGCCTCCCGGAAGGCTGCGGGGTCCCGCAGCAGGGGCGTAATGTCCTTGAATATGATGCCCGGCTTCGGAAAGTCCGGTATGTCTCTGATGAAATTCTTTAGCTCCATTCGCGCCTCCACACCGCCCATTATACCCACCTTGGCGGGCTGGGTTCCAACCCGCGCCCGTCGACGCCCTTTGGATGTCATTCTGAGCACAGCGAAGAATCTCGTCCTCCTTTCGACAACTCTCTAAATCAACTCTGCTAGAATATGCCCAGGGTCGCCCTTGATGCGGCCAGGGGAGGAGAATTCATGGAACGCATAGCAATCTTCGGAGCCGGAGCCGTTGGCAGCTACCTGGGAGCCTTCATGACTCGCCAGGGGGAAGACGTTACCCTCATCGACCAGTGGCCTGCCCACGTAGAGGCTATCAAGGCCAACGGTTTGAGCGTCACCGGCACCCAGGGCCCCTTCACTGTACCCGTCAATGCCGTCCACCTTCACGAAGCGCAATCCTTCGGCAGGGAGTTCGACCTGGCGTTCATTGCCGTCAAGTCCTACGACACCCTCTGGGCCGCCACGTTCATGGAGCGTTACCTGAAGCCAACCGGGCACATGGTCTCCTCCCAGAACGGCATCAACGACGAGACCATAGCCGCCGTGGTCGGCATCCGCCGCGCCATCGGCTGCGTCATGTCCAACATCCAGGTTGCCCTCTGGAAGCCGGGCGAAACCCACCGGGGCGGCGAAGTCGGCCGAGACCGGGGCTACGACGTCTTTCGCGTCGGGCACATCGACGGCGCCGTCACCGCCGCCGTGCTGCGGGTCGTCGAGCTGGTCAGCAGCGTCGACGGCGCAAAGGCCACCACCAACCTGTCCGGCGAGCGGTGGGCCAAGCTAGCCTCAAACTGCATGAGCAACCCGGTGGGCGCCATGTCCGGCCTCGGCTCCCACGGCCAGGCCGATTCCGCAGAAGCCCGCCAACTGAAGATTCACGTCGTCGGGGAAGTTGTCCAGGTGGCTACCGCCCTGGGACATCGGGTGGAAAGCATCAGCGGGGTGAGCGCCGCCACGTGGCTCGAAACGGACCGGGGCGACGTGCTGGAGGATCTGGACGCCCGTCTTCGCTCCAAGGGCCGCGTCGATTGGCACTCGTCCATGGGCCAGGACGTCATCAAGGGGCGAAGGTCGGAGATTGACCATCTGAACGGCCTGGTAGCCCGCCGGGGAGCGGAGTCCGGCGTTCCCACCCCCTACAACGACAGCATCGTTGCCCTGATGCAAAGGGTTGACGCCAACGAGATCCAACCTTCCCCCGACAATATCTCCAGGGCCTTAGAAGCCGCCAACGCCGCCGCCCCGTAGCCTTCACCCGGGGTACTGTCTCTCCAAACAGGCCTTACCCTACCCGCAAAACTCAGGCGTAAAAGGGCCAGGCGTGGTATAATCATGATATGTAAATTAGGGGGCTATGCGCCCCTCGCCAAGACCGCTTTAATTCGGATTGGGGGACCTGCTCGATGGCCACCGATACACAGAACAGATATACCGCCAAGGACATCGTCGTTCTGGAAGGGCTGGAGGCCGTCCGCCGCCGGCCCGGGATGTACATTGGCAGCACCGACCAGCGGGGCCTCCACCACCTTATCTATGAAATCGTTGACAACGCCGTGGACGAAGCCATGGCCGGCTACTGCACCAGCGTTGATATCATCCTCAGCGAGGATGGCTCCGTGTCCGTCACCGACGACGGGCGCGGCATCCCCATAGACATCCACCCCACCACCGGCAAGACCGCCCTCGAAACCGTTATGACAACCCTCCATGCCGGCGGCAAATTCGGCGGCGGGGCCTACAAAGTCTCCGGCGGCCTCCACGGTGTCGGAGCCTCCGTCGTAAACGCCCTCGCCAGCCACCTCGAAGTAGAGGTGCGAAGGGAAAACGCTCTCTACCGTCAGACCTTCAGCCGCGGCGACGTCCTGACCGACATGACCCAGGAGATGAGCTTCGGCGAAACGGGCACCCGCATTTCCTATACCCCCGACGGCGATATCTTCCCCGAGCTCAACTACGACTTCAGCATGATCACCGAGCACCTCAAGCAGGTGGCCTACCTTAACCGGAGCCTCGCCATCAAGTTCGTCAGCCCGCGTCACGCCAAGCAGCGCAAGGGCGACGCTGAGCGCTCCTACTATTTCGATGGTGGCATCAGCGACTTCGTGCGTAACCTTAACCGGGGCCGCAAGCCCCTACAGTCCGCCCCCTTCTACTTCGCGAAGACCGTTGACACAACTGCCGTGGAGGTAGCCCTCCAGTACAACGACAGCTCATACGAGAACGTCTACTCCTTCGCCAACTGCATCAGAACCGAGGAGGGTGGGACCCACCTGACCGGCTTCCGCGCCGGACTCACCCGCGTTATTAACGACTACGGCCGCCGCCAGCAGCTTATCAAGGACGACCAGCCAAACTTCTCCGGCGAAGACGTGCGGGAAGGCCTGACAGCCATCGTCAGCGTCAAGATCACCGATCCCCAGTTCGAAGGTCAAACCAAGACAAAGCTCGGCAACACCGAGGTCAAGAGCAACGTCGAGTCCTCCCTCGTCCAGGCCCTCAGCCAGTACCTGGAGGAGCACCCCGCCGAGGGCAAACTCATCGTTTCCAAGTCTGCCATCAACCAGAAGGCCCGGGAGGCGGCGCGCAAGGCCAGAGAGCTCGTCCAACGCAAGAACGCCCTCGACGGCAGCTCCCTCCCCGGCAAGCTCGCCGACTGCTCCGAGCGCAACCCCGCCCTATCCGAACTCTTCATCGTCGAGGGTGAGTCAGCCGGAGGCTCCGCCAAGATGGGCCGGGACCGCCGCTTCCAGGCCATCTTGCCCATCAAGGGCAAGATCCTCAACGTGGAGAAGGCCGCGCGCGACCGGGTCATCGCCCACGAGGAGATCCGCGCCCTCATCGCCGCCCTCGGCGCCAACGAGGGAGAAGAGTTCGACGCCGAAAAGCTCCGCTACCACAAGATTATCATCATGACCGACGCCGACGTGGACGGCTCCCACATCCGCACTCTTCTTCTCACCTTTTTCTTCCGCGGCATGGAAGACCTCATCACGGGCGACTACCTCTACATCGCCCAACCCCCCCTCTACCGCATCCAGGTGGGCCGCAAGGTGACCTACGTCTACTCCGACGAGGAGAAGGACATCGCGCTGGCCGCAACCAACGGCAACCGCAGAGTTCACCTACAGCGATATAAAGGCCTGGGCGAGATGAACCCCGAGCAGCTTTGGGAGACCACCATGGATCCGGAACGCCGCACCCTGCTAAGCGTGGTTATGAAAGGCGGACAGAGCCGCGAAGAAGCTATGAAGACCTTCTCCGACCTCATGGGCGCCGACGTGGCCCCCAGAAAGCGCTGGATTCAGGCCAACGCCCGCAACGTCAAAGAACTGGACGTTTAGCCACCGGTCTGGCACTTATAAGAGATAAGTGTTGCCATCTGGATTCAACCTCACATCTTCCGGATGTGTTCCCCGACGCGCTTGCCAAAGATTACGGTAACTGGGATTCCGGTTCTTCTAGCCTTGCTTTCTGTAGTTGGGTGCGAGTCCGATGCAGACCGAATTCGAGAGATCAATCAATCTCTCCGCTCCCCCACAGCTACGGCCCCTTTAGAAGCCCAGGGTTGGGACACTGGAACTTGTGGAAGGAGACTGTATCAAGTCTACAATCCCAGAAGAAATCACTATCGAGACCATAGTAATCGTACCCTGCGATGGTGAGTGGCAGTACCGAGTTGTTGACTCCTTTGATGCAGTCGGCGAAAGTTACCCTTCTGAGATAGAGTTCGGGCGCCAAGCCTTTGACAACTGTGACCGACACTACACTTTCATACTTTTCCCCGAAGAAGAAGCATGGTCATCGACACTCTGGACCCATCGACAAGTAGACTGTCTCCAGGAAAGCTTTGGCTTGTCACTGACTGATCCAGCGAAACTCGACCGTTTAGTTAGCTTGGAGTCTTTGGAGGCCGGCCAGTGCTTCAATGATGCCCCCGAAACGGATGCCCTGCAGGTTGAGATTGTGAGTTGTACCGGAGCCTGGGATTACCAAGTTGTTGACATTGTCCCGCTTCCAGAAGATGATAGTTTTCCTGGAGACGGTTATATTGAAGGGCGGGCGGAACAAGACTGCGGCGCCAACACTGATTATTATTTCTATCCCACCTATGAAACTTGGACCATAGGTGATCGCCAGATTCTATGTGTCAGTACGAATTAACCAGTCGTCACACCTACAATTGAAACATTCCCCAAAGATTTCGCGTGTCCTGCTAATATACACTTAGTCATTAGGTCAGATTTCTGTTTTTAAGAAGTTACCGTTTGAGGAGGCATCCATGCTAACAGACTCCATGCCCGACTCCACCCCCGGCAACGAAGTCTTTCCCCAGTTCGGCTCCCTACTTGATCTGGTAACCCCCGAAGTAGAGGGAATGACCGACGAGCAGCTGGACTGGGACTCCGAGCAGTGGGAGTGGGCAAGATGGAGCATCCGCCGTCAGGTCAGCCACATGGCATCCTTCATCCCCGGCTGGCTCCTCAGACAGTGGGGATCGCGCCTTTTCCCCGATGGGTTCGAGGAGCTAGGCGAGCTGCAGGAACTCGTGCCGGAACCCGCCGACGGCATCGTTCGCTGGCTGGACGAGACAGTGTACCGCGACATGGACGACATCCTTGTGCGCCTGGACAAGGCCCTGGCTCTGGCCCGCTACGTACTATCCAGGGAGACCCTCGGTTCCATGAAGGTCAAGGAGGTCCCCCGGCCCAACACGCCGCCCCACTGGCCCCAGTTCGTCAAGGTCCACCCCCGTGGAGTCCGCTGGCACGAAACGGAGCCGCTCTTCACCTACGTAAGCCTGGAAGCCACCTTCCGCCACCTCTACTTCGAGGTCATCACACACCTGTACAACGTCCAGCGGCTCAAGCGCGCCCAGGGTCTTCCCACCCGCGTCGAAGTGCCCTTCGTAGGATACTGGTCGCTCCCCGATTGGGACCGCAGCGAAGCAACGGACTAACCCGCCGCGCCAATCCACTCCTCGATCCGGCCTACCCTCTACCCACCCGCGTCCAAGCCCGGGACGACCTGTATCTCCCCTGCCGGAGTAGCCTCGAGCAGGCACCGAAAGTCATAACTCCGGCGTAGCAACTCTTCCGTGCCGCCCTGCTTTCTGTCCAGAATGGCCAGCACCACAACCACCTCATGCCCCTCAGCTTCCGCCGCGTCCACCGCGTGAAACAGGGACGCGCCCGTACTGCAGGCGTCGTCCACAATGGCCACGCGGCTGCCCGGCTCCAGAGGGCCTTCAATCATTCGTCCCATCCCGTGGGCCTTTCCTTCTTTACGCACGATGAAAGCGCTAGTTGGTCTACCCTCAAGGCCGCTGATCAACGCAACCGCCGTCACGATCGGGTCCGCGCCCAACGTAGGCCCCCCGATGGCGTCCACGTCAAAACCCTGCAGCATCCCAAAGAAGGCCCTGCCTGTCAGGTACGCGCCCCGGGGGTCTAGCGTCAGCCGCCGCCCGTCGAAGTAGTAGCTGCTGTGCTGCCCGGACGAAAGCACGTAGTCGCCAAAGGTGAGCGCGCCTCGTTCTTTGGCCAGCTCGAGCAGCTCCGCCGCAATCACAGAAACACTCATCCCCGATATAGCCCCCTGGCGTAGATGTACCGCTCCACCGGCTCCGGCGCCAGGTAGCGGATGCTTGCGCCTTCCGCCACCCGCCGCCGAATATCCTTCGCGCTTATCTCCAGATGGACCCCCCGAACCCTTTCCACGCTCCCGGCGTTGCCCACCTGATGTGCTATAGCCTCCTCTGAAGCCGTTGCTCCCGGCCTATCCACCACCACCAATGTAGCCAACCCAAGTATGCCCTCAGGGTCCTTCCACTCGTCGAACCGGACGAAGGCGTCCGATCCCAGGATGAAGAACAGCTGCGCCTCCGGGCCATATTCCTTCTGCAGCTCTCTAAGAGTGTCTACCGTGTAGGACGGCCCAGGGCGCTCCAACTCCAAGGTCGATACTTGGAAGAACGGGTTGTCCTCCACCGCCAGCCGCGCCATACTCAGCCTGTCATGCCCCGACGTCAGAGGCTGGCCTGCCTTCATCCACGGGTCTCTCGCCGGCACGAAGCAGACCTCCTCCAAGTCGAGCCGGTCCCTGGTCTCCTCTGCGATGATCAGGTGCCCCAGGTGAATGGGGTCGAAGGTCCCGCCCAAGACGCCAATTCTCATCCTACCCCCACTCCAACTCAATCTTACCCATTCGCACCGTGTCCCCTACTTCCACGCCTGCCTTCTCCAACGCCGACGCTACGCCTATTCGCTTGAACTCTCGCCAGAGCTGAAGTATAACCCGCTTGTCCTTCATGTCGGCCATGGCCAGCAGCCGCATCGCTTGCGGCGACTCGACCACGTAGACGCCGTTCTCCTGCCATACATCCGTCTGTCTGTACTTCGGCGCCGGTCTATGGACCACGGGTGCGCTCGCCGGTGCAGCCGCGGGCTTCGGCATCTCCTTTATCAACGATAGCGTATGCTTTATCAACGCTTCCACACCCTCGCCGGTCCTGGCACACACTAGGTAGAACGGGACCCCCAGGTCTGCCAGAGATTCCTCAACCTCCTGCCTTCTCTCATTCGTCATCATGTCGGCCTTGTTCACCACCAGCAGCTGTGGCTTCTCCAACAACTCGTGACTGAACATGCCAAGTTCTGCGTTGATCATGTTCCACTGGCCGGCCACGTCCCCGGTCACGCCGTCCACCAGGTGCCACAACAGCCGGGTTCTCGCCACGTGCCGCAGGAAGTCGTGGCCCAGACCTACGCCCTTGTGAGCCCCTTCGATCAACCCCGGAATCTCCACCAGCAGGAACTCCTCAAGCCGCCGTTCCACCATCCCCAATACCGGGCTTAGGGTAGTGAATGGATAGGAGGCCACCCGTGGCTTCGCGGCGGAGCAGGTGGAGATAAGCGTAGACTTACCGGCGTTGGGCATTCCGATGATTCCAACGTCCGCCAGCAACTTCAGTTCGCACAGCAGCTTCGCCTCCTCGCCTTTATCCCCTCCTTCCGCAATCAGCGGGACCTGATTCACGGAATTGGCGAACCGTTGATTACCCCGACCACCGCTGCCGCCGCGGGCCAGCATCGTCGAAGTTTCGTCTAGCACGTCCGCAATCATCACCCGCTCACCGTCGGGCTCTACCCGCCAGACCAAAGTTCCCAGGGGGACGCGGACTTCCGAGACCCGCCCTCGGGCGCCTGTCTTTCCCTTGCCGCCACCATGCCCGCCGCGGCCTCCTCTGAATAGCTGCTGGTATCGGAGGTGCAACAGCGTATTCAACGAGCCGTCTCCCACGGCATACACGCCCCCGCCGTCTCCCCCGTCGCCTCCTTCCGGCCCACCTTTGGGAAGCGAACGGGTGCGGCGGAAGCTGACGCACCCGTTTCCACCGTTTCCGCCCATGATTCTTATTCTTGCTATATCTATCAATTAGCTATCTCTATATGAGGTAATACTCATAATACTAAGAGGTTGATGATTGTTGATATACCTCTATTTTACTCTTGAACTGCGGTGCAAAAGGTGTGGTGTTTCTTGGGATAAGACTGTGATAAATGCTGCGGCTATGTTGATACGGCTGTGGATAAGATCTCTTAAGAGGATGTTAACAGAATTTCCACTACTCGGCCAAAGATATCCATGATAAACGAACGATTTATGAGAGTTTTCAACAGGATTTCCGGAGGTTATCCACAATAGTTGTGGATAACTATGGGCTGGTTACCTGAGAGGGATTAGAGGCTTAATGGAAACGATTACGACTGCCGCGCAGGTTATGAGGAGAGCTGCTCCTTGGCGGCTTCCACCTTTGCTCGGAACCCCTCCACCGACTCCAGGTAATCTTTCACGCGCCGTATGCCGTGGATAACCGTAGCGTGGTTCTTTCCGCCCATTGCCCGACCTATCTGGCTCACGCTCAGCTTCAGATGCTCCCGCATGATGTACATCGCGGCGTGGCGGGCAACCACAAAGTCCCGTCTTCGCTTGGATCCTGTCAGGCTGGCCTGATCCACTTGGAACGCCCCCTCGATGGCTTCCAACACCTTTTCGGGCGAACTCGTCGTCACCTGCCTTCGTCCCGTCTTCTCCTCCAATGCTCCCTTGACCAAGGAGAGGGTGATTGGCCCCTTGGCGACCTGTGCAGTCGCTGCTACCCGGTTCAAGGCCCCCTCCAGGTCCCTCACGCTGCCCCCGGTCCTCTCTGAAATATACGTCAGCACGTCGTTGCTCGCGGTGACGTTCATCTCCTTCGCCTTGGTCTGGAGAATTGCTACCTTGGTTTCCAGTGACGGCGCTTGTATGTCCGTTGTCAGGCCCCATGAGTAGCGGGAGCGGATCCGGTCTTCCAGGTAAGGCATGGTCTTGGGAGACTTGTCGGACGTGAGGACTATCTGCCTGCCCGTGTTATGGAGATCGTTGAAGGTGTGGAAGAACCCCTCCAGCGTTTGCTCTTTGCTGCTCATGAACTGGATGTCGTCCATTAGCAGCACGTCCACGCTTCGATACCGCGAGCGGAACTCCTCCGTGCTGCGCTTGCGAATAGCCGCGATGAACTCGTTGGTGAACTGCTCCGAGGTAACGTAGAGGTAGTTGATGCTCTGTTGCCTGCACCGGTGGGCTATGGCGTGCAACAAGTGAGTCTTGCCCAGGCCTACCCCGGAGTAGATGAACAGGGGGTTGTAGTTCTGTCCAAAGGATGACGCCACGGCCAGCGCCGCGTTGTAGGAGAGGCTGTTAGACGGGCCGACTACGAAGGAATCGAAGCTGTAGCGGCGGTTTGGGAAGCCGGTCTGAAACAGCGGAGCCGCCGCCGGTCGACTCGGCGCGGGCCGACCACGGTCGTCGGTCTCTCTGTTAGCCGGCGGGTTTTCGATGCGAAAGACCACGTCCAACGGCTGGCCGACGATTTTCGACGCCGTGCGCTGGACTAACTGGTAGGCCCGTTGCTCCAACCATTCGGACGTGAACGCGTTGGGCACGCCAACTACCAGCTTGCCGTCGGCAAAGGCCAAGCCGGCGGTGTCCTTCAGCCAAGTTGCAAAGGCCGAACTCGGCAATTGCAACTGGAGTTCCCCTAGGACAGCCGACCAGGTTTCCTTAGCCGTGTTGTCTTCCCTTCTACTTGTCCCCATGCCCCTCTAGAGACAACACACGTTGCTCTCATTGATAATTTAGGATGAATATGACCTTGCCTACTCTAGCAATGACGAGGGGAAGATGCAAGCTACAAATGTCGAAAAGTAATAACGAACCTTCATTTGTCTACGATTTAATATGTTGTTTGATAAAAATATAAACTTTCCCCCAGAGCGCTTGTCTAATGTAGACTGATTCCGTAATGAATGACGCGCCATTCTATTGGGTTCAACTGCATACCACGCCATTGTTTGACGCTTCAGCCGATTTTAGCCTTGTAGAGCGGCTAGTGGCGTTTTCTGGGCTGTTGTTTCCTTCCTTTACGATTTCTATAATCACTAGCCTATGAGAGTAGTCTTTATGGGCACTCCCGCCTTCTCCTTGCCAGCGATTGAGGCTATGCACTCCTGCTGGGGCGATCCTGTGGGCGTCTATACCGCCCCCGACCGGCGCAGAGGGCGCGGCCTGTCAAGGGGTTTTTCCCCATTGAAGGCGTATTCTTTGGAGCGGGGATGGCCCATTTTTCAGCCACCGTCGTTAAAAGGAGCCGCGGCGATTCAACAGTTTATTGAACTGTCGCCGGACCTAGTTGTCGTCGCCGCCTATGGGCTGCTCATTCCCCCCGAAATGCTCGGGGTCCCCAAGCACGGCTTCATCAACATACATCCGTCCCTGCTGCCCCGCTATCGCGGCCCTTCCCCCGTGCCTTCCGCCATACTCGACGGCGTAGAGGAAACGGGCGTGAGCCTGATGCTCCTGGACCAGGGGTTGGACACAGGCCCTGTGCTGGCCCAGCAAGCAACGAAAATACTGCCCGACGAAAAGGCCGACGCCCTTACCCTCCGCCTCTTTCAGACAGGCGCCCGACTCCTGGCCGAAAGAGCCCCCCCGTGGATAGACCGCCGCATCATCCCCAAGCCGCAGGACCCCAGCCTGGCTACCTTTACCTCCAAGCTCACGCGTGAAGACGGGCAGGTGGACTGGTGGGAGAACGCAGCAATGCTGTGCCGTAGATTCCGGGCCTACACTCCGTGGCCCGGCCTGTACACCCACTGGCTTGGCAAGAGGCTGCGGCTCCTGGACGTGGAAGAATGCTCCCCGTCGGTAGCCGTAGCCCAACAGACCGACGGGCGTGCACAGCACCAAGGGTCGCTACAGGGAAAAAACAGCCCCGGCGTCGTTGGACTCCATGCCCAGCCCCCCGGTTTCCTAGTCGTTGAAGCCGGCGACGATACCCGCCTAATGGTGCGTCAACTCCAGTTGGAGGGACGGCGTCCCCAGCCGGCTGCGGACTTCCTACGCGGCCATCCCCAATTCTTGGGAGCCCGCCTGCCCAGTTGACCCTAACGCCTGCAATCGTTGCTGGTCTAAGCCTCCGGGTCCTGCTCCTCCGGCTCTCCCATCTCCAACGGTTCCTCCTCCTCAACCTCAACCTCGATGCGCATAATCTCGATCCTGACTATCACCTCGTCCAGGTCCGTGATGGAAGAAACCCTATCAGGCAGCGTGAGGTCGGACAGGCGAATTACGTCCCCCGGCTCCACAATCAGCCCGAGGTCCACCGCAAACTCCGATGGCACGTCCAACGGTAGCGCGCGCACTTCAACCTCGCGCAGCAACTGTCCCACCGATGCATCCGGGGTAGTCTGCACCGCCGGCGCCTCGCCCGTCAGGATAATGGGCACCATAGCGGTAATCTCGTTGGCCACGTCCACGCTTAGAAAGTCTACGTGAAGCAACGCCCCCCTCACCGGGTCCCACTGGATCTCCCGGACGAAGGTGAGCTTCTGCCCCTCCTGTCCTGGAACGGTCACACTGATGGGAGTGTTCATCCCCGCCTCTGACAGAAGCCGGTACAGGGTCTTCGCCTCGCACTGGAGAGCCTGAGAGTCGGCCCCTTGACCGTAGAGATGTACCGGAATTATGCCGGCCTTGCGAAGGTTCTTAACCTTCTTTCCCAATAGACTGCGGGGATCCAACGAAATGGTCAGCGTGTCTGCCATGACTCTCCTCTAAATGTTCAAACAGGCTTTGCGGGGCGAACTGCCGCCATCTAAACCGGCGTGGCCCGTCGATAGTTACATCAATAATGCTACCATCCCCGCCACAGGAATGAAACAATGCGGCAAGATTCTTCGCCGCACTTTGTTCTGTTCAAAATGATATGAAGCAGCGGGATAGTGTGGTGACATAGGCCAAATGGACAATAAATTGGGCGAATGCTATAATCAACCCCGCGAGAGGGAGAGGCGCGGTCATGAGAATTCCCATGCGAGTGGACTACGGCGTACGCGCCCT
Organism: Dehalococcoidia bacterium; assembly: GCA_965261665.1. Lineage (GTDB taxonomy): Bacteria > Chloroflexota > Dehalococcoidia > Lucifugimonadales > JAPULR01. The sequence goes on from OZ253467.1 coordinate 553,995, forward strand.
GGTGGAGTTGGCCCAGGGCGAACCAGGCGTGCCCAAGCAGACGGCCCAGATTGCCCGACGCCAGGGGATACCGGAAGCCTACCTGGAACAGGTGGTCACCTCCCTTAACAAGGCCGGCCTTATCAAGAGCCGACGTGGGCCCCGCGGCGGCCACGTCCTGGCCGGGCCACCCGAAGATGTCAACCTTGCCCAGATAATGGCTGTCCTGGAAGGCCGGGGGCCCCTGCTGGATTGCCTGGTTGAACCCGACGGCTGCCAGCTTTCCGAGACCTGCGCCCAGAGAGAGGTCTGGTCTTTCTTTGAAGAAGCCGTACGAGACCTCCTTAGCAGCACAACAATAGCAACCATGGCCCGTCGGCAGAGCGAACTCACCGCTGGGAAGGCCGTTCTCCAGATCCACGCCTGAAGGGCCGCGAGGCGATTAGTTTCCGCCAGAGAAAAAAACGAATCAACCTCAAATTTGCAAGTTGGATCACAGAGGGAAACACACCCCGCAGACATGTTTTTCACGCCTAATCGGAAGGATACATCCCCGAGTTAGCGCATCAATTGGCGGTCATGACCCGTCTAACACCGCAGTATTCGATTATTAGATCGAATGCAAACCACGCCTAACTCATGCAGAACGAATAGAAACAAATACACGGAGGAAATCAGATGACACAGGCAAGGGCTTTGACTCCCCAGCAGGTCAAGCGTTACAGCAGGCACATCATCATGGGCCAGGTGGGCAGTCTTGGTCAGCGCAAGCTCATTAGCGCCAAGGTCCTGATAATCGGCGCCGGCGGCCTGGGATCTCCCTCCGCCGTCTATCTGGCCCTCGCCGGCGTGGGCACCATTGGCATCGTGGACTTCGACGTGGTGGAGGTCTCCAACCTCCAGCGCCAGATTCTGCATCACAACGACGACGTGGGCCGCCCCAAAGTAATGTCGGCCCAAGATTCCCTCCACGCCTACAATCCCGACGTGAACGTGGTGGTCCACGAGACCCGCATCTCCTCCGAAAACGCAGTGGAAATCATCGAGCAGTACGACATCGTAATCAACGGCGCCGACAACTTCCCGTCCCGCTACCTGGTCAACGACGCCTGCTACCTGCTGGGTAAGCCCCTCGTCGACGGCAGCATCCTGATCTTCGACGGTCAGGCAACCGTGTTCATCCCGGGCAGCGGCTGCTACCGGTGCCTATTCCCCACGCCTCCCCCTCCCGGCATGGTCCCCAACTGTGCAGAAGCCGGAGTCCTTGGCGCCCTCACCGGCCTGGTTGGAAGCATCCAGGCCACCGAAGCCCTGAAGCTTATCTTGGGCATCGGGGAGAGCCTCAAGTCCCGCCTCCTTCTCATAGACGCCCTTGCAATGGACTTCCGCGAGGTCCGGATGAAGCGAAACCCCGCCTGTCCTCTCTGCGGCGAAAACCCCACCGTCACCGGCCTCATAGACTACGAGATGTTCTGCGGCCTTCCCTCTCTAACCCCTGCGGAGGCCACAACCCCCGCCGACTAGGGGCGTCAACTTGCCAATGTAGAGTCTCGGTGATATACTCACGGGGATTCTTCCCACGGGAACTTATGCGGAAAGCGGGTCTTGACCCGCTTTCTTAATTTAATGCTGTTGTGAGAGGTGATAGCTTTGAAGAGCGACTTTCTCATAGCGTTGACACAGCTTGCAGCGGAACGCCACCTCCCTAAGGAGGAGGTGCTCAAGGCTATTGAGGCCGCTCTTGTTTCCGCTTTCAAGAAGGATAGCTATGGCGACGGTGTTAACATCTCCGTCAAACTCAACCCCAACACCGGCGAAATTAGGGCTCACACCCTCAAGACTGTCGTTGATGTTGTGGAGGATGACAAGACGGAAATCCGCCTTGCGGACGCCATGGCCATCCGTAGGGGCGCGGCCCTTGGCCAGGAAATGGAGATGGAGTCCCTCTCCCATCAGGCCAGCCGCATCGCTGCCCAGACCGCCAAGCAGGTGGTCCTGCAGCGACTCCGGGAAGCCGAACGGGAGATGGTCTACGAAGAGTTCGCTAAGCGGGTGGACGACATCATCTCCGGCGTAGTGGGCCAGATGGAGATTGGCCGCGGCTTGGTCGTCGAACTGGACCGGGCCGAAGCCGTCCTGCCGCCGGACGAGCAGGTCCCCACGGAGCGGTACCGCCGCGGCCAGAGGCTCAAGGTCTACGCCATGGAAGTCAACCGCAGCCCCCGCGGTCCGGAAATCATCGTCTCCCGCCGCCATCCCCAGCTCCTCCGCCGGCTCTTTGAGCTGGAGGTGCCGGAAGTCTACAACGGCATCGTTGAAATCCGCTCCATCGCCCGGGAGGCCGGCTCTCGCAGCAAGGTCGCCGTCATAGCCCTGCAGGACGGGGTGGACCCCATCGGCTCCTGCATCGGAATGAGGGGCAACCGCATTCAGAACATCGTCAACGAGCTTCAGGGTGAAAAAATAGACGTGGTTCGCTGGGACCGGGACCTGAAGCGCTTTATCACCAACGCCCTCAGCCCCGCCGAAGTTGCGCAGGTTGTGGCCGACGAGGACGACCGCGCCGCCGTGGTGGTGGTGCCGGAACGCCAACTCTCTCTGGCCATCGGCAAAGAAGGCCAGAATGCCCGCCTCGCCGCCAAGCTCACCGGCTGGCGGCTGGACATCAAAAGCATGGCTGAATGGGAGTCGGAGAAAGCCCAGATTAAACTGGAAGCCCAGGCCAAGGAAGAAGCCGAAACGCTGGCCAAGGAAGAAGCCGAAAAGCTGGCAGCAGAGCAGGATGTCCTTGAAGCTGAACTGCGCGAGCTTGAGGAACTGGAGCGGCTGGAAACTGTAGAAACCCAGGAGAAGGAAGAGACCGTGGCTGCCCCGGTCCTCGAGGAAGTCTTGGAGGAGATACTGGCCCAGGAAGAGGCCACCGCTGAACAGGAGGAGCAGCCCGAGGAGGCTCCTGTCCTGCAGGACGAATTGGAAGCCTTCACCCTTGACGACGTTATGGTCGATGAGGCTGTCGAAGAGGAAGAAGAGGACGAGGACGAAGATCTGCCCTTCGATATGGGCGACGAAATATGGGAGGTTCCTCAGCTCACTCCCGACGCGGGCAAGATACGTTTCGCCGAGGATATCATGGACTTCGAGCGCGGTGGAGGGGGACGCTCGCGACGCGGTCGGAGCAAGAGGAAGGCTAAAGTCCGCAGAAGATAGCCGCAAACCAGGGAGGTTCTAAGCAGAGGTGAGAACCCGGCATGTGCCCCTTCGCACCTGCTTGGCCTGCGGTGTCAAGCAGCCCCAGCGCCAGTTGGTTCGCATTGTTCGCACCTCTCCTGAACGTGTGGAGATAGACTTCAAGCGGGTCAAGCATGGACGTGGAGGTTATCTCTGCCATAGCCGGGAATGCTGGCAGCGGGTCTGGGACAAGGGGCTTCTGGAACGGGCCTTTCGAGCCGCCGTCCCCGCTCAGGCCCGGGAGTATTTGTGGATCGAGTATATGCAGTGGCAAGGAATTGCCGCAGGAAATGAGACGCCATGACAACTAAGACTACAAAAACAAAAAGAACAGGCCCCAGGGAGGTGCAGCTTCCCCATACCCTTACAGTGAAGCACCTTGCGGACCTGATGCGAGTCAGCCCCATCGACGTTATCAAGCAGCTTATGCGCAACGGCGTAATGGCTGCCATCAACCAGGTCATAGACTTTGACCTGGCCGCTACGGTTACTCCTGCCTTCGGCTATCGCGCCAAGCCTGAGGAGCGCGCCAAGACCCCCGTTATCGCCGCCCTGGAGGACGTTGGGTCCGCCGACGACGCCAACATGATATCCCGCAGTCCCGTGGTGACCATCCTGGGCCACGTGGACCACGGAAAGACTACCCTTCTAGACACATTTCGCGACAGCCGCATCACCGAGGGTGAGGTGGGCGGCATCACCCAGCACATCGGAGCCTACCAGGTTGATTACAATGGACAGAAGATTACCTTCCTGGACACCCCAGGCCACGAGGCTTTCACCGCCATTCGTGCTAGGGGCGCCCAGGTCACGGACATCGCCATCCTCGTGGTGGCCGCCGACGATGGCGTGATGCCCCAAACCGTTGAAGCCATCAACCACGCCAAGGCCGCCGAGTTGCCCATCGTCGTGGCCATCAACAAGATAGACTTGCCGGACGCCCGGCCCGACCGGGTTAAGGGACAGCTACTCGAATACTCCCTCGTGTTGGAGGATTTCGGTGGTGAAATTATCGGCGTTCCCGTTTCTGCCAAGAACAGGACGGGTATCGAGGACCTGCTGGAGAGCATTCTGGTATTGGCGGAGATTTCTGAGTTGAAAGCCAACCCCAAACGCCCCGCCTCCGGCGTTGTAATAGAGTCCCAACTGGATAGAAACCGGGGCCCCCTGGCAACGCTGCTGGTGCAGAACGGCACCCTCAAGGTGGGCAACAGCATCGTGGCGGGAACCGCATGGGGCCGTGTCCGCGCAATGGAGAACGACCTGCGCAAGCGGATCAAGCAGGCAGGCCCGGCGGTGCCCGTGGAGATTCTGGGCTTCAGTTCCGTCCCCCAAGCTGGCGATCGGTTCGTGGTGGTCCCCAACGCCAAGACCGCCAAAGCCCTGGTGGGGGAGAACGTCGTCAAGGGCGAGGAAGACCAGAATCTGTCCCGCGCTCTAACCCTGGAAGGCGTTATGAGCCAGATCTCCGCCGGAGACGTTAAGGAACTGAACCTCATCATCAAGGCTGACGCGCAGGGCAGCGTAGAGGCCGTACGGGGCTCCCTGGAGCGCCTCGACAGCCCCTCCGCCCGGGTGAACATCCTCCACTCCAGCCCCGGCGGCGTCAACGAGGGCGACGTTCTGCTGGCCAGCGCCTCCAACGCCATCATATTGGCCTTCAACGTGGGCACGGAGCCCAGCGCCGAGTCCGCCTCCGAGCGGGAGGCTGTGGAGATCCGCTCCTACGACATCATCTATCAGATAATCGAAGACGTGGAGAAAGCCCTCAAGGGCATTCTTGAACCCGCCTACAAGGACGTTGTGCAGGGGACAGCCACCGTTCGCGCCGTATTCCGGGCGGGCCGCGCGGGCAATGTTGCCGGCGTCATCGTCAACAATGGCCGGTTCACCCGCGGCATCGCCGCCCGCGTCCTCCGGGACGGAGTCGTCGTTGTCGAGAGCTCCGTCTCAAGTCTCCGCCGCTTCAAGGATGACGTGAACGAGGTGACCGCCGGCTTCGAGTGCGGCGTCGGCATCACCGGCTTCGAGAGCTTCCAGGAAGGCGACGTCCTCCAGGCCCATCGCAGGGAGAGGAGCCGAGCATAGCCTTCCGGCGGCCCGCCGCTGGAGACGACCCCTCCTATGAACAGGCGTATCCGAAGGATCAACGAACTCCTTCGTCAGGAGATGAGCCGCGTCATCCAGGTAGACCTGCGTGACCCACGGCTTCGCTCTGTTATAAGCATTACCCGCGTCGAAACTTCCCCCGACCTCAAGACGGCCAAGGTCCATTTCAGCGTCCTTGCCTCGGCAGAAAGAAGGGAGGAGGTCCTTCAGGGCCTCACCGCCGCTGCGGGCTACATACGCAAGGAGTTGGGCGACGTTCTCCCCCTGCGCAACATCCCTAGCCTGACCTTCGTGTACGACGACTCGTTGGAGCTTAGCGAGACCATCAGCCGGGCCATGTATCAGTTGAAGGACGTCGAGGAAGCCGGCTAATGACCCAGCACAGGTCTAGAGGTGGGCGAGGAGGAGGACAGGGGCCTGTGATCAACGGCTTTCTCGTGCTCAACAAGCCCGTGGGTTCCACCTCCATGGACGCCGTGCGCAGGGTGAAACGGCTGACCGGCATGAAGAAGCGGGTGGGTCACGGCGGCACCCTGGACCCCCTCGCCACCGGCATCCTCCCCATCTGCTTCGGCCAGGCCACCCGCCTCATGGAGCACCTCATCAATGAGACCAAGGGTTACCGTATGGACGTGCGCCTCGGGGTCTCCACCGACACCTACGACGCCGAAGGCCAGGTTGTCCGGGAGCAGGACCCGTCCCACATCACCCGCGAACAGGTGGAGGAGGCGCTGAACGCTTTCCGGGGGACGATTCTGCAGAAGCCGCCCATGCACAGTGCCCTGAAGAAGGACGGCAAACGGCTCTACGAGCTGGCGCGGCAGGGTGTGGAGGTGGAACGGGAAGCCCGCCAGGTAGAGGTCTACAGCCTGGACCTGCTCGACTTCAACCTTCCTCTAATCACCCTGGAGAGTGAGTGCGGCCGGGGCGTGTACATGCGCTCTCTGGCCTACGACTTGGGGGAGATGTTGGGCTGCGGCGCCCATACTGCCAGCCTGGTGCGCCTTCGCACCGGCGGGTTCCGCATCGAAGACGCCGTTACACTGGACCAGTTCGCCGAGGCGGTGGAGGAGAATAGGTGGAAGGAGATGATCCTCCCCCTCGATGCTCTGCTGCTCAATATGAAAGCGGTGTCCGTGGGCGAGGGCGTGGAGCAGATGCTCAGAAACGGTCACCCCGTATCTCTGGGACACCGGGGCCTCTACGCCGGCCATCTGGAGAACTACAGGCTATACTCGCGAGATGGGCGGTTTCTGGGTGTGGTCCGCTTCGATCGGTCTAGCAACCGGTGGAACCCGTACAAAGTCTTCCGCCTCCGCGAGCCATCACCCCACGCGCCCCCCTCGTAACGCTGTCTACACCCTTGCGGCGTAACCCAGCTCGTCTCCATGTTATTGCTATGAAAATAGGCTGACCACAGGGCGTTCAAGCCCAGGTTGGTAGCAATCTGTAGGGGCGGTTCGGGAACCGCCCGCCCTCCACCATTCTCGCGCCCAACCGTTTTTCCCGCGCAGAGCTTGCCCCCCGTGAAGACCGGGGCGGGAACCCATCCCCTCATCCCTCCTCCGTTATTCCCGCGTAGAGCAGCCTGTCCCCTGTGAAGACTGGGGCGGTCATCCATACCCTCCTTCCTCCCCCACACATCATTCCCAGCGCCCCCCCCCACATGTCATTCTGAATGCAGCGAAGCGGAGTGAAGAATCTCGATGCCTCAGGGGCAACGTCCCTGCAGCGAAGCGGCGTACCCCAGCTTCTCCAACAGCCCCCCCACATGATTCTGAGAGCCTGTGAGGAAAAGCCCTATGGCCCTTATAATGGGGAATAGAAGTAGAGGCCACGGACCGGAGGAGGCGCAGTCATGGTAGAAGGGAAGCTGTTTGAACCATCGTCCTTGGAGTCGTGGGGGGAAGAGAGGCCGAGGCCGGCAAAGACCCGCCCGAGGGTGAATCGTCCCCAAAGAGACCAGATTGAATGGACGCAGGTAGATTCTCGCTGATACCGGAACCGTGGCCCCCATCTGGAGCTACCATGGAGCTCTCGGCCTTCCCCAAGTCGGTAGGGGGCGGCCCCGGCAACGGACCCCCCTGGGGCGGTGAACCCATCCCGTCTGTGCGAGGAGCACAACGGATACCCTCCGTGCCCGTCAACTATCACATGTTATTCTCGGACTTCGAACCAGAGTGGCCTGGACGACCTATTGACCCAGGTGGTAGCCCGTTGATGTCCCTGTGAAGACTGGGGCGGTCATCCATACCCTCCTTCCTCCCCCACACATCATTCCCAGCGCCCCCCCCCCACATGTCATTCTGAATGCAGCGAAGCGGAGGAGTAGAATCTCGATGCCTCAGGGGCAACGTCCCTGAATCAACGAGCGCCTACACCCTAGCGGCGTACCCCAGCTTCTCCAACAGCCCCCCCACATGTCATTCTGAATGCAGCGCCCTCCACACGTCATTCTGAGCGCAGCGCAGCGGAGCCGAAGAATCTCGCTGCCTCAAGGGCAACGTCCCTGAATCAACGAGCGCCTACACCCTAGCGGCGTACCCCAACTTCTCCAACAGCCCCCCACCTGTCATTTAGCCCAGCTGAACGCAGCGAAGCGGAGTGAAGAATCCCGCTGCCTCAGGGGCAACGTCCCTAAATCGGCTAGTGCCTACACCCTTGCGGCGTAGCCCAGCTTCTCCAACAGCCCCCCACCTGTCATTCTGAGCGCAGCGAAGCGGAGTGAAGAATCTCGCTGCCTCAAGGGCAACGTCCCTGAATCAACGAGCGCCTACACCCTTGCGGCGTAGCCCAGCTTCTCCAACAGCAGGTTGGGGTTCTCATGAAGCAGCATTTCCGTCTGCTCCTCGCTGAGACCGGCGCCGCGGGCCACGCTGTAGCACATGTCGGGAGTCAGCAGGTCCCCGGGCGCATGGGCGTCCGAATCCAGAATCAGAGACGCCTTCTGACCGAGGGCGGTCTTGGCCACGTGGCCGTTGGTCAGGCTGTGTCCCTTTCGAGCCGAAATCTCCAGGAAGGTGCCGTTCCTACCGGCCATGCGCGCCTCCTCAACCGTCAGCAGCCCCGGATGCGCCAGAATGTCTACGTATGCGGAGTTGACGGCGGCCGCGTTGGTGCCCGGGTCCACGGGCTCCACCACAGTTTCGCCGTGGACGTTCACCAGCCGGGCGCCCATGGCCTTGGCTTCCTTGGCCGCCAGGTCGATGTCCTCCTTGGGCACGTGGGTAATCTCCACGCCTGGAATGGCCAGAATGTCCCACCGGCCGGAGGCCTTGGCGCAGTCCGTCGCCAGTGTCTTCACCACGTACTCCAGGTTGCCGAAGCCCACGTGGTCAGTGATGGCAATGACCTTGTAGCCTCGGACAAAAGCGCGGCGGATAAGCTCAATCGGAGACAAAACGCCGTCGCTGAGGAAAGTGTGTGTATGAAAGTCGTACATATCGCTGGCCTTTCAGGAAAGCAGAATACCACCGAGTCCCTTCAATGACAACGAACCCCGAACCCCTTTGCCCCTCTCTCCTTCTTCCACGCTCCCCCTTCCCCCCATCATTCCCCCCAACTCCTTCCCCCGTAGGAGTGTCCCTCGTGGGCGCCCTCCCCCTTCCCCCCCATCATTCCCCCCAACCCCTTCCCCCGTAGGGGCGTCCCTCGTGGGCGCCCTCCCCCGTCCCCCCATGGCCGGAGCGACTCCCCCAACCGCCAACGCCGCATTGAAAGCCAATGGGTGCTTCCGTACAATAGCTTACCTACATTGAGGGCCGTTAGCTCAGCTTGGTCAGAGCACCGGACTTTTAATCCGGGTGTCCAGGGTTCGAATCCCTGACGGCCCACAGCCCGACTCAGCAGATGGTACCGATCCCTGTGTAGATGTTGCATGACTATTTGCAGTCCGTACCTTATGGTCTAATATCCAAGAGCTTTGGCAGAGTGGTATAGTGCTGTGAAGAGAATTCAATTGAGTAGAAGGAACGCATATAAGGCACCTCGGCTATTGACGAGGCAGAGACTTCTCATTGGCCTGCTTGATGCGGTCGAGGATCCGATTCCAAATCGCCAGTTCCAAAAGTTGCTCTTCCTCTATTGTCAGGAACCCGAAACCTCCAGTCCATATGAGTTCGTCCCATACCGATTTGGTGCTTTCTCGTTTACTAGCTATGCCGACCGGCGGAAGCTAATTGACCGCGGGCTACTAGTTGATAAGGCTTCGTCGTGGCAACTCACCCCAACTGGCCGACGTTCGGCCCTTCGATTTCGTCATCCTCACTTGGCATCTTTCGTTGACCGCCATCGCATGTTTGAGGGGGACGCTCTTGTAGCCGAGACCTACCGCCGGTTTCCCTATTATGCTATTCGTAGTGAGATTGCGGACAAGGTTCTTCGTGGAGACAGAGCTACCCTGCGGCGCATTGACGACGCTCGACCACTGTATACTCCAAATACTCTAGCAACCATTGGTTACGAGGCACGAAGTCTGGAACGCTATCTCAACATACTGCTACTGGCTGGAGTAACTCTGTTGTGTGATGTGCGACGAAACGCGGTTAGCAGGAAGTACGGATTCGCAAAGGCTACTTTGGAAAACGCCTGCAAAGGAGTCGGAATTCGCTACGAGCATCTACCTGAACTTGGCATTAGCTCCGAGAATCGAAGAAGCGTTAGAGGACAGGCTGGGTATAGCAGCCTATTCAAAGAGTATGAGAATCACGAGTTACCGCGCCAAACGAATGCCCTACGAAAGATAGCCCAGTGGATTAAGTCTGGGGAGTGCGTTTCTTTGACGTGCTATGAGCAGAATGCCAGTAATTGTCACAGGAGCAGAGTTGCTAAGGAGCTCAACCGCCAAATCTCGTCACTGCTCCCCGTCTGGCACCTATGATGTTGCCGCAAAAGGAGCGGATCCTCGTCACCGTAAAAACTTACCCGACCCTATCGACCAAATATGGAGAGACCGTCTGTACTGCTGGTGTACGCGAAGATGGGTCTTGGGTGCGCCTTTATCCCGTTCCTTTCCGTAGACTGAATGAAGGAGAACAGTATCGTAAATACGATTGGCTGGAATGTAATCTAGTACGGCACACATCAGATCCTCGGCCAGAGTCTTACCGGCCGACAGATAGCTCCGAGCTGCAGCCCATTGAGCATCTAGGTAGGCCGACAAGTGGGGAGAGCGAAAGCGCATCCTTCTAGACAGAGCACATGTATATGACCGGCTCGGTGAGATCATAGCTGCTGCTAAGGCGAATGAAATCTCTCTGTGTGTCTTCAAACCAACGACTGTGACAGGGCTGGTTACGGAAAAGGAGGACCGCAATTGGGATAAAAACAAGCTTCAGCGAATGCGCGCGATTCATGGGCAACTTGGATTATTTGGGAACAATGAATGGCGCAAGACCTTCAAAGTGATTCCCAAACTGCCTTACAGCTTCTCCTATCGGTTCGTAGATTCGGTTGGTAGGGCAAGCGAGTTGCAAATCCTCGATTGGGAGATAGGCGCGCTGTACTGGAATTGCCTACGTTCATCAGACGGAGACGAAGAAGACGCACTTGCCAAAGTCAAGCAAAAATATCTGGAGGAGTTCCGCATAACAGACATTCATTTCTTTATGGGTACTACCCAGCAGTGGCATCTAGTGGCCCCCAATCCTTGGGTAATCGTGGGGGTCTTTCCAGCCCCGCACGACCACAGGCTCCGAATGTTTTGACCGCTTTCGGTTATTGGGCCGCATTCAACGGGTAGGCTCATCACCATCTATCTCACGTGTTATCTAACTCACCCCAGTCCCCACCCACGCTTCTTTCCTATATGTCTGCACGCCTACCTTCACTACCACCACCCACACCGCCGATTACATAATCTAGGCCCCAAGTCATAGGTTTCCCAAAAAGTTGTACCCACTTTTATTGACGTTCGGATGTACCAGTTAATAGGGTTTGTGAGATGGCTATAGATGTGATGCGTTAAGGAGACAGACCATGAAAGAACGCAGAATCAAGAAAGTGACGATAGGACGATCCGGGGACCACTACTATAACAAAGGCTTCAATCTGGAGATTTTGGACGATTCAGGCCACGAACACCGGCTATATGGCAGTCCGGAGGAGATGTACGACTTGGGTCGTAAGATTCTCCAGGTATTGCCGTAAACCTTCACTCAACAGACGAAGGTCCTGCTTAGTGGAAAGGCCTGAATCGAGTCCAAATTGCATGCCATTAGCCACAATCTGAGCACTGAACATCACAACGGCAATCAATAAAGGGTCCGTTCACGATGGTTCCTCTAATTCACTTGCCAAAGTGAATCCGGTATAGATTGCCCAAATTCATCTCAACGATGGCGCTGTGCACCGTATAGAATCATCCACGCCCGTCCCGAACCCCTCCAGCCCCTTGCCTAGCAGTCCCTCTATCCTCCTGTTGTGCCCACCATCACTCCTCCCGTAAGGCGGTGTAGATGTAATGGTCGATTGGTACGCCCTGCTTCAATATGGCTTTGTGGAGCAGTCCCTCTAGCTTATATCCCGCCTTCTCCAGCACGCGGGCTGAGGCCTCGTTGCCCTTGTAAACCCGAGCGTCTATCCGGACGAGGCCAAGAGTTTCGAATCCGTAGGCTGTCATCGCCTTCACAGCGTTTGTCATGATGCCGCGTCCCCAGAAGGGCTTGCCCAGCCAGTAACCGATTGCCGCGGAGTGCCGGAGTTCATCCGTCCGTGTCTGGAAGCCTATGCCGCCGATGGGCCCGGATGGGTCACAGACGGCGAAGTCTACAACCGGAACTACGCCGGCATGGAGGGACACCCAATTTTCTGCATGTGTCCGGGTGTAGGGGTGAGAAAAACGATCGCTGAGATTCATCCATACTTCGTCGTCGTCAGCCAGAGGAATGAAACGCTCCTGGTTGCCGTTAAACCACGCTGTCTCCCAGTCTTGAAGTTCATATCCGTTGCCGAGTTCGATTTGCATGGGATGAAAGTTATAGAGGACAGTATTTCTTTGTCAATGGTTGAAACGGCTTTCCCCTCATCGACCAGGATACTTCACCGTCAAGGAATTGCTTGCCGAAAGTGTCGTGCAATCAGCAGGGCTTTTGACCGCCCGTTCGTGTATCATGTCCGGCAGGACTTTTAATATAGGCAACGGAGGGTTTCCAACTATGCCGGCCATATCCAAGATTAGCCCCTTCCTCTGGTTCGAGAGTCGGGCGGCGGAGGAAGCAGCAAACTTCTACGTTTCCATATTCAAGAACTCCAGAATTGTCAGCGTCTCCAAAGTTTCCGCTGGTCCCGCAAAGGACGGCGCCCTGGTGGAATTCGAGCTAGAGGGGCAAAAATTCTCCGGCATTGACGGTGGCCCCATGTTCAGTTTCACTCCCGCCATCTCCTTCGTCGTCACTTGCGACTCCCAGGAGGAGATCGACTACTTCTGGGAGAGGCTGTCGGAAGGTGGTATGAAGGCACTGTGCGGCTGGTTAAACGACAAGTTCGGTCTGTCCTGGCAGGTGGTACCCGCCGCCCTGGGGGAAATAGTGAGCGCTGCCCCGGAGCGAGTCATGCAGAGTTTGTTTACCATGACCAAGATAGACATAGCGCAGCTACAAGAAGCGGCGGCGGGCTAGCCGCGGCCCGTCACACAACTAGATAGCACAGGGGGAGAAATATGGAACTTGGAGCCTTTTCGGTCAGCCTGTCGGTGAAGGACCTGGCAGCTTCCAGGGAGTTCTACGAGAAGTTGGGATTCCAGCCGGTGGGGGGAGACCCCGACGAAAATTGGCAGATTCTCAGGAACGGCAACGTCACCATCGGCCTCTTTCACGGCATGTTCGAAGGGAACATTCTTACCTTCAACCCCGGCTGGGACAGCCAGGCCCGCCCGGTGGATGACTTCACCGACGTTCGGGAGCTGCAGCGTCGATTGAAGGCCCAGGGGCTGGAGATGACGGCAGAGGCGGACGAATCGGGGTCCGGCCCCGCCAGCTTTGTAGTGCTGGACCCCGACGGCAACGCCATACTGGTAGACCAGCACCTCTAACTGCGGTAGCCTGACCGCATTGCCCCTGCCATATCGATGGCAGTGACGAATCTCGATCCGCAAAGTTCACTTAAGGCCGGTTCTCTCATCGTTTTGCCCACCGGATCTTTCCTTTTTCGTATATAGACATCTTGTAGAAACTTCGGTAAAGTCCGTAAAGGATGAAGCTGAACTTCAACTACAATATAGAGGCTTTGCGAGGAGATCTCTTCGGTGGCGTGACGGCCGCTGTAGTGGGCCTACCCGTCGCACTGGCCTTCGGTGTAGCGTCCGGTCTTGGCCCCCTGGCCGGACTTTACGGTGCCGTCGCGGTGGGCTTCTTCGCCGCGGTATTCGGCGGCACGAAATCTCAGATCTCTGGCCCCACCGCTCCAATGGCCGTGGCCATGGCGGTGGTCGTCACCAGCCAAGCCGACGGATTCGCAGACGCCTTCACCATCGTAGTTTTGGCCGGCTTAATCCAGGTGCTGCTAGGCGTCATGAGAATCGGCCGGTTCGTGTCCTACACGCCCTACTCCGTCATATCCGGCTTCATGTCAGGCATCGGGGTCATCGTGATTCTGGTGCACATTATGCCCTTCATAGGCTGGTCGGTGGTGTCGGGCGGGCCGCTCAACACCCTGAAGGCGCTGCCGGATGCCTTCCAGGCCGTCAACATAGGCGCCGTGGCCATAGCCGCCGTGACCCTGGCGGTGGGAATCTTCTGGCCGGCCAAGATGCGGAAAGTGTTGCCGCCCACCCTGGCGGCCCTCATCATTGGCACTCTCATGGGCGTTCTCTGGTTGACCAACACACCCATAATCGGAGACGTGCCGACGGGTTTCCCAGATATCAAGCTACCCAACTTAGGGACGGATATGCTGGTCAAGGCTCTTCAGCCGGCGCTAACCATAGCTCTTCTGGGGTCGATCGATAGCCTGCTCACCTCCCTGGTAGCGGATTCCATGACCCGCACCCGTCACAACGCCAACCGGGAGTTGATGGGTCAGGGCATCGGCAACATGGTGGCTGGATTCATTGGAGCGCTCCCCGGCGCCGGAGCCACCCTGGGCACCGTAGTCAACATTCGCGCCGGTGGCCGGACCCAGCTTTCCGGCGTCGTTCGCGCCGCTATCCTCCTGGCCTTGGTGCTGGGGCTGGGCGCGTTTGTGGAGAAGATTCCCCACGCCGTTCTTGCCGGCATCCTGATAAAGGTGGGTTGGGACATTATTGACTGGCGCTTCATTACCCGTATTCACCGGGTCCAGCGGGAGCACCTGATGGTCATGGTCATCACTATGGGCCTAACCGTGTTCCTAGACCTGATCACCGCCGTTATTATTGGGTTGGTTGCCGCCGGCATGGCCAGCGCCCGGCAGTTCGAGCGTCTGGAGATGGATAGCGTGGTTTCGGTGCCTCTCCTGGATACGGCCTTTTTCGATACGGACGACGATGAAAAGGACGACCAGGAGATGTTCTCCGCCCGGACCGGTCTGGTAGCCCTGAGGGGCAGCTTCTCCGTGGCGTCAGCCAACAAGCTAATTGACGCCATCAGCCTGGACATTGAGCAGCACGAGGTAGTGATATTAGACTTTACCGACACTGTGTACGTGGACGACAGCGCCGCGCTCGTGGTGGAGCAGCTGATAGACACGGCCATAGATGAAGGCACTGGGGTTATCATCATGGGACTGCAGGGGAACCCCGCCATTACCCTAAAGGCGCTGAACGTGCTGAAGCGCGTCCCCGAGGACAGGTTTGTGAACAACTTGGAGGAAGCCAGGGGGGTAGCCGAGAAGATACTGGCAGATTAAACCAGGCGGCGTTAAGCTTGGCGGCTCAGTTCGGGCACTCTTTTCCGCAGGGGCACTTGCAAAGGGTTTCCGCTCCACCTCAGCCCTTTAGGCGTGTTAACAAACATTTGCAATTCGTCCTGTATAATAGAAGTGTGAACTTTAGTTTGACACTGTTCCGGCCGCCGGGTCTTTTGTCCGGCCGCCATTGCTGAACATCGACTGCTACACCCACGTGCCCGAAAGAGCACCGTTATCTTCGTGTACAGCCGAAACTCGAACCAGGCGATTATGCGTCTGTGTATACACACGCTCTTTTCCCTAAACAATTCCCGAGATAGAGGTATGCCATAGTGGGCTTCATAACTGCTGCTGCCATCAAACGCAGGTCTGTCACCCTGTTGGCCGTCGCCATCGTTCTGGTGGCCGGCGTTTTCACCTACAACTCCCTCAGGGTGGAGCTTTTCCCGGAGATAGACTTTCCTCTGGTGATTGTTACCACCGCTTACCCCTCGGCAGACCCGGAAGGAGTCGTGCAGGATGTTACCGCCCCCATAGAAGCGGCCATCTTGGGCACTCCAGGATTGGAGACCCTTCAATCCACCAGCTTTGAGGGCAACTCCATTGTGCTGGCGACCTTCGTGTACGGCACGGACATGGCCAATACGGAGAGCAACATCGAGGTTGCCCTGAACGCCTTATCCTTTCCCAGGGGCGTTGAAGAACCGGAGGTGGGCCGCTTCAGCCCGGACCAGATTCCCGTCATACAGTTCAGCGTCCTCTCCGAGCAGGGGCCGGAGGTGGCTGCTCCGCTGGTGGAATCTGAGATTCTGCCCCGGCTGGAGGAGATAGACGGTGTACTGCAGGTGCGCGCCTCCGGAGAGATACAGCGCCAAATCCTAGTCTCGGTGGACCCTTCGGCCCTTCAATCCAGGGGTCTCGCGCTGGCCCAGGTATCCCGGGCCCTGGAGGACAACAACCTATCCCTGCCCACCGGTTTGGTGTTCGAAGCGGGCAGGGCGCTGCCCGTGCGTTCCGGCCATCTGCTCACCTCTGTGGAGGATATTGAAAACCTCGCCGTGGGGCCTGGCACTCGTTTGGGAGACGTTGCCCAGGTTTCGCTGACGGAGGGCGCTCCCAGCAGCATATCCCGCACCAACGGCCAACCCTCCATCGGCGTGTCTGTCCTCAAAGAAGCTGATGCCAACACCATCGAGGTGACCGAGGCTGTGCGCGCGGTGTTGGACTCTACTACCAACCTTCCGCCCGGCGTCGAGTTCGTCATCGTCCAAGACGACGGCCCTCAGGTCCAGGGACAGATAGACACCCTGCTTCAAGAGGCAACCTTCGGCTTCCTGTTCGCCGTGGCCGTGGTTTTCCTTTTCATGCTCACCCTAAGACCCACCGCCTGGAAGGGTTTTCTGACTACCGTCCGCCCCACCGTCGTAATTGCCCTGGTCATTCCCTTGAGCATACTTGCCGGCGTATTGCTGATGGGATGGCAGGACATGACCTTGAACTTCATGACCCTGGGCGGCCTCGCCATCTCTGTGGGCCGCGTGGTGGACGACGCCATCGTGGTTCTGGAGAATGTTTATCGGCACATTCAGGCCGGCAAAGAACGCTGGCGGGCGGCCATGGACGCAACGGTGGAGGTGGGGCCTGCAATCTTCGCATCCACCCTTACGACCATCGTAGTATTCTTGCCTCTGGCCTTCATCGAAGGATTGGTGGGGGCCTTCTTCCTTCCCTTCGCCATGACGGTCAGCTTTGCTTTGGTGGCCTCCCTGGCCGTGGCTCTCACGGCTGTGCCGGTGCTGGGCGCGTACCTTCTCCGCCCCGGCGACCTGCCGGAGAGCGCCGGCGAGGACGAAGTTACCTTCGTTCACGAAACGTGGATGCAGCGTCTCTACACGCCAATCTTGCACTGGGCCCTGGCCCACCGGCTGCGCACCCTTGCCGGAGCGGCTGCAATCACGCTGGCCAGCCTTGCGCTGGTGGCTTTCATTCCCATCAATCTCTTCCCCAGTGGCGATAACCGGTACGTGGGGATTGAAGTTGCTCTGCCCCCGGGCGCTCCACTGGAACAGACCCTGGTGGAAGTCATAGATGTGGAGAACCGAGTACACGACGTGTCGGAAATTACTACGGTGTCCATTGGGGCCACGAATCTGGCTTCCGGAGGGACTCCTGGTGGCTTCAATCAGGCGAGCCTGCTGCTGGCCCTGAAGGGCACCGCACCGGACAACCTGGCGGAAACCCTTCGTGACGAACTGCCAACGCCCAGCCGCACCGTTCGCGTTCGGGAGGTAAGCGAAGGTCCCACCGCCGGCGGAGTGGAAGTTGTCATCTCCGGGCCCAACTATGACGACATTCAGGCCGTTTCGCAGCAGCTGATGACGTCTCTTTCAACTGTAGAGGGAGTGGTAAACCTGGAAAGCGACGTAGCTCAGTCCAGGGATGAGGTGGCCATTAGGGTAGATCCCGACTCCTCCTCGGCCATTGGTCTAAGCGCCCGCGAAGTAAGCGCCCAGCTGAACCAACTTCTGGTTGGCCGCTCCGTAACATCCATCAACGTTGATGGCGATGACGTGGATGTGGTTGTGGTGGGCGACCGACAGGCATTGAACGGCATAGAGGCTATGAAGTCGATAGTCATTACCGGTCCCGCCGGCGCAGCTCCTTTGGGAGAACTCGCCCAGATATCCGTCCGTCAGGGGCCTGTGAACATCAGCCGGACTGACGGTCGGCGTTCCGCTAGTATCACCGGCGAAATTAACTCCGACGATACTCAGAGCGTGGGGGTTGAAATTGACTCCATCATAGCTGACATGGCCCTGCCTCCAGGCGTGGAGGTGTTAAGTGGCGGCATCTTCGCCGACATCGAGGAGGGATTCCAGGCCATCTTCATCGCTATGGCCGCGGGAATCATCCTCATGTACCTTGTCATGGCGGCAAGCCTCGGTTCTCTCAAGAACCCAATCGTAATCGTCACCAGCCTACCCCTGGCCCTCATAGGCGTGTTGATTGCCCTCACCGTTACCGGACGTAGCCTGGGACTGCCCGCCATGATGGGCATCCTGCTGCTCATTGGCATCGTGGTCACCAACGCCATCGTGCTCATCGCCTTCGTGGAGCAGCTGCGGGCCCGGGGGATGACCGTGATGGAGGCCCTGATGAATGGCGGACGGGTGCGCCTGCGGCCTATTCTGATGACGGCCATGACCACCAGCTTCGCTCTCCTGCCCCTGGCGACCTTCGCCGGCAGCTCCAGCGGTATTATAGGTTCGGAGCTGGCCACGGTGGTCATAGGCGGGCTGATAAGCTCTACCGCCCTGACACTCATAGTAGTGCCCATCGTCTACTACCTGTTCAATGTCAGCATTCCGGGGTTCTTCGGTGGACTCTTCCGCCGTTCTTCCCAGTCCTAGAGATTCACGCAAACAGCGCCCTTCCAAAAGTTGGTTTGCGACCTACGACGACGTAGGGGCTGGTTTCAAACTAGCTCCTACTCAGAAGTGAACGCGACTACTTAGAGGGTGTCTAAAAAGGCGCCGGTGGAGCGAAGCATAAACATCTGTTAGGCAGCGAAGTCCGCCCCTCCAACTCCAGATCCTTCGGCTTCACTCAAGGTGACATGGAGCGCTCGAGGTAGCAAAGGGATTTATTAGACACGCTCTTAGAGAGAACCCTGCCCTACGGGGCTGCTATGTGGTCACCCTACGCCTCACCATGGCGGAAAGCGTGAAAATGCCGATGGCCGTCAGGCTCATGGCCGGGCCCGATGGCAGGTTGAAGTGGTAGGAGAGATACAGGCCGGCCACTGTGGCAACCACCCCCAACAGCGCGCCAATGACCATGATATTTATGAATCGGCGGGCGAGCAGGTAGGCGGTGGCGGCCGGAACTACCAGCATTGCCAGGACCAATACAATGCCCACGGCCTGCACGCTGAGAACTATCACCAGGGCCAGAAGCGCCAACAGCACGTAGTCCATGGCCTGGGTGGGGATTCCCACCACCTTTGCGCCCACCGGGTCGAAGCTGGTGAACATCAGTTGCCGGTGCATGGCCGCTAGCAGGAAGACGACGAGACCGGCCAGAGCGGCGGTAATTATTACGTCTGTCTGTGTGACGCCGAGCACCTGCCCCAACAAGATGTCCTCGATGTTCACGGTGATGCTGTCGGATATGGATAGAATCATCAGGCCGAGGGCGAACATGCCGGCAAAGAGGATGCCTATGGACGTGTCTTCCCCCAGGCCGGTGCGCTGACTGACAAAGCCAATGAGGACGGCGAAGCCTATTCCCGTGGGCACGGCCACTAGTAGGGGGCTCAAGCCCAGCAGAATGCCGAGGGCCAGACCGGGCATGACTCCGTGGGCCAGAGCATCTCCCATGAAGGAAAGATTACGGGTGATGACGTAGGCGCCTATTAGGGGGCATACGATGCCCACTAACACCGAGACCAGCAGAGCCCGAATCATGAACTCGTACTGGAATGGAGCTACTAGGGCGTCAAACATTGGGTTCGTCATGGCGACGGTGGCGGGGGCCTGAACCCGTGACCGTGACCCCGTGGGCGCCGTACAGCTCCTCCAAAACGGCGGGGGTGAACACCTCGTTCGGAGGGCCGTAGGCGCAAACGTGATGGTTCAGGCACAATACTTGGTCGAACCTCTCTGCCAGGTTTGTGAGGTCGTGGGTGGCCATGAGAATCACCTTGCCTTCATCGCGCAGTCCCCGGAGAATCTCAACCAGGTATTTCTGAGCCCCCACGTCTACGCCGCTGAAGGATTCGTCCAGCAGGAAAACGTGGGCCTCTTGGGCCAGAGCCCGGGCGATGAACACCCTCTGGCGCTGCCCGCCGGAGAGTTCCGGCATCAAGTCCGTGCGGTGAATCCACATGTTCACTCGCTCCAGGCAGTTGCGCACGTACTCCCGGTCTTGCTTACTGGGACGTTGGAACCACCGCCAGCGTCCTCCGCCCCGGCCGAGCATGACCACGTCCTCAACACTGGCCGGGAACCGCCAGTTGATCTTCTCCCGCTGGGGAACGTAGGCGAGAAAGTCCGGGTGTTCATTGCTTCTTCCGATGACGCGAACCTGGCCCGTGTTCATGGGCTGGAGCCCGGCCATGGCGTTGAAGAGGGTGCTTTTCCCGGCGCCATTGGGGCCCACGACACCGATGAGGGTGCCGTCGTGGGCGGTGAATGAAACGCCGCTCAGCGCCTTGAACCCTTCGAACTCTACGGTTACGTTTTCCACTATCAACCGGGGATCGGAAGCTCCGTTGGCGCCGTTGCGTGTACCGGGTTGTCCGTTGGAGTGCGATTCTTTCATGGCAATACCAAGTATCAGCTATTTTGACTCATAGTAGCACAGAAGAGCCGGTTGTCAATGCTAGAGGAGTGGGCGTATCTCATCGGAGGGCTTGGCTAATAAGCTGAGTGTTGGTGCGCATCATTCCCACGTAGGTTTCTGCGGGCGATCCCGGTGGGCCTAGGGACCCGGAGTAGAGGCGCACCAGGGTGGCCCCCGTCTCTTCGGCGATGGTGGATGCTAGCCGTTCACTGACGGTGACTTCCCCAAAAACTGCGGGCACGTCGAACTGCCGCACCTTTTCGATGAGGTCGGTCAGGTGTTTGGGCGAAGACTCCGTCTCCGTGGTGGCGGCGGGTATGACGGTGCCCACCACGGTCATACCGTAGCGGTTGGCGAAGTATTGCAGGCTGTCGTGGGATGTAACCAGGAGCCGCCGGGGTGCCGGGATAGAGGCCAACTCCAACTCTATGAAGTTGTGCAGCTCTCGGAGTTCGTGCTGGTAGTCGGCCGCGTTGGACTGGTACGTCTCCGCGCGGCTGGGATCTCTAGCCGCCATCAGCGAGGCGATGTGACCTATGACCTCCTCCACGCGAATGGGATCGAACCAGAAGTGAGGATCGAGGGGGCCTTCGTCGTGATTCTCCCCCTCCTCTTCGCCCTCGCCCTCTTTCCTCGCATCGCCGTCTTCCTCTGAGTATTCCGGGTTCTCCAGGGGGTTAATGACGTCTGTCACCGAAATAACCTTGGTGGGGTCGGCGCTGGCGTTTGAGATCAGGTCATTGAGCCAATCATCCTCCAACCCCAGTCCTACGGTCAGAACCAGGTCTGCATCGGCAATCCGCGCAATGTCCCGGCTGCCAGGCTGGAAGGAGTGGGGGTCTGCTCCGGGGGGCAGGAGGCTGAAGACGTTCACGTTTGAGCCTCCCACCCTGCGAGCCCAGTCCGCCATAAAGTCGGTTGTGGTGACGATTTCCAAGAAGGGAGGAGACGCCTGGGTTGCGTCTCCCGGCTCTTCGGTCTCCTCTTCTCTGGAGCAGCCCGTCAATGCTGCCAGTGCCAGGATAAGCAGGGCAAGCAGAATCCCTTTCTGCCAGAGATTCCTGATGCTGGAGTTCATGTTTGTGTCCTCACTCTAGGAGGTCTCTTCCACAAATACATGATATCCAGTGTCATAATGTATTGCAAGGGAATATCTTAATGCAGACCGATGTAGAATTGGGGCATTGGGCGGATATATCTGCATTACGGATGTTTCATACCGCAGCAATGGGATAACTTGCCGGCCGATGCTAGGAATCGACGGGGCGCACACGCACCTGCACCTCCAACGTCGATTGGGCGTTTCCGTGAATTATTCCCTCGGTGGGCGTGACGTCCTTATAGTCCCGTCCCACGGCCAAACGCACGTGACGCTGCCCGGCCAACCCACGGTTCGTGGGGTCGAAGCCCACCCAGTCCAGCCCTGGTAGCAGGCATTCCACCCATGCGTGGGATGCGGAAGAGAGGCTCTCCTCCTCCCAGGAGCCTGCGTAGAGGTAGCCGGAGGTGTAGCGGGCGGGCACGCTCCAGGAGCGGGCAATAGCTATCATGACGTGGGCGTAGTCTTGGCAGACTCCCTGTCGTGTCTCCAGGATATGCTCGATGGGCGATACCGCTGAGGTGCTGCCGGGGACGAATTGGAAAGAGCGGTGAAGCGTGTCGGAGAGCCGCAGCACGGATTCCAGAGGATCGCCCCCCGGTCGGAGGTTCATTTCCTCCACGAATGTGCCCAGTGCGTCGGAGGGGTGGGCGTAGGTGCTGGGGTGGGTGAAGTCCCACAGACGGAAGGAGTTCCGCCAGGAACGAATCTCCTCCCAGGCGTCGTTGGGGAGCGCCGAAGGAAGGGCGGGCGCCTTTGCCGTTTCCACCGCCGAGGTGGACGATATCTCCATGGAATGGTGTG
Source organism: Dehalococcoidia bacterium (assembly GCA_965261665.1). GTDB lineage: Bacteria > Chloroflexota > Dehalococcoidia > Lucifugimonadales > JAPULR01. The sequence continues at coordinate 576,379 of OZ253467.1, forward strand.
CACGGTGCAGAGTGAGCACGTGCTTGGTATTGCCGAACGCATCTACTTCCTGGCTCAGGGGGGCAAGCGGGTCCGTCTCAACGTGAAACCGGAGCAGCCTCTGCCTGGCGTCGTCCAAGGGCTTCAGGCATAGCCGCATCACACTGTGGTTGACCGGGCCGTTGTACAGATACCGGGAAGTGTGCTGAATCTCTAGGCGGCGCACGCCTGCCATGGTTTAACTTGCATCCAGGGCTTCTGTGGGGTAGTTGAAGTAGGTCTCGGATACTAGAAAGTGGAACTGGCCGCAGTATTCGCTGACCCGATGCAGAATCTCTTCCTGGTTGTCGCTGTCCGGCCAATCGTAGTGGATCAGCGCCCGTACCCTGCCGGAGAGGCGCTGGGCTGCACCGCTGGACTTTTCGTTCGGCCCAGGGCCCAGGGCATTCAATTCTCGCGAAGCCCGATCCAGGGAGCGGCACAGAGACCGGGGCAGATAGGGGTCCGTGGCTATGAGGTCCAGCACGAGGTTGGGCTTCACCTCTATGCCGTAGCGACGGTTGTAGGTCTCTACCGCATTGTAGTCCCGCAGCAGCGCCATCCAGTCGGCTTCGGGCACCGCCTTGGCGTTGGGTACGTGCTGCAACTGGCCCAGCAGTAGCGACGATGCCAGCTGAGCCCCTTCGATAAACCGCCCCAGCTGCATGAAGTGCCAGCCCTCGTCTCTATACATGGTGGCCGTGGCCACGCCGACGAAGGTGTCCATATCCGCTGCCGTATCGGAAAAGAAGGTCTCGGGAGAGGAACGCCATATCTCGAGGATGTCCACCTTCTGAATACGCAGGTAGGCCAGGTTGAGATGGGTCCACATTTCGCCGCTGATGCAGTGACGCATCTGCCTCGCGTTCTCCCGCCCGTAGGCGAGACAACTCCACACCGAATCCGGGTTAGTGCGCTCGAAAGTCAGGTCGTCGGTCAGGGTATAGGAGTCAGCGAGGGTGAATTCATCGCTCTCAAGCAACTCCAACCCGCCCAACGGAGGCTCGCGGTTCATACTGTTGTATATCCGGTTCCAGCCGGAGTGAATCTCCTGGATGGGCCGGTCCACCAGGGCGGCGGTTTGGGAGCGCAGCAGACGGCAGAAGTGCTCCGTCCGCTCCAGGTATCGGCCCATCCAGTACAGGCCTTGGGCGCTGCGTGCTAGCATAAACTTACCCTCTCAATACCCACAGGTCCTTGCCGCCGCCGCCTTGGCTGGAATTCACCACAAGGCTACCCCGCTTTAGGGCTACGCGGCAGAAGGCTCCGGGTACAATGCGTGTTTCTTGTCCGTGAAGAATAAAGGGCCGCAGGTCCACGTGCCGGGGTTCGAAGGTCTCGTCTACCAGGCAAGGCGACCGCGACAGGTCCAGTACCGGCTGGGAGATGAAGTCCGCCGGGTTGGCCCGAACCTGCTCGGCGTATTCATCCCGCTCTTGCGGCGTTGAGTGAGGCCCGATGAGCATGCCGTAGCCGCCCGATTCGCCTACCCGCTTGACCACAAGGTTCTCCAGATTGTCCAGGGTATACTCCAGGTCTTCCGGGCGTCGGCACAGGTAGGTTTCCACGTTGGAGAGGATAGGCTCCTCGCTCAGATAGTACCGGATCATGTCCGGCACGTAGGCGTAAACGCTCTTGTCGTCGGCCACGCCGGTGCCCGGAGAGTTGGCCAGGGAAACGTTCCCCTGCTGGTAGGCGTGAAGTAGGCCGGGTACCCCCAGGAGTGAGTCGGGACGGAAGACCAGGGGGTCGATGAAGTCGTCGTCCACCCGCCGGTAGATAACGTCGACGCGGCGGAGTCCCTTGGTGGTGCGCATATATACGAAACCGTCGTTTACCACCAGGTCCTGACCCTCCACCAGCTCTGCCCCAATCTCCCGGGCCAGGAACATGTGCTCGTAGAAGGCGGAGTTGAATACGCCGGGAGTAAGGAGGGCCATGGTGGGATCGGAGCGACCGGCGGGCGCCAACTCCCGAAGGGTTTGCTGCAAGATGCGACCGTAATGCTCCACTTCCTGGACCCGGGAACTGCGGTAGAGGCGGCGCATGGTGGCCTTGATGGCCTTGCGGTTGGCGACCATGTAAGACACGCCGGAGGGGACGCGTAGGTTGTCTTCCAGCACACGAAAGCCGTCGTTGGTACGCACGAGATCGGTGCCGCAGATGGCCACCCATGTTCCATGGGGCGCGGAGAAGCCACGCATCTCCGTGCGGTATTGAGGGCACTCCATGACCACGTCCACCGGAATCACGCCATCTTCTATGATGTGGCCGTCGTTATACACGTCCTCGAGGAAGCTGTTGAGGGCCTTCACCCTCTGCTTCAGCCCTGCCTCAAGGAAGTTCCAGTCTTCGCTTGATATTATCCGTGGCACACAGTCGATGGGAATGATGCGCTCAGTACCCTCGTCGTCCCCGTAGACGGTGAATGAGATGCCCTCGTTGTAGAAAGAGCGGGTCACCTGCTCCTGAATGCTGACCATCTGCTCGGCGGAGAACTCCTGAAGGGTCTCGTAAAGCTGACGGTAGTATTCTCTGGGAGTCTCCTCCGAGAGGAACATTTCGTCGTAGAAGTCGGGGTGTATGTCGTAACTCTTAAAGTCCACTCGTTTGCTTCACCGTCCATGCACGTTGGGGCGTTGGCCCCATGAATTGAGTTCGTCAGGGGATGAAATTATAAACTTTGGTTGGTCCCATTGCCATAAGAGGGGTGTTAGGAGCCGGCTTCCGTTTGCGCCACTTCTTCAATGGCGCCTATGGGCGTCACCAGGGGCAGCTCCACGGTCATTAGGGTGTACTCGCCGTCTTCCGACTCTACCCGAATGGAACCGCCGTGGCTGCGAACAATGTCGTTAGAGATCGCCAAGCCCAAGCCTGTGCCCTGGTCGGTGGGTTTGGTGGTGAAGAAGGGATTGAATATCTTCTCGATTACCTCTTGGGGCATACCGGTACCGTTGTCCCTGATGGTCACCACCGCCGTCTCCTCCTTGCGGACGCTGGTGACGAGCACCGTGGGGGAATACCGCTCGGAACTCCCCTCCTCCTCAAGTTTGCGGCGCTTCTCGTCTGTGGCGTAGCAGGCGTTGTTTACCATGTTGAGGAAGACGCGGCCTAGGTCCTGAGGCACCACCTCCACCTGTCCCATGTTGGGGTCCAGTTCCTGTTGCAGGTCCAGCTGGAAATTGGGGTCCGAGGCCCGCGCGCTGTGATAAGCCAAGCGGGCGTGCTCTTCCACCAGGTCGTTGATGTTGGCCATCTGACGGCTCGTCGTCCCCCGGCCCATGGAGAGCATACTCTCCACAATCCGGTTGGCGCGGTTGCCGTGGTTGCGGATGCGTCCCAAGTTGCCGTTGAGGTCTTCAGAAATCTCCTGAATCAAGGACATCTGCTCCTTGTCCAGCTTGCCGTCCTCGCTCCCGTCCAGTGTTTCCTTAAGCTCCTCCAGCAGCTCTTCTGAAGCCTCCGAGAAGTTCTTGACGAAGTTCAAGGGATTGCGAATCTCGTGTGCCACGCCGGCGGTTAGCTCACCCAGGGCCGCCAGCTTCTCCCGCATAACTATCTGGTTTTGGGCCCTTTGCAGGTCGTTCAACACAACCTCTAGCTGTTCGTTCTTGCCCTGCAACTCTTCTGCTAGCTTCTCCACCAGGTTTAGCCGCTGCACCTCCAGAGCGTGGCGGCGGAACACTTCCAGGGCTGAGGCCATCTCTGCAATTTCGTCCTTGCCGTCTATTTCCACCGTGGATTCCAGGTCGCCGCTAGCCATGCGCACCATCCTTGCGGAGAGCCGCTGAAGGCGGCGCAGCAGTACGCGGCCGACGAAGAGCCAGGCGATGAGCAGGGCGCCGCCGACGCTTATGGCGCTAATGGCGAGGAGCAGGGAGCGGCCGGTCAGGATGGCCTGGGAAGAGGCGCCCGTGGCGATCTGAGAGCTTTCCTGTGACGCGGCTACCAGCCCGTCCACCTCCTGTACCAGGTCAATGGCGATGTCTCGGTTGAGGGCTGTGAGGGAATTCTGACGTTGCAAAAGTCGGAGTTCCTGCTCCAGGACGTTGAACCCGCTCATGCTTCCCTCACCAATCTCGAAGAGTCGGGAGAAGATGGGCTGTAGTTCGGCGTGGTATGAGGTGTTCTCCAGGGGAGCCAGATTGCGTTGAATTCGGCTGGCCACGGCTTCGAACCGTTCTCTGAGAGGCTCCAGCAGAGAGGGGTCCGAAATGGTAAAGGCGTTGGACAAAAGCTCCGTGGCTATGTTGGTGTCCGAAAGAAGCTCCGAGAGGTACCGGTAATTGGAGAACTCTGTCTCGGTGAAATGCATTTCCGTGGGGTCTGGAGGCTCCCCTAGAACCCGGTAGCCCGTGATGGTGTAGAAGAGCTGGTCGTCGATGGCGGGGATGAGCTCGTTTTCCAAGTTGCTGCGGAGGGTGACCAATTCCTCCCTGAGAAGCTCCCTGCTTTCCACCAACTGGAAATAGTTAGACATCTCGTCTTCAATGGCCTCGATGTTAAAGGTCAGTGTGTCTGCGTGAGTGCGTATCCGCTGGAACCGTTCGGCTTCGGTTCCCCGCTGTTGGAGGATGGCCAACTGCAGCTCGAAGGACTCTTGGTCTTTATTGATGCTGGCGGACACCTGCTCGAACTCTTCCTGGGTGGTGGCTGAGATGAGCCGCGGCGCGGCAGCTACCAGGTTTCCGCTGAACTGGGCAACGCCAAAGGAAGCGGTTAGCTCCGGCACGCTGCCTTCGTTGACGACCCTTTGTGCATCCCCCACCCGGTTGAAAGAGAACCACCCCACCAGGCTGGCCGCCACGGTGAGTGCCACCGCGCCGCCGATGCCCAGGTAGATCTGGGTGGATATGCGAGAGCGCATTCTCAGTATTTGTCGTAGGCGTTCTCTCATTGCGGAACGTCCTTGAGGCTGTTGGCGGGATGGAAACTGCCTAACGGGCCTAATACGGTTAAGAATACCTTATCCGAGCCCTGGTTGTCGTTAGGACCGTATTGCAGTTGGAACTCGTCTATGCCAATGGTTTCCGAGTGGTTCAATATGTCCAGGAAGCAGTCACGGCTGACCTGCTGGCCGCACCGCTCCAGGCCGGCGATGGCGAGCCGACCGGCTATGTATCCCTCCAGGGAGACGAAGCCCGGAACGGCGTCGAGATCATAGTCTGAGAGGGCCTCGAGATAGGAGCGAACGATGGGAATGGATGTATCTGTGGGGAAGGGGACCACCTGGGTTACAAAGACGCCACGGCCGCGGGGGCCCAGCTGCTCCGCCAAGGCGTTACTGCCTACAAAGGAGACGGTCATGAACACCACGTCGTGCAGCCCTATGTTCTTGGCCCAGGCGATAAAGGTGCCCACCGGCTGGTACGCGCCAATGATGATAATGCCCTGAGGGTTGGCCTTCCGCAGATCCAGAAGGGCCGTTTTTACGGCCAGGGTGTTGCGGGGGTAAAGTCCCACGGCAGCGGGGTTCATGCCACGGCGTTCAAGGGCCAGTAGCGCACCCTGATACCCTGCCCGGCCGAAGGAGTCGTCCTGGTACATGACGGCTATGCGCTCTATGCCCAGGTCCGTGGTCATCCGGGCTACCATCTCCTCCGTTTCCTGGTAGTAGGAAGCTCGCAGGTTGAGGATGTTGGTCCAGACTGGGTCACGGAGGAATGCGGCGCCGGTGAAGGGCGCAACGTAGGGCACGTTGGCTTCGGCGGCTACTGGTGTAGCAGAACGTGAGGTGGGGGTGCCGACGGCGCCGATGAGGGCGAAGACCTCCTCCTCCTGTATGAGACGCAAAGTGTTGGTAACGGCCAGCTCCGGCTCATATCTGTCATCCAGCGACACGAGCTCCAGTTGGCGGCCATGAACGCCGCCCTGCTGGTTCTGCTCCAGGAAGGCCGCTTTGATTCCGCGGCGCATGTTTCGGCCCAACTCTTGGGCGGGGCCGTCCAGGGCGGCGGACTGGCCGAAGACTATCCGGTCGTCGTAGACACCGGTGGTCGTATTGGGGACGGGCGTGACCGTCTCCAATGGCGGTTCGGTGGGGATCGGCGTGGCTGTGTCGGTATCGCTAGCGCTGGAGCAGCCGCCGAGAGCCGCGGCGAGAATCAGAAGTAGTCCTATGCTGAGGCTCAGGGGGCTGATGCTTGGAAAAGGGAACTGCGATTTTGGCTTCATTCCACTCTACGGGCTTTCAAGGTCAGGTAGTTTCTGCCCTCTGCCCGCTTGTATTGCATTTCGTCCATGAGAGTGTGTACCAGGTAGACGCCCAGTCCGCCAATGTTCCGGTCCTGCAATGGCTCGTCTATCAAGGGGTCCGGCGCCTCCTCCAAAGGATTGAAGGGAAGGCCATTGTCTGTAATTTCAATGGTCAACACGTCTTCCTTAGAGTCGAGTGTTACCTCAATGGCTTCTAGTTCGTCGTGGCGGCCGTGTGTCATTGTGTTGAGGGTTATCTCTTCCAGGGCGAGGTTCACACGGAAGGTTAGGTCGGCTGCCCATTCCTCCCGCTCGGCCAAGGTTTCCACTTCTGCGAAGATGGCGTCGAGGTCGAAATTATCCGGTTCGATATTTATGGTTAGCTTGGTGCTCACGGATTTGGGCCCGCGTAGTGAAGGCTAAGGCAGGTGATATCGTCGGATTGGGGGGTTTCTCCTACGAAGTCGCGCACGGCCTGAAAGACGGCGTCATTGGCATGCTGGGCGTTGATGGGCGGGTTGCCCTCGAAGATCTTCAGGAGGCGGGATGTTTCAAACTCCTCCTTATTGCCGTTCATGGCCTCGGTCACTCCGTCGGTATAGAGCACAAGAGTGTCTCCCGGGGCGAGGGTCACCGTATTCATTTCAAATTCCAGGTCCGGCACCACCGCCAGGGCGATGCCGTTGGTTAGAGGCAGCATGGTAGTTGTGCCGTCGGCGTGGTAGATGACGGGGGAGTTATGACCGCCGTTGGAGTAGATGAACTGCCCCGTATGCGGGTTGAAGACCCCGTAGAAGAGGGTTACGAACATGGAGGCTTCGTTGTCCTCCACGAGCAGGTTGTTGAGTTCTGTCATCAGGCTCGCGACGTCATCCATATAGCCGATGGCGGAGCCTTTGAGCAGGGTGCGGCTGGACATCATGAAGAGGGCGGCGGGAACCCCCTTGTCCGAAACGTCCGCCACGGCCAAACCAACCTTTTGGTCTTGGAGGTTTAGCACGTCGAAGAAGTCCCCGCCCACGTTGCGGGCGGCCTCCATGTCCCCATACACCTCGTAGTTGTCCCCTGAGGGGAACGTGCTGGGAAGAATGGACCGCTGCATCTGGCTTGCCACGTCCAACTCGTTCTGAAGGGCCACCAGCTTGTCCCGGGACTGCAGGGCTTCTTTCCATTCAGCCAGGTGCTGGAGGGTGCGTTCTATGGTGACCTGCAAGTCTGTGAAGTCCAGGGGCTTGGTTACGAAATCAAAGGCGCCGCGGTTCATTGCCGTGCGGATGTTCTTCATGTCTCCATAAGCGGAGATAATGACTGCGCGGAGGTTGGGGTCCACCTTGGGGATCTGCTCCAACAACGCCAGACCGTCCATCTGCGGCATGTTGATGTCGGAGAGCACCATGTCTATGTCTTTGTCTTGGGAAAGCACCTCCAGGGCCTCGATGCCATTGTGTGCAAAGACAAAGCTGTAAGTACCCGACCTAATCTTCCTGCGCATCCGCTGAAGGACCAGAGGTTCCAAGTCTACTTCATCGTCTACTACCAGGATCCTAAATGATTTTTCGCTCACCAATCCTCTCCTCAGAAGCTGCTATGCGTAGATTTGGGCGTTTCGGCTCCGGGTCGGCCCCAGGGTTGGAGCGGTGGGATTGCCCTATTACTTTAGGGCAGAGAGAGCGTCGTCCAGAGACGGGTGAATGGGTATGATCCTGTCGAATCCGCTAATCTGGAAGACTTCTTTGATGGAGGGTGCAAGGGAGCAGATGGCGAACTTGGCCTGCTGCCTTTGGAGGGTCTTGGCGGTCATGAGAATTACCCGGAGCCCGGCGCTGCTGATGTACGACAAGTTCTCCAGGTCCAGAATGACGTTGCTATCGGTGGGGTCTATGGCGGACTCTAAGGCCACCTGAAACTCCCGAGCGTTGGCGCCATCAATACGGCCATCGGCACGAGCTATAAGAGTACCATTCTGGCGGTCGCTGTTAACTGCCATTGAGTCTGCCTCCTAAGTTTTAGCGTTCGGCGGCTTCACTACCCGCCGCCTCGGATTTTTGTACAAGGGACGCATTGTGGTTTGTTGCGGTCTAAAGAACAAATATAGAAAGCAAATGTTACCATCTTTTGGGGAATGTTAAAACGACTTGCTGTCCCAGAATGAAACAGCTTACGCAGCCTCCAGGTCAGTGAGGATGGGAACTCCCAAATGAGCCAGGGCGTCGCGTGCCCGCGCCGGCCGGCGAGCTGAGATTATTGCCATCGGCAGTTTCATATCGCGCAGTCGTTTATTTTATAGATCGTAGGCTTGTTCGCCTTGAGCGGACAGGTCCAAGCCGAGGAGTTCATCTTCTTCGTCTATTCTCAGGCCGCCGGTAATCTTGGAGGTGACAAACAGGATGACGGCAGTGGCCAGCGAGGACCAGCCCATGACAGCTAGTACACCCACGACCTGCACGCCCAATTGGGGACCGAAGCTGCGATTCGCATCGGTGAATCCGAAACCGCCTAGAGAGTCGAGGGCGAAGACAGCGACGAGAAGGGTGCCGATAATGCCGCCCACGCCGAAAACGGCGAACACGTTGAGTGCATCGTCGATATTCAGCTTTCTCTTCACAAAGCCCACGGCGGAGTAGCAGATGATTCCGGCGACGATGCCTATGACAAGTCCCCCGACGGGGCCTACGAAGCCGGCGGCCGGGGTTGCCGCGGCCAGGCCGGCAACTGCGCCGGTAGCCGCGCTCACTAGAGAGAGCTGGCGACGACCAAAATACGCCAGCAAGATCCAGACGAGGGCCGCCGCCGCTGCCGAGAAGTGGGTAGCGGCTATGGCAAAGCCCGCCGAAGCGTCCGCCGAGTAGGTGCGGCCTCCGGTTAAGCCAAACCACCCGATCCAGAGTATGGCTGCGCCGGCAGCTACGAGGCCCGGACTGTGAGGTGGCCTAATCTGGCTGGGGAAGCCTCTGCGTTTGCCCAGGAACAAAGCCGCGACGAGCGCCGAAGTACCAGCGGCGGTGAGGACCACGAGGCCGCCGGCATAGTCCATGACGCTCATGTCGCTCAGCCAGCCGCCTCCCCATACCCAGTGGCAGATTGGGGAGTAAACTAGCACAACCCACAAGCCGCTGAATAAGAGCATCGCCGGAAACTTGATGCGTTCTGCGTAGGCCCCCGCAATGAGGGCAGGCGTGATGATCGCAAAGGTCATCTGGAACAGTGCGAATACTATTAGAGGTGCTCTGCCGTCTGCCGATATGTCGGCGAAGAAGACGTGCTTCAGGCTGCCGATAATACCGCCCGAGGTCTCTCCGAAGGAGAGGCTAAAGCCGATGATGAGCCAGACGAGGCTGGCCAAAGCCGCAATCGAGAAACATTGCAGCATCATAGACAGGGCGGATTGAGAGCGGACCTGGCCGGAATAATACATGGCCAGACCGGGGAGAGTCATGAACAAAACGAGCACTGTTGCTGTTAAAATCCAAGCAAGATCCCCTGAGTCCATGGTGTCCTCCTCAATGTTTTTAAATCGGTCTCAATTATTACCATAATGGCGTAGGTTTATCAAGGATGATATCTTGTATCAAACACGGCTCCTTAGCCTCCCTGCTACTCTTGCGGCCTTCTCCCGTGCCACTGGGTTTGCCGCTGGTATTCACGTCCCACCCGGACTATGGTCGCTTCCTGGAAATGGCCGGCCATGACCTGCAGTCCGATGGGCATGCCGTCTTCGCTGAAGCCGCAGGGCACCGACATGGCCGGCGTGCCCGCAAGGGCCGCGGGGAAGGTGGCTGACCTGCGATTTCCGAACAGCCGCACCGCCTTCTCCTTGGAGTCCACGTTTCCCACGTAGCCGATCTCGCCGGCCACGGAGGGAGAGGTGGGGCACACCAGGACGTCGTATTTCTCAAACAGGCCCAGCCACTCTCGCCGGAAGATGGCCCTCATCCGGGCGGCCTTATGCACCACCTGGCTGGGCAGCAGGCTTGCCGCCATAATGCGGCGGCGAATGGTAGGGCCGTAGTCCTGGGGACGTTGGGTCAGCCACGGCCGGTGGAAGGTTGCGCCGTCGCTCTCAGCGAGGATGGCCCCTACCGCCCCCATGTGCTCCAAAAGGGGCAGCGAGACTTCTTCCACGTCGGCCCCCAGGCTTCGCAAGACGGATGCCGCCTCCTTAGCCGCCCGCAGTACCTCAGGCTTGACGTAGTCCGAATCGGTCAGCTCCGTCAGAATTCCGATGCGCAGGCCCTCCAGCCCGCTGTCCGTATGCTCAAGGTAGTTGGGAACGGGCCGTCGGGAGGTCAGCGGGTCTTTGGGGTCGAAGCCCGCAATGGCCCCTAGCACCAGGGCGGCATCTTCCACCGTGCGAGTCATGGGCCCGCCGGTGTCGAGAGACCAGGAGAAGGGGATGATGCCGTAACGGCTTACCAGCCCCCAGGTGGGTCGAATGCCGACGATGCCGTTTAGGGATGAGGGGCCCCGAATAGATCCGCCAGTGTCTTCGCCCAGCGAGATGGCGCAAAGGGAGGCCGCAATGGCGGCGCCGGAACCGCTGCTGGACCCGCCTGCGTCCCGCCCGAGGTTCCACGGGTTTCGCACTATTCCCCGGTGCTTGTACCGGTCGCCCATGCCGGCGGCGAACTCCGTCATGTTCAGCTTTCCCAGCAGGATGGCCCCGGCGCTCTTGGCCCGGGCAATTACCGTCGCGTCTTCCCCCGATACGTGGTCCTTCATGATGGTGGACCCGCCGGTGGTCAGGACGCCCTTGGTGTGGAACTGGTCTTTGACTGCCAGGGGCAGCCCGTGGAGGGGGCCGACTATCTCGCCCCGCATGGCGGAAGCCTCAAGACGGCGAGCGTCTGCCAGCGCCTCCTCCTCGCAGAGGGTGATGTAGGAATAGAGCCGGGAGTCGAGGCGGTGGATGCGGTCCAGGTATGCGGAGACAATCTCCACGGGGGAGACCTCTTTTGCGGCGATCAGTGCCGCCATCTCCGTCGCCGAATGCGTAACTACGAGATTGTCTTTCATGGCCAAAACCCCCTAATTCTGCTTTGCCTAGCCCCCGTTACTACCGTAGGGGCATCTCTTGTGGGCACCCTATCCCGTCGAGCTGCCGCCCTCCCGTCTTCCATAGGGGTAGGCTTCAAGCCTGCCCCTTGCTCTCCCTCGACGAGTCCTCCCTAGCCCTCGGCGGGTTCGTCCAGCGGGTGGAAGGGCACCGCCTCGATGGTGTGGAGCTCGGGATGCGAGAACTGCTCCACCCCCTCTATGGTGACGTTCAGGCGATGGGTAACTTCCACCAGGTCGTCCTGGTCCAACTCAACACCGGCGGCCTTGGCGAGGGACGCCACGTCGTCGAAACTTAGGTCAGACATTTCTTTCCTCCTCTGCAAAGTTTGGAGCGTTGTCGAATGGGGTCGCGGGGCGACGTCAACAGAACTTCTAGACGTTCGCTGCCGTTCAGTGTACCGGGCCGCCCAGGGGAGCCCGCGGGCTGCCGCAGTCCAGGAAGCTGCCGAAGCCGGGCTTCTGCTCCAGCCTGCCCCGGTTCAGCAGAACCTGTCCGCGTACCAGGCTCATCCATGGCTTCCCGCTCAGCTCCCACCCCTCGAACAGGCTGAAACCCGTGTTGCCGTGGTGGTCCTTGGCTCGGACTATCATGCTGTCCAGCGGGTCGATGATAGTCAAGTCGGCGTCCGTGCCCACCTGCAGCGATCCCTTGCGAGGATAGAGGCCGAAGATGCGGGCCGGGTTCTCCGACATACAGCGGGCGAGCCAAGTGATGGGAAGCCCCCGCTTGGCCACGCCTTCGCTGTAGGCGAGAGGAGCCGCTGTCTCTACCCCAGGGGAACCGAAGGGGATGGGCGTTCCGTCGGGCCCGATGAATATGTTGTTCCAGCCCGGCGGTTTGGACCCCGGCGTGCTTGGCGAATGGTCGCTTCCGATGGTCGAGATGTATCCCAACTCCAGCCCCTTCCACATGGCCGGCTGGTCGGGCCCATCTTTCGGACGGAGGGGCGGGCCTATCTTCGCCAGCGGGCCGACGCGGGCCATCTCCTCGTCGGAGAGCAGCAGGTACTGGGGACAGGTTTCCGTCCATACCCGCTGACCCTGGGCCTGGGCGAGCTTGATTCGCTCCAAACCCACCTGGCTGCTGAGGTGCACAACGTAGATGGGGCAGTCCGTGACGGCGCCCATCTTGACGGCTCGGTTGATGGCCTCTTCCTCCGCCCAGTCAGGACAGGCGGAGGGAAAGTCCGTGGGGTGGACGCAGCCGTCGGCGATAAGCTTGTCCTCCAGGTAGTCGATGATGTTGCCGGACTCGCAGTGCAGCTGCATGACGCCGCCGCCTTTGGACACCATAGACATGGCCTCACAGATGTAATCGTCGTCGCACATGCTGGTAAGGCCCTTCTTGTAGGTCATGAACATCTTGTAGGAGGTCACGCCCATCTCAAGGGCCTGCGGCAGCCCCTTGAGTATGTAGGGCCGGTTCTTGAGGATGAAGTGGAAGGCGAAGTCGAGCACCGCCGTGCTGTCTATCTCCTCCCGGTGGTTGTTGATGGCGTCCGGCAGGGACTGCTCGGAAGCGTCGTCGTAGGTGCCGAAGGGGATGAGGGTTGTTATCCCCGCGTGGGCGGCTGCAATGGAGCCGAGCTCGTAGGTGTCTACCCGGTCCAGGTGCACGTGAGCGTCGATGAGTCCGGGGAGGACGTACTTGCCGGTGGCATCGATATACCGGTCGGCGGGAGGAAGGAGATGTTCGGGGCCGATAGCGGCGATCGTATCGCCGACAATGGCAATCGCAGCGTCAAAGACCTCCGAGGAGGTGACAACCTGGCCGCCACCGATGATGGTATCCACTCTGGTTTGGGACATGAAGGGCCTCCCGTGGTTCAGTGCTTTGGGAATGTTCTTGGGGCTATTATAGACGCAAGCAAAATTTCGGCAACCGCCCCATTCATGTCATTCTGAACGGAGCGTAGCGTAGTGAAGAATCTCGCCGATTAGTGAAGGGCAACCTGGCTTAAACGACGAGATTCTTCGCGAGGCATCGGAATGACATGTGGGTGGTTAGGAGCCGGGGGCCGCCGGTTGCGGTATTCGCACTTCGATCTCGACTGTTTCGAAGGTTGTGGACAAGGTGGGCGGCGCGTCGCGGAATTCTGGTGGGGGGTTCTTTTCGTATTCAGCAAGAACTTGGCAATGGTAGGCTATCGCCTCTTCCAGGGACATTCGCGGCTCCGGTATCGCCTCCCCATTTTCCACCATAGCTTCGATGTGGAAAGTGAGTGCCTCCCTAATCATCGCTTGCATTTCTGGCCAGGTATCTCCGACGCTAACGCAGCCTGGTACGTCGGGCGCATAGGCGCCGTAATTATTGGGCGTTCGTTCAAAGACTACGGCGTAACACAGCTTCATTGTCTCCGCTCCTTATGTCCTGCCTGTCTCAAGATATTGTGCCACAGGCCCTTCGGCAAGTCTCTGCTTGGATGGCCCGGAATTACGACAGTTCCATGTCTGTGCCTATGTTTGTAGATGCGGTGGCTCCCGCGGGTGCGGACAAGCCGCCACCCGTTCCGCTCTACCAGCCGGATCGCTTCCCTAACCTTCGGCATGAACCTGGGGAGCGCGAATGCCCGACGGGTTCATTCGGTTATCCTTGAACGCGAATGCCTTCATTGGGCTAGTTTCCCGCGCGCTGAGGTTCAGTGCTTTGGGAATGTTCTTGGGGCTATTATAGACGCAAGCGAAATTTCGGCAACCGCCCCATTGATGTCATTCTGAACGGAGCGTAGCGTAGTGAAGAATCTCGCCGATTAGTGAAGGGCAACCTGGCTTAAACGACGAGATTCTTCGCGAGGCATCGGAATGACATGTGGGTGGTTAGGAGCCGCTCGCCGCCGGTTGCGGCAGCGCTACTTCGACCTCGACTGTTTCGAAGGTTGTCGACAGGCTGGGAGGCTCATCGCCGAACTCTGGCAGAGAAGCCTTCTCCTCCTCTGTGAGGGGCTGGCTGTGGTAGGCCATCGCCTCCTCCAGGGACATTCGCGGCTCCGGTATCGCCTCCCCATTTTCCACCATACCTTCAATGTGGAATGCGAGGGCCTCCCGTATGTTCGCTTGCATCTCCGACCAGGTATCCCCAACGCTAACGCAGCCTGGCACGTCGGGCGCATAGGCGCAGTAGTTATTGGGCGTTTGTTCAAAGACCACGGCGTAACTTAGCTTCACTATTTTCTCTCCAGAAGTCCTGCCTGTCTCAGAATAGTCCGCCATGTCCTTGGACGCAAGTCTTTACTAGGATGCCCCGGAATTACGACAGTTCCATGTCTGTGCCTATGTTTGTAGATGCGGTGGCTCCCGCGGGTGCGGACAAGCGCCACCCGTTCCGCTCTACCAGCCGGATAGCTTCCCTAATCTTCGGCATGAACCTGGGGAGCGCTAATACCCGACGGGTTCATTCGGTTGTCCTTGAGCTCTGATACCTTCATTGGGCTAGTTTCCCTCGCGCTGAGGTTCAGTGCTTCTCTCGTCGTTTCCTTTGGGCTTGCTAGAAGGGCGTTCATTTTAGCATAGCGTGGGTCGCGTGGCGTGTTGGACAACGCTCTCCCATATCTCCCTCTCCCTCCCCGTTTTGGGCACAAAATAAGACAGGCAAGTCCTTTGGTGAGGGACTTGCCTGTCAATATATGCTGCAGCGGGTCTAGCGGACAGCTATGCCTGGGCGAGACGCGGTAAAGCTACGGCAGCAGCGCGGGCAAGTAGACCTTCTGGAATCGGGCCAACTCTTCTTCGGTCATGCAACTGAAGACCTTCCAGCCGTCGTCGGCTATCTCGACGTATTGCTCCGGGGTCAGAGCCGCAGGGTCAGCAGCGGCGGTACGCGTCAGTTCAATGTAGTGGCTGTGATTGGCAGTAAAGTCGATTATACATGCGATTGATTCTTCGCTCTCAGCGCCCAATCCATGTGCCATGATCTCTGCCGGGAGGCGATTAAGGCTCTCAGCAGAGATGCAAGCCATCATCTGAGGTGGCGCGTCGCGGAGTTCACCGCCGGCTATCGAAGGTGCATCGGCAATCATGGCGAACACGGGCGCGGGAAGGTTGCTTTTTAGGCATTCGACCTCCGCCTCGGGAAGGGCCTCAATAAACTGTTGCCCGCTGAATGGCGCGACCTCGCCCGTGGTGAATATCAAGGCCACCGAGAATCCCGTCTTTTCTTCGGTGTCAAGGCACTCGTACATATCCAGGATGATCGAGTGGACTTCAGTGGGATGGGATGGGTCCGAGAACTTCTCCTCCACGCCGAAGGCCAGATATACGAGCTCATGATGTGTCCTGGAAAGGTCTGAAACGCACCCCAGAGAATCTTCAGACCATCCGCCTAGATGGGCGCTCATTACTCTAACGCCGAGAACCGGGAGGTTGTCGCCCTCCATGCAGTCGGCAAGAACTGATTTGGCGGACGCATCTGCAATCGATGCCATCAGAGGCGCTCCCAGGAATGACTGGTAACCGGCGTCACCCAGGTCCGAACTGAGGCAGGAGGCCTCGTCTTTGGAGAGCCGATCAACCATCTCTTAGCCGGTAGTTGCAGAAGTTATTCGCAGGTCCTCCAGAGCTAGGGCCGGCTCCGAGCTTCAGGCAACGAGGACTATGACTGCAAGCAAAACAGCGACCACTGCAATCCAACGAGCCTTGGCGATGAGAAAATTCATTGCGCACACACCCTTTCTGTAGGAGCAAGTTTAGGAAGTTCTATAGTTTGAGACTCACTTTCGCAACTCGATCCCAGCTCAGCTTTAAGAGAGAAGTAGGGACACGCGCAAAGAGATAACAGCTATCACTAGATACACTATTCTAGCACGACGACACAAAACCCTCATGTCATGTTGTGTCAGTTGAACATACATAAAGGCATCGCCTCATTGGGAAAATCGGCGCTGGGCGTCGAACGGCAGCCAAGCAGAATTTCGGAAACCGCCGCGGCGATACTGTGGAACGCTGCCCTACACTCAACGTCTCCCTCCCTCTCTCCGACTCTCTTACACGATTCTCCGACTCTGTCCAGAATGATATACAGTACAATGCAACCATTCCGGTTCCCATAGCAACCATTCTGATACAATACCAACCCGTATCTGAAATACACCCATGCGCCCATTGAAGATTCTATTCCTGCCATGCCTGCTGCTCGCCGCCCTTATCGCAGTTGCCTGCGCCGGCGGAAGCACCCCAACCCCCGCGCCGCCTCCAATAGCAACGCCCACGGCTGAATCTACGCCCGCCCCAACTCCCATCTCCACCCCCCTTCCTCCTGGCGCTAGCCTCGATAACCCCTACTCTGCCGGAGATGTCCTTGTAGGTTCCAACGGTCTTCAGGTGCAGGTTGTCGGCGTCATGCAGGACGCAAAGCCATTTCTCCTCCAAAACTTCCCCGATAATCCCGCGCCACCGCCCGGCTATCGGTACTACATGGTCGCTCTTCGCATCTTTAACCTTACCGGCGCCGACACCGTCAACGTCAGCCATACCCACTTCAATCTTGTGGGGAGCAGCCGCAGCGACTTCAACCCGGTAATACACTCGTGTGGTTCCATACCCGACCAGCTTGAAGGCGAAATTCCAAAAGGTAGCCAACTCGAAGGCAAGGTCTGCTTTCAAGTGCCGGTAGACGAGGACGACCTTGTCCTGATTTACGCCGACCCCGGCTCAACTTCCGACGAACGTCGGTATCTGAGCCTCGACTACCCTGGAGTCACCGAGCCTCCCATCGTCGTCGCTGTTCTGACTCCAGCTCCCACCGCCGAGCCTACCCCCATCCCAACGTTGACCCCCACGCCAACCGTGGCTCCCACGGCTACCCCCACGCCCATTCCCACCCCCACCCCGACACCTCAGCCCACGCCGGAACCAACCCCATTGCCCACCTCTATCCCCACACCCATCCCGACGCCTCAGCCTACACCGCCGCCTACTCCCACTCCTGAGCCAACCCCAACTCCCACCCCTGTGCCAACACCCACAGCCACGCCGACCCCAACGCCCGTCCCCATCCCTGAGCCGCCCCCCACGCCCGAACCAACGCCGACCATCAGCGCCATGATTGAGGACGTGCGCCCTTCAGTCGTCAGAATTCGCACCGACAAGGGCTCCGGTTCCGGCGTGATTTTTGAGGTCGACGATGATGCCGCCCTGGTTCTCACCAACCACCACGTCATCGAGGACGCAAGCGATACCCAGGTGGAGGTTAACGACTCCTCTACCTACATCGCCGAAATTCTAGGCACAGATGCCGTTCGAGACCTCGCCGTCCTCCGTATCTGCTGTGGCGACTTCCACGCTCTTTCATTCGGCAACGTTTCCGAACTCAATCCGGGCGATGATGTCTTTGCCATGGGCTATCCTCTAGGGCTTCCAGGGGAGGCAACGGTCACTAAGGGCATCGTTTCCGCCATCCGCTTCGACGAAAGTCATCAGAGGCTCGTTATCCAAACGGACGCGGCCATAAACCCCGGAAACAGCGGTGGCCCGATGCTCTCCGAAACCGGACAGATTCTAGGCATCAACACTTTCCGCCGGGAAGAGACAACAAGCGGAAGGCCGGTGGATAACGTTGGATTCGCCGTCGCCGCCCCCACCATCCAGGAACAACTGCACACCCTCAAGATCGCCGCCCCTCTTCCCACCCCAACGCCAACACCTCGCCCAACTCCCACGCCTGGATTCACCCCAACCCCCAGTGCCGATTACGACTTCGGCCCGCTCGATGGGGAGCTGCAGCACGACCCCGACGACGGGTTCATCAAGACCGAATCCGCCGACGTCTCCCTTGACGACCTGATGGTGGAGGCCACCTTCACCAACCCCTACGACGCTTCTGTTCACCCTTGGGACTACGGGTTCTTCCTCAGATACGACCGCGGCGATGATGATCCCCCCTTCCTCCAGGTGGTGGTCTCATCCAACGGCGAGTGGGACGTAGCGTCGGGCAGTGGTCCTCCGTATGCACAGGTCGCCGCAGGAAATGTTTCCAACCTGAAACTAGGGGCTGGACAGCAGAATCATGTCATGGTCGTCGCCCTGGAAGAACGGGGTTGGCTCTTCGTCAATCAAACCTTCATCGCATCTTTCGACCTGAGCGACGTTAAGGTCAGTGGAGACGTGGCTGTCATCACCGGCTACTATACCGGCGACGAAGTAGCCGGTGAATCGACGCAATTCGAGAACTTCAGGGGCTACGACCTCCGCCGTCGCTACGGCCCAACTGGCGGTACAATTGGAGAGGAAGGTGACCTCGTTGGCGTCCACTGGAGTGGATTGCGCTCCCGAGACTTTGTGGCGGAGGCTGAGTTCACCAATCCCCGATCTGGGGAATGGGATTACGGGTTTGCTTTCAGGAACTTCGTCTTTGACCACCTTGACGTAGTTTCCATTTATAAGGAGGGTTGGTGGTCTCACGATACCCGCAGCGTCGGAGACGATGAATACACGGAATTGGATTCGGACAGGCTGTCCAATTGGAACGACGGCCCTCTTGCAAGGAATCATCTTTTCCTCATCGCTATGGGCGACACCGGCTGGCTCTTCGCAAACGGTAGTCTGGAAGCGACTCTTGATCTCAGCCACAACATGGAATCCGGCGATATCTCCGCCATGGCCGGCTTCTACAACACCAGCAACCAAGACGTAGACTTCCAAAACTTCACCGTCTGGGCGCCCTGACATCCGCCCATTCCCCAAACGCCCCATCCCATGCTACCATCGTTCTATGAACATTCATTCGCCCTCGCGTCGCCAACTTGCCCTCCGACCCTGCCTCCGCCTTGCCTCAACCCCCGACTCGTTTCCACCAGAAAAAATAAAACGAGTCCAACCCCTAAAATCAACTAGATCCACGCCTGAAACGCCCCCAAACAGCCCCATACTCGTTATCTCAAACGAGTCCGCCCCAAAGCTAAAACTCCGGAAACGAGTACCCCGAAACCCCACTCGTTTCCCACAAACAACCCCTCGTTACACAAATACCATCCTGAGCGCAGCGAAGAATCTCGCCGATGCTGGGCACCCTAGGGTCGGTGGGCTCAGGATGACATGCAACTCTCAGCCTGCCCCCTTTGGGAAAGACTGAGGGGGTTAGCCGCCTTCGGAGACCTTTGCATAGCCGTCATTCCGGCGAAAGCCGGAATCCAGAATCCCTTGATTTGGCTATGACAAGAGTCGTCCCACACCGCTATCTGAATGCGTTTCGATAGTTTTGCAAAGGTCTCCCTTCGGGGGATGGTTTGCGGGGCGATGGTGATGCGCTAGAACGTAGCCTGGCTGGGCCGAAAACCCTTCAGCCGGACGGCTGGCAGCCGTTTCAGCGTCTGATTAAGAGGGTCCACCTCGATTCCCATCGACTCCAGCGCGGTCACGCCCAACAGCGGCTCGGCGTCGTCATCCCCAAATAAGATCGTGGAGCCGACGAAATCGCCCATGAACTCCACTTCGGCAACGGCGACGTCGAATTGGATTTCGCTGCCGTCGGCCAGTTCGTATGTGCGCTTGCCTCGCGGTTGCAGGCCAATAGATTTCAAGGCCGCGCGGGGAACCAGGCAATCTGTAGCGCCTGTATCAACCAGGAATTCGCCTTCCCACACTCGGTCCCGTTCGGCAGGGTTGCGGATTGCTACGGTTACATGCGTTGCACCCATCTTTCACGTCCTTGCATTTAGCGATTCGTCTCAATTCTACCACTAGAATCGGACGCCCTCACCCTCTTTCCCCAGTCCCCCGTAGGGGCGTCCCTCGTGGGCGCCCTCTCCCACGTGTCGTTCTGCGTGCCCAAACACTCCCCGCGTGTTGTTAAACCCGCCGCCACTGTCTTAAGATAGCCATGTCATGCTGCTGAACCGGGGAAACCTCTACTACGGTTGGATAGTTACCTTTGCCTGCGCCTTCATCGTCTTTGGCGCGTCGGGCAGCCACTTCTCCTTCGGCGTCTTTCTCAAGCCCATGACGGAGGAGTTCGGCTGGAGCCGCGCTGTGCTCGCCACCGCCTTTGGCACAACCTTCATGCTTTCCGGTCTGCTGCGGCCCTTGGGTGGGTACATGGCCGATAGATACAGCCCCAAGGCCGTGGCCCTCGTCGGCATCGCCATAGTCGGGGTCATGCTGCTTCTTCTGCCCTACATCCAGACCCTGGTACACCTCTTTACCATCTTTGCCGTCATGAGCATCGGCCTCACCCTGGCGGCGGGGCCGACTCTAACCAAGATAGTCAGCTCCTGGTTCTTCCAACGTCGCGGCCTGACTTTGGGACTCATTAACGGTGGCGGAGCCATCGGCGGCATGGCGCTGGTGCCCGCGTCGACCATATTCCTGGAGGCCTTCAGCTGGCAGCAGGCCTACCAGTTCCTGGGCATCCTGTTGCTGCTGGTCATTTTCCCGGTAGGGTGGCTGCTCATAAGGAATCGTCCCGAAGACGTCGGCCTGAAGCCCGAGGGCGCGCCTCCAATCGCTTCCAACTCCGACGGACAGAGTAGGAACCCTGCCCTGGCCTTTCGCGATTCGACCTTCGCCGAAGCGTTCAAGACGCCCTTCTTCTGGAAGCTCACCTTCGGCTACTTCGTATGAGGCTACACCATGAGCTTCGTGAATGCTCACTTTATAGCCTACATCACAGACTTGGGATACAGCCCGTTGATGGCCGCCGGCAGCTTCAGTCTCATCGGCGGTTGCGCCATCCTGGGCGCCCTCGTGCTGGGCCATCTCTCCGATAAGCACGGTCGCAGGTCCTACCTCAGCTTCTCCTACGCCCTGCGATGCGTGGGCTTCGTTCTCGTGCTCTTCTCCATGGGCATACCCTTCTTCGGCATTCCTTCGATGGGGTTGGCGACTCTGATCACGGGCATCGTGCTGGTGGGGTTGTCCTGGAACGCAGTGGTAGCCCTCACCGCCGCCTTTGCCTCCGATAAGTTTGGCTTGAAGTATTTGGGGACAATCTATGGGACCATGTTCGCGGTCATGCCACTGGGGTCCGGCATGGGCGCCGCACTGGGCGGCTATTTATTCGACGCTCGGGGCACCTACGACCTTGCGATCTGGTCTAACCTGGTTCTGCTGGTGATTGCCAGCATCCTTATTCTGACTATTCGTGAGAAGAAGGGGCGGCCTGGCTTACCGCAGGAGTCCATGCCGACGCCGCCCAGAGTCGCAGTGCCCGCTGCGGAAGGGTAGAGGGCCTAGACCGCCTTTCCCACGTTGCATGTCATTTTGAGCGAAGCAAAGAATCTTGTCGTGCTTGCACCTCCTGGCCCCTAGATTCTTCGTCGCTATGCTCCTCAGATTGACGTGATGGCGGTACGTTCAGAATGACATCAGCACCTACCGACGACCTGAAGCGCCGCCTCATTCTGCTGGCCACCTGTCTAACCGCCTTTCTGGTGGCGCTCGACGTTACCGTCATCAACCTGGCCCTGCCTTCCATTCAGCGAGACTTTGAGGTCACCCTGGTGGAGAGGGGTTGGGTCATCAAGGCCTACACCCTCACCTTCGCCGTGCTGGTCATCGTGGGGGGCAAGCTGGGGGACATTTTCGGGCGTAAGCGGTTCCTCGTCGTCGGGGCTGTGCTCTTTGCCGTCGGCTCCATGGTGGGGTTCTTCTCCATGGACATCGAAACGCTGCTGGCGGCTCGGGTGATCCAGGCCCTGGGAAGCGCAACGATGATGCCAGGCTCGCTTTCGGTGCTCACGGCGGCCTATCAGAACAGGAACATGGGCACGGCCATCGGCCTTTGGGGAAGCATAGGAGCCCTGGGTTTTATCGCCGGGCCGCTCATCGGCGGCGCCTTAACCTCGCTGCTGGAGTGGCGCGCTATTTTCCTGCTGAACATCCCCGTGGTTTTGGCGGCCGTGGTCATTATCCTTCTGACCGTGAAGGAGTCGCGGGACGAGTCAATAGACCGGCGCATCGACTACCTGGGCGTGGTCCTTATCGCCGCCTCGGTTCTGACGCTGGCGCTGGCCATTGTGAGCGGCAACGAAAATGGTTGGACGTCGTCGATGACACTGCTGTTGTTCGCCGGAGCAGCTGTCTCTATTGTGACGCTGGTGTTTACGGAGGCGCGCCTCGAGTATCCCATCGTAGACCCGAGGTTCTTCCGCAACCGGGCCTTCACCGTCGGGATTCTGGTGCGATTCGCCACCGGTTTCGCCTTCGTGCCGGTGATATTCATGAGCACCATCTATTTGCAAGACTTCCTGCACAAGGACGCACTGGAAGCCGGCTTGCTGTTTCTGCCCGCCGGCGGGGCCATCGTGGTGGCCACACTGTTTTGGGGGAAGATTGTAGACAACTGCGGCCCGAGATGGCCCATGATAGCGGGCATGCTCATTGCCTGCGCCGCCGCCCTGGTCTGGCTGACTTTCGACGCGTCTTCCACCTATGTATCCCTGCTGGTTAGCCTGCTGCTGGCCAGCGTGGGCGGAGCCGCCGCCTTCGTGACTACCACCACCGTTCTGGTCAACTCGTTGGGGGTGAACAAGGCCGGCGTGGCTTCGGGCATCGTCTACATGACCCAGAACGTTTCGGCCACCCTCGGCATTGCGTTGGTGTCGTCGGTGTTCCTCACTTCGCTGAGGGTGGAGTTGGCCTCAAGGGACCCGACGGCGGACTATGACGTGGTCCAGACCTTTGGCCCGGCGGTGGGCAACGCCGCCCAGGCGGAAGCCTTTGCCGTCGCCCTATCCCATGCCGGACTGGTGGTGGTCGTGGTTTTGATTCTGGGCGCGGCGGCGGCGGTCTTCCTTCCCCGAGACTTTAGTATCTCTCCCCAGCAGCCGGATTCCGCGAAGACGCCCAACATCTCTGGGTGACGGGACTACGCCAAGCCGACGAGAATCTACTCGCTGAAGGCGATTTCGCTGATGAGGAACTGAGGGTAGACGTTCGTGTAGTTGGGAAAGTCTCCCTTTAGCTCCTTGCCGTGCTCCTTCGAGATCCTGCGGAAGTCTTCCAGGGACGTTAGCGTAATGAAGGCCGCAACCTGGTAGGGCGCCGGTTCCCCGGATTCCTCCCCCTCCAGCCCCCGGTCCACCTCCCACTTGAGGGCGGTCTTGCCGAAGCGCTTCTTCGCCAGGGGCGTATGCACGTTGATGTAGTAGTCCCAGTCAAAGTGGGAACCCTTGAGGTTTGGGTAGAGAACGGTTAGCCGTATCATTTCTTTTCCTCCTTATAGCCAGTAATTTCCGACGACACCCCGCCGCGTCAGGCAAACTTCAATTGCACGCTGGACGTCGCCTTCTCCAAATGCGTTGCCTCGTACCCCATGGTACTGAGATGGTGGGCCATGTCCGGGAAGCCGTAGACGGTATACACCTGCCGGGCGCCCACGGCCTTTATGTAAGCCAGCAGCTCCGTATAATCGGCGTGGTCGCTGAAGGGAAACGCCTCGTCCGCGCCCAGCCAGTGCTCCCTGTGTCCGTTCAACGCCCAGCCGGACATTCCGAAGTACCGCTTGTTTCTGACGCCTGCCAGCGTCGTCTTAGTTCGACGTCCCGATGGGAAGATCAGGACCTCGCCGTCCCGGACTGTGCCGTCGAAGGCGCGGTAGTCTTTCGGAAACTGCACTCCCGCCTCCTCGTAGCTTCGGGTCACCTCGTAGGCTGCTTCCTCTAGGGCCGCCCGAAAGCCGCGGGCCAGTAGATGATGCAGCAATTCCTGCGTCTTGCCCATCCGATAGGCCAGCACCACGGGCACGCCGCCCGTCTCCAGCCATTGAGTTATGCTTCGAAAGAGCCGCTCCAGAACTTCTTCCTGGGGCGGAAACACGTAGTCTTCTCTGCCGTAGGTGGACTCCATTATGAGCACGTCGCAAGGCACCGTGGCCAGGGGGTCGGCGGTAGGGTTCGGCTTTGCCCGGAAATCGCCGGTGTAGAGGACGCGCTCGCCCGTCGCCTTGCATTGCACCAGCGCCAGCGCCGAACCCAGGCAGTGCCCCGAAGGATAGAGGGTCAGCGAATAACGGGGCGTGTCGTACACCTCTCCATACTCCAGCGTGTGTGGCTCGGAGCGGCGCAGCAGCTTGCGGAGGAGGATCGCCGTGGCGGGCGTGAGGATGGGCCTCCGGTGGGCGGCGGTGTGGTCGGCGTGGGCGTGGGAAATGTAGCCGATGGGCTGCTTCCTCTTGGAATCGAGCCACAGGTCAAGACTCGGCAGGTATATGCCGCGGTCGAATAGAACGTCCAAAGTTGTTCCTCCGGCTTCAGAGTCTATTGCAACTCGGCCCCTGGCACAACGCCGCCTGCTCATCCCAACATTCCTTGTGGCCCCGTATATAGCCGTCTATAATCGCAATTACATACTTAAGTTGACAGGGCGCACGAAGACTTTTCGGCCCTGTCCGTATTTTGTATTTGGAAGAAGGATTAGGAGGTCTAGTTATGACTGAGGGAGATAACTCAGCAAGGAATAAATCAAAGTACGTAACAGAGGAAATGACGTTACTGGACTGGTTCGCTGGTCAAGCCCTGGTAGGACTTCTCGCAAATGAAGGAGTCGACGGAGCAGACGATGCTCCATTTAGAGGAATAGCAACAGCCGCTTATATGGCGGCACACGATATGATGATGGCAAGAGATGATTTGAAGAACGTCAATCCAGAATGGTTAGCGGGATTCAGTAAAGATTCGGCTATGACCTTGTCGTCGGGAGACGCGGACTCCTGTAGCCATTGACAGGCGAGAGCTAGCTTCTCTACCATAGCTCCCGTAGTATAAGTTTTGTGAAAGGAGGTAATAGTGAAAATCTACTGGAAAGTCGTAATCATGCTTTGCATATTTCGCATTCCAGATATTTATCTAACTTTTGTCATTTAACTAATTGACCATTATGCTTGAGAGACCCCCCTTGTTGGGTCTCTCTTTTTCTTGCCTTCGGAGCCTTGTCAGCTTATGTATGTAATTGCCCCTATAATCCCTCCATGAACGTGGGCGTCTGTCGGCTATCCCTGCGGCTTCACGGGGCACAGAGCCTGAAGGCGAAGCGCCGGATTTCCCGCTCCCTGATTGCCCTGGTTTCCAACAAGTTCAACGTGGCCATCGCCGAGGTGGATGACAACGACTTGTGGCAGAAGTTGACCCTCGGCGTCTGCTGCGTTAGCAATCGCGCTCCCCACGCCGACAAGACCCTGCAATCCGTGGTGGACTTCATCGTCCGCCAGAGGGCTGAGGTGGAGGTGATAGACTACGATGTTGAGGTTATTTCTTCCCTCTAACCCTCCGTTATTCCCGATCCTGCCCCGTGAAGACGGGGCGGGAATCCACAGCCCCATGCTCTGCCGAATCTGGATAGCCGAAAGCCCCTCGTCCCCTAGTCGCGCTGCTTGACCCCTTGAGAGGGCCGCTCCTATAATCCCAGAGGTTCGCGGTTTCTTGCCCAAGGGGGCTGCGGTGATGGCCGTTAGTACGAAAATCGTAGAGTTCAGACTACCGATAGCGAGGGTGAAGTGACGAAGATTGGTTTGATTGGCTGCGGGGCCATCGGCACGGAGATAGCCACCGAGGTTTCCGGTGGGCGCGTGGGGAACGCTGAGATAGCCGCCCTCTTTGATATGGACGCCGCCATTGCCGCTAACTTAACCCAGCAGCTGGGCGGCGTGATTCCCACATTCACTGACATGGATGAATTTCTGGCGGCTCCGGGGATGGAAATGGTGGTGGAGTGCGCTTCTCCGGGCGCCGTCAAAGCCCACGCAGAGAAAGTGCTTTCCGCCGGCAAGGACCTAATGGTCGTCAGCTCCGGCGCCCTCACGGATACGGCCCTCTTCCAGCGGCTCGCCGACCTGGCCGAAAAGGGGGGCCTTCGCTTCATCATCCCCACCGGCGCCCTGGGGGGTATCGACGCCATTCGCGCAACGCGGGGTCTTCTGGAAGAAGTAGTCCTGACCACCACGAAGCCGCCGCGAGGTCTCATGGGCGCTCCCGGCTTCAAGGAGTGGGAGTCCAAAGAGATAACGGAAGCGCAGGTGATATTCGATGGTTCGGCCCTGGAGGCCATCAAGCTCTTTCCCGCCAACGTCAACGTCGGCGCTACCCTGAGCCTCGCGGGCCTGGGACCGGAGAAAACCCGCGTGAAGGTGGTGGCAGACCCGGATTCCCCCGGCAACGTGCACCAGATCTACGCTCGCGGCAGCTTTGGCGTCATGCGGTTCACCCTGGAGAACCGCCCCCACGACCGGAACCCCCGCACCAGCTACCTGGCCATCCTGTCGGTGTTGGAGACCCTCCGAGAGGCCTGCACCGCCGGCCCGCGCATCGGCACCTAGCCCGTTTCCCAGGGTTTCGGCTGCGGCTCTTTGGGTTCCGGCTTCTTCGCAAACAGGATCAGAAACGCCCCCACGAAAGTGAAGCCGGCGAAGAATGTGAAGGGCACGAAATAAGAACCCGTCGCGTCGAACATGATCCCCGCAAACAGCGGCGCGCCTATCATCAGTAAGTTCGACGGCAGTTGTGACATCCCCATAATCGTCGCGAAGGACTTTCGCCCGAAGTATTCCCCCCTTATGGAGAAGAGCAGCGGCATCCGTCCGCCGAACGCGATGCCGAACAGTACGGCAAATAGGAACGCTCCTGCAATAGTGTTCGTTTGTGCAATGACCAGCAACGCGACGGCTTGCAGCGTGAGGAACAGGAAGATGAGCGGCGGCTTGGGCAGTTTGTCGCCCAGGTAGCCCGAGAGGAACTGGAAGGGTAGCGCCACGACAGTATAGGTTGCCACCACCACGCCCGCCATGCTCAGGGACAAGCCGATGTCCGTCAGCTTGGGCACCAGGTGGATGGATAGGGTTACGATGGGCACCGCCGAGGCGATGTGGGCGAAGGCGATGAACCAGAAGGCGCGGGTCTGTAGCGCCTCTTTTACGGTGAAGGCCGGTTCCGGGTCCGACGGGGCACTGGGCTTGGACGGGTCTTCGGACTCCTGCGGCGCGGGCTCGCCGTCGGGGACCAACCCGTACTCTTCCGGGTAGTTCTTGACCAGCCGCCCGGCGGGAATGGCTATGACCAGCAGGACAACGCCGATCCCAAGCGCCACCTTCTCGAAGCCATAGCCCTCGATTCCGAGCGCCAGCAGAGGCACCAGCAGTCCGGCCACGTGGGTGCCCGACATGCCAAGGGAGAGGGCCATCGCGCGGTGCTTGATGAACCAGTTGGTGACGGCGGCAATCATTGCCAGCCATCCCCCAAGCCCTGCGCCCAGGCTGATGACAACGAAGGCAATGTAGAACTGCCAGGCGTGCTCTACGAAGGAGAAGAGGACGAATCCGATCCCCATGACAATGAATCCCGCCATGACCATGAGGCGGGGGCCGAACTTGTCGATGAGTAAGCCTTCGATGGGCCCCAGGGCCGCTCCCTGGACCCGCGTTAGGGCGAAGGCTCCGGATAGGACAGTGCGGCTCCAACCGAATTGCCGCTCCAAGGCCACGACGAAAGTCCCCACCCCCTGGAAGGATACCAGGGAGGATAGGGTGAGCATGAAGAAGCTGAGGCCCACCAACTTCCAGCCATAGAAGGAACTGCTGAAGCGTTGGTATATGTTCAGAAAAGGACGGATGAGCATGGCCGGGCCATTGTCTCATTCTAGCAGGATGCGGTCATTGCTTCCTAGCTTATGAAAGCTGCTTTTCGCCCACTACCAGAGAAAGCTATCGCCACCGCCCTTGCGGGACGCTCTGCAATAGGGTCGGCCCAGTCAGTAGGGGCTGGTTTCAAACCAGCCCCTACGCCCCCGCTCTCCCCCACATTTCATCCTGAGCGCAGCGCAGCGGAGTCGAAGGATCTCGTGTCGCCTTCGCGCCCCCTCCCGTTATTCTCGCGACGGCGGGAATCCATCTCCCGGTCGCACCGCACGGGCGGTTCGTGAACCGCCCGTCTGCCGAAACCTCCGCCCGCCCTACCCCTCCGTCAGGGGCGCGATTGTGAATATCACGTGGAAGGGCCTGCAGTATATGATGACGCTCCCCACTGCAGCCGCGTCCTGGTCCGATGGGATTGGGTAGTTCTGGTTGCCCTGGTTGCCCTTCAGGGGTCCCAAACTGAAGTATCCGGGCGACATCACGTCGTCGCGGTCTTTGGGGTCGGTATGTGGGGAAAGGAACACGTGCAGGTCCGGCCCATTGGTGACGTTCAGGTTCTCCAGCCGCAGCAGGTGGGAGCCGTCGGCCGCCCGGTAGATTATCGCCTCCCCGCTGCCCTTGTGTATCCTGTCCCGGTCGCTGAACATTCCCGACTTCAGCATTTCCGGGCCGGCGGGAGCCTCCATCATGGCTTTAGGCATCGCTTCCATGGCGGGCGTGTCCACCTTCGCCATAACCTCCATTGCCATCTCTACCTCCTCCATGGTCACATCCTCTGGCGGCTGGGCGGAGAAGGCGAAGGGGAATTCCTCCTCGACGGTCTTGTTGATGAACAGGGGCGATCCCAGGTCCCAGGCTATGAACAGCAGGAGGGCCAGCACGGGCGCGCCGATGATTCCGAAGCGCACCCTCCGCTCCCAGGCGTAGGTGTGCCAGCCTCGCTTGTAGGCGTAGTGGAGTACGGCGGCGGCCACCAAGAGGACGATGGCCATAATGAGCCACCGCCACGGATAGAGGTTCGAGGCGAGTCTTTCAAGATGCCCGAAGAATTCCAGCATGGCCGCTCACCTCTTTATAATCTATACGGGATGAGGTTAACTGTCGGATTCCCACGCTCTTGCCTTGGGATGAAGGAAAGAGCCTCGGCGAGCAACGGAATTAGCCGGGCTTGATAGGGATTGGCGAAAAGCCCGTAGCCTTGACGCCCACCTCGGCAATATCGTCGTCGCCGGAGCCGGGGGGAAGGCCGGCGACGCCCACGCCTCCCAGGACCGCGCCATCCGACGGGTCGATGACCGGAATGCCGCCGGGAACGGCGATGAGCATGGGGTCTCCCATGTCGCCTACCCGCCAACCCCGATGGTTGAGCTCTTCAAAGAAAGTCTCGGTGGTCATGCCCCGCAGTGCGGCGGTGTACGCTTTCTTAGTGGCGTTGCGGGAGATGATGGGCCGGGAACCGTCGGTGCGGGCGTAGGCCAGCAGCAGCCCCACGTCGTCCACCACGGCAAAGGCGGCGGGCGGGTTCTCCGGGTTCTTCTGGAACTCGGCAATCATGGCGGCAATGGCGGCCTGGCTCTCTTCCAGGCCGAGGGTTTTCTTGGTGTACATGCTTAACGCAACCTCCGTGGTGAGTGGGTGGGGCGAGTTACCCCCTACATTTGAACGCTACCACTGGCTGGGTGGCAAGTCAAACGAGGATGTTTGCCGCTCTAATCTTGCCGGTTATTTCCCTCGTGGAATCCGACAAGCAACCCGCGCACTATCCATCTCGCACCGAAGGCAAAATACGCCACACCGCCATAGATGAGAGAAAGCAGAATCGCGAACCCGATGGGTTCAACGTCAGAAGACGGCACTCCGAATAGACTGAAAGCCACGACAAGACTAGCCAGCACAACAATGGGCAAAAGCGCCGCAATCCCCAGACCCGTTGAGAACACTCCTGCAAGAAAAGAAGTCCCCATAGCTACCACCGCAACCAGAATTTGAAGCCAAGTCTCGCCATTTACAAGCAGGGTGAACCCCAGCGCGATCCCGACTCCAGTAGGCAAAAAGAGTAGCGCAGGCCAGATTTTACGAACTGTGAAGAATCCCAAATCACTCGTCCCTGATACTGAGCCTACCATAGTCTGAGGCGGTTTTTCCTATACCTGCAAGGCCTGACCGCGTCACTCCCGCCCCCCACCGTTGTCCTCGCGAATGGAGACCTTTGCATAACCGTCATTCCGGCGAAAGCCGGAATCTAGAATCCCATGACTTAGCTATGTCAAGAGTCGTACTACACCGCCATCTGAATGCGATTCGATAGTTATGCAAAGGTCTCCGGATGCGGGAATCCATCCCCGTCCACATAGGGGCGTGCTTGCTGGTCGACTCCCCCACCGTCATTCCCCCGAAGAGCCTCCCCGTCGTGGAAGACGGTTGGACGCGGGAACCAGCCGCGCCTCCCCGCCGATGTCCCCTCCGGTGTTGGCGTTCCGGTCGAACCGGGGCCGACTTCCCCCTACGGCGAATGCCACACCCATTCCCCTTCCCCGTCCCACGGCTCATTGGGCACGGCATAGGGTACTAGACCCTCGCCGGCCCTCGCCAGTACCCGCTGGTCTGACCCGTCCCTGGACATGATGAGGAGAATGGGATCGCCGGCTTCTTGCAAGGATTGGTAGAAGTCCCCGATGGTGACGGCAATTCTGGATGCATCTGAAGACCAGGACGCATAAGCTACTTCCCAGCCTTCCGGACCCTTATACACTGCGTAGGGTGCTCTCCCCTCAGGATAGTCGGGTTCATCGACCTTGATCCGTACGAAGGGATATTCCTGCAGTAGAATCTCTGAACCGTCCGGAGACCAGGACAAGCGTGCATCTGGAGTCCAATTCCGTCTCTGGATTGAGTCGGCAAGCTTCCGCATCCCGGAACCGTCCGGCTTAATGACAAACAGTGAGTCTCTGTCGCCGCCCCGCAAGAAAGCTATGTGGCTCCCATCTGGAGACCAAACAGGCGGGCTGGACGCTTTAGCCAGCATGGTCAGATTGGAGCCGTGGCTGTCGACTATATAGACGTTATTGGTGTTTGGCCATTCCCCAGGTTGAATCCCCCCTCTAGCCAGGAAAGCTATCCTACGCCCATCGGGAGACCAGCTGGGAGGACCAGTAATTCTAGCCATGTCAACAATCCTTCGCGGTCCGGCGCCGCTGGCTTCCGATAGATACAACCCGTAGGATTGGTAGTAAGAGCCTTGGGGTCCGTAGTAGGAAGAAACAAAGGCGATTCGAGTGCCGTCTGGTGACCATTCCGGGCTTCGCAGTGTACCCCTGCTTCTGGTCAGACTCTTGTATTCCGACCCGTCTATGTTGGAAACACCCAATTCAAAGCCATCCTCCGGTAGAATGATTAAGAAGGCTATCTGTGACCCATCCGGAGACATCCGTGGATATATGGCCTCCCGATCCCCTTCAATAACAATTGGCTTAGGGTTTCCACTGGCGGGGCCAACGTCAACCAGGTATGAGCCTCCCCACCAGCTCAGCAAAATTGCTGTGTCGTCAAGAGACCAGACAGGTAAGAATGGAGGAACTTCTCCAACAGGTTGCCAGTCGTCATGAACAATGATTACGCGAGACCGGTTGATTTCGTTAACAACCGCGCACGCTCCCACAAAAGCCACAAGCCCCACGACCACCGCTGCGAGGACAACTACAATGTATTTCCGTTGTACGAAGTCACTATTCATCGACTAGCAGTTTCGCACAATTGTTAGAATGGCCGCAAGTCAGACAGTGGCTGCTTGCGGACGGACGTAGCCCCTCACCCCCTCGGCACCAGCGGCAGGCTCACGTGGGAGGGGAACTCCCCGTCGTGGAATACCGTCTGAAGCGCGGGAACCAGCCGCGTCTCCGCCCCGATGTCCCCGCCGGTGTTGGCGTTCCGGTCGAAGCGGGGGAAGTTGCTGCTGGATATCTCCAGCCGAATCCGGTGCCCCTTCTTGAACATGTTGCTGGTGGCCCAGAGGTCGATGGCGTACTCGTAGACTTCACCGGGTTGGATGAGGCTGGCGGGCTGTCGCGGCTTCCGATACCGGGCGCGAATGATGCCGTCGGTTAGATTTCGGGCGCAGCCGCAGGGTTCCACATCCACCAGCTTGGCGGTGAAGTCCGTGTCCACGGCGGAACTGGCGGCGTAGAGGGTGACCACGACAGGGCCGGTGACTTCCGTGTCTCGCTCCAGTTCCGACGTGCTGTAAACCAGAACGTCGGGCCGGGTCTCAATGGGCCGCTGGTCGTAGGCGCCCGACATCATGAAGGCGGGGTCGCAGCAGAGGCCGCCGCCTCGGGTCGGGGCCGGGTCCAGGGGGTTGTAGGCGTACACGTCCGGCGGCTCGTTGCCCGGCGCGTCCACGCTGAGCGACCCGTCGCCGTTGAGGGTGTTGGCCTTCCCACCGCTATGCAGGTAGAAGTTGGTGGTCTCCGCCCGCTCCAGGGGCCACGAATCCTCCATTCGCCACCTGTTCTCCCCCATGACGAATATGCGGACCGGCTTTTCGTCGGCCACGCCGTTGTCCTCACCCTTGAGCCAGTGGTCGTAGTAGCGGAGTATGATCCCAGGCAGGTCGAGGACGGGGGACGATGCGCGGGTGCCGAAGTAGAACTGGCCCGAAACGTCTGTGGGCGAGTTGCCGTGAATCCAGGGGCCGATGAGCAGGCGCTGACCCTTGCGGGCGGCCTCCGTCGCCCCCCGTCGGCGCATCCCCACGTAGTTGTCGATTGTGCCGCCGAGGAAGACGTCGTACCACCCGCCCCAGTTGAGAGCGGGCACGTCGATGTCGGAGTGGGAATCGGCGATGCAGACGCTCTTCCAGTAGTCGTCGAACTCCGGATGGGCCAGCCAGTCGTAGTAGTAGGGAGCCAGCCCGCCTTTCAGGTCAGGCACTTCCTCCAAGGGCAAGTGCAGGAATCCGTCGGTCAGATTGTCCTTGGCGTGAATGACGTCGTTCAGCTGCTGCTGAGAGAGGCCCAGCCGCTTGGAGAGGTTGCCCCAGTTGGCGGCGGTCAGGGGGCCGACGGCCCAGGAAAGGTTGAAGCCCAGCTCAAAGGCGCCGCCCTGCCAGGCCCAGCCTTCGTGATAGTCGGAGGCGGTGACGCCGGGGGCGATTGCCGCCAGGGACGGGGGCTTTGCCTTGGCCGCGAGCCACTGGGTTGCGCCCACGTAGGACACGCCGTACATGCCCACCTTGCCGGTGCACCAGGGCTGCGACGCCACCCACTCCACGGAGTGGTAGCCGTCGTCGGATTCGTTGACGAAGGTGTAGAACTCGCCGTCTGAACTATGCCGACCGCGAACGTCCTGGATGACGACGGCGTAGCCGTTCATGGCCCCCCGAATGGCGTCGACGGGGCCGGAGCGGCTGCCGGGCCCTCCCTTGTCGTAGGGCGTGCGCTGCAGAAGCGCCGGAAAACGCCCGGGCACATCCGGCCGGAACACGTCCACGTAGGACATGGTCCCGTCACCCAACGGCAACGGAATATGTGGCTCAAACTTGACGGCGTAGTCGTTGGTCATCTTCAACTCCTTTGGGGGGGACATGGCGCAAGTGTAGCGCAAAGGGTGATAGGGAGGAAGGGAAGGTGCGCTGTTGTGGGTATTTCTTGAGGCGATATGGCCAGTTCAGGTACTCTGATAGATTGAATCTACTTTGAGATAAGGAGGTTGCATGGAGACCGCAGCCCAGTTGTCAAACATCATTACGGCAGTGATCGCAATTATCGCGTCACTAACTGGCGGCATCTGGTGGTTTTGCGTCAGACAACGCCGTAGCAAGAGGGTGATGAGAGATGTTGTGGAAATAGGGAATATGTTTGAATGCACGTCTGACCTGTTGAACAAAGCAATGGCAGTGTTGGAAAACGACAAAAGTACAGAGTTTGAAAAAAGTAGAGCCTTATTGATGCTGATTGACAGAAGGATCAGCGATATGAATTACCTCTTCTTTCTGCATTTTATACATTCAAACTTCCGCCCTCACGAAATACCTAACTTGCTCAAGCTATGGAAGCTTAGGTCGCCTGTTCAATGGCCGATGGAAAGACGTGATGTAGAGCGGCCAAAGAGTTCTGAATAGGGTGGGAAGTGGCACTAACCGTCCACGAGAGGACCATCTTAACTGGGAATGTTGTGTACTATCCTATAGCGGGCGGATTTGAGCATGCGAATGCTGTTGTAGTCATTTATGTCGTCAAAACCGAAGTCCCAAATGTGAAACTCGTCGTTTTTTGTCCGTTGGAAAAACAGCGTCGATACCTTCTTATCAGTCTCAATCATCCACTGCCGGAACGGGTAGTAAAGATGCTGGATAATGACGTTTCTGGCATTATCACTCTTGATGTTCACCACAACGACCTGATTCTCACCCTCGAATACCGCGTCTACATACGTCGGTACGCCGCGGGCCGTCAGTGGAAAACCGTTGGCTACGAAGCTGAATTTCGGCGTGTACGTCCTCCCCCATATGGTGCGAACCAAGGAATCGTCCCGCACAAAATGATGAATCAAGCCCAAGGCGAAGGCCCTGTCAAGATGCTGAATTTCGGAATCCCCAACCTCGGTGGACACGAGACGGAAAGGAAAACTACTCCTGTATTCCCGCACGGGCGACGTTATGGAAGGAATGTCTACGTATCCCTCTCCATTGACGATTGCATATTCGCTGTTACTGACCGGCAACAGGAATAGCCCCTTCTCCTTAAACACGTCCGGACGCCACTCCCGTATATCTCGCTTGCAGATTTCGAGCATTCTCTATCCTCCATTCATCTTCGCAAACCCCTTGACAACCCACTGCAGCCGATCATACGATCGCTCGCCTACAGATGCAAGCATATTGCAACCGACATAGGACGCGTGAACCTAACTTAGGAGACGACTTATGGCTGAAAAATCAATCGAAAAATGCGATGTCTGCAAAGAGGACGCGGACTATTTGGATGTAGTTGGTCCGAACATAATCGTTCCGTTCTGTCATGATTGTTTTGGCGCGTCTCTCATATGCCTTGAGTTGGAAAAGCGGCGGGCAATTCTTGTCGAAGAGTGGAACGAGTGGAAAGTATACCACCCCAACTTCCGTCTGCTGACTTAACCTACATTCCGTTAGATAAAGGTTGTCGGCGTCTCATCTCAGTATCATAGTGCGCCGATAATGCCCCCGCCTTACAAACTCCACATAGCCCCTATCCCGCAGGTCTTGAAGCTGCTGTCGCAGTTTCTCTTCAATCCTTGAATTCCCGGGAAACCGCTTTTCGCCTCTAGGAACACACAACTCGTAGAATTCGGGCAGGGTAAAATTCTCCTTCGGCATATCCAACACGCCCTCTATCGTAACTCTTCGCCACCCCCTGAACTGGCGTAAGAACGCATCCCTGTCCGCTATGGTAAATGTTGCGCCAACTTGAAGCCCTGAATCTTGCGAGACGTGGTGAGGCTTGTCAGGAATGTCTACCTTGATTGCTTCCATCTGCGGATACAATCCTTCCAAGTCTCTGAGCTTCATCATCTTTGGTGTTCCTCGACGTCCTTCTTCATCGAATCTGCTCAAGAGCGACTTGGATAACTGTCTAACTACCCGTCTATCGTCGGTGCTCAACCCGCATTCAAGGTTTCGCCACATGCCTGCATTGGTGGCATTGGCGGATGTAACCAAGGCGATTCTATCGTCGAAGACGTAGATTTTGGCGTGTATGTTGTCAAGACTGCGAATCGTCATCCCTTCTCTAGCCAATGCGCATAGCGTATCCAGATTAGAGGACCCCACGGCAAAGTCCCGGATGTCGGTCCGAGTTACTAATGTACGCGACACTCCTGAAGGAAGCAGGCGAGTCAACTCGACCATTGCATTGTTGACGTAGGGGCTGCCCACGAGCATCCTCTTAGAGCAGTTTTGAGCGTATTTGGCCAACCACTCAAAAGTGGGTGTTGTAATAACTTCCAGACTTGTTCTCTCTCGCCGAGGCATTTGGACCTCTACTACATATTTGGTTGTTCGGTGTATATGACTATATCAGTCTATAAGCCAATCCGCATCAAATACGGCGCGTAGCCTCCCCCTCACGTCACCATCCCCACCTCCCGCGGCAGCAACAGCGTAGCTTCCAAGTCAGCGTCGGAGAAGTTTGCTTCTCCATACAGCTTGCACGGAGTACGTAATCTTTCCTTTTCTTCCCTGCCCTTGACATTAGGCGTTATCGATCGTTAGGATCCGCTCCCCAATTTTCGGTCTCAGATTGTGGCAGACCTCGGAAACCTTATTCTAACTGGGAGGAGTGCCATGGCGGATGAAATAATCTACAAATGCGAGGATTGCGATGAAGAAGCTACCTATCTTGATTTGGCTGGATTTAATGAGGCGGCCCCTCATTGCTCGGCCTGTTTGGGCGAGGAGCTAATTGGCATAGAGCTGGAGAAGAGGCGAATTATTCCCGTTTATGAGTGGGACGAGTGGCATAAAGACTACCCTGATTTCCGTATCGTAACTTAACGTTCATAACTGACAGACCTCCCCCTACGGCACAACCCCCAACTCCCGCAGCAACCCCAGCGTCGCATGCAAGTCAGCCAAGTCGTCCATGTTTGCGTCGGGGGTGTTGATTTCTGCCAGAGGCGTGAGGTCTGGATGGATGGGCACAGCCTCTACCATGGGATACTCGAAGGTCTGATGGGTGAAGTACGCCTGGACGTGGGCCGAAAGTAGGTACCGCAGGAAGGCGTGGGCGTTGGCCTCGTTCCGCGCTGTTCGCAAGACGCCCGCGCCGGATACCATGGCCAGGTTGCCCGGCCCCTTCTCCGGCAAGTGGTGATTCTCAACGGTCGCGCCCTGTCCGTGTTCCTGTTTGAACCGGTGGACGTAGTAGTGGTTGACCAGCCCCACGTCCACCTCGCCCCGGTGCACCGCTGCCACCACCGACGTGTGTCCGCCGTACTTGACCGCCCCGTTTTCCTCAAGGGCCGCAAGCCAGCGCCGGGTCTCCTCCTCTCCCCAGGCGTGGCGCATGAAGGTGATCATGGTCTGGGTTGGCCCGCTGGTGGGCGACCAGCCCACCCGATCCTTCCAGCGGGCCTGCGTCAGTTCGCGAAGGGAGCGGGGAAGCTGCTGGGCATCAACACGTTCAGGGTTGTAGACCAGCGCCCGCACTCGTGCAGTGATGCCCACCCATTGGCCTTCGGAAGAGCGGGCCTTGTTGGGCACTAAGTCCAGAATGTCTGGAGGCAGAGACTTGAGCTTGTCAGAAAGCGCGCCCAGCCCTCCGGGGTCTCGTGTCCAGAACAGGTCGGCGGGGCTGGAGTCGCCCTCTTCTAGGAGAGTAGCCGCCACCTGCGCCGTGCCGCCGTACTTCACCTCTACCCGCACTCCCGTTTCCTGTCGAAACCTTTCCACTACAGGGCCGACCAGCTGCTCCTCACGAGCGGCGTATATGACGAGACTTCCCGGGTCTTCCGATGGGTCGGCTCGGTGGCAGGCCAGGGGCGCCAGCACGATGAGCAGCAACACGAACACCGCTGGCCCATCGTGGAGGCGAAGGCGGAAAAAAAGTGATGAAACCAGGGAAAGAAAATTCGCCCGGTTCAACGTCCTAGGGACGGCCCGCCGCAGAAGTCGATGTTCCGCCTAGTCCCGGATGGTTGGTAATTCCGCCACTCTGCGCGAACTGGTGGCAATATGCTCCTCAGCGCAGTCAAAATTAACTCCGCGCGCTCAGCCATTCACCGGCCTCCGCTCCCCGAACCTCCAGCCACCGGGCGTTGATTCGGATGCGCTCCAGGGCCTGTTGGATGGTCCTCTGTGCTCCCGGCGCCGGATGCTCGGCGAAGAATGCCTCCACGTCGTCGGCGTGCTCCAGGGTGGTGAACCGCCCGATGATACTGACGAGGTGCATGATAGCGAATCCGCCGGCGCCGTAGCGTCGGTTGAACTCGTCCCAGTTGTTCTTGATGAACTCCCAGGCCATGTCCCCGCCAATTCGGTTAACGGCCACGCCGATAACCAGCGATACGGTGTCCTGGGTTCGTACTCTTGGGCTGAGGGTTAGCTCCAAGGTTTTCTGGAGCAGGTCTCCCCGCTGGAACCGTGTGAGCGCGCGCAGCAGGCGCATCTTCTCTTCCTGCAGGTCCGCCGCATCCTCCAACTGCAGAAGGGTGTCGAAGGTGTCCCCGTCGCCGGCCTGGGCCGTCAGTGAGATGACCATTCCCCGCAGGTCGGGAGACAGCGATTCGGGCCGCTCCAGGAAACGGTCGAAGCGGGCCCGCGCTTCCTGAATCGTCGCTTCGTCGCCGTATGCGCCCAGCTGCCCCAGCATGGTGGTCCGCAGCAGCGTGTCCAGGTGTCCTTCGTCGGGCTGAGGCTCCCAGCCTATCCGTTGGGCTGTCTGACGGAAGATACTTTGGGCGAAGGGCAGGAACCGGTCGTAGTAGGGCTGGCTGCCAATGAGGTTGTCGAAGGATCCCAGGTTGGAGGCCAGGTCGCTCCATACGGAAACGTGGGTCTCGCCGCGGTAGTTTTCCGCCAGGGCAAGGAAGGTTGCAGGAGAGAGAGAGCCGGCGCGCATCAGGGCGTAGGCGTCGTTCTGCAGGCCGAGGCGGTCCGTGGCGGGCAGTTCCATGGAGCCGACGGCTTCTCCCAGACGCTTCCACTGCTCGGCGTCGTAGTTGACGCGGTAGAAGCCCGTTTGGCCGGCATTGACTTTGACCCAGCCCGCACCGTCGGCTGAATCTAGGAATATTTTCAGGGTGTCGCCCTCCATGAGGGTGGTGGTCTTGGATTGCGCGCCGGCCTGTCGGATGCTTACGGGTGCTTGCCAGCGGGCGGGATCATCGTCCTCCGGACTCAATAGGCGGTCGTAGAGGAAGCGGCTTTGCGTGAGCGATAGGACGGGGGCGCCGTCGTAGGCGTCGGTAGATTCCTCCACCGTCACGACGGGATAGCCGGCCTGCTTGACCCATGTGTTCATGATGGTAGTAATGGGCTTGCCGGAAACCTGTTCCAGGCTGGCCCACAGGTCTTCCGTACGGGCGTTGCCGTACTGGTGGCTCCTTAGGTAGTGGTGGATCCCCTGGCGGAAGGTCTCCTCCCCCAGAAAATCCTCCAGCATCCGGAGCACCGCGCCGCCCTTGTTGTAGCTGATCGCGTCGAAAAGCTCGCCAATCTCCGCAGGATTGGCAACCTGCATCTCGATGGGATGAGAGTTCTTCAAACCGTCAAGGCTGAGGCCGCCGTTAGTGTCCTGGTAGACGAACTGTGTCCACATGTCCCACTCCGGGCGGATGTGGTCCACGGCCTTGTTGCCCATCCAGGAGGCGAAGCTCTCGTTGAGCCAGAGGTCGTCCCACCACTCCATGGTGACCAGGTCGCCAAACCACATATGCGCCATCTCGTGGGCAACGATTTCGGCAATGCGCTGGCGGGTGTTGGCGGCGGAGTTGGCCGGGTCGAACAGTAGGGCAATCTCCCGGTACGTAATAGCCCCCCAGTTCTCCATAGCGCCGGCGGCAAAATCCGGCAGGGCGAGGTGGTCCAGCTTCTCCAGTGGGTACGGAATTCCGAAGTAGAAGTCCAGGTAGGTCAGCAGGTCTACGGCGGTTTCGAGGGCGAAGCGGCCCTGCTCCTCCTTGCCTCGGGTGGCCCAGATGCGCACGAGGGTGCCGTTGGGCGCGCGTTCTTCTACGGCGGCAAGGTCTCCAACGATGAAGGCCAGCAGGTATGTAGACATCTTTGGCGTCGGGGCGAAAAGGATTTCTTTCGTGCCCTCCTTGGCGGGCGTCTCCGCCTCGGGCATGGTGTTCGATACTGCGGTTAGCTCCGACGGGATGCGGAGGGTAAGCTCGAAGGTGGCCTTGGCGGCAGGCTCGTCCCAGCAGGGGAAGGCGCGGCGGGCGTCGGTGGCTTCGAACTGCGTGGCGGCCATGTTGCGGTCGGCCCCGTCTGCGTCCGTGTAGCGGCACCGATAGAAGCCCTGCAGCTGGTCGTTAAGGATGCCGGAAAATTCCATCGACAGGGTTGCTCTGCCCGTAGAAATCTCCCTGGGAAACGTCAGGTAGGCCCGCTCCCGCTTTTCGTCGAGGAGAATCCCGGAAGCAGGCATGGGCCCGCCGTATGCGTCCGTGACGCTTGCGGAGGTTATCTCAAGCTCGGCGGCGTTTAGCAGGATTCGTCCCGTGGATTCGGAAACCTGAAGGTCTATGGACACCTGGCCGGTGAAGGTGAAGTTTTCCAGGTCCGGCGTCAGCGTCAGCCGGTAGGCCGTAGGCCGGACGTTGGGGGGCAGTCGGTAGGGAGAGGACTGGGTCATCTTAGCTCCTTGGAGGTTGGGACTGGCGCGCCGATGTTTAGAAGCGCCCATAAAAAACTACAGTCTTTTGAGGTTGGTGTCCAGACTAGACAAGACCGCTCACGGAGAATCGGACGATATTACCCCCCATCTGGTAGGGGCGGTTCGCGAACCGCCCTTTCCCAGTCTATTGCGTAGGCGGTTTATCCGATGGCAAGACCCCCTCCCGTAGGGGCTGGTTTCAAACCCGCCATCTTCGCAAGTTCCATGGCGACCGGTGGCTTGACACTACGGTCAAGATTACCTTACCGAACGAGCCGACCGCTGGACGTGCGCGCGAAGCGCTCCATTGATGTCTGTTTGATATCCACGACCGTTACGAGCATGGGCCTTGAACCAGGCTATGACGTCTGCATCGAGCCTTAGCGTAATCTGTTGCTTTATAGGCCGGTAGAAAACCCCGTGCCTGGCGTCGGACCAGTCGAGAATCTCTGGGGCATCGGTTGTATCAATCTGGTCGTCCGGCAGAGCTTCTAAGTCCCGTAACTGCGCTTGAACGTCTGACGACAACTCAGTCAAGTCCTTCTTCATAAGCCATCCTTTCATGATTCGTCGCCTTACGTGCGGCGATGATGCGTCCGATAGCTTCGCCAGTCTCTTCGTCAAAGGCGGGCCATGTGTGGACTACTATTACGACTTGATTTCCTACCATGCCCATTGTTCGCCACCTTTGCTCATGTGGATATGGGTCTTCCCGCGTCGCAGACATAGGATCGTCAAACACAAGCACTGCTGCCTTGAAGCTGAGGCCGTGTGCTCTAAGATTCGCCCGATTCTTGGCCTGATTCCAAGTCCAACGCAAGTATAATCGTCCTTCGCTACACTACGTAAGTGTAGTTACAAGTTGAAACAAAAGTCAATGTTTGTCCTGCCGCGGGCGATGATACTGCGCCCCATCTGGTAGGGGCGGTTCGCGAACCGCCCTTTCCCCGCCTATTGCGTAGACGGTTTATCCGATGGCAAGACCCCCACCCGTAGGGGCGTGTTTGAAACCCGTCCCCCTTCTCGTTCCGGCGCCCCTTCGGAATGACAAACTCCACCCAACCCGTCTAAGATAGTCTCCCCCTACGGCAGAAAGCACGCAGGGTGCGCCTCCATTAGAAATAAGTTGGACCCAAAGAAGAGCAGATATCGATTTGTCATAGCAGGGATAATCCTGCTTTTCAATCTTTTCTATTCCGCCAACTTCTCCGTCGTAACCCCCATCATGCCCCTCATCATCGATGAGTACCAGGTGAGCCGGGGCGCCGCCAGCTTCCTCATGTCCGGCGTGCTGATAACGCAAGCTCTGTTCGTCATTCCCGGGGGGTTGCTGGTCGCCAAGGCGCCCCTGAGGCTCGTGTTCGCCGTCGGGTGCGTGTTCGCCGCCGCCATGGGGCTGACTTTCCTGGCGGACCACTTCATGGTCCTGCTTTCGCTGAGACTGGTGCACGCTCTGGCCTTCGTGTTAATCATGCCGGCTACGGCGCCCATCCTCATGCGCTGGTTCAGCGCGAGGGAGCTGCCGATGATGAACAGCCTGCACATGACCTTCTTCATCCTGGGCATTGGCATAGGCACCTTCGCCTCCGGGCCGATGTCTTCGGCTATTGGATGGCAGGCGACGCTTATGGTTTTCGGGGCGGCGATGCTGGTGGTTGGGGCGGTTTGGGTGGCCTTCGGTAGGGTGCCGCCGCCCGCCGCACAAGGGAAGGTGCGAAGGGTGTCCATCCGGGAGATGGCGAGGTCCGTTCGCTCCAGGACGATACTGCTGCTGGGTCTGGCCGACGGCGCGGCATTCGCCCAGAATCTGGCGTTGACGACCTGGCTGCCCACCTACTATAACGAGGTCTTTGGGATGTCCCTCACGAAGGCGGGCTCGATAGTAGGCCTGGTTTCAATTGTGGGTGTCGGGGCGTCGCTGACGGGCGGCTTCCTCAGCGCTCGGTTGGGGGTGCGAAAGCCCTTCCTGGTAATCCCAGGCGCAGTGGTGGGGCTGGCGGGGATGGGCTGCTTCCTCTTCCAGAACGAAGCGGTCATATACGTCGCGATTGTTGCCCTGGGTATCTCCAGCTTTATTTATCTGCCCGTGCTGATGACGATTCCGATGGAGTTGAAGGGCATTTCGGAGGGACAGGTGGCTGTGGCATGGGCGACGATGTTCGCCGTGGCCAGCGGGATTGCCATCGTAGGCCCCATGTCGGTAGGGTTCATGACGGACTGGCTGGGGTCATTCGTCCCCGGCTTCATGCTGTGGGCGGTGCTTTCCTGGGGGCTGCTGGTTGTGGGGTTGATGGTGCCGGAGACAGGCCCCCGCGCCCGATTATCCCGAAGGCGAGAGCAATAGTAGGGGCAGGTTTGAAACCTGCCCCTAAAGGAATTGGTTGGTTCCGCCCATAGGGTGTGGGGCTAGACTATCTGCTCCCCTGCCCGCATGACCATGGTCATGGAGCGAAGGGCGCGAATGTCCTCCAGCGGGTCCCTGTCCACCACGACCATGTCTGCCCCCATGCCAGGAGTGAGGCTGCCGAAGATGTCGCCCGCGCCGATGGACTTGGCCGCCACGCTGGTAGAAGCGCGGATGACGTCCATGTTGCTCATGCCGGCTTCGGCCATAAGCTCCAGCCCCAGGCAGTAGTCGCCGAAGATCTGAATGGCGTCGGTGCCGGAGATGATGCTGATGCCGCATTCCGTCCACATCCGCCCCAGAAACTCCATCTGGCTTTCGCACTTGGCCTTGAGGCCGTCCAGCCGACC
The DNA here is from genome assembly GCA_965261665.1 of Dehalococcoidia bacterium. Lineage (GTDB taxonomy): Bacteria > Chloroflexota > Dehalococcoidia > Lucifugimonadales > JAPULR01. The sequence goes on from OZ253467.1 coordinate 619,306, forward strand.
CTGTTCCTCCGCGGTTAACGGGCGCTCCAACTCCCTGGCCACCAGCGCCTCCCGCTGGCGGTACCCCGTCTGCACCGTCGGGCTGACGTACACGCCCTGTTCGGCGATGCGCTCGGCGATATGTTGGTCGAACTTGAAGGAGCCGTCAGGCTCGATGAATCCGGCGTGCTCAATCATGTCCACCCCCGCTTCCAGGGCGTTTGTCAGACTCTCAGTGGCCAGGCAGTGGGCGGTGGTGAGCTTGCCGAAGTTATGGGCTTCGTCGACTATGGCCCGCAGCTCTTCGACACTGTAGGAAGTCCTGCGGTTGTCGGTGATGGCGGTGCCTCCACCGGAAGCCATGATCTTGATGTGGTCTGCCCCGTCCTTAACAAGCTCTCGCACGGCGGCTCGCACCCCGTCTTCACCGTCGGCTTCCTGGTTGCACCAGTAGAAATGGCCGCCTGTGAGGGTAACGGGTCGACCGCAGAGGTAGAGGCGCGGGGTGGTGGCATAACCCCGACGAGCGCCTTCTCGGAGGTCGAAGGTCACACGGTTGCGGGCCCCGTTCTCCCGCATGGTGGTAACTCCCGCGTGGAGATGGGTGAGAGCATTCCTGGCGGCCCGCATCAACAATATCTGGTCGGAGTCGTTCTCCATGACCTCCTCGTAGGATGAACCATATTCGCCGAAGATCAGGTGGGTATGGGCATCCACCATCCCCGGCAGAAGGTAGCCCTCAGGATAGTCAAGGGTGCGAATATGAGGGCCGCTGGGAAGGCCGGACAGGTCTCCCTGAACCACTTCCTTGATGGTGTCTCCCTCGACGATGACGGCGGCGTGCTCCAGTGGCCTATCGCTTGTGCCGTCGATTACTGCCTTGGCTTTGATAACCGTTGTGGCGGGGATGGACATTCTGATTCTCCTAACAGATTAAGTTTTGGCGGGAATTCCCGGCCGCTAATTGGCCCAAGCGTAGTAGGCGGCGTAATGCGACCCCGCCTCTGCGATGTTGGTGTCTGATGCTATAGGTAGGGTGGTGGCTTTCGACACTAGGCAGCCCAATTCTAGCCGATGGCCAGTGCGTTGACTTCGCTGATTCCCTGGGGCAGCGAGTGGTCTTCCCACGTTTGCCCGCCGTCGCGGGTACCCACTACCTGTCCGTTACGGGTGGCCCCGTACATCTGGCTCGGGTCGGCAGCGTTGATGGCGAAGCCGAAGAGGGTGGAATTCAGCGTGAGGCCCATGTCCACCTGGTTCCAACTGTCGCCCCCGTCCCGACTGCGAAAGAGGGTGCCCGGGTTTCCCCTGAACTCCGGCCCCGCACCCACGTAGAGGGTGTTGGGATCCTGGGGGTCTTCCCGAATCACCCGACAGTAGGTGCCGCGCTGACTGAGCATCTGAATTCTCCCGGGGGACCAGTGGTCGCCGCCATCGGTGCTTCTGGAGAGGCCGATGCGGGAGATGGTGGAGATGTGGCGGGGCCGGTGGCTGCTGACCAACACGCTATGCATATCCACGGGGTCGTCGTTCTGGTAATGTCCTTCGCTGACGCTCTCCCAGTTGGTTCCCCCGTCGGTGCTTCTCAGAAGGCCGCCCACTTCGATGGCGGCGTACATGTCGGACGGACGGTCCGGGTCCAGGGCCAGACCTAAGACCCGCTTGGGCATTGGGCGAGGGGTGGTAGTAACCGAAGGGAAGGTGGCGCTGATGGGCATTAGCTCCCAGCTTTCGCCGTCGTCTTCGGACACGTAGAGCTTGGTTTCTTCACCACCGGCGTAGATGACGCGGGGGTTGTGAGGATGGAAGGCAACGGACCAGACGGGCACGGGTTCGCCCGGCAGGGGCATCTTCTCCCAGGAGTCGCCTTGGTTTTGGCTGCGATAGAGGCCGTCCTGCGCGCCGGCGTAGATGACGGCATGGTTGTTGGGCGCAATGGCAATGACGCGGATTTCAGGGTCGGGAGGAAGCCCGTCAACCTTAAGCTCCCAAGAGTCGCCGTCAAGAGAGCGGCGGTAGAGGCCGTGGCCTTCGTCGCCTCCTTCCGTGCCGAGTCCAACGTAGACGAAGGTGTTGGTCATAGCCCCGCCTCCTTTCTCCAATTAAATGTATGAATACCGCCCCTATTGCATCAGAATATAGGTTGGGTGTCAATTGGGGGGTGAGAAGCCGTTAAGGATTGGTTTGGTGCACTTGCAGTTTCGTATGACGGGCTAGGACGTCAAAATCAGCATCCTGGTGCAGAACGGCCACGCCAGCCCGTATGGCTACCGATGCGATGAGACAGTCGACAAGCTTGCGAACGGTCTCTCCTCCCCGGCGGCAACGACGATAGAGCGCAGCGGCGTCTTCATAGTCCGTTGGCCGGGTACGGATCATGGCGGCCCTGGCCAGCAGGCGTCGCAGGTTCGCCAAGTGCGATTCGTCACGAGCGCCGGCTAGGATCTCCATGCGTACGACGTCGCAGACGGCCACTTCCTGCGCTAGTAACCGGTCCACCGCCTCACAGACCGTAGATCCCGTGTCCCGAAGAAACTCTATCCAGGCTGAGGAGTCAACCAGAATCACGGCGAGGATGAAGACCGCATTTCGTCCAGATCGCCATCCCAGCCGATGCCGCGAAGGTTGCGGGCTTCAGCAAGGGATAGAGGCTCCGCCGCCAGGGCGCGGAGGGCAAAATTGACCGCCTCGCGCTTGGTGTGTAGCTGATATCGTCGCATTACCTCGGCGCACGCCCGATCGTCGATATCCACGTTAGTACGTACCATACACCTACGATACACCAGGGGGCAAAAGGAATCAAATATGGCGGCTAAGTTGCCTGCGCCGGTATGGACGCAGAGGCTATCTAGCGGGCGTGGAACTAGGGTCGAAAACGGCCGCTAAGTTCCTGCCTGCGCTTCCCTTGCCCTGAAGCCGGTATACAGCACGTTACCTTCATCAGAAGAGATGAGTATTTCCCTTGTTGGGGATCGTCCTGAGATGTCGAAGCAGGAAATGAGAATGGCATTTACATAGAGACATCCTTCGTCCTGCAGAACGGCTGCCTCGAGTTTGTTGGAACCTCCAACGCTGGTATCTATGAATGAAGTGGGTATCTCACCTCCGCCAAGTTCTATCTGCCACTGATCTATCTTGGCCGCAGAGGATTGGCCGCCTGACTTCTGGATGTACGCCCTCCAAGTTCGGTCGTTGGCGACTCTGATCTCAAGGTTCTTATGGACTCCATCCTCTAATTCGCCGTCGATTGTGAAGCCATACTTGAATGAGTCCATACTGGTCGGATTGAAGAACGTAGCCTCAATCAAAAAGTTGTCAAACGAGGCCTTGAGCTGATCTGAGCGCTGAACACACGGGCTGAAGCAGGACAAATCACCCCGGGCGCTTTCAGCCGACCTGGGTGTTGGTATCGATGCAGGGGTTGGCGCAGGAGCGGTGACCGCCGTCCTCGGCACAGCGATGGGTGTAGGAGTTGACGTAGGGATGTAGAGAATGATAGGCGTTAGCCTAGATGCAGGGGTAGTGGCGGCCGTTGGAAACGGTGTGGCCGAGGGCGTCGGCGCGGCGGTCGGTATAGGCGTTGACTTAGGAATGGAGACATTGATGATTATTGGCTTCGATGCAACTGGCGGGGTGGCCGTGGAAGCGGAGGTAGGCACAAGGGTTGGCGCACTAGATCCCGTTGAAGGTGGCGACGACATTCTGGGAATCCTGTCTGGGAAGTATCCTTCGCAGGCGATGCCGTCGCCATCGCTATCAAGTCGGTGCGGATCTAAATCGGGACCTCCCGCACGCTCATAATAATCCTGGGCTTCCGACTGCGTTTCAAAGTCGGGACAGTTGTGGTCTTGGAACGGTATAGGCATGGGTTCCGCGGTTGCCACGGAGGACTCCTCCGGAGAAGCGTCGGATGAGTCCAAGCTAGTGAAATATAACAATGCGCCAGCGAGTCCGACTATTGCCACCACGGCTAGCGCAAGTACCCACCTGGGATCCCATGCTCCCCGCGGTTGCACTCCCTGGTTGCCTGGTTTTGATGGCCCTCCGAAGCCCCGCCCGCCATCGTCCCCCGAATCTGCATCGGTTGGTGGTTCATCCGATGTCTCGCTGTGCGGAGGCGGCGCTTGTTCGATGGTTTCGGCATTTCTTGCCGGTTCTCTTCTTAACCTGGCCTGCTCCAACTCCCCCTCGCGCTCGATGTCCCGTATGGCGCTCCTGTGCCGGGCCTCTTTGATATGTTCCCGTTCTTGGAGCGTAAGGCCCCAGCTTACGTTGAAATTGTCCAGACGGAGGCCATAACCGGAAATAGTGGAGGCTAACTCTGTATTGATGGAGCCGTATATGTCTTGGAGAGGGGCTCGGTTGCCCCGTAACTCGTCGGACGTATAGCGATGGAGTTCCAGAGCCAGCACCTTGGCCACCAGTTCGCCCTTGATGGCGTTGGAGACGTCGCTCGCCCTGATCTCGTGTTGGCCCATTCTCCTCAGTCGCAGCAGTCGGGAGGTATATTCAGATGTGACGGAAAGCGTGAGTTCGATTCGGCCTGTAACGGGCAGTCCGTCGGCAGTAAGCGCAGGCTGATCCAGCGAGATTCCTTGCGCCGGTCGCGCTGGGTCGCCCGGGTCGGCAAGCCAGAAGACCAGATTAAAAGGCGCAGTTGAGGCTACGTAGGTCTCCACCTGGTGGCCTCTGGGCAGCCTTATAGAGCCTTCCGAAAAGGGCGGCTGCAATTCGCCGTCCCGGACGACAATGCCAACCTGGTATGGACCGACGGTAAGCGACTTGCCGAATAGCCCGCCAGTAGGCCGGCCCGGACGCAGGATTAAAGTGTCGTGTTCTTCCTGTCTCAAGAGATGTCCGCGCTTTCGAGTTAGTCGATCTTCTCGCTGGCCGCTTCTTCGATTGCGGCTCTGGCTCGATCGAATTCAGGTCCGCGGTGGAAGACAACGTTCACCTCAGTCATGGCTTCTAACTTGTCGTCTGCCGCTTTTGTCCTCACGACGAAGGCATCCAATTGCTCAACCAAGGTTTCCTTGTCAAGCTCATCGATCTGTTTCCAAACGCCGCGCTTCTGCAGGTCCATCTTCATACTGATGTTGTCGATGGCAGAATCCAGCACAGTCATTCGAGTTATAACCCGGCACAGGTCGGCCTCTGCCCTGCTTTTGCGTCTGGCAGCGTGGCTCATGCGGTAGGCCGCCACGTTCCTTTCCGCATCGTTTACCCCCGGCTCCGACGCCATCTCCAACAGGCGGTCGTACTCCTGTTGGGCCCGCTGCATGGCCGTCAAGAGCATGTCCTGCTCCATCTCCTGCTTCACTCTCTCCCTGCGGAGGTCGGCAACCTTGAGGTCTTCAAGCTTCCTTGGCTTACCTAATCCCAGAAATGCCACTTCAGTTCCTCCTTCCAATAACTTTGACTTTACCTCCGTCTCGTCCGCGGTGTTCTGAAACAGTGACTAGCTTCTCTTCTCGAAGCTGCTCCACCACTTCCCTTACCACGTCAACTCCAAACTGGTACGTGAACTGGTCAATAACGAACACGCTTCGGCTCTCGTCGCGGATGACCATCTCAATTTCCTCTCGGCAGGCCTCAACTAGCTGCCGGTGAGCTTCCTCCTTCTGACGGCAAACCTCCCACGCCGTCAACGGGGGCTGCACTGGTTGTACCAGGGGTGCGCGGAGAGAGGCGACGTCGACTCCTACCCGCTGAGTCTCCAGCCACGCCTCTATCTCTGACCGGCGGAACCGCCAAGTGGCGCCTAGCTTGAACGCAGGGATTTTGCCTGATTGGGCCCAGTCATAGATGGTGCGCTCCTTCATGGCCAGGTATCGGGCCACTTGCGGCAGGGACATCAGCGCCGTTGGTGTGTCGTTGACTTCCAAGAATGCTTCCTACGGTGTAAGAAATTGTTAATCTATAATGCGATAAATGTTTATAAATGTCAATAAACAACAGAATAACGCAAGCAGAAAGGTTGTGTATAGGCGAATTGACGAAAATGTTCGCAAGTTGAGGGAAGGATTCGGGTTTGGGCTACCGCCCCTTCCGCAACACCTGTCCCGCCGTCTCCCCCGTAAACCGCCCCTCGGAAACGCTGACGCATCCGTTGACGAGCACGTATTCGATGCCTACGGGGTACTGGTTGGGGTCTCGGAAGGTTCCCTTATCGATGACGGTGTCGGGGTCGAAAACGACGATGTCCGCGTCGGCCCCCGGACGCAGCACACCCTTGTTGTGCAGGCCGAGCCGTTGGGCGGGGAAGGACGTCATCTTTCGCACCGCCTCCTCCAGGGTGAGAATGCCCTCCTCCCGAACGTAACGGCCCAGAACTCGGGGATAAGTGCCGTAGATCCGTGGATGGGGATTGCCCAGCTGGAACAGCCCGTCGGAGCCGATCATTGTGTGTGGGCTGGCCATCACCGTCCGCACGTCCTCCTCGTCCATTGAGAAGATCACCATTCCGACGCCGCAACGGTCCTCCACCAGCAGGTTCAGGGCCGTGTCCACCGGCGAACTATTCTTAAGGTCGCTGATTTCGCCGATGGTGAGTCCGGCGAATCGCTGGTTGGCATCCGACTTCGCGGAGGTTATGAGGATGTCCTCAAGGACGCCGCCGGTGCGAATCTCTCCCTTTTCGTTCAGCAGCTGGCTTTCGATGACGCTGCGAGTCTCGGGGTCTTGCAGACGCGACACAATCCGGTCGACGCCGCCCTCCTGGGCCCACGGGGGCAGAATGGCCTGGAGGGTGGTGCTGGCGGCGGCGTAGGGGTACTGGTCCACCGTGACGTCCATGCCCTGCCGTCGGACCTCGCCGATGAGGTCGAGGGACTGGGAAACCTTGCCGTGATTACCGCTTCCCGTGGCCTTGTGGTGAGAGATCTGGACGGGTAGGTTGGCCTCTCGTCCGATGGTCAAGGTCTCTTCGATGGACTCCATCAGGTGGTCGCCCTCGTTTCGCATGTGGGTGGCGTAGAAGCCGCCGAACCTGGAAGCGACTTGGGCCATGGCGGTAATTTCCTCAGTTGCGGCGTAGGCTCCGGGAACGTAGATAAGGCCGGTAGAGATGCCGAAAGAGCCGGCTTCCATGGCTTCTTGCACGAGACCTTGCATCCGTTGGAGCTCGTCGGGCGTGGGGGCGCGCTCGTCGAAGCCCATAACCGCGATTCGAACTGTCCCTTGGCCGACCAGGGGCGCCTGGTTGGTGGCGGGGCGAGACTCTTCCACCGCGTTGAGGTATTCGCTGAAGGTACGCCAGTCCCACGTCACGCCCTTGGGAGGCGTGATGAAGGCAGTGTAACGCTGGAGGGCGTCGGCGGTGGCGTCGCTGAGGGGCGCGGCGGTGAACCCGCAGTTGCCGCCCACCTCCGTAGTGACCCCCTGCCGCAGCTTGTAGTCCTCCACCTCCTTGTAGAAGAGGGTGAGGTCCGGGTGAGAGTGCATGTCGATGAAGCCGGGGCAGACGCAGAGGCCCTGGGCGTCGATGACCGTCGGCGCGGACTCCCTTACTTCCCCAACGGCTGATATAGCCCCGCCCGACACGGCCACGTCGCCGTGAAACCAGGGGTTGCCCGCCCCGTCAATAATCTTACCGTTGCTAATAATAACGTCTGCCATTACTAAAACCCTCCTTAGAGATTTATCGGCTATTCGGCCCTGTCTCTGAGCATGTGGACGGCGATAAACGCTCCGGCCTTGCTTACGCCTTCTCCCCACGCTTCGCCGTGTCCGGACTGCCGAAATGGGTCAGTAAGTGCGTGACCCATTTCGTGGAGCAGTAGATCCCAGTGACGGACGGATTCATAAGGCGGTTCGAAAAATGACTGGCCAAGACGAGCCGCATTGAATCGCAATGTCGGCGTAGTGGTGGATGCAGGGCAGTCGGCTAATCTCTCGTTGTCGGGTTCATCGAAGTAACGAACGGTCGCAACGAGATTGCAGTGACCAGCCATTTCTGTAACCCACTTGGCGAATAAAGCTTGATTGCTGCCTGCTTCAGCCTCGTAGTCACGTCGGGGCGGCGGCGGAGTTTGGAACACTTCGTCTGAGTCTCTTATTTCAGCGTGTTCTCTGAACAACTCTCGTTCCTTGTTAGATAGCGAATTAGGATTGACCAACTCGTAGCCAGCTTCGGATGCACGCAAATTGGCATCTTGGTCCAGCGTGTTGAACACTACTTTAGAACCGTAGCGTCTGGTTACGGTGGACTTCACGGCGTCGGGCTTAATTTGTGGGTGCTCGATTGCTCTCTTCACCCACTCAGAATTGAGTTCGTCGCGATGCACCGTTTTGTGGAATTGGTTAAGGGTCTCCGCGTAGATTCGGCTGAGGTAAGCGTCGCTAATGGTGTTACGTTGTTGAGCCAGTGGAATTTTCTGCATGACGTCGATATCCCAAGGACAATTGATGACCTGCACTGGGATGCCCATCTCATATATCCACCCCTTGCCTTGTAGATCGATCGGTTCAAAGAAATAAACGTCGGTGTGTCGTCGCGGTGTTCGAATGGGCGTATTAGGGGCATCTTGCACTACGGTTTGCAGGCTAGCCGAGCGTATGTCTACGGCAGGTCGACGAGGCACTTCTAGGGTGTTCACAAAGAGGCGGCAGTTAACGGGAGGTATGAAACGTTGCAGCATTTCAATGAGCTCGTTGCTCTGTTGCTCGTCCCACGGCATGAGGATTCTCACCATGGTGCCCGCGGTGCGCGAGTTAGGAGCAACCTTTCGTGACCCCGCAGGCGGGAAGATGACGGTGTGTCCAACTGTTTCCACTTGTGCCTCAATCGCCACGCTGATGACTTCCTTTTCGCCCATGTTGAATCGACCTCTTTTGGTGGGATGGAGGCGTTTGCTTGTGTGACCCATGAGGGTATACACGTCGGCGATATCACTGAAACCTGAGCCGTTGTCTTCAACGATAACCATCGTGCGGTTGCCGTCCGCTTGCGGCTCTATCTTGACGTGGCATTCAGTGGCGAAAGGAGCTTCATCCCATGCGTTCTGAATCAGTTCTTTCACGAGATCCCAAGGCTCGCGGCCGATGTTGAGTGCCCGCATTCCTGATTCGGATACCAAGAAGCGTTCTTTCGATAAGCGGGGCTGTGGTTCAGTGGAAATCATTACGCTTGGTTGCCTCCTTTTAATTATGCCTACCCTAGCCCAGGACAAGCTATCAGTTCAAGTCTCATCCGCCGATCCCCCTCTGGTCCGTTTGACCACCCGCCCCCCTTACGCTATTCTGACCCCAACGCTAGCGACGGGAAAGAAAGCATGGCCGGCATCACCCTGCAAGACGGAATGAACATCCTGGAAGCGGCCTTCGACAAGGCCCGCAGCCTCAATCTCGTCGTGGCCGTATCCGTCGTGGATGCCCGCGGGGACTTGGTGGCTGCTGCCAGGATGGACGGCGCCATCTGGTGGTGGACGGAGAGCAGCCGGGGCAAGGCAGTGTCTACCGTCGCCTACGAAGGCGTGCCCAGCGGCGAGCTGTTGGAACGCTCCGCCCGTCCCGTAGCTCACGGGTTGCAGCAGATGCACCACGGCCGGTTCATGCCCCAACAGGGAGCCATGCCCGTCTTCAAAGGCGGCGTTCTCGTCGGGGCCGTCGGCGCCGCCGGCGGGTCGGGCGAAGAGGACGAGGAGATCTCCGCCGCCGGCGCCTCCGCCGTAGGGCAGTGAGATATTTGGACGCTTGGAAAGGGAAAGAAAAATGACCTCCGGTTTGGGTTCCCTGGTGCAAGCCCAATGGAACGACCCGGTAGAGGCCGTCGAGCAGTGCTACACCTTGGGGTGGACCGACGGCCTACCCGTAGTGCCTCCCACGCTGCAACGGGTGGAGGAGTTCCTGACCGTTGGCAACCGACCGGCGGACGAGGTCATAGGTGGCCTGCCGGAGCGTCGTCGAGAGGTTACCGTAGGGAAGGTGGCGGCCAACGCCGTGATGGCGGGCTGCAAGCCGGAGTATTTTCCGGTGGTGCTTGCGACGGCGGAGGCGATGTTGGACCCGTCGTTCAACCTCATTGGTCCGTCGTCCAGCCTCGGCGGGGCCGCCATTCTCGTTATCCTCAACGGCCCGGTAGTCCCTGACCTGGGCATCAACAGCCGCAACAACCTGTTCGGTCCCGGCAATCGCGCCAACTCCACCATCGGGCGGGCGGTCAGGCTCATCCTGATGAACACCTGCGCCGCGGTCCCGGGCCTTTTCGACCGGACCATATTGGGGCATCCGGGCAAGTTCAGCTACTGCATCGCCGAGAACGAAGCCGGAACCTCCTGGACGCCCCTTCACGTTGAGCGAGGCTTTCAACGGGAGGACAGCGCCGTTACGGTCTTCGCCTGCGAGGGGCCGCGTCAGGTGAGGGCCAGCAATCGTCCGGAGACCATGCTCTACTCCGCCGCCGACGTTATCTCCAGCCTGGGCACCTCTATGTCCTCAGTTGGCTCTGTTGGCGACACCTCATCTGTGGTGCGCCAGGGAGAGGTGGTCGTGATCTTTGCCGGCACCAGCGACGTTTGGGAGGATTGGACGAAGGACGACATTCGGCGTTACCTGCACCCAAGACTAAAACGGTCGTTGGCCGACCTGAAGCGCGGCGGTATGCTGGAAGGAAATATAACTGCCGACGACGAGCAGGAATATCTGGAGCTTATTCTCGCGCCGGAGGATATAATGGTCGTATTCGCCGGCGGCGCGGAGTCCTCCCACATGGCAGTTATTCCAAGCTGGGGGCCCAAGGTCTCCTCGGAATCGGTGACCCGCCGGGTGCAGTGGCCCTCCGGCTGATGCTCGAAGGCACAGGAGAATCTATTCAAGAACATATTCGGCGAAGACTGCTCCCAGTGGTCTCGCCCATTGATATCTAACAGTGGCGGAAGGAGCGTGTTATGACGAAGAACGGCGGCTATGAACTGGTGGATCCTACGACTCAACCCCTGGTGGCAAGCTTCAGCTTTGCGCCAAGGCTTCTGGACATTAGGGGCAAGCGAATTGGCCTCATTGACGACAGCAAGACAAACGCCAAGGAACTTCTGGAGGACCTGGCGTCCATTCTGGAAGATCGGTTCGAGACTTCAGTGGTGATGTACCATCGCAAGCCCTCTGCCTCGAAACCGGCGGACCCGCAGATTGTGGAGCGGATGGCGAAGGAATGCGATGGGGCAATTGTCGCGGTGGGTGATTGAGGGTCCTGCAGCGCGTGCAGTGTGCACGACGGAATTCACGTGGAGAAGGCAGGCATCCCCGCAGCGGTAATTTGCACCGACCGGTTTGAGGTTACGGCTACCGGCATGGCGGAGACGTGGGGTGCGCCCAACTTTCCCGTGGTCTACACCCACCATCCGGTGGGGACGCTGGACCGGGACGGGATAAAAGAACGGGCCGGCCAGTTGGCCGACCCGGTGGTTGCAGTCCTTACGGGGGTTGAGGTCTCGGAGCTAACGCCCCGGGCCTAAACCACTGGCCGAAACACAAACTACGTCACTCTGGTAGGGGTGTTTCGCTAATCGCTCCTGAGGGTAGGCTAGAGTTTGCCGTTGGGAGGCGGTTCAGTGAAAGTTTCACCGCGGGCTTCGGCTTCTTCGCGTCGCGCCAACCATTCTAGCCAAAACTCGCGCTCTTCCACCCGACCCTTTTCGCGGCCCTCCTGGATCCCCTTTTGGATCCCCTCTTTGCGGGCGACTTCGCGGGCTGCTTCAAGCCGCCTTTTGCGCCGGTCCTCAAGCCATTTTTCTAAGGACTTGGCTATTACCACTGCGTTTCTCCCGATTTCTGTTAAGGCGTAGGCCGCGCCGGCTGAGGTTGCCATTACGTCAGCGGATGGGCCCATGATGGCGCGCCACGTTTCCATTATACCTTGGTGTTGTCCAAGTTCTCCAGCGATTACGACGATCTCTCCAGAGGTCGCTAGGAGAGTAAAGAACCCGAAGTACCAATGTTTGGTTTCCGCGAGGGCGCTCCAGATGGATTCATTAGGCGCGTCCTCTGGGTTTTCGATGCTCTGTGGCCCCTTCATCAATTGCTGCGTTTGCAATGCAGGGCGAGAGGACGGTTCATATAGCACCCCAACGGATTCGTTGTGTTCCTATAACAAACCCCTGGCTACTGGCTGCCGTGCACCAGCCCTATGGTCGCTAGCCGCTTCTTCGCCTCTGCGTACACGTCATCGGCGAGGGGCCCCTTGGCAGCAACCGCCACGTTCTCGCTCAGGTGGGCCGGATTCTGGGTGCCGACGATGATCGTATGGGCGTGGGGATGCGACATGGTGAATCGCAGTAGGAAGGCGGTACGGGACTCCCCCTCCTCCCGCAGTTCGTTCAGGTTTGCCTCCTCGAAGGCGTCCCATCGCTTGCCGCCCGTGCTGTGAACTCGGCCTTCGGCGCCCGTGCCGGCCCCGGGTTCGCCCTTGGCGACTCCGCCACGTATGATGGTGCCGCCGCCCGCCTCGGCAATCTTGGTGATTATGTCGTGGTGGTCCGGCTCCAGCGCCGAGTAGGGAATCTGGAACACGTCGTAGACCCCCGTGGCCAGGTGCTTCTCCAAGTGGGGAAGTACGCTGGAGACGCCGATGAATTTGGTCAGGCCGCGGGCCTTTATCTCCTGTAGCGTTTCGATGGAGCCGTTCTCCTCCACGTCCTCCGCCGTCGGGTTGTGCAGTTGCACAATGTCCAAGTGGTCGGTGCCCAGGTTGCGAAGGCTCTCCTCCAGGCATTCCAGCATGTCCTTGCGGTTGTAGCTGGCGAAGTTGTCGGCGCTGCAACGCCCATGGCCCGTCTTGGCGGCAAGGACGTACTCGTCGCGACGCTTGCTAATGTACTTGCCCATCATCTCTTCGCTCCGGCCGTAGCACCAGGCGGTGTCGATGAAGTTGATGCCGGAGTCCAGCACGGCGTTGAGGATCTGGTCTGCCCGATCCTCGTTGGGCATTCGGCCGCGGGCGTCGTCCTGGCTGGTGCCGCGCACCTCTAGGGCGCCATAGCCCAGCTGGGTTACCTGGTAGTTGGTCCTGCCAAGGGTCATTTTACGCATAAAAAGTCCTCCGTAATCTTAATTCGGATTTCGAACGTCCGGGCCGAAGTTTTCGGCCCGGACGTGTATGTCGTCTTAGGAGCCTGGATTGAGTTAGCTGGAGATGCCGGCTTGGGCCTGGGCTTGGCCGACGAGGTCCACGCCTACCCGTTCGCTCCAGGCGGCCAATAGCCGCGAGACCACCGGTCCGGGCACGTCCCCGTCGATGGGCCGGTTGTCGAGCTTGGAGACAGGGAGCAGACAGTGGCTGGTGCCGGAAACAAAAGCTTCGTCGGCGGTGTAGGCGTCGTAAAGCTGGATGTCATCCAGTTCGACAGGTATGTCCAACTCGTCGGCCAGACTCAGGAGGGTCTTTCGGGAGACTCCCTGAAGAAGGGTGCGGTCTCCGGCGGTGCGGAGCTTGCCGTCGGTGACAATCCAGAAGTTGAATCCGGTGCCCTCGGAGATGTTGCCGTCCAGGTCGAGGAGGACGGGCCACGAATCCGGGTCCACGTCGGACGCTTCCAGCTCCGCCAGAACGAAGTTCATTCGGCTGACGTGCTTGACCTTGGGGTCAAGGGAGTCGGGATGGTATGAGCGGGTGCGGGCGAAGACCACGTGGGCGCCTTCATCGTAGATATGGGCGTAGCGGTCGAAGCCCATGGGGTAGGCGGTGACGAACACCGTTGCGGGGGAGCCGTCGTTCACGCTGGATCCCTCGCCGCGGGTGATCATCTGCCGCACGTTCATGTCACTGCCCTCAGGCACCAGGTGCCAGTTGCGCTCCACGGCTTCGCTGGTAATCTGCTTCATCTCATCCCGGGAGATGCCGGGGTCGATGCGGGTGTACTTGAGGGAGCGGAAGAGGCGGTCCATGTGATCGTCCATGTTGAAGAACTTGCCGCCATAGGTGCGGTCCACCTCGAAGACGGCGTCACCGAGGCGGAAGCCCCTGTTGTCCATGCTTATCTTGCATTCGCTTTTTGGAATCCACTCACCATTAAAATAGGCAATAATCTCTTCGGCCATAATGAATCCTCCAGAATCCATAGGATAACGGCATTATAAGGGTCAAGCCAACGTGCTTGTCAACCTGCGGGGTTTTTGCGGATGAGGGAGGGCGGGGCTGAGATAGATTGTTTGGCGCATGAATGCTTAGATGAAAGTGTAAAGGAATAAAAATGCCGTCGGATTTTGGCGTCTTTTACCAATTGCCCCTTTTCCGACTATATTACTAGTGGATAGCTTTGCAAATGAAGGGACAACAAACAAATGAAAATTCGTATTCATCGTGGAACGGAACAAATCGGCGGGACTTGTATTGAGATGGAGTCATCAGGAAGTCGCATCGTTCTGGATGTGGGTCTGCCTCTGGACGCGCCCGACGACGACCACGAGAGGCTTCTTCCTGACGTGCCAGGCTTCCGCAACGCCGACGAGAGCCTTCTGGGGGTGGTTATTTCCCACCCGCACCAGGACCACTTTGGACTGGCAAAGCACGTCGGCTCCGGTGTGCAGGTGTACGTCGGAGAGGCGGCGCACAACATACTCACGGCTGCCAGCCGCTACGTACCAGGCGGTCAGGCCTTCCCTAACCCTCGATTCCTGAGCCACAAGAAGACGGTTGAAATTGGGCCCTTTAAGGTTACGCCCTACCTGGTGGATCACAGTGCCTTCGATGCCTACTCGCTCTTGGTGGAGGCTGACGACAAGCGAGTGTTTTACTCTGGCGACTTTCGTGGCCACGGCCGCAAAGCAGCGCTGTTCGAGCAGATGATCAGGCTGCCTCCGCGTAACATCGACGTGCTGCTGATGGAGGGCACCACCATCGGGCGAACGGGGTCGGAGGAGGGGTTTCCCACCGAGCAGGACTTGGAGGAGCAGTTCGCAGAGGCATTTAAAAAGACGAATGGCATTCACTTTGTGTGGGCCTCAGTCCAAAACATCGACAGGCTAGTGACGGTATTTCGCGCGGCTAAGAAAACGGGTAGATTCCTCATCATAAGTCTCTACGCGGCTGTGGTGCTGGAGGCCACGGGAGGAGACCGCATTCCCCAGTCCAATTGGGACGGGGTGAAGGTCTATACTCCCCAGTCCGAGCGGGTCTGGGTAAAGGAAAACGAGTTGTTTCCCGATTTGGCGAGACACAAGAGGAACCGTATCTTTCCGGAAGACCTGCCCGCTCTGCGCGAACGAGCAGTGATGCTGTTCTCTCCCCGGATGGTGAGCGATTGGGGAGTTCAGAGAGCCCTGGAGGGCGCCCGCTTCACCTACTCCATGTGGAGCGGGTATCTGAAGGAAGAGCGATGTCGGAGGGTGTTGCGATGGCTGAAGAAGAACGACGTGCCGTTTCAGACCATTCACACGTCGGTCCACGCTTCCGTGGCCGACCTGCGGCGGTTCGCTGCAGCTCTGGCCCCACGCAAGCTTGTACCCATCCACACCTTCGAAGGCGACCGCTACAGAGAGCTATTCGACAACGTAGTTCGTGAACGGGATGGCGTGTGGTGGGAAGTTTAGTTTAAGAGGAGGTATCTATGGCAACTCCAGCATTCAACAGAGGATTGTGTGATGCATTCGTTGAGGTTCTGAACAACGAATACGAGAAGGGTGGCTGGTGGCGTAACTTGGTGGACGATGCCGAAACATTTGTAGCCATTCGCGAGAATTACCTAAATGTTTACTATCGTGGCAACAGTTTGCTGAAGTTAGCTTTAACCAGTAATGGCTTTCGGCCCTATATCGATTCTGCATTTCGAAGTCGCCAAAGCATTTATGAGGATCTTGCCGATGTAAGGGGTCTAAAGAACGCCGTTAATTCCCATATTGATAATAGCCAAAAGGGCCAAGAAGAGAAGAGCGGCGTCCATGACATCATTCACAACAGCTTCAATAGGCCAAAGGTGCTGGACGTTGAGATTGCGTTTGGTAGGAGTGCGGGTAGAGACCGGCGTCAAGTGGATATTGCGGCCCTGTGCGCAGTGGGAGCAGGTTTTGAAGTCAGCTTCTATGAGGCGAAGCGCTTCTCAAGTGATGATCTGAAAGCTAGAGGAAAGCCAAAGGTGATTGAGCAAATCGACGAGTATGCCCATCTGTTGCAGAGATACCTTACAAAAATAGAGGGCAGCTACCGTAAGGTCTGTCGCAATCTTGTGAGTCTAAGGGGCATTGCTGAGCGGCTTCCGGAACGGCATGAGTTGCTTCAAAATATCGCCGACGGATCAGCTGAACTTCGCATCGATCCAGATGTTTGGCTGATAGTGTTTGGCTACGACGTTGCTCTAAGGGCCGATCAACATTGGAAAAAGCATGAGAAAAAGCTATGTGCCGCGCTCAATGGTCACTTATTGATGGAAGGCGACCCCAAGGACTTGAAGCTGTGTAGCTGACGGCATAAACAAAAGGGGCGGCCACATGGGCCGCCCCTTCTTCGTTTCTTGCAGTTTACCTTCGCCTACAGTGTGAACTGTGCTTCAAAGTAGGCCGGGTCCTTCTGATAGATCTGCACCCTCATGTGCTGGGCCTCCGCGATGAGGATGTTGTAGTCGTCGTCCACCAGAATGGCGGCGGGGTGCCAGAGGCGCCATTCTGGCTCGAGGTCGGCCCGCATTCTGGCCTTGGCCAGGTCCGGGTTGGCGGCAACTTTCGACTTGGCCCACTCGGAAAGGTTGGTGGCGTCCCCTATCAGCGTGACCAGGAACGTGCCGTCGGGCTGGTAGATAATCGCCCGGTTGTTGGCCCAATCAGCCACGTACACGTCTCCGTCCTTGTCCACGGTCACGTCGCTGGGGTGGTCCAGCTGTCCCCGGCCGTTGCCGGGTTCGCCAAAGGTCTGAAGGTGCTCCCCTGACGCCGAGAGCTTCTGGACACGGTTGTTGCCCCAATCGGCAACGTAGACGTTGTTGTCGGCGTCCACGTCCAGACCCCAGGGCAGGTCGAACTCGCCCTCGCCGGAGCCATAAGAGCCGAAGGACCCCAGGAACTGTCCGTCCTTGGTGAACTTCTGGATGCGGTGGTTGCGAGTATCGGAGATGAGCAGGTTCCCCTGGGAGTCTAAGGCTATGCCGCTGGGCCTAAACATCTGGCCCTCCCCGGAGCCTTCCTCCCCCCACTTGGCGATAAAGCCGCCCTCCTTGTCGAAGATGACAACCTTGCTGTCCGCCTGGTCCGTTAGATAAAGGTTCTCGTCAGAGTCTGCGACGAGACCGCCGGGCCAGATGAACTCCCCGTCCCCGGAGCCGTGCTGTCCGATGTCCGCCAGCCACTCCTGGGTTGACATGACGCACTTGGTGATTCTGGCGCCGCCTTGGGACTCCGTGCCCCAGTTGGCCACGTAGAGGACGTCATTGGCGCCGCGGGCGAGTCCAACGGGATGGCGGAGGCTGGGGCCGGAGGTGCCGATTTGGCCGATGTTGTCCATGTAGCTGAAGGCCCGGCCGGTAGCTATTTGCGTTATTGGCATGTGTGCTCCCTCAAGTAGATTTCATGAAAAATGGCGACGGGCCACCCCATGGCGGGGTGGCCCGTCGTTTGTTACCGGATACCTAAGGGGTCCCTTGGCAAAGAGAGCTTACTTTGCGATGAAGTCGAGCTGCTCGAAGGTGCCGCCGACGATTTCCGTCGGGTCAAGACCCAGGTATTGCTCCAGCAGGCTGGAGTAGAAGCCACGGAAGTCGTAGTTGGGGGCCAGGTCGCCCTCCTGCAGGTCCGCCTCGTTCATCGAGGGGTACTCGGAGTAGTGACCGCCCACGACGGGATCTCCGATTGCGAAGGCGACTCCGCCGGCGCCGTGGTCGGTGCCGGAGCCGTTGTCGCGGACGCGGCGTCCGAACTCGCTGAACATGATAAGAACAATGTTGTCAGCGGCGTCGTGCTCGCGCAGGTCGGCGAAGAAGTCCGAGATTGCCGCGGAGCAGTCCTTCCAGAGCTGATGGTGGCCGGGCATCTGGCTGGCGTGGGTGTCGAAGCTGGCGTGCTGGGTGTAGAAGAAACGGGTCCCCAGGTTTGCCTGGTGCACCATGGAGATGCCACGGAGCTTCTGAGCGATGGGGGTCGCGGCGTATTCCACGGAGGAACTGTACTGTTCCGGCGCGGTCTTCAGGATGTCGGCGCCCTTGAGGGCGTCCAGACCCGTCTGTCCCAGATAGTCCATGACGGGGCCGCGGCCGATGGCGGGCGAGTAGATCCGCTGGAAGCGGTCCAGGGCGCGCATGCGCTGGTCCACGTCCGTGATGCCGGTGAGCACGCCGTAGTTCTCGATGTCGGAAACGGACGCTACGGGTACGCCGGGAAGGGCCATTGCCCGCGGAAGACCCTGGCCAAAGTTCACGCCGGTGAGGACGTTCTCCTTGTTGGGGTCGACGGCTTGGATGGAGCGACCCACCCAACCCTCGGTGCCTACCTTGTCCGGCTCGCAGGTGTGCCAGATGTCCATTGAGCGGAAGTGGGACCTGGGGGAGTTGTCGTATCCGATGCCGTGAATGAGAGCCATCTTGCCCTCATCCCAGAACTGCTTTATCGGGGCCATCTCCGGGTGGAAGCCATAGTTGTCGTCGATGGGTATCTCGTCACCCTCCGGGATGACCACCATCTTACGGTAGTCCCTGTAAAGGGGTTCCTGTCGGGGGACAATGGTGTTGAGGTAATCGTTACCTCCGGTTAGCTGAAAAATTACCAAGACTGGATCTTTAGCCATGACGTTTGCTCCTTTCATTGGGGTTAAGGTTTATCTTAGCTTTCCAATCGCCTAGCCGAACTGGTACTCCCTGGTTGCGGCTATTAGTTGCAGTACTTCCGTTACCCTCTTGCCGAAAGTCCTGGTCTCTTCCTCCGTGGAGCCGCGGCTTATGTCGCCGTCGGCCCGGACGTGGGTGAGGAGTTGTTCGCGGGTCTCGTCGTTTATCTGAACGGCGCCCAAAAGCTCCAGGCAGCCGTCCACGAGCTCCTCGGGGGTGAGGGTATCGCTGGCGCCCAGCCGGTTGATGATGAACTTGACGCCGGGCATGTCAGTGTTGCTGAAGCTGTCGGCGACGAAGTTGACGCGGCGAACCAGGGAGCCGGTGTCTATCCACTCCTGACCCGTATGCCAGCCCTCGACGCTGGGGGGATTGATCAGGTCCTGCCCCTGGTAGGTGCCTTCCAGTCCGATGGGAAGCACTCCGGGGCGGGGTTCCTGAAAGTCTCCGACCAGGCGAATCGTGCCTGCTACCACCTCGGCGGGGTTCTTCACCTTGGCGAACCATACGCTCTCGGACTTGAAGAAGTCGGACTTGAAGATGAAGCGCAGGGTAGTCCTAATGTCGTAGTCGGAATTGATAAAAGTTTTTGCGATGGCTTGAACGGCCTCGGGGTCCTTGGGGGGCACGTCGAGCCAGCTGGGTACCTGGACTTCGTCGGCGACGAAGTAGTTGTACAGATGGCGGGCCATGAAATTGGCGGTGGCCGGCTGCTGCACGATGAGGTCTATGATGTCCTCCCCGTTGAAGCGGCCGGTGTGGCCCAGGAAGGTCTTCTCACTATGGTCGTGGTCCTCCGCCTTGTAGATGAATTTCCAGTGGTGGCGCTGATAGGGAGTGCGCGGAATCTTGGGAAGGATGGTCCAGCCGGTGAAAGCCCGGGCAGCCATCTTGACGTCGTCTTCGGAATAGTTGCCCTGGCCCATGGAGAAGAGCTCCAGGAGCTCGCGGCCCCAGTTCTCGTTGGGGGCGCGCTTGTGGTTCTCGTTGTTGTCCAGCCAGAATATCATGGAGGGGTCTTTGGAAACGCGGACCAGAAGTTCCTTGTAGTCCCCCATTCCGTGCTGGCGGAACATCTCAATCTGCTGGAGCATCTCTGGGGGGTTGTCTACCTTGGAGTTGCCGGTGGCGAAGACCATGTGCCAGAAGAGGGTCATCTTTTCCACCAGGGGACGAGGGGTTGTGTACAGGTGGTACATGAAGTTAGCCGTACCCATGGCGGGTGCGGAAGGCACTTCCATGTCTGGGAAGTACCGAGCCAAGGTCAACTCGTCGTACTCCGACACACCGTGGGCGTCGGGGTCCACCAGCTCTTCCACGGTGGCTTCGTAGCCCTTGGCGGCTCTTGCTTCAAGCTCGTCGTAGGTGGCTCCGAAACCGGCGCGGCGCATCAGGTGGGCCATCAATGCGATGTCCTTACTTGCCATTAAGCCACTCCTTTCTATAATCTACAAACTACATGCGCCCCTAACAGCCCACGGCTTTCGCCGAGGTCAAATAGAGGTGACGCAATTATAGGAACCAATCAAACCACTGTCAAGAACATGATCTCGTTGGTAGTGCGGCAGTTTTAATTGGCTGATTTAGATGTAAGGAGATCCCAATTCACGCATCCGCTGGTCTATCGAACGCTGATGCTCCCGAAAGCATTTCGGACACAGTTCCTGTTGGTGCTTGGGCGTGACGAAGTAGGCGCTACAGTTCCGACAATACTTCTTGAAGAGATAGGGTTGCATGTCCTCCTCCTTGTTGTTGCCGAATAGGAGGAGGATGCACTCTTACCATGGCGGTAGAGTGGGGCTGCTGAAGTTACTAGCCCTTTGGGCCTACATCTTGGTTCTGGTGACAGTCGGGACCCTTTTCCAGTCGATCATTTTCCCTATCTTAGCACAGATGGGCTTAGGAAACAATCAGTGCTTAGTCCCAGGAAGAATAGCTACTGCGTGGGGAATGCTACTCCCAGGCCATGCGTCCAGTTCTGGCCACTAGGATTGATCTGAACAAAGCGTTGGAACCGCAACCCTCCGTATGTGTGGATGGCCGATTCTTGATGTTCCACAATCGGCTCGGAAAAGTCGACGTCAAAATCAGTCGCGTCGGATATTTCTACCCAGAGCGTGATGCTGTCTCCATCGGAAAGGTCGCCGACGATAGCTTCGAGCAGCACCATAATGCGGTGGGTATAGTCACGAGATAGTGGTACATCAAGCCCGCTTCGCCTAGCTACAACCACCCTGTATACAGGGTCGCCATCGACAATATATGCTGACCCTTCCTCACTGTAACCGCTCCACTTGAACTCCTCATCAGGATGGTATGTCCACTGCAAAGGCCCCAAATCCCAGATCTCCAATATGGTCGGATTGATGAAGGTAGGGTTATCCAACCTGTCCCGCAGCACGGCGAAGCTCATAGCCGCTATCGGGGTGGCGGGTTCAGGCGGTGCTCTGCGGGTTGGTGCCGGAGTTGGGGTCTGGCGTATATGCCGGTGTCGCGACATGGTGGTCGAACAACGGCTCAGGTATTGGCGGCTCCCTGAGTTCATCGATGGTAAAAACTCCGACGCAGAACAAAGCTATCGTCGCTAATGCCGCGGCGCCGGTGAGGATGAATTTGGGCAGGGTCATTTCAAGCCTCGACTATCTGGGTCGCTCCGTTATGCACTCCATGACGTTCCGGACAACATTGGAATATCGCCAGAAGCCGTCATACCTCGAAGTCTGCTCACGTTCCTCGTGGTTATAGGCAGCGTCGTACAAATTCCACAGGCTCTGGTAGGCAGAATACGCGCATCCCCTCGTTAGGATACTCCCGTCGGACCCATGCAAAGCCGCCTGAATTATCAGCAAATCTTTCTTTAGAAATTCCAGCTTGTCCACCTTCGGGGGGTTGGTACTTCCGTCTCTCCGGCGGGGAGCCAATCGCGGCTGAGGGTGTCGACTGAGTACCTGAAAGAGTTTTGGCCTAGGAGAGAATTGAAGGTGAACCAGTAGACCTCCGTTGGCTGGTTCGGCTCATCGCCTACTGCCTCTGGCACGGTCGGGCCTTGCAAAAACAGCATCGAGAGCCTGTCGTCCCAAGTGTTGTTCCTGCGGTTGAATCTGTCGCGGGCATCCTGAATGACCGAAGCGCGGTCAGCGTTCCCGTATTTCCCTATCACAATTACGTCGGTATAGGCACCTGGCGAATGCTCCAATACCCCTACCGTGATTTCGTCCTTTCCTTCACCCAGCAGATATTCTTCAACCTCGAAGTGGAGCAGGTGGGCCGGCTGGTACATGGGAGTATCTGGGTCTTTCCATAAACTCTCTCGCACTGGCTCGGACGCTGGCTCCTTACTTTTGAGCCTTGCGAGAACTATGACATGAGACTGGACCATCGACCAAACCAGATCGGGAGGAGCGCCGTAGCGATAACTATGCCCCGCTCCAGTCCAGCGTGTTGCCCAAAACGACTTGTATGACTGAATCCGTTCTTCTGCCTCCTCTGGAGTCATTGGCGTCGGCGTCTCTATGCCTGGCGGCGGTGTCGGTATGCGAGGCATCGGCACCGGGGTCTGCGGCGGCGGCTCCGTAATCGGGATGGTCGTCGCCGTCGCTCGGGCAGGAGCTTGCTGGGTCGCAGCCGGTGTCGGGGTTTCTGTTGCTCGCTCAACCCTCTGGGGCGCTGCGGTCGGGGGAGGGGCTTGGGTAGCCTGGGGAATCTGCGCCGCCGTTGGCGTGGGCGTCCAAGTTGACAACCCCGCCTACGGCGGGGTTGTATCGCGGTTCGTGCAGGCGACCATCAAGGCGAGTAAGGCCATCATCCCAGCGATGGTCAGCTTCGTGAATTTGTCAGCCATGTTGTCATCCTCTTCCTGAGGATCCTATCATATTTCGCCGTTGAACTCATTCGGCACGAAATTTGAGGCAAACCCTCTCTATCGCAGGCTCCCAACACTACGTTGAAGGCTTACCGACGCGGTGGTATCATAGGCCCGCCATCCACCCGTTCGGGGGGTGAGCCTTCCGACTGGTTCAGGAGGCCGCTGGGATCCCATGAGGACCGAGACGGCAACGCTGGAAATACCCTCCCTTTCTATAACTTTCGCTCCGTTTGCTTCGCTTGCGGATGCCGAACCTGACGTCTGCCCTGATGCCAACGGGAAAGCCCACACGTATTCCGAGCCTTTCTGCGCAACCACAAGCAAAGCTGCGCCTGAAGAAGCTACCGCGACCCCGTTGATCCGTCACTCGGATAACCGCCCCGCCGTCGGCTTCATTGGCGCTGGCGCCCTGGGGACTACCTTGGCACTGGCCCTATCCGCCGCTGGCTGGAAGGTCGAGGCCGTGGCCAGCCGCTCCTACGCTTCGGCCCTTCGTCTGGCCCGCCTGATTCCCGGATGCAGTGCGGAGAGTGAACCCCAGGCTGTAGTGGACCGCTGCGGCATTGTCTTCCTAACCGTCCCTGACGACGTAATCACTCAGGTAGCGTCATCCCTCGACTGGCCCGCAGACCTGGGGGTGGTGCACTGTAGCGGCGCAGGAACAACGGAGCTTCTCAGCCCCGCCGCAACTGCGGGTGCCCTTTGTGGTTCCTTCCACCCCTTGCAGACCTTCACGGCCCTGCCGATGGACGAAGACGCCTCTGTCCTCCCTGCTGTGGCACAAGCCCGATTGGAGGGCGTGACCTTCGCCGTGGAAGGAAGTGGCTGGCTTCGTGAAGCTCTGGACGCTATGGCGTCAGACCTGGGTGGCCGAACCATCGAAATTGAACCGGCGGACCGCCCCTTGTATCACGCCTCGGCGGTCATGAGTTGCGGCGCCATTGTCGCCCTGCTCCGCTCCGCCGCCTCCCTCTGGCAGAAGATGGGCGTAGACGAGGAGACGGCATTTCGATCCATTATACCCCTTGCTCGGGCCACCCTGGAGAACGCGGCAGCCCTTGGTCCCGAAGCGGCCATCACCGGCCCCGTAGTGAGGGGAGACGTGGCGACACTGCGCCGACATCTGGCGGCCTTACAAGCCCGTGCGCCCGAGGTTCTTCCGTTATACATAGAACTGACAAGAGCATCAATCCCCCTGACTTCCGCCCTCGACCAGAAGAAGCTGCGTGAATTAGAATGCCTGCTTACCCAATTTGAAGAAGCTGTCTGCCTGTGGGCGCCTGTCGAAGCCAACGATCTTCAACCGATGAATGAACTTTCCGCATCTAGCCGTAAGCACAACGATGGAGGCCGGTCCCATGGCTAGAATGACGGCCCGCCGCATACGTTCCATGAAGGCCAAGGGCCAGCGAATACCCGTAGTCACCGCTTATGACTACACCTTCGCCCGGTTGGCGGACCGGGCGGGCTTCCCTATCGTCCTTGTGGGCGACAGCCTGGGGATGGTCTGCCTGGGTTATGACTCCACAATTCCAGTGACCATGGACGACATGGTGCGGCACACCAGGGCCGTGGTCAGGGGCGCTCAGCGTCCGCTGGTGGTGACGGATATGCCTTTCATGAGCTTCCAGACAAGCATGGAGGATGCCGTCAGGAACGCCGGAAGGCTGGTGCAGGAAGGAGGCGCGCAGTCGGTGAAGCTGGAGGGCGCCGGCCCCACGGTGGAGAAAGTGCGCAGGATAGTCGAAGCGGGAATCCCCGTTATGGGACATCTGGGCCTCACGCCCCAATCGGTGCACCAATTCGGTGGGTATCGGGTTCAGGGTAAGGCGAGGCGAGAGGCTGTACGGTTGCTCGAAGACGCACGGGCGCTGGAAGACGCCGGTGCCTACTCCCTGGTGCTGGAGCTTGTGCCCGCGCCCTTGGCCCGCATCATCACCCGGAAGCTTTCAATCCCGACTATCGGCATCGGCGCCGGGCCGCACTGCGACGGACAGGTGCAGGTCATCCACGACATTCTAGGCCTCTACGACGATTTTGTCCCCAAGCACACCCGGCAGTATCTCAACCTTTCCGAGACCATTGCCGCTGCTCTTGAACGGTACGCCCAGGAGGTGAGGGATGGAGTCTTCCCCACCTCCAAGGAGAGCTTCGACATGGACGAGGCGCTGCTTCAAGACCTGCTGGAAGACTGAAATCGTTGCGCGTCATCGGATCCGTTTCGGACATGGTCCCGGCCTGCAGGAGTCTGCCCCGCCCAGTGGGTCTTGTGCCCACCATGGGCTATCTCCACCCCGGACATCTATCGTTGGTACAAAGGGCCCGGCGCGAGAACGTCTCGGTGGTGGTCAGTATCTTCGTCAATCCCACCCAATTCGGCCCAAAGGAAGACCTTAGCGCTTACCCTAGAGATCTGGCCCGGGACCTGGCCATCCTGAAGGATGAGAAAGTGGACTTAGTCTTTGCCCCGAAGGCGTCGGAGTTGTACCCGTCGGGCATGGACACTTGGGTGGAGGTTGGCACGGTTTCCCGTCGATTAGAGGGGAAGCATCGCCCCGGGCACTTTCGGGGCGTTGCCACGGTTGTAGCCAAGCTGTTCAACGTCACGTCGCCCACCCGCGCCTATTTCGGACAGAAGGACGGACAGCAGGCCGCCGTGGTCAAGGCGATGGTGAGAGACCTGAACATGCCGGTAGAAATAGTGGTGTCTCCGACGATTCGGGAAGACGACGGGTTGGCCTACAGCAGCCGCAACAGCCGCCTCGACCCGTCGGAGCGCCGCGCCGCAACCGTGGTGTACCGCGCCCTGATGGAGGCCGAGAAGCTATGGCTGTCCGGCGAAGTCCGCGCCGCCGAACTGCGTCAACGAGTCCGGAGCGTCCTAGCCAGTGAACCCCTAGTGCAGCACGTCGACTACGTCAGCGTTGCCCACGGAGAAACGATGCAGGAGTTGGATGTGGCAATGGCGGACGCCATGCTCTCCACCGCGGTACGGATTGGCAACGTCCGCCTCATAGACAGCATAGTTCTGGGGAGCGTTAGTTAGACGGGACCCGGCCCGCGACAAGTTGCAGCATGCACCGTCACACGATACAATATAATCCATGGAATTCAGGCATTCGGGGTTGCGGCGGTTTTGGGAGCGTGGGGACGCCCGCCGCCTCAATCCCGCCCACCTACGAAGAATTACTCGAATTCTTGACCAATTATTCTTAGCTAAACGCCTTGGCCATATGGATCAGCCCGCTAACCGCCTTCACCAGTTGAGAGGAAATCGTAGGGGTGTTTGGAGCGTACGAGTAAGCGGCAATTGGCGTATAACATTCCGATTTGTGGAGGGCCGGGCGGTTGAAATAGACCTTGAGGACTACCACTAGGAGGTAAGACTATGAGCCGAGATAATCCGAGTCATCCCGGAGAAAGCCTTCGGGATAGTGTGGAGGAGATGGGTTGGAGCGTCAACGAATTCGCTGCTCGCCTCGGAGTTAGTCGCAACACAGCTTCTCGCCTGCTAAATGGTCGTTGCGGCGTCTCGACGTCGGTGGCACTTGCATTGGAGCGCATCGGATGGAGTGATGCCGACTTCTGGATGCGCTTCCAAGCCCACTACGACCTTGCCCAGGCTCGTCGCAAGCTGGCCGCTACATCAGCGTCAAGAACGTAGCCACAACCTCTCTAGAGCAAGATGAGTTCGTTCGCCAACGTGTAACTCCACCCGCCTCACCGCCACCCACGTGGCGTGTGCCTCCGTTACGCTAGCAGTTCCCGCAGTGTCTCAGTGAAGCTGGGCAGCACCTTTTGCCAGTCGCCCACCACTCCGTAGCGGGCCTCCTTGAAGATGTTGGCCTCCGCGTCCTTGTTCACCGCCACTATCACCTTCGAGCCGGAGCAGCCCGCCATGTGCTGGCTGGCCCCGCTGATGGCCACCGTTATGTACAGGTCCGGGGTAATGGTCTTGCCCGTCAACCCTATCTGCCACGAGGGAGGCACCCAACCCGCATCCACAGCCGCCCGCGATGCGCCGACGCCAGCCCCCAGCAATCCGGCGATTACCTCCAGGTCTTTGAAGGGTGCCGGCGACCCCAGCCCCCGCCCGCCGGCGACGACTATCTTGGCCGATTCCAGCTTCACCCCCTCCGACTCCTCCGCAACCCGCTCCACCAGCTTCACCCTCGCCATTGAGTCGTCCAGGGAAAGGCTGAGAGGAATAACCTCCGCCCTTTGAGAGTCGTCCGGCTCCGAAGGTTCGTATGCCTTAGGACGGATGCACGCCATCTGAGGCGTTCCATTGCACACCACGGCGGCCATGGCATTGCCGCCGTAGACGGGACGGTGAGCTATCATTCGCCCCGAAGCTTCGTCGACGGTCAGTTCCAGGCAGTCCTGGGCAAGTCCCACGCCCAACCGAACCGCCAGCCGCGGCGCAAGATCCCGGCCTGCCGTAGTCCTGGCTATCAAAACCACAGAAGGACTGGTCTGCCGGCATATCTGGGCCCACGCCTCCAGGACAAGCTCCGGGTGGTCGCCGGTCAGAAGCCCGTCCTCCGCAGCGTAAACGCGTTGTGCGCCGAGAGTTGCGGCTTCCTGCGCCGTCGGCCCAACGTCGCTTCCCGACACGGCAAGGGAAAGGGACAAGCCCAGCCCTTCCGACACCTCGCGTCCCGCGGCAAGAAGTTCCGCCGCCGTGGACGAAAGGGCGCCGCCATCCATTTCGCCGAGAACCAGAACGCCTGCAGATTCAGACATAATCATTCAACTCGCGATTGTCCATTAGACGAGCTTGGCCTCCCTGAGCTTGAGGGCCAGCAGCCGGCCCGCGTCTGCGGCGTCCTCCCCTTCTATGAACTCGCAATCCGCTTCCGTGACAGGCACGTACAGGTCAACCGTTTCTACCTGGGGCGAAAGCTGACCTGCGTCTAATCCCAAATCTCCGAGAGACCAGACTACGGGCTGCTTGCGAGTGGCAGCCATTATGCCCCTCAGGGTGGGGTAGCGGGGCTGGCCCAACTCGTTGCTCACCGTTACCAAGGCGGGCAAGGGTGCCTCCACTATCTCCGTACCCTCCGGCATCTGGCGCTCCACAGTCACCCGACCGTCGCCCACCTCCACCTTCTTGCCTATGGTGACGCTGGGAAGGTCAAGGAGCTCCGCCACTGCCAGGGGGACCTGGGCGTTGTCCCAGTCAGATGCTTGCCGTCCTGCGATGATGAGGTCGAAGGGGCCGAGCTTCTTTATCGCCGCCGTCAGTAGACGCGCCACGGCGAAGCTGTCTACGGTGTTGGCGAAAGCGTCGTCTTGGAGAAGTACGAGGCTGTCGGCGCCCATGGAGAGGGGTTTCTTCATCACGTCCAGGGCGAAGTTCTGGCCCATTGAGATGACAGTTATGATGGCGGCCTGGGAGTCTTTAATGCGAAGGGAGGCTTCCACGGCGTTTTCGTCGAAGCCGTTGACCACCGGCGGCAGGGTGGAAGGGCTGACGACGCGGCGATTCTCGCGGTCCACCTGGAAGGCGGAACGGGGCATCTCCGGGTCGATGACCTGCTTGGCCAAGACGAAAATGTTCAGGGGCAATGCCGCCTCCTGGGCGCGGTTCGAAGGACGGAGGGAAATATACCATCGGCCCCAGAAGGTGTCAAAGCTGGCAAATGAGAAGCGGCCCATTAGCTTGCACGATCAACCTGATCCCCTTATTAAGAATTGAGGCCCAAAACTTAATAAGCTACAATTCTATTAAGGGTTGAATAATAGCTATACAGGTGCAACCGTGGTTATTCGGCAGGATACAGGTAGAATTGAAATCATGCGGTCGGGTGGTGAACTCGTGCGCGCGTTCATCCCCAATCCGTTGCCGCCTGTGCCGCCACTTGTGCTTGAAGGCCCGCTGCAACAGTCTCTGGAGCGTGCAACGCTGGCTCTCGGCCGCCTGGACACCATATCCGTACTGCTGCCCCAGCCGTCCCTGTTCATATACGCCTATGTCCGCAAAGAGGCTGTCCTCTCGTCACAAATCGAGGGTACCCAATCGTCCATCTCGGATCTACTGCGCTTTGAAGAAGAGGGTGCTGCTGGGGTGCCACTAGACGACGTGGTGGAAGTGTCTAACTGTGTGAGGGCCTTGGAGTATGGCCTGGAGCGTATGCGCGGAGGATTTCCCCTATCGAACAGGCTGCTGAGGGAGATTCATGGGGTGCTGCTATCCCGTGGTTGCGGGAGCGACAAGCTGCCGGGGGAATTCCGGCGTTCCCAGAACTGGATTGGAGGGACCCGTCCAGGTAACGCTGTCTTTGTGCCCCCTCCTCCGGCGGAAGTTGAGCGATGCATGGGCGATTTGGAGAGGTTTCTGCACTCGGAGGACGATGGTTTGCCTTGGCTGGCGCGGGCGGCGTTGGCCCACGTGCAATTCGAGACGATCCACCCGTTCCTTGACGGAAATGGTCGGGTGGGCCGACTTCTCATCACTCTGCTGTTGTGCCACGCCGGAGTTCTACGCGAGCCTCTGTTGTACCTGAGCCTTTATCTAAAACAGAACCGCATTGCCTATTACAAGCAACTGGAGGAGGTGAGAAAAACAGGGGCTTGGGAGAAGTGGCTGGACTTCTTCCTGGAGGGTGTGCGCGTAACGTCGGAGAGCGCCGTGGCCACCGCCCAGCGGTTAACAGCAATGTTCGCCAGAGACCGGGCCGTCATTCAAGAACGCGGAGGTCTGCGGGCCAATTCCGTATTGCGAGTTCACCATATCTTCACTCAGCATCCCGTGTTGTCTATCGCCCGGGCTGGGCAAAACAGCGGTCTCTCCTTCGTCGGGGCATCGTCGGCTATGAAGCTGTTGGAACGGCTGGGAATCGTCCAAGAAATTACGGGCCGGCAGCGCAACCGATTGTTCGCCTACGCCGAGTATGTTTCTGTCCTGAACGAAGGAACGGAACCTCTCTAAAGCGCTCCGGCCGTTCTTATTAAGAATTGAGGCCCAAAACTTAATAAGCCTCGCCTCTATTAAGAGTTGCGTAATAGGCACTGGTTTGGCGCCCTTCGCTGGAATGTCGAGTTGCTAAGCTTCCGCAACGTCAAACGGCTGCAAACGGGAAGTTGCGACGTAATACGGCCCTGTTTCGTTGTATGGTGAGGCCCTGGATGAAGCCTGCATGACATGAAATCTCACGGATTCTAGGGCTGAATAAATTGAAGTGCGCTGCGCTTTCTGCTATATTTTTAACGTGTTCCCAATGCGGCGCGGAGCCTGTGCCAACCTTTCAGGAAGGTTGGGGTTCCGTCTCGAAATGTGGCAGATCTATACGAGGAATTGTTTGCTCGACGCCGCGGAAGTCGCAGATAAACAATGAAGGAGTTGCAACGGAAATATGCTGATAAGAAGGGAAGACTATCGAAGAGAAGAGTATATATGGATAGATGGGTCCAAGCCCACCGCCAAGATCCGTTCCAAGACCAAGGTTGGTATGAGAGTTGAGCAGCCCGGCCTCTGGGGCTTCGACGGCTCCAGCACCAACCAGGCAGTCGGCTCGAACTCCGACTGCGTCATACGGCCCGTTCTCTCTATAAAGGACCCGGTTCGCAAGAAGTTGGACACGATGCTGGAGAGGGACCGTGGAGACATCCTGGTTATGACCGAAGTACTGAACACGGATCTGACTCCCCACGAGAGCAACACCCGCGCAGCCTGCGCAGCCGTTGCCGAAATGACTAGAACACACGAAATGATCTTCGGCATCGAGCAGGAGTATACTTTCTTCAAGGGCATTCGACCCCTGGGCTTCCCGGAGTCCGGCTATCCCCCGCCCCAGGGTGGTTACTACTGCGGCGTGGGCGATGACGAAGTCCACGGCCGGGAGGTAGTGGAGGCTCACCTGGAGGCTTGCCTGGAGGCCGGGTTGAAGATTGAGGGCATCAACGCCGAGGTTATGCCCGGACAGTGGGAGTTTCAGATTGGCCCCTTGCCCGCCGTGGAGGTCTCCGACCAGCTCTGGCTCGCCCGTTGGCTCCTCTACCGGGTGGCGGAGGACTTTGGCATCAATGCCACTCTCTACCCCAAGCCCGCCCGCGGCGACTGGAACGGCGCCGGCGCTCATACCAATTTCTCCACCAGGGAGATGCGCCAGAGCTACCAGCCCTGCATCGACGCGGCGGAGGCCCTGGGCACCCGCCACGAAGTCCATATTGAAAACTACGGCTATGGCATCGAAGAGCGGCTCACCGGCCTGCACGAGACGTGCTCCTACAAGGAATTCCGATACGGCGTGTCGGACAGAGGCGCGTCGGTGCGCATTCCCTGGCAGGTCGAACACGACCAGAAGGGCTACATCGAAGACCGGCGGCCCAACGCCAACATGGACCCTTACGTGGTTACCCGGTTGGTTATGGAGACCATCTGCGGCGTGAGATACAACGGAGACGAATAAGCTCGCCCAGATATTCAGAGCCATTCAATAGGGGCCGGTTTCATACCGGCCCCTATGCTTTGGGGATGGATGCGTGGACGGAGCAACAGTCTCGTCTTGCCGCGTGACAAGAGCGTCGTATAGCCAAGCATCAGAAAAATCCGCGGATCGCCTCCAGGGGTGGTATGGCGCGAATTGGAGAGTGTTCGTAGTCTCTAAGGTTTCTGGTGACTATGCATCGCGCTCCGCAGGCGCGGGCGGCAGCAACCTGCATCGCGTCCTCAAAGTCAGACATCGGTAGCCCAGCGGCATAGCGGATGTCATCCGTATCCGTTGACGCCACCTCTATAAAGCGGGTTAGTCCGACAATGAAATCGTGAGCGCCTATTCCCCCAATGGCAGGAGTAACGATGTAATAGAGATTGGATAGGGAATGCCAAGCCACGCTTGCGTCACCCACTCCATGCTCTAACCGGTCCAGAAGCTCCGAAGCCGATTCCGAATAAGGATGTCTGTCGAGCGCGATGTCTATAAGCACGTCGGTGTCCAAAAGAATCATTGGAGAGGTATTTTTTGGCTAACGCGTCGTATCGTGGGTCGTTTTCGCGCTGGGCTGCCCGAAACTTGCCGCGCCAACGAGAGGAGAAGGATGGAGTTTCCCCTCTCGTCATCTCTCTAAGCGACTGCTCCACCAATGATGAAAGGGAGACGCCACGTGTGCGGGCGTACCGCTTGGCCATCGAAATTAACTCGGTGTCCACGGTGATGGTAAGTTTCCGTTTCATCGCAGTCTATTTTCACTTTCACGCATTCTGAACTGTAATGTTAGTATCCGAGCCTTGCTGATTGTTCCCAAGAGTCTAAGAGATGGGTGCATCGGCTGGGGTTGGATGAGGCGGCAACCACCGTCGCCCAATGCCCGATTCTCAAGCTATAGTATCTCTCAAGGTTGCCTACGGCAACGGGTAACGCTATACTTCTTTGTTGACAATGGCTATACTGCGGCTCAATGGGGGGCCAATCCGGCCCGCCTCTATTATTTGTGCCGCCGACGGAAGTGTTGCATTTACAACAGAATCGGGGCCCTTCCCTATATGAGCCGGCAACTTGCGCCGTTCCGTCGCCGCAAGGCCGTAGGGCCCACCAAGTAAGAAGGAGCAGCCTAATGAGTTCAGGGAAGTTCGATTTCGCCATGGCTATTGGCGGCGAGGCCGGTCAGGGCATTGCCACCCCGGGCGACATTCTGGCCCGGGTCTTTGTGCGCCGCGGCCTTCACCTCTACACCTACAACGCCTATCAGTCCATCATCCGTGGCGGCCACATCTTCCTCACCATGCGAGTTGGGGAGGAGGAAGTGCTGACTCATGGAGATAAGCTGGACCTTCTTCTGTGTCTGAACCAGGACACCGCCGACCGGCACGTTGGCCTCATGGGGCCGGGATCCAGCATCGTCTTCAACGGTGACCGCATTAAGGTGAACGATGCCCAGGAGGGCGTCCAGATTTGCGCGCTGCCCATCTCCCACCTGACGGGCGGCAGCAGGAACCGGCTTATCCAGAACACCGTGGCCGTGGGCTCCATCATGTACATGCTGGGGCTTGACTTCCAGACCCTCGAAGACAGCCTCAACCTGCGGTTCCAGCGTCATGGTCAGGCAGTGGTGGACGAAAACGTGAAGTTTGCCCGGGCCGGCTATGAGTACGCGGTGGAAAACTTCGCGCCCTACGACCCGCCCGCTCCCATGGGCGAGAAGCCCCTGGCAGTCTGGGCCGGCAACGACGCTGTCGCAATGGGCGGTGCGGCCGCCGGCGTCAAGTTCTACGCAGCGTACCCAATGAGCCCCTCAACAGGGGTTCTTCACTGGATGGCGGCCTATGCCCGCACGTTAGGCATAATGGTGCGGCAGGTCGAGGACGAAATCGGCGTGGCCAACATGACCATCGGAGCGGCCCATACCGGCTGCCGCGCCATGTGCGCCACCTCCGGCGGAGGCTTCGCACTTATGACGGAGGCGATAGGCAGCGCCGGCATGATGGAGATTCCGGTTGTATTCATCGACGTCATGCGCGCAGGACCTTCCACCGGTGTCCCCACCAAGTCGGAACAAGGAGACCTATGGCAGGTTCTTGGCGCCAGCCAGGGGGACTTCGAGCGATTTATAGTTGCTCCCATAGACGCCCTTGACGCCTTTAACACCATGCCGGAGATTTTCAACCTGGTGGACAAGGGCCAGTGCCCCGGTATCGTCATTTCCGACCTGGTTATTGGCGAAGGCCGGTTCAGCGTTGACCCCGACGCCCTTAACATGCAGCCCGTCATAGACCGGGGGGAGATCATCACGGAGCACTCCGCTTCCAATGGCTACAAGCGCTATCTCAACACGGAGTCGGGAATTTCGCCCAGGGCCCTACCCGGCCTCGAGGGCTACGCCCACGTGGTGGCCACCGACGAGCACGACGAGGATTCGATCCTCATCAGCGACGAGTTTACGCACCCCCACAAGCGTCGCATGATGGTGGAGAAGCGGGCGCGCAAGTTCCAGCTACTGTCCAAGCTGGTTCCCACCCCGGAACTCGAAGGCCCCGAGGACGCCGACGTGACCATCGTCGGCTGGGGTTCCACCTACGGCGTTATTAAAGAGGCCATCCCGCAGCTGGCGGAGCGGGGAATCACCGCCAACCACCTGCCTATCAAGTGGATTGTCCCCTTGAAGGGCGACGAAATTGTCGAAATCCTCTCCAAGTCCAAGAAGACAATCATGGTCGAGAACAACTACTCCGGCCAGTTCCACCGGTACTTGCGCAGCGAGACCGGCTTCTCCGTAGACGGCCACGTCCGCAAGTACGACGGCGAGCCTTTCATGCCCCACCACGTTACCGAAAGCATCATGGAGATTCTCAGCGGCGCCACCGATATTCATGTGCCGTATCAGGAAGTAATAGTCTAAAGAGGTGATTAGGATGACAACCGTAGTAGATATCGCGACAGGCAAGCCTGCCCGCAAGCTGACAGCAAGAGACTTCCGGGGTCCCGTCACTCCCGACTGGTGTCCGGGCTGCGGCGACTTTGGTGTGCTCAACAGCCTCCAGCGGGCCTTCGCCGAGATGGGCTTGCACCCCCACGAGTTGCTTGTGATTAGCGGCATAGGCTGCTCCTCCAACCTACCCGGCTATGTCAATGCCTATGGTATGCACACCCTCCACGGCCGTTCCCTGGCCGTGGCCACGGGGGCAAAGATGGGCAACCACGAAATGAACGTCGTCGTCACCACCGGCGATGGGGACGGCTACGGCATCGGCGGCAACCACTTCGTTCACACCGCCCGCCGCAACGTAGACCTTACCATGGTGGTGATGAACAACCAGATCTACGGGCTTACGACCGGCCAGATTTCCCCTACCAGCACCGTGGGCATGAAGACCAAGAGCACCCCCTTCGGCAGCATCGAGCCCCCCATCAATCCCATCACCGGGGCTATCATGAACGGCGCTACTTTTGTGGCCCGCGCCTACAGTGGAGACATCCGCCACCTCACCGAGATAATCATCAAGGGCATGCAGCACAAGGGATTCGCCCTCATCGACGTGTTCAGTCCCTGCGTCACTTTTAATAAGGACAACACCCACCCCTTCTTCAAGACCCGCGTCAAGAAGCTGGAGGACGAAGGACACGACACCAGCGATTGGAAGTCCGCCTGCGAGAAGGCAATGTTGTGGGGCGACACGATATATACCGGCGTGTTTATCCAGAGGCAGGCCCCAACCCTCCATGGCCAGGAGCCGGTGCTGAAAGAAGGCGGGCCGTTGGGCTTCCGCCCCTTGGGCATGACCAAGGAACAGTCCCAGAAGATCATCAAGCAGATGATGTAAGGGCGAACTCCAACACCTATAGTCCACCGAGCGGTAGGCCTCAATGTATAACCTGGAAGGTAAGGTTGCCCTTGTAACCGGCGCAGGAGGGCAGCACGGCATCGGGCGAGCCATAGCTGTTCGTCTGGCCCAGGAAGGGGCCGACGTGGTGGTCAATGACGTAAAGTCCAACCCTCACGGTGGCGGTGGCGCTGGCGCATGGCGCGGCGTGGACAGCGTCGTAGAAGAGATTCAAAGCCTGGGCCGCCGGTCAATGAGCATCATCGCCGACGTCTCCGACGCCCGCCAGGTGGACGCCATGGTGCGCGAAGCCTCCAAGCGTTTAGGCCCCATAGACATCTTGGTCAACAACGCCGGTTCGGCGGCCGGTCCCGACCGGGTGCCCATAGTGGAGCTGGAGGAAGACGCCTGGGACATGGTGCAGCGTGTCAACGTCAAAGGCACGTTCCTATGCTCTCGGGCAGTGGCGCGGGATATGCTCCGCGCTGGCCGGCGAGGGAAAATAATCGTCATCTCGTCAGGCGCGGGCAAGCAGGGCATCGCCCGGTACGCTGCCTACTGCGCCTCCAAGTTTGCCCTCATTGGCTTCACCCAATCCCTGGCCCTGGAGCTTGCGCCCCACGGAATAAACGTCAACGCCATCTGCCCTGGGTTGGTGGACACGGAGAGAATTTCCGGGATTGCGGCGGCCCTGGCGCCGGAGGGCGAAACGGCGGAGGAGTACCGCGCCCGCATGTTTGCGGAACGGGCCAAGGCCATACCCTTGGGCCGGGTGGCCCAAGGCGCCGACGTGGCCGACGCGGCCGCTTTCCTCGCCTCCGACCAGTCTGACTATCTCACCGGCGTCTCCCTTCCCGTGGCCGGTGGCGCTCTCATGTATTAACGCCGGCCCTCGACTTGGGCTGTTCCATTCGTCTTGATTCGGACCCACACCTCTGTAAGGAGCCCCCAAATGGCTGGTTTCACGGACGTTACAGGCGAAACCATTCAGGAAGCCGAATTCGACCCCATGGTGAAGAAGTACACCACCGGGGTGGTTATCTTTTTCATGATAATCAGCGTCGTTGGCATCCCCTTGATCCCCTTTGGGCTGCTATTCTGCCGCTGGTACGCCCCCGAAAGCCTGAGGCGAATGTCCGCCCGTCTGACCACCAACGCAGTCCAGGTAAACAAAGGGGTCTTCTTCCGAAAAGAAGCCACCATTCCTCTGAACCGTGTGACGGACGTGCGCCTGCACGACGACCCGTGGATGCGTTTTTGCGGAGTGAGGGGCTTGAAGGTCGAGACGGCGGGCCAGTCGGGGCAGAACGCCGGCAGCGAGGGAGACCTCATCGGCGTGGTTGACGCCGTCGCCTTCCGGGACGCCATCCTCCGCCAGCGCCAGCTGGTGCTGGAGGGCGGCGTCGAATCGACACCCGCCGTCGCTGCTCTCGCCGCAACGCCGACCGTTGCCAACGAGCTGTTGGCGGAGATCCGGGACATTCTGGCCAGGATGGAGGCCATGAGTCGCGGAGACAACAGCTAACCCCTTCCGACCGCCCCTACGGAGGGGCAAGTGCGCGAGCCGCCCACCCTCTCCCTTCCCTCCCTTCCCCCTTGAGGGGGGAAGGCCAGGATGGGGGTGAAAGCCTCTCCCCTCCCGTGTCCTCGCGCATGCGTGGACCCATCCCCCTTGCGCCACCCACATGTCATCCTGCGTCCTCACCTCCGCTTTTCCCGCACAGAACCTTCCCCCGTGCAGACGGAGGCGGGAACCCATCCCTTCCCCCGCTCCCCATCGGGTATAATCTGGGTTGACCCCGCGAAGACTCACCGGAGGTTAGTGCCTTGCGCTACGACGTTATAGTTGTGGGCGCCGGTTCTGCCGGCGCCCCCCTGGCCGCGCGGCTATCGGAGGACCCCTCCCGTTCCGTGCTCCTGCTGGAGGACGGCCCAGACTATCCTAACTCGGAGCGCCTGCCGGATCTCCTTGCCCGCGGCTATCACGTCATGGCTGGCTACGAAGACCCCCACGTCCGCAACTACGCCGCCCGTGCCAACCCTCAAAAGAAGGAACCTATGCTGATGCCCTCCGGCAGGGCCATGGGTGGAACCAGCACAATCAACAGCTCCATATTCCTGCGGGGAGCGCCCCAAGACTTCGATTCCTGGGCCGCTTGGGGCAACCCGGAGTGGTCCTATCAGAAGGTGCTGCCCTGCTATCTTCGTATTGAGCGTGACCTGGACTTCGGTGGCGACTTTCACAATAGAGAAGGCCCGCTGCCCGTGCGTCGCGTCCCTCAAAGCGAGTGGGAATCCAATCTACGCGCCTTCTACCGCGCCTGTGTAGACCATGGCTTCTTGGAAAGCCCGGACATGAACCTTCCCGATGCCGCGGGCGTTGGAACGTACCCCGTCAGTAACGTGGGTGGCCTCCGCGTCAACACCGCGATGGCCTACCTGGACCCGGCCAGACACCGTCTGAACCTGACTATTCGGGGCAACACTCTCGTGCGGCGGGTACTGCTGGAAGGCAATCGTGCCGTCGGTGTGGAGGTGATCAGCGACGGCCAAACCTTTCGCGTCTACGGACACGAGATAATCTGCAGCGCGGGCGCTTTCGGCTCCCCCATGATACTTATGCGCTCTGGTATCGGACCGGAAGACCACCTGACTAAGATGGGTATTGAAACGAAGCATCATATGCCAGGTGTAGGGCGGAATCTCCGAAACCACCCCGTGTCCGGTGTCATGTACCGGGACGCTTCCCTGGAACCGAAGGACTCGGTCCTGAGCCTGGTGTTCCTTCGATACACGGCCGCGGGCTCGGATACCCCCCATGACATGTCCATCAGCGTGGACAACCGGTGGGTCTTCGATGGTGTGCCCCATACTCGTTTGAGCGCCTGCCTGGAGTACGCCCGTGGGGCCGGTAGGCTCACTCTAACGTCGGCGGATGTCCCTTCGCCACCCCACCTGGAGTACAACTACTTGCAGGACCCGTGGGACCTTGCCCGCGTCCGCGAGGGGGTGCATCTTGCCATTGAACTGGCGGAGAGCCCCGCTCTGCAGGGGCTGCTGGAGCAGCGGGTTGCTCCTAGTGATGAAGAAATGGCGTCGGAGGAATCCCTGGACCGGTGGATACTTGAGAACGTGACTACAGGGCATCATTCCTCGGGCACGTGCAAGATGGGCCCCGCCAGCGACTCTATGGCTGTGGTGGACCAGTACGGCCGTGTGCACGGTTTGGAGGGGCTGAGAGTATCGGATGCGTCCATAATGCCGGACGTGGTTAGAGTAAACCCCAACGCCACCTGCATAATGATAGGGGAGAAGGTCTCAGACTTCATAAGCCAGCAGTCGTAAGCCGCGTGTGGCTGCGGGGAACGCGCCTGGCTGTGTAGAGTGCACTTGCCCCGGGCTGAGGATTCAAGTGACCGGGAAAACCCACTGTGAGCCGCGAGTCAATAGACGATCGCCACGCCCTTATTCTAGGGAATGCCGGCGATGACCAAGACGGTGAAATTTTAGGACAGCCGCCCCCGCAAACCCTACGGGTTTATCTGGTACTCCACTATGACTTCCTGCATGTTCCGAACTACCGGGTTCAAGAAAGTCAACTGGTAGATGCCGTTCAACTCCGCGGTGAACTCGGTACCGCCGTCCGCCACCTGCTCTCCTCGGTATATGGAGTCGCCGATGGGGTCGTTCACGTTGAAGAGAACCCCTGGCCTGCCCGCGCTGCCCGATTCGCCGAACCCGCCGACGGCCTTAGGCGCGGAGGTGTAGGTGACCACAACCCGGTCTCCCAGTACCAACGGAACATCAACGTTCCACCAGCCTTGCGGCAGGATCAGGTCATCCTCTGCAAAGGTGCCGGAGGGAGTCAGAGCGCCGAAGGCGGGGGCCGGCGTAGCCGTAGCCTGTGTAGTTGGGGCCTGCGTGCCGCTCTGGCCGGAAGGAGTTGCCGGCTGCTGGGTAGAAGGCTCTGGCGAGTCATCGCCACTATCGCCTCCGCAGGCCGCCAGCCATAGAGAGCCGGCTAGGAGCGACGTTAGCAGCAGGAAAGCAAGACTGCCCCTGAGGAGCCGCCTTGCGAGTCCCCGAGAGGGCCGTACACCGGATGAAACTATGCGGTTTACATCTTTCAAGATGGTACGCTCTACGGTTGGCTGTTTTATGTCATTGCCTCCTTACCGCCGTACCTTGGCTAGTTTAGACACGGCCCCCACGCCTGTGGGGGCCGTGTCAATTTAGAATCTCTCTATTTGTGCCCTGGATCGATGCTACTTGTAGACTGGTACCGTGTACTCGTGGTAGCGGACCGGGCCGAAGTGCACGTGGCTCGTTTCGTAGCCTTCCAGCACCGCGGGGTTGAATACGGCCTTGCCGAACGCCCACAGCAACGGAATGCTCAGGTAGTTGTCGTACCAGAAGTCCCCGAGCTTGATGAACTCCTCAACTCGAGTTTCAGAATCGGCGATTGTGTCCACGTTTCTCTTCCAGTCGGTGATGAACTGCTGCTCGTAATAGGGCCTCGAGGCCTCGTACCACAGCCAGCCCATCCCCGCCGACGGCGGGTTCAGCGACCAGCGAATCAAGTCGACCTTTCCGTTCATGGCGCGGTCGGTATACATGGACTGGACCGGAGCGCGCTCCCCAGTCTCCAGTTTGACCTTGATCCCGATCTCTTCCCACATGGCCGCTATGGCTTCGCCAACATTAGGGATCTCCGGTACGCCGCCCCAGTTGTTTGCGGCGAAGAAGTCTAGCTCGAAGCCGTCGGGATAGCCGGCCTCGGCCAGCAGTTCCTTGGCTCTTTCCGGGTCGTAGGGATACGGCCAGCCACCGGCCGCGCCGGTTTTCCCGTCGGGGCCGGGTATGGGCGCCCACCGGTCCTGGAAGAAGTCCCACCACTCGGCCATGTGAGACACGGCGCTCGGTATGGCGTCTCCGCCGAAGAACGAGTCGTTTATCAACTCCCGGTCGATGGCTATGTTGAGCGCTTCCCTAACCTTGACGTTTCGGGTCGGGACCGTCTCGTCATAGTTGGGGGTGGGCTCGCCCTTGAAGGACTCAGGCTGGTAGAAGGGTATGGTTCCCCATACATGGAAGCTCGGCAGCGTGCTCTTGGCAATCTTCATGCCGCGAGAAATTACCTCTCCATGCTGGTCGTTGGGCAGCACTCCAATGTGTACCTCGTCCGTCAACAGCTGGGCCTGGATGGTCGCCGCCTCCTTGTTCCACAGGAACATAAGCTCGTCGAAGTAGGGCTCCTTCCGGTAGTGGCCTACGTTCTTCTCCAGCAGGAAATGCTCGTTGTCCACGTACTCCACGAAGCTGAAGGCGCCTATGCCGATGGGATGGTCGATGTAGCCATCCTCGCCTCCCACGTCGTTCCAGTAGGCCTCGCTGATGATGCCGAAGGTCCAGTCCTCGGACAAGTAGACGTTCAAGTCCGGGTGCACCAGGTCCAGGTTCCAGGTCAAGGTGTTGCCTTCGATCACCAGGTCGCTTCCGTCTTCGCTTGCGAGCCATGGGCCGTAGGTGCTTGAATTGTTGGATTTGTCGGATTTTACTCCGGCCTGCAGCAGCCAGGTGTGCCGCACGTCTGTCGGCTCGAACATGTAGTCGCTGGCTTCCCCGTTCATGTAGTAGGGAATGCCCTCCTTCAGTTCGAAGATCCAGGTTGTGGCGCCGGGATCAACGGACCAGGACTCGGCGATGTGGGTGTTCTCCACCGCGGCGGTCCTCCGGTTCTTGCCAACCAGGTAGTCATACAGGTTGTGGAGAGGCCCGCTGGAGCTCTGGAAGGTCATGTACGGCAGCCTTACCTGGTGGGCGGGCGGCGCCATGGAGACTATGAGCCTGGGGTTCACCAACTCCGGCGCTGCCTCGGTGGTTGGGGCCGGCGTCGGAGCCGCAGTGGGCGCCGGCGCCGCAGTGGCGGGTGCCGCCGTGGGCGCCATTGTGGCCGCGGGGGCCGCTGTAGCAGCCGGGGCCGCCGGCGCTTCCTCGTCGTCGGTGCCGCAGGCTACTATGATCAGTGCCAGCGACGCTGCGACCAGCAAGGCCAGTAGAGTGCTCTTTCTTAGAAGTTTGCTGGGTAAAGTCACCATTTTGCCTCCTAGTTGTAGAAGTTTAGGCTTAACCCTGGGTATGAATCCCGCATGGGCGGGGAACGCCTCTGTTAAGCACAGAGGTGCATCGTCGGCAAAGGTAGCATTGAGTTATTGCACTGTCAACCCTGCGCCCTTGCTGCATGTGCCCCGTGGCGGCTACAATTATCCTGTCCTTGAGACTTGCGGGGAGTGGCGCAGTTTGGCAGCGCGCTACGTTCGGGACGTAGAGGCCCCGGGTTCAAATCCCGGCTCCCCGACTTTCGTCATCAATCGGTCCCAACCTCTTCTCATGCAGAACGCCCAGGCCAACGATAACAGCATTTCGGAGATTGATAGTCTCCAACGGTCCGTGAGCGAGTTGACGGCCGTCATCGAGGACAACCCCTCCGACTCCGAGGCCTTCTATCAGCGGGGCGTCGTCTATGGCCAGTTGGTGGAACCCGTAGCCGCGATCCGTGACTTCGACCAGGTGGTGCGGCTGGACTCCACCAACGCCGAAGCCTACTACAACCGAGGGCTGGCCTACGTCCATCTCAAGGAGCAGATGCCGGCCGTCGAGGATTTTACCCAGGCCATTCGGCTGAACCCCAATCACTCCGACGCCTACAACAACCGCGCGGCGGCGTTTTGGGAACTAGGACAGCCAAAGAGCGCGTTGGAGGATGTGGCGAAAACCTTAGAATTAAACGACCAGTCACCTTCGGCCTACGCCATCGGCGCACTGGCCAACGCCTACCTGGGAGACGAAGACGCCGCGGAGGAATCGGCGAAGAAGGCCGCGGCCCTGGGCTTCGATGGCTCCCTGTTGCGACACTTCATGCGCCAGGCCAGAAGGCAGCGCCGCTCCTTCGGCGGTTGACGTTTTGTATCTTACAAACTACAATGGGATTTCGGTAATCATTCGGCAGACGGCGGAATTTATCCGCTGGTACAGACGCCTTAGGGATAGGGATGCCAGGGTCCGAATAGACACTCGCATTCACAGGCTCGCCAGGGCCAATCTAGGAGATGTGAGGCCGGTTGGCGAAGGAGTTTCCGAAATCCGAATCAACTATGGTCCAGGCTATCGGGTGTACTTCGTCAAGAAAGGCGAGGCTTTGATTATCCTGCTGGCGGGAGGTGACAAGGACAGTCAACAGAGGGACATACGAAAGGCGCTGGATCTGGCAAAAGGACTGTAGGAGTTAAAAATGGCGAAAACCAAAACTTTCCCTTGGGACCCGGCTGAACACCTGAGGGACGAGGAAGATATGGTAGCGTATCTCAATGTTGCTTTGGAAGACGGGGACCTTGGCGTGATAATGGCCGTATTGGGCGACATAGCCCGTGCCCGCCGAATGGCGGTAGTAGCCCAGGATAGCGGGCTAGGCAGGGAGAGCCTATACAAGTCGCTGTCCCCCAACGGCAACCCGGAGTTCGCCACCGTGCTCAAGGTGATTCGCTCCCTCGGCTTCCGCCTTCAAGTCGCCGCCGCCCCGCGAGGATCCAACGAATAAACGACACTTCTTCTCCCAGTAGGCGTATCCACCCGTCCACCCCCTCCCGTAGGGGCGTCCCTCGTGGGTGCCCTCCCCCACACCAACACCCAGTCCCCCAACATGTTATTCCGAATCCCCCGAGGAATCTGCACCCCCACAACCCTCCCCACCCCCAATAGCACTCGACCTAGCAAGGGGACTGTAGGAGAAGAAGAAATGGCCAAAACCAAAACCCTTCCATGGGATCCTGCGGAGCACTTGGAGACCGAAGAAGACATGGCGATGTATCTAAACATCGCCTTGGAAGATGGTGACCAACGCCTGATAATTGCCACCCTTGAAGATATTGCCCGCGCCCGCAGAATAACTGGTGGGGCGCAGGGGGAAGGTAAGGTTATTGGTCGCGGGTCAGGGATTGGGCGTCTTGGATGTAGTCAATGGTTTCCCGGATGCGACGAACTGTTTGGCTTATGGGGTCGCAAAGGCCGTCGTAGAAGCAGGAGCCGTGAAGATAGCTAATGCGAGTGAAGTAGCGCCCGACAAGGGTTTCTATGTCGGGGAAATTGTCTGCCAACTCCATCAAGACCCTGGTGGTCATGGCGGTGGTCTCGGGGAGGGCCCCGGTGCGAGCGAGGATTAGGGCGTCGGTGGCGCGTTTGGTTGCGCCCCAGGCTTTTTCCGCGGCGTTGCGGATTTTGTGTTGGGCCAAC
Source organism: Dehalococcoidia bacterium (assembly GCA_965261665.1). Taxonomy (GTDB): domain Bacteria; phylum Chloroflexota; class Dehalococcoidia; order Lucifugimonadales; genus JAPULR01. Next base: position 662,441 of record OZ253467.1, read on the forward strand.
ATCTCCAACGCATCCTCGTACAGCGCGAGGGCGTCGGCGAAGATCTTGTCAGGGGTTTGGGTTTGGAGCATGACCGGCTCCTTTGTGAACTCAAGCGGATTATACCCCGCCATCGCCTCAGTCTCAATGTCTTTCCCTCCGTAAGCCACACTCCTCCCTTCGGACCCCACACCAGACTATGGAATAATCCCGTGGCTCCCTTCACGGCATTTCCATATGTTTCAAATGCGAGGATTCGGTGCTATTCGGCATTCTGGCGAAAGCAGGAACCCACTGCTGGCCCTGCCGAATCTGAATAACCCAAAGTCCCCGCCCGTTGCCTCCACCCATCGCTTGACAACCCTCGCCTAGATGATACCATAGGCAGTCGCAAACATTTGCAGAAGAGTAGCGTTGCACAATGACACAGCGGGATATCCTGGAGCAGCTGCGGGGTAGGGGCGTCCGTCTCACGCCCCAACGCCTTCTTATCCTCAACGCCGTCGCCCAGGGCGGCGGGCACATGGGGGTGGACGAGGTCTTTCGCAAGGCTAAGGAAACCTACCCGTACATGGACATTGCCACCGTCTATCGCACTCTCCATCTCTTTAAGCGAATGGGCGTGGTTACCGAAGTGGCCATTGGCGACCGGCTCCACTTTGAAATCACCGACCCGGAGGGCCGCCACCATCACATGGTGTGCCGGGCCTGCGGTGGCGCCTACGACTTGGCCCCAGATTACCTGGACGAGTTCCGCAACACCCTTACCCAAGAGTTCAACTTTGAGCCGGACCTGGATAACTTCACCGTTACCGGCATCTGCTCAAACTGCAACACTCCTGGAAGCCATGCCGCTAAGAGGTGACCTCGCAAACCCCATGGTTTTAAGAATAAGCCCCCTAATCTTCGGCGCCCTCCTGCTCCTCTTTGGCCAGGCCTGTGTCGGCGGAGGAGAAGACGAAACCGACGGTCGCCTGCGTGTGGTCAGCTCCGTAGCTCCCATCACTAGCCTGGTGGAGAACGTGGGCGGCAATCGCATCGCCCTTGAGGGCGTAATACCGGAGGGCGTCAACTCCCACACCTTCGACCCTCCACCCTCCGTGGCTAGAACCCTGGCCAAGGCGGACCTCATCATCCTCAACGGCCTCTTCCTCGAGGAGCCTTACCTGGAAGCGGCCCAAGCCAGCAAGCGGGACGAGGCCGAAGTGCTCACCCTGGGCGACAAGGCTATCGCTAGGGAGCAGTGGGTCTTCGACTTCTCCTTCCCCGAGACCGGCGGTCACCCCAACCCCCACCTGTGGACCAGCCCTCTGCTGGCCCTTCGGTATGCTAAGGTTGTAGAGGAGCAGCTTTCCGCCATGGACCCGGCTAACGCTGCCTACTACAGGGAGAACTACGGGAAGTTGGAAGCTCGAATCCTCGACTTGGACGGCAGGATAGAAGCGGCCGTGCAGACCATCCCACCGCAGAATCGGAAGCTCCTGACCTATCACGATTCCTTCCCTTTCTTCGCCCCTCGCTACGGTATGGAGATAATCGGCGCCATCCAGCCTTCCGACTTCAGCCAGCCCTCCGCCCGCGAGGTGGCCGGTCTCATTGACCAGGTGAGGGAGAGCGGTGTGCCGGCCATCTTTGGCTCCGCGGTGTTTTCCAGCGACGTCATGGAGCAGATAGCCAAGGAGAGCGGGGCGGAATTCGTCGACCAGCTTAGGGATGACGACCTGCCCGGCGATCCCGGTGACCCCTTACACAGCTACCTGGGCATGATGCTCACGAACTCCCAGGTTATTGTGTCGTCTCTCGGCGGTGACCCGTCGGCCCTCGATGGCTTCGACCCAAGTCCAGTATTCCAGGGAGAGAGCGGGGCCGTCTACCCTCAGTAGACCACCGAATTATGCTTCATCCCATCCCTCACAAGACCCCCCCGGGAGACCCCGCCGTAGAACTACGAGGCGTCACCTGCGGATACGACGGCCATCCCGTCCTTCACGACGTGGACTTGAAGCTGATGCCCGGCGACTTTATCGGCCTGCTGGGCCCCAGCGGTTCCGGCAAGACGACACTGCTCAGGGCCATCCTTGGCGCGGTGGACCTCTATGGAGGCCAGGTGCTGGTCCAGGGCCTCTCCACAGCCAACGGCAGGCCCCGCATAGGCTACGTGCCACAGCTGAAGGCCATCGACTGGAACTTCCCCGTCACCGTGGAGGAAACGGTGATGATGGGACTAACCATGTCGAACCCCCTATTCCCTTGGAACCGGTCCAAGGACCGGAAACTGGTCCACCGTATGCTGGAGCGTCTGAGTATCGAGCATCTGCGGAAGCGGCACATCAGGCAGCTTTCCGGCGGACAGCAGCAGCGGGTCTTCCTGGCAAGGGCGATGGTCAGCAACCCCAGGCTGCTGCTCCTGGACGAACCGACGGCGGGCATAGATATCAAGACCAGGGACGAGTTCCTGCACCTGCTGCACGAGCTTAACCACCAGGGCGTGACCATTGTCATGACCACCCACGAAATCAACGCCGTGGCGGCCCATCTCCCATGGGTCGTCTGCCTGAACGGTCGAATCCTGGCCAGCGGCCCCCCATCCGAGGTCTTCACGCCCGAGACCTTCAAACTCACCTACAACGCCGAAATGCCCGTCATCCAGTACATGAACATGACCCTGGTGGCCGAAAGCCCCCACCGGTTCAACGGCGCAGGTGAGTCGGAATCCACGGACGCCGCCCACTCGGAGAAGCCCCGCTAGTGCCGCGAACCGCAACGACCCCCGCTGCTCCCCGTGGGGGCGGTTCGCGAACCGGCCTCCCCCTCCTGTGTCCTCGCGGAGGCGGGGACCCATCTTCGCCCCCACATGGCATTACTATGAAAATAGCCCGTTTCACGCCTAGCAATCCCTTCCCCCTTGATGGGGGAAGGTTAGGATGGGGGTGAATCCCATGTCCATTTTCATCCCCTTGCGTGGCCACAGCAAGGCCATAGTGATTCCGAGCGCAGCGCAGCGGAGTCGCGGAATCTTGCTGTCCACCACGTCAGACGAAACGCAGTCCCCTTTGCGTAACCGTAACCCCCTCCCGTTGTCCTCGCGTCGAGATCCTGCCTCCGTGAAGACGGGGGGCGGGGACCCATCCCCTTCTTCCCCTTCGTCGCGTCATTCCCGCGCAGAGTCTTCCCCCGTGAAGACAGGGGCGGGAATCCATCGGAGCGGGTCGAGACGGCCCATCCCTTACCCATCCGTCACCCCTTCCCTTGTCCTCGCGTATGCGGGGACCCATCCCCTAGTCCCTCTTCGTCTCGTCATTCCGGCGCGAGCCGGAATCCAGGGGTGGGGCATTATGCCGCCAATCATCAAAACCTTAGCCGCCTTTCCGAAGCAAGCCTTCGTTCTTCAAGGGGAAAAATAATGCTGGAACCCTTTCAGTACGAATTCTTCGTCAAGGGCTTGATAGCGACAACTCTGGTGGGCGCACTCTGCGGTCTGATCGGCGTCTACATAGTGCTGCGCCGCATGGCCTACGTGGGTCACGGCCTCTCCCACGCCATCTTCGGCGGCGCCGTAGTCAGCTACGTCATGTCCATCAACTTCTTCATCGGCGCGACCGTTTGGGGGTTCGTCTCATCCATTCTCATCATCCTCACCACCCGCAAGCGTCAGATAGAGACCGACTCCGCCATTGGCATAGTCACCACCGCCTCTTTTGCTCTGGGAGTGGCCATCATCAGCCGCTACAACACCTTTACGCGCGACTTCGAAGCCGCCCTCATCGGCAATATGCTGGGCGTGTCGATGGGAGACCTGATTGCCATAGCGATAGTAACTGCGGCCGCGGTTGTTTTCTTCTTCGCCGGCTACAAGCTTCTTCTGTTCACGACCTTCGACCCGGAGGCGGCCCGTTTCTACAACGTGCCCACGGGATGGGTCGACGCCTTCTTTTCGCTGGTCTTGGCCGCCACCATAGTGGTGTCCATGCAGGTGGTGGGCGTGACGTTAATCGCCGCCGCCATCGTCATACCGCCTGTCATCGCCCGCTTGCTGACCCATTCCTTTAGGAAGATGCTGATTCTCTCCACGGCCCTCGGGGCCTTCTGTGGACTGGCGGGCATCTACGTCAGCTGGTACGTAGACGTATCCTCCGGGGCCAGCGTAGTGCTCTTTGCCGCCTTCATCTTCCTGATAGTAATGGGTTTCACCGGCCTCCGCGACAGGAGAAGGACAAGGGTTGCCACGAAAGGGTTTTCCCAGGGATCCGAACCCCTCCACCTCTAACCCCGCCGCCCGCCATCCGGCATTCTTATGACAGTGTCTACCCTCCCTGGAGGGGCAAGGGTGCAAGTCTGCTCGCAATCAGAACGACATGGGCCCGGAGGGTGTGCGCCAAGAAGCGCGTAGATTGACAGGATCAGGTATTGAACCCGGGTAGGGGTAGACCGCTGGGTAGTGAAGCAGGCATGGAGCCGGAGGCAGAACCACGTTCGGCCCCCCGACGACAAGGATCTATCCCTGGGGAACCTTTGAACAACTCGCCGATGCCCCCCAATCCCCTCCCGTCTGCCTGGGGGGTCCGCGCGTAGCGGAGACCTTCTCATAACCGTCATTCTGGCGAAGGCCGGAATCCAGAATCCCATGATTTAGCTACGGCAAGAGTCGTCCCACGCCACTATATGAATGCGTTTCGGTAGTTATGCAAAGGTCTCCGTAGCGCGGGGAGGAGACAGGGCGGACTACGTGACCCTGCCGCATCCAAGGGGACTTATTAAGGCCGTCTCCAGTTAGCGCCGACCTTTACCGGCAATAACCGTACACGGTATCCGGCAGGTCCACCTTTGAGCGTATGCGTTCTAAACTGGCTGGAGCGCATCCGCTTAACGGGTTCCCGTCAAGGCGCAACTCCCCTACGCGGAGGCTGCCCAGCTCCGGCGGTATCTCCCCGCTCAAAAACCAGTTGAAGCTAAGGAACAGCTTTTTCAGGTTGGCGAGGTTGCCCAGTTCCGGCGGTATCTCCCCGATCAACCCGTTGGCGTGGAGATCCAGCACTTCCAGGTTGGCGAGGCTGCCCAACTCCGGCGGTATCTCCCCGATCAACCCGTTGGCGTGGAGATCCAGCACTTCCAGGTTGGCGAGGCTGCCCAACTCCGGCGGTATCTCCCCTCCGCCCAAATAGTTGTTGCTGAGCCACAGCTCCTCCAGGTTGGCGAGGCTGCCCAGCTCAGGCGGTATCCTTCCGCTCAACTCGTTGGTGTAGAGACGCAGCTCTTTAACGCGCCCGTCGTCGTTGGTCTTGACGCCGTACCATTGGCGCAAGGGCGCGTCACTCAGCCAGTTTTCATTGTCCTTCCAGTTCGGACCGTCTGTTGCGTTGTAGAGGGCAACCAGCGCGTCCAGGTCCGTTGCCGCCGAGGTCGGCCCAATGGTGAGCAGTGGCGCTGTCGTAGCCGTAGGTCGCGGCGCGGCGGTGGGCTCGCTCCCCGGCATGGGGGCGGACGTTGCAGCGGTGCCGGTGGACGCGTCCTCCGGCATTAGGGTGGACGTTGTTGCTTCCGTCGCGGGCGAAACCGGCGGCTCATCGGAGCCGCAGGCTATGAGGACTGCCGTAAGGGCCAGCGCAAGGACAATGCCCGGCAAGGTAAGCCATCTCGCCGGTCCTGTACTCGTCATTATCATGATCCCCCATCTCTGCTTAGCACAGACCTCTACGGGCAATAACCATCCACGGTATCCGGCATGAAAACGGATAAGCCGTCGCGTTTCATGCTGGCTGGAGGGCATCCGTTGCGTTGTGTCGGCCTTCCAGGCGCATCGCGGTGATGCGGACCTCTACCCCGCTACCGCCGCCGCTTTGGGCCTGCGCGGCCATGGTCGGCGACTACCTGAACTCTACTATATCCACGGGACTTATTCAGACCTATCCCTGGTTGTCACTCCTGCTCATGGATTCCACGACGGAGCCGACCTTCATGACTAGGAAGAAAACGCCCACGGAGACCAAAAGTGCGCCTACTGCGACCGCAAGTCCGGAAAACGCTGTGATTAACATCGCAGTCTCTGTCATTCGATACCTCCAAAAGGTGTAGATCTAGGAATTAGGGCATCCACTGATAATACAGTAGCGAAACAGTATCACGTGAGGGTGCGCTTGTCCAGTCTGGAGAACCCCTCCCTTCCCCCGGTTGTTCCCGCGGATGGAGACCTTTGAATAACCGTCATTCCGGCAAAAGCCGGAATCCAGAATCCCATGATTTAGCTATGTCAAGAGTCGTTCTACACCGCCATTTGAATGCGATTCGATAGTTATGCAAAGGTCTCCATCCGCGGGAACCCATACCTCCCCCACCCCACACTCCCCCGGTAGGGGCGTCCCTCGTGGGCGCCCTCCCCAATTCTCAAACGTCTCCCCCCCCCCGTAGGGGCGGTTCGGGAACCGCCCTTCCCTTCAAACCGCATCCATTATCATAGTAATGTCACGCACGACCGGGCACTCGATGGGTCCGCCGTCTAAGAGCGTGTCTAATAAATCCCTTTGTTACCCCGAGCGCTCCATGTCACCTTGAGTGAAGCCGAAGGGTCTGGAGTTGGAGGGGCGGACTTCGTTGCCTAACAGACGTTTATGCTTCGCTCCACCGACGCCCTTTTTAGACACCCTCTAAAGGAAAAACCCCGGGACGTCAGCCGCGCCGGGGCCTGAACCTGTCGGCGCTGTCCAGCATGATGGTCACCGGCCCGTGGTTCTGGATGCTGACCGTCATCAGCGCGCCGAAACTGCCGGTAGATACCCGCAGGCCCGTTTCTCGAAAGAACTCAACCGTCCGTTCATATAGCGGTTCCGCTTGTTTAGGCGGCGCGGCCGCGGTGAAGTCGGGTCGCCGTCCCTTGCGAGTGGCGGCGTAGAGCGTGAACTGGCTTACTATCAGAAGCTCGGCTCCCGAGTCCAGCACGGAGCGGTTGAAGTGGCCGGATTCGTCGGAGAATATGCGAAGGTTGACCGTCTTGCCTACCAGGTACTCGGCGTCGGCCTCATCGTCGTCCCGGGCGATGCCAAGAAGCACGACAAGACCACTGCCTATGTTGGCAGCGGGTTCGCCGTCAATGGAAACAGAGGCTGCCGCTGCCCGCTGGAGCAGGGCCCTCAAGGGTGCTAGTCCCTGGAGCGGGAGCTGCTGGAAACCTTGCTGCCGGAGTCTTGCTTCCCCTCGGAGCCGCTTGACTTGGACGTGTCCTTCTTCTCCGCCTTGGCGTCGGGCTTTTCCTTCTTGCTCTCGGAGCTTTCGGAGGAGTCGGAACCCGTTCCGTTGGCGCGGAGGTTGGACCGGGCGTAGTCAGTGGTGTAGAAGCCGGAACCTTTGTAGATGACGGGTACGGCGTGGAACTTGCGCCGGGAGCGGCTGCCGCATTTTAGGCAATCGGCCACGGGCTCGTCGCTAAAGCTCTGTTTTAACTCGAACACGTGGCTGCAACTGAGGCATTCGTAGTCGTAGCGGGGCACCGTTATTCTCTCCGTTTGTTACGTTTTAGCAGTCTCTAGGACAGATTGCCAACTCGATTCGCAGTCTAGCACTGCACCGCGTAAGTGTCAATCCCGCCGCCATTCATGTTATAGGTGGACTTGCGAACAACCCAATGGTAACGTTGAATTATGGAGCAGCCCCAACCCAGATACATCAACGTTGACGTGGAGGAAAACGACAACTGCTGGCCCCTGCAGAGTGTCTTTCAAACGATGGGGTCCGTCGAGCCTGTGACCACGTTGGCGGCCCCCGATCCCATGGGCGTCGATGCAGTATGCAGCGTGACGGGCTGGTCCTCCGATGGCCCCTGTTCCGCCTACGCCGTTCTTGTAGCCGACTCCGGCGAAGGTGCCGTCACCCTCATATTTGGTGGCGACGAGGGCATTAGGCTCAAACCCGTCGGCAGTCCGGAGCCTTGGGACCTCGACAGCCCCAATCAGTGGGGAGAGCCGTGCCTGCTGCTGGACCTGGACGTGGAGAGGGACTGACGAACAAGTACGAGAAAAAGTCGAACCGCTCGCCTAGACCAATGGCGGCGCGAGGGTTGAGGCTAACTCTGCTGGACTTTAGCTTCATCAAGGAGAAAGAAAATGTACGTGAGAATCTTTTGGGGAAAAATTAAACCGGGCAGATGGGACGAGTACGAGGCCCACTACAACGAGAACATACAGGCCCTTGGCGAAAAGATGCCCGGGTTCAGCGGCCGCCAGCTTCTCCGCAGCACCGAAAACCCGGACGAAGGAATCTCCATCACCTACTGGGACACCAAGGAGGAGGTGGACGCCTACGACAAGAGTTCCCAGAGACAGGCCAACGCAAGGGCCGCCGACCACCTGTACGCAGGGGAATACTGGGTGAAGCACTTCGAAATCCGGTCTTCGGACATCGCCACCTATCGATGGAACCCCTAGCCACAACCTGTCATTCCGCGCGAAGCGCAGCGTAGCCGAGGAATCTCGCTGTGGTAGCTAACCCCCCTCTCCCCACCAGCCTCCCGTAGGGGCGTCCCTCGCTGGCGCCCGTTCCCCTACTCGCCCTCCACCAATTAGTCCCGTGTAGACCCCCACCCGTTGTTCCTGCGGATGCAGGAACCAATTCCCCTTCCCTCGTGTCCTCGCGAATGCGGGGACCTTTGCATAATCGTCATTCCGGCGAAAGCCGGAATCCAGTATCCCATGATTTAGCTATGTCAAGAGTCGTCCTGCCCCGCCATCTGAATGCGATTCGGTAGTTATGCAAAGGTCTCCGAATGCGGGGACCCATCTTCTCCTCATCCCACCCAAATGTCATTCCGAGCGGAGCGCAGCGTAGCCGAGGAATCTCGTTGCCGAACCCCTCCTTATCCTGTAGTGGTGTCCTTCATTGGCGCCCTGCAGCCCGTCGCGCCCGCCCTAGACCATGAAAACCGGGTTCTCGTCCGTCACCACCCGCGTCTCCGCTGCTATGCCCTCCCGCAGGTACGTGGGCAGCGAAACCATGTGCCGGTGGGTCTCGCCGTCGTAGAAGCTCAACCGTCGTCCCAGCCGTTCCTGAATCAAACTATCCACCGCCGCCGGCTCTTCGGGAAGCGTCATAGAGCCGTCGACCAGGGCCATGGTGAAAGTCCAGGGAGTCACGAAAGACGGCACGTAGATAGAGTATGGACTCACCCTGGCCGCAAGCTCGGATAGAGTATGCACGATGGCCGTAAAGCATTCTTTGTGGTTCAGTGGGCTGCCGGGGCCGGACTGGGTCACAAGCACTCCGTTGGGGTTCAGCCGCCCCAGGGCTATCTGGTAAAACTCCTGGGTGTATAGGGTATAGGCGGCGCCTTCCTCCAGGGGGTCCACCAGGTCTAAAATCATCACGTCGTATCTATCCTCGGTACGCTCCAGATAACCACGGGCGTCCTCGTGGAGCAGCCGCGTCTTCGGATCGTCGAAAGCCCCCCGACTATGCGTGGGCAGATGCAGCCGGGCAAGCTCCACCACCTGCTTGTCCAGATCAACCATGGTCACCCGCTCCACGGTAGGGTAAGTCAGGGTTTCGCGCAGGGTGGCCCCTTCGCCGCCGCCGCCGATGAACACGGAGCGCGGGTTGGGGTGAAGCAGCATGGCGGGGTGTACCAGCGCCTCATGGTAGATGTGCTCGTCGAAAGTGGTGGACTGGGTCTTCCCGTCCAGCACCAGCGACCGGCCCAGGCTCTCAGTCTCCAGTATCTCCACCGACTGGAATGGGGTACGGCCGGAGTAGAGGTAGTTCTTCACCCGGTACATAATCACCAGGTCGGAGGTGATGAGCTCGAAGAACCACTTCCCTTCCACGCTCACGGTTGGGCCGGATTCAGGAACGGGTGACGCCGACCGGGGTCTTGACGCCCCGCTTGATTATCTGTATGGACGGGTCCTTGGACTCCATCCTCTCGATGATGAGCCGGGCCGCCGCCTGTGGTTGAAAGGACGAACCGCAGGTGAAGATATCTGCAGCTGCATAGCCCAGCTCCGGCCAGGTGTGAATGCTTAGGTGAGATTCGGCAATGGCCAACACGCCGGTTATACCCTGAGGGTTGAACCGGTGGAAAGACTCGCCGATTATCTGGGCGTCCATGAACTTCGCAGCGGCAATCATCGTCTCCTTGATGAACTCTAGGTCGTTCAAAGAAGTCGGATTGCACTGCCTCAGTTCAAGCAGCAAATGAGTTCCTAGCGCATTCAAACATCTGCCCCCTCATAGAACTTAGCGCAAGCGGAAATTCTAAACCCTACGCCATTTTGAGACAAGACCTTTGGATGAAACCAACGGCTGTATTCACCCAATTTCATTGGACGAGCAGCTTAGAGCGCCTTCTCCAAAACTGCGTCGACGTTGCAGTGTTGGACAAGAAGATCGAGGAATCGGGAAACCTTTTGGGGATGATAGGGGTGCGCCTTTTCCAGGACGTCGCTAAGGGCCTTGACGGCGGCTGCGGTTCGATGGGGGGTCACCATCAATGGCACGTCCAGCTGCTCCACCTCGTGAATCAGGTACTCGATGGGCGGGTGACCGCCGGTGTGAATGAGTCCCACCACCGGGCCTGTGAGGGCCGAAAGCTGAATGTCCGGCCGGTCTCCCCGCACGATGACCGCCTTGTTGTCGACCCGGTTGAAATAGGTGTCTCCCGAATCCATAAGGTTGGCGCCTATGAGATACCGCTCCACCAAGCTGTCTCCCTGCTCCTCGCCCCAGACCCACGTGCCCTCGAGTGCTTCGGCCACCTCGTTGAGGCTGACTGAGAGCATGAGCCGGTCTTCCGGCACGACGCCAAGAACCTTGGCCTCAACAGCCTCCGGCGTCGTCAGCATCTGCCGCGCCTCGTGTATCCGGTGCCTGATCGCCCGGTTGACGAATACGCCCAGAAGGTCTTCTCCGAAGGTTTCGGATATGCGGCGCAGCCCGTCGGCCGAAGGCCCCGCCTGGTAGCCTAGCGCCACCACCACCTTGGCATTGAGGCCTCGAGTCAGATGGTGAGAGATGTCCGCAAGGTCGTGATCGCCCACGGTGAGGCTGGCCCCTTCCACCACCAGAACGTCGCAGTCCTTCGCCGGATCCAGGGCGGCCTGGGCCCGTTCCACCACCGCTGCCGGCGTGGCGTTGCCGATCGCGCTGACACGAAGAGGGACCGGCTCCAGCGCCATTCCGCCGTCCGAACCGGCGCTCATTTCCTTGGCGAAAGCCACGTCCGCGTCGTCGTGGGGGTCCGTGCAGAAGGGCTTGAAGTAGGCCGTCGTGAGACCCCGCCGCCGCAGGGCCAGGGCAAGGGCCATCGCGGTCACTGTCTTGCCCGCGCCGGGCCTGTCGGAAGTTACGTATAGTACGTTCATGGCGTTGCGTAGTCGGTTTCGGGGCGCTTGCCGATATTCTATCATAGCGGGCCTAGCTATGCCCCTCGACCACCTTCATCTCCCCGTAGGGGCGGTTCGCGAACCGCCCGTCCCCCTCCCCCACACGGCACTCCGAGCGTAGCCGAGAAATCTCGTTGCCCTCACGACCCTCCTCCGTGTCCTCGCGCATGCGGGGACCCACGCCTCTGAAGGTCTACCAAGCACAGGCTATTACCCGTGTCCTCGCGCATGCGGGGACCCATCGTGTTTACTGAATACCCTCTCCAGTTTCCATCACGTGTCCTCGCGCATGCGGGGACCCATCCCTCCCCCGCCCTGCCCACATCTGCCCTCCCACTTACGAATCTTCCCCAGCCCCCGTAGGGGCGTCCCTCGTGGGCGCCCTCCCCCGTGATTGCTATGAAAATAGATTGCCCCCATGCACCCGCTCCTTCCCCCGTAAGGGCGGTTCGCGAACCGCCCGTCGCTTCCCCAACCCCACACCCATTATTCCCACGACGGTAATCCCTTGAATAACCGTCATTCCTGCGAAAGCCGGAATCCAGAATCCCATGATTTAGCCATGTCAAGAGTCGTCCTACACCGCCATCTGAATGCAATTCGATAGTTATGCAAAGGTCTCCGACGGCGGGAATCCATCCCCCTAAGACGCCGCCCGACGCCGCCCGCCTTTGACTGGTTGCCCTGCCTCCATTAGACTTGCCCTATCTTCGGAATTTAAATTGGGGGTGGCATTGTGGCCGTCGTCAACTCGGTTTTAGGACCCCTGGACACGTCCGATTTGGGGTTCACCCTGACCCACGAGCACATAATTACCGGCTCTGCAGGTTTCCGCTATACCTACCCGGAAATGGTGAATCGCCGGCGGGTGGAAAAGGTGGCCGTGGAGCTTCTCATCCAGGCCCGTAGGGAAGGTGTGGCCACTCTCGTGGACTGCACTCCCATGGACCTGGACAGGGACGTGACGCTGATTCAAGCCGTCTCCAAAGCCAGCGGTGTGAACATCATCTGCGCCACGGGCAGCCATCTGTTCATACCCCACGACTTCTTCCAGACCATGTTCGAGTGGATGGACCCCATTCCCGCCGCCCGTGTCGCCGACTTGTGGGTCCGCGAGATTGAAGAGGGCATCGAAGGTACCGGCATCCGGGCCGGCATCATCAAGGTTGCCACCAACGACCCCATCCGCCCGCCGGAGGAGCTGATGCTCCGGGCCGCCGCCCGCACCCACCTTCGCACCGGCGTCCTCATTACCACCCATACGCCCCACACTTCCCGCGTGGGCTTGGAGCAGATCCGCATCCTCCAGGAAGAGGGCGTGGACATGAGCAAGGTGTACGTCGGCCACGTCAACAGCACCCTCGACCACGACTACCATAAGCGGATGATGGAGAAGGGCGTTTGGCTGGGCATGGACCACTTCAGCCCAAGCGGCCCACCCACAACCCCCGATTGGCGGGCGCGAACCGAGTTCATCAGAGACCTGATTGACGACGGATACGAAGACCGAATTATGCTCTCCCACGACTGGAACGTGAAGGGCATGACTTGCGACGACCCCCTCTCGTCCATGGGCGAGGGCAACCCCGACGGGTATCTGTGGATAAGCCGGGGCGTTCTCCCCTACATGCGCGAGTTGGGCGTGTCCGACAAGTCCGTGGACAAGCTGATGATAGACAACCCCCGACGCTTCTTCGAAGGAACGGGCCAGTAACCCCCATCCCCCTCTTGTTCCTGCGAAGGCAGGAACCCACTCTCAACCCACACATGCACCCAAGCCACCACCTACCATCCCCCTCTTGTGCCCGCGAAGGCGCGTACAGGAACCCACTCTTAGCCCGCGCCCCTCTATCCCCCAACCCCAACCATCCTTCTTGGCGCCTTGATAAATGACTGCAATAATGCTATCATATTTGAGTGGATGAGGCTTTAGAAAGGGTTAGGCGCAACCCCCGTAACGTCCGCTTCAATGACCTGCGCAAGATCTGTGACAGACACTTTGGAAAGCCGAGGCAGCGTGGGAGTCATCTATTCTATAAGGTGCCGTGGCAGGGACCGCCCTTGGTGAACATACAGCCCATGAAAGGCATTGCCAAGAACTACCAGGTGCGGCAAGTGCTTCAGGCAATCGCGAAACTGGAGGAGATGAATGGCTGATTTTGTCGACCGCTATGCCTATCGTGTTATTTGGTGGGAGGAGGATGGAGAGTTTGTGGGGCTGTGCGCCGAATTCCCGTTGCTTAGTCACCTGGACGATACCCCCGAGAAGGCATTTGCAGGCATTCGAGAGGTAGTTGCCTTTGCCGTAGAACTCCTTCAAGAGGACGGCGAACCTGTCCCGGAGCCTTTGTCTACCAAGCGTTACAGCGGTACCATCACAGTACGGGTGCCACCGGATACCCATCGTGCCCTGGCGATGGACGCAGCTGAGGCGGGCGTCAGCATGAACCGATTAGCAAGCGAACGGCTGGCCAATAGGCAAAGATAGTCAATATCAACCCCCTCTTTCCTCCCCGGAGATCCTAACCACTCCCACAAAAGGTGAACAACATGGAGCGACGACCGCCAACCAGGGAAGAAGTCCTTTCCTACCTGCGAGATCGCAACAACTGGGGTCGATGGTCGGAAAACGGTAACGCCGGCGCCCTGAACCTGATAACCGACGAGAAGCGTCTCGGCGCGGCAAAGCTGGTGCAAAAGGGCCGAGCCGTGTCCCTCAGCCGCCCCTTTCCGGTGGAGCCTTCCATCGAGAACCCCCGTCCCGCCCTCCAGTACCTCTTCACCGTGGACCGCGATGAGGGATGGGGTTCAGCCCAGGACTTCTACGGCATCACCTACCACGGCACCGCCACCACCCACATCGACGCCCTGTGTCACGTCTGGACGGGAGACGGAATGTGGGACGGTCGCAATCCCAAGGAAGAACTGACCTTCACCGGCGCCAAGTACGGCTCCGTTGACGCTTGGAGCGATGGCATTCTGACCCGTGGCGTGCTGCTGGACGTTCCCAAGCACCGCGGCAAGCCCTACGTCACTCTGGAAGAGCCGGTCCACGGCTGGGAGTTGGAAGATATCCTGGAGGCCGAGGGCATTGAATTGCAGCCAGGCGACGCTGTGGCAGTCTACAGCGGTCGCGGAGCATACACAGAGGCTTTCGGCAGTTGGGGCGGCGGCGATTCCCGCGCTGGCCTGCACGCCTCATGCCTCCCCTTCATCCGCGACAACGACATCGCAATTCTTATTTGGGACATGATGGATGCAGCTCCCAACGAATACGGCTTCTCCCACACGGTCCACGCCGTCATCCCCGCCTACGGAGTGGCCCTGCTCGACAACGCCCTCCTGGAGCCTCTGTCCAAGGTCTGCGCCGAAGAGGGCCGCTACGAGTTCATGATGAGCATCAACCCGCTCGTAGTAATAGGAGGCACCGGCTCCCCCGTAAACCCCATAGCCGTCTTCTAACCCCCCCTTGCCCCAACAAATCCCTTCCCCCTTGAGGGGGGAAGGTTAGGATGGGGGTGATCCCCTGCAACGTTCCCCACGAATAACCTCCCCCTCCCGTTGTCCTCGCAAATGCCGGTACCCACTCCCTCCGTTGTCTCCACGCCCTCCCCCCCGTTGTCCTCGCGCATGCGGAGACGCATTCCCCTTCCTCCACCCAAATGTCATTCCGAGCGCAGCGCAGCGCCCCCCACATGTCATTCTGAACGCAGCGAAGCGGAGTGAAGAATCTCGTCGACGTAGCAAACCCTCCCGTGTCCTCGCGAATGCGGGGACCCATCCCCGCCCTCTTGCACACTCCCTCGTAGGGGCGGTTCGCGAACCGCCCGCCCCACCCGTTGTCCTCGCGTCGAGATCCTGCCCCGTGAAGACGGGGGGAGGGAACCCATCCCCTCTCCCCCCCTAACAACATGTCATTCTGAGCGCAGCGAAGAATCTCGTCGACGTAGCAAACCCTCCCCCTTGTCCTCGCGGATGCGGGGACCCATCCCCTCTTCCCCCCTAACAACATGTCATTCTGAACGCAGCGAAGCGGAGTGAAGAATCTCGTCGACGTAGCAAACCCTCCCCCTTGTCCTCGCGGATGCGGGGACCCATCCCCTCTTCCCCCCTAACAACATGTCATTCTGAGCGCAGCGCAGCGGAGTCGAAGAATCTCGTGGCCGAAGCAATCCCCTTCCCCGACCGTCCACCGCGCCCGCAAATCCCTTCCCCCTTGAGGAGGGAAGGTTAGAGCCTGCCCTCGTCAAGACGGGGGATGGGGGTGATCCCCTGCAACGTTCCCCACGAATAACCTCCCCCTCCCGTGTCCTCGCGAATGCGGGGGCCCATCCCCATCCCTCATTCCCCCGAACAACATGTCATTCTGAGCGCAGCGCAGCGGAGTCGAAGAATCTCGTCGTCGTAGCAAACCCTCTTCCCCTCCTCGTAGGGGCGGTTCGCGAACCGCCCTCGCTGCCTGCGCCATCTCCCCCCAAAGTGATAGACTTTCGGCATGACAACCAAAGCCCCCAGCAACCTTCGCCTTCATGTCACCGTCCGTGAGATTTGAGCAGATGCAACTGCACACCATCAGTTTGGGATCGGAAAAACAGGAAGACCTGCGAGCAAGAGAGTTGAGGAAAGTTCATCTTGATTCTCTGGAATGGCTGGCGTCTTCCGATATCCGGTCCTTACCTTTACGCTCTGGCTTAATCCGGGCATCGGGCAGATTCTGGCAAAGGCGTCTGCCACTACTCTGGCCGCGATTGTGGCGATATCGTTAGCGGCCTAAGTGAGGCAGAGCCCAAGTGCGGCAAAGAATGAAGCAAGATGAAATGGAATGCCCCAGCTGCGGGAGCGCAAATGACGCCCAAAACAAGCACTGCTCTCAATGCAGCGCATCCCTGGGAAAAGGCGCAAATCTTCAAACCAGCCTGGAAACTCCAACCCTTGGAGATCGACTATTTGCGGAATTTGATCAACGCCTGGCTGCAGGCCTTATCGATTTGTTAGCCATTGTTCTCTTGTATTTGATCATGGGCTTCTTTCTAACCATTACAGCCAGCCTTACAGGACTCCATGTTCAACTGCCCGTATGGGGGGAACTACTAGTTGAACTCTACCTGCCCGCCCTGGCCTATGGCGTCCTCCTGGTGCGATTCTACAGCGCCTCGGCTGGAAAGCGATTCCTGGGAATCCAGGTGGTGCGGTCAGACGGATCACGGGTTGGTTGGGGCCGCGCCTTCGTGCGAGAGCTCGTAAAGTTTTCACCGTTGCTTCCGGTCGTCGTATTCATGGTGGGTCTGAGAATCGATAAACGCGGCCTGCACGACATGCTTGCCGATACCGTCGTAGTGCACACCACTCCCGGTATCCCCGCTGGCCGCATCGAATAAACCCCTCCCCCTCCCTTCCCCTCGCGAATGCGGGGACCCATCCCTCCCTTCCCACATGTCATTCTGAACGCAGCGAAGCGGAGTGAAGAATCTCGTTGCCATCCCGCCCTCCCCCTCGCACTTGCCCCCCCGTAGGCGCGGTTCGCGAACCGCCCGTTCCCCAACCCCTCATCCCACCCAGGCCATCAGCACCTGATGGTTAGACGTTCGTAACCACACCCTTCAGCCGGGCCAACCCTCAATAAGCCGGCACGTCGCCGAGCCACGGAACGCCGGAGGGCTTGTAGGCGGGGTAGGCGTGGGGAGTGGGCATCATGGCAATCGCCGCCGGTTCATTCCGCCCTCGGTAGGGTCAGGTTTGAAACCTGACCCTACATTCGCACGCACTGCAGGATTCTCCGGGTCTTCATGCCAGCGGGCGGGGTTGTCCAAAATGTACTGACGGATGCGATTCAAGGATTCCTCGTTCCGGATGACGTGTTCATAGTAGTTGCGTTGCGAGAACGGAGCGCCAACGGCGCCGCGAAAGACGTTGATTTGCCTTGCAGCGAAAGTCTTGAAGGCCCTGACGACCTCAGGCAGACCGTGGCGGACCGCGTTGGCATTGGTAGGGTCAGGTTTGAAACCTGACCCTTCGGGCGGGGCTTTAACCCTTTCGGTCAAGACCACGATGCCGTGTACATGATTGGGCATGATGGTCCGCGCGTCCAAAGCGACGTGAGGATAATGTCGCGGCAAGTCCTCCCATGCGGCTTGCGCGAACAGACCAGCCTCATTGAGGTGCATTCTTCCTTCCCCCACGTCGCCGAGGAGACATTCCCTGTTCCGGGTACAGATTGTGATGAAGTATGCCCCCCCCCGTTGTCCTCGCGTCGAAATCCTGCCCCCGTGAAGACGGGGGGCGGGAACCCATCCCCCTTCCCACATGTCATTACTATGCAAATAGCCCGGTCCGCACCTAAAAATCCCTTCCCCCTTGATGGGGGAAGGTTAGGATGGGGGTGAACCCCGTGCCCAACAACATTCTCCCCCGTATGGGCGGTTCGCGCCCCTCCTTGTCCTCGCGAATGCGGGGACCCATCCCTCCATTCCCCATCCCTTCCTCCACCCACATGTCATCCTGAGCGGAGCGCAGCGGAGTCGAGGAATCTCGTTGCGATCACGCCCTCCCCATCGCGCTTGCCCCCCTCGTAAGGGCGGCTCGCGAACCGCCCGTTCCCTAACCCCTCATCGCGCCCATCCTCCCCCGCCGTAGCGGCGGGCGTCCTCACCCACCCGTTGTCCTCGCGTCGAAATCCTGCCCCCGTGAAGACGGGGGCGGGGACCCATCCCTCTTCCCACACGTCATTACTATGCAAATAGCCCGGTCCGCCCCTAAAAATCCCTTCCCCCTTGATGGGGGAAGGTTAGAGCCTGCCCTCGTGAAGAGGGGGGATGGGGGTGAACCGCTTTCCCGACAACATCCTCCCCAGTATGGGCCGTTCGCGCCCCTCATTGTCCTCGCGCACGCGGGAACCGACTCCCTCCGTTGTCCGCACGCCCTCCCCCCCACGTTGTCCTCGCGGATGCGGGGACCCATCCCCATCCCATTCCTGCCCCTGACATCCGACCATTGCCCCACCCCGTTGTCCTCGTGAATGCGGGAACCCGTCCCCCTTCTCTCCAAATGTCATTACTATGAAAATAGCCCGTTCATCGCCTTAAAATCCCTTCCCCCTTGAGGAGGGGAAGGTTAGAGCCTGCCCCCGTGAAGACGGGGGGTGGGGACCCATCCCCCTTCCTCCACCCAAATGTCTTTCCGAGCGCAGCGAAGCGCCCCCACATGTCATTCTGAACGCAGCGAAGCGGAGTGAAGAATCTCGTTGCGATCCCGCCCTCCCCCTCGCACTTGCCCTCTCGTAGAGACGGTTCGCGAACCGCCCGTTCCCCAACCCCTCATCACGCCCACGCCATCAACACTTGATGGTTAGACGTTCGTACCCACACCCTTGAGCCGGGCCACCTCCCAATAAGTCGGCACGTCGCCGAGCCACTGGACGCCGGAGGGCTTGTAAGCGGGGTAGGGGTGTAGATTCTCGACATAGTTCCTATACCTCTTATGAGTTGCCCTGTGATGCTGAATCAGGCAGGATACGCAACAAAAGATCAGCGAGGTGCATGAAATCTATGGTCAATTGCTCGTCATCGTCGTCAACTACCCTATGTGCCCTAGGGTTCCTCACGAACTGATAAGCCCCCCTGAACAGAAGAAACATCCCTTCCCGTTCCGAACGAGTTAGGGAGCTATCTGATAGTACACCGTTATCAACATGGAGCGCTTTCGTGATCAGTGCGATACCAGTAAGATCCGGTACATCGCCAGTTGACTTACCCACAAGCGCACGTAGTCGCTCTTCTACAACCACAAATGCCCTAGCTACCGCAGATTCGGGGTCCTGAGAGTATAGATTTCGGCACTGATTGGAGATCTCGGGATCTATGTGGTCAAAAATCATCTTGGGATCGTGGTGCGTCTCCCAGAACGTTTGCTTCTCTACTTGCTCCCAATGGATAGGGGCAACATCAATCCAAGACGTTGGACTGTCATCGGCAGTGCGGAGCAGTTCAATTAACTGTGGCGTAAGCCTCCTATTCTCAATGGCGTAGAATTCAGATTCTCCAAGAATAATATCGTTGGTTGGAATTGCTCTGTCCTTAATCATGCTCAGAGCTATAGAAAAACTACGTGGGCCTTCTCCGGGGTAACCACTTGTAAAGCCAGAGTGAACGACTGTAAGTGGGACTCGATTCCAGTCCCAGAATAAGAACAGGTGCTCGCCATGCGAATCGCACCTGTCTTTCATGCAAGTGACCACCGAGGCCTTCCTCGGCGGATTCTCACTGTTGACGATCGCATCAACGGCCCATAGGCATGTCGGCGACTTGCCTGGCATGCCTATATACTGCACACCGCCGGGGTCAATATGAGTTTCGAACATGGCTATTTCTCCTTACGCCGCTTCGGCGCTGATACCGGACACGTCGCCGATCCAGCGCACGCAGTAGGTGGGATAGGGATGGGATTGAAGGAAGCATCATGGCGCTCACTGCCAGCCTCGCAGCGGTCTTCCACCCCTGTTTCGTGCGAACGACTTTCGGTTGTTGCTGGGCGGTGTCCCATCCCTCCTGAGGAAGGCCCGATTGATCCACTCTCGCAAACGGGCTTCTGCTCTCCCAGAGGGCCAATTGTGAATGAGCGCATATGGATCGTCTCCTTCACAGTTATCGGCCAGTCTTGGTGGGATCAAGTGTGGATCATACTTATCCTGCCCACAATTAGAATGGGTTGGCAACAAGATGCCCAACAGCCCACATCTTGAATTTTTCCTTGTTTTCCTAAGACTGGACCCTATCTCCCAGTCTACGTGCTTTCTCTGCCAGGTACGCGGACCGATAAGGACAATTGTGACTGTTGCATCTCGTATATAGTCGTCCCTTATTTTTTGTCGAATCCTAGCAACCCTGAGCCCTGTGTCATCTATATCTCCGGTATCGACGGACTTGTCGATAATGACACTCCTTGCCTTATGAACAAAGCGTTCCTTGTAGTCTATGTCGTCTTCGTGAAAACTGATGAAGACTTTGCGTCTGGGTATTTTTCTTGCCAAAGCTGTTGCTCCGACTACAGAATCCAGCACTTGGCCACAAGGACAGTTGCGGTGATGAGGAGATAGAAGGGCCAGATGGACAATGAACTATATGCGCTACGAATGACTAGAAGCCAGTTCATGCCAATCGGGACTACTTTATATACGTCCGCGTCCTTGAGTTTGCCTTCGTGCAGCTTGGCCACGAATGCATTCTGAGACCTGATGAAGGCCCTTTCTAGTGCTAGATAGTAGGAGTCTAGGAACAGGAACAACAGGGTCGGAATCAAGGCTATCAGCGCATGCCGAGGTTCGCCGGTGCGCGCCACTAAGACCAGGGTTGCAGCCACAAGAGTCACGCACCATAGCTTGCAGGAGCGGCTATTCTCCGCCATTCGTTGTATCACGCCCTGAATAATCTCAAGGTGCTTTTGGACGGCAGAGGAATTCACTCCAATGTTTGTGTTTTCTGCCATCTAGCCCTCTCCCCCCACAAAATCCCCCAGCAACCCCTCCGTCTCCCGCTCCAACGCCAGAATGCCCGCCCGCTCCTCAACCTTTATGGCGATGGCGCCCTGCGCTTCCTGAAATCCGTCGGTTTGCTTAACCACTATGCTGTAATCCCCCTAAATTTCCCCCAACGTACCCACCCCAAGCAGATTGTATCACGCACCCCCATCCCCCCATCATCCCGTCCCTGTTGAGGCTTCCCTCGTCGCCCCCCCCACCCCCAGTGCCATCTTCCCCTTGCCCAAAATCCCCACCCCCTGCTACCCTCCCTCCCATGAGAAAAATAGAACAAATACACAAAGAAATGGAAGAATTCCTCGACAAACTTGGAATCCCCAAAGAACCCCCCAAAGGCTCCTTCTACGACCTCAGCAGCGATGAGGACGAAAAACCCAAGCGCAAGCGCGGCGCCCAGCCCGGCAACCAGAACGCCCGCAAGCACGGCTTCTACTCAAAGCACTTCACCCCAGACCAGACGAACCAACTCGAAGCCTCCGACGACCTCAAGGACCTTGGCCCGGAAATAAACCTCCTCCGCGTCAAGCTCAACACCATCCTCGACGACCCTAATATCTCTCTAGACCTCCTCCTCCGAACCGTCCACGCCCTCGCCAGGCTCATGGCCGTCCAACGACGTTACATTTACGGCTAAACGTGCCATTTGTTTCCACTGTCAGAAAAAAACGAACAACCTCCTCAAAACCCCTGAATCCACGCCTGATATACCTCAAATGCCACCATCTGCGCTTTTGATAACGAATCGGTCCCACGCCTGGAGAGCAAAAAATCCAATCCCTCAAAACCCCTTTGTTTCCTCTAAGAGGGTGTCTAAAAAGCGTTGAAGTGAGCTAAGCGTCGTAGCATCAGGCCGGTCATGGCGGCGTAGACCCACGCTTCCGTAGTCTGAGGCAATTCCTCATAGTCCTTGCTCAGCCGACGATACCGGCCCAACCAGGCAAAGGTGCGCTCTACAACCCAACGGCGTGGAAGTATCTCGAAGGTGTGTTGCCCGGGTGGACGCCGCACCAGTTCCAAGTCCCATCCACCCATGTTTCGCGCCCACTCCACCAGCTTGCCTGCGTAGGCCCCATCAGCCCAGATCCGTTTCAGCCGGGGAAACCGGCCTACCAAACGCATCAGCGCCAACTTAGCCCCGTCTCGATCTTGAATATTGGCCGGATGCACCACCACTGTCAACAGCAATCCTGTCGTGTCTACTACTATGTGTCGCTTTCTTCCACAGACCTTCTTACCAGCATCATAGCCACGAGGCCCCCTTTTTCCGTGGTCTTGACCGATTGGCTGTCTATGATGGCCCCGCTGGGACTGGCAACTCGCCCCCCAGCCAAGCGTAACCGGTCTCGCAGCGCTTCATGTATCCGCTCCATGGTCCCATCTCGACGCCATGTGCGGAAGTAGTGGAACGTGATGCGCCACGGAGGCAGGTCGTGAGGGAGCATTCGCCATGCGCATCCGGTGCGCAACACATAACGAATACCGTTCACCACCTCCCTGCGCGGGTATTTGATCGGCCGGCCTGCTGGTTTGGGAGCAGGCAGCAACGGTCCCAAGAGTTGCCATTCTTTGTCGCTCAGGTCGCTTGGATATCTCTCTCTGCTCATGGAACACCACTTTAGGCGCTCCCATATCTACATTACTACCACTACCAAGGACGCTTTTTAGACACTTTCTAAACGAATCCACTTCTACATCTGCTCCCAATCCCCCTCTCCTCATTCCTACAATACCCTGCCCCCGTGAAGACGAGCGCGGGAATCCAGAAGCCCACCCACTGCCGCACCTGGACAACCGAAAGATCCTCTCCTAACGTCTTCCTGCCTCTTGACGTAAGTTCTAAATGAGATAGAATAGCAGTTCTATACTATCGACGAGGGGCATCATGCTAATTAAACGAAAGCCGGACACCTACGAGAAGCTGCATATCCTGGGAGGAATGGCCACCGACGACATTCTGTCGGACTCCGCGGCCCGCCGTCCTGGCACCCATCGCGGCCCCTACTCCTCCCGCAAGAAGAACCCCATCCCCGGCGTCTACCGGGCCTCAATGCCCAACGGCAAGTTCATCAACCTCTTCCGGGTGATGTTCACCGACTTCTGCAAGATGGACTGCGCCTTCTGTCCCAACAGTCACTGGGTGCCCAGGAAACGCCACGCCTTCAAGGTAGACGAGCTGGCCAAGGTCTTCATGGAGCTTCACCAACGTCACACCGTCGACGGCCTCTTCCTCAGTTCCGGCGTGGCCGGCACCGGCTCCAAGACCACGGAGCGGCTGGTGCGCGTGGTGGAGATAATCCGCAAGAAGTACGATTTCAAGGGCTACATACACCTGAAGGTCATGCCCGGCACGGAATTCCAGTACGTGGAAGCCGCCCACGCCCTCGGCACCCGACTTTCCGTGAACATCGAGACGCCCACGCTCCAGCACATGAAGAAGCTCAGCGCCATGAAAGATCTGGAGCGAGACATCCTATCTCCCATGGAGTGGATTAACCGGCTCAACCAACAAAAGAACGGCGGCGCCGTGGGTCAGGCCACCCAGCTAGTCGTGGGAGCCGCTGACGAGTCGGACGTGGATATCCTCGACAGGGTGGACCAACTCTATGACGAATGGAACCTGAAGCGCGTCTACTACGCCCCCTTCCATCCAGTCCGCCATACGCCCCTGGAGGAGCACCCCGCCACTCCTCCCATGCGAAGCCATCGTCTATACCAATTGGACTGGCTGCGTCGAATTTACGGCTTCCCCAAGGACGAGCTTACACCGGCCTTCGACCCCGGCGGCTTTCTTCCGCTGGAATTTGACCCCAAGACGACCATCGCCCTGGAAAACGTCGACGCCTTCCCCATAGACGTCAACGCCGCGACCAGAGACAGACTGCTCCGAGTGCCCGGTATTGGCCCAACGTCGGCCAGGCGGATCCTTCAGAACAGGGCCAGGCACAGCATTGACACGTGGCGCGACCTGCAAGTAATGGGCGTGGTGAAGTCCTGGGCCTGGCCCTTTCTGGTCTTCCCCGGCCACCGACCGCCCCGGTCCAAACAGCTTCGGCTTGGCTTCTCAGAGCAGCGAGATAAAATCAGGGCCTCCACAGCCACAACGACTCCGCTTCCCCAATCGTCGAGAGCAACGTCCACACTCAGGTCGCTGCCGACAGTCGCCCCCTGCGGCCTCCCCCGCTCCTGCACGGGGTGCTCCATGCGTGGAATGCCCGGCCACCCGAACTAATGAATCTGCTGGCATCTTGTTTTCATGTTATTCTCACTATATGGCTAACCTTCAGATACGCAACGTGCCGGAAGACCTACACCGCCGTCTGCGCCTTCACGCGCGGGAGAACAATTGCACCATGAGTGCGGCGGTGCTAATTGCCGTGCAGCGAGAGATGAAGCGGTGGGAGTGGCGGAAGCGGCTGGTCCAGCGACCCAAAACCGACTTGGGCATACCAGCAGCGGAACTTCTTGCCCAGGAGCGCTCTCCCTCTATAGATAGGCTGGATGAGCCGCTACGTAGTTGACGCTTCAGTCGTTGTAGAATATCTCCTAAAGATGCCCCTTCACCTGACCGCTGGAGTATAATCAAAATGAAAAAGTGTACTGAGAGGTGCAAATGTCTTTGTCTAGATGGAAGGATAATCCGTTTGCTTTCCCCAAGCGCGATCCCGAATTGCAGGAACAGCAGGAATGGTTAAAGAAGCGAGCCATTGCAGTCGACATCTATCGCTCGACGGGAGATACAACACTGGCCGAAGACATTGGCGCATTCCCTGAACAACCAAGGCAGATGTGGATGTACAACGGCTACATTCTCCATGTCGTCCGCACGTCAGAAGAATCGGCTTACGTCGGACTTCTGTGCAACCACGGCTACCACGATATAGTAATCATTGGCCTCACCGAGCACATACCCCATGAGCTGCTTGTGGGGCGTCCTGCAAGCGGGAGTGCGAAGTATGAGGTTGCGTCTCTGGCGGAAGGGTTGGAACGGGCCGCCGATATGCTGATTTTGGAGTGCAGCGAGGAAATGGACAAGCGCATTGTCAGGCAGTTGGACGAATTCTTTGATTCCTAATGCTTCTTGAGGCAATCCTAGCCGGTTCCCTAACCTCCCCTCGCCTCAAGAATTGCATCGTCCTGCGCCCCCGGCTTAGCTCTGAGTGTCCTCCTGGTTAGCCTCTTCCTCCATGAACGCATCCACCACAGGCGTCACCTTCTCTATGAACACCCGGAACGTTCCCGCGATAGCGTTAGCAAAGTCGTCGTTTAGCGTGTTGCTAGCGTGCTCTGCCACGAGGGACCAGTTCTCGCCCTTACCCTTCCACTTCTCCTTCTTTTGATGAACACTCACTCCTTCAATTCTGTCCCTAAGCTCCGGTGTAACATCGCGGCATTCCATTCCCACCTTTACTTTGAATTGGACGGATTCGTTGTTCTTAATGTGCTTATCAAGTTTGTCGCGGGCCGCGTTTCCGGCCAGTACGCTCTGACTGTCGAAGAGATTTAATCTCATGGCAAAAGCTAGACCTGGGCCCCAGTTTCCCCAAGGCGATCTATCGTGCCAAACTTTGTAGTATCTATCTTCACCTCGGGCCTCCCAGCCGCCTGCGTGGAGGCTCTTCTTCTCGGGCTTATTCCCTTCCGATAGAGGTTCCAATGACTTTTCTGCGGCCGAGATTAGAAACTTGGTAATATCGTCACTCCTGTTGAGTTCTTTATTTGTTAGGCCTTTCTTGCTGGATGGAGGTTCTCCTACCCGAATCTTCTTGTCGCGAATTTGGACTATGTAGTCTTCTTCTCTGGGTAAAGGAATTATGGTGTTGGCCTGTAGGAAAAGCGAACCGTCACCTTCATCCTGGTATGGCGTCAGTTCGACGCAAGTGATCAGGTCAGCATTGGTAACCTGCTCGTTCAACCACAAGGCAGCGGTGGTTACACCTGGTGCAAACCTGTGGCTTGCGAGGATGATTCGCTGGATGTGGTTTAGGGAGTCTAGGTCGTCTGCATCCAGATGGCTCCGCAAACGGTCTTTGGCTTCCTCTTCTGATACTTCCTTATAGGCGGCATACATAGTAACTATGTCATCTACGCCAGCGCGTCTCAGATAGCTGGCATACCTGATAGCCTGCCAGTGTGCGTCTTCTCCGCTGTCGTCGCGCTTCAACTCAATGACTACAAGGTTTCCGTCGCCGTCCACCGCCAACAGGTCGGGTCGTTCACGGGTCTTATCAAAGTCCCTGTACTCATCGGCTATTATGAGGAGCTCTTCACCTAACACGTCGGAGTGTTCCGCAATCCATTTCTGTATGTCTGATTCCTTCAATCCCAACTGAGCAAAATCAACTTCCCTTAGAGGGTGTCTAAAAAGCGTTGAAGTGAGCTAAGCGTCGTAGCATCAGGCCGGTCATGGCGGCGTAGACCCACGCTTCCGTAGTCTGAGGCAATTCCTCATAGTCCTTGCTCAGCCGACGATACCGGCCCAACCAGGCAAAGGTGCGCTCTACAACCCAACGGCGTGGAAGTATCTCGAAGGTGTGTTGCCCGGGTGGACGCCGCACCAGTTCCAAGTCCCATCCACCCATGTTTCGCGCCCACTCCACCAGCTTGCCTGCGTAGGCCCCATCAGCCCAGATCCGTTTCAGCCGGGGAAACCGGCCTACCAAACGCATCAGCGCCAACTTAGCCCCGTCTCGATCTTGAATATTGGCCGGATGCACCACCACTGTCAACAGCAATCCTGTCGTGTCTACTACTATGTGTCGCTTTCTTCCACAGACCTTCTTACCAGCATCATAGCCACGAGGCCCCCTTTTTCCGTGGTCTTGACCGATTGGCTGTCTATGATGGCCCCGCTGGGACTGGCAACTCGCCCCCCAGCCAAGCGTAACCGGTCTCGCAGCGCTTCATGTATCCGCTCCATGGTCCCATCTCGACGCCATGTGCGGAAGTAGTGGAACGTGATGCGCCACGGAGGCAGGTCGTGAGGGAGCATTCGCCATGCGCATCCGGTGCGCAACACATAACGAATACCGTTCACCACCTCCCTGCGCGGGTATTTGATCGGCCGGCCTGCTGGTTTGGGAGCAGGCAGCAACGGTCCCAAGAGTTGCCATTCTTTGTCGCTCAGGTCGCTTGGATATCTCTCTCTGCTCATGGAACACCACTTTAGGCGCTCCCATATCTACATTACTACCACTACCAAGGACGCTTTTTAGACACTTTCTAAGCTTTTGTCCCATATGGAGGGTCAGGGTGGAGATTTCTAACGACCTGTTGATGGTCTTGGTCTCGGTGTATGTTCTGGGGCCTGGGGTAGCGCTTTTGGCGTTTGTTGTTTATCGACAGTGGAAGGCGAAACGGCGGGCGGAGAACAAGGTCAGAATGGCCGACCACATCCTCCTAGCTGACATCAAGATACTGGCGAGAATGAACTCCCGGTTGTTGGACGATGCCATAGGCCTGCGGAGCGCCCAGATTAACCCTCCCGCTGCCTAAGCTTTTTTGTCCAGAAAAACCCGTTTCCCTTGTGTAATCGACATAGGACGTTCTAGCCCGATTGTAGGCGCCGCGTTTGCCCCCCCTTGAATAGACCTCATAGACCATCGTCCACTCATCGGAGTTGGGCTGGACACGACTACCGACCAAGGCAATGAGTGGCGCCGGGTTTCAAGAGTTCTATCGGCGGGCGCGCCCGATCGCCAACTGGGGACTAGGGTTCAAGCAGTGTAGCTTTCATCGTATCGCGCGGGTCTTGCGGGACCAGCCTTACAACGCTTTCAGACCGTAGCCGCTTTGCCGACATACTACTTCCCCCCCAGGCTTTCGCTTCGAGGTGGGTCGGTGTTGGCCCAAGGACTTTCTCCGGGTTCTTCCTAGCTGAGCTAGGTATCCTATGCCGCGTTACGCGGCGAATAGTCGCCCGGAGGGTTTGGGAGACGCTCTAGCCGCGGTCTTCCAGGGGGACGTATTCCAAGTCCATGGGCCCTACGTACTCAGTCAGAGGGCGGATCAGAATGTTGTCGGCGTACTGCTCCATGCACTGAAGCGTCCAACCGGGGATGCGACCCATGGCGAATATGGGCACGAACAGGTCGTCCGGGATGCCCAGCAGGTAGTAGATGGAGCCGGCGTAGAAGTCCACGTTCACGTAGATGCCCTTGGCCTGATAGGGCCGCATGACCTCCCGCTCCAGGTGGGCGAGGATCTGGAACCACTGGGGCTGACCCTTCTTCTTGCTCAGAACCTCAGACCGGTCTCTCATGTGCCCCGCCCTCGGGTCTTCCGCCCTGTAGACCCGGTGGCCGAAGCCCATGATGCGACCGCCGTTATCGATGATCTTTCGGGCGTAAGCCTCGGCGTTTTCGGGCTGACCGATGTCCAGGGCCATCTTCATGACGGCCTCTGCGGCGCCGCCGTGCCACGGCCCCTTGAGGACCCCGATGCCGCCCACGATGGCAGAATGGAGGTCTGAAACCGTAGAAGCAGCCATCCGAGCGGCGAAGGACGAGGCGTTGGAGCCATGCTCGGCGTGGACGATGAAGTCCACGTCCATGAGCTTCATCTCCTCCTCCTGGGGTCGCTCGCCATCGAGCATATAGAGGAAGTTTCCGGCGTGGTTCAAGTTCGGGTCGGGCTCAACGGGATCCAGCCCCTGCCTGATCCTATGATGCGCCGTGACTATGGTCGGGACCTGGGCGGTTACCCGAATGCCCTTGCGGCGGGTGGCCTCAACGGAATTATCTTCGCGCTCCGGGTCCACGCAACCCAGGACTGAAACCCCCGTGCGCAGGGCGTCCATGGGGTGGCTGTCCTTCACCACCTCCAGCACCTGCAGAACCTCGGAAGGGAGGCCCCTGCTGGCTCTCAGAGTGGCGTCGATTTCCTCCAGTTGGGCCCTGCTGGGAAGGGAGCCGTAGAGAAGAAGATAGACTATCTCCTCAAAGGTAGACTTCTCCGCCAGGTCGTGGATGTTATAGCCGCGGTAAAGAAGCTTGCCGACGTCGCCGTCGATGAAGCTGGACGTGGTGGTATCCGCATAGACGCCACGAAGGCCACGGAATATCTGCGGGGATTGGTCTGCCATAGACAGGACTCCTTCTAATAGCAGGGGTGAAGGGTCGCCATTGGCATCGGAGGGCGTTCTAAATCCCTATGATGTGCCAGCGGCGACGCTTGGCGATTCTATCATCGGGCGTAAATCTATGTCAACTTAAAGAGGTTTGCTTACGCAGGTTTGGGAAGCCGTTCATCGTTGCCAAGCATATCCTCAATGACGCCTACGACCAGGTATCGGATTCCGGTTAAGGCTTCGTCTGATGTAGTCGCCAACCAACTTAAAGATGGAAACTCGGGACACAGCCCGACGAATTCCTCGTCCTCAGCCGACCATGTGACTCTGTAAGTGTCGTAGTTGACGGTCATTGTTTCACTATTGATTAGCCCAGAATCCTCTGGATAAGCAAAGATGCGGAGGACGCCGCGACAATGGAGCCTAGCATCATTCCAACCATCCACCTGGTCAGACGGGTCTCCATCTGAGCCAATCGAACCTCTAGCTGAGAAAGGTCCGCCTTGGATGCGTAGTGCCTCAATTCTTCTCTAAGTTCCGACCTGGTTATGGGTTGCTCAACAGTGGCCATCACGCACTCCTATTGGCGGAATTATACCAGGAGTTCGCACTTTTGTCTCTATTGCGCATTGGCCGCATGAATTCAATTGATCGGGCGTTTTGGGGGGATGCCGGGGCGTCGTGGGTATGGGCTTACCTTGGGGATAAAGGCGAAGTGTTAGCGGCCGCTGGCTATGAGGACATTTACACCAAGGAGATACCCTTATAGGGAGCTACTAAATTAGCCTAGTATCCTCTGGATGACCAAGGATGCGGAGGACGCCGCGACAATGGCGCCTAGCATCATTCCAACCATCCACCTGGTCAACCGAGTTTCCATTTGAGCCAAGTCCGCCTTGGATGCGTAATGCCTTAATTCTTCTCTCAGTTCCGATCTGGTAATGGGCTGCTCAACAGTGGCCATGACACGCTCCTTGTTGACACATTATACTACATGCGTTCCCTTTAGTCACTCTAAGTCATTGACGGCATCAGTTCATTAGAGGGGGCGCTTCTTGGGCAAGCCCGGGCGTCGTGGGTAGCGGGGAGGGGTGGGAGCGATCTTCTCCAGAATCACCAGCACGCGGTCGTCTTCCAGACCCGCCACGCGGACGGGCTTCACGCCCGCGAGTCGCCCGCCCAACAACTCTATGGCATTCCGAGCATCCTCCAACTCCTGGGCAATGTCTCCCTTCTTGTGTGCCGCCAGAATGCCGCCCGGCTTACAGAAGGGAAGGGTCAACTCGGCAAGCACCCGCAGGGGTGCGAGGCCGCGGGCAAGGACCACGTCGAAGGCGTCCCGGTTATCGGGTTCGTGGGCCAGAGACTCCGCGCGTTCCAACAGCAGCTCAACGTCGGGAAGGTTTAGGGCGTCCAGAAGATGTTCGAGGAAGGTCGCCTTCTTCCCTATGGAATCTACCAGGGTCAAACGCAGCCCCGGCAGGGCGATCTTCAGGGGGATGCCCGGGAATCCTGCGCCCGTGGCAACGTCTATTGCTTTACCCCCGGCCTTGATTTCAGAAGAAAGGGCCAATACGGCGGTCAGAGAGTCGAGAAAGTGCAGGACTTGAACCGGCTCGTGGCCCACGATTCGGGTGAGGTTGAATCGTTGGTTCCAGGACTCCAACTCCCGCTGGTAAATCCCGAATTGGCGGACC
The DNA here is from genome assembly GCA_965261665.1 of Dehalococcoidia bacterium. Lineage (GTDB taxonomy): Bacteria > Chloroflexota > Dehalococcoidia > Lucifugimonadales > JAPULR01. The sequence goes on from OZ253467.1 coordinate 693,077, forward strand.
TGTTCGTCGGACAGGGCGAGGCCGAGTTGGTCGAGGCCTTGCCGAAAGGTTGGGGACAGCCATAGTTCTTCCACGGTCTGCGGATGGTTTGAGGAGTTCATATTCGTTTCCTGGTGATCAGGCGTGAACAGGATTCGATTTGAATATCGAATCCGTGCCTGAGAGTAATCGTTTCAGGCGTGGGATTCGTTTGAAAAAAGTCGGGCATACGAATGGCGGGCTGGGCGTGGTGGATTCCCGCATCCGCGAGAATAATGGGGGGTAGAGAATGCCGGGTGGGGGAAGGAAGTTTTTCATGGAGGGAGGGTAGCAGGGTAGGAGGAATGGAGGCAATGGGGAGGTGTCAGGGAGATGATGGATTCCCGCCCCCGCGAGGATAACGGGAGGGGGGGAATGACATGTGGGTGGGGAAAGGGGGATGGGTCCCCGCATACGCGAGGACACGGGGAGGGAGCGGGCGTCATTTGACACTCCTATTCGGCTAAACATAGAATTGACCTCTGGTCTAGGGGTGGCGGGAACGCGAATGGGATTGAGACTATCTAGAATATCGTTGGGGGTCTGTTGTGGGCACAAAAGCATATATCCTCATAGAAACGGCCGTGGGACGTACCAGGGAGGTAGCCCAGGCCCTGCGCAAGGTGGAGGGTATGATATCGGTGGACGTGGTGACGGGTCCCTACGATATCATCGCTCTGCTGGAGGCGCGGGACATCGCCGCCGTCGGCGATCTTGTGACCGATCAGGTGCATTTCACCGGCGTGGTTAGGACTGTTACCTGCATCTCCGTAGGCATCGGCTAGCCTGCGGTGTCAGTTGCGATTCGGAGCTTCGGCTTCGGGAGAATCTTCACGTTCCCAGAGACGTAGGCCATGGACTTTCGCTTCTCTGAAACGGAGGAGAAATTTCGTCACGAGCTCCTTGAGTTTCTAGACCGGGAGCTGCCGGCGGGATGGGGCGAGGGTCCAGCGCCTTCCCCTGACGACGAGTGGGCAGAAACCCTGCGGATGCGCCGCAAGCTGGCGGAACGGGGCTGGCTGACCATGCACTGGCCCCAGGAGTACGGCGGCCAGGGCGCCTCGACCATACTGAGCCTGATTTTCAACGAAGAGATGTCCTATCGGGGCGCACCCGGCCGGGACGCCTTCGGCGCTCGGATGCTGGGGCCAACCCTCATGATCTACGGCACCGAGGAGCAGAAGCGGCAGTTTCTTCCTTCCGTAGCCCGCGGTGAAGTGCAGTGGTGCCAGGGGTACAGCGAGCCACAGTCCGGCTCCGACCTGGCGTCGTTGAGCACCCGCGCCGAGGACGAGGGTGACTATTTTCGCGTCAACGGCAGCAAGGTCTGGACTTCCCTGGCCCATCGCGCCGACTGGATGATGGTGCTGGTCCGCACAGACCCGGAGGCGCCCAAGCACCGGGGCATCAGCTTCCTACTGGTGGACATGAAGTCGCCGGGCGTCGAAGTCCGGCCCATCATGAACATGGCAGGCACTCACGAGTTCAATGAGGTGTTTTTCGACGACGTTCAGGTGCCCAAGGGCAACCTGGTGGGCGAAAAGGACAGGGGCTGGTACGTAGCGGTAACCCTGCTGGACTTCGAGAGGTCCGGCATCGAGTACGCCGCTACCAGCCGCCGATTGCTGGACGATCTTTTTGAGTCCTTGAAGAAGGCCCGTGGGGGCATCGAGGGATGGGTGGCGGATCTGCTGACGGAGCGGTACGTGGAGGCGGAGGTGGCGCGGCTGATGGCCTACCGGGTGGCGTGGATGCAGAGCCAGGGGATGGTGCCCAACCGGGAGGCGTCCATGAGCAAAGTGTTTGGCAGCGAGACCTTTCAGAGGGTCGCGGATACGGGCATGAAGGTGCTGGGGCTGTACGGACAGCTGACTGAAGACGACCGGTGGGCCCCGCTTGCCGGGCGGATACAGGACGCGTGGCGTCACAGCTTCTCCAACACCATTGCCGCCGGAACGTCGGAGATTCAGCGGAACATCATTGCCAGTCGAGGGCTGGGGCTGCCCCGGGGTTGAGGGGTCGAGGTTGCCCGTTAAGAGGACGAGATTCTTCGCTCCGCTCAGAATGACATGAGTGGGGCCCATAATGACATTGACCTTGGAGTGACTGCTGATGGAGCAGAAAATGAATGCGGTTTAGGCGAGCGGGCGGTTCCCGAACCGCCCCTACAAGTTGACAAATAACGACGAGAATCTTCGGCTACCCAGACCAATTAGGATGGTTATAGCGTGGACTTAGCGTTGAGCGAAATTCAGCAGATGTTGAAGACGAGCGCGCGCGAGGTGCTGGCCCGGGAATGCTCTTTCGAGGTGGTGAGGGCAATGGAAGGGGATTTGCAGGGGTATCCGCCGGAGCTGTGGCGTGGGATGGCGGAATTGGGGTGGCTGGGGCTGGCCGCGCCGGAGGAGTACGGCGGCGCGGGAGGGTCTTTCCTGGACCTGGCCATGCTGTTAGAGGAGATGGGTCGCGCCCTAACCCCCGGTCCGTTCTTCTCCACGGTTGTCCTCGGCGCACTGACGGTTATGGACGCGGGGGACGAGGCCATGCGGTCGAAGCTGCTGCCCGGAATCTCCAGCGGCGAAACACTGATGACCCTGGCCGTCACCGAGGAGGGCGGCGACTACGGTCCGGAGGGGGTGCAGTTGGAAGCCAAGCGTCGTGGGGATGAATACGCGCTTTCCGGTCGCAAGCTCTTCGTGCCCGACGCCCACGTCGCCGATTACGCCATCGTGGCTGCGCGAACCTCCGAGGGCACAGACGCCAGGGAAGGGATAACTCTGTTCCTGACGCCTCTGAAGACGGAAGGGGTTGTCGTCACGCCTCACGCAACCATGGCGCTGGAGAGGCAAGCGCAGGTGGATTTCAACGAGGTGCGAGTGTCCGCCGACTCGACGTTGGGAGCGGTGGATGAGGGCTGGCCGGCGCTGGAGCGAGCCTTGCAAAGGGCGGCGACAGCCAAGGGGTTGGAGATGGTGGGGGGCGCAGAGGCGGTGTTGGATATGACGTTGGACTATCTGAAAGACCGTGTGCAGTTCGGCCGTCCCGTGGGGACGTTTCAGGCGTTGCAGCACCACTGCGCCAACATGGCAATCGACCTGGAGGGGAGCCGATACGCGGTGTACCAGGCAGCCTACCGGATATCGGAGGGGCTGCCGGCGCGTCGGGAGGTTTCGGTGGCCAAAGCGTGGGTGAGCGACGCTTACATGAGGGTGTGCGCCACGGCAGTCCAATGCCACGGAGCGGTGGGTTTCACGGAGGAGCACAACCTGCAGCTATTCACCCGCCGGGCGCGAGTCCAGGAGCAGTTGTACGGGGACGGGGGGTATCACCGGCGATTGTTGGCGGCGGGGTTGAGGGGTGGGGTGGGGGTTTAGGGGGGCTGTTGGCGTTTAGAGACCGCTGGTCTTCGGAGGGCTGTGAACTGGGTCATCAATTCAAGGTTGGCCCTTAAGATATCTCCCTCTACCTTCGCCAGACCAAGATCCTTCAGAGACTTCACATCGCGCATCAGCGTCCTATTCGTAACATTCCGATAGAGTCGCGATAAGGGATGCATTCCCAAACGTAGTTCTCTCAGCGATATAGTTGCGTCCTTAAGCCCGTAGAGAAAATCCAACTGTCTTCTGCCTGCGGGAGTTCCTAACTTGCCTTGACCGGAGAGCATTTCTCGAGCTAGGTCCCGGAAGGAAATCAGGCGAACCTCTGCAAGGACTTCGGCATGCACTTCTTCCAGCTGCTCGACAAGCCCGCGCAATGCGAAGACTACAAAGGGCGTCAGATCCGGATCGCTTTTAAACCGCACCCAATTCAACATTTCGATATAGCTATCGCGATTCTTGTAGTAGTAGTTTGAAAGCGAATAGAAGCCTCTGGGATTAACTCTCGCCTGGTAGAGGAGATAGCTTTCAACGGCCCTCGAAGTCCGTCCATTGCCGTCTCCAAAGGGATGGATGCTAACGACGAAGAAGTGCGCCACAATGGCTCGAATGACGGGGTCCCAACCCTGAGGCTCACCAGAGTAGAACCATTCTATGAATTCCCTCATTAGAGTCTGTACCCGGTCGCCGGACTGGGGAGGTGAGTATGCGCCGGCTCGTACGGGAAAGGTACGGTATCGCCCCGGTTCGTTATGGGGATAGTCTATTCCCTTTGTAGTAATGTGATGAAATTCCCGTATGAGCTGCTCACTAAGAGGGGCATGGGAGTCTTGATCCAGAATTTCGGATACGCGGTACATTAGCTCAGTGGCGTTTCTGACTTCTTTCTCCTCCCGGGCGCGCGATGCGGGAAGGACTCGTTCCCCCTCCGTGGCCTCAAGGATGTCTCGCACTTCTTCCTCAGAAACTTCCGTGCCCTCAATGCCGGTAGTGCCTCTCACTGCCCTGGCAATATTCAACGTGTCGAGTTTATTCTGTAGATAAGGCGGTATGGGTATGCCGTGAATAACCGAAGCCAAGGCGTGAGCTTTTGCAACCATGGCCACCACTTCGGGAGTCTGAGTTCGAACTACCATTTCGAAATGCACATCCCAACCGGCCAAGTTTTTCCTCCCAACTATAGGACATTGTCAAGGACAATGTCCTATTTTCTCTAGGCGTAGATTATACCTGATTTTCTTGGACATCTCAATGGACATTGTCCTGCCTCATGTCCAACTTTTGCGTACTTCAGTATGCCTAGAAATCCTTGAGTTGACGCCTCCTTGTCCTCACCCCGCCAACATTTCCCCATTGCGGTTGAGTGGGGGCGTGGTGGGGGTTAGAATTGGGGCATCCCCATCGGAGGCGTGGCGGTTTGGGCAGTAGCGGGAAGGAACGGTGGCGTAGGCGGACATTGGGCCCGGCTTTGCAGGCGAGGGCGCAGCGTCGCGACGCCTTCGCCACCGAGTCGGGGTTGGACGTGGACGCGGCCTACGCCGCCGATGATCTTCGCGGCAGCGGCTTCGACCATGAGCAGGACCTGGGCAACCCCGGGGAACACCCCTTTACCCGCGGCGTTCAGCCCACCATGTACCGGGGCCGGCTCTGGACCATGCGGCAGTATTCCGGCTACGCCACGGCAGAGGAGTCCAATCGCCGCTACCGGTATCTGCTGGAGCAGGGCCAGACGGGCCTCTCCGTGGCCTTCGACCTACCCACCCAGATAGGCTACGACTCCGACCACCCGCTGGCCCGGGGCGAGGTGGGCAAGGTTGGCGTGCCAATCTGCCACCTGGAAGACATGGAGACGCTGCTGGAGGGCATTCCCCTGGACAAGGTCAGCACGTCCATGACCATCAACGCCACGGCGTCGGTGCTCCTGTGCCTCTACGCAGCCGTTGCCAAGAAGCGGGGCGTTCCCCTTTCCAGCATCAGCGGCACCCTCCAGAACGACATTCTCAAGGAGTACATCGCCAGGGGCACCTACATCTATCCGCCCAAGCCTTCCATGCGGCTGGTGGTGGACGTGTTCAAGTACTGCTCGGCCAACATTCCCCGTTGGAACACCATCAGCGTGAGCGGCTACCACATGCGGGAGGCCGGCGCGACGGCGGTACAGGAGCTTGCCTTCACCTTCGCGAACGCCATCGAGTACGTTCAGGCGGCGGTGGACGCAGGGTTGGACGTGGACGAATTCGCCGGGCGCGTGTCGTTCTTCTTCGTGTCCCACAACAACATATTCGAGGAGGCGGCCAAGTTCCGGGCGGCCCGGAAGATGTGGGCCAGGATAATGAAGGAACGCTTCCACGCCGGAAATCCTCGCTCCATGCGGCTGCGGTTTCACACACAAACGGCGGGTGTAACCCTCACAGCGCAGCAGCCCAACAACAACGTAGTCCGCACCACGCTGCAGGCCCTTGCCGCGGTTCTGGGGGGGACCCAGTCGCTACACGTGAACTCTAGGGACGAGGCTCTTTCGCTGCCCTCAGAGGAGTCGGTGCAGATATCTCTCCGCACCCAGCAGATTCTTGCCCACGAGACGGGCATTGCCGACGTGGTGGACCCGCTGGGAGGCTCCTACTACGTGGAAGACCTGACCCGCCGGTTGGAGGAAGGGGCGTGGGAGTACATACGCCGCATTGACGAAATGGGTGGCGCCGTGGCCGCGCTTGAGCAGGGTTTTCAGATGGAGGAGATTCACCAGGCCGCGTATCAGCACCAGATGGACGTGGAGGCGGGACGACGGACCATCGTTGGGGTGAACAAGTATCGAACGGAGGACCCGCCGGGCGGCAGTTCGCTGAAGGTGGACGAGGAGGCGGCCCATCGACAGACGGCGCGGCTGGAACACGTGCGGCGAGAGCGGGACGGGGCGGCTGCATCGGCGGCCCTGGCTCGATTGGAGGAAGTCGCCCGCTCCGACGACAACACGGTAGCGGCTATCCTGGAGTGCGTGGAGAGCTACTGCACGCTGGGGGAGATATGCGACGTCTTCCGTGGGGTCTTCGGCGAGCAGCGGGAGATGGTGGGGCTGTAGGGGTCGCTTCAACAGGTTCAAAGCCAATGCATGAACTGATATACTATTCTAGTTATTCGCTCGGCAGATCCGCCGCCAGCAAAGCGAGGTTCTATGCTGGAAACCAAAAAGGTAGGCTTAATTTTCGACGACGCCAGAGGCCTGTATGATGACGCCCTGGAAATGCTGGATCAGGGCAGGCTGCGCAACGCTGCAGAGAAGGCCTGGTGCGCCACGAAGCGGGCCACCGACGCAATGATTCTGGCCCGGACCGGGGAGGAGCCGCGGACCTCCGGCCAGACAATGCGGATGCTCCGGCGGCTGCGCGGGCAAGACTCAGCACTTGAACCGTTGCGCCTCCGCTACGGTCAGCGCCAGTCATTCTTGCACGGCGCCTGTTTCTATGACGGGATACTGGAACCGGCAGAGGATATTATTCGCGACGTTAGGGAAACTATCGAGTACATCCAGGACGCAGAATCGATGGCGTCCGTTTAGAGCCAAGAACTGATCTTCCACCCTTTCCCTCACGGGACTGGGGAGATATGCGACGTTTTCCGTGGGGTCTTCGGCGAGCAGCGGGAGATGGTGGGGCTGTAGAATGTGCGGGGCGTGGTTGGCGGTGGTGAACGGGCGGTTCGCGAACCGCCCCTACGAGGAAAGCGTAGAGAAAGGGATGGGTCCCCGCCTCCGCGAGGACAACGGGGAGCGCAAATGGGCCGACTTCTGGTATAAATAACAGGTGAAGGGCGTCGAAGCGTTGGCGCCTCTAATCCGAGATTCGAGGGGTCCAACATGGTAGACCTGCTATTGACTGAAGAGGAGCGGATGCTGCAGGCGGTGGTGCGGGAGTTCGCCGATAGGGAACTCAAGCCCCGCGCCCGGGAGATGGACGAGAAGGAAGAGTTTTCCTGGGAAGTATGGCGCAGCATGGTGGGCCTTGGGCTGGCGGGCATCGGCGTGGACCCGGCCTTCGGCGGCAGCGGAGGCAGTCACCGCCAGATGGTTATCGCCATCCAGGAAGTATCCAGAGGCGACGCTGCATCTGCGGTTAACCTGCTGGCCCACCGATCCCTGGGGCTGGAGACCGTCAACCAGTTTGGGAGCGAGGAGCAGAAGTCCAGGTACATCCCCGGCGCGGTGGACGGCTCGAAGATTCTGGCTTGGGCATTGACGGAACCAGGTTCCGGCTCTGACGCCGCCGCTCTTCAAACAACAGCGACGGAACGCAACGGAGCATTCGTGCTCAACGGCAGCAAGATCTTTATAACCAACGGCGACGTTGCCAATGCAACAGTGGTCTTTGCCACCGTGGACCGGAGCATGAGGCATCGGGGCGTCACTGCCTTTGTGGTGAACGGAGATTCCGACGGGTTTCAGGTGAACAAGCAGCAGGGGAAGATGGGCATGAGGGGTTCCAGCACCGTGGAGATGACCTTCGAGGACGTGGAAGTGCCGCGAGAGAACCTCATCGGCGAGGTGGGCCAGGGCTTCCGGTACGCCATGGCAATTCTGGACTCCAGCCGCATCGTCATAGCGGCCCAGTGCATCGGCATCGCCGTGGCTGCTTTCGAGTCGGCGGTGCAGTACGCTCAGCAGCGTCGCACCTTCGGCAAAGCCATCGCGGAGCATCAGGCCATCCAGTTCATGATCGCCGACATGGCCACGGACATCTACGCCAGCCAAACAATGACCATGCACGCCGCCACCCTGAAGGACCGGGACGAGCCTTATTTGGAGGCAGCGTCCATGGCAAAGCTCTACGCGTCCGAGGCCTGCTTCCGGGTGAGTTCCAACGCCCTGCAGATTCATGGCGGCTACGGCTATTTCAAGGAGTCCGACGTGGAGCGCTACTTCCGCGATTCCCGGGTCACCAGCATCTACGAGGGCACATCCGAGGTGCAGCGCTTAGTCATAGCCCGCCAGATGATTCAGAAGTTTCAGCTATGAGTTTTTTACCCTTTGAAGATTTTTTACCCTTTGACGATATTGATTCGCCAGATCATCGCCTATCCACCAATCCGAGTTGTATAAGGAACGAAGATATTGAGTAAAACGTGCGTCGTGGAGTACGTGGACCACGTGGGTGTGGCGGTTGCTGACGTGGAGAAGGCATTAGCCTTCTTCCAAGAGACCTTTGGGGTGCCCATGACGGAAGTAAAGGAGCTGGAGGACCAGGGCGTGCGGGCGGCGCTGATTTCGGTGGGACAGACTCGGCTGGAGCTGCTGCAGCCGACGGGGCCGGAGACTCCCGTGGGCCGATTCATCGAGCGTCGGGGCGAAGGGCTGCACCATCTTGCCTTCAACGTGAAAGACGTGGCCGCCGGTTTGGAGGCCGTCAAGTCCCAGGGTCTCCAGGTGATAGACGAAGCTCCGCGGGAGGGACTTTCCGGCCTCATTGCCTTCATCCATCCCCGGTCCGTCCACGGCGTGCTGACAGAGCTGGTGCAGAGCGTGGAAGCGGATCCCTCTTCCGACGGAGACAAATGAACGCGAAGGGCATCATGGCTGAACCGGAACGCATAATCAGGGTGCTGGTAGCAAAGCCCGGGCTGGACGGCCACGACCGGGGCGCAAAGGTCATCGCCCGTGCGCTCCGGGACGCAGGCATGGAGGTTGTATACACCGGAATCCGGCAGACGCCCCGGATGATTGTGGAGACGGCGCTGCAGGAGGACGTGGACGTCATTGGCCTCAGCATTCTATCCGGCGCCCACATGGTGCTTTTCCCGGAAATCATCGCGGGCCTTAGGGAAAACGGCATGGAGGACGTGCTGCTGGTAGCGGGCGGCATAATACCCCTGGAGGACCAACCGGAGCTTCGGGAAATGGGGCTAAGGGGCATATTCGGCCCCGGCGCATCCACGGGTGACATCATAACTTTCATCCAGGAAACCGTTGAGGAAAGGTCCTACGGTTAGCAGAAATCCAAGGCTATTTCCACGCCTGACCTCTCCAACTCCGCTCGCACCATTCGCAAATCCTTGACATAGCTCAATTTCTAAACCTATAATTTGCCGTCTTTCGCAAAGCGTTTAACAACTATATGCAACATAATGTTTCTGATCTCTTACGGGAACCAGTGGGCTGGCAGTGGGGCTTGGAGGTGGACGAGGCAGGAACCGCAGAGCCGGTGACAGGCGAGCGGATCCAGGGGCAGTTCAGGTTAACCCGTATTCATTTGGACTCTGGGCAAGGCGTCTGGACGGAGGCCCAATTGAGGGTACAGACTGTCCAGGTCTGCGACCGGCGCCTGAGCTTCCGACAGCCCGTCCGCGCCGATTTTACTGAGTTGTATCGGACCGGCGAGACGCAGTCCAACGGCTTGGAGGACACTGAGTTCTTCGTCGATTCCGACGGAGTTCTCGACTTGGGGGAAGTCGCTCCACAACACCTCATACTTAATCTACCCGCAAAGATTCTATGCCATCCCCAGTGTGTGGGCATCTGCCCAAGCTGCGGCGTCTATGGCAAAACACATAATCATAATCACCGGCCCCAGGACCAGGAACTCCCCGCGGACCCCCGCTGGAGGGAGTTGGCTACCTTGGGTTCATCCAGAGAGAGAGGCCGCTAATGGGAGCCCTACCAACTAAAAAACTGAGCCGGGGCAGAAGCCGCCAGAAACATCAGGCCTACCGGCTCAAACCTTTACATCTTTCCCTTTGTCCGCAGTGCCGCGCGGCCAAACTTCCCCACCGGGCTTGCCCCAAGTGTGGGTTCTACAAAGGTCGGCAAGTCTTCAGGCCAGGAGGTGTCGAAGAAGAAATTTAGCGGTTTTCCAGTAACCCTTTTTAACTTTCCTAACCATTTTTTGTTCTACTCGATTAAATTCGTTAAGGGGGACGTTACGAAAACAAAAAACAAGCCTGGAATTGCCTTCATATTCCCAGGCCAGGGTTCTCAATTCGTAGGGATGGGCCAGGAACTCTACAAGACCTCCCTACGAGCCAAAGAAGTTCTTGATACCGTAGACGAGTCCTTATCCTTTTCCCTAACCAAGCTGATGTTCAACGGGCCCACCTGTGACTTGCAGAAGACCGTGAACTCCCAGCCGGCCATTATGGCCACCTCCCTGGCGTCACTTGCCGCCCTGGAGGAGTTGGAAATGTGCGAACCCGTAGCGCCCGTGGCCTTCGCCGGCCACAGCCTGGGGGAGTATACTTCCCTGGTAGCCGCCGGAGTCCTGGACCTGGTGGATGGTATTCAATTGGTGCAGCGTCGGGGCAGCTTGATGCAGATGGCCGCGGAGTACCGCTCCGGCGGCATGGCGGCGATATTGGGGTTGGACGAGGATGCCCTGGCAGAAATTTGCCGGGAGGCGGGCGTTGAAATTGCCAACGTCAACTCCCACGACCAGATAGTCATCAGCGGAGACAAGGCCGCCCTAGAGGTGGCTATGCAGTCGGCCAAAGCCGCAGGTGCCCGGAGGGTAATACCTCTAGCGGTGGCCGGAGCGTTTCATTCGCAACTAATGGCCCCGGCTCAGGACGGCCTGAGCAAGGCCCTGGAGGAGAGCACCTTCAACCCACCCACTGCGCCCATAGTAGCCAACCTCTCCGGACAGCAGTTAACCACCGGGGAGGAGATCAAGCAGGAGTTGGAGAGCCAAATCTGCCACTGCGTACAGTGGAAGCAGTCCGTGGAGTGCATGTTAGACATGGGGGTAACTACCTTCGTAGAGTTCGGCCCCGGACGCGTCCTGTCCGGCCTGGTCAAGCGCATTGACCGCCAGGCCAAGACGGCGAACGTGGGCGACTCAAGCTCGGCACAGAGAGTAGCCGAGCAGTATCCGCTGCTGTAGTCCCTGCCAGAAGACCCGATCCCATGGTTTCCAAACAGGCCGCACCTCTTCGCAGTAAAGCTAGGGGAGTGGCGCTCAAGGCACTATACGAAGCTGACGCTTCCGACCATTCGCCGAAAGCGTCAGCCGAAAGGCTCCTGAGGGAAGAGTTTATGGGGGCCGCGGGAAGGGGCTTTACCCTGGGTCTGGTGCAGGGAATAGCCGATAATTTGAAAGATATAGACGGTGCAATAGGGGAATTGGCCCCTGCCTGGCCGGTGGCCCACATTTCAATAGTCGACCGCAACGTTCTTAGGATAGCCATATACGAAATAAGATACTCAGGTTCCACCCCTCCCAAGGTGGCGATCAACGAGGCAGTGGAACTGGCCAAGACATTCGGGAGCGCAAGCTCTCCCAGGTTCGTGAATGGCGTGTTGGGGTCTCTAATGGAACTGGACCGACCGGAAACCAAAGCAAGCACACGTCAAAAGGGTGAAAAGCATGGCAACAATTGAGGAAAGAGTCATGGCCATCGTCGTAGACAAGCTCGGCGTAGAAGAGGACCAGGTGGTCCCGGAGGCCTCATTTACGGAGACCTTCAACGCCGACTCTCTAGACCAGGTTGAACTAATAATGGCCTTCGAGGAAGAATTCACCACCGACGACAACGAGATTTCCATTTCCGACGAGGAATCAGAGCAGATAATCACAGTGCAGGACGCCATAGATTATCTCAGAGGCCAAGGCGTCGGGGACGAATAGCAGCCGGGACGGGGCCGGCCCCACCGGCCAATGGTCAGCCGAGGGCCGTGGCTATGGCTATGAAGGTTCCGACGATAGCGACAATTCCAATGCCCTGAATCCACAAGGCACGGAACACATCGGCCCTTATTTCGGCTTTCAGCACGGCTGCGTCGTCCTTTGTCATGAGATTGGTCGATGCGCTGCCAATGATTTCGACTGCTGCTTCAGCTTGGGTCTCGTTCATGCCTGCTTCCCGAAGCTTGCGTACCGCTTCAAGGGTGTCGACGATGGCCATTGGGACCGCTCCTTTGAAATCGCAGACTTGGCAGAACGCCAGTTGGTAGAATGAAGCGATTGTACATTGTCGGCGCAACGAGATGCAAACTCAAGAGGGGCGTCGAGGGGGGTTGACCATACGGATACCCACCCCGCCGAATGCCCCTGCTACTGAGACCTTGCGCAATCACCGGATAGAGACGATTTTCGGCAGAATGGACATGTGGTTCACTGCCGAATCCCCGGCTCTGGATTCCGGCTCGGGGCCGGAATGGCGGTTATTCAAAGGCCTCCTTACGCAGGTGAGACTAAGGGTGTGACGAGGATGCCTGCAGGCTGGGGATGGGAAAAGCCGGTGCTTTCTGTGATACACTTGGTTGGTACAGCTTGCCGCGAGGTTGCCGGCCATGACCCGAATTGAAGAACTGGCCAAGCGGATAGAACAGTGTATCGACTGTCCGTTGAGCAAGACCCGAACTAAAGCGGTGCCCGGGGACGGCCCCTCCACCGCTGACATCATGATGATTGGCGAAGGGCCCGGGTTCCACGAGGACCGCCAGGGACTTCCCTTCGTGGGCCCCGCTGGCAAATTCCTGGACCAGCTAATCACCTCTTCCGGTCTCAAGAGGAAGGACGTTTTTATTACCAACGTAGTGAAGTGCCGGCCACCGAACAATCGAGACCCGTTGCCGGGGGAGATTGAGGCTTGCCGCAAGCACTTGGACGAACAGATTGAAATCATCAACCCCAAGGTCATCGTTACCCTGGGTCGGTTCTCCATGGCCCGCTTCATCCCCAACCAGACCATCGGCCGAGTGAGGGCACAGGCCCGGCAGGTGGAAAAGCGAACAATCTACCCCATGTACCATCCGGCGGCCGCCCTCCACAACGGGAATCTGCGGAGCGTCATCGAGAATGACTTCAAGGCAATTCCCAGCCTGGTAGACAAGGCGGCGCCTACGGTCGAGGATCCAAAGCCACCAGCCCAGCAGCTTGACATGTTCTCTCAGGGCAGGTAAGTGGCCACTACCCAGTTGAAGCTGATTCCCCTGGGCGGCCTTGGGGAAATCGGCAAAAACATGATGGTGTTGGAGTGGGGGGACGATATAGTCGTAGTGGATTGCGGCATCCTCTTTCCAGGAGAGGACGCACCGGGAGTGGACATAGCCATCCCCAACATCTCCTACCTGCTGGAACGTCGCCACAAGGTCCGGGCAATCCTGATTACCCACGGCCACGAAGACCACACCGGCGCCCTGCCATTCGTACTGCCCCAACTCAATGTACCGGTATACGCGCCACGGCTGGCCCAAGGGCTGATCAAGGTCAAGCTGCGGGACTACGGCCTCCTACGGGACGCCGACCTCCGGTTGATCGAGGAGGGGAAGCCCTTCCAAGTTGGGCCTTTCGAGGTGGAGGCGTTCAGGGTAAGCCACAGCATCCCCGACGCCTTCGGGCTGGCCATTCGAACGCCGGCGGGACTCGTAGTGCACACGGGGGACTTCAAGATCGACTACACGCCCGTGGACGGGAGCATCACGGACCTCAGGGCATTGGGCCGTTTCGGCGAAGAGGGGGTGCTTGCCCTCCTTTCGGATTCCACCTACGCAGAGACGGAAGGCTACACGCCTTCTGAGCAAATAGTGGGGGATACGTTGATGAAGGCCATCGGCGAGGCGCCGGCACGGGTGCTCGTGGCCACCTTCGCTTCCCTCATATCGCGCATCCAGCTTGTGCTAGACGCAGCAGAGGCCCACGGCCGCAAGGTGGCCGTGGCGGGGCGGCGCATGGTGGACAACGTGGCTATGGCCTCGGAGATGGGCTACATCAAATCATCGCCGGGCGTGCTGGTGTCCCTCCAGAGGGCCGCGCAGCTGCCGCCGGAACAGGTAGTTCTCATCACCACGGGCAGCCAGGGAGAGCCTTCCTCCGCACTGGTACGCATCGCCAGAGACGATCATCGACAGATTCGCATCTTGCCAAAAGACACGGTGATAATCTCCGCCTCCGCCATTCCGGGCAACGAAAAAGTCGTGAACCGGACTATTAACAACCTGGTGCGGCGGGGTGCACGCGTCCTCTACGACCGCATCGCCACCGTGCACGTTCACGGCCACGCCGCTCGGGAGGAGCTGAAGACGGTGCTTACCCTTACCAAGCCCCGCTTCTTCATTCCCGTTCACGGCGAATTCCGGGGGTTGGCAGCCCACGCCGCCCTGGCAGAGCAGATGGGCGTTAAGGAAAACAACGTGTTCTTGCTGCAGGACGGGGACGTGCTGGAGATCTCGGAGTCGGGCGGGCGGCGCTTGGAAAAGACGAAGGCGGGCAACGTCTACTTGGACGGACTGAATCCCATGGACCCCGACAGCCCGGTGCTGGAAGACCGACGAACGTTGGCAAAGGACGGCGTAGTCATTATCGTAGTTAGCATCGACCGGGAAACGGGGGTACCTGTGGAGAAGCCGGCGGTGGTTTCCAGCGGCTTCACGGATGACGCGAGGCGGGAGCAAGTCTTCAGCCGAATGGCGTCGGATATCCTAGATTCCCTCGACCGTCAAGCCACATATCCCGTAGACGTAAGTTACATAACCCAAAATGTGAAGAAAATCGCCCGCAGGCTTCTTTACAAGGACATGGGCAGACGACCTATGATTGTACCGGTGACCCTGGAGGTCTGACTGCGCTCATAGCGTAAACCTCGGAAAGGCTCGGTACAAACCCGGTGAAGAAGCTCCTCTTATTCCTGACTACTCGCTACGGAATCTGGATCTTGGCCTTTCTGGCCCTAGTGATCGCCCCCGCCGCTACCCTCTACTTCATGGTAGACCTGCGAGAGCGCGTATGGACGTACCTGGGATATGGCTACCTCCCCGTCGGCATGTGGCTGGCCGCCTTCGTGGCCTCCCTCATCTTCGCCCGGCAGAGCTTCAGGGACCATCCCCACTACTGGGTCGGCTCCGCCCTATTCGTGATGGCCGTTCTGGGGGGCCTCTCCTTCTTCTATCAGGAATTCGGCGCACTGGACGAGGTTGGGATGTCGGGAAGCTGGGGCAGCTATTTCGGGGGGTATCCCCTGCTGTTCGGCATACCCAAGGTCCTGGGAAGTCTGCTGTTATTGGCGGTCGTCTTCCTCTACCGTTGGCACGTGACCGGTTCCGAAGCGGGCGCCGCTTCGATAGCGCGCTACGTAGGCGTGGGACTATTGTCCGTGGGGCGAGGGATCGCTGCTCTGCCCGGCTTGCTCTGGAAGAAGTTCAAAGGCATGAGCGGCAAAGGCGAAGAATCGGCGCAGGAAGCTACGGGACGCGTCAGCAAGATGCTGGAGTCCGAGGAGTTGCAGGCGCCCCAACAGGCTGAGATTGCGTCCGTCAACGGCGCTTCCTTCGACGACGGCAAAACGGCCTCCGAATGGAAACTTCCCAGCCTGGACTTGCTGGAAAATGGCACTGTGCAGTCGGCGCCCCAGGAGACCCTCTCCGAGATGGCTACCTGCATAGAGTCCACCATGGCCGACTATGGGGTGGAGGTTTCCGTCACGGACATCAAGACGGGACCGCGGATTATCCGGTTCGGCCTGGTGCCCGGTCGCATCAAGAAGAACCGTGACAACAAAGCCACGGACGAGAAGTCCTCCGTGGACCTCGGACGCGTGAAGGTGCAGAGCATCGTTTCGCGGGAGGCAGACCTGGCACTGGCGCTTAAGACGTCCTCTCTGCGGATTCAACCCCAGGTGCCGGGAGAAGGCTTCGTGGGACTGGAGGTCCCCAACCCGAATCCCAGCATCGTCCCCTTGAAATCCGTGGTTACCGATCCTGAATTTCAGAAGATTGTTAAACACGGAGGCTTGCCCATAGCCCTTGGTCAGGACACGGGCGGAGAGCCTGTGGTTGCGAACCTGTTGAGCCTTCCCCATCTGCTCATTGCCGGCTCCACGGGCAGCGGCAAAAGCGTCTGCATCAACTCGGTGGTTATGTCACTTCTGTTGTCCAACCGCCCGGACCGGCTAAGGATGTTGATGGTAGACCCCAAGCGGGTGGAGTTGACGCCCTTCAACGGAATTCCCCATCTCTATTCGCCGGTCATAGTTGACCCCGACGAGGTGCTGGACGTTTTGGCCGCCCTGCTGCGGGAGATGTTCCATAGATACAAGCTCATGGAGGATATCGGCGTTCGCAACATTGTCGGTTACAACCAGAGAAGCAAGGAGCAGATGCCCTACGCCCTGCTGATAATCGACGAGCTGGCAGACCTGATGATGACGTCCGGGTTCGAGGTTGAACAATCCCTGGTGCGGCTGGCCCAGCTGGGACGAGCGACGGGCATACATCTGATTCTGTGTACCCAACGACCGTCGGTGAAGGTGGTCACGGGCCTGCTGAAGGCCAACGTCCCGGGCCGTATCGCCTTCGCGGTCGCCTCCCAGGTGGACTCCAGAGTGATTCTGGACGGCTCCGGCGCAGACAAGCTCCTGGGCAAGGGGGACATGCTTTACCTTTCGGCCCAATCCCCAACGTCCCAGCGCATTCAGGGCGCCTTCGTGTCGGACTCGGAGTTCGAATCGGTGATCGATTTCTGGAAGGAACAGAAGGGACCGCCGCTGCCGGACATGCCCTTGCGAGAGCCGGACGAGGACGAAGAAGACGTGCGGGAGCCGTTGGAGGACGACCTGTTAGAGAAGGCGCGGGAGCTGTGCGAGAAGTACCAACACGTGTCGCCCGCCATGCTCCAGAGGCGGCTTCAGATTGGCTACACGCGAGCTATGCAGCTGCTGGAACTGCTTGAGGAGGAGGGCGTGGTGGCCGCCGGAGACCCGGGCAAGTCACGCCCGGTGGTAAAGACGCCAAGCTAGAGGCGGTTGGGCGGCAACGTACAGGGGGAAGCGCTTTTGGAGGGCTGAGGGACCACCCTTTCAGGAGTCAATCACAACCCTTGACGGTGGGAATGATGTATTCGGCTAGCGGTATCCGGGATTAATCGAAGTCTTCGTCCTCATCCAGCCAGTCCAACTTACGAGCGATCGCTATCCATAGCCGGCGCGTCTTCTGGCTGTCCCTACGCATCTCCATCAGTTGCTCTTGATGATTATCCAGCAGCTTCTGATGCGCTTTGGTCTGATTTCGCAGTTCGGCCGTTTCCTTTCGCATCTCGGCCGTTTGCTTCCGCATCTCAACCAACTGCTCTTGTTGCCCGCCATGCAGCTTTCGCAACTCGGCCGTCTGTTGTCGCAACTCGACCGTCTGTTGTTGCAACTCGACCGTCTGCAGCCTCGACTCGGCCATTTCCCGCCTCTGCTCGACCACGAGTTCAGTCAACGTGGTGTAATTCTTAGCGAGCATGTCCATAGTATCGCCCATCCGGTCAACCCTGTCCTTAAGCTCTCCAGTTGTAGCCACTTAGCTTCTTCCTTCGTTTCCAAGATTCCTGCCCTCACTTCCGGCAGGGAACCGCTTTCTCCATATAGCCCAATTGTACGGCTGGGCGGAGATTGATTCAAGGCGCAGGCTACTCCCTAACGGACGGATACTTTCTGAGGCCCAGCGTGGCTTGATAGCCGAACCGCCGCAATACTCCTAGAGAGTAGCGGCAAACACATAGGAGGGTCGGTCCCATAAATAGCGAGGGACAAGTGACTTAGCGGTTTGCCGCAATTAGAGCTTGTGACATTTGGTTCAGAGGCTTGATTTCGTTGCACATTTTATCCAGCACTGCTTTTAAGCTGATCTGTTCCTCCTCGTCAACAATCTCATCGCCATAAAGCAGATCAAAGGCGGCCTCTGGATCGAGCAACTGAACACGGCTCGCTAGGATTTTGAGGTATTCCCTATGGACCAGATTTATTGCCTCTTCTACATCCACAACCGTATAGAGTGGCGAGCCAAGGTCCCCAGGAATCGAGACAGTGTAGCCGTAAACCGCGTTCTCAGAAATGCTGAAGCAGCGGGCGAAGTTCAAGGTGTATAGGAGCTTCTGAATCATGTGCTGAGAGACTCTAAGGCTGTTCCTTTTGCCATGCTCCAGAAGTGTTTCCCTCATGGTATCCAGGGGCATTCCAAATACGCCCCGTTTATTGATGCTTGCCCATAACAGCTGCAAGAACTCTTTTCGGATACTCCATGGCAATAATGGTATGCGACGCTCTTGTAGAATTGCTCCGTAGCTTGCGGTTCTGGCGGCGCGCGTAGAGAGATCGTATTCACTTCTAGTCGGCTCAATGGTTAGAATGTCCGGAACATCTGGGGACGAGGTTACGCCCAAGGTAATGTCAGAGCTTGTATTTTCGGTTAGTATGACGTACTTCGCCTCCTGAGCATCTTGCGCGAGGGCCTTGAAAGTAGTTTTGTAACGTACCAGGTCAAAAGCTGGGGAGAGTTGCTTCATCATTGTGTGCACTGATGCTCCTGTAGGCAAACGACCCTCGCTATTGATTGCTTGAATTGCTCTACGCATCAGCGTATACGCCTCCACTGGATCTGGGGAGGATATGGGCCCAGCTAATTCTTCTTCCGGGGCCGGCGGCACGATATCATCATAAAAGATGAATAAATCGCATGCCTCACTTAAGACCTTACTCACTCCCGCCTCAACGCCTATGCCCATCACGAAGACACCATATCTCTTTAGTTTCTGAACAAGTGGCACATAGTCTCGGTCTCCCCCCACGATGACAACCACGTCAGGCCTAACGGGTGAGAATACCATTTCCAGAGCATCGACAGTTAATTGGATATCAGCCGTGTTCTTGTGGTCCTTGCTCGCCCTTGAGGTTAGCAATTCCACAAGTTCAATTGCGTTGTCCCTGAAGTCTCTAAGAACCGGTTCAAGCCGATTGTCAGTCCAATCAGCGTACGCCCTTGCCGACATTATTCTTCCCTGCTGACGGACTCTATCTATGATCAATGAGAGTCGGAAAGGCAAGCCTGAGTTTTGCGCCAAGATAAGCACGTTATCCACATCAATAAACAGAGCCACTCGGCTTGTAACCCCTGCCCGAACACTCTGCGACCATTCCATTCTGTTATCCAACTGATTCACTCGCGTTTTCTCAATAGTTGAACTTGTCCAATGCTAGATTACAACTTTTCCTCTTAGGCATGCTGCAACAAGAATATAAAGAATTGGGCGCTTGCGAGGAGGATCAATTCAGAAATCAGCTAATCGTCGACAAATCTCTGGAACCAATCCGTGCCCCGTATAACTGCCGCCTAACGGCACGGCGGCGTTTACTCCCCGGCGGCGTTGGCGGCCAGACTGGCCTGGAGCTTTTTTACCAGCCCTTCGTACTCCCGACGTACGGCCTTGCTGGTGAGTGACGTCGGCTTGCTTTCGTCGCGGTAGTCGGCTCGCAAGGCCATGGAACCCAGGAACGGCACTTCCAAATCTTGTGCCAAGGCAAGGCCCGCGCCTTCGCCGAATATCTCGCCGGTGTAGTTCTCCACAACCCCCAGGACTTTCACGTTCAACTTGCGCACCATGTTGATGGAGCGCTTGGCGTCCAGTTGGGCCAGGGCCTGGGGAGTGGTGATCATGACGAAGCCATCCAGGGGCAGGGTCTGCATCACCGTCAGGGGAGAGTCGGAAGTGCCGGGGGGCAGATCCACAACCAGGTAATCTAGCTGGCCCCACTGGGTGAGCTGGAGGAACTGGTTGATGGCGTTGTGCACCATCGGGCCGCGCCAGATGATGGCCTCGTCTTCCTTCTGCTGGAAGAAGCCCATGGATACGACCTTGACGCCGAACCGCTCGGAGGGAACGAGCTTGCCGTTCACCTGGGAGGGCGGCTCCGTAATTCCCAAGACCTTGGTGACGTTGGGGCAGTCGATGTCCACGTCCAGCAGGCCCACGGAATTGCCCTGCCGAGCGAGGGTAACGGCCAGATTGACGGCCACGGTGGTCTTACCCACACCACCCTTGCCGCTGTACACGGCCACCTTGGTCTTGATTTCCGAGAGATTTTGGGTGATGGCGCGGCGTTGCTGCCAAGTCTTGCGAATGGAGTCCAGCCGGGCCTTTTCCTGGGGCGTGGGGAGCCTCTGAGGCGTGGTCAATTTAAGTCGTGCACCAGTCCTTTGCTGTTGATGGAGGGGGCTAGTCGATACCCAGGAGTTTCTTGCCGTCTTCCGTAATCAGTTCGGGAGACCAGGGCGGGTCGAAGGTCATCTCAACCTCCACGTCTTCCACTCCCTCCAGTTCGGAGATGGCCCATTCCGCCTGCTGGGCAATCATGGGGCCCATGCCGCAGCCGGGGGCGGTGAGGGTCATAAGCACGTGCACGTCCCCTTCGTCGACCTCCACACCGTAGACCAAACCCAAGTCCACCACGTTTACCGGAATCTCCGGATCATAGACATTCTTCATAGTGTCGATAACTGATTGTCGAGTAATCGTCTCTTCGGCCATCTCATACCTCCAGAAGTTTTGTCTGCTGTTACTAGAATGCTAGCACCTGAAGGCCCTTTGAGTCAAAAGGCGGGAGTGCCTAGGCGTCCTTCTTGGCCATGGCTAGCAGGCGTCGGATTTCTAACACTTCGTCCCGGAACATGGCCGCCTTTTCGAATTCCAGGTTCTTGGCGGATTTCTTCATCTGGATCTCCAGATCTTTGACCACCCGGAAGAGTTCGTCCTGAGACATCAGCTTCCGTTCCGCCTTGTAGGGAGCCCGCTCCTCCGCCACCCCCTTGACCCGCTCGGTAATGTCGCGCACCGCCTTCTGGATGCCCTGGGGAGCGATGCCGTGCTTTTGGTTGTGGTCGCCCTGAATCTGGCGGCGGCGGTTGGTTTCACTGATGGCAAAGTGCATAGACTTTGTGACGTTGTCGGCATACATGATGACCTGCCCGTCCACGTGTCGGGCGGCGCGGCCCACCGTTTGTATCAACGACGATGACGAGCGTAAAAAGCCTTCTTTGTCGGCGTCCAGAATGGCCACTAAGCTGACCTCCGGCAGGTCCAGTCCCTCCCGAAGCAGGTTGATGCCCACCACGACGTCGTACACGCCCAAGCGCAGGTCCCTGAGGATTTCGCTGCGCTCAAGGGTCTGAATCTCCGAGTGTAGGTAGTGGACGCGGACGCCCATCTCCAGCAGGTAGTCCGCAAGCTCTTCAGACATGCGCTTGGTGAGGGTGGTGACGAGGCACCGTTCCCCGCGCTCGACCCGGGCCTGGATTTGCTCCAGCAGGTCGTCAATCTGCCCGCGGGTAGGCTTTACGGTGATGACGGGGTCCAGCAGGCCCGTGGGCCGGATTACCTGCTCCACCACCTTGTTGCTCACCTCCATTTCGTAGGGGCCGGGGGTGGCGGAGACGAAGACAACCTGGTTCACGTGGTCCTCGAACTCCCTGAAGTTGAGGGGGCGGTTGTCGAGGGCCGAGGGGAGGCGGAAGCCGAACTCCACCAGCGTATTCTTGCGGGAGATGTCGCCATGGTACATGCCCCGCAGCTGCGGGAGGGTCATGTGGGACTCGTCGACGAACATGAGGAAGTCTTTGGGGAAGTAGTCCATGAGAGTCCAGGGAGTACTGCCTGCGGTGCGACGGCCGATGTGCCGGGAGTAGTTTTCAATGCCGGAGCAGTAGCCGACTTGGGACATCATTTCCACGTCGTAGCGGGTGCGGGACTCCAGCCGGGCAGCTTCCAGAATCTTGCCCTGGCCCCGCAGGTGGGCCACCCACTCGGTCAGCTCTCCCTGGATGTCTTCAATGGCCAAGCGCATCTTCTCCTCGGAGGTGACGAAGTGCTTGGCGGGGTATATCTCCATCTCCTGACGTTCGGCGAGGATTTCGCCGGTGAGGGGGTCTATCTGGACGATGCGCTCTATTTCGTCGCCCCAAAACTGGATGCGAACGGCCACCTCTTCGTAGGCGGGCAGCATCTCCAGCGTATCCCCCCGGACGCGGAATCGGCCCCGAACGAGGCTGACGTCGTTGCGTTCGTATTGCATCGCCACCAGGTCACGCACAAGGCTGGTGCGGGTGCGGGTTTCGCCGACGCGAAGGGGCGCGACGAAGGAGTAGTATTCCTCCGGGTCTCCCAGGCCGTAGATGCACGACACGGAAGCGACTATCAAAACGTCGCGGCGGGTGAGAAGAGAGCGGGTGGCGGAGTGGCGGAGCTTGTCTATCTCCTCGTTGACGTCGGAATCTTTCTCTATGTAGGTGTCCGTCTGAGGCACGTAGGCCTCGGGCTGGTAGTAGTCGTAGTAGGAGACGAAATACTCCACGGCGTTGTGGGGGAAGAAGTCCCTGAACTCCGTGGCAAGCTGGGCGGCGAGGGTCTTGTTGTGGGCGATGACGAGGGTCGGACGCTGGAGGTGCTGGACGATGTTGGCCATGGTGAAGGTCTTGCCGCTGCCGGTGACGCCCATGAGGGTCTGGTAGTGGAGTCCCTGGCTTGCGCCTTCCACCAGGCGGTCGACGGCCTTAGGCTGGTCTCCCGTAGGCCGGAAGTCGGCGGTTATCTGGAAGGGCCGCTCTTTGGTGCTGACCATGGCGTGCTAATGATACCACGGGTGGGGGGAATTCTGTGCTTACTATCTACATCTACGTCGACCGTTTGCGTTGTTGTAACCTGAGTAGTAATTGGTTACGATAACTGAATGATCCTAAGTTTCCGTCATAGGGGGTTGCGCAGGCTGTACGAAAGGGGCGACCATAGGCGCATCCCGCCCGACAATCTGGACAAGGTTGAGCGGATTTTGGCCAGGCTGGACGTGGCCACGGGGCCGCGACACATGGACCTACCAGGGTACAGGCTACATCCGCTGAGCGGCCCATTAAGAGGCTATTGGGCAGTGACCGTATCGGGGAACTGGCGGATAACCTTCCGCTTAGAAGGAAGCAACGTCTATGAGGTGAACTTGATTGACTATCACTAGACCAGGGAAGGAGTAGTAGAGATGGCTATGAAGAATCCACCGCATCCGGGTCTATCCGTACGTCACGATTGCCTGGAGCCGCTGGGCCTGAGCATTACGGAGGCCGCGCGTCGGCTTGGAGTAAGCCGGAAGCAGCTGTCAAGCCTTGTCAACGGGCGTTCGGGAATCTCTCCGGAGATGGCCATTCGCTTGGACAAGGCATTTGGCGGGGGCACCACAACCTGGTACCAGATGCAGGCAGCATTCGACCTGGCGCAGGCGGTCAAAAGGGCCTATGAGATAGACGTAGCGCGGGTCACCGTAGAGGTTTCAGAGTGAGGAATCAAATGAATTACCAGGGTTATCAGACGTCAGTGACCTTTGAGGAAGAAGCGGACATCTTTCATGGGACAGTGATAAATACCAGGGACGTGATTACCTTCCAGGGAAAGTCCGTTGAAGAGATCAGGATAGCGTTCAAGGACTCAGTGAACGAATACCTGAAGTTCTGTGCGGAACGCGGTCGGGAGCCGGAAAAGCCTTATTCTGGCAGAATTGCACTAAGGATTCCGTCGTCGCTACACCGGACGGCAAGTTCAGCCGCCCGCGCCGAAGGCAAGAGCCTCAACTCGTGGCTGGCGGCGGCTGTTGAAAGGGCTGCGGCGGGACAAGTGCTGATTCAGTGATCTAATCAGAAGACTTGCACAACACTTGAGTTCCACTTAAATTGGAAGTTGGCGTGGGAAATTGTGCAGTCGTTGAAGTTGCCCGAATTCAAATGATTGAGACTTTGCCAACATCAACTATAAAGTCGGAGATAAAGCGGCATGGAAAATATTCCCGTGATTATTTCATTGATAACAGGATTTCTTTCGGTGATTCTCGCAGGATTTGCATTCTGGCTCAGCAAATCAGCCGAGCGTGAAAGCAGGGACAATTTTAACAAGACCAGAGACCTATTGGCGGAGATTGACAAGAGAGCGGCAGTGACCGAGAGAACTGTAACTGAAAGTCACCAGCAACTCCTAAATACCGTAACGAATCTCTTGAATCAGACAGCAGTACCAGCGAAGGCAGATTTAGGGGATCAATTTGGCGCGGCATTTATACAAACAATGCTGCAGAAACCCGAGCAAGCTGGCAAAATGATTGAAGCACTACAGCCACTAATTGAGCTGTCAGAGAAGCAAAAAAGGCAAAGCAGAAGCAATGCATAGCTGGCAACAATTCTCTCAAGACTAAGTGTAATATGCAGACTCTAAACCCCATGCCTAACACCCTCTACTACGGCGATAACCTGAAGGTCCTGCGGGAATACGTTCCCGACGAGTCGGTGGACCTGATATATTTGGATCCGCCCTTCAACTCCAACGCCAGCTACAACGTGCTGTTTCGGGAGAAGACGGGGGAGGATTCGCCAGCCCAGATAAAGGCGTTCACGGACACGTGGGAGTGGACCCTGGAGGCAGAGCGGACTTACGATGAGGAGATAATTCGTAATCCTGTGGCGTCGCCCAGCGTGAAGGATATGATTGACGCCTTCCGGGGGTACATTGGCGACAACGCCATGATGGCCTATCTGGTGATGATGACGCCGCGCCTTGTGGAGCTGCACCGAGTGTTGAAGTCCACGGGTTCCATCTACATACACTGCGACCCCACGGCAAGCCATTATCTGAAGATACTTATGGACACCGTTTTGGGGGCAGCTAATTTTCGGAGCGAAATTATCTGGAAACGCCAAAGTGCCCACAGCGATGCTCGGCGATACGGTTCGGTGCATGATACGATTCTGTTCTATGGCAAGTGTGGCTCACCCGTGTGGAATCCCACATTTCAGCCATATGACTCCGAATACATCAAACAATATTATCGCTACGCAGACAACAACGGCCGCCGCTTCATGTCCGGTGACCTAAGTGCCGCTGGACTTCAGGGTGGTGGTTATGAATACGAATGGAAGGGTATCACTCGTGTCTGGCGTGTTCCGCCCCTCACTATGGAACGGCTAGAGGCCGAGGGCCGCATTTTCTATACTCGCAACGGATTTCCGAGGATAAAGCGCTACCTCGACGAGGCAAAGGGCTACCCTGTTCAAGACGTTTGGCCTGATATCCAGTCACTGAGGTCATGGCACAAGGAGCGGCTGGGCTACCCCACCCAGAAGCCGCAAGCGTTGTTGGAGCGTATCATTCAGGCGTCATCTAACGAGGGAGACGTGGTGCTAGACCCCTTCTGCGGGTGCGGTACTGCCATAGCTGCCGCCGAAAACCTAAACCGCCGCTGGCTCGGAATTGATGTCACCCACTTGGCCGTTGCCCTGATGAAGAATCGGCTCAAGACCGCCTTCAATCTCAGCTCCAACAAAGACTACCAGGTTGTTGGGGAGCCGGTGGACGTGGGAAGCGCACGAGCTTTGGCAGAGGCAGACAGGTACCAGTTCGAGTTTTGGGCGATGTCCCTACTGGAGGCGCGTCCGAGAGAGAAGAAGAAGGGAGCAGATCAGGGCATTGACGGCGTTTTGCATTTCATCGACGGGCCGCGTCGCTCGGCTCAAAAGGCCATTGTGCAGGTCAAGAGCGGCAAGGTGTCATCGCCCCACATTCGGGACCTGAAAGGGACAGTCGAGCGGGAAAAAGCGGCTTTGGGGCTGTTCATCTCTCTGGAGGAGCCGACGAAAGCCATGACTGCAGAGGCAGTGAACGCCGGCTTCTATTTCTCGAAAGTGTGGCAGCGCAACTACCCCAAGATCCAGATACGGACCGTTGGGGAGATGCTGGAAGGCACGGGCTTTGACGTTCCTCCCCATCCGTCGATGTACCAGGCGGCGGAAAGGGTATCACGAGACACCGCCAAGCAGGGCCGGTTGGGTTAGGCTCAACCCCCCTGGGCGAGGTGGGTTAGGGCGCGGCGGACTCGTTCTTCCAGGTCCAGCGACGAGGGCAAGAGCCTAAACTCGTGATTGAACGAGGCCGTTGAGAGGGCGGCGGCGGTGGCAACTGTAGGGCGAGCGTCAGTGCCTGCACAAGCCGGGTGGGGTCAGTGCGCCCCGCTCCATCCTTAACTATCTTGCTGTCGAAGCCATCGCAATATGGAGGAATCCCTTTGGATGACGGCCGGAATCTTTATCTCAATTCCGTAGATGCCGCCTGTGGCCTTGGACGAGTAGGAAGTGCACGAATCTTCGCTGTGTGGGTTGAAGCGCCACGACATGAAGTAAGAAAGTATTTCGTGGCTTTCAACGTCAATAGTCAGGTTGGCAGTCAGGATCTCGGCATCTGACCAACGCACGTTGACCAGCGTCTTTTCCAAATATACGTCTAACCTCAGCTTTCCCGGCTCGGGCTCAGATATCTTGATCTTCTCCGGGTCGGCAAGGAGCAGAATACTGGAAAACATGGTGAATGGGTTCGAAAACCCGCTTCTCCAAGCGGTGTTATTGAATATGTCGCTGGAATAGACAGTTTGCCAAGTTCCATCAGTGCTCTTCCAGTACTCAGTAGCCTGTTTGCCAATGGGGTCGCTGATGATGAACACATTGCTATTGCGGTCTTTAAATCGAACTAAGTTTGCTGCGCCCGATGCGAGAGAAGCAAATTGCAGATCCGCCGTACCGAACTCGTGTCCACACCCAACCCAAGAGCCGTGTATCCTGAATCCCACCGCTTCAGCCTCGTGAAAGGCGGTGTATGCCTGTCTCACCAGTTCAATGGGTGTCGTTTCCATGTCGTCAGGAGGGGGAGGGTCCATTAGTTCGTCTTCAAAGAAGATTAAATCCTCCACTTCCCCCATTGTCATGCCCGGTTTCACCAGGAGATTCGAATGAAGCCTAATCAGGGCCTCGTCCGTCGGATTCATTTCGAACATCCTCACACTGCCGGTGATATTGAGTATGCTCAGGGGATCCTTCCTGTGGATTATAGGGACCAGAGCATGAAGGGCCTCGTGCACAATGGTGCGCCTGATTCTGTCATCCAGCAATCCGATTTCGTCCAAATGCGCGCTGTAGTAGTCCCAAACGCCTATAATTGCCCCGACGGTAATGTCAGGGGAACCTTGCCAAGATTGGGCGCACCCCAACGAATGCTCGCAATAGAAGTCCGCCGCCTTCGCTTCTTCTACTGACACCCCTACGTAGGCCTTAAGGTCGGCCTCGTCTTCCGTTTCGACGCGCTGGAATTCCAGGTTCAGCAGCGGGGATAGCTCCTCCAAAGTCTCCTCCAGCACAGCAACGTACTCCTCGTCGCCCGTTGCCCACATCTTTATCGGCTTGCTCTGGTCCCACTTGACGATGGTCTCCGGGAACCACCCGCCACAGCCTTCATTTTTTGCTCCCTCTCCCGGTCTGTCGCTGAAACACTCCCACACGTCTCTGGCTACGCCCAGGATACGCTCGGGGACTTCCACCTCGAACCGGGCAGCGTCCTCCGCCCCATATTCCGCCTCCAGCAGTGTGATTCCCATGGGCATTCGAATCATTAGAGATTCCGTTGTCTCCGGCCCAAAGCCGTCCAACAGGGACACTGTCACTTCGCCGCCGCAGCTCTCCACACTCTGTTCTTCGCGAAGGCAAACAAAGGAGATGGGTTGGGGGGCCTCAAACTCCGCGTAGCCTTCGTTGCGAAGGGAGAAAGCTATGTCCACGTTGGCGGTCCCGTCACTCCAGTATTCGTCTCTGACGGAAGTTTCGACTTCCAAACTTAGCCTGGTCGCAGGAAGTTCAGGGACCTCAATGACGAATTCCGCCACGTTCCCATGCCCCCAGCGATAACTGTCTTCCAGTGCCCCGGCGTAGGCCATCGCTTCAGTGGAGCCCTGTGGGACGATCAGCGACAAGGTAATCTCAGCGATGTCACCGGCCGGAATCAGATCGGAATTTACCATCTGCGAGCAGTCAGCGGGTTCTACACCCAGGCAGTCCAGCCCGACGGTCAAGTCAGTTCCGGGAGCAACCCCATTATTGGTCACCCGCAGGTCAATCTCCACCAACCCTTCACCGGTGTTGGCGTAGCCCAAGTGCCGCACGGCCTCCACGGACATGGCGAGCTGTACGTACTCCACGTCAACGGTTGTCTGAGCGGCATTGTCGTCCGACGTTGCCTCTAGCGTATCCGTGTAAGCGGCTATCTCGACGTCGTAGGAGCCGGAGGGAATCTGGAGGGGAACGGCCACTTCCGCATCTTCTCCAGGTTCCAACTTATCTATGATTGCGGCGCTTTCATTGCTGCCGCTCGTCATGCCGTTGCCAGCCTCTGCATCCTCGCTCGGCCTTATCTGCCATTGGGCGGATAGGACCACGGATTCGGCAGTCAATTCTCCACCATTGGAAGCCTTTATCCGGACATGGGTCAGTCCATCTTCGATGATGCTGTGCTCCAACACTCCCAAGGAAATTTCCGCCGTCCTCGCGTCTACATCCAGTTCAGCCTCTGCATCCATGACGCTCACCAATGCCTTGTATCGGCCTGGCTCCAAATCCTGGGCAAAGCGGAGAGAAGCTGTTTCCCCGCCTTCCAGCGGCTCGATGGCTTCCACCTCCAGGGGTCCTTCATCGTCTATGGATACATATACGGGGTGGGACTCTGAGGCCGCGATCTCTCCCGCGTTTGCTATGACAATGGAAAACTCGGCCTGCACCAGCCCATTTTCTGCCCGCGTGAGTTCGACGTCGAAGCTCTCTATTAGATATTGCGAAGGTGTAGGCGTGGGCCTCGGAGCGGGAGTCGGTGTGGGAGTTGGGGTGACAGTGGGCGTTGGCGTGGGTGTGGGCGTTGGTAGTGACGTGGGTGTGGAGGTCGGCGTAGGGATGGGTGGTGGCGTGGGCTCAGGAGAGGCAGGCGGAGGTGGAGCAGGTGTGGGAGTTGATGTTGGGGTGGGTTGGGGAGTCGGTGTAGACGTTGGCGTGAGAGTGGGCTGGGGATCAGGACTAGCCGTCGGCGTGGGCCTGTCTTCCAGCGTTGGCGGAGGAGGAGACTGACCGTCGCAGGCGAAGGTAGAAGCCAGAACACCAAAGAGCACAACCAGACCAATGGTCCATTTCAGATTAGACCGAAAGCTGGCTGTTGCCGTTCTTGTCATTGAGAGTACATTCTCGCGCTCGGCATGGATGCTCCATGTTGGCAGACCCACGCTCCTCCTTCAACCCCTTGGGCGCGGCGGACCTTGTAGTGGGAGAAGACGACAGTCGGCCATTTGAGACGCTAGCCGATGCTGGCTACTTTCTGGAAGGGGGCACTCTTTGGCGCTAACTATGGCGGATTAATGATGACACGGGGGGGCTGGCTATTCGCGGCTATATGTCGGCTGCTAGAATTAGAAAAGATATCCGTCGGTCTTACCGACCGAGAAGGCTAAGTGGCTATGAGAGACAGACTTGAAAAAATCACGATCAAGGGCTTTAAGACCATCAAATCCTTGGAGAATTTTGCGCCCAATGATCTAACGGTACTGATTGGCCCCAACGGTGTAGGAAAGTCTAACTTCATCTCCTTCTTTCAAATGATGAGTTGGATGCTGTCAGATCCCGACAATCTGAGAGTCTATGTAGGAGAACAGGGTGGCGCCAGCAAATTGCTTCACGATGGTCCAAGCAAAACCCGGGAGATCGAGGCCAACCTTACATTCCAAACCGACGCCGGCAAAAATCAGTACCGGTTTAGATTGGTTTTTGCCGCCGGAGACACGTTTATATTCCCCGACGAAAGCTACCGTTTTTCCAGAGAACGCTACGGCTCACCAGCTCAATGGGTAGTTACAACCGTTGGAGGATACTCACCCCAGCTCCCTGTTAAAGCTGAATCAGACCTTACCGCTCAGGTTATATTGGGCATTCTCAGACGCATTATAATCCACCAATTCCACAACACTTCGCCTACGGCACGTATGCGGACCAAGTGGAACATTGGAGATGGGCGGTACTTGAAGGAAGATGCTGGAAACATCGCCGCTGTTCTTTATCGGTTGAAGGAATCTAACGGTAGGGTTTACCAGCGAATAGTTGAACACGTTCGACTGATTCTGCCGTACTTTTCCGATTTTGTGCTGGAACCGGAATACTATACCGTAATTCTTTCATGGCGGGAAAAGAATAGCGACCAAGTTTTTGACGTGTCCCAAGCGTCAGACGGCATGTTAAGGGCCATTGCACTGGTTACTCTACTACTCCAACCGGAGGAGGATTTACCCGACGTCTTGATTCTTGATGAACCGGAGCTAGGGCTCCACCCCTACGCCATAAACGTCGGCGGCGGGCTGATAAAGGCAGTATCTACAAAGACGCAAGTCATCCTTGCCACCCAATCCACGGCCTTGGTGGATTGCTTCGACCCAGAAGACATTGTCGTCGTTGAGCGCAGGGGCCGCGAATCGGTATTTTTGCAGCAAAACACTCAAAGTCTTGCCGATTGGTTGGAAGAATATTCCCTTTCGGAACTGTGGGAGAAGAACGTCATTGGGGGCCGCCCTTAGTGGCTATCCGGTTGAACTTGACTGTTGAAGGGCAGACCGAAGAGACCTTCGTAAGACGAGTTCTAGCCCCTCACTTGGGCCTACGATCAGTCGGAGCATACGTGCGATGTGTGACAACTAGGCGCAAGAGGGGAGTCAAGTTCAGAGGGGGGATGACTCCCTACCCCCGTGTAAAGAAGGAGATGGAGAGGTTGATGAAGAAAGATAAGGGAGACGATGTTCGATTCAGCACGATGTTTGATCTATACCAACTGCCAACCGACTTTCCGGGGTATGAAGAAGCAATTCGTACAAGGGACCCGTATGAGAGAGTCAAGATTTTGGAAGGTTCTCTGGCGAAGGACATGGGAGACAGCCGATTCATTCCCTATATCCAACTTCATGAATTCGAAGCGTTGTTGCTGTCGGACCCCAAGCAATTGGACTCTCAGTTTGATGACAGCGACGCTGTCGAGAGAATAACAGTGCTAGTTTCCCAGTTCAGTTCTCCAGAGCTGATTGACGACGGGATAGAGACCGCGCCATCCAAGCGCATTGCTACAGAGATACCGGCATATGCAAGCATGAAGGCGTCAGCAGGACCGCTTGTGGCCGAAAGAATAGGATTGCAGACCATGCGCGCCAAGTGCTGCCACTTTGGAGAGTGGATACGCAAACTGGAGGGACTTGCCGTCTAGGTTTACCTGCACTCCCAAACCCTCGCGGCGGCTCAACCCCCTTGGGCGAGGTGGGTTAGGGCGCGGCGGACTCGTTCTTCCAGGTCCAGCGTCGCTGAATCCGGCCCCATGCTTCGGAGGGCCTGACGGGCCTCCCCGGCCGTGTAGCCCAGGGCGGTCAGCGCCGACACCGCGTCGGCATCATCCGACATGGCGGTCGTAGGCAGCGGCAGGCCTTCCCTCTCCAGCCGGTCCTTGAGTTCCAACACAATGCGCGTCGCCGTGCGTTTGCCTATGCCGGGAACCGCAGTGAACGCGTCCAAGTCTCCCGCAAGGATGGCGGAGGCAAGGATATCCGGCGGGCGGGCTGAAAGCAGGTTGAGGGCGGAGCGTGGGCCGATTCCGGAAACGCCGGTCAGCATATAGAAGAACCTCAGCGCCTGCGGGCTGGGGAACCCGTACAGCTGAGGCTCGTCGTCTCGAATCATCAATCGGGTGTGAAGCGTTACCTGCTGTCCTTCTTCGCCCGCCGAAAGGGCCAACGACGCGGGCACCGATATGTGGAAGCCGACGCCTCCCACTTCCACCTGCACCCAGTCGGTCCCACGGGCGCGTAGGACGCCGGTGATGAAGGCTATCAACTCAGGCCGCCAAGATTGAGCATGACGCTACCAATCTGCCAGCGTCGCCAGGTCTGCAAGCTGCCGCTGCCGCAGATGACAGAGGGCTATGGCCAGCGCGTCGGAAGCGTCGTAGCTGAGGGGTTCTTCATCCAGGGCCAGGGTGATGCTCACCATGATCAGCACCTGCTCCTTGGAGGCGGCGCCATGGTCGGCAACGGAGGCCTTGACCTGGGCCGGCGGGTAGCGAAACACGGGCACGCCCTGCGACACGGCGGCAATGAGCACCGCCGCTTGGGCCTGACCCACGGCGAAGGCGGGGCCGACGAAACGATTTGCCCCCTGGCCCATGAACGGTTCCTCTATGGCGATCTCGTCGGGCCGGAACATTCCTATCATGTTCATGAGGTGGGAGTGCACCTGGTACAGCCGCTCCTCCACGGGGAGGGAAGACTTGAAGTCCAGGGAGCCGTAATCGTGGACTTGAAGCTCGCCGTCCGACTCCTCCAACAGGCCGTAGCCCAGATGGATTGTGCCGGGGTCTATGCCGAGGACCTTCACCACCGGGCTTAAGCCTCGCCGCGGTACTTTTCCAGGGTCTCTTCAGGGAAATCGGCGTTGGTGTAGACTTTCTGGGCGTCCTGAAGGTCCTCCAGCAGGTCCAGCAGCCGCAGGGTTTGCTCCGCCTGCTTGGGCCCCAGGGCAACGGTCGCCTTGGGCACCATTGACACCTCCGCCGTGGCGATGGAGGCGTTCTCCTCCTCCAGCTGACGCTTCACGGCTTCCAGCTTCTCCGGTAGAGTAAACACCTCCACGTAGCTGTCATCCACCCGCACGTCTTCGGCGCCCGCGTCGATGGCCAAAAGAGCCATGTCCTCCGCGTCCTCCGGCGTCATCTCCATGGTGATGAGGCCCATGGTCTCGAAGTTCCATGCGACGCAGCCGGAAGCTCCCAGGCTGGCGCCGCTCTTGGAAAAGGTCGCCCGCACTTCAGAGGCCGTGCGGTTGCGATTGTCTGTGACGGTCTGGAGCATGATGGCAACGCCGCCCGGCCCGTATCCCTCGTAGGTTATCTCCTCCAACTGATCCTGGTCGGCACCCTCGCCGGAGCCTCGCTTTATGGCTCTCTCGATGGTATCGGAGGGCATGTTGTTGGCTCTGGCCCGGTCGATAGCCAGACGAAGCGGATAGTTCATCTCGGGGTCGCCGCCCGCGCCCTGCCGCGCGGCGAGAGATATCTCTCGGGTGAGCCGGGTGAAGAGCTGCCCACGCTTGGCGTCGGCGGCTCCCTTCTGGTGCTTGATGGTCTTCCATTTGGAATGACCGGACATTCTGCCACCTCACTGTAGCCCATTGAGGCCGTGGAAATTAGGTTGTTGTTCCGTCGAAGACGGCTTCAGATTCGTTTATTTCCATCCTGTGCACGCAAGCATCTCCTCGGGATGCTTTCCCTAACGTAAGTACGGCGGGCTTGCGATGAACCGGAGGCATTGGGAATGCGAAACCTCCGCAGGATGCTCAAGGGCATTGTATCACCACCCCAAAGGGCGGTCAAAACACGGTGTACATCGTCAGCGAAATAGAACTACTATGATTGCCTACATCCAAGGTCATTCTCGGAATGGACTGAGCCGTGAGTCTCGAAGACAAACTACTGCCCCCGCACATTGGGCAATCTCCTTGATCAGACACACCGCCAGTCTATAGTACCAGTTCTGGCTCACTAAGAAGACGGCTTGTGCCGACCGGTTGTAAATGGCTTGCACTAAGTCAAGGGTCAAGCTGACATCCACGCCACTCTCCTGCCCCAAAGCATTCATTCTGTCCCGGTAGATGCCACGTACTAGTTAAGGTTCTTCGTTCAAATTACTTGACCTGGTAAACTGGCGCCTTCGTCACCTGTATCTCTTCGATAGCGTTCTAGCAACTTTGGTGCCGTGTATCTGGGTCCATTCTTATCTATCATGTAGCACAGGATCTCCCTCAGAGTAACCTTGTTGCGAATGATTATTGTCTCGCTACTCTGATCCCACATGAGGCCATTGTATGGCGGAATGCGCAAATCACGCGGTAGCTTAGCAGCTAGTCGAACGGCTCGTTCAATGGGCAACTCCTTTGTGGATCGGGAGATTATTTGGGTGAAGATGTCTAAACCAATAGGCCGATATAACGCACTTCCTCCATGGCGACCCCGGTGCTTGAGTACTACATCTGTTGTTTCTTCGGCAGAGAAAAAGTCGTCCAGTTCGCCGAAATAGCTACGCAGCTGTCCGAAGAATTCCTTTGCGTATTCAAAATATCTGTCCAAGGTTGCATTCTCTGGACGTCTGGTTTGCAGAAATCGCCTCCGTTTGCGCAGAGGAGAATTGGCCTGAGTGAACAAAATAGTCAGGATGTCGTAAAGGTTACCAATAGTAGTCAAACATCGTGTGTTTGTGGGTGGCACGTTATTTGACTGTACAAAGGCTATTCGGTCGCCACGAAACAGGTCGGTTTGTTCGATGAGACGACGCACGCAGATGGCCATCACGTCATCTTCGTCAAGGGCGATTATGTCCCCTTTGGTTACAGGTCGTGCGGTTTTGTTCAGCGTAGTGAAAAGCCTGCGGGTTCGCTCCAATCCGGTGGTGGTTTGTTCATGGGCGACAAAGATTACCGACACTTCATCGTCAATCGCAGGTTCGTATCCGTCGTTGACTACCGATTTAATACCTGCAAGGCGGTGTTGGCCATCCAATGCAAATAAGTTTTCGTCTCCCCTAAGTGCCAGGAACCCTACTGACTCCACAGTTTCAGGCTGAATATTCTCGAGAAGATGGGCCTCCCTCCTATTACGCACATCATTTAGAGCGTACCAATTCGGCTCTCCCCCATAAACCGCCACGACGAGCGAATTGAAAAACCGCTGCGGTTCAGTCTTGATGTAGTCGGCGATCTCCCGACTTCGACTGCTACGCAATGCGCGTTGGATCATACTGGATAATCCTTGATGCTTGTGAATATCTCTTGCGAAGCTGATTCGCGAACTCAGTTCTCCCAATTGCATAAGGCAGGAGTAGTAGACCCAGTTGCCCATTACTCCTCTCAAAGCAGGGAGGATTATTTGCTCTAGGTTTTTTTCTGACATCACCATGCCCTCCTTAGTATTCGGACCTCAGCGTCAATATCCTGTACTGAGTAAGGGGGGATAAGAGCGGTGTTCAACTGAGTTTCTAGAAGCTGTAAGTCCTCTGTGGTAACAGTGTCGTCCACCGGAGCGAAAATGAACTGGAGCACCCGGTGCCAGTTCCCTATCATCCTCGCTATGCCGGCCCGTTTTATTATCTTCTTAGGGTTGAGATAGTCTCGGTAGCGTTCTCTTAACGAACGATTGGAATTTCTTCCTGCTACCCCAATGTATAGGATATAGCCATGTGGAGGGAATATTTGGTTATCGATACGAACCGCGAAAGCGTAAATCCCTCGTTTGTCGTCAGGCACTAGGTCTAACTCATCCTCCCCATAACTGACGGCATACCAGTTCAGTCTCGGAATAGCAAAATCATCGGCAAGCAACCTGTCAGGATTCAAAACTATATCGGATGCATAACTAGCAATCTCTCTGTTCACGTCATTTGCAAAGTCGATGATTTCGTCCAGATTCATGAAGGAACCTTCCTTCGTGGCCGATGTGGTCTAAGAATTAGGGGGATTCCCAGGAATTGGCAAGTCGCGGTTTTGTTAGGCAATTGGCGTTGCCCTAAGGCATTGGGATGCTTCGAGAATTGGAGTTTACTTTATATCCCGCAGAGTCCTTCGCATTCCTCCAGCATGGCGTTGTCGTAGGAGATGGCTTCGCTGAAGTCCACCTCTACGAGCGAAGTTCTTGACCGATGCAGGTAGGCTTCTCCCTTGATTGTGCCTTTGGTAGCAGGTACATTTCTAAGGGCTTGGTCAATGAATACAGCGTCTTGGAAAGACTTGGAATCATTCTCCTTAAGGTGCTTCCAGACTGCATCACTATGATATGGACACCCTATGCAAGAGCTTGTTGGGAGATACCTGTCTGGATAATGTTCGTTGAACCAGTTCTGCAATTGAGCGCGACTGAAGTCGAGTTCAATTAGAGGATAATGATTTGTGATCCACTCTTCCCTACTGGGTTTCGCTCGCATTACTTCATCTATGCTTATGCCTAGCCACATTTCTACTTGCACTGCTTTTGGTGCACGCTGTTTAGGGAGAATGTTGAGTCTTTTGCGTAGATATTTTCGAATTGGGTCTAGCTTATAGACACGAGTGCACTGACGTGTGGCAATGCCACGACTCCCGTCAGGGTTTATAAGAAAGACTGGTATATCTAAGTATTCTCGACCTTCAGGGTTTGTTCCCGACAGAATGGCCTCCCTAATATTACCTGCACTTACACGCACTGTTTCAAAAGAAAGTACAGACTCTAACCAATCAAGATGCTGGTACACCTCTGGAGGCTCCCACCCAGTATCGGCAAAAATTGCTATGTCGGGACGCGGGATCCCATATTCTCCCTTTTCAGCCATGAGCGCTAAAACTGTGGATTGAACCCCAGCACCCAGACTAAGAACTCTGAAGGGCCGTTGATTTCTCAACTTTGTACGGTCGCTGACTAGGCTGGAATTAGACATAATTGACTCAGCGTACCCAACAATCCGGCGCCTAAGATCGTCTCTAGAAAGAACATCTAACAATAGTGTTCCCGCAGCAAGGTTTATGCGACGCCAGAGCTGCCTAACCCCTTCTCTGTTGATACCGTCTGCCTCATTGATCAAGACGCGCACAAATTCAGCCAAAATGTCAGGATGCCATGTAAAACCAGCGCCAGTACCCATAAGCGTATGGTAGTGTTCTGCGTGATTGGCGAAATGTTCCAGTGCTTCTTGAGCGGTAAAGGCTCCACCGGAGCCTTGGACGGCTTTCGTAGCGGTATGGGCGATCCACCATGTGCGGGAAGCTGTGTTGCTATCCCAGAGACCATCGCGTTGGTTTTCAACAAACCAGTGCTTCTTGACATGAGTAGTTAAGCTGCGGCTACTCACTAGCCACCTCTTAATGTTATAAGAATGCAACCTAAAATGTGTCATCCAAGCCCATGTCTTGTTATTCACGATATCAACGGCCGCGCTTGCTGTCATGCCATCCAGCGACTGATAGAAATCCAACGCTTGGCGGTCTGCACGATTCGGCGGACCACTGGTCGCAGGAGTAAGACTGATCGGGCTGTTTGAGACGATGCCGGTATCGCAAGTGTAGTCGTCAATGCCCCGGCTTCTCAGAATTTGCTCAAAGTCGGTGTCGGGGTTCATGTACACTTCGGGGGTATCTTCGGCCACTAATACCAGTTGATCGTACGCTTCCTGGGTCAGCCTGAAAACCGGGAATCTATCTGTGGTCATATCGCCTACTCCTCGTCTCCGCTGCCGAATGCTTTCAGAAGCGTGCCCATGGGCATTTCCATGAGCTTTTGAGCGTGCATTAGCGCCCTGGACTTCAGTACTTCGGGATCGTCCTCGATCTCGTGTCTCTCCAAGGCTTTTCTCATCGTCGAGGCCCAATGGGTATCTGGATAACCATCCAGATTTCTCAGGGCTTCTGTGACGGCGTGAAGGTAGACGGCTGGGAACAGCACTGCCATCTCCTGGCTACCCTGCCCTCGTTGACGAAAGGCTTCAATCTTCTTCTTGTCCTCCGGCTCCACGTGAATCTTGATTCTGTTGTCATCAAGGTTGACCGTGAATGATCCTGGTTCAACCTTGCTGTCCTGAACCAAATCTATAGCCGAATGTGGACTGCGGCCTTCCTCCAAGGCTATGTTCACGGAATCTCCAACCGCCAGTATAGACCCGGGCGGAATGCTAAATCCCCCGGGTTTAATGGTCTTGAACTCCTCGGCGAATTCATCGGAGTTAAATCCTTCTATTCGCTTCGTGGCAATCACGTGGGGAGTTAGCCTGATCTCGTCGGCGTAGTCGCCTGCGTCAAGAACGTAAAGATCATCTTCTATGGTGGCGGTAACGGCAGCGCGGCTGAAGGTCGTGTGACAAGCCAGCAGTCCCACGTAATGCGCCGAACCCTCGGCTATTACGCCCCGCAGATGCTTGCTGGTAAGGTGATACTTGACGGTAAGGTTAATTTGCTTGCCGTTATTGAGCACCGCGTGGGGGACATTTACCATGAATTCCGCGTCTCCGTAATCGTCTGTCCACGGGGCTAGCAAGGGGTGCGGCAGCAGTCGATCATTCCACATAGGCCTAACCAATCCTAAACGCCAGATCGCTCATGTTCTTGCTGGTAGTCACCTCAATGACCACACGCTCATTAACATTCGGTGACAAAAACAGAGCGCCATCGTCGACCTGCACCTGCTGCCCCGCAGGGCTGATGACCCTGGCCTGGGTGATCTCAACCTTGTCCTCCCGTGTCCACTCTCCCCCGGTGGGTATTATTCTGAGTCTTATCTGATCTTTGACAGGCTCGGCAATGGTAAAGGCCACAGTTGCCCTTGAAGGGCCTGTGGGTATAAGGCGGGGACGTTGAAGCCTTGGAGTTCGCGTAGACCTAGCTCCTCTCTCAACGCCGGGGCCAACGTTGGGGGGCGTTCCTGTGCCGTCGCCGTTCCCATTACCATTGCCGCCACCACCACCCCCGCCATTGCCGTCTCCCGTACCGACGTCGACGCCAGAGCCGGCATCACTTCCAGCGCCGGAACTGATGCCAGGCCCCAGTCCTGGCGGAATAGCCATTACTCTTGTCCTGCTGACCCTGGTCTTCAACACCTTGTTTCCGGGGGCGTCCGGGTCAAACTCGTCAGGGAACATCGAGGCAAGTTCGTCTAGATTGCTCTGGTCGCCGAATCTTTGAATTTCCGCCCTCTTGTCGACTATCTCGACTATGGAATCTCTTGCCGCCTTGAACCATTTGCCAGCGTCCCTTCGCTCTTTCTCGTCAAAAAATTTGCCCGGCGACATTGAATCATGACTGGGGTTCTCCGTTCGCCGAATCCATTGGTCGCCTTTAGCGGTGGCTGGTACAACGACGGTCGCGAAATCAGGCCAAAGATTTCTTCCACGGGGGCCTATGGGGTTGAACTTTTGGTCTCGGACGTCCGTAATGAGCATACCGTTGCGGTTCACGTAGGCCGTCCTCCGTGGGCCCGACGCCTCCAACAGGACGTAAACGTCTAGAGGCCCAATGTTGCCCATTGCCTTCGTCTGGGCGGGTTTCTCATCTCGAACGGCCTTGTAATAGAAATATGAGGGCGCTTTTCGGCCTTGCTTCTCGAACAACGGGTCCAAGGTTTCGTGGTTAATCGTTGTCTCTTCCGACTTGCTAGTCCGTACCTTGACGACCAATTCTTTGTGGTGAATGGCGTGGAAGAAGTTCGAGATAGTCGCGTCGACCAACTCCTCCGCCCATTGCTCGGAGCGTGGATTGAAGCCCATTACGAACACTCCCGTCCCCGTATCCTCAAGCCGGAACAAGAGCGGAATCGACTTTCCGATGATAGGCTTCACGTCAGGCAATGCGAAGAAGCCAATATGCTGAAGCTGTTCCTGCTTGTCGTTGGGATCGGAATGAGCCATCAGGGTAGCTTTGCCCTGAAGTTTCTCAACCCTGCCTCGCAACACGTAACGCGTGCTATAGAAAACAGTGCGCAGATCGCTGACGTTGAACACCGCGTTTTTGCCGATGCCGTAGGACCCGCCGGGAGCTTCTCCGACCTTTTCCACTGAACCCTCTTGGGATACCAAAGCATCCCAATTCTTTCCCTTCAAGCCGGAGGCGCCCGAGTCCACAATCCTGAGACACCTGATTCGCTTTGACTTCAGGACGCCCAGAGCATGTTCATAAATCTGAAGATTGGGAGGTCTCTTGTCTTCTTTGGCCCTGTCTCGACAGGCCCTCAAGTGCCTTAGCAACTCATTCGCGCCGATGACTTCCGGCTTGATGAATATCTCAGCGAAAACAACCTGAACCGGTCTGTTCAGATCCGGAAGCTTCGCATCCAAAGAGTTCTGGATCGCCTCGCGGGCGAGCTTCGGCAGGGGATCGTCGCTGAAGTAGTCACTTGAAGGATCTTGAATATACTCGATTCCCCCATTTCTGGGTGGAAACTGCCAACGGGCTTCGCTTGACACTCTATCACCTTCTCACAAGCCCAGAAGATTTTGTTCTGACTCGGGTTGAGAGAGCCGTGGGTGGGAATATAGGCGAGGCCGGGGCCTAGACTATTTCCAGGACTGCTCGCGAGCCTTCTTTGATGGCGGCCACTCGCAGAATTGTGCGCATGGCCTGGGCCACCCTGCCCTGCCGCCCGATTATCTTGCCCTTGTCTTCCTGGGCGACTTCCAGCCGGAGGATGATCCGGTCGTCCTCCATCTCGGAGGTAACTTTCACCTCATCGGGCTTGCTGGCCAGGTTCTTGGCGATGTACTCGATGAGTTCCTGCATTACTCGGCAGTCTCTTCTTCTGCGACGTCTTCCGTCGGCGTTTCCTCTTCCGTGGCCTCCGTCTCCGTGGCCTCCATCACAGGAGTCTCTTCACCCTCAGGAGCTTCGTCTTCGAACAGCCTCTGCCACTTGAAGATGCGCTGTACGGCGTCGGAGGGCTGAGCGCCCCGGCTGAGCCACTCGAGGGCGCGCTCCTTGTTCAGCGTAACGGCGGGAGGGTCAATGAGCGGGTCGTAGTGGCCGATGCGTTCCACAAAGGCTCCATCCCGGGGCGATCGGGAATCGGCTACTACAATTCTGTAAGAGGGCTGCTTCTTCTTGCCCACCCTCCGGAGTCTTATCCTCAGCATGCGGCACTGTTCCTAGAAAGTTCGTTGATATTCGGAAGGAAATTTTAGTTTAGGCGCAAAGTATTGTCAACGCATGGGGCGGTAAGGATGGTTCGCGAACCGCCTGTGCGGACTGCTGATGACGCTTGACGTCAAGCGTCATCGACACTACATTGTATCTTTATGATTATCGGCTTTGGGGACAGGCGCACAGAACGATTTGCCGCAGGAGAATTCGTGCCCGCATTTCAGAGCTTCGAACGTCAGGCAGCTAAGCGGCTATCAATACTGAACGCAGCGCCCTCGCTCGACACTCTGAGCAAACTGCCGAGCAATCGCTTAGAAGCCCTTAGTGGGGACAGGGAAGGACAGTTCTCTATCCGCATCAACTCGCAGTGGCGCATCTGTTTCACTTGGCCCGACGGTTCGGGCCCCTACAGAGTCGAAATTGTTGACTATCACTAGAATATGGGAGGCAGGACGGCATGCTAAAGCGCGTAGTTCACCCCGGCGAGATTCTGAGCGACGAATTAGCCGAGTTTGGCATAACGCCGACGGCTTTCGCTCGCCAGATAAACGTGCCGCCCAATCGCATCAGTCAGATTATCGCCGGGAGACGCTCCGTAACCGGCGACACTGCCCTGCGGTTCGGCCACTGGTTCGGCGTTGATCCCCAATTTTGGCTCAACCTTCAAACGCAATTCGATCTTGCCATAGCCGACCAACGGATTGGAGAGGCCGTGAGGGAGCTTCCCACAGCCTCCGCGCGTCGGTAACCAGCACAGCACTGGGGTAAGGTTCGCGAACCGGCGGGCGAGGCGCTTACACCCGGGCGAAGGTAAGGGGCAGGCCCGTCGGCCCATGCCGCTTCAGGTAGGCGTGGCGCAACTCCATGAACCGGCGTTGATAGGAGAGGCTCGTTATCAGGTCCGTCGTCATAATGTCCGCGTCTTCCCGGTTGTCCGAGTAGTAGGCCTTCCGCAGACCCACCTTTTTGAACCCGTATTTCTTATATAGCGATATGGCGCTGATGTTGGACACCCGAACTTCCAGGGTCACCACCCGGCTCTTTTCGTGCATCGCCGTTTCGATGGCGCCCGCCAGCAGTAACTCCCCTAAGCCCAGGCCTCGATAGGCTTCCCGAA
This sequence comes from Dehalococcoidia bacterium, assembly GCA_965261665.1. Taxonomy (GTDB): domain Bacteria; phylum Chloroflexota; class Dehalococcoidia; order Lucifugimonadales; genus JAPULR01. The sequence continues at coordinate 734,868 of OZ253467.1, forward strand.
CGGCTATAGCCGTAACGTGGGCTTCTTCCCAGACCAACCAGGTGGAGACGTATCCCACAGGATAATCTCGCGTGGATGGTTCACCCGAGGAGCGGCGAAGGATCTCCCTAAGGTTGCGGATGAGCCGTTGGGGCATCGGGCCAGGAACGGGAGCCTGCGCGTCCTCCTCCACAGCGTTTTCAGAAGGAAGGAGCGCCGCTACCAGGTGCTTGATCTTGGGGTTGTCCATCTCGCTCTTGAAGGCGCTGCGCGGCCAGAGGGAGGGGAAGGCCTCCCTCTCAATTTCGCTGACGGACATTATGTCTGAGTTTTGTAGCTTTCGCAAGATATAGGTCATGGCGAGTTCGTTTGGGCTGTGGGTCAATTCTGCAGCGGGAGGAGCAGCCGCATCAATCGACGGTCCTTCGCTTCTCTGTATGCATATTTTATCACGCTTTCAGAGGGCCCACGAAGGGCCTTCGGCATTGGATGGAAGCTGTTTCGTCCGCAGTCTTTACGTAACGTGGTTTCAACCCCACGAAAGCGGCTCGCCAACCCGTACCGTACAAGGAAGTCCCGACCCGCGTCTTTACGTAACATGAATTCAGCAGTAGAGGATCATATTCCAGTTGGAAATCATCCGGCGAAAGTTCTATAATACGTTAAATGCAGATTCTCCTTCGCCTTGCGCGATATGGTTTCAGATATAAGCGATATCTGATTCTTGCCTGGATATCTATGCTGGGAGCCAACGTCCTGGCCCTAACCGTTCCCTGGCTCATTGGGGACGCCGTAGACCAGGTGCTCGCCGATGGAAACCGGCGCGGCCTGGTTGTCCTGGGTGTTTCGCTCCTGCTCATCAGCATCGTTAGGGGCGCTTTCAGCTACGGCCAGACCTACTTTGCGGAGAACGTCTCCTCCAGGGTTACCTATACCCTCAAGAACGCCCTACTCCATAGGATGCAGGGCCTGAGCTTCGCCTTCCACGACAAGCGCAACACCGGTGACCTCATGTCGGTCGTCACGTACGACGTGGAGAGCACCCGGATGTTCATCAACTTTGGCATGGTGCGCTCCCTTCAGCTGACCATCCTCATCGGCGGAATCACCCCCCTGCTGCTCATTATCCACTGGCAGCTGGCGTTGATAAGCCTTGCCGGGGTGCCCATCACCGTCTACACCACTATCAGGATTGGGAGCCGCATGAGGACAATCTGGCGGTCGGTGCAGCGAAAGATGGGCGTTCTCACCACGGTGCTCCAGGAAAACCTCGTTGGCATGCGTGTCGTCAAGGCCCTCGGCGCTGAGGAGGCCCAGATGAAGCTGTTCCACGGCCACTCCTTCCAAGTTTCCGAGGAGACCTTCTCCGCCAACCGCCTGCGAGTGGCCAACACCGCCTTCCTAACCTTCATGTACATCTGCGCCACAGGGCTTGTCATCTTCTTCGGCGGTCGATGGGTCTTGGGCGGCAGTCTAACGGCGGGCGAGCTTTCCACATTCCTGCTCTTCCTCGGCCTCCTCGTCATGCCCGTTCGCATGCTGGGAATGGCCGTAAACACCTTCTCGCGCGCCATGTCTTCCGGCGAGCGGATATTCCAGATCCTCGACTCCCCCTCGCCGGTGGAGGACAAGTCGGGTGCGCGGGAGATGGGCCACGCGGCAGGCCAAGTAATCTTCGACAACGTTTCTTTCTCATACAACGCCCTCACCCCCGCCCTTGCCAACGTTAGCTTCCAGATAGACCCCGGCCAGAAAGTCGCGGTGCTGGGCGCCGCCGGCAGCGGCAAGACCACCGTTTGCAACCTGATCCCCCGTTTCTACGACACTACGAACGGGACGGTGACCATCGACGGGGTGAACGTCAAGGACGTTACTCTTACCTCCCTCCGCCACAACATCGGCATCGTGTTCCAGGACGTATTTCTCTTCCAGACCACCATACGAGAGAACATCAGCTACGGCGTATACGGCGTCACGGCCGAGGAAGTGGAGGAAGCGGCCAAGGCGGCCCAGCTTCACGACTTCATCATCAGCCTGCCGGAAGGGTACGACACCCAGGTTGGCGAAAGGGGGATGACTCTCTCCGGCGGTCAGCGCCAACGGTTAGCCATCGCCCGCACCCTGTTAGTGAACCCGCCCGTGCTAATCCTGGACGACTCCACCTCCAGCGTGGACGTAGAGACGGAGCACCTCATCAGAAAAGCCCTGAACCAAGTCATGGAGAATCGCACCACTTTCATCATTGCCCACCGCGTTAGCAGCGTAAAGGGCGCAGACCTGATTCTCGTGCTCAAGGACGGGGAGGTCGCCGCCCAGGGTACTCACAAGGAGCTTATTGCCAAGGACGGCTTCTACAAGCAGATATACGAGCTGCAGCTGCTGCCCGGAGAAGAGGTGTTCCTGGAATCGGCGGTGACTCGTGACTAAAGCTCCGGGTATGGCAAGTCTGACAGGGTTGAAACTTATAACACATGCGTTGCCGCAAATCCCTCTCGCGACTGGGACAAGAGCCTTGCTGGAAGGGTGGAGGCGTTAGATGCACGGCTGGAAGGGAATAACCAGCGCAGACGCCTTCGACCACCGGCGCGGCGGTCTGAAGGACTTCAAGATACTCCTGCGGCTGCTGAAATACACCTCTCCCTACCGGGGCCTGGTGGTCTTGGGCGTGGTCACCATGGTCATGTATACCGCCACGGTGGTGGTCACCCCCATCATCATCCTTATGGCCATCGACGCCATAATTCCGCCGACCCAGAGCACGTCGACGCTAACTGTCCTGGTAATCCTCTTCTTCGTCAACGCCGCGCTGCAATATCTCACCCACTACATTCACCAGGTCTCCATGTCCCGCGTGTCCCAGAACCTGCTTCTGGACGTACGCGACGACATGTTCAACCACCTGCAAAGCCTCTCCATGTCCTTCTACGACCGTTCACAGATGGGCCGGATTATGTCCCGTCTGCAAAACGACGTTTTCCAGATTCAGGAATTCCTGACACAGTTTTCGGTGACCATTGGGGACATGCTCACTCTGGGGTCCATTGTCGTCGCCATGTGCTTCATCAACTGGACCCTGGCGTTGATAACCCTAACAGTGGTCCCCCCGCTGCTCATAATCGGCCTGGTCTGGCAGCGATATTCCTGGCCCCGCTTCATGCGGGTACGAACCGCTCTGGCCATCGTCAACGGCAACCTGCAGGAGAACATCTCCGGCATGAGGGTCATCCAGAGCATGAACCGGGAGGATAAGAACTACCAGCGCTTCCGGAGCCTGAATCAAGATCACCGGGAAGCCCAGCTGAGCTCCCAGAGGTTCGCCGCCTCCCTGATGCCTTCCGTGGAGATTCTGAGCGGAATAGCCATGGCCCTTGTCGTAATCTTCGGCGGCCTCATGACGCTGAATGGCGCGGTGGCGGTCGGAGTCGTCGTTGCCTTCGCCCTCTACATCCAGCGTTTCTTCGAGCCCGTCCGCAACCTGACTATGCAGTATACCCAGATGCAGCGGGCCATGACTTCTGCGTCCCACATCTTCGAACTCATCGACGAGAAGCCGGAGATTGTGGAGAAGCCTAACGCCAAACGTATGCCCCAGATACGGGGCGAGATTGTCTTTGACGACGTTCACTTCCGCTACACGCCGGATGTAGAGGTTCTGAAGGGCATCAACCTGACGATGAACCCCGGCGAGACTATTGCGGTGGTGGGCGCCACCGGTGCAGGCAAGACCACCCTTTCGTCTCTCATACTGCGGTTGTACGACGTTACCGATGGCAGCATTAAGGTGGATGGCTACGACGTGCGGGACGTAAACCGCACCTCCCTTGTTAACCAGATTGGCACGGTGGTGCAGGAGCCGTTCCTGTTTTCGGGAAGCGTCAAGGACAACATCCGCTTCAACCATCCCCGCGTCACCGACCAGCAGATAGTACGGGCGGCCAAAACCGTCGGCGCCCACGACTTCATTATGCGAATGAAGGACGGGTACGACTACGGGGTGGAGGAACGGGGCAGCAACTTCAGCGCCGGCCAGCGCCAGCTCATCGCTCTGGCGAGGGCGTTGGTCTTCGACCCGCGCATTATTATTCTGGACGAGGCCACCGCCTCTGTAGACAGCCAGACAGAGATGATGATTCAGGAGGCGCTGGGCCAGGTGCTGGAAGGACGGACGGCCCTGGTGATTGCGCACCGGCTTTCGACGGTGCGCAACGCCGACCGGGTAATCGTCATGGCCGAGGGGGAGATTGTGGAGGAGGGGAACCACCGACAGCTTCTGCAAACGGGCGGGCTTTATGCCAAGCTCTACCGGATGAATTTCGGAGAGAACGGCGTCAGCGAGGCGGAGGCCTAGAGCATTCGCTGTTGGGAGTTGAGGTCGCCGGGGGCGTACTCGACACCAAGGTGGGCGTAAGCGAGGGGAGTGGCCATTCGACCCCGAGGCGTGCGTTCCAGGAAGCCCAGCTGCAACAGGTAGGGCTCGTAGATGTCCATGATGGTGTCGGTCTCCTCGCTGATGAAAGCGGCCAGGGTGTGCAGGCCCACGGGCCCGCCGGAGAATTTCTCCACCAGCCCTCGCAACAGCCGATGGTCCACTTCGTCCAGCCCCAAGCTGTCAATCTCCAGCATGTCCAAGGCTTCTAGACACACCTTCCCCGTAATCCGGCCGTCGGCCATCACCTGAGCGTAGTCACGGGTGCGCTTGAGCAGCCGGTTGGCTACCCTGGGCGTACCGCGGGAACGGCTGGCTATCTCCGCAATCCCCTGGTCGTCCACATCCACGTCCAGAATCGAGGCGGAGCGCTTGACTATATGTTCCATCGCCTTGTTGTCGTAGAAATCCAGCCGGTAGATGGACCCAAACCGGTCCCGCAGGGGAGGGCTGATCATGGCGTAGCGGGTGGTTGCGCCGATGAGGGTGAAGGGATTGACTCTCAGGTTCATGGCCCTTGCAGCCAACCCCTTGCCCATCATCCACGACAGGAAAAAATCCTCCATGGCGGGGTAGAGCACCTCCTCCACCACCCGGCTGAGACGGTGAATCTCGTCGATGAATAATACGTCGCCCTTGCCCAGGCTGGTGAGGACGGCGGCCATGTCGCCGGCGCGCTCGATGGCGGGGCCGGAGGTGACGCGGATGTTCACGTTCATTTCCTGGGCAATGATGTGGCCCAGGGTGGTCTTGCCCAGCCCCGGCGGTCCATAGAGGAGCACGTGGTCCAGAGGTTCCTCCCGCATTAGGGCGGCGCGCATGGCGATGAGCAGGTTGTCTTTGACTCGCTCCTGCCCGACGAACTCGTTGAGCAGGCGGGGCCGCAGGGAGGTATCCATCCCGGTATCTTCCTGCCGGGGCTTGCCGGAAACAAGCCGGGGGGATGGGGCGCGGCGGTTCGCAGGCTGCTTCTGCATTTGTCACCATTCTAGGCAGGGAAGCAAGGGCAGTCAACGAAGAAGATCTCCTGGAACGCCGTATGCGAACAAAGGATGGTATAATCTATTGTCGGAAGCGGGACTAAGGGTCTACTCTTGCCACGTTTGAGACGCCCCCGCCTTCCTTGAAAGGAAGTTGAACTTGCAGAAGACCACCACATATAGAGAACAGAGCCGGATCTTTCTGGCCCAGGCATACGAAGAGCTTGCCAAAGGTGACTTGCCACAAGCTTCGGAGAAAGCGTGGGGTGCCGCGGCGCAAATGCTCAAAGCCGTCGCTCAACAACGTGGCTGGGAACATCGTGGCCATAGGGAGTTGCACGGCATTATCGGAACGTTGCTTAGTGAGACCGGCGACACAGAGTTGACGACTCTATTCGGCATTGCCGGCGACTTGCACATGAACTTTTACGAGAATAGATCAAAAGCCAATGTAGTTGGGAACCATCTCCAACAGGTAGAGCGGTTTGTGGACAAGGCGGAGGCACTGCTGGAAGCGCCCGCCTAAACCTTAGTGCATTGCGCATCTTTTCCCCACAAAAAGGACGTTGAGAATGCAGAAAACCACCTCATATAGAGAGCAGAGCCGAAGATTCCTGGCCCAAGCTTACGAAGAACTGGCCAAGGGCGACTTGCCGCAAGCATCTGAAAAGGGTTGGGGGGCCGCTTCCCAAATGCTCAAGGCCATAGCCCAACAGCGCGGCTGGCGCCATCAGAGCCATCAAGCCTTGCGAGGGACCGTTAACGCACTCCTCAAAGAGACCGGCGATTCAGAGTTGGGATCCCTATTCGGCTCTGCTGGCGACCTGCATACCAACTTCTACGAGAATTGGAATAGGGCCGAACTTACCGCAGTCCTCCTTCAAGATGTAGAGCGGTTTGTGGACAAGGCGGAGGCGCTGCTGCGTCCAACGCCCTAGTCCTCAGGGCATCGCACACACCCTCTCACCGCACGAGAACGCAAAAATGCAAAAAATAACTACCCATAGAGAACAGAGCCGCATATTCCTGGCCCAAGCCTACGAAGAGCTTGCCAAGGGAGATTTGCAGCAGGCCTCTTCGAAAGGCTGGGGCGCAGCGTCCCAGATGGTCAAGGCGGTTTCTGCGGAGCGGGGCTGGTCTCATGGAAGTCACAGAGACCTGTACCAAGTCGTTAGCAAGTTACGCCTCGAGATCGTCAACCCAAAACTGACAAACCTATTCAGTGCCGCCACCTCCCTTCGCGTCAATATCAGCGAAAACTGGCATACAGCTCAGGACGTTGAAGACCATCTTCGACGGGTAGACCGATTTCTGAACAGGCTGGAAAAATTATTGCCCGCCTCTCTCGAAAAGACATCAAAGAAACCGGCAACGCCTCCCAGCAGAGAACAGAGTAAGTTGTTACTGGCCCAAGCGCGTCAGGAGTTGTCCAAAGGATACCTGGTGGAAGCATCTGAGAAGGGATGGCTTGCTGCCCTTGAGATGGCCAAGGTTATAGGCCGACAACGCGGCTGGGCCCACTCAACTGATAGAGAGTTTTACGGTATCATCAGCGCCTTGCGTAACGAGACAGGCGACTCAGAGTGGACGACGATGCTCTCCTCTGCAGGCAACCTGCGCACTAACTCCGTCGAGAACTGGTTTGACTATTGCTTTATTGAATTCCTTCTGGGAAATGTCGAGCGGTTGGTGGACAGGCTGGAGGGGTTGCTGAGCGCAACGCCCTAGTCCTGCAACATCTCCGTCTGCAACCAAAGGGTCGATACGCGCCCTTGTCGTCGTTGCCTCTATATCCGCCAGCGTCTACAATAGCCCCATGGTCCAGACCGAGATTTCTTCCCCAGTTTCTCCGGCGGTGGAGCGCGAATTGCCTTCAGGGCCATTTCCGAACACTCTGAAGCCTACCGAACCCGCGGCGCTTTCGCATCCATTGGTCGGAGAACCTTCCGACGACTTCTACGACGGGTTGAATCCGTGGCTCAAACCCATCCTCCATCGCGTCGTGGAAAATGAGCGTGAACTTTCGGAAGATGAGGCCCTGGCCCTGGCCCACGCGACGCCCCAAGACCTGAAGGGCCTCTGCCGCGCCGCGTCTATTCTTCGCGACCGGGGCAAGGGGCGGGTGGTCACCTTCTCGCCCAAGGTGTTCATACCCCTGACTCGGCTGTGCCGGGACTTCTGCGGCTACTGCACCTTCCGCCAATCTCCCTCTGAAACTGCCTCGCTGTACATGACGACAGAGGAGGCGTTGGAGGTGGCTCGCGCCGGTCAACGGCTGGGCTGCGCCGAGGCGCTCTTCACCTTGGGGGAGCGGCCGGAGCAGCGTTATCCAGAGGCCCAGCAGTGGCTCGGTGAAGCGGGTTTTCGGACGACACTGGAGTATCTGACCCACGTTTCCACCCTGGTGCTGGAGGGCACGTCCATGCTGCCACACGCCAACCCCGGCGTCATGAGCAGGCGCGAGATGGCGGCCCTGCGTCCGGTCAACGCCTCCATGGGCGTGATGCTGGAGATTCTGAGTGAGCGTCTATCTTTCGAAGGCGGGCCGCACCACCTGGCGCCCAGCAAGCGTCCTCGTGTGCGGTTGAAGACCCTGGACTTGGCGGGCCAACTGAAGGTTCCCTTCACCACCGGCATCCTGATAGGCATCGGCGAGACCCGCCGCGAGCGCATCGCTTCCCTTCTGGCCATAGGTCGCTCTCACCGTCGATACGGCCACGTGCAGGAAGTCATCGTCCAGAATTTCCGAGCCAAGGCGGACACGGCCATGGAAGGCCACCCGGATGCCGCGGTGGAAGACCTGCTCTGGACAGTGGCGGCCGCCCGGCTGATCCTGGGACCGTCGGTCAACCTGCAGGTCCCGCCCAACCTGAACCAGGCCGACTACCCGCTGTTCCTGACGGCGGGCATCAACGATTGGGGCGGCGTTTCGCCCCTAACCATCGACTACGTGAACCCGGAAGCGCCGTGGCCTCAGATTTCACAGCTTCGCCGGCGAACCGAGGCCATGGGCTTCAAACTGAAGCCCCGTCTGCCCATATACCCGGAGTTCTTCATGGAACGCGCCGACTTCGCTTCACCGCCTATGAGGGAGCGCCTTTTGGCCATGGCCGACAATGACGGATACGTTAAGGGGGGTGTCGAAAGATATGTCAATGCTTCAAGCTGAGTCCCCATCCCCCCGCTCCCTGGAAGCCCTCGTAAGTGCCGTGGAACCAACGGTGGGGCGAGCGCTGGCCGACGCCCTGGAGGGCAAAGATATTACGGTGGAGCAGGCTATCACCCTGTTCGAAACTTCAGGCCTGGAGCTGAACGCAACGGCAATGGTGGCAGACGAACTTCGCCGACGCACCGTGGGAGACCTGGTCACCTACGTGGTCAACCGCAACATTAACTTCACCAACGTCTGCATCAAGCGCTGCGGCTTCTGCGCCTTCAGCAGGGACCATCGACAGGAGGAGGGCTACTTCCTCCCCATATCCGAGGTCCTACGTCGGGCCCGCGAGGCGTGGGACCTGGGAGCGACGGAGGTCTGCATCCAGGCGGGCCTCCCTCCCCAGATGGAAGGCGACCTATATATACGCATCTGCGAGGCCATCAAGGAAGAGCTGCCCGACATCCACATCCACGGCTTCTCGCCGGAGGAGGTGCTGTACGGCGCCACCCGCTCCCGATGCAGCATTAAAGAGTACCTACAGGGGTTGAAGGATGCCGGCGTGGGCAGCCTGCCGGGAACCTCGGCGGAGATTCTGGACCAGGAACTCCGCGACCTGATAGCCCCGGGTAGAATCACCACGGAACGTTGGATTGAGGTCATAACCACAGCCCACTCTCTCGGCATTCCCACCACATCCACCATCATGTTTGGCCACGTGGAAACCAACGAGCACAAGGCGCGGCATATCGCCCTCATCCGAGACGTTCAGAAGGCGAGCGGCGGCATCACGGAGTTCGTCCCCTTGAGCTTCGTTCATGCCGAAGCGCCCATGCACTTCCAGCAGACCGTGGACGGGCTTCGCAGCGGCGCCACCGGTTCGGAAGTCCTGAAAGTACACGCCATCGCCCGCATCATGTTGAACAACTGGATTCCCAACATCCAGGCTTCCTGGGTCAAGGAGGGCCTGCGCGTTTCCCAACTCCTCCTCCTTGCCGGGGTCAACGACCTGGGAGGCAGTCTCATCAACGAGAGCATCTCCACGGCGGCGGGCGCTCAACACGGTCAGCTGGTGCGGCCCTCCGAGTTTAGGAGCACCATCCGCGACGTGGGCCGGGTGCCAGCCGAGCGGTACACGACCTATAAGATCAAGCGGGTCTTCGACGAACACGACGACCCTCAAGACCCGTTGGACCTGCTGGAGGGCAACCTGGAGGAACGGTTCGGTACCTACCACAGCATGGTCCGCATGAAGGGCTTCCGCTTCGTACATCCCAAGCGACGGGACAGGCCCAAGTCCCCCACCGTCCTCTAGCGCACCATGTCGGCAACACCGGGGCCGGTCCTGGCCTTGGCCGGGGGCGTGGGCGGCGCAAAGTTGGCCCTCGGCCTTTCCCACGTCCTGCCGTCGGATGACCTTGTCATTGTGGTTAACACGGGGGACGACGAGGAGTTCCACGGCCTCCACGTATCGCCTGACCTGGACACCGTGATGTACACCCTGTCCGGACTGGCGGACCCGGAGCGCGGCTGGGGACTTTCCGGCGAGACATTCCAGGCCCTGCAGATGCTTTCGGCCTACGGTGCACCCACCTGGTTCAACCTGGGCGACAGGGATCTCGCCACCCACTTACGGCGAACCCAGCTTCTTCGACAGGGACAGTCTCTCTCCAAGGTGACGCGGGAGTTGTCCTCCCAGCTTGGCATTCTTCACACGGTAGCGCCTATGAGTGACAACCAGGTCCGCACAGAAGTTGAAACATCGGAGGGGGTTCTGGCCTTCCAGGACTATTTCGTCCGGCATAGATGCGAGCCAGAGGCGACGGCGGTACGATTCCTGGGCAGTGTCGCGGCGCTACCCTCTCCCACATTCGACGAGGCCCTGAACAACGCCCGCGCCCTGGTATTCTGTCCTTCCAACCCCTTCCTCAGCATCGACCCCATCCTGGCCGTAGCAGACGTTCGAGAGCGGGTGCGCCGCTTCGACGGGCCAAGGGTAGTGGTGAGCCCCATCGTCGGCGGGGCGGCCCTCCGCGGCCCAGCAGCCAAGATGATGCGCGAGCTGGGGCATCCGGTGTCCAGCGTTGGCGTGGCCCGGAAGTACCTCGGCCTTTGCGATCATTTCATCCTCGACAACGCGGATGTCGATGACCAGGAGAAAATAAGCGCCCTCCGTATGAAACCCCACGTCACAAACACCGTCATGAACTCCACGGAGGATAAAGTAACACTGGCCCGGTACATTCTGCGGATCGTCGACGCGGAAGGCGGGTAGCCGCGCTGTTGTATGTGGTGTCGATCATACCCGTGAAGCCCTTGGCGCAGGCCAAGTCCCGCCTTGCCCCTTATCTGAAGGACGTCCAACGCCGCCGCCTGGTCACGGCCATGCTGCGACACGTTATTCGCGCCGCGCGGGAAGCGTCCGCCGAGGTCTGGGTGTTGGGCGCCGACGTTTCGATCCGAAACGTGGCCCTGGAAGAAGGTGCTGGCTGGCGTGAAGAGGCCGGGTCCGACATCAATGAAAGCCTCCGACTCGTGTTCGATGAGGCGTGGGCCGCCGGCAAGTCCCCTCTATTCCTGCCAGGCGACCTGCCCTTCCTCCGCAGCGACGAGTTGAAGGCGTTAATAACGCGGGCGCGGGCGGACTCAAGCATAGGCGAAGACGCCGACCCGAGGATCGTCCTTTCGCCAGCGAATAAGGGGGGAGGCACCAACGCCATCCTGATACCCCAACCGCTTGCCTTTAGGCTGCAACTGGGGCCGGACAGCCTCTCGCGCCACGTTTCGGAAGCGCGGCGGCTGGGACTGGAACCGACGGTATACGCCAGCCCCGGCCTCGCCAGAGACCTGGACACCTGGGAAGATTTGCAGGAATACGAGACGCAGGAACCGGGCCTTCTGGCTCGCCTGACCAGTGAGGAGCGTTAACGTGACGAGTCTGAGCATTCAGAAACGGAGACTTCAAACATGACTGCTACCCCGCTGAAACTGGGCGTCCTTCTGCCCACAAGAGCCCTGGTAATGAGGGACGAACCGCCGAAGGACGCCAATCCGGTGCTGGAGATGGCCCTGCGCGCGGAAGCGGCGGGCCTGGATTCCGTGTGGGTCGGCGACAGCCTGTCCGCAAAGCCACGAATGGAACCCCTCACCACCCTGGCCGCTCTGGCCACCCACACTCAACGGGTGCGATTGGGGACCGCCGTCCTGCTCGGCGCCCTGCGTCATCCCGTGCTGCTGGCCCAGATGGTGGGTACCCTCGACCTGCTCTCGCAAGGGCGCGCCGTCCTGGCCGTTGGCGCAGGCGGCGCATTCAACGAGGCTCAGAAGCAAGAGTTGCATATCGCCGGGGTGAAACCCGAGCAGCGGGGACGTCGGCTGGAAGAAGTCGTGCAGGTGCTCAAGGCCCTGGGAACAGGGCATCTGGAATCACACCAGGGCCGTCATTTTCAGCTGGAAAACGTGTCAATGCGGCCAGTGCCCGTGCAGGAAAAGGGCGTGCCCGTCCTCTTCGCGTGCCACCTTCGCGCCAAGCGAGAGGCCCAGTTCCGAAGGGCCGCCCGGCTGGGCGACGGGTTCATCTCAATCTCCGAGCCGCCGTCGGAGTTCGCCGAGGTCGGACGCCGCGTTGCGAAACACGCGACGGAATTCGGTCGGGACCCCGCCGAAATGGAGCGGGTCTTCTACATGACGACCAACCTGAACACCGACGCAGCCGAAGCCGAAAGTGAGGCGGACAAGTTCATTCGCCTCTACTACGGAGTCAACATCTGGCGTGAGCTCTGGGGTCCCTGGGGACCGCCTGAACGGCTGGCGGAGTCCATCCGCGCCTACGAAGCGGCGGGCGCAACCACCGTAATCGTGCGGTTCGCCTCCTTTAGCCCGTTGGAGCAATTCCAGACTTTCGTAGATAAAGTCCTCCCGCAGTTGCGCTAGGGTGAGCTATGATAAAACCCTCGTCCTGCAGCCTCGCTTCTTGTATAATCGTCGGACTTCAATCTACAAGGAAACTAGCCCGCGGCGATGACACCTGAGCAGCACATCAGCCACATCGAGTACAAGCTGGAACTACTGGCAACGAAAGCAGACTTGGCGGAGTTGTGCAGAGAAGTTCGGGCCACTAGGTGGACCATCGCTGTCGTGGGCGTTGGAATCTCCATCGTTATCCTGGCTACGCGCTTCATAGGCTAGAATTAACCACTGATCCAATTGCCATAGCGACTCAGCGCAGATAGCATCCATTCATTGATCTGACCGTCCTCCACAACCCTCGTAAACAAGATTTTCGCTCCCCACGGTAGCCTCCTTCATGGAGGCGAATTTTACCCATGAATGGCAAGACCAGCCGAACCCACGCATTCCCCGCCACCCAACTCCTTAGCCTCGCCGCCACCCTCATCACGGTTGCCATCCTCGCGGGCTGCGGAAGCGCTCCCACCCTGGAAACCTGTGACGACGTGGCTCGGGCTACTACCCGCGGAGGCGCGGAATCGTCGGTGTCGAGCCGGGGCGTTCTGGTGCAGCGAGTCATAGACGGCGATACCGTGGTGCTGGCCAATGGCGATAGAGTGCGATACATCGGCATGGACACCCCGGAGCGGGGAGAGCGTCTCTTCGACGAGGCCACCGAGTACAACCGCCGGCTGGTGGAGGGCAGGCGCGTCCGGCTGATGAAGGACGAGTCAGACAAAGACCGGTTCGGGCGGCTGCTCCGGTACGCGCTGGCAGGTGATATACTGGTCAACGCAGAACTGGTGCGGGAGGGGTTAGCCGAGGCCAAGAGGTACAAGCCGGACGTCAAGTTCGCCGACTGCTTCGATGCTCTGATGCAGGAAGCCAGGAATGAACAGCGGGGCCTGTGGGCACCCCTTTAGCCAAACACTACCCTAGACTCTCACACGCTACCCCATCACCATCCTGGTCCAGAGAGTGTGGGTCTTCGTCGGGGCCTCCGGCCTCTCGGTAGAACTCCTGGGCTTCCATCCAAGTGGTGAAGTCCGAGCAGTCACGATCGTCCAGAGGCTGACCGGCGTTGTCTATCAAGTCAGATACCACCAAGAATGCGGCTGCGCCCAGAATAGCGACGATAACGGCCAACAGCAGTTTCTTGGCGACACCGTAATGCCTGGGTTGCCCATCATTACTTCTCGGCGAAGTGGAATCAAAGGGTTGCTCCGGGGTCGGTGGATACTGAGCATCTGCCAATGGTACAGGCGTCGGCGCCCACACTTCCAGCGAAACTTGTGGAACATCCAGGGTCCAGCAATGGTTGAAGGGTTGTACCCTGGTTGGCCGGCGCGCCCTAGCTGGCCACATGGTGCGGTTGTGAGCTTCTGACCAATACCTGCCAAGCTTGTCATAGTTCTCGCGGATGTGTTTTGACCTCTCGAATTTCCCGCATCCATGATGAGACTTTCGCATTGCAGGGTTGCAGAAGTGGGAGTCTCGTTCTTGACAAATCGTGACGCTTGCTTGCGACTGTTTGTCCCTGTACAGAACGGGCCCCAAGAAGTATTTGCTCGTCGCCGCGTCAAATCCGAAAGGTCCGTCTGTAGAGGCGAAGAGCACTGGGCTATCTACGCCTGAGCGTTTGGCCTTCCTATTAGCCTCGGGAAACTCCTCCTCGGGCTTGACCTCCACGTACACACGGGATCCGGCTTCTCCATTGGATAGCAAAACAAAATCCGGGATATACCCGTGATAGTCACGCGGTTCATACTCCCATCGCCACCCCATGAGATCAAAGAATGCCGCCCACTTCGCCTCTGCGCGACTGCGAAACCATATCCCGTTATATTCGGTGCGATAGCTCTCCAAGGATTTCCTCAATAATTGGATTAAGTGAGACCTAATGTCCCCCGATTCTAGCAGAAAGGCGTCAACCGGCTACTGTCGCCTCCTTCGCCTCTACCCCCAGGTGGTATACTGGCAAACGTTGCCTGTTCACCCCGCTGCAGAAGGAGAAGACGTTGTATTCCATTGACCTATCGGACAAGAAGGCGCTGGTTTTTGGCGTGGCCAACCAGAGGAGCATTGCCTGGGCCATCTGCCAGTCGCTCCACCAGGCGGGCGTCCGACTGGGCGTCGTCTATCAGAACGAACGCCTTCACAGCCGGGCGGAGCGGCTCGTCAAAGACATGGAAGACGTCCTGCTCCTCCAGTGCGACGTTACGTCCGAGGAGGAGATCGAGGCGACCTTTCGCAGGGCGGGAGAAGAATTCGGGAGCGTCGACTATCTCATACACAGCATCGCCTTTGCCCATCGCGACGACCTGGGCGGCGACTTTTCCAAACTGAGCCGCAAGGGATTTCAGGACGCCCTAGAGATAAGCGCCTATTCGCTGATTCCGTTGGTACGCCACGCCGCCGGCCTGATGACGAATGGCGGCAGCGTAGTGGCCATGACCTTCCACGCCGCCGAGCGGGTGTATCCCGGCTACAACGTCATGGGCGTCGCCAAGGCGGCCCTTGAGAATGAGGTGCGGCAACTGGCGGCGGAATACGGCCCGCGAAACATCCGGGTCAACGCCATCTCCGCCGGACCATTGGAGACCCTGGCGGCCCGGGGAATCCAGGGGTTCCCGGATATGCGCCGCATTCACTCCGAGAAGGCGCCCCTTCAACGAAACATCACCCACCGGGAGGTGGGGGACACGGCCTTATATCTGTGCAGCCCTCTCTCCAGCGGCGTCACAGGCGCCGTCATCCCCGTTGACGCCGGCTATCACGTAATGGCAGTCTAGACGGGCTGAACGCACGTTGCCCGTCCCAACAACCTTCATGGCGTGCGCCATGCTTCCCGTGATGCGAGATAACGGAATTCCGAATGCTACACTGCCATAGCCTCAAAAAAACCGTGTCAATGAGGGTGCTCATAGGGGTATCATAGGGGGAAAATTATTGGGGAGGATGCCATGAGCGGCAACGATTGCATATTCTGCGGGATGTCTAGCGGCGCGGTGGAGACGGACTTTCTCTATCTGGACCAGCAGATAATGGTGATTCGGGACATCCGGCCCAAGGCGCCCACCCACCTTATGATAATCCCGCGTCGGCACGTGAAGGGGCTGACCTACGCCGCCGGGCGGACTTCCGCCATCCTGGGGCAGATGTTTGTCATAGCGGAGGAGATGGCCCGTCGGGAGAGCGTGACCGTCAGTGGGTACCGGCTGGTGGTCAACCAGGGACCGGATTCCGGCCAGGAGTTGGAGCACGTGCACATGCACCTGCTGGGCGGCAAGTCCATGTCCGCCATGGGCTAGAGGAGGCCGGTGATGAGCAGCGCCATTCATCAGGTTGTGCAGGACTGGGTTGGAACCCTCCCCCGAGGCTTGGCGAGTCATATCGGACGCGTGGAGACCCTCGCGGGCGAGTTTGCCGAGGCCCACCGGCTGGAGCCGGAGCGGGTTCGTCTCTGTGCCCAAGCCCACGACCTCTGTCGCTGGATGCGTGGGGAAGACCTGCTAGCCAAGGCCAGGGAGCTTGGCATTCCGGTGCACGTGGTGGAGGAGAGGAACCCCATCCTTCTCCACGGACAGGTGGCGGCGGAACTCCTCCGGCTGAAGGGGTTGGACGACCAGGTAGTGTACGACGGCGTCTACCACCACAGCACCGCCTACCCGGGGCTGCATCCAGTAGCCAAGGCGGTGTTCCTCGCCGATAAGCTGGAACCCAACAAGGCGGGACGATACGCCTATTCGTCCGAAGCGTTGAAAGCCCGCGCCTTGCGGAGCCTCGACGAAGCGCTGCTGGAGTTTCTAAGCCGCGAGATCGGCACGTACTTGGCGCGGGGGCAGATGGTCCATCCCTCGGCCTTGGATGCCCGCAACGAGCTTCTAGCCCAGGGCTTGAAGTTCAGGTTGTGACCCACCACGTGGCGGAGGTGATTCCTTACGTTGCAGTCAGTCATTATTTATATTGACATATAATGCTGTGAAAGATACTCTTTATAAGTGGACTTTTCCATTGCCAACTACGCCGCCAAGCGCATGGTGCGCTACGGCCTTACGCTAGACCACGTTAGGTATATAATCAAGAACAGCACGGAAACATACAGGCCTCAAGGAGCTAAGGTGTACAAAGGCTCTTTGCCAGATGGCAGAATAGTTAAGGTTAGAGTAAAAGAAAACGAGCAAATTGAGATAATGGATGTTATCCTCCTGCAAGGGAACGTTTAGGAGGTTTTGTCATGCTTACCGTATATATGGATCCGAAATTGGATTCTGTGTCGATTGAATTCGAGGAGGGAACGGCTGGTTACGCTGTTGAACTGGATGAGGACCGCATCGTTGACTACTCCTTGAACCCGGGGCACCCCATCGGCGTGAGCCTTCACAACGTTAGCGATGGCGTCCTCATCAAGGGTTTGCCGCAGCCCGACAAAGTGCAGCAAATCCTCCATGCCTTGGATGTAGAAACCCGCTAACCCATAGTTTCCATTTACCAGTAGGGGGCAGGTTTGAAAACTGCCTCTACAACGTCACCTCCCCATCGTTCAGACTGCTCTCCTTCCTCTGAATGCCTTGTCTGTCAGAGATTGGAAGCAAGTTGACCCAAGCTACGGTCGGCTGAACTTGAGCGTCCACGTGGCACCGTCTTCGGCCTCCACCTCGATGGCCACTTTCCCGGGCGAGACCTGGCCGTATGATTCCCCCACGGTTACCAGCTTACGGCCGGTCCAAGTATCGGCTCTTTCATACACTACGCCTCTACCGCCAATATCTATATCAAAGCCAGACTCCTTGCACCAGAGGTAGCAATCGCTATTGTCTGATATGGTAATGTCTACGACCCATTCACCGGGGGACAGATTCACGAATTTGACATCCTGGCCAAGTCCCCAAATTGTTTCTGCCGAATCAATGGCAGATTGAGGCTCAACCATCCTAATCTCCCAAGTAGCATCTTGAGCAACATCCACCTCAATCGCGGTTCTGCCAGGTGGGATTTCGAATGTTTCAGTGCCAACCGTAATGAGCGATCGGCCACTCCATACATCATCGGAAAGACTAGCAACGGTATTATCACCAACTTTTATGCGTATAGAATCTCTGCTGCCCGAAACCTCCATCTCGACTATCCACTGGCCCGCGGGTAGATTGAGAAACTCTACGCTGGTTCCTCGACCCGTCACGGCCAGATGTGTAGTTTCAACTGGAACAGCAGTAGGCGTGGGTGTTACCGCCGCCGTGGGAGTTGGCGAAGGTGTAGGCGTGGTTTCAGGAACGACAACCAAACTCTCGATCCAATCAGATACGAGTTCACTGAAGGACTGATCGGACATTGCTCCAAAGATTCCCGGGTTTGCTTTCGACTCCCCTCGGTTAATTCCCAGAACCGTTCCGTCCATAGCGAAGATGGGACCGCCGCTATTGCCGGGGTTCAATGGCGCGTCATGCCAAATTACATGAACATCCTCCGCCAGAAAGTACCGGGTTCCAGTCACGTTTCCGACGGTCGCCGTAGGCTTGTTGGACGATGCTCGACTATACCCAATGAATACAACCTCTGTACCAACCGCAGGCAAACCTCCCGATGTCCATGAGGCACCTACAAAGTCTTCGCTGCAGCAGATTGATACTACAGCCACATCCTTATCAGAATCATATCCCAGAACAGTTGCCTTATATCTACCGAAATCATTTGTATGAACGTCAATCGAACTTTCATCTTCTACAACGTGGTGAGCCGTAACCACGAAAGCTGTGGTTCCATCTGTATCGAATATAAACCCAGATCCCGCGCCACTGCCAACCGTTATTCTCACCACACTATCTTCGACCCGCTGGACTAACTCAGCAGCGGTAGAAGGTGGTCTTGGAGTAGGTGTAGGCGTAGGCGCCGGATCGCCCTTGGGTCCTTGAGGGCCAATGGGACCTGCGGGTCCCGGAGGCCCTGTCTCTCCCTGGACTCCCTGCGGGCCTTGCTCACCCGTATCTCCTTTAGCTCCCTCCTCACCTCTTGATCCTACCGGGCCTGAACGACCCTGAGTTCCAGTTTGTCCTCGCGGTCCCTGTGGGCCAGCCGAACCCCGTTCTCCCTGCGGACCAGGTTCTCCTACTGCACCCGGCGGCCCTTGCACCCCCTGTTCACCTTGAGGTCCGGGAGGCCCTTGTTCGCCTGGAAGACCTTGCTTCCCAGCATACTCCACAGCAATACGACGAACATCCTCCTCTGTGAGCGATTGAGAACAACCTGCCAGCAACAAACCGATTGAGAGCAACCCCAATAGAATACAGTAGCTTCTCCACCCCATAGAGACGCCCCCTTGAAGATAGGATGCAGGCACTTGCTACGGTTGCCTTTGTCCGCTCTGAACGTCAAGGGGGCATAGGAGTGCCTGCCTATGCCGTCAGTCCAGAGCGTGAGACTGATCAAGACAACCGTAGCGTGCACATTCTATCATCTAAGGTCTGGTACGCTAACTGAAGAATTACCACCCCATCCCATACCACATAGGGACAGGTTTGAAACCTGTCCCTATTCCATCAACCTGTCGTTCCGGCCCTGAATGCTCGCAGCGCCGACGCGATTAACCTCTACCGGTTGAGCGCCCTTCGGGCAGAGTCAACCTGGCCCCTCAGGTGCTTGGCTGCATCGTAAAGAAAATCAACATACCTATCCGCCTCACACGCCAGCTTTTTTCTTTTCTCTTGATGCGTCTCATTGGCTAGCTTCTCAAGGCGATTGGTTATTTTCACCTTAGCACCCCTCCAACTGGAGCTAACCAGATAGCTCCGCGCTTCATGCCAGCTAATTCTTAGCTCGTTGCTGATTTCCGTAATAGTTCTGCCCCCGCGAGCCATCTTGTTCGCCTTTTCTATCAGCGCGTCCTTGTCCGTTGTTGAATCTGACATCGTTTGTCCTCCACTAGGTTAGATTCAGTCTATTTCACAGCCTAAGCAACTCCTTTCTTGCTGTCAACAAACGGTGGACAAGATTGCCACTTGTGACTCCCCATCCTTGACCCGAAGGTACGCCTGTTCTATATTACGAACATCTTAGCTAACAGGTGACGGCCAATGGAGGCAATTCTTGAACTTCGGATGGGAGACGGCCCTGGTCTTTCAGAGCTGCGTTACCGCTCTAGCCAGCGGCTTCAACGCCCTGCGATTTATCGCATATCCCGTCAACAGCGGACGGCGCCATCGTCGGTTGGGCGCGTACACCCTTCTGGTCGTCAGCCTGGCCTTCCTGGTGCAGAGCCTCTACCTCGGCCTGCTGCCCTGGCTGACGGACTTGGAGGGCGAAATTCTGTCCGGCCCCAGGCTCCGGTTCATAGTTGGAGCGCTGCCCATGATAGCGTCCGTCCTTGTACTGAGCTTCATGCTGCGCCGCTGGAGAAGGAGGAGATAGAACAATGACCCTGGACCGGATTGTTGAACAAGAAGAGTGGGAGCTGATGTCCCTATGCCTGCTGTTGGGCATGTTCAGGTCCTCGCTGGCCATACCGGAGGACGCCTTGACGGAGCTGCTGGAAGTCCTAGAAGGCGAACTGGATGAGTAGCAAGGCTACCGAGATTAGCGCCCGGGATTTCTACGCCGACGTGCTTTCGGAGGCCAGCCGCGCCCGGTTGGAGAAGGCAAGGGAGTTGGAGGGGATCAACGAAGAGATAGCCCTCCTCCGCGTCAAGCTGAGAGACGTGATGGCAGAGAATCCCAACAAGACTGAGCTTATGTACAAGGGCATTGACATGCTGATGAAGGCCGTCGCAACACGCTACAAGCTTTCACCCAAGTCCAAGGACGACCTGAACGACAGCATAGTAGGCGTCATCAACGGCATCGGGCGGGAATTGTGGCCGGAGGGCGGGCCTTGAGTCCCAAGAGTTTGGGTAAGGCCCTTCGCAGGCTTTCAGCCAGGATGGACCGCCGTCAATCGTCCAAACCGAGGAATCTGCCGCCGGACACCCTCCTGAACCTTCGCATGGAATATCTGGAGAAGCAGTTGGAGGAAGTGAAGGGGCGGGTGAACGCCCTGATGCTGATTATTCTGGCCGCCGTCATTACTGACGTTGTAATGCGGGCGCTGACTTAGGAGACCGCCATGGGAATTTATCAGCATTAGAGCGTCTGCTGTTAACACGTGATTCTGCTAGAAATCTGAAAGGAGGGCGCCATGGGAATTAGACACCCTTTGCGAGAGTACCAGATGGAGATAGGCCGCGCTGTCATGGACAGCGTGACCCGAGGAAAAGGCTTGACCTTCACCGTGGAGATCGCCCGCCAAGGCGGGAAGAACGAGCTTTCCGCCCAGATGGCGACGCTGCTGCTGACCATGTCTATGGCTCGCGGCGGCAACATGATCAAGGCCGCGCCTACTTTCATGCCCCAGGCCCTCATCAGCATGAACCGGCTCAAGGAGCGGCTCGACGACGCGGGCTACGGCGGCGTCTGGCGCACGGAATCGGGGCATCACGTGGTCCTGGGCAGGGCGCGCCAGATGTTTCTCAGCGCCGAGCCCCACTCCAACGTGGTGGGCAACACGGCCCACATCCTGCTGGAGATGGACGAAGCCCAGTCCATCGACTCGGACAAGTACCATAAGGAATTCCGGCCCATGGGCGCTTCCACCAACGTCACAACCGTCCTTTACGGCACACCCTGGGATGGACATTCCCTGCTGGAAGAGGTGGCTGAGGCCAATCTTGAGCTAGAGCGGAAGGACAGCATGAAGCGTCACTTTTCCGTGCCATGGGAGGAGGTGGCACAACACAGCCCGCCCTATAGACGTTACGTGGAGATGGAGCGGGAGCGCATGGGCGAGAACCACCCCCTGTTTCGCACCCAGTACCTGCTGGTGCCTGTGTCGGGACGGGGTGGTCTCTTCACCGCCGGCGACGCGAGCCAGCTCCAGGGAAGCCACTCCCGCCGACGCGGGCCTGCCCGGGGAAACGTCTACGTGGCCGGGTTGGACGTGGGCGGCGGCTCCGACGAGGCATCGGCGTCAGGGCGCAGGCCAGACTCTACCGTCCTGACCATCGGCGAACTGGATTTCTCAGCTACCGACACCCTCCAGCGGGATCCTGCTATCCGCGTCGTAGAGCACCACGAGTGGCAGGGGATCCCCCATCACGCCCTCTACCCCCGGCTGGTGGACCTGCTCAAGAACGTGTGGCACTGCCGCCGGGTGGCCGTGGACGCCACCGGCATGGGCGAAGGGGTGGCCAGCGTCCTTTCCAAGGCCCTGGGGTCCAGCGCGGTAACTTCGCTGCGATTCACTGCTCAGAGCAAATCCCGGCTGGGTTACGACCTGCTCTCGGCGGTGAATTCCGGCCGGCTGAAGATGTACGCGCGTGACGGGTCAGAAGAGTGGGCGGAATTCTGGCGGCAGGCGACGTCGGCCCGAATTCAGTATCGGATGGACAAGACCATGAACTTTTACGTGGAGGAGTCCCAGGGCCACGACGACTATTTGAACAGCCTGGCGCTTCTCGTAGAGGCGGGCAAGTACCTGCCGCGGGTGGCCAAAGGCCGCGCACGACAGAGAGCGTTAGCGATGATTTAAGGCTGTGTCCTAATCTCCCAGCCGCGCCGCGACCTCTTCTTGGGAGATCAGGTTGCCTTGCCGCATGTCCTCGATGCCCTCGCGAATGGCGGCCATCATCTCCGGGTCCTCCATAATCTCCATTGTTTCCATGAGAGACTCGAAGAGGTCCCACGGAAAAACTACCAACACAGGCTTGCCTCGCCTGGTCAAGGTTACGGCGCGCTTCTCCTTCGCCAGCTTCTCCGGCAACCGGGTTAGCATTCCGCGGGCCGTAGTGATTGGAATGCCTTCCATCCCAAGATTCTCGTCGATAACCATATCTATTTCTCCTTTGTCGGGGGCTGAAAAAGACCCAGCCTAATCAATCTTAGAGTTATCATGTAGACGTCTCTCCTAGATCCACTCCGTCTCATTCCGACGTTAATAACAATGACTTGCTCATGGGCCTGGTCTACGTAGTAGATGATGCGGTACCTTTGCCCGGCGGCTCGTACTGTCCGGTAACCGGCCAACTCATCATGTAGTGATTTCCCTTGTTTATCCGGTTCTTGAGATAATCTACCGGCTCGTCGTCTAATAATGGATTGGGCGCGTCGATCTGGGATAGACTGGATCGCCCGAAATGCCGAAGCAGTGTATTGAACCTCAAAGGGCATGAATCTGCATTCGACTATATTGTATCCATTGTCATTCTGCCACTAGTACAGTTGTCAAGTGCACTCTCCTTCCCCATCCCTCTACCCGTGAAGCTCTATCACGTCTCCGTCCGCCAGAACGTAGTCGCGGCCCACCCGTTGACCATCGAACTTGGCCGACCCCCATAGCAGCGCGTACTTCAGCTTCTCCCGCCATTCTTTGTGCAGCCTCTGGGCAACGTCGGAGGTCGTGCTGCCCTTGGCAATGACGATTGGAGTGTTGAAGTCCGGCTGACCGCTTGGGCTCTTGGTGTACACCCTCACCTTGTTCAGATACCTGAACACCTCACAGCCAACGTCGTCCAGCCCCGTGCCGTCCAGGCACGATAGCTTGATAACGGTGAACTTCCCACCGTAGACCCGCTCCAGCTTCTGAAACTTCCCCTCTGCGCCGTCCGCGTCGGCCTTGTTGCCGAGGATGATTGACAGCTTCTGAATCCTGGAACCCTCGGGGTCGATGGCCTCCCCTTCCTCCAGTAGAGAATAACCCCACTGGTGGAGAAGGCCGTTAATCTGGTCCATCTCCTTCAGGGGGTCGCCTTCCAGGTTTGCGGTCACCAACAGCAGGTCCGTGTTGCGAAGAAGCCCGAACAGGCGGGTCTGAACGTCCAGGGCGTTGAGGGCCGGGGTGTCCACGAGCTGGAATAGCACGTTCTCGAAAGGAAGCATCCCTACCATTGGAATCTGGGTTGTGAACGGGTAGTCGCCCACCTTGGCCGGGGCGCGGGTGAGGGCGTTCAGAATCTCCGACTTTCCGGCGTTCGGCAGCCCGACAATCAGCACCTGCCCCGCCCCCTCCTTGCGAATGCTGAAAGGCTGGGGGCCGCCGCTGGTGCTCTTGGGCTTCTCCAGTTCCTCCATGTGCCGCGACATACGGGCGCGCAGGTCCGCCCGCATGTGGTCCGTGCCCTTGTGCTTGGGGATGACGGCCATCATCTCCTGAAGGGCGGCAACCTTGGCCGGCAGCGTCCTGGCCTGACGGTATCGCTGTTCTGCTTCTTTGTACTGGGGCGTTAGATTTGCTGGCATGTTCCGTTGATGGCTCTCCCGTGGTCTCTGGCTTCGCCGCGGTCCTTAGCGGCCGGTGTAGGTGGGATCCCGCTTCTCGACGAAGGCTCTGGCTGACTCCTCGAAGTCCTTGGTGTTGTGAAGCCGAAGCGCGGCCTGGTAGTAGTCGGCCTCGGCTGCGGCTCGCACCCAGGGCCAGCGCGTCACACGCACGCCGGCCCGAACGGCCAGGGGCGGCGCCTGAAGTACCTGCTCGGCCAACGCCAAGGCCCCTTCCAGATGCTTCCCCTTCGGCATGACGCGATTGATCAGCCCGTGACTGAGCAGAGTCTCGGCGGTCTGGGACTGACCCGTCAGCAGCATTTCCGTAGTCATCTTGGAAGGCATGAAGTTCTGCACCTTGGCCCACGCCGGGCCGCCGGGAAAGCCGCGAAGGGTTTCGGTGAGACCAAAAGCGGCGCCTTCTTCGGCAACGATGAGGTCGCACTCCGCGGCGATGACCAGCCCATAGCCCAGGCAGTAGCCGTGAACGGCGGCTATGACGGGCTTCCAGTTGATGCACCGCCCCAGAAACCCCTCCGGGTTCATGCCCATGCCCCAATCGGCGTCCCGTTGCCGCGAGTCTGGGGCGTAAAACCGCTCCTTCACGTCGGCGCCGGAGCAGAAGGCTCGCCCAGCTCCGTGCAGAACAGCCACCCACGCTTCGTCATCCAAATCGAACGTATGCAGGCATTCAGCCAAGTTCTGCTCCAGGGCCTTGTTGACGGCGTTGAGCACGCGAGACCGGTTGAGGGTCACGTAGGCGATGCGCCCTTCCCGTCGATAAGTAACGGTTTTGCAAGTCATGGCCTAACCACCTCCAAAACCTATTATGCCCCAGGGCGGGGAGACTTGCCAGTAGCCGGCTGCGGGCACGGCTCCGGCACCCCCCGGACTCCTGGCTCCGCCTCCACACTGCCATTTGCCACTTGCATTGAAACAAACGCACGTTCTATATTATCCCCCGTTACACGGAAGTTCATCGGACTTGCTAGGAGGATACAGCACGAGATGGGTAATACGAAAATCAAAGAGAGGCCCCAGGGCGCAACCATCGACGGCCAGGAATACAGGGACGAAGGATGCGAAATTTCACCGTCCTGCCTCCGTTGCCCTCTGCCCAGGTGCAAGTACGACGAACCCCACTTTGCCCGAGCCCAGCGACGTCGGCAGCGAGACAATCTGGTTGTGAACGCCCGCGTTCGGGAGGGTCTAACGGTGGCGGAAGTGGCCCGCCGGTTCGGTCTAAGCCACAGAACCGTATTTCGAATTCTTAGGAGGAACGGCTATGGAAGGACTAAATCTGCCCCAACTGGTATCTCGCAGAGATTCCCAGCGGCTGCAAGCATACGCTGAAAACATGAGCTTCTTCGTCGGACGCCAGTGGCAGGGTAGGCAGCGTCGAGGCGAACGGAGACTCACCTTCAACTACGTCCGGGCGCTGCTGGAGAAGGTCACCTCTTACATGGCCTCCGGCGGCTTACTGGCAATGGAGCCGGTGGAGCCTTCTCAGGAGGCCATGACCCGCGCCCGCCGCGCCGAGATTGCCATGCGCCGCGTCTACCAGGACAACCGGTTGGAGGAGCTTGACCTCGCCACGGAGCTCGACGCCGCCGTCCTCGGGGACGGGTGCTTCAAGGTCATCTGGGACGCGGAGGACCATCGGGTGCGTGTGACCGCGCCGGACGTCCAGGGCATCTTCGCCTGGTGGGTCGGCGACGATCCCTCCAAGGTGTGGCGCGTCGCTAGCCGCTACCGCATCTCCTCCGAAGACGCCGACCTCCTGTACAACGTCAAGACTGCCGATCAGGACGGCATGGCCACGGTGGTCGAGGGCTGGACCAAGTCCCAGTTCCAGCTCTGGATCGGCGATGACCTGGTGGATGAACGCCCCAATCTCTACGCCTTCATCCCCTTCATCATCTTCCCCAACCTACGGGACCCCAAGCGCTTCTGGGGCGTTTCCGACGTTCCCATACTCATGGAGCCAGCTAGGGAGCTGAACCGCGCGTTGTCCCAGCTTTCCGCCATACTGGAACTCTCCGGCAATCCCATCGCCGTGCTGGAGGGCGTGGAGGAGGCCCGTGACATCGCCGTCGAGCCGGGTGCAGTCTGGGAGCTTCCCGACCAGGCCCGCGCCTATCTGCTGGACCTGCTTCAGGGCGGCGGGGCCAAGCTCCACGCCGACTATATCCAGCTGGTGTACGACGCCCTTCACGACCTTTCGGAAGCTCCACGAATCAGCTTCGGCCACAACCCCCAGAGTCTTTCCGGCGTGGCCTTGGAGATGGAAATGCACCCCCTGCTGCAGCGCGTAGAGCGCAAGCGGCTCATCCGGTCGTGGGTCTACCGGCGGCGCGCGGAGATGGCCCTGAGCATGCTGGAACGATACACGGGCCAAGACTTCAGCGATCTCTGGATACGTGTCGATTGGGGCCCGTTGCTGCCCCAGGACCGGACCCGCCTGGTGCAGCAGGAGCGCAGCCTGGTCGAAGCGGGCATCCACAGTAGACGCCGCGCCATGGAGCGCTTGGGCATTGCCGACCCTGAGTCGGAACAGCAGACCATCCGGCGCGAGTCCGAACAGTCGCCGATGAACGAGACAGCGTAAGAAACAAGGTGGAGAAAAATAAAGGAGGCATCATGGAGAAGGATCTGACTCAAAACAAAGTAGAGGGACTCGATTTGGAAAACGAGTCCGCCGAGTTATCCGAAAACAGGCAGGAAATTGCCGAAAAATCGGATTCGTTTCCACCACAGAAAAAATCGAATCCACCCCCGTCGGATGGTGTAGAAAGCGAAACGCCTCTCTCTTCGGAGGAAGACAAAAATAACAAAGAACCCTCCCCGTTGGAAGGCCGGGTGGCAGAGTTGGAACAGAAGCTCGAACAGGCCGAGTCCCAACGTAGCGAGGGTGAAGAACAACTTTCTACAACCCAGAAGGCGCTGGCGGAAGCCGTGTCCCGCTACCGTGCGCTGCTGCTGGCGTCCACGCCGGAGGCTCCGGAATCCATGGTCATCGGCGAAACCGTCGACGAGGTGGACCACTCTTTCGCCGAAGCAAAGGCGCTGGTGCAGCGGGTGCGGCGCGACGTGGAGGAAAAGCTTGCAAAGGAGCGGCTGCCGGCCGGTTCCCCCACCCGCGGCCCCGCAAGTTTCTCTTCCCTGTCATCCATGGAGAAGATAAGGGCAGCCCTGTCCGACCAGTAACCGTCTCACATAGCTCCCCGTCGATTGCGGCACACGGAAAAACGTAGGGGCATCCTCCAACCCTAAGCACACCCCCCCGTTGTCCTCGCGGATCTAGGGACCCATCCCGTCCCTCCCTTCCCCCTTGAGGGGGGAAGGTTAGGATGGGGGTGAATTCCCTACCCAACTATTTTCTCCTCCCATAGGGGCGCACCTCGTGGGCACCCCTTCCTTATACCCCGCTACCCCCAAAGCGGCCACCCACCTATAATGGGCAACGACTACAACCAGTCTCTCCCGGGGAACGACGAAATGGACGTAAAATTTGCCGCCACCTCCAGACCCGGCCCGCGCGACGAGCTGGTGGAGTGGGTGCAGGCCGCCGAGGCCCTCGGCTATCACCGCATCGGCGTAGCCGACTCCCCCGCCCTCTACCGGGAGATCTGGGTGTCCCTAACCCACGTCGCCCTCAACACCCGCCGCCTCCCCTTTGGCCCGTGGGTGACCAACCCGGTCACGCGGCATCCCGTAGTAACGGCCAGCGCGGCGTCGGCACTGGCAGAAATCGCCCCCGGCCGAGTCTGCATCGGCGTCGGTTCAGGCAACAGCGGCGTCTACAACGCCGGACGTCGCGCCGCCTCGCTTGCGTCCCTCCGCGAGTACGTCACCACCCTCCGCTCACTGTTGACTACCGGAGAGGCCGAATACCGTGGGGGGACGGCCCGTCTCAGATGGCCCGACAAGGGGAGAAAAATTCCCATCTATATGGCGGCCCACGCCCGTGGCTCCCTGCGGCTGGCCGGAGAGATCGCCAACGGCGTGGTCATCGGCACAGGCACAACCCCGGAAGTGGTGGAAGCGTCACTCCAAGCCCTGGCGGAGGGCGCCCGCATCGCCGGTCGAGACCCCAAGGACATCGACGTCTGGTGGTCCGTGCCCTTCAATCTTAAAGACTCTGACGACGAGGGGCTGGACCCCCAGGGAGGTCCGGCGCGGGAGGCCAACTATCTCAACCGCTTCACCCTGAAGGGCAAGTTCGTCCCCAAGAAATACTGGGAAGGCATCCGCGCCCTGGCCCAAGCCTACGACCTCAGCACCCACGGGCGTCCCTCGCCGGAGCAGCTTCGGACTTACGACGCGCTGGCCGAAGAGTACGGCGTTCGGGACTATCTGCTGGAGCGATTCGGCGGCATCACCGGCACGGCGGAGCAGTGCATCGACAAGCTGCGTCGAAACGCGGCCCTCGGCGTGCGCCAGTACAGTATCAACGTGCCGGACGCTAACCGCCCCCAGCGTCTACGCCGAATGATGGACGAAGTCATCAGCCGCCTCTAACCCGTCGCCACTATCCGACCGTCATAATTTACACCTATGACGAAACACCCGTTGCGTTATAGAATAAAAGCGAGTCGCCGCCAAGGCCCGTCAGGTTAATACAATGAATCGCAAAGAACTCCTACGCATCCTCAGACAACACAAACCAATCCTCGAAGAGCGTTTCGGCGTTACGGAACTCGCCCTCTTCGGCTCCTTCGCCCGCGACCAGGCCACCGAAAAGAGCGACGTTGACATACTCGTGAAGTTCAACGCCCGTCCACACTGGAAGACCTACTTTGGCGCAATCGACTATCTTGAGGAACTGTTTGAAAGGACGGTGGATATGTCCACCATCCAGGAACTGCGCCCAGAAATTCTCCCATACGTGGAAAAAGACACCATAAATGTCTGACGCCGAGCAGCAAAGCCCCGCTTGGGATTTCTACATTGAAGATATGTTGGAGTTTGGCGAGAAGGTGCTGTCCTATACTGATGGGTTGAACGAAGCCACGTTTCTTGCCGACGGTCTCACCTATGAAGCAACCCTGCTCAATATCCTATTGATCGGCGAGGCAGCAAGGCATATTCCACACGATGTGAGGGAAGCATATCTCGATATCCCTTGGAACGCCATAATAGGAACGCGCAACCGTGTCATTCATGGCTATCGGCAGGTTGACCAGGCGATCTTATGGTCAATAATTCAAGACGCAATTCCAGCCCTCATCCCCCAACTACAGAAGCTGTTGGAAGACGTCCAGAAAGAGAAACGCTAACCCCCCGATTGACAGAAATAGCCGATCACTATCAAAATTACGTTATAGGCGCAATGCTCCAGCCCCAGGAGAACCCAATGAATCGCAACGAACTCCTACACATCCTCAGACAACACAAGCCCATCCTTGAAGAGCGTTTCGGCGTGACGGAACTCGCCCTCTTCGGATCCTTCGCCCGCGACCAGGCCACCGAAGAAAGCGACGTGGACATAATCGTAAAATTCAACGGCCCGGCTACGTCCAAAGGCTACTTTGGCACACTATTCTACATAGAAGACTTGTTGGGTCGTACCGTAGACCTGGCAACCAATAAGTCGCTGCGTTCCGAAATCCTTCCCTTCGTGGAAAGAGACACAATAAATGTGTGATTCTCGCGATACAACTTACCTCTGGACGATCTATGTTCAAGACATGATCAAATTCACTAAAGAGGTCTTGTGCTTTACCCGCGGGCTGGATCAGAGAGCATTCGTCGATGATCTGCGTACCTATCGAGCCACGTTGAAGACCATCGAAATGATAGGGGAAGGCAGCGGCCAAGATGCCAGCCTTTGTCAGGCTATCTCATCCTCATATCGCTTGGAGCGACATCATCGGAACGCGCAACCGAGTCACTCACTTCTATTCCGGCATTGACGGCGACATAATCTGGGACATCGTCCAAAACGACATTCCAAGCCTGCTACCCCAATTATGGCAACTGCTGGTAGACGTCCAAGGGCAGCAGCCTTAGCCGCTAGCCCCGCCCATTCTTCCGCACGGACACTAACCGCCCCCAGCGTCTGCGCCGGATGATGGACGAAGTCATCAGCCGCCTCTAACCCGTCGCCACTATCCGACCGTCATAATTTACACTTATGACGAAACACCCGTCGCGTTATAGAATAAAAGCGAGTCGCCGCCAAGGCCCGTCAGGTTAATCCAATGAATCGCAAAGAACTCCTACGCATACTCAGACAACACAAGCCCATCCTCGAAGAGCGTTTCGGCGTTACGGAACTCGCCCTCTTCGGCTCCTTCGCCCGCGACCAGGCCACGGAAAACAGTGACGTTGACATCCTCGTGAAGTTCAACGCCCGTCCCACATCCAAGACATATTTCGGGGCGATTTTCTACCTGGAAGACCTGCTCGGAAGGACAGTTGATATGTCTACTATCAAGGAATTGCGGTCCGAAATCCTTGCCTACGTGGAAAAGGACACCATAAATGTCTGACACCGAGGGCGAAACCCGCGCCTGGCATTTCTACATCGAAGATATGTTGGAATTTAGTGAGAATGTGCTGTCTTATACCGATGGGCTGGACGAAGCTGCCTTCATCGCTGACGGTCTCACCCATGATGCAACCGTGCACAATATCCAACTCATCGGCGAGGCAGCAACGCATATTTCATCCGAAGTGAGGAAAGCGTATCCCGATATACCATGGGGCATCATAATAGGAACCCGCAACCGTTTAGTTCATGGTTATCGGCGCGTCAACCAAGAGGTCTTGTGGTCGATAATTCAGGACGATATTCCAGCCCTCATCCCCCAATTACGGCAACTGTTGGAAGACGTCCAACGGCAGCAGCATTAGCCGCTAGCCTCGCCCGTTCTTCCGCACGAACGCCGCCAGCCGCTCCAACGCCTTAGCGATGTTCTCCGCCGAGTTTGCGTAGGAAAGCCGCACGAACCCCTCGCCATACTCGCCGAAGGCCGCCCCCGACAGGAGAGCAACCCCCGCCTCGTTCAAGACCCGCTCCTGAAAGTCGTCGCTCTCGAAGCCCGTCCCCTTGATGCTGGGAAAGACGTAGAAGGCCCCATCCGGCTCCGCGCATTCGACGCCTGGGATGCTATTCAGTCCTGCCACAATCAGGTCGCGCCGCTTCCGAAACTCGTCCACCATGTTCATCACAGGCTCCTGCGGCCCCTCCAGAGCGCGTATTGCCGCTCGCTGGGTGAAACTCGCTGCGCATGACACGCTGTTGGCCGCCAGTTTCACCACTTGGGGCGTCAGCCAGTGGGGAAACACCCCGTAGCCCAGCCGCCAGCCCGTCATGGCGAAGGACTTGGAGAAGCCGTCCAGGATTATCGTACGCTCCGCCATCCCCGGCAGAGACGCGATGCTGTGGTGTGCGCCGCTGTAGATGATGTCCTTGTAGATTTCGTCGGAGAGGATCACCACGTCCTCCCGCGGCCCAAGCAGTTCGGCCAGACTCTCCACGTCCTCCCGGCCCATGACGGACCCGGTGGGATTCTGCGGCGAATTCAATATCACCAGCTTGGTGCGGTCAGAGAGCTTACTCTCCAGGTCGTCCAGGTCCAGCCGATTGCCCTCGTCAGGCAGCAGGCGGACGGGCGCGAGCTTCGCCCCGCAGAAGTTGATCATCGACTCGTAGATGGGAAAGCTTGGATTCGGGTACAGGACCTCGTCGCCGGGCTGCACGAGAGCCATGATGGTGAAGAACATGATTGGCTTGCCGCCGGGCGTGACCACCACTTGGCCGGGTTCAACCTGCAGGCTGCGCGTCGCATTCACGTTATCCGCGATGGCTTCCTGAAGCTCCGGCAGCCCCGCGGAAGGGCCGTAGTGGGTGTAGCCCTGCCGGAGGGCCTGAATGGCAGCCTCGACAATGTGCGAAGGCGTGTCGAAGTCCGGCTCGCCTATCTCCAGATGCACCATATCGTGGCCCTTGGCCTCCAAGGCCTTCGCCTTCGCTAGTACCTCGAAGGCCGATTCGGTCCCCAGGTTGTTCATCCTATCTGCTGCAAGCAAATGGTTCCTCCCTTTTGGCGTCAACCCTTTTTATCAGAGCCTGACGAAAAGCGCAACGAAAGACCCGCCGACCCGCGGTTCAATCCATCCTTCATAGTGTCCAAGCGTAGAAAGAAAAACCAGCCGCCAAGATGTTAAGATGGGATGCGTTGAAGCACTCAGGATTTGCCCTGGCCGCTATCCGTCATAACCGGAGGTTTTCACATGAAGAACACCGACGTCATAATCGTGGGGGGCGGCGCCGTCGGCTGCGCCACCGCCTATTTTCTGTCCAAGGCCGGGGCCAAGGTGACGGTCATTGAGAAGAACCGAATTGCCTTCGGCGCGTCCGGCTACGCCATGGGCCTGCTCAGCCCCCTCTACGGCCAGGGCATCCCCGGCCCGCTGGAAAGCCTCTCCCTGAACGGCTTCCTGATGCACCGGCAGCTTGTCGAGGAGCTTGTAGACTCCACTGGCGTCGACTACCACGCCCACACGAGAGACTCCATCTACCTCTCCTTGTCCGACGAAGATGAGGAGAACCTGAAGAACATTGCGTCCTACTCAGGCAACGTCGACGGCGTTTCCTGCCAGTGGCTGACGGGGCCTGAGCTTCGAGATGCAGAGCCGCGGGTGACGCCCGCCGCCGAGCGGGGAATGCTGGTGAGCGGCACCTGGGTGCTTGAGGCCGACAAGTACACGGAAGCCCTTGTCGCAGGCGCGAAACTCCACGGCGCAACGTTGCTGGACCAGTCCGTAACCGGACTGGAGCGTCGTTCGAAGGGCGCCGTTGTGCAGACGGACCAAGGCGATATCGAGGCTGACGCCGTGATTCTCGCCATGGGGCCCTGGACTGGCGATGCGGAGAAGTGGCTTGGCGTTCCGGTGCCCGTCGGCCCGCTCAAGGGCCAGATACTGCGCATGGACGTCGGCGGGCCTGCAATGACCTGCTCCATCCACTACGCAAGCAACTACGCCGGCCCCAAGGCCGACGGGCTGACTTGGATCGGCACCACCGAAGAGCGCGTGGGCTTCGACAACGAGCCTACGATGGAAGCCCGGCAGCACATAATTCAGGAGGTGGGAGAGTTTTTCCCGCCCGTGCTGACGGGGCGTGTCGTTCGCCAGACCGCCTGCCTGCGGCCGGTGGCCCCCGACGGTTTGCCCGTCATCGGCCCGGTCCCCGGCTGGGAGGGCGTCTACCTCTCCACCGGCGCCGGACGCAAGGGCATCATCCTAAGCCCTTCCATGGCCAAGCTGACCGCGGACATGGCCCTGGGGCGCACCGACGAAGCGGCAATGGCTCCCTTCTCGCCCGGTCGCTTCAGCTCCATAGCCCCGTGCTGAAGTAACGCTCGCCAATGTCGTTGAAGATGGTCACCACCTTGCCCTGTCCCGCCCGTTCGGCGACGATGAAGGCCCCTAGCACATAGGCCCCCGAGCTCTGGCCGGCAAAGAGACCTTGGGCCGCCAGCTCCTGCGAAACTGCCCGCGCCTCGTCTATGTCTATGGCCAGCATCTCGTCCACCACGCTTTCGTCCAACGTCTGAGGGGTGATATGCCCCGGGCCGAGGGGTTTCAGGCCCTCCACGCCGGGCCATTCGGGGGGATTGACGCCGATGACCCGGATGTCCGGGTTGTGCTCCTTTAGTCGACGTCCGACGCCGCTGATGGTCCCGCCGGTCCCCACGCCCGCCACAAAGTGGGTGATGTCCGACGCCTGACGCAGAATCTCCTCGCCGGTGGTGTCGTAGTGAGCCTGGGGATTGAACTCGTTGGAGTATTGATCGCACCAGAAATAGCGGTCCGGGTCCCCTTCGTAGCGACGCTTCACCTCACGAAGAGTCTCGTCGTACCCCAGCATCGGATCGGTGAAGATAATCTCCGCGCCGTGGGCCAGCAGCCGCTTCTTCCGCTCCTGGCTGGCGTTCTCCGGCATGACCAGGGTCACCCGGTAGCCCAGCACCGCGCCAATCATGGCATAGGCGATGCCGGCGTTGCCGGACGTGGCGTCCAGAATTGTTTTTTCCCTAGTCAGCCGACCGTCCAGGATGGCCTCTCCCAGCATGCGGAGAACGGGCCGGTCCTTGATGGAGCCGCCGGGGTTCAGGTGCTCGTACTTGGCGAAGACGGGCGCGCCGCCGCGGGTGTTGGGAATGCGGGCCAACGGAGTGTTGCCGATGGCAGTCAGGGGCGGATATTGCTGAAGGAACGCCAGAAACTCCTTGGATAGGGGCAAAAGGTCAACCTCGTCCAGCGATTTCGGGATGGAAGGCCGCCCACCGTCAGGGGTTTACAGACCACCCTTCCCCACCAATCGAGTATAGCCACTGCAGGCAAGGCCGTAAAGTTGCGGGGAGGCTAGGCCGTTGCCGAAGAAGCGGTTATTGCAGGCTCTCGGCAGAGTGCGGCACGGACCCGCTCCAGCCAATCCTTATCCAGCCCCAAGGTCTCTGCGACACAGTCGTCTATCTCCCGCCGTACCGGGTCTTCCGTCATTCGTGGGAAGGACAACAGGCTTTCCCCCCTGAGACGTTGGAAGCAGTCACGCATCACCTTGAGGCGGGCTGCATCAAGGGCCGTAAAGTCGGGCACGAGCAGGGAACGCAGGGTATCCAGTGAGAATGAGGGATAGGAGGGCTTGCGGTTATCCCTATCGCCCAGCAGCGATAGGATACCGGCAGTTGAGTTGAGGTAGAGACAGAGGGCCTCCGCTATTTCCGGTTCGTGGGGACGGCAGGGTGTCCAAATAGAACCCAAGGCCGCCTCGGGCAGGGTCACCGCAGACACTCTGGCGAGGGGCAGCCAAAGCCGGTGGGGGAGAAGCATACGGCCCCGCTGCTCCCAATAACTGTCGGCAAGGTGCCGCTTGGACATCTTTGGCTCAATGTAGACTTCCGTTTCTGCCTGCATGGATTGGGTGACGTCGGTCTTATGGAACCAGAGTGCGCGGCGTCCTGAAAGGGTGGGCATCGGCGAGCGGGTATAGGTATCTCTAACGCGCCTTCCTTCTGGCCCCACGCTGGCCAACCGACTCAAGGGGATCATCGGAACTGCAGCAGGGGTTTCTTCACGAAGGGTTCGGTACGCCTTCACCAAGAAGGGGGAGAGGAAGTTGACGGCGCTCCAATGACCCTCTCGGATTCGCGCCTCCTCCACCCGCTGGAGGGTGAAGAAGTCGGCGGGCCCCTGGCCACCCCGCCGGATCGCGTCCTGAATCCTCCGGGCAGTGTCTAGGGCGTCTAAGGAGGTGGCGGGATTTACAGCCAAGTTGACCACGTTGGTTGGCGGCTTCGGCTCTGCGCCATTCCAACGGCGGCATACAAGAAGGATTTCTCCAATGCTGGTGTTCTCCGAGAAGTAGATGCGCTTGGGGTCGTGGGAACTTACGATGGTCTCGACGTGGAACCGCTCCGCCAAGTACTTGCGCAGGTCCATATTGCCTGGCGCGGTTGGCACAACTGAAGGGAGAACCAGCGCAAGAACTCCCCCGTCGTCCTTCAGTAATTTCTCCCCGAGCACAGTGAACATGCCGCCGGAGGAGTGGAGCCTCGCGGCCCCTTGATATGACTGTCCCTCAACTACCTCCTTCTCACGCCGCTTGATGGCCAGTTCTTCAGCCGGGCTGAACTGGTCGTGGCGCAGGCTGTCTCTCGTGAAGGGTGGATTCATTATTACCAGGTCCATTGGCGGCGGCCTCCGGCCATTCCCTTCTCCACTCTCCACCTGCTGGGTTCCGCTGGAGGGCCACATGGCCAGCTGGGGTTTCCCGGCTAAAAAGTCCAGGGATCCCAGCCGCGCCTCACCCTTGTGAACGCCAAGGAGGGCGAGGTGGATGTTCATCCGGCTGAAGCTTGTCTTAGGAGAGATCATTCCTAAGGCGCTGGCGGCCAGGTGGGTGGCGGTCAGATTCTTGTCATAGCCCCATAGAACGTCCTCCACCAACAGAAGGCCAAGGGTCTCGTCATCCACAGGATTGACTTTGCCGGCGGCCATTCGCAGGTCACGAATGCGTTCGGCGGCAGCCATCAACAGAGTCCCGGTGCCGCAGGCCGGGTCGCAGATGCGAATGTTAGCCGCTGCGTTGGCGTCGAACCATTCAGCGTCCTCTTCCCTGAGGGCCAGGGAAGCCAGCAGCACGGCAGCAGCGGTGGACGTATAGAAAGAGCCGTCGTAGCGGGCGGTGTCCAGGACACGATGAAAAATGCGTCCCAGCAGGTCGTGACGCAGACCGGCGACTCGTTGGGAGATCCGGGCCACGGTGTCAGCCAGACTTCTCACTGCCAGGGCCGTATCTGGGTCGGAGGAGAGAGCCTCCAGGGCGGCACGGCCTGTCTCGAACACGGGCCGATAGTCCACGGCAAGGATGCCCCGCCAGGCTTCGCTGAAAGCCTGAATGGGTGCATCGCTGTTGGCACAGGCCGCTGGGTTGGCGGGTGGCCAGGGTCCTCTGTGGTTATCCGGACATTCGCGGGGCAGGTGATTCTGCACCCTATGATGGAAGAGCATGGCGGTTGCAACCACAAGCATTCCTCGCTTGGCCGCCACGAACCAACCGTTCGCGACTTGGCCTCCCTTGGACTTTGCAGCAGGCAGGTCCAAGGCACGGGCTAAGGCGCGCCGGGTGGGAGTTCTGAGACGCTGCACCACCGAGTCCAGCCCATCAGAAAGGAGTCTGGCGGCAACGTCGGCGTCGTCCAGAACATTGGGAACCTGACGAAGGGTCTGTGCCAGTTGGGCAACGGAGCCGGTGGACCACTGGGCAGCAGGATCGCCCGCTTTGGTGCGCAGGGTCCACCGCAGCGGCAATTCCCCCATGTTCTCTTCGGTGACGTTCTCGGGATAGCAGAGTGCGATGGCGGCGATTGTCAGTTTCTGCCGAAGGCGCGCGTCGGCGTCTTTAATGGCCTGCGCCCGTTTGTGATAGCCCGTTTCCGCCTCCAAGACCACCCTTAGACCATCCACGTTGGCCACAATGTCCAGCCTTTTGCGACCAATCCTCTGTTCATAGTCGCAGTCGACACCCAGTTCCTTCAGCAGCATCGACAAGGCGCGGTTTTTGAAATCTTCCTGCTTCTTCACGGCGCATCCATTATAGGCGGTTTCGACAATCGCCGCCCAAAGCCCCACCCCCCAAAAGTGACACTTACCCCTTGCCTTAACACGCACGTATATTCTAGCATCTCTACATCTTATCTTCTACGGAGGTGCTTCAATGGCTCTAACCCTTACCGAATCCGCCAAGCTTTCCCAGGACATGCTCCTTACCGGCGTCATCGAGACCATCGTCAAGGACAGTCCCGTTCTCCAGGCCATCCCCTTCATAGAGGTCGTCGGCAACGGCCTCACCTACAACCAGGAGAAAACCCTTCCCTCGGTTGCCTTCTACGAACCAGGGGACACCTGGGCCGAGTCCACGCCCACTTTCACCCAGGTCACCGCCAATCTCAAGATTCTGGGCGGCGACGCCGACGTGGACAATTTCGTCAAGGCCACCCGCTCCAACCTCCAGGACCTCGAGGCCACCGTGGTCGCCCTCAAGGCCAAGGC
Source organism: Dehalococcoidia bacterium (assembly GCA_965261665.1). Classification (GTDB taxonomy): domain Bacteria; phylum Chloroflexota; class Dehalococcoidia; order Lucifugimonadales; genus JAPULR01. The sequence continues at coordinate 772,204 of OZ253467.1, forward strand.
TACCCAGCAGACCTTCGACACCACTTTCATCGACGGCAACAGCACTACTAACTCCAAAGCCTTCGATGGCATCGACAAGCTGGCCGTAGCTTCCCAGACCGTATCAATGGGCGCCAACGGCGGCGCCCTCACCCTGGACAAGCTGGACGAAGCCATCGACAAGGTGCGGGGCGGCAAGCCCGACATGCTCATCATGAGCCGACGCTCCCGCCGCAAGCTTTCCGCCCTCGGCCGCGCCGCCGGTAGCGGCGTCGTTGTCGCAGACAGGAACCAGCTCGGCATGATGACGGACTACTACGACGGCATTCCCGTGGGAGTCAGCGACTACGTAAACGACGCAAAGACCGTCGGCACCAGCCGAGACTGTTCCACCATCTACGCCGTTCAGTGGGGCGAAGGGGCCGTGGCCGGCCTAACCGCGCCGGGCGGCCTCCAGATGGAACGCGTCGGCAGCCTGGAGACCAAGGACGCCACCCGCGTTCGGGTCAAGTGGTACGTGGCCATCGCCGTCTTCAACTCCCTCAAGCTGGCCAAGCTCTCCGGCGTCCGATCCTAGATAGCCGGTCAAGTTTGGAAGACATCAACCCTGATTCTGATTTTGGAGGCGCGAAATGAACCTATCGGAGATGCAAAGCCGGCTGCGGATAGACCTTCACGACGAAGACTCAGCCAACTACCGGTGGACCAACAATCAGCTGGACCGTCACCTGGGCCGGGCCGTGCGGGAACTAAGCGGCGCCCAGCCCCGGCCCGACGTCGCGACCATCCAGACTAGCTCTGACGGACGCACGGTGTCGCTGGCCTCCCTGCCGGACCTGGTCCGGGTGGAAGCGGTGGAGTATCCCGTGGACGAAAGCCCGCCCTCCTACGTCGACTTCGGCCTCAGAGGCCCCTACCTCACCCTGTTGGTGGAGGAGGGGCCTGGGGCCGGAGAATCGGCGAAGGTGTTCTACGGACGCCTTCATACGCTGGACGCCACAACCTCCACAATTCCACCCCACCTGGAAGAGCTGGTTCTCGCCGGCGCCGCCGGATACGCCGCAATGGACTGGTCCGGCCACGCCATCAACAGCATCAACCTGGGCGGCCCACAGACGTGGCGGCACTTCCTGGTTTGGGGACAGGAGAAGCTGGCCTACTTTCGACAGGGGCTGGCGAATCTGAGCCGACGGACGTCCCTGCGGGTGCGACGGCTCTACCGCCCCCTCTATCAGCCCATCGGCGGAGGCTACTAGTGCGCTCCCTGTCTCCGACGTTACTGGATGCGCAGATAAGCCCCCGTCGTCAACCCTATCTGGGAGTAACGGTGGACAGACGCCTCCCCCACGTCTTCCATCCCGTGTTCACTCGGCTATCGAACACCGACGAGACCCCCGCCCGGCACGACCTTCACCTTACCTCCTCTGGAACCCTCATCCGGGCGCGGGTTGCGCGATCCGGCTCCAGGCTTTACGTCCAGCGCATCAGCAACGCCGGCCGGCACAGCGACTTCAGCCAGTGGACCTACCTGAACAGGGCCCACCCTTCCGCCGGAGTCGCCCTCTGCGGCTACGGCTTATACGTGCTCATGGTCTACGTCCACTACAGCAACGGACGGGAGCTTCGCTATCGGGAGAGCACGGACGCCGGGGCAACCTGGAGCAGCGACAGCCGGCTCGTCTACCCCTCTGTTGGCGGCGTCTCCCACCTGGCCGCGGCCATGAGCCCTACGGGGAAGGTCGGCCTCTTCTACGCCGGCTCCAACCACAACCTGTACGTGATGCAGAGGACGGGCGACAGATGGAACACCCCCGCCTCCTGGCCCCAGTCCTCCTACGTTAGGCAGATTACCGGCATCGCCTGCGCCTACGGGACCGACTGGAACGTGGTGGTGAGCGGCGCAACCTCTACCGGATCCTCCAGGGTATGGACCATGGTCTACGGAGACGGAACGGAAAACGCCAGGGGCTACTGGTCCAGCATCACAAGCATCACCAGGGCGGATTCAGGCTCCAACGTGTCTTTCTCTCATCCTTATCTCGCAAAGGCCGACACCTTCCGTCTCGTCTTCAAGGAGTCTTACGCCGGCTCCGATGCATACGGCCGCGCCTTCTGGACCTTTACGCCCCAGAGCAGTTCCTTCCTCACAGCCCGATGGCGGGAGCCGGTACCCTTCGACGCCAACCCCTACGCCGGCGTGGCCATTACAGGCAACTCAGGGTCCCTCTGGCTCTCCACCTCCACCCAGGTCTGGCTGGCGACCGGCCCTGCCCACCGAACCGTGAGCGGCGACGTTCTGGAGGCCAATCTATTTGAAAGCGCCAGCGGCGGAAAAGCCACCCTGGTACTCCGAAACGACCATGGCCGGTACAAAGGCGTGGGTTTCGAAGGGACATCCCCTTTGGTGCCGGGTGCGCGGGTGCGCTTCAACCCCGGCTACATTACGTCCAGGGGCGTGGAGCAATCCCCGGGCCCCGCCTACTGGATTAGGGCGCTGGAACACCGTTCCGGTGGTGGAAAGGCCCATCTGGCCCTATACCTGGAAGACGGTTGGATCCTCTTGGAGCGGTGGCGCGCCCGCTATCAGCACAACTGGATCAAAGGCTATACCTTCGTCAAGGACATCGTGGAGTTCATCCTGGCCCGGGCCGGCCTAGACCTTGCGGTTCTGAGTTCCAGCGACGTGTTCCGGCAGCAGCGACCAGCCTTCACCATCCACCCCAACGCCACCGCCGCCGCCGTCCTGCAGCGGTTGATGTCCACGGTGCCGGACGTCCTCTTCTTTCGTAGCGGCAGCCCCGCGGTGAAACATCTAAATTCCGCCGATGCCGCCAGCTACTACTATGGCGCCGACCACCCCATCATCCGCAGTCGGTATCTGTTCGAGGCGCAACGGTACAACCGGATCCAGACCTACGGCCTGAATACGGTGCGGGAGGCCATCGACTGGAACGCCGTAGCAATGGTGGGGGACAGGCTTTTGCAGGTCTACGACATCAACCAGGAGACGTCCGACTCGGCAATGAGTAGGAGCGACAGCCTGCTTGCCAAGGAGCGAGCCTCCACTCCGGCGGGCTTCCTGGAGGCGCCGGTAAACTGCGGCCTGGAGATCTTCGACATGGTTAACGTCACGGACCCGTCGGCGGGATTGAACGGCGCCAGGCGGCGAGTTACCGGCCTGAATCTCAACTACCGCCGCGGACCGGACGGACCGCCCGTCTACTCCCAAACCCTAACTCTTTCGGGGGTCTAACTTCCTCTGTAGGGGCGTCCCTTGTGGGCGCCCGACTCCTCATCCAAAACCCAACCCAATGCAGGTATGACATGATTATCAAAAAAGGCCTTATAAAGGCGTTCAGCTCCTCCAGGTACAAGGCAACGGTCCAGATGGAGGGCAGCCTCTCCGTATGGGTAAGTTCAATCCCAGTAGCGCGCAACATCGCATCCTCCCAGGTCCAAACAGGACGACGCTGCGCCATCCTCTTCTTCAGCGAGGAGAACAAGAACGACGCCGTGGTGCTGGCCGTCTACACCTAATCTGCCCCGGAAAAACCCTAGTCACGCCAGCCCCATCGGCGTTACAATGCTAACGGGCCGAAGTGGCGGAATGGTAGACGCGCCGGTCTCAAAAACCGGTGGGGGCAACCCCGTGTCGGTTCGAATCCGACCTTCGGCACTGCTCTCCCCGCCTAAATTACCCTTTGTCAAGCCACAATGTATGTATTATCCTGTGTGCCCTATGGTAGAATGCGGCAAAGTTCCATAAACAACGGAAGCCATGCAATCTAGGAGGTGTGACTATGGAGAGTGGAAGCCCTCCTGTTGTCCACGAAGTCAGGTACCCTGAAACCCTCCATCCGGGGCACGTGATCGCCAAGCTATTCTTGGGTTGGATCTACGTTGGCATTCCCCACGGTATCATCCTCATGTTTTACGGCATTGCAAGCGGGATAGCCAGCCTTGCCGCCTTCGTTGCCATCCTCTTCACCGGCCAGTATCCGGAAGGCCTGTTTAACTTCAACATGGGTTTCTACCGCTGGAGTCACCGGGTGAGCGCGTACCTGAACTTCATGACGGACCAATACCCTCCCTTCACCGCAGAGCCGGTGGCCGACAGCCCCGTGGACGTGCGCATACAGCGACTCGAGAGCTACTCCAAGTCCCACGCCCTGGTGAAATTCTTCTTCGGCTTGTTCTACGCTTTCATCCCCCACGCCGTAGTCCTGTTGTTCTACGCTTTGGCCGTATCCGTTACTGCCCTTATCGCCTTCTTCACCATCGTCTTCAAGGGCCAATACCCCATTGAACTATTCAGATTCGCCGTGGGGCTCGAACGTTGGAACCTGCGGCTGGACACCTATCTCTCCTTTATGACGGAGGAATACCCGCCCTTCAACAACAGGCCCGAATTCAATTCTCAAACTACCTAAACACCCCGCCCGCCGAAACACCCTCGCTTATGGGAGGCTTCAACATGGTGATGGAAGCGACTAATACCCAGGTGGAGAACGGCTCAGCCGTCGGAGGCATCATCGTCTGCCGGGACGTTCACAAGTGGTTTGGAAACTTCCACGTCCTCCGGGGCGTTAACATGACAGTGAAGCGAGGCGAAAAGGTCGTCATTCTTGGCCCTTCCGGCTCCGGCAAGTCCACCTTCATACGCTGCATCAACCGGCTGGAAGAGCACCAGCGAGGCGACATCATCGTCGACGGCATCGCGATGACCAACGACCTGAGCAACATCGACGCCATCCGCAGCGAAGTGGGCATGGTGTTCCAGTCCTTCAACCTCTTTCCCCATCTTTCCGTGATGCAGAACATAACCCTCGCCCCCATCAAGGTCCGAAAGCTGCCCCAGGATGAGGCGGAGGACATAGCCAACCAGCTGCTGGAGCGGGTCGGCATACCGGAGCAGGCGGACAAGTTCCCGTCGGAGCTTTCCGGCGGTCAGCAGCAGCGAGTCGCCATAGCCCGCGCCCTGGCCATGCGCCCCCGCATAATGCTCTTCGACGAGCCCACGTCGGCCCTTGATCCAGAGGTGATCAAGGAAGTTCTGGACATCATGATAGACTTGGCTCACTCCGGCATGACCATGTTGGTGGTTACCCACGAGATCGGGTTCGCCCGAGAGGTCGCCGACCGTATGGTGATGTTCGACGAGGGTGTCATAGTCGAAGAGGGCACGCCCACGGAGTTCCTCGAGCACACCAAGAACGAGCGGGCCAAAGCCTTCCTCTCCCAGATTCTCTAAACCCCTTCAACCCCTTCCCCATCCTTCTAAGCACATCGAAGAATGCCGCTGTGCGAGCGCCTCCCCGCTTCCCATCTTGACACCCTTCCCCGCCCCTGAGTACACTCTGGGCGCATTGAACAGGGCCAATCGACGCCTCTATGTCACGCAAAGCCAAGGCCCAGTGCCCACCCAAAACAAGGCCCGTCATCACCACGGCAGACAGCTAAAGGAGAAAATAAATGGCAGAAGCGGCCCCGGACGTCGAAGCCCTCCGGCGCGACTACATAGGGCAGGAGAGCCCGCCCGAATACCTGGACGTTGAAAAGGGACACGTTCGCGCCTTCGCCGAAGCCATCGGCGACCCCAACCCCCTCTGGAGCGACGAAATAGCCGCGCGCCGCACCCACTTCGGCGGCATCGTTGCCCCACCCACCTTTCTGCGAGCCGCCCGCACCCAGCGGCTGGAAGACCTGCCCCCGGACTTTCCCTACAAGCGACTGCTGGACGGCGGCAGCGAGTGGGAGTATTTCGAGCCCGTCCGGGTCCGCGACCGCATCGCTGCCGTCAACCGGATAGTGGACATATTCTCTCGCACCGGCAGCGTCGGCCCCATGATCTTCGTCGTAACCGAAACCACCTACACCAACCAGCTGGGCCAAGTGGCCGCCACCCAGAAGAACACATCAATCCGCTACTAGCAACGGGCCGCTACTAGCCGCGGCTGACGACGCTGAAACAAGCCTACTCCAGCCATCCAAACCCGTAAAAAGGGGAAGAAAAACATGGCCAACCATCCTTACTGGGAAGACGTTGACGAAGGGTCTCAGATTCCTCCCCTTGTCAAACACCCGACTACCCGCCAACTGGTGCGATACGCCGGGGTTTCCGGCGACTTCTACGAGATTCACTACGACAAGGACTTCGCCAAGAGCACAGGCTTGCCCGGGGTTATCCTTCACGGCGCGTTGAAGAGCGCCTTCCTCGGGCAGATGCTGACGGACTGGATCGGCCCAAACGGGACCCTCCGCAAACTGGGTTGCCAGTATCGGGGCATGGACGAACAGGGCGTCGCCTTAACATGCAGCGGCGTTGTGACCAAAAAGTACGTCTCTGAAGGGCGGCGCTTGCTGGACTGCGACGTCTGGGTGGAGGACGAGCAGGGCCGGCGCTTCACCCCCGGCTGGGCCACCGTCGAGCTTCCCAGCAAAGAAGCCTAGCGTCCCCTCCTCTCTTTACCCTTCCCCCTCGATGGGGGAAGGTTTGGATGGGGGTGATCCCCCAACCCAACTATGTTCTTCCCCAACTCGTAGGGGCGGTTCGGGAACCGCCCACTCCCATTCAACCACCCCCCGTCGCATTCGCCACACGAGTAGAGATGACTTTGGATGCCCCATATTCCAAAAGGGAAAAATAATTGCACTTTTCCCTCGTCCTTTGTATGGTAGTTAGCGGTCGTTTCATATCACGTCTGAACAAGTAGGAGAGGATATGCCGGGAGTTCTAGAAGGCAAGGTCGCAATAGTAACCGGGTCCGGCCGGGGAATCGGTCGAGGAATCGCCATTCTCATGGCCCAGGAAGGCGCTAAGGTCGTCGTCGTCGACCCCGGCGCCGAACTCGACGGCTCCGGCGGTTCCATCGCCATCGCCGACAGCGTTGTGAATGAGATACGCGCCAACGGCGGCGAGGCAGCTGCCTGCTACGAGTCCGTCGCCACCATGGAGGGCGGCGAGGCCATAGTGCAAACAGCCCTGGACAGCTTCGGCAAGCTGGACGTCGTCGTCACCTGCGCGGGCATTCTCAGAGATAGGATGCTGTTCAACATGACGGAAGAAGAGTGGGACTCGGTGATTCAAGTCCACCTGAAGGGCACCTTCACCGTGGTAAAACACGCCAGCATCCTGTTCCGCCAGCAGCGGTCCGGCCGCATCATCACCTTCAGTTCCGAGTCCGGCCTCATCGGCAACTCCGGCCAGGCCAACTACGGCGCCGCCAAGTCGGGCATCGCCGGCTTCACCAAAGTTGTGGCCCGTGATATGGGACGATACGGCGTAACGGCCAACTCCATTGCGCCCCGGGCCAACACCCGCATGACGTCGGATATCCCCAGCGCTGCCAGCCAGATCCGGGCGGCCCAGGGCGTGGCAGCCATCGAGGGCGAGGACGACTTGGAGTCGGCCAACCCCGACGACGTGGCCCCCTTCACCGTATTTCTCGCCAGCGACTATGCCGCCCACGTCAACGGGCAGACCTTCCTGGTCTACGGCGGCATTGTGTCGCTGATGTCCCAGCCACGCCCGGAACGGTCCATCTTCAACGGCGAGGAGCGATGGTCTTTGGAACGGCTCGCCCCCCTTGCCAGCAACTACCTGACCAAGGGCATAGACAACCCGGCGCCGGCTCGCTAGCCCACCCCGATAATCTAATGATACGAGCCTACAGCTACACTAATATCAGTCCATATCCAGAGCCCATTGTTGGACGAAAAAGAGGAACCGAATAATTCCAACGTCTGATATTTGGCAAGGGGCTCAGCACAGACCACCGATGTAGAGATAAAAAAGAGGAGTAAAAGAGAATGAAACTGGCATTCTTTGACGACTTCAAACTGGGAGTTATTGGAGACGGCGCCGTGGTAGACGTGAGCGACGCGGTGTCCGGCATAAGGCACACCTCCCCCCAGGACCTGATCAACCGGGTCATCGAAAACTTCGACGACTTCAGAGGGGCGTTGCAGCAGGCGGCCGACTCCGGCTCCGGCGTACCCCTGGAACATGTGCGGCTGCGGCCCCCGCTGCCCAAGCCCGGCAACGTCGTGGCCATGGCTGTCAACTATATGGAAGACGGCACCAGAGACGAACCCGCCCCCATTAACGCTTTCCACAAGTCGCCCAACGCCGTCATCGGCCCCGGCGACACCATGATTCTGCCCGATGTCCCCGCCGCCATCTTTGAAGGCGAGGCAGAAATGGCCCTGGTCATCGGCAAACGGGCCAGCCATGTCCGACAGGAAGACGCCTTTGACTATGTTTTCGGCTACACGAACTTCATCGACGGTTCCGCCCGTGGCTTGCCCCCCAGCGGCAACACCTTCTACCAGATGAAGTCCCGGACCACCTTCGCTCCCCTGGGCCCATGGATAGTTACCGCTGATGAGATCGTTGACCCCCACGAGTTGCCCCTCAAGCTGTGGGTCAACGGGGAACTGAAGCAGAATTTCAATACCAACGACATGGCCCACAAGATTCCCAGGATTATCGAGTGGGTGAGCTCGGTCCACGATCTGGAGCCCGGCGACGTCATCGCCACCGGCACCAACCACCGCGGCCTAAGCGCCTTCCAGGACGGAGACAGGATCTACATGGAAGTAGAAGGTCTGGGCACTCTTACCTTCAGCATTAGGGACGATCTAAAGCGCACCTGGGCCCGCACCACCCGACTGGAAATGGCGGAGCAGGGTATAGAGGGGACCACACCCCAGCTCTCCGGTAAATATGCTTAGCCTGCCCCCATCCCATCTCCTTACATGTCATCCTGAGGAGGCCCCGCGACGAAGGATCTCGCCCCCGCAACACGCCCAACGCCTCCCCTCTCAGATCCCCGCCCCACAAAGACGGGGGATGGGGATGATCCCCCCATTCCAACTACGTTCTTCCCCAACTCTTAGGGGCGACCCTTGTGGTCGCCCGTCATGTTCGACCGACAACCACCCCCCCGTAGGGGCGGCTCGCGAGCCGCCCGCTCCCCCGACACCCAAAATTGAACTTTCACTTCGTCCTTTGTACAGTATTCACTGCTTAACCCAAATCCCATCCCAACCCACAAGGAGAAAAAATGCCGGAACTTCTTAAAGGCAAGGTGGCAATAGTAACCGGGTCCGGCCGGGGCATCGGCCGGGGCATCGCCATGCTCATGGCCCAGGAAGGCGCTAAGGTCGTCGTAGTCGACCCCGGCTCCGACCTTGACGGCTCCGGCGGCTCCGTTGCCTTCGCCGACAGCGTTGTCGATGAGATCCGCGCCAACGGCGGCGAGGCAACCGCCTGCTACGAGTCTGTCGCCACAATGGAAGGAGGCGAAGCCATCGTTCAGACAGCCCTCGACAGCTTCGGCAAGCTCGACATAGTCGTCACCTGCGCGGGTATCCTCCGAGACCGCATGATATTCAACATGACGGAAGAAGAGTGGGACGCGGTAATCCAGGTGCACCTGAAGGGTACCTTCACGGTGGTCAAGCACGCGAGCATCCTGTTCCGCCAGCAGCGGTCGGGCCGCATCATCACCTTCAGTTCCACCTCCGGCCTCATCGGCAACTCCGGCCAGGCCAACTACGGCGCAGCCAAGGACGGCATCGCCGGTCTAACGCGAGTGGCGGCCCGCGACTTGGGACGATACGGCGTGACGGCAAACTCCATCGCGCCAAGCGCCAGGACTCGAATGATTGGCGCGGTGCCTACCTCGGCCCGGCAGCTTCGTTCCGCCCAAGGTATCGCCGGAGCGGGCGGCGGCGCCTTGGTAGGCGATGCCGACGACATTGCGCCATTCGTTACGTGGCTGTCCTCGGACCAGTCCGCGCACGTCAACGGCCAAGTCTTCTATGTTACCAACGGCTTGGTGAGCCTGCTTAACCAGCCGGAGGCCATCCGCACCATCAGCAAGGAGGGACGGTGGACGGTCGATGAACTGATCAAGGTGTTCCCCATTACCCTCGGCGTGGACCTCTACAACCCCGCCCCGGCGCCTCCGCCCAGCTAACGCCTGCCGCGCCCCTGTGCGTTCCTAGTTCCGTCCTGAAGAAGCCGTTGCCAGGGCATCACGCTGTGCCAACTTACCGTCCCGCAGCGTTTCCCACTCCTCCCGCAGCAACTCCATGTACACAAACTCCCTCTGGCTGCGGCGCACCTGCTTTACCGGCTGAAAGCCGCACTTCTCGAAGCATCGGCGCGCCCTCCTGTTCCACTTCAGCGTGTGCAGATACAGCCGGTTCAGCCCCGTTGTTGTGAAGATGTGTTCCAGCAGGGTGACCACCACGTCGAAGCCGTACCCACCGTTCCAGTAGCTCCGGTTGCCTATCATAATGCCAATCTCCGCCGCCTTGCCAACCACGTCCACGTCGTAATACATGCAGTTGCCGATGTATGCGCCGTCCAGCGTGTCTACGGAGAGAGGCTTCGCCCAGGCCAACGGGTACCGAAGCTGATCTTTGTAAAGGGTCAGAAATTCCTCGTAGCCCATGGTAAGCGGCAGCGCCGCGTCCAGCTGCGAAAGCTCCGGGTCCGTGCGCCAAAGATACTCGTTCCAGGCGTCCTTGATAGTCTTCTCGCGCAGCACGACCCGAGCGCCCCGAATATGAACTCTATCCTTCAATGTATCTCTTCTGAATCAGGTCCAGGGCGGAACCGAGAATCTTCACCTCGTTGGCGTAGGTGAGCTTCCGCCGGGCCTCCTCGATGGGGACCCACTCCACTTCGTCGAACTCGTAGTCGTGGTCGTCGACGGAACCGCCGTGACACGACATCAGATAGAAATGTACCGTCTTGTTGAAGCGGGTAGGGCCCGGAGGCTGCATGAACCAGTATTGGATGCTGCCGATGGGCTCTTCCAACGCCACCTTCAGCCCAGTTTCCTCCCTAACCTCCCGCAAGGCCGTCTGCTCCATGGTTTCGCCCCGGTCCGGGGTGCCCTTTGGGAGACTCCATCGGAGAGGCTCCCTCCGACCGCAGAGTGCCACTTCGACCCTCCCCGCTCGCTGTCGATACACCACCCCTCCCGCCGAAACGGGCCTCTCGACTCTGCCTCTGTATTTGGCCGACATAGAAATCTGACACAATCCCCTGACCTTGGATGCATCGATTCTATGCGTGGGGGTAGGTACAGTCAAGAATAGCAGTTGATGTCGAAATCAACTAATCTTTGGTGTCTATTCTACTAATATAGACGAATTAACTGGTATTAAATATCACTAAGGAGAGTATATCTTGACATATATGATATTTTTCGGTGAAATTCCCTTCTAACAGTCCTGTACAGTGCAAGCATTGTGGGAATGTTGGCGGCCCTGGCGCCGTGGACTAGTTCAAGTACGGAGACGCTCCAAGTAGTCTTGTGGCCCTCGTGTGAGGCAGAATCGTTTACTCTGATCTCCTACCTGGACAACACGTCAACCGAAGTTACAGTGAAAAAGGCCAACCAATGGGTCGCTCCTGACGGATGTGACATTGTTTTCGCCACAGGGTCAGTCCTAAACTCCACCAACCAGCAGATTTGTGCTGATTCGACAGGTTTCTGCATACAATCAATAACAAGCGATCCCATCGAAGATGGAAGCAGTGGAACCATCTATTGGGACTATCAGAACGCAGTAGATAGGGGATGGATAGAAACCAATACGGTTTCAAAGGTTGGCGGCGATGGAGCAGTGAAAGTAAATGTTTCAGCAGGAGCAGGTGATGGGCAAACTGCTGGATGGCAAACTTTCTTTTACCAGGACTTGCCTATAGAACATTTTTTGCACTAACGGTCCTCAGTCTTGTACATATTAAAGTGTTGGGGATGGAAATGACTGTCTTAGTCAGCTTCAGAGGTCGTCTTGCCGCCGTAATGGTTGCTGGGATGTTGATATGCCTCGCGGGACTACTTGGTGTAAGCCGCGTTGGCGCACAGGGTGGAATGGACACAATTCATGTGGGGGAGTCGTTCGAACTTGATGGTGTTACCCTAACACTCGAAAGGGTGGTTAGAGGAGAGAATGAGACTCTCGTGGTCTACTCTTACAGTGCGCCGTCATCTGTAGGAGTGGGCCCTGTTGGCCTTCCAGACCTTAAACTGCCCAGCGGGAAAGTTCTCGAGGGATACGGACTTGAAGATAAGTCGAGAAGTGAGGAGAAAGAGGACGGCCTTTGGCGTAGTGTATTCAAACTTCCAGCGATACCCAAAGATGTGGACAGCATCCGCCTCGCTTTAGCTTCACACGTAGTCTATCATGATCTTCAACACACTACGGTTTTGCCGCTGGATAAGATGTTGAATGATGTAGATCATTCCTCAGTCCAAGGGTCAATCTCGTTGGAAATGAATGAATCCTTCTCCGTTGGAGACGCCCAATACATACTGACTAGTATGACATTAGAGCCGTTGAAATTCTGGATCACCTTCAAGCCAGCAAATAGCATAGCTAATAAGAGAGTGATAGCAGGAATGTTCTCCCACGCGAGAGCCACGGACAGTTCTGGTTCTGATTACGGTAGCTTCCTGTCCGTGACTCGATGGACTCAGAACGAGGATGAAGTCGCCTCTCAGTCGCTGTTTTTCAACGGAACTCTAGGGGCGGATGCGAAGAGTCTGACCCTCCACGTGGATGGCATGGGCAAGATTGCGACCCCCGGCTCCATTAACCTGACGTTAGACGTGGAGTAACCCATAAAGCTGGCGGTTTGCATTCTCCTCATCGGGATGGCCCTGGTTGCCGGCGCATCTTGCGGGGAGTCTTCGGAAAGCCCGGATAAAGGTTCGCCTGTGCCGAGCAGGATAGAGAAGGCTCTTTCCTATGTGCCCATTGAATTTTCCAATGAGCGGATTCTATTTTCAGACTATGCGGGCGCATATGCGGCTAGAGTAGGATTTGATGAGAGTAACCCTGTAAGCTATGAGGAGATAACGCGGCTGGCAGGTCAATACTACGAAGAGCACGACCGCTATCTGCTTGAAGGCATAGTCGTTCCATATCCCTTCCCGTCAATCGGGCAAATGTTCTTTGCTCTAGCCACTACCCCATACTATTTTACTTTTGATCTAGGAATCTGGCGCCCCTGGAGAGGACCCTCCACAGCCCGTACTTTCATAGCCGTGAAAGGCCGCTTCCCTCAACATCTTGAATCAGAGACTCTCCCAGACTTAGAGTACACCAACCAGAATCACAACGGGGTTTCCTACCACCGGTTGCACGATGACTTTACCGCTCCGTTAGACCATAAACTAAGAAACTTTGCCCTGCCCATAAACCGGATTGCCCTGGTGGGCAACCTGCTTTTGGCAGCCCCCGCCACAGGCATAATGGCGGACCTGATAGACGTACGCCAGGGCAGATCCTCCAGTCTGGCGGACAGTCAACCTCACCGTGCTCTGGCTCTGGTCGCCAGCGAGGGTCTTCTGAGTGGCGAGTTCGATACGCTCCAGTCCGTAGACCGGTGGTTTGGAAGCCTGACGCCTACAGTTACAGCCACCATAGCGAATGAGCGCCAGGACTGGGATGTAATGTCGCCCCACCTAGTATCTCTGCGAGGCCTCAGGATTAAAGAAGGCGTTGAAGAGTTCGTTGTCGCCCTCTACTATGCTGACAACGCCGCGGCCGCTGGGGATGCCAAGGCCCTGCAACAGCGGTGGGAGTCCCCTACTGCCTACATTCCCCAGGGGAGGCTGCCCAACGACGCACGCTACCCCGTTAGCCGGGCCTGTGCGCCCCTCTCCACAAAGGTAATCGAAGAAGAAGACTACTCCATTCTGTTGGGCGCCTGTCCCGTCCGTCCCACGGGAGAAGGCAATGACGAATCCGGCAAGGCTGGTCTATGGGTCTTCTTGCCCCGTTACCTCCTGTACCCGGACCTCCAAATCCTAAAGCAGGCATCGGGAGACCCCGGCTAGGCCCGGATTAGCCATTGACTCTTAGGGTATCATTCCTTCTGCAGCATGGACGTATGCGAACCCAAAGCCCTCACCCTCTACCAGGCGGCCCGCCGCTTCAATGTGCCTTTCCAGTCCGAGGCCCGGCCGAAAGACGGAGAAGTGAGAGCGGGCGGGTTGCTCTTTCATTATCTGGAGTGGGGCAGCCCCAACCATCCGACGCTGTTGCTGCTTCATGGAATCTGCCAGCAGTGCCACAGCTGGGACTTCATCTCCCTGGCCCTCGCCAATCAATATCACGTCATCGCCCTGGACGCCAGGGGACACGGCGACAGCCAGTGGCCGCCCGACGCCGATTATTCGTTGGATGCCCACCAGCGTGACTTGGACGGCGTGGCCGATGCCCTTGGGCTGCGTAACTTCGTCGTCGTAGGCCACTCAATGGGCGGACGCAACGGCTACGTCTTCACCTCGCGACGGCCTGACCTCGTGCGCGGCCTCGTCATCGTAGACACCGGCCCGGGACAGGTCGCCGCCGGCAGTCGACGCATCCGCAACTTCATATCCCTTCCCGATCAATTGAACAGCTACGAAGAATTCGTCGCGCGGGTTATGGAATACACGGGGCGGCCCGCCTGGCTGGTCCACGGCAGCTTGCAGCACACCATTCGAGAAATGCCCGACGGCCGTTGGACGTGGAAGTATGACCGTGCCATCAGGAGCCCGGACTTCCGACCCCAAAGTTGGCCCTCCGAGGATCTGTGGCGATGCCTGGAAGCTATCCAGTGCCCCACCCTAGTAGTGCGTGGAGCTAACAGCGACGTGCTTGCACCGGAGGTTTTTCAGCGGATGCTGAAGGTGATCCCCCGCTGCGAAGGTGCGACCGTGGAGAAAGCCGGACATCTGGTTCCGGGAGATAACCCACGAGGCTTTCTGGAGGTACTAAGCCCCTTCCTGGCCTCCTTGGAAATACCTTCCAAGTCGTCTTAGCATCAGAGACGCCCCGGCCGCGAGTTGGGCAGGGGATGCCCTGGTAGAGAAAGAAGAGGTGGTGCCCCCAAAGGGATTCGAACCCTTGATTTCCAGCTTGAAAGGCTGGCGTCCTGGGCCAGACTAGACGATAGGGGCATTTCCGCCCAATAGTATAGTGTGAAAAAGGCTTCCTTTGCCAGTGCCCCTACCGCCAGCGCCCTTCGAAAGTCCCACTCCTAGCGTTGCCATCATTCTATACCGCAAAGAAGAATCTAATCGCCTACACTCAACCCGACACTGACATCTCCCAATTGCCTCACCGTCCTCTCCCCTGCTAACCTATCCCCGTGACTAGAACAGCCGCGCCCCCTCACCCCGTGCAGTCTGTTTCCACAAAAACTTAAAAAACGAATACGAATGCCCAATACAATTAGATCCACGCCTGATCCACCCCAAAATGCCTCCATTTTGTTTCTTGATTCGAATCAATCCCACGCCTGAAACGAATCATCAAATACCCCTTCGTTTCCCACATACGGATACGCTCTCCCCAACTAACTCGCCCCACTCCCTTCGGGTCATACCGAGCGCTGCGGAGAATTGAATCCTCTTTTCGGTCGATCATTCCACACCTTCACCATGAAGGACTCAACACCCATTCCCCCAGTCACGGCCCGCTACGACCTTGAAATGCGGGCTTGGCTTAACCTAGGCTTTAATCCATCACCGGCCACGGTTTCCCATAGACCCAGAAGGAGGCAACAGCGCCATGACTACCAGGCAAACCTTTTCCTGCGCCAAGTGCGGCAGCAGCCAATATGAACTCGGAGAAATCAGGACCACCGGCAAATGGAGCCGGTTCTTCGACGTTCAGAATAAGAAGTTCACCACCGTTTCCTGCGGCCAGTGCGGCTTCACTGAAATCTATCGAGGCGACTCCTCCACTCTAGGCAACGTCTTCGACTTCCTATCCGGCTAACGCGAAAGTCTAGCGAGCCGGGGCGTCTGCCGGAGCAGCCTCTAGGTTTAGCGGGTCCGGGTCCGCGCTCCGGTCCAACGCCAGCCACAGGGCCTGACCCACAGTAGGGGCGTACACGCACTTCAAGCCTGGAATGCTCGGCAGCTTGCCCTCAACGGAGGCGGGTACGAGACCGGTGGTGAAGCCCAGCCTTGCCGCTTCCGCCAGTCTCCGGTCCGTCTGCGGAGCCGACCGGAGTTCGCCGCTAAGCCCCACCTCTCCCACCGCCACCAGCCCCGGCTTCACAGGCTGATTGCGGCAGCTGGAGGCCAGCGCCAACGCCAGGGCCAGGTCCGCCGCCGGCTCCGATACCCGCAGCCCTCCGGCCACGCTCACTATCACGTCCTGGTTGGCCAACGCCAGCCGCGCCCGCCGGCTAAGGACTGCCGATACCATTATCATGCGGTGAAAATCAATGCCATTGGCCGTTCGCCGCGGCACGGGCTGCATGGACAGCGACGTGAGGGCCTGAATCTCCACCAGCAGAGGCCGCGTCCCCTCCAGAATAGGCGCAATGGCAGAACCCACTGTCCCCTCCAGCCGCTCCCCCAATAGGGCCTGAGAAGGGTCCAGGACCTCTTCCAGGCCCTCGCCACTCATCTGGAACATTGCCACCTCGTGGGTGGAGCCAAAGCGGTTCTTCACGCTGCGCAGCAGTCGAAGAGCGCCCTGATTCTCTCCTTCCAGGTAAAGAACGGCGTCGACCATGTGCTCCAACACCCGCGGGCCGGCCACGTTGCCATCCTTGGTCACGTGTCCCGCCAGCAGGACCGGCGCCCTCTGCCCCTTGGCCCACTGCATCAACTGCAACGCGCAGTCCCGAACCTGGGTAGGGCTGCCCGGACTGGATGAAGCGTCTGCGCTGGAGAGGGTCTGGATGGAATCGACGACGACCAGACCGGGGCGCGTCTCTTCCAGGCTCTGAATTACCTGCTCTACCGCCGTTTCCGGCAGCAGAAAGACGCCGCGTCCTTTAAGTCCTAGCCGTTGGGCGCGTAGCTTTATCTGCTGCTCCGACTCTTCGCCGGACACGTAGAGCACCTTCGCTCCACTGGCGGCTACGGCCTCGGCAATTTGCAGCAGCAACGTGGACTTGCCCACCCCCGGCTCTCCGGCAAAGAGGATCAGCGAGCCGGGCACCAGGCCGCCACCCAACACCCGGTCCATCTCCCCGCAGCCCGTGGTGATCCGCGGCTGGGCCTCCGGCTTCACCTGCGCCAGCTCCACGGGCTCGCCGCTCGCCTGAGAATTCAACCGTCCTCGACGATTCGACTGCTTCTGGGCCGGCGCTTCCACCAGGGGCGTCCGTTCGCCGCAGCCGGAACAAAAGCCCATCCAACGGGGGCTTTCCTGCCCGCAGTGTTGGCAGAAGAAGAGGCTTCGCTTGGCTGCTTTCCTTGCCGCCATTCAGACCCCTACAGCAGACCCTTCAACCGCACCGCCGGCAATCGCTTCAACCGCTGATTCACCGGGTCTACCTCTATCCCGACAGACTCCAGCGCCGTCACGCCTAGGAGCGGCTCCGCATCCTCATCTCCCATGATTATCGTCCCTCCCACAATCTCCCCCATGAATTCAATATCGGCCGTGGTAACGTCCAGTATCAACTCACTGCCATCGGCCAATTCGTATACCCTGCGACCTTTCGCCGCAAGCCCTATGGCTTCCAGATGCTTTCTCGGCGCCAGGCAGTCCGTTGCCCCCGTGTCGACCAGAAACAGCGCCTCCCACGTCTTATCAGGCTGCGCCGGGTTCCGAATAGTCACAGTAACGTGCGTCGCTCCCATCGCTCCCTCCCTCCTTCCGAATAATCGATCGCTTATCTTCTGCATTCTATCATCCCCATACTCTATAATCCCATCCCCACATCTCCTCCTCCCCTATCCACTCCCCCTCTCCGGCGCGCGAGTTCCCCATATCACCAGTGCGGCCAAGACGTAGAGACCCATCAATATCCACCACACCGGTAGATAACTGTGGCTGAAGTCGTATATGTATCCGGCTATGGGCGCGCCCGCCCCCGACGTCACCAGAGTAGCGGGCAGCACTATGCCCCGAATCGTCCCCAGAAAGGCGCGACCGTAGTAGTCGGCCCAAACAAAGGTGGTGACTATCATGTTGGCACCAACGGAAATCCCAAATAGGATGACGGAGGCGAACAGGAAGAACGGATGGGACGTGAAAAACATGAGGCCGATAGCCACAGCAAATCCCACGCTGGAGACCGCGCCTACGTATCTAACGGGGAGGCGGTCCACCATGAAACCGGCGGCCAGGGCCATCAGAGCCGCACCGGCAGCGTCGGCAGCGAAGGCGTAGGATACCAAACTGGCGTCGAACCCCTGCTCCACCCAGTAGGGCAGCCGGTGGATGCTTCCTCCGCCCGCCGCAAGCCCCAGTAGTCCGAAGAAGAGAATCAGCCGCCAGAAGGTTCTCGTCTTCATGGCCTCGGCTGCGGTCCACTGTATCTCTTCCTTCGGCTGTCCCCTCTGAAGGTTGAGGTTGACATGAGCCCGTCCATCCGGCAAGAGTCCCATGTCCTCCGGCTGCTTTCGCAGGAAGATTAGCGCGAGCGGCGCGGTGAGAGTCATGCTGACCAGAGCCAGTATCAACCAGGCGCTTCGCCAACCCATGCCGTCAATGAGAATCTGGGTGATGGGCATGAAGGCTATTCCGCCCATGCCCAGGCCCATGGTGGCCAGGGCCAGGGCACGGCCCCGCTGTCGGACGAACCACTTTGCCACCGGGACAGAGGTCAGCAGGCCGCCTGGGGCGGAGAGTCCGATGAGTCCCATCACCGTGAAGAGGCCTAGAAACTGCCATGAATTCTGAACGAAGAACAGTCCCACCATGCAGGCGCCCGTCGTGATGGATGCAACGACAATCAACAACCGGCCGCCGTGACGGTCCAACAGCCGCCCAAGGAAGAAGCCGGAGATGCCGCCCGCCACCATCCGGGTTGTCTGGGACCAGCCGATGAATCCCCGCGACATGTCCAGGTCCTCTCCCATGGGGATTACGAAGAGGCCGAAGTTCAGGGAGCCGGTGGCCATGGTGGCAAAGTTCACCAAGAATAACGTGGCGACAATTACCCACCCGTAGAAGAATGGCCATTGGGAGGGGCCGCGAAGCCGCTGACGCACCCACCCGGCCCAGACAAGCAAGAAAGGCCTATCCACCGGGATAGGCCTTTCTTTCGTAAACTATTAGCCGTGCCTCATCGGGCGCTACCGTCCCTCCCGCCTTCAACAGACAAAAGGACTGGACGACTTGCGTTGCTACCAGCGACGTCCTTGGCTGTCTCTAGGTGGACGCTGCAGCCAGCGCCTTCGCCTTCACCCCCACCACGATTTCCCCGTCCATTATGTCCACGTGCGCCACGTCGCCCTCGTTCAGACGCCCGCTAAGTATCTCTTCCGAGAGCTGGTCTTCCACCACGTCCTGAATCAGGCGGCGCAACGGTCGCGCTCCGAAGTCGGGGTCGTATCCCTTTTCTGCCAAGTACACCTTCGCCTCGTCCGTCACCTCCAGGGAGATGTGCTTGTCTAGCAGCTGCTTCTCCACTTCCATCAGCTGCAGGCTGACGATGTTCAGGATGTGCGCCCGGTTGAGGGAGTGGAAGACGACGGTGGAGTCGATGCGATTCAAGAATTCGGGCCGGAAGAAGCGCTTCACCTCCTCCAAAACCTTATCCTTCATGCGCTGGTACGCCTGCTCTTCCGTCTTCGCGTCGTCCGACTTTAAGTTAAAGCCTATGGTGTTCTCCCGCCGGATCAAGTCCGACCCCAGATTGCTGGTCATGACAATAATCGCGTTGCGGAAGTCCACCCTCCGACCCTTGGCATCGGCCAGATGCCCGTCGTCAAAGATCTGGAGGAGGATGTTGAACACCTCCGGGTGGGCCTTCTCAATTTCGTCCAAGAGGATGGTGCAGTAGGGCTTGCGGTGAACGGCCTCGGTCAGCTGCCCACCGTCCTCGAACCCGATGTAGCCCGGGGGCGAGCCAATGAGCCGCGCGACGGTGTGACGCTCCATGAACTCGGACATATCCAGCCGGATCATGGCGTCATCGCTGCCGAACATGAAGTCGGACAGGGTACGAACCAGTTCCGTCTTGCCCACTCCAGTGGGGCCCAGGAAGAGGAATACGCCCATGGGACGGCGGGGATCCTTGACGCCGGCCCTGGCGCGGCGAACGGCCTTAGAGATGTTCACGATGGCCTCGTCCTGGCCTATGATCCGCTTGTGGAGCTCGTCCTCCATGTGCAGCAGCCGCTCCGACTCCTCTAGCGCCAGCTTGGTGACGGGTATCCCCGTCCACATGCTGATTACTTCCGCCACGTCTTCCGACGTGACTGTGGTCTCCTCCTCTTGCCGTTCGTCCTTCCAGTCCAACTCCTGCTCTTGCAACTGTTCAGACAGCCGGAGCTCCCGGTCTCGAAGTTCTGCGGCGTACTGGAAGTTCTGTCCGCCGATGGCGTCGTCCTTCTCGCGTCGGACGCTCTGCAGAATCCGCTGGGTCTCGGCCACGGAGAGGGGAGTGGAGGTGGAGCGGATGCGGACCCGCGAGGCCGCCTCGTCAATGACATCCACCGCCTTGTCCGGCAGGAACCGGTCAGGAATGAACCGGGCCGCCAGGTTGGCGGCGCTTTCCAAGGCATCGTCGCCTATCTTCAGATTGTGATGTTTCTCGTAGCTGCCGCGGAGGACCTTCAGGATTTCTGTGGTCTCCTCCACCGTAGGCTCCTCGACACGCACGGGCTGGAACCTCCGCTCAAGAGCCGAGTCCCTTTCCACGTACTTCCGGTAGTCGTTGGGAGTGGTGGAACCGATTACCTGAATCTCCCCACGCTGCAGGGAGGGCTTCAGAATGTTGGCGGCGTCCACGGCGCCTTCGGCGGCGCCCGCCCCCACGATGGTGTGAATCTCGTCGATGAACAGAACGCAGTTCTTGGAACTGCGAATCTCGTCGATTATCTTCTTCAATCGCTCTTCGAACTCGCCCCGGTACTTCGTGCCTGCCACCAGGGATCCCATGTCGAGCGTCAAGAGCCTCTTGCCCCGGAGGGTGTCCGGCACTGCGCCGGCAACAATGTGGTTGGCCAACGATTCGACGATGGCCGTCTTGCCCACTCCGGGCTCGCCTATGAGCACGGGGTTGTTCTTGGTTCGGCGGCTCAGGATCTGGATTATCCGGTCCCGCTCCGTCTCCCGCCCCACCACCGGGTCAAGCGTGCCTTCTCTCGCGGCCTTCGTCAAGTCTATGCCCATCTGGTCCAGGGTGGGCGTACGCGCGGGGCCCCTGCCCTGCGCAGTGGTGGTGGGCACGTTCTGGCTGAGTACCCGCTGGGTTTCGGTCCGCACCTTTTCAAGGGTGACGCCAAGGCTCTCCAGCACGCCGGAAGCGACGCCTTCGCCCTCCCGCAGCAGGCCGGCCAGCAGGTGCTCCGTGCCTATGTAGGAGTGGTTCGCCCTTCGCGCTTCGTCCACGGCCAACTCGATAACCTTCTTGGCCCTGGGTGTGAGACCAATTTCGCCCGTGACGGGCTTCTCGCCGCGGCCAATGATGAACTCAACTGCGGCGCGCACCTTCTCCAGGTCGATGCCCAGATTCTTGAGCACCCTCGCCACCACCCCCTCGGTCTCTCCCACAAGCCCAAGCAGGATGTGCTCCGTGCCGATGTAGTTGTGGTTGAACCTCTGGGCCTCATTCTGGGCCAGCGTTAGTACCCGTCTTGCTCTCTCGGAGAACTTTTCAAATCTACTGGACATTGGCTAACCCCTCAGGACTGGATGGGTTAAGAGATGCTGTGTCGGTGCATAACTGGTACGGCGTCGCGGCAGTCTGGGGGGCGCCCCAAGGAACTGCTGCATCAACCATTATAGTATAGGTTTGGCGGGCGAAGGCTGTAAAGGCATGAAAGCGGAGCTTGCAGTTAGTTTGCAAGGGGATTCTAGAGGTGGGTATCGCCCCTGAAGGCTCCGTCTGACGTGAAGCTGATGGGGTTCTCGAGGAACCCCACGCATCACTTGTAAATCCCTGGCAGTGGCTTATTTTCCCACCTCGTTACCAAGGCAGTATCGTCAGCGCTGGGGCGTGTCACTTCCGTGTTCGGGATGGGAACGGGTGGGTCCACCCCGCTCTAACCACCAAGGAATATACTGCATATATTATGCTATAAATTTCACAAACTGACAAGGGGTTTGAGCGTACCATTGCGGATTCTCGCAGCTGGGGTTGCCCAGCTGAACCCTTGTAGGCGCGAATCGCGAACCGGACGCCAGCTGCCCTATAGCCAATTCCCATATATTTCTGGATTTCCCCCTCAAACAGGGAACGGTTTCGCCGGAAGTCGCATATTATCTGTTAGAGGCCTCTGACCCCAGCAACTATATAGTCCTCAAATGAGCCCCGATTGGTGGAAATTGACAGCCGGGGACCAGGAGAGTCCGAGGTAGGAAGGTAGGTAGCAATGCTCCTTAGCAAGTTCTGGTTACTCCCGTTGGCGTTACTTGTCATCTCCGCCTGTACCAACTGCGAAGCAACTCTTCCCCGCGACGGCATACCGAGGGTAGAAATAGAGGATGTCACGTTTGAGGTGGAGGTTCCCTATGCTCCAGACCTCCGGGAGAGGGGTTTGACCGGCCGGCCCTATTTGGAGGCTGGCAAGGGCATGCTCTACATCCCCGACGGCCCGGATGCAGGCGTCTTTTGGATGAAGGGAATGCGGTTTCCCCTTGATTTCATCTGGATCGGAAGAAACTGCCGCGTGGTCGACATCAACCCTTACGCCAGCGTCCCATATCCCGGTACGCCGGACGACAGGATACCGACATATCGTTCCTACACAAGGGCCTCCTATACGCTCGAAGTCAACGCAGGAGATGCCGATAGGTATGACATTAGAATCGGCGACAAGGTGAAGTTCGAAAACATTTATGGGCATTGCCGACGATGAGTGCATCTATCCAGGCATACACGTTTTCAATGATTGTTGTCCTCGCGGGAATCCACTGACCAATTCGTCGCCCTTCCAGATAAGAACCAATACGAAAGGGACATTAACTCAATGTCGTACATGAACCCCTAATATCCCTTATCCCACCCCAAAGGGATCGCTTCGAAAACGTAGCGTTACCCAAGAAGAGTGTGAGTTGAAACCACACCAAGGAGGAATGAATATGACTAAGTTTGCGGTAATAGCCCTATTAGCGATCGTTGGATTGCTGGCAATCGCTGCGTGTGGCGGCGATGACGAAAGAGAACCCACAGCAGCACCCAGGGCCGCTCCAACGCGTGCAGCAGCCCCTACAATGGCTCCCACGGCGGCACCCACCGCGATGCCCGCCACCATGGCGCCA
The DNA here is from genome assembly GCA_965261665.1 of Dehalococcoidia bacterium. Lineage (GTDB taxonomy): Bacteria > Chloroflexota > Dehalococcoidia > Lucifugimonadales > JAPULR01. Next base: position 795,382 of record OZ253467.1, read on the forward strand.
ACAGCAGCCCCCACTATGGCCCCCAGAGCTACCCCCAGAGCTACGGCAGCTCCGGCGCCCACAGCCTTGCCGGCCACTATGGCGCCCACAGCCACGCGCCAGCGGTTTTTGCCAACTGTGGCTCCCACCCCGGCTCCCAGACCAACCCCGGCGCCCGCGGCTGCGGCAATAACAGCTCCTGCCACTACTTTCAGGGACTATGCCAGGGAGCGGTTTGTCTCAGCAGCCGTGGACAACGTCTCCACCTTTAGCCTCGACACAGACCGCACCTCCTACTTCCTCGCCCTTAACTGGGCTAGTAACGGCTACGAGATAGACCCCGACTCCGTTAGGGCCGAGGAGTGGATCAACGCCTTCAACTACGGCTACGAGCAGCCCCGACGCGACGACAGTTTCGCCATCACCACCGATGTAGTCACCCATCCTCTGGACAGCAGGACGCACCTGGCGCGTATAGCCTTCCAGGCTCCGAATGTGGACTACGACGCCACCCCCGTCAACGTCACCCTGGTGCTGGACGCCTCGGGCTCCATGGCCGACGGAAACAGGGTGGACATTGCCCGGGAGGCGGCGGAGAGCATCAGGCTCAGCCTCAGAGACCACGACCGCATCGCCGTGGTCCACTTCAGCCAGGAGGTCCTCCACCAGTACACCGTTGAGCACACATACGCGGACGACAGGAATGTATGGAACTCAATCAGCAGTCTCCAGCCCACAGGCAGCACCAACGTGCAGGCGGGACTGGACGAGGCGGTATGGCTCGCCGACCAGGCCCGCAGGCAGAACCCAGACGCCTATAACTACATCATCCTCATGTCCGACGGGGTTGCCAACGTGGACGCCACCGACCCCTTCGCCATATTGGAGAGCGCCGGCGACTATGACAGCAGCAACCCCCTGCGTCTCATCACCATCGGCGTGGGAATAGAGAACTTCAACGACTTTCTACTGGAGCAGCTGGCCCAGCACGGCAACGGCTGGTACCGCTACCTGTCGGACGTAAACCAGGCTAGGGCCACCTTCAGCCGGGAGAACTGGCTTGCGCTGTCCATACCTTTCGCAGACCAGACCCGTGCCCAGGTGACCTGGGACCCCAACGTGGTGAACTGGTGGCGGATAGTGGGCTACGAGAACCGAGTCACCTCGGACGAGTCCTTTACCCAGGCGCGTAAGGAGTTCGCGGAGATACCCGCCGGCGCGGCAACAACGGTCTTCTACGAGTTGGAACTGAAGGACCAATGGTTCACCGGCCCCCTGACCCTGGGAGACGTGGAAATCCGTTGGGTGACCCCCTCGACGGAAGAATCCAACCGGCAGCACGCGGGCATCACCAGCCACAACTTCGACTTCAACTATGCCGACCCGCTGCTGCGAATGGGAACAATAATAGCCCTGTTTGCAGACCGTTACAGCAGCCTGCCCCACGCCGACTCCTCCAGCCGGACTGTCGTGGACGACCTACTCCACCTACAGATGAGAGAACTCCAGCTGCTGCAAGCCAGCCTGGGGAACTTGGGAGCCTATCAGGATCTGGCCTTCCTGCTGGAGCACATCACAAGAAACTCGCTAGACGTAGCGCGTGGTACTTCCGGCTATACCCGGTAGTCCCTTGACTGGTGATCTGGCGACGGGGAGCGCCCCAATCGGTCATTCTGCAGAGCATAGCGGCGAAGAATCTCGGTGATAGCAAGCTGAGATTCTTCGCTGCTATCAGAGTGACGCTTGGGCTGGAAATTCCCCACCACGCAATAGTCCATTGCCGTAGCAATGACGGCGTAAGCGCTCCTTCAATCCCTGGCCAACGCCTAATCAGGAGCGGCAGTCGCCGCGTGGGACTGGCAACCCACCCAGACCTGCCCATCCTCGAAGACTTCCTTCTTCCATATGGGCACCGTCTCCTTGATCCGGTCCACAACGTAGCCGCAGGCCTGAAACGCTTCCTTCCGATGCGGCGAAGCTATGGCCACCACCAGGCTGATATCCTCAATCTCCAACCGACCGATGCGGTGCAATATGGAAATGTCCTGAATCGGCCACCTCTGGGCAACCTCGTCGGCAATCTCCCGCAGCTTCTTCAGGGCCATGGGCACGTAGCCCTCGTATTCCAGATAGAGGACCGTCTTGTCCATGGACGTGCGCCGAGTGGTCCCCAGGAAGGTGACCACCGCGCCGTTACTGTCTCGCCGCACCGACGCGGTTGCGGACTGAGGGTCCAGGGGATCATGGGTAATCTCTATCATGGGATTTCTCCTATTGGCTATACGGTTGGCGGCGCACCCCGCCGTGTCATTCTGAACGGAGCGAAGCGGAGTGAAGAATCTCGTCCGTAAAACACCTCGACCCCCCGCTCACGGGCGGGATGAGGGCAACCTCGTCACCCTCTCGAAGGACCAAGCCCCCCTCGGCGTACTCCTCGTTCACCGCGGCGACAATATCCACGGCAGGTGGCGCCAGGTTGGGATATGCCTCCCGAATCTCTCGCAGCAGGGCGGCGAGGGTTGCGCCTTCCGGCAGCTGCCAACTAAATGCCGACGCGCCTGCCCGCTCCCGGTAGAGGGCGAAGAATCGCACGGTAACCTTCAATCTATCCAACCTTTCACTACGTTCGCCAGAGCCGCTCTTGGGGAGTGGTCCGACGCCCTAATGGTATTCCTTGCCTTGTTTCAGCGCCGCCTCGATGGACCGCACCAGCCGCTTGGCCGATTCGGCGTCCAATTCCACCGCCACTCGCGCTCCGGGCCCCTTGGACGAATCCACAAAGTCTATGTTCAGGGCGTGGTCGAAGGGCGCGTGGAAGGGGTGATCGAAGGACACGTTCACCTGGTCCACCTTGATCCAGCCTTGCGTCCCCTTGCCACAACCCGATATTGGCGCTGTCTCTACAATCATGGTACACATGGTTTCCCTCCTAGCCTGCGCCCTGTAGATGCTTCCCAAAGAATGCAAACACCTTCTGCCACCCATCAACGGCCTGTTCCTGTCGGTACATGGGCTTGTCGTAGTAGAAGAAGCCGTGGCCGGCGTTGGGGTACATGTGGAACTCGATATCCTTGCCGTGCTTCTTCAACTCTTCCTTGTGTCGGGCCACCTGGTCGGGCGGCGGCGACACGTCTTCCTCGCCAAACAGTCCCAACAGTGGGCAGCAAAGGTCCTTCGTCAGATCAAAGGGAGCCACGGGCTGCTGGGGAGTGAGGGCGTCTGCGGACTGAATGACGTTGCCGCCCCATAACTCCACCGCGGCGTCCCAACCGGTGCTGCTGCAGGCGATGAGGAAGGTTTGGCGTCCGCCGGAGCATGAGCCGATGACACCCACCTTCCCGTTGGAGTAGGGAAGGTTCTTAACGTAGTCCCGCGCCGCCACCGCGTCGGCGATGACGTGTTCGTCGTAAGCGCCGCCCTTGCTTCGCGTATGCGCGGCAACGTCCTCCGCAGTGCCATGTCCGAAGTCATAGAAGAGGTTGGGGCAAATGGCAGCGTAGCCGTGATGGGCGAATTTACGGGTGAACTCCTTGTAGAGTTCGTCCCAGCCGGGGATGTGGTGCACCAGCACCACAGTGGGGAAGGGGCCGGACCCCATCGGGCGGGCGAAATAGGCGTTTATGCTGTCGCCGTTGTGCCCCTCAAGGGTGACGGTTTCGGCAATCATGCCTTCGTACATATCTGTTGTGTACATGGCGTTGGTCCTTTCTAGAAGTGTGCTCTACATAAATTTACGGGAATCGGCTCCGTTGTCAACCTCAAACGGCCTTGGGGCTAGCTGCGCCCCTCATTCTCCGCCCCCACGAGTCCCGAAGGGCGACGGTCCGGTTGAATACGGGCGCATTGGGGCGGGAGTCCTGCCCGTCCAGGCAGAAGTAGCCGATGCGCTCAAACTGGTAGGGCGTTCCCGCCTGAGCCTCAGCCATCCCCGGCTCTATCTTGCAGCCTTCCAGAGTCACCAGAGAATTGGGGTTCAAGTATTCCTTAAAGTCGCCTTCTTCCGGTTTCTCCACGGTGAACAGGTGATCATAGAGCCGCGCCTTGGCGCTGATGGCGTGAGCCGCCGAAACCCAATGGACGGTCCCTCGCACTCGCCGTCCATCGGGGGCCTGACCACCCCGACTCTCGGGGTCGTACGTACAACGCACCTCCGTCACCCGACCCGTCTGCGGGTCTTTCGTGAAGCCTACGCATCGCACCAGGTAGGCGTAGCGAAGCCGCACCTCTCTGCCCGGAGCCAGCCGGTAGAACTTGCGCGGCGGGTCTTCCATGAAGTCGTCCCGCTCAACGTAGAGGGTTCTGGAGAATGGGACCTTCCGCGTACCCATTGACGCGTCCTCCGGGTTGTTGACGGCCTCCATCTCTTCCACCTGCCCCTCCGGGTAGTTCTCGATGACCACCCGCAGGGGATGCAGGACGCCCATGACGCGACGGGCCTTGCGGTTCAAGTCCTCCCGCACACAGTGCTCCAGCATCTGAATCTCCACCGTGTTGGGCCGCTTGGCCACGCCCAACCTTTCGTTGAAGGTCCAGAGGGCCTCCGGAGTGTAGCCCCTCCGACGCATAGCCGAGAGGGTGGGCATTCGAGGATCGTCCCAACCGGAAACGTAGCCTCCGGCCACCAGCTCCCGGAGCTTGCGCTTGCTCATGACGGTGTGGGTCAGGTTCAACCGGGAGAATTCTATCTGCTGAGGATGGTGGATGCCAAGTTTTTCTATCAGCCAGTCGTACAGGGGCCGGTGGTCTTCAAATTCCAGGCTGCAAAGAGAGTGGGTGATCCCCTCTATGGAGTCCGACTGACCATGGGCGAAGTCGTAGGTGGGGTAGATACACCACTTGTCGCCGGTCCGCTGGTGGGAAACATGGAGCATGCGATAAAGCACGGGGTCGCGGAGGTTCAGGTTGCCGGAAGCCATGTCTATCCTGGCACGTAGGACCCGTGCCCCATCATCAAACTCGCCGCCTCTCATCCGACGGAACAACTCCAGATTCTCCTCAACGCTCCTCTCTCTATAAGGACTGGAAACGCCGGGCTGAGTAAAGGTACCTCGATGCTGGCGAATCTCGTCCTGGGAGAGGTCGCATACATAGGCTAGACCAGCCTTGATAAGGTGTATGGCGAACTCGTAGAGTTGCTCGAAGTAATCCGAGGCGAAGTAGAGGTTGTCACCCCAGTCGAAACCCAGCCAGCGCAGGTCTTCCTGGATGGCGCGGACGAACTCTTCCTCTTCCTTGACGGGATTCGTGTCGTCGAACCGCAAATGGCAGGCTCCGCCATATTCTTCAGCAATGCCAAAGTTGATGAAGGCGGCCTTGGTATGACCGATGTGCAGTTGGCCGTTCGGTTCCGGCGGGAAGCGGGTGACTACCCGACCATGGAACCGATTGCTCTCCATGTGCGCCTGAATGGCTGCGTGAATGAAGTCGGTGGAGGGAGCAGTCTGGGACTTGGTCTTCTGCGTGGTCATGGATTGAATACTCTGCCTAGAAGTTATGCAACAACCATACCCAAACGGGACACGTTCCACAAGAAGCCGACATCAAGTCACCCCACCATGTCATTTGTATGATTGCAAGCGCCTGTCAGATAGGCCAATCTGGGGGGCAGGCGTGAGGGGCGCAGCGCCCCCACATGTCATTCTGAACGGAGCGCGCCCCCCCACATGTCATTCTGAACGTAGTGTAGCGGAGTGAAGAATCTAGTGGCGGAGGCCGATGACGACCCATCCAATATTCCGTAGGTTATAATAGGGGAACGGAGGGATGGCCGAGTGGACTAAGGCGGCGGTCTTGAAAACCGCTTCTCGTCATGCGCGAGACGTGGGTTCGAATCCCACTCCCTCCGCCACTGCTTATCCACAACGCCAACCTTATCCCCCGCTTCCAACTATCACACGCGTTCTCCACCGCAATGCTTGACGAATGCCGTAGCTTTTAGCTACAATGTAGATTATCGTGGCGGCTGGACCGCTGCGTTTATGTGTTTGAACGAGGATACGGGCCCCAGTGGCGCAATGGTAGCGCAGCCGACTTGTAATCGGCAGGCTAGCGGGTTCGAATCCCCTCTGGGGCTATACCTCCAAACACCTAGAACAACAAGAAGGGAAATAACATCGGCTAAACCCGTTGGCCTTCATTTTAACCTGTGATAAACTATACCCACCCTTGATTCAGGAGGGGTGGGTGAGTGGTTTAAACCACCAGACTGTAAATCTGGCGCTCGAAAGGGCTTCGCAGGTTCGAATCCTGCCCCCTCCACCATCAGATAGCCTATAACAAGAACCCAAACCAACCTCACTGCCCACATAGCTCAGACGGTAGAGCACGCCCTTGGTAAGGGCGAGGTCGACGGTTCAAGTCCGTCTGTGGGCTCCAGTAGACCCAGACCCAATTTAATTCTCAAAATAGCAGGAGGAACCTAGATGGCAAAGCAGAAATTTGAGCGAGGTAAGCCTCATGTAAACGTCGGCACCATCGGCCACGTTGACCACGGGAAGACCACCCTCACTTCAGCGATGACCATGGTTCTGGCAAACCAGGCCACCGGCACCAACTTCCGTGCCTTCGACACCATCGACAACGCCCCGGAGGAGAAGGCCCGCGGCGTTACCATCAACATATCCCACATCGAATACGAAACCGCCAAACGCCACTACGCCCACGTGGACTGCCCAGGCCACGCCGACTACATTAAGAACATGATCACCGGCGCGGCCCAGATGGACGGCGCAGTGCTGGTAGTCAGCGCGCCCGACGGCCCCATGCCCCAAACCAGAGAGCACATTCTCCTGGCCCGCCAGGTTGAAGTCCCCCGCATCGTCGTTGCCCTCAACAAGGTGGACGCCATGGACGACGAGGAGCTATTGGAGCTGGTGGAACTCGAGGTTCGGGAGCTTCTCAGCGACTACAACTTCCCTGGCGACGACACCCCCATAGTGCGGGTGAGCGCCCTCAAGGCCCTGGAAGAGCAGGAGTCAGGCAACTCCGACGGGCCCTGGAGCAAGAACATCTTGGAGCTCATAGAAGCGATGGAAGACTATATCCCCGTGCCAGACCGGCCCAAGGACCGCCCCTTCCTCATGCCCGTCGAGGATGTCTTCGGCATCAAGGGACGTGGCACCGTAGTCACCGGCCGCGTCGAGCGTGGCACCATCCGTACCGGCGACCCGGTGGAGATTGTCGGCTTCGGCAAGGTCTCCAAGTCCGTTGCCACCGGCCTGGAGATGTTCCACAAAACCCTGGACGAGTCCGAAGCCGGCGACGCCGTCGGCGTCCTCCTCAGAGGCGTGGATCGCGAGCAGGTCGAGCGGGGCGAAGTCCTCGCCCAGCCCGGCACCATCCAGCCCCACTCCAAAGCCAAGGCGGAAGTTTACGTTCTCAGCAAGGAGGAGGGCGGGCGTCACACCCCCTTCTTCACCGGCTACAAGCCCCAGTTCTTCATCCGCACCAGCGACATTACCGGTGAGATCAGGCTGGACGAGGGTGTGGAAATGGTGATGCCCGGTGACAACACCACCATGGAAATCAACCTCATCTACCCCATCGCCATGGAAGAGGGCCTTCACTTCGCTATCAGAGAGGGAGGCCGCACCGTGGGCGCAGGGGTCGTCACCAGCGTGGGAGAATAGAAAATGGCTAGAAAACGCGGAGAAGCCCGCATCCTCGTTACCATGCAGTGCTCCGACTGCCGGGAGAGAAACTACACCACTAGCAAGAACCGCCGCAATGACCCTCAGCGGCTGGAGCAGCGCAAGTACTGCTCCCGCTGTCGGACCCATCGGTCCCATAGAGAGGTACGTTAGATGAGCACCCGCGGGCCCGGCACCGCAGCCTTCCGCCGTCCCAGCCAAGATCAGCTGCGTCGGTTCCGCCCGCTGGAGTTCATCAAAGAGGTCATCGCAGAACTACGAAAGGCCGTCTGGCCCACCAGGGAAGAGACCATACGCCTCACTTGGGTGGTCATCGTCATCGGCGCCCTGGTGGGGACCATACTCGGCCTGTACGACTTCACCCTTTCCAGGACCCTCACCCAGTACGTAATTCTTCCCTAACCATCCCATCAACTCGACCTCCCCCTATTAAGGAAATGAAAGCAACGCCAGAAATTCACCAAGATTCCCAGTGGTACATTGTCCACACCTACTCCGGACAGGAAGACCGGGTCAAGAAGAACCTGGACATCCGCATCCAGAGCCTGGACATGCAGGACCGGATACATCAGGTCGTGGTGCCCACTGAGGAGGAAATCGTCATCCGGGACGGAAAGCGACGCAAAGAGCGTCGAAAGGTCTTCCCCGGATATATCCTCATTCAGATGAAGATGGACGACGAAAGCTGGTACGCCGTGCGAAACACCCCCGGCGTTACAGGCTTCGTTTCCACCGAAGACGAACGGGACAAGCGCGCCAAGCCCATTCCCATGGAACCTGAAGAAGTCGCCTCCATAATGTCTCAGCTCGAGACAGGGAGGCCTCGCGTCACCGTGGGCTTGCAGATAGGCCAAACGGTCCGCATCATCGCAGGCCCATTCGCCGACTTCATGGGTACTGTTGGAGAAGTGGACCCGGACCGCTCACGCATCAGAGTCCTCGTATCTTTCTTCGGCCGTGAGACGCCGGTGGAGCTGGACTTCCTACAGGTGGAGAAGCTCTGAGGACCGCCCCAGCGCCCAAACGCTCTTCACACGCGACAAGATACATCAATGAAGGTTCCAGAAAACCCGCGCAAAGAGAGTCTTCCGAGAAAGGGTTAAAAAAACGTGGCAAAGAAAGTTAGAGCCATCATCAAACTGCAACTCGCCGCCGGCCAGGCCAGTCCGGCGCCGCCGGTGGGGCCCGCCCTTGGGCAGCACGGCGTCAACATCATGGCCTTCGTCAAGGAGTACAACTCCCGCACCGCCAACCAGGGCGGCAACATCGTTCCCGTACACCTCACGGTGTTCGAAGACCGCTCCTTCAACTTCGTCACCAAGACACCTCCGGCCTCGGACATGCTCCGTCGGGCAGCCGGCATAGAAAAGGGCGCGTCCTTGGCAAGGCAGGAGCAAGCCGGTTCCGTAAACCGTAGCGCCCTGGAGGAGATAGCCAAGCAGAAGATGGCGGACCTGAACGCCAAAGACCTGGCGGGCGCCACCAAGATAATTGAAGGTACAGCCAGAAGCATGGGCATTGAGATTAGCGAGGATTAGCCGGTGAAGAAGCAAGGTAAGAAACTACGGGACGCCATAAGCGCCCTGGACGCGGAAAAGTTCTATCTGCTGGATGAGGCGGTCGAAGCGCTGCAACTCGTCTCCAGCGCCAATTTCGACGAAACGGTGGAGCTGCACCTGCGCACGAGCGCCGATCCCCGCCACGCCGATCAGCTTGTGCGCGGCGTGGCCATGCTCCCCCACGGCTTGGGGAAGACCATTCGAGTGCTGGTCTTCGCCAACGGCGAAGCCGCCGAAATTGCCAAGCAGGCCGGCGCCGACTACATCGGCGACGACGAGGTCATTCGCAACATCCAAGGGGGATGGGTAGACTTCGACGTAGGCTTGGCCATCCCGGATATGATGAGCAAAATCGGCAGGCTGGGCCGTGTCCTTGGTCCCCGTGGCCTCATGCCCAACCCCAGAACGGGCACCATGGTCCAGATGCGGGACCTGCCCCGAGCCATCGACGAAGCCAAGAAGGGGCGCGTGGAATACCGCATCGACCGCACGGCCATAATACACGTGCCCGTGGGCAAGGTCAGCTTCGCCCAAGAGAATCTGGTAGAGAACATTGCCACCATCATGGAGGCCGTGGTGAAGGCCCGGCCCACCACCATCAAGGGCGCATTCATCAGGACGGCATTCCTGTCGAGCACCATGGGGCCGAGCCTGAAGCTTGACGTCAACGCCCTCATATCTGTTAAAGTAGAATAGCAAACCAACCGGCCGCTCAAGACAGCAGGTTCCCTGCCAGGGATTAAACCGCCTGCCGAGGCGCCCCGGAAAGACCGACTCCCAACGGAGTCCTTCATTCCCGGCGCATGAGCGCGGGGAATTTTGGCGTATAGGCCAAGCCTAAAACGCCGGAACTCCCAGGAGCGGCCCCACAAAGAAAGATAAGGAGTCCTCAAGGAACTCATGCCAACAGACAGAAAGATCCAGCAGGTGGCGGAAATCAAGGATCGGATCCAGCGATGCAACATCGCCGTAGCAACCACTCACACCGGCCTAGACGCCAACGAGATGAACGACCTTCGTCGCCGACTCAGAGAGCGGAACGTAGAATATAGAATTGTGAAGAATACCCTCACCTACATCGCCGCCGAGGAAGCCTCCAAGCCCCAATTGCGAGAGGTCGTGCAGGGACCGACGGGACTCGCCTTCGGCTACGACGACCCCCGGCTGGTGGCCCAAACCCTGGAGGAGTTCATACGCGCCACCCGCTCGTCCCTCACCATCCAGGGAGCACTGCTGAACACCCGCACGCTGACGCCCCAGGAGGTGCACACCCTGGCCACCCTGCCCTCTCAGGAAGAGCTCATGAGCCGGGTTTTGGGACAGATGCAGTACCCCATCACGAGACTGGTGGGACAGCTTCAAGCCCCGATAGCGGGTCTCGTCAACACTCTCAACGGGACCATTCGCGGATTGGGTTCCGTTCTTCAGCAGCGCATCCAGCAATTGGAAACCGAGTCGAACTGAGGGACTTTATACATCGAGTCCACACTCCGTGAAATCAACCAAACAATAAAATAACGTCAAAACGACAACAACCAGGAGGAGTTATGAGCAACCAGGAAATTTTGGAAGCAATCAAGGAAATGACCGTAATGGAGCTTTCTGAGCTTGTTAAGGCCCTGGAGGACCAGTTCGGCGTCTCCGCCGCCGCTCCCATGGCCGTTGCGGCTCCGGCTGCTGCCGCCGCCAATGGCGGCGCCCCCGCCATCGAAGAAGAGGAGCAGACGGAATTCTCCGTCATCCTAAACGAGATTGGCCCCAACAAGATCAACGTCATCAAGGCCGTCCGCGAAGTCACCACTCTGGGCCTCCGCGAGGCCAAGGCCGTGGTCGAGGCTGCCCCCAAGGCCATCAAGGAAGGCGTAAGCAAGGATGAGGCCGAAGACGTGCAGAAGAAGTTGGAGGCCGCCGGAGCTAAGGCCGAGTTGAAGTAGACCGCTCCTACACCATCCTTACCATGAGAGTTGCAACTTGAGCAGGCGAAAAGATAGAGAGCGCTTCTTGGCCATGCAGCGCCTTAACCCGGACTATGTGGGCTTTCGGGGCCACGACAGCCCCGCGGAGTCTTCGGGGCCGCCCCTGGAGAAGGTTACCTGCTCCCGGTGCGGCCGGGTCCGGAACGTGCCCGTTGGCGTGGCGTCGGAGCACCAGGATGACTACGTGTGCGCTACCTGCCAGGAAGAATTGGAGGAAGACACGGAAGGGGCCGACTGAATGTAAGCCCATGGAGCAACCTCCAAGAATCGCCTACAGCCCTATGATTCGGGACACTCCCGCCACGGAGCGCCCGCGAGAAAAACTTAAGAACTTCGGCCCAGACCACCTCAGCAACGCCGAACTCATCGCCATTCTACTCAGAACCGGCGTAAAGGGAGAAGGCGTCGTCATCATGGCCCAGCGCCTTCTCCAGCACTTTGGCGGACTGGCTGGCCTGGCAAGGGCCAACTTTGTCGAACTGTGTGCGGAGCACGGCATTAGTGAGGCGAAGGCCAGCCAGCTCCTTGCCGCCATGGCTCTGGGCCGTCGATTCTCCAATCTGAAGACTACGGAAAAATACGCCATTAACTCGCCCAGAGACGTCGCAAGCCTCCTCTTTGGCGAGATGAGCTTCCTCGACAAGGAGCACCTGAAGACGGTATTGCTCAACACCAAGAACGAAGTCATGGGCGTCCGGGAGATCTACGTGGGCAACGTGAATTCCTCCATGGCCCGTCCTTCGGAGATCTTCAGGCCCGCCATTAGGGAAAACTGCCCCGCCATTATCGTTGTCCACAACCACCCCTCCGGTGATCCCACCCCCAGCGCCGACGACATAGTCGTTACCCGCCGACTGGTGGAAGCGGGCAAGGTCCTGGAAATAGAAATGCTGGACCACATCATCATCGGCAGCGACGAGCGGTACGTAAGCTTGAAGGAGAAGGGCCTCGGCTTCTAAAGCCTCCCCCTTCTCCCACACCCCTTGTTTATCCACGCCATCTGCAAGACAATTAGGGCATCGCACATACTCAATCCAAAGGAGCATCCCTTGTACTTCTACAACGCACAAGATAGAGCGCCCAAGGAAATTGTCCCAGGTGGCACAATCCGCACATTCTGGGGAGAAAACACCCTCCTTTCCGTCGTAGACATAGACCCCGGCGTGGAGGTCCCCCTTCACACCCACCCCCACGAGCAATCCGGCATCGTCCTTGAGGGTCAGCTGGAAATGGGCGTGGAAGGAAACGTTCGCCTCCTGAAACCCGGCGACATGTACATCATCCCCGGCGGTGTGGAACACTACGCCAAGACCGTCTCAAACAGCGCCAAAGTGCTGGATATATTCAGCCCCGTCAGGGAAGACTACCAGTATTAACGGGCAGTGGCAGTGGCGCCGCCGTCTCTGCAACTCGTCCGGCCATAGCCGGTGAATTCCACAATCCCGAAAGCCCCCGTCATGGCCGGCTTACGCTTCTCTGACGACAGTCATGGCCGACGTTAAACACGTCTCTCCGCCGTCCGTTCGGCCGAACTTTCCCAATCAATAACACTAACTCGCTACTAGGAGGAACCTCATGGCCCAGGGTTCATTGGGAGGCCAAATCTACCGGCGCTTCGGCGCTCGCCCCATAATCAACGCCGCCGGCACCGTCACCCGACTGGGCGGCTCCCGCACTCGGCCCGAGGCCCTCGCTGCCATGGCCGAAGCCACCAACTACATGGTGGACATGCATGAGTTGAACCAACGGGCCGGCGAGGTCATCGCACAAGTAACCGGCGCGGAAGCGGGCTTCGTCTGCAACGGCGCTGCCAGCGGCCTCCTGCTCCAGGCAGCAGCCGTCATCGCAGGAACGAACCCCGCCATCGCCCAGCAGCTGCCCCAGCCCGTCGGCGTCCCCAACGAAATCGTCATCCAGACCATTCACCGCTTCCCCTACGACCAAGCCTACCGGGCCGCCGGGGCCAAGCTGGTCACCGTCGGCACAGGACGCCGTTGCGCCCCCTGGGAACTGGAAGCCGCCATCAACGACCGCACCGCCGCCGTCGCCTACCTCTTCTCCCCCTTCATCTCCCGCAACGGTCTGACCCTTCCCCAGGTGGTCGAAATCGCCCACGCCCACGGGGTCCCCGTAATCGTCGACGGCGCTTCAATGGTGCCACCCAAGTCTAATCTGCGCCGTTACGTGGAGATGGGCGCCGACCTCGTAACTATCAGCGGTGGCAAGGGCATCCGCGGTCCCCAGGGTTCCGGCCTGCTCTTCGGACGCAAGGACTTGGTGGACGCCGCTGCCGCCAACGCCAGTCCCAACCAGTTCCTCGGACGCGGCATGAAGGTCTCCAAAGAGGAGATAATCGGCTTCCTCACCGCCCTGGAGCTCTTCATAGAGGAGGACGACGAGGTGGAGATGTCTAGGCTGCGCCGACTGGCCCAACGGGTCGTGGACGCCCTCATAGAGATTCCCGGCCTCCGCGTGTCCATTGAGCAAAATGAGCACGACTACCTGATTCCCACCGCCGTTCTGCGATTTGAGCCGAATTGGGCGGGTCCGACCAAGGACGATTTTATGTCTGCGCTGGAGCAGGGAGACCCGCCCGTATTCCTGCAAGGAACTTTCGTACCGCCGGAAGAGACGGCCGTTGACTTGTTCAACGTGTCGGAGGAGGAGATGCCCACCCTGATTCAGCGTCTCCGGGAGGAACTTCTCCGCCGACCTGGTTAATTGGAAATGCCGCTCCCACTAGAATTCATCGTGGTTGGTTCTCCTATGTCCAAACAGGCTCGCCGAAGAAAGCGAGTAAGGGCCTGGACGCAATATGTGCAGAATTTCGCGGGGCTTAGTTGGGGAGTAGAGCAACCCTTCGTCGGGGATGTGATGGTGACCATTACTTACTTGTACAATAGGGGATCAATAGATATTGATGTGGATAATATACCGAAGCCAATTCTGGATGCGTTGAAAGGACTAGTATATTCCGATGATTCTCAGGTCACAGACCTCCTTTGCCGAAAGAGGCGCTATGGCGTAGAATTGAGAATACCGGATCCTCCCCCTCTCCTTCGCTCATCTTACGAAAATTCCGAAGAATTCGTTCACGTTAACGTGGAGAACGCGCAGAGCACGGAAGTCTCAGAATGATAAGAACAGCGCCAGATATACACTATCTCTTCAACTTTAAATCAGCTGACGACTATCGAATGAGGGGTTACCAGGTCCAGAAAGACGTTCCCCTCGACTTCTTCCCGGACTGCCAGGCCGATTTGCTGGCCACAAAGAACGGCGAGAAGAGGGTGGTGCTAGTTAGGACCCGCACAACGTTGGCTGCTGATCCGAAGATAACCCAACTGGCTCGCATAATCGATGAGAAACCCGGATGGAGCTTCGACTTGATCTTGGTAGCCGAGCCTGAGAAACTGTCTTCTCCGGAGGGCGCCCGCATATTCGAAAGAGAGAACATCGACAACCGACTTGACGAAGTTCAGACGGCTCTCGATGCGGGCTTGCCGGAGGCCGCTTTCTTGCTCGCTTGGTCCACAGCCGAAGCCGTCCTACGGGATTTTCTCGCAGCCGATGGAATTCCCACCGACAGCGTCACTGCGACGGCATTCGTTCTCAGCCAGGCGGCCTATGAAGGCATCATTTCACCCGAGGACCAGGCCGATTTGAGACGTTTGCGGAAGTACCGTAACGCCATCGTTCACGGCTTCACCATGAACGACTTCAGCGAAGACCTGGTAACGGAACTCGTCGAAACCATCCGGCGGATCGAAGAAGAAGCTGCCCTGGACGACCGTTCGAACGTCCAAGCTTACTCAACCAACTAGGAACGAGGGAAAAACCGGAAACCTAGCGCTGCGGCGCAGGTGCCTTCTTCTTGCTGCCCGTTACCAGAAACAACACCTGCTCCGCTATGTTAGTTGCCCGGTCCGCCACCCGTTCCAGGTCGTGGGCAACCCATATCAGGTACGTCGCCCTCTTGATGGTCTTCGGATCCTCTATCATATACGTCAGCAGTTCCCGGAATACCTGGTCGTAGAGAGCGTCTACCTCGTCGTCGTCATCCCTGACCTGATGCGCCAAGACTATGTCCCTCTCCACCAGCGCGTCGAGGCTCCGTCGCATCATGTTCATAGTCTTGTCCGCCATGCGGGGAATATCGATGAGAGGCTTGAGGGGCGGCTCGTCCCCCATCATCAAGCTGATCTTGCCGATCCCCTCGGCGTAGTCGCCCATCCGCTCCAACTCTGTACCGATGTGCAAAACGGCCAGCAGATACCGAAGGTCTCGCGCCACTGGCGATTGGGTGGCGATAACGTGGATGCAGCGGTCTTCTATCTCCACCTGCTTCTCGTCGATGATGTCGTCATCCCGCACCACTTCGCGGGCGGCCTGCATATCCCGGTGTCTTAGGGCGTCAATTGCCTTGGTCAGGGCCTTCTCCACCATGCTGCCCATGAGGAGCAGGTCATCCTGTAAGGTCGTCAGTTCCTGCTCGAATATCGTTCTTGGCATAATCCCCTCCTACTCGTCCATCCCGGCAAACAGCGTTGCCGTTAGCTGAACCGGCCCGTTATATACGCCTCCGTTTGCTCGTGACTGGGGTTGGTGAATATCGTCTCCGTGTTGTCGAACTCCACCAGATAGCCCGACCTATCTTTGTCCACCATCAAGAAGGCCGTTTCGTCGGACACCCGAGCCGCCTGCTGCATGTTATGAGTGACGATGATGATACTGTACCGCTCCTTCAGCACCCTGATAAGGTCCTCGATTGCCAAAGTCGCGATGGGATCCAGCGCCGAGCACGGCTCGTCCATGAGTATGACTTCCGGCTCTATGGCAATCGCCCGGGCGATACAAAGCCGCTGCTGCTGGCCGCCGGAAAGCGACAGGGCGCTCTCCTTCAGCCGGTCCTTCACTTCGTCCCAGAGGGCCGCCTGATGCAATGAACGCTCCACGGCCTCCGCCATATTGCCTCGGAACCCGTTGACCTGCAGTCCGAAGGTTATATTGTTATAGATGGACTTGGGGAAGGGGTTCGGCTTCTGAAACACCATGCCAATCCTGCTCCGCAGATCCACCGGGTCCACTTCAACGGCGTTGATGTCATCGCCATCAAACAGGATCCGACCCTCGATGCGCCCTCCCTGAGAGAGTTCGTGCATCCGGTTCAGGCACCGTACCAGGGTGCTCTTGCCGCAGCCGGAAGGCCCGATAATGGCCGTCACCGCGTTGCGGCGCATGGGCATGCTTATGTCCTTGATGGCCTTAAACTTGCCGTAGTAGGCGTTGAGATTCTTCACGTCCAGAACGTAGTCTGCCTTGCCATAGGGGTCGGCATTCTCGGGCTTCTGAGCGAAGTTTGCCTCTATGCGTCTCATGGTAATTGTGGTCACCATCTTCTCCTTTTAGCGTACGTGTAGCGGAGAGCCACAGCGACGCTGTTGAGCAACAATAGCACAATCAAAAGTACAACGATACCGGATGCCGCATTCTGCTGGAATCCGGGAAGTGGACGTGAAACCCAGCTATATATCTGTATGGGCAGCACGGTAAACGTATCAGTGGGGCTGGTGGGCACGAAGAACACGGAGGTAAAGGCGCCCATAGCAATGAGGGGCGCCGTTTCACCAATCGCCCGTCCCAAGGCCAGAATTATGCCCGTCAGCACCGCCGGCATTCCCGAGGGCAGCACCTGGTGCCAGACCGCCTGCCACTTGGTGGCGCCCAGCGCCATGGCCGCCTCCCTCATGGAGGGCGGCACAGATCTCAACCCTTCTCGGGCGGCCACGATGGTGAGCGGTAAGACAAGGAGTGTCAACGTGGCCGCGGCGGCGATGATGCTGGACCCCAGGTTCAGCCCGAAGACGAACACCGCCAGCCCCAGCAGCCCGTAGACCACAGATGGAACCCCCGCCAGGGTACTGATGTTGGTTTCGATGAGACGGGTGAACCAATTGCGGCTTGCGAATTCCTCCAGGTATATAGCAGCCCCCACGCCAAGCGGGATGAAGAACAGGCAGGTGAGGCTCATAACCCAAAGAGTGCCCATGAGAGCCGCTAGGATACCCGCCTCCTCCGCTTTCCGCGAAGGGAAGCTGGTGAGGAAGTCCCAGCTAAGGCCACTGAAGCCGTCGCTGGCCATTATGTACAAGAGAACTCCCAGTGATACGACTCCAAAGGCGGTGCCCAGCATGGCGATAGTGGCAAAGAGCCAGGGGGACCACCTCCGGGAGAATCCCTGCCTATGCCCTGCTTTGAGGGTATCCGGCGCGGCGCTCATTCGTACACCTCCCGAAACCGGGCAATGAAGACCCGTGCCAGCAGGTTCAACGCTAGGGTGAACACGAACAGCAGCAAGCCGATGGCAAAGATACTCTGGTACTCTACGGTACCCCGAGGCGTGTCGCCGGTGGCGACCTCCATGATGAAGGCCGTCATCGTTTGCATGCCCTCCAGGGGGTTGGCTGAAAGATTGGCAACGTTGCCAGCGGCGATGGTTACAATCATGGTTTCGCCAACGGCCCGGGCCAAAGCAAGAAGACCCGACGCCACTATGCCGGAGAGGGCCGCCGGGACCACTACTCTCGTCGACACCTGGAACCGGTTCGCTCCCAGGGCGTAAGCCCCCTCCCGCAAGCCGGTGGGCACCGCCCTCATGGCGTCCTCGCTCAGGGACGCCACCATGGGTATGAGCATTATCCCCATGGCAAAGGCCGCCGCTAAGGCTGTGAAGTTCGTCTCCGCCTGGAACAGGGGCTTGACGATGACAGGGCTGATGAAGGAGATAGCGAAGAAGCCGAAGACCACGGTGGGGATGCCTGCCAGCACCTCTAGTATCGGCTTCACCGTGGATCTCAGGGAGCTTGGGGCGTACTCGCTGAGATAGATGGCGGTAAGCAGGCCGACGGGGAAGGCCACCGCCAGGGCGATTCCGGATATGAGGGCCGTTGCAGAAAGCAGCGGTAGGGCGCCGAAGCTCTTGTTGGCAAAGAGCGGCCTCCACTCAGTGCCCGTCAGAAACTCAATGATGGATACGTCCAGGAAGAAGGGAATGGCTTCTGCCAGCAATACAACGACGATGCCAACGGTGGTAACCACTGAAAGCACGGCGCATAAGAACAAGAACGCCATGATCGGAGCCTCCCGCAACCTGCGTCGCGGGAGGCGTCCCGTCCGCCAACTCCGTGGCAAAAAGCCCATGTTTGCCAGTTTCGTCGCGATGGCTCCTTATCCTTTCGGGTTCTCTCTCAAATTTACCCGCTCCACTTTTCTTGCCATGACGCCGCGTGTCGCCCCAGCTGGAGACCTCCTAGTTAGCTCGCTCGAGTGCTTCGGAGATGGGGGTGCCCGCTTCTATCGTGTTGAAGATAGACCCCGTCACTCCGTTCGCCACCCGGTCCTTGCCCCACTGGTACACCGACGCCGGCAGCGGCACGTATCCCACTTCCGTCACCAGGTTCGGCGCCTCGTCCAGATAGAAGTCCACGAACGCTCGCACCTCAGGTCGACTCTCCATCTCTCCCTTGTTCACGTAGATGAAGATGGGCCTCGCCAGCGGCGCGTACTGTCCATCCTCTACCGTAGCAGCCCCAGGCGCCACGCACTCGCCGGTGTCAGGATTCTCCACCGACACTGCAGTCACCAATGACCGGTACTGCTCCAGGTACGCCAGTCCAAAGTATCCTATCCCACCAGGCGTCCCGTTTACTCCATTCGCTATCAACGGGTCCTCTTCCGTCGCCAGGTCCAGGTCTCCCCGGTGCGCTCCGGACTCTCCCATTATCGCTTCCGTGAAGTAGTCAAAAGTCCCGGAAGACGTCGTCGGCCCGTATATCCTCAACCGCTGGTCCGGGAAGCTCGGGTCTACCTGATTCCAGTTCGTGACCTGCCCCTCGGCATCAGGCCCGAAGATGGTCTTCAACTGCTCTACCGTCAGACACGGCGCCCAGTCGTTCTCAGGACTCACCACCACCGACAACGCGTCGAAGGCCACAGGTAGCTCAATCAACTCTATCCCGTTGCCCGTGCATACGTCTATTTCAGCTTCCTGCTTCGCCGGCCGCGACGCGTTCCACACCTCAACTGTCCCCTCCTGACACATCGCCCGTCCCCCGGCTCCCGTGCCCGTGGATGCTACGTTTACCCGCGCCCCAGGGTTCGCCTTGCTGAACTCTTCCGCCACCGCCTCGCTTATCGGGAATACCGTGCTCGACCCCACTACCGCTATCGTCCCACTGAGGGCCGAAGAGGAAGGGGCGGTGGTCTCCCCGTCGTCGTCACTACCGCCGCAGGCCGCAACGGCGACAACCCCTACCATTACAGCCATCGCCAAAACAATGTAGAACACGCTTCTCAAGGGCAAGACATTCATGTTGATAGACGCTCCTTCATTAGCTTTAGGAATCTCCCAAATAAAATACTGAAGGCAGCGGAAAGACCCTGTGTTAACGGAAGGTTAACGTCCGGCGAACACCAGCTAAACAAAGTCAAGTAGAGGATTCAAAACAGGCAAACGGAACACGAACAATAAGGGCCCCACCGGCCCCGCAAGGGTCAACGATTCTAGGTAAACGTTACGACGACTGTGCGGCAGGAATGGTGAAGGCGAAGATGCTTCCCCCTTCCTCTCGGCTGCTCACCCAAATCCGCCCGCCGTGGGATTGGACAATGTGCTTGGCGATAGCAAGCCCTAACCCCGTCCCACCCTGGTTCTGGAACCTGCCCGCCTTGTAGAAGCGCTCAAATACGTGAGGCATATCCTCCGGCGCGACCCCGATGCCCCGATCCGCCACCCGAACTTCCAGCCAACGCCCCTTATGCTCCACGTCCACGTGGACCTCCCCGCCGGAGGGCGTGAACTTCACCGCATTCTCCACCAGATTGGATAGCACCTGCTGCAGTCGGCCCTCGTCCGCGGAGGCTTCAACCACCGCACTCGCGTCGTACATGGTTAGCGACACCCCCTTCTCCCGCGCCTGCTCCCCATAAGTTTCCACCACTTCCGCAATGGCCCCAACCACGTCAACAGGAGCGAGGTTTAGCTTAACCTCGCCGCTCTCCAGCCGTGAGAGGTCCAACAGGTCCTGCACCAACGCCGACATCCTCTCCGCATTGTGGTAGATACGGCCCAGAAATTGACTCGCTGCTTCCGGGTCTTCCATCGCCCCGTCCTGCAAAGTTTCCGCCGACGCTCTTATGGAAGCTAGCGGCGTCCGCAGTTCGTGGGACACGTTCGCCACGAACTCCCTTCGGGTAGTCTCTACCCGACGTATCTGGGTCTGGTCATGCAGCACCAGCAGCACCGACTCCCTGCCCTGAAGGGTCAGAGGCGTGGCTATCACGTTGAAGAAACGCCTCTGGCGAGCCAGCCGAAATTCCAAGGTCTGCGGTGATTTTGTTAACCTGCTTCTCGACACCAGCTCGCTGAGCTCGTGGTCTCGCACCACCTCTATGAGCCGCTGTCCCACTTCAAACCCCGGCGGCAGGCCCAGAAACTCCCTGGCGGCTGGATTGGCCAACGTGGTGCGCCCCTCGTAGTCCAAAAGAGCCACCCCATCGGTCATCGTTGCGAGTATCGTCGAAAGCTTGTCCCGCTCCTCGGAAAGCTCCGTCACTATGCTCTTTACGCTGTCGGCCATGGCGTTCAACGCTTGAGCCATTTCCCGGGTCTCTTGGACCCGGCCCGTAGGCATTCGATGGTCCAAATCTCCCCGGGCCAGCCGGCTGGCTGCAGCCGTCAGCAGACGCAGCGGCCCTGTCCTTCGTCGCACCCGGATGAGAGCCATTACGACACAGAGGGCGAACACTGCGCCGCCGGTGAACAGCAAAGTGAGAACCGCCGCACCTGCCTCTCCCTCCAGTCGGGCCGCCAGGAAGACAGCCCCACCCACCGTCACCGCCGCCGATAGGACGCCGCAGACCAGCAGGAAGCGCGCTTCAGCCCTCGATATGCCCATCATAGTTCAACCCCCCGGTAGCATATGCATGTCGTGAGTGCGTTGCGGGCTAGGCGGACCAAGGGGAAAAATCATTCCTCAAACCGGTATCCGGTTCCCCGAATCGTGATGATGTGCCGCGGCGACCCCGGCTCCTTTTCTATCTTCTCCCGCAGCCACCGGATGTGTACGTCCACCGTACGGGGATCACCGAAGAATTCCGTGCCCCACACCTCGTCCAGCAGATCATTACGTGTAAACGCCCGTCCGGGATGTCCCGCCAGGAATGCCAGGAGATCATATTCCTTCGGCCTCAGGTCCAAGGATTTGCCGAAGTTTCGGGCCGTACGCGCCTCCAGATTCAGTGTCAAACCGCCAACGTTGATGCTCTTCGCATCCTCCGGTGGCCCCACGTCCATCTCTCGCCGCCTGATTAGCGCCCCCACCCGCGCCATCAGTTCCCGAATGCTGAAGGGCTTGGTCATATAATCGTCGGCCCCCAACTCCAGCCCCCCCACCTTGTCCAACTCTTGGTCCCTCGCCGTCAGTATCAGGATTGGCGTCGCCATCTCCCTCCGCACGATGCGGCAGACCTCCAGCCCGTCCAGCCCCGGCAGCATAATGTCCAGAACAATGACGTCGGGCTTCCGCTCGCGGGCCAGTTCCAGCGCATCGTCTCCATCGAAGGCCTGAAGTACCCGGTATCCCTTCTTTCTCAGGTTATACGTTAGAACCTCCTGCAGTGAATCGTCGTCCTCCACCACCAAGACCGTTCGCTTCACTTCCTGCTGCATACAAAATCCCGGCAAGGAATCTCGAAACCTACTACGAACCCTTGGAAGCGGCGGCGCTGGCGCCCGCAATCCGGCCAAAGACGGACCCCGCCATCAGCCCCGCTCCACCTGGGTAGTTGTGGTAGAAGAGGCCGCCCACTAATTCCCCGGCGGCGAATAGGCCTTGGATGGGCGTCCCCTCCGTGCTGAGGACCTGCCCCTGCTGGTCGATGCGTAGACCCCCAAACGTGAATGTGATGCCGCAGGTCACGGCGTAGCCCTGGTAGGGCGGCGTGTCTATGGGCAACGCCCAGTTGGACTTGGGAGGACTTATCCCGGCCGTTCTTTTGCCGTCCAAGCGGGTGGGGTCGAAGTCCCCCGCCTGAACCGCCTCGTTAAAGCCCACCACCGTTTCGACCAGACCCTGAGGGTCGATGTCCAGAGCGTGGCCCAACTCTTCCAGAGTGTCCGCTTCCGCCATCGTGCACTGGGCGATGCGGTATTCGTCCCTCAGCAGATGCTTCACCTTACCGTCGAAAATCTGGAAGGCGGCGCGGCGCGGCTGGTTCATTATCTCCCTGCCGTACTTGGCATAAGTGTAGTTGCGAAGGTCCGCTCCTTCGTCCACAAACCTCCTTCCCTCCACGTTCACCACGATGCCGAAGGGGTAGGAATGCTTCTGAAACAGGTCCGTAACGTTCCGGTCTCCCGTGGGGGGAGCGTTAAGGTCCCAGGCGACGGCGTGGCAGCCGCTCCAGTGCCCATAGGACTGGGCGCCCACTGCCAACGCCATCCGGATGCCGTCCCCCGTGTTGTAGGGTACGCCGCGGACCTTCACCAGCTCCCAGCCCGGACCCAGATAGCGGGTACGCATCTCAGCGTTGGCCTCGAAGCCCCCGCAGGCGAGCACCACCGACCGGGCGGCTACGTTCCGCATTCCCCCTGGGGTCTGCACCCGAACGCCGCACACCCCGCCGCGGTCATCCGTCAGCAGCCTCACCCCTTTGGCTTCATACCAGACCTCTACGCCCCGTTCCTTCGCTATCGCGAAGAGCTGGTCGGATAGGCCCTTGCCGCCACCTACGGTCTCCACCACCAAGCCCCCCCAGAAACGATGCTTGCCGTCCTGCATGAAGGACTGACGACCATAGAGGGGCACAAATCGAAGTCCCAAGCCCTGCAACCAACTGAGCGTGGGATGGGAACGACTCACCAGCGCTTGCGCCAGGGCGGGATCGCTCATCCCTTCCGTGACCCTCATCAAGTCGTCGTAGTATTGGGCCTCGGTATAACTGCCCACCTCCAACGACGCCTCTTCTTGGGCCGACATGTCCGGTATCAGCGCCTTAACGTCGTCCAGGCCCCGGTAAGCACAGCGAATAGCGCCGCCGGTGAAGTAGGTGTTCCCTCCGCGGAAGTACTCCGGCGCCTTCTCCAAGACCAGCACGGAAGCGCCCGCCTCCGCGGCGGAAAGGGCGGCACAGAGCGCAGCGTTGCCAGCGCCCACCACCAGAACGTCATAACCCTTGGTCATAGCGCCTCCTTACAACTTTAGATGCTATGCCCCAGCCCCAAACGTGTCAATGCAAAGGGCAGAATCACCCTCTCCCTCCCTTGTCCTCTGTCCTCGCGCATGCGGGGCCCCATTGGGTTGGCTCCGGGTGGTGCACGCTGGACACCCTCTGTCCTCGCGCATGCGGGGCCCCATCTTCTCCCCTTCCCGTGCCCTCGCGAATGGAGACCTTTGCATAACCGTCATTCCGGCGAAGGCCGGAATCCAGAATCCCATGATTTAGCTACGGCAAGAGTCGTCCCACACCACTATCTGAATGCGTTTCGGTAGTTGTTCAAAGGTCTCCGCATGCGGAGACCCATCTTCTCCCCTTCCGTCCCATTGTGCCAACTTTACGTTGCCCAAAATCCCCATCCCCTGCTACCCTCCCTCTCATGAGAAATATAGAACAAATACACAAAGAAATGGAAGACTTCCTCGACAGCATCGGAATCCCCAAAGAACCCCCCAAAGGCTCCTTCTACGACCTCAGCAGCGATGAGGATGAAGATCCCAAGCAAAAGTCCGGCGGCCAGCCCGGCAATCAGAACGCCCGCAAGCACGGCTTCTACTCAAAACACCTTCCCCCGGAACAACTTCAACAGTTCGACGACGCCCTGGCAGTCAGAGACCTTGCCCCGGAGATAGCCATCGTCCGCGTCAGGCTCAACGGACTCCTCAACGATCCCGAAGCCTCTCCGGACCTCATCAATAGGACCCTAAGTGTCTTGGGCAGGCTCATGAACATTCAACGCCGCTACATCTACGGATAACCATGTCCCAAACCCCATTCGTTTGCCCTACTTTTTTTGAAACGAGTCCCACGCCTGAAACTAGCAACCCTAGGCACGAACTCGTTTTCCCAAACGAGTCAGCCCCACGCCTGAGAACCCTGAAACGAGTCCCTCGTTTCCCCACTCGTTCCTGAAACGAACCCGCCCGTTGCGACTTTCAGGGGAAGAGGCTACTATGTCAACGCATCATCCCCCAATCGCGGGGCGTCTCCCCACCCCACTAGGACGAGGAAACAGTCAATGAGCTACGAGACCATTCTGGTGAACCGAGAAGGCGGCGTTGCAACCGTCACCCTCAACCGGCCCCGGGTTCTCAACGCCATGAACCTGGCCCTATCCCAAGAGCTGGGCCAAGCCATCGCCGAGTTGGAGGCCGACGACAACGTTCGCGCCATCATCCTAACCGGCGCCGGCGAACGCTCCTTCTCCGCCGGTGCGGACATCCACGAGATGCGCTCCTTCACCCCGGAGCAGTCGGCCCAAGCCGCCGACATGAGAGGCCAAGGCCAGCAGAGGGTGGTCAACTGCGCCAAGCCCATCATCGGCGCCCTCAACGGACTGGCCCACGGCGGCGGCGCCGTACTCGCCAGCTCCCTCGACTTCCTTGTAGGATGCGAGCGGAGCCAGTTCCGCTTTCTGGCCGTCGCCTACGGCCAGATGAACTCCACTTGGACCCTCCCCGTCATCATCGGTTGGCCCCGCGCCAAGGAGCTCCTCTACACGGGTCGGGTGGTGGCGGCGGAAGAAGCTTACCGGCTGGGCCTCCTGAACCACCTGGTCCCCTCAGACCAGCTCATGGATAAAACTATGGAGCTGGCCCAGACAATCGCCGCCAACCATCCCAAGTCCGTCCAGGGAGTAAAGAACCTCATTCAAAATAATCTGGGCCACTCCTGGGAGGAGATGAGGGCACGGGAGCACCTGGCCCGCAGGACCACCCACCGGGGCCTTGCCGTCGAGGATGGATTCCAGGAATTCATACAGCGAAGGGGCAGACCCCTCCAAAAGTGAAGTCAAGGGGCTGGTCTAACGCCCCATCATCCACTACAATGGGGCGCACGCTCCAATAATAACCGCAAGTGATTAGAGGCGAAGGAACCGTAGACAAACTCGCAATAGCGCTCCTCGAATGCCCCGGACGCCGCAACCCTTGCTATATAATAAGGAATTGAAAAGAAATCTCACCGGCAATAAGAGAGGCCTTTCCCGAAGCCCCAACTCAATCTGGGCAATTGACCCCTATGGCGATAGTGAAGCTATTGCATTGGCCAATGACAACCCTATATAATACGCCCGCAGTTCCCCACTGTTGCTTGCCAATTGCCTAAGAACATCTGATTACGCTAGCCGTTAAAGGAGGTTAGATGTACTTGTCCAAAGTCTTCAAAGTAGTCCTGTTGCTATCTCTGATGGCACTTATCATCCCCCTCAGCATCGCCCGCGGGCAGGTGACCGTGGGTACAGCTATGATCGAGGAGTCCTCTACGGGCGCCTCTGACATGCTGACAATTAAGCTGAACACCCTCCCCAACCCAGGGGAAGGCAACGCCTATGAAGGATGGTTGGTAACCGCCGATGGCGCGGGTAAGCTCAGCGTTGGCGTCTTCAAATTAGACGACAGCGGTAACGTCGACCAGAGCTACACCCACCCCGACGGCATGAACCTGGCAACAGGCTACAGCCAGTTCCTCGTCACCCTCGAACCCTCCCCGGATACGGATCCTGGGCCCTCAGGCGTATTTGTCTACTACGACGTGATTCCTGAAGACGGCATCATGTACGTCAACGGGCTGCTGGATAGCGAATCCGGCGCAACGGTGATTCTCGTCGGTCAGACCCAACTTGCCGTTACCCACGCCAAGCTAGCCACGGAAGGCAAGACCATCGAAGAAGTGCAATCGCACGCTTCCCACGTGATCAACATCATCGAGGGCGCCGACGGCGACAACTTCGATGACGCTCACGCAAACCCGGGAGACGGAATGGGCATTGTGGCCCACGCCACCGCCGCCGCTGGGCAGGCTCAGGGCGCCGTAGCAGCCGTGCCAACCCATCCCAACTTCCATACCTACTCAGGTCAGGTCGTCAGTTCCACCAACAACGTGACCTCTTGGGCCGGCATGGCCCGGGACGCAGCCATGACTGCCAAGGCTGCCACCGACATGGTTACCGCCAGAGCCTACGCCACCAACGCTCACACCCTGGCGAACCGGGCCTTGAATGGCCGGGATAAAGACCTGGACGGCGCCATCGTTGCCAGAGAAGGCGAAGGCGGCGCAATGCAGGCACACATGGCCGCGCAAGACATGGCCGGCTACAATGCCATGGTCGGCCCCGTTCCACCCCCCACCGGGGACATAAACTTCATGACCCTCGCCCTCATTGCCCTTGGCATCGGCGCAGTCATGATAGTCGGCGGAGGGACCATCCTCCGGCGCAGTAGGGCATTAGCCTAACCAACCCTCAAACCTTATGAACCCTATATGAACCCCTCGGCCTGTGCCGAGGGGTTCATAATTTTTCTGAAGGAGCCTCATCCCCCATGGACAAGATTCGCCACGCTCATTCGGACATTGCCCCCACCCTCGGCAACTACGTGCGGTCCCTTCGCGCAGGATCAACTCTCTACGTATCCGGTTGTACCGCCGTCGGCACCTCTTCAGAGAACGAAGACGTCATCGCCCAGGCAGACGCCACCCTCGAACGGATACAGGCCATCGTCCACTCCGAAGGCGCGTCCATGGGCGACGTCGTCAAGCTGGTAATCTACGTCACGGACATGGACGCCTTCCGTCCACGGCAGCCGGAATTCGAAGTCCTTATGGAACGCTACTTTCAGGGCCAGTACCCCACCAGTACCCTGGTGGCCAGCCCCGGCCTTGCCCGCCCAAGCCTGCTCATAGAAATAGAACCAACTGTAGTCCTCTAACCCCATCGCCAAACCCTCACTCCATCCATCACCCCCTACACATCATTCTGGGCACAACAAAGAATCTCGAAAGCAGCCCATTGACCAAAATTGCCGCATGCAGCTAGAATATGCCTCGGCTCGTGACATCTCTACCCTGCGAAACCTCGACGAGAAAGGAGCCGCTCCCATGACTAACGAGACGGGAAAACGCTACACCTGCTCCCAGTGCGGCTCCGAATTTCTGGTCACCCGGGGTGGCGACGGCAAGTTGAAGTGCTGCGGCGAACCTGCCAACCTCAAGAGCTAGAGGACGCCAGGATAGCCTCAACCCCCTAGACGAGCACCTGAAACTCTCCCAACCGACTTCCAAACACCAGGATAAAAGAATGGCCAACCAACTCGGAAAACGTTACGCTTGCCAACAGTGCGGCTCCCTTATTCTCTGCGTGCGACGTGGAGACGGCGTAGTCGTCTGTTGCAACATAGAGATGGCCCTCCAAGCGCCTCGGCAACTCCCCTCCTCAGACTAGCCCTACCCTCACGGCGATCCTGCGGATGTGTAAACGCAGTGCCACACCGGCTAATAATCGGCCAACCCTTCGATTTGCACGCCGTTCTCGACGGCAACCCAAGATTTCCGGTGGCGCCAAGATGTCAGACGGGTGGCGTTCCGGTGTCCTCAACGGAAACCTGCTCCACCTCCGACAACTCGATGGAGCACTCGAGTACCGGGCAAAGGCCAACCTGGACCATCTCTTCATCTCCTACTTTCGCTTGGATGAAGACATAGAGATTCTTCGCGCTGAATTATCGGCCCGCGATGCTCACGTCGCCAAGCTAGTGAAGAGATACCCCTACCTACGAGTCCTCCGCCAGCCGAACCCCTGGGAGTGTGCCGCCGCCTACGTCTGCTCCGCCACCAACAGCGTCGATAGCATAGGCAAAATGGTGGAGAAAGTCGCCAAAGCGCTAGGCCGCCCCGTCGAACTCGACTGCGAAGTGCGCTACGCCTTCCCATCCCCTCAAAGGGTGGTGGAGGCCGGTGTGGAAACTTTGGAGCGGCTGAGGTTGGGTATGGACCGCCACACCAAGATATTCGCCGCCGCCCAACGCATATGCGCCGGCAGGCTGGACTTGCGTCGCCTGTCCCAACCCGAAGCCTGCTACGCAGAGGCCAAACGTAGACTCCTGGCCTGCCGCGGCATTGGGAACAAGATAGCAGATTGCATCGCCCTCTTTGCTCTGGACAAGATGGAAGCCTTTCCAGTGGATAGGTGGGTTGAACGGGCCATGAAGCGATACTTCCCATCCGGAAATCAGCCCGTCGGCGATGAGTTAGTCATGTGGGCCCAGGACCACTTCGGTAGATACGCCGGATACGCCAACCAGTTGCTGTTCCGCGAGCAGCGCGACCAGTCCCATCAGAGATGGACTAATCCACAACGGCTCCGGGCTGGGACTCCAATACGAAGATCCGGTCAAGCCCGGCGAGGTCCTTCTCAACCGACGTCGCCGCCCCCGGAAATAACCTCGTCGCCATTCGTCGCAGAGATTCACCCTGGCCCGAGTCTATCTCCAGCAACATCACACCGTCCACAGCCAGCTTGCCCGCCGCCTGACCCATCAATCGACGCAGTATTACCATCCCGTCAGATCCTCCGTCCAGCGCCGTCCTCGGCTCCCAGGCCAATTCCGGCTGGAGGCCCTTCAGACGCGCCGACGGGATATACGGAAGGTTGGCCACAATGACGTCCACCCTACCGGGCAGCGGCTCCAGCAAGTCCCCCTTCAGGAGGATGATTCGCTGCCCAAGGCCAAACTTGTCGACGTTGACCCTCGCCACTTCCAGCGCATCCGCCGAAATATCCGTGGCGTACAGCCGAACGCCGGGCAGGTGCATGGCCAGGTTGACTGCAATGCCTCCGCTGCCCGTTCCCACGTCCGCCACCACAAGCCCCGCTCGCTCCATACGCTCCATGCATACCAGCATGGCCCGCTCTATCAACATCTCTGTTTCCGGGCGGGGAACCATAACTCCTGGGCCAACTGTCAGGTCCACACCGTAGAACTCCCGGTGCCCCAGGATGTACGCCAGAGGTTCACGTCGTAGCCGACGCTGCACCGCCTTCTCTAGAGTCTCCGCTGCCTCGTCGGGTATGGTGTCGTCCTGGTAGGCGTAGAGACGATGACGCGGTATGCCCAGCACGTCCGTCAGGACGACTTCCGATTCCAGTCTGGGCTCCAGCGTCCCCGCTTCCGCCAATCGGCGCCGGCTGTCCCGCAAGAACTCCCTCAGTGTGGGCATTCAGTTGCCCCGTGTAAGCAGTGGAGGATCGCAGCGTCCGTCAGGGCTTGCCAGGCCTCCCCAGAGGAAGAAAAAATCAACGGGCCAGGGCTGCTTCCAGAGCTCCGGCCTGCTCGTGAGCCGCAAGCGCCTCTATGATGTCGTCCATGAACCCGTCCATATACTTCTGGTAGCCAAAGAAATTACGGCCGATGCGGTGGTCCGTAATCCTATCCTGGGGCAGGTTATAGGTGCGGATCTTCTCCGCCCTGTCCCCCGTACCCACCTGAGTGCGGCGGGACTGGACTATCTCTCTCTCCTGCTTAAGCTGCTCCTGCTCGTAAAGGCGGGCCCGGAGAATGTTCAAAGCCCTCTGCTTGTTCTTGAATTGGGAGCGTTCATCCTGGCATGTAACCACCGTGCCAGTAGGGTTATGGACAATCCGGATGGCCGTGGCCACCTTGTTCACGTTCTGACCCCCATGTCCCCCGGCGTGGAAGACGTCGATGCGAAGGTCGTCCATGTTTATCTTGATGTCCACCTCTTCCGCCTCTGGCAGCACCGCCACGGTGACTGTGGAGGTGTGCAGCCTCCCCGAGGACTCGGTGGTCGGAATCCTCTGCACCCGATGCACGCCCCGCTCGTACTTCAAAAGTCCGAAGGCGTTCTTGCCGTCCACGTTGAAGACGATTTCGCTGAAGCCTCCCAGGTCCGACGGGTTGGAGTTAAGAACCTCCACCTTCCAGCTCTGGTTATGGGCGTACCTGGTGTACATGCGGTAGAGGTCTGCGGCGAACAGACCGGCCTCCTGGCCGCCGGCGCCCTTGCGAATCTCCACGATGACGCTACGTTCGTCATTGGGGTCCCGGGGCAGCAGCGCCAACCGTAGCTCCTCCACCAACCCTTCTATCCGGCCGGACGCCTCTTCCAACTCCTCGGCGGCAAGGGCCTCCATCTCCGGATCGTCCCCCTCGTCTATTATTGACTGGGCTTCGTCCAGCTGGGACTGCAAGTCTCTCAGCTCCCGATACCCTTTCACGGTGTCTTCCAAGCCCGCCCTCTCCTTCGCCAGCTTCTGCACCTGCTCGTAGTCCACCGCCACCTCGGGCTGAG
This sequence comes from Dehalococcoidia bacterium, assembly GCA_965261665.1. Classification (GTDB taxonomy): domain Bacteria; phylum Chloroflexota; class Dehalococcoidia; order Lucifugimonadales; genus JAPULR01. Next base: position 825,907 of record OZ253467.1, read on the forward strand.
CCAGCAAGCGGCCCAACTCCCGATACCGGGCGTCAATATCCTCTAATCTTTCGACAAACGTATTCATGGTATTCATATCACCGATGCGGGACACCGCTCACGCGCGACCCTCTTAAACTCCTATTCTATCCAACCCACGGCGCCAATGGCAATTGAGACGCGGGAAGCAAGCACAACACGATCGTCCGCTGTCCTCAAAGTCACAATGGATCTGGTGGAAGGACGACTAGGTTCTTAGAGTGGCGGTCTGCGCTTGTGCCACTCCGTCGCCTGCTGATAGGCGTAGCCTGCACGTAACGCAGTCGCCTCGTCGAAGGGACGCGCTGCAAGCTGCAAGCCCACGGGCAAGCCGTCGGAAAAGCCGCAAGGGACCGTCAATGCCGGATATCCAGTCAAGTTGAACGGGCGAGTGTACTGCGTCAGGGCCGGAATGACTCCCACCGACTCCCCATTGACCTGGATGGATTCCTCTTCAATGAGCGGCGCCACCACTGGCTCCATCGGACCTGCCAGCAGGTCCACCTGCTGGAACAGTTCCCGCGTCGATTCGGTGTATTCCCGCCGATGCCGCAACGCTCTCAGATAGTCCGGCCCGCTGATAAAGAGCCCGGACTCGAACCGCCACCGCACTGAAGGGTCGTACTCTTCTCCTCGACGCAGCAGCAGTTCTCTATGATACGCAGCCGCCTCTGCGTAGAGGATTATCTTGGATATGTCAGCGGAGCGGTGATACATCGGCCAAGCCACTTCCACCACCTGCGCGCCCAAGCTTTCCAGAGTGTTCAACGCAGCCCGGACCAACTTCTCCACTTCTGCGTCCACAGGCACTTCGAAGTATTCCCGCGGCACCCCAACCTTCAGCCCACTCAGGTCTTCCGAAAGGGATTCCATATAGTCGGGCACTGGCTCTTGGGCAGATGCCGGATCGCGGGGATCGTAACCCGCCAGCGCCTGAAGGGCTACTGCGCAGTCTTCCACCGTGCGGGCCATGGGCCCGGGGTGGTCCAAAGACCAGGAAAGCGAAACCAGCCCGTAGCGGCTCACTCGACCATAGGTCGGCTTGAGGCCCGCCAGTCCGCAGAGAGCGCTGGGAATCCGTATGGACCCCCCTGTGTCTGTTCCCAACGTTATCGCGCACTGACCCGCCGCCGCCGCGGAGCCGGAACCGCCGCTGGAACCCCCGGTCATCCTGTCCGGGTCCCACGGGTTATGCATGTGACCGTAGTCGGCGTTGAGGCCCGTAGGCCCAAAGGCGAACTGGTGCATGTTCAACTTGCCCATCAGAATGGCGCCTGCTTCCTTCAGGCTGGCCGCCGACGCACCGTCATAGTCGGGCACGAAATCGCCAAAGATGCGAGAGCCGGATGTATTGGGCATCCCCTCCACATAGTAGAGGTCCTTCAGTCCCACCGGTACGCCATGTAGGACGCCCCGATATCCTCCGGTCACAATCTCCGACTCCGCATTCCGTGCCGCTTCCAGGGCTTCTTCCCCCGGACGGGTGATGAAGGAGTTGAGAACCGGCTCCGTAGCCTCAATGCGCTCCAGGTGGGCCTGGACCACTTCAACCGGCGAGATCTTCCTTGCACCGATAAGGCTCCCGAGTTCTACCGCGCTTAGAAAGCAGAGTTCCGTTGCGTCCATGACCTAGCCCTCCCCCGGGGAAAAGACGTTGGCCGGCTCCGTTTCGCCCAGATCCAGCCGCCTCAGTTCCGCCACCGTGGCCATAATGTCCTTCACACTGGCGTATAGCTCCGCAGTGTGGTCTGGGTCGCTGGTGTCCACCCCCTGCAGGGCCGCCATTTTGAGAAAGGTTTCCATGGACAGTTCCCCTGCTTCAGCCATGACTACTCCTTTATTTCGATGAGGATGTTTCGATGGGCAGTGTCCCCAACGTTCGAAACTTCATGGGGTTGGTGTTTGTCGGCATAGGTGTAGCGCCCCGCGTAGCCGACGGTTTCATCCGACGTGCCGTCATCGAAATGGCGCCGCATCCGGCTTTCGGTGAGGCCCACCGTCACGTAGTCCAACTGGTGGGTGTGCCAGTGGCTGGACTCGCCGGGTTCCAGGGCAAGCTCCCAAATCCTAACCCGATGGTTCTCGAAGATGAGCTTGGTGCCCACCTCTCCCCATTGACGTTCATTATCCATTGGCGCCCCTCTCTTGTTGATGCCGTCTAGACCGGAGGATTAGGCCTCCATCCGCACCGGATTGCTCAGTACGCCAACGCCTACCACTTCCACCTCGCAAACGTCCCCGTCCTTCAACTCGGCGGGCTTGCCGGGAGTACCCGTGAATATCATGTCGCCGGGCTCCAGAGTAATGGACTTGCTGACGTGGCTTATGACAGTGGGCAGATCGAAGAGGAACATGGCCGTAGTTTCCGCCTGCACCTCCTCGCCATTGACTCGGGCGCGAAGCATCATGTCGCTGGGGTCCAGACCCGTTACTATGAAGGGTCCAGCGGGGCTGAAAGTATCGGAAGACTTGGCCCGCCACCACTGGCCGTCCCCCCGCTGCCACTGTCGGGCGCTGACGTCGTTGCCGCAGGTGTACCCCAACACGTGGTCCAAGGCCTCTTCCTTTGGCACATTCTTACACCGGTCCTTTATGATTGCCACCACCTCCCCTTCTTCATCCACCCGCCCGTCGAAGGCCTTGGGGATGACGATAGTGTCTCCCGGGCCTGCCAGCGATGTAGTCGTCTTGTAGAAGATGAGAGGTTCCGTGAGAGGCGCCCTATCCCCCAGGTGGCTGCGATAGTTGAGACCTACTGCCAGGATCTTTCCCGGCACACAGGGGGCCAGGAGTTTCACCTCGTCTAGGGTATGAGTATGGTCCGTGACTTCGTACTCCTCAAAGGGACTGGTCGTTATCTGCTTGATGGTATCCCCTTCGACAACGCCGTAGTTGATGTCGCCGTGGGCCAAGTATCTTGCAAAGACCGTCATGATTCATCCTCCCGTTAGTGGCTCCCCGTGGAGGCCGGGCCAAACCTGGGAAGCCGGCGGCTCAGGGGAGCGCTCATCGGTATTCTAGAGCCAACGAAGAAAATAATCCAGCCTTGTTGACGCCAGCACTTGTGTGCGTGTACCGTTGATGCGAGCTTGCCGTCCCCGCGTACCGCACGGAAGGCGTTTAACATGCAAAGAACGACAACATACAAAGAGCAGAGCCGAGTGTTTCTTGCCCAAGCATACGAGGAGCTAGCCGAGGGCGACCTGCCTCAAGCCTCGGAAAAAGGATGGGGCGCAGCAGCCCAGATGGTCAAGGCCATCGCCCAGAAAAGGGGCTGGCGCCACTTCAGTCACCGGGATATCATGCGAGCAGTCTCAGCCTTGACCGATGAGACTAGCGACGAGGAGCTTGCGAATCTGTTCGCCCTCGCCTCACACCTACACGTGAATTTCTACGAGAATGCACTTTCCAACAGAATCATAGGGAGCCATCTCCGGCAGGTAGAGCGGTTCGTCGACAAAGCGGAAGGGATCCTGGGCGAAACTCCCTGACCCCAACGTTCCCCCGGACGGACTTTTGGGCCGTCGCCACACTGAACTGTTTCCCCATTGACGAAACCTCCCATCCATACTAGTATTCCTTTGCCCTATGCCTACTCTCAACTTCATACCCAGCTTAATAGAGGGCTTTACCTGAGGTCGCGCTTTGACGGGCGAGGTGCGTCCTGCAAAGCTCCATATTCCCTAGTTCCTCCCTTCAGCAGTTCTTCCCTCGTCCCACGCTCAACCTTGCGTTGTGCTTTGACGTTGCCCCCGGACCGCTCCCACAATCGCGGCCACCCCAGACGAGAAGGAAGAGATGAAGGTTACTACCCTCAACTGGAAACTTACGCTGATCGCGCCGATTCTGCTATTGGCGCTGGTGTTCTTATCCGCCTGCGCAGGCGACGACACAGATACACCGGAAACTCTATACATCGGAGGAATTCCCGACCAGGAGACCTCCCTTCTAGTGCGCCGCTTCGACAGCTTGGCTGACTACCTCAGCGACAAGCTGGGCGTGCCCGTAGAATACAAGCCCAGCATCGACTATGCCGCCGTGGTCACCGGCTTCGCAAACGGCGACGTTCATCTCGCCTGGTTCGGTGGACTGACGGGGGTGCAGGCCCGAAAGCAATCTCCCGGCGCAAATGCCATCGCCCAACGTCCCAGGGATACCGAGTTCGTCTCCGCCTATATCGTTCAAGCCGACCTCCCCGCTCAGGAACTGCAGGACTTGGCCGGCCTGACCTTTACCTTCGGCAGCATCAATTCTACCTCCGGTCACCTCATGCCCCGACACTTCCTGGTCCAAGCGGGCATCGACCCGGACTCAGACCTCAACGGTCTGCCCAACTTCTCGGGTTCCCACGACACTACCTGGAAGCTGGTGGAGTCCGGCTCCTTCCAGGCCGGCGCCCTCAACCAGGCCGTATGGGAAAACGCCGTCTCCGGTAATCGGGTCGATACCTCAAAGGTGCGTCAGCTGGCCATCACGCCGCCCTATTTCGACTACAACTGGACGGTACGAGGAGACTTGGATGAGTCCTTCGGCGGAGGGTTCACTCAGAAGATTCAAGACGCCCTCTTGTCTATGCACCTCGATTCGACCCAGGCGGACCTCCTAGAAGCCTTCCAAACGAACTCTTTCGTCGCTTCCAAGAACGACAACTACGCCGCAATTGAGTCGGTGGCTAAGTCGTTGGGAATGCTGGAGTAGTATGGTGCGCAACGGCCAGAGTCCTTTTTCAATAGTCCGACTGGAAGGGGTGTCCAAGTGGTACAACGGCGAAGCCGCCCTGTCGTCCCTCTCCCTGGACATCAAAGAGGGTGAACGGGTGGCAGTGCTGGGGCCCAGCGGCAGCGGAAAGACCACGATGCTTCATCTCATCGCAGGCATGGAGCAGCCCAACGATGGGCGAGTGCTACTGGCCGGACAGCCCCTTTCGACGATGAGCGCTGGCCCCAAGCTGGCCGAACTGGTGGGTATGATGCACCAGCAGCTTGACCTGGTGCCCCATCTCTCCGTGGAACACAACGTGCAGGCCGGACGGCTCGGACGATGGAGTCTCTGGAAGTCCCTCGTATCCCTGGTTTCCCTGCGCGAACGGGAGATGGTGGAGCGAGCGCTGGAGCGGGTTGGCATCCCCGAAAAGCTGCATGAAAGGACGTCCCACCTCTCCGGCGGCGAGCAGCAGCGAGTAGCCATGGCCCGGCTGCTGGCCCAGCAATCCAGAGTCGTTCTAGCGGACGAGCCTGTTGCCTCCCTGGACCCGGCCCGCGCCGAGGACCTGATGCATCTGCTTGTGTCCATCGTTACTGAGACCAACAAGACCCTCATTGCTAGCGTCCATTCCACCCACCTGACGCGAAAATACTTCTCCCGAGCCATCGGTCTCCGAAATGGGACCCTGGAGTTCGACCTGCGCGTGGAGCATCTGACGGATGCGGCCCTCAACCGCCTCTACAACCTCGCCCCCATCCGCCCGTAACCGGGGCGGAGGCTTCTTCCGGGGCCGGGGCTTCCTGACCCTGCTCTTGGGAATTGCCTTCCTGTGGAGCCTGACTTCCCTTCAGTGGGGAAGCTCGCCGGTGCACCCGGGCGGGCTGGCATCCATCGGCAAGTTCTTCCAAGCCGCCGTCAGCCCGGAGCTATCCGGCGAATTCCTCTCCCTCGCTCTCAGTTCCGCTTGGAAGACCATCGCCTACGCCGTGGCTGGAATCTGCCTGGCCGTGGCTCTCGGTCTGCCATTGGGTATCCTTGCATCCGGTGTTCTGGCCCGCCGCTCACGCGCGAAAATTCCCGGCGTTGCCGGGTTCCGGTTTCTCCTCGGCGCCATGCGCTCCGTTCACGAACTGATTTGGGCCTGGTTCTTCGTTGCCGCCATAGGCCTCTCCCCGGCAGCGGCCGTTCTGGCCCTGGCCATCCCCTACGCTGGAATCCTCGGTCGAATCTACGCCGACATCCTCAACGACGTTCCATCCACCCCCCTCCGTGCCCTCCGTGCCTCCGGCGCATCCGAAGCCAAGGTCCTTCTCTATGGACGTCTACCCATGGCCCTGCCGGATATGCTCAGCTACACCTTCTATCGCTTCGAATGCGCTATCCGATCCGCTGCTATCATGGGCTTCGTTGGCGTTGGCGGGCTGGGTATGCAGATTCAGCTATCCCTGTTGGACCTCTACTTTAACGAGGTCTGGACGCTGCTTTTCACGCTGGTGGGGCTGGTGCTGGTGGTTGACCTCTGGAGTTCATGGGTCAGGAGGCATCTTACGTCGTGAACTTGCAGAGGAACGCGACAGCCCGCCGAGGGCTCCGACTCAACCCGCTGTGGGCGTCGCTGGCTGCTTTCTTCGTCCTGGCCTGCGCCTCCTGGGCCTATCTGCTTCTCGACGCAGACGGCGGCTTCCGGGAGATGTTTCAGGCCGAAACGTGGCGGCAGGCCGGGGCTTTTCTGGGGCGGTTGGCGGGTCTGGGAAGCGAAGGAACGCCGGCCTTTCTCCAGTGGGACAAGTGGAAAGAAGCGGGTGGGCTGGCCTACGACACCCTGGCCATGAGCGTGTTGGCCATGGCCATAGCGGGCGTTGCCGCGCTGCTGACCTTCCTGCCCGCCGCTCGCAACGTGGCCACGGGCGAACTCGCTTCCTCCGCCTCGCTGCCGTCGCGGGCACTCTACTATATGCTGCGGGCACTCTTCATCTTCAGCCGGGGCATACCGGAGCTCATAATCGCCATGATAGTCGTCTTCGCCTTCAGCCCCGGCATACTGGCCGGCGCCATCGCCCTAGGCATCCACAATTACGGCATCCTGGGCAAACTCTCCGCCGAGGTGGTGGAAGACCTGGATCCCCGGTCGGCCCGCGCCCTGCGGACCTCCGGCTCCAGCGTCTTCCAGATGCTGGCCTACGGCATTCTGCCCCAGGCGCTGCCCCAGTTTCTTACTTACCTCCTCTACCGATGGGAAGTGGTCATCCGAACCACCGTGGTTGTCGGACTAGTGAGCGCCGGTGGGCTAGGACGGGAGTTTCTGCTCGATATGAGCCTGTTCCGCTATACCGACGTTGGGCTTCTGCTGATATGGTACCTGCTGCTGGTGGTCTTCGTAGACCTGACCACCATGTTCCTGCGTCATCTCGCCCGTTAGTCCTTCCGAGCCAGAGCCTCAACAAGGGCTGGCAGGTATTCCTCCCACGAACCGACGATGCCGAAGTCGGCGGCTTGGAAGATGGGATGACGTCTAGTGGTGTTTATGCCTACCACCGTGCCCGCCTTCTGGATGCCCACGACGTGGTTGAAGTCGCCCCGGATACCAATGGCGATGTAGAGCCTGGGGGCAATGGCCCTGCCCGTGAGCCCCACCTGTAGCTGTTTCGGCAGCCAGCCGGCGTCGGTGACGCTGCGAGTGGCCGCAATCGACGCGCCCAAACGTCCCGCCATCTCTCGAATCTTGGGCAGTGATTCCGGGCCGCCGATGCCCATCCCCACACCGATGACAACCTCCGCCCGCTCCAACTCCAACCCGCTTGCATCCTCCTCCACCCGGCTTTCCAGCAGGCGTAGCGGGTCCGGCCCTTCTACGCAGTAAGGAGGGGATCCCAATGTAACTATAGGGTCGTCCTCAGGCGCGATGGGAGTGAGTAGGCCCGGACGCAGGGTGACGAGGTAGGGCTTGACCTTAGAGAGGATGGGCGCAACCACATTGCCGCCCAGGGCGGGCTTCAACTGCACCAGCCTTCCTTCCCCATCCAACTCCAGGTCAATGCAATCGCCGGTGAGGCCGAGGGAGAGGCGGGCGGCAACCCGAGAGGCCAGGTCCCGACCGTTGGCAGTGGAGGAAAACAGCACGGCGTAGGGTTTTCTTTCCCTTATGACCCGATCGAGGATCGAAGCAGTCAGCGGGCTAGTTGGGTGACGATAGTCGCGGGCAGACAGGTCCAGAATAAAGTCGGCGCCGTAGCGGGCCAGCTTCACAATATCATCCGTGTCGAAGTCCTCCACCAGCACGGCGACCACCTCGCCACGCAGCTCATCGGCCAGCATTCTTGCTTTGCCTAGATTCTCCAGCGTGGCGCGACGTAGGCCGTCCGTCGACCTCTCCGCCACCACCCAGAGGGTGTTTCCCTGCCCTCTGGGGTATCTCTGCCAGGCCGATTGTGACGGCAAGTCTTCTTCCACAGCGTCGGGGCGGTTTCTGAGGCCCTCCACAACCGCCTGGGCCGCTGCTTCAGGGTCGGAATCTTCAATTACCACCCCCAATCGCTGAGGTTCAAGAAGGCGGATGTCCGCTACCCATGTGGGAGAACCTTCCGCGCCAAAGATGGACACGTCCTCCGAAAGCTGACCGGACCCTATCTCCTCAACTGGTCGCTTCCTGGCCTCAACCAGCAGCCGGCGGCGCGCCCACCGTTCCTCGCTCAAACCCTCCGTGGCTGTGACCAAGGCGGGAAGGGACATCTCCAAGACTTCATGGCCTTCGTCCGTCTCCCGCTCTACAACCACGGTGTTCGACTCGGCCTGGTATTCCAGCCGCCGAGCACGGCTGACGTGAGGTATGCCCAGGATTTCCGCCAGCTCCGGCCCCACCTGCCCGGTCTCGGCGTCGGTGCTGTTTCTGCCGCACATGATGAGATCGAAGCCCCGGTCTCTCAGCGCCAGGGCCAGGGTGCGTGAGGTGGCCAGGGTATCAGAGCCTGCCATGACCGGGTCCGAGATGATGACGGCGTGGTCTGCGCCGACGGCCAAGGCATGGGCCAGCGCCTCCTTGGCCTGGGGCGGCCCCATGGTGATAGCCGTTACCTCTCCACCGAACTCTTCCTTCAACTCAATGGCCCGCCCTAGTGCGATGAGGTCGAAGACGTTCATCTCCAAGGGAACGCCGTCTCGGAGTATGGTCTTCTTCTCGTAGTCAAACTCGATGCGGGAGAGGGTGGGCACCTGCTTGATGCAAACGGCTATCTTCATTGCGCGTCCTTCTGTTCGTCTCAGCCCAGCGGCCTTTGCTGCCGCTATTGTACCCTAAGGGACACGCATGCTCAGTATGCCCGCTACCGGCGCGATTCTTAGCAGCAGGTCGTCCCCCTCGCGGGGCCTCCCACGACCGTCCAGGTTATTGGTAACGAAATAGAGATACCCGTCCGGCCCCAGGACCACGTCGCGAATTCGCCCTTGCTGTCGGACGAACAGGGAGTCCTGCTCCTGTACTTGCACGAACTCCTCTGGGCGGAATTCTACCCAAACAATGCGCTGTCCCCGAAGGGCGGCGAAGAGCAGACGTCCCTTCCAGTAGGCCGGCATCACGTCCCCATCGTAGAAGGCGGCGCCCGACGGCGCCCACGTCTCGATACCACTATGAAGGACCGGTGGTATGAACCCTTCGCCGGTCTCATCGCCCCCAACCTCCGGCCATCCGTAATTGCCGCCTGCTACAATGAGATTCACCTCGTCGTTGCCCACGGGCCCGTGCTCCGTGGCGAAGAGTGCTCCTGTTTCCGGGTGCCATGCCAGCCCCTGGGGGTTCCGATGCCCGTAGGAATAGACCAGCGAGTCGGGGAAGGGGTTGTCCGCAGGAACCGTCCCGTCGCCGTTTATTCTTAGAATCTTCCCTCCCAAGGACCTCATGTCCTGGGCCAGCGGGCTGGAGGCGGCGTCTCCGGTCGTGACGTATAGCTTCCCGTCGGGTCCGAACTTCAGGCGGCCCCCGTTGTGGATGCGATTGCCGGGAATCCCGTCCAGGATAACCGTAGGATTCCCTGCCGTCTGTCCAGCGTCTTGCCATCGCACTAGCCGGTTCGCAAGACTGCCGTTGCTTTCCTTATAGGTATAGTAGACGTAGAAGTAGCCGTTGATGGAAAATTTCGGGTCAACGGCCACCCCCAGCAGCCCACCCTCACCCTCCGGGGCCACCTCCTCGATGGTGAGATAAGGGGCGTCCTGTAGTTCGCCCTCGACGACGACGCGGAGGTTGCCCTCCTTCTCCGTGATGAAGATCCGGCCGTCGGGGACGAATGCCAAAGCCCAGGGCGCCTTTAGCTCCTTGGCCACCAGCTCCGCCACCGCCTGCACGCCCTGCCCGTCGGAAGGCGACGTAGGCCTTGGGGTGACAGGGGCTGTCGACGCAGCGGGCTGCATCGTCCCCGGAGAGGACTGGGGCGTCGACGTGGGTGTGTCGGGCCGGGCGCACCCAAGGATCACGCCCAATAGGACCGCCGCTGCCACGCCTGCCATTATCTGCTGCACGCCTCGCATCACCCTAATCTCTCTCCACCGATCACACCAACTCCACCAGCGTCGCCCCGTCGGTGAGGCCAACGGATTCGGGGCGCACTGCTTTTACCACCGGATGCCCTTTAAGCCGCTCCCGAACAAGGGAACGGAGCGCGCCGGTCCCTCCGCCGTGCACGATCCGCACCGACAAGAGTCCTTTCATCAACGCCTGGTCCAGAAACGTTTCGATCTGAGCATCCGCCTCTTCCACCCGCATACCCCGAAGGTCCAACTCCGTTCTCGCGGGGCCCGTCGGCGCACTGGAGAAGGACACCCCCTCCGGTATTCGCAGCGGCGGCGGCTTCTGGGCCTTCCGCTCAATCTGGTGCGACGAGATGCTGGCCCGCACCGACCCCATAAGAAGCTCCATATTGCCACTGTTCTTTGGAGGCTCCAGCACCTCCGCCGGATTGGGAAGGCCCCGCACGTAAACGAAATCTCCTCGCTTCAACCCTTCGACCCAATGCCTCGGGTTTGCCTTCGCCTTTACTTTCGACGGCGGCGCAAGTGAGGACCGGATCTGGCTCCGCACCTGCGCCACGTCGACCCGCTCGTCCTTCAGTCCCCGCTTCCAGTCGGGCCGAGTCAGGGATCGCTCGGCGCGGCGGAGCCGCTTCCATAAATCGTCGGCTTTAGACTGAATTTCCTGCCGAGCCTCCTCCAGAATCACCGCTTTCTCGGTCTCCAGCGCGTCCAATCGCTTCTCCAACTCACGCCGCTGAACGTTCGCCTGTCTCGCCTCTTGCTGGGCCGCTTTTCGATGACGTTCCGCAAGTGAGCGCTCCGACTCCAGCTCGCGCAGCAGCTCTTCGGCCCGCCGGTGGTCCTCCGAAAGCAGGGACCGGGCGTGTTTCACCGTTGCTTCGTCTATGCCCATTCTCTCCGCAATGGTGAGGGCGTAGCTTCTTCCCGGCAGCCCTATTGCCAGGCGGTAGGTGGGCGCAAAAGTGGACGGGTCTAGCTCCACGCTGGCGTTTTCCATGCTGGGTTGGTCTTGGGCAAAGGCGGCCACGTCTCGATGGTGGGTGGTGACTATGCAAGACACGCCGCCACGGGCGAAATAGCTGAGCGTCGCCTTGGCCAGGGCCGCCCCCTCCTCCGGGTCGGTGCTGGCCCCCAACTCGTCCAGCAGGACAAGGGAACGAGCGGTGGATCCCTCCATGATGCGACCCAGGTTCTGAAGGTGGGAACTGAAGGACGATAAAGACTGCTCGATGCTCTGCTGGTCGCCGATGTCGGCGTAGATGGCGTCGAAAACCGTCATGTCACAACGGCCCGCCGGCACGTGCAAGCCAGCCTGCGCCATTGCCATCAGCAAGCCCGCCGTCTTGAGGGCGACGGTCTTACCGCCTGCGTTGGGGCCGGTGATGAGGAGTATCCGCCCCTCGTCGCCCAGGGTCAGGTTGATGGGCACTGCCGATTCCCCCAGCAGGGGATGACGCGCGCCCTCCAGCTTCAGGTGGGACTCCTCTTCCTCGATGAAGGTGGGCGGCGTTCCGTCGTGGGCCATGGATAGTCTTCCCTTGGCCAGGGTGAAGTCTATCTGGGCCAGCAGGTCCAGCGAGGCCAGAACCTGAGATCCCTGCAGCCCCACCAGTGTCGACAGGGAGCGAAGGATACGCTCTTCCTCCCGACGCGCCGAAAGCGCTGCCTCTCGCCACTGATTGCCCAAGGGCACCGCGCCCAGAGGCTCGATAAAGGCGGTCGCCCCACTGTCCGAAACGTCGTGGACTATGCCCGGCACCCGTTGTCGCAGCGAACTCTTGACCAAAAGCACCAGCCGGCCGTTCCGCTCCGTAATAAGCTGCTCCTGAAGCACGTTGCTTCGGCGTAAGCGGCGCATCTCCCGCTCCATGGACACCGATAGACGGGCGCGGGTCTCCTCCGCTTGTATCCGTAGCTGTCGCAGCGCGGGCGAGGCTTTGTCCATGACCAGGCCGCTGGCGTCGATGGCCCCCGCTATGCGGTCTTCCAACTCCCGCAATGACGGCATCGCCCGAGCCCAGTCGGAGATGAGGGGCAGGTCCTTCCGATGGGCTAGAACGGATCGAGCGCTACGGCAGGCCCTAAGGGTGTCGTGAATCTCTCTCAGATGTTCGGCCCGAAGGACGCCTGTAAGAACGGCCCGCTGCACCAAGCCACGAATGTCCTCCACACCCGTCAGATCGAGGGACCCCTGTTCCTCGATGAAGTTCCGCGCCTCCAAGGTTCCCTGTTGGCGATGTCGGATCTGCTCCAAGTTGGAGGAGGGCGCCAACGAAAGGGCGGATTCCCGCGCCGGGGCCAACGTCGTATAGCGGGCCAGCTGTTGCCGGATGAGATGAAACTCCAGCAGTTCCAGCGTTTCCTGGCTGGTTTCCCTCACTGCGTCGAAATGCGACTCAACGATCGCGGGCTGGCTGTATATTGAGGAAGGTGTAGACATTCTGGTTAACGTTAACGGGGCGGTTGGTTCGATTCGCAAGACGTGACAGAAAGATGTTATCAGCCCCAACGTCGGCGTATCAATGCCATGGCGTCACTTTGTACTATCTTACGCGGTTGAGTGACGCGGATTACAGCCCGTCGAAGGGGAAACCGTCCGGCAGACGGAAGACCGTCACCCTGCTTTTCCAAATCTCATTTGGCATCCGCTCTAACTCACGCCTTCGAGGTTCGCCCACCGGCAGAAGACGCCCAACAATCAAAGGCTCGAGTCGTTGAAGGAACGGACACTCCTTCACGAAGCCCGTTAGCGTGTGCCGCTCGCCGCCCAGAAAAATATGCTCTAGCTCTTCCTTGTAGGGCTCCAACTTCTGCCGCACAACTCCGCAGACCTTCACATACAGGTGATGAATTTGATTCTCCCTCACACGAGCGAAGCGACGCTGCGACGTTCCGCCCGCGCTGTGACGTCCCTTCACGTACCGGGTTCCCGTCTTTGCGTCCAGAAGTCGCCGCCCTCGGAAGACGCCAACGGAGTAGCTGCCCAGCCGCAGTAACGTCACGGCAATGACTGGTTCTCGATTCAACAGACTTCGAAGGGCGGCAGTTCGGATGCCGGTTCGTCGGGCCGTCGCCTCCAGTGGAAAGGGCGGCATCACGGACAGTTTCAGCTGCTCGCTCCAGAAGAGTACGGCGCCCGTCTCCGATTCCCATATGCGGGCCGGAGCGACCGCACGTATCTCCTCCAGCCATTGTGCCTGCTGCTCGCCAGCGGGGCGAACGTCGTCCAGGGAGTCGCCGGGCGAAACCAGCAGGGTTAGGGCGTCCATGGGCGGGCCCTCGTCCAGCACGGAGAGCAAGGTCTCCAACCTTCGTTGGGACATCCATAGGGTTCTAGTGGTGTCGTCCATGGAACTTCCGTCAGCTTAGGCCCGAAAGGGTTGACCGTCAACTAAGGCCCGCCTGTTGTTGTGGCGGCTGGCGATGGCGGGTACACTTTACCTATCATGACCGCTGCGGAATACGGGACGCCCCTGAAGATGTCCGGTGTCGAGAAGTGGGTCACTGTTGCAGACACCCGGGTGCGATACTTTCAGGCTGGGTCGGGACCTCCCCTAATTCTGCTACACGGGCTGGGGGAAGCCGCCGTGATCTGGTATACCAACGTGGAACCGCTGGCCCGGGAGCATACAGTGTACGTACCAGACCTGCCCGGGCACGGAGCATCCGCAGAACCCCCGTGGCAATACTCCCTGGAAGGCTCCGTACACTTCCTGGAGGAGTTCATGAACGCGTTGGGCCTCCAGCGCGCCTCCCTAGTCGGAAACTCCCTGGGCGGGCTCATAGCCCTGGCATTGGCTTTGGAACACCCTCAGCGGGTTCGCCGGCTGGTCCTCGAAGACGCGGCCGGGCTAGGACGCGAGGTTGCTGGATTCCTCCGCATTATGTCCGTGCCGATGCTGGGAGAATTCCTAATCAGCCACCGGCCTGCCGCCACCCAATGGGTGCTTCGCCAGGTGTTCCACAATCGAGCCCACGTCACTGACAGGCTGATAACCCTGATTCATGAGGAGCGGAGCCGCCCCGGAAACAGCACTGCCATGCTCAAGATGCTGCGAGCCGGGGTCTCGCTGTTGGGCATCAAGCCTTCGATAAACCTAACTCACAGGCTCGGTGAGCTTAGGACTCCCACCATGGTTTTCTGGGGGAGTGAAGACCGCATCTTTCCTCTGGCCCACGGGCAGCGGGCAGCGCGGCTGATGCCCGAAGGACACCTGCGGATCTTCGAGAAGTGCGGGCACTGGCCGCACTTGGAGGTCAGCCAGGTGTTTAACCGGGCATTGCTGGACTTCCTGGCTTAGACTGCTAGACGACCGACGGGGTGATGTGCAGGTCTAACACGCCTTCGCACCACTTGGCACCGGCCAGCAGATGGGCCTCTTCAAAGGGCGGGGCGGCCAGCTGTGTCCCCAAGGGCAGCCCGGTGGATGGGCTAATGCCGGAAGGGATGGTAATTGTAGGCAGTCCACAGGAAGTCCACGGACTCTGGAACATGGGATCGCCCGTGGTGCTCAGGTCGCGAGGGGCAGGCGTCGGCGTGGTCGGTGTTAGTAGAAGATCCCATCCACGGGCAAGCTCCTCCATCTCCCGCCGGAAGACGCGGCGTAATCGTTGTGCCTGGATGTAGCTCACGGCAGGAGTCAGGATACCAATCTCAATGCGTCGCCGAAGAACTTCGCTGTAATCGTCGGCCCGCTTCCGGAAATTCTCCTCGTGGTAGGCCGCCGTTTCCGCGTTGTTCACAACCCACTGCACGGTGTGAGCGTTGGCAAAGCTGGGTGGAGGTTTCACAATCTCGACCACGGCCCCAGCGGCGGCAAACTTCTGGGCCACTGCCTCGGCATGACTCCAAACCTCCGGCTCGGCCCGCTCCTTAAAGAAGCCGCCGATCACGCCAATCCGAGGTGGGCTGTCCAGCCGGTCCATCGCCTGAAGATAGTCAGACGTTGGAACGTCGGCGCAGCCGGAGTCCCGCGGGTCGTAGCCCGCCAGATACTCAAGCATGATGGCGGCATCCTCTACGCAATTCACCATGGGCCCGATGGTGTCCAGGGACCAGGCCAAGGGAATGACGCCATAACAGCTGATGCGTCCGAAGGTGGGCTTGAAGCCGACGATGCCGTTGTAGGCGGCGGGGCGAAGAATGGACCCGCCCGTTTGCGAACCCATAGCACCAGGGCACATCCGGGCGGCCACTGCCACCGCGGAGCCGCTGCTGGAACCCCCGGGAGTGTGGGCGGCCCGCCAGGGATTTAACGTCGGCGGCGGGTCGCCGGAGGCGAACTCCGTCGTAACCGTCTTGCCCAAGATTATTGCTCCGGCCTCCCGCAGCCGCGCCACCGATGCGGCGTCGTAGCTGGGGATAAAGTCGGCGAGAATCTTGGAGCAGGCGGTGGTCTTCAGACCCGCCGTATAGTAAATATCCTTGATGCCAAGGGGAATGCCGTGGAGGGGAGAGCGCGGGCCACGTTCCTCAAGCTCGCGGTCCAGGGCCTGCGCCGACTCCAGGGCCCCTTCAGCATCCACGGTTACCCAGGCCTTGAGCCGCGAGTCCAGCTTGTCGATGCGACACAGCAGATCTTCAACCAGCCTCTGGGATGTGAGCCGGCGGGCGGCTATTTCGGTGGCGGCCTGGGCGATGGTTAGTTGGTGGGGTTCGGTCAATGTGAGTCCTCTACGTGTGGTAATACTGCGATTCATGGATTGCGCGGCTGCACGAGCATCTCGCAACGGATGAGGCGGGAATCTCTACGGGTGGTTCTGCCAGGCCATTGTGGGTGCTTCCCGGCTGGGCGGCATTACTGAGGAGAGGTCCATCAGCCGCTGGGCGTGCTCCTCCAGAATTTCCGAAAGGGCGTCGGCCCGCTCCTCCCCCCAGAGGCCAATCGCGGCCTGCGTGAGTTGATCGAGGAGCACTTGCCTCGAAGAAGGCAGTGACGGGAAGAGGGGCGACGTTGGCTGTGACATCGGTGGCCTTTCAGGAGGGGTTGGCTAGATTAAAGGGTAGCGGGGGCCAGGTGTCAAGGATGGAGGCTGGAAGCGACGCACCTCTCGATCGCCGCAGAAAGAGCGGGCCAGCCTAATGACGAAGATAACGCGCGCTTGATGAGCAGTGGAACCCCAGCTTCCAATTGACAACGTTCAGAGGGCCGTATTACCATCCTTACCTAGGTTCGGCCTTGCCTCAATGTTGCGGGCGTAACTCAGTGGCAGAGTGTTTGCTTCCCAAGCAAAAAGTCGTGGGTTCGAATCCCATCGCCCGCTCCACCTTCAATCCCTCTATGCGTCTTCAACGCGCCAGACGGTCAAAGTTCGTCGGCGTCCAGAATTTTCAGCACTTCCTCGGCCACGTACAGTTGCGGCCTCTGGTTGGGACGAATTCGTACAATTCCCGCGTCAGCCAGTCTGCCCAACGCCCTACGCGCCCCGGGGGGCGTCATATCCAGAATTTCACTGGCCCTTCGCACCGTCATAAAGGGATTGGCGAAGAGTTCATCCACCAGAAGAGATTCGCTGGCCGGCGCCCTTCTGCCCAGCAGTTCGGCTCTATATCCTTCCTGCATATCCCTCAGTCGCCTAATACGCGCCACCACGTCTAGCGACTCTTGATACACTCCGGTTAGAAAATACTCAAGCCACCTTTCCCAGTCTCCCGTGACGCTGACGTTAAAAAGCTCGTCGTAGTAGCGCTGTCGATCTCGCTCGAAGTAGGCGCTGAGATAAAGAAGAGGAGTGGTCAGAACGCTGCTCTCCTTCAGAAACAGGGTAATAAGCAAACGCCCAATTCTTCCGTTGCCGTCTCGATAGGGATGGATGGCCTCTATCTGATAGTGCAGGAGGGCGCATTTCACCAGGGGAGGCGTCTCCAAAGGCTCGTTGGCGAACTCTTCCCAGTCTTGGAACAGGTCGCGCAGCATATCCGGCGGAGGAGGAACCAACCTCGCGTTTTCAATCGAAGACCCCGGAGCGCCTATCCAAACCTGTAGCGTTCGGAATTCTCCAGGGCGTTTGTCCTGCCCGCGAACGCCGGATAGCAGACGATGATGAATCTCATTGACCAGCCTGAAGGAGATGGGCATCTCTTCCAGCAGTTCAATGCCCAGGTCAAGAGCCATCATGTAGTTAATGACTTCCTCCACGTCGTCGTTAGGCCGCTTGCTGCGGATCACCTCATGAGAAAGCACGTCGGACAAGGATGCAATAGTTCCTTCTATTCGACAAGACAACAGAGCTTCTCGCCGCATCATCGGAGATATGAGCAGGTGGGGATTCTGCATGTTTTCGCCAACGGCTGACAGAGAAGCCACGGCTCTAGACGCATTATCGAGAACCCACACAAGATGACGACTCAGGTCCAACTCCCGGGGAAGGGCGACAGGGACGAAAGCCATCTGATTCTGGATAGTCGAAACCAGAGTTCCGTGGGGATTGGGGCCCAGTCTGTTCAGCAAAAGATACTCCAGTAACAAATCAACGAAGTTCAGGAACTTTTTGGCTTAAAAGTATCTCTTGGCTCCAAATATCTTCTCCAAAAGATACTCCAATAACAAACCGATTTGGGAAATGAAACTTTTTGGCCAAAAAGTACACTTTGAAGTTTACTCTTTTCGCAAAAGGATACTCCAGTGACAAATCAGCTAACTTTGAAAACTTTCGGTCCGAAAAGTTTCTCTTGCCGCCAAATTTCTTCTCTAAAAGATACTCCAGTATCCTTTCAACTTCTCAAAAGAAACTTTTCGCCCCAAAAATTGCATTCGACTGACCCAAATATAACTGGAGTTTCATGTCGAGGGGCAAGTTAATGCTTTTCACTCCAAAAGCATTAAGTGGGACGGGCGGTTGATACTAGGCTTTCAACTCCGCGGCTCTCGACGCTTCCGGACGGGGCAGTCCCCACGGCACCTAGGAGTCCAGGAGGTAGGCCCCTAGCAGGATGTCCAGCGACACCATCAGCATCTTGTTCCACGCCACGCTGGCCTTCGCCGCCTTCCGCAAGTCTCCCAACTCATCCTCGAAGATCTTTATCAATCGCGTCTGATAGAAGGATATGGTCCCGATGACGAACTGGGAGGGCACCGGCGGCAGACCCGGCCGGTGTATCGGGATGTCCCGATGCATGGCACTCACCGAAATAAGATACCGGGCAAAGGCATCGTTGGAAGGCGCTTCGGACAGGTAGTTCAGCCATTGCATCATGGAATCCTTGTTGTCTTTGACCCGCTTGGGGTCCGGTGTGCCGTCGTCGTAGGAAAAAAACCGGCCTGCGTTGGGAAACTCGAAGATGAGGTCGTAGACTTCAGTTGTCAACTGATCCGAATAGCGTCGGACAATAGGGCCCGTGGCTCGTATCGAACTCCGGTCCTCCTCCGTCAGGTTAACGTACCTGATAACCTCTCGCAGCCGTTCCGGCCAGTTAGTCCTCTGATTGCCGGTCGTAGTCATTATTCCTGTTCAATCCTGATTGGTTGTGGTCCTGCTCTGCTGTGGGCGTGGCCGATGCTACCCCCAACCCAAGGGGGTGTCAAGCGCAGTTGCCCAAATTTGGCTCCCCCACTCCCTTGACACCGACGTAGGAGACGCTAAACTGTAGGCAACCGTGGCCTCAACCAATGGCCCGGAAACCTAGCTTAGAGGGGACTTGCTATGTGGAAACTTAATATCGACATCGTCTATTGCGTACCTTGACAGTACCACGCCACCGCCACGTGGATGGCGAATGAGTTCTACCGATACTTTGGCGCCGATGCCGGCATCTCTCTGACCCCAGGGGCCAATGGTCGCTTGGAGGTCTATCTGGACGGCGAAAAGATTTTCGACCGCTCGGAAGAAGACGGCAAGTACCCCGACCTCACCAGGGTCAAGCAGCTTCGCGACGTTATTCAGGCCAAGCTGGACTCTCTTGGGGTTGCCGCCGCCTAGTTGCACCATATGACTTTCCTGGAAGGCCCCTCGCTGTGAGGGGCCTTCTGCTTTTCTGTGCAATTCGCTAAGATGCGGATTGATTCCTCAATGTCACCTAAGGAGTAAAGTCCATGAAGGGTATCCGACGCGTAGTTACAGGAGTTGACCAGGAGGGACAGGACGTCTTCAGCAGCGACGACCCGACTCCATTCACCAAAGTTAGCGAGACCCTCGGAGGCTGGGCAGTTGATATCTGGGAGATGGCGTCGATCCCTCCGGGCCTTTCCGACGACGGGACCCTCACCACCGGCGGCGGCTTTCCTAAGTCCGGCAGTCTGGTCTTTCGGATGGTCAAGCTCCCACCGGAGTCCGCCCTTCGGGAGAACCCCGAGGAGGCCCGCGACTACATGGGATCTCCCGTAGACCTTGACTCGGAAGATTTCGGCATGCACCGCAGCGACACCGTGGACTTGATAATAATCCTATCGGGCGAGGTGTGGGCGAAGATGGGGAATGGCGACGAGACTCTTCTCAAACCGGGGGACACGCTGATCCAGCGCGGCACGGTCCACACGTGGCGCAACCGGGGGACGGAGCCATGCGTTATGGCTGCTGTGCTGGTGGGCACGGAACCCGCCTAAAAGCCGCCTAGTAGGCATCCACCACCCATCCCAAAACGTTCGCCACTCGGGGCATACCAAGCCAATATATCCCCAACATTCTCATTGACGGGTTCAGCGTCCGTTGATAGAGTAAGTCTGTAGGTATTAACACCCGTTCAACCGGTTGGGAGTCCTTGAACACAACTGAATATCTGGAAGCGTCGCACTAGGCGATACACGTAGTAGGAATGAACCGAGAAGTTCGATATATCGTCATATTCCTTGTTCAATTCCTGTTACTTGCCGGTTTCCGCGTCTACCACGAACTAATCTCTAATCCGACGGATGCCCTGACCACCTTCATGGACGTCCTTGACGGCTTGGCGCCGGTTATCGTATTCGCCACGGCTTCGACGGTGTTGATACAAGAAGGGGGAGAAATGCTGGCAGAAAGATATCTCAAGAGGCGTCATGCAGAGGGCAAGAAGGAAGGTCGGGAAGAGGAACGCATACGGTGGGTGGAGTGGAATAAGCGCCGCCTGAAGGCTGAGGCCGCCGGCAGGCGCTTCGACGAACCCCCGCCCGGCGAAACATGAGAGACACGCCAGAGTGGTGGGAACAGCAACAAAAAGAGAAGAGGGAGCAAACACGCCAAGCCAGGCAAATCGCCTTCGGCTGTGCAGGCTGTTTGGGTGGTGTAGTAATCCTCATACTGCTCCTAGTCGCCCTTTCCTCGATTGCTGATGCCTGTAACAATGGGGCCGATGACCCAAACAGAAATGTAGTTCCCGTCGAGTCTCGGCCGGCACGAGACTTGAATAGGGAGGCATGCCTAGCCCTCGTCAGGGCCTCCAGCAGTGCCGATACGAGTTGGATGGACGACTTGGATCCATTGGTGGCCCAGATTGCGCTAGATATAGTATACGACTATGGCATAGAGGGGTCGCGTGAATTCTGCGAATCTTGGTTGAATCGGTAGCTTCTCTTCAAATATCGTCCGGTTGATCAGCTTGACGGTCCATCCCCATGTCTAGCGCAACCGTCGCCCGCCCGGCGTGGTTGAGGAATGCGATATAATTGGCAACGAAGCCCAATTCGCCCAACGTTATTAGAGAGGTGATACAGTGACGGATTATCAGCCCAACATGGTTCTCGCTACCAAGACATTCAACGTGGTGGGCACACGCCCCATCAGGCATGACGGCGCGGATAAGGTAACAGGCGCCGCCAAATATGGCGCCGACTACAACCCAGCCGTCCTTCTGCACGGCAAGGTGCTCCGAAGTCCCCACGCCCACGCAATCATTCGATCCATCGACACCTCCGCGACAGAATCACTGCCGGGCGTAAAGGCCGTCGTCACTAACCGGGACTTCGACTCCAAGCCCATTGTCCCGGATTCCAAGATCGACTTGGGCGAAAGCGTAGCCAGCCTCAAGTTTCTTCGCGACAACGTTCTCGCCAGCGATAAGGTCCTATACAAGGGCCACGCCGTCGCTGCCGTTGCAGCCGAAAGTCCGAACGTGGCTGAAGAGGCCGTATCCCTCATTAAGGTCGACTACCAGCTCCTGCCCGCAGTGCTTACAGCACCCGAGGGGGCGGAAGAGGACGCCTTCCTTCTCCACAAGGGACTGAAAACCCAAGAGATGGGCGTCGCGCACGGTAATGCCAGCAACGTGGCCAAGCGGTTCCGTCATACCCTGGGGGACGTAGAGGAGGGATTCGCCGAAGCCGACGTGATCATTGAGCGGGAGTTCAACACGAAGACTGTCCATCAGGGCTACATCGAGCCCCACGCCTCCGTCGCTTTCTGGAACCAGGACGGACGGCTCAGCATCTGGTGCAGCACGCAGGCGCCCTTCGAGGTGAGGGCCACCGTTTCTCAGATGCTGGAAGTCCCTGTATCGCAGATCCGGGTTGTGCCTATGGAGATAGGGGGCGGATTCGGAGGCAAGATTCCCGTCTATCTGGACCCCCTGGCCGCAATACTCTCCCGCAAGACGGGCACGGCGGTGAAGCTGGTCATGTCCAGGCAAGAGGTGTTTGAAGGGACGGGGCCAACGCCGGGTTCATATATGAAGCTGAAGATGGGCGTCACCAAGGAAGGGCATATTGTCGCTGGGAAGGCTTACATGGCCTACGAAGCGGGCGCCTACCCCGGCTCTCCCGTCGACGCAGGCGCCGCGTGTCTCTTCGCCTGCTACGACATTCCCAACGTGGAGATAGAGGGCATCGACGTTGTGGTGAACAAGCCGAAGACGGCGGCCTACCGCGCGCCAGGGGCCACCAACGCCGCCTTTGCTACCGAGACCGTCGTGGACGAGCTGGCGGAGACCCTTGGCATGGACGCGATGGAGTTCCGCATGAAGAACACATCGCGGATTGGCACGAGGCGTGCCGACGGCCCCGTGCATCGCAGCATGGGAATGCCGGAGCTTATGGAAGCCATGCGGGACCATCCTCACTGGAAGGCGCCCCTCGGTGGGCCGAACAGGGGACGGGGAGCCTCCGTAGGCTTCTGGTTCAACATCGGCATGCCCTCCAGCTGCGCCATCAGCGTCACCGCCGACGGCAAGGTAAACCTGGTGGAAGGCAACCCGGATATCGGCGGCACCAGGGCTTCCATCGCCATGCAAGCCGCCGAGGTGCTGGGCCTGCGGGCGGAGGACGTGAACCCCACTGTCGTCGACACGGACCTCATCGCATACACCGCTCTCACCGCCGGCAGTCGCACCACTTTTGCCACCGGCTGGGCAGCCTACCAAGCCGCCCAAGACGTGAAGCGCCAGATGATAGAGCGCGCCGCAGCCATCTGGGACGTGAAGGCCGATACCATTGAACTCAAGGACGGCGTCTTCTCCTCCATCATAGACCCGGAACTGCAGATGAGCTTCAAAGATTTGGCCGGCCGGCTGAACAACACCGGTGGGCCAATCATGAGCGCCGCTACCATCGATCCGAAGGGCGTGGGCGGGTCCGCAGCAGGCTTAATAGTCGACGTGGAGGTGGACCCGGAGACGGGCAAGGTGGACATCCTACGGGTTACGTCTTTCCAGGACGCAGGCAAGGCGGTCCATCCCAGCTACGTGGAGGGGCAGATGCAGGGCGGCAGCGTACAGGGCATCGGCTGGGGCCTGAACGAGGAGTATTTCTATAACGACGACGGGCAGATGACCAACGGCACCTTCCTGGACTACCGTATGCCCACG
The DNA here is from genome assembly GCA_965261665.1 of Dehalococcoidia bacterium. Taxonomy (GTDB): domain Bacteria; phylum Chloroflexota; class Dehalococcoidia; order Lucifugimonadales; genus JAPULR01. Next base: position 848,864 of record OZ253467.1, read on the forward strand.
TCGCTGGACCTGCCGATGATAGACACGGTGATAGTGGAGGTGCCCAACCCCGGCCACCCCTACGGAGTCCGGGGAGTGGGCGAAGCGTCCATCATCCCGCCGCCCGCGGCCCTGGCCAACGCTATTTACCAAGCCATCGGGGTGCGGATGGAGACGCTGCCCATGAACCCAAACGCGATTTTTGAGGCGGCTAACGGGGGTAGGGGGAATGAGTAACAGATACCAGCTTTTAAGAACCGATTCAGCGTTGGGAAGCTCACGGTCTCTAAGAGTGTGTCTAATAAATCCCTTTGTTACCCCGAGCGCTCCATGTCACCTTGAGTGAAGCCGAAGGGTCTGGAGTTGGAGGGGCGGACTTCGTTGCCTAACAGACGTTTATGCTTCGCTCCACCGACGCCCTTTTTAGACACCCTCTAAGTATTCAACGTCATTAAAGACGTATATCAGATGCTCTGACTTTTGAAACTTGAAGGGTAGGAATTCTCTAGAAGCCCAGCTTGCATCGGGCAGCTTGTCATCATTCAAGATCGCCAGGATATTCTCTTTGCACTGTCGCTCCGCCTCTAATCGCTGTAGTTGTAATTGACGTTCTCTCTCCTCCGCTTCCCGTTTCTCCTGCTGTTTTTGTTCATGCTCTACTCTTGCTTTCTCTTGAGCTTGTTTAGATTCGTCAGCTTTCTTCTTCAACCAATTGACTATGCCCATAATCTTCCTCCCAAAATTTTCTACAAATGCTGACCTACCATCTGGTGGAACATTCAGGTAACCCAAGTCAGTGAAGCCGGAGTTTATGGTTTTAACGCAGGCACCATACAGTATCAAGTCTTTTTGTCGTCGTAAAGACTTGTCTACGTCTCCCTCGAAGAGCGCGGCTAGCCCGCCTCCCTCAACCCGCCGGGCGGCTATCCACATCCGAAAGGAGTCCGGCTTTACCGGTGACGTGTCGGTGCCGTCCCCTTCCCTGGTGAAGCTGCTTACGGGTTCCCAGCCGGCCCTCCCAAGAAGCTCCCTCAACTCGTGGAGACTGTACATCCGCAGCTCAAATTCCAGCCGCAAACGCAGCCGCAGCCGGTCATCGCTCTTTTCGTAGAACGTCCAGACGTTCTCAAGGCATGAGGTCTCAAGGTTCAGGCGACGGTGGTCGTGCTGCTCTATCCCTCCCGCCTCAACAATGCCTAACGGCTGAAAGTTCCGCAGGATGTAGTCCCGGTTCAGAGTCTCTATCACCAGCGCTGCCCCCGGCACGGTAAGGCTGTGCAAATCGCGGAAAAACCGGAGATCCGCATCCTCCCGATAGTAGCCGTGAGACGTGAACATATTGACCACGGCTTGAAAAGGCGCTTCATCCCTCAGGAGCCGGCCCAGCTCCCGGGTGTCCCCCTGTATAAGCCTAAGAGTCACCCCTGCGCCCTCTGCCGCCAGGCGCGCCTCCTCAAGATACAGGGGGGAGAGGTCAAACCCCGTCACCTCGTATCCCCTTGATGCCAGAGGAACGCTATGACGCCCAATGCCGCAGCCCGCGTCCAGCACACGGGCGTTGGGAGGAATCTCAAGCTCGAACCGGTCGACCATCACCCCCACCTCCGCGTCGGCGCGGTGGCGGGCCGCCTCCAGAAAGGGCAGATAGAGGTGAGCGTTGTCTACAAAGAGACGCTGGGTCCAGTGGGAGGCTTGACTCTCTTCATCGTTGGACATCATGTTGCAGATGACAGGCCCCCTCCCTTCCCTTCGCCGCAGGACGGCTACGCCAGCATTAGACGCTCCCCCTTGGGCTTAGGAATCGGGTCGTCAAACTCCTTCGCTGTGTCGATCCACAAGTCCATAGCCTGGTTGACCTGTTCCAACGCCGCCAATTGCGTGTCGCCGTGGGCGGCGCAGCCGGTCAACTGGGGAACTTCCGCGACGAATGCCTTGTCCTCGTTGCTCCAGTAGAGGATGATCTCGTACTTGTGCATCGTTGCCTCCTTGCTAGAACCAGTACTTCAACAAAAGCCGCCTAACCTGCCGAACTTGATAGGGTTTAGCGTGGTTGCCGTCTCGCTGCAAGTTAATTTTTTCTCGAAGTCCGTGTAGCCTGAAGATATAGTGGATTCCCCGCACACGCGCACTAAACCCCAGGCGCAACAGGAATCGTCGGAGTTCATTAAATCCTATGTTTGCGTCCGAACGACTGCTTAGGATGCGCCTCTTGAATTTATCGCTTCCGTTAATTATGATCGGATTTCCTGGTAGATGTCTACGTTCACTAGCATTCTCCGGGATGACAAGGCTGCCCCCTCCCCCTACTCCTCCTCCTCGTACTGCTGCTTCAGCATCTCCACCACCGTCGGGTCTGCCAGCGTCGTCGTGTCGCCCAGCACGCGCCCTTCCGCAATGTCCCGCAGCAGCCGGCGCATGATCTTCCCGCTGCGAGTCTTGGGCAGGTCCGCCGTAAAGTAGATCTCGTCGGGGCGGGCGATTGCGCCTATCTTCGTCCTTACGTGGTTCTTCAGCTCCTGCGCCATCGCGGCGGACGTGTCGATGCCCTCCTTGAGCGTCACGAAGGCCACAACTCCCTGGCCCTTGATCTCGTGGCTTTTGCCGATGGACGCGGCCTCCGCCACGGCGTTGTGGTCCACCAGCGCGCTCTCCACCTCCATGGTGCTGATGCGATGGCCCGCCACGTTGATAACGTCGTCCACCCGGCCCAGAATCCAGAAGAAGCCGTTCTCGTCCATCTTGGCGCCGTCTCCGGTGAAGTAGATGTTGGGGTAGCGGCTCCAGTACTGTTCCACGTATCGCTGGGGGTCGCCGTAGATAGTCCGCAGCATGGCCGGCCAGGGGCGTTTCAGCACCAGATAACCGCCCTGGCCAGGTTCCACCGGATCGCCCTTTTCGTCGACGATTTCGGCCTGAATGCCGGGGAAGGGCTTGGTGGCGGAACCGGGAGTTGTCGTCGTGATGCCAGGCAGGGGCGTAATCAGTATGCTGCCCGTCTCCGTCTGCCACCAGGTATCTACGATTGGAACACGGTCGCCCCCGATGTTCTTCCGATACCACATCCACGCTTCGGGATTGATGGGTTCTCCCACGGTGCCCAGCAGACGGATCGACGAGAGGTCGTGCTTCTTGGGGTGCTCCTCGCCCCATCTCATGCAGGCGCGTATGGCGGTCGGCGCGGTGTAGACAATGGTCGCGCGGTACTTCTCGACGATGTCCCAGAAGCGGTCCCGGTCGGGGAAGTCCGGCGCACCCTCGTACATTACGGAGGTCGCGCCATTGGCCAGAGGGCCGTAGACGATATAGCTGTGTCCGGTTACCCAGCCGATATCTGCGGTGCACCAGTAGACGTCGTCCTCCTTAATGTCGAAGACCCACTTCACCGTCGCGTATGTCCCCACCATGTAGCCGCCGGTGGTGTGCACCACGCCCTTGGGCTTGCCCGTGGTGCCGCTGGTGTAGAGGATGAACAGCATGTCCTCACTGTCCATGGGTTCGGCGGGGCATACCCGCGACTGGCCCTCCACCAGGTCGTGCCACCAGATGTCCCGGCCCTCCTGCATCGACCCTTCGAACTTGTCCCCCACCCGTTGGACTACAACAACGTGCTCGACCGTCGGCGTGCCTTCCACCGCCTCGTCCGTATTCTGCTTAAGGGGGATGACGCCGCCCCTCCGATATCCGCCGTCGGCGGTGATGACCACCGTTGCCTCGCAGTCGTTGATCCGGTCGCGGAGGGACTCAGGGCTGAAGCCGCCAAAGACGATGCTGTGGGGAGCGCCGATGCGGGCGCAGGCGAGCATGGCAATGGCAAGCTCCGGTATCATGGGCATGTAAAGGGTCACCCTGTCGCCCTTCTTCACCCCCAGGCTCTTCAGTCCGTTGGCAAAGCGGCACACTTCCCGGTGCAGGTCGCCGTATGTATAGACCTGCCAGTCGCCCGGCTCGCCCTCCCACACGATGGCCGCCTTGTTGCGGCGCGGGCCTTCCAGGTGGCGGTCCAGGCAGTTGTAGGAAATGTTGGTCTTCCCGCCCAGGAACCACTGGGCGAAGGGCGGGTCCCACTGTAGAACCCTGTCCCACTTCTCGAACCAGTGAAGCTCCTCGGCCCAACTCTCCCAGAACCCCTCGTAGTCGGCGTCGGCCCGTTGGTAGACGTCTGGATCGCTTACGTTTGCCTGGTCGATGAACTCCTGGGAAGGGGGGAAGCGTCGTTCTTCGCTGAGAAGGGCCTCGATACTGGGGCTGACGTCGGCCATGGGAAACCTCCGGTGCTAGATGGTGATGCAGAATTTTTAACACAAAGCCCCCTCGTAGTAAATACGAAGCTGTGGCCTCCGACGATTGGGTAGGGGCTGGTTTCAAACCAGCCCTGCACGTTTTCCCACATCCGCCGCCAACTGACTACCGGCCCCGTCGGTGGTATCATGCATCGTGGAATCCGAAGTTTCCCCAAAATAGGAGCGTTAAATGATCATCGTAAACCCTTCGCCGCCGCCCGTTGACCCGGAACTGGTGAGCGCCTATGAGAGTCTCGCCCCCGCCACCCTCGGCCATATTCTGGAAACGGCTATGGAAACGGCCATCGAGCCGGTTTGGAGGCCGATCAAGCTGGTGGGCACGGCGTTGACGGTGCAGACTTACCCCCAGATAACCTCGGCGGTGGCGGAAGCCCTCAAAATTGCCCGTCCCGGAGACGTGCTGGTAATCGCACGCGGCGACGAATATCGCCACGCCACCACTGGCGAAATCGGCTGCCTGGGCTATATGGAGCTAGGCATAGCCGGCATGGTTACCGACGGTCCGATCGCAGACCGGGTGGCCATCGAGCGCATGCAGTTCCCCGTCTTCTCCCGCGGCTCCGTAGCCATGACCGGCAAGACCGGCGGTTGGGGCATCGAATGGGGCGCTGTGAACGTCCCCGTGAGCGTTGGCAACGTGGTGGTCAACCCCGGCGACATGGTGTTCGGTGACGACGACGGCGTTCTGGTGGCTTCGCCCGAGGAAGCCCGTCAGCACTTGGCCTTTGTGCAGGAGAAAGAAGCCTGGGAGGAGTGGGTGCGAGGCGAGATTGCCAAGGGCCGGACCATCTCCCAGTGCCGCGCAGAGCGCCCAGACCCCATGACGAAGGTGACCGTAGGCACCATCCGCCGCTAACCCGACCCGTGTCCTCGCGAATGCGGGGACCCATCTTCTACCTGCTGCCCATCACCCAACCACCATGTAGGGGCTGGTTTCAAACCAGCCCTCCCACCCCCCCATCCGCCGCTAACCCGAACCGCTGCCAGTCGTCGGATGACGGCCTCGGCCAAAGGCTGGGGACTATTACGCCGCCTCGAACTGGAGTGCGGAGAGGTTTAGGCTTGATGAGCGCTTGGAAAGATGGAGCATCTCTACGCCTACCACTTCGTTGGATTCGTTGTAGTCGAGGATGACGCCGGGCGAAACTTCCTTGGAGTCGATTATGGGGGAATCATCGAGGCGTAGGTACAGGGCGTCGGCCTGCTTGTCCACGTTTAGTTTCATGATTGTCAGGCTTCCGTGAGGTCGCCAAGAGCCACGCTGTGCCCATCCTGTCTTGATTCCAGCCAGCGCTTGAATGACCCCTCACTCTCTCCCGACGGACGGCCCGCTATCAGCCCTTCAACGCTGATGTCCTCGTCCAAGTCGGGCCAGTGTATACCCTGACCGTCCCCGATCAACTGCCACTTGTTCCGCTCTTGAGGAGTTGCGTGGACGAGCCTGGGGTACCAGGCCAGGGGAACGGAGATGGCGCGTGCATCTGAGAGTTTGACTCGCAGCGCATCCTGACTGACGGACATGTCTTTGGCCTTCGGAATCTGTATTTCAATCGTTGAAGTAATCATTCCACGCCTCCATCAGCAGTTCGCGGTTGTCTGCAATTCTACGTTGGATCCGGAGTATTTCGGGCGGCCTAAGCCTGCCACCGGACTGCATCCTATCCGGATCCAACCAGAATTTCGCCACTAAGTTGTCGCGCACAACGTGAACGTGCGGGGGTTCGTTTCGGTCGCTCGAATTAAAGAAGAATCGATAAGGCCCTTCTCTGAATATGGTTGGCGTTCTTTCCTGGCTTTTCCATTCTGTCTGCGTCGTCCAATTATTCCAGCCTGGCTAAAACGTCATCATCAACATTTTGGCTCTGTATTTGTCACCGGATAGTTAAGCTGCTGATGTAGCTACTATACTTGGTGCATTGTCAAAATTTAGCGCCTTTCGACATTACGTTCCACCCTGTAAGGGGTTGGCCGTTGGAATCAATGGTGGAACATTGGACATCGTAGCTAAAGGAGAGCGGAGTCAAAGGGTCTCGCCACCGAGTACCGCCCATCTCCCCACTGACATCTCCCCGTAGCCGAAACTGCCCCTCCCCTGCTAGCATCTCTACATGAACGCAACATCCCTACCTTTTAGCCCCCTCCTAGTCCCGACTCGTCCGCTGGAACTAGTATGTCCTCGCAAAATTACACCATTAATTTCCACAAAACTTGCAAAAACGAAAACAAATCCCCCCAAAGCCATAATCCACGCCTGAAACACCCAAAATCCCCCCATATTAGTTTCTTGGTTCGAATCAACCCCACGCCTGAAACAAATCCTTCGTTCCTCACAAACAAGTCCCCCAAACCCATTCGACTCTGATATCTCATATCCCTATGACCTCCTCGCCTTTCAGGTGCCATCCCGCATGTCAGGTCCAAGTACGACGTATGTGACAACGGCGATGACCTGGGAATAACAGGCCGGGATGGGACTTGGATGACGGCCTTGCCCCAACACTGGTAAAATTGGCCTTAGACTTCCATCCCCGGAATCCCTTCCAGCCGAACAGTATATGGATATTTCAAATCAAGCCCTCATAGTCATCGTCGCCACCCTGGTTCTGGCGGTGGTCCTGCTTGTCATCTCCCACTTCGTCATTCCCCGCTATCTGCTGGGCTTCCTCCGGTGGATGGACGACATCATCCCGGCGGACCAGTCCGGCCTTGTAAAACCCATAGCCCGGTCCATCGAATTAGTTCTTGGCCTTATGATCGTCACAGCGGCGGCTTTCACCGTTGCCAGCCAGCTTGGGACGGACATGAGCGGCGTTCTCGACACCGCAGAGACCGGAGGCCTTGCCGTCGGTCAGTGGCTGCTGGGCAAGACCTTCACCATCAGCATTATCGTCATCGTCGCCTTCCTCGCCATCCGATTCGTCAGCCGCCTCACGTCACCCATCATCGAGCAATACCTTGCTCATCGGGTCCACGAGGACAAGCAGTCGCAGGAAGTGCAGCGTCGCACCCAGACCCTGCAGAGCGTGATTTCCAACACCCTTTCGGCCATTATCTTCGCCATGGCCTTCTTCATGGTACTTTCGGAGCTAGGCGTCAACATCGCCCCCATCCTGGCAGGCGCCGGCGTGGCCGGCATCGCCATCGGCTTCGGTGCCCAGAATCTGATCAAGGACATCCTGGCCGGTGTCTTCATCATGCTGGAAGACCAGTTTCGCGTGGGAGACGTGGCTGAGCTGGCCGGCGTTGTCGGCATTGTGGAAGACATCAACCTTCGACGGACTACACTTCGTGACTTCCACATGAACCAGCACATCATCCCCAACGGTGAGATTGGCATTGCAAGCAACTTAACGAAGGAGAAGTCGCGGGTGAATTTGGATGTGGAGGTTGCATACAAGGAGGACCTCGACCGGGTGATGGAAGTAATTGATCGAGTGGGGGCCGAGATATCAGACGATCCCCAATGGGCGCCAAAGATTACCGACCCGCTGAAGGCGATTCGGGTGCAGGAGTTTGGGGCTTCCGGGATTGCCATCAAGGTAATGGGCGAAACTGTGCCGATGCAGCAGTGGGCCGTTGCCGGGGAGTTCCGACGTCGCATCAAGCGGGTATTCGACGAGGAAGAAATCGAGATTCCCTTCCCTCACATGACCGTCTACTGGGGGCCGGGAGAAAATCCCGCCTACAGCACACCCGTTGCCCAGAAGTCGGTGAGCAAGCAGGGGAGTGCCGCAGCCCCCAATATTGGATCCTCTGAGGATGGTGAGGGTAATGGAGACTGATCCCGGTTCCAAGAATGACTTCATCCGGGCCCTCCTTTCGCCGGAGCGCCCCGACCCTTACGAGCTGCTGACCCGCCTACCCATCGACCCCTATCACCATGTGGCGGACGTGGGCTGCGGACCCGGCTATTTTTCCGTGCCACTGGCCAAGTACCTGTCCCACGGTCGCCTCTACGCTCTGGACGTGGACGACGAGATGTTGGAGGCCCTCAAGCAGCGTGTCGACGCCGTGCCCCTGGGCAACGTGAAGCCTGTTAAGACCGACGGAATAGACTTGCGCCTACCGCCCCGTTCACTGGATGGAATGCTGCTTGCCTACGTCGTCCACTACGCCGATGATCGGCCTGCATTCATGGAAGCTGTGGCCGAGTTGCTCAAGCCCTCCGGCTGGTGTTGTGTCCTGGAGTGGTATCGGGTAGAAACCGAACACGGCCCGCCCCTGGAAAAGCGCATAGAGCCGGATGAGATGATGAACCTCGCCAGCAATGCCGGTTTCTCGCTGCAGCGTAGATGGGAGTTGCCCGGCTCCCAATATGTGCTTCTGTTCAAGAGGCGGCCCTAGTTTGCCCGCTATGTCCGGCCGCTATGGGTTCTCATGCTGACCAAGCGCATCATCCCCTGTTTGGACGTCAAAGCAGGCCGTGTGGTCAAGGGTGTCAAGTTCCTGGACCACAGGGACGCGGGAGACCCCGTGGCCCTTGCCGCTTTCTACGACGCCGAAGGAGCCGACGAGCTGGTCTTCTACGACATCACCGCCTCGGCGGAGGGTCGCGGCATCATGCTGAACGTGGTCTCCCGCACGGCGGACCAGGTCTTCATTCCCCTGACTGTCGGCGGCGGCCTGCGCACCGTTGAAGACATGAGGCTTATGCTCAAAGCCGGAGCGGACAAGGTGTCCATCAATACGGCCGCGGTTGAGAACCCACGCCTCATCTCCGAGGGCGCGTGGGCCTTTGGCAGCCAGTGCATCGTCCTGGGCTTGGACGCCGAACGAGTTCCCGACAGCTCTCCTCCCCGCTGGCGGGTCCGGGTCCGCACGGGCCATGACGGCGGCGACGACGCGGGGCTGGACGCCGTGGAGTGGGCAGTCCGCGCCACCGATCTGGGCGCGGGCGAAATTGTCGTCAACAGCATGGACAGCGACGGCACCCGGGGCGGCTACGACCTGGAACTGAACAGGGCCATCTCGGAAGCAGTTTCGGTCCCCGTTGTGGCCAGTGGTGGAGCCGGAACCCCACAGCATCTCTACGACGCCATCCGGCTTGGCAAGGCCGACGCAGTGCTGGCCGCCAGCATCTTCCATTTCGGCGTATACTCCATCGGACACGTCAAGGAGTACCTGGCCGAAAGAGGCATCCCCGTAAGACCCCTAACCACATGAGACCTCTGGTATAAGGAGAAGGAATTTGGCCAAGATCAAGGCCGTTGTTTTCGATATGTACGAGACCCTGGTTTCCAACCCCATCGAGGGCTGGATGCAGGTGTTCGAGGGCGTTTGCCGTACCCAAAACCTGCCCATTGACCCCCAGACCCTCTATGACGAGTGGAAGGCTCTGGAGGTGCAATTCCGCAAGGACCGCCTGAACCTGGAGGAGCCGGAGAAGAGCCCGCCCTTTAAGAGCTACGAGGAGGCGTGGCGAGACTGCTTCGCCGGGGTCTTTGCCCATCGGGGTCTTGACGGAGACGCCGGAGTTGCGGCCAAAGAGTCCATCCGCTCCATGGGCTGCCGGGACGCCTACCCGGAGGTGGCCGAAACCATCGCCGCCCTCCAGCGTCGCTGGACCACGGCGGTGCTCTCCAACGCCGACGACGATTATCTCCTGCCCCAACTCAAGCGGCTGGGCCTCAGCTTCCCCGTGGTCCTCTCGTCGGAGATGGTCGGCGCATACAAGCCCCTCCCGCTGCCCTTCCACCGCGTGTTGGAGGAACTGGGCCTGGAACCCCAAGAGGCCGTGTACGTGGGCGACAACCCCTTCGACGACGTCTTGGGGGCCAAGGGCGTGGGAATGAACGCCGTATGGATCAACCGAAACGGGAAGACCCTTGAAGAAGGACTTCCCCAGCCCGATTACCAGGTGCACAGCCTCGCTGAGTTGCCCTCAATCCTGGAAAGTTGGGACTAGAGCATCAACAATGCTTGCATCCTCCTCTTCCGTAGGGGCGTCCCTTGTGGGCGCCCGTCCCCCACCACATGTCATTCTGAGCGAAGCGCAGCGGAGTCGAAGAATCTCGTGGGTTGAATGCAAACCTATCGGACAACAGTATCTTTAGTAGAGGTTGAAGAAATGAATTTGAAGCTGGACAAACAGGGGCTAATCCCCGCTGTAGCCCAGGATATCAACACCGGCAAGGTGCTGATGCTCGGCTACATGAACCCCGGGTCTCTCAAGCGCACCGTGGACGGCATTCAGGTCTGGTTCTACAGCCGCAGCCGCGAGGACCTGTGGCACAAGGGGGAGGTCTCCGGCAACTATCTGAACCTGAAAGAAGCGTGGCTTGACTGCGACGGAGATACCCTTCTGCTGAAGGTGGTCCCCGACGGCCCTGCCTGCCATACCGGAAACGAGTCCTGCTTCTTCACGCCCCTTGAAGGCGTCCCTGAGCCTGCCGACTTCCGTCGCAGCGATCCCGGCTCAGGCGTTCTCGACGAGCTCTACGCCGTCATTCAGGACAGAAAACAGCAAATGCCCGAAGGCAGCTACACGGCGGAGCTTCTTGCCGCCGGCATCGGGAGGGTGGCCCAGAAAGTAACCGAAGAGGCGGGTGAGACGGCCATCTCAGCCGCCCAAGGGGACGTGGACAACCTGCCCGAAGAGGTCGCCGACCTCCTCTACCACACCCTGGTGCTAATGGCGGCCTCCGACGTGAAGCCCCAACAAGTTTGGGACGTGCTCCGAAAGCGTCGCGGCTAGGGCGTTCCTCCGGTCTCTTCTTCCGGTGTGGCAGCGACTCGCCCCTCATCCGCTTCGAGCGCGGCGTTCATAGCTTCGATGGCCACCTCTATCTGGTCGTCGTCGGGGCGTCTCGTCGTGAGCCTTTGCAGCGCCATTCCCGGCGCAGCCACGATGTTCGAAAAGAAGTTGCCCTGGTGAAGTCCGCTGAACCGTATGACTTCGTAGCTCATCCCCGCAATCACCGGAATCAGCAGTATCCGGGATAGAATCGCCCACTGTATGTCGGGCCGCCCCAGCAGCGAGAATATAAAGATGGCCACCACCGCCACGGTGAGCAGAAACGCGGTGCCGCAGCGTGGATGGGCCGTTGAAAATGGCCGTATGTTGGCAACCTCCAGCGGCAAACCTCGTTCGTAGGCGTGGATGGTCATGTGCTCCGCCCCGTGGTAAGCAAACACCCGCCGGATGTCCTTCATCAGTCCAATAACCGAAATATACCCCACCAGCAGCCCCAAACGCAGCAGCCCTTCCAGGAAGTTGCTGATGAAGTCCCCCAGCGGCCCGGGCGCGATCCAGATGTCCAGCGAACGGGCGGCGAAGAGTGGCATGAGGAAGAATATCCCCACCCCGATCAGCATGGACACGCCCAACGACAGGAAAAGTACCCAGCCCCCCAGCTCCTTCTGCTCCCCCTGGGTCTGGTCCTCCACGGCGATGTTGGCGGAGCGACTCAGAACCTTCATGCCCAGAATCAGGGTCTCGCCGAGCACTACAACGCCCCGGAGGAGGGGGATGCGGCGCAGCCGTCCCGTGTACACTGAACTAAGGGGCTCGGCGGTGCGGAAGATTGTCCCGTCCAGCCGGCGGACGGCCAGGCTGAAGAACCGCTGGCCGCGAATCATCACGCCTTCAATGACAGCCTGTCCGCCGTAAATTGGGCGTGGATCCGCCAAGGCTCTACCCGCGGGCACTCCGTGAGATTTGGCCGATGCCCCGAAGGGATTCGCCAATTAAGAAAACGGTCAGCTGCGCTGCGCTAGGTCTTGAGGCCAAAACGACGTCGGAGTCGCTCGACCCGCCCCTCCGTGTCCACGATGCGCTGCTCGCCCGTGTAGAAGGGGTGGCACTTGTTGCACAATTCCACCCGCAGGGTCTGCTTGGTGGCGCCGGTGGTGAACACGTTACCGCAGGAGCAGGTAACCACAGTATTGCGATAGAAGGTGGGGTGAATTTCTTTTTTCATGGCGTAACTTTATGCGACCTCTAGGGGATAGACGCTGGCGCGCCGCTTCCCCTTGGAGGCCCACTCATACTTGACTGCGCCTTCAATGAGGGAGAACAGGGTGTGGTCTTTGCCCATCCCCACGTTGCGGCCCGGCATTATCTTGGTGCCCCGCTGGCGCATGATGATGTTGCCGGCGATGACTCTCTCCCCGCCGAACTTCTTGACGCCCAAACGTTGTCCTGGGCTGTTACGACCGTTGCGAGAGCTGCCTCCCGCCTTCTTATGAGCCATCGGCTTCCTCCTGGTCCTGGGCTATTTCGGCAATCTGCAGCCGGGTGTAGGCCTGGCGATGCCCGCGCATCTTGCGATATCGGGTCTTGGGCTTGTACTTGAACACCTTAATCTTCTTGTCCCGGTACTGCTGCTGCACGTGGGCAATGACCTTCACCCCGTCGAGGAGGGGCCGACCGAAGGTTACCTGGTCGTCCTTGCAGAATGCCAGCACCTGGTCCAACTCAATTTCCGCGCCGGGTTCCACGGGGAGCTTCTCTACGTCGATTACGTCGCCGGGAGAGACCCGGTACTGCTTGCCGCCAGTTTTGAATATAGCGTATTCCATAACCAGTAAAGTCTACGTTGCCCAAGCCTGGGGTGTCAATGGTATTAGGAGATGTGTGAGGGTATTCAATGAAAATGTCAGTCTATGGAAGGACTGAAGAGCCGCGATTTGGCGCGGTGGCGACGCTAATTGCATCGGGTGGAACGACAGGGTGCGTGAATTTCAGATTCCTAGCATCTTGGGTAGGCAAGCCGCCACTCTAGTTTTCCCTGTCATTGGCAGAACATGGGCCATCTATACCGGTTCGAGTTCAACAGACACATTGCTAACAGTGTGGTTTTTCTGGTCTGAAGTGTCCACAACTAAGTCAAGTACGCATTTCAATTGCAGTGTGATTGCTCCTTGAGCGTAGTGGTCGTTCCAATCTGTATCAAGGATATGCAAATTGTTGTAGTCGGCGATGTACAAGTCAGGCTTGAAGACGAATACGTCGAACTCGCCACACACTTCTGCTTCAATGTTTACTAGTATCTGGTTGGAAGGCAATTCTCGTAAGTCTACTACATTCAATTCAGAAACATCATGGATCATATCCAGAGTAGGAGATTCATACTCGGCTGGCATCCCCAACTCCAAGGGATCCCATTCCCAGCCGGAATAGGCGTCTTGTATCATCAATGATATAGAATCCTCCAAGTTCACTCCACGTTGAGCTAATACTTGGAGCGGCTTTTCCCAATGTACAATTCCCAAATTTGGGCGAACAAGTTGAGTTACCAGGCTTGCCACGTCGGTTGCCAAAGTGACTTTATCCTTGGAGAGGCCAAGACCCACCAGATCATCTACAAGGTCGCCATGAAGATTTCCGTCCGAGCCTTGGAAATCTTTATCTTTAGACACGAGAACGATAGGCCCATCAATTTGTTTGGCTAAGTTGAGAACTGTCTCCCAAACTAGGGCATCTCGAAATCCAGACCCTTTCTTATCAAAGGGTTTTCGTCTTAATGTCGCTCGTTTCACTAAAGTCTTATGGGATGTTTTGGGGTAGTCGAGAATTTCTGACTCGGCCCACCGTAGTTGATCCAGAAGCCGTTTTCGAAATGACTCTGTTTCTTCTCTGGAGTTGAATCCATCCACAGGAGAGCATAGGCTACGTCCAAGCAACCTTGATAGCGTTGAGATGTCATCCCCCACCTTTTGTGCAAGGCTCTCGATTTTTCTCTTGTAGCTTGCTGTGATTTCTTCTAGAGCGACTTCGGGGAGGTAAACCTTGTACCCAACTGCACTAGCGGCCGAAAGCAAGGCACTCAAACGAGCGCTGGCTCCATAGCCCTCGGCAATAACAGTTTCGGCGTCTAGTACAAAGTGAGTTGGTTGAGTAGTCATTTGGTGGGCTTGCGAATAATCGCCAGCTAAAAACGTAGATAAGCAACCTAACCTAGATTCCCAGTCCACGATTATATGTTAATTTTCCCTGGGCTGGAATCGGTCTGACCTGTTTGGCTGTGGCGGTTAAGAGTACAGCCCCCAGTTTCTTGACCCTTGGCATGGGCAATTCTATAATTGGTTGCCTATGCTCACCTACTGAGGCCCCAGCCCTTGTCCGACGAGCCTCGACGCCTCGCTCATCTTCGCCCAGCCCACGCTCACTCAAAACCTCCTACCCGTCCGTCCTTGCGATGCCTATGACCTCGAAGAGAATCAACTTAGAGCCTATCCTAAAAACAAAATCATTGATAACCCGTAAGAGTAGCTCTAGGGAAGAAGCCGGAGCTGAAGCTAAATTTCAGGGATGACCAAAGCAAAAGAACCCAAGTCACCCCGGTCCCGCCGCGCAGGCCCAACCAGGCCAGCCAACCCCACCACTAGTTCCTTTCAGGTATCCGACGCCCTGTGGGAGGTGCTGGCCCCACTGATTCCCAAGCGGGTGAATACCCACCCTTTGGGCGGAGGACGGCCCCGGGTTCCAGACCGGACCTGCGCCAACGGTATCTTCTACGTGCTGCGCACCGGTTGCCAATGGAAGGCGTTGGACGCCACGGGCATTTGCTCCGGCTCGACGGCCCATCTGCGCTTTCAGGAATGGGCCGCCGCCGGGGTCTTCTTCCGGCTTTGGCAGGTGGGACTGGAACGTTATGACGAATTGAAGGGTCTGGACTGGAACTGGTTGAGCATGGATGGAGCCATAACCAAGTCCCCCCTGGGCGGGGGGAAAAACCGGTCCCAACCCCACGGACCGGGGTAAAACCGGCGTCAAACGCAGTCTGTTGACCGAAGCTCGGGGTATTCCGGTGGGGCTGGCGGTAGACGGGGCCAACCGCCACGACATGAAGTTGGCGCGTGCTACGCTGGACAGCCTCCCGGTACAACGCCCGGCTCCCACCCCGGAGCGTCCCCAGGGACTGTGCCTGGATAAGGGCTACGACTTCGACGAGGTGCGTAAGACTTTGCACGAGTTTCGCTTCACGGCCCACATTCGCGGCCGGGGCGAAGAAGCTCGGGCCATCAAAAATGAAGCCGGTTTCAAAGCCCGGCGCTGGGTGGTGGAACGCACTCACAGCTGGATGAACCGCTTTCGACGCATTCTGGTCCGCTGGGACAAGTCTCCAAGCAACTACATCGCCTTTCTTCACTTTAGCTGCGCCCTTATCGCCCTCAGGGCCGCAGGGTTATTAGGATAGGCTCTTAGTGGAGAGATCCCGGTGGAGTTAGGGAATCTCGAAAACTTGCACTATTTGCAACTCGACGGAAACCAGCTGAGCGGCTGCGTACCGCACCAACTGGATACGCAATTGCGAAGCCACGACTTGGGCGGGTTGCCCTTCTGCGAACGATAATCTCCTGACAGGCCCCACATCTTTAGCGACGGTTGAACGTCGCACGACTGCGAGTCCTATCCGCATCCACGTGGCAATAGCGGATGTTGTAGATGTTCAATGATTATGGGCCATCCATTTGGCCGCGCTAATGGACAACTAGTTGGATCTGTCTCTAAGAAATCCCAGCGTTTGGCTTTGAAGATCGTTATCTAGCTCCGATGACGATTCTATCGTGACCTTTACAACGTGGCTGGATTTGTACCACGACGCCGGATTTGGGAGGACCAAAGCTGTCAACTTTCCTGCCATTACTTCCTGTATCATATTGAAGATATTGGACATGATGGCCTGTGACTGTTCTGTAGAGAACGGCAAGGAAATCCTATGTTCATTTACTTGGCTGTTCGAAGTCACAACGGTGATTTTGAGTGATAGTTCCCTTGGCACGATTTCTTTCCCTGTGCCCATCTGATAACCTCCTACTTCTTGGCGATGATGGGGTTGATTTTGGATATCTTATGCTACTATCAGCCATGTTGTAGCTTGTGCGGCCCTTGACTTGCCTTCAATAGTTGTACCACCTATTGTGTTATACCTTATGTTAGGATGTTAGGCGGTTTCACACAATTCTGCACCAAACCAGCGGGAATCCAAGATGGTTTCTGCTGGTTCATGTAGATACACTTCTCTTGCGGCTTTGTAGCTGCATTCGATTCCGTCCAGACCCTGGAAAGGTCCCCTACTGGGAGTGAATAAGCGAAGCGAGAAAAGTCACCGGGCATCGTCTAAAGGGTTGGTCTGGCGCATTGCAGCGACCTTCCGTCCCTATTGGCCGGTGGTCACGATGGTGGGTCTGCTCATCCTTGTCACCGCCGGAATAGGAGTGGTAAACCCGCTGCTTATCCGGGTGGTGTTCGACTCAGCTCTCTTTCCCAACAGCGGCAGTCCTGACCTGACTTTGCTATGGGTCTTGGCAGGGGTGATGGCGGGGATCACCGTGGTAGGCGGCCTTCTAGGGATTCTTCAGACCTATCTGACCAACCAGATTGGGCAGAACGTGATGAGGGACCTTAGAGACCGGCTATACCGGCATCTGCAAAGACAGCCGCTGAGCTTCTTCACCGACACACGTACAGGGGAGATCCAGTCCCGCGTATCCAACGACGTGGGTGGGGTCCAGACGGTGGTGACTAACACCGTCTCCAACACCATCGCAAATAGCGTCATCTTTCTCAGCACCCTGGCGGCTATGTTCGTCCTGTCTTGGCAGCTAACCCTGGTTGCAGTGGGCACCGTGCCGGTGTTCGCCCTCCTGACAGGATACGTGGGGCGGCGGCGGCGCAAAGTGACGGCGCAGGCCCAAGAGTCCATGGCCGAGATGTCGGCCATTACTCAGGAAACCCTTTCAGTGTCCGGAATTATCCTGTCCAAGCTCTTTGGGCGGCAGGACCAGGAGATACAGAGATTCAACCAAGAGAATAGGAGGCTCTCAGACCTGACAGTGCGTCAGCAGATGACTGGCCAGTCTTTCTGGGCGGTGATGCAGATATTCTTCTCGGTTTCCCCCGTTGTTATCTACCTGTTGGCGGGCTACCTGATTTCGGGAAGGGGTCCGGAAGGGATTACCGCCGGGACCATCGTGGCCTTTACAACGCTGCAGAGCCGCCTCTATTTCCCCATTGGCACCCTGCTGCAAGTGTCCGTAGAGCTCCAATCTTCCCTGGCCTTTTTTGAGAGAATTTTCGGGTATCTGGACATCGTACCAAAGATTTCCGACTCGCCAAGGGCCGTTGACATCAGGGCTGAAGAGGCGGCAGGCAGGGTGACCTTTGATTCTGTGCGGCTGAGGTACGATTCTGAGGTAGAGGATGGCTCCAACGGTAGTAAGCCTGATGAATCGCACCAATGGGCGCTGGATGGGGTGAGCTTCAATGTGGAGCCGGGCCGGCTGGTGGCCTTTGTGGGCCCCAGCGGGGCGGGTAAGACGTCCATTACGTACCTGATATCGCGGCTGTACGACGTAACTGAAGGTTCCGTTCGTATAGACAGCGTGGACGTTCGTGACATCCATCTTTCCTCCCTGGCAAACCTGATTGGGTACGTTACCCAGGAGAGCTATCTGTTTCATACCAGTGTTCGAAACAATCTGCTGTACGGTGCGCCCGAGGCTACCCAGAGGGAGATGGAAGCGGCGGCGAAGGCGGCTTTCATTCACGACAGGATAATGGATTTGCCCGAGGCGTATGACACGGTGGTGGGAGAGCGGGGATACCGCTTCTCCGGGGGAGAGAGACAGCGGCTGTCCATTGCCAGGGTAATTCTCCACCAACCCAAGATACTGATACTGGACGAGGCGACGTCGGCGCTTGACATCTCCAGTGAGCGATATATCCAAGCGGCGCTGGAGCCACTAATGAAGGGTAGGACGACGATAGCCATTGCCCACCGGCTGTCCACCATTGTGGCGGCGGACGTGATTTACGTTATAGACCGAGGTCGGATAGTGGAGCAGGGGACCCATCAGGAGCTGCTGGCGCAATGCGGGCTGTATGCCCAGCAGTACCAGGAGCAGTTTGGCGGAGGTCTGGTGGAGTGCCGGTGTGAGGACGGGATAGTTATGACCGATGGGACCCTGGTTTCCGCCGTGCCCTGAGGACATAGAAGGATTAGGGATATGAGGGCCGAATCCCACGGAGAGTTTTCATAATCGGCAAATTAAGATGTAATTCTCCTTCTTCCCCTGGAGGGAAGCACTCCCGCCGAGTATCTTGTCCGGTGCCATCCTGACCTGGTCTCGTCCAAACTGTCTCATATGTACTGAACGAGTACAGTTTCTTGACCCTTTGCATGGCCAATTCTATAATGGGGTCTCTATGCCTCACACACTGAAGACCCAGCCCTTGTCCGACGAGCCTCTACGCCTCGCCCATCTCCACCCAATCCCCCCTTGCTCAAGCCCGCCGTCCCGCCGTCTTTGGCGACGCCTATGAACTCGGAACAGCTAATCCAAGACCTTGGCGGGGTGCAGGCTGATGGCTTGGAGGAACTCAAGGGCCTAACGTCCGAGGAGGGGCTGGAGGAGTGGCGAGTCCGATACCTGGGCCGCCGCGGTCGGCTCACCACCGTGCTGCGAAGTCTCGGCTCCCTTCCGGCAGAGGAACGACGCGCCGCTGGAGTAGAGGCGAACCGCGCCAAGACTCTCCTGGAGGAGGAGCTGGACGGAGCGCGCCGGCGGGTCCGAGAGATACGCTTCGCCGTCCTGGCCCAGCAGGAGCAGATCGACGTCACCAGGCCCGGCCGCACGGCCCCAGTTGGTCGTTTCCACCCCCTCACCCAGATACTCCGGGAGATCTGCGACGCCTTCGTGTCTATGGGCTTCCAGGTGGTGGAGGGCCCGGAGGTGGAGTGGGACCACTACAACTTCGAGATGCTGAACATCCCACGGGACCATCCGGCCCGCGATATGTGGAACACCCTCTGGATAGACCATAAGGACGCGGAAGGCCGGCAGTCCATGCTCCTTCGCACCCACACCTCGCCCATGCAAGCCCGCACAATGGAGAAAACCGACCCGCCGGTGCGGGTGCTGGTTCCCGGCAAGTGCTACCGCTACGAGGCCACGGACGCCACCCACGAGTGGCACTTCCACCAGATTGAGGGCCTGGCCGTGGACAAGGGCATCACCATGGCCCATCTTAAGGGCACCCTCTACGAGTTCGCCCGCCGGGTATTCGGTCCCGAACGCAAAGTCCGCTTCCGCTGCGACTACTTCCCCTTCGTCGAGCCCGGCGTGGACATGTCCATCGACTGCTTTGCCTGCCAGGGGAAGGGACGCGCCAACGGCTCAGCTTGCCGCGTGTGCCGGGAGGCAGGGTGGATAGAGATTCTGGGGGCGGGCATGGTGCATCCCAAGGTCTTGGCAGGCGTGGGCTACGACCCGTCGGTTTACACCGGTTTCGCCTTCGGCATCGGCCCGGACCGGGTGGCTATGCTGAAGTATGGCATCGAGGACATCCGGCTCTTCTATTCCAACGACCTCCGGTTCCTGGGCCAGTTCTAGGATGTCCTCGAAGTTAGACGCATGAAGTCATTGACCCCCCGCTGCTCCAATTCCGTCCAACCCGATTCTTGCCCGTTCGAGGGAGCCGCCGCCCTATGAAGATTCCCCTGTCCTGGCTGAAAGAGTTGGTGGACTTCGATCTGCCCGTTGAAGAGCTTGCCCAGGGATTGACTATGGCGGGTCTGGAAGTGGGCGACGTGATTACCGTTGGTGGGTGGGTGAACTGCTCCGTGGGCTTCGTGGAGAAGGTGGAGCGGCACCCCAACGCCGACCGGCTGGTTCTCTGCACGGTGGACATCGGAAAAGAAACTCCCCAGCAGGTTGTCTGCGGCGCGCCCAACGTGGCCCAGGGGCAGAAGATTGCCTTTGCCCAGGTGGGCGCCCGTCTCGTTGATGCTCGTAGCGGCAAGCTGTCCGCGCTGAAAGCGGCCAAGATTCGTGGCGTGGACTCCCGCGGCATGGTGTGTTCGGAGAGGGAGTTGGGCTTGGGCGACGACCACGACGGTATCCTCGTGCTCCCGTCGAACGCCCCCATCGGCATGGCCTTGGACGATTACCTTGGCGACGTGATTCTCGACCTTGAGCCGACGCCTAACCGGTCCGACTGGCTTTCCGTGTTGGGCGTGGCCTACGAGGTTGCCGCCCTCACAGGCTCTGAAGTGCGGCAGCCGGAGGCCATCTACCCGGAAGAAGGCCAGGAAATTCGGAACCTGCTTTCCGTTAACATCCAGGACGCCGACCTGTGCCCTCGGTACACGGCCAGCCTCATTCGTGGCATCGCCATAGGCCCGTCGCCTCAGTGGCTGCAGAAGCGGCTGGAGCAGTGCGCCGTTCGGCCCATCAACAACGTGGTGGACGTTACCAACTACGTGATGCTGGAATACGGTCAGCCCCTTCACGCCTTTGACTACGAAACGCTGCTCCGGCAGCGCATTCACGTGCGCCGGGCCTACACCGGCGAGACGATGACCACCCTGGACGAAATTGATATTCCCTTGGGTTCCGACCACCTCGTCATTGCCGACGACCGGGACGCTCGGGCCTTGGGCGGCGTTATAGGCGGGCTGGACAGCGGAATCACGGAGGCCACCACTGACGTGGTGTTGGAGTCTGCCAGCTTTGACCCGTCCAACAACCGCAGGACCGCTCAGGACTTTGGTCTTCGCACAGAGGCGACGCTCCGCTTCGAGAAGGGCCTGCGTCCATATCTGCCTCCCCTGGCCCTGCGACGGGCCACCCAGCTTATACAGCAGGTGGCGGGCGGCACGGCGGCCAAGGGCATCATCGACGTCTACCCGGAGCGAGAGAAGCCGCGTTCCATGCTCCTGACCTCCCAGCGGATGAAGCAGGTTCTGGGCATGGAACATTCCATGGAGCAGGCCAAGTCCGTTCTCGTCTCGCTGGGCTTCTCGGCGGTGTCGGAGGGCGACGCAGCCCTACGGGTTTCCGCCCCCCCGTGGCGCAGCGACATAACCATCGAGGACGACCTGGTGGAGGAAGTAGCCCGCATCGTCGGCTACGATTCCATTCCCACCGAGATGCTCTCTACGGCCATCCCCCACCACGAGGGACAGGATCTGCGGGCCTTCCGCGAGAAGGTGCGGGATCTGCTGGTGCGGCAGGGATTGCAGGAGACCATCAGCTATTCCGCCGTTGGATTGGACCTTCTGCGGAAAGCAAGGATTACGGATGACGACACAGGATTGCTGGCGGTGGCCAACCCCATGAGTCGGGACTTCAAGTACATGAGGCCCACCCTGCGGGCCAGCCTGATGAATACGTTGTCGTATAACGTTGCAAGAGACGCGCGATCGCTCGCAATCTTCGAAATCGGACGGGTATATCTGAAACAGGGGAAGGAACTTCCCCGGGAGCCGGAAATAGCGGCGGGGCTTCTCTACGGCCAGCGAACAGGGGAGGGATGGCTTTCCGCACAAGGCGGCTATGATTTCTATGACGCCAAGGGAATCGTCGAATCCCTCTTGGGACGATTGGGCGCAGAAGGCGAGTTTAGCCCCCACGCAGACGACTTCCTGCACCCCGGAAAGTCGGCGTCCGTGTCGGTCAACGGCACTGTCGTAGGCTCATTGGGCGAGGTGCATCCCCTCGTTGTGGAAGCGTTTGAGTTAGACGGCGAAGTCGTGGTCTTTTTTGAGCTAGACCTCAACCGCCTATTCGACGCGCTGCCCCAGGCGCGACAGTCGGTGAAGCCCCTAGCCCGCTTCCCCGCTTCCCTGCGCGACATATCAATTCTGGTGGACCGGGACATTCCGGCGGCGCGGGTGCAGCGAATCATAGAAGGTCAGCCTCTGGTGGAGCGGACCGTCCTCTTCGACGTGTACGAGGGTGAGGAAGCGCCGCCCGGCAAGGTGTCCCTGGCATACCGCATCCAGCTTCGCGCTTCCAACCGAACCCTGTCGTCGCGGGACGTGAATAGAAGCCTGGCCCGGGTCGTTTCTCTGCTGGAAAGAGAAGTGGGAGCGGTTTTGCGCGGCGGCGGAGAAGGAGCCGGCACATGAAGCATCAGGACCACGGTCACGGACACAAGGGGCCCCGCCATCACGGGGGCGGGCGTGGGCATTATCACGCCGACATGCTCAGCGTAGAGGCGGCCTTCGAGCGCATAATCTCCGCTTTCAGCCCCCTGGAGCCGGAGGCCCAGCCTATCCTGGAGGCCCTGGGGCAGACCCTGGCCGAGGACGTGTACTCGCCGCTGAACATCCCTCCGTCCGACAACTCGGCCATGGACGGCTACGCCCTCCGTCACGAGGACGTGCGGGGCGCTTCGGCTGAGAAACCCGTCGTTCTGCGGGTAATCGGGTTGGTGGCGGCAGGGCAGATTCCCGACCGGCGCGTGGAACCTGGCACGGCACTCCGCATAATGACGGGTGCGCCCACACCCGAAGGCTGCGACACCGTCGTGCCCTTCGAGGAGACCGACGAGGTAGAGCGTAAGGACGCCGGCGGTACTATGGATGAGATTGGCATCCTTGTAGACCAACCCCTGGGCATGCACGTGAGGCCCGCGGGGGAGGACGTCAAAGCGGGCGAGAAAGTGCTGGAGCGGGGCGCCGTCCTCAGACCGTCGGAGATAGGCGTTCTGGCTTCCCTGGGCATCGAACGGGCGTCGGTAGTGCGAAGGCCGCGGGTGGCCATTCTGGCCACGGGCGACGAGCTGCAGAATCCAGGAGAGGCGGCGCGGCCCGGCCGGATATATGACAGTAACAGTTACAGCTTGGCCGCCTCCGTTTTGCGCTACGGCGGCATTCCTCAGATGCTGGGCATTGCCAGGGACAACCTGGAGGATATGCACCGTAAGTTGAACGAAGGGCTGACGGCAGACCTTCTTCTCACTTCCGCCGGCGTGTCCAAGGGCGACTATGACATTGTAAAGGACGTTTTGGCGGAGCGGGGCGAGGTGAATTTCTGGTCGGTGCGGATGCGTCCGGCCAAACCCCTGGCCTGGGGTATGCTCCGGGGGGAAGAAGGCCGGATGGTGCCTCATCTGGGGCTGCCCGGTAATCCCGTCAGCGCTATGGTCGCCTTCGAGGAGTTCGGCCGTCCCGCCATCCTTCGGATGCTGGGCAGGACGGACTTGGCCAAGCCCATGGTTCGCGCCGAACTGAAGGGGCCTATCGTCAACTTCGACGGTCGGCGGGTCTTCGCCCGGGTGCGGGTGACCAGGCGCAACGGTGGCTACTACGCCACGCCCACGGGTCCCCAGGGTTCCAATATCCTCACCTCCATGGCGCGAGCCAACGGCCTCGCCATCTGCCCCGAGGACCTGCCCCGGATGGAAGAAGGCCAAACGGTGGATGTGAAGATGCTAGACTGGAACGAAGAGGTAGGAGGGTGAGATGATTCAGAGGATAGCGGATAACGACCGATCCGCCCACGGTATTTCCAAGGCCTATTACGTAATAGATCCGACGCAGGCAGAGAGGCAGCAGCGCGATATGTCCGCGCTCCTGTTGAGCCGCCGGTGCCCCGCCTGCGTAGAGCGGGTGTTGAACGACAAGAAGCCGCCCACGGTGAGGAAGCAGATTAGGGACATGTCCCGCTGCTGCGCTCAGGCGGACGATTTCATACAGCCCACCATGCCTCTCAAGGAGATAGTCTTCCGGCTGCTTCTCAAAAACTCCAACAAGGCCACCAGCCTGCAGAGCCTCCACTGGGACGTTACGGAGGAGTGGGCCGCCCCCACCCATCCGATGAACATAACCGTGGAGGTTATGAAGCAAATCCTGGACTCCGACAACTTCTACTGCTTCAAGGAGTCGACGAGCAGGGCAAGGGAGCGGTCGAGGAAGAAGGCCGGACGCAAGTCCGAGTGAGGAATGTCCCGCCTCCGATGGCGGAATTGGGTAGAACTACCCGTCGGGACGGCAGGACACGCCGTCAGACGCGCTCACTGCGCGTCTAAGCCCAACGTCCGGCGGCGAAGATGATATTCCTCCACACCGGCCACGAGCATCTGCCCAAGGCGGAGAGCTTCGTGGACTTCCTGAGCTATTGGGATTTAGCCCCCTACATAGTAATTCCCATCGTTTTGGCGGCGACGTTGTACCTGGTGGGCCGTTGGCGTCTGGGCCGGCGCACAAAATACACGCCGCCCGGGATGCTGCGCGACCTCCTCTATCTGGCGGGAATTCTGGCTCTGGCGTTGGCGCTTCTCTCCCCCATCGACGTCTACGCCGGCGACCTGTTCTTCATGCACATGGTGCAGCATCTCCTGTTGATGATGGCCGCGCCGCCCCTTCTTCAACTGGCGAATCCCATGTCCCGCATCCTGTGGGCCTTTCCCCGGGGTATCCGTCGACGCATCGGAGGGATGATGAACAGCGCCGGAGTCCTGCGGCTTGTCCTTCAGGGCGTTACGGTCCCGGTGATAGCCTGGTTGATCTTCGTTGTAACCATCTGGGTCTGGCACACCCCGGCGCTCTACAACGCTGCGCTGGCCTCCGAGGGGATGCACGTGCTGGAGCACCTGACCATGTTCGGCGCCGCCATTTTCTTCTGGTGGCCCGTCATCGGCCCGGCGCCGGTGCGCTCCCGGATGCCCCATCCTCTGCGGTTCCTCTACTTATTCCTCGCGCTGTTCCAGAACATTATCTTGGGGGCCATCCTGACCTTCGCCCAGGGTCCGGTCTACGCCTACTACGAGGGAACTCCGGGCCATTGGGGCTTCAATGGCGCGCAGGACCAGCAGCTTGGCGGCGTTCTCATGTGGATTCCGGGCACCATGATGTACTTCACTGCCCTTGCCCTTCTCTTCTTCGCCTGGCTGGAGCAGGAGGAGCGGCGAACGGCGCAGCTTCAGGAGATAGAGGAGGCGCGACGAAATTACTTGGCGAAAATGGGGAGGAGAAGTGCCTAGCTCTCGTGAGAGGGATTAGCGTTCTGGCTATGCGAACCAAACAATCAAATCTAAAGGTCGGCAACCATCCGCTATCTACCATTTGCCTTATTGACTAAGGGAAGGGCTGTTGGTAGAGTAGTTAGTGAAATTTTTTACACACGAACCCCTTCCGTAACCCCCCTTTAATGATAGATAGCAGATAATGTTGCCGCAAAGGCTATTATCCCGCCGTTGGCTTGTAGCCATAGGCGTGTTTTCCTTGGTTATTCTGCTCATAGGTTGTACCCCTTCTCACCCCCAATCTACCTTCGAAGCTGCCGGCCCGGTAGCAAAGTACCAGCTGAACCTGTTCTGGATCATCTTCTGGGCATCCCTTGCCATCTTCATTGTGGTGGTGGGCGCTCTTCTCTTCACCCTTGTCCGGTTTCGGGCGAGGCCGGGGACGGATTTCCCTATGCAGACTCACGGCAACCGGAAGCTGGAGATCGCCTGGACCGTGGCTCCCGCTCTACTGCTTATAGCCCTGGCCGTGATGACGGTGCAGACCCTCTTCGAGTTCCAGTCGTCCAAGGAAGATGACCCGCTTCAGGTGCATGTCATCGCCCACCAGTGGTGGTTTGAATTCGTCTATCCACAGTACAACGTCACCACGGCCAACGAATTCAACGTGCCAGTGGGCCGGGACGTGACCTTTAAGGTGGACTCTACGGACGTGATACACAGCTTCTGGGTGCCCAAGCTTGCGGGTAAGATAGACGTGATCCCCAACGTGACCAACGAAATCTGGTTCCAGGCTTCGGAGCCGGGAGTCTATTACGGCCAGTGCGCCGAGTTCTGCGGAATTGCCCATGCCTTCATGAAGCTTCGTGTCGTAGCCCAGCCGGAGGAGGAGTGGGTGCAGTGGGTGGCCGAACAGCAGGCCCCGGCCAGGAGAGCCACGGAGGGCTTGGCCGCCGACGGGTCTCTGGTGTTCAATGTCAAAGGCTGTATTGTGTGTCACACGGTAGTCGGGCCGGACTCTCTGGCCATGCGAGATTCCAGGACCAAGTCCTTCTTGGATGGGCAGGCATTGACCCACGCTCCCAATCTGACCCACTTTGCCAGCCGCAGCTCCTTCGCCGGTTCCCTGTTCGAGAATACTGACGAGAATCTGACGGCTTGGCTGAAAGATCCGGAGACAGCGAAGCCCGGCAACCGGATGGCCCGGTTGGCCGACGCCTTCAATAACCCTGACCTCGCCCTTTCGGACAGCGACATTACGGCCCTCGTGGCCTACTTGCAGAGCTTGGAATGAAGAACGTCCCTCTCGGAATGTATAATGTTAAACCCCTGGGGCCGGAACGAATGCCGGTTCCCCTGAATGATGCGCGGTTGAATTTTGCAGGTGGCGTTCTATGGTAGCTGCTAACGAACTTATTGGTGGAGTTCTAGCTAAACGCCCCGTGGCTCCCACGGGAGTGATGGGCTGGATAACCACCATCGACCACAAGCGCATCGGTATTCTCTACGGCGTGACCGCCTTCATATTCTTCATCTTGGGAGGCATTGAAGCCTTCCTCATGCGTCTGCAGCTGGCCTCGGCGGATTCCACCCTGGTATCGCCGGAAGTCTACAACCAGATGTTCACCATGCACGGCACCACCATGATATTCCTGGTGGTGATGCCCATGGGGGCCGCCTTCTTCAACTTCATCATACCCCTGATGATAGGCGCTAGGGACGTGGCCTTCCCCCGCCTAAACGCCTTCAGCTACTGGACGTTCCTGTTTGGCGCCATCCTGCTGAACGTGAGCTTCCTGACAGGCGGCGCCCCCAGCGTCGGGTGGTTCGCCTATTCGCCACTGACCGACAGCATCTACTCTGGTGGGTCCGGCGTCGACTACTGGATTCTAGGCTTGCAGGTGCTGGGCATTTCCTCGTTGGCGGCAGCCTTCAACTTCATCGTGACTATCGTAAACATGAGGGCGCCGGGCATGAGCATGATGAAGCTGCCCGTGTTCGCTTGGATGACGCTAATCATATCCTTCCTGCTGGTGCTGGCCTTCCCTGTCCTGACCGTAGCCTTGACGCTGCTGCTGTTCGACCGGCTTTTCGGCACCACGTTCTTCGACGTTTCCGCTGGGGCCAACCCGCTGGTGTGGCAGCATTTCTTCTGGGCCTTCGGGCATCCGGAAGTGTACATACTCATACTGCCTGCTATGGGCATCGTTTCGGAAGTGTTGCCCGTGTTCTCCAGGAAACCCCTATTCGGGTACACCGTGGTGGTGTTTTCCGGCGTGCTCATCGGGTTCATGGGTTGGGGGGTCTGGAGCCACCACATGTTCACCGTGGGCCTGGGCCCCGTCGCCAACTCCGCCTTCGCCCTGATCACCATGTTCATTGCCGTGCCTACGGGAATTAAGATATTCAACTGGATTGCCACCATGTGGGGCGGCTCCATCAGATTCACTACTTCCATGCTCTTTGCCATTGGGTTCATAGTCATGTTCATTATTGGCGGGCTGAGCGGGGTCATGCACGCAGTGGCTCCTTCGGACACCCAGCAGAGCGACACCTACTTCGTTGTGGCGCACCTCCACTACGTGTTGTTCGGTGGAAGCATCCTGGGCCTATTTGCCGGAATCTACTACTGGTGGCCAAAATTTACCGGCAAGATTATGAGTGAGCTTCTGGGGAAGGTGCAATTCTGGCTCTTCTTCATTGGCATGAACGTCACCTTCTTCCCCATGCACTTCCTGGGCTTGGACGGAATGCCCCGCCGCATCGCCACCTACGGCGGCGAGACCGGCTGGGAGTTCTGGAACGCCTTCTCGACGGCCGGGGTCTTCCTCATCGGCTTGAGCATCGTGGTGTTCGTGCACAACGTTATCTGGACCGCCCGCAATGGCAAGAAGGCAGGCAACGATCCTTGGGATGCGCGAACGCTGGAGTGGTCCATACCCTCGCCGCCGCCGGAGTATAACTTCGCGGAACTCCCGACGGTGAAAGTGAGAGATGCATTCTGGGCCGAGAAGTACAGCGAAGGCCCGGATGGACGTCCCATTCCCAAGGTGCAGGGAGCGGCGGTGGCCGTGGAGGAGAAGGAGCATAACATCCACATGCCCACCCCCTCCTACTATCCCATCCTGCTGGCCATGGGGATAACCCTCATCGCCGGCGGGTTGGTCTCCCACGTATCCGTCAGCGTCATCGGCGGGATTCTGGCCCTGTTCGCCATATACAGCTGGGCCTTCGAGCCGGCCACGGCTCCCAACGCTCCGGATTCGTCCAAAAAAGAGGGGGCCTACTAACCTCTATGGCCATCAACGCACACCCGCCGGAACATCGCACCTCCACGGGGTTGAGCCACCGGAAGCTGCTCATGTGGATCTTCCTGGGGTCGGAGTGCCTCTTCTTCGGCTCCCTGATAGCCACCCACTTGATCAACCGCAACAAGGCGGACTTACTCCACGGGCTCCCGCCCTCCTGCGTGCTGGACATACCCATAACGTCGGTGAGCACTTTCGTACTGCTCATGAGCAGCGTGTCAATGGTGTTGGCCGTGGCCGCGGCGGAACGGGCCGACATGAAGCAGATGCGGATTTGGATTCTCGCGACGGCCGTCCTTGGGACGATTTTCCTCCTCTTCCAGGTGTACGAGTTCCAGGCCTTTGTGAACGAAGGCTTGACCATTGGCACCAACCTGTTCGGTTCTACCTTCTTCACTCTGACGGGGTTCCATGGCGTCCACGTGACCATCGGCGTGATATGGCTGATATCCCTCCTGGTGACCAGCTACAAGCGGGGCGACATGTTGGTGGGAGAACCGCTGAACGTGGACATTGCCGGTCTCTATTGGCACTTCGTGGATATCGTTTGGATCGTAATCTTCACCGTGGTCTACCTGGTGGGGGCAATTGGTCTGAGTTGCGCTGAGGTGGCTTAGGGAGATGGATACTATGCAGGGGCACCGTCATCCTGAGGAAAAGCCGCTTCCGCGCGTTACGGTTTATCTCTTCGTTGGCTTCGTTCTCGCCGTCATTACCGGGGTGGAGGTGGCGGCCTTCTACCTGAACGTCGTCGACTGGCTGCTGGTGACCGTCTTTGTCGTACTATCCCTGCTGAAGTTCGTGCTGGTGGTCATGTTCTTCATGCACTTGCGATACGACCACAAGATATTCTCAACGTTCTTTACCCTTGGCCTGGTATTGGCCATAGGCGTTGTGCTGGGGTTGATAACCCTCTTCGATAACTTCGACATCGGCAATCCACCGCCGGTTTTGGCGGCGCCGGCGCCACCACCCGAAGTGATAATTGTGCCTCCCGTAGGACCATCCACTGAGCCAGGCGGCGGGGCTACGGACGGACAGGGCATATTCGTGAGCCGGGGCTGCGGCGGCTGCCACACCATCGAAGGAGTACCGGGCGCCGTGGGAATCATCGGCCCCGCCCTCGACGGGGTGGCGACCAGGGCGGAAACTCGGATGGCGGGCCTGAGCGCTGAAGAGTATATTCGCCAGTCCGTGGAGCAGCCCGAGGCCTTCGTAATAGAGGGCTACGACAACGTCATGCAGCCCTTGCGGGGCATGATGACGGACGATGAGTTTGACATCCTTGTGGAATATCTCCTCACCCTCCGTTAGCCTCTTCAAAGGAAGGGGTATTCGCCCGCGCGTAAATTAGGGGGCTGTGTGGAAACTGGCCCGCATTTTCGGTACCTGACCCTTGCAACCCTTGTAGGCGTCTTTGCCCTGATTGTACTGGGCGGCGTCGTCCGAATTACCGAATCCGGCCTGGGTTGTCCCGACTGGCCCCTGTGCCACGGACGGATCATCCCGCCCTTCGACGCGGCAACCCTCATCGAGTATTCCCACCGGCTGGTGGCGTCCGTCGTCGGCCTGCTGGTGCTGGCGACGTTGGTGGTTGCCTGGCGACGTTATCGCTCCCGGGCATGGATCTTCCGCCCCGCCCTCTTCGGTTTCGTTATGGTCATCGGACAGAGTGCGCTGGGCGGCGCCGCGGTGCTGACGGAGCTGGAGTCTTACATCGTGATGGTCCACATGGCAATGGCCCAGGCCCTTCTTGCGTGTTTCGCCCTGGTGCACCTCGACGCCTGTCGCGGTCTTTCTCTGGCGGGCCGTCGGCTTGACGGTCGAGTCTTGCTTTCGGCTGCTGCGGCTGTCGGCGTGCTCCTGCTGATTCTAACCGGGTCCTACGTGGCGTTGAGCGGGGCGGCGGGAGCCTGCAACCAGTGGCCGCTGTGCCAGGGCGGGAAGCTCTTCGTGGCCTCCGAACTGCCCCTCATCCACGTAGCGCACCGGATTGCATCTGTCCTCGCCCTCACCCTCCTCGGCGCGGCAGCATGGGCGGCGTGGCGCTCCCCATCGCGGCAGGACGTGAGGTTCATGACGCTGCTTGCCCTCGGGATCTTCGTCACTCAGGTCTTAGTGGGTGCTCTGACGGTCTGGTGGGGCCTCCCGACGGCCCTCCGCGCCCTCCACGTAGCCCTCGCCACGCTGACATGGGCCGCCCTGGTAACCGCAACCCTCCTCCCCTTTACGCCGCCAAAAGAGGCCCTGACTGTTCAGCATAGGAAGACTAAGTAATTCGCATCAGGCCTCACTCGTGGTTGTATTGTGCTGGGCTGGCACGCCAAAGCGGAATCCCAACGGCAGTGGGAGATTCTGACAAGTGGAATGTTGAGAAATCCAGGAGGTGTGCTATCGTTATTCGCTGCGACTTTGACCTTAGGGACTGATTTTATTCTTTCTGGAGGTTGTCTAATGCCTCGACGTGCAACAGATACGGTAGGTAGAGCCGGTGAGCACTACGTTGCTGCCGAGCTTAATCGGCGTGGAGCCTACGCTTCTCCCTTTTCAGGTAATGTGCCAAGCATAGATATCATTGCTACAGATGGCGATAGGAAGCTCATGGCTTTCATCCAGGTAAAGACCAAGCGTGAACGTGGCAATTGGCAAATCGGATTGCAACACGGCTGGGCTAAGATCACCCTTCGCGGATGCCCTGGGAATGGAGATTGCCAGAAGGATTGTACACCCTTACTGGAGGAGCCAATTTCTGGAAAGCCTGACCATTACTGGGTCTTTGTGTCCTTGCTAAAGGACGGTGGACAGCAATATTACGTTGTCCCAGATGATGTCGTGCGCTGTCTCATGGTTCGAGAGTGGCATCTAGCTTACTTAGACAAGCATTGTGGACAGAGGCCAGGCAAGAAGCACGATTCCTTACATCATAGCTTTAAAGATAAGGATATTGAGGCTTGGAGGGACAAATGGAATAGCCTCGGGCTTGGAGACCTTGTCGGTTGAATGAAGTTGACGACCATTTAGGTTGATGTCGTCGCAACTCTTGGGCTGACTAAGGGAAAACCAGGCTAAACTGCGCGCTCCCAGAACAGACATAGAACTTGCGCGGCTGTAGCACCGATTTCAACGGCGACTTTGATTGGGGGCAGTTTGAGCCAAGACGGCTCCGGCTCACCAAGCCCGCCCCAAGGGTCTAAGCCGCAGCCAGACCCTCTTTGGCGATGTCGACCAACTGGGCGAATGCGGCGGGGTCCCTGACGGCCGTGTCGGCCAGCACCTTCCTGTCCAAGTCCACGTTGGCTATCTTCAGACCGTGGATGAACTGGCCGTAGGTCAGGCCCAGGCTGCGGGATGCGGCGTTGATGCGCAGAATCCACAGGCGGCGAAATTCCCGCTTCCTCTCCCGTCGGTGCCGGTAGGCGTGGCTCCAAGCGTGGAGGAGCGCTTCCTTGGCGCGGCGAAACTGACGCCCTTGCGACGCCTGGTATCCGCGCGTAAGGGCGAGAATCTTCTTGTGTCTTCGGTGTTTGGTAACGCCTCGTTTTACCCTAGTCAATGTTACGTCCTAATGCGTTATGTTGGGATTGCAAACTATCGGAGCAACGGCGCCCCTGCGGGGAAGAAAACGTTTCCTGGCGATTTGGGTTCAGAGGCTGTTGGGTATCAGCCGCTTCAGGTTCTTGACCATGCTCTTGGCCACGGGCAGCTTCTTGTCGAAGGTCCGTCGCACCCTCTTGGGCTTCTTGCGTCGCAGGTGGCTGCTGTTGCCCTTGCGGCGCAAGAGCTTCCCGGTACCGGTGACGTGAAATCGGGCTCTCGCGCCCTTGTGAGTTTTCAGCTTAGGCATTCTTTACCTCTGCGGGCTTCCTACCGGGCTTGACCGCGGCGTTGGGTGTTAGGATGATGGCCAAGGCTCTACCTTCCATGGTGGGCGGGCGCTCCAGCTTGGCCTCTTCCTTGAGCTTATCGGCCACCCGTTTGAGAAGGGCCATGCCAAGCTCCGGGTGGGTCATTTCTCGACCACGGAAGAACACCGCTACCCGAACTTTGATGCCTTCCGCCAGGAGCTTTTTGACCTTTCGGCTCTTGGCTTGCAGATCGTGTTCGCCGATGTTGGGGCGGAAGCGGACCTCTCGCATAGTGTTGGATTTCTGGGACCTCTTGGACTCTTTAACCTTCTTGGCGTGGAGGTATCGAAGCTTCCCATAGTCCAGGATGCGGCAAACGGGCGGCTTGGCGGTGGACGAAACCTCCACCAAGTCCAGGTTTTTCAGCCGTGCCATGCTGAGGGCGTCTTGGATGGACATGATGCCCTTCTGCGCACCATCGCTGTCGATGACTCGCACACTGGATGACCTGATGGCCTGGTTGACTCTATATTCGCGGACTATGGCGGAGATGCCTCCTAAGATTGGTGCAATTTGAATTTAAACTCTATCACGGGCGATTTTGCAAGTCAATTATGCCGGTTAATCAAGCGGTGTTGACTTAGTGATAGGCCTTTGCTACAGTCTGCCAAAGCCTTTTCAGGCTCTTCCCCCCGTGAGGTATGAAGGATGGGCGAACCCTTTTTTAAGGATCTCCGTAGGGCCTATGGATTTGACGAAGTGGCCATCGTGCCTGGACAGGTCACCGTAAATCCCGACATGACATCCACCCAAATGGCCATAGGTCAGCACGTATTGGACATTCCCGTCCTGGCCTCCTCTATGGATGCCGTGGTGTCTCCCTCCTTCGCCTCTCTAATGCACCGGAAGGGCGGCCTCGGCGTCCTGAACCTGGAGGGCGTTTACACCCGCTATCCAGACCCCTACGTGGTACTGGAGGAGATAGCCTCGGCGCCCCTGCGGGAAGTCACGTCCCTGCTGCAGCGAGTGTACTCTGAGCCGATCCGGGAAGAAATGGTTGGCGCCTGCGTGGAGAGCGTTAAAAAGTCCGGGGCCACCTGCGCCGTTGCAGTAACGCCTCAGAACACCAAATGGCTCTCGTCGGTGGCGGTCGAAGCGGGAGCCGACGTGCTGGTAGTTCAGTCCACGGTGACCACGGCCCGGCACATCTCCAGGAGTTATCGGGGCCTCATCTTCTCGGAGCTTATCGAGAATATAGATGTTCCCGTAGTGGTTGGTAACTGCGTTGGCTACTCCACGGCGCTGGAACTGATGGAAACAGGCATAAGCGGTCTGCTGGTAGGGGTGGGGCCCGGGGCCGCCTGCACCACCCGCGAGGTGGTGGGAGTCGGCGTACCCCAGGTGACAGCCACGATGGATTGCGCTGCAGCCCGGGAGGAATACTTCAACAGGACGGGTAGGCGAGTTACTGTCATAACCGATGGCGGCATCCGCACCGGCGGCGATCTATGCAAGGCGCTGGCCGCCGGCGCCGACGGCGTCATGCTGGGCACCCCCTTTGCACAGGCCCAGGAAGCCCCCGGCGGCGGATGCAACTGGGGCATGGCCAATCCCCATCCGGAACTGCCTCGCGGGACCCGCATCAGTGTGGGCACCAAGGGAACGCTGAAGGAGATCCTCTACGGGCCGACCTCAGTCACCGACGGCACACAGAACCTGATGGGGGCTTTGAAGGTTGCCCTGGGCATGTGTGGAGCCATGAATATTGCGGAGTTTCAGAAGACGGAAATGATCATCGCCCCGTCCATCAAGACGGAAGGCAAGATATTCCAGCTGACCCGCGACTAGCCACGCCTGCGCCGCTGGAGTCTGGAGGACCCAATCACCTCATCCGGGCGTTCTGCGGCCCATCAGATCTGGATAGCTTTAGGAATTGGACTTGCTCTACTTCTCCTCATTGCTTTGTCTGCGTGCGGGCCTAGGCCGGAGAGGACTCCCGCCGGGGAGACCGCCGCTCAGGAGGTTACGGTGAACCGGATAGTCTACGTAGGCGCCGACGGAAATATATTCACAATCAATCCTGACGGGTCCGACTCGAAGAGGCTGACCGGGTCCGTCACGGCTCGCTCTATGGGAAGCATCCTGGCCCAACCCTCCGGGCAGAGTTCCGTGCTGCATACGTGGCCCACCTGGTCGCCGGACGGCGGCAAAATAGCCGTTTCAAGGGCAGTGTTCGAAGGCGAGGAGCCGCAGGTGTCCCTATTCATCATAGACGCTGATACTGGGGCGCTGAACACAATCTATGAGAACGAAGCCGGCGCAAGCCCCATCATCGCCGATTCTGTCCCCCATTATATGTACTGGTCGCCCGACGGGGCGAAGTTAGCCTTCATTGCTTCGACGCCCCTCGCTCTCGTGCTCTTCGTCAACGACGGCGACGAAACCGTTGTAGTGAGCAGCGAGGGTCCGCTTTATTTCAAGTGGGCCGAAGATGGCGCATCAATGGTCATCCACTCTCGGGACGTGTTGTCCCGGTCAGTTGCCCCCTTCGATGGTCCCGCCGCAGAGCTTGCGGCCATGGACCCCATCTTTAGAGCGCCGGACCTGTCCTCGGACGGGCAGACGACTGCGTACATAACCAGCGTTGGGCAGGGGTATGGCCTTCTGGCGGGAAAGGCGGACGGCTCCGAGGCCTTCCGTGAGCTTATGCCCGTTGAGGCTCCGGCGGCCCTCCTCTGGTCGCCCGTGGAGGACGTTGTTGCCGTGGTAGACGGCGCCCGCCCCGGTTCGCCCGGCTATCGTCGGTTGCGGCTGGTTTACCCCGATGGCCGGGAGCCGATTACATTGGTAGAAGAACCCCTGGCCGCCTTCTACTGGTCGCCCGACGGGAAGCAGATTGCTTACGTAGCCATCGACGTGGCGACCCGCAGGTTAGTCTGGAAGGTGGTCCCCACCAATGGCGATGAGCCTTGGGAGTTGGTAAGCTTTATCCCCTCCCAAGGGATGTTGACGGCCATTTCCTTCTTCGACCAGTACGCCCACTCCCACTCCTTCTGGTCGCCGGACGGCGAAAGCCTGGTGTTCTCCGGGCAGACGAGCAGAGGCAGCCAGGAGAGCAACGGGGCCGCCCCCGACGAAGGGTCCGTATACGTCGTCAACACAGATCCCGGGTCGTTGCCCAGGCGGATTGCCAGCGGTGCCCTGGCCTTCTGGTCGTGGAACTGATTTAGAGAATTAGGAAGGGAAGGGATAGAGAGTGAGAGATCTAGGAAGGTTAGTTCCAATGAAGGTGGCCGTATTCCTGGCAGCCCTCTTGCTGTTCCTGGCGGCCGCCTGCGGCCCTGGGGATGAAACCGCAACGCCACCGCCGGCTCCGACTCCCCCACCCTCGGAGGTCCTGCAAGAGGCTGCGGAGGCTTTGTTGGGACTGGACACCTTGGCTTTCACCCTTGGTCACGAGTCCGGAAACATCCCGTTGATGACGGGCGTCATCGCCAACGAACTATCCGGCATAGTAGCTATGCCGGATGAGTTAAGGGTTCAGATAAAGGGGGAGGTAGAGGTCTTCCGCGCCTACCTGGAACTTACCGTCGTTCGCACGGAAGGGATATATTACCTGACAGACCCGCTGACGGGAGATTGGCGTATAGTCGATGAGAGCGCGGTGCCCTTCAACCTGACCAGCGTAGGCATTACTATCGGCAATATCATGAAGGTCATGACGAATACGGCCTACGCCGGGGACGGTTACGAGGGAGACACGATACGTATCACCGGCAAGGTGCTTTCGCAGCAGCTTGACGGCCTCATCCCCTTCGCTGGCGAAGGCTATGAGGTAGATTTGGAGGTGTGGATTCGCAAGGCCGATTCTCTGCCTGAGAAGGCGCGCATTCAAGGCCAGGTCGTCGATAGTGACGCAGCCTCTTACGTGCGAGTACTAACTTTGTACGGCTTCAACGAGCCTGTCACCATCGAGAAGCCGCCCATCTAGAGGATATATGGCCTCTCAAACCGACAAAATGACCCGTTCCGGTTGGGTAATGGTGGGCTTGGTGTCCTTGGGCGTTATCTTCACTGCCCTGGACCAGACGGTGGTCGTGACAGTGCTGCCGGAGATGATGGTAGACCTGGAGATTGGCGTCACGGAGTTGGACCATGCATCCTGGATAGTGACGGGCTATCTGCTGGGCTATACAGTCGCCATCCCTCTTGTTGCTCGTATGGCCGACGTTTACGGACATAGCCTGGTGCTCCGAGTATCTCTGCTTGTATTCGCCGTCGGGTCGGCAATGGTGGCCCTTTCGCCCAACCTGCCTTTGCTGGTGGGCAGCCGGGTGATACAAGCCCTTGGGGGCGGCGCGATAATTCCCATCGGCATGGCCGTCGCCGCCCACTACCTGCCGGACCGTCGCAAGGCCATTGCGGTTGGAATCGTCGGCGCGGCGGCGGAGATAGGCATTGTGTTGGGCCCCCTCTACGGCGGTGGAATCACCGCGGCCCTGGGTTGGCGGTGGCTCTTCTGGCTGGACATCCCCCAGGCCGTGATAATCCTGGTGGCCATCGGTCTGATACCCAATCGGGGCACTCCCGGGGCGAAGGTGGACTACATGGGTGGCTTACTGCTGGCGGGGGCGCTGGTCCTGTTGGTGATTGCCCTTTCTCAGCGTGGTCTCTTCACGGGGACTGCTCCGTTGGCTTACCTCTTGGGCGCGTCGGGAATGCTGCTGGTTGTAGTGTTCGTAATGAGCCAGATGAAGAGGAAGCAGCCCCTTATGGACCCCAGGTTCTTCGCTTCTGTGGAGGCCCTTTCCGCAGTGGGAGCCAAGCTATTGGTGGGCGCTGCCCTTGTGATTGCGTTGGTGACTGTGCCCCTGATGGCCGATACAATCCACGGCCAGTCGGCCTTTGGCGGAGGGCTGCGTTTGATGCGGCTAACCGGGGCCATACCCATAGCTGCCTTGCTGGGCGGTTATCTCACCTATCGCATCGGACCTAGGTCGGTGGCGGTGGTGGGAATGGCGTTGGCGGCCTTGGGGTTGTGGTGGATGAGCGGTTGGGGCGTGGAGGTAACGGAAGCCCAATTGTCGCTGCACCTGGCCTTGGCGGGAGCGGGCTTCGGACTAGTCATAGCGCCGTTGTTCGTCACCGCCATGGAAACGGGCGGACAAGAGTATCAGGCCACGGCGGCTTCCATGGTCACCGTTGCGCGCATGATAGGCATGGCCCTTGGACTGGCGGCCCTGGCGGCCTGGGGAATGGAGCAATTCCAGACCCTCACGATAGGGCTGGAAGTCCCCCTCCGGATGGCGGGCGAGACCAGCCAGGAGCTGCAACTACGAATTGATGAATACAGTAACCACCTCAACAACGCGGGAGTTTCGCTGTTCCAGAACTTCTACCGGGTGGCGGCTACGCTAATGCTGATGGGCATTGTCCCGAGCCTCTGGCTTGCCAGAAAGGAGCCGACCGGTGAAGGTACGGGAGACCCTCAAGAAACTCCCCTGCCATATCAGTCCAAACGCAGCGAAGCTTAGCGAAGGGTCAGTCTGCACCGAGATAAAAGGCTAGAAGCCCGACTTGGTGCACATCTCCACCCGGTTGCCATCCGGATCGTGGGTGAACAGGAAGCGCTGACCGTCGTTGCGCACTCCGCTGCGGCTGATGCCCAGTCCCTTGGCCTTCACCGCCTCCATGGCGCCGTCGAAGTCCTCCACTTCAAACGCGATGTGGCTCTCTTCAGGACAGGGAGCGTCTTCGGTCTCGATAAGGTGAAGCATTACGCCGCTGGGCAATTGCAGCCACGTAATGTTCGGGTTGTCCACCTGGCTGGGGATCTGCTTGATGCCTAGAAAGTCGTGATAGAACTCCATGCTCCGTTGGGTGTTCTTGACCAAGTAGACTACGTGGTTGACATGGTTCAGCTTGATGGCCGGTGTGCTGGTGGTCATGGGGCGTTTCCCTCCTGCCTTGCGCGGTAGGGCAAGTCTAAGGATGGGGCTATACGCTGTCAACGTGGGTCCGCCACCCTCCCTTCGTTGTGGCTGTCTTGTCCGATGGCTTATACTTTTAGCTTGAAAAAACGTCAGCAAGGAAGACCATGCAAAAGATAGAACAGAGTTCGGCGGGTTCAGGCCAGAGCATCCAAGAACTGCGGGGGCGCATTCGGCACTCCGCCGCACATCTGATGGCCGACGCCGTGACTCGACTATTCCCCGAGGCCAAGCTGGGTATCGGCCCCCCGACCCAGGACGGGTTTTACTATGACCTGGAGGTGTCGCGTCCCTTCACGCCTGAGGACCTGGATAGGATAACGGGCATCATGGAGGAGACCATTGCCCGAGACCTGCCCTTCGTCCTCCACGAACATGGACGGGATGAGATAAAGCAGCTCTGTCACGACCAGCCCTACAAGCTGGAGCTCATAGACGAGATTCCCGACGACGAGGTGCTGACCACCTACACCCACGACGCCTTCACCGACCTGTGCCAGGGGCCTCATGTGGCTTCTACGGGTAGAATTCCCGCCTTCAAGCTGCTCTCTGTGGCGGGAGCCTATTGGCGGGGTAGTGAAACCCGCCCCATGTTACAGCGAATCTACGGCACCGCCTTCGAAAGCCGCAAAGCCTTGAGGCAGCATCTGAACCGGCTGGCGGAAGCAGAGAAGCGGGACCATCGACGGCTGGGCAAGGAGTTGGAGCTTTTCCTCTTCGATCCCCTCGCGCCCGCCAGCCCCTTCTTCCTGCCCAAGGGCGCCGAGATCTACACACTGTTGGTGGACTACGTGCGCGGGCTGTACAAGCGGTACGGCTACCAGGAAGTCATAACGCCGGAGATATTCTCAACGGACCTCTGGAAGCGCTCCGGCCACTACGATAACTACCTGGAGAATATGTACATCATCGACGTGGGGGAGCGGGAGTACGGCGTGAAGCCAATGAACTGCCCCGCTCATGCCCTGATATATGCCTCCCAGCTGCACTCCTATCGGGACCTCCCCCTGCGCCTGGCCGACTTCGGACGGCTGCATCGATTCGAACGTTCCGGCGTTACCCACGGCCTGACCCGGGTGCGCTCCTTCTCCCAGGACGACGCCCACATCTTCTGTACCCCCGAGCAGATCGCCCAGGAGGTGCAGGGGTTCATCGGTATGCTGATGGAGTCCTACAAGGCCTTCGGCTTCGACACTCCCTCGGTTGTGCTCTCGCTGCGCCCTGAGAAGCGCATCGGCTCGGACGAAATATGGGATAAGGCCGAAGCGGCGTTAACGGACGTGTTGGCGGAGAGCGGCTTGGATTACAAGCCGGAGCCGGGTGAAGGGGCTTTCTACGGCCCCAAGATAGACTTCTTTGTTCCCGACGCCCTGGGCCGCGAATGGCAGTTGGGCACCATCCAACTGGACTTTTCACTGCCAGAACGATTTGACCTCGAGTACGTGGCTGAGGACGGCTCTCACCGTCGCCCCGTGGTCCTGCATAGGGCCATGCTGGGGGCTATCGAGCGGTTCATGGGAGTGCTCATCGAGCATTACGGCGGCGCCTTCCCCCTGTGGCTGGCGCCGGTTCAGGCGGTTGTCATCCCCATTGCGGACCGCCACGTCGGGTACGCCGACGAGGTGGCCTCAAAGCTCAGGGGCCGGGGCCTGCGGGTCGAAGTGGACGGGAGGAACGAACGTATGAACCTGAAGATTCGCGAGGCCCAGCTGCGCAAGGTGCCCTATATGCTCGTGGTGGGCGACAGGGAGGCGGAGGGCGGAACGGCGTCGGTGCGCAGCCGGGACGCCGGGAATTTAGGACCTCAGCCCGTCTCCAAGCTGGCTAACGACCTGTCAGAGGAAGCAGAGGCGCCCTAATCAGATAACCGAAGAAAGGCGACCTCGTAAGGTCAGTGTGCCGTCGGTTACTTGAAGGCTTGATACACCGCCTGCACTTCGTCCAGCACCTCGGATAGGGTGGGGAACTGGTGGCGTTCCAGAGTCTCGTATAGGACCTCGTCCCCCGTGCGCCAGTTGAAGACCCGGTGATGAAAAGAGTCGTCGTTCAGGTGGATGTTGTGGTAGCGGAGGAGGGGGTGATGGCCTTGCACCCATGCCACGTAGCGGTAGGTCTTGCCGCGAACTTGCAAGAGGGATCCCTTCATTTGGTCGTCGAATCGTTTCTCCACCTCTATAACTACGTCTCCAAAGCAGTATACATATCCCACCAGCCAGATTGACCCATCCCGTTCGCTAAAGCCTAGGGTCTGTTTCTTTGACCAATCTACAAAAGGATGGATTTCTAATCGCCGGTAATGGATGGAACGGTAGTTGTCGTAGGTTTGCCAGTTATGGGGATCTCCTTTTCTAGGACTCGGAGATCGCTCAAATCGAACTTCCATTTAATAATCTCGATAGTTTCTGGAATCTGGCCTCTGCTCAGGAGGTCCAGCATCTTCTCCGAAGTCATCTTGTAGAAAGCTTCGTAATCTCTGATATTGCGCTTTAAATCGGCGCAATACTCCTCTACTTCGGCATCTGTCGCCACTGGAGTGATTTTCTTTCCCTCGCTGTCTCGGGGCGCTTCTTCTATGTGGCGGAGCGCCTTGTAGTCAAACATCCAGTCAGTAAGCTCAGCAGTCTCCCGTACCTTGAAGTCGCTCAGAAGCTCCAGCATGTTCTGGGATTCTATTTCATAAATGCCTTCGTATTTCTTTATGCTGCGCCTCAATTGAGCCTGGAATTCTCCAGCCGTAGACTTGCGCACGGTAATGTTCACCTTCTCTTCGTGGGTCGTGGCGGACTTCCGCTCATTGTCCAGGCGATTGTCCTCGGTTTCATGGGGAGAATAGCCGGGAAACTTCGCTTCTAGTTCCTGGAGAGTGCCATATGCGGTCATCCACTTGAGGACGTCTTTTGTCTTCCGTTCCTTGCCGACCAGCAAGAGTTGTCTCATCTTCTCAGAACTCACTTCGTAGCGGAACTCGTACGTCCTGACATCTAGGTTGAGTTGCGCTCTCCAGGCTTCCACGTCGTCCTTTCGCATGTTTACCCTAACTCGCTTTTCTGCTCTCGTCATGTCCCTCTCCATGTGTTGGAACACCGATGCTATATTCTACCAGCCGTCGCCCTCCGGCGTATCCCATCAACGGGGACTCGGGCGGACAACCTCGTTGAATTTCCCCGCGTATGGGTTTAGAATTTGCGAAATCACCTTTACTAGCGGGCCCGACGGTGCGCCGCCCGCATTTAAACACCTGTTGGAGAAGATAACGTGGACAAGAAATTCGTTGTATCGTCAGATTCCCACATCGTGGAACCGCCGGAGCTATTCGTCGACAGAATGGACGCCGGTAAGTACGGGGACCGCATTCCCCACCTGGTGAACGAAGCCGACAGCGACTACTGGTATTCCGATCATAAGAGGATGGGTGTACTGGGTAGCTTCGGAGCCTCTGCTGGCATGCGCTTCGAGCGTCCGGGAGACATCCAAAGGGAGGGACGAATGGCGGACATCCTCCTCGGCGGGTACGACCCCCATGCCCACGTGCAGGACATGGAGGTAGACGGGGTTCACGCTAACATACTCTACCCCTCCATTGGACTCGAGATGTTCGGCGTTCCCGACACTACCATACTCCGGGACATCTTCGCCGCTTATAACGACTGGCTCTCCGGCTTCTGTTCCACCTATCCCCGGAAGTTGAAGGGCATCGCCATGCTGCTGCTCGACGACGAGATTGAAGCGGGCATATCCGACCTTCGCAAGGCCGCCGACGCGGGATTTGCCGGCGTAATGATCAGCGTGTTCCCCAAGCCGGAGCACTCCTACGACCATCCCATGTACGAACCTTTCTGGCGTGAGGCAGAGGAGGTCGGCTTGCCGCTAAGCTTGCACACTGGAACGGAGCGGCCCTCCGTGGCCAAGACCGCCACTGCCGGCGGCATCACCCAGTCCGGGGCCAGCCGGGTCAACGCTGAATTTTGGGTGCGTATGTCCCTGTGCCAGCTAGTGCTTTCGGGCGTCTTCGAACGTTATCCAAAGCTAAACGTCGTCGAAGTGGAGCACGACTTGGCCTGGATACCCTTCTTCTTCAACCGGATGGACGTTACCTACATCGAAAGACATACTCAGGCGCCCTACCGGTACCAGGGAGACTTGCTGCCCAGCGATTTTATGCGCAGCAACGTCTACCACAGCTTCCAGGAGGACGGTCTGGGCATCCGCGACCGGGACATCATCGGAGTTGAGAACCTGCTCTGGGGTTCCGACTATCCCCACGCCGAGTCCACGTTCCCCGAGTCTCAGAGGATTCTGGACGAGATTCTGGAAGGCGTGCCCGAGGATGAGAAAGCGCTGATAGTCGGCGGCAATGCGGCGAGGCTGTATAACCTGGGCTAGCAGTCGCGCTGCGATGAAGCAGCGATTCTAAGCTCAACTTTCCCCAGGCTGCCGAAGTCGGCAATAGCGGTGTCGCCAGGGCTTACAGGAGTGATGCCGGTGCAGGTCCCGGTGGTAACTACCTCCCCCGCTTCTATGGTGTCGCCTAACCGTGACAGGTGGTTGGCGGTCCAAAGCAGGACGGAGAGTGGGCCGTCAAGAACGTTGGCCCCGGTGCCTTCTGAAATCTTCACGCCGTTCCTGTACATCGTCGCCCGGTGGGAGTTCAAGTCCATACTGCGCCACTCGGAAGAGGGACTCCCTGAAACAAACGCGGTATGGGCGGTGGAATCGGCCACCAGGCGAAGGGCGCCCAAGCCGTCGTATCCACCCTCAAAGCGACAGCCAACTACCTCTATGGCCGGCAGGACCG
Source organism: Dehalococcoidia bacterium (assembly GCA_965261665.1). Lineage (GTDB taxonomy): Bacteria > Chloroflexota > Dehalococcoidia > Lucifugimonadales > JAPULR01. The sequence goes on from OZ253467.1 coordinate 891,780, forward strand.
ACTCGACGGCCTCCAGTACCTCCTCCAGTTCGTAGCCTTCCGGTCGCGGAGGGAGGGAACGAGAGAATCGGAAGGCGAATTCCCCTTCGACGCAGGGCGATTGATTAGAGAAGACGGGCACCGTTGCCGGGCTTTTGAGGCAGTTGGGCTGAAACATGGGGGCAGTGGACGGCTCCGTGGCGCCGAGCAGTCTCTGCGGTTCGATGGCGGTAGCCCCTACCTTCCACCCGCCTTTGGATAGTCCTGCTATCCGTCCTGATATACCCTGGACGTCGTAGGCCATCTCGACGGAGTCAAGACAGTCCCCCGCCGAACGTGGCGCCAGGCTGCCGTTCATGGAGGCCTGGTGAAGGAGTTCCGCCAGCCGATTCTTTTCGCTCATCACCCTATCCTTCCTTGGGAAATCCCAACTCCTGCTGGAAGACCTGGGCCAGCAGATCAATGCCTTCCCAAATCTCCTCCTCCGTGGGGAGAGCGTAGCAGAACCGGATGCAGTTATTGCCGTTGCGCTCGTCGTCGCCGGGATAAACGGCCCAGTCGGAGCCGGGGTTGTAGCCGATGCCCCGGTCCCGCGCGGCGGCGAGGGCCTTCCGCGTATCCACGTCTTCAGGGAACGTCACCCAGAGATAAATCCCACCGCGGGGATGGTTGGGCTGCACGGAGGGGCCGAAATGCTCGCTAATAGCAGCAGTCATCGTATCCCGCTTCTTCCGCAGTCCGGTGCGAAGGGTCTCTACGTGTTCCTCGTAGTGGTTGTTGAAGAACTCTGCCGTCACCATCTGCCCGAAGTTGGAAGTCCCTATGTCGCCCTTGAGGGGCAGAAGCTGGCCTAGAAGCTGCCAGGAGGCCACCACGTATCCCAGCCGCATGCCTGGGGCCAAGTTCTTGGAAAAGGAACCCATGTGGATGACCCGGTCAGAGTCGTCCATCGACCGTATAGCGTCAACGGACTCCCCTTCGTAGACCAAGTCGGCGTAGCAGTCGTCCTCCAGAATCGGAACGCCGTATTCTTCGCTGAGGCGGAGCATCTCCCGGCGTCGCTCGAGGGGCATGATGGCCCCGGTAGGGTTCTGTACCGTCGGGATGGTGTAGATGTACTTGGGCCGGACGCCCTGACTTTGGAGTTCTTCCAGGGTGTCTGCCAGGGCGTCCATCCGCATCCCGTCTTCGTCCACCGGCACGCCCACGATGTTGACGCCTCGAGCCCGGAGATCCCCCAGCATCCCAACGTAGGAGAAATCCTCCGAGACTACGGTGTCCCCTGGTTCCAGGAGGGCTGTATTGATGAGGACAGCAGCGGTCTGAGAGCCGGAAGTTATCAGAATTTCGTCCGCGGTCACGTTGACGCCGCGATGACGGGAGAGTTTGCGGACCAGAAATTCCCGCAGTGGCAGGTAGCCGAGCAGTCCGCCGTTGTGTAGGTTGATGGCCAGCCCCGGGCCGTCCTTCCGCATAGCCGCGGCGGTGGCTTCAATCAACCCCTCTACAGGAATTGTTTCTGCGTTGGTGTGGCCCAGAATGAAGTTGTACTTCGGCTGCGGAATGACACCGGATGCCAACGGCGGTGGTAGCCCCTTCGCAAAGATGTCGCTGTAATCGAAAGCCGTGCCTGAGGTCATATGCCCTCCAATACGTAAACCTAATCCTACTTTGAGGATTCATGCTAGCATCGGCGCTTGGGCCGGTCAACTTGAGCAACGAATGGCCCTTTGGCGGCCCTCGGTTTGCGTGAAGTCAACGAAGCTCCTAAGATTCAACGTAGCAGTTAGCGAATGGAAGGATGGTAGTAGTGAATGACTAATGTCGATGATGAGCGGAATCCGGTGCAGTGGGTCTATGCTGCCAGCAACAACCGCGAGTTAGAGGAGCGCTACGACCAGTGGGCCAAACGCTACGATGATGACCTGGATAGGGATTTCGGCTGGTTAGGGCCCGCGATCGCCCTTGAGGCTTGCAAGCAGTACCTCCCGACCGACGCGCGAATTCTGGACGCTGGGGCCGGAACGGGTCTGGTGGGCAAGATGCTGGCCGAGGCCGGATTCCACCGATTGACGGCCATAGACATGTCGCCTGGTATGTTGGAAGAAGCCCGCTCCAAGGGCGTATACGGTGAGCTGCACCGCATGGTGCTGGGCGAAAAACTAGACTTCCCGGACGATTCATTCGACGCCGTGGTCAGCATCGGAGTGTTGACCTTGGGGCACGCTCCGGCCAGGTCCCTGGACGAGTTGGTCCGGGTGACCAGGCCTGGCGGGTTCGTGATATTCACCCTTCGTCCAGACCTCTACGAGAGCGCCGGATTTCGTGAAGTACGGGAGGAGTTGGAGACCGCAGGTCGCTGGGAGTTGGTAAAGTTGGGCAAACCGGTGCAGGCGCTCCCCAAGGGCGAACCGGAGGTCATGCACCAGCTATGGGTGTTCAAGGCCACTGCTCCCTGACAAGCTGGCCCATGACACACCCTAGTGATATCAATGCAATCATGCTATGATGGAATAACATTTCGAATGGAGATTCTATAATAGTCAGCATCACCGTACACAACCTTGAGGACGAATTGGGCGACCGGCTTCGTGTCCGGGCGGTGGAGCATGGCTGTACCATAGAAGAAGAAGCCCGCGAAATTCTGAAGGTGGCCCTCAAAGACGAGACGAAACTGCCCGAACCGCCGGAGAATTTGGCGGAGGCTATAATGGCTCGATTCCAGCCTTTAGGCGGCGTCGAGTTGGAGCTGCCGCCCCGCACTCCCATGAGAGAGCCCCCTCGCTTCGACTAAGACGTCGTCAATGATTCTTCTGGACACCAACGTCGTTTCAGAGCTAATGTGCCCCAGTCCCAATCCGAAAGTCTTGGATTGGGTTGCCCTCCAAGGCGTCCAAAACCTATATACTTCCGCCATTAGCGAGGCCGAATTGAGGCGCGAAGCAGAGATTCTTCCGGCAGGTCGGCGACGGGACAGATTGTTTAGGGAGATAGAGAGAATGCTTCGGGAGGTCTTCGCCGGACGTATTCTCCCTTTTGATAGCGCTGCAGCCCAGGCCTACGCCGTAATAGCCGCTGCTCGACGCGCTGCTGGCCGTCCCATCAACCATGCGGACTGCCAAATTGCGGCTATAGCCCGGTCTCGGGGCGCATCGGTCGCGACAAGGGACGTAGGCGGCTTTGATGGGAGAGGTGCCGACGTGATCAATCCCTGGGCGGATGCATGAGCGTAAGCAAGTCGGCCCCCGTTTGTCGGGTTCCGTTTTGCTCGTGCGCGCTGGATCAGGGCATTCGACGGGGCGGCAGTTGATTTTCAACCCGGAGACCCGCCGGCTCGTCGCTGAAGGGCGGGTCGCCCGCCTTGCCACCGCCGACGAAACAGGCGCACCCCACGTGATGCCCGTCTGCTATACCTTGGACGGCGAGACCGTCTATTCGGTGATAGACCGGAAGCCGAAACAGGCCGGAGCCATGAGGCTGCGCCGGATCCGCAACATAATGGCCAACCCGCAGGTGGCTCTGCTCCTCGACGGGTACGACGAAGACTGGGGCCGGTTGTGGTATGTGCTTCTCCGGGGCGTCGCGTCCCTAGTATGCCGGGGGCCGGAGCAGCGCTGGGCCTTGACCCTCCTACGCAAGAAATATCCCCAATACGCCGCCATGAATCTGGAAGGCCGGCCCGTCATCCGGATGCGGATATTTCGGGTCGTGGCGTGGGGGAATCCAGGGTGTTAACCAATCTTTAGACTTGCGTAAACTAGGTTCCTCTGGCAAGATTACAGCATGAAAGAAGGCGCTTTCACCCTGGTTGAACCCCTTCCTGAGTTGAAGGATCCCCACGTGATAGCCATGCTGCGCCCGTGGATTGACGTGGGGAGCGTGGGAACTATTGCGCTGAGGAAGCTGGAGCGCTACTTTGGCGCAAAGGAACTGGGACGGCTGTCCCGGCCCGGAAACTTCTACGACTTCACCCGCTACCGGCCCATTATGCGCACCGTTGAAGGTAACCGGGTCCTGAACATCCCTAATACAGTCATCAACTATGCCATCCGGGAGGAGCCGCCGGACCTTCTTTTCTTCCACCTTCTGGAACCCCAGTCCTTCGGTGAAGACTACACGGACGCAATCCTGGACATCGTGGACCAGTTGGGCGTAAAACAGTACGTCCGCATTGGCGGTATGTACGATGCCGTACCCCACACTCGGCCCCTATTGGTCACGGGTTCCAGTAGCAACGACGTGGCCAAGAAGTACGGCGATTCCCTGCAACTGCGGGCGAGCAGCTATCAGGGACCGACGTCCATAGTGAATCTGGTGGCGGACGGCGTTAGCGACCGCGACATCGAGGCCATCAGCGTTATGGTCCACCTGCCTCAGTACGTTCAACTGGAGGAGGACTACTCCGGCGCCTCTCGCCTGCTGGAGGTCCTCTGTTCCGTCTACGACCTGTCCAAGGACCTTGCAGACCCGGAGAGAGGACGGAGGCAGTACCTGGAGGTAAACAACGAAGTTCTCCGCAACAAGGGGTTGAAGGCCCTCATCGAGCGGCTGGAGGTTCACTACGACTCCCGGGCCGCCAAGCGTTCTTCCGAGTCCGACGAGGGGTCCAAGCTTTCCCCCGAGGTGGAGAAGTTCCTCAAGGAGATGGGTGAGCGCTTCGAAAGCTAGCGCCCAGTCCCCTATGTCATTCCTTTAGGGGCGGTTCGGGAACCGCCCTCCCTTGAGGAATATCGTTGGTCTGGGCTCAACGCCCCCCTCTTGCGACGAGGGCTAGCCCTCCACCTTTTTCAGGCTGGGGTTGTCGATCATCAGCCTCTTTATCCCAGCATCCCTGAATATTACCGTAATCTCGCTGGTCAACGCCCGGCCCGCAGTCTTTAGGACTAACCCTTCGCCAAAGGCCCCGTGCAAGACCCTGTCCCCTGCTTTAAACGCTGGGGGTGCGCTTTCGCCGTTCTGACTGGCGGCGGCGCCGTTGACGGCGGCATTGCCCGCTGCGACGGCAGTTTTGACGCGCCGACGGTCTACGACTGTCGCTTCTCCGGACGAAAAGTCGGGGAAGCTCTGCCCCCCATACTTTCCGCCTGTGGGTTGAGGTGTCTCCGCTATCAACTCGCTGGGCAAGTCCTTGAGGAAGCGGGAGGGTATCGCCAGGCTGCCGTCGCCTCTCCAACCCCGCTGCCGGAAAGACCGAGTCAGAAACAGCCGGTCCATGCAGCGGGTTATTCCCACGTAGAAGAGCCTCCGCTCCTCCTCCAGCTGACTGGGGTCGTCGAGGGAGCGTATGTGGGGCAGAAGGCCCTCCTGCAGGCCGATGATGAACACCACGGGGAATTCCAACCCCTTGGCCTGGTGAAGCGTAATAAGGGTTATGGCGTCCGCCGTTTCGTCCAGGGAATCAACCTCCGCCACCAGTGCCAAATGTTCCAGGAAGGAGGTAAGACCCTCGCCTCCCTCCAAGGCGTCGTACTGCCCCGCTGCCTGACGAAGCTCCTTCACGTTCTCCCACTTGTCCTCCCAATCTTCACCACCCGCCTTCAAGAAGTTCTGGTAGTTGATGCGTTGCAGCAGCTTGTCCAGGAGTTTCACCGTGCCTATCTCCGCCGCGCCTTCCCTCAGCTCTTCGATGAGGGTGACGAAATCTGTAAGCTTCTTAACCAGGCGGGACGGCAGACCGTGGGGGATCGCCTCGCCCTTGGTCCGCTCTCGCAGCGGCCTAAGGATGGCGTTGATGGGCGATAGCAACTCCCGCCCCAAATCTTGCAGCTGGTCCAGAGACTTCCGGCCGATCCCCCGCCGGGGCTTGTTGATGATGCGCATGAGGCTAACGTCGTCAGCCGGGTTGTTGATTAGACGTAGGTAGGCGATGATGTCCCTAACCTCGGCGCGATGATAAAACTTGGTGCCTCCCACCAAGTGATAGGGCATGCTGCGGTGGAGGCAGGCTTCCTCCAGGGCGCGGGATTGCGCGTTCGTGCGGTACATGACTGCACAATTGGAGAGGGTGGTGTCCTTCCTGCGCAGAAGGTTGGATATCTGCGTTACCGCGAAGTACGCTTCTTCCTCCGCGTCATAGGTCTCGTAGACCACAAGGGGTTTACCTTGATGTCGCGAGGCCCGAATATCCTTCTCAGGGCGGCGTCTGTTGGAAGCGATGACGCTCTTGGCTGCCTGGATGATTGTCCCCGTGGAGCGATAGTTGATCTCCAGGTTCACAACCTTGGCGTCGGGATAGTCCTTCTTGAAGTCCAGGATGTTGCGTACGTCGGCGCTCCGCCACGAGTAGATGGACTGGTCCGGGTCCCCCACTACGCAGATATTCTTATGGACATCCGAAATCTGCTTGGACAGTTCGTACTGGGCCACGTTGGTGTCTTGAAACTCGTCCACCAGCAGATAACGAAATCTTTCCTGGTAGTATTCCAGCACCTGCGGGGCGCGTTGGAGGAGTTCGACGGACCGCATTAGAAGGTCGTCGAAGTCCACCGCGCTGTTAAGGTCTAGGAGTTCCTGGTAGCGGACGTACACCCGTCCCGCCGCCTCGTCGAAGGCGCTTTCGGCCGTGAGTGCCAGGGCTTGCGCATCCCTCAGATTGCTTTTGGCCCTGGATATCACGCCCAGAATGACCTTTGGTGGATAGCGCTTGGGGTCAAGCCCCTCCTCCTCCATGGCCGCCTTAACAAGGGAAAGCTGGTCGGCGGTGTCGAAAATGCTGAAACCACGGTCGAGGCTTATGTGGTGGCCAAAGCGCCGCAGCGCCCGGGCGCAGAAGGCATGAAAAGTGCTTACCGCGAGATCCCTAGCACGGTCCCTCCATTGAAATAGCGGGGCCGAAGGGTCTTCATCACTGGTGCCAAATAAGCGGTTCCTCATCTCCCTGGCCGCCTTGTTGGTGAAGGTGACGGCCAGAATCTCCCAGGGCTTCACGCCAATTTCCTCGACGAGATAGGCGATGCGGTGGGTTATGACGCGCGTCTTGCCGGAGCCTGGGCCGGCGATGACGAGAAGGGGACCATCCGTTGTCTGGACGGCCCGTCGTTGGGCCTCGTTAAGGCCTTCAAGCATATCGGCGCTCATGGCAACTCGATTCTAACACACCCGCCTTGTTCGGCATTCGAAGCGCCCCTACAATGTCATCCTGAGCGGCCCCACCATGTCATCCTGAGCGCAGCGAAGGATCTCGTCGTCCTACCCATATGCCTCCCAAAGACGAGATTATTCGTCCCGCTTTGCTCCGTTCCAAATGACAGAACAACGAGGAAGGCTCAGACGTGTGTGACAGCAGCTTCAATCGCCTCTGCCAGGTCCAAAGTACCCTCGTAGAGCGCGCGCCCCACAATGGCGGCTTCCGCGCCTGTCTGGGCAAGTCTGCGTAGATCGTCGAGGCTGGAAACTCCCCCGGAGGCGATAATGGCCATACCGGTGTTCTGAACGATGTCGGCTACGGCGTCGAAGTTGGGCGCGGTCATGGTGCCGTCCCGGCTGATGTCGGTATATAGAAATCTCTGGGGTCCGAGGACGGCCATCTCTTTCACCAGTTCCGTGGCGTCAACCGATGTGTCTTCCGTCCAGCCGCGGATGGCCACCCGTCCCTTCCGGGCGTCCACGGCCACCACCACCCGCTCCGCCCCCCATCGGCGGCATAGCTCCTCCACCAGCGCTGGGTCCTCCACGGCTGCGGTGCCCAGCACCACCCGCTCCACCCCGGCCTCCAGCAGCGCTTGCGCCGTTTCGACCGTCCTCACGCCGCCACCCACCTGGAGGGGCACGGACACGGCGTCGGCTATGGCCCGGATGGACGTCAGATTCGCCATAGCGCCATAGCGAGTGCCATCTAGGTCCACAATGTGAATGCGGGATGCGCCGGCGCGCTGCCACCGGAGGGCCGTTTCTGCTGGGTCGGTGGAGAAGATGGTCGTTTGCTCAAAGTCGCCCTGGTAGAGCCGTACGCAGGCGCCGTCCTTGAGGTCGATGGCGGGAATGACCTCCACGACGGTCTAGCCTTCCGCCGCCAACCGCACGAAGTTGTCGTAGATTCTGAGGCCCAGCGGTCCGCTCTTTTCCGGGTGGAACTGGGTAGCCGTCACGTTGTCTTTTGCCAACATGCTGCAAAATCTGACGCCGTACTCGGTCATCCCAACCATCGCCGACGTTTCATCGGGCTGGGTGTAGTAGCTGTGGACGAAGTAGAAGTAGGAAGAGTTGGGAATGCCTTTCAGCAGGGGATGGGGAGCGACGAAGTCCACGCTGTTCCAACCCATGTGGGGCACTTTCTGACCGGCGGGTAGGCGCTTCGTCCGCCCCGGTACGACGCCCAGGCAGGGAACGTCTCCCTCCTCCGTCCAGTCCATGAGCAGCTGCTGACCCATGCAGATACCTAGCAGGGGCCGTCGGCTCTCGATGAACTGGCGAAGGGCAGGCACGAGCCCCAGCCTTTCAAGGGCCTTCATCGCGGAATCGGCGGCGCCCACGCCGGGAACCACGACGGCGTCGGCGTTGGCAAGCTCCTGGGGGTTTCCCGAAATCACCGGCGAGACTCCCGCATTCGTCAATGCCCTTGCCACGCTGCGGATGTTGCCGTAGCCGTAGTCCACCAGCGTCACCTTCAGGCCGGCGAGAGCCGACCTGTTCGTGCTACGCATCCCCCGTCAGCTTCTCCATAGGCAGGCCCCGGTCTTCATAGCGGGCCAGGATGAACAGCAGGTCGCTGACCCGGTTCAGATACTTGAGGATCTCCGGGTTGGCCAGCCCGCCCGCATCTTTCAGGCGCACCACCTCCCGCTCCGCCCGGCGGACGCTCGTGCGGGCCACGTCCATGGCCGCCGATGCGGGAGATGCACCTGGCAGTATGAACGAGCGGGGCAGAGTAACCTCTGCTTGCAGGTCGTCGATGAGTCGCTCCAATCGAGCCGTCATCGCTTCCGACAGAGGTGTGAAGTAGCGCTTGAATGTGTCGTATCGCTGGGGGGCCGTGGCCAACTCCGCGCCGACGGTGAAAAGCTCCCTCTCGAGCTCAAGCAGAGTGCTTCGTACCCGCTCGTCTTGGGAGAGGGCGCGGGACAGGCCCAAGGCTGAGACGGTCTCGTCGGTGGCGCCGTAGGCCTCGCAGTGACGGTCGGCTTTGGACACTCGCCCGCCGTATAGGAGGCTGGTCTCGCCTTCGTCGCCGTACTTGGTGTAGAGACGTTTGCCTTCAACCACAGCCTTCGCCGCTCCGTTCTTGGGTGGTTCTTCCCGCAGCGCACCGTGACGCCGCAGGCCGACAGCCATTATACTACCAAAAGCGCTATGGTTCCTGAAATTCGCATCATTGGTATCGGAGGCCTGCCGGAGGTGAAGCCCGGCGACGACCTGGGCGGGTTGTTAATTGAGGCCGCCACCGCTCAAGATTTGCGGGTGGATGATGGCGACGTGCTGGTGGTTGCACAGAAAGTCGTGTCCAAAGCCGAGGGTCGTTTGGTGAATCTGGAGGATGTTACGCCTTCCGCCCTGGCTGTAGAAATAGCGTCGCTGCACGACCGGGACCCCCGGCATACGGAAGTCGTTCTCCGGGAGTGCCGGCGCATAGTGCGGATGGACCATGGGGTAATCATCGCCGAAACGAGGCACGGCTTCCGGTGCGCCAACGCGGGGGTGGACGCTTCCAACGCCCCCGGCGGAGAAACGGTGGTGCTGCTCCCCTTGGATCCGGATGCATCGGCCCGCCGGCTGGCGTCAAGGTTGGAGGAGGGTTTGGGAGTCGAGGCGGCAGTGATAATTTCCGACACCTTCGGAAGGCCCTGGAGAGAGGGGGCCGTCAACGTGGCCATCGGCGTGTCCGGAATTCACCCCATGCTGGACTATCGGGGGCAGGAGGACCCGGAGGGGCGTTTGCTGCGCACGACCACCATAGCCGTGGCCGACGAATTGGCCGCCGCCGCTGGGCTGGTCATGGGCAAGCTGGATAGAGTACCCGTGGTACTGTTGAAGGGTTGCCGCTATGACCGCGGCGCTGAGGGGATAGGAGAACTTATCCGTCCCGCCGAGCGGGACATGTTCCGCTAATTGGCGTCCGTCACCCATGTCATTACACTCGTCCTCAACGTGGTGAAGTGGTCGAATGTGCGGTTGACACGATGGGTAGCGGGCCATAGAATTCCGTTGAAATTCTGCTTGATTATGGTAAATGACGCCTTTTCGCACGTTCAGATTTGGCGTCCAAGAGGTCCAACTCAAAAGGGGTGATTTGGCAACCAACAGTCCAGGCCGGTCCAACCATCGGATAATTCGACGTCCTCGGCTGCGAGACATGCAGCCCCGGGTGTTCCGCTTCCGAATACGGCGGCCCTCCCCGCGTATCTTCGCCTCGCCCCTCATTCTCCTCTACGGTTTTGTCATTCTAATTGGCTCGGGGGGCTTTCTCCTCGCACTGCCTATCGCCTCCGTAGACAACACCCATACCCGATGGGAAGACGCCTTCTTCACGTCCACCTCGGCGGTGACGGTCACCGGACTGACGGTTCTGGACACGGCGCAGCATTGGAGCTCCTTCGGTCAGGGAGTAATCTTCGTGTTGATGCTGCTGGGCGGTCTCGGCTTCATGGTCTTCGCCACCTTCCTGCTCACCATCATAGGGCAGCGCCTCAGCATTTCGGACCGGTTGCTAATTAGGGACACCCTGGGGGGCGATAGAATTGGCGGAGTAATTCGATTGCTGCGTCGCATCGTAGTGGTCGTCATGGTCATCTACGCAGTGGGAACGCTCCTCATCTTCTGGCAAATGTTGTCATTTTTCCCCGCGGCAGAGGCGCTATGGCAATCGGCTTTCCTTGCCGTTTCCAGCTTCAACAACGCAGGGTTAAGCATAGTGCCGGGGTCGTCCAGCCTTGAGGGCTTGGACGCCAAGATACCCATTCTTATTTTCTTGGGCGGACTGATAATCCTGGGGGGCATCGGTTGGTCGGTCACCGTCGACATCTTTCGACGTCGAAGCTTCAGTCGGTTCAACCTGGACACCAAGATGATAGTGGTCACCAGCTTGTTACTATGGGTTGCGGCAACATCCGTCTTTCTCTTCAGCGAATACTCCAACGAGGCGACTATCGGCTCCCGCTCTGTGGCGGATAAGGTCGGCGTTAGCATCTTCGAAGCAATCAGCGCCCGAACGGCTGGATTCACTGCCCTCAACATAACCGGAATCACTGACCTGACCAAGCTCTTCTTCATCACAATGATGTTCATTGGCGGGGCTGCGGGTTCCGTGGCGGGCGGCATCAAGGTCGGCACCTTCGCCGTTATAGCGGCCACCGTGCTATCATCCATCCGGGGTAGGCAACAGACGGAGGCTTTTGGTCGGGAGGTGCCCCGATTTGTGGTTTACCGGGCCATTACTGTGGTCGTATTGGGCGGAGGAATCATCTTTGTCACCTCGTTGGCCCTGGAGTTCACTGAGTCGGCATCTCAATTCCCTTTCTTGGACCTGCTATTCGATACCGTGTCCGCCTTTGGCACCACGGGGCTATCCATGGGCATAGTGCCTCTTTTGACCGTATGGGGTAAAATAATGCTCATGGTCGTAATGGTGCTGGGCCGGCTGGGCCCTCTCGCCTTGGCGCTGGCTCTGACCCCCCAGAATGAGGGCACCGTATACCGGTATGCCCAGGAAGGTATCAGGATTGGGTAGATGAAGAAGCAGGCCGTTGTTATTGGATTGGGCCGTTTTGGCTCCAGCATGGCCCAGGAGTTATACCAGGCCGGGCACGACGTGTTGGCCATCGACTTGGACGAGCAAGCTGTTCAGGATAGCATGGGCCGGGTAACCTACGCCGTGCGGGGGGACGCCACCAACCGGGCCCTTCTGGAGGAACTGGGCGTTCAGAACTCAGACGTGGCTGTGGTGTCAATCGGTTCGGACGTGCAAGCCAGCATTCTCGTCACCGTGCTTTTGAAGAGCCTGCAAATTCCCTTCATTATTGCCCGCTCGGCCAATCAGATTCACGGCGACACCCTGGAGCGCATCGGGGCTGATAGGGTGGTGCACCCGGAGGAAGAGACAGGCCGGAGGATGGCTCACGTGGAGTTCCACGCTGGCGTCATCGACTTCATGTATCTGGCCTCCGACTATGGTATCACCCAAATGAGGCCGCCGGACAACATTGTAAAGCAGACCCTGGGGGAGGCGGGCCTCAGCGGACCGAGGGATAAGTACGGGCTGGCGGTGCTGGCCATTAGAAGAGGTCGGGAGTGTGTCTTGGTGCCCTCTAAAGACGAAGCCATCATGCCGGGAGATATTCTCGTGGTGGCTGGGAATGCCGAGCAGGTGGGCAGATTCCACCTCTCCACCCGGTAGCGGCAGGAAGTCTACAATGGCAGCTGGAGTTGGAGTGTACGCCCCTCCCGGGATTCGGCGAGCCTAGTTTTGGAAGACGAACATCGTATCCTCCTCCCCGTCGACCGGAGCCACGGCTATGAGGACGTGTTGGAACTGGCACGCTCCATCGTGCGTGGGGGGCGGGGGATAATCCACGCCATCTACGTGATTGAAATGCAGTTGAAGTACCCGCTGGACGCGGAGGTAGGTGAGGAGATCTTGAGGGGCGAGGAGGCCTTGGCCGAAATTGAGCACCTGTCCTTGTCGAGAAGGCTCTCGTTGCAGGGAGAAATAGTCCAGGCTCGCCAAGCAGGGCCGGCAATTGTCCAGGAGGCGGCTAACATACCGGCAACTATGATAATTATGGGCGTCGAATATGGAAACGAAGCCGCGGGCTTTCGCATGAGCACGACTGCCGACTACGTGCTTCGTAACGCCCTCTGTCCGGTCATTCTATGGCGCAGCGGCGTGCCGTCGGCGTCGTTCGAGGGAGGGTAGAGACGTGCATGTGTTGATACTGGGCTGCGGCAATCTGGTTCGCTACGTGGCAGCCACCCTGTCGGACCAGGGGCACCGGGTGGTTGTGGTGGATGAGCATGAGATATGCGCCGCTCAGCAGAATCCGCACCTTGCCGGTAACGTTCTCCCTGGCGGCGATAATCTGCTGGAAAGTATGCGCAAGGGTGGAGTAGATGGGGCAGATATGGTGATTGGACTATCGAGAGACGATAATCGCAACGCTATGGCGGCGCAAATTGCCTCCAACATCTTCAACGTGTCCCGCACCCTCTGCCATGTGGGGGACGTATCCAAAGCCCGGGTTTACGAGGAATTGGGCTTGAACGTCCTGAGCACCACCCAACTACTGGCAAACACCGTGCTCGACGGGGCGAAAGAAGCCCGCTGATGTATATAATCGTAGTCGGATGTGGCCGCATCGGTTTCAACCTGACCTGCGCCCTTCTGACGGTGGGTCACGAGATTACCGTCATAGACCAGGACCCTCTGGCTTTGGAGAGCGCTTCCCGAGAGATATCCGCCGTGTTCCTACAGGGGGACGGCTCATCTCCCGACGTTCTAACGGAGGCCGGCGCTGAAAGGGCGGATCTTGTCATCGGCGTTACCGGGGACGATGCGGCCAATCTGGCAGTGTGTCAGATGGCCAAGCATCTCTTCAAAACGCCCACCGCCATAGGCCTCATCAAGCACCCTTCTCACGCCGGCCTGTTCCGACTTCTGGGAGTGGATAGGGTCATCAACAGCACCCACCTCATACTCTCAAACATTGAGGAGGCGGTTCCGAGCCGGGCCCTCATGCACCTTCTGAACCTCCAGACCTACGGCATGGACATCGTGGCCTTGTCTATTCCCCAAGACGCCTCAGTGGTTGGAAGAACCCTCGCCGACGTGGAGATGCCGCCCAACAGCTTCATCACGTTGGTGGTAAAGCAAGCCGGCCCCAGGCTTCCCGAAGAAGATCTGGTTCTTCAGGCAGGGGACGAGGTTATAGCCGTAACCGTTCTGGACGAGGAGCAGGCCTTGTACGAAACGTTGACGGGGGCGGCGTAGTGCCCGGCTCCGTGGCTTACCTGGGCCCGGCGGGGACCTTTACGGAGCAGGCGGTGCACCTGTACAAGCCCGACGCGGTACTACACTCCTTCTCCAGCATTCGCGGGGTGGCCCTTGCCGTGGATTCCGGCATCGCCGACGAGGGCGTGGTCCCCATCGAAAATAGCCTTCAGGGGTCCGTCAACGAGACGCTGGACGTTCTTATTAGCCAAAGAGGACTCTTCATCCGGCAGGAGCTGGTTTTGCCCATCGTGCACTGCCTTCTCGTCATCCCGGACACAGAAGTTTCAGAGATAGAGGTTGTCTATTCTCATCCCCAAGCCCTGGGACAGTGCCGCGAGTTCCTGGAGCGTTGTTTCCCCAAAGCCCAGCTGGTCGCATCCCTGAGCACGGCAGCGGCGGTGGCCGACATGAAAGAGAGCAAGCTCACGTCCGCCGCCATCGCCCCGTACGGAGCGGCTGAGCTGAACCAGGTGAGGGTGTTGGCCAAGAACATCCAGGACAACGACTCTAACGCTACCCGCTTCGTGGTGCTTGCAGACCGAGACAGCCGTCCCACGGGGCGGGACAAGACCTCAATTTGCTTCTCCTTTGCCGAAGACAAGCCGGGGCTGCTCTACGAAGCCTTCGGAGAGTTCGTGAGGCGGGACATCAATCTGGCCAAGGTGGAATCTCGGCCGTCGAAGAATAATCTGGGAGAGTACATCTTCCTTGTGGACGTGGATGGCCACCGGGACGACTCGAAGGTGGCTGAAGCTATTGGAGTGTTGGAGAAGAGATGCTCCATGTTTCGGGTCTTTGGCTCCTACCCACGTTGGAACGACCCGGAGGATTCTTCCGGCCCGCAGCCCTAAATCCCACTCTGCGCTTCCCAAACCCTATCATCGTTTACCTCGACCTCTACCCTTGCTGGAAGCAGCGTAGAGGCAATGGGATATAATCTTCCTACAATTTCTCCAGGAGGGATGGTTATGGCTAGGCCCGTTCGCATTGGAGTCCTCGTACCTTCCACAAATCAGGTGGTGGAGCCGGACTTCGCCTCTCTTTTGCCGCCCGGCGTTACCTACCACACCGAGAGGCTCTGGAATGGAGAAGCGACACCCGAGGGTGGGGGCGACGGCTCCTATCTGCTGAAGATGAACGACGACCTGGAGCGGGGCGTCCGGTATCTGGCCAGCGCTAACCTGGACATCATCGCCTATTGCTGCACCAGCGGCACCTATCACGCCGGCTCCTTGGAGTATGACGGCCATCTCTCCCGTCGTATCAGCGAGGTGGGCGGCCTCCCTTCCGTTACGGCGGTTACGGCCTCCCTGGAGGCCCTGCGTCACGTGGGTGCGCGACATCTCAGCATCGTCGGGCCCTACGGCAACTTCCTCCTCAGAGAGCGTCTTACGCCTCTGTTGGAGAGTCAAGGGTTCGAAGTTGTTTCGGCCTTGGGTGAGACCGACATGCAGCAGCGAACCATGGACGCGACCATCGGGGATCAGGAGCCGGAGAGCATTGCGGAGTTCGTTTGTGATTCCGTGGACGCAACGGCGGACGCGGTGTTCATACCCGGTACGGCATGGCGGGCCTTGGAGGTGGTCCAACAGATGGAGGAGCGGTTAGGTCGGACGGTTATAACGGTGAATCAAGCAACCATCTGGTCCGTCCTGCGAAGGCTGGGCCTTTCGCCCAAGGTGCAGGGGTATGGTCGCCTAATGGAGAGTGTGGATTAGGAGGGTGAAGGCTAGATGGGTGGCTTCTTCCCCGTCTTCTCTTCGTAGAGCTTCCACGTAGCGTCGTTGAAGGGGTAATACTTCCCCGGGGAGCACTGCTCCACCATCAGCTGGGCCTTTATCACCTCTTCCACTTCCTCCCGCTGATGGGCAATGGCGATAACTTCGTCCACCATGCCTTGAGGGACCACCACAACACCGTCGTCATCTCCCACTATGGCGTCCCCGGGGCGGACCAGAACGCGGCCGCACTGGATGGCGTCGTTGACCTGCCAGGGCCAGAACTCGGCCGGGCCCTGCTTGGCCGTGCTGTTGGCGGAATAGACGGGGAAGCCGTACTCCTTGAGCGCCACGGTGTCGCGGACGGCGCCGTCGGTAACCAGGCCGCCGATGTCCCGCTGCTTGAGTCGCAGGAACTTGATGTCCCCGCCGACGGAGCTGAACTCCCAGCCCATGGCGTCTATGACCAGCACCTCGCCGGGACCGCAGAGCTCAAAGGCCACGTACTCCGCTGATTGGGGGCCTTTGGGCTTGTCGGCGACCAGGTCGGGGCGATGAGGCACGAAGCGGAGGGTGACGGCGCGACCGGCCATCCGCTGGCCCAACTGCAGGGGCTTCGCCCCGTGGATGAAAGACATCGGCCATCCCTTAACCCACAGACCGTCGATGAGGGTTTGGGTGGGAATCTGGCGTAGAACCTCCAGGGTTTCGTCGGAAATGGGCTCAGGGTTGGTCACAGAGTCACCTCAGGAGTCAGAAAATTTCAGGGTAGGCGAGGAGGCGGCGGCTGTGAATCGGAAGAGGGGACTCATGCTCAGGAAATGCCCAACTCCTTCAAGAGCTTGCTCCCCTCCGAGCTTACGTTCAGGCCCCGTTCCAAGCCGTCCCGGTACTTTTCCCCTAGGGAGCGAATTATGTTGCCATTGGGGTGGGCGCCCTCCGAGCGATGGTCCATAAGCTCCTCCAACGTCCCGTAGGCCCGGTCCACGTGCCAGCAGTAGGAGAGTAGCCAGGCCAGCTCCCGCTCGTTGGTGGGTGGCGGAATCTCCCGCAGGTCTAAGAGGGCGTCTATGACCTTGGTGTAGCGGAGAATGCCCGCCTTGTCGTTTTCGTCTCGGCCGTAGAATCGGCGGAGGCGAAGCTCCACAATGCGGCGTCCATAATCCGCCTCGCCATATATCGTACGAGGCAGCCACTCCTGCCGTAGGTCGAGGACTTCTTCGCCTTGGGCGTTTACGATGGCCACGGCGGTGTCCGAGCCGATAATGGGGTCGTACTCGAACTTTACGGCGTTCCGTAGGAGGGCTTCCTGGAGGGTGAGGGTGAGGGACCGGGGAATCTTCTTGTAGTTCTCGCCGCTGGCCTCCTCGTTGGAGTCGGCGCCCACGCCGCCTGTATTGAACACGTAGTAGTACTGGGGCAGGCCGCCTTGGGCCATCTCCTTGAGCACCTTGTACATCATGTTGGCGTTGTCGTCTTCCAGGCCGATGATGAAGGGGTCTGAAAAGTATTCCACGTATGGCCGGCCAATGGCGCCTATGGCGGCGCCCATCTGCACCGCCTCGCCGTACATGAGCACCCGGATGTACTGCTCCAGCTTGAGCTTGCGTAGAGGCGCGATGACGGTGTTCTGGCGCATAACGGCTTGCCAGAAGATCCGGTCCGTGTGCTCCATGGGGACGTGAACGGAATCGGTGGTCTCGCCGCCGGTAATGCTCTTTAGAACGTGGCGGGCGCCCTTCCTGTCCAGCAGCCGCTGGCGAGATAGAATCATGCGCATGTTGCGGACGGGATTCTCGTCGTACTTGGGAACGGCGCTTTCGTGGTCTACGGGCACGTTCTCCAGCAGTTCCAGGGGGTTGGGGAAGTCCGGTGACCCCCGCAGAACGTCGTAGGTAATAGGATCGTCCTCCCGGGTGAGTCCAAAGGGCACGGCGTAGAGGTTGTTCTCGGTGCCGTCAATGCCGTAGGGAATCTCGGTCGTCTGACCGTCCCGGTTGGATACGATGGGTTTGGGAAGCTGCTGGAGAAGGACGATGTCGTCGTTCATTGGGTAGACGCCCTCCTCCGAGTCTTCAGCCAGGCCGAGAAGGGAGGCAGTTTCACTGTTGGCTAGCTCAATCATAATGGTAAGAGTGCTTTTGCCGTGAAGAGACGGGCCGAGGGTAATTATGGCTGAATTCGTAAGGGCGCCGCTCAGGGTGCGGATGCGCACCATGCTTAGAGCCGCCTGTATGGCTAGGCCCTGGGCCTCCTTGACCTTGAACATGGCTATGGAAAGCGGGCCCATCTTGTGCTCACCCACATAGTCGAATCCCAGGTGAAGGGAGAGTCCCTTGGTGGGGGCCTTGAAGACAAGCTGGGTCAGTCCCGCCTCTTGGACGCGCTCTTTAAGTCCTTGGGGCAGGTTCAGGTCCTCCAGCCAGTTCGGAATTGAAACCTCGAGGATGTCCGGCTCCTGGGCCATCTCCTCCTGGGGGAGGTCGAAGGTCAGTTGCCGCCACATAAGGGGCAGCTGCAAGTAGCGGGTTCCGAAAAGGACCTGTCGAGCGTGGAATGACCGGCCCGGCGCGTCGCAGATGCGCCTGTCCGTCTGTAGAATCCCGTCGCCCGCTTCAAAGCGGCGGCCCATCTCCTCGACAATAATCTCCAGCACCTCGGTAAAGAGGGCCTGGCTCTCCTCGGTGAAGGCGAGGGCGTCTCGATTTCGAGAGAAGCCGTCGATGAAATACTGGGTGAGGTCCGGGCGGCGGACGACTCCCAGCTGGCTGAAGAAAGCCAACCCTCCGTTGTCCAGCCTGACTACCGTTTCGGGCCAAACCTTGGCGGCGGCTTTGCCCTGAGCGTTCGCCTCCGCTCCTTCTTGGACAACCTCTGCCACCTCCCGCATCAGACCGTCCCGCTCGTCGTCGGGCAGGTCCTGGAAGACTCGGATGTTGTCGATGAGCCACTGTTCGGAAGGATTGAAAAGAGGACTATTCGTACTCTGCCCCTGCTTGGCAAGGGCTACAAGCCGGTCTAAATGTTGGGCAAAGGCGGGGTTGATGACGGGGCCGGGAAGGGCAACGGAAAGCCCTTCGTCCTGTTTGGACGGGTCATTGTTCACAAATCTTCTCCAAATTTACTATGTAGTAATGCAGAATATAGGGTTTGATGCCAGTGTTCACACTATATGTTTTTATGCCATGAGGTAGGAGCCATAAGGCTGCCTACGAGTTTAGGGGGAGCTCTGTACCCAGACCCTCCTCCTTGGCTCGCTTGTAGACGAAAGCAGCGGCGGCAACGTCGCTGACGCCTATGCCGTGGGACTTGAACATAGTTACGCTGTCTTCTGAAGGCCGCCCGGCAGTCTGGCCGGCGACGACCGATTCCAGCTCGTGTACCTGCTCCCACCGGACGATTCCTTGGTCAATGCTGAAAAGGAGGTCGCCGCTGTACCGCTTCGCCTCCTCAAGATTGTCTACGACGATAGAATCGGCTCGGCTTATTACGTCATTGTCCACCTCGCGGCGAGTCCAGTGGTTGGAACCCATGATGCTGAGGTGCATTCCCGGTTCCAGCCACTCCCCGAAGAGTACCGGGTTGGGGGAGGTGGTCATGGTGATTGCTATGTCGGCGCCCTGCACACAGGCCTGGGCGCTCTCCGCCGCCGAGACTTCCACGTTCAAGTGCTCAGACATCTGGGCGGCAAACTCTTCGGCCTTCTCCTTAACGATGTCGAAGGCCCTGATGGACGTGATGTTTCTAACCGCGCAGGTGCCTTCCAACTGAGCGCGGGCCTGGGCGCCGGTGCCGATTATCCCGATGACGGATGCATCCTCGCGGGCCATGTACTTGCTGGCCACGCCGCTTAGTGCGCCGGTGCGGAGCTGGGAACATCGCCCACCCTGCAGCAGAGCCAGCAGGTCGCCCGTCTCGCTGTCGTGCAGCACCGTCAGAAAGCGGGAGCCGCCGGGAAAGCGGGCTGTGTATACCTTCAGGCCCACCACTCCGGTGTCGAGCACGGCGCCCGGCATGATGTGGTGGTATCCCTGGGGTGTGCGGATGTGGGAACGGGGTTGCAGCCACGCCATGCCTCGGTGGGCCTGGTCGAGCATATCTTCCATGACACCCACGCAGTCCTGCATGGTCATTAGCTGGTTAACTTCCCGGTCCGTGAGAAGTAGTGGCATCAATTGCCTCCTTCATAATACATCCGTTGATTGAGTGAGTATAACACTTGGGCAAAAAGACTAACCATGAAGGGTTGGAATGTCAACAATTGGGGCTGAACGGAAAGCGTAAAGAAAGGTGGAGCGGAAGATGGGATTCGAACCCACGACCCTCTCCTTGGCAAGGAGATGCTCTACCACTGAGCCACTTCCGCCTACAAACAGGTTTCGTCCCGTGGTGCCGAGGGTCGGGATCGAACCAACGACACGCGGATTTTCAGTCCGCTGCTCTACCGCTGAGCTACCTCGGCTTAACCCCACAATACTAAATAGGCCGGAGGCCAAGTGTCAAGATAACCCAGCTATCAATGACGAGAAGCTTGTTAGTCGGGCCTAACCTTGGTCGTAGCCAGCGGCGACAAGATTCATTGGCATGTGAACTGGTTGACGAATGGACGTTTCTATGCTAACTTGTTGCTAGCCCCCCCTATCGATTCGACGGTAGGGTCGAGACCGCCTCACCAGGCGGTCTCTGTCTTTGTCAGGGAGTAGCTATTGATCACCAATGTATATGTAGACGGTTTCAATCTCTACTATCGCGCTCTTAAAGGCACTCCCTTCAGATGGGTGGACTTGCGGAAATTGAGCCAGACATTATTTCCGGATGACGCTATTAATAAAGTTTCCTACTTTACCGCCCTCGTGAATCCCCGGCCCGACAATCCCGGTCTGAACCAGCGCCAACTCATTTACCTGCGAGCGTTGTCCACTATTACGAGCCTTGAGGTATTCTACGGCACTTTCCGGTCCGGTGTTATTCGCCGTCCATTGGTTCAGCCAATACCTGGCCTGCCAAGCCGAGTCCTAGTCAGGGACTCTGAAGAAAAAGGCTCCGACGTCAACCTCGCCACCCGCCTATTGGTGGATGGATTCAATGGAGACTACGAGCAGGCCGGCATTGTGTCCAATGACGCAGACTTCACCGGTGCAATGCAGTATGTGCGGGATGAACTCAGCCTTAAGGTTACGCTGGTCAATCCCGATCGTAGAAGCGTCAGCCCTAAGAACTTGTCGAATGCGGTTACCTATATCAAGCGTTTGTGGAAGAGTCATCTTCGGAATAGCCAATTCCCCGATATGCTTGAAGACGAGGTTGGAATGATTAGGAAACCCCTCGGATGGTGAAGAAGAAGCGGAGGTAGGAGATAGGCTAGGGAGCACACAAATTCTTCGCTACCTTTACAGCTATAGGGGGAGGACCTCGCAGGCTGGCGGTCACCAGTCGCCGGGGCTGTTATAATGAGGCCAATCTAGCAAGGGGGTGGCGAAATGCTCGACGCAATCATCAAAGGCGGTACGGTGGTTACGCCCCAGGGGGCCGCCATTATGGACGTGGCCGTACAGGACGGCAAAATCGCCGCCCTCTCACATCCTGGTCTTCTGGGAGCCGAGGCCGCTCACGTCATCGACGCTTCGGGCAAGATCGTCCTCCCAGGTGGTATTGAACCCCACACCCACATCGGCATTCCGGTGCCCGAGCAGTGGGCCGGCCGGCCGGAAGTCTTCACCCAGCCGCCGGAAGCGGCCACCCGAGCCGCGGCCTTCGGTGGCGTCACTACCCTTCTCGACTTCGCCGGCACCCTTCCCATTACCCCTGGCGAACCCGTGCCCCAGGACTCCATCATGAATCAGCTGGAATCTCGAAAACAGGCCTTCAACGGCCACAGCTACACGGACTTTGCCTACCACTATATATTGGCGGGGGAAGTCAGCCCCAAGAACATCGGCGAAATTGGCGAAGCGGTGCAGGCAGGCCAGGCCAGCTTCAAGGTCTTCACCACCTTCGGCGGGCGTGTTCCCTACGGTCACCTTCAGGCCATATTCCAGGAGGTCTCGAAGCACGGCGGCATCATGGCCGTCCACGCCGAAGACGACGACATGGTTACTTATATGGAAGAGAAGTTGAAGCGGGAGGGCAGGGACCAGGGGCACA
The DNA here is from genome assembly GCA_965261665.1 of Dehalococcoidia bacterium. Lineage (GTDB taxonomy): Bacteria > Chloroflexota > Dehalococcoidia > Lucifugimonadales > JAPULR01. The sequence goes on from OZ253467.1 coordinate 913,542, forward strand.
ACCTTCACCTGGTTCACAGCAACATCTCTGAAGACGTGTCCTTCCGCAAGGTCATCCGCATGGCGGAGCACGCCGAGGTGGGCATCTACTTTGTCCACGTCACCGCCAAGGAGGGCGTGATTGCAGTGGGTGAAGCGAGAAGCCGTGGCCTGCCCGTCTACGGCGAGGCCCTCCACAACTACCTGGAGTTCACCTGCGACGACTACAAGAAGCCCAACGGCACCAAGATTCACACCTACCCCGCCATCAAGTACGCCTCCGATAGAGACGCCCTCCAGCTGGGGCTGGAGGACGGTCGCATCTCTACCACTGCCACGGACGAATACACTACCTATAAGGACGTCAAGCTCTGGGGTCAGACCATCGAGTCCGTCTGCGGCGGGCACAACGGCATCGAGACGAGGGTGCCGGTGGCCTTCACCAAGTTCGTTTCCCAGGGCGGCATGGCATTGACAAGATTTGCCGACGTAATTGCCACCAATGCGGCGAAGATTCTTGGCCTCTATCCCCAAAAGGGCGTCATCGCCCCTGGAAGCGACGCCGACTTGGTGCTTATAGACCCCAGCGTACGTAAGACCCTATCCCTGGACGACCTGCACGCCGATTCCGACTATAGCATCTGGGAGGGCTTTGAGTGCCAGGGCTATCCGGTGATGACTATGCTGCGTGGCAAGGTCATGGTGGAGAACGGCGTCTTGCAGGGAAGCTCGTCGGACGGCCGATGGCTGCGACGGAAAGTCGCCCCTGGGGTTCTGGCCAGGCCCGTCTGCTAGGAGCAAGACCGGAGTGCGGCGCCTCTCGCCCGAGGGTTATTCATACGCGCCGATTGACTATCAGGCTTGTTATAGGGAAACCGTCACGGATAGTTTTTGCCCCTTTTTGTGTGGAAACACGTCTGGCTAACTTTGCTTTTTATGCGGTTATAAAGTAGTATGAATATACGGGTTGAACGCCCTGGGTTTCCAAGGATTCCCCAGTAAATTTCCCCTAATCGGCGGGTGGATTGGCGTAAATATGAGCAATAAAAAGTGGCTGAGAAGCGGCCTCATCTATCTTCTGATAATCGTCGCCGTTGCCTCAATCTTCTTCATCGTCGTACCAGGTCTGGGAGGCTCCGATGAGGTCTCCTTCACAGAAGTCGTCCGCATGGCCAAGGAGGGAGAAGTCTCTTCAATCAAAGTGAAGGGAGAATCCCTGAAGGTCATCACTGTAAGCGGAGGCGAGGTCAGGAGCCGCATTGGCGAAGGCACGGACATCACTGACCATATCCCGGACACCGTCCCTGTATACTTCGAAGGTTCAGGCGGCTTCAACCTCGGCCTATTGCTGAACTTCCTGCCCCTAATCTTCTTTGGCGCGCTCATTATCCTACTGATGCGTCAGGCCCAGGGAAGCAGCAATCAGACCATGAACTTTGGGCGCAGCAAGGCGAAGATGATACTTACCAGCCGGCCTACGGTGAGCTTTTCCGACGTGGCCGGCGCCGACGAAGCCAAGGCGGAGCTCGAGGAGGTTGTGGAGTTCCTCCAGAACCCGGACAGGTTCCTCTCCCTTGGAGCTCGAATCCCGCGGGGCGTCCTGCTGGTAGGTCCGCCGGGCACTGGCAAGACCCTGCTGGCCAGGGCCGTCGCCGGCGAAGCCGCGGTGCCTTTCTTCCCCATCAGCGGCAGCGAATTCGTCGAGATGTTCGTTGGTGTCGGCGCGGCGCGGGTGCGGGACCTCTTCGACCAGGCAAAGCGCAACTCGCCCTGCATCGTGTTCGTGGATGAGATAGACGCCGTGGGCCGCCATCGGGGCGCCGGTCTAGGCGGCGGCCACGACGAGCGGGAGCAGACCCTCAACCAGATTCTGGTGGAGATGGACGGCTTTGAAACGGGCACAAATATCATCGTCTTAGCCGCTACCAACCGGCCGGACATCTTGGACCCGGCTCTCCTGCGCCCCGGCCGCTTTGACAGAAGGGTTGTCCTGGACTTGCCGGAGGTCCGAGGCCGTGAGGCCATACTGAAGGTCCATTCTAAGGGCAAGCCCCTCGCTCCCAACCTGAAGCTGGACGTTATCGCCAAGGAGACTCCCGGTTTCAGTGGTGCAGACCTGGCCAACCTCGTCAACGAGGGAGCTTTGATGGCAGCCCGCCGCAACAAGAAGCTCATCGGCATCTCCGAGTTCGAGGAGGCCATAGACCGGGTTATCGCCGGGCCGGAGCGTAAGAGCCGCGTCATCAACGACAAAGAGAAGGCAATGACGGCCTACCACGAGGCCGGCCACGCTATGGTGGCTTACACGCTGCCCAAGGCCGACAACGTGCACAAGATTTCCATCGTGGCCCGCGGGTCCATGGGCGGCTACACCCGCCTAATTCCGGATGGAGACCGGTTCTTGTGGACCAAGGGCCAGTTCGAGGACATGATGGCCACCGCCTTGGGTGGCAGGGCCGCAGAAGAGATTGTCTTCGGGGAGATCACCACGGGCGCCAGCAACGACTTGCAGCGCACGACGCAGATTGCCCAGAAGATGGTCAAGCAGTACGGTATGAGCGAGAAGCTCGGACCCAGAACTCTGGGCCGTCGTCAGGAACTGGTTTTCCTCGGCAGGGAGATTCACGAAGAGCAAGACTACAGCGTGGAGCTGGCCGTAGAGATTGACAAGGAAGTTAAGGACCTAATTACTACGGCGAAGGATAGGGCCGTGGCCATTCTCGAGGAGAATAGGGAGAGGCTTTCCGACATCGCCGAGTTCCTCATAGAGTACGAGTCGGTGGAGGGTGAGAACCTAAAGGCTCTATTCGAAGGTCGGAAGCCCGTGATTGAAGAGGAGGTGGAGGAAGTTCCTCAAGAGGTAGAGGCTCCGGCTCAACCCACTCCTGCCATGGACCCGCTCCCCACGCCACACCTGGCGAGCCAGCAGGACGATAAGCCCATCCCCGAAGGCGGGTAGCACCTCCGCAGACAGCGTGTAGGGTTTTGCTAGCCCTGGGACTCGTCCAACGGCATCTGTCTGAAGTAGATGCCCCACCGTTGCATCATCTCTTCCACCTGTGCATCTCCTTGGGCCGTAAGCTCCCCTAAGAACCCCGCAAGCGCGTGGCCCGGTAGCATCTCCTTCGAGCACACCCAACTCTTCTCCGCCGGCACTAGGTAGACGAGTCCCCGCTGGTGTGTGCATCCCAGCAGCACTCTGGTGTTGCCTTCCCCGGTGACCACGTTCATCCCGTGATTCGTCTCCGTCGTCATTTCGTTAATGCCTCCAAAGCCTCGCGCGCCGGCTCTCTACTTCTCTTTGCCCAGGCGCGCAAGGAATTCGACATTGTTCTTGGTATTGGAGAGCCGCTCTAGGATCCGCTCAATGCCGTCGGTGAAGTTGCCTGATTCCTGGACCAGCAGCCCCACGATGCGCCGCAGCAGCCAGATGTTCTTTACCATGGCTGGGTCGAAGAGCAGCTCTTCCCTCCGGGTGCTGCTCCGGCCGATGTCTATGGCTGGGAAGATGCGCTTCTCCGCCAGCTTCCGGTCTAGGTGAAGCTCCAAGTTGCCCGTTCCCTTGAACTCCTCGTAGATCACCTCGTCCATGCGGCTACCCGTGTCCACCAGGCAGTTTGCGATGATCGTCAGGCTGCCTCCGTGTTCCACGTTGCGGGCCGCGCCAAAGAACTTCTTGGGCGGGTAAAGAGCCACCGGGTCTATGCCGCCCGAAAGGGTGCGTCCACTGCTGGGCAGCGACAGGTTGTAGGCTCGCGTCGCCCGCGTGATGCTGTCCATCAGAATGAGCACGTCCTTGCCCGACTCCACTAGCCTCTTCGCACGGTCCAACGAAAGATCCGCCAGACGCACCTGATCTTCCACCGACTCGTCGAAGGTGGAGGCGAAGACCTCTCCCTTCACGGAGCGGCGCATGTCCGTAACTTCTTCGGGCCGCTCCCCGATGAGCACCACCATTATGTGGATGTCGGGGTAGTTTTCGCTCACGGCGCTGGCCACGTGCTTCAGTATGGTCGTCTTCCCCGCCTTGGGCGGCGACACGATCAGCCCCCGCTGACCGCGACCAATGGGCGAGAAGAGGTCTATCATTCGCGTCGTAAGGTTATCCGACGTCGTCTCCAACATTATCTGCTGTTCGGGGAAGATGGGCGTTAACTCCTCGAACGCCGGCCTCGTCCGCGCATTCGGCGGCGTAAGATCGTTCACCGTGTCCACCCGCGTCATCCCAAAGTATCGCTCCCCGCCCTTGGGCGAGCGGACGCCCCCGGCCACCGTGTCGCCACACCGTAGTCCGAACCGCCGGACTTGCGACTGCGAAACGTAGATGTCCCCCGGCCCCGGCTTCAACCCCGTGTGGCGCAGGAAGCCGTAGCCGTCGCTCATCAATTCGAGCACGCCCGACCCCTTCAGCCTGTGCTGGTCCGGGAATGTGTGGGCAATTCGCACCACCATGTCCTCTTTGCGTAGAGACGTGAGCGAGGTGCCGTTTTCCATGCCCATCTTCTGGGCAATTACCAGCAGATCCTCCTTGCTCATCCTCTCGAGTTCTGAAACGTCTAACGTCGGTTTGGCAGCCACTTGGATCACGTTCTTTCCAAAGATTTTTGCTCCGCTGAGACGAGGGTCCGGGGCGTCTCAGCCCCCGCTGGCCTTCTGCCAGTCTTGGCGAAATCGCTCCACCCCCATTGTTGTCAGCGGGTGGTTCACCATCTGCTCCAGCACCGCGCACGGCGCCGTCACTATATGCGCCCCGGCCCGGGCCGCTTCTACGCAGTGCAGCGGGTGGCGTATGCTCGCCGCCAGCACCTGCGTCTTGATACCGTAATTTCGGAATATCGACACTATCTCCGCCACCAGGTCCATTCCCCGCTGCCCCGTGTCGTCAATCCGTCCCACGAAGGGACTCACCGCCGCCGCCCCGGCCTGCGCTCCCAACAGCGCCTGGTTCACCGAAAAGCAGAGCGTCTGGTTGATCTCAATCCCCTCGTCCGACAGCGCCTTCATCGCCTGGAATCCTGCCGCCGTGCTTGGCAGCTTCACCCATGGCCTCGGCGCCCACGTCGCGTACTCCTTCCCCTCCGTTATCATCCCCTCCACGTCCTCGCTAACGACCTCTATAGATATCGGCCCGTCCACAATCGACGCTATCTCCGTAATCGCCGCCCGGTACCCCTCCATCCCCCTAAGCCCGGCCCGCGCCGCCAGTGAAGGATTCGTCGTCACGCCGGAAACCACCCCTAACCGGGCGGCCCGCCGCACCTCGTCCACGTCTGCCGTATCCACGAAAAGCTTCATATCATATAACCGCTTCCACCGTTAACATCAGTCCCCATTCATATACGGAGGCGTCCGGCGAACCGCCATCATCTCCTCCCCCAGCGGCAGCGAAGGCTGACTTCCCTCCCGCAGCGTCTTCATCGCCGTCCCCACAAACTCGCTCACCAGCGGGTGTGGCCGGTGCGGCCTCGACCGGAACTCCGGGTGAAACTGCACCCCTAGCATAAACGGGTGCCCCTCCACCTCCGTTATCTCCACCAGCCGTCGGTCCGGCGAAAGTCCGCTCGCCCGCATCCCTGCCTCCTCCAGCCGCTCGCGATAGTCGTTGTTCAACTCGAACCGGTGCCTGTGCCGCTCCGACACCTGCGCCTGCCCGTAGGCCCGCCGCGCCAGGCTATTCTCCACCAGCATGCACGGATAGTCCCCCAGCCGCATCGTCCCCCCCATATCCGTCACCGTCCGCTGGTCCGGCATAATGTGCACCACCGGGTCCTCGCACGATGGGTCAACCTCATACGAGTGCGCCCCCTTCATATTCAACACATTCCGGGCGAACTCCACCACCATCACCTGAAGCCCCAGGCACAACCCCAAGTACGGAATCCGGTTCTCCCGTGCGTACTGCGCCGTCCGAATCATCCCCTCCACTCCCCGCTCCCCAAAGCCTCCCGGCACCACAATCCCGCACGCCGTCGCCAGCAGCCCATCCGGCCCCTGTGCCTCCACCTCCTCCGCGTGCACCCATTGCACCTCCACCTCCTGCCCGTGATGCCATGCCGCGTGCTGCAACGCCTCCTTCACCGAAATATAAGAGTCCTGCAGCTCCACGTACTTCCCCACCAGCGCAATTGGCACCTTGCCGGAATACGCCCCCATCCGCTCCACCATCGCCGCCCACGCCTTCATATCCCGTTCTGCGGCCCGAAGATTCAACGACCGCGTCAGCAAATCCCCCAGCCCCCACTCCTCCAGAATCAGCGGCACCCGGTAGATAGTATCCACCGTCAGCAGCGGAATCACCGCGTCCTTCTGAACGTCGCAAAACAGCGCTATCTTCTCCCTTATCCCGTCCGACACCTCAAAGTCGCTTCGGCAGAGAATCGCGTCCGGCTGAATCCCGATGCCCCGTAACTCCTTCACGCTATGCTGCGTCGGCTTCGTCTTCAATTCCCCCGCTGCATATATATAAGGTAAGAGCGTCACGTGAATATAGAAGACATTCTCCCGCCCCACGTCCTTCCGCATCTGCCGGATCGCCTCCAGGAACGGCTGCCCCTCCATGTCCCCGACAGTCCCCCCAACCTCCACCACCACCACGTCCGCGCCCGACTCCTCCGCCAGCGACAGAATCCGCCCCTTTATCTCATTCGTCACGTGCGACACCGCCTGGATCGTCCCCCCCAGAAAGTCCCCCCGGCGTTCCTTCGCAATCAGCGACTGATACACCTGCCCCGCCGTCAGATTCGACGACCGCGTAACCTCAATGTCAATAAACCGCTCGTAGTGTCCCAGGTCCATGTCCGTCTCGCCGCCGTCCTTCGTCACAAACACCTCACCGTGCTGGTACGGCGACATCGTCCCCGGGTCCACGTTCAGGTAAGGGTCCAGCTTGATCACGGAAACAGTGATCCCCCGGCTCTTCAGGATACGCCCAATAGACGCGACGCTGACCCCTTTGCCCACGGCGCTAACAACGCCGCCCGTTACAAAGATGAACTTAGTGCTCACAACAATCCCTCACCTACTCCCGTCCCCCTCCACTCCCCACCCTTCCCCCTCGACGGGGGAAGGTTTGGATGGGGGTGAAAGCTCCGCCCGGTTCCCATCCCCCCACCCTCCGTAGGGGCGTCCCTTGTGGGCGCCCGCCCCCGTTGTCCTCGCGACACTTCGGAAATCCATCCTGTCCCCGCCTCGCGTCCCTCTCCACTCCCCACCCTTCCCCGGTTCCCATCCCCCTCCACTCCCCACCCTTCCCCCTCGACGGGGGAAGGTTTGGATGGGGGTGAAAGCTCCGCCCGTCTGCTCTCTCGTAGAGGCGTCCCTTGTGGGCGCCCGCCCCCGCCATTCGGCAAAGGCATACGCGGAGATAATCGGTAACAGCTACTGGAGAACAGCAAAACCTTCATATATATAAGGAAGGAGGGGGACTCCGGGGTATGGAATCGTCGGCTGCTTCCCGCCGATCTTCGACCCTGTGCCGGGCCGAAGCGATGGGGAAAGCTGACAAAAATAGTATATCCTCGCCTCCAACAGAGTGTCAACCGCCCCCCATCCTCCCTTCCCTTCCTCCCCGTGCCCCCGCGCCCCCACCAACCCCTCCCACCCTTCCCCCTCGTCCCCCACATACGGAAGCCCATCCCTTCCCCGGTTCCCATCCCCCGTAGGGGCGGTTCGCGAACCGCCCGTCTTCTCCCCCGTAGGGGCGTCCCTCGTCGTCGCCCGTCTCCCTCACTCCCGCAGAGAGCCTCCCCCGCAAACCCGAACCCTCTCCTTTCCCCTCCCTTCCCCCTCGCCCCCCACATGTCATTCTGAACGAAGCGTAGCGCAGTGAAGAATCTCGTTGCCATCGAGCCCAACCCCGCCGTCGCGCCTCCCTGTCCCCATCCCCTTCCGTCATTCCGGCGAACGCCGGAATCCAGAATCCCATGATTTAGCTACGGCATGAGTCGTCCCACACCACTATCTGAATGCGTTTCGGTTGTTATGCAAAGGTCTCCGCACGCAGCGTCCCCACGCCCAACCCCAAACTTTCCGACACGCAGTGTCCCCACGCCCGCCCCCAAACTTGCCGACACGCAGTGTCCCCACGCCCGCCCCCAAACTCGCCGACACGCAGTGTCCCCAAACTTGCCGTCACGCAGTGACCCCAAACTTGCCGTCATGCAATGACCCGTCACCCAGTGACCCCTTCCCATCCCCATCGACACAATGTATAATATCCCCCGTATTCCCATAGCCAAACAGCTAGGAAATCCACCGCTATTCATACCCAACTATCCACCAAATTCCCCCGCCAATCCTACTTGACAATCTCAAGCGGGGTTGTGTAAAGTACCGCATGACTGTCACAGGCTTGCCAAACCCAAAACTTACCCAGAGGCAAATTCACATACCTACGGCATCCGCAAGGGCCAACACCCCCCTAGCCGCCACCGCAGAATTACCTGTGGAGCGGCCTACGCTTGGCAAAGCCCCCGCCCTTAAACCATCACCACAAACCATGAAACACACCGAATATATCAGAATTAACGCCCCAGGAGAGGGAAACAATGTACTATTCCAGACCAATTCATCTCGGAAACACCGGCCCTCCCTGGCGCCCAACGGGCATCAGACTCATGGAGGTTGGTCTATGATATCTAACCACCGGACGGCCCCTCAAACTACGACGCATTGGGAGGAAAAGTGATACAAAAAGCAACCTGGATTATCCCCGGTATACTGGTAACACTGCTGCTGGGGCTCTTGTGGGCTATGCCCGCCTTCGCAGCCGACGCAGGGAACATTGAGTTCCTCTCCGGCGATGACGAAATCAGTTACCTCAGCCTCAACGGGCTGGGTGGTGTTGGTGCCGCCGTCATGCTGCAGGTCGAGGACCAAGACCTGAACAAGCCCGCCACACAGACATTCGAAATCACTGGTGGAGTACCCGCTGGTGATGATGCTGTGGATTGGAGCAATCTGGCGGACGCAAACGATGATGGAAATGTGAATTATCAGGACTTCACCGCGTTCATTGATACCCCTGACGATAATGCAGACGGTGGTGATGACGACGGCAAGCGCCAGTCTGGTGAGACGACGGTGCCGATCACCGCAGGCTGGTTGGTTCTAAATACCCAGTCTGGCACATTGGCACTTACTGGAGGTGGTAGTCCGCCTGCAGGCGCCACTCACCTCGAATACAAGATCTACAATAAGGACAACATCAGCGGCAGAGCGGCTTACACACTAACCGCCGCAGAAGCTGGCGAGCCAGCCGCAGGTCGCGACCTGAGTGCTGGTCCAATAGATGTGCTCGATAGTGTTCCTTATACTTGGGAAGACCTTACAGACATGAACAGTGACGGCAAGCTCAACGCGATGGACATCACAGCAAGGAACGCAGGTGCTCCATCGGCCGAGCCCAATCTCATGGTCACCGTTGGTGGGACTCTAAAACAGGATGAAAACAACGAGGACATATCGGGTGACTACGCAACCATTTCTACGGTTACGCTTGCAGACGCTCCGGACGGAGATGATGCTGACAGTGACCCCGATGCGGTAGTGGGAACAATACCTGCCCCCACCGAGGCTGATGAAACCGCTACCGCGGACGCTAATGTTGTCCTCACCTACAGCGTTCAGGTAAGAGGGGCTGGCAACCTGAATGACAAGGGCAGCGTGACTAACAGGGTAATGGTAAGCAGCGATGCCTTTGCTGGTGGAATCAGCGTGATTCTAATGGAGTCAGCTGCCAGGAGTGGCAAGTTCCAGGTCATGCTGAAGATCTGCGACGATGCCCTGAACAGTGACGAGAATGCGGATGGGACCCCGAACACTGCTACTTCTTGTACCGCCGCGCAGGCTGAAACGACCGCAGAGGGAGTCGTCGAAGACGGTACCCAGTCTGAAGACGACTTTGGCAGTGCGGCCGTTACCATCCCCGTAAACAACGCTGGTGACACCATCAGAGTTACCTACTCTGACAGTGACCCCAGCCGCACCCGCACGGCCAGCATTCCGCTGGACGTGAGCGGCCCCTCCTTTAGCAACCTGGCGCCCGCCACCGGGACCGCCGGGCGCGAGGACGAGCCTTTAGTCTCCTTCGACGTGCAGGACACGGATTCCGGCATCAGCGATGACAAGGACGCCGAGGGCAGCATCATGGTTCTCGCCGGCATCTACGGACTCGGAGAAGATGACAACGATAACGACGTCATCTACTACCGTGACGACCTCACGCTCGAAGAGGCCACGAATGGCTACTCGGCCTCAGTGACCATTGAAGAGGGTATTGGTGACGACGAGTTGGACGCCGACCCCCTCGGTGACGAATACGAGATCCGCTGGTGGGCCGTTTCCACGGACCTGGCCGGCAACGACGGTGTCAGCGACTCGGATGGCGACACCAAGTGTACTGTGCCCGCGACCGTTGACATTGGCGCCCTTGAAGGCACCATTGTGGATGCGGTCAAGAAGCCCGGAGAAGATGGCTACGTCGCTGGCACGGGCTGTGACCCCTTCGTAGTACGAGTGGACACCGCCGGCCCAGAGCTCGACGCTACCAAGACCTTCACGGGAACCTGGCTCGACGGTAGCGATGTGATGGCTGGCTCGGACGGCAAGCGGACCAGCATAGTAGTTGCCTTTACCGAGGCCCTGGACTGCGACTCCGTTTCCGCCGATGACTTTGAGGTCGACGGCAGCGCCCCCAACGGCGTGACCTGTAAGGGCAGCAATGTCTACCTGGATGTGGACGAGCTTGACCCGAACGACAGGCCCGAGATTGTAGTGGGGACCGAGTCCCTTACTGACAAGGCTGGCAACCTCATTGGTGCAGACGAGGAAATAACCTCCAATGACGGCATACCCGCCAAGCTCTCCGTGTCCGTTAGCGGCACAGGCGCAGGCGACCGGGTCGTCACCGACGAGGACTTGACCATAACCATCTCCTCCGATGAGCGGCTCGCCGGTAATCCCACGGTGGTCATAAGCAAGGTTGGAAGCGACCAGATTCTGGCCTCGGATCCCTCCGCAACTGCTTCGCCCACCGGCGCCGTCAACGAATGGGAGCTCAAGCCGGTCTTCAGCGGCAACGACGACGACGGTCTCTGGAGCGTCTACGTCAGCGGTAATGACCTGGGTAGTGGCGCTCTCAAGCTGAAGGCTTCCGCCGGCACCGCCGGCACAGAGGGAACAAAGAAAGATGAGAACGACAAGGACGTAGGCAATGAGGAATTCACCATCGACCTGGACAGTAAGAGCGCCATCCTCTTCGAGGTGGACAACGAGGTCCAGGCTCCCGCATGGTCGCCTGACATAGTAGACAACGACTACAAGACGGACAACGCAGGCGTGTTCATCAGGGCAGACTTCTCCGACGAGGGCAAGGAATACGGCCTCGGTGGAGTGGATGCCGATGCGGATCCGGTCGACGACACCCGTGAGATGACGGACGACCCGGCTGACGTGGCAACGGACTTCGACACCCACGGCACCGTGACCCTGATGAGCGCTTCCTTCAACGGCGACGACATCACCGAATCGGTATCCACCAGGGACTGGGTACTGTACGTGTACAGACCTGGAGACCTCCCCAACGGTGACCACGTGTTCAAGATCGAGGTTATGGACAACGCTGGCAACGAGAAGGAATTCACCCTCGAGTTCGCCAAGACCGATCGGGCCCCCTACAAGATCGAACTCAACCCCGGTCCCAACCTCATATCCTTCCCCGGCAACCCCGCGGACGGCGACATCAACGCGGTATTCGGCGGAGAGGGCAACGAGGACATCACCAACGTGTTGAGCTTCGACAACGCCTCCGGCCTCTGGTTGAACGCCATGAAGGGCGACGACGGCATGTTCATGGGTGACCTGACGACCATCAACGGCATGAACGGCTACTGGGTATTGAGCGCAGGTGTACTGGACGTATCAGTCGTCCTGGAAAGCACCGGCAGTATCGAAAGGCCCCCGCCGCACATAGCGGTACAGAAGGGCTGGAACCTGATAGGTGTCGTAGACGCCCAACAGCGTAAAGCTGGAACCGGCATCGCCACCAGCGACTACTTCGCCAACATCGATGCCCAAGTGGTCTACGGATTCGACTCACTGGCTGGCAGGCTGGATAGGCTTTCCATAGCCAAGGCCGCAGTGGGCGAGGACCAGGACGAGGTAAAGACTGGCGCAGCCTACTGGGTCTACGCCAACGAGGCGGGGATCATCATCCCCTAACCTGGTAACCACAAACCCAAAGGAAACTCCGAAGGGGGCGGGCCAAATGGCCCGCCCCCTTCCTTTTCCCCCAGTCCGTCATTCCGGCGAAGGCCGGAATCCATCCCTCCCCTCCCCCTCCCCCACTGCCAACTCCCCCTTGCCCAAAAAACCCCTCCCCTGCTACCATCCCCCCCATGAAAACCCCCGACCCCCACGCCCTCCTCCGACGTGATGACAATGTCCGCCGGAGCAGCATTTATCATTACGGAAACAGGGAGAACAATTATGGTACTAGCCCACGGCGCAAAAAAACTCATCGACAACTGGTTCGAAAAGCGCGAACGGAAACTCCGTGAAGAAGGCATGGCCAAAGGCCGCACCGAAGCCAACCAAGCCTGGACCGCATGGAACGCCCGTCGGGAAGAAACCGAAGCCCGCGGCGAACCCTTCACCGAACCTCCCCCCACCCCCAAACCCTAACCCATCCCCCCCCCGTCATTCCGGCGAAGGCCGGAATCCATCCCCTCCCCTCCCCTCCCCTCCCTCCCCCCGTAGGGGCGGTTCGCGAACCGCCCGTCCCCCCCCGTCCTCGCGGACACGGCAACCCATCCCCCCCACCTGTCATTCTGAACGCAGTGAAGAATCTCGTTGCCATCCAGCCCAACCCCGCCGTCGCGCCTCCCTCCCCCCTTATCCCTTCCCCCTTGAGGGGGGAAGGTTAGGATGGGGGTGATCCCCCCTCCCCACAACCGTTCCCGTAGGGGCTGGTTTCAAACCAGCCCCCCCTTCCTTTTATGACTATTATCCTTGCCCCTCCCTAATGAATGGTATATATTCCATGCGGAAGGAAACCCACCATCCCAAATACAAAACAACAAAAAGAACCCATCTGGAGCCTCGTCGTCGGAGCTAGAAACTGGTACCTTGGCTTCTTCGCAGTCTTCTACCTAACCGCAATGGTCTTTGTCGTCGCTAGAGAAATTGACGCCAAAGACGGTACAATAGAAACTGGCTACAGCATTATAGTAGCCTTGGGTCCGGCGGCCATGGCATGCGCCGCCAGTGCCTTCACCCTAACGGAAATAGGGAGGAACGGAATGGTACTAGCCTACTCTTTGCAAAAATGGCTCGAAGACCGCCGCCGTAAACGCTTGGAAACAGCCCGCGCCAGAGCCCGCCAAGAAGGTCGGGAAGAAGGCCGGGTACAAGGTCGGGAAGAAGGCCGGGAAGAAGGCGAGACTAGAATCCGCGAGTGGATGGAATGGAACGCCCGCCGACAGACCGCGGAAGCCCACGGCGAAACCTTCACCGAACCGCCCCCGAACTCCTAACCCATCCGCCTCCCTCCCCCCCCCTCGCGCTCCCCCTCCCCTCTTATCCCTTCCCCCTTGAGGGGGGAAGGTTAGGATGGGGGTGATCCCCCCCCACTGCCAACTCCCCCTTGCCCAAAATCCCCCTTCCCTGCTACCATCCCCCCATCACCCCCCTCGTCATTCCGGCGAAGGCCGGAATCCATCCCCCTCCCTCCTGCCCACCCAACCAACCGTTGTCGTAGGGGCTGGTTTCAAACCAGCCCCCTCCCTCTCCATCCCCCCGTAGGGGCGTCCCTCGTGGGCGGCCGTCCCTCCCCCGACTGCCAACTCCCCCTTGCCCAAAATCCCCCTTCCCTGCTACCATCCCCCCATCACCCCCCTCGTCATTCCGGCGAAGGCCGGAATCCATCCCCTCCCCCTCCCGCCCACCCAACCAACCGTTGTCGTAGGGGCTGGTTTCAAACCAGCCCCCTCCCTCTCCCTCCCACGTAGGGGCGTCCCTTGTGGGCGCCCGTCCCCCCCCACTGCCAACTCCCCCTTGCCCAAAATCCCCCTCCCCTGCTACCATCCCCCCATCACCCCCCTCGTCATTCCGGCGAAGGCCGGAATCCATCCTCTCCTCCCTTCCTTCCCCCGTAGGGGCGTCCCTCGTGGGCGCCCGTCCCCCCCGCCCCACCATTCGTTTCCACCACAGAAAAAAACGAGTCCCACGCCTGAAACGAATCATCTCAGGCACAAATTGATACCCAGTCGATTATCAAAACGAGTCAAACGAGTACCCCTCCCCTCTTATCCCTTCCCCCTTGAGGGGGGAAGGTTAGGATGGGGGTGAAGACCCCTGCCCGTCCCCTCCCGGTTTGACAACCCGCCCCCAACTCCCTAGCATTCACCCCATCACCCCCATCTTTCGAAACCCTCCACGTCTTTCCCTACGTGATAAGGAGATGAACCCCCATGCGACACCTCAAAGCTGTTTCCCATCTGCCCATCTACGCCCTTTTAGGAGCGTTGCTGATGACGCTCCTCCTAATCCTCGCCTGCGGCGGCGACGACCCCACCACCCGCGGCCCCACCGCCGCCCCAACCCCGGCCCCCGCCCCCGCAACCGCGCCCCCCGCGCCCGCGCCAACCGCCATGCCGTCAACGCCCACCGCCATGCCCTCCACCCCCGCCATGACCGCCACCCCAAGGGCCACCCCAAGAGCCACCCCTCGACCAACCCCCACCGCCGCCCCCACCCCGGCCCCAACCCCCGCGGTTATGGCCAAGGTCCCCGTCTCCCCCCGGCTGGAAGTTTCCATAGTCCCGCCGGGCCACCAGGTCAGCATGGTCCACCAGACCTTCCACTCCTCCTCCGGCCCCATCAAAACCATGTATGAGGAAATGATTTACATCGACCCCTTCACCGGCGACTACACCAACGACCACGTCGTCGAAGAGTGGGAGATGTCCGACGATGCGACCAGCTGGAAATTCACCCTCAGACAGGGCATCACCTTCCATAGCACCGACTCGTGGACGGGCACCGAACTCACCGTCGACGACGTTATCCACAGCATCCGCACCTCCGCCGGCGAGTCCTCCTACAACCCCGGACGCTGGAACATCTACGGTGTCGACGACGCCAACTTCGACATCCACGACGACTACTCCTTCACCTACAACATGAACCAGGCCGAACCCCTCCTCCTGGGCCACATCTCCGAGGGCGGCCTGGCTGCCATGATCAGTAAAGAATACTGGGACTCCGTTGGCGGTGAGGACGGCTACGCGGACCACCCCGTCGGCACCGGCCCCTTCAAGTACATCGACCTGAAAATCGGCGTCGGCCTCCTCGTCGAGCGCGTCGAAGACCACTGGCGCAAGACCCCCGAATTCCATGAGCTCCAGATCTACTACACCCCCGAAGACGCCACCCGCCTCGCCATGCTCCTAGCCGAGGAAGTCCACCTCTCGGACATCCCCCGGACCCTCCTTGGACAGGCGGAAGAGAGAGGCTTCCAGACCGTCGTCGCCACCCTCCCCGGCATCTTCATGTTCGCCTACTTCGGCGGCCTCTACTACGACCAGGAGAAAGAAATCCTGGCCGGTTCCCGCAAGGGCGAAATGGAACCCATCGCGGAAGGCTTCATAGCCGACAACCCCCTGCGAAACCCCACCGTGCGAAAAGCCATGAACCTCGCCATCGACCGCGAGCTCATCATCGAAACCTTCTGGGGCGCTGCCGCCGTCCCCGCCAGCACCTACGGCATCCCGCCCTACCGCTACGACTTCAAGGACGAATGGACCCCCTACCCCTACGACCCCGAAGAAGCCAAGCGTCTCCTCGCCGAAGCCGGCTACCCCAACGGCTTCGAATTCGACGTGACCACCGCCAAGATGGGCGGCGTCCCCGAAGCGCCGGATGTCGCCGAAGTCCTCGCAAACATGTGGACCGAAGTCGGCCTCACCAGCAAGATAGAACCCGTCGAGTTCGGCGAAATTCTCCAGCGCGCCCGCGAGCGCACCTGGGGCCAACAGGTCTACACCATCCGCTACGGCGCCGGCAACCCCTTCCCCAGCGACCCCTGCTACCCCATGAGCTCCGTCGCCGGCGGCTGCGGCAACCCCACCTGGGAGTACGACGAGCTGGACCAGCTCTACCTCAACTTCAAAGCCTCCGTCAACCCGGACGACATCCTGAAGTGGGAACAGGCTATGGCTGATTACCTCTACGACAACTACCTCCTCATACCCCTCGCCTTCCTCTTCCCCGTCTCCTCCTACGACCCGGGCGTCATCGAAAAGTACACCGCCAACTGGCAGCACTGGGGCCCCGTCCGCCACCACGAATACACCATCCCCGTCTACCAGCAGTAACCCCGCAACCACAGGCAAACCAAAAGGGGGCGGCTCCGCCAAGGAGCCGCCCCCTTTCCTTTTGTGCCGCCAGACCCCCGTCCCGCAACCCGCTCTTCAGGCAAAATGTGCCAAAACAACATTGACATACACAAACGCATATTCTACTATCCATCCATGAAGAGCACGAGAAGCTCACAAACCCGTCAATCAAAGGAGGTGACACCCATGAAAAAACTCAACTGGCAAACAAAAGCCCTCACCCTCTTCATCGCAACAGCAGCCCTCTGCCTGGCAACCGCCTGTAGCGAACCAGACGCTGCCGATACTTTGGGCTTGGCTTCATGTGAAAAGAGCGACAACTGGGCCCCCCTGCGGGTTGTAACTGCTAACGAAGCCATCTGGAGGAGTGATGAGGGACCTGTAACCCCTGAAAAGTTAGCGGAGATTCGTAATCGGGGACCCTTGCATCAGGACGACTTCTTCAAAGCAGTCGGAGTCTACAACAGACACGAAGACCGCTTTCGGACGCTTCCCGAGTCAATTCCCAATTTGAAGAGAATATCCATAGGGGCTTTCTCGGCTAATACTACCGGAGCGCGACCATATACTGGGCCAGTATATGGCTTCCTTCTGCACACCGAACGTGAACGCACTGAAACGGTTTCACAGGGAGCGCCGGATCTGATCGGATGCTTGGAGCGCCGTCCTGTTGTTCTCGTAAGGTGGTATTCAGGGGCGCCCTATTAGGGTTGCGCGGCGGAGATGCGTGTACTAATAGCCACAACTTTCATTCTTTAACATACAAACATTGTCAAATAAGGAGGTGATACCCATGAAAACAACCAACTGGCAAACAAAAGCCCTCACGTTCTTCATCGCAGCCGTTGCTTTGTGGCTGGCAGCGGCTTGCGGGGAGCCTGCTTCCATCGATGATGAGATACTCACCTATGAGCGGGTCATGCCAAAAGAGAAATGTCCCAACGACGCCAATGACCTGAATGAATCAGTCGAATGGAAGATGGAGCGTGCAGACGAGATCATACGCAGAAACGATGGCTGGTTACACGCGCAAAAAGAGGTCAGTCATGTAGATTTCGGTGTAATGGCAGTTGAGCCGGACCAGCAACTCAGGACGCTTGGATTTTTGGGGCAGTATAATTTTAGACATTTGGGCCGGTTTAATCGGTCTCGAATCTGGCACGTGGTAGTCATTGAAGTCTCGTTTGCAGAAGACTATGTTGACCAGACCACTCTTCCGCCGGAAGAGCGGATACCTCATTGCCTTGAGGGGTTCCCGGTGCATTTCCTGACAAATCAAGGTCGTGGATCGCTCGAAACGTTCTCCGATGGAAGCTAGCGACAAGGCAACCACAGACCCCTTCGCGCAGGGGTAGCAATTACCCCGTCCGATGGCATGCCTGGCATGGGCACCCTAACCGCTGTGGCCCGCCGCGCCGACGGCACAAAGGTCCTCCCCTAACCAACCACCTCTTCCCCAACTCCCACCCCCTCTCACCCAACCCCACCTACCCCAAATTGACACAACCGTTTGACAAACACAAACAGATATTCTAGTATCCATCCATGAAGAGCACGAGAAGCTCACAAACCCGCCAACCAAAGGAGGTGACACCCATGAAAACACACAACTGGCAAACAAAAGCCCTCACGCTCTTCATCGCAGCAGCGGCCCTCTTGCTAGCAACCGCCTGCGAGGAGCCTGCTTCCATTGAAGAGGAGATATCCGTCTATATGCGGGTCATGCCAAAAGAGAAATGTCCCGACGACGTTAATGACCTGAATGAATCAGTCGAATGGAAGATGGAGCGTGCAGACGAGATCATACGCAGAAACGATGGCTGGTTACACGCGCAAAAAGAGGTCAGTCATGTAGATTTCGGTGTAATGGCAGTTGAGCCGGACCAGCAACTCAGGACGCTTGGATTTTTGGGGCAGTATAATTTTAGACATTTGGGCCGGTTTAATCGGTCTCGAATCTGGCACGTGGTAGTCATTGAAGTCTCGTTTGCAGAAGACTATGTTGACCAGACCACTCTTCCGCCGGAAGAGCGGATACCTCATTGCCTTGAGGGGTTCCCGGTGCATTTCCTGACAAATCAAGGTCGTGGATCGCTCGAAGAACCCATTGACTACTTGCCACAAGGGAACTAGCAAAAGTAACCAGAACAACAAATTAGTAAGGAGGAGAAATTCATGACAGAAGTAGATAACTATGGCAGCCAGCACAGACCCCTTGTGGGAGGTATAGCAATAATGCCATCCGCTGGGGAACGTCATCGCGGAACCCTCACAGCCGTTGCCCGACGCGACTCCGATGGCGCAAAGGTCTTGGTAACCGCCCTCCATGTCGTCAGTTCAGAGCGTGGAGACAGGTGGCGCGTGAGTGGAAACGAGGTCATCTACCAGGGCGGCACTTCAGATGACGACAAGGTGGGTCAGCTTTACACGGAAACCATAGATGGAGTAGAGAGGAAGAGTTGGGTGCCGGTCATCAGAAGATTGGCGGGTGAGGATTTCGACTACGACAACCGTTTTGACATCGCTGCACTGGAACTCACGGATAACATGGATGAAGCCGACGCATCATTCCATCTTCATGATCCCCTACACAAACCGAGGCCGATAGTATCCGGATCTGTTCCTCCTACTAGCAATCTCGATTTAATAATGTTAGGAATTGCCAGTGGAGAGACTACACCAACCCTTTTTAGCGCCAGACAAGTAAGGTGGCTACCGGGGGATGATGATCTAGATCGCAAATTTGTCGACATAATTGTCTTGACACGTGATCGTCCTCCAACGGGAGGCGATTCAGGTGGCCCCCTTGTCGTTAGGGATGAGCTCGGTAATTACCGAATGGTTGGGATCTTCTTCGGTAGCGAAGGGACTAAAGGGTTCGCAATGTGGGCATCAGATGTCGAACGCGAGCTCGGCATCACCTTTGGCCTCCCCGCCCCCACCGCCGTTGCCGGGGCATTCCAGGAGGAGCGTGATGGAGACACCATTACCCTCAATCCTGTCCAAGATGTCCGTCCCAGAGAGACCGTAATCCTGAGTGGCCTTGGAAGCCAAAGCAACATCGTGGGTGATCACGTCTTGACCTTCCAGTGGGATCAGGTGCTGCCGGAACCTGCCGTCGGAACTCCTAACGTAACGATCACAAATAGGACTCAGCAGACAGCCACCTTCACCGCTCCTGCTGAAGCCGCCAATCTGGAATTCCGACTCATCGTCACCGATGGCAACGGAGCCAAGGCTGCCGCAAATGTAACTGTGAATGTCGTCAACCGGCCGCCCGTAGCCATCGCCGGATACAACCAGGTCGTCGCTGCAGGCTCCAGGGTGGAACTAACGGGCGCCTCCATCAGTGACGAGGATCCGGAGGACCGAGGTAGGGGCACTCCTCTCTGGTCCCAGAAGTCAGGGACCGGGGTCACATTAGAGGGCACAGGACTGAATGGGAAATACTTCACGGCGCCTGCCGCGCCTGCGGACTTGATATTCGAGCTGAAAGCCACCGATCCATACGGTCTTATGCACACCGATGAAGTAAGGGTGAGGGTGTCGGAATACGCGGTCCTACCTACGCGTGTAATGGCCACCGCCGCCGCCAGAAGCGTGGCTCTCAGCTGGCGCGGACCGTCCATAGCCACCGGCTATGAAGTGGAGATAGGCATACCCTCGTCCGAAGGCGGCCTAAACCACACCTTCCATGATTCAATAGGAACATCCATCACCATCGGGAGCCTGACGCCCCAGACCACCTATGAGTACAGGGTGCGGATGACCAACTCCGACGGCGTCGGCCCATGGACCGCTTGGGCGACGGTGGTTACTACGTTTCCTCCCCTTGCCGAGGCCGGCGCCGACCAGGTGGCGAAGCTGGGCGCAACCGTCACCCTGGACGGGAGCGGCAGCAGAGATAGAGACGGAGGGACCATCACCACCTACGCCTGGACGCAGACCCAAGGGCCGGATGTCACCCTGAGTGGAGCCGACACCGTCCGCCCCACCTTCACGGCTCCCGATAGCCCTACACATCTAAGATTCCGGCTGACCGTCATGGACAACGATGGCGACAGCGACATAGACGCGGTGATAGTGAGAGTGACCAACTCCACAGACCCGGCAGCCTTGACCAACCGCCCTCCCCGCGCCGACGCTGGCTCCGACCAAGTGGTAAGCACTGGCGCAGCCATCACCCTGGACGGGAGTGGCAGCAGGGATAGAGACGGGGGCACCATCACCACCTACGCCTGGAGGCAGACCCAGGGGCCCAGCGTGACACTCACCGGAGCCGACACGGTCCGTACTACCTTCTCCGCGCCCTCCAGCCCCACCCATCTGAGATTCCGGCTGACCGTCACGGACAACGATGGCGACAGCAACATAGACGCGGTGATAGTCAGAGTCACCAACTCCACGGACCCGGCGGCACTGACCAACCTTCCGCCTGATGCGGACGCCGGCCCCGACCGGACAGTGGATGCGGGGGCCACGGTGACGCTTGACGGCTCAGAGAGCACAGACCCGGACGCCGGCGACACCCTGACCTACGCCTGGAAGCAGACCCAAGGGACAAGCGTGACCCTGAGCGGCGCCACTGCGGCGAGTCCCACCTTCACGGCGCCCTCCAGTGAGACCATCCTACGATTCAGACTGACGGTTAAGGACACCCACGGTGCAATCGACACCGACGCTGTGGTGATTACCGTTGCGCCGTGGGTAGACACGGGCGAAACCCGGAATACGGTCACGCGCGCATGGACGGACACCGGCAATACGCGAGAGCACCCGGTAGAGCTAATCGTTGAGAAGGAGCAGAGCCGCACCATAACCTGGGAGAAAGAGCAGAGTCGCTCCAGCCACAGCGCCAACGAGCACCGGTGGGTTGATGCCTCTAGAACCGAAACTCAATGGATTCCCGTCCCCGACCCACCGCCCCCGGCTGTGGTTCCGCCCAAGCCTACGGATGGCCAGTGGGAAGTCAGACGTTCAACGGACGGCATCTATGCCAATGTGGTGTCTTTGCCCACTGTCAGCCCCGCCATATCAGAGGTGCAGGTGCGACTCCAGCTAGGCGCTACGACGGTTACGGCGACGTTGGATACCATCCTGGATAACAGATACGACAAGGTTCTTGCCGATGACTCAAGCAACTGGCAGACCGGTGTATGGAGCGTTTTCATCCGATTCAGGAACAACAACGGTTACGGGCCTTACTCAGATGCCAAGACGGTGTTGGTAGCCATCTGGGTGCCCACGGAGGAAACACGCAATAGGACGGAAACCGACTGGGAGGACACCGGCGAGACACAGACTGACCCCGTTGAAGACTTCGATGAGAAGGAACAGCGGCGTTTGGTCACCTATGAGCAAGAGGAGGAACTTCGACCCAATCCTAACAACGAGCCGAACAGGTGGGTTCTCATCAGGGAGTTCGAATACCAATGGGTTCCCATTCAGGACCCGCCTCTCATTACTCATGTATGGACGTTCGTTAGTAACGAAGGTTGTGGGCCCACCAGGAAGAGAGTAGAAGAATGCACTAACGGCCACACCCGCCACACCCAAAGGGAGGACGCCTCTGAACCCTACAGGTGGGATCCCCCAGAGAACGACGGCTCCCCCACAGTGACGACTACCGCCTGGACGAACCAGGGCAGCCCTTCCCTATTCGGTGGAACGTGCAAGCAGACCCAGCGCCGGACCGTCACTACGACTCGGAGAAAGCGCCAAATGAACCACTGCGGCGGCTACAGGCCCGCTGACCCAGTCGTCATTGTCAAGACCGAATACCGGCGTGTCACCGTCTCTGAAACCTGGAGCAGCTGGACGGACACGGGCCGAACCCGCGAGCATCCCATAGAGCTCATTGTCGAAAAGGAGCAGGAGCGTTTCTCGTCTCCCTGCAACCGCACCCAAACCCGGTGGGTAATCATCCCGGAGGTCTGTGGCAGCTGGTCAGACACTGGCCAAACCAGAGTTGATAGATACGGTAGCTGGAGTCGTACTGGACGAACCCGCGGCTCCGGTGCAAATAAGGAGTGCCAGGAGCGGCGCACTGTGTACCGGGAGAAGCAGCAGAGTTGCACCACCAACGCTCCCTACAACAACACCCGATATCGTTGGGTGAGCACCTCTTCAACCACCGCTACTCAGTGGGTGGATTGCCCCGAGGAAGAATGGCCGTCCACGTGGACGGATACAGGTAGCATCGAAGATTTCGACGCGGGTACTTGGCGGGACCTCTCTACGACTCAGGGTTGCGGGCCGGACCGAGAGAGAAAGCAGAGCCGAATAGCAACTTGGAGAAAGGAACAGTTCCAGACGTCCAACCTTGGCAATAGGCGTACTCGGTGGATTGCTGCTTCAAGGATTAGTTTCCAGTGGAGAGATTACCCCGAACCCCTCCGCTGGGGATCGTGGGACGACACGGGTCAGCAGAGAGAGAATCAGGTACTGCTAATCATCGAGAAGGAACAGGAACGCACCTCCCACTGCGGTGACACCGAGACCCGGTGGGTTGTCGCCTAGTCCTCACACACTCAGTAGCACAAACCAAAAAGGGGGGGCGGCTCCACCACGGAGCCGCCCCCTTCGTTTTCTCTGCCTTGCTGCTAACCCCTACGGAAACCCCACCCCCGCCTTGAACGCCCGCGCCAGCCTCTCAATCCCCTCCCAGGTCTCCGCCTCCGTCAGCAGCGCGTAGCACAGCCTCACGTAGTTCTTGCCGTTCCGCTCGTCGTCATCGGCGTACACGGCCCAGTCCGGTCCCGGATTAAACGCCACCCCCTCCGCCTTCGCCGCCGCCAACGCCTTCCGCGTGTCCACCCCCTCCGGAAACTTTACCCACACGAACATCCCGCCCCGGGGCTCGCTGGGTTGCACCTCCGGGCCGAAGTGCTCCTTCAGCGCCGCAATCAGCGTGTCCCGCTTCCGCTCCAATCCCGACTTCAGGTGCTCCATGTGGCTGTCGAAGTTCTGCTCCAGAAACTCCGCCACAATCATCTGCCCCATGGTGCTCGTGCCAATATCCATCTTGAAGGGCAGAATCTGGCTCATCACCTCCCACGGCGCCACCACGTACCCGAGCCGCACCCCGGGCGCCAGCGACTTCGAGAAGGACCCCACGTGCAGCACGTAGTTTGAATCGTCCAGCGACCGTATGGCGTGCTCGTACTCCTTCTCGAAGACCAGATCGGCGTAGCACTCGTCCTCGAAGATTGGCACCCCGAACCGACGGCTCAGCTCCAGCATCTCTCGCCGACGAGCCATGCCCATCACCCGCCCCGTGGGGTTGTGCAGCGTCGGTATCGTATAGATGAACTTCGGCTTGATTCCCCGCGACTGCAAATCGGAAAGCGTCTCCTCCAGCAGGTCCATCCGCATCCCTTCGTCGTCCAGGGGCACCCCCACCACCTCCGCCCCGTGACGCCGCAGGTTGCCCAACGTCCCGGCATAGGAGAACATCTCCGTTATCACCGTGTCCCCCGGCTCCAAAAAGGCGTCCAGCACGGCGATTATCCCCTGCTGAGACCCGGAAGTTATCAGAATTTCGTCCGCCGTTACCCGGATACCCCGATGCTTCTCTAGCTTCTCAACCAGAAACTCCCGCAACGGCAGGTATCCCAGGCCTCCCCCGTTGGCGTGGTACACTGCCAGGCTCCGCCCGTCCTTCCTGAACACGTCCGCCGCCGCGTCCACAAAACCCTCGATTGGCAGCAGGTCCGGGCTGCCATGGCCGTAGGTAAAGTTGTAGGGCGGGTCCGGCTCCGACCGCGACGACGGGCCCGGCAAATCCTTGGCAAATAACTTCGAATAGTCTAAACTGCTACTGTTCATATTACCTCCTGAATTTCGAAAAAAACAACTCTCAGGCCGTCAGGAGCGAAGGGGCCGAAAGGGGCGCTGCAATCTGGCCCTCCTCCAGCCGCTCCACATCTTTCTGATAGATCTGCACTCTGAAAGAGCCGTAGTCTGGCACAAACATTTGCCCTTTGTCGTCAACGCGCACCGACCGGGGGCGACGGAAGTATTTCTGCGCGTCAATGGACGCCATGTCCCTCAGCCGCAGAAACATGGGATTGGACAGCATATACGCCCGTGCCGACTTGGAGAGGGTGGCGTCTCCAAGGAACTTCTGGACGAAGCGCCCCTTCTGGTTGAAAAGCTGGACGCGGTCGTTTCCCGCGTCTGCCACGTAGATGTCACCGTCGACGTCCACCGCAACCCCCGCCGGCCGGTTGAACTCCCCGTCGCCGCTGCCGCTGCTTCCAAACTTGAAGACAAACTCTCCGTCGGCGGTAAACTTCTGGATTCTGTCGTTTCGCCAGTCCGCCACGTACACGTCGTCGAACTCGTCCACCGTCACGCCCCACGGCATGTTGAACTCACCATCGCCGGATCCGAAGCGGCCCCACGTCGCCAGAAATTCCCCTTCCTTGGTGAACTTCTGCACCCTGTGATTCAACCCGTCGGCCACGTACATATTCTCGCTGCTGTCGAAGGCAATGCCCGATGGCGCGTTCAACTTTCCTGTATCCGCGCCGAATTCCCCCCACTTCCCCAAAAATTCCCCCTCGGCGCTGAACTTCGAAATCCTATGGCATGCCTCGTCCGAGACGAAGAGATTTCCGTCGCCGTCGCAGATGATAGCCACCGGCCAGCGCAGCTGCCCGTCTCCCGTCCCCAGGGAACCGAAAGACCCCAGACCGTCGTCATCCTGCGTCAGCATCCGAACCATGGCCCCCTCTTCGTTGCGGCAGAGGATATATAGGGCATCGTTCCGCCCTATGGCCACGTCCACGGGAAAGTTCACACTCAGCCGCCGCATTCCCACCGTCTTCAAATAGGGAAACCCGGCTCGTAACATCGCATAAGGTCTAGTCATGGATCACCTCTAGTCCTTCTCGCCCTTCGCGTCTCTAGGCGAAGGGGTGTACTTGCTCGAAGGCGCCCCCGACGATGGGCGCCGCCTCTATCCCCATCCACTGCTCAAGCATGGTCCCGTAGACGCCTCGGAAATCCACCGTGTGGCGCAGGTCCTCGCCGTTCAACCAATTGGCCGGATCCACCGGCGGATACTCCGCGTACAGGCCGCCCTTGACGCGAGGTCCGATGATGAACGCCCCGCCTCCCGAGCCGTGGTCTGTGCCGCTGCCATTGTCCCTGATCCGTCTGCCGAACTCCGTGAACACGAGCATGGCCACGTTGCCGCCGGCGCCGTGCTCCTCCAAATCCTGGTAGAAGTCCATAACGGCGCCGGATAGCTCCGTCAAAAGCTGCTCGTGGAGCAACAGCTCCCTGGAGTGAGTGTCGTATCCACCGTGCTGGGTGTAAAAGATCCGCGTGCCCAACCCCGCAAGATGAACGCGCGCCACGTCCCGAAGGCTCTTGGCAATGCCGTTGTTGGCGTACTCAACGTTGGACTCGTACTCCGCCGGGGCTTTCTTGAGCATGTCCGTACCCTTCAGCACGTCCAACCCTGTATTCCCCAGATAGTCCATAGCCGCCTGCGCTCCAACGGCGGGCGTATACATATGCTTGAAAATCTCCAGCGCCTCCAGCCGTTCCCTCTCCGCGATGCCCGTCATCACACCGTAGGCCTCCAGGTTGTCCACCGATGTTACCGGCACACCCTGGGCTACCACCGCCCGCGGCAGGCCTTTGCCCAGGCTCACGCAGGTGAGCACGTTCTCCGACCGCGGGTCCAATTCCCGAATTGCTTTGGCAACCCAGCCCTCCGTGCCCACCTCGTGGGGCTCGCAGGTGTGCCAGATGTCCATGGCGCGAAAGTGTGACCGGATGGAGTTGGGGTAGCCAATGCCCTGAACGATAGCCATCTTGCCCTTGTCGTAGAGTTCCTTGAGCGGCCCGGCGCTCGGATGAAACCCCAGCGTATCGTCAATGGGTAGCACGTCCTTCTGCGGAATGGCCACCGTGGGCCGTGCGTCATAATAGGCGCCGCTGGAATACGGAATCAGCGTGTTCATGAAGTCGTTGCCGCCGCTCAGCTGCAGCACAACCAGCACCGGCTCCTGGCTTCTCTCTTTCATCATATCCTCCTTGACCCTATGCAAACTGGTACTCGCGCGAAGCCACAATGAGTTGCAGCATCCGCACGATGCGCGCCCTGGCGGACTCCCCGTCTCCCACCGACGTCATATCCAAGTCGCCGCCGGATTCGGCGTACTGAAGCAGCGCCTCTCGTGTCTCCTCGCTGGCCTCAAGAGGCCCCGCCAGGTCCAGACACCGGTCGACGAACTCCGACGGGGCGAGCGCACCTCCGTCCTTCTCCAGTCGCTCAATGATGCTCTGGACGCCGGGCTTCGTAGCGTCTGCAACCTGGTTTACGGCAAAATTAACCCGTTCGTTGAGCGTGCCGCCATCGATCCACTCTTTGCCCGTGTGCCACCCCTCCACCGTCGGCGGATTCAGTAGCTGCTGGCCCATCACCGCCGTGGCCGTGGGGTAGGACATCACATTAGTGTCCGGGAACCGGTTCGTGTCCACCAGCTTCAGCACCCCCACCAACAGCTCCACAGGGCTCTTCACCCGCTGGAATTGCGCCTCCTTGAAGAACTCGGAATTCAACAGCGTCCGCATTACCGACCGCATGTCTCCGCCCGAATCGAAGTAAGCGTTCACCAACGTCTCTACAGCCTCCGGGTCCCGCGGCGGCAGCGTGTCCCACGCCGGCACCTGCGCCTCGTCCGCTACGAAGAAGTTATATAGGTGTCTAGCCACGAACCGGGCCGTCGCCGGCTGCCTGACGATGATGTCGATTATCTCTTCACCATCAAAGCGCCCCTCCTCGCCCAGGAAAGTCTTCTCGCTCCCGTCGTGGTCATCTTCCCGGTAGGAGAACTCCGAAGGATAGAACCCACAGGGATACAGACCCAGAGGTTGGTCGAAGGTCCAGCCCGTGAAGGCTCTCGCCGCCATCTTGATGTCCGTCTCCGAGTAGTTGCCGACCCCCATAGAGAACAGCTCCAGCAGCTCCCGGCCGTAGTTCTCGTTGGGGTCGTCTGCGTGATTCTCGTTGTTGTCCAACCAGAATATCATCGCCGGATCCTTGGAAAGCTCCAGCAATATCGTCCGCAGATCCCCGAGGCCCAACCGGTGGAACATCCTTATCTGCTGGATGGAAGAAGGCGGGTGGTCGCTCTTGGACACGCCCGTGGCGAAGACGTGGTGCCAGAACAGCGCCATCTTCTCCTCCAGCGGACGCTGGGAATTCACCATGCGGTAAATCCACACGCCGGCCCAAACCTTCCCCTGCACCCCTTCCAGCCAGCCGTAATATCGCTCCAGCACGTCCTCATCCACCGGCGGGAACCGCTCCGGATTGACCAGGTCCTCCACTAACCCCTCGTAGTCCCGCTCCGCCAGCGTCTCCAACTCCTCCCGCGTCGCCCCAAAGCCCGCCCTGCGCATCAGGTGGGCCGTCAGGGCCAGTCTATTCTCTCCCATAATCCGGACTCCCTTGCCTCAAAGATGATATGCGGGTCTCGCTTCCCTCCAACCCCTACCGCAGCCGCTACGAATCCTATTCACATTATAGGAATCGAAACGCCAATGGGCAACACGGAAACCCTTGCGAGAAGCGGACTCCTATAATCTGCGTGACCCCCCAAGGAAACGATGGTCGAAGGGGCTGCTGCCGGGGATAGCCACATTACGGACTCAAAGCCGGGGTAGATCGGCCACCACTATCAAATTGCCGCCACCCCCTCCAGATAAAATGTGCCAAAACACATTGACACACACAAACACATATTCTATTATTCATCCATGAAGAGCTAGTGGCCTTCAAAAACACAGCCAACAGAAAGGGGTGACACCCATGAAAACCCAAAACTGGCAAACAAAAGCCCTCACCCTCTTCATCGCCGCCGCAGCCCTCTGGCTAGCAACCGCCTGCGGGAAGGAGTACGCCATAACATACCCAAGTGACGGGCTGCGAATCATATCCTCGGATCGCTGGGAACCCTGCGAAAACGAAAAACCCCTCAAGCCATCGCGGGAGTTCGTTCAACTAGCGAATCAGCAGGACCCAATCCAAACCAGTTATCCCACTGACGCATTCTTGAGAACGCTGCCGGGATATGAGGAAGCAATGGATGCATGGGGCGAAAGACTTATTCCGGAAAGGGAGCGTGTTTATGAAGCTCTACTAGTGCACATAAATCGACTTGAGAGATATCCCCACTTCAGAAGCAGCACTGTAGCTTGGCAATTTACTTGGGGTGACATAGTTACCGATAAATTGATTGTTGAGATACATCTTCATCACCTGGTTGACCCGCGCACAGTGCCGCCGGAAGACCGGATACCAGGGTGCATCGCGGGAGTGCCTGTACACATTGTCGTAGGCAAGAAGTTCGCAACCCCGGAATCCTAGCAGAACGCATTAACATTCATAAAGAGAGGTGAAACAATGGGAAGACCAACTAGTAATCACAGACCCCTTCGGGCGGGCATCGCAATCATGCCTTCAGCCGGAGAAGACCATCGCGGAACGCTCGGCGCCATCGCTAGGCGAAAATCGGACTAGAAAAGGGTCCTAGTCACCAATCCATCCCCCACCAACACTCCCCCGCTGATCCCAACAAGGCAGGCCAACCCTAGCGGATAGGAAAGTGATACATCTGTCTTGACAACTGCGAACACACATTCTATCATCTCCCCCCTGAAGAGCACGAGAAGCTCAACAAACCCCGCCAACTAAAGGAGGTGACACCCATGAAAACAACCCACTGGCAAACAAAAGCCCTCACCCTCTTCATAGCAGCAACTGCCCTCTGGCTGGCAACCGCCTGCACAAAGGAGTACCCCATTACATACCCAAGTGACGGGCTGCGGATCATACTCTCAGAATCCTGCGAAAATGAAAAACCCTTCAAGCCATCGCGGGAGTTCGTTCAACTAGCAAATCAGCAGGACCCAATCCAAACCAGTTATCCCACTGACGCATTCTTAATAACGCTGCCGGGATATGAGGAAGCAATGGATGCATGGGACGAGAGGATTGGCCCGGAAAAGAAGCGGATTGATGAAGTTCTTGATACATACCGAGATCGACTCGAGATGTATCCCTACTACAGGGGCAGCTTTCCTAATCTTCAATTCTTTTGGGATGGCATACTCACCGACAGGTTTGTCGTTGAGGTACATCTTGATCATCTGGTTAACCCGCGCACAGTGCCGCCGGAAGACCGGATACCGGGCTGCATTGCAGGTGTGCCGGTACACATCGTGGTGGGCCAGTGGCTTGCCTACCTGGAATCCTAGCCACAAGAAATCAAAAAAATTCAGAAATAGAGAGGTGAAACAATGGGAATACCAACCAGTAATCACAGACCACTTCGAGCAGGTATTGCAATCATGCCGTCCGATGGAGAAGACCATCGCGGAACGCTCGGCGCCATCGCTAGGCGAAAATCGGACCTGGCAAAAGTCCTCGTCACCGCCGTCCATGTCGTCAGTACGCACCGCAACAACTACAATGTGAATGGCACTGAGTTCATGTACCAGGGTGGCACTGCAGAGGGCGACAAGGTAGGACAACTATTTCGGCAAATCGTCAATGGTGTAGAAAAGAGGAGCTGGGTCGAGGGAAGCGGCAGCAATGGATATCCTGTTGACGCTGCCGCTTTGTTGATACCCGCTAATGTACAAACCGGCTTCAATGTTCACTTCCCGAACGACGACGACGATGAACACATCCATGTTGAGAAGAGGCCGATTGTTGGTCCTTCAGTAGACCCCACGCCTGGCATGCGACTTATCGCAGTCGGTGCAGGCGGTGGGCTACGCACCTTCACCGTCTTGGATCCCACCCCTTCGAATGACCTGTCGGTTCCAATCTATGATAGGGACACCGATTCCCGCCTCGGCACGTTTTTCTTCGAAAAGGAGAAGAATTTCACCATCAGCCAGAGGAATGAACCCAGCCAGCGGTACGACTCCGGTTCACCCATTCTCTGGGTTGACGAGCACGGAAATTACCGGATTGTTGGCATACACTTCGCGGGAAAGAATGAAGTGCCTGGTGGCCCTTCAGTCACCGGCTACGCGTCTCGCGCCTTCGCTATCGAAGAGGAACTTGGCATCACCTTCGGTGTCAAGATGCCCACTGCCGTTGCCGGTGAAGACATCACTGTGTCTACGGGCACCCAAGTCACGCTGGACGGATCGAGAAGTCAGTCTAACGAAGTTCTGCGCGATGTGCTGGAATACAAATGGGAAAAGCAAGCAAGCTTCACTGATCCAACGCTGACCCAAATAGCGACCACCAGACGATACACTTTCCAAGCTCCAGTCACGCCGGAGACTCAAGTGTACAAATTGACTGTCACCGATGGTTTTGGGGCCAAACATACCGATAAGGTCATTGTGGCCGTCGCGAACCTAACTCCAATAATCGACGCTGGCATTGATCATATAGTAGACCCTGGATCTGAAGTGACTCTAATGGGTTCGGCGTATGACCTAAACTTCGGTGAATCTGAGCAGTTGACCTACTTATGGACCCAGGGGTCCGGCGTACCGGTCACCTTGAGCGATCGCAGGATTGTTCAACCCACCTTCACTGCACCGCCACACGCGGCAACCCTTGAATTCACACTTTCCGTCCGGGACCCAAAATTCCTTACGGCTACAGATACGGTGACCATTACCGTCCCCAACCAGCCGCCCATAGCTCTTGCCGGTCGAGACAAACTCATCAGCTCCCACAACAGAGTCACCCTGGAAGGTTCAGTCAGCGACATCGACCCTGACGACCGCTCCAGCGTCGCCCACACGTGGACCCAGCACGGCAACAATCCGACAAGAGTCATTCTCAACGAAGTCGAGGGCCGGCCCGCCCAGCGCACCTTCATCCCGACAATGACCGGCTCCTACACCTTCACCCTCACCGCCACCGATCAACATCAGTTGTCGGTCTCCGATGACGTTACAGTCAGAGTGTTGCCCGCAGCTGACAATGTGATCCCCGCCAACGTGACGGCCACCGCAGCCTCCGGAAGCGTGGACATCAGCTGGAACATGGTCTCGATGGCCACCGGCTATGAAGTTCAGCTGGGGGTGCCTGAGGACGGAGGCGAGATAGGCTACGCATCCTACACAACGGCGGCATTGACCCATAGGGTTGAAAACCTGGCGCCCAACACCCGCTACTACTACCGGGTGCGGGCGGTGAAGGATAGTTTCGTTGGGCCGTGGAGTGCAACCGCGTCGGTAGTAACCCCCGGAGAAACTCCCCCCAAGCCAACCGGAGACCAGTGGGACGTGCAGTACCTGAACAACAAAATCCAGGTCAAGCTAACCGAGCTGCCTGCAGTCATCCCTGCCATAAGCCAGGTTAAAGCGTTTCTGGGAACCGGCTTAGAGCCGGACCTGACTACAGTTGAGAAAGAAGTGGGAACTAGGCTCAACCAATGGGTTGACGTTCTCACGAGAACCGACACCGAGTGGCGAACAGGTAGATGGTTGGCCCAGGTCCGTTTTGAGAACACAGTGGGGAGCTCACATTACTCAACGGGCAAGCCGGTAACCGTCGTCAACCGCCCTCCCCGAGCCGCTGCCGGATCCGACCAGGTGGTTGCCCCAAGCGCAGCCGTCACCCTGGACGGGACTGGCAGCAGGGATAGAGACGGGGGCACCATCACCACCTACGCCTGGAGGCAGACCCAGGGGCCCAGCGTGACACTCACCGGAGCCGACACGGCCCGTACCACCTTCTCCGCGCCCTCCAGCCCCACCTACCTGAGGTTCCGGCTGACAGTCACCGACGACGATGGCGGGAGCCATATAGACGCGGTGGTGGTGAGAGTCACCGACACGCCCGACAGTCCTGCAGTCGCCAACCTTCCGCCTGAGGCGAACGCCGGCCCCGACCAGACAGTGGTCGCGGGAGCGAGCGTCACTCTGGACGGCTCAGGCAGCGCGGACCCGAACGCCGGTGACACCCTCACCTACGCTTGGAGGCAGACCCAGGGGCCGAAGGTTGCCCTAACCGGAGCCAACACATCCCAAGCCACCTTCACCGCGCCCTCCAGTGGGACCACGCTGCGGTTCCGGCTAAAGGTGACGGACACCCACGGTGCAATCGACACCGACGCTGTGGTGATTACTGTTACGCCGCCTCCAACCCTGCCTCCACCCATGTCCCCGAGTGAGGCTCCCTCGAATGTGCTGGCCAGCGCGACTGCTGACAGCGTGACGCTCTCTTGGGACGCGGTGCCCGACGCCACCAGTTATGAAGTGAAGATAGGGATACCTGCTAACGCTGGCGGTCTCGGCCATACGGACCATCCTACGTCTGGCACTTCCATCACTGTCGAAAATCTGATTCCCTTACAGACCTATGAGTACCGGGTGCGGGCGAAGAACTCGGTTGGCGATGGGCCTTGGGCTGATTGGGCAACGGTGGTTACCCCTGGGGAAGCTCCGCCTGTACCAACTACTAGCCAATGGGATGTTCGATACTCGAACAACAAGATTCAGTTCAAAGTGACTGAGATTCCTGCGGGCAACCCTGCGATATCCGAAATCCGGGCGCATCTGGAGACTGGATCCCCGCCGAATCTGACTACCGTTACCAAGACGGTCGGAACTACCCTCAACTCGTGGGTCACGGCACTTTCCAGCGCCGACGCCCAATGGCGGACAGGCAGATGGGTTGCGCAGATCCGGTTTGAGAACTCGGAGAAGAACTCCAACTACTCAGCCACCAAGCCCGTCACCGTCCCGCGGCCCCCAGTGAGGTGGGTTGACACGAATCCCCTCCAAATCCGAGGTTGTGGGCCTACCAGGGAGAAGCAGCAGGTGAACGCCAACAACACCAGCGAGACCCGATGGGTAGCCGCCCCTGAAGACCTGGTTTGGGGTGAATTGGAGAACGATGGCGAGGCCACTGAAGTCACCACGGCCTGGGAAGACCAGGGCAGTCCCTCCCTGTTCGGTGGAGTGTGCAAGCAACTCCAACGCCGCACTGCCACGACGACGCAGAACAAGCGCGAGAGGAACCAATGCGGCGGCTACAGGCCTGCTGAACCCGTTGTCATCGAGAGGACCGACTACCAGCGTGTCACAATTGCTGAAACCTGGGGCAACTGGCGCGATACCGGAAACACGCGTGAGCACCCTGTTGAACTCATCATAGAGAAGGAGCAGGAGCACTTCTCGTCCCCCTGCAACCGCAGAGAAACCCGGTGGGTAGCTTGTGCGTGGGAAGACGTAAGCCCACCCGAAACCCGCAATAGAGTCGCAGGCAACTGGATGGACACGGGCAACCAGCGGGAGAACCAGGTGTTGCTCATCATTGAGAAGGAGCAGACCCGCACCGTAACGTGGGAGAAGAAGCAGCAATGTACCGGTGGCGGCACCACTCTCTACAGATGGGTACCGACATCCAGGACCGAAACCCGGTGGAGGATAATACCGGAGGTCTGTGGCTCGTGGCGAGACGTGTCGGGAACGACCAGAGTCAAGACATACGGTACATACCGGAACGTGGTGCCTGCCGTATACACTGGCTCCGGAGCCAGTCGGAGGAGGAAGCAGACCCGTACCAACACACGCGAGAAACAGCAGAGCTGCACCACCAACGCTCCTTACTATAATACCCGGTATCGTTGGATTGCGACTACCTCCACCACAGAAACTCGGTGGGTTGCTGCCCCGGTTGTTACTCATAGCTACCGTGACATTACCCCGGCCGTCTATTCCGGCTGTGGCCCGGACAGGACAAGAAAGCAGGAGTGCATCCGTCTCGGGCATGAGGATACCAGGCTGCGTTCAGCCTCGGAACCGCTTCGGTGGGGTGATTGGAGAAATGTTGGCTCACCAGTCATAGTCTATGGGTCTTGGAGAAATGTTGGCTCGCCCCAGCTAATCTCCGGCACGTGCAAGCAGAGAAAGGAACGTAGCTGGACCCGGTCGCAGCGCCAACAGAGCCGGAGCCATTGTGAAGGCACCAAGTTTCAGTCAGTCACAACCCGGGGTACCGAGTTCAACTTTGATACCATCTCCGAAACCTGGGGCAGCTGGACGGATACGGGCCGAACCCGCGAGCATCCGGTGGAGCTCATCGTCGAAAAGGAGCAGGAGCGTTTCTCCTCACCCTGCAACCGCAGGCAGACCCAGTGGGTGATTGCGTAGGTTTCGGACACCACGATTGCGTTGAACCAACAAAAGGGGGACGGCTCCTCAGCGGAGCCGCCCCTTTTCGTTTGGCTTATGCTCAAGGCTAGAGCGCAGTCTTTCGATACCACTCCACAATCTCCGACCCAGTGGCCGCCCACACCCCCTCCTGCGCCGTCATGTGCTCCAGGGCATCCTCCAAGAACCCGATGCGGAAAGGTTGCCCCACCAGCCAAGGATGCAGATTCAGCGCCAGCAGCCGCCCCGTCGTCTTTCCGTCCTCCAACAGCCTGTCGAAACTCTCCTTCACCAGTCCGGCGTACCGCTCCACGTCCATCCGACGCTCCCACAAGGCGTTCACGTCGTCCAGGTCAAGGCAGATGGGCAGCGAAACCAGAGACCCGTCAGGCGTCGTCATCGCGTAAGGCTGCTCGTCGTTCGTCCAGTCGCAAACATACTCCACCCCCGCCTCCGCCAACAGTCGCGGCGTCCTCGCCGATTCCCCGAACTCCGGCCCCAACCACCCCCGGGGCGTCGTTCCCGTCGCTTCCCGCATCCCCTCAAGGCACTTGGCGATATACTCCCGCTCCTCCGATTCCCCCATCTTCTCCGTAATCATCTGCGTCACGGAAACCCCGTGGGCCACGATCTCCGCGCCCCTCCCCAGGCAGTGTTCTACCAGAAACGGATAGTTCTGCGCCGTCATCAAGTCCATGGCAATGGTCGGCCGAATCCCCACTCCTTCCAGCGCGTCCAGCACCCGGAAGATCCCCACCCTGTGCCCGTACTCTCGATGCGACTTTCGTGTGTAGTCCGGAAAGGCCCGGTTGCCGAATCCCCCGGACAATTCCCTGCGCCAGTAGCTCTCCGCCGCCGGCATCCATTCCATATGCTCAAGATTGACCACGACGCACAGTGCTACCTGTGCGCCCTCAGGCCACCGCAGCGGAGGCCGCTTGGGCAACGGGCGCCAGGGGTAGTGGGGATGGTCCATCCCGAACCTGCGCTGCGCCGGCATTTCTAGCGCTCCCTCCCGCGTCCTGTCGTCATCGCCGCCCGCCTTCCAGGTGCGCCATCATCCCGTCATAGTAGTTGGCCATATAATACTCGGCGATCTCGTCCGCCGTAGCCTGCCACACCCCCTCGTGAGACATGACGTAGCCCAACATCTCGTCCAGGTAGCGAATCCTGTGGGGCTGTCCTATCTGGTGAGGATGCAACGCAATGCACATGCTCCGTCCGCTCTCCTCCCCCTCGCGATACAGCCGGTCAAACTGGGCCTTGCCAATCTTGGCGAAATACTCCCCCTCGTAGTGATTACCAAATAGAGCCGAATCGTTGATTTCTATGGAGTAGGGCACAGAAATCATCCGCCCCGTCTTCACCCGAATGGGCACTGGCTGGTCGTCGTGCATCCAGTCTGCGTGATATATCAGTCCAGCTTTCGCCATCAGGTCCGGAGTCCTGGCCGTGTTCGACATCGCCGGCCCCAGCATCCCCTTCAACTGCTTCCCAGTGTGGCGGCGCAAGGTCGCAATGCTGTCCCGGTAGAATTCCCGCTCCTGCTCCTCCGTGTAGGTCTCGATGTAGCGGGTGTTGTAGATGCCATGACTCATGAAGTCCCAATTCCGCTCGACCATAGCCTCTGCAATCTCCGGGTAGTGCTCCAAAACGGCCATGTTCAGCGACACGCCACACTTGATGCCGTGCTTGTCCAGGACTTCCAGCATCCTCCAGAACCCCACCCGGTTGCCGTAGTCCCGGTGGGAATACTGCTGCACGTCGGGATAAGGGACCCGAGGCCACGGGTTTCGAAGCCCGTCGTAGTCCGGCAGAAATTCGTAATGCTCAATGTTCGGAGCGACCCAGACAGCCACCCGTGCGTTGCCTGGCCACTTCAGTATGGGCCGGTCAATAATCGGGCTGTAGTCCACTCTATGGGGCGGCAACGACACCGGTGCGCCTCCTCGAATTTGCAAATTTCATCCGAGCCCTACTGGGCCGTCCATCCACCGTCTACCACCTGCTCGCTTCCCGTTACGAAGGCCGATTCGTCCGACGCTAGGTAGAGCACACAGTAGGCCACGTCCAGCGGACGCCCCAGCCTCCCCAGCGGCACCCGGTCCACGTAATAGCCTTCCTGCCGACGGTTTTCTGCCAGCGCAAGCTCCATCTGCCGCGTCAGTATCGGCCCGGGATGTACGGAATTCACCCTTATGCCGTCCTTGGCGTGGTGAATCGCCGCCGCCTTAGTGAACATCCGTACTGCTCCCTTGGAGGTCTGGTAGGCAACGTTGCTCATCTCGGACCCGACCATCCCCATCTGCGACGAAATGTTGATGATGGAACCGCCGCCTCGTCGACGCATCTCCGGTATGGCGGTCTTCGTCCCAAGGAACACCCCGGTGACGTTAACCGCCATCACCCGGTTCCAACCCTCCACCGTAGTCTCCTCGATGGGCCCCGCTCCCCCAACGGCGGCATTGTTTACCATCACGTCCAAACCGCCAAACTCTGCAACGGTGGCGGTCACGGCCCGAAGCCACTGGGCCTCGTCCGTTACGTCCAGTGGTACGAACATTACTCGCCGGCCCTGTTCCCGCAGTTCCGACTCCAGCCTTCGCCCTTCATCTTCCAGCACGTCCCCAAAGGCCACCGACGCTCCCTCTTGGGACAGCAAGCGCACGTCGGCGGCGCCTAGCCCTCGAGCCCCGCCGCTTACGAAAGCCACCTTGCTCTCTACTCGCATCCGTTTACCCTCTGAAGAAATCAGCCAACTGGCCTAGAGATCAATCTCAAACACCAGGCCGTACTTGTCGCCCAGGTCCACCCTCTTGGGTCTTTTGTCCGAACCCAAGTCCGTGTAGGTGAGGCTGTAGTTCTTTTCGTAGTCCACAATCTGCGTGGGGTTGGGGTTCGAGTTGAGAATGGCGAACACGGCCCCCGGCGGCGTCAGGATGTACCGGTTCAGGGAATGCCACGTCCCCCTCTTCAATGCATATCCTTTGTTGCCGTCGATGAGAAAAGCATGGACGTCCTCCGGGTTGGGCGAAGCCATGGGGTCGTCCATATCCGTCGGCCTCGCCACCGCCACCACTGCGGGCGAACCGGACATCTGTATGAAACTCTGGGTAACCGCGAAATGACGCTCCAGTTGGCTGAATTGCACCCCTTCGTAGGGTTGCCAGACAACCCCAAGAGTTCCCCTCCCGTCAGCCTCGAAGTCTACCGGCGCAATGATGCGGTGGTCCGTAGGCCGCTCCCGGGCGTCCAACAGATACCCAAAGGGGCTGAACGCCTCCTCCGTCATTGGCTCTATCTTCAACGTGTGCACTCTTGTCATGGCAACCTCCTCTGCTAGCCGCATCCACTCCGTCGGGACATTCCAACGCTTGACCGGCCTTTTCCCAGCGTCGCGGCAGTTAGGTCGAGTATAGGCATAGCTTCAAGGCAGGTCAACGCCGCCCCCGTCGCCCGTAAATCCGCCCGCCCCACCTGTCATTCAGAGCGTAGCGAAGAACCTCGCCGTACTGGCGTCCCCTATTCGCTCAAGCTGAAGGGCGGGTAACGGTCCGTCGTCAGTAACCACATGTAAGCCCCAACGCGGAGGCCGTAACGGTTCACCCCAACCACGAAGTCAAACATCCCCCGCGGATACCGGCCTAGAATCAAGATCAACAGCCATGCCAATATGGTGACCAACACAGCCAGAATCCCAAGGACAATTAGGACAATGTAATGAGGGATAGCCAGGATCCACTTGATGATGGGTAGGAACCGGTTCAGATCCGTCTCCGCGTTCGGATACTCAATGTTCAGATGCACCGACTGCTCTTCATCGGTAGAGGGATACTCGTCTCGGAGCAGCAGCAAGAAAGCCGCAACCCTCGTTTCGAACCGAGCCAGCGCAAGGTTCCAATCAAACCACCATTTGGGGTACTTCTTGCGGAACAGAATCATCAGCAGAGGCCCCAAGAACAACCAGCCTCCGGCAAAGAAGGGCGCCAGAGTCTCATTCAAACTCTGATCTTGCGTGATTACTGCACCGGTTACGGTTGCCAGAACCACCATTATGGGTATAACTAGAATAATCCGTAGTAAGACGGACAGCCGGTTGCTCGACTCCTGATAATCTATGGACAACTGCACCGGATAATCAGCGTTGCCGCCGAAATTTCGCTGGCTGGCAATCTGCTCGGCTCGTCTTATGTCTGCCTCGCCTCCTATCATTGGACCCTCCTTAATAGAATTTCCCCATCAGCTTGCCCAACGTCCCCATTGCGCAGTATAGGCGAAAAAGCGGGATAAAGAACCCCTGGGGAGCGAGACCCATCCCTTCTGCATCCCTCCGTCATTCTTGCCGCTCCCTCCATCATTCCGAA
The DNA here is from genome assembly GCA_965261665.1 of Dehalococcoidia bacterium. Lineage (GTDB taxonomy): Bacteria > Chloroflexota > Dehalococcoidia > Lucifugimonadales > JAPULR01. Next base: position 952,431 of record OZ253467.1, read on the forward strand.
CCTATCGAAGAGTCGTCCGGGGTGGATGCAGGAGTTGTTAGAGGCTTTCTAATGCTTAGTGGAAGCAGCACCAGCAGGCTGGCCAGGGTGAGGGCGGCCTGGTAGTAAAAGATGTTTACTAGACCGAATTGGTCTATCACTGCTACCGCAATGAGGTTGGAGAAGGCGCCCACTATGCTGCTGGCGCCGAAGAGGAATCCGATCGCCGTGGCCTCGGCTCCGCGGCTGACCTGGTCCAGCACCGAGGCCTGGATTATCTGGTGCAGCGCAAAAGTAAACAGCCCCAAGCCGGCTAGGGTAAGGGTTAGGCCCAAGCCCCCTCCTATGTTGACTATTGTCACCAGGAAAGCCACGCATATGGCAAGCCCTGGCGCCAGAACAAGCTTGCGATGGAACTTGTCCGAAAGTGCGCCCAATATTGGTGTCGATAAAACGCCCGCGCCGGTGACCAGGCCCATGTGCACCCCCATGTTCCAGTCGCTCATCCCTATCTCCTCCTTGAGGTAGAAGGGGGTCCATAGGAACAGGGTCGTGAGGGCCATGTCTCGCAGTAAGGCCACCGTGGCCAGACCCAGAACCGCCCGGTTCTTCAGCAGCGCTAGGGCGGACAGCATCTGCACGTGGAAGTCCCGACGCTCCTCTCCTTCGACGTCTCGACCAATGTTTCGGAGAGTGATCCAGACCACGGCGGCCATGACCAGAGCGGGCACTGTGTACATGAACAGGATGCCTCGCCAGTGTAATATCCCCAGAAGCGCCCCGGCCGCTATGGGGCCAAGTATGTTGCCTAGGTTGGCTCCAAAGCCGTGGATAGAGATGGCAAAGCCGCGCGAATTGGGGAAGCGTTGGGAGAGAGCGGCCGTGGACGGGAGATGCCAGAGGGCGCCGGGCAGCGAGATCATGATCACGGCCACGACGAGGACCGGGAAGGTGAAGGAGGCTCCCAGCAGGGCGTAGGCGATGGCAGACCAGACCAGGCAGCCGGTAAGAATTAGCCCCCACTGGCCCTTCAGCATGTCTACAATAAGGCCGCCTGGCAGATTTACCGCGCCAAAGCCTACCTGTCGTATGGTGCCCAGGAGGCCAATTTGCAGGGTGACGAGGCCGAGGGCTGCGGTGATGGTGGGTAAAAGCACCAGAAAGCCCTGGTCGAACCAATGGCTAATGCCGTGCCCCGTGGAGAGCACCCCAAGGATGAATCGCCTGTCTTCCCTTAGCTTGATGGCCTGCTCCGCTTCCGTGGCGGCTTGGCGTTTGTGCCTGTCATTGCCGTTCTTTGGTCCGTCATTGGGCGGTCTTCCCGCCGTCGACGACCAGTTCTGCGCCGGTAACGAAGGACGATTCATCGGAGGCCAGGTAGAGAACGGCGTAAGCCACGTCGAGAGCAGTGCCGACGCGTCCCAGTGGAACGGATGCGATGCGCTGTCGGCGCTCGTCCGGGTCCTTCAACAGCACCGTTATCATATCCGTATCGATCATGCCGGGGTGGACCGAGTTAGCGCGAATCCCGCTGCCCACGTGCTCAATTGCAGTGGATTTGGTGAAGATCCGTACTGCTCCCTTGGAGGCCTGGTATGCAGAGCTGTTTGCGCTTCCGGCAAGACCGGCGGTAGAAGAGATGTTGATGATGGAGCCCCCGCCCCGCTTCCGCATTTCCGGGAGGACAGTACGCGTGCCCAGGAAGACTCCGGCCACGTTCACCTCCATTATCTGCCGAAAAACGTCCATAGACGTCTGCTCGATTGTCGCAATGCGGTAGATGCCGGCGTTGTTGACGAGCACGTCAAGGCCGCCAAAGCGGTCAACGGTTTCGGCGACTATGCTCGCCCACTGGCTTTCGTCCGTTACGTCGAGGGGTTGAAAGTAGGCTTGCCCCCCCTGGTCGACTATCCGCTGGGCGGTCAGTCGGCCTTCCTCGATCAGAACGTCGCCTATGACGACTTTCGCCCCGTGGGAGGCAAAGAGTTCGGCTTCCACCGCTCCCATCCCGCGAGCGCCGCCGCTGATGAGGGCTACCTTGCCGTTCAATCGCATCGCATCTGCTCCTAGTTCTGGTGTGACTCTGGGGATTGTACCAAGGCGGACAACCTTCGGGTAGTGGCATTGACCTTTCCGTAGGGCCTTATGCAGGAGAGGAACAGAAAATTCTGGTAGGATGGGCCACGTTGAAATGACGTTGTCCATACTTGTTTTGGAGGAGGTGGAGAAGATGCAGTTGGAAGGTTTGAACGCTGTGGTTACCGGTGGCGGCAGAGGCATTGGCCGGGAGATTGCCCTGGAGTTGGCGGAGGCAAGGGCGACGGTGGCGGTGGCCGACGTGAATCTGGCTTCGGCTAAAGAGACGGTTAAAGCTATAGAAGAGATGGGAGGCTCGGCCTCAGCCATCAGTGTTGACATTTCCGACAGCGGGCAGGTGAGGGATATGGTTGCCGCTGCGTTGGAGGCCCTTGGGTCGCTGGACATCCTAGTGAACAACGCTGGCATCGGCATCAGCGCTTCGGTGATGGATACCACTGACGAAGAGTTGGACCAGGTGCTAGGAGTGAACTTGAAAGGGACCTTCCTCTGCTGTCGAGAAGCGTCCAAGGTGATGGTGGAGCGAGGGAAAGGAGGCCGCATTGTGAACATTGCCTCCAGCGCGGGGGACAACGCTCGCGTCGAAGGCGGGGCCTACTGCGCTTCCAAGGCAGGGATTCTCCAGCTGACCCGGGTGCTGGCAATGGAGTTGGGGCCTTTCGGCATCAACGTCAACGCCGTTTCGCCGGGCCTGACGGATACCGTAACCGGGACCAACGTCAGCGCGAACGATGCCTACCGCAATTCATTCCTGGCCCAGGTGAGCTTGGGCCGCGCCGCCCATCCCCGCGACGTGGCCCGCGCCGTGCGGTTCCTCGTCTCCCTGGAGTCCGACTACATTACGGGCGAGACCATCCACGTTGACGGCGGCTATTCCGCCGGCAAGCCCACCGTCCGCCGCTAAACATCTACTGCATTCTGCACAAGCCTGGCATATTGAGTAGATTCCTGTGGCTTCTTTTGAAGTCCCCGTGCATGCGTGTTGAATAAACCTTGCCACGCGGATTGTCTACCAGGCTCTTCCTCTTGAAATCACCTTGTAGATCGGAATCGTTGGAGTATAAGAGCCGTGCGCCGCTAACCTGTGCTAAGGCGATGACGTGAGGGTCATCGGACGTACATAGCTGCTTGTCATGCAGTTCAGCGGTTATCCTTTCCACCCGTGACTCGTCCACCCGCCTAGCGAATCCTAATCTAAGGGCCTGACTTGCCCACTTGCGGAACTTGGTTTGGTTCAGTTCCTCAAGTAGTTTGCCGCCGATAACCAGGCGCCCCTTGCCGGCATTCAGCCACTTATAGAATTCTTCACCCGCAGGCGGGCGACTATTTCCAAACACCTGGCCAGCGACGTTAGCATCGACTATAGCGCACATAGGCTAGAGTCCGAGGGACTTGGTCGTTTCTTCCATGAAGAACTGACCGTAGCTATCTGGGGCGCCTACGACGTTGCCCAGTTCATCGATTCTGAGGGAGTGGATGCGAACGTCCAAGTCGGTGCGCTCAAAGAAGAGGATGGATACATCGTCGGGTTTGAGACCAGCAGTGCCGTCGCGGACTTCCATACGAACTCTGTCGAGCAGATAGTCGCTATGGGTTTCAACCACCAGTTGGCGTTCAGGGCTGGCAATTTGGCAGAATAGACTTCCTAGGGCGGCCTGGGCCCTGGGGTGCAGGTGCACCTCCGGCTGCTGCAACAAAAAAAGGTGTGGCGCATCCTCACGTAGAAGTTCTGTAATAACTGGCAGAGCTTGGCTCACGCCGTAGCCTACGTCGATGAGGTTGTGCTTAGGTCCCTTTCGACGCCCTCCAAACTTTCTGATCTGGACCTGGAATGGCTCGCTTGCTCTATTGCCAAGCCGCTTTATGGAAATTTCATCGAATAGACCTGATGTGTTTCCAAAACTTTCAAGTCTTTCCTTTAGTTTCGCCCAGACTCTCCTATCCTTGGAAAATACATCGGCGAGGTACATCGGCACGTAGTCTCCTTCTGGATCCGGCGTTGGTCGAGAAGGGTCGTAGGTTCGGCGTGGCTTTGAGCGGACAGGGGCGCTTGCAAAGGGTCGCTCCGGTCTAAACGTGTACTGAGTCTCGGCCAGACGGGTTAGTTGTCTATAATCTTCATCGTTGATAGTGGGGGAGTCCTGTATCGGGGTTGCGTTTAATCTATCCCGATTGTCTCCTCTTAAGCGGTCATTCAGCAAGAAATAGAAGGGGGGTAGTAGCATATTTTCCCCAGTCACGAACCGGATATGCGGATCGCTTGAGGATTCAATCTTCCACGACCCCCTCCTAGTTCCAACTATCAGCCCCTTGGGAACTCCTGATATTATCGATTCTTCAAGCCAAAAATGACCACGAGAGAGTCGGCGTTTAGTGGGAACCGGTGCGGTTCTACTCTCTTGAAAAACAAAACTGTGGCTCATAGGCCGAGTCCTCGCTTTATTTGGCCTGAGAGTGAAGCCAACCTCGAAACATTTTGCCCTATCCCCCCTGCCGCTTCTGACGTGGGAAATCTCGTCAAAACTCCCAAGGTCGTAAGGTTCTTCCTTGAAATCTGGAATTCTATAGTGGTCAGTGAGGTCGGTGAGGGCGCGGATTAAGGCTAGAAAGGAGGTTTTGCCGGTGCTGTTTTCGCCGACGAGTAAGGTCAGGGGGGCTAGGCGAGCTGTTTGCCTATCGCGGAAGCAACGGTAATTTTCGAGCGTTATTTCGTTCATGATGTCACGTATTCAGATGATGGTTGACGATAGCATATAGGCTACTGTTTGACCAAGTGGGTTGTCATGTAATTCTCCGTGGGTGGGTCTAGGTGCCCAGCCATTCAGAGACCCGTTCGCCGATCATTATGCTTGTGGCATTGGTGTTCGCCCGAATCACGTCCGGCATGACGGAAGCGTCAACGACACGGAGCCCCTCAAGGCCGTGTACGGCGCAGAACTGGTCGACTACGGCCAAGTGGTCCGAGACAGGCCCCATCTTGCAGGTGCCGGAGGAGTGGTGGGGTGTCTCCACGTTGGTCAGTAGCCAACGATCCAGCGCTTCGTCGTTGACCACGTCGTCGTCGGTGGGAGTGGTGCGGCTTTCGAAGAAGCGGCTCAGGGGCGGCGTTGACCCAAGCTTGAGGCCCAGCTTGACGCCCTCTCGGAGGCGCTCCAGGTCCCAGGGCTCGTCCAGGTACCGGTAGTCCAGGTTGGGGTATACGTTAGGGTCGGCTGAGGCTAGGCTCAGCTTGCCTGCGCCGAGGGCCAGCTCCAGAATCACGCGGAACCCCACGTGCGGTTCGCCTTCGTACACTTCGCCCGGGTAGGGACTGATGAACATGTCGTTCCGCAGGTTGGAGCCGGCGGCGGTCCAACGCAGACCCACCTGGCTGGCGAAGGGGGTTTCTCGGGCCTCCTCGGCCATCTTGAACCACATCTGTACGGACGGGTGGTCGCGAAGGTTTTCTCCCACGCCGGGAAGATTGTGGACCACGGGAATGTCTAGGGCTTGCAGTTCTGCGGCGGGTCCGACTCCTGAATGGAGCAATACGAAGGGTGAGCCAATAGCCCCGCCGGATAGGATGATTTCCCTTCCTTCCACCTGGAAGACTTCGCCGCCGCTCTCCACCTCAACGCCAACGGCCCGCTTCCCATCGAAGAGCACGCGCTGAACGTTTGCGTTGCCTTTGATGGTCAGGTTCAACCGGTGCATGCTGGGCTTGAGATATCCGATGAACGTGCTGATCCTGAGACTGTCCACGTTGTTAAGGGGCCGGGGCCCGACGCCGGAAGTATCTGGGCTATTCATGTCCGACTCGTGGGGGAAGCCTGCACTGCGGCAAACCTGGTAGAAAGCTTCAAGGCTGGGACGCCAGTCCTCCCGCTGGAAGCGTCGTACGGGTATGGGGCCTTCTTTACCGTGGAAGTCTCCGCCAAAGTCTAGGTCTCGCTCTAGTTTGGTCAAGAAGGGCAGTATCTTCTGAAAGGACCACTGGTCGTTGCCCATGGCGGCCCAGGAGTCGTAGTCTTCCGGCACGCCGCGGATGAAAATGGTGCCGTTAACGGAACTGGAGCCGCCGATGATCTTCCCTCTCGGAACGCGCATGGCCTGTTCTTGGTGCCGGTTGGCGCGGGCGGGAAACTCCCACAAGCTCCCACCCCTGGAAGCGGCAATTACGTCGTCGCCGTTCCGCACGTCATCCGGAAGTTGGTCGATTTCCGTATAGTCGGGGCCGGCTTCAAGGAGCAGTATCGAGCGGTCAGGGTTTTCGCTGAGTCGCGCGGCGAGGGCGCCGCCGGCAGAACCGGCTCCGACGATAATGAAGTCGTAGGCCATTTCGTCCTCCTTAAACTAGCGCTGGGCCGAGGCCTTGGCATTAGAGTCTACCATGATATTATAGTGGCTCAGTTGAGTCGATAAGAGAGAAAGGTAGGAGCAGATGAGCAGTTCCATTCCACAGTTGCAGGACGGCGAGCAGACGGTCTACTTCCAAGCAGGCGGCGAGTGGTGTTTCTTGAAGACGCCGGCGAGCTACCAGGCAGAGGGGGCCGGTACGCCCTGCGTCATCCAGTGCCACGGGCATCATGGGTATGTGAAGGACGGAGAGGCGGACTGGCTGACGGAGGACTTCAAGCTGTCTTTCGTGAATAGCCTGATAGACAGCGGCATCGCTGTGGCCAGTACCAACGCCACCGGTAATCATTGGGGTAGGCCCAGCGCGGTCGCGGCCAACGGTGCCCTATTCGACTCGCTGGTGGAAGGGTCGAACGTTGATGCGTCGAGCATGGGGTTGTGGGGTGGTGGCTTGGGTGGCGCGCTGCTCTGGAACTCGGTTACGGGACCGCTTCTTGGCCGGCTGCGGGCCGTGTGTCTACAACAGGCGACCATCTCCTACGACAGCGTAATTCGCAACCACAAGTTCAAGTCCTTCCTTTTGGAGGCCTACGGGCTTCCGGCGGATACGCCGGACGACTTGGCAGTGGCAGCCTTGGCCTTCAACGACCCGGTTACCCGGACGCGGCTGTTGATTGGGGAGAAAGGGCGAGCCCTGGCCAGCGAGTTGCCAGAGGTTCTCTTCATCCACGGCGACGTGGACGAGAACATGTTGTACCAGGAAAATCCGGTGCGGCTGTCAGGCGTTCTGGGGCCGTTGGGTGCGAAGTACTCCTTCCACACCTTCAAGGGCGTAGGCCACGCCACCTACCAACTGGGAGAAACCGCCGCAGCAGTGCTTAAAGGCTACTTCCGCCGCGTCTTCAACCTGTAGCGGGGGTTGGGAGAATGCTGACTCCGGACAAAGGCTTTGAAATAAGTGACTCTCAAGACGAACTTGTATACCAGTGTATACTTTGTGAATTCGTCGTTTATGAGTGGGGTGGCGAAGACAGAGAGTATGCTACGCACACCGCGATTCTGGATGAAAACGGCGTGGATCACATGTCGCCCGATTATGTCGGCGAACCGCCAGACGATGAGGAAGGTCTTTGCCCTGAGTGTTACGAGCATCTGGTCCAAAACATTGAAGAGCCGATATCAAAAGAGAAAGGGGAGTACGAGCCGCGTGATACAAAGCCGTCCCGTGAGTTTGTCTTCCTAGCCTTTAGAGCATGGCAGATGTCGGATGAAGTGGATGAGCCTAACGGCAATGAAAAAAAGTTGATCGAGTCAATGTAGGCAGAGCATTTGGTTCCCACAACGGTGTGGAGGCAAACTATAATTCCCCCACGTTCTCATTACTGGGTCGGACTTCCCGCCGGAAACGGAAGAGAGATTGAGCTGGGCGCAATTCAAAAAAGCTTTCAAGCCACGCCGCCCAACTGCGTCAACATTCTCGTGGCAGGTGTCACTACTCCCGAGATGCGCGAGCGGCTAACCAGTCTGGGTATTGGAAAGGTGTTCTTGCTTGACGACTTAGCCGCTGACGGCGCACCGTGGGTGGAGTTCCTGAACGAAGTCTTTCACTGCACTATCCGCATCACCGAAGCTAGGATCAGCGACAGCTGATTTCGCTCCGGCTAGGGGCAGTGCGACGATATTTTGTGAAGAGGCCTCCCCCGTCCCCGGGGACTTACCCGCCTAGGCCATAAAGCCTACTGGTGTTGTCTCGGGTGAGTTTGCGTCTGGTTTCGGTGGAAACTCCAGCCAGGTCTTCCTCTATCCACTTCTGAGATTCGGGCCAGATCCCGTCTGGGTGGGGATAGTCGGAACCCCAGATCACGTTGTCCTCGCCGACCATGGGGAGAAACTGAGGCAGGCCAACTTCGTGCTGGTAAGTGGTGTACCCCTGGCGGCTCCAGTACTCACTGGGCTTGCTGGGGAGATTGCCGCGCAGCTGATCGTAGCGGTCTTCGTACTCTTCATCCATCCGATTGATAACGTGGGGCAGCCAGGTGACTCCGCACTCACCCAGGACAAACTTGAGGTCGGGGTATCGCTCGCAGGCTCCGGAAAATATGATGCTGGCCAGGTATTCGGAGCCGCAGACTTGGAACAAGCTGATTTTCGTCATGCGATACTCAAGGTCGTATTCTCGCTCCATTTCCGGATCGTTGGGCTCGCGCACGTTGGGTCCGGTGGTGTGGAATGAGATGGGGATGCCGCATTCGGAAGCGGCCTGCCAGAGAGGGTCCCAATCGCGGTGCCAGATCGGCTTCACGGCAGTGGCAACGGCGAAGTCCGCGCCCTTAAGGCCCAGGTCAGCGGCGCGGCGAAGCTCTGCTGCTGCTGCGTTGGGGTCGTGGTTCGGAATGCAGGCCAGGGCGGCCCACTTGCCGGGCCGGGCGTTGCAGAAATCGGCAGCCCAGCTGTTGTAGATCTCGTAGACGACGCTCGTCATGCGCTGGTCTTTAAAGCGGAGACCGACGCCCAGAATGCCGTAGATGACTTCTGCCTCTATGCCGTCAATCTCCATGTCCTTCAAGCGAAGCTCCGGCGTGCTGGGATGGGGGCCGCCCTCGTAGAAGCCGAAGTCGTACATCATGTCGATGTGCTTGGACTGTCCCCGGTTGGGCTTCGTGAATCCGAAGCCGAGTCCGCCGTAGACGCCCAGGTCTTTGCCTTCGGCGATCCAGTGAGGCCCTGAGTCCGTCTCTACGACGCGGGGCACGGAGTCCCGATACTGTGCCGGCGCGTTTTCCAGGAACACGTTCCCCGGCATCCAGGTCATGTCTATGTGAGAATCCCCTGAGATGAGTTTGTAGTCCATGGCTACCCCCTTTCGAACTTGGCGGCGGTTGAATGCTGACAGGTGATAGTTTTTTCTAACACTATGTGAAGCCATAGTCAACAAAGGCGAGGTGGTCTTGTGACGTAAGTTGGCTTGTTCTATAGTATGGGCGGATTTAGATTTGAGGTGTGGCCATTGGCTCACGAGTATCTGATAGTCGAGCGAGAGGGGGGCGTCCTGACCTTGACGCTGCACGATCCTCCCACCCGCAACGCCCTTGGTCCAGAGATGGTGGCGGCTCTTGATGAGGAATTGGACAGGTTCGACCGCAATCCCGAGGACAGGGTGCTGTTGCTCACGGGCACGGAGCCGTCCTTCTGCTCCGGGGCTAACGTGCGGCGGTTTAACCAGTCCATAGAGCAGAGTTCCGTTGAAGATGGGCAATCGTCTGACCCGCAAGCAGCGTCGCCTTGGGACAGCCTCGAGGCTGAGATGGGCAAGCATCGTGAGACGGACCCGGGGTCCGGCGCGCTCATGCCCCTTCGTCTCCACCGTCTCCAGAAGCCCAGCATTGCCGCAGTGAACGGTTACGCCATCGGCGTGGGCATGGGCCTGGCCCTGGCCTGCGACGTCCGGCTGGCTTCTGAGCGGGCCGTCTTTTCGGAGGCCTTCGTTCGGATGGGCCTTGTGCCGGGGGACGGAAGCTGCTGGCAGCTTCCCCGCCTCATTGGCTTGAGTCACACCTTCTTGCTCCAGTACACGGGGGACCGACTGGACGGGGCCGAGGCCCATCGCATCGGGTTGGTGAGCCGCGTTTACCCCCACGACGAGTTGATGAAGTCGGCGAAAGAGCTGGCCCTACGAATGGCCCAGGGTGCAACCTTCGCCATGTCCCTGACAAAGTACATGGTGCAGAAATCTTTAGACATGGGACTGGAAGAGAGCTTGGATATGGCCGATGCCGCCCAGGAGTTGGCCCGGCATACGTCCGACCACCGGGAGGCCGTCCGGGCGTTTATAGAGAAGCGAAAGCCCAGGTTTACAGGGGCGTAACGGCACTGAATGGACTTTGAACTGACATTCACGGCGGAGCAGGAGTCCTTCCGTGCCGAGGTGCGGTCGTGGCTGGAAGAGCACGCCCCGAATGATATGGAGCATCCGGCGGACCCTGGACAGTTGACCCTGGACGGATATCGAAACCAGCGGCAGTTGGGGCGGGCGTTGGGAGCGAAAGGCTGGTTGTATCCAACCTACCCGTCGAAATACGGCGGGGGAGGCCTTTCGGAGGAAGAGGCGTTGATTGTCGAGCAGGAGTTGGACCGCCACGGGTTCACTCTGCCGCCCTACTACGACTCAGGCGGCAAGCTGGGGGCCGCTTCGATAATGGTTTGGGGGACGGAGGAGCAGAAAGCGAGCTTCTTGCCTCCCATATTCCGGGGCGAAGTGCGCACGTGGCAGCTGTTGACGGAGCCGGAGGCCGGCTCCGACCTGGCCAACGTGAGGACGATAGCCCGTCGTGAGGGAGATGAGTATGTCATCGATGGGCAAAAGATCTACGTGGGCAGCACCCACGGCGCGGAAATGTCGTGGATGCTCGTCAACACCGATCCCGGCGGGCCGAGGCATCAGAACTTAAGCTGGTTCATGGTCCCCATGGACTCGCCGGGAGTGAGTTGGGCCCCCATGGACCTGCTGTTTGCGGGCAACGAGCGTGGTGCGGCCAGCGGACACAAGCAGACGGTCTATTTCGAAAACGTAAGACTTCCCGCCTTCAACCTCATTGGCGGTGAGAATAACGGCTGGCGCGTAGCAGGAACGCACCTGGAACTCGAGCACGGGTTGATGCAGACGTCTCTTCGCGGGGACCGCCTTTGGGAAAGGGTCGTGCGCCTGTACAAGGAGGCCAAGTCTAATGACGAGGCGTTCATGGATTGCCCCGACGCCTCTAACCTACTGGCGGATATGTACATCGACTCACAGATTGGTCGTCTCCTGCACATGCGAAACTACTGGCTTCAGCGGACGGGTCGACCGGTGACGTATCACGGGCCGCAGGCGTATCTGCACGTCAAGCGGTCCGCCCTGAGAACGGCCAAAGCCATCCACAAGCTCTTTGGCCCCTACGCCCTCACCACTGACGACGACGTGGGCTTGGATGATGGCCACGTGGAGGTACAGCAGCGGGGCAGTATCGTCGCCCAGCATCCGGGCGGTACCGTCGAGATTCAGAAGGTGATAATGGCGCGGCGTCTTGGCATTGGGCGGGTCGAACCCCAGAAGTCCGGTAGGCTGAAGTAGTCCGTGGACTTCTCGCTAACCCAGAGCCAGGAGATGCTGCGGACTGCGGCCCGTGAGATGGTCGACCGGGAGTTTTCCAAAGATACGCTCCTACGCTTGGAGTCGGACGATAAGCAATTAGGGGAGGCTCCATGGGAAAAAACAACGTCGGCGGGTTGGCCGGGTATTCTGGTTCCAGCGAAGTATGGCGGTGAAGGTGGCTCGCTGACCGACGCTGCGATAATCCTGGAGGAGTTGGGCCGCGGCCCTGCTCCGGGCGCGTTCTTTTCTACGGCGGTCCTTGGCGTGTTGTCTCTTCTGGAGGCGGGGTCGGAGGAGCAGCAGAGAGCCGTTCTCCCTGGCGTAGCCTCGGGCAAGACGAAAATATCTCTCGCGGTCACCGAGGCCCGCTACGGTTGGAAAAAAGCGTTGACCCGCACAAAGGCAAAGCGGCGGGAATGCGGATTTGTGTTAGACGGCACTAAACTCTTCGTCCAGGACGCTGGTGACGCTGACCTTCTCCTCTGCACGGCGATTCTGGAAGACGGAGAAGTCGGCCTATTCCTGGTAGATGCCTCCCTGCCTGGGGTATCGATTCGACACCTTGGAGGATTCCTCACGGATTCCTTCGAAGTGAAACTAAAGAATGTGAAGGTCGCTGATACGGCTCTGATGCCGGGCGGCTGGGAATCGCTGGAGCGGGCTGTCCTGAAGGCTCTGCCGTTGCTTGCAGCCTATCAGGTGGGTGGGTGCGAGCGCGTGTTTGAGATGACGTTGGAGTACGCCAACAGCCGCGTCCAATTCGGTCTGCCCATCGGGCGCTTCCAGCGGGTGCAGGACCACGTCATCCAGATAGTGAATCTGAAGGACGCTGCCCGGTGGACCACCTACGAGGCGTTGTGGAAGCTGGATGAGAAAAAGCCCGACGCCCGATCGTCGGTCCACGTCTGCAAAGCCGTGGCCAGCGAAGCCTACTACCAGGTGTGCAACGCCGCCCACGAAGTCCACGCCGGCGTCGGCATCATGCGGGAATACGGGTTGACCCTTCACACCCGAATGTCGAGGACCTTGTTCCACTACTTGGGAGACCCCCAGCATCACAAGGCCCGGCTGGCCGCGGAGTTGGGGGTCTAACCCCCGGCTCTACGGGCCGGCGAGGTAATTCTAAATGCTTGCTCCCTATCGAGTGCTGGATCTGTCGGACGGCCGGGGCGCCCTCTGCGGACGCGCCATGGGAGACTTGGGCGCGGACGTGGTCAAGGTGGAGCCTCCGTGGGGTGACGGGGCGCGCCGCATCGGGCCCTTCTACAAGGATGATCCCCACCCGGAAAACAGCCTCTTCTGGGCCTTCAATGGGGCCAACAAGCGTAGCGTTACCCTGGACATCGAGGCAGAGGCGTCCCGGTCTCTATTGGCCAGGCTTATTCAATCCTCCCATTTCCTGATTGAGTCCTTCCGTCCTGGCTTTATGGAGGAGTTGGGACTGGGCTACGAGGCCGTCAAGCAGATAAACCCTTCCATAATTTACGTGTCCATCACCCCTTTCGGCCAGGACGGCCCCTACGCAAATTACAAGGCCTCGGACCTCATCGGCATGGCGTTGAGCGGCATGATGTATCTGACGGGAGACACAGACCGCCCACCCGTGAGAATATCGACGCCCCAGTTCTGGGCCATCGGCTCGGCTTCTGCGGCAGCGGGCGCAATGATAGCCAATCACTATCGCCTGCTGACGGGCAAGGGCCAGCAGGTTGATGTTTCCTGTCAGCAGGCGGTGGCCCGCTCCCTCTCTCATGCCCCCATGATTTGGGACATGAGCCGCATGAATATGCAGCGCCAGGGTCCCTTCCGTCCGGTGGGCAAGATAAACCTCCGCATCAACTGGGAGTGTGCCGATGGTTACGTCAATTTCATCCAACCCGGAGGTCACACGGGTGGACGGAGCATGACGAATCTATCCAATTGGATGGACAAAGAAGACATGGGCCATAGGGTGCTCCGCGAAACGGATTGGGGCGAAATTGGCTTTGGCCAGCTTAGCCCGGAGTTGGTGGATGCTATGACCCCGCCCCTTGAGCAGTTCTTCATGTCCAAGACCAAGGCGCATCTAGCCGAACAAGCCCTGGAACGCCGCATACTTCTGTTCCCGGTGCATGATCCCAAGGATGTGTTCACCTATCCACAGCTGTTGGCACGGAATTACTTCAGAGATGCAGAGTTGCCTCGGTTCGACGGCGAGTCCGAAACCATGAAGGCGCTGGGGCCGTTCATCAGCACGGGCAGTTTCCGGCGTGCGCCTCGTATCGGCGAGCACAATCGCGAAATCTACCAGGCCGAGATGGGAATGTCGAACGAAGAATTGTCTCGACTCAAAAGGGAAAAAATAATATGACGTCGGCTCTCGAGGGCGTGAAGGTACTGGACTTCTGTTGGGTCGCCATCGGCCCTATGACAACGCGCTATCTTTCGGATTTTGGGGCCACCGTCGTGAGGGTAGAGTCCATACACCGGGTGGACACCCTTAGGACCGCGACACCTCATAAAGACGGCGTGCCTGGAATCAACCGCAGCGGGTACTTTGCTAACTACAATGGCGGAAAGCGCAGCATAGCCTTGAACATGTCCCAGCCCCGGGCACGCGAGTTGGCGAAGGAACTGGCGCAGTGGGCGGACGTGGTGACGGAAAATTTCACCCCCGGCATCATGGAGCGTTGGGGGCTGGGGTACGACGCGCTGCGAGAGATTAACCCCGGCGTCATCATGTTTAGCGCCTCCATGCAGGGCAGGGGCGGGCCCTACTCCAACCACCCTGGCTTCGGCCCGGTGCTCACGGCTCTTTCCAGCCATACGCATCTGACGGGCTGGCCCGACAGGACGCCCACCAGCCCCTACGGCGCTTACACGGACTTCCTCCTGCCCCATCTAACCGTGGCAGCCATCACCGCCGCCCTCGATAAACGCCGCCGCACCGGTGAGGGCTGTCACCTCGACTTCTCCCAGCTGGAAGGGTCCCTCTATTTCGTCGCGCCGCCCCTTATGGACTACGCTGCCAACGGTCGTGTGCAGACCCGCCGGGGCAACGAGCACCCGACCTCCGCCCCCCACAACGCCTATCGCTGTGCAGGTGATGATAGGTGGTGCGCCATTGCGTGCACCAACGAGGATGAATGGCGGGCCTTGTGCCGGTTAATGGGTCAACCTTCCATGGCATCGGACTCTAGGTTCGCAACCGCCGAGGCGCGAAAGCGGAACGAGGAAGCGCTTGACGAGATTATCGGACGGTGGACGGACGGACAGGACGCATTCGAGTTAATGGCCCGGTGTCAGAAGGCGGGAGTCCCCGCCGGTGCCGTGCAAACCTGCGAGGACCTGTTCAACGATCCGCAGCTATCCCACCGAGGCCACTATGTCTTCTTGGACCACAAGGAAATTGGCCGCCACGCCTGCGATGCCAACTGCTTCACCCTTTCGGAAAGCCCGCCGACCTACCAACCTGCACCCCTCCTGGGAGAGCATACGGACTGGGTGTGCAAAGAAATCCTCGGCCTGCCGGTGAATGACATCGAAGATCTGCGCGAATCAGGAGTCTTGAGCTAACCTCTCAGCGCCTGAATGGCTCCGCCGATGCGGTCAGTGCACCGGCTCTGTCCAAGCACCTCCATCGTCTCGAAAAGAGGCGGCGATACCCGGCTGGCCGTGGTAGCGACGCGAAGAAGGCTGAAGAACTGCCGTCTCGAAAGCTCAAGCTGCAGCCGTAACTCCTCGAAAGCGGGTTCCAGTGCGTCCGCCGTAAACGAGTCGCAGTTGCCCATCAGGCCCAGAGACTGTTCCAGGGCGTGGCAGGAACTCTCGACAGTCATCCCCTTCTGGATGAGGTCTTTGGGCCTGTGGTCCAGCCCCACCTTGAAGAAAAACGCAGTACGCTCTGCCGCGTCATTGAGAGTCTTCAGCCGGGGTTGGATGAGTGGGGCGATTCGGCATAAGTACTTCAAGTCCACGTCTTGTGGAACCTCTACCGGTGGGTAGAGTCGCCAGAAATCGCGGATGCGCACAGCCAGGTCGTCGGACGCAAGGCTCCTGATGTAGATGCCGTTCATCCATTCCAGCTTGTCGATGTTGAAAATGGCCCCCGACTTGACCACCCGATCGAGAGAAAAGACTTCGACCAGCGCCGGGCGGTCCAGAATCTCGGTCCGATCGTCCAGGGACCACCCCAGCAGGGCCATGAAATTTGTGAGCGTCTCAGGCAGATAGCCCATATCCCGGTATTCCAGCAATGCGGTAGCCCCGTGACGCTTTGAAAGCTTGGAGCGGTCCGGGCCGAGAATCATGGGCAGATGCCCGAAGAGGGGAGGCTCCAACCCCAATGCCCGGTATAGTGCCAGGTGACGCGGGGTGCTGGAGAGCCACTCCTCCGCGCGCAGAACGTGGCTAATCTTCATGTGGTGGTCGTCGAGCACGTTGGCAAGGTGGTACGTGGGAAAGCCGTCCGACTTTAGGATAACGAAGTCGTCCACCAGGTTGCTGTTCCAGCCCACGCGCCCTCGAACGATGTCGTCAACGGTGATGGTCTCGTCCCTCACCATCTTGAACCGGACCACGGGAACGTTCCCCGCATCCCGGTAGGCTCTGAGTTCGCGGTCGGTCAAGCTGAGGCATCTGCCGTCGTAGCCGGGGTTCTTCCGTTCCTTGGTCTGCTGGCTGCGCAGCTCCTGCAACCTCTCTGGAGAGCAGATGCAGTAGTAGGCATGATCCCGCCGAATAAGGTCTTGGGCCGCCTCCTTGTATATCGGGAGCCTCTCGGATTGCATGTATGGGCCGTAAGGCCCTCCCACCTCTGGCCCTTCATCCCAGTCCAGGTTCAGCCACCGGAGGCTCTCCAGTATGCCATCCACCGCGTCACGCACCAGGCGATTCTGGTCCGTGTCTTCAACTCGAACAATGAAAGCGCCGTTTGAGCGGCGGGCGAATAGCCAGTTGAATAGCGCGGTACGGACGTTGCCCACGTGGGGCAGCCCTGTGGGGCTGGGTGCATATCGGACGCGTACGGGGTTGTTGTTGGCGGTGTTCAAAGGCGCCTGCCTCCTGTGATGGTTTGGTGAGCAAGGGGAAATGCCGGATCCTCGTGGGAATCCTGCTCCATAATGTCGAGTGTTCGCTGTAGATCAGGCGGCAGCGACGAGCGGAATTCCACGTATTCGCCGGAATGCGGATGTTCGAAGCCCAGTAGATGAGCGTGGAGGAACTGACGTGTAAGCATATCGCTCCTTCCGCCATAGAGAGCATCGCCGACGAGGGGGTGGCCCAGGGAAGCGAAGTGCACCCGTATCTGGTGGGTGCGGCCTGTGGTGGGGAAGACTTCGACTAGCGTAAAGTTTCGATGCCGGCTGACGACTACGTAGCGGGTAAGGGAGGCTCGTCCGCCTTCCACGATCGCCATGCGCTTGCGGTGGCGGAGGTCCCTACCGATGGGCGCGTCGATTTGGGCCTCATCGTCTGCCACAAGGCCCGCAACTAGGGCCATGTACCCCTTGCGAATGCGACGCTCCTCAATCTGTTGAGCGAGGCCATGGTGGGCCTCGTCCGTCTTGGCCACCATCATCAGGCCGGAGGTGTCCTTGTCCAGCCGGTGTACTATGCCGGGCCTTTGCCAGCCGCCAATGCCGGGCAGGTTTGGATAGAGGAAAAGCAGGGCATTCACCAGGGTGCCGCTGGCATGTCCCGGTGCGGGATGAACGGTGAGACCCGCTGGCTTGTCCACCACCAGAAGGTGAGCGTCCTCGTGAACGATGGTCAGGGGGATGCTTTCGGGCTTGAGCGTGAGTGGTCGAGGCGGGGGTATCCGCAGGTTAACCTTGTCGCCGCGCTTGACGATGGCGCTCGCCTTTGTCGTCCCTCCATTCAGCGTAACGCACCCCTCCCGTATGAGCCCCTGGATGCGGGCACGGCTGAGGCCCAGGTCCTGAGCCGCCAAGAACCGGTCGAGGCGGCCGGGACATGCGGTTGACACCACCACCTTGGAATTCATGGCCCATCCTCCCTATTGAAAGAAGAGGTCCGGTGGCCAGGGAATTCCTCCGTGGGAGTATAGAGATACTCGCCGGAAGGCTGTGCCAATGGGGGTTCCTTCCCGCTGGAAAGGAAGAACAGGACTATGAGGATGACAATGCCCACAACTATGCAGGCGTCCGCCAGGTTGAAGATAGGCCATGGGCCGAGCTTGACGAAGTCCGTCACCTGTCCGAAGCGGATTCGATCGGTGAGATTGCCAATGGCCCCGCCCAATTGAAGGCCGAGGCTTATCCGAAGCAGCAGGCCGTGAGCGGGGTGAAGCCGGTAGATGTACAACAGCACGACCACTCCGATGAAAGAGGCAATGATCAGAAAAAAGGTGTGGTCGACAAAAAGCCCGAAGGCTGCGCCCGTGTTGAAGGAGCATTTGAGTTGGAACGTACCCTCGGCCGGGAAAGCCTGGCGGTAGCATAGTTCCTGTTCGACCAGGTGCTTGGTGAACTGGTCCAGCAGGTATACTAGGCCAATTATGGGTATGAGTAGCCAGTCTTTGTAAAAGGGTATGGGGGTTCTCGTCGCCATGGCCTCTATCCATATTAGGGGTCTGCCTTGGCCTTGACAAGGTGGACTGCTAGAATAGCGACACTTTGGAGGGAGGCTCCTATGGCCATGATGACGGTTGATTTGCGAAGCGACATTGTAACTCTGCCCACGGAAGAGATGCGAAGGGCTATCTACGACGCCGAGCTGGGAGACGACGTTTCCGGCGAGGACCCGACAGTTAACCGACTGGAGGAGATGGCCGCGGAGCGGATGGGCAAGGCGGCGGCCGTGCTGGTGGCCAGCGGCACCCAGGGGAACCTGCTCGCGATTCTGGCCCACTGTCGTAGCGGTGACGAGATCATCGCCGGGGCGAATTCCCACATCTTCTGGAACGAAAGCGCAGGGGCGGCGGCCCTGGGAGGAATTCAGACCCACCTTGTCCCCAACGAGACACAGGGTGCCCTTTCGGCGGAACTGGTGGAGGCCGCCATTCGTCCCGGCGGAGATGCCCACTACCCCCCGACTACTCTGATATGCCTGGAGAACACGCAGAATCAGTGCAACGGCGGCGTGGTGACGACGGAGGAGACCGAGGCGGTTTGTCGCGTGGCCCGGGACTATGGTATTCCGGTCCACGTGGACGGGGCGCGCATCTTCAATGCGGCCGTCCAGTTGGAAACGCCGGTGCACGAGCTGGTCCGAGAAGCGGACGACGTAACCTTCTGCCTCTCCAAGGGCTTGAGCGCACCGATCGGCTCCGTGCTGTGCGGCTCTCAGGAGTTCATTGCGGAAGCACGCCGCTGGCGCAAAATGGTCGGCGGCGGCATGCGGCAGGCGGGAATAATCGCCGCGGCGGGAATCGTGTCTCTGGAAAGCATGGTTGATCGGCTGGCGGAAGACCATTCCAACGCCCGCCGGTTATCTCAGGGCCTGGCCCAGACCACGGGCATCGTGCACCACCCGGAAACCGTACAAACGAATATAGTGTTCTTCGAGTTGAAGGAAGGCCTGGGCACCGATGCGGAGTTCACCCGTCGCCTGGGGGAGAAGGGGGTTAAGGTGGGGTCTTCCTACGGACGCATCAGGATGGTTACTCACCGGCACATCACGCCGGCCCACGTGGATGCGGCGTTGACGGCGGTGTCCCAGGTGACGAGGGAGATGAGGCGTTAGGCCCCGTAGCATGGCCCGGCTCGGCTGGATTATTGCGGCATTTCTGACGGCGGTGTTGGTTATTTCTGCCTGCGGCGGAGAGGTGTCTACGGAGATGCCGGCGGCAACGCCTGTCGGGACCGCCACGCCAACACTCGCGCCCGCGCCTACACCCACACCAGCGCCTACGACAGACGTGGAATCGGTGGTCAGGCGAGTGTTGGCCGAGCAGCGCAGCTCCGAAACTCTTCCTCCAACGTCTACGCCCCAGCCCGTGGCCACCGTAGACGTTGAGGCCATAACTTTCGAGGTGACTGAACGCGTGTTGGCGACTCTGGAAGCACGGGAGACGCCCACCCCTGAGCCTACGTCGGAACCGACTCCCACGGTCACCCCGACTCCCACCCCGTCCCTACCTTCAATCATTCGGGGAGTTCAAAAGTCACTCGTTCGTATAACTAGCTTGGGAAATGAAGGAGATGTGGCGGCAACAGGAATCGTGGTGGCCGTGGATAGCTCCAGTGGCGAAATGTATGTGCTGGCCAGGTATGAGTCAGTCACTGGCTTGGACGGGGTGGAAGCAACCACCATTGGTGGAGAGAGGTACGAGGCATCTATTCACGGTGTGGACGAGACGCGGGACGTGGCGCTGCTGCGTTTGTGCTGCGATACTGTGGCGACACCGGTGTCTTTCGGGGACGCCTTGACGCTGGTACCGGGATCTGAGGTGGCGGCCTTGGAGTTTAGGCCGCAATCGGTAGTAGGAGCGGTCGCCTCTCGGGGAATCGTCTCGTCAGTGCTTTTCGACGGGGAGAGGGAGCGGTGGATAATTCAGACGGACGCCGCGGTTTCTGGTGAGGGTGGCGGCGCGCTGATAACACCGGATGGCGGGCTGGTGGGCATGTTAATAGACGGGGTCGGCGGAGCGCTCGGATCCGCCGTTTCAGAGTTAACCCTGTCGGAACTGCTGCCTGACCTCCGCTAGAGGACGAACGGCGCGTCGGTTCCCATTAGGACTCGAAACACTCGGACTTTGGTAAAGGAGTAGGAAGCAATGGAGAATAGATTTGACCTGATGCTCAAGGGTGGCGAGGTCGTCGACCCGGCCCAGGGAATTCAGGGCGTGCGCGACGTGGCGTTCAAGGATGGCAAAGTGGCGACGGTGTCGGAGCGGGTAGACCCGGCCATGTGTGACGAGGTAGTGGACGTGCGAGGCAAGCTGGTGACGCCCGGGCTGATTGACCTCCACGGCCACTTTGCTTATCGAATTTCACCCGGCCGCGCGGACCCGGACCCGACTAATCTGGCAATCGGCGTCACCACGGCGATCGATGCAGGAAGTACCGGTTGGATGAACTTTCCCGGCTTCCGCAGCTACGTCATCGAGAAAGTGGACACCCGTCTGCTCGCCTTCATTCACCTTTCATCCATTGGGACCATGCCGGGGAACATTCAGATTCCCGACCTGGAGGACTTCCGCTACGCCCGGTCTGAAGAGGCAATGAGGTGCATTGAAGAGAACCGGGACCTCGTGCTGGGCATGAAGGTCCGGTTGACCCCCAACGGGACCACCCTCAAGAACTCCGTCCCCGCCCTGGAGATGGCGCGGGGCATCTGCGACGAAACGTCCTCCACGCTGATGGTCCACGTCATGGAGTCACCCATTCCCTTGGCCAAAGTCTTCCAACACATGAAACCAGGGGACGTGGCCACGCACATCTTCCATGGCGACGTTCACAACGTGCTGAACCGGCGCGGGCGGGTCTCGGCAGAGGTCTGGGAGGCCTACGAAAACGGCGTCGTCTTCGATACGGCCTGCTTCGCCAAGCACTTCGCGATCCCTATATGTCGCCAGGCCATCGAGGAGGGTCTTCTGCCCCATACCCTGAGCACCGATAGAGTAGGCGACTGCCCTCCGGCCCCGGCCCTGCTGCGGTACTGCGCCCCCTACGCTCCCAAGAACTACAATCTGCTGGAGGTAATGTCCATTTTCCTGGGCATGGAAATGTCTTTAGAGCAGGTTATAGAGCGGGTCACGAGCAAGCCTGCCTCGGTCATAGGTAGGGAAGAGTTGGGGAGCCTTCGTGTGGGCAGCGTCGGAGACGCGGCTGTGCTGGAACTGGAAGAGGGCCGGTTCAGCTACCCGGACATGTTGGGCGACCAGGTGGAGGCAGAGCGCCGCTTTGCCCCATCGCTCACTATCAAGGACGGCCGGCGGTGGGTTCTGGAGGCGGGCGAATCTAAAGCAGGCGAGGAGGTTGAGCATGACGCCTAGAGAGCGATTTCGGCAGTATCTTGAAGGAGATTCCATCGGCTATCCGGTCTCGGTGTTCGACCCGGTGTCGGCGCGGTTGGCCCGTCATCTCGGTGCGGAGTTGGGAATCTTGGGAGGATCGATTGCGTCGGCCGTGGTCATTGGCGCGCCGGACGTCATCGTGTTGACCCTTTCGGAGTTGGCAGACCAGGTGCGTAGGATCATGCGGGCGGCGGACGTGAGCCTCTTGGTGGACGCGGACCACGGATACGGCAACGCCCTGAGCGCCATGCGAACGGTACAGGAATTGGAGGCGGCTGGGGCTTCGGCTCTGACGTTGGAAGATACGTCCCTGCCTGCAGCGTACGGAGAAAGTTCGCTGGGACTGATAAGCATGGAGGAGATGGTCGGCAAGCTGCGGGCGGGCGTCTCGGCGCGTCGGGACCCCAGCCTTGTTGTCCTGGCCCGAACGTCGGCCCCCGCTACCCGCTCCACCGAAGAGGTTCGCCGAAGGGCGGCGGCCTACGCCGATATCGGTGTGGACGGGCTGATGCTAATTGGCATCACCAGGCGTGAGCAGCTTGAGGCGGTGCGAGAGGTGACAACCTTGCCTCTAATCATGGGCAGCTATGAGCCGGATGTGGCCGACGAGGATTTCCTGCGGGCCAACGGCGTCCGAGTGGTAGTCCGGGGCCATCAGCCCTTCTTTGTTGCGATGAAGGCGCTCCACGACGCTATGAAGCACCTCGTAGAAGGCGGCGCCCCCGAGGATTTGCGTGACTCCGTAGCTTCAGCGAACCTGCAAAACGCCGTCCTGGACGCTGACAGCTACCAAACCTGGGAGCGAGAGTTCTTGGGTAGAGATTAGGTCTGGACCTACGCCGGTTCCACCAGCGTCAGCGCCCGGCGGGGGTTGGCAACCATCATCTTGTGGACCTGCTCCTCAGTGACACCCAGGTGTCTCAGGTAGGGAAGAAACTTCTCTAGGACAAAGGTGTAGCCGGTCCCGCCGTAGGCATGCAGGTGCATCTTCATGCATACGTCTTGGGAGAGGAGAATACGGTCCTCGTATCCCGCCTCCAGCAGTTGGGGGATGCACTCGGCGACGAGAGCGTCGGCGGCCACCTGCGGGTCCGCGCGCTTGGGCGGCGCCAGGGTAATGGGCTTCCGGGCTACCGGGGCCATCACCCGCCCTAGCGTGTCGAACTGCACGTAGACGCCCAACTCTAGCAGCTCTAACAGCAAGTCCACCTCGCCTGCGTAGGAGTTGCTGTGGCCGTAGATAGTGCGCGTCATGTCCGCGCCCTCCTCCTGTAGCCATTTGGCAACCTGAAACTTTTCGCGGCCGGTGCCTCCACTGTGGAAGGTGATTGCGGCGCCCGTCGCCTTGCTGGCCCGCCCCGACGCGCGAATGCTCTTCTCTTCGTTGGGCGTCAGCGGGTTGCCGTTGACGCCCACCTCTCCGATGATGCCGGAGCGGACTCCCGTGTTGCCTACGCCGACGGTCACGTCCCGGATAATTTCCTCGGTCAAGTCTTCCACAGTCCGCTCGCCCATGTCCTTGGGGTGGTAGAACTTCTGGTACCAGCCGGAACCCATCACAATGTTCAGGCCGGTAGCGTTGGATATCCGCTGCAGGGCCAGGGGGTCTCTGCCAAGCCCTATGTTGCTAACCTCGACGACGGTTGTTCCGCCCAGGTTGCGGTAGGACATCAGGTCTTTGGCGGCCACGCCCTCGTCGGTAAGCATATAGTTGTCC
Organism: Dehalococcoidia bacterium; assembly: GCA_965261665.1. Classification (GTDB taxonomy): domain Bacteria; phylum Chloroflexota; class Dehalococcoidia; order Lucifugimonadales; genus JAPULR01. The sequence goes on from OZ253467.1 coordinate 975,651, forward strand.
TTGATGGGCTTGTGGTTGCGCGCCAGGTACAAGTTCTCCAACGTGAGCTTCTCGTTCCAGTGGGCTATGTCCGTGGCCGGAGCGTTGAAGCCCGGCTCCTTGTCGCGCCAGAAGTCGATGAAGATGTGTTCGTGCATAATGCAAACGCCCGCGTCTGCGGGGTCGATGGGACCGTTAACGGTCATAACTTTTCCAGTCGCGGAGCCGTTGAGTGCGTTCATGTAGGGCCGTCCTTGCTATGGGATGCCGCCATGGTAGCCCCACCACGACGTATGGTCAATACGGAGTGGTGGTGTGAGGATGGGCATCAAGAGGTTGTGCCGGCTAATAGCGATGTTCACTCCCCGGGTGGACACGCGGCTGTGGCCTCCCTTAATATATCCAGCGTTTGCAGAGACGCTAGAATGAACAATTCATCCATCGCCATACAGGTTCGAGGCCTCCGAAAGTCCTACGGGAACGTGGAGGCCGTTCGCGGTATCGACCTAGAAATACCTACCGGTGAAGTCTTCGCTTTGTTAGGGCCCAACGGCGCTGGCAAGACTACCACCATAGAGATTCTGGAGGGGTACCTCAATAAGAGTGCTGGGGAAGTGCAAGTCCTCGGATATGATCCGGAGCGTAAGCAGCGGGAATTCCGGGAGAGAATCGGCATCGTCCTTCAGTCCTCCAGCGTGCAGCCGTATCTGAACGTGGAAGAGACCATAGACCTCTTTCGTGGCTACTACCCCCACCCCATGGCGTTGGAGGATGTGCTGCAAGCCACAGGTCTGGGTCCCCAGCGCAAGGCCCGCGTCAAAAAACTCTCCGGTGGGCAGCAGCGTCGGCTCGACGTCGCCATTGGCCTCTCCGGAGACCCGGACCTGCTCTTCCTGGACGAACCCACCACCGGCTTTGATCCCTCGGCTCGCCGGGACGCGTGGGAGATGATTCGCAACCTGCAGCACCTTGGCAAGACCGTTGTGCTGACCACCCATTACATGGACGAGGCCCAGAACCTGGCAGACCGGTTGGCCATCATGGTCCAGGGCAAAATAGTGGTGGAAGGGACGCCCGACGAGCTATTGAACCATGCCGGCGGCACAACGATTCGCTATAAGCTGTCCCAGGACGCACCTCCTATGCCCGAGGGCCTCGAAGGGGGAACCTTGCAGCCTGACGGGCACTATGTTCTTGTAACGAACGCTCCTACCCAGGCTCTGCACGGGTTGACCTCCTGGGCCACGTCGGTTGGCGTGGAGTTGGAAGAACTTTCCGTCACCCGCCCCTCTTTGGATGACCTGTTCGTTCAGCTGGCGGCGTCAGATGGGTCGGACGAGGCATGAAGGCGATTCTTCTGACCCTGCGACAGGTCAAGTACGAAAACAGAGTTTTTTGGCGCAACCCGGTGGCAGCCTTCTTCACCTTCGTGTTCCCGCTAATGTTCTTGGTGATTTTCAACCTTCTCTTCGGTACGCGCGACTTGGAGAGTCCCCACGGGGTGATCAGCATTTCCACCTTCTACGTGCCGGCCATCCTCGTCCTTTCGGTGGTGACGGCCTGCTACACCAACATAGCCATGGGCATTACCTTCGCCCGCGACGAGGGGTCTCTGAAGCGCGTTCGGGGTACGCCGCTGCCGGCGTCGGCGCTGCTCATGGGCAAGGTGATTCATTCGGTTCTGATCTCCATTCTACTGGTGGTCATCGTGACGGCAGCGGGGGTGGTGTTCTACAACGTGGACCCGCCCACCAACACCAGTCCCGCCTTCCTCGTATCCCTGGTTTTGGCGGCTGCGACCTTCTGCGCCCTGGGTCTGGCTGTGACTTCCATTATCCCCAACGCGGACGCAGCGCCGGCGGTGGTTCAGGCTTCTATCCTGCCCCTGATGTTCATTTCAGACGTTTTCATTCCACTGAGGGACGCCCCTGCGTGGCTAACAACCTTTGCGGACATCTTCCCCATCCGCCACTTTTCAACAACCATGCACACTGCCTTCAGCCCATTCGAAACCGGATTGGGGTTCGAGCCTTTGCATCTGGGGGTAATGGCCTTATGGCTGGTGGCCGGGATGATCGTCGCGGTGCGCTATTTCAGATGGGAGCCCCGAAGATAAGACAACCGGTACCACAACCCAGCACTCCCCTCATGTCATTCTGAACATAGCGCAGCGGAGTGAAGAATCTATCGTCCCCCACGACCAATCCTCCCCCTCCCTCCGTTGTCCCGCGAATGGAGACCTTTGCATATCCGTCATTCCGGCGAAGGCCGGAATCCAGAATCTCATGATTTAGCTATGGCAAGAGTTGTCCCACACCACTATCTGAATGCGTTTCGGTAGTTATGCAAAGGTCTCCGAATGCGGGGACCCATCCCCTCATTTTCCCTTCCCCCTTGAGGGGGGAAGGTTAGAGCCTGCCCTCGTGAAGACGGGGGATGGGGGTGATCCTCCCCCTCCACCCAAATCTCATTCGGAGCGCAGCACTCCCCCATGTCATTCGGAGCGCAGCACTCCCCCCATGTCATTCTGAACATAGCGCAGCGGAGTGAAGAATCTATCGTCCCCCACGACCAATCCTCACCCCCCCTCCGTTTTCCCGCGAAGGGAGACCTTTGCATATCCGTCATTCCGGCGAAGGCCGGAATCCAGAATCCCATGATTTAGCTATGGCAAGAGTCGTCCCACACCACTATCTGAATGCGTTTCGGTAGTTATGCAAAGGTCTCCGCATGCGGGGACCCATCCCCTCTTTCTCCCTTCCCCCTTGAGGGGGGAAGGTTAGGGTGGGGGTGATTCTCCCCCTCCACCCAAATGTCATTCCGAGCGCAGCACCCCCCTGTGATTCCGAGCGCAGCACTCCCCCCATGTCATTCCGAACGCAGCACTCCCCTCATGTCATTCTGAACATAGCGCAGCGGAGTGAAGAATCTATCGTCCCCCACGACCAATCCTCCCCCTCCCTCCGTTGTCCCGCGAATGGAGACCTTTGCATATCCGTCATTCCGGCGAAGGCCGGAATCCAGAATCCCATGATTTAGCTATGGCAAGAGTTGTCCCACACCACTATCTGAATGCGTTTCGGTAGTTATGCAAAGGTCTCCGAATGCGGGGACCCATCCCCTCATTTTCCCTTCCCCCTTGAGGGGGGAAGGTTAGGATGGGGGTGATTCTCCCCCTCCACCCACATGTCATTCCGAGCGCAGCACTCCCCCCATGTCATTCTGAACATAGCGCAGCGGAGTGAAGAATCTATCGTCCCCCACGACCAATCCTCCTCCGTCTCCGCTGTCCTCGCGCATGCGGGGACCCATCCTCCCCCTCCCGTCAACCCCTGTCCACGTTTCGGGCGAAACCTCACCCGTTATCCCGTTGTCTCTCGCGCATGCGGGGACCCATCTTCCCTTGCCCGACCGACACTGCCATCTCCCCATTGCCGCAAATTCCCCGTCCCTGCTACCATCATTCTCCGAAAACCTATGCACCTTAAAAAATCCGCCAACTTCGCCACCCCGGAAGACGATCCGTTTGCCAGACTTTTTTCGAAACGAATATCCACGCCTGGACCGGTTATTCTCAGGCACGAATTGATACCGAATCGATAATCATATCGAATCACTCCCACGCCTGATATCCCCAGAACGAATCGGTCCTTTCCCCACAACGAATCCGCACTTCCAACAACCGCAAATTGCGGCCTTTAGCGCAAGTAAATGTATCTGAGCAGACTTCGATGGTCTACTGATCTACCCCGTCGGCTTCCTAACCCTGTCCCGTGTCCTCGGGCATGCGGGGACCCATCCCCCTTCCGTCACAACGAGGTCAGTCAACCCCCCTGGCTGAGCAGGTAGCTGTAGAGCTTCATGGCCAGGTCGCGGTCTTCCGTCTCCAGGGTTTCCCGAACTTCGCAAGTCAACAACAGAACGCGACACGCTTCTTCGGCCTGAATCTCCTCCGTGGACTCGTACTCGCCAAAAGCCGCCTGCACAGTGAGAATGGACCCTGCGCCGTATTCCCTTAGCCGGTGATGGTCCTGCCCGTCGTGGGCGGACGCCAGTCCCGACACCATCAACTGAAGCCCTTGAGGGTATGAACCGATCTCCACCATCATCTCACCCTCCTTGAAATCTACCACCTCAGTATGGGGTGCCAGCCGTTCTGAAAGCTCGTCAAACTTGGCTTGCAGGTCCGACAGCCGCTTGGTCTCTTCCTTGGAGAGGTCTGCTATGGCTTCTCGGGCCTCCTTCTGCTGTTGTGCCCGCCGGTCCCAGGACTCTATCACAATCTCTTCGCACCACTCCAAGCCGTAGTCGAAGTCATCCTCGAAGTGGATGTTGTGTCGGTCCGCCATGGAAAGTCCCCGTAGTAGCATCGCGCGGAAGGGTCGGGACATGGACGTGGCGACCACCCGTGTCCCCCTGTTTCTGGCGTTGCGAATGAACCTGTGCAAAGCACTGCCAGCGGAAACGTCGAAGCCGGTAACGTTTGAAAAGTCGACTATTACGCACCTGGGAACGGGGACCGAATCCAGGGCCAGGTTGAGCCGGTCCACCATGGGGTAAGCGCTCCCAAAGAAGATGTACCCCTTCAGGTGGTACCCCTGGATGAGATAGCTCTGGTCGGCCAGAATAGCCCGCTGGAAAATGGGGCGTCGCTTGTTGCTATGGACGTCCTTCCCCGATACGGGAGTGTCTACCACCTCAACCCGGCTGAAGCGGAAGGCGAAGATGATGACGGTGGCCACCAGTCCGGCAGCTATCCCCTGGAGGAATCCTGATGCGGCAATGACGCCTACAATTATGAGGATGATGCCGTAGTCGGTGTAAGGAAGCATACGCCGCACCACGTACAGCCAAGTAAACATTTGTCGGAGGCCGATGAAGAATACGAGACTGCCGAGTAGAGGCATAGGGATGATTTCCAAGGCGGCGCCGCCAAGGAAGATGGCGAAGGCAATCACGATTGCGGCAACGATGGGAGTCAGGCGGGTGTAGGCGCCGCCCACCAGACTCATGGTCGAAAGGGGGGGCACGTGGTGTCCCGGGGCGCTCCCTCCCAGTCCGGCGGCTACCGAGGCAAGACCCATGGAGCGAAACTCCCGGTTCATGTCCAGTTCCACCCCGCTGGACACCTCCAGCGCGTTGGTATAGACCAGTGCCGCTATCAGCGTGACGAAGGCCGCAGCCAGCATAATGGGCGCCTGCGAGAAAACCACACTCCAATCGATGAGGGCCAATTCGCTTGGATGGAACGGAGGCCATAAGGCCCCGCTCTGCGCCCCTCCAAGGGAAAAGAGGAGGCCCTCGGCGCGAGCCTCGGAAATCGAGATGCCAAATCCCAAAAGCGCCAGGTGATATACAAGAATGCCAAGGGCCAGGGCTATTGGCAGCACTAGAAAATGCCCCCATCTTCGGCTGGCAAAGAATATCAGCAGTCCGTAAGCCACCCCTGGTCCCCACTTCACCATGTTGGAGGGTTCTACGTTTTGGATTAGTGTCTCCCAACCGAGAACGTCCCCCGTCATTACGGCTAGGCTGCCCCGTATCAGCACCCAACCGGTGGCCGCAAGAATTCCGGCAGCCACTGGAAACGGTATAAAACGTAGATAGTTGGTTAGGTGGAATCTGCCTATCAGCAGGTAGGCGGTGGCGGTGATGAGGCTGGTCGCCCCCATGATGACTGCCATGGTTACCAGGTGTCGTTGGCCAACCGGGCCTTCGATGCTTACGGCAACCCCGGCGCCAATAATCGCAACCACTGAAATCGTCACTTCCATAGGAAAGGAAATGATGCCTTTGTAGTTGCTTGTAAGCGCGGTTATTACAATCGTAACCAATGCGCCGAAAAGAAGTAGGCCGATGCCATGAATGGCGAGCGGCGCCATGGGCCCCGAGAAGATGATTGCGGCGAACGAAATCTGGAAGATGATGACCAGTACGCCGAGAACGGCGCCGATGCTGAGGGCTGGCCACAGCTTCGACATCCTCCCGGCGTCGTCCAGCATTTCGGCTAAAGGCTCGAGTAGTTTCGAGGGCAGCATGGGCGAGTTCAGTCTCCGGGTTGCAGCCCTCCGTCAAGTTTGGCCGCATACAGGGTCTAGCGGGCCATGCGATTATATTTGGAGGGCGTGTCTAGGGCAACCGAACTAGATCGAAAAGCGGGTTATAACTGTAGAAACCTTCGGCGGCTGCCCCAAGCCGAGGCAGCCGCCGGCAAGTCTTTGATTTCGCCTATTGCCAGAGATCGGGATCGGGCTTGTTTACCAGTCCGATACCTAGATAGACGTACCAGATAACCAGGAGGCCGTAGAAGCCGCGGGCGATGGTTATGAAGGTATCAAGGTTGTTGTTGTTCAGGATGGCTATGAGGAAACAGATCATTACGATCAGGCTGACGAGGGCAGCCAACATTGAGATCATCTGGTTGAAGTCGTCTCTGGTCGAGAGGCCAAGGGCGAAGACGAAGCCTCCAAGCCCAATGGTGAGTCCACCAACGTAGAGGAGAGCGGCGCCAACGTAGTAGACGGGTACGCTTCCAGCTATCTTCTGGTCCGTATTCGCATCGGCCAGAATGAAGTCCACGCCGCCTGCTAGAATCCAGCCGGTCATGCCGACGAGAAGCATGAAGAAGCCCATCTGGGCAAATGCCTTGCCGTTGCCTTTCAGGGTTACGTTCCGCATCAAGGCGTAGAGGCCGAAGAGGATTAGGGCGAGACCAAGGATGATAACGATGTTTGTTATATTGGTCAGCGCGGCATTGGATGCCTTGGCGGCGATGTTGCCAACGGCGTCTGAGGCGTCCGCGCTGTCTATGAATAGCCCGCCCGGCTCAATGAGGAAGAAGACGAAGGCGATTATGGGGCCGAAGATGAGGGACAGACCAGCCAACTTGTTTACGGATAAGGTGCCCATGTTTGAACCTCCTTTATGAAGTATGACGGGAAGAATGGACTATACGGTGGGATTTGGCAAGCCTTTCCCCATTTGTAGCAAGAAGCTGACATAAAAAGTATCGACAAAGGGAACGTTTTTATGAAAGTCGATAATGTCCCCTCCGCGTCTGCCTCCGCCCTCTGTTGTATGTCATTCCGAGGCCCCGCGAGGAATCGCGCTGTCCGATACTCAATGTCCACCAGTGAATCGTTTGCCAAAGCAATCATCTCCCACAGCTACGCCAGTCCATAAACGACCGCTGGCCCGGGAGATGGTGGTGGCATTGGATTGGATGGGATGCTAACGGACGTTTAGTCGCGCCCGGTGGCTACAAAGTACGCCATCGGCTCCCAAGCATCATCGCGGTCGAATTGCCATAGCCGGCGGCTGGACTAACGAAAGAGGGTCAGGCCGTCGAAAAGCGGGCGGCCTCTTCAGAGCCGCCGGTAGCGTCGCCCTCGCTGTAGGAATGGGCCCCCGCCCCGGCCAGTGCGCCCCCTTGCGTAATCAGATACTCGTTGCGTATGGGCCGTCCCTCGAACCAGCACTCCAAAATTTCTCGCACACCGGCGGCGTATCGGTGCTGTCCGGCCAGGGAGGAGCCCGAAGTGTGAGGCGTCATCGCGTGGTTCGGCATGCTGCGCCACGGGTGGTCTAGGGGCGCGGGCTGTGGGAACCAAACGTCGCCGGCGTATCCGGCCAAATGGCCGCTCTCCAAGGCGCGGGCTATCGCCTCCCGGTCGCATATCTTCCCCCGGGCCGTGTTAACAATGTAGGAACCACGCTTCATCTTTGAGATGAGTTCGTCGTTGAACATGTGCTCCGTCTCGGGATGAAGCGGGCAGTGGATGCTAACCACGTCGCAGGCCGACACCAAGGAGTCGACATTTTCGTGGAATGTGAGACCCAATTCATTCTCGGCCTTGGCCGGGAGACGGTGCCGGTCCGTATAGTGGAGACTGACGTCGAAGGGCTTCAGTCGCTTGAGTACGGCGAAGCCGATTCGTCCTGCCCCCACCACCCCCACGTCCATGCCTTCAAGGTCGTAGGAGCGGGAGACGGCGTCGGCGATGTTCCAGCCGCCCCGGACCACCCATCCATATTGGGGAACGAAGTCCCGGACCAGGGCCAGGATCTGCATGATGGCGTGTTCCACAACGCTGATGCTGTTCGAGAAGGTGACTTCACAGACAGTGACGTTGTGTTGAATAGCAGCCTGCAGGTCTACGTGGTCGGAGCCGATGCCGGCTGTGATGGCCATCTTGAGCTTGGGGGCCTTGGCAATGCGCTCGGCGGTGAGATAGCCGGGCCAGAATGGCTGTGAAATTACAATGTCCGCATCGTGCAACTCTTTTTCGAAAACCGAGTCGGGTCCGTCTTTGTCGGATGTGACGACAAAGCGGTGTCCCAGACCTTCCAGGAACTCTTGAAGCCCTAGGCCGCCCGAGACGGATCCCACAAGCTCGCCCGGGTTGAAGCCTAGACCCTTGGGAGCAGGAAGGGACTGGCCGTCGGGGTATTGGCTTAGGGCAGGTATGCTGTCCCGCGCGTACTTGGGAGGGTACCCTCCTACCGGGTCCGGATAGAGAACACAGAGAATTTTCTGAGCGGAAGATGCGTTCATTGTTCGACTCCTGAGCTAGTGCAAAATCTCGATCAGTGTAGCAGTGTGACATGGCTATGTCCAAAAAAAGACTCTTTAACTCGCCCCTGCACCTCCTGTCCTTTCTTCTGTAGGGGCGTCCCTCAACTCGCCCCTGCACCTTCTGTCCCTTCTTCTGTAGGGGCGTCCCTAGTGGGCGCCCGTCTCCCCTCCTGTTGGCAAGAGGCCAAGAGTTGGGTAGTCTTGGGTTGATGTTGTCGTTGGGACTCATCCTTGGTTAAGATCTGGAGGACTATGGGTCAAGTTACCTTTATCATTGGGGGGCCGGGAAGTGGGAAAACTGAAGAAGTTGTTTCCCGCCTGGCCCGCGGATATAAGGACGGCAGGTTCTGGGACGTACTGCTTTTGGCCCCCACCGTGCGGCACGGCGACCAGTTGCGTCGTCGTCTGGTCGCCAAGTGCGGCGTAGCGATGGGCCTTGGTGTGGAGAGCCTGTCACAGTTCAGCCGAAGGCTGACCGCAAGTCGGGCTGGTCAGCCCAGGGTGGCGGCGCGGTCGGTTGCGGATGAGTTGCTTGTCCGGGTAATCCGTCGAGAGGTGGAGAGCGGAGGGGCTTCCTATTTCAGACCCATTCTGCGCACAAGAGGACTGGGTCGGCTTGTCAGGGCCGCCGTTCTCAACCTGGTGTCGGAGCGCGCGGACGCAAAGGATTTCCAGGTGGCGGCGCGGAGTTCAGGGTTGCAGGCCCTCGAAGCCCTGTCGGCCATCTATTCCGCCTATGTCGAGGAGTTGAACCGTCGCGGTTGGATTCACCCGGCGGCCGAGCCTCTCGAGGCAGCCCAGGTGGTGATGGAAGGCGCCCGTCTGCCCCGGCTCATAGTGGTGGACGGCTTCCAGCTGTTTCGCGGCGCTGAGTTGGCGCTCCTGCAAGCAGTGGGGAAGAGGACGCCTCTCCTGGTAAGCATGGACCCGGAGGCGGGAGATCGGGCGGGATACGACTTTCAGAGGCTCCGGCAAATATTCTCTCAGGCGGAGGTTCTGAGGGTTGGAGATTCGAAAAGCGCCCCCTCGCCACGGGTTCTGGGTGGCGAAAGCGGCGACCAGGAAGCCCAACTTAGGGATATCGCCCGACTGATAAAACAGAGGTTGAAGAAAGAGCCGGAACTGCGTCCGTCGGACTTCGCCATCGCCTTCCGGCAAGTTGTGCCTCACCTGGCCTTGGCGCGGCAGGTGTTCGCTGAATACGAGCTGCCGCTGGACCCGGTGGCGGGTGAGCCTTTGCGGGATCAGCCTCTGGGGGCGTGGCTGCGTAGGCTGCTTCATCTGGGACGCGATGGCTGGCGACTGGCGGACGCGACCTCGGTTCTCGACAGCGGATTCATGAACCTGGGGCGGTGGAAGCTGACTAAGGAAGATGTGCGTACCTTTACTCGCAAGGCTGGGGCCATGAATTCGTGGCGAGGGTATCCGGCTTTGCTTAGGTCCGTAGAAGCCTTGGAAGACGAGCGGGTGCAAGAGGGGATGAGGCGCGGGCTGGATGAATTGCGGACACTACTGGAGCATCCCGCCGGTTCCCTGGGGGATTGGGCGCTTCGGTGGAATGCCGCTCTCTTTGACGAAGAGCCACTGATTGACCCTGAGTGCGTCAAACGGCGCGATGTGGCGGTTGGCGTAGACAATATCCGAGGGCATCTGGATGAGTTGGTGCGCCTACAGCATGCGTTGGGCGGGGGAGATGCGTCGTTCGAGTCCTTTGCAAACTGGTTAGAGGCTCGGATGGAAGGGCCGACTCTGTTGATGCGGGAAGTGGGTGGCGTCGTCTTGGCGCCCATCCGCTCCCTCAGCGGGCTGCGGTTCGATTCGGTCTTTGTCGGTGGACTGGTGGAAGGAGAGTTCCCTGCGCCAAGGGTCACCACGGCGTTGTTGAATGACAAGGCGTTGGAAGCATTGGCGAATAGCGGTCTGGCGCTTCCGCCGGAACCAGGCCTTTCTGAAGACGAGCTCTGGACCTCGGCCAGCAGCCGCGCCGACAGTACGCTCTATCTGTGGAAGACCCGCATAGACGGTCGCGATCGTCCGGCGTCCGGGTCCTACTACTACGACTTGTTGAAGCCGGAAGCCATAGAACCGCCGCAAGCCTCGCCCCTTGCGGCGGCCTCCCGTCGGGAACTGGCAATCGCCTGCAGCGCGGAATGGCGTTCTGGAGGCCGGTTGCGCCCTGAAGGAGATGAGGTCTGGCCCGTAGTGCGAGAGTCCGTCCGGGTGGAGCAGCTACGCCGTTCCTTCCTGCACGCCGGCAAGTATGAAGGGCTGGTTGCCGCCGGGCTTGTCCCGCAGCTTACGGGCCCTGATGCTGTATGGAGCGCCAGCCGTATGGAGAGCTTCCGCACCTGCGCCTTCCAGTTCTTTGGCCGTTATGGTTTGGGCTTGCAGGAACTGGAGGAGGAATTGGGAGCGGCCGATGCTGCTATCCGCGGCAGCGTGATTCACGAGGTGTTGGAGCGAGTTTTGGCTCCGCTCCAGAAAGATAATCGTGCCCTGGACATAGACACTCTGGACGGGGTGTTGGAGACGCTGCGGCAGGAGGGTCCGAAAATCTGGAACAACGCGCCATTTGAGTGGGGATTCAGCAGCGTGCAGACGTGGGCGTTCGAATGGGAGGATACCCTCAAAAAGCTGGAACGTATGCTGGCCAAGGAGGCGGACCTAAACAAGAAGTTGGGAGTGGATCGGGTTTTGGGAGTCGAAGAGTATATGGAGGGCGAGCTTCCTCTCAATCCTCCAATGAAGGTTAGGGCCGCCATCGACAGGCTGGACGCGGGTCCGGATGGGCTGGTGGTCGTCGACTACAAGACGGGCCGGGAAATCAAAAAAAAGCGTGTGTTAGAGGCTGATAAGCTTCAGCTTCAACTCTACGCACATCTTGCCATCGGCGATACTGGCTTCAAACAGGTCGTAACGCGCTACGCATGGTTGAATCCGCGCATCAAGGACTGGTGGCTTGATTCTTCCAACGAAGCAGACAACGAAGTAATACAAGAAGTGGTGCAGGTGGCGGAGAAAGTTCGTCAATCAGTGGCAGGCGGGGACTTCCGGGTCAATCCCCATCAGCAGCCCTGTCCCACCTACTGCGCCTTTCGGCATGCTTGTAGAGTCAACGAGTTCAGCCGGTGGAAGTGGGAACAATGAGCCTGACGGCAGAGCAGGACGCCATCGTCAAAGATGTAGACCGGGACGTGGTCGTTACCGCGGGAGCCGGGACCGGCAAGACGCGGGTCCTTGTGGAGCGGTACCTGGCGCTCCTCCGCTCCCACAGAATCGGGGAGATTGCGGCGGTGACTTTCACCGACGCAGCGGCCGCAGAGATGCGGGAACGTGTGCGTCGAGAAGTGATGACCAGAGATGCCTTGGCCCACCATCGAAAGGAGTTGGACAGGGCCGTCATAGGCACCATTCATTCGCTGTGCCTCCAGATTCTCCGGGAGTACCCGGTAGAGGCCGGCATGGACCCGGCGGCTGTGGTGCTCTCCGAGGACGAGGCGGACTTGGAACTTATGAGGGCATGCGCCGAATCGTTAGAGGCTGCGCCTCAAGAGGGCCGCGGTCTGGTGGCCTTGCAGGAAATGGGCGTCTTTGAGGTGAGGAAGATCCTACCGGAGATGGTGCGGCAAAGGGACGATGTGGAACAGGCCTATCGGTCCATGCCGGGGGAATCCCCCAAGCAGTGGGCCAACGGCCTCCGTTCCCTGATGGACAAAGGGGCGCGGTCTGTAGTCGAAGAAGCACGTCCGATGTTGCAGGAGTGGATTGCTTACCTGCGGCTTGCCCATGCGGAGGCAGGCGAGGACGTTCAGAAGGAGCGTGTGGGGCGGGTTCTCGATGCCTTGGGTGACCCCGCGACTGTCCATTGGAAGGAGCTTCTGAAGCGGGTGTTGGAGGCCAGGGGCGAGATTAACCTTAAGGGTGGGAGTGCCAAGAACTGGGGTGGTAATCTTGCCGATCTGAAGAAGATGTTGGGTTGCTTGCGGGACTTGGGCAGGGACTTTGAACATCTCCCCCAATGGAATGACCACGACGGTTTGGCCCTTGAGGTCTTGGTCGCTTTTCGGGAGTTGTTCGCGGACGCCTGTGCCCGGTATCAGGATTACAAGGACCGCCTCGGTGGATTGGACTACCTCGACTTGGAAATCAGGGCGCGAGAGCTGCTCCGTGGTCATAGCGACACTGCAAAGAGATATCGCCGCCGGTTCAAGCATCTGATGGTGGACGAGCTTCAGGATACCAACCCCGCCCAGATAGATCTGCTGCAACTCCTCCAGGGAGTCGGAGGCCCTAAGGCCTTCTTCGTCGGCGACGCCAAGCAGTCCATTTACCGGTTTCGGGGAGGGGACGTTCGCAGCTTTAGGAGGCTGCAACGCGAGGTGGAACAGAATGGCGGGCTGCACCGGCTGACCCGTTCTTTCCGCTCCCACGATCCTCTGGTGAACGGACTGAACGGCCTTTTCGGTCACATATTAGGTGGGGCGAAAGAAGACTACGAGGCTCCTATGGAAGACATGCGCGGCACGGGCAGAGATGCGCCTTCCCAGCCCTGCATGGTTGTCATGAGGATTACCGATAAGACGCCGGACGGCGAGAGGGCGTCGGAATATCAGAAACGGAGGGTGGAGGCGGACGCGGTGGCTGGAGAGGTGGCCAGGCTGCTTCGAGAAGGCGTGTCGATCTGGGATGCCAAGCTGGGCAAAACGCGAAGGATCGCCCCGGCGGACATTGCCATCCTGCTGCGTCGCTTGTCCAACGTGCACCTGTTTGAGCAGGCTTTGGAGAACCACGGCGTGTCCTATCGCACCATGTCCGGCCCGGGCTTCTTCCGCCGCCAGGAAGTGCTGGACCTCACGAACCTCGTGCGTTGGCTGGCGGCCCCCGACGATGCCATCGCCCTCATGGGCCTGCTGCGTTCTCCCATGTTCATGCTTGACGACGAGACGCTGCTCATCCTTCGTTCCCACTCCCCCAAGGGAGACCTGTTGGAGTCCTTGAAGCACCCGCCTTTGCATGTTGACGAAGAGGCGCGGCGGTTCTGCCGAAGGGCGTGGGACGTGCTTGCGGACCTGAGGAAGGAAGCCCCCTACGCCTCGGTTCACGCCCTCGTGGAGCATGCCTTGGCGCGGACGGGATTCGAGGCCTCTTGGGGTGCGCTGGCGGGAGGAGAGCAGGCCTTGGCGAACATCCGGAAGCTCGTGGGAATGCTGCGCGGCTTGCGCGGTCAGTCCCTGGATGAGGCTGCATCGTATCTGCGGCGCCGATTCGAGGACGCGGGTGCCCGTGAGGGTCAGGCCCCGCTTGATGATATGGACGCCGTGCGTCTGATGACCATCCACGGGGCCAAGGGGTTGGAGTTTCCCGTAGTCTTCGTGCCCGAGTGCGACGCGAACCGGCGCAATTCCTATGACTACGTCCAATGGCGTCGGGAAGAAGGAATATCAGCAACCCTGAGCGCCGACGTCGACCGAGACAACCGCAGACGAAGGCCTGGCTTCTACTCCTATCTGGTGGAGCGTGACAAAGTCGAAGAAGCGGCGGAGTACAAGCGGCTGTTCTACGTAGCGGCAACCAGGGCTGCGGATATGCTGTACCTGAGCGGCGCCGCGTCCAAGAAGGGCGGAAGCTGGATGGCTATGGCGCAGCAAGCGGCAGAATCGGGGGCTTGGCCGGAAGTGGAAGTTCGCCCACCCATGCCCGTCGACTTGAAAGCCATGGCTAAGAGACGGAGACCGTCCTTTGTCACGCCGCCGAACGAAGCCGACGAGGAGGAAGTCACGTCGTCGTTGGTCGGCCGGCCGGCAGTGGTCCCCATGCGCTCAAGCACTCCGGTGACGGCGCTGGAGAAGCATGAGGGCTTCTTCGGATTCGTCCGAAACGGGGCGGGTCTGGGCTTGGCAAGGGGGCAGTTGGCCCACGAGGCCATCGAGCGGTGGTTTACCTCGGGACGTCGTCCCTGCTTGAAGGAGATGGCGCGTCAGTTGGACGATGGATTGTCGGAGGAAAACGTGGACCGGCTGTCCGGGGAGGTGGACGCAATGCTGGACTGGCTCGACGGCAGCACTCTGGCGGATATCCTGCGTCAGAAAGACACCGAGTCATATTTCGAAATGCCCTTCACCTGGGATTGGGACGGTATGCCCGTGCACGGGACTATCGACCTGGTCTATCGGAGCGGCCATGAGTGGCGGGTCGTGGATTTCAAGACGGACGACGTTCGCGGCAGGCCCGTGGAACAGTCGGCAAGCCGTTATCTGTCTCAGCTGGCCCTGTATAGGGAGGCGGTAAAGCGGGCGGTGGGCGAAACGCCGGAAGCCGGCCTGGTGTTTCTGCGGGTCGGAAAGATCTATACTCCGCCGGAGGGTGATTTGGCGTCAGCCCTAACAGACGTGCGCCGGGGGGTGGAATCGGGATGGGGTATAGCCGAGCCGTCAGAGGAAATCGTAGAGGAATAGCGTCAGGCGCACGGGTCAGCGCCCTACGAACCATCTTGGGGCGCACCTAAGGTTGACGTGGCCCTACTTGCCCGAACTCTGGCGTTGAGACTCAATGGCCGAAATGGCCATGTGCCTGCCCCCTATGGCGTACGGCGATACAACCTGGTCCGCTCCTGCTCTCCGCAGCTTGTCTTCGGCGTCGGAACTGGAAGCCCGCGCAACTATGTGCAGCTTCGGATTCAGTCCCCGCGCCGTCAGCGAGATATAGACGTTTTCTGCATCATCCCCCGTGGCCGCCACCAGCCCGCGCGCCGTGTTCACCTGCGCCGCAAGCAGGTCCGCGTCCCTGGCGGAGTCTCCATGTACGCATAGCAGCCCTCGGTCTTCGGCGTCGCTCAACGCCTTCTCGTCCTTGTCGATGACTACCAAGGGTACCGACTGCTCTTGCAGCGTGAAGGCTACCGCTCTGCCCACCCGTCCAAATCCGCAGACAATAAAATGTCCCTTGAGCCTGGCCAGTTGTGTTCTCATTCTATGCCTCCGTACTATGCCGCGCAGCACCTCCTGCTCCACCACCAACTGCACCACGCCGGTCAGTATGTAAAACATCACCCCAATTCCAGCCACCATCAGCACCATCGTAAAAAGGCGCCCGTTTGAGGAGAGGGGATTGACCTCTCCATAGCCTACTGTGGTGAAGGTGAGGACCACCATGTAGGCGGCGTCTACGAGAGACCACCCCTCGATGAGCATATAGCCCACCGTTCCACCCACCACCAGAATTGCGAGGGTCAACACCGCCCTCGCAAGCTGCGTTCTGAATATCCGAGCAGTGAATTTCATGAATCGCGGCAACTACCTTCAGATAGGGCGTCTTCCGGTCTCCACACCCCACACCCCGTTGCACCCAAACGCCCACCCCTAACACCCGCTATCGAAATCCACCCACCCCCCAATCCCCCCCGCACGCCCAAAAATGAACCCCCCACCGTCCCCGCCGCGCGAAGCCAATCCCCACGCCCGCTCAGCTATATGTAACGAGGCGAGAAGTAACCTGCCAACTACGCGCGTCCGCCGAGAGCGCCCCTCACCTACTTCGGGCTGGTGGCCGGCCTCCTGCTGACCGGTTCGGTAGTGACGGAAACGGTGTTCGCCTGGCCCGGCACCGGCCTGCTGGCGGTGGAAGCCGTGCAGGCTAGAGACTACCAGGTGGTGCAGGCTGTGGTCCTGTTCATGGCCGGCATCTTTATAGTCTCCAACCTCGTCGTAGACATCCTCTACGCCTACCTGGGCCCCCGCACCCGCTACAACTAAACTCCCAATCATCACCAACCTGAATCGAAGTGCTGGGCGGCGTGGGGGTGCGCCGCCCAGCCCACACCCTCCACCAAAATCCCCCTCCCCAACAACACCCGCAAGCGAATCCAGCAGACGATGGTGTTGAAGCGCCCGCGCTTGGCGTCGGCCAACATTCGCTGAAACTCGGGGCGCTTCTTGGACCAGCCTCTGCCCACCTCCTGGTAGCGGGCTGTGATGGTCAGCACCCTGCTCTCGCAGTAGGCATCCATCTCGCCTATCTGCTCGGAGATGGAGGTCTTGTGCTCCCCGCCCTGGCTCTTGTCCGACACGCGGGCATAGATGGCCGCCCGGTTCGCCTCCGTCTTCCTATCGGTGATTCTCGCTATTACTGCCTCCTTTCCGACTCCCTGAAATCAAAAAGACCCGCCTCCTGTCGGGAGCGGGTCGGCGAGTAGTACAATGCTACTGCATCACCTGTCTCCGCAGGTGGCGCCACGGCCCGGGGTGTTAGCGCACTGCCGGGTCAACTTTCTGTTCCCATGATACCGCGAGTGGCAAGGTGGCGTCAAAGCGTCGCGCGTCCTGCTTGCATTTCCTTAAGGGTTCAGCGACCCTGGGAGATCTTTCAGTTTTGCCCGAAAGCTACCGCCCAAAGGCAACCATTGGTCAAGCATGTCAATCAGATTTCGGAATTCAGGATGATGTGCCCCAAGCTCCCTGTACAGGTCTCCTGACTCCGAAATGTAAATCAAGTGCGCGAATGCAGGCAAAGCCGCGGTCGCAGCACGTCGTATAGCGGATCTGTCAAGGAAATCACCGTCACCGGAACCACCGACCACCTCTGCGTCACTCGCCTCCCCCAACAGCCAGCCAAGGCTGTTCAGAATGCCGGAAAGCCCACTGTGGAGTGCCGGGTGAACACCTGATTCGCAATCGGCGCAACGTTGGTCGAGAACCAGAATATCCATAACCAGATCGTACAGGTCATTCAAGACGCCGGGCAATGGCATCAGTCGATGTCCGCCGCCTAGCCGGAAAACGACTTCCTTCGCGGTGGGAAACTCTCCATCGTCGGGGAGGTCAGCCATAACTTACTCTCCTAGAACCCCCGGCATATCAAGGCAAACAGAAAACTCTATGGATTGCAGCATTGAGACTCACGCTCGATCTGTGTCGCGTGCACGGCCGATTGCTTTGTGTAATAGGGTCCTTCGTCCCACCGAACGGTGGTCGCATTCCTGTCCCTGTCGAGGTAATGCTTGCATGAATCTCTGTGGATTTTGTCCTCCCTGTGGTCTTGGAGGTCCATATAAACCACGTAAGGCGTCGGTTTGAGCGGCAATACTGATTCCAGTTTCGGTGCGGTGTGATACATGTAGGCAGACTCCTTGCTGTACTGGTACGTCCTCATTACGTCTACGCTTCATTCCCAAGAACTTCCATGAAGAACGTACGCAGTTCGCCCGGGGATATAAACAGGTGCAGTCCAACGCCGTCGGAATATCTCCCCGGTTCCTTGAGTGCCCTGACGCGAGTCGCCGATAGTGCCATACAGGTATCCCCATCGCGGTTTATTCCCACACATGTTACCACACTTGAGGTGGGATACTGAAGGAATCATGCGGCACTGATGGGGTGTCAATCAGCCTGTTTTAGCTACGGCAACGGGGTTTTCTGAGACAATGTGAGGCGGCGATAGAACAGGTGGTGGTGGAGCTGAGGGGATTCGAACCCCTGACTTCCTGCTTGCAAAGCAGGCACTCTCCCGACTGAGCTACAGCCCCTCGATGCTCAGGCTCGCCGCCCAGTTCGTCCTGCGACAAGCTGTAATTCCCCGACCGCTAGATGCGCTGGTTCGCCGCCGTTATTCCTGGGCGATTACCTGTTTCTGTTCCGCGCCTTGGATTGCAGGTCTCGGTTGTGGAAAGTCACGCTGTTATGGGCGTCCGGGTTCCAAAGCTCGGCAAACTTCAGGGCGCGCGGACAGTGCGTATATGCTTCGTCCACCTCTACCAGAATCCCCTGAAGCTTCTTCGAATTGTCGTCCGGGTTGTTGAGCGACAACTCCACCTTCATCCGGTCCAACTCCTCCTTGGCGAGAATCGTCACGCGTCCGTTGACCCTCACCGTATCGTTGGAGCCGGGAATCAGGAACAGCAGCCCCACCTGCGGGTTTTCCGACATATTCAGGTAGCTTTGGAAGAGCCTGTTCCCCGCCACGTCCGGGATGATGATGTGCCTGTCGTCGAGAATATGGACGAAGCCCGGCTTGCCGCCCTTGGGGGAGGCGTCGCAGGCCCCGTCCCCGCTGCTGGTGGCCATCATTATGAAGGGCGAGTTGGCTATGAACTCCTTCACCACCTCAGTCATCACGTTTACGACCTTCCCCGTCGCCCTGTGGCTGGGGGTTCCAAAGGCCTTGCTAAACCTGTTATCCGTTGCAACGCTGCCGTTCGCCATCTCGTCCTCCTATCTGTTGCCGTCTTGAAATTCGGAGCCGCCTGTCCGAGTGTGCGGGTAAATTCTACGTCCGACACTGGTTTCTTGGCAACCGGACGTGCCGCCAATCCGACGCTGTAACCCTACTACCAGGGCCGACGCTCCGCCACCCCTGTGGGCTGCTCTAACCCGTCGACGGGTATATTCCTACCGTTGATCCAGTTGGCCCTCGGCGATGACATGAAGACGATTACGTCTGCCAACTCCTCGGGGTTGCCCAACCGGCCCATCGGGAACCCTTCCCGCACGTACTGGTCGAAGCCCGCTGGGTTCGTATCTTTGAAAGTATCCCATCCCCGCGTGCGCTGGACTGAGCCTGGCGAGACGGTGTTTACGCGCACGTTGAATTTCAGCATCTCCAACGCCAACCGCTCTGTGAGGAAGATGACGGCGGCCTTGGCCGCGCCGTATTGCGCCGTGCCCATCAACTGCGGCGACCAGCCGGAGATCGACGAGACGTTGACGATGGCCCCGCCTCCGCGACTCTTCATGTGGGGCGCGACTAGCTGGGTGAGTCGGACGCCGTGAAGAAGGGTGACGTCGAAGGTCCGATGCCAGTCCTCGTCGGTTGTGTCAAAGATGGTCGCCCCCCCGGCCGACCCACCTACGTTGTTCACCAGCACGTCAATGCCGCCGAGCTCGTCAGCGCACTTCTCCACGAACCGGGCCGCGTCTTCGGGTTTCGTAACGTCGGCGGTGACGGCGGTCACCCGCGCGCCCAGTGCTCGCAATTCTTGTTGGACGGCCCGCAATTGCTCCTCGTCACGCCCGCAAATTCCGAGGTGACACCCCTCCTGGGCAAAGAGGCGGGCCGTGGCCAGGCCAATGCCGCGCGTGCCTCCGGTTACCAGGGCAGTCTTACCCTCAAGCTGTAGGTCCATCAGCCGCCTCCCCCTAGAAATTCTTCCCTGGCTTTAGCCAGGTTCGATGGCTCCGAAAGCAGGTCTATAACCGTCCACGCCATCGCCGTTGCCCCGTCCGTCATAGCGCTATGGCCGGCCTCGGAGCCGGCATGGGTCTCGAACTCCTCCGTGTGAATGGGCACTCCCCGGGGAGCTACCGCAATGATGGGGTGGATTCCCGGCATCATATAGCTCACGTTGCCCATGTCCGTGCTGCCGAAGTTCCTGCCCTCATACGGCTCAACCTTCCGTCCGAGTCCCTTCAGGTTCCGTGCATACAGACCCGACATAACCTGGTTGTTCTTCATCGTGCTGTACTGAGGTTCGCTCCACCGATGCTCCAGCCGGGCGCCGGTAGCCGCCGCGCCCGATTGAAAGCAGCCCACCACCCGTTCCTTCAGCGTCTCTATGTAATCATCGTCTTTGGCCCTGATGTAGAAGAGGCCCGCGCTGTGGGCAGGCACAACGTTCGCCGCCTGTCCACCGTCGGTGATGATGCCGTGGACCCGGCTGCCGTCCATCACGTGCTGACGAAGGGAGTTGATTGCGTTGTAGGATAGGATCATGGCTTCCAGGGCGTTTATGCCCTGGTGGGGAGCGCCGGCGGCGTGAGACGCCTTGCCGTGAAACTCCACCTCCAAGATCGCAACTGCCATGGCTTCGCACCCGGAGGTGTTGTAGTCCCCGGGGTGGACCATCATCGCGGCGTCCACGTTGGCGAAGGCCCCGTTGCGTGCCATCCGTATCTTTCCCCCGCGCCCCTCCTCCCCCGGCGTGCCGATGACGCGAATAGTTGCTCCAAAAGCGTCGGCAGCGCTCTTGGCGGCGAGCCCGGCGCCCACGGCGGCGGTAGCTATGACGTTATGGCCGCAAGCGTGACCGATCCCTGGCAGGGCGTCGTACTCGGCGATGATTCCGATGGATGGGCTGCCCTCCCCATAGACGGCCTCGAAGGCCGTAGGTAGTCCGTAGGCGGGCTTCGTGACTGCGAATCCTTTGTCTGCCAGGTACTCCGCCAGCCAGCGGGACGAATTCTCCTCCTCCAGGGATAGCTCCGGGTTGCTGTGGATGCGCAGGGAAAGCTCCGTCAGCTCCACACGATGAGCCGCTATCTGTCGCTGCGCCTCGTCCTTCAACTGCTGCGCTCTGTCCATGAATGCGTCCACTCCTTTGCCTGTATTCCTCACATGAACGTGGCCTGATGATACCACTTTGCAGGCGTTAGCGTGTTGGTCCTCATCCCTATGAGGATAGACCACCGACGTCTGACGCGCTCTCGTAGGGGCGGGTCGAGAACCACCCGCCCGTTCAAACCGCATCCATTCTCAATCCCCTTTCGCAGCCTTTCCAAGTCAATCGTGATGCCGAGCCCCCCAGTTGTCATCTGCACCCAGCGAAGCGCCCACCCCCACCGTTATTCCCGCGAAGGGAGACCTTTGCATAACTACCGAAACGCATTCAGATAGTGGTGTGGGACGACTCTTGCCATAGCTAAATCATGGGATTCTGGATTCCGGCCTTCGCCGGAATGACGGATATGCAAAGGTCTCCGAAGGCGGGAACCCACCCCACATCCCTCGCGTAGGGCCTGCCCCCGTGAATACAGGGGCGGGAATCCACCACTCACGCGCCATCATTCCTTCCCCCGCATGTCATTCTGAACGCAGCGTAGCGGAGTGAAGAATCTCGGCGTGCACACAAATTCCTTCATCCTCCCACACCCGTTTTTTCCGTAAAGGCGGGAATCCACTACTAACCCCCAACGCGCTACGCCCCTCTTTCTTCAGTCCACATAGTGTAACGCCTTGATTGCACCCTCTATAATCGTCGGATGCAATTGCGACATTTCCGGCTAAGCCCGGCTTTCAGAAGGTCGGTAGTCCTTCTTCTGCTGGTCGCGTCCCTGCTGTTGTCTGCGACCATCGGCGCGTGCGGCCATGATGAAGAGCGGCGAGTTCTGGTCTACTCCGCCGCGAGTCTCAGAGACGTGCTGACGGAACTTGCCCAGGAGTATGCATCTTCTAACAACGTTCATGTTGCCTTCAATTGGGGCGGTTCCATTGCCCTTGCCAACCAGCTGAAACGTCATGCCCCCGGCGACGTGTTCATCTCAGCCGGCTCCAGCCCCATGGACGACCTGGAAGAGGCAGGCCTCTTGACCCCAGCCTCTCGGACTACCTTGGCTTCCAATAGCATGGTCCTCGTAGTCTCAAGCGAGGCGGAAGCCCCATCCCCTTCGGCGGAGCAAACCCTACGTGAGGCTAGTCTGATTGCAATCGCGGACCCCGCGCTGTCACCGGCAGGCGGCTATGCTCAGGAATTCCTTGAGAGCATGGGTCTTTGGCGTGAATTGCAGGACCGACTCGTTTTCGGCGCAAACGTCAGGACGGCCCTCGCCTACGTGGAGTCTGGGGCCGCCAATGTTGGGCTGGTGTACCGCACCGACGCGCTCAACAGCGAAGGCGTACGCATCGCCCACGAGACGCCACCGGAGTTCCATACCCCCATCCTCTATCCGGCGGCGGTCCTGAAGGAGTCCAGCAATCAAAGGGAAGGTTCCTTGTTCTTGGCGTTCCTGGCAGAAGAATCCTCCCAGTCCCGCTTTCGAGCCTACGGCTTCGTTGGCGGTGAGCACCCATGACTCTACAACGCGTGATAAGAAGATGATGGGCGGCAGAATGAAAATGGGCAAGATGCACCGATCCCCACTCCCGTTGTCCTCGCGGATGGAGACCTTCGCATAACCGTCATTCCGGCGTAAGCCGGAATCCAGAATCCCATGATTTAGCTATGTCAAGAGTCGTCCCACACCACTATCTGAATGCGTTTCGGTAGTTATGCAAAGGTCTCCGGAGGCGTGAACCCATCCTCCTCCCCCTCACTGCCAACATCCCCTTGCCGTAAATCCCCCTCCCCTGCTACCATCCCCCCATGAAACCCCCGACCCTTCCCGTCCTCGCGCATGCGGGGATCCATCCTCCTCCCAACCCACCCTTCGTTTCCATCACAGAAAAAAACGAATCCCCCCAAACCGACTCGTTTGCCCACCTTTTTTGAAACGAGTCCCACGCCTGAAACGAATCATCTCAGGCACAAATTGATACCCAGTCGATTATCAAAACGAGTCAAACGAGTACTCCCTCTCTGTCCCTCCCTGTCCTCGCGAAGGCGGATGCGAGAACCCATCCTCCTCCCCCTCCGTCGTCCTCGCGTCGAGAGCTTGCCCCCGCGAAGGTGGGGGGCGGAGACCCACCCCCCACCCTCTGAGGACCGCTGATGCTCTCGTCCGCTGAACTCCAGGCCCTAAGGCTCTCCCTTCAGGCGGCGTCTCTGGGCGTTCTGCTCGGCTTTCCCGTGGCCCTCGGAATTGCGTGGGCCCTGGTCAAAACCGAGATGCGAGGCAAGCTGGCCTTGGAAATCCTGGTCTCCTTCCCCCTCGCGCTGCCCCCCGTCATCACCGGCTACGCCCTGCTCCTGCTCCTGTCCAGAGAAGGAGCCCTTGGGCGCTTTCTCCACTGGTCCTTAGGCATTGACGTGCTATTTACCTGGGTGGCGGCGGCCTTGGCGGCAGGACTCGTTTCTCTTCCCCTGATGGTGCGCGCGATGGAGGTCGCACTAGCGGCCGTTGATCCTCGGCTGGAGAAGGCGGCTCGCAGCTTGGGCGCCGGGCCAATCCGGTCCGTCTTCACCGTCACCTTCCCCCTGGCATATCGAGGCATGGCGGCGGCGGCGCTGCTCGGCTTTGCCCGGGGTCTGGGGGAGTTCGGCGCAACTATCGTTGTGGCGGGCAACATCCCGGGCGTCACCCAGACGCTCCCCCTCGCCATATTCACCGACTTGCAGGCAGGAGATGACCGCGCCGCCCTTCGGCTTGTGGCCATCTCGGTGGTCCTGGCGGCGGTTACCCTTTCAATTCATCACGTCCTCATTCGCAAGCTGGGTATGCTGAGGCAACGCCTGACATGACAATGAATCCTGTCCTGAGCCTGAATCTCCGCAAGAGCTTCCCCGACTTTGAACTGTCGGTGAAGGCGTACCTTCCGGGGGGAATTGCGGCCGTCTTTGGTCCGTCTGGAAGCGGAAAGACGACGCTACTCAACTGCATCGCCGGCCTCGATCGTCCCGACGACGGGGAGATTCAGCTCCGGGGCCAGGTCTTATATTCCAGAGCCGGAAGAATAAACCTCGCGCCTGAGCGTAGACGGGTAGGGTACATGTTCCAGGAGAGTCTCCTTTTCCCCCATCTGAACGTGGAAGAGAACATCCACTACGGCTACAATCTGACGCCGGAGTCCCGGCGCATGGTCGATCCGGTGCATCTGGTGGAACTGCTGGAGTTGAAGCCGCTCATGCAGCGCCGGACGGCGGGCCTTTCGACCGGCGAACAGCAGAGGGTCGCGCTGGCGCGCGCTCTGGCTTCCTCGCCCAATCTGCTGCTTCTCGACGAACCCCTGGCCGCATTGCACGTCAACATTAGGGGCCGCATCCTTCGCTATCTGAAAGCCATACGCCGGGAACTTTCCATCCCTATGGTCTACGTGTCCCACTCCATTTCGGAAATCATGGCCCTCGCCGATTCGGCGCTGGTCTTGGACAAAGGCCGTCAGGTTGCGATGGACGAACCCCGCAGTCTCTTGGGCCAGTCTGCCGCCGCGCCTCTAATCGCCAGAGAATCGGTGGAGAACATCTTCGACGTGAATGTCACGGAACATCTGCCGGAAAGCGGGATTACCCTGGCCGCCCTGGGCGAGACCGTCTTGGCCCTGCCCCAGATAGACGCGCCGGTGGACCAGCCCGTGTCTGTCTCCATCAAGGCTTCCGACGTAATTCTCGCTTCGGAGCCTCCTAGAAGGATAAGTGCCCGCAACATCCTGGAGGCGCGCGTTGAGCGCGTCGACGCGACCAGACGCAGCATTCTTGTGCACGCAGTATTGGAACAGCCGTGGGTCGCCGAAATCACCCCCGACGCTCTAGCCAATCTGGACCTCCAAGAGGGCGAAAAGGTCTACCTCGTAATCAAGTCCAGTTCCATTTCCCTCCTGGACTAATCTGTTGTTGTAAACAACTTGTTGCGACGGTACGCGTACCGCTTTCCTCCCGTAGGGGCTGGTTTCAAACCAGCCCTTCCACTCAAACCGAATCCATCCCCGGCCCTTCAGTTGTCAACTGCAAAAGAATTCAGTAGACTTGCCCAAATCTAATGAACGAGGTAGAGCGCACCATGAAGATGCCTTTTGGAGTGATAGACTCCGACGGTCACATCAACGAACCCGAAGACGAGCTTAGGTCCTATATGGAAGGCCCTTACGGAGAGATCAAGAACAGAATTCACCGCTATATCCCCAACGACAGCGGCTCCATCGGCGGCGGAATTCTGGTAACCCACAGCTCCTTCGACACGACGCTGGGCGGAAGGCTTGGCGCGAACGGGCCCGAAGGCTTCCCCACTCCGGACGAGTGGCTCGCCAAAGCCGACGAGGGCAGCATGTCCACCATCTGCCTTTTCCCCACTACCCTCCTGGCCTATTCCACCGTCACCGACAACGACTACCTTGTCGCCCTCACCAAGGCCTACAATAACTACTTGTCTGAGAGGTGGCTCAAGCACAGCTCCCGCTTCAAGGCCGTCGCCCTCATGCCCTTCCCGGAAGTTGAGGAGTCCATCAAGGAGATGCGCCGTTGTGTAACGGAGCTAGGCTTCTCCGGCGTGTTCATCGCTGCCGTCGGATTCGGTCTCCTGGGCGAGAAGAAGTACGACGCCTTCTGGGCCGAGGCCGAGAAACTCGGCACCGCCGTTGCGGTTCATGGCGGCCACGCCACCGCCGAATACCAGCGCTACACCAAGTTCATCCAGCGTCACACCATTGGCTTCCCCGTCTCCAACATGATGCAAATGATGCACATGACCTACGAGGGCGTCTACGAGAAGTTCCCCAACCTCAAGGTTGGATACCTGGAGGCCGGATGCACCTGGGTTCCCTATATGCTCGACCGAATGGACGAGGAGTGGGAGAAGCGCGGCTGGTTCGAGACCCCCATGTGTAAGAAGAAGCCCAGCGACTACATCAAGAGCGGAAAAGTCTACATTCACGTAGAGCCCGGTGAGAAGCTGATTCCCGAGGTTATCCGGGAGATGGGGTCCAACCGGCTGATGTACGCCTCCGACTGGCCCCACTGGGACCACGAATATCCGGAGAGCGTCTTCGGCATCTGGGAGCGGGAAGACCTGACCGAGGAGCAGAAGCGGGGCATCCTGCGGGACAACGCCCTGGAATTCTACGGGCTGGACGCCAGCGCCTAACTTTCGACAATTCTAAAAATCAAGGGGCCGCGTCACCACGCGGCCCCTTTTTTGTTCTTACGCTATGAAAAGCCTCAATCACCCATTGCCCTCTGGACCGGGCACTTACACGCTGTTTATCGAACTCGAAAGCCCGACCGTCATAGACGTGGGCCGGCTGGACTCTATAGAGTTTCGGGCGGGCTGTTACGCTTACGTAGGATCCGCCCTCGGCGGTGTCGCGGCTAGGGTGGGCCGGCACCTCCGACGTCGCAAGAGACTGCACTGGCACGTGGACTATCTCTTGGATAAGGGCCGGCTGGCGGAGGTTACGTGGGGGCTATCGCAGGAGCGGCTAGAGTGCCGAATCGCCGACGGTCTTCGACAACAGGGCTTTCGTTCCGTGCCACGCTTCGGCGCCAGCGATTGTCGGTGTCCCTCCCACATCTTCTTCTCCGCAAGCAGGAAAACGCTGCGGGACGAGATAGCGCGAGCATTCTCGTCAGTGGGTCTTACGCCCAATCAATACAAGCCGCGCGTGTGATCACTATAAAAATGGCCCGTTCCGCGCCTATCCCTCCCCCACACAAACTCCCTCCCGTAGGCGCGTCCCTCGTGGCCCCCTCCCCTCCCGTGTCCTCGCGAAGGCGGGGACCCATCCCCATCCCCTCCCACCCTCATCCTCCCCTCAGCCATTTTGCTCGCCCTCGCCCCACTGCCAAAATCTCCTTGCCCAAAATCCTCCTACTTTGCTACCATCCCCCCATGAACAACACCTCGACCCTTGCCCAACGCGTACGGGCGGTTCGCGAACCGCCCGTCCCCCGCTCAAACCACCCTTCGTTTCCACCACACAGAAAAACGAAACCCACTCGTTTGCCCACCTTTTCTGAAACGAGTCGCACGCCTGAAACGAATCATCTCAGGCACAATTTGATGCCGAGTCGATTATTGAAACGAGTCAAACGAGTAACCCCCCCACCCCTTCCGTCATTCCGGCGCAGGCCGGAATCCATCCTTCGTGGTCTACCCTCCCGCCCCATTCACGTGGGGCTTCAACACCATGTACAGCATGTGATTGACGGGCGTCGCCACCCCCGTCTCCCACCCCATCCTGACCACTGCGCCGTTGAAAATCTCCAGCTCCAACTGCCGGCCCCGCTCCAGGTCCAGATGCATAGAAGCTGTAATGTCCTTAACCGCCCCTTCCACGTACTCCATGGTCTGCTCAACCACCGCGTCGTCAAGGTTAATCCCCTTCGCTCGCCCCACGGCTTCAATCTCCCGCATGGCCTTCACCAGCACTTCCCTATATCTCGGCTCCCCCAGAAGATCGCCGATGCGTCTGCGGCATGCGCTGGTGAGTCCGGCTACGGCGGCAATGAACAGGAATTTGCTCCACAGCGTCGCCAGCACGTCCGATGAAACCTCGGCGTTTATGCCCGACGAAAGCAGCGCTTCCCGCACCCTTCTTACCCGATCCGTCTCTACCCCCGACGCCTCGCCGAATACTAGCCGCGCCACGCCGCCCGTTTGCACCACCACTCCGGGGGAGTCGATGCGGCTTTCCACGTATGCCGCCCCCGGTAGCGCGTGTTTCTCACCGAACGCCTTTGCCACGGCGGTGTGGCTTTCAACGCCGTTCTGCAGGGTCAGAACCGTCGTGTCCGGTCCTACCAGCGGCGACATTACGCCAAGGGCCGAATCAGTGTCGTAGGCCTTGACGGAAAACAAGACTAACTCAGTGGGGCCGACCCCTTCTGCATTGTCAGTAGCAGAGGCATCTACTGTGAACTCACCGGCGTTGTGCACCACACGCAGCCCTTCCTTGAGGATGGCTCGAAGGTGTTCGCCCCTGGCGATGAATGTCACAGCATGGCCCGCCTTGGCAAGCAACCCGCCGAAGTATCCACCCACCCCGCCGGATCCCATTACCGCAATCTTCATAGTCCGCCTCCGACAACTTTGCCGTGAGGGTAACTTAGCCGAAACCACAGGCGCAACCTGCAAATTTCAGCCGCTGGCAATCCATGGAATACCGCCCCCCCCCACATGTCATTCTGAACGAAGTGGAGCGAAGTGAAGAATCTCGTTGTCCTTGCTGCAAGCCTCGTTTGGGAAGGGCTTGTTAGAGGTTTGAGTTTCTCGTTTGCCACAGGGTAAAATTACGAATCCCATCGCCCTTCCGACTCGCCATCTTTGACTTATGTCGGTCGAAGCTTCGTTGAATCCCAATTTGAGATGTGGTACATTCCTAGACTAACGGATCGTTCATCAGCAACGCGAGATTCAAGCATCAGGGGGTTGGCAGAATGTCGGAAAGAGATATTGCTCTCATGGCACACCTCATGCGCCGGGCCGGGTTCGGCGCCAGTAGGCAGGAGTTGGAGCGCCGCGTGGCCAAGGGATACGAGGCTACCGTGGAAGAACTCCTTAACCCGGACCAGCAGCCGCCGTGGGAGGAAGACCTTGCCCGCCGGCACCACATAGGATCCCGGTACGGCAACGGCTTGCCTGAGACCCAGGGGTGGTGGCTCCAGCGCATGATCTCCACCCACAGTCCCTTGGAAGAGAAGATGACCCTCTTCTGGCATTCCATCCTTTGCAGCGGCAACGCCAAGGTGGACCACCCCCAGACCATGCAGGTGCAGATTGAAATGTTGCGCCGACACTGTATGGGCAACTACCGAGACCTGCTTGGTGACCTGTCGAAGGACCCCGCCATGATTATCTACCTCGACAATCGGGACAATCATAAGGGAGCCATCAACGAAAACTGGGGTCGGGAGCTTCTGGAGCTCTTCTCCTTGGGTGTAGGCAACTACACGGAGGACGACGTGAAGGAGGCTTCCAGGGCTTTCACCGGCTGGACCCACAAACCCTTCCCGCCCCTCTACCCTTTCCAGAGGTACTTCCTCGAGTTCGAGTACAAGGAAGACGACCACGACGATGGCGAGAAGGTGTTTCTGGGCCAGCGCGGGCGTTTCAACGGAGAAGACATTCTGGACATTGTCGTAAGACAGCCCGCTACGGCTCGGTTCATCGCGCGGCACCTCTACAACTACTTCGTGGCCGACGAGTCCCAGGTGCCCGCCTGGCCCCACACTGCCCCCAGGGATGGCGCAGCGGTCAACATTCTGGCCGACGCTTATCTTCAGTCCGGCTACGACATGCGCTCCGTCATGCGTACCCTGTTAAACTCCGATTTCTTCAAGGATGAGAGCGTGCGGTACGCCAAGGTTAAAAGCCCCGTGGAAGTGGTGGTGGGAACCCTCCGGCTGGTGGAGGACTACATCACGCCCAAGCCTGGCATAGACGACCTCGTGATCCAGGCTGGCTACATGGGCCAGCTTATCTTGAACCCGCCCAGCGTTGAAGGCTGGCACGCTGGAAAAGAATGGATCAACAGCGGTTCCCTCTCCAACCGCGTCAATTTCGTCGCCGAGCGAGTGGGCGACACCACCCTCCCCGGCGTACAGACCATCATCAACCGGCTGGCCACTGAGAGCAGGATGTCTGCCCCCGACTTTGTGGACGGATGCCTGGAACTCATAGGCCCCCTCACCATCAGCGCCGCCGCCCGGGCGGCCCTCATCTCCCACGTCGAACAGGACGGGGAGTTATCTCGAGACACAGAGGAGCAGCGGAGCGACTTCGCCCGCCGCACCGGCAGGGTGCTCCAGCTCATCGCAGCTACCAGAGAGTACCAGTTCGCTTAACACCAGTAGGAGGAAGACAATGGCCGATATGAAGACGAAAGACCCCGTTTTGGTGGTTGTGCAGCTTTCCGGCGGCAACGACTACCTCAACACCATCATCCCCTATAACAATGGGCTATACCAGGACTACCGGCCCAACATCGGCATCCCCCAGGAGGACGTAATCCCCATTGACGATGAGTTGGGGTTCAACCCCAACTTGGCCCCGCTGAAGGAGAAGTTCTGGGACACGGGCAAGATGGCCCTCGTCCACGGAGTCGGCTTCGAAGGGTGCAACCGCTCCCACTTCCGCTCCATGGACGTCTGGCACACCGCCGAGCCCGACAAGATGGGCACAGAGGGCTGGTTGGGCCGCGCCATTCGCGAGATCGACCCCCAGGGTGACAACGTCCTGACCGGCGTCAGCTTCGGCCCCGGCCTCCCGCGGGCCATGGCCCTCCCCGGCGTCCCCGTCGCCTCCGTAATGGAGCTGGAGCGATACGGCGTGTTAACGGGCATCACCCCCCAGCGCGAGCGGGACCAGGCCTTGGAAATCTTCGCCCGCATGTACGGTCCCACCGTTGGAACCGGCTACGTCATGGACTACCTCAGCCAGACAGGCTCGGACATTCTCAAGGGGGCCGACGTACTGAAGACCGCCCCCGCCAAGTATTCCTCCACCGTCGAGTACGCCAACACCCCCATCGGGCAGAGCCTCCGGGGCGCGGCGCAAGTGCATCTGGCCGACATGGGCACTAGGGTCATATATACGGAGGTCGGCAACTTCGACACCCACGCCAACGAGTTGGCCATGCACGAACCCCTCTGGCAGAACCTCTCCGCGGCCTTGGTGGACTTCTACGACGACCTCCAGGAGCACAACGCCAGCGACAACGTGGTGATGGTGCTGTTCACTGAATTCGGACGCCGCTGCCGCGACAACGGCACCGGCACGGACCACGGAACCGGCGGCGGGGCCATCGTCATCGGAGATCCGGTCAAGGGCGGCTTCTACAGCGAGTACCCCTCAATTCAGGAGGACAAGCTCCTGGACGGGGACCTGCAGTTCAACTACGACTTCCGGGGCCTCTACTCCACCGTTCTTGAGCAGTGGATGGGTTTGGACGCAAAGCCCTGCGTGGGCGGAACCTTCGAGCAGTTGGACATCATTTAGACGGCAGACGATGATGGGGCGAATGGACTCCTCCTTCGCCCCGAACTTGGAACTCGTGGATACACAGAATTCGAAAACACTATCGGTTGGGGGTTTAATGACAACGCAGGCTAAGACAGGGCGCACCTACAACTACGAATTGACCATCGGGCGCAGTTCCGTTACGGGAGAGTCCTTCCGTACGCCCATTGCCCTCTCTCTGGGCATGGACAACGAAATCTACGTGCTTAACCGCACAACCGAGCGCCAGGTCTTGGGCCATCGCGTATGCCGCTTGAACATGGCGGAGGACTTTCTGGGGGATTTCGGCCAGCGTGGTGAGGAAGACGGACAGTTCATCTGGGCCCTCTCCGTAGCGTGCCACCCCGACGGACGGGTCTTCGTCTCCGACGAGTGGCTAAACCGAATCTCCGTCTTCAGCAGGGAGGGCCAGTTCCTCGGCAAGTGGGGCAACAAGGGCAGTGGCCCGGGCGAGCTTCACGGACCAGCCGGCCTGGTCTTCGAGTCGGACGGGCATCTGCTGGTGGCCGACGGGGAGAATCACCGCATTCAGCGGTTCACTGCCGACGGTGAATTCGTCTCGATTTGGGGCAGCTTCGGCAACGGCGACGGTCAGTTCAACTATCCCTGGGGCATCAACGTTGACCAAGCTGGTGACGTCTACGTGGCCGACTGGCGCAACGACCGCATCCAGAAGTTCTCCCCCAACGGCGAATTCCTCATGAAGTTCGGCTCCTCCGGCACGGGCGAAGGGGAGTTCAACCGCCCCACCGCCGTGGCCGTCGACAGCGATGGGGATATCTACGTGACGGACTGGGGCAACGACCGGGTGCAGGTCTTCGACAGCGAAGGCAGGTTCGTAGATATGTGGACGGGAGACGCCGGCCTCTCCACCTGGGGCAAGCTCCAGCTAGGCGGTAACACCGCCTTCTGGGACCAGCGAGCCAGCGTGCCCGACATGGCGGAAAAAGAGAAGAAATTCCGGGAGCCCGTCTCCGTCCAGGTCGACAGCGAGAATCGTATACTGGTCTTAGACGGACGCCGCGACCGCATCCAAATCTACAGAAAGACCTCTTAGGAAACAGACCGCCTCGGCTAAGTTCTTCTCAACCCGTAGGGGCGTTTCCCGAACCGCCCATCCCCCCTCCCACATCATCCCGCTCTGTCTCCCTTTTACCGTAGGGGCGGGTTTTAAACCCGCCCTCCCGCCCAAGCCGCGCCCATTTTCATCCCCTTCAGTGGCCTCTCCAAGTCGACGCCATCCCAAAGCAAGCGCTGCGCCCCTTTCTGTCATTCCGGCGCAGAGCCCGCCCCCCGTGACGACGGGGGCAGGAAACCCATCCCCTCCCCATCCGTTATTCTCGCGCAGAGCCCGCCGCCCGTGACGACGGGGGCAGGAAACCCATCCCCTCCCCATCCGTTATTCTCGCGCAGAGCCCGCCGCCCGTGACGACGGGGGCAGGAAACCCATCCCCTCTACCCTCTCGGCACCCACATGTGATTCCGAGCGGAACCGAAGAATCTCGTTTTCCTCCACGAAATTCCCCTTCCCGCGCTACGATTCGTCCCACCGGTGAGGTAGGGTCATCAGCCGAGGTGCGCCTAGCGTCTCGCATAGACCCTCAAACTTCCTCCGCTTCACCCCCCGCCATTCCAAGTCCGCCAGACCCTCCCGTAGCGGCACGTCCGTCCGCAGCGTCGCCAACCTCTTATATAAGAGGGCGTCCTCGTAACCCGTGGCAAGATTCCTGACCATGGTTGCAAGACCCCGAATCTTCACGTCCCAGTCGGCGATCTCCAGCGGCATATCCTCAATTCTTTCGTACCGTTGCAGCGCTTGGGCCGAGGACTTCGCCCCCCAGCGGGCAATCCCCGGAATCCCGTCGGCAGCGTCCCCCACCAGCGCCAGATAGTCTGGTATGGACTCGGGTGACACGCCGAACTTCGCCTCCACGGCCGCTTCATCGATTATTGCGTCCTTGCGACGGTCGAGACAGACTGCCCTTTCCCCCTGCACCATCTGCGTCAGGTCCTTGTCCGGCGTACAGATGACAACCTGCTCAACATCTGGGTGGGCCAGCGCCATTGCTGCCGCAGTTGCGATCGCGTCGTCTGCCTCGAACTCGATCATGGGCCACACCACCACTCCGAGAGCGGCAGCGGCCTCCTCCGCCAGGGGAAACTGGGCCAGAAGCTCCTCCGCAACCCCCTCGCCCGTCTTGTAGCCCGCGAACATCTCGTTCCGAAAAGAGGTGATTTCGTGGTCGAAGGCGCAGCCTACGTGGGTGACGTTCCGGGTGCGAAGGAGAGAGAGGGTTGATTGTATGAAACCCCGAACGGCGCCAACCTCACGCCCGTCGGGAGCACCGAGGGAAGGCATGGCGAAGTAGCTCCGAAAAAGCTCGTATGTCCCGTCTATGAGATACACCTTCAAACCCGTCACCTCCAAACTCCTGGTCAGGCGTATGAGACCCACTTTACGAGAGTGGACTGCCCTTGGCAAACTTGGGCCTTCCATGCATTCAGCCATTGCAAAAATCCTGTATAATCTCCTCTACCCCTCCCTGGAGAGACAAACATGAACGCCTTCACCAACGGACTGAAGTACATCTCTGCCGACTCCCACGTCAACGAGGACGACGATTTTCTCCAACGAGTACCCGAGCAGTACCGTCACCGTCTCCCCCACCGCGAGGACAGGAACGGTGGTGTCTACTCCATCATCGAAGGTCGCAAGCCACGCCGCATCGACATCGCCGAATCTCGCATCTCCGACGACGACAAGAACCGCCAGTTTCGAGACGACCCCAGCGGTGGTAGGGACATATCCCGCCGCCTTCAGGACCAGCAGCGCGACAACGTGGTTGCGGAGGTCATCTACTGCAACTCCCTCCTCGGTCTCATGGCCTCCCCCGACGGCGACTTCCAGATGGCCGCCGCCCAAGCGTACAACGACTGGATTCACGAGCAGTTCAGCTCCCGTCCCGACCGCTTTGCCCCCGCCGCCATCCTCCCCACCATCAACGTGCCCAAGGCGGTGGATGAGGTGTATCGCCTGGCCCGGAAAGGCTTCCGCCTCGTCAGCGCCCCTATCGGCATAAAGGACCAACCCTACAACCTGCCTGTCTACGAGCCTCTCTGGAACGCCCTGGAGGACACCGGCCTCATCTTCAGCCTCCACTTCATCACCGGCACCGAGGACCATCTCCCCGAGAACGCCGGCGAAGAGAGTAACGGCGGCTTCCTTTCCTACATGATAATTGCTATGGCTGAGGGCATCCGCCCCACTACCCTGCTCCTCAGCTCCGGCGTGCCCATGCGTCACCCCAACCTCCACTTCGTCATCGTGGAGTGCGGCGCCGGTTGGCTGGCCTGGAACCTCTACGCCCTGGACGAGCAGTACGAGCGCAAGCACATGTGGATCGAGCCCAAGCTGGACCTAAAGCCCAGCGCTTACTTCCGACGCCAGGGCCACGTCACCTTCGGCGACGATCCCGTCGCCCTCAGCACCCTGGACTACGTGGGCGACCACGCCCTTCTCTGGGGCAGCGACTACCCCCACGACGAGGGCACTTTCCCCCACTCCAGGGAGGTCATAGACCGTATCTTCCAGGGCCATCCCGACGATATCAAGCGCAAGATCGTCTACCAGAACGCCGCCCAACTCTACGGCTTCTCGTAACTCAGCCCCGGACCCTTCATCTCCCCACGCCCCGTGCAGCACCCTTCATGCTAATCAGAACCAAGGGGTGTGCAGTAGAAGAATAGCATTCCCTCAATCCTGTTCCCCATCTCCCACCTTTCAATTCGGTGCTAACCTGTGACAAAATCGTGGGAAAACCAACCCTAATCCCCTCCTATGCCTTGCTAACGTAGGTATTGACAATCCTCAAGATATTCCTTTAGAATCCCTTCACTCACGCCGGGATGCGCCCTAAGGAGCTGCATCTTGGCGCAAACTATGTTTGGGGGTTAATTATGACAGGTTACAAGAAAATTCTTAGAGGAGGAGGGTTGTTTGGGCTGCTTGCTTTGGCATTGGCTCTGACGCTGGTCATCGTGGCCTGCGGCGGCGACGACGCAACCGAAGCGCCTACCGCGGCCGCCACGGTCGCGCCCGCGCCCGCTCCTACGATGGCGCCCACGGCCGCGCCTGCGGCTACCATGGCGCCTACGGCCATGCCGGCCACGGCCGCCCCTAGGGCGACAACGGCCCCGGCCACTCCTAGGGCCACCACCGCTGCGCCTACGGCTACGATGGCGCCTGCTATGATGGAGCCCGTTCAGCCTAGGCTCAGAGTCTCCCTCCCTCCGGGCAACGAGCAGTTCACCATCCCCTATCCCATGAGCCAGGTTTCTGAAAAGCTCATGCCCATATACAGCCACATGATTGGCCGTAACATCAAGACCAATGTGGAAGAGCCGCAGCTTGCCACTTTTTGGGAGGTTGAAGGCGACGGCAAGGTCTGGCACTTCACCCTCGCAGAGGGCGTGCCTTTCTATAGGGACGCAAGGCCGCTTAACAACTACACCTTCAGCGCGAAGGATGTGTTCATGATGCTCGACCTCCAAATCGGAGAGGCCGGCGATCCGGCATTGAGCACGAAGTTGGCCCGTAGCCCAGGCCGCTACAACTCCTACTTCGGTAACCCCGTGGACTGGGTCGCCAACACCGATTACGACATCACGTTGAACCTTCCTAAGGTCAATCTCGACGCGGCCTTCCTGCTCTCGGACGAGTGGTCGACCGGCATCATGAGCCGCGACCACTGGGACGACGTTGGCGGTGAGGGTGGCTATCAGGTCGACCCCGTCGGCAACGGCCCTTGGAGCTACGTCTACTCCGAGACCAACGGCACCTACCTCCACGAGCGTGTGGAAGACCACTGGCGCGTCACACCTGCGTTCTACGAACTCGAGATGATTCAGGTGCAGGAGTCCGGCACCAGACAGGCCATGCTGTTTGCTAATGAGGCGGACATTATCCCCCTCGTTCGCACCCAGCGTGAAGTCATCGAAGGTGCAGGCTTCGCGACCTTCCGGAGTACCCTTCCCAGCATTCACCAGGGCTTTGGAATCATCCACTTCAGAGATCAGTCCTTCTGCAATGAGGCAGGAGACACCTACAGCCCCTTCAGCGCCGGTGCTGACGTCTCACCGCCCCCTGGACAGGGCAACCACGAGTGTGGCCCCAGGGAAAACGTGACCCAGGAAACCCCCATAAGGGACGCCAGGGTTCGCCACGCCATGAACCTGGCCATCGACCGCAACGAAATTAACAACACCTTCTACCAGGGCCTCGGCTTCCCCCTCGTCGACTACTTCCCGCCGTGGCGTGATGACTTCAAAGAAGAGTGGACTCCCTTCCCTGGTCCTAACGGCGAGACCGGCGCCGCTGGCGGCTGGCCGTACCCCGGAGACGGAGACCCCGCTCAGGCTCGGGCCCTCCTGGCTGACGCCGGCTATCCCGACGGCTTCGAGACTACCATCGACTGCCTCTTGACCCACAAGGTCGTTCCCGAATGGCCGGACATCTGTGAGCAGATCGCAGTCTACTTGGGCGAGGTCGGAATCAATGCCAACCTTGCATGGTCCGACAGCTTCGGCAGCTTCCGCTCCAAGACCCGTGACCCATCCCACAACGGCGCCAACTGGATTTGGTCCGCTTCCCCGTCCTTGGACCCGCCCTGTAACGCCATTACATACTCCATGGTCTGGGAGCTTGGTCAGGCATACCGCGAATGGCCGGCAGCCTCTGAGCTGTACTTCCGGTGCGCCGAGATAACCAATCTCGATGAACGGCGTGTAGCAGCTCAAGACTTCGCAGAAGCTTGGCTGGAAGGCCACTACAGCATACCCCTCGTTTGGGTCTTCGCTGAGGCAGCCGTCAACCCTGCAGTGGTGCAAGAGTACGAGGTCAACATGCTTCACATGGGACCCGTCCGTTACCACGAGCACACCCAGCCCGTCTACAAGTAGGCTAACCCCTACTTCAGCAATACGGTAAAATTATCCGAGGCCCCCGAATTCGGGGGCCTCGGATTTTCTAACCTGTAGTCACCCCTAATCCGTTGCTTGACAGAAAAAGGCGAAACGCATACCATTCACTCTTGCAATTTGATCCCTTGCTCTTAGGAGAATCTGAAAGAGATGCGATTCAAACTCCGAGTCTCCCGCCGCGCCAACTTCCGAACTACCGCAGCAACCCTTCAGAGATTCCTGCCTCTGGCCGCGGTTGCCCTTGCCCTCATAGCCCTTTCCGCCCTGGCCGCGTGTGGTGGCGGTAGTGATGGTGACGGCGGTGCCACTCAGACCCAGCCCGCAACCCCAGTCCCCACCGCCTCTGGTGCCGGCAACGACGCGTCCCCTCCCACCCAGGCGCCTGCAGACTCCGGGCCCGCCCCAACCACCGACTCCGGCACTGAAGAGCTCTTCGTTCTTTCCTTGGATTTCGAATCTCTTGAACTTAATCTCACAGCTGGGGACATCGTTAGTGCCACCTACTCTGCTATTGGGGCCAGCACAGGAGGCATCACCACCGGAGGCAAGGGAGAACGAGGTGGTGCAGGTACGGCGACCGCAGAAGTGACCCTTACTGTTATCGACCCCATTGGGGAACATATACTAGATGTGGAAAAGATGTCGAGCAACACCGTTGAGTTTCAGGCGGAACTCACAGGAACATATCAAATGGTGTTCTCCAACCCCTTCCGCCTTCAGGCCCTTATCGTCCCCGTGGAGTACACCATCAACCCCTAACGCCCTCTAGCCCTCCCCAAGCATAGAACCAAGGCCCCGGTGACACACCGGGGCCTCTTCTTTTCTACCCACCGCTTTCCTAATGAAGGGCGGTGCTCACCGCCAGTTTTTTGATCCCAGTAGGCGTTTCCCGCCAGCGCGGTAATTTGCCTTCTCCATGTCTTCATCCTCCCTGTCCACAGTACACCCTTGCTTATGCCTCATTACTTTTGAAAACATACTCTACAAGTACATTTGACGCCGGTCCCCAATCCATTCCGTAAAGAAGGTTACCGAACGGCCCTCCCCTCCGTTATTCCCGCGGATGGAGACCTTTGCATAACCATCATTCCGGCCCCGAGCCAGAATCCAGAGGTGGGGATTTAGGATTGAACCCCATGCCTATTCTGTCCAATATGGTCTCTCACTAGCAGTTATGCAAAGGTCTCCGGAGGCGGGAATCCATGCCCACCTCCCACATCCCCCGCGAAGAGCCTGCCCACGATGAAGACGGCGGTGGGAATCCAGCCCACGCAACCCCAATCTCCCGTAGAGGCGGGTTTAAAACCCGCCCTCGTCCCCAAGTCCACTTTCATCCCTGTACGCGGCCTTCGCAAGCTATGGTAACTCTGAGGCCCCGTGAAGAACCTCGTGGTTCCTGCGGCATGGCCTCTCTCTTGCACACTCAAGGATTACGCTACCACACAGGTCGATCTGGTTGACAATTGGAAATGGAAAACATATCTTCCCCAATAGGTCCAAAACCCCTGACGTAGAAGTTGAATCAAGAATATGCGTCTATTTGCCGAATATCGCCGCAGTTGGGCAAGTCAGCTTAATCCTTTTACGAGGTGTTTGTTCTTGACGACCCTTGTCATCACACTAATGGGCGTCTCAGCGCTCACAGCCTGCGATAGCAACAATGATGCTACCATTCCGACAGCAGCGCCAACCGCCACGCCAATCCCCACTCCCACCGTCAGCCTAGACGGCAGCACGGACTCCGGCTCTGCGACGCCCTCCACTCAGGCTGCCGGCCTCTCCATCCCCTTCTCCGGCGACGAGATACTATTCATCCCATCCCAAAATACAGAACTGTTTGAGCTTAGTCTGAACGCTGGCGATACCTTGAAAGTTTCCTACTTTACTTCGGTGGCCGTAATCGGCACCTCAACAGCTTCCCCTCCCCCACCACCCATAGAGTTTCTAATCTTGGATCCCGCTAATGAGCCACTCCTGGAAGTGGGCGGGTTGGTAAGGAACTTCGTTGATGTCCAGGTGGAGACTTCAGGGATCCACCGATTTGTGTTCACCAATTCTGTCTAGGTTCAGGGCCTTGCTGTCCTCGTTGACTACTACATCTCTCCCTTAGCCCCTACAGCCACGGCGACCCCCGCTTCCACCGTCAGCCAAGCCGGCAGCACGGACCCTGGCGACACGACGCCCCCCACTCAGGCTGCCGGCCTCCCCGTCCCCAGCTACGGCGACGAGATACTGTTCATCATATCCCAAGACTCGGAACTGATTGAGTTGGACTTGAACGCTGGCGATACCTTGGTAATCTCCTACTCTGGGTACGGGACCCAAACCGCCAACGCAAGGACTGCCCTTCTCGTACCCGTAGATTTTCTAATCTTGGATCCCACTAATGAGCCACTCCTGGAAGTGGGCGGGTTGGTAGAGAACTTCGTTAATGTCCAGGTGGAGATTTCAGGGATACACCGACTCGTGTTCACCAATCCCGCCCGTCTTCAGGGCCTTGTTGTCCCCGTTGACTACTACATATCTCCCTCAACAGCGGCCCCTACGGCCATGGCGACCCCCGCTTCCACCGTCAGCCTAGACGGCAGCACGGACTCCGGCGACACGACGCCCCCCGCTCAGGTTGCCAGCCTCTCCGTCCCCAGTTCCGGCTCCGAGGAATTGAGAATCCTATCTCAAGATTCGGAACTGTTTGAGTTGGACTTGAACGATGGCGATACCTTGATAATCTCCTATTCTGGATTCGCGCCCCAAGGCGCCAACGCAAGGACTGCCCTTTTCGTACCCGTAGATTTTCTAATCTTGGATCCCGCTAATGAGCCACTCCTGGAAGTGGGCGCGCTGGAAGAGAACTCCGTTGAAGTGCAGGTGGCGATTACCGGGACCCATCAGCTGGTGTTCACCAATCCCGCCCGCCTTCAGGGCCGTATCGTCGATGTGGAGTACGCCATCAGCCCTTAACCGCTCATTAACGCGCTCCAGGTAAAGAACGAGGCCCCGGCAAATCGCCGGAGCCTCGTTCTTTCCAATCTTTTGTCACCCTTGGTTGCGTTCCCTTCTCGTGCGACCCTTGAGCCCAGGGTGGGAACGCATTCGTTACATTTAGGTCTGCCGGTCTACGGGTATATCCCCCGCATCCGCAACGCCTCCGCAACCCGGTCCACCGCCACCACTAGCGCCGCCGTTCGTAGGCTCGTGCCGTGCTCCTCCGACGCCTCGATCACGCTGTTGAAGCTGCGAGTCATAATCGACTCCAGCCGGTCGTCCACGTCATCCTTGTCCCAAAACAGGTGCTGAATATCCTGCACCCACTCGAAATAGGAGACCACCACGCCTCCGGCGTTGGCCAGAATATCCGGTATCACCAGAATGCCTTTGTCCTCCAGAATCGCGTCCGCTTCCGGCGTCGTCGGCCCGTTCGCCCCTTCTACCACAATCCGGGCGTCGACCTTGTCTGCGTTATCCCTCGTTATGGAGCGCTCTAGTGCCGCCGGAACCAGAATCTCGCACGGCAACTGCAGCAGCTCCGCGTCGCTGATGGTCTCCGACCCCGCATATCCCACCACCGACCCGCTGTCTGCCTTGTGCGCCAACAGGCTGTGCGTGTCAATGCCCTGCTCGGCGTAGATGGCCCCTCGGCTGTCGCTGGCGCCGATAACCTTGCATCCCATCTGTTGCAGCAGATACGCGCCCCAGTAGCCCACGTTCCCATAGCCCTGCACGACCACCCGGGCGCCCTCCATCATAACCCCCGACCGCTTCGCCGCCTCCCTGGCCGTAATCATCACTCCCCGGCCCGTCGCTTC
The DNA here is from genome assembly GCA_965261665.1 of Dehalococcoidia bacterium. Lineage (GTDB taxonomy): Bacteria > Chloroflexota > Dehalococcoidia > Lucifugimonadales > JAPULR01. The sequence continues at coordinate 1,016,300 of OZ253467.1, forward strand.
CGTTCGACCCAGCGTGCCGCCGATGCTGATGGGCTTGCCGGTGACGATGCCGTGGTCCGTGTATCCGGCGTGCATGCTGATTGTGTCCATGATCCAGGCCATGATCTGGCCGTCCGTGTTCACGTCAGGTGCGGGTATGTCCGATGTGGTTCCTATCAACGGCGAAATCTCCGTTGCGAAGCGGCGCGTCAGCCTCTCCAACTCGCCCCGGGACAGCGACTTCGGGTCGCAAGTCACGCCTCCCTTGCCGCCGCCGTAGGGAATGTTCGTGATGGCGCACTTCCATGTCATCCACATGGCCAGTGCCTTCACCTCGTCCAGCGAAACGTCGGGGTGAAACCGGAGTCCCCCTTTGGCTGGGCCGCGAACAACATTGTGTTGCACCCGATAGCCGGAGTACACCTGTATGTCCCCGGAGTCCATTCGCACCGGGAAATTGACGGTAAACTCCCGCTTGCAGCTTCCCAGCACCGCTCGCATTCCATCGTCCAGATCCAGCTTGTCCGCCGCGACGTTGAACTGCTGCCGGGCCATCTGAAATACTCCGGCGTCTTCTTCCGGGCCCTGACCATTCTGCTGACTCATCTATCTCCTCCACAAATTGGATGGTTCCCTAGTTGTACCAAATTGCGCCCCAAATTTTACCATACGCCCACTCGGTATTCATATCAAATTCACCATGTTCTGACGAAAGTCGTAAAAAGGTTGTAATGACAAGGTTCTGCGTTGCGAAGGCTCTTGTCGCCCATCGCCCAACGTCCCCAACTCCCGTGGCTAGTCCTTGAACTCCGGCATTATATGGGTGGCAAAAAGCTCTATCTGCCTTTTCGCCTCGTCTAGGGGCATGAACCCCTGTCCCATGCTCCAGCCGAACCACTCCAACTCTCCCACTCCGTGGCACGAAACCAGCGACTCTATCTTGGCCTTCACCTGGTCCACAGTCCCGCACAACACGTAGTCGTGGTCCACCATCCGCTGGTACGTCTCTCGCTCTGTGGCGAAGGTCAACGGCTTCGGCCCCTCCTCTCCGGGATTTCTGAAGGGCTCAACGAACCCGAAAGCTCCGAAATAGTGGTGGAAGCCTATGCCGGTACTCTTGTACCCAAGCTCGAAGGCCTCCTCATAGCTGTCGCCGAAATACACGGCGCGAACGGCCCCCACGCTCTCCCCCACCACCAACGTCCTGTCCCACTTCGCCGCCTCTTCCTGGTAGGCAACGCAAAGCTGGCTGAAACTCTCCGGCAGCGAAGTTAATATCCACGGCACAATGCCCCGCTGGGCTGTGCGGCGTATTGTCGTCTCACTCACGGCGAAGGGCTGCCACAATGGTGGATGCGGGTCCTGGTAAGGCTTAGGTATCACACACACCCGCCGGATTACCCCGTCCTCGTCCAACTCTCCCGGCGCGCCGTAGGTATTCGTCCACTGCGTCGGCGGCCAATGGCTTATCCCCTCCTTGTACGGCACGGGTATCTGATAATACTTCCCGTTATACTCAATGGCGTCCTCAGTCCACGCTAGCTTGATGATGTCGAAGACTTCCTCGAACACCTCACGGTTCATCAAGTCCACCTCGGAGCCGTCCATGGTCGCCGCCGACACCCGGTACTGCTGTCCCAATACGTTAGTCCAGCGGTCCTGGTACCCGCGGGCGAACCCCGCAATCACCCTACCCTTGGTCAGATGGTCCAGAATCGCTATCTCCTCGGCGCATCGGATGGGGTCCCACGAAGGTAGCACCAGCCCCAACGGTGCAAACTTTATCCGCTTTGTCCTGGCTGCGAGGTCGGCGTACAGCAGAAGCGGGGCCACCGATGCCTCGAACCCTTCCGAGTGCAGGTGGTGCTCCGTCGTCGAAAATGCGTCGAACCCCACCTCGTCCGCCATCACTGCGATTGTTCGCAGTTCCTCCAGCATCTGCTGGTATCGCTCGTTATTCCGGCCAATGGGTCTCAGAGCCGCCCTGTCTTCCAGCGTGCCCGGCACCGTCGGCAGGCAAAATATATCGAACTTCATCTACTTCTCCTCCGTCCCTGTCTGTACAAGCCTGGGAATCACGGCACCAGCACCGCCCGCGTGACCTCTGTCTGCCTCGCATTCCATTCCGCCTGGGGGAAGGCTTTATTCACGTCTTCCAGCTTGAACTTGTGCGAGACTATCTTGTGGAAGGGTCGCTTGTCCAAATTTCGTTCCAGAAAATCCAGAATCCTCGGCAGTAGGTGCGCGGGATACATCAAGGACCCGATGATCCGCTTCCCCTTTAGCAGCGTCGATGGGTCCAACGCCACCGTGCGCCCAGGCACGATGTCCCCAATCTCGACGAACGTCCCGCCGTTGCCCAACATCTCCACCCCTTCCACCAGCAGTTCCGCCCGCCCTACTAATTCCATCACCACATCCGCCCCTCTACCTCGAGTCAGCTCCCACACCCGCTCCACCCGAGCTTCCGCCGTGTCGTATTCCTCGATATTGATAACGTGGTCCGCGCCGAACTCCCGGGCCAGATCCAGCCGATTCTGAAGCCGGTCCAGCACAATCACCCCGTGAGCGCCCATGTCTTTAGCCACCGCTGTGGCCGTCAGCCCCAGTCCTCCCGCGCCCTGAATCACGACCCAATCCCCTGCTGCCGCCCCCGCCGAAATCAACCCCTGGGTCACCGTTCCCGTGGCGCAGTTGACCGGAGCCAAGACTTCGTCCGATATCCCGTCCGGCGCCAGGAAAATTGGATGCCCCGGCGGCAGATACAGATAGTCGGCGTAGGTCCCGGTGAAGTACGGATAGTCCCCCGCTGCTGGGAAGGGACGGTTCACGCAAAGGTTTCCTAGACCCTTCAGGCACATGTGACAGCGATTGCACGGAAATATGGCTGTGTACACCACCCGGTCGCCCTCCCGCAGCCTGCGCCCCAGCGAATCCCTGTCTGCGCCGCTTCCCAAGCTGTGCACCACGCCGTACCCCTCGTGCCCCATAACCCGGCCTGTGGGCGGCAGCGGCGCTTTCGCCTGGTCGCCCCGCCAATAATGCAGGTCGGACCCGCAGATGCCCGACTGTACCATGCGGAGCAGAATCGCCCCCGGCTCAATCTCCGGAACCGTATATTCCTCAATCACAAAGGGCCGATTATGTTCCTTGCAAACAACCACTCGTCCGCGCACTGGCCGCCTCCCCCTTCGTAATTCTGGTCAAGATAACTTAAACCAAACGCTTCCCCCCTGTCAAAGAATTTTCTATCCGACGAGGCGTTATCAATGGGCTATAATGTCCCCATTGGCAAAGGAACCCCAACCCCAACCATCACCAATCCGGAGGCCACATGACCATCCAAAGCATCCACGTCGGTTCTGTACGTATTCTCTCCATCTCCGATTGCCTCATGGCCGTCGACGCCTGTGATTTCTTCCCCCACAAGACCGTAGATGCCTTCCGGGACTTCGAAGGCCACGTGGACGATGATTGCCAGGTCAACGGAGGAATAAACGTCGCTTCCTTCCTTCTGGAATCCCAGGGCAAGCGAATCCTTGTCGACGCCGGCTTAGGCCCTTCCCCCGTTGCGGAAGCGGGCGGGGCCGCCGGAAACCTGCTCAGCGAAATGCGGCAGGGTGGCATAGACCCGACCACCATAGATACCGTGGTAATTACCCATCTCCACTTCGACCATATCGGCTGGTTGCCCACCGCCATGCCAGACGACTCCGTACGTCCCACCTTCCCCAACGCCGAATACATCATCCCCAAGGCCGACTGGAATCTCCTCTTCCCATCCGCCGATGCACCGAGAACCGAAACCATGGAGGACTTCTACCCACCTGCCGTGGAAGTCTTCCACCAGTCCCAGGCGGTCGGCAAACTCCTCCAAAAGCTGGACAACCTCCGGCTGGTGGAAGGTGACATCAATCTCACCGACGAAATCGCCATCGTTCCCACACCGGGCCATACCCCCGGCCATCAGAGCCTGGCCGTCACCTCCCAGGGCAAGGGTGCCTTCATCCTCGGCGACGTCGCCCATCTCCCCCTTCAAATTCAGGTCCCCCAATGGAACACTAAGGCGGATGTGTTACCCCAGCTTGGCATCGAAACGCGTCGGGAAACTCTGAAGAAACTTCAGGAGCAGGGCATCATAGTTGCAGCAGGGCATTTCCCCGCCCCAGGCTTTGGACGCATCATCGCCGGAGAAACTCGCCGCTACTGGCAGCCCCTCTAACCTCCCGCCGGCCGAAAAATTGGACAAGGACTAGGACCTTCACGCTGAGGATCGTCTTGGATCGGTAGTCAAGCCTTTGAGCCAATATGTTGGACTACGACCTCCCACTAACCGAGAGCACCAGCTCGACATCTGCGGATCTTCTGCACCGTCGGACCGGAGTGTGGAATGTAGTGGTAGTCGCGAGTTTATTTTCGATACTTCCTACTGTAGGGACTAGAGAGCTATTCCGCTTCGGGATCAAGTTTCTAGCTCAGCGGCTCATTGGCCTCTTACGAGAAAGATGTATTATTATGGAGTCAACCCAAACGCCTCATTTATGAGGATGCCAATATCTAGGGTCGACAGAGGCAATTGTCTCCGGCCGGTCCCCGTTATATTTGATCTAGCTAGGACCCCTTAATTAAGCCACTTGGGAACTAGAGGCAGGGATTGTTCAAGATTGTTCTCTTCTGACCGTTAGTGAGAAAGGACAGGAGCAAATGGGTAACAGTGGACTACCTGGAACTGATGTAGACCCGAATAGACACTACATGGTACTACTGGGTGGAAACGACAACAGAGTGCGAATTAAGATTGCTTGTGGCTCGGAAGAAGACCTTCAAGTCTCTCAAATCATGGGCGGGTTTATCAGAGAATTGGAGGAGGAATTCGTGGACCTTGAGAAAGGTGGTCCGTTGTTTATAGATTGCTCTAAGCATGGGAAGTACCTCGGATTGTGGCAACTATTGCAGAAAGGTCCAGTTACTCAAATCGGCGGATACCCAGTATCTATGCCGCTCTTGCTGATTCCATTGTCCAATGTCGAGTATGTTCTTTCACATGGCATGAGATGATTGAGATGGACCCATTAATTTGGAAACAAGCGAAGAATCCCACTACCATCCTCAACTCCCCGTCGGGACGAGTTTCAAACCCGCCCTCCCTCCGGACTAACCCTCCCCTCGCCGCATCAACTCCACCAACTCCCCCAAGTCCGCCACCTCAACGTCCGACCTTACGTCCCTGAGTGGCGTAGACCTCGCCCCCGCCCGGTTCACCCACACCGTCGCCAACCCCAACGCCCGCGCCGGCCCCACGTCGTGAAACAAACTCTGCGCCACGTGCAACACTTCCCCCTTTGCCACCCCCATCCGATCCAATGCCACCCTGAAGTTCCGCAGCGACGGCTTGTATTCCCCAATCTCCCCCGACGTAAGCACCCAATCAAAGTCCACCCCAAGCATGGACGACGACGCCCCGAACAGGTCTCTATCCACGTTGGAAATAATCGCCAGCTTTGCCCGCTTCTTCAACGAGCTCAGAGCTGAAACGGTATCACTGAAAGGGCGCCACTGCTTCATCGAGTCAGACAAGACGCCCAACTCTTCCGAGTTCGGACGGAACCCCAACCGCTCCCCAAGTCCCGCCACAATCCGAGACAGCACCTGACGATAGGTCAGAAATGGCTGATGCCCCTGCCCCTCCCTCTCCAACTCTCCATACAGCCTCAGAAGCTCCCCATCCGACGCTGAAACCCCATGACGCGCCAGCAGGGGTTTTAACGACGCAAGAATCCCACCTTCCCAATCAATGAGGGTTCCGTAGCAGTCAAAGCTAAGAACCCTATAGGAACTGAAGTCTAACATTGGTCTGCGAAAGTATCGGGCGGCGCCTTCAGACCAAAGAATGCACGTCGTTTGTGAATATCTCTAGAATCGGCGACGACGCCGGGCGCGCCGCGCCGCTCGCTGTGCCGCCTCTCGCGCCTTCTGGCTCTTCGACCGGAAATACCGCCGCCGCTTGATCTCCCTCAATATGCCGGAGCGCTGCACCCCGGATCGGAACCGGTTTATCAGGCTCTCCGTCGATTCCCCCTCGTGGAGGATGACAAATGTCATACGCTGCTCCTTATCCCAACTGCTCCACCCAATATAGCAAAACCCTCCCCCAACTTACAACAACATCCCATTCCCATCCCTCCCTATCCCGTCGGGAAACATGTCATTCCGAGCGTAGCGAAGCGGAGTCGAGGAATCTCGCCACCTGGCAACCTCTTTCTTCTCCCGTAGGGGCGGTTCGCGAACCGCCCGTTCCCACCCGCCATCGCGTCGCGCCTCGCCCATCGCCCCCTCCTCCTCCCTTGTCCTCGCGGATGCGGGGACCCATCCCACCCCCGTTGTCCTCTAGACCCGCTTGTCCCATGGCCCCCGTCCCTCGAAGATGCGCCCCTCCTGAGCGCCCACGTCCTTACCGTCATCCCCTCTCCAGTAATTCCCGCGGAGGCGAGAACCCATCCCTTTCCCCTCCCATTTGCGCTATACCCAACCCCCTCATATAATTGTCCCATCCTCAACCTAGGAGGCCCTGTGGCAGACACCCAAACCATCACTAACGCCACCTCACACTTCGCTACCATACTAAGAGAGCAGCTAGAGCGCGTAGAGCGCCTCAAGCAAGACCAGGAATGGACCGACTTCTCCCAGGTCAACCCCATCCTCATCGGCATCCTGGGCGGCGACGGCATCGGCCCCGCCATCTCCGTCGAAGCCCGCAGGGTCCTCGAATACCTCCTGCGTGACCAGGTCGAAAGCGGCAAAATAGTCTTCCAGTATATCGACGGCCTCACCATCGAAAACCGCGCCCAGCACATGCAGTCCATCCCCGACGACGTTCTCGCTGAAATCCAAAAGTGTCACGTCACACTCAAAGGCCCCACCCACACCCCTGAGAAGGGCGACGGCTGGCCGAACCTCGAAAGCGCCAACGTCTCCATGCGCAAGGCCCTTGACCTCTTTGCCAACGTTCGCCCCGTCCGAATCCCCCAGGAGAACATCGACTGGACTTTCTTCCGGGAGAATACGGAAGACCTCTACGCCGTTGGCAGCCAGGGCATCAACGTTACCGATGACCTCGCCATCGACTTCCGCGTTATCACTACTCAGGGCTCCGAGCGAATCATCGAAGCCGCCTTTGCCCACGCCCTGCGTAACGGCAAGGACCGGGTCACCATCGTAACCAAGGCCAACATCATCAAGACCACCGACGGCAAATTCCTGGACGTCGCCCGAAAGGTCTCCCAGCGCTACCCGTCTCTATCCTGGGATGCCTGGTACATAGACATCATGACCGCCAAGCTCCTTGACTTGTCCCGCCGTAGCGAATTCCAGGTCTTCGCCCTTCCCAACCTCTACGGTGACATCATCACCGACGAAGCCGCACAGATTCAGGGTGGTGTTGGCACTGCCGGCAGCGCCAACATCGGCAAGAAGTACGCCATGTTCGAAGCCATACACGGCAGCGCACCCCGTATGGTTCAGGAAGGCCGCGCCCATTTCGCCGACCCCAGCTCCATAATTCGTGCCGGCAGTATGATGCTCGACCACCTCGGCTTCTCACAGCTATCAAACCGCCTCAACAAGGCCCTGGACGTTTGCACCCAATATGAGAGGAAGCTTGTCATCACCGGCCGCGACACCGGTGCAACCGGCAAAGAATTCGGCGACTACATTATGAGCACCGTCGAGTCCTCCGACCTGGACTCTCGCTGGGAGGCCTACGTCAACGCTTAACTCCATGCCCGCCCGTTCATTCCAAATGTCATTACTATGAGAATAGTCCGTTCCGCGCCAACCAATCCCTTCCCCCTTAAGGGGGGAAGGTTAGGATGGGGGTGAACACCGTGCCCGACGATATTCTCCCCCGTACGGGCGGTTCGCGAACCGCCCGTCCCCTCCCTTAGACACAGCAAAGCCATAATCAACCCCAATAAATTTAGGAGAAACGCCTAACATGCGAAAGAAAGTCACCATCGTAGGCGCCGGCAACGTCGGCGCCACCGCCGCCCAGCGCATCCACGAGCTCGGCTACGCCGACGTGGTCCTCGTAGACATCGTTGAAGACCTCCCTCAGGGTAAGGCCCTGGATATGCTCGAATCCGGCCCCATCATCGGCTCCGATGCTCTGATAACCGGCAGCAACGGCTACGAAGAAACCACCGATTCCGACCTGGTAATCATCACCGCCGGCATCGCCCGTCGTCCCGGCATGAGTAGGGACGATCTCCTTCTCACCAACATGAGAATCATCGGCAGCGTTACCTCCGAGGTCGTCAAACACTCCCCCAACTGCCTCATCATGGTCGTCAGTAACCCCCTCGACGCCATGTGCCACCACGCCTACGAAGTCAGCGGCTTCCCCAAGCATCGCGTCTTCGGCATGGCCGGCGTCCTCGACACCGCCCGCTTCCGCACCTTCATCGCCCAGGAAATCGGCGTCTCCGTCGAAGATGTCCAGGCCTACGTCCTTGGCGGCCACGGCGACGACATGGTGCCCCTGGTTCGCTACACCACCGCCGGCGGTATCCCCATCTCCGACCTCCTCCCCAAAGAAACCGTGGACGCCCTCGTCCAGCGTGCCCGGCAGGGTGGCGGCGAAATCGTTGCCCTCCTCAAGGCTGGCAGCGCCTACTACGCCCCTTCCGCCGCCATCGCCCAGATGACCGAGGCCATCCTTCTCGACAAGAAGCGCATCCTTCCCGCCTGCACCCTCTTGGAGGGCGAATACGGCATCAACGGCCTCTCGATGGGTGTACCCGTCAAGCTCGGAGCCAACGGTGTCGAGCAGGTCATCCAGATTAAACTCACCGACGAAGAACAGGCCATGCTGGACCGTTCCGCCGCCAGTGTTCAGGATCTGGTGGACGTAATGCACAAGAACCAGACCTAAGACTCAAACTAGCCCCTAATAACCCCCTGGAGGCCGTCATGACGAATCTCAGAAGCGAAGAAGCCCTTCTCATCGAAAAGGCCGCCCGGTTCCTCCCCGAGGGGTCCCTGGGCAACGTCGCCCTCGACCCTGACCATTCCTTCATCGTCAAGAGGGGCAGCGGCTCCCGCATCTGGGACGTCAGCGGCAACGAATACATAGACTACCTCATGGGTTCTGGCCCCATGGTCCTCGGCCATGCCCACCCCAGCGTCGTCCATGCTGTCATCAAAGCCGTCCAGGATGGCAGCACCTTCTTTGCCATCAATGAATATGCCGTTCTCCTTGCCGAAGAGCTTGTCCGAGCGGTGCCCTGCGCCGATAAGGTCCGCTTCACCACCAGCGGCACCGACGCCTGTTTCCAGGCCCTCCGCATCGCCCGCGCCTTCCGCCGACGCGACAAGATACTCAAGTTCGAGGGCGGTTTCCACGGCACCAGCGACTACTCCCTCATGAGTAATCCACCCCGCGCCCTTCATCCCTTCCCGCAGCCCGACCCCAGCAGCGGCGGCATCCCCAAGGCAGTCCTCGACACCGTCCTCATCGCCCCTTTCAACGACGCTGAGACCACTACAGCCATCATTGAGCAAAACCACAACGATCTTGCTGCCGTCATCATCGAACCCATGCAGCGTATCCTCTCCCCCAAGCCCGGCTTCCTTCAGGCCCTCCGGGAGGTCACCGCCCACTACCAGATTCCCCTGATTTTCGACGAAGTCGTCACCGGATTCCGGCTAGCCTACGGCGGCGCCCAGGAACACTACGGCGTGACCCCCGACCTAACCGCCGTGGGCAAGATAATGGGCGGTGGATACGCCCTGGCAGCAGTCTGCGGTCGAGAAGAGATCATGGCGCCCTACGATTCGTCGCAGGTCGACGCCGGCGACCACGTGGGACAGATAGGCACCCTCAACGGAAACCCCGTAGCCTGCGCCGCCGGCCTCGCCACCCTCGCTGAGCTTCGCAAAGAAGGCGCTTACGAACGCATCTGGGCCACTGGGCGAAGGCTACGCGACGCCCTGGATAGCCTATGCGCTCAGGCCGAAATCCCCGCCCAGACCACCGGCGAAGACCCCGTTTTCGACATCATCTTCACCAACGACCCTCTCTCCGACTATCGCTCCACCCTGCCTGCGGACAACGCAATCAAAGCCCGCTTCCGCAACCTCATCCAGGAGCAGGGAATCTTCCAAGGCCCCCAGAAATTCTACCCCTCCCTGGCCCACACCGACGCTGACGTAGACCAGACCATACAAGCCTTCGAATCCGTCATCCCCAACCTCCAACCCTAACCCCCCCTCCCGTTGTCCTCGCGTCGAGATCCTGCTCCCCGTGAAGACGGGATGCGGGGGCCCATCCCTGCGACCAGTCTGACAACCATCTGGTAGAGGCCGGTTCGCGACCCGCCCGTCCCGCTCCCCCGGGAAGGCTAGCTCCTCAACCGCGCGACGTCAGGCACGATGGGCGAACGTGTCCCGTACCAGTGAATCTCCAAATGATGACGGGCGCGAGTGCACGCCAAATATAGGAGCATCCGGTCGAAATCCGACTCGTTGAAATTGTTCTTCCCGGCGTTGGCGACCACTACCGCGTCGAACTCCAATCCCTTCGTCAGGATGATGGACCCAACGGTGGTCGGCGCGTCAACCGTTCCTTCGGCGGTGAGCAACCCTACGTTCGCCATGCCACGTTCCTTCATCGCCCGCACAACGTCCTCGGCCGTTTGACGCCACTTCGCAAGGACCGCCACCGAATTCACGTTTTCCCGCGACAGCAACTCCTTCACGGCGTCGGTAATGGCTAAGCGCATCTCTGTTGCGCTTCGTGAAGGAACAAGCTGGGGTCGCTCCCCTTTACGGTTATAGGGTATGGGCATCGTTGTCCGCCTGGGGAGATCCTGTAAAATTCGATTGGCGTACTGGGTAATCTGTCTCGTGCTTCGATAGGTCAGCCGGCTATCTAGACGCGTCACGCTTCCACGTTCGAAGAGGCTTGCAATCTGGTTCCAATTGGCAATGGACTTGTAAGGTATCACGCTTTGGCGCAAGTCGCCCAGGATTGTGAAAGTGTCGCTAGCGGAGTTCATCTGCATTAATACAATCTCCAGGGGGGAGATATCCTGAGCTTCATCCACTACCACGTGCTCAAATCCCTCGCTTTCAAAGCCGTTTATTCGATAGTCCAGGTAGAGAGTTGCTGCCAGATCGGTAATTCCTACAGCTTGTCCAGCTCCCTTGGGCGCGGTAGCCGCAATAGCCTCCGCCTCTTTCAGGCTCACGTCGCCCTTTCGGGCATACTCTATAATCTTTTCGGGAGAGAAAACCAATTCAACGTAGGCGCTCCGAAAATCAATTCTACGCCAACAGGTCAGGCTCTCTCGCACGAGCCTCCCATATTCGTCCCTCGATTCCTGTGGGGTTCTGCCAACTCTCGGATGAATCCGCGATTGTTCATCCGCAATCCTGTTGATGAAACTCTGACGCGCCTTATTAGGCTCCGGATGGATTCGGAAAGCGTCCGTGGCCCTCCTCTTGAATTCCGCTGCGCTCAAGCGCCAGGGAGGATGGGATGTAAACTCGATGTCGCCCTGAGCCGCGACCTTTGCCTTTACACGTAGCAGGAGACTAGAGGCGTAATTGTCCAACAGCCGCCGCATGCCTAAGCCTGTCTTGAAAGTATGGGCCTCAATCTCTTCCTCCGTCAACTTGCGCCGATTGTTCATCAGATCCAGGAACAGTTTGTCGCCGGCGCTTCGGGTTACCCGCGAACTGAACTGGCCGAGCATCCACTCCGCAACCGTCGTCTGCCTCACTCTTTCGATTCCCAACCCCGGGAGCAAACCGGAAACGTACTTCAAAAATGCGGAGGATGGACCGAACATAATGACCCTTTCCTCCCGTGGACGGCTGAGGGTGCCGATGTTGCTAAAGGGCGAGAGTATGAAGTCTAGCCTATGCAACCCTACCAAACTCTTGCCGCTCCCGGCGGCCCCCTGAATTATCAGCACCGGCTTTAGGGTAGCTGCAATCTGTTCGTACTGCTCAGGCTGAATGGTCTGCGCCGCGTCCTCCATGTAATCGCCGGCGGCGGCGAGCTTCTGGTCCAGCGTTCTGGAGGATTCAAGCTGAAATAGCGCGTCAGGGGCGGCCAATCGCAGAACGTCATCCAGGTCGATAAGCCGGGCATCTTCTATAGTTAACGTCCGTTTGAGATGGACTGAAGCCTCTATTTCCCCGGCTGGGGCCTTGTAATGTCCGTCCGAAGGTCGATAGTAGAGGCTGGCGATGGGCGCGTTGCGGCTTACGATACGGAAAGCTGGGTTGTCGTGAAGGACGTTGACGTCACCCACGTAGATGGTATTAGGCCTATCTCTCCCAGCGTGCCAGTAGTCGATTCTGCCAAAATAGGGCCGGCTTCGAACAGCTTTCACTCGGTCGATTCGCGTATCCAGCAGGGCCTTTACTCTGTCGGCCGATTTGCGGTCGGCAGCATACACCGCCTTGCCTTCCCGATAGTCGATGGTCGCGTCTATGCAATCGACCACCCCTTCCAGATGGGCCTCTTCACGCTCGAATTCCGCTTGACGGTCGTTGCCCTGATATTCTCCTGCTTTCATCTGTTCGGCCTCTCGATTCTCCCAGATCTCCCCAGCTATTCTATCACTCCAATAATACTTAGTCTGAACTATGCTACGGAACGGAGTAAAGACTTTACATTCTTCGGACTCCGATCCGCTACAGTGGTTTTTCGAGAGCCGCCCTCTCCTCCTCCTTTCCCCCTCCCCACAAAACCAAACCCCTCCCTCCTTCGTAACCAAAGAATAACCCCCACGTTACAATTCCCCGAACACAGACCCCGCAAGAACGGGAAAAATACCGAAAATGCCATACCCCTGGGCCAACGTCATCCTGCTTCTCCTTCTCGCCGCAGAACTGGGCACCGGACTCTTCGGGCTCGTCTCCGGCTCTTCGGACCGCGCGATCTTCCTCCACCTCCACAGAATCTTCGGATTCGCCATCCTGGCCGTCTTCCTCTGGAAAGGACGCAACATTTTCAGCTCTCTCGCTAGGCTCAAGCGACGGCGCGCCACAAGGCCCGCTCCCATCCCCTACGGCTCCCTGGCAACAATGCTGCTGTTGACCTTATCCGTCGCCCTCGCTCTTGCCTGGAGCCACACCGGTCCCTTCCAACTCCAGGGCTTCAGCGGCGTCAGTTGGCACATCTACGTCTCCGTGCCGCTGGCACCCCTCCTGCTGTGGCACGCCTTCTCCCACCGCTGGACCCTCCGCCCCATCTTCTGGGCCCAGCGACGCAACTTCCTCCGTACCGGTGGTCTCGCCCTAGCTGGCCTGGCCCTCTGGCAGATCGCCGAATTCAGCGCCTTCGGCCTCAAACTCCCCGGCAGCCAGCGACGGTTCACCGGCTCCTACGCCGCCGCCAGCTTTTCCGGCAACAGCTTCCCCTCTACTTCCTGGATAAACGACGACCCACAACCCATCGACCCCGCCGGCTGGGTCCTTAGAGTGACGGGCCACGTCGAACGAGAACTCACGCTTGACTACCCCGAAATCGCCGCCCACAAGACGCAACTGACCGCCACTCTCGACTGCACCGGCGGCTGGCACTCTACCCAGGACTGGACAGGCATCCCACTGAGGCAGGTCCTCGACGAGGCCGGACTCAAGGCCGACGCTGCCAGCGTCACCGTTCGCTCCGTCACCGGCTACACTCGCCGATTCTCCATCGACGAAGCCGATGAGCTGTTGCTCGCCACCACCGTTGGCGACGAAACCCTATCCCATCGACACGGCTTCCCCCTCCGGCTGGTGGCCCCCGGACGACGCGGCTACCAGTGGGTCAAGTGGGTGACCGCCCTCGAAGTCAACGACACCAGCAAGTGGCTTCAGTCCCCCCTCCCCCTCCAATAACCCCGATACCGGCGACACGGGGAGATCAATGGGCACCCTGTTGCCTGATAGTCGACTCTGCCCTACGGTACTTAGGCGCACCCATCAGATGAGTCCGACCTGCTCCAGACCCATGCCGGATAGAAGCTACTACAGAATCCCAGTTGTTCCCCTCCGAGCCTCATTTCTTCTTCCGTCTGTTTTGCCCGCGCTGGCTCTTCCCTCCTTTCTTCCGATTCTTCTTTCGCTTCTTCCCTTTCTGTTTACTTGGCTTGGGGTCAAGCACTCCCATTGCCAACAAACGCTGACACTCTACACAGGTACAAGCTGAAGGGTGGGACTCATACCACGTGGGCCTGATTGGCAAATCTATACCTCGTGATTTACTAGCTGGGAACTCGTAACTGCATTCTCCCTATCCATACTCTATCCTTGACTGCTGTGTTCGCTCCAAACACTTTGCGAAGATAAAAACAAGATTAAGGATTAGGGTCAACATCACTGAAGTAGTCGCGAAGTCCAGCAATACCGGTTACGCTGAAACGTAGCGTGTAGCCACTCGTTTGAACAGGGCCAAGAGGAAATCTTCGAAGAACCAGCCATATTGAGGCTATGTTACCATCCGCCTGAACTAACGACACAACTAATGGTTTCAGGCGTCAGTCGGGAACAGAAAAAGACAACCTGTACCAGCCAGGGAAAGAAAAACTAAGCTGGCACCTGAATCTTGCTCAATATCCGCTTAGCCGAAATGATGTGCCTCGATAGCCCCATCTCCTTGGCGTCAAAGCCCATCGCTAACCCCAACAGCTGCGGCAGGTGAATAATCGGGATGTTGATGTCCCGCTGGGCCTGCTGCATGGCTTTCGGTTGGTACCCGTCCAGGTTCAGATGGCATAAGGGGCACGGCGTTACCATCGCGTCCGCGCCCAGGTCCTTGGCGTCCGACGTATGACGCGCCACCATCTTGACTGAATTCCGCTCGTTGATGGTCAGAATCGGAAATCCGCAGCACCGGGTCTTCCCCGGAAAATCTACCACGTCCGCGCCCAAAGCCTCCATCACCCGTTCCAGCGAGTCTTCCCGTTCTGGATACAGTTTGAACTCCAACGCGTCCGTCGGCCTTACGATGTAGCATCCGTAGAAGGGCGCCACCCGCAAATTCGTCAGCGGCCGAATAACAAATCTCCTGTCGAATGAGCCCGAGAGATTCGAACAAATTGAATTGGTCGAGAATCGATTCCAATCGTTCCAAATCTTCGTTGTCATCGATGAAATACTTGAGGGTATCAATTTTGTTAGTTTGATTCATGCAATTATTTCTTAAGTTTCACTAAAATCGACTGAGATATAGTTCTTGTCCTCTCGAATACTATCTGCCCAGGCGTGATGAAACAACTAAGCTCGTACATGGAGTTCTTGTTTGCCGTCTTATCCCATCCAACAGCAGACTCCGGGGGCAAGGCATAATCACCACGCCACAGCCAGAAGGTGTGAGTGGGAAGGGTAATAAAAGACTCTACGTGGCCAGGAGTCGACTTCTAAACAAACACACCGCAATACAGAGCGTGATGCTCTAACCGAAAGCAGAGGGACTAGGCGCAGATTCCCTTATCTGTGGGAATTACGCCCAGCGCTTGGGGAGCGAAATCCTGTGCCATGGAAAAACTCCTAAGCAGGCACCTGAATCTTGCTCAACATCCGCTTAGCCGAAATAATATGCCGCGATAGCCCCATCTCCTTGGCGTCGAAGCCCATCGCTAGCCCCAACAGCTGTGGCAGGTGAATAATCGGTATGTTGATGTCCCGCTGGGCCTGCTGCATGGCTTTCGGTTGGTACCCGTCCAGGTTCAGATGACACAGTGGACACGGCGTTACCATTGCGTCCGCTCCCAGATCCTTGGCGTCCGACGTATGACGCGCCACCATCTTGACTGAATTCCGCTCGTTGATGGTCAGAATTGGGAACCCGCAGCATCGTGTCTTCCCCGGGAAATCCACCACGTCCGCTCCCAGCGCCTCCATCACTCGCTCCAGCGAGTCCTCTCGTTCTGGATACATCTTGAACTCCAACGCGTCCGTCGGCCTTATTATGTAGCATCCGTAGAAGGGTGCCACCCGCAAATTTGTCAGAGGGCGAATCACAAAGTTCTTCAGCTCCTCCACCCCCACGTCCTCGATGAGCGTCCACAGCAGATGCCGTGGCTGCGCCGTCCCCTTATACTGCAACCCTTCTAGCGCCAGATGGAGGTTCACCCGCGCCAGATAGTCCGGGTCGTCCTTCAGCCTCTTGTTGGCCTGGCTCATAACCCCCTGGCACGTGCTGCAAATCGTCAACAACGGCAGGTCTAGCTGCTCCGCCAACGCAAAAGTCCTTGCGTTGAACACGTCTCCCAAGAACTGATTCTTCTCCTGCAGCACCCCTGCGCCCGTGCACGTCGCCCCCCGCTTGTCCAGCCCGTCCAACTCCAGACCCAGCCGCTCGCAGACTTTGATGGTGGCCGGATACAACTCCGGGCACCCACCCCTTGATACGCACCCCGGGAAGAAGGCGTACTTCAAACCGGTCCTCCTAGAAATAAGTTAGCCATCGCAGACTACTCGTCCTGCTGCTCTTCTTTGACGCTCTTTACCAACCGCCGCACCTTGTCCACCCCAGGCACCGGCTTGTGGATGATTGGCGGGATCTTCCGACGCATCAGCGCCCGAACTGCTACCGGAGCCATGCTCAACTGCGCCGGCAGATTCAGTATTCCAAACGACTTGATTGGTAGCGTCAACTCGTTCAACCGACCGCTGTGGGACACCGACTGCTCGAAGGCGTCCGTGTGTCGCGCTCCGTTGTTGTTCGTGTATCCCGCCTCCATGGCCTTGTCTCTCAGCGCCATGATTCTATCCATCGGCGCAACCCCTTTCGGGCACACCTCAACGCACTCGTAGCATCGGGTGCAGTCCCAAACGCCGCCATACTGGCTCAGCGCCGCCAAACGGGATGAGTCCTGGTCGTCCCGCGGGTCCGCCGCAAACCGGTATGCTTTGGCCAACGCCGCCGGGCCGATGAAATTCGGGTCCATCTCCAACACCGTGCAGTCGGAAACGCAGGCGCCGCACATTATGCAAGCCATCACTCCCGCCAGGTGCGTCATGTCCGAATTCGGCGCAAGATACTCCGCCTCTGGCTCCTCGCCCTCGGGCTGTAGCCATGGCGAGACCTGCCTTATCTTGTCCCAGAACAGAGTCTGGTCCACCACCAGGTCCTTGATGACCGGCATCACTCCCATTGGCTCTACCGTCACCGTGCCCCCGTCCTCCGCCACGTCCGAGACCTTCGTGTTGCAGGCCAGCTTGGCGTGACCGTTGATCCGCATGGCGCAGGAACCGCAAATGGCGCTCCGGCAACTGCACCTCAGTGCCAGGCTGCCGTCCACCTCCTCGCGAATCTTTATCAGCGAATCAAGCACGCTGGACGTTTCCTGAACTTCCAGCGGATACTCTTGCCAATAGGGGGAATTCTCCTTGTCCTGTGGGTTGTATCGACGTACCGAAACTACTATCTGCATCAGTACTTTCTCTCCTCGGGTTGCCATTTTGTGATGGTCACCGGCAGATGCGAAACCTCAGGCCCGTCATCCGTGCGCGTGACCAACATGTGCTTCAACCAGTTCTCGTCGTCCCGGTTCGGGTAGTCCGTCCGGGAATGCGCTCCCCGGCTTTCCTTTCTCCCTATCCCGCCCAGGACGATGGACTCGGCGCAGTCCAGCATGAACCCCAACTCCAACGTGAATATCAGGTCCGTATTGAACACCCGCCCCTTGTCCTGAAGTGACACGTGCTTGTACCGTTCCTTGAAACCGTCCAGACTCGTCAACAGCGTCTGCATCCCCTCCTCATCCCTGTAGACCCCCATGTTCCGGTCCATGGCGCGCCCTAGGTCAAGCCGGACCTGTGACCAACGTTCGTCGGTGTTCCGGGAGAACAGCTCCGCGAATCCCTGTTCCGTCTTTGACGTATAAGCCTCGACGTCCAAGTCTCGGTAAGGCTTCCCACGGGCCCAGTCGGTGGCGTGATTGCCGGAACGATGCCCAAACACAACCGTGTCCAGCAGCGAATTAGCCCCCAGCCGGTTCCCACCGTGAACGCTCACGTTGGCGCACTCCCCGGCGGCGTACAGCCCCGGTACCACAGTGCGCCCGTCCATGTCCGTCTTTATGCCGCCCATTAGGTAGTGCATCCCGGGCTGAATGGGGATGGGCTCTTTCCTAATGTCCACCCCGGCGAAGTCCATGCCTATCTCTAATATCTGCGAGAGCCGCTCCCGGATCAGAGCCTCCCCAAGATGTCGACAGTCCAGCAGCACGCTGCCGTCTATGCCCCGCCCTTCGTTAATCTCCGTCTGCTCCGACCGCGAAACCACGTCCCTTGAAGCCAACTCCATCATGTTGGGCGCGTACCTCTGCATAAACCGCTCGCCGTCTTTGTTCAGCAGATGCGCCCCTTCTCCCCGCGCCCCTTCTGTAATCAGCACCCCGCTGCCCTTCAACGTCGTCGGATGGTACTGTACCATCTCCATGTCCATCACCGGCGCGCCCACCTGGTACGCCAGCGCGATGCCGTCTCCCGTCACAATCAGGGCGTTGGTGCTTGGCTCGAACAGCCGCCCCAGCCCGCCCGTGCACAGGATTACCGACTTGGCCCGGATGACGTACACACTGCCTGAGGCGATGTCCAGGGCTATCACCCCGCAGCATTCGCCCTCTTCCATAATCAGCTCTAGGACGAACCACTCTTCGTAGACGCGAACGTCAGCCTTCATCAGCTGCTCGTACAGCACGTGCAGGATGGCCTGACCGGTGAAGTCCGCCACGAAGAACGTCCGCGCCCGCTGCTGGCCGCCGAAAGCCCTCGTGCCCAGCCGCCCCTCCTCGTCCCGGTTGAAGATAACCCCCATGTGCTCTAGGTCGATGAGCTCAGGCCCCGCCTCTGTGCACATGTACTCGACCGCGTCCTGGTCGCTCAGGTAGTCGCTGCCCTTGATGGTATCGAAGGCGTGGTCTTCCCAGCTGTCTCCCCTATCCGTCAGGGCGGCGTTGATCCCGCCCTGGGCGGCGTTGGAGTGACTCCGTACGGGATGAACCTTGCTCACAATGGCCACGTTGGCCCCGCTCTGGTGCGCCGCCAAGGCTGCTCGCATTCCAGCCAGACCGGCACCAACTACCAAAACATCGTGCTCTAGCAACTGTTATCCCTTTCCATCTCGTCAATTAGTGAAAAGTTATATTATCAGATGAAGGGATTACTGACAACGCACCCACCCTTTCCCTTATCCCCCAGCCACGTGTCATTCTGAACGCAGCGCAGCGAAGTGAAGAATCTCGTTGCCCCACTCGCCCTTGTCCACCGTCCCAAGACTCCACTATCCTCAAAGGCAAGAAAACAGGAGTAAGGAGGCGAGAAAACATGACAATAGATAGATTCCCGCAGGAAGTCGTAGAGACATTAGGACACTACGTCTACCGTCTGATAGACCCTCGAAACGGCGAGACCTTCTACGTTGGCAAAGGCCAACGCGACAGGGTATTCGCTCATGCAAAGGGCGCTGTCGATGACGTTGAACAAGGTGCTCCCGACCCAAAATTGAGGCAGATAAATCACATACGTGGACTGGGGATGGATGTTGCCCATATCATTCACCGCCACGGCATGTCTGAGGCGGAAGCTAAAGAGGTTGAAGCGGCGTTGATAGACGCTTTTCCTGGATTGACCAATAGGGTGGCTGGTTCAGGTTCAGTGCGGGGCACTAAACATGTGCAAGAAATCTTGCTGCAATATTGCGCGGAGGAGTTTGAACAAGACGAGTCGCTGATACTTATCTCTATATCTCAACTGTGGGACAAATGGAAAGTGTATGACGCTGTGAGAGGGTTGTGGAGGATGGATAAAGAGAGAGCAAGCCAATACTGTTTGGTGTTGGCCCAGGTGAAGGGTTTGGTGAGAGGTGCTTTCAGGCCAAAAAAGTGGATGTTTGGCACACCTAAGAATTTCCCGTTACATGATTGGTCTGGTACGGACTTCAAGAAGTTTTCAAAAAGAATTTGTTTCGACGGAACAGAAGCCGAGCCTGAAGTGTGGCAAAGGTACGTGGGGAAAAGAGTTCCCGCTAAATACATGAAGAAGGGGGCTGCCAATCCGATAAGGTATTTGGACTTTCCCTAGATTTGGCCCACCTCTGACAATGCATTTCACCCCCTACACCTTCCCCAACGCCAGCATCAGCGACGCTATGCTTCTGAGAGATGCGCTCTTATCTCATCCATGCTGTGGAACTTTGTCGAAAGTCGACCTTCTGCAATCTCCCTCGCAGCTTCGCGTTCGCCCCCTTGCCAATCCGGCGTCCACAACCAAGCCTGCTCGCCTGATTCAGTTCCTTTGCCCCTTACACCCTCCCCAACGCCAGCATCAAAGCCGCTATGCTCTTGCAGTCCTGAAGCTCGCCCGACGCGATGAGACCCGGCACTTCCTCCAGCCGCACTCGCACCACCTCGATGTTCTCGTCATCCTCCGGCGCGCTATCTCCGAAACTCAACCCCGTCGCCAAATACGCGTGCATCCCCTCTGTGCAGAATCCCGGCGACATCCAGAAGAAGCTCAATAGCTCCATCTTCTCCGCCCTAAGCCCCGCCTCTTCCCGAAGTTCCCGATGCGCCGCCTCTTCCGCCGATTCCCCCTCGTCCACGCCGCCCGCCACCACTTCCAGCAGCAGCCGCTCCGGCGGCTTACGATACTGCTTCACCAGATACACGTTGCCGTCCTCGTCCACCGGCACGACGCAAACGCTGTTCGGGGCTATCACGATTTCCCGAATGGTTCGGCGACCGTTCGCCAGCCTCACCTTATCCACCCGAACGTCGAATAGCCTCCCCTCGAAAGCCAGCCGGCTCTCCTCCGTGGGTTCCCCTGGATGCATCTGTCTATTCATCTTGTAGGGGCGTCCCTTGTGGGCGCCCGCCTCGCTCCCTGGCGTACATGCATCTAACCATCACTTAGTAGAAGACCGCCCTGCCTGCGCCCATTCCCCCCTCGAAGCCCAGCCGCCGCGTAAGACTCGCGTAGAACTCCTTGCTGCTCCTCTCCCTCAGAAACTTCGCCTTCCGCTCACTGCTCTGAATCCGCACCCCCCAGCCTTCTTCCACGGGTAGATTCAAATATCCATCGATGCTCAGCACAGCCCCGTCGGAAGACGTCACCCGCAGCTCCACCGAAACGCTCGGCGGCAGTACAACCGCCGTTGCCAAGCCCACGTGGGGCGCCACCGGCTTCAACACCATCTCCTCCGCCCGCGGGTCCAGAATCGGCCCGCCCGCCGAAAGGTTATATCCCGTGCTCCCCGTCGCGCTGCTCACTACAACCGCATCCGCCCGATACGACGTTAACTCCGCGCCGTCTATAAGCGCCCGCACCCAGATGAGCCGCGGCGTCACCCCCCGAGTCACCACCACGTCGTTCAACGCATGATGCCATTCGGATCGGAAGGAACCCGACGCTGACTCCTCTCCATCGAATATCCGCGTCTTTATCATAGACCGCTCCTCCACCCAACCTCCACCCTCCAGAAAGCCCGGAATCCGCTCCAGCGCGTCGGCAGGACGCAGCTCCGTCATGAACCCCAGCCGTCCCATGTTCACCCCCAGCAGGGGAACATCATGCGCCACTGCCGCCCTTGCTGCCCGCAGGATCGTCCCGTCGCCCCCCACTGTGATGATGAGGTCTGTCTCCTTCAGAAATGCGTCTCCCTCTCTAAGGCCCCCCGCCGCTTTCGTCCAGGACTCCCGGTCGGGCCCCACCAGAACGGCAATCTCCCCGGCCATTTTCTTGGCTTCCGAAGACCGCGCGTTATAGACGATGCCCACCACAGAAATCATGGCTTAAATCCAGACGCTTCCAGACAATCGTCCGAGAGGGTACCGTGCAATAACGAGGACGCAAAAATCATGCCGCTAATATAGGCTCTGCAACTCCCCCTATCAAGGCCCGGCTTCCTGTCATCCTTAGCGCCCCACCTGTCATTCCGAGTCCCTCGAGGAATCTCGTTGCCTCACGCTCAACGCCACCCTCCCCTGACATCCTCCCATTGCGAAGAATCCCCATCCCCTGCTACCATCCCCCCCATGAAAGCCCCCTTCTCAGCGCCCGATTTTGCCCTCACCAGGCATTCGTTAGCCCTACTTTTTTGAAACGAAAAACCACCCCAATTCAATCAATCTCAGGCGCAAAATCAATCAAGCCCGCCCCTATTCGATTACCAAATCGAATCAACTCCAGGCACGAATCCCCGGAAACGAATAGCACAAATAAATGAGGCCCCCTGTTGTGTCATTCCCCCCGCTCTCGTTGTCATTACTATGAAGATAGACTGCCCTATGCCGTTGAAGCCCATCTTGCATACAACCCGTAGGGGCGGTTCCCGAACCGCCCCTACCCCTGCCACGTCATACCCCTGCCGTCCATTCTCGTAGGGGCGGGTTACAAACCAGCCCCCCTGTTCTTCCCTCCCTATGATTTGACCGGCCTGTAATTACTATGAAGATAGATTGCCCGATGCTGTTGAAGCCCACCTTGTATACAACCCCTAGGGGCAGTTCGGGAATCGCCCTTTCAACTTCCACGTCATTCCAGCCCCTCCGTTATTCCCCCGAAAAGCCAGCCCCCGTGCAGACGGGGGCTGGAATCCATCCCTCGTCCCGCATGCCCATTTTCATCCCCTTACGTGGCCTCTCCAGGCCATGGTGATTCTGAGCGCAGCGAAGAATCTCGTCGTCCCTCCCCAACCCTCCCCCTACCCATCAGCCCCTCTCTCCCATAAAATAGACCCCGCGCCAACCGCCCATCCTAATACACCCAGGACAGAAAAATGCCTCTGGTAGCCCTAGCCATGACCTTCGCAACCCTTATCGTTGTCGCCAACGTCATCGCTGTCAAACTCCTCGACGTCAATGGCTGGGCCGTCCCTGCCGGCGTCATTGCCTACCCCTTCACCTTCCTTGTCACCGACACCATCTCTGAACTCTATGGGCGTAAGACCGCCACCAAGCTCGTCTGGATGGGCTTCTTCCTCAGCGCAGTAATGGTCCTCCTGGTTTACGTGGCCAAGATCCTCCCCGCCGCCGGCTTCTGGGATCACCAGGAAGCCTTCGAGACCATCCTGGGATCCGTGCCCCGTGTCGTCCTCGCCTCCCTCACCGCCTACCTCATCAGCCAACACGGTGACGTTATCCTCTTCCACTTTTTCCGACGACTCACCAACAAACGCCATCTATGGCTGCGTAACATCGCCTCCACCATCGTCTCTCAAGCCGTCGACACCGTGCTCTTCATATCCATCGCGTTCTCTGGAACTGTCCCTGCTGGCGCCCTCTGGAATCTCATGTACACCCAGTACCTGATTAAGGTCGGCGTCGCCGTCGTCGACACCCCAATAGTCTACGCCCTCGTCTCCTACCTACGCCCCCGCATAACCCCCACTACGGAAGTCGCAACAGCGAACACTCAAACGTAGTGGCGAAGACCTCTCTACTCAAGGGCGAGAATATCCTCTGTTGTTTTGTTTCCTTTCCACATTCCTCTATGGTGTTACTTCATTGCTGTGATGTAGGAGTGACAAAGTGTCCTGTTGCCTCGTGGTAATTTTGGCCCTTTGTGGTAGAATATACATCCTGAAGTATAGTTAACATGATTACACCCGTTGATACATATCGAGAGGCAAGTCGCCGGTTGATGGCCCAAGCCTATGCGGAGCTTGAGACCGGAGATCTGCGCCAGGCGTCCGAGAAGGGCTGGGGTGCGGCTGCCCAAATAGTCAAGGCCGCCGCCCAGAACCGCGGGTGGGAGCACGACTCCCATCGACGCCTGTTCTTGACCGTCAATGACTTATCCGACGAGACAGGAGATCCGGAAATTCATCGCCTGTTCGCAAGCCCTAACCTGCTCCACCAAAACTTCTACGAAGACGGAGCAGGTTATGACATTGTCACAGATCACCTCGAGCGCACGGGACAGTTCATCGCCAAGATAGAATCCATCTTGGATGCTTGACTGATTCTTCTCCAGGGCAGCTAAGTTGAAACTATGAGCAGCAGCGCCCACCCCCAATCAGTCTAAACCCAACCAAGAATTCTACCCCCATGCGACATCAGCGGCAGGCTGGCATACACTAGCTCCGACTCCTTGTTGACCTGCAAGGTTGGGTGTGCCACCATCATTGTATGACCAGCTTTCGCCTATGGTTCAGGGAACACTCTGTTTTGGGCGCGGTGCTTATCGGTATCGTCGCTGGACCACTTACTAGCAGTTGCCCACAACTACCTCACCTTGTGGTGGATTAAACGGGATGCTCACCCAATGGCCCTTATTACGGGCCCTAGTTACCTCAATTTGGTCATATACGGCGCCTTGGTCGGCTTATTCCTTGGCATCGTATGCGGCTACCTGTACAAACATTATGCTAGGAAGTACAAATGGGTCTCATAGTGGAGTATCCATCCCTAGCTCCCCGTAGGGGCGATTCAGGAACCGCCCTCTTCCCTTCCCACCCCATTCCCAGTCCCCCAAATGTCATTCCGAGCGCAGCGCAGCGGAGTCTAGGAATCTCGTAGGTCTTGGCGCTAGGGTTGGAAGCGTAGAACGCAGGCCAACAAGATTTATGGTGACTATACCCTGACATATCCTACTTAAGATAGACTAGTAGCGTTAGCCAGATATCACTAGAGAGAGTGGATTGGAAAACACGAAGTAATATTACGAATTTGCTCGTGAACGACTGCGGAGCCAGGAGACCCTGAACGTAGAATACGACAC
This sequence comes from Dehalococcoidia bacterium, assembly GCA_965261665.1. Taxonomy (GTDB): domain Bacteria; phylum Chloroflexota; class Dehalococcoidia; order Lucifugimonadales; genus JAPULR01. Next base: position 1,041,005 of record OZ253467.1, read on the forward strand.
AAAAGTGAACCGAACGGTAACCCTTGGTGTGGCCCTAGTGAGCATTGGTGCTCTGATAACCAATCTATCTGGTAGTCCGATAACGGAAAACCTATGGACCTCAGCGCCCATAGGGGTTTTGCTACTCGCTTTCACAGCTATAGCTTGGTGCAGTGTAATGAGTCGACGGTTATCCAATTGGCATAATGGGCCGTCAGAACCAGAATTTGCCGAAGACGTTCGTCAGCTAGATGCCAACATACTGCAACAATGGGTAAATGACAGCTACGGTATAGCCCTCCGCTGCAACGACGCTACCTTGTCTAGCAAAGCAAAGTGGGTGGAGTACGTGCAGTATATGTTGTTTGTAGAGGTGCTCGCTCTTATTGCACTGGGTATAACTTGTTGTTGGTCTTAGAGACCACGCTTTTCTATGCCTGTCTTAGGTGGGGGAACTTTTGGACTGGATGCATGGTCTGGTGTGTCTTTTGGTTGAGTTGTGACTGGCCCACTTGATTGTTGATCAGATTGCTCTGTCATCTGGGCTTCGTTGGTATCTTTCTGATTCATATTTGTTGCCTCTTGTCGCTGATGTGACAGTCGTGTCGGAGGTACGTTGTGTCTAAGAGGGTGTCTAAAAAGGGCGTCGGTGGAGCGAAGCATAAACGTCTGTTAGGCAACGAAGTCCGCCCCTCCAACTCCAGACCCTTCGGCTTCACTCAAGGTGATATGGAGCGCTCGGGGTAACAAAGGGATTTATTAGACACACTCTAAGAGATACTAATGGGACAAGAACATCTAATTTACGTTCAATCCATGCACCTAGGCACAAATTATCAATAGCTGATACAAATTATGGTAGCACTTAGACAGCAAGAATGCATCCACGGTACTGGCTAAAAAAGCACTTGAGAATTTGACGCCCCCACCCTACACCCCATCCCCCAAAAATGGTTCAGCGGCCCGTGACCCCCTCCAACCCCGTAAGAATGCCGCAGCCCCTGCGTCACGTACTCCTTCGCCGACTCCACCGCCGCAGCCAGCCCCATCCCCTTCGCCAACCCCGACGCGATGGCGGAAGCAAACGTGCACCCCGTCCCGTGAGTATTCTCCGTCTCGATCCGCGCCGACGTAAACTCCCGGAATCCCTCGCCGTCGTACAGACGGTCCACCGCCGCGCCCGGCAGATGCCCCCCCTTCACCACCACCGCCCGCGGGCCCTGCTCCCATATCCGCGCCGCCGCCCGTCGTGCATCCTCCGCCGACTCAATCCGCATCTCCGCCAGCGTCTCCGCCTCCGGCACGTTGGGCGTCACCACCGCCGCCAGCGGCAGGAGCTTCTCCCGCAGCGACTTCACCGCATCCTCTCGGAGGAGCCGGTCTCCGCTCTTGGCCACCATCACCGGGTCAACCACCAGCGGCGCCGACGAAAACCGACGTAGCCCCTGCGCCACCGCCTCGATTATCTCCGAGCTCGATAGCATTCCCGTCTTCACCGCGTCCGCGCCGATGTCCGTGAACACCGCCTCCATCTGCGCCAGCACCACATCCGGCGGCACCTCGTGCACCGCCCTTCCCTCTCCCACACCATTCCTAGTCCCCCACATGTCATTCCGAGCGTAGCGCAGCGAAGTCGAGGAATCTTGTTGCCTTCGCGCCCCCATCCGTTATTCCCGCGCAGAGCCTGCCCCCGTGAAGACGGTGGCGGGAATCCACCTTCTTCCCCGTGCCACCTCCTCTTAACTACACCCCATCCCCCAAAAATGATTCAGCGGCCCGTGACCCCCTCCAACCCCATAAGAATGCCGCAGCCCTTGCGTCACGTACTCCTTCGCCGACTCTACCGCCGCCCCCAACTCCATCCCTTTGGCGAGCCCCGACGCGATGGCGGAAGCAAAAGTGCACCCCGTCCCGTGGGTGTTCTCCGTCTCGATCCGCTCCGACGTAAACTCCCGGAATCCCTCGCCGTCATACAGACGGTCTACCGCCGCGCCCGGCAGATGCCCCCCCTTCACCACCACCGCCCGCGGGCCCTGCTCCCATATCCGCACCGCCGCCCGTCGTGCGTCCTCCGCCGACTCAATCCGCATCTCTGCCAGCGTCTCCGCCTCCGGTACGTTGGGCGTCACCACCGCCGCCAGCGGCAGGAGCTTCTCCCGCAGCGACTTCACCGCGTCCTCTCGGAGGAGCCTGTCTCCGCTCTTGGCCACCATCACCGGGTCAACCACCAGCGGCGCCGACGAAAACCGACGTAGCCCCTGCGCCACCGCCTCGATTATCTCCGAGCTCGATAGCATTCCCGTCTTCACCGCGTCCGCGCCGATGTCCGTGAACACCGCCTCCATCTGCGCCAGCACCACCTCCGGCGGTACCTCGTGCACCGACGTCACTTGTCGTGTGTTCTGGGCCGTTATCGCCGTCAACACCGAAGTGCCGTAGACGCCGTTGGCGGCAAAAGTTTTCAGGTCCGCCTGAATTCCCGCCCCGCCCCCGGAGTCCGACCCCGCAATCGTCATCGCCTTGAACACCCTCATTCTTGCGGCCACCCTTCCCCGCCGTAGGCCATCTCCCAAAACATGTACTCATACCTCAGGATGTCCAGAAATATCCCCCGCAGCCTCTCCGCGTCCTCCGGCGGATCTGCGTCCAGCACTTCCCGCATCCATCGCACCAACCCCTCCAACTCCGCCCCTGCATGGACGTCGATCCACCCTTGGTAATACTCGTTGCCCGGACGTTTCCCTGCCGCTTCCAGCCGCTGCGCCCAGTCCAGGTAAGTCCACTCCACGCACAGAAACGCCGTAATTATCTCCTTGAACCCTCCCTGATACGCTACGTTGGTCAGATAGCTGGCAAAGGCGTACGTCGTCGGCAGCGCCTCCAACCCCTTCACGTCCTTCTCTGAAAGGCCCATCTCTCTGAAGGCCCTCTGAAACAACCCTTCCTCGCCGTCCAACACCGAGTTCAAGAACCCCGCCATCGTCCGAGCGCTGTCGAAGTCCGGCGACTTGGCAATCCCCAGGGAAATCAGATGAATCCACCCCTGCCTCAAGAAGACGTAGTCCTGCTCGAAATAACGCTGAAACTTCTCCTCGGGCAGCGTCCCGTCCCCCAGTTCTTTCACGAACCTATGCGTGACCATCTTCTCCCAGAGGGGCGCAACTCCCCTCTGCAGCTCCGACGTAAAGCTCATTCTTCTTCCAGTCCTTCAGATTTTTCGGGTGGTTCCCGGTCCAAACCCCCCCTGAGCCGGCTGACTTCCTTCTTGGAAAGCTCCCCCACCTGTCCTTCCGGAAGTCGACCCAACCTCAGATTGTGTATCCTGACTCTCTGTATCGACCGGACGCCCCGGCCCACGGCCACCAGCATCATCCGGATTTGTCGCTTCCGTCCCTCCTTGAGCACGATGCTATACCATGCCCCCTCCCGCTCCCATTGATGGCTGACCTCCGCCGGCGACGTTCTCTCACCGTTGATTACCACCCCCTCCTCCAACGCCTTCTGCTCTGCCTCCGACAACTCCCCATCCAGCTCCACGTGGTACTCCTTCTCCACCCCGTACCGCGGATGCATCAGCGCGTTCGCCAACTCCCCGTCGTTGGTCAACAGTAGCAGTCCCGTCGTATCTGCGTCCAACCGCCCCACAGGAAACAACCGTAGCCCACGCAGCGTCCGGGGGATCATCGACATTACCGTTCGCCTTCCCCTATCGTCCCTCGTTGTTGATATGACTCCACGTGGCTTGTGCACCTTCACATAAACTTTGTGAACCTCTCCCCCAACCGGTAGGCCATCCACCAGCACCGTATCGGCGTCCGGATCGACAGGCATCTTCAGAGCTTCCGCCCCATGTCCGTTGACGGACACCCGACCCTCTTTGATGAGCCGGAAGCAGTGCCGGCGCGATCCCACCCCGGCCCCTGTTAGATATGCTATCAGAGTGCCCGAAGCCATCGTTCCGTCTCCTTTGGTGAACCGAATCTCAACGCCTGGACGCCTTCCGATTCCCATCTGTACATCGCTTCCCCGTACTCACGCTGCCTCCGCTTGTAGGTCTGCAACGCCCACAGAATGAGCGATTCCTTCGTAAACAGGTGCGTCCGCAGACTCTCCTGGTTGCCCTTCCACAGTCGCTCTCGTGTCATGGACCGACGCAATATACGAAGTCCCAGCCGCCACAGAATGAGGTGAAGCGGGTAGTCCAGCCAGACTATAGTCGTCGATCGAGGCCACATGATATCGTGGGTCTTAGAGTAGTTGCCGTCAACCACCCATCCGTCCCCCGCCGTCGCCTCCGCCACCCGTGCCCGAAACACCTCTGTCGGCGCCGGCATCCAGTTCGCTTCCCAGTTGTGAGCGTCCAACTCCACGTGTGGCACGCCGTACCGCTCCGCCAGCAGACCCGCCAGGGTACTCTTGCCGGAACCCGTCACGCCCACCACGATTATCCGAGGTCCATCCATTCCCAAACTCCCCTGCCTTGTCCTCGCGGATGGAGACCTTTGCATAACCGTCATTCCGGCACCCGAGCCGGAATCCAAGGGTGGGAATTTAGGATTGAACCTCATGTCTATTCTGCCCAACATGGTCTCTCATCAGTAGTTATGCAAAGGTCTCCGGATGCGGGAATCCATTCCCCCTCCCGTTGTTCCTGCACAGACGGGAATCCATATCTTGTCCTAATACTCTCGTCCCTCACCTTGCGCTCCACAACAGGTACTTTCTATGGAAATAGACTCCCACTATGCTGTGTAGGGGCGGTTCGCGAACCGCCCGCCTCCACCAGATGTCATTCCGAGCGCAGCGAAGCGGAGTCGAGGAATCTCGTCGCCTTTCCACTCTACCTTACCCTTAGTCCCTCTCTGAGCTTGCCATCGAGCAGACCGGGTCTGGAACCCGCCACTACCACTCCGTTTTTCCCGCGCAGAGCCTGCCATCGTGAAGACGGGGGCGGGAATCCATCCTTCATACTGACACCCCCAATCCTAAAGTCCCACCAGCTTGATGCTGCTCTGCGCCTTGTATATCCGGTTGACGTTCAAAAGCAGGGCTGTCAGTTGCTCCACGTATCGGGCGTTCTCCAACCCGCCCCCGTCCACCCCGCGAAGGTTCGCGATTAGCTCCACCAGCGCCATCACCCGTTCTTTGGCCTCTCCGCAGTCCGAACAGACCAACACGTCTCCCTCCATGGGGCTGACCGCCGCTAGCAGCTTTCGTGCGCTCAAATTCTGGAAGGCCGCAACAACTTGAGAGCGCGGAAGGAGCATCGCCGATTCTTCCGCCGCCGATCCCTCGGGCACGGCGAGCGCAACGGCTCTACCTTCCCTGAAAGTCAGCGGCGCCACCACGTTCACCACCACCTTACCCGCCAGCGAGTCCGACAGCTTTGTCAGCAGCGACTTCTGCGCTACGTAGGGCACACAAATAAATACAATCTCCCCCGATCGGGCCGCCTCATCGTTCCCCCCACCCTTGACAGCTATCCCTGGCCACTTTTCCTTTAGCTTCTCAGCCGCCTCGCTGCCCCGCTCCGGGTCTCGAGAACCAATGAATACCTGCTTCCCCGCTAAGGCGTACCGAAGCGCTAACCCGCGACCCTCCGGCCCCGTGCCCCCTATGAACGCCAGCATACTCATGTCAAGCGTGCTCAAACCCTAAAGCAGATGCCGTCAGCCTTAACAAAGCTCCTGCTATCTGCTCTTCGCCCAGCTGCCGGAATCATATTGAGTGTGATTTGTTGGTTGCATCCTTATGAAAAAGGGGATTTGCTATCCTATCAATCTCAGGATGATTCCCAATGCGGCAAGGGCCAACCCAGTGACGCTGATGGTCGTCACCATCAAAACGCGAATAGCCTTCAACTCCCCTCTAAACTCCCCCCGCAGCTCCGCTATATATCCTCTCGCCTCTCCCCGCAGCCCGCCTAACTCTCCCCACAACTCCGCAATCTGCTCCCTAACGCCCCCCAGGTCCTCCTTGGTAGCCACCGAATCCATCTTCCCCTCTAGGAAGCTGACCCGCTCCTCCATCGTCACCATCCGGACACCCCCAATGCCGCATTATAACTAGATTACCACAAAACGCTTTCGCATAAACCCACCGCCCTACAGCCTCAAAAGTGTATACACCACGGCCCCGTCTATCAACGCCCGCCCTTGATGTGCTCAGTTGGTGAAGGGTATAGTCATGCCTCCCGGGCAGACAATGGACGAAACATGTGAGTCTGGATTATTGGGCCTTCTATACCAAGTGTGGCAGGAGAAGAAGATGCATGCGAAAGCTACGTTCAGGGTTGTTTCCTGGGACGAAGAGCCGTTTGACGAGCCGGAGGTCGGACCAAAGCTGACCCAAGCACACGTGAAGAAGTTGTTTGAGGGTGACCTGATCGGTACGGGCAACCTCATGTATGTGATGGTTCACCTTGAAGACGGAAGCGCCTCGTTCTCAGGTTTCGAGATGATCGTGGGCAGCTTAGGCGGGCGAACCGGGAGCTTCGTTCTGCGGCATGTGGGGTCTTACGATGGAGAGAAGGCGAATGCGGAGTGGGAGGTGGTTCCGGGGTCGGGTACAGCCGAACTGACGGGCCTTTCAGGTACCGGAGGGCACTCTGCGGGACACGCCGACGCGCACGAAATGACGCTGGAGTATGAGGTGTAACTTTCGGCTAGGTCGCCGGTCGCCTATTCTGACTAGCATTGAAATCGCCTTTCCGTGTGAATGCCCTACCCCACCCTCTTATCCTCCACTCACCTCTTGACTACAACATCTTGTTGTTGTAGAATGCCCCTATGGTACGACAGAAAAATCAATGCGCCCACTGCGGCTACCAGTTCATTCCCCGCGTTCTCTTTCCCAAGAAGTGCGGGAAGTGCCAAAAGCCCTGGCCCTTGGGCCAACCCAACTCCGACCCCCAACCAACCGAGGAGGTTACCACTATGCCCGGTGGCATTACCCTCATTGAAAACGGCAACGTCACCTCTCCCCAGGGTTTCGTGGCCGGCGCAACCTTTGCCGGCCTCAAGACCTACGCCGAGGACAAACTCGACCTCGCCATCCTCTACTCCCGAGGTCCCACCACCGCCGCTGGCGTCTTCACCAAGAACAAGCTCAGATCCCCGTCCGTGATCCTCACCGAAGAACGCGTGGCCGACGGTATGGCCCACGCCGTCGTCGTAAACAGTGGCATCGCCAACGCCTGCGTCGGCGAACCCGGATACGGGGACGCCCAGCGTATGACAGCCAAGACTGCCGAGCATCTTGGTATCAACCCACAAGACGTTCTAATTTGCTCCACGGGCATAGTTGGAGTCGAACTCCCCATGTCCCTCATCGAGAACGGCATCGACCGCATCGAACTCGCCGCGGACGGTGGTAATCGCATGGCACGGGCCATCCTCACCACCGACCCTGGCCCCAAGGAGATCGGAGCTTCCTTCTCCCTGAACGGCAAGACCATCACCATAGGCGGCATTGCCAAGGGTGCCGGCATGATTCATCCGGACATGGCCACCATGCTCTCCTTCATTACCACCGACGCTGAAATCGCCCCCGACTTCCTCAGGCAGATGCTCAAGGAAGCCGCCGACGATTCCTTCAACATGATGACTATCGACGGCGATACCAGCACCAACGACACCGTTCTTCTAATGGCTAACGGCGCCGCCGGTGCTGGCCCCATCCTTCCCAGCACCGAGGGGGCCGATCTCTTCTTCCAAGCCCTCTCCGAAGTCTGCATCGACTTGGCAAAACGCATCGCTAGGGAGGGGGAAGGCGCCACCAAGCTCATAGAAGTCACCGTGGAAGGCGCCAAGACCCTCCGACAGGCCCGCAGCGCCGCCCGTATCATCTCCGGCTCCAGCCTGGTCAAGACCGCCGTTCACGGCAACGACCCCAACTGGGGCCGCATCACCGTGGCCCTCGGTCGCAGCGAAGCCGACATAGAGGAAAGCAAGCTGGCCCTGCACATCAACGGTGCTCTCATCATGGAAAACGGCCTCCCCGCCCCCTTCCACCGGGACTCCGTCATAGCCCTCATGTCTCAGGGACAGGTGGAAATCAGGGTCAACCTGAACCTGGGCGAGCACAGCGCCACCGCCTGGGGTTGCAACCTCAGCGAAGAGTACGTCACCTTCAACAGCGCTTACACTACCTAAGACCTAGAGATGAACCTACCCTTGCCCAACCCCAACGGCGCGGCGGAAGCCCCCATCGTGGTCAAGATCGGCGGCAGCACCCTCGGCAGCCACGACACTACCCTCCATGACCTGGCGCGCCTTCAACAGGAAGGCCGCCGTGTAGTCGTCGTCCACGGCGGCGGCAAAGTCATCTCCGAGTGGATGAAACGCCACGGTGCCATGCCCCGATTCGTCCGAGGCCTTAGAGTTACCGACGGCCCCAGCCTCGACATCGTCACCGCCGTACTTACCGGCCTCATCAACAAGCAGCTTGTAGCCTCCCTCACCACCCTCGGTGCCCGCGTCATCGGCCTCAGCGGCGTTGACGGGGGTCTCCTCCGGTGCCGCATTGCCAACCCGGAACTCGGCTTCGTCGGCGAGATAACCCAAGTGAACCCCGAACCCATCGCCTACGCCCTCGACGCCGGATTCATGCCCATAATAGCCCCCGTTGGCCTCCACGAGGACAACGATCAGCTCCTCAACATCAACGGCGACACCGTTGCCGGCAGCGTAGCCCAGGAGCTCTCTGCCTCCAACCTCATATTCCTCACCGACGTAGAAGGTGTCCTCGACTCTTCCGGCCGGTGCTTACCTCTCATGAACCCCCGCGGGGCCCGTATGTTGATCCAGTCCAACGTCGCCAGGGGCGGTATGATTCCCAAGCTCGAGGCCTGCCTTCACGCCATGCCCCCCGTGCCCTCTGCCCACGTTATCGACGGCCGCAAGCCCGGCGCCCTCCTGCAATGCATTTCGGGCCAGTCCGCCGGCACCCGCATCCTGGCTGCCTAAGTCCGACGCACCCTTTCCTGTGGACAAAGCAACTATCAACAACTATAGTCAACCCCGCCATCAAACTACTGAACTATATGGAGGAACCGACCGGTGACTACCCAGTGGATATCCATGGAAGAGAAATACTACGCCCAAACCGTCCGCCGCCAACCCATAGTCCTCGTACGAGGCCAGGGTACCCGCGTCTGGGACGCCGACGGCAAGGAATACCTGGACTTCACTGCCGGTTGGGCCGTCAATAACCTCGGTCACTGCCATCCTGTCATGGTCCAGGCCATCCAGGAACAGGCCGCAACTCTTATCCAGACCTCCAACCAGTTCTTCACCATCCCCCAGCTCAAGCTGGCCCAGGCCCTCATCGACAACAGCTGTCTGGATAGGGTCTTCTTTGGCAACAGCGGCGCAGAGGCCGTCGAGGGTGCCCTCAAGCTCGCCCGTAAGTACGGCAAGAAGAACCGCGACGGCGCTTACGAGGTTATCACCGCCTTCAACTCCTTCCACGGCCGCACCCTCACGACCATTGCTGCCACCGGCCAGCCCCACTACCAGGAAGCCTTCCAGCCCCTCACGCCGGGCTACGTCCACGTGGACTACGACGACGTGGAAGCCATCATGGCCGCCACTACGGAACGCACCGCTGCCGTCATGCTGGAACCCATTCAAGGCGAAGGCGGTGTCAACATCCCCGCCGACGATTACCTGCAGCGGGTACGCCAGTGGTGCGACGAACAAGGCCTCCTCCTTATCTTGGACGAAGTGCAGACCGGCCTCGGACGCCTCGGCAGCCTCTTTGGCTACCAGGAATACGACGTTGAGCCGGACGTTATCACCCTCGCCAAGGGGCTAGGCGGCGGCGTGCCCATCGGCGCTTTCCTCTCCAAGGAACACTGCATGGCCCTCGAACCCGGCGACCACGGCTCCACCTACGGCGGCAACGCGCTGACTACCGCCGCCGCTTACGCCTCCACCCAATACATCATCGACAACGATATTCCCCAGAACACCAGGGTCATGGGCGCGCATCTCACCAAACGCCTCGAAGACCTCAAATCCCGTTTCGACAGCATCAGCGAAGTCCGCGGCAGGGGCCTTCTCATTGCCCTCGAGTTTCACGATGACGTCGCTGCTTCGGTCCTTTCCAACGCCAACGCATCGGGTGTCCTCCTCAACATGGTCAAACCCAATACCCTCCGCTTCATGCCGCCCCTGAACATCACCGTCGAAGAAATAGACGAGGGTGTGGCCCGTCTGGAACAGGCCATAAGCGGTATCTAACAGGCCAAACATAGTAGGAAGGTTTCAAATGCCCAAAGACACCATACTACTGGCCTACAGCGGCGGCCTCGACACTTCCGTCTGCGTAAAGTGGCTCCAGGAAAAGCACGACGCTAACGTCGTCACCTTGACCGTCGATCTGGGGATGGTAGACATGGGACCCATCCGCCAGCGCGCCCTCCAGACCGGAGCCGTTGACGCCCTAACCGTTGACGGGCGCGAGGAATTCGTCAAGAACTACGTATTTCCCGCCCTCCAGGCTGGCGCCATCTACGAGGAACAGTACCCCTTGGCCACCGCCCTGGGCCGTCCCCTCATCGCAAAGTACATGGTAGAAGCCGCCCAGCGCGTTGGCGCCATTGCCATCGCCCACGGCTGCACCGGCAAGGGCAACGACCAGGTGCGAATGGACGTTAGCGCCGGTGCCCTTGACCCCAACGTCAAAGTCATCGCCCCCGTCCGCGAGTGGGGCTGGAACCGGGAAGAAGAGCTCGAATACGCCGCGGCCCACGGCATCTCCGTCCCCACCTCCAACAGCAGCTATTCTACCGACGAAAATCTATGGGGCCGCAGCGTTGAAGCCGGCGAACTCGAAGATCCCTGGGCCGAACCCCCCGAGGACGCTTACCTCTGGACCAAGTCCGTCGCCGAAACCCCGGACGCCCCCACCTACGTGGAAATAGCATTCCAGGGTGGCATTCCTACTCTCATCGACGGAGAGGAGATGGGATCCGTCCAGATGGTCGAGCACCTCAACGACATCGCCGGTCGGAACGGCGTTGGGCGCATTGACCACGTTGAAAACCGGCTGGTGGGCATAAAGTCCCGCGAAATATACGAGTCCCCCGCTGGCGTCGTCCTCCACGCCACCCACAAAGCCCTGGAGTCCCTGACCCTCAGCAAGGACCAGGCCCGTATGAAGAATACCGTGGCCCAAGAATACTCCGACGTTGTCTACAACGGCCTCTGGTTCACCGCCCACCGCCGTGACCTCACCGCCTACGTTGCGAGCACCCAGCGACACGTCACCGGCTCCGTCCGGGTGCGGCTTCACAAGGGCAACTGCACCGTCGTTGGCCGCAAGGCTCCGAGAGGACTCTACAGCCACAAGCTCGCCACCTATGACCGGGGAGACGTCTTCGACCATCGCGCCTCCGAAGGCTTCATCTCCATCTACGGCCTCCCCGTCCGCACCCAAGCCGCCGAACAACCCGAAGACGCTTAACCGCCCACTCACGTCCTACACAACCGGTAGGGGCGGGTTTCAAACCCGCCCTCCCCCCTTCACGTCATCCTCTTCAACATCGGCGGCGGCTCCTCGAATTTCTCCCCAGCTTCCGCCGCCGCTACCCGACGCCGATTCCACTCATCCCACGGCCTTGATGCTTCCGCCCAACCTTCCTTAAACCCTCTTGCCTTACCTACCTTAAATCCCTTGGCCTTCCCCTCTTCAGATCCCCTCCTAGAATGCCATTCAGACAGCACACCTAATGCGTCAGAAGCGTCTCCTAGAAACCCTGCAGAATACCAGTATCTGTTCGTTCTGGAGCGTCTCATCCTAACCAGATCCTTCTCCCGTGGTTGCCCTATCTGCCGTTCCGACCCGAAGGTGGCGGCTCATTGAACTCCACCCCGGCGTTCTCTGCCTCAATCCGACGTCGATTCCACTCTTCCCATAACCTCAACCCCTCCGCCTTGCCCTCTTCATACCGTCTCTTCAAATATCTCTCAGATAGCATCTCTAATCACTATTGGCAGACAGCTAATCATCTGTTGCACCGAAGCCCTTTCGCCGCGAAACCTCTGGGAACTGGCCTTTTGGTGCTCTGGCTGGCCCCTATTCCCGTTCAGGGGGCGGGGGCTCCTCGAACTCCCGACCTTCCCGCTCGGCCTCCACTCGCCGGCGATTCCAGTCATCCCAAGCCTGCCACGCTTCCGCTTTGCCCTCTTCATACCTTCTCTTCAGATATCTTTCAGATAGCATCTCTAATCCCTCCAGAAATACAATCGTGCTGGCCGTCGATAGCGCTATTATCCCGGGCATTCCTCCCAAAACTGCTACGAATGTAGAAAGGCCATCCCTCTCTTCCCTTGCCTATCACCGGCACGAATTGCCCAACTCTCTATGCAACGGGAGCAAATCGTTTAACTTCTTTCAGTTGGCACACCTCTTCACTAGTGCCACTCTTGTAGCACATCATTTCTGCATAAATCGCAGCATTACGTTCCTCCCTTGACCCACCCACCTCATCTATACAGGCAATCATCCCCCTTCCCGCCCCATCTGGTGTATAGTATCTGCCAGCAGAAATCCGCGCCAAAGCCAAGCCTCCTCTGATATGCAGCCGTTCGACCAATACACCGTCTCCATCCACTACGACCGCCGCCTCTACCGCGAGGACATAAGCGGCTCCATTGCCCACGCCCTCATGCTAGCCAAGCAGGGCATCATCGCGGAGGAAGAGGCCGAAGCCATCCGCCACGGCCTCCTGTCCATAGAGCAGGAAATCGAGGAAGACACCTTCCCTTGGCGTCCGGAACTCGAAGACATCCACATGAACGTCGAGGCCCGCCTCAAAGAGAAAATTGGCGACGTTGCCGGAAAGCTCCACACCGCCCGCTCCCGCAACGACCAGGTCGCCACCGACGTCCGCCTCTACGCCATGAAAACATGCCGGAAGGCCGTCGAAGCCGCCGTCCACCTCCAAAAGGCCCTCCTGCACCAGGCCCAGCAGAACACAAGCGTCATCATGCCGGGCTACACCCACCTTCAGCGCGCCCAACCCGTCCTGCTGTCCCACCACCTCTTGGCCTACTTCCACATGCTCCAGCGAGACAAGCGCCGCTTCCAGCAATGCCGGAACTCCGCCGCGATCCTTCCCCTCGGCAGCGGTGCCCTCGCCGGTGTCCCCTACCCCCTCGACCGCCAGTTCGTCGCAGATAAGCTCGGCTTTGACGCCATCAGCGCAAACAGCATGGACGCCGTAGCCGACCGCGATTTCCTCCTGGAATTTCACGCCGCCGCCGCCATCTCCATGATGCACCTCTCAAGGCTCGGCGAAGAACTCGTCCTCTGGTCCTCCCAGGAATTCGGCTTCATCACCCTCGCCGAGCAGTACGCCACCGGCAGCAGCATCATGCCCCAGAAGCGAAACCCCGATTTCGCCGAAATCGGACGCGGCAAGACCGGCCGTGTCTACGGGCATCTTATGGCCATCCTGACCACCCTTAAGGGCCTCCCCCTTACCTACAATCGCGACCTTCAGGAGGACAAGGAAGGTTTCTTCGACACCGTCGATACCCTCCTGTCCACCCTCCAGGTCTTCGCCGGCATGATCGAAACTATGACCGTTCATCCTACCCGAATGGAAGACGCCTCACAGACCGGCAACATGCTGGCCACCGACCTCGCCGACTATCTCGTGGCTCGCGGCATGCCCTTCCGGGAAGCTCATGGAATCCTGCGTCAAGCCTCCAGATACGCCCGAGAACATGCCAAAGAGGTCCATCAGCTATCCCTGAATGAATACCGCCGCTTCTCCCCTCTCTTCGACGAAGACGTGCTGAAAATCACCCTAGAAGGCTCCGTTGCGAGCCGGGATGTCCCCGGGGGCACCGCGCCTCGTCAGGTCAACGCCGCCCTTCAAGACGCCAGAAAACTGTTGGAGACTGCCGATGAACCCTAGACCGAAGGTCAAACTGGCCCCGTCTATCCTCTCCGCCGACTTCGCTAGGCTGGGCCAGCAAGTCTCCGAAGTTACCGAAGCAGGCGCCGACTATATCCATCTGGACGTCATGGACGGTCGGTTCGTCCCCAACATCACCTTCGGCCCCGTGGTCGTTGAGAGCCTCAGCGCCTACACCAGCCTGCCCTTGGACGCCCACCTCATGATCGTCGAACCCGAACGCCGCATCCCCGACTTCATCCAAGCCGGAGTGCATCACGTCACCGTCCACGCCGAGGCGTGCACCCACCTACACCGGGTAATCCAGCAAATCAAATACGGTGGCTGCCGAGCTGGCGTGGCCCTCAACCCTGCTACACCCATAGCCTCCATCGAGGAAGTCCTGCCCTTCCTCGACATCGTACTAATCCTCACCGTCAACCCCGGCTTTGGCGGTCAGACCCTAATACCCCATGTCCTTAACAAGGTCAGCCGTCTTAGGGCAATCATCGACGAAAGGGGCTACGACGTGGAACTCGAAGTCGATGGTGGCGTCAACGCCCAAACCGCCGCCGCTGTGGTTGACGCCGGGGCCCATACGCTAATCGCCGGCTCCGCCGTATTCAACCGTCAGGAATCCGTCGCCGACGCCATGACCAAGCTGCGAAGCAGCCTCCCCTAAACCCTCAGGCAATCCCTCACCCCTCTTGTCCTCGCGAATGCGGGGACCCATCCCCCTCAATGGGGCTGAACCCGCGCCCAATCGTCATTCCGGCGAAAGCCGGAATCCATCCCAACCCCTAAGAGGCCTCACCTGGACCACAGCAATTTCAAACGCACTCCACCCGCGGCAGGCGGAATCAACCGGAAAAAAGAAACGCCGGAACCGGGCGTTAGAAGGTCACCAAACGCAGGATCTCTACGCTCGGGACTTCACCCTTACCTTTGGCGCTTTGTGCATCGTCCGAAGGCACCGGGTGCAGATCTTAACCCGCTTCCGCACCCCGTTAATGGGCAGCGTAAGCCGCTGTATATTCGGCAAGAAACGTGTCTTGGTATGCCGCTTTGAGTGGCTTACGTTGTTCCCGGCTACCCCTATCTTGTTGCAAAGCTCACATTTCACAGCATTCACCTAAATTGACTTTCACTTTAGCAAATGGCTAGAATCTTTTTAAAACCTTAGCATACATAAAACTCCCTTTTCAAGGAGCGATGCCACGAGCACGCCCGGTAATAACCTGGACAACCTCAATGGCCACCGGCTGAAAGCCGCCCTGAACGCAGCAACCCGTTGCCTTCAGCGGTACAGCCACGCCATTAACGCCCTAAACGTCTTCCCCGTTCCCGATGGCGACACCGGCACCAACATGCTCCTCACCATGCAGTCCGTGGATACCCGCTTGCAGTCCATAGACACCCCCTCCCTCTCCGTCGTCGCCCAGGAAGCCGCCCGCGGCGCCCTCTTCGGGGCCCGCGGCAACAGCGGTGTCATCTTCTCCCAATTCCTTGCCGGGTTCGCTCAGGGCCTCCAGGACGTCGAGTCCGCCGACCCGGCAACCCTCGCTAATGCCCTCGCCACTGGCTCCGAGGCCAGCTACGCCGCCGTCTCCCAACCTGTCGAAGGTACCATGCTCACCGTCCTTCGCGGCTTCGCTGAGGGTGCTTCCGACCGGCCCACCACTGACGAAGGCGTCCTTAACCTTTGGAACAGCGCCCTCCACGAAGCCAAAGACGCCCTCGCAAAGACTCCAACGATGCTCCCTGTGCTCAGAGACGCCGGCGTCATAGACTCCGGTGGTCAAGGCGTCGTCGTCATCATGGAGGGCTTTCTCTGCTCCTTCTTGGACGAGGACCCGGACACCTTCGAAATAGAACTCTCCTCTCCATCCAACGCCGGCATGCCCGCCATCAGCCAGGAGTTCCTTGAATCTACCCACTCCGAGGAGTACGGTTTCTGCACCGAGTTCATGATTCAAGGCGTAGACATAGACATGGCCGCCCTTCGAGGCTACCTCTCCGAAAAAGGGGGCTCCCTCATAGTCATCGGTGACTCCTCCCTCGCCAAGGTTCACATCCACACCTTCGAACCCGACGAGGTCATAGCCCACGGAGCCACCCTCGGCAGCACCATTGGCATTAAGGTGGACGACATCAGCCAGCAGCACCAGGGGTTCCTTTCCCTCCACGCCCAGAAACAGGACGTCCCGGCCCTCGCCGTCGTCGCCGTAGCTTGGGGAGAAGGGTTCGTTAACCTCTTCGACGACCTCGGCTGTCACGCCATAGTTCCCTGCCAGCGCACCATGAACCCCAGCGCCCAGGAACTGCTGGAGGCGGCCAGGGCCACCGGCGCGGAAAAAGTCGTAATCCTTCCCAACAACTCCAACGTCATCCTCACCGCCCGCCAGGCCGCCGCCATATCCGATGTCACCCTCCA
The DNA here is from genome assembly GCA_965261665.1 of Dehalococcoidia bacterium. Taxonomy (GTDB): domain Bacteria; phylum Chloroflexota; class Dehalococcoidia; order Lucifugimonadales; genus JAPULR01. Next base: position 1,057,327 of record OZ253467.1, read on the forward strand.
CGTCATCCCCACCACCAGCCAGACCCAGGGCATCGCGGCGCTGCTCTCCTACGTCCCCGAGATCCCCCAGACCCAGGTCCTGCAGGCCATGGAAGACTCCATTCATGACCTCCACACCGTGGAAGTCACCATCGCCCATCGCGACACTATAATGGGCGGTAAGCCCGTTGCGCTGGGACACGTCATCGGCCTTCTCGACGGTGTCCTAACCACCATCGGCGACCACGTCCACGACGTGGCCCACAGCGCAATCCTTGCCGCCAACCCCGCCTCTGGCGCCGTCGTCACCCTCTATTGGGGCGGCGACGTTCAAGAATCCCAAGCCCAGACCGCCGCCCGGCGGCTTCAAGACGCCCTCCCCGGCGTCGAAGTCGAGACCGTCTTCGGCGGTCAACCCTTCTATCACTATATCGCCTCCATAGAATAGGAAGTATCATGACCATACGCATCGTTACCGACAGCACCTCGGACATCTCCCCGGAAGTCGCCCGCGATTTGGGCATCACTGTAGTCCCCGCCTACGTCAACTTCACCAGCAACGACGGCAGGGTCGAGACCCTCAAGGACGGCTTGGATGTCAGCACCGACGACTTCTACGAACGGCTCGCGAACAGTGAGACCCTTCCCACCACTTCCCAGCCCACCATCGGGGACTTCACCGAAGTCTACGAGACCCTTATTGAGGATCCTCGTGACATGATCGTCTCCATCCACGTATCCGCCAAGCTTAGCGGCACGTACAACTCCGCCGTCCAGGCCAAGAGAAGCCTCAAAAACCCCGCTCAGGTCGAGGTGATCGACTCCCAGTCCGCCTCCATGGGTCTCGGCCTTGTTGTCCTTGGCGCCGCCAGGGCCCTCAGCGCCGATGGCGATTTCCAACAGGTTACGGCGGAGATAGAAACTGCCATCCCCCGAATACGTGGCTACTTTCTCTTGGATACCCTGGAATACCTCGTCAAGGGTGGGCGCATCAGCAAGGCCCAGGGCTTTCTCGGCAACATGCTAAGCGTTAAGCCTATTCTTGCCATTCAGAACGGCGAGGTGCGACGATACGACCGCGTCCGTAGCCGCCGCAAGGGTCTCCAACGCCTCGTCAAAATTGCCGATGGCCTGGGAGGCATCGCCGAGGGCTGCATCATCTACAACGATTCTCTCCAGGACGCCGAGACTCTCTATAACGACATCCGACGCCTCATTCCCACCAATGAAATTCCCATTGTCCGCCCTGGCCCCAGCATCGGTGTTCATACCGGTCCCGGCATGGTCGGAATCGTCGTCCGCACCTCCAAATAACCCCCAAACCTCCCACCCCCCGTTCGACCTCTCCTATAGGGGCGACCCTTGTGGTCGCCCGCCCCCCGTTTGGTGTGGCATTCTGGGCGCAGCCGAAGAATCTCGCCGCCCCACACCCAACTCATCTCTCCATCCCGTAGGGGCAGGTTTCAAACCTGCTCCTTATTGGACGCACTCCTCACCCATTCCCGTTTTTCCCACGAAGGCGGGAATCCATCCCCGCCCCCGCCCAACCCACCCCTCCATCCCGTAGGGGCGGTTCGCGAACCGCCCTTCCCCTCCCGTCGTCCTCGCGCATGCGGGGACCCATCCCTCCTCCGTCACCCCCCTGTACCCCGTTACCACCCTCGGTGCATCTCATTACCAAAAGAACAAACCACAGGTGCCTTCGCCAACTCTGGCAGGGGCGGTTCGCGAACCGCCTTCCCCCTCCCACGCGGTCTCGCTCCATCACCTATTACCGTAGGGGCAGGTTTCAAACCTGCCCCTCATCGGACGTACTCCTCACCCATTCCGCAGCGCCCTCCCCCACATGCCATTCCGAGACTCCGAGAGGAATCTCGCGCGCCCATCACGGACCCCCTTCCCCCATCCGTTGTCCTCGCGTCGAGATCCTGCCCCCGTGAAGACGGGGCGGGGACCCATCCCTCCTCCGTCACCCCTTTGGACCCCGTTACCACCCTCGGTGCCTCTCATTATCAAAGGAACAAACCACAGGTGCCTTCGCCATCCCGTAGGGGCGGTTCGCGAACCGCCTTCCCCCTCCCACGCGGTCTCGCTCCATCACCTATTACCGTAGGGGCAGGTTTCAAACCTGCCCCTCATCGGACGTACTCCTCACCCATTCCGCAGCGCCCTCCCCCACATGCCATTCCGAGACTCCGAGAGGAATCTCGCGCGCCCATCACGGACCCCCTTCCCCCATCCGTTGTCCTCGCGTCGAGATCCTGCCCCCGTGAAGACGGGGGGCGGGGACCCATCCCTCCTCCGTCTTCACGATGTACCCCGTTACCACCCTCGGTGCCTCGCATTACCAAAAGAACAAACCACAGGTGCCTTCGCCATCCCTGGTAGGGGTGGTTCGCGAACCGCCCTTCCCCTCCCACGGCATCCCCTATCGTCCCTCCTGTGGCGGCAGGGTTCAAACATGCTTCTTATTGGACGGACCCCCTTCCCCCATCCGTTGTCCTCGCGTCGAGATCCTGCCCCCCGTGTACACGGGGGGCAGGGACCCATCCCTCCTCCGTCACCCCTTTGGACACCCTACATTCCCTCTAATTCTGTCATCGAATTACCTGACACTTACAATTGCCTCACAAACAAACCACCGGCATATTGGCCATCCCTGGCAGGGGCGGTTCGCGAACCGCCCTTCCCCTGCCCCTGCCCCCAACCCCCCCAACCCTTCGTGGTAAACTTCCCCTGTCATGTCGGCCCGCCAGGAAGACCGCCTCATCAACTCCTTCCGCAACATCCTTTGGATGGAACAGGCTAAAGGATTCACAAACCAGGTCGTTATCAACGGCCTCGACGCCTTCATCGCCCAGTGCCGACCCCAACTCAGCCCCCACTTCCCCAAGACTGCCGACGCCAACAAGCTCCTGGACCGCCCCTACTCCCCAATGACTTCCGCCCAGCGCGCCCGGTGGGTCGAGACCTGCCTCGCCCTGTTGGGTTCCCCCAACGACCGCCCACAACCAACAAAACCCAAATCAGCTACTGCCTCCGGCCCCCGCAAACGCTCTCCCTCACCAAGACCCTCCCCGACCAAGCAACCGCCGCCACCCGACCCGGAAGCCCTCCACAAAACCGTTACCAACCTAAAGGGCGTCGATGCCAAAACCGCCGAAAAGCTGGCCCGGCTAGACGTTCACACTATCCGGGATCTCCTTTACCACTTCCCCCGTTACCACAAGGATTACTCCCGCCGCGTCAAGATTGCCGACCTGAAAATCGGGCAGGAGGCAACCGTATTCGCCGTCGTCCGGGAGTCCTCCCAAACCAGGCTTGGCAAGAGGGGTCAGCCCGCCACCCGGACTATAGTCGGCGACGAAACCGGCAACCTCTCCGTCGTCTGGTTCGGCAATACCTTCCTGGCCCGCCAACTTAAGCCGGGCCGCAAAGTCGCCCTCAGTGGCGATATCGAGTCCTTCGGCGGCGCTCCCGTCATGGAGTCCCCCGAATACGACATAATCATCAACGGTCTCCCCCTCATTCACGCGGCTCGCCTGCTGCCCGTCCACCGCCTCACCCGGACCCTCTACGCCCGGACCCTCCGTCGTGTCATCTGGAACGCCCTCCGACAATGGTCCCCAAGCATCCAGGAATTCCTCCCCCAAGACACCCTCACTCGCCTGCCCCTCATGTCCCTTCCCAAAGCCGTCGTCTACGCCCACTTCCCTAAATCCCCCGACGACTACGAAGAAGCCCGACGACGCCTCGCCTTCGACGAGCTTCTCCTCCTCCAAATCTCCGTCCTCCAACGCCGCCGTCAGTGGAAGGACGCAGCCCAAGGCGAGCCCATAGACGCCTCCGGCCCCGCCGTCCAGGCATTTCTCGATGTATTGCCCTTCACCCTCACCGGGGCCCAGCAGCGCTGCCTTGAAGAAACCCTCGCAGACATGGCCAAGGGATCCCCCTCCATGAACCGCCTCCTCCAGGGCGAAGTCGGCAGCGGCAAGACCGTCGTCGCCGTCGCCGCCCTCCTGGCCGTCGCCGCGATGGGCCTTCAGGGCACCATCATGGTCCCCACCGAGGTCCTTGCCGAGCAGCACTTCAAAACCGTCTGTCAGCTTATGAGCCGCCTCCACAACCCCATCCAAGAGGAGAACCTGGTCTCCGCTTCGCTTGATCCCGACAGCAAACCCATCTCCGTCGGCCTCATCACCGGCAGCACCCGCAAGTCCCTCCGCGCCAAACTTCAGCAGCGTGCCGCCGACGGCGGCTTGGACATCATCATAGGCACCCACACCCTCATCCAGCAGACCATGAAAATACCCAACCTCGCCCTCTCCGTAGTCGATGAACAGCACCGCTTCGGCGTCATGCAGCGCGCCGCCCTCCGCGGCAAGGGCCAGACCACCCCCCACGTGCTCATCATGTCCGCCACTCCCATTCCCCGCACCCTCGCCCTCACCCTCTACGGCGACCTCGACATCTCCACCATCGACGAAATGCCCCCAGGTCGTACCCCCATCGTCACCCGCCGCGTTCCCCCGGACAAGCGAAGCCTGGCCTACGATGTTCTAAGAGGTCAGATTAAAAAAGGTCGCCAGGCATTCATCATCTTCCCCCTGATAGAGGAGTCCGAGGTAACCGAAGCCAAGGCCGCCGCCCAGGAATACGAGCGTCTTAGTCGCCACGTCTTCCCCGACCTCAGAGTCGGCATCCTCCACGGGCGTCTGCCCTCCCGCGAAAAAGATGCCGTCATGACCCGCTTCCACAACCATGACCTCGACATCCTCGTCTCCACCCCAGTCGTCGAGGTGGGCATAGACGTTCCCAACGCCTCCGTCATGATGGTGGAGTCTGCCGACAGGTTCGGCCTCGCCCAGCTTCACCAATTCCGTGGACGCGTCGGACGCGGCCCCCACAAGAGCTTCTGCCTGCTCTTGGCCGAAGACCCCTCCGACAACGCTCGAGAACGCCTCGAGGCCATCGAAAAGCACAACGACGGCTTCAAACTCGCCGAAGTCGACCTCCAACTCCGCGGCCCCGGCGACCTCTTCGGGACCCGCCAGAGCGGCCTACCCAGCCTCAAAATGGCCCGCCTCTCCGACCGGGACGTTCTCATCAACGCCCGCAACGAGGCCGCCCGCATCCTCCACCGCGACCCCCACCTCACCGACCCCAATCACCGGCTTCTAGTCCAAGAACTCAACCGCTTCCAAACCCCCGCCACCGCAGAAGTAGCCTAACCCCCCATATTATGCGTATGAGCACTCCCCCCTCTCCCCCCGTGCCCTCCTTCCCAGGCATCCGTCCCCCTCCCGCAGGGGCGGTTCGCGAACCGCCCTTGCCCCTCCCGTTGTCCTCGCGAATGCGGGGACCCATCCCTCCTCTCCTGTATCCTCCCGTATGCGGGGACCCATCCCCCCACGCCCCCACATGTCATTCTGAACACAGCGAAGCGGAGTGAAGAATCTAGTTGGTAGGTCACGCCCATCTACCCATCCCCCGCACCCCACCCGTTGTTCCCACGGATGGAGACCTTTGCATATCCGTCATTCCGGCGAAGGCCGGAATCCAGAATCCCATGATTTAGCTATGGCAAGAGTCGTCCCACACCACTATCTGAATGCGTTTCGGTAGTTATGCAAAGGTCTCCGGATGCGGGAATCCCTCCTCCCCCACTGCCTTCCTCCCATTGCGAAAAATCACCCTCCCCTGCTACCATTCCCCCCATGAAAGACCCCTTCCCAGCACCCGATCTTGCCCCCAGCCCCTCCGGAATCCCCCCCACATGTCATTCCGAACGGAGCGAAGCGGAGTCGGGTAATCTCGTCCCCACCAGGCATCCGTCAGCCCTATTTTTTCAAACGAAAAACCACCCCAATTCAGTCAATCTCAGGCACAAAATCAATCAATCCCGCCCGTATTCGATTACCAAATCGAATCAACTCCTGGCACCAACCCCCGAAAACGAATAAGACAAAAATGAGCGTCCCCCCGTCGTGTTACTCCCCTTTCCCCACCCGTTGTCCTCGCGGATGCGGGGACCCATCCCCGTTCCCATCCTCCTGGGAATAGCCTGCCCCCGTGAAGACGGAGGGGGGAATCCAACCCCCCTACAATAAATACTCACCCATCCGCACAAGGACATTAAACCAAGCATAGGAACAATCAACATGAACTTTGCCAACCGCACCATCTGGACTGCGGACAACATGGAAATCCTCCCAGGCATCGACACCGAGTCCGTCGACTTCGTGTACCTCGACCCGCCCTTCAACTCCAACCGCGACTACGCCGCTCCCATCGGAAGCAAAGCCGCCGGCGCCGCCTTCAAAGACACCTGGACCCTCTCCGACCTTGACGTGGCCGCAATGGGACGACTGGCAGACACCCTACCAAACGTGTATGCCGTCATAGATGCGGCGGGACAGGTGCACGGCAAGGGCATGATGAGCTATCTCGTGATGATGGCCGATAGGCTGGTGGAATGCCATCGAATCCTCAAGTCTACCGGCAGCCTCTACCTACACTGCGACCCAACCGCGGGTCACTACATCAAATTTCTGATGGACTCAATCTTCGGTGCCAATCAGTTTCGCAGTCAGGTGATTTGGCGACGCGCTAACGCCAAAGGGTTGGCGTTTAGAGGCTACCCGAATAATGCGGACTACCTGCTCTACTACACCAAGGGCGACAACTTCACCTGGAATCGCCCCTACCGTCCCCACGACCCGGAATACGTAAAGAAGTCCTATCGACATATTGAACCAGAGACTGGAAGACGTTATCGGCTTGATAATCTGGTCAACCCCAACAAAGACCGCCCAAACTTGACCTACGAGTTCTTGGGAGTGACGAGGGTATGGCGTTGGACCAAAGAACGTATGCAAGCGGCGTACGAGAAGGGTCTAGTCGTACAAACACGACCTGGAGCCGTGCCCGCCCAGAAACGTTACTTGGACGAGATGAAGGGTCGTACAGTGGATACGATATGGGAGGATGTAAAACCCCTTCAGGCTGCTTCCAAAGAACGCACCGGCTATCCCACGCAAAAACCCTTGGACCTTTTGGAACGCATCATCAACGCCAGCAGCAACGAGGACGATGTAGTTTTGGACCCCTTCTGCGGCTGCGCCACCACCTGTATAGCCGCAGAAAAGCTGGGCCGCCGCTGGGCCGGAATCGACATCTCTCCCAATGCCGTCAACCAGGTTCGCTACCGAATGGCCCAAACCAACCTCGACGTCGGCGGCCGCACCCTCTCCGTCCACACCCGCGCCCCCGCCCGCTCCGACGGCACCAAAATGCCCCGCCGCCAAATCAAGCACACCCTCTACGGCCAACAGGAAGGCGACTGCAACGGCTGCGGCGAGCACTTCGCCTTCCATATGCTCGAAGTCGACCACGTCTGGCCCCGCAGCAAAGGCGGCCCCGACACCCTCGAAAATTCCCAACTCCTCTGTCGCCACTGCAACAGCCTAAAAGCAACCGGCACCATGGACGACCTAGCCGTCAAACTCTCCGCCTGGCAGCGGTTATAATAAGATAGGAGGATTATGAGATGCTTACACTAGACTCGATCAGGAGGAATGATAGGTGAGTAGGCCTCATCCCACATTGATGATGCGAGAACGAAAGAAAATGACAAGGGATATTCTTCGGGCGGTTGCCGAGGATGGGTCTATTTTCAATCAAGACTCTCCTGCTGCTAAACGTTTGCTTAATGAATATGCGGAGGTGGATGGTGATTATCAAGGAGTAGGGCGTCTGATTGATTCCCTTGTGGCTGAAGGGATGTTGACTCCGTTGATCAGTACGAGAGATGGTCAACCAATACAAGCAAGGGCAAGAGGGATAACAACCTTGGGTCTGCAAGAACTTGAAAAGCTAGAACATCCCACACGAACTTACTTTGAAGAGCATCTCTCCACATGGCTATTGGTCGGACTGACAGCTCTCATTGCAGGTGCAACAATAACAACGGCAGTGATGACAGTATTGAATCAATCTCCCCCACCCCTACCCATCCCCCCAACTACCCCACTTCCCTAGCCCACCTCATCGCAATACTGGGTGTTACAATAGAAAAAGGTCATCGCCGCAGGAGGCTGCCATGAATCACGAGGATGGGCTTACCCAACAAATCTGGGATGGTTTGCTGGATACCGATCGAGCCATTAGGTATTGTGACGAACTGGCCAGCAGATCTTTGCGTTGGCATCGGCTGCTTTCTGGCGGGATGGTAGCAGCCTCCGCCGGCGTGGCAACGCCCCTCCTGTCCCCCCTCCCCGAGTTTGTTGCAGCGATTTTCTTTGCTGGTGTCGTAGTCATCGGAATCTGGTCCTTGCTGGCCGACTATGCAACCAGGGCGGCAGTGAGTCGGTCCCTCTGTGAGCGGTACCAGGATCTGAAAATAGAGTGGAAGAATCTCTGGTATCAAGGCGCGAACCAAGCCGAAGTTAACGTCTTGTCGAATAAGCTTCACCAGATTAGTAGAAACGTAAATATCCCACATGATGAATCGCTAAACAAGAGAACTACCGAAGAAACCTATGCAGTGCTTCCCTTTGAGTTCAGGTGGGAAGCGCAACAGCAATGAATGAAGAATCAGCAATCCAGAGCCTTCCACTTCCCAAGCCACAACATACTACGCCTCCTCCACCACCACCTCGCCCTCCGCCCCCTCCACGCCCTGCTTCAATCCCCCGTGGGTGACCTTTGGAGTGATCAATAACACCTGGAATGCATGCCCCCACCCCTATCCCCATAGCCCCCTCTCTCCCAACTCTGTTATCATTAACCCCTATCCTATGACCGCGAAAGCGTAAATGCCCCCCCTCGCCAGAGACCTCATAATCGCCAAAATTGAAAGGGCCTTGGAGGCCGCTCGTAGCCAGAGCCTCCTCCCCCTCGACTCCATGCCCGTCGTCGAGGTCGAGCGCCCCGGCAACCCCAAGCACGGCGACTTCGCCACCAGCTTGCCCCTCCGCCTCGCCCGCGCCACCCGGTTGGCCCCCATTCATATCGCCGAAACCCTCGTCAACCTTATCCCCACCGACGACTTGGTCCAGCAAATCTGGGTCGCCCCGCCCGGCTTCCTCAACTTCGGCCTCCGCACCGAGTGGCTCCAGCGGCAGGTGAGCGAAATCCTCGACGCCGGCGACAACTTCGGCGCCCTCCCACCCGCCAATCCCCGCAAGATCATGGTTGAATTCGTCAGCGTCAATCCCACCGGCCCCATCCACGTCGGCCACACCCGCGGCGCCGTCCTTGGCAGCGTCCTCGCCTCCGTCCTCCAGGCCGCCGGCCACGATGTCACCCGCGAATACTACATTAACGACGCCGGCACCCAGATGGACCTCTTCTACGCTTCCGTTTACACTCGCTACCTGGAAGCTCTGGGTCAGGAAGCCCAGCTATCCGCCGATGGCTACCAGGGCGACTACGTCATAGACTTGGCCAAAGAAATTCTCGCCGATGAAGGTACCCGCTTCGCTGACCTGGAACGTGACGAAGCCGTCAAAGCCATCGGCAACATCGCCCGCGACAAGATGGTGACCCACATTGAGGAAGACCTGGCATCCCTTGGCGTCACCTTCCACGTCTGGTATCGCGAACACACCCTCTTTGAGAGCGGCGAGTACCAGGAAACCCTGGATCAGCTTCAACAGGAAGGCCACCTCGCCCGGCGCGACGGTGCCCTATGGTTTACATCCGCCGCCCTCGGCGACCACCGCGACAACGTGGTCATCCGCTCCAGCGGCGCCCCCACCTACTTCGCCTCCGACATGGCCTACCACCACAACAAGTTCCTACGCCGCTCCTTCGACACCGTCATCAACGTCTGGGGAGCCGACCACCAGGGCCACGTCACACGCCTCAAGACCGCCGTCGGAGCTATGGGCGTCGACCCGAACCGTCTCCAGATCATCATCACCCAGATGGTCACCCTCAAGCGGGGCCACGAACTCGTAAAGGCATCCAAGCGAAGCGGCGATTTCGTCACCCTCGAGGAGCTTGTTGAAGAAGTGGGCGCCGACGCTTGCCGCTACTTCTTCCTGGCCCGCGCCCCCGGAACCCAGATGGACTTCGACTTGGAACTAGCCACCAAGGAGTCCTCAGAAAACCCCGTCTACTACGTCCAGTACGCCTACGCCCGAATCTGCGGAATCCTCCAGCGGGCCGAGGATCAAAACCTCGAGTGGGACGAAGCCCAACTCTCCCTTTTGAAAGACCCCCACGAGCTCACCCTCATCCGCAAGATGCTCCTACTCCCCGAGCTCGTCGAAAAAGTCGCCCACACCCTGGAACCCCACCACCTGCCCCACTACACGTTAGAGCTAGCCACCGCATTCCACTGGTTCTACGAAAACTGCCGCGTCCTGTCGAGCGACCCTGCAGACCAAGAACTAACCGCCGCCCGCCTCAAACTAACCGCCGCCGCCCGCGTCGCCCTCCACCGCTGCCTAACCCTCATGGGCATGACCGCCCCCACCCACATGTAACCCCCCCATATGTCGGGTGTCATTCCGAATCCCTCGAGGAATCTCGCTCCCATCCCGGACTCCTCCCTCCCCTCCGTTGTCCTCGCGAATGCGTGGACCCATCCCCCTCTTTAACTACATGCCATCCCGCGCCGAGCGTCCCCAATTGTCATTCTCGTAGGGGCGGTTCGGGAACCGCCCGTCCTTGGGAGATCTCTCGTCGTCATAGAAATCCGCCTCTCCCACTCCCCTTCCCCCGTAGGAGCGACCCTCGTGGGCGCCCTCCCTTCCGTTGTCCTCGCGCATGCGGGGACCCATCCCAGCTTCCCACCCACATGTCATTCCGAGCGCAGCACATCGGAGCCGAGGGATCTTGCCCCCATCCCGGAACCCATTTGCCCCCCGGCATCTGCGTAGGAGCGACCCTCGTGGGCGCCCGCCCCTCCGTTGTCCTCACGCATGCGGAGACCCCCGACCAACACTTCATGACTACGAAAATAGACCAACTTTGCGCCGTCAAAGCCCACGTTGATAACGAGCCGTAGGGGCGGTTCGCGAACCGCCCGTCCCTCGACTCTACCCGAAACGTCATTCCGAGCGCAGCCGAGGGATCTTGCCCCCATCCCGGAACCCATTTGCCCCCCGGCATCTGCGTAGGGGCGTCCCTCGTGGGCGCCCGCCCCTCCGTTGTCCTCGCGCATGCGGGGACCCATCCCCCTCTTTAACTACATGCCATCCCGCGCCCAGCGTCCCCAATTGTCATTCTCGTAGGGGCGGTTCGGGAACCGCCCGTCCTTGGGAGATCTCGTCGTCATAGAAATCCGCCTCTCCCACTCCCCTTCCCCCGTAGGGCCGTCCCTCGTGGGCGCCCGCCCCTCCGTTGTCCTCGCGCATGCGGGGACCCATCCCAGCTTCCCACCCACATGTCATTCCGAGCGCAGCACATCGGAGCCGAGGGATCTTGCCCCCATCCCGGAACCCATTTGCCCCCCGGCATCTGCGTAGGAGCGACCCTCGTGGGCGCTCGCCCCTCCGTTGTCCTCGCGCATGCGGAGACCCCCGACCAACACTTCATGACTACGAAAATAGACCAACTTTGCGCCGTCAAAGCCCACGTTGATAACGAGCCGTAGGGGCGGTTCGCGAACCGCCCGTCCCTCGGCTCTACCCAAAATGTCATTCCGAGCGCAGCACATCGGAGCCGAGGGATCTTGCCCCCATCCCGGAACCTCCCCTGCCCCTGGCATCTGCGTAGGGGCGTCCCTCGCCGTCACCCCCCACCATACTGCCCCCGTCATCTCCGTAGGGGCGTCCCTCGTGGTCCCCCGCCCCTCCGTTGTCCTCGCGCATGCGGGGACCCATCCCAGCTTCCCACCCACATGTCATCCCAAACACAGCAAAGCGCAGTCGAGGGATCTTGCCCCCATCCCGGAACCCCTCCCCTGCTCCCGGCATCTCCGTAGGGGCGTCCCTCGTGGGCGCCCTCCCCTCCGTTGTCCTCGCGAGAAGGCGGGGACCCATCCCAGCTGCTCCCCCACATGGCATCCGAAACGCAGTAAAGTGGAGTCGAGGAATCACGCCCCCATCCCGGAACCCATCCCCTGCCCCCGGCATCTGCGTAGGGGCGTCCCTCGTGGGCGCCCTCCCCCCTCTTGTCCTCGCGGATGCGGGGACCCATCCCCCTCTTTAGCTACATGCCATCCCGCGCCGAGCGTCCCCAATTGTCATTCTCGTAGGGGCGGTTCGGGAACCGCCCGTCCTTGGGAGCTCTCGTCGTCATAGAAATCCGCCTCTCCCACTCCCCTTCCCCCGTAGGGGCGTCCCTTGTGGGCGCCCTCCCCTCCGTTGTCCTCGCGCATGCGGGGACCCATCCCAGCTTCCCACCCACATGTCATCCCAAACGCAGCAAAGCGAAGCCGCGGAATCTCGCCGCCTTACACACTAATCGGTTCTTGGTTTTGGTGGCAGGCTTCCTATGCCGCCGCTAGGGCGGCAATGCGCCGCGCAAGGAAGTCGAAGTCCTCTGGGCACTTCAGGCGGATGGCATCAATCCGTCGCGACGCTTCTTCCCCTAAGATCTGTCGGCCGCCACCGGGCGAGTCGGAGACACCGCGCTCAATCGCGAGGGGCTGAAAGTATGTTTCTTTTACGTGGACTTCCGCCCGAACGTCCTGCCATCTCCAATCCGACGGCAGATCCAAGCCGGCGAGCAGCCAGGTCTCTAACTCTTCCCAAGCGTTCTCAGCGAGAAAAACCTGACCGTTCCCGAATTCGGCTTCGAGTTGGTCAAGCCTTTGACGCCTGCCCGGATCCCCATCACGGTCAACGCAGAGAATGAATACGTCTACCATGCCCCGATACTTCTCAATAACTTGCTTCATGCGCTCCGTCTTCAAGGCTTCCTCAACGCCGCCTAGTCGTGGACCTTGGCAAACTCGAACCCGCGTCTTGCTGCCTCGAATGCTTTGAAAGAGCCGAGAGAATAGTGGTTTGAGAATGTGCTGGTCGTTTGTAAAGTCCTCCGGAACTATGAGTACTTTCATGAAGCCGCTTCGCTGCCAGCTACCTCCGCATCGGCAGACTCGAAGGCCAACACATCCTCCATCCAACCGCCCGCGTGCAACCGCCCCAATCCTTGGGATTTCCGCAATTCTCTCACCCTTGGCATTTCTGCTAACGGTCGGATGATGGCATCCGCAGAGTCTTCATCTCGGTACACAATGGACGCGTTCTCGAAGGTGTTGTCGTTGATGAGATTCAACACTTCGGGAGAGTGGGTAGTGGCAACCACCTGGATGCCATTCTTCGCGGTCTGCTTTTCTATCAGGTCAATCAAGAGATGCAATCTTGAAGGATGAATGCCGTTTTCTATCTCTTCAATGAAGTAAAGGACTGAAGGTTCAGGGCTGAGGAGGGCAGCTAGGATGCCTAGGAACCGTAAAGTTCCGTCAGAGGCGCTGGAAGCGGAAATCCGTCTGCCATTCTTTTCCAAGAGCCGGATGTGGATACGCCCACTGGGATCACGTGGAAACTCAAAATCCATTACGTCCATCGGGGTGAGTTCCCGCAACCACGAAGTCAGAACTTCCCTTCGTTGGTTGTCGGAACATATAGCCTTGAGCACAGTTGGCAAGTTGTCGCCCGATTCTCCTAACTTGGTTAGCCCCGGCGCTGAGGGTAATCGCATATTTGCGGGCGATAGTTCTAAGAATGCCATTGAAATGAAGTGCATTAGGGTGTCTAATAAAACGAGACTCCATGGCAGTCTATTTTCAATAATCTGGGCTATTTTGGCTAGGCTATCCTCTGCTTTCAGCTCGTCCTTAAACCAGAATTCCTTCTTTTGTAAAATTTGGAGAAGGGTGGGTTGAGATCCGCTGACTGCAACACCCTCTACATCCTCGTTCCCAAATGTAAGCAATGAATTAGAACCAAAGGTGCCAGTCGATCTATAGACTGGCCCTGTAGAATGACAAACTTCTTCTTCCAAAAAGCAAAATTCGTCGGATCCATCTGGATTGCGTCCAACCTTCATCGAGAAAAGGGCGGTTCTATCCTCGTGATTTATCTCGACGATTACGGAAAATGTAGATGGAACGTCGGCCGAACCTCCGCCAAGACGGATAATCTCGTTCATCGCGCCCCGAATTGGTGCCCACTCCAACTGTCCGCCAGCCACGTATTTTCCGCCCAGGATTTCCGCCAAAGTAAATCCGCGACCAATGCCGTGAAGGAACCGGAATGCATCCCGAATGTTGCTCTTGCCGCTGGCGTTGGCGCCGACAATGACCGTAAAAGGCCCTAGTTTGAGAGTCTCGTCGGCGAAATTCTTGAAGTCAATCAGCCGGAGAGAGGTAATCAAGTTGTTACTCCTTGCCGCAGGGTCGCCAGGGCACAGTGCGGATTTTCTCGCCAAAGCTTAGCACAGTATTGAGCGTCGCCCTAGCAGCTCTAGCCCGTCCCTCAACTCCCTATTAGCTACTCGTCGCTCCCCAACTACCCCCCCAACCTAACTTCCCCTCCCTTAACCACCCGCGTCAGTCCTTCATTCCGACTCCGACGCATGCTTCCGCCAAAGATAGCTGGAGAAGGACGCGCAAGCCCCCAGCATGAACACCGCCTCGTCCATTCCCACGTTTGCACTATCTTGGTCCAAGAGCGCATGCCGAATGCCCTGTTCGTTCGACGTGTACCCGTAGAGTTTGGTGAATGCTGACTTGAGGGCCGGATGGAGGGTACCGCTCCCCTCAAGGGACTTCAAAGCAGGCTCCAACGTGGTGGATGCTTTGGGGTCCAGCTGCCGCGCCACCGACTCGACGGCATGAATGCTCTCCCTGACGCTTCCCGCCCAATCTTGCCCGTTAATACACTCGGCTGCCTTCCTTAATTGCGCCGCGCTTCCGCCCAAGCCTGCTTTACGAAGTGTTTCCAACGATTCTAGAATCGTCTTCCCTTCTTCAACGGTAACCGATGGAATGATGCTTGGCGGTGGCCCGGCATCTATGGTGTAAGCCAACCTGGAAAATCCAAACGCATCCTTCATTTCTTTGATGAAATCCGCCGGGCACTCTTCATGGCGCAGAACGAACTGGACTAAATCAAAGACTTTATTGAACGGCAGTGTTTCGATAGATTGACGAAGCTGCTGCTGTTGATGTTCAGGTGAGTAGTTCCAATCATCGATGGCTAGGTGATCGAAATCTAAGTGCTTTTTATACAATATGGTGCCCCAAGGAGGGCCGACAACCCAGACGAACTTGTTGTGGGGTTGATAGTCGCCACCAGGCTCAAAAGTCCCTGCACGTTCAATGTGCCGGTAGCACACGTTCAAAATCCGAGTCCTCGCCTCCCTTGGCAACTCTTCCAGCTTCAATGGGCCAGGCAACTCCTCGTATCCCTGAGCTTGCGAGAACGTCAAAAGCCGTGTATCGAACTTGGGGTAAAATCGTTCAGAAGCCATCACCCTTCCCCTCTGTTAACCATATACCCGTCATACGTCCCCCTAACGCCCCCCAGCGGCACTCCCGAACCTATCGTGTGCCATCACAATGAAAATATCCCTACGCGAACAGTTGACACCCGTATTGCAACCTATCCCGTAAGGGCAGGTTTCAAACCTACCCTCGCCCCCACATCCGTTTTCATCCACTTATAGGGCCTTCACAAGCCCACAGTCATTCCGAGTCCCTCGAGGAATCTCGCTGCCCGGGCACAGTCTTGCCTCATTCGACCAGTAGCTCCTCCCTAACGCCTCCCTCTATCCCCCTAGCGCTCCCTTCTTCTCCAAGGACTACCCCCCAACCACCACCCCATCCCCCAACCCAACTTCCCCTCCCGAAACCACTCGCGTCAACACCCCCCGACGTCTGTCCAGCGTCTCCCGTAGCCCTTCCCGAATCTCATCCATCCTGCTGCACGGCTCGCAAAGCCCCGTCACCTCCAACACAACGTCCTCTCCCAGCCGGACCCGCTCCCCCGCCGCCAGCCCGTGAATCGCCAACCCCGTAATCGTCACGTTCTCTCGAATCGTCCCCGGCGTCAACGACAGTCCGTCCAGAATCTCCTTCTCCATCAGAAGTATCTGCCGCAGACCGTTCACGTTCGCGTGCCGGTCTCCCTCTAACCCCGCCTCCGTCACCACCACCCGCTCCCGCGACGCCATCGGCTCCCGGTGCCCCACGCACACCTGCAAAGAAACTATCTTGCCCTGCTCCATATCTGCCTCCTCTACAACCTTCTCTCCGAGATTGATATCCTCCGGTAACGTCCCTTCCCTACCCCCGGGCCTCTTCCCGCTGATTCTCCTGAACCACCCGCTGACCAATCACCGGCGGCACTCCTTCGTAGTGGCTAAACTCCATGGTGTAACTTCCTCGTCCCTGCGTCAACGACCGTAGGTCCGTCGAGTACCTCAGCATCTCCGCCCGTGGAGCCTCCGCCTCAATCACGGTTGCACCGGTCTCCGGAATCATCCCCACAATCCGACCGCGACGGCCGTTCAGGTCCCCAATCACGTCCCCCGTAAACCCGTCCGGCACCCTTATGGCCAGCTTCATTACCGGCTCCAACAACATGGGATTCCCGTCGGCCAATCCCTGTCGGAAAGCGAAAGACCCCGCAATCTCAAAGCTAATCCCGGAGGAGTCCACGTCATGATAGCTTCCGTCGTACAGCACAGCCCTTACGTCTACCACCGGATATCCCGCCAGCGCCCCCTCGCTCATCGACTTCATCACCCCCTTCTCCACCGATGAAATGTATTCCCTTGGCACTGCTCCACCGGAGATTTCGCTGCCAAACTCGAACCCGGAATCCCTATCCCGCGGCTCCAGACGCAGCCGTACGTGGCCGTACTGCCCATGCCCGCCCGTCTGCTTCTTGTGCTTGTATTCCGCCCGGGACACCACCGTTATCGTCTCCCGATACGGTACCTTGGGAAGCTGCAGCACCAACTCCGTCCCAAACTTCCGCTTTATCCGGTCCACCGTTGTATCCAGGTGCACGTCCCCGATGCCGGAAAGCAGCATCTCGTTTGTTGATGCTTCCCGCGCGAGCTTCAAGCTCTGGTCCTCTTCCACAATCCGCGCCAGCGATGACGACATCTTGTCCAGGTCTGCTTGCGACTTAGGCGAAACGGACATCGTATAGTGCCCTTCCGGGTAGACGATGGGGTCAAGTAGGACCACGCTGTTCCGATGACACAACGTGTCGTTCGTAGTCGTAGCCGCCAGCTTCGCCACCGCCCCGATGTCCCCGGGCCCCACCTCAGGCGTGGCCTCCTGGTTCTTTCCGCACATGGTGTAGACCTGCCCTATCCGCTCCGACTGCTCCTGCTTGGGGTTCCACACCTCCGTGCCCCCCTTCATCACGCCGCCATACACCCGAAACAGCGAAAGCTTTCCGACGAAGAGGTCCGCCGTCGTCTTGAATACCAACGCTACCAGCGGCCCGTCCGCAGACTGCTCCACCCCTTGAGACTCCTCTGTTTCCAGCTCCACTGCGACGACCTCCGCCGAGTCCGGCGAAGGTATGTAGTTAATGACCGCCTGCTGCAGCTCGTCGATCCCCATGTTCTCCGTCGCAGAACCGCACAACACCGGCACAATCTCGCCGGAAAGCACCGCCTTCTTCAGACCTTCCGTTATCTCCGCGGGTGTCAAGTCCTCCCCTTCCAGGTACTTCGTCGCAAGGTCGTCGTCGCTCTCCGCCACAGACTCCACCAGCCGCTCCCTCGCCGTTTCCATGAAGTCCTCCAACCCCTCCGGCGCCGGAGCGCTGGCGTCAAGAAGGTCCACCACCCCTTTGAATCCCTGCGCCTCACCGATGGGCACGTGCAACGGAACGCACTGCCGCCCAAAGGCCGACTGTATGCTGTCGAGGGACCGCTGAAACTCTGCGTTGTCCCGGTCCATCTTGTTGATGAAGATGATCCTTGGCAGACCGCGCTCCTCGCACATCCTCCAAGATTGCTCCGTCCCCACTTCCACTCCGGCAATGGCGCTCACCACGATAACCGCCCCTTCCACAACCCTCAGGCTGGAGACCACCTCTCCTCTAAAATCGTCATACCCCGGCGTGTCCAGTAAATTGACCTTGTGTCCTTGCGTCATGCACGGGATGATGGAAGCTTGGATGCTGGAGGTCCGCTTGACCTCCTCCGCCTCGTAGTCGGACACTGTGTTGCCGCTCTCCACGCTGCCCATCCTATTGATAGCCTTGGTGTTGAACAGCAATGCCTCCGCTAGGCTCGTCTTTCCCGCTCCGCTATGCGAAAGTAGGGCCGCGTTTCTTATCTTGCCAATCTCTACAGAAGCCATCTACGTATCACCTCAAACGACCGGAATGTGGGGATATTTAAGGCCATTGTATTCAAAAGCCGCCCCAGCCGCAACGCCACCCGCCCACTCACCCCTCACCCTCTTTCCCTTCCCTCTTCAGGGGGGGAGGTTAGGATGGGGGTGCACCTCCCCCGTCAGGGGGGAAGGTTAGGATGGGGGTGCACCCTCCCGTGTCCTCCCGGATGCGGGAACCCCACCCCCGCCTCCGTTGTTCCCACCGAGAGCCTACCCCCCGTGAAGACGAGGGCGGGAACCCATCCCCGTTCCCGTGTCCTCGCGCGTGCGGAAACCCTCCTCTCTTCCTCTTCGTAGGGGCGGTTCGCGAACCGCCCGTCCCCCTTCCACACATGCATCGCGCCCACGGAGAACCTACCTCAGTGAAATCGCGGGAACCCCTCCTCTCCCGTGTCCTCGCGGATGGAGACCTTTGCATAACCATCATTCCGGCCCCAAGCCAGAATCCAGAGGTGGGGATTTAGGATTGAACCCCATGCCTATTCTGTCAAATATGGTCTCTCAGTAGCAGTTATGCAAAGGTCTCCGGATGCGGGGACCCATCCCCATGCCCCCGCCTCAGTTGTTCCCGCGCAGAGCCTACCCCCCGTGAAGACGAGGGCGGGAACCCATCTTTACCACACCCCCTACACTCAACCCCTTCTCCGTAGGGGCAGGTTTCAAACCTGCCCTCCCCCATTCGCCATCGGACCCCGTCTCCGTAGGGGCAACCCTTGTGGTTGCCCGTCTACAACTTGTCGGGTGGCTCCCACATAGGGGCGGTTAAAGAACCGCCCACCCCCCTCCCGTGTCCTCGCGGATGCGGGGAGCCATCCCCATGCCCCCTCCATCCGTTGTTCCCGCGCAGAGCCTACCCCCCGTGAAGACGAGGGCGGGAACCCATCCCCCAAACCCCCACCAGCTACAAACCCCATCTCCTTACTGCTATCCTTAATTCACACCCTCCAAATGCAACCCGCCAACGCTTAAACCCTGTTAGACCCATGAAAAGAACCATCGCCCTCATCGCTATCGCCCTCCTCATCCTCGTCGTCTCCCAGGGTGGACATAGCCATTCCGCCACCTATCTGGCCGCCGCTCCTCACCGCTGGAGCCTACTCCAGTGGGAAGCGTCCAACTTCCTCGATAAATGGTGGCACCGGTCCGTCCAGGCCATCCCCTGGTACAGCCCTCCCGTTCCTCCCGAAGAAGCCGCAGCCCGGTTCTTCGAACTCACGGAGCAAATAGACCACCTCCAGGTCCACCCTGACCATCCCGATAACGACCTCCAGGCAACCCTTCAAGACCTCCAGTCTCAGCGCGATGACGTCAAGCCCCTCGCGGAAGAACAACTCGAAAAAGAAATAAGCCGCGTCCTCGACGAGGAGGTCTTCCAGTCCCGAATTGGCCTGATATGGCCCCCCGTCGACCTCGCTCTCCTCAATCCCCCCTCCGTCCTTATCACTTCCCCCAGGCACGTCATCGAAAGACTGCGAGACCACGTTCTAGAACCCAACCTGAATATTCCCACGCGAGAGATGCTGGAAGAGAAACTCCTGCAGGAGGCGGACCTCTCCGCCCTCGTCGTCAACATAGGCGGCATTGCCACCTACCCCTCAATTGTCGTCATCAATGGAGGACTCCGTCGCGCCGTGGACATCGCAGCCCATGAGTGGTTGCACCACTACTGGTTCTTTCACCCCCTGGGCCAGAACTACTTCCGCGACGCGGACACAACCACCCTCAACGAGTCCGCCGCCAATCTGGCGGGACGAGAAATCAGTCAAAGGGCCTTAGACGTCCTCGACCCACAAACTCCGGCCCCCGCATCTCCACCACCGCCGGACGCCGATGCTGGCCCAGTCTTCGACTTCCGCCAGACTATGCACGAGACCCGTCTTCGCGTCGACGAACTCCTCGCGGAAGGACGCATCAACGATGCCGAAGCCTATATGGAAAGCCAGCGTCAGCTATTCGAGGACAACGGATATCGCATCCGAAAGCTCAACCAGGCCTACTTCGCCTTCCACGGCACCTACGCCGACAGCCCATCCTCCGTCAGCCCCATCTACGAAGAACTCGTCCAATTCCGCGAAACCGTCCCCACCGTCGGCGACTTCATACGAGAAATTGCCAAATTCTCCAGCTACACCCAATTCAAAACCCACCTCCAAACCCTCCAACCCCCGCTGTCCTCGCGGATGCGGGGACCCATCCCCCGCCCCCATCGCCTTCGCGCCTTCGCTCAGCCCACCCACCCCTCTCACTGTAGCGACTCCCCACTGCATTCCTTTCATCCCGTAGGGGCTGGTTTGAAACCAGCCCTGTTCCTCCCTCCCCACAACTCACCTCGCCGGGTCCTCCATTTCCCTTTCCCCCGTAGGGGCGTCCCTCGTGGGCGCCCTCCCCTCCCGTTGTCCTCGCGAATGCGGGGACCCATCCCCGTCCCCGTCGCCTTCGCGCCTCCCCCTCAACCTCCTCGTCCATGCGTATCCCCATCCCCGTCCCTCATCCCACCCCACCCGTCATTCCTGCACCTCTCCCGTTATTCCCACGAAAAGCCTGCCCTCGTGAAGACGGGGGCGGGAATCCATCATTTATCCTGGCACCCACTTCCGTCACCCCCTCCCGCCCCTCATGTCATTCAACGTCGCGCCATCCACGAGGCCATAGCGATTCCGATCGTAGGGAGGAATCTAAGGTCTTGTGACGATTTCATGGGTTCGATCTAGCTATAGGCAAGTTCTGGATGACGAGCGCTTTAGATTCCTCCCTACGACCCACTGCGTTCGGAATGACAGTTGATAGGGTCATGTAAGGACCTCTGTAGCAGCATTAGATGGGAACATATGTAAATCACTTAATCGTGTGATGCGACGGGTAGTGGTCGTGTGTGTACAATGGAGTTGACGGGCGAGTAGGGGCGCCCCGGATAGTGAGAAAGGACTGAGTATGGATAGCGTAATCCATACGGAAAAGATCACGAAGCTCTTCGGCGAGGTCGAGGCGGTCGTGGACGTCGACCTTGACGTTCGGCCCGGCGAGATTTTCGGCTACCTCGGTCCGAACGGCTCGGGGAAGTCTACGACGATCCGAATGCTGCTCGACCACATCCGGCCCACACGGGGAACCGGGACGGTCTTAGGACTCGATATCCGCCGTGACAGCGTGGAGATCAGGCGCAACATCGGGTACCTGCCCGGCGAGTTCGCGCTCTACGACCACATGACCGGTCGGTCGATGTTGCAATTCTTCGCGAACCTGCGAGGCGGCGTCGACTGGCAATACGTGAGAGAACTCGCGACCCGCCTGGACGTGGACCTTGACCGCAGATACTCCCAGCTTTCGCGCGGGAACAAGCAGAAGGTTGGACTGCTTCAGGCGATGATGCACAAGCCCAAGCTGATCATCCTGGATGAGCCGACGAGCGGCCTCGATCCCCTGATACAGCACGAATTCTACGAGATGCTCGACGAGGTGAAGGCCGAGGGCCGCACAGTTTTCTTCTCGTCTCACGTGCTGCCGGAGGTGCAGCGGGTGTCGGACCGCGTAGGCATCATCCGAAAGGGTAGGCTGGTTGCCGTTGAGGACGTGGATACACTCATCGACCGCGCGGCGCTCCATCGCTTCGAGATCGAGTTCGCATCCGAGATATTAAGATCGGAGTTCGAGCGTCTCGAAGGAGCGTCTGACCTTTCGGTAGATGGGCGAACCGTCACGGTTTCCATCGCCGGTAATCCCGACGCGCTGATCAAGGCGGCGGCGCGGCACGAGATCGTGCGGTTGGTGACCCAAGAGACATCCCTTGACGACATATTCCTGACGTTCTACAGCGATGAAGGGGAGGGCGCCGATGTTGCGTAACGCATATTTCAAGTCGATTCGCGACCTGCGCCGTCCCATCGTCTGGTGGTCGCTCGGGTTGTTCTTGTATGCCTTCGTAATAGTTCTGTTCTACCCGAGCTTCCAGGACATTCCCGACCTCAACGAGATACTGGGCGATGAGGACTCGATAGTTCGTGCCTTCATCGGCAATGTGGAGGACTTAGCCTCGCCGGAAGGATTCTTGACGGCGGAGATGCTTTCGTTCATCTTCCCGCTGCTCTTCATAGTATTCACTCTCTGGCTTGGAACGAGCTTGCTGGTGGGCGAGGAGCGGCGGGGTTCGCTGGAAGTGCTGCTGTCCCACCCGGTGCGTCGGACGACGATGCTGCTGCAGAAGTTCGCTGCCATCGTGACGGGCACGGCGGCGCTCGCCGTTGTAGTGTTCGTCGGGACACTGGTGGGGATCGTGATAGTAGACATGGACATCAGCCTGCTCAACGTGATTCAGGCATACATTAGCCTCGCCCTGCTTGGGGTTGCCTTTGGGGCGCTGGCGCTATTCGTCGGAGCATGGACGGGGAAACCGAGCACCACTGTCGGCGTCGGCGGGGCGGTCGGCATTGTCGGATACGTGGCCAACACGTTCGGACCGATTGTGGACGGGCTGGAGTGGTCGCAATACCTGTCCCCGATGTACTACTTCATCGGCGGGGACCCTATGGCGAACGGGCTTAATATCGCTCATGCGATTGTGCTGGTAGGGGCGTCCACTGTGCTTGTTGGAGCGGCAGCTTACCTCTTCGAGAGGAGAGACCTTGCGGTGTGAGGGGTGCTGGTCGTTCGACCTGCCTCCTGTTCGTCTCCCCCTACTCAAACCCCCACCCCCCTCTTGTCCTCACGAATGGAGACCTTTGCATAACCGTCATTCCGGCGAAAGCCGGAATCCAGAATCCCATGATTTAGCTATGACAAGAGTCGTTCTACACCGCCATTTGAATGCGATTCAATAGTTATGCAAAGGTCTCCGAATGAGGGGACCCATCCCCGCCCTCATCTCCCCCCAACCTGCATACAACCGTAGGGGCGACTCTTGTGGTCGCCGGTCCTGTGTTGTCGACCCACCCCCACTTGTCCTCACGAATGGAGACCTTTGCATAACCGTCATTCCGGCGAAGGCCGGAATCCAGAATCCCATGATTTAGCTATGTCAAGAGTCGTTCTACACCGCCATTTGAATGCGATTCAATAGTTATGCAAAGGTCTCCGAATGAGGGGACCCATCCCCGCCCTCATCTCCCCCCAACCCTTCCATCGTAGGGGCGGTTCGCGAACCGCCCGTCCCCCGCCTCCACATGTCATTCCGAGCGAAGAGAAGCGAAGTCGAAGAATCCCGCCGTTCCCCTACTGCCACTTTCCCGTTGCCCAAAATCCCCACCCCCTGATACCCTCCCCCCATGAAAGAAATCGAAACCTTCCCCAACAGCCCCCTCAACGCTCCCGGCACCTCCCCGGAACTCATCATCAAGACCCTCCATGTCTTGGGCAAGCTCACAAACACTCAACCCCGCTACATCCGCGCATGACCATGCCTGAAATCCTCTTCGTTTGCCCTGCTTTTTTTGAAACGAGTCCCACGCCTAAAACGATTAATCTCAGGCACGAACCCGTTTTCCAAAACGAGTCAATCCCACGCCTGACAACCCTGAAACGAGTCCCTCGTTTCCCCACTCGTTCCTGAAACCGAGTCGCAACGTCTTCTTTCACTCTACAACACCCTCATTGGCACACCTCAAACCTCTCCCCGGAACGAAAACGCCACGCGTGTTCAACCAAAACCGACCCACCCCCAAGTTGAGACCCACGCCTGCAAGTGCTAACATGAATGCAATGCAGAATAACACCGCGTCTTGGAGCCGACCATCCATGCCTGAAACCTGCCAAATAGCCCTTAAAGAATGGGCCGCCTTCGTCTCCGCTCTTCAGCACGGTGGCCAACTCCTTATTCTCCGCAAAGGTGGCATCCGCGAAGAGGGAAAGAAATTCATCCCTGCTCATCCCTCCTTCCTCCTCTTCCCCACCTACGAGCACCAGAAGAAGGATCTCCTCAAGCCGCCCTTCCAGGCGAACGTCACCCTTCCCCCCAATGGCGCGAAGCCCCAGACCGTTACCTTCACCCACTGGGCCAAACTCCACGAAGCCATCGAGATATCCGAAGAGAGCGACCTCGAAAGCATCTCTCCCTTCCATATCTGGTCCGACGATTACGCCCAAAAACGTCTCCGCTGGAAGCCCCGTCAGCCCCTCTGGCTCCTTATCCTGCGGGTCTACAGCCTTGGCGAAACCCAGACCATTCCCAACCTTCCCTCCTATGGCGGATGCAAGTCCTGGATAACCCTGCAAGACCCCGTCTCCCTCGGCGAGCTTGCCCCCGTCATGGCTCAAGATAAGTTCGACGACGCCGTGGCCCAAATCAAGGCTGCTTTGGGAGCTTCAACCATAGCCCAGCCGCAGGTCGCCCCGATCTCGTGAAATACCGACACCTGCCAAGAACGGACCTAACCCTCTCCGAAGTCGGCTTCGGCCTCTGGACCGTCGCCACTGGCTGGTGGGGCAAGATTGACGAACCCGACGGCATCCGCCTGCTCCAGGAAGCAGCCGAGCTCGGCGTCACCTTCTTCGATACCGCCGACACCTACGGAAAGGGCTACGGCGAAGAAATCCTTGCCAAGGCCCTGCCCAAACATCGCCACGAAATTGTCATCGGCACCAAGTTCGGCTACGACTTCTACAACAACGTTCCTCGCGTCGGACACCAGGAACGCCCCCAACGCTTCGAGCCCGACTTCATCCGATACGCCTGTGAACAGAGCCTGAGTCGTTTGCACACCGACTACATAGACCTCTACCAACTACACAATCCCCGTATGGAAGCCCTCGAAAGAGACGAAGTTTTCGAGACTCTCGAACAGCTGGTCAATGAGGGCAAGATCCGCTACTACGCCGCCGCCATTGGCCCGGATATCGGCTGGTTCGAAGAAGGCGAAACCGCCATGCGCCGCCGCGTCAGCGCCATGCAGATCATCTACAGTATCCTGGAGCAGGAACCCGCCCGCAGCTTCTTCCCAATCGCCGAGGAAACCAACGTGGGCCTCATCTCTCGGGTCCCCCACGCCTCAGAGGTCCTGACCAACCGGTACGACGACGGCCCGCCCGAATTCGACCCATCCGACCATCGCTCCCACCGCAAGCAAGAGTGGCTGCACCAGGCCCTCGCCAAGGCCGACACGGTCCGGTTCCTCGCCGAAGATACCGGCCGTACCCTCGCCCAGAGCGCCATAGCCTTCTGCCTCGCCCAGCCCTCCATAGCCTCCGTCCTCCCCAATCTCACCACCCTCCAGGAACTTCGGGAATACACCGCCGCAACCGAAACGCCATCTCTCTCTGAAGAAGAGTTGGAGAGGCTTGATGAACTTTGGCGCGAAGGGTTCTACCTCGAGCAGCCAGTGACTGCGGCAGCCGAGGAGGATTAACCCCGACAATGCCTTCCAACAGCCCAGCCGCAAAGCCTCCGTTGATTGCTATTATCACCCCTTTAACGCGCCCTATTTCCCTTGACAATGACTTTTTTTACGTGTTACGATGCACCCGCTTACAGGCACAGACCGCTAGTTTCGGAGATGAGCCTACCATTCCCAACCACAAGACGCGGCGACGTACCAAACCCGCTTGTTGCGTGGGTTTTCAAGCCCATACGCAACTGCCGCGTCTTTAGCCAAGACGAATACTAAAGAGTAAATTGGAGGAGGTTAGATGAGTCGCTTCCTGGGTTCTAGATTAACCATAGTAGGACTGCTAGTTTCAATCCTGGTCGTAGCTATAGGTGTGTCTGCCGTTATGGGCGCTGGATCCGGCGCAAACAGCCGCACATCTCACTCAGCCAACCCGGCCATTCAGGTTAGCCCCCTGCATGCCATTGTGGAAGAGTGCTCCGGCTCCGCCACCTTTGACGTCTACGGCGCCGGCTGGGATGCGAACGACGTTGTTCTCATTACCCTTGTAACTGACTACGGTCGCCTCTTCGTTGGCGCAGGCTTCCCCGGTGCGTCCGGTGCCTTCCAAGACTCCGTGACCGCTCCCGTCTCAGCTTGCGGCGTCGTCTCGGCTCACGCCAAAGGCTCAAGCGGAGAAAGCGTTGCCCCCGCCGTGGTCATTCCTGAGAAGCTGAAGACTGAATAATACCCTTCCCTTTTCAGCATAAGGCCTTTGGCCGCCCGAACCGCCCCACGTGGGCGGGGAACATGAGAGAAGACCCAAAGCAATCACCTCGTAAGAGGTGATTGCTTTATCATTGCCCTAAACTGCACCGTCAAAATCAGCCTTCGGTCCATGAGACAATGATTAGAAGCTTCAACGGCATCACACCCACCATCCACCCCGCAGCCTTTGTCAGCGAGGCGGCCTACGTTGTGGGAGACGTTCACGTCGGCGAAAACTCCAGCGTCTGGCCCGGCGCCGTCCTGCGCGGCGACTACGGCCGCATCCGGGTGGGCCGTAACACCAACATCCAGGACAACTGCGTCCTGCACGCCGACGACTACCTGGAAGTCGGCGACAACGTTGTGGTTACCCACGGCGCCGTTCTCCACTGCCATCGCGTTGGGAACAACGTGATGGTGGGTATCAACGCTGTTCTTCTGGAGAATGCCGAGGTTGAAGACAACTGCGTCATCGGCGCCGGCTCCGTCGTCCTGGCAGACACCCGGGTGCCCAGCAACTCCGTGGTCGTTGGAGTCCCCGGCAAGATTCGTCCCATGAGGGACGAATACAGGAAACTAATTGAGAGTGTCGCCGCCCAATATAGGGAGAACGCTCAGCGCTTCATACAGGCCGGCTTGGGAGATAACAAAGGTGCGGTTTAACCTGCGGCTCCGCGCTCTTCGCCTTACCCCGACTTCAAAGTCTACAAGCCAAACTCCCTGGCGCACTCAGCAAACCCCTCCATGGCCCCTTCCAGCACCCTATCCTCCACGCAGTAGGACAGTCTGAAATGCCCGGGTGATCCGAACCCGACCCCCGGCACCGTCAGCACCCGCTTTTGCTGCAGCGCATCAACGAAGGCCACGTCGTCTTCGATGGGCGACTTTGGGAACAGGTAGAAGGCGCCCTGGGGCTTCACCACCTGATATCCCATTCCCGAAAGTTCCCTATACAGGTAGTCCCGCTTCCGCTGGTACTCCGCCGCATCAACCGACACCCCCTGAAGTCCCCGGATGGCGTGCTGCATCACCGCCGGTCCGTTGACGAACCCTAGGCTCCGGTTCCAGAAGATTATGCCGTTGAGAAGCTGTCCCTTCCCCTCATATTCAGGATTGAGCGCAATATACCCGATGCGCTCCCCCGGTACCGCCAAATCTTTGGAGTGCGAATGGACCGCTACGCTGGCGTGATGATGCGCGAAAATGTGGGGATACGTCAGCCCGTCGAACAGGATGCGGCGGTACGGCTCGTCGCTCAACAGAAATATCTCCGTGCCAAACTCGCGTTCCTTCCGTCCCAGCAACTTCCCCAACTGACGTACCACGTCCTCCGGGTACAGCGCGCCCGACGGGTTGTTCGGAGAGTTTATGAGAACCGCGCGGGTCCTGGACGTGATAAGCCCTTCCAAAGACGCCAGGTCCGGAATAAAGGCGTCGTCCGTCGGCGCAACCACCGGACGCCCCTGGTGATTCTCGATGTAGAAGGTAAACTCCCCGAAATAGGGGGCAAAAATCACCACCTCGTCGCCCGGATTCAGAATGGACTCGAAGATTACGTTTAACGCCCCCGCCGCGCCGCAGGTCATCACTATCTCGTTGGCAGTGAAGGGAAAGCCCGTCTCCTCCGACAGCGACTGCGCCACCGCCGCCCGGGTCTCTACGTATCCCGCGTTGGGCATGTACCGGTGCAGTCCCGGCGTGTCGGAGCCGGCTATTCGCCGCATCTCCGCCACCAACTCCTTGGGCGGTTCCATCACCGGGTTCCCCAGAGAGAGGTCGAACACGTTCTCTGCGCCGTGCTTCTGCGTCAGCTCCGTCCCAACCTCGAACATCCGCCTAATCCACCCGCCCTCCTGCATTGACCGCAGGGTTCTCTTTGATACTGCCATTCTTGCTCCTGTCGTCTCTAAAAATTAACCCGAATATACTTTGGCCGGGTTGACCTGTCCACTGCCGCCGTTGACGATGCCCAAGCCCCATGCTAACCTATGTCCTACCCAAATCCACCCGACGGGAGCCTGATCGGACAGGCTGAGAGGCCCTCTTGAAGGGCGACCGTTTGAACCTGAACCGGATAATGCCGGCGTAGGGATGAAGGTTCACCCGAGCTCAGCCCGTTAGCGTCGGCCTTGGCGGGTTTCTGAGGCACATAATGGAAGACCAGCTAACAATCGCAGGCAAGACATTTCGCTCCAGGCTCATCCTCGGCACGGGCAAATACCGGACCGTGGACGACATGGTTCATGCCGTCGAAGCCTCCGGTACCCAGATGATAACCGTGGCCATCCGACGCTTGGACTTGGACAACCCCAACGAAAAGACCATTCTGGACTATCTGGACTGGACTACCTACGATGTTCTGCCCAACACCGCCGGATGCCGCACTATGGAGGAAGCCCTGTTCATCGCCAAGCTGGGACGGTCCGTCACCGGCTCTAACTGGGTGAAGCTGGAGGTGATTCCAGACCCGAAGTATCTTTTCCCGGATCC
Source organism: Dehalococcoidia bacterium (assembly GCA_965261665.1). Classification (GTDB taxonomy): domain Bacteria; phylum Chloroflexota; class Dehalococcoidia; order Lucifugimonadales; genus JAPULR01. Next base: position 1,086,181 of record OZ253467.1, read on the forward strand.
CTCCCAAACCTTAAAAGCGGCGGAGCAGCTGGTCAAAGAGGGCTTCGTAGTCCTGCCCTACATCCACGCTGATCCTGTGCTTGCCCACCAGCTTCAGGAAGTCGGCTGCTCAACGGTCATGCCCCTCGGCTCCGCCATTGGCTCCGGCCAGGGCATCCACACCGCCGAGGAGATCCGCATAATCATAGAGCAAGCCCGCGTGCCCGTGGTCGTCGACGCTGGTATAGGTGTGCCGTCTGAAGCTTCGCAGGCCCTGGAGATGGGTGCGGATGCCGTCCTGGTCAACACCGCCATCGCCCAGGCCCACGACCCGGTGCTAATGGCAGCGGCTTTCCGGCATGGCGTTGAGGCCGGAAGGAGCGCCTACCTCGCCGGTCGTATATCCAGGAGGCTTTACGCATCCCCCAGCAGCCCTACCAAGGACGTTCCGCAACCCGTTAGCGCGTCCTGACTGGATGCCCAGACCGTCCATTCCCCGACCGGCTCTCTACCTGGTTACGGACCGCAGACTATGTCATAACGCCTCCCTGGTCCAAAAGGTGGCCCTGGCAGTTGAAGGCGGGGTTAACATAGTCCAGCTTCGTGAGAAGGACCTGCCCAGCCGCCCTCTGTTAGACCTTGCAATGAAGATTCGACATGCCATAGACGGCAACGCCCTGCTCGTAGTCAACGAGCGGGTGGACGTGGCCCTTCTTAGCAGCGCCGATGGAGTTCATCTGGGCGAAGAGGCCCTGCATCCGTCGGACGCTCGCTCCCTTGTAGGCGACGGAATGATCATAGGCCGCTCCGTACACGATTACGAGGGTGCCCTGGAAGCCCAACGGGAAGACGCCGACTACTTGATCGCCGGCTCCGTCTTCGCTACACGCTCCCATCCTGGACAAACGCCCCAAGGCCTTCCCCTTGTCCAAAGGCTGTCGGCCAAGCTTCGCATCCCCTATCTGGGCATCGGAGGCATAAACGCCGAAAATGCTGCTGATGTCATACGAGCTGGGGCGTCGGGAGTGGCCGTCATCAGCGCCATACTGGCATCGCCACAGCCGAAAGAAGCGGCGCGGCGGCTGAAGTGCGCGGTCCTCAGTGCGTGGCAAACTCAAAAAGGAGAGGCGGCATGATACGCCTTACAGTCAACGGTAAGCCTCAGGAGCTACCTGCCCCCACCCCCTTGGTTGCATTCCTCGAGAGCCTTGATATCGCCACCCAGTTCATAGCCGTGGGCTATAACGGGGAGGTCATCGAGAAGGAGAACTTCCACCAGGTTAATCTCGCCGACGGGGACGTTCTGGAGATAGTACGGCCCGTGGGTGGTGGCTAGGGCACTACCTCTATGGGATGGCCGCTGGCCTGTCGAACCTCCCCAATAACCACCGAACCTTCAACTCTCTGAGCCTCCAACTCCCTCAGCAGGTCGTCCCTTCGTGCTTCCGGCACGGATATCAGTAGCCCGCCTGAGGTCTGCGCGTCGCAGAGTAGCAGCCTCTTATTGAGAGTGATCTCTGAATGCCAAGCAACCTGGCTTCCGACGCCTTCCAGGTTTCGATGAGTTCCTCCCGGGGCAACCCCCGCCTCCAGGAGTTCCCATACGCCTCCAATGACCGGCACTCGCGAGAATTCAACCCTTGCAGTAGTTCCGCTGGCGGCCATCATCCCGCGCAGGTGTCCCACCAGCCCGAAGCCGGTGACGTCTGTGGCAGAATTGACCCCCACCTTCATCATGGCCCTCGACGCCGCTGCGTTGAGAGTGGACATCACTCTTACCGCCTCTTCCAGCACTTGAAGGTCCACCACCCCCTGCTTACCCGCCGTGGTGATGATCCCCGTGCCCAATGGCTTCGTTAGCACCAGCGCGTCGCCCGCCTTGGCGCCTGCGTTGGTGACCTGCTGATCAGGCTCTACCAGACCAACCACCGCCAGCCCGTATTTCGGCTCCTTGTCATCCACCGTGTGTCCGCCCGCGATGAGGCATCCCGCCTCCTGTGCTTTGGTGTAACCCCCGCGCATGATCTCCGACAGAATCTCTTTGGGCAGGTCCACGGGAAACCCTACAATGTTCAGCGCGCAGATGGGCGTCCCGCCCATCGCGTACACGTCGCTGAAGGAGTTCGCCGCCGCCACCGCGCCGAAGGAGAATGGGTCGTCGACCACCGGTGGGAAGAAGTCCACCGTGAAAATCAGGGCCTGCTGCTCGTTCAGCTTGTAAACGGCTGCGTCATCCCCCGTTTCGAACCCTACAAGGAGATTGGCGTCCGAGAACGTGGGTAGCTTCTCTAAGACCTGGACCAGGTCTTCATGGCTGAACTTGGAAGCTCAACCGGCGCAGTTGGCTAGAGACGTAAGACGAACGGTTTCTGTCTGCATCATCCACTCCTAAAGCTGAGGTGAGCCCATTATACCATTGCTCCATTCTGTATTGAGGAGAAGTCTCCGGAGGTGGTACAATCTTTAAGGCTTTAACTGAGCTTTGGTTGTCACCGTTCCCGAGTAGCTCAGTTGGTAGAGCAAGCGGCTGTTAACCGCTTGGCCGCAGGTTCGAGTCCTGCCTCGGGAGCCATCCCCCCCGCTTCCTATCCCCATGCGATCCCGCCGTAGGCGTACAGCCCGTCGGCCCTCCGCATCCATTCGCCGCGTTATATCCTCGCGCCGTCAACTCCCTACCGCTGTCCCACCCCCAGGTTGCGCTCTATCCGACGGCTGACGTAGGACATGGTAAAGGTGAATATCCAGAACGAAAGGGCAACGAATACGAAGATTTCAGGGGCGGAGCCCTGGAATTCAATCCTTCCCTCCACCGCCTTGCGAGATATATTCACGATGTCCAGCATACCAATGATATATACCAGGCTGGTGTCCTTGAACAGGCTGATGAACTGTCCCACGATGGCCGGAATCACGTTCCGAATGGCCTGGGGCAGCGAAATGAACAACATAGCCTGCCAGCTCGCTAACCCTAAGGCTCGTGCCGCCTCTGCCTGACCCGGGTGCAGTGCCTGCAACCCCCCTCGGATGTTCTCCGCCATGTACGCGGAACTGAACATCGTAATCACCACCCCGGCGTTGAACAGCGAGTTCCTGGGAAATGCTTCCGGAAATGCCAGAGGCACCAGGTGCTGCGACATGAACAATAGCGTAATCAGCGGCACCCCCCGGAACACCTCGATGAACACCACGCACAGCGTCTTCACTACCGGCAGGTGGCTACGACGCCCCAACGCCAGCAGAATTCCGATGGGTAGGCTCAGCACTATTCCAGCCAACGCCAGAATCAGATTCAACTGCAGCCCCGACCACTGCCTGCTGTCCACCGTTTGCATGCCAAGGAAAGACACCCCGTTGAGTAGGACCAGCGTAAGGACGAAGACTGCAACGCTGAAGATTGCCACCCACTTCACTGTCCCAAACCTCGTATATCGGGCAAGGGCCCAGCCCGCCGCCAGGCTGACAACATTGGCCACCAGTAGCAGCCTAACGTCCATCCCCATCCTTTCGAAACTGTAGGGCAGTAGCGCAAGAAGGACGCAGGCTCCCACCGTCACCAACGCCAGGGTCCGCATCATCTTCGACCCGGCTAGCCCCCAGCCCATGCCCATTAGGAACGTCACCATCATTAGGCTCGCCTGCGGCCTCCAGAAGCAGTCATTGCCTGGGCACGCCTGATCGCTGTTGTAGTTCCCAATGAGGAACCGACCTCCAACCGCGGACACCACGGTCCAGTCCGCTTCAGCAAAAACCCATTTAATCGCGAACCAGAGGGTAAAGACGAGCGTCAGCCCCACGATTGCGGTCAGTGTGGTATTGAACCGGCTGTTGAATAGGTTGGCCCGAACCCAGCCCAATGCTCCCCGCTCCAATATCGGCGGCGGCAGCGAAGGCGCTGGCCTAGTTCCGGTTTCTTGGGTCGTCGTCAACTTCTTCTCTCAAAGCTTATATGGCGATTGTACAGATTCCCAATCAGAGACCACGTCAAACTCATCGCTAGGTACGCTAACATAATAAGTATAAATATGGATATTGCTGGCTCTCTCTGCGTCATCGTAATCCCCACGCCGGCCAACTCCGGGTACCCTATGGCGCCGCCCAAGCTGCTGTTCTTGGTCAGGTTCAGGTACTGGCTGATCAGCGGCGGAATGATTACCCGGAGGGCCTGGGGAAATATCACGGATCGAAGGGATCCCATGGGCGTCAGGCCCATCGCCCGCGCCGCCTCCACTTGCCCCTTCCCAACGGACTGGATCCCCGCTCTAACTATCTCCGCAATGAACGCCGCCGTGTAGATCACCAACCCTAGCAGCAGGACCAACAATCCCGCCTGTATGGTGAACCCGCCGGCAATTCTCCCAAATCGTCCTTCCGGCGCAGGCATGGACCATTCTATCGGCGACGCTCCAGTAACTAAGCTAAGGATGACCCAAGAGCCAATTATCACTGCCAGCGCCAAGGCCCAGCCGGCCACCACCGGATGGGCAACACCACCCAACGCCAATTCCCGCTTGGACAGCCTGCGATCGACAAACACTCCCGCGGCTATAGCTAATATCACGAACCCTACCCATATCAGGAAGATGGCTAAACCGCCGATGCCCGACGGTCCGGGTATAGAGATGCCGCTGTTGTTAACGTAAAGCCAGTCGAAGAAAACAAACCCCTCCCGCACCTGGGGCAGCGTCAGCACGATGAAGAACCAGAACAGCAGCTGCACCAGCAGCGGCACGTTTCGGAAGAACTCCACGTAAACCAGGGCCAGCTTCGAAACCAACCAGTTGCTCGACAACCGGGCCACACCGATGATGATGCCTAGAATCGTGGCTACGATGACGCCCAGGACGGCAACTACCAAAGTATTCACCGCCGCCACCGCCAGGGCGTACAAGTACGTGTTCGACGGATCGTAGGGGATGAAGTGTTCCCCTATTGGCGTCTGATATTCTATATCGAGAAAGCCGAAACCGAAGGGAATGTTCCGGGAGTCTATGGCGACGCCGATGTTGGCGATGAACCAGACTACAAGAGCGACGACCGCAACACCGGAAACTATCTGGATCGTCCACTGAACAATGTGGGCGTGCCTCCAAACCGGCACGCCTTCGTATGTTAAGTTTCGCAGGAAAGCTGGCATTGGCAGATGGCCTCTGACGGGAAATATAGGCTTTTGCGCTAAGCGAGTCAATGCAGAAGAGCCGCCAATTGGCGGCTCTTCTGCATTCTCAGTTTCCCTTGGCGAGCGGCTCAGCCGCTCATAATCGCTAGCCTACCGTAGAGGCGCTGCGTATAGCTGACCGCCCTTCGGGCAGTCTGAACACGGAGCGTCGTTCCAGAGGGCATTCCTGCTGCCGTCTCGCACCAGTCCTAGAGGGGTCAGATGCCGGTCGAAGATCTGGCCGTAGTTGCCCACCAGTCGAATGACGTCCTGGGCCGCCGTTTCCTTCAGGCCCAGCGCGTCCTGGCCGTAGCTCCCCGAAAGCCCGAAGAGCCGGTCTATTCCCGTGTCGCCCGTAGTCGCAGTGGGAACGTTGCCGGAATGGATGCCGAAAGCCTCGGAGTAGATCAGCATGGCCATCACGGACTTCACGATGTCGTACCATTGATCATCCCCGTGAGGTACAACGGTTCCCAACGGCTCCTCAGAAATCGTTTCAGGCAGAATTACGTGGGCGCTGGGGTCCGTGAATCCTGAGGCGTTGGCCACCAGGCCGGACTGGTCAGTCGTAAGGGAATCGCATTGTCCTTGCTGATACGCCTCGTTTGCGCTGGTGTTGTCCTCAAAGGGTACTATGCTGAATCCCATGTTGTTCTGGGTGTCAAAGTCCTGTAGGTTCAACTCTGTCGTTGTTCCCTTTAGCACGCAAATGCTGGCGCCTTCCAGCTCGTACGCGCTGCTGACCCCCAGGTTCTTGGGCACTATGAATCCCTGTCCGTCGTAGAACATGGTCTGTGCGAAGTTGCCCCATGTGGCGTCGCGCGACGTGGTCCACGTGGTGTTCCGCGACATCATGTCTATTTCGCCGGATTGCATGGACGGGCCGCGCTCGGCAGCCGTGGTCGCTCGGAACTCAACGGCGTCGGCATCCCCTAACACCGCCGCCGCCACCGCACGGCACAACTCTACGTCAAAGCCCACGGTATTCCCCGCGTCATCCAGGAACCCAAATCCCGCAAGGCTGTCGTTGTTCGCGCACACCACCCTGCCCCTCTCTTTGACACGGGCGAGTCTGTCGTCGCTCACCTCGGCCTCGCCGGCCATCACCATGCCCATCCCCTCGGCTGCCTTCCTGACCTCTTCGTCGCTCATCTCGGCCTCGCCGGCCATCACCATACCCATCTCCTCGGCTGCCTTTCTGATCTCTTCGTCGCTCATCTCATCCGAACCCCCGCAAGCGGCAAGCACCGCCACCAGTGCCACCAAGACGGCGAGAATTATGACTGCTCTGTTAAATACCATCCTTAACTTACCTCCTCAAGCTTATTCGTATCTTCCCCCTCAACCCCCGGGCCGAATTGAGATATACTGTCACGCAATCGGGATTATACAACAACCCATGCCGTATAAAAAGACATAATCAACCCCTTCGGCCACAGTTTCCGGCACGCCTCTACAACCTCACTCGACACTACAACCGCCTCTAAGTCTGCATTGAGGGAATAGAAAGAGTTAAGAAGAGTACAGAGGGCTTGGGAGATGGGGGGAATCATAGACGCCTAGGCGCACTAGACTATGCTGGGCGAACTGACGCCGAATAAGTGACAAACATGAGAAGTGGCGACCCGGAGCGGATTCGAACCGCCGATCTTCGCCTTGACAGGGCGATATGTTAGGCCAACTACACCACCGGGCCGTGATGGTTTCCAACCAAAATACTAGGGGCGTCCCTGCTTGCTGTCAACACTCCATGAACCAGCGAACCGCTGATTTCTCTTTAGGAGCCCCGTCTACCGTGTTGAGCCTACGGCTCAAAACCTAGAAGCTTCAACCAATTCCGTTGAAGCCGATAGTCACCTCGTCTCCACGCACAATTACCGGCGTGGTCCGTTCCCCGCCCGTCAACCTCTCCAACTCTGGTATCGCTTCCGGCTGCACCGAAATGTCTATCTCCCTGAAAGCAATTCCCCGGTTGGTGTAATCAATCTTCACAGCCGTGGAAAATCCGCAATCTGGATGGGTGTAGACTACAATTTCGGGCGCTTCGACCTCGGGCATGGAAACTGCCTCCCTAGGCTAAGAATCTCTAACTATTCTAGCCAAAGAAGCGACAACATTCAATAATGGCGAGATTCCCGAAAATCAGCTTCCTTCTTCAGTCCAGATGCTTTTCCGGGTCTTGCTGGAAGGACTTTCGGCAGCCGGGTGCGCAGAAATAGTAGGTGATTTCCTGGTATTCAGCCGTCCCTCCGCCGGGATCTGCCTTGTCCACCACCATCTTGCACACCGGATCGGTGGCCGTCCCTTCATCTTTGTTGCCACTCCCAAAAAACGACTTCAACTTCCCAATCATCCTAAAGTAACCTCAACCTTCCCAGTCTCAATGAATTGCTCACCACGCTAACGGAACTAAACGCCATTGCCAAGGCCGCCAACACCGGGTTGAGCAGTCCCACCTCTCCAAAGAAGAACTCCAACCCCTGCGGCACGCCGCCCGTTTGCTGGAATACAGGATACAACACGCCCATGGCCACCGGCACCAGCGCCGCGTTATAAAAGAAGGCCCAAAACAGATTCTGTCTGATTACCCGCAGCGTCCGTCGGCTCAGCTCGAACACATCCGCAAGGCTGCCCAAGCCGCTGCCCATCAGCACCACGCCGGAGGTCTCCATAGCCGCGTCGGTGCCGCTTCCCATGGCGATGCTCACGTCCGCCTGAGCCAGTGCCGGAGCATCGTTGATCCCGTCCCCCACCATGGCCACGCACCGCCCTTCTTCCTGGAGGGCCTTGACTCGAAGGGCCTTCTGGTCCGGTAGCACGCCCGCCGTTACCTCTTCGATGCCCAGCGAACCCGCAACCGCCTGTGCCGTCTCCAGTCTATCTCCAGTCAGAATGATGACTTCCAACCCCCGCTGCTTCAAAAGTGTCACCACTGATGCTGCCTCCGGCTTCACGGTGTCCGACGCCGCCAGCAGACCCAACACCCTGTCTCCATGAGCCACGTACATAACCGTCTTACCCTGTGCTGCCAGCTCCGATGCCTGTGCGTTTAGCCCATGTGTGTCCAGGCCATACGTGGAAATGAACTCCTCTTTCCCAAGTAGCGCCCGTTCGCCCCCCATCTCACCCTCAACCCCTAGTCCAGGATGAGCCTGGAATCCCGTCACTTCGGCGAACTCTACCCCATCCTCCCGGCCTCGGCGCACCACCGCCTCCGCCAGTGGGTGCTCCGACCCCACTTCCACCGAAGCCGCCACCGACAGCAAATCTCTTTCGGTCACTTCCAACGCCACCAGGTCCGTCACGGAAGGCCGCCCTTCGGTGAGCGTGCCCGTCTTGTCCATGACCACCGTGTCCACCTTATGGGCGCGTTCCAACACTTCCGCGCTGCGAATGAGAATGCCCCCCTCCGCGCCCTTGCCTACTCCTACCATTATGGCCGTGGGCGTCGCCAAGCCCAGCGCGCACGGGCAGGCGATTATTACCACCGCCACAAAAGCTAGTAATCCGTAGACCAGCGAGGGCGAAGGCCCAAATATGAGCCAAGCCAGGAAGGATGCTCCGGCTAGAATCAGTATCGCCGGCACGAAATACGAGGCAACCACGTCCGCCAGCCGCTGTATGGGCGCTTTCGAACCCTGCGCTTCCTCCACCATGGCGATTATCCTTGAAAGCACCGTGTCCGACCCCACCCCGGTGGCCTCCACCTTCAAGAAGCCCGTCTGATTCATCGTCGCCCCGAAAACCCGCGCCCCCTCCCCCTTCTCCGCCGGTACGCTTTCACCTGTAATCATCGACTCGTCTACCGATGAATACCCCTCCACTACCACCCCGTCCACCGGCACTCGCTCTCCCGGACGAACCAGCGTCAGGTCTCCCACCTCCACGTCCTCCACCGGCACCCCAATTTCCCTACCGTTTCTTACAACCCTGGCCCTTTCGGGACGCAGGCTCATCAGCCCCCTGATGGCAGCGGATGTTTGGCGGCGCGAGCGGGCCTCCAGATAGCGGCCCAGCAGCACCAGCGCAATGATGATGGACGCTGTGTCGAAGTACACGGCCCGGTCCGACCCTGGGACCGCCAGCGCGTCGGAACCAACGATTCGGAGCAGGACTAGAAGCCCACTGAACAGGTACGCCGTGGTGGTTCCCAATGCTATCAGCGTGTGCATGTTGGCTCGACCGTGCCGCACCGCTCCAAAACCGGAGCGGTAGAACCCAAGGCCCGCCCAGAACTGCACCGGTGTTGCCGCCGCCCACAGAAACAAGAGATAGTAGGTGCTTTCCATAAGCCCCGGTACCCAGGGAAATCCCTCGAAGCAACCTAGGAATAGCAGAGTTCCCACCGTCCCGGCGAAAATCAGCTTCCGTCGCAGCTGACGTAACTCTCTGTCCCGTGCCTTCTCCGCTGACCCTGACAGCTGTTCGCCTCGGTGGAGACGAGCCCCGTAGCCCGCTTCTTCCACAGACCGCACCAGGTTTTCCGGCGTGGCCAACCCCGGCGTCACCGACACCAGCGCCCTCTCCGTGGCCAGATTCACCGACGCCTTCGCTACCCCTGGGACCGCCTTCAGAGCTGACTCCACGTGGCTCACACATGCGGCGCAGGTCATCCCCTCTATGTTGAGTGATACTTCCTCTGTGCCGAGTCCGTAGCCGGCCTCCTCCAGGCTCTTGGCCAATGCCGCGGCCCACCCGTCCCCCGGAGACACCTGCATCGACGCTTCCTCAGTCGCCAGATTCACCGATGCCTGTGTCACCCCTGGAACGCCCTGTAGCGCCTTCTCCACCGTGGACACGCAAGCCGCGCATGTCATACCCCTGACGGGCACCACTACCCGACGCGTCGTTTCACTTATATCAGTCTGTTGCTGCAAAAGAGTCCTTAAATTGAAAATTCCCCTCTGCCCAATATAACAACCCCATCATTCACAGTCCACGCCACCGTATTTTGATGGGTTAACCTCTAGACTTAAGCCCGCTCGTGCGTTAAAATGCAGTTCCTTGCAATTTACCGGCAAAACCCTTGACAAAGCGACATCATCTGCTATGATGGATAGTGCTTGCTTTGTCTTATTTGAGTATAAGTCCCCTTCATTTTGAGCTCCCTAGCGCTTCCCCAGCCCTCGTCGCGCCTCTTTTCCTGTCACCATCTCAATTCTAGGAGGAACGTATATGCCTTTGTCCTCAAGCATGAGCGACCAAAGCTCCCCCCCTGAGGTCAAGCAATACTCTCGAATACCCCAAGTCTTGGACATCCCCCACCTCATCCTCATGCAGCTTCAGTCCTTCGAAAGGTTCAAGGGCGAAGGTATCGCCGAAGTCTTCCGCGATGTCAGTCCCATAAAGGACTTCACCGAGAGCAAGTTCGAGTTGGAGTTCCTTGAGCATTCTTTCAAAGAGCCTAAGTATACTCCGGAAGAGTGCAAGCAGAAAGAGATAACCTACTGCGCCTCTCTCTGGATCAAGACCCGTCTCGTCACCAAGGAAACCGGGGTTATCAAGGAGCAGGAGATCTTTATGGGGGACATCCCCATAATGACGGACAATGGCACGTTCATCGTAAACGGCGCTGAACGAGTCGTCGTAAGCCAGCTGGTCCGCTCCCCCGGCGCCTACTTTGTCCTAAACAGGGATATCCCCAGCGATCGGCAGCTCTGCTCCGCCAAGCTCATCCCCTACCGGGGCGCGTGGCTGGAGTTCGAAACCAGCGCCAAGAACATCGTCTCCGTGAAGGTCGATAGGAAGCGAAAGGTCTCAGTCACCATCTTCCTCCGCGCCCTTGGCATCTCTAAGGAAGAGGAGCTTCAAGCCCTCTTCGCTGATGCAGACATTGGTGAAACCCATAAGTTCGTTCAATCTACCTTGGCCAAGGATGTCTACTCCGACGAACGGGAGGGCCAGTTCCGCAAAGACGAACTCACCATGAAGGCCATGTGGGAGTGGCTCAAGTCCGGCCAGAAGTACGATCCCCAAGAGGCCCGGCTCATCGCCCTCGCCCAACTGGAATTCTACCGCCGTCTGCGGCCCGGCGAGCCTCCCAGCCTGGAAAACGCGTTTAACCTCTTGCGCAGCCTGCTGTTCGACCGCCGCCGTTACGACCTTGGTCGTGTTGGCCGGTTCAAGCTCAACGGCCGTCTCAACCTCTCCAATCCCCCGGACGATAGAGTGCTCCATCTAGCTGACCTCACCGCCATGATCCGCACCATCATCGAGCTCAACAACGGCGTAGGCCGCCCCGACGACATCGACCACCTGGGCAATCGCCGGGTCCGTGGCGTCGGCGAGCTCGTGCAGAATCAGATGCGAATAGGTCTCCTCCGCATGGAGCGCATGGTCAAAGAGCGCATGACCCAGACGGACCCGGACCAGGCGACCCCTCAAGCCTTGGTCAACATCCGCCCCGTCGTTGCCGCCGTTAGGGAATTCTTTGGCGGCTCCCAGCTTTCCCAGTTCATGGACCAGACCAATCCCCTGGCGGAACTCACCCACAAGCGACGTCTCTCCGCCCTTGGTCCCGGCGGCCTCTCCCGGGAGCGCGCCGGCTTCGATGTGCGGGACGTTCACTTCTCTCACTATGGCCGCATCTGCCCTATTGAGACCCCGGAAGGCCCCAACATCGGCCTGCTCAGCTCTCTGGCCAGCTATGCTCGCATCAACTCATTTGGATTTATAGAATCACCCTACCGTCGCGTGCTCAGCACGCTCCGCAGCTCCGACCCGGACCTCTTTGGTCGCACCGTCACCGATGACATCAAGGACGAAGCCGGCAACTATCTTGTCACCTGGAAGTCGGAAACGGGTAAGGCCTTTCATCTCGGTGTGGAAAATGTCACAAACGAAGCCGGCAGGGTCACTTCCCAGGCGCGAAAGATAATCGGCGCCATCCCATTGGAACTCCTCGCTCAGCTGCCCGAATGTGACATCCCTGTCAAACACTACGTTTCCACCAAGGACGACGACGTGATATATCTTTCCGCCGACCGGGAAGAGACTTACGTCATTTCCCAGGCAAACGCGCCCCTCGATAAGAAGAACCAGATTCTTGGAGACCGTGTGGAAGTGCGTATCGGTGACGCTTACGCAGAAGAAGCTCCGGACCGCGTCGATTTTATGGACGTTTCTCCCATGCAGATAATGAGCGTCTCCGCATCCCTCATTCCGTTCTTGGAACACGACGACGCCAACCGCGCCCTCATGGGTTCCAACATGCAGCGCCAGGCCGTCCCCCTACTCCGGCCCCAGGCCCCCCTTATCGGCACCGGCATAGAAGGTCGAGTGGCCCAGGATAGCGGTCAGGTGATCCTCTCCAAGGCTGCAGGAGTCGTCACTTCCGTCAACGGCGGCTCCGTCGTAATAAAGGACAAGTTGGGCCAGGAATACCAACATCGAATAACAAAGTTCGCCCGTACCAACCAGGGCACTTGCTTCAACCAGAGGCCCATCGTGCAGAAGGGCCAGCGTATTAAGGGGGGCCAGGTTCTGGCCGACAGCTCCTCTACGGAGAACGGTAATCTGGCCCTTGGCCAAAACGTCCTCGTCGCCTTCATGAGTTGGGAAGGCTACAACTACGAAGACGCCATCATACTCAGCGAAAACTTAGTCAAAAACGATTTCTTCACCTCCATACGCATCGAGAAGCACGAAATGGAGGCCCGGGAGACCAAGCTCGGCCCCGAAGAGATAACCCAGGACATCCCAAACGTGGGTGAGGAGAACCTGCGAGACTTGGACGAACGGGGCATCATCTCCATCGGCGCGGAAGTCGGTCCCGGCGACATACTCGTCGGCAAAGTCACTCCAAAGGGCGAAACGGAGCTCACCGCGGAGGAGAAGCTCCTAAGGGCGATATTCGGCGAAAAGTCTAGGGACGTTAAGGACACCTCCCTGCGGGTCCCCCACGGCGAACGAGGCAAGGTTATCGACGTGAAGATCCTCACCCGGGAGAACAAGGACGAACTCCCCGCAGCCGTTAACGAAGCCGTTCGCGTCTGGGTCGCTCAAACCCGCAAAATCTCCGTGGGTGACAAGATGGCTGGACGCCACGGCAACAAGGGCGTCGTCGCCCGTATCCTCCCCGCCGAGGACATGCCCTACTTGCCCGATGGCACCCCCGTGGACATCATCCTCAACCCCATCGGGGTGCCCTCCCGCATGAATCTAGGCCAGGTGCTGGAAACGCATCTCGGCTGGGCAGCAAAACACCTGAACTTCCGCGCCATCACTCCCATCTTCGACGGCGCGACGGACATCTCTATTGAGGATGGATTGGCCCGCGCCTGGTTTCTCCAGCAGGCTCAATCGAGCAACGGCGCCTCCGCCAACGGTAGCGGTCAAACGAACGTAGAACTCGTCGAGTCTTGGCTCAAGGAACGCGGCTACGACGCCGAACAGCTTTGGGACGACTCCGTAGTGGGCGTGGCATGGCAGGCCGCCCTTAGAATCTGGCTCCAGGAGGATATGGGTATTTCCATCGACGAACTTACTCCAGATGAGTTGCGCGAGAAGACTCGGGAGATCCACCGCACCATGAAGGTCGCTCCTCCGACCTTCGGCAAAGTTCATCTGCGAGATGGCCTCACGGGCCAGCCCTTCAGCCAGCCCGTAACCGTCGGCTACATCTACATGATGAAGCTTGTGCATCTGGTGGAGGATAAGATTCACGCACGCTCCACCGGCCCCTACTCTCTCATCACCCAGCAGCCTTTGGGCGGCAAGGCCCAATTCGGTGGGCAGCGCTTCGGTGAAATGGAAGTCTGGGCCTTGGAGGCCTACAGCGCCGCCCACAACCTTCAAGAAGTGCTTACCGTTAAGTCAGACGACGTCACCGGTCGGGTCAAGACCTACGAGGCCATCGTCAAGGGCGAAGATGTCGTGGAGCCTGGCATACCGGAATCCTTCAACGTTCTGGTAAAGGAGCTCCAGAGCCTGGGTCTGGCGGTGGAACTCCTCCACGAGGACAACAACGCCAGCCTCATCGAAGAAGCCAAGGAATCCCTGGAACTCCCCTTGGACTGAACCCTGATTGACTGAGCAAGGCGCCCCATACCGGCCCAGCCACTAATTCACGGATCCCCAAGGAACCCAATTGGAAGGCGGAATTATAGATGGTTAGTCTAATGGATAGAACCGAGGTGCACTCTCCCAGCTTCAACGCTATTCGCATCTCCATCGCCTCACCGGAACAGATCCGTAGCTGGTCCCACGGCCAGGTTTCCAAGCCGGAGACCATCAACTACCGCACCCTCCGCCCTGAGAAGGACGGCCTCTTCTGCGAGAGAATATTCGGTCCCACCAAAGACTGGGAGTGCTTCTGCGGGAAGTACAAGCGCATCCGTTATCGTGGCGTCATCTGTGACCGCTGCGGTGTGGAAGTTACACGCTCGCGGGTTCGCCGCGAGCGGATGGGCCACATAGAGTTGGCCGCACACGTTGCCCATATTTGGTTCAGTAAAGGCACCCCCAGCCGGCTCGGATTGCTCCTCGACCTCTCTCCCCGAAATCTGGAGCGCGTCCTCTACTTCGCCCAACATGTCATCATCTCCGTAGACGACGAGTTGCGGGAAGAAGCCCGCCGTTTGGAGAAGGAGACCTTCGACCAGAACCAAGAGGTCCTTCGTCAATCAGCCGCCGACAGGATAGCCGACTTAATGGACCTTGAATCTACGGCTGTCGACGACGACCAGCTCCTCAAAGCTCCCGAAGATACTGCCGTGGGCGTGAGGGCGCAGGTCGCTGGAATAGAAGAGAGCCTGGAAAAGGAACTCTCCCAGTTGGAGGAGGATTACGAAACCGCCATTGATGACCTGGACAGCATCAGACCTATGATGCTCGTTACGGAAACCCGTTTCCGGGAACTCAACGGCCGCTTCGGCCATGTCTTCGTCGCCCGTATGGGCGCAGAAGCAGTCCTGGACATCCTCAGAGAGATGGACTTGGAAGAGCTGCGGGAGACACTGCTGGTAGAGATGCAGTCAACCTCCGGCCAGCGTCGCAAGAAGGCCATCAAGCGCCTCCGCGTCGTTGAGGCCTTCCGTAAAAGCGGCAACAAGATCGAATGGCTGGTGCTCAAAGTCCTCCCCGTCCTGCCGCCCGAGCTGCGCCCCATGGTGCAGCTGGACGGTGGCCGCTTCGCTACCAGCGACCTCAACGACCTTTATCGTCGTGTCATCAACCGCAACAACCGGCTCAAGCGCCTCATGGAACTGGGCGCGCCGGAAATCATCATACGCAACGAAAAGCGAATGCTGCAGGAGGCCGTGGACGCCCTCATAGACAACGGTCGCCGTGGCCGGCCCATCTCGGGCAGCCACAACCACAAGCTTAAGTCCCTTTCGGACCTCCTTCGGGGCAAGCAGGGCCGCTTCCGCCAGAACCTCCTCGGCAAGCGGGTCGACTACTCCGGCCGCTCCGTCATCGTCTCAGGACCGGACCTCGAACTCCACCAGTGCGGCCTCCCAAAGCGGATGGCTCTGGAACTCTTTAAACCCTTCGTTATGCACCGCCTGGTGCTCCTGGGCATCTCCCCCAACATCAAGAGCGCCAAGCGTATGGTCGAGAGCGCCCGCGGCGAGGTTTGGGACATCCTGGAAGAGGTCATCAAGGAGCGCCCGGTCCTCATCAACCGCGCTCCCACCCTCCACCGTCTGGGCATTCAAGCCTTTATGCCCGTGCTCATCGAGGGCAGCGCCATCCAGATCCACCCCCTCGTCTGCCCGGCCTTCAACGCCGACTTCGATGGAGACCAGATGGCCGTCCACGTTCCTCTCTCCCGCATGGCCGTCCTGGAGGCCAAGGAGACCATGCTTAGCGTCAACAACATGCTCTCTCCCGCCTCCGGTGAACCCCTGGTAGCCCCCACCCTCGACATGGTGTTGGGCTGCTTCTACCTTACCGACATCCGCGAAAACACCCTCGGCTCCGGTCGCCGCTTCCTCAGCTCCGAGGAGGCCCTCATGGCCCACGACGCCGGATACGTGGACATACAGGCGGAAATCGAAATCTGGCGCCTCGAAAAAATCGAAGGCCCTGTCAAGACCTCCGTGGGTCGCATCATCTTTAACGAAGTCCTTCCCGACGAAGTAGAATTCAAGAACGCGATCATGGATAAAGGCGCCCTCAAAGACCTCACCAGCGAGTGCTACCGGCTGCTCGGTAACCGTGAGACGGCCCAGGTGCTGGACCGGATAAAGACCCTCGGCTTCCACTACGCCACTGTCTCTGGCATTACCATCGCCATAAACGATATTCAGGTGTCCTCCCGTAAGCAAGAAGTCATAGAGCAGGCCAACGAGCTCGTGAAGTCCTTCGAAGACGATTACATGCTGGGCCTAATGACTGAGGATGAACGCTATACCCACACCGTCAACGCTTGGACGGAGGCCAGCGATGCCATGGAGGTCATAGTCAAGGATGAGTTGGACAGCTACGGTGGAATCGCCGTCATGGCCGTTTCCGGCGCCAAGGGAAACATCGCTCAGATCAAGCAGATGGCTGGCATGCGTGGCCTCATGAGCAACCCCAAGGGCCGCATCATCGACCTGCCCATCAAGTCCAGTTTCCGCGAGGGTCTTACCGCCCTGGAATACTTCATCTCCACCCACGGTGCCCGCAAGGGCCTGGCGGATACCGCCCTTCGTACCGCCGACTCCGGCTACCTGACCCGCCGCCTGACTGACGTTTGCCAGGACGTGATAGTCCTGGAAGAAGACTGCGGCTCCACCGAAGGCATCTGGCTCGCCCCCGGCATCGGCGATCCTCTAGTCGCAACCCAGGCCGAGCGAGCCATGGGGCAGCTAACCGCCGTCTCCGTGGCCGACCCCAAGACCGGTGAAATCCTCATTGACCGCAATCAGGAAATCGACAAGGAGACCTTCAACACCATCGTATCCGCCGGTGTGACTGACCTCTTCATCCGCTCGCCCCTCACCTGCCAAGCCCACCGGGGCCTCTGCCGCATGTGCTACGGACGCAGCCCCGCCACCGGCCGCATGGTCAAAATGGGCGAAGCCGTGGGCATCATCGCCGCCCAGAGCATAGGCGAGCCGGGCACACAGCTTACCATGAGAACCTTCCACACTGGAGGCGTCGCTGGTCAAGACATCACCAGCGGTTTGCCCAGAGTCGAAGAGCTCTTCGAAGCACGCGTACCCAAGGGTTCATCCATCCTCTCCGATATCGACGGCGCCGTTATCGTGGAAGAGGATGTCCAGGGCCGTCGTGTCAAGATCACCAGCCGGGAGGAATACCGGGAAGACTATTATCTCCCCCTCGATGCTGAACTCCATGTCAAAGACGGCGAAGAAGTTGAGGCCGGCAAGATCCTAGCCCTGCCCCAAGGCACCGAATTGCCGAAGAAACGAGGCAAGAAGAAGGCTGTAACCCCTGAAGACGCCGTAGTCGCCAACGTGGGCGGTACCGTCGAAATTCAGCCGACCGGCGGACTCTCCATCACTTGGGCCGACACCGAAGAGCGCGAACACCACGTCGCCGTCTCCGCCCTGCTCCTGGTCAGAGACGGGCATGAAGTCAAGGCAGGTGCTGCCCTCACCGCCGGCCCCCTGAACCCCCATGACATCCTCCGCATCAAGGGCAAGGAGGACGTGCAATCCTACCTGGTGGACGAGGTGCAGAGGGTCTACCGTTCCCAGGGCGTGACCATTCACAACAAGCATATAGAAGTCGTGGTGCGTCAGATGCTGCGTAGAGTTCAGGTGGACTCCGCCGGCGACGCCGAATACATACCTGGACAGTCCATAGATCTCTTCGACTTCCAGGCCAAGAATGCCCAGGTGCTGGCCGAGGGTGGCGAACCGGCTACCGCCAAACCCGTTCTCCTCGGAGTCACCCGATCCTCCCTCCTCACCGATAGCTTCCTTGCCGCTGCTTCCTTCCAGGAGACTACCCGTGTGCTCACAGAAGCCGCCGCCAGTGGCGGCGTGGACCACCTCCTCGGTCTCAAGGAAAACGTCATCATCGGGCGCCTCATCCCCGCTCGCGTTGACGCCGAACTCCCCACTGTGGAGGAACAGTACATGCTGGGCGACGATCTAATCCTTGAAGGGACCAGCGACGAAATCCTGGACAGTGATCTCATCAAGGAATTCACGAACCCGTTGCCCGACAGCCTGGAGGACCTCAGTAACAGCCATGCTGATGTAGAAGTGGACAACCCGGTCATAGACTAACCTTGACACCGTTGTAAGTAACGCAAGAAAGGCAAAGGGGCCGCAACACTGCAGCCCCTTTGCCTTCTCCACGCCTCTCCCCTTGACGCTACTTAAACCTACTGGCTAAACTAACCGGCAATGGGGCGTCGGTGAGTCTTTAAGTCCCCAACGATTCCCTCCGGGTCCTACCGTGGGCGGTTAGCTCAGTTGGTTAGAGTACTGCGTTGACATCGCAGAGGTCAGTGGTTCAAGTCCACTACCGCCCACCATTCACCAATCAAGATTCCAACAGCGCCCCGCGATTCGGGGTTTGTATCTCATTGAGGAGGAACCGCGGTGGCGCCTGCTGGTCACATGAAGGAACGTGCCCTCTCTCGGCTTCGCGCCGCAATGTCGTACTGGCTTGCAACTACCCGCCCCGACGGTCGGCCCCACTCGATGCCCGTATACGGCGTCTTGCTCGGCGACGGATTTTGGTTCGGTACTATGGGACAGAAGTCTCGCAACCTGCGTCACCAGCCCTACGCCATTGTGCACCACGAAAGCGCCGATGACGTGGCCATCGTCGAGGGCATCGTCGAGCGACGGCCCTTCGTAGATGCCCCGGAAGCCGTTGTGGACGCATTTCGCGACAAGTACGTCGACCCACAAACCGGCCAGCCTTTTGATCTACTGGAAGTTCAATCGCTAGACGACGAAGCTTGGCTGTACGTGCTGCGCATCAAGGTAGGACATGCATGGCTGGAAGGAGCATTCCCGGAAACTCAGACACGCTGGGAAACTTGACCGCAGCGGTGCAGGGGAAATAGGGGCATGTGTATAATATCGTCATGACAATTCCCTCCGTATCTGAATTGGAAACTACCGTATGGGCCTTGATCTTGAGCAGGGACGCGCACTGTTGGTGAGGTTTTCTGCACAGGCGGGAATCCTACCACTCCTTGCCGTAGCTCTGGCCGTTTGAACTGCAATACCATGAACATCACCAACGGTTTCTTAGACATTCCCCGCAGCAAGATCGCCGCTGTTGTAACGTACTTGCAGATGTGCCAACGTCCGACGCCCCGTTCGGAACCCTCGGAAGTGCCATGGAGTCTGGAAAAAACCGGGTTCCCCAACCTGCAAGACTACCGTGCCCTGTTCCGACGAATAGGTCAGGAATGGCTCTGGTTTTCACGTCTGCAGTTAAATGATGTCGAGCTTGGCGAAATTCTCAACCATCCTCTCTACGAGACCTACGTGTTCAACGCCTGTGGTGACATGCGGGGTCTGGCGGAACTCGACTTTCGATTTGAGGAAGAATGTGAGATTAGGTTCTTCGGGTTGACCTCAGAGATTATAGGCCAAGGGGCTGGCCGCTGGATGATGAACCAGGCGTTGCAAATCGCCTGGTCGCGTCCCATCCGGAGGCTATGGCTGCATACCTGTACCTTTGACCACCCAGGTGCAGTGGCCTTCTACATCCGGTCCGGGTTTGCGCCCTATCGTCGTCAGATAGAGATTGCCGACGACCCCAGAACCACTGGTTTGATGCCGAAGAGCGTGGCGCCGCACGTGCCGTTGATATGAACAGGGCTAATCGCTAGCCCTAGTTGAATGCCATCCTCCCATTGAGATATCATTCCTGTCCAGGAGGGCAGATGAACCCGCCAAGATTTCTATCCGTCACAGATCTTAACTCGCCGGAGATACTCGCCGTCGTCGAAAGGGCTACTGCTATGAAGAAGGGCGAAGCGTCGAAGGCCCTGGCAGGTCGTACCGTAGCCTTGCTGTTTGAGAAGCCTTCCCTGCGTACCCGAGGAAGCTTTGAGGTAGGTATTCACCAGCTGGGCGGTCATTGCTTCTACACCGGCGGCCAGGAAGTGGGACTGGGCGTTCGGGAGCCGGTGTCCGACGTTGCGAAGGTGCTTTCGCGCTACGTGGATGGCATAGTCGCCCGGGTGAACTCCCATACTGCATTGGAAGAGTTTGCCTCCAACGCCTCGGTAATGGTCGTGAACGCCTTGTCGGATTGGGAGCACCCGTGCCAGACCTTGGCGGATTTGCAGACCATGAGAGAGGTGAAAGGACGGCTCGAAGGGCTTCGGGTTGCCTTCGTCGGTGACGGGAACAACGTGGCGCGGAGTCTGGCCTTGGGCGTTGCCTCAGTCGGCGGCAGCTTCGTCATTGCATCGCCGCCCGGGTATCAGTTGGACGGGGCAAGCTTGGAGGAAGCGGCTGTACGGGCGGCTGAGGCCGGCGCACCGCCGCCCCTGATGCTCACGGAGCCGGGAGAGGCGGTGGTAGACGCCGACGTGGTATACACGGACGTTTGGACCAGCATGGGGGACGAACATGATCGGGCGGCCCGGCTGTCGGATTTTCAAGGATACACCGTAACCCCGGAACTCCTATCGCTGGCTCGCCCCGATGCCATCTTCATGCACGACATGCCCGCCCACTACGGTGAGGAGGTGCCGCCAGGAATGCTGGATCATCCGCAGTCGGTAGCATTTGACCAGGCGGAAAATCGTCTCCACGCGCAAAAGTCGCTCTTGGAATATCTCAACCGCCATGGAAACTAACTCAAAAGCTGAAAGTCCGTCGGGTCCCCTTGGAACTAATATGATGACTAAACCGCTTGTAGCCATAATTGGCAGGCCGAACGTCGGCAAGTCCACACTGTTCAACCGTCTGGTGGGCCGACGGGAGGCGGTGGTGACCGACGTTCCGGGCACCACCCGCGATAGAATTATCGGGCAGGTGGAGTGGGACGATCTGTCTTTCACGTTGGTGGACACGGGTGGGCTCGAACCTCCGGGCGACGACCCCCTCAAGGGTAAGGTGCGGGCCCAGGTCGAAACGGCCATCGCGGATGCGGACCTGCTGTTCTTCCTGGTAGACGGCGCGGAGGGAATTAACCCGGTTGACCAGGAGATAGCCTTGCAGATTCGCCGCCGCGAGAAGCCCGCCATTACAATCGTTAACAAGGTCGACAATCAGAAGCGTGAGCTTTCGGCGGCGGAGTTCTACGGCTTGGGATTGGATGAGCCATTATACGTCAGCGCCTACCACAATCTGGGTATCTACGACCTGATGGAGCGTACGGCGGAGCTTCTTCCCCTGCAAGAGCCGGAAGAGGAGGAGGTTGGCGTCCCACGCGTCGCCATCTTGGGGCGGACCAACGTGGGCAAGTCCATGCTGTTGAACGCCATTTTGGGAGAGGAACGGGCCATTGTAAGCGAGATTGCGGGTACAACTCGGGACAGCTTGGACACCCGCTTCGAGTTTGAGGGTCGTCCCATGGTTCTGATAGATACGGCGGGTATCCGGCGTCGGGGACAGGTTCGGCAGGGAGTCGAGCGATACAGCGTACTGCGGGCCTTTCGCGCCATTCAGCGCTGCGACGTTGCTTTTCTTATCATGGACGCTTCGGAATTAGCCACGGCCCAGGACGCCCACGTCTTCGGCTACGCGTCGGAGAGCTTCAAGGGGGTTGTGGCCGTCGTCAACAAGTGGGACCTGGTGGATGATCCCATCGGCACGGCCCAGGAGGAGGCCCTCTGGACGGTTCGGCGCCGGCTGCACTTCATGCCCTACGTACCCATCGTATTCACGTCGGCTCTGAATGAGGAGGGAATTGGCGACCTGCTGAGGCTTGCCTTGGACGTCCACCAGGAGCGGCAGCGAGTGGTTCCCCACGGAAAGCTTCAGCGGGTGCTTCTGGACGCTATGGCCAACCAGCCGCCGGCTTCAATGGGTAGGCGTCGAGTGGCCATTCGAAACGTTCGGCAGGTCGGAGTGAACCCTCCGACTTTTGTATTGAACGTCAACGACACTAAGATCCATTTCTCGTATCGTCGGTACCTTGAGAACCGGATAAGGGCTGCTTTCGACTTTCGACAAACCCATCTGAGGCTGGTATTCAAGCGTGGCAAGAGGTCTAGATGAAGTACGCGCTGCCCTTGGCGGTTCCGCCGCTTCTGGCGGCGTGGGTGCTGGCCATAGCGCTGGGCATGGACACCTCGCAACCGCTGGCCCAGTACCTGATTCTGGCCCCTTTGGCCTACGTGCTGGGTTCGGTGCCCTGGGGATTTCTGGTGGTCAGACTTTTCCATGGGGTGGACGTGCGAGAGCACGGGAGCGGTCGGACCGGCACCAGCAACGTCCTGCGTACGGGCGGTTTGAAAAGCGCCGCGCTGGTGCTCCTTCTCGATTTGAGCAAAGGTGCGCTCGCGGTCTTGCTGGCGAAGGTTGTTTCCGGGGACGCCGCAGCTAACGTGACAGCGGGCCTGCTTGTGTTGGTTGGGCACAACTGGTCGTTATTTCTTGGCTTAAAAGGAGGTCGCGGCATCGTGCCGGCCGCCGGTGCCGTCCTGGTGATTTCTCCCATAGCTTTGGCCCTTTGCGTACTGGCCTGGGCCGCGACTGCGCTCCTCACCAAGTATGTATCTCTGGCGTCTCTGGCTGGTGTGACCACGGCCGTAGCCGCCGGAGTTGTACAGATAATCTTTTTCGATTTCTCCGTCGTGTATGTCGTCTACTTTGGAATTGGCGGGTTCATCATCTTTTGGCAACACTCCGATAATATCCGGAGGCTAAGGGATGGGACGGAGCCTCGATTGGGTGAACGGGCGAAGCCCAGCGAGTCCAGCTAGCAGATGTCGACCAAGGCTGCCGTAGTCGGGACTACCACCTGGGGAACCACGCTTGCCCTTCAACTGTGCAGAAACGGCGTTCGGACCGCGCTGTTGGCACGGACGGAGGGTGAAGCGCACCAATTGCGGAAGGAAGGGGAGAACCGCCGTTTTCTTCCTGGAACCCCTCTGCCGTCCGCTCTGGAAATTACTGCCTCGACGTCGGAGGCCCTCGCCGATGCCGAAGTGGTCATGCTGGCCGTCCCTTCTCAGAGGTTCCGCCGGAATCTGCTCTGGATCCGGGACAGCGTGGGTGCCAAGGCCATTGCTGTGAGCGCCGCAAAAGGGTTGGAGATGCAGACCGGAAAGCCCATGAGCGTCGTCTTTGCCGAAGAGATGCCAATAAGCTTGGCCCGTCGGTATTGTGTTCTTTCTGGCCCCAACCTGGCAAAGGAAATAATTGCCGGCAAACCCGCCTCGACGGTTGTTGCCAGCGGTGACCTCGAGTCAGCCAAGAGCGTGCAGCGGCTGCTAATGTCCACCAGTTTCAGGGTATATACCAACGACGACGTTATTGGCGTGGAACTGGCGGGCGCGCTGAAGAACATCATCGCTCTGGGCAGCGGCATCTGCGACGGTCTGGGTTACGGTGACAACGCGAAGGCGGCGTTCATTTCCCGGGGTCTGGCGGAGATTACGCGTTTGGGGGTAGATGCGGGCGCCAATCCTCTGACCTTTGCTGGTCTGGCAGGCTTGGGGGACTTGGCGGCCACCTGTTTCAGCCGTCTCAGTCGGAACAGATCCGTGGGAGAGGAACTGGCCAGGGGCCGAACGCTCACCGAGATTCTGGAGTCTATGGAGAACGTGGCGGAGGGCGTGCACACAACGGCGGCGGCCCTGACCCTGGCGCAGAGGCTGGACGTCGAAATGCCCATCGTCGAGGCCACCCACCAGATTCTCTTTGAGGGGTTGGAGTTGAACGAAGCGGTCGCCCGGCTGATGGGACGCCCTCCCCGTTCCGAGTAGACGGGCGTCGTATCAACGGAGGGCCGTCAGCCCCCCGCTGGCTTCATCGCTTCCAGCGTCACCCAGTCCTCCATGGCGTGGCGGTCTCCAATGCAAAATCCCACGCCCCTGAGCCGCTGCGCCACCTGTTCCTCCTGCTTATCGAGGAATCCGCCCGTCACTAGAATGCCTCCTGCTCCAAGGCAGCGAAGTATTTCTGGCGCCAAGTTAGATATCACCTTCGCGCTGATGTTGGCCACGGCAAGGTCAAATGCGCCGGCGGGGGCCAGGCTGTGAGGGAGGGAACCGCGGCCCAAGCTCACCCTATCGGCCACCTTGTTGGCCCTGATAGCTTGACGGGCCATCCTGACGGCGGTTGGGTCAACGTCCAACGCTGCCACCTTCATAGCGCCCAACCTGACCGCGGCTATGCTGAGCACCCCGGAACCCGTGCCCACGTCCAGGACCCTCTTTCCTTTGGGAGATAACCTCTCGAGCTCTTCCAGGACCATTTGCGTCGTAGGGTGATGACCGGTGCCGAAGGCCAACCCCGGGTCGATCTCCAATACGAGTTCGCTGTCGTGAGCCTCGTAAGAAATCCAGGGGGGCTTGATAACCAGTCGGCGGCCCACCCGCAGCAGGGTGAACTGGTCCTTCCAGGCCTCCTGCCAGTTGGTTTCTTCAATCTTCCTGACGCACAGTCCTATCATTGGCCGCAGAGAGCCGATGAGCTTCACGCCTATCTCTATCCTCGCGCGCTTCTGGGTGGCGGTCGAGGTCATGTAGGTCCTGAGCAGCACCTCGCCGTTTTCCACCTTCTCCATGGAAAGCCCATTGCCGTAACGCCCGAAGAGGTAGGAAACCGGCTCTACGAACTCGGGCGGTACCTGAACGCTGAGCTCCAGCCACTCCACCGTATCAAAAACAGCGGAGACAGCGGGAGAAAATGCTTAAGTTGGCGTCGGTCATACAGAGAGGGCTTTCGGCTTAAGAGCCGGTGAAGGCATCCTTCATCCGGTCGAAGATCCCCTTGCCCCTGAGGAAATTGCCATTATTCCAAGCCATGGTCTCGGCTAGAGCCTCCAAGGCCAGTGTCTGCTCCGAGTCCAGCTTGGTGGGAATATCCAACGAAATCGTCACCAGCAAGTCTCCGCGGCCGCGAGCGCCGATTTTGGGCATACCCTTGGCCCTCAGTGCAAAAACGACCCCGGGCTGAGTTCCCGCGGGCACCTTAAAAGTCTCACTGCCGTTTATCAGCGGGATGGTTAATTCCGTTCCCAGCACGGCTTGAGCGAAGTTTATTGGGATTTCCAGATGCAGATTTGCCCCGTTCCTCTGGAATAGGCTGTGTGGGAGCACCGAAATATCTACGTAGAGGTTGCCGGCGGGTCCGCCGTTGTAGCCCACGTCGCCTTCCCCGGTGAGGCGCACTTGCATACCGTCCTCGACGCCCGGGGGTACCTTCACTACCCGTGAAACTTCGGCTTTCTCCCTGCCCATGCCTCTGCACTCCGCGCACGGAGTTTCGATAGTGGAACCTTCCCCTTGGCAGGTGGGGCACGGTACCACCTGAACGAACTGGCCGAAAAGTCCCCGTTGGGCACGACGAACACTCCCAGTTCCGCGGCAGTGGTCGCACTTGTTGACAGCGGTTCCCGGCTCGCTGCGGAGTCCCTTGCAGCGACCGCACACCTCCGTGCGATGAACCGTCACTTCCTTGTCCGCGCCAAAGTAGGCTTCATCAAAAGTGAGCACCACCCGGTCCCTAAGGTCCGCGCCCTGGCGGGGGGCGTTCCTTGCCTGCGAACTGAAGCCGCCAAAGAAGGAATCGAAGACGTCCCCTAGGCCTCCGAAGATGTCGAATCCCTCGAAGTCCCTGGCGAATCCGGCCTCTGGGCCAAGACCGGCATGGCCGTACCGGTCGTATCGCGCCCGCTTCTCTGAGTCCATGAGGATCTGGTAGGCTTCGTTCACCTCTTTGAACTTCTGCTCCGCGCCGGGATCCTTGTTCCGGTCAGGATGAAATTCCAAGGCCTTCTTTCGGAAGCTCTTCCGGACGTCCTCTTCCGAAGCTTCCTTGGAGATGCCCAATATCTCGTAGTAGTCTTGCTTTGTCAAAATCCGCCCCAATTCGATGGATACAACTTCCCCTAGTATACGAATAATTGGGCGTTTGTCTCAAGCGGCGTGAGCCAGGCGGTTTCGGGAGTTGGTAGCGGGGTGCTAGCGGGTGTGGGCGATCAAGTCCCCCATGTAGTTGGAGAGAAAGCGCATTCCGCCGATCACGTTGGCGTATTCCATCCGAGGCGGGCCTACCACGGCCACGGCGCCGGAACTCTCTTCAGGTGCGCCATACTGGCATAGGACTATGCTGAACGGTTTAAGGCTTTCTTCGTCATTTTCGTCCCCCACGACAAGTGTCACGTCGCCATGGCCAGGCGCTCCGGCAAGGATGCGATTAACTAGAGTCCGCTCCTCCAGCACCTCCAGCACTGCCAGCGCCTTCCCCCGGCCGTCGAACTCCGGTTGACTCAGGAGAAGCCGCAGGCCGTTGAGGATGTACTCGGCGGCGGACCTTTTGGCGTCCTCTTTAAGCGCGGAGAGGGCCCCCTGGGTAACTACGGACTCTAAGGGGGTAAGCTCTACGGTCTTCGCCATAATCTCTTTATAGGTGAGGCCGGTATACACGTCGGTAAGCTTGTTCGCCACCGTGGTCAGGTTCTCCTGGTCTCCCGGGCTTTCCAATGGGATCAGGTGCTTCTTGAGGCGAGACTCTTCCAACACTAGAATCAGCAAGGCAAGAAACTCCTCGATGAGCACTAGATGAACATAGCGCACACGAGGCGCTGGGGTTTTGGGATAGGTGACTATGGCCACGTTGCGTGAGAGCTCTGAAAGTACCGTAGAGGCCATCCCAATCCAGGCCTTCGCGTCCCGCTCTACCCGCTGGAATCGGTTAACTATCCAACGCTTGGTCTCCTGGGGTGGCTCTAACCCCTCGTCTAGAGTGTCTATATAGAAGCGGTACGCCTTGCTAGAAGGGATGCCCCCGGAGGAGATGTGAGGTCGGAGTATGTAGCCCTCCTCCTCCAACTCCGCCATCTTGTTTCTGACTGTGGCGGAACTCACCTTGATCGGAGAGCGACGGGCGATAATCTCCGAAGGTACTGGAGAAGCAGTACCGATGTACTCTTCAACCAGAGTTCTGAGGATGGCATAGGTCCGGCGTCTCGATGCCGGCATGTCTTGCTGTGGAGTCATTGGGCACTCCAGACGAATGTCTTGAGGGGATTTTTCGACTCTAGCACCCACTACGGAATGGTGTCAAGACGTTGGCCACTCCTCGTCCGCAACTCCTCTTTACCCCAAAAGTGTTGCGTCACCCCATAACTTTCCAGTGCCCACTCTTTTCCTCTGCCATTTCCCCATTGTCGGACCGCTGCCCCCTCTGCTAACCTACCTCTATGAACAAACCCGCTGCCCTATCACGCCCCGAATCGACGCCAACAGGTCTGCGATACATGGGACAGCCTTGTAAAATTCTACGAGTCGTTTCCACCACAGAAAAAAACGAATCGCCCCCCAAATTAAATTGATAGACGCCTGACCTACCTTAATTAGCCCCAATTATTGTTATTAGGTTCCAATCTTCCCCAAAGCTAGGGTTAATGAAGTGAATATCCAGAAACCCACTTCCTTCAGGCACCGAATCTAAGCCATCCTACCCTTAACCGGCGCCCTCTTTCCCACCATCGCCTTAGCCCTGCGCTGTCCTAAAAAGAATCGAAAGCCCCTCAGCCGTTGACTGCCAAAGGAGGCGGTCATTATACTTCAGCCAATATCTCGTCCTCGGCAGGAGGCGCATTTGTTAACTAAGGAAAGAACGGCAACCCTTTCTCAGGCGATTCTACCTAAGCCTAATATAACCACTTATGCGGGCCTCGCCTTGCTGTTGGGGTTATTGGCGGCGGCCTTTGAAGCACTCTTCCCTACGTCTTTCTCCCTCGTAAGTCCCTTCACCTGGTCCAGCGTACTAAAGGACGGCGCGAAGAATCTGGGCATCGTTCTGGGCATTGGCCTTGGGTTGGCGTATGTAGGGCACGTGGCGAGAGGACTCGTTGGCTCTACTTCTGGCCGTGTGACGACGTTTACTGCGGCTCCCATAGGGTCCTCAGCATGGACGGAGCTCTTGGGCGACGCCGTTCGCGTCATCGCCTTCAGTTTCCTCATAACCCTCTTCGCCCGTATTTCTATACACTTCGGGGATAACCCTGTGCCGATTACGGGACAGACCCTGGCAGTCCTCCTCACTGGGGCCGTGCTGGGAGCCCGGCTGGGGATGCTCGCCACCCTTATGTACCTGGTCCAGGGCATGGCCGGTATGCACGTCTACGCCGGCGGAGCCTTCGGACTCGTGTGGCAGCTCAGCAGCGGAGGCTACATCATAGGCTTCGTAGCGGCGGCGTTCCTGGTAGGATTCATGGTCGAGCAAGGCTGGAACAAAGGCGCGCCCCTTCTCGTCGCAATGCTCTTAGGCAACGTCCTGCTCTACGTGCCTGGTCTGCTCCAGTTGGGCTTCTTCGTAGAATGGAAAAATGTTCTCCCGTGGGGACTTTACCCCTTTATCCCCGGTGACCTCGCCAAGCTCTACGTGGCTTCCCTCCTGGTGCCCGCCGGGTCTTGGGCGTTGTTGCGCTACCGTCTAGGGGAACGGCCCGCATGGACGTAACTTGGCTGGGCCACTCATGCTTTCGACTTCGTGGCAGTAGCGCCACCATTCTGACGGACCCCTTCCCGGACTCCCTGGGAGGCTCCGTTGCAAGGATCGAGGCCGGCCCGAACATCGTGACTGTCAGCAACAGCCACCCAAACCATAACCACCTGACAGCCTTGGATTCAGGCTTTCGGTTGATGGAGGGGCCCGGCGAGTACGGGGCCTCCGGCGTGTACATCCGGGGTTTCATGACTCCTCCAACGTCGATCCCAACCGACGAGCCCACGCCACGCAACACCGCTTACCTCTTCGAGTTCGACAATCTACGCGTGTGCCATCTGGGAGACCTGGCCACCCTTCTGCCCAATAACATGGTGGACGAACTTAGCCCTATGGACGTTCTGTTCATGCCAGTGGGCGGTGGGTGCACCCTGGACTTGGACCAGGCAGCCGCCGTGATTCGGCAGCTGGAGGCCCGCATAGTGATACCCATGCACTACAAGGTGCCGGGTGCCGCGGTGGAACTTGAGGGCTTGGACCCCTTCCTGCGCGAGATGGGTTTGAGGGACGTGGAGGCCCAGCCCCGATTTTCGGTGACTGCTACCAGCCTTCCGGCGGAAACTAGGGTTGTGGTGCTGCGGCCCATGGCCATCCCGGAAGGCTGAACTAACTTTCCAACGCGTCTACGGCGATTTCGGGCGGTCTCGCCATCGTGCCAGCCGGCGTTCAATCTCCTGTTCCGCCCCCTGACCGCTGGGGCGGTAGTACCTTCTCCCCTTGAGCGATGTGGGCAGAAACTCCTGCTCCACGTAGTTGTCGGTGTAGTCGTGGGCGTACTTGTACCCCTTTCCGTAGCCTTCCGTCCGCATCAACCCCGTTACGGCGTTACGTAAGTGCAGGGGGACAGGAGCGTTCGATGTGTTGTGTACGTCCGCAATGGCCCGGTCGAGGGCGGCGTAGGCGGAGTTGCTCTTGGGGCAGGTTGCTAGGTAGACGGTGGCTTCAGCTAGGGGAATCCTTCCCTCTGGCATGCCGATAAAATGAACAGCCTGCTGGGCGGCCACGGCAATGGATAGGGCCGCTGGGTCAGCCAGGCCAATATCCTCTGCCGCCAGAATCACCAGCCTCCGGGCGATGAATAACGAGTCTTCCCCCGCCTCTATCATCCGGGCCAACCAGTAGAGGGCGCCGTCGGGGTGGGAGCCGCGAACGGACTTGATGAATGCGGAGATAACGTCGTAGTGCTGGTCTCCCGCCTTGTCGTAGAGCATTGCGCGTCGCTGCATGGTGTCTTCGGCAATTTGCAAGGTGATCCGGCGCACGCCTTCGCTGTCCGGCCTGGTGGAGTGGGCGGCGAACTCCAGAGTGTTTAGCGCTATTCGCGCGTCTCCGTTGGACATGTCCACTAGAAACTCGAGGGCGTCGGAATCCAGACGCAGCTTCAGGTGTCCCAGACCCCGTTCGGGAATTGTGATGGTCCTTTCTACCAGGGTTCGCACCTGCTCCTCGGTAAGCTGTTTGAGGGTGAATACGCGGGAACGGGATAGAAGGGGCGCGATGACTTCAAAGGAAGGGTTTTCCGTCGTGGCCCCGATTAGCGTGACCGCGCCGTTCTCCACGTGTGGCAGGATGACGTCCTGTTGCGCTTTGTTGAAGCGGTGGATTTCGTCGATGAACAGGATAGTGCGCTGATTGTGGAGGCCCAACCGATCTTTAGCGTCCGCGACGGCTTTGCGGAGTTGGGCCACGCCGGATCCGACGGCGCTGATGGGTTCGAAGTGGGCGCTGGTGAGACCCGCGATTACGTGGGCCAGGGTGGTCTTCCCGCTGCCGGGTGGCCCCCAAAGAATGAGCGATGGAATGCGGTCCGACTCTATGGCGCGCCGCAAGGCGCTCTCGGCCCCCACAAGATGCTCTTGGCCGATGAATTCTTCCAAAGTTCGGGGGCGGATGCGGGCGGCCAGTGGAGCGTTGGCTTCCTGGCGCCTCCGGCCTCGCTGTTCGAAAAGGTCCATGCCGCTCATCTGGAGAGTCCTGCCTTTCCCAGTGTTCCTGGGAGAATTGTAGCACCTGATTCTATTGTGAGGGACGTAGAGGCGTGATAGCTTTATCTCATGACAATGCCGAAAGATCAGGAGAATCCCCCGACGGAATACGCAGGTCCCGTGGCCATTCCCAAGAACGAGTTACACGTCCCACCGCCAGAAGGGGACGAAAGTTGGGTAGCCGCTCCCTCAGGCGACACCAGCGCCGATGAGACGCTGATTCCCCCAGTGTCCTGGGGTCTGACGGCTGTCGCGGCAGCCATTCTTGTGGCCCTCGCCGGCTTGGGATTGGGCCTGATATTTCTTCGCTTTGCAGTGGGCAATGAAGGCGTGGAATCCCCCCTCGCCTTTAACGTCAGCCTGATGGTGATCGTCGTCATGATGTTTTCGACGGCGTGGTTTTTTGGCCCGGCAATGCACGGCGGAGGTGCCCGTTCCCTCGGATTGATTCAGAGCTCCCGCAGCATGTCGTGGCTGCTTCCTCCGGCGGTCCTGGTAGCTGTACTGTTGTTCAACGCCGCCTACGTGGCCGTCGTCACCCAGCTTGGAATAGACCTTCTCAAGCCGCAGGAACTCCCCTTCGACGATTACAGCCCTCCGGCATTAGCCATCACTGGGGTCATGGTAATCCTGGCCGGACCATTTGCAGAGGAGGTCTTCTTCCGGGGGTTTATACTTTCGGGGCTAACTCGCCGGTGGGGGCCGGTGATGGGCCTTCTGGTCAGCGCAGCTATATTCAGTTTGGCCCATGCCAGCATGGCGATTATTATTCCGATCTTCGTAGCCGGAGCGCTGCTGGGCTGGCTCTACCTTCGCACCGGCTCCCTATGGAGCTGCGTTTGGGTCCATGGAGCGCAGAACGCCGTTGCTTTCGCTGCCGTCCTACTTATTTAACGAACCGGAAGGCGTCGACTCTTGGCGCGTGTGGTATACTTCCCCCCGTTAGAAATTGTGAGCCGAAGTGATCAAAAGCCGAATTGAAGCTAAGTTCGCCCAATTAAGGGCCGAGGGAAGAACGGGCCTCATCCTCTATATCATGGCGGGTCATCCCAGCCTGGAGGTGACGGAACGGCTGATTCCCGCCTTGGTGGAGGCGGGCGCCGATGCCATTGAAGTTGGCGTGCCCTTCAGCGACCCTCTGGCCGATGGCGCGACGATACAAGCGGCGGGGTTTCACGCCCTCCAGCAAGGCGTCACCCTGTTGGACTGCGTTGAGCTGGTGGCTCGGCTCCGTTCCAAGCTGCCGGAAACGCCCATACTCCTCATGGGTTACTACAACCCCATCCTTAACATCGGTGTGGAGCGGTTCTGCCGCGAAGCGGGAGAAGCAACTGTGGATGGCCTGATTGTCGTAGACCTGCCGGCTGAGGAAGCCGGACCTTTGGCCCACAACGCAGGCCGGTTTGGTATCGACCTCATACCCCTGTTGGCTCCAACTAGCACTGAGGAGCGCATCGAAAGGGTCTGCGCCACCGCCTCCGGCTTCATATATTGCGTCAGCGTCACCGGAGTCACCGGAGCGCGAAGCTCCGTCAGCTCCCAAGCGCCCCTGCTGGTTGAGCGGGTCCGCCGCCATACTAGTCTGCCGGTCGCGGTGGGCTTTGGCGTCTCAAAACGGGAGCATTTTCAGGAAGTAGGTAGGATGGCTGACGCAGCAGCTGTTGGGAGTGCGCTAGTTCGCATGGTCCAGCAATCGACTCCGGAAGAAGTAGTGGAAAGAGCATCCTCCTTCGTGTCCGAGATGGTCGGCGGATCTCCTGTGTTGATGGAAGGAGTGGCCTGATGTCGCAATGCTGGGGAATTAGGGGTGCTACGACGGTCGAAGAAAACGGCAGGGAAGCTATTCTCGACGCCACCAAGGAACTGCTGCAGTACATTGTCGTCGAAAATGACCTGGACAAGTCGCAAGTAGCAGCGATTTGGTTCACCACCACCCAAGACCTAAATACGGAGTACCCCGCGCTGGCGGCCCGTCGGTTGGGGTGGATGAATGTGGCCCTGCTTTGCGCCCACGAGATGCTGGTGCCCAACAGTTTGCCCATGTGCATCAGGGTACTTATGCTCGTGAATACGGAGAAGGTGCCACAGGACCTGAAATACGTGTATTTAAAGGGCGCCGTGGGCTTGAGAACCCAGGGCCTCGACTGTTAGTCCCGCCGGAGGGCGGTAGTGGGCAGCGAACATGATGTTTGGAGCGGCAGTCACATGATTGTGGTAATGAAAGCAGATAGCACAGACGCCGAGATTGGCGTCGTTAAGGAGCGCATCGAGAGCCACGGCCTCCAGGGGCATCTATCCCAGGGAGCGGAACGAACGGTAATCGGTGTCGTAGGACAGATACATTCGGACCTGCAGGCGGAGATGGAGTTGCTCCCCGGCGTGGGGGAAGTAGTTAGAATCTCCAAGCCATTCAAGCTGGCAACTCGGGAGTTCAAAGAGGGCGATACCATCATCCGGCTGGGCGACGTGACCATTGGCGGTGAGGAGCCGGTGATGATTGCCGGCCCTTGCGCGGTTGAGAGTGAAGAGCAGGCGATGGCGACGGCCGAAGTGGTGAAGGAGCAGGGCGCGCATATTCTTCGCGGTGGCGCCTTCAAACCTAGAAGCTCCCCCTACAGCTTCCGGGGCATGGGTGTGCAGGGGCTGAAGATTTTGGCTGCGGCCGGTCGAGAGTTCGACATGCCCGTGGTGACGGAGGTCATGTCGCCGGAGGACGTGGGAATGGTCGCTTCCTACGCCGACGTGCTGCAAATAGGAACGCGGAACGCCCAGAATTTTAATCTGCTGGACGCGGTGGGGAAGCTGGACAAGCCGGTCCTGTTGAAACGGGGCTTCTCATCCTCCTACGAAGAGTGGCTGCTGGCCGCTGAGTACGTGCTCTCCGGGGGAAACAGCCAGGTGATTCTGTGCGAACGGGGCATACGCACCTTCGAGCCGTACACTCGCTTCACGGTGGACCTGGCGGCTGTGCCGGTCATAAAGAAACTGAGCCATCTGCCCATCATCGTGGATCCCAGCCATAGCACTGGCTCCTGGGAGTTGGTGACGCCCATATCCCTGGCGGCGATTGCCGCCGGCGCCCACGGAATCATTGTGGACGTGCATCCGAACCCGTCTACTGCCAAGTGCGATGCCGCCCAGGCCCTCAGCTTTGACAAATTCCGTACACTATCTAGGCAGGTGAAGGCCATCGCGGAGGCCATGAGCCGCGCAATGGCCGCCACGGGGTAGGGGACGACAGGCTTTTTCGCTCCAGCTCACCTCCCGGTCGAAGCGAGCTTCTTATAGGAGACATCGGCAATCACCCTACTTGGCTGCTTTTCCCTTCTCCAATCCGAGCCATAATCCTGTTTTTCAGTTCATTACACAGGTCTTCGGGAGTAGCCCATACGATGTGTGCGTATTGACGCGTGTCAAAGTGGAGCTTGTCCACCATGTCTTTCCGGCATGTGTAAATGACTGGTATACCAAGCCCGTGTGCAAAACCCGCCTCGAAATACACTCCGCCTCTCGCCCCATCAGGTCCATGAGTAAAGTCGGCTACCAAGAAACGGGACCGACGGATTTCAGCAATTATCTCATCATCGATCTTATTTAGGTCGGGCTTTTGGTCTATTCTAAGCGGTCGATATCCTGCCAACTCTATTCCGGGCTTGATACCATGTTCGTATGCGGCGCTTGTGTTATCGTGGAACCACATGGCAACGAAAGCCTGAGATGAGTCTGTATTTGTCCCCTGTTGTTCAATTTGATTGTGACCCTCTACCGAAACCGTCACTTCATATGGAACGCCAAGGCTATCCAAAGGTGGTCCAAACGCACCGATTGAGGTTTCCAAAAGCTTTGCTTTCAATAGGTAATTTATTAGATATTTAATCTCGTTTCCATTTATTGACTCAGACCAAGCATAACCAGCAAGGTTCTCTTTGCCGGGTTTGTACGCCGTTCCTATAGTTATTGTCTGTTCAGCGATGAACCGAAGCAGCCTATTGGCCCGCTCATGCACTGGAAGAGGATGCTTGCTTTTGATCTCTTCAAGGAAGCTGTCCGTTACATGTGGATACCGGACACCGATGCTTCGCTGATCAATTAGCCAAGTAGTAAGGCGGGCCTTTTCGGAAGCGTCAAACCACCCTGAGTCAAGTTTGAAACGGGCCTCATCGGCAATCACATATCCGCCGCCAGTTCTAGCAGAGTCTTCCACAAGAAACAAGAGATCTGAGCCGTGCATCGTGGGGTTTGCTACCTTTGCCTCGTAGCCGTTACCCCAAATCAGACACGTATTCCCGTAAGCCATGTTCGTTCCAATCCTTTGCTTGGTGTTTCGCTCAAGTCAATTGCTCCCTTTTGAAAATCACGGAACATGTGGTTGCCCCTCTTTATATGACGGCTTTGACAGAGCGATGAATAGTTAGTTGTCGAAGCGGGATGTTCTAGTTTTCCACTTCCCCCAGCCGCCCGGTTCTTACGTCGTAGACGAAGCCGCGGATTCCGTCCTTCGACGGAATGAACGGGCTGGCTTCGATGCGTGCCACGGACTGGCGCACGTCCTGCTCCAGCTCCCTGAAAGCCTCAAGCGCGAAGGAGGGACGCAGTCCCGTTTCTTCCTCTATGGCGTCCTTCAAGTCATCGTCGCGAAAGGTCACCATTCCACACCCCGTGTGGTGAATCACCATAATCTCGCGTGTTCCCAGAAGGCGCTGGGAAATTAGCAGGGAGCGTATAACGTCGTCGCTGACGATGCCCCCTGCGTTGCGGATAACCTGGGCGTCCCCCTCGGCGATACCCAGCAACCGGTGAGTGTCCACCCGGGCGTCCATGCACGTGACGACTGCCAGCTTGAGGGCAGGGAGCGCGGACAGATGCCCCTTGTCAAAGCTCTCGGCATAGCTGGCGTTCTTCGCCAATAGGTCGTCGGTGGCCGACACGCGGTCCTCCTTGAGTCGTCATGGTTGTGGGCATTAGCAGGATGGATCTAAGGGTTCGGGTTCAGGGCGGCAACCTCCATCTCTGCTACTAGGGTGTTGAACTTGGCCACGTCCTCGTCGAGAACCGTTTTCAAAGCGTCCAACTGTACGTTTGCCTGGTCGGATAGAAGCCCGAAGACCTCCCGCGACTGCTGTGTCGGCTTCTCGTCGGAACTGGTGACCCAGGAGATGAGGCCGTTGAGCTTGCCGTTGAGCTTGGCGGGGTATTTTAGCCGATCAATCTGGGCGCTGGCCTTGGTCTGTGCCAGTTCGCCTTCAATGGCGGCCAGCTTCTCATTCAAGTCTTGGGCTGCATCGGCGACGGTCTGGGCGTTGGTTCGACCGGCCCACTCGTCCACCTGTTTGCGAACACTGCGTATCTGCTCAACTGCAGTGTGGATTTGAGTGAGTTTGTCGCGCAAGCGAATAAGGAAGCTGAACTGCTCTTGCATCTCCTCTTGAGTGGCGTCGAGTCTGGGGTCTTTGATTATTTCGAAGGATTGAGTAATGGTGCGGTCTCCCACCTGGAGGCGGACGCCGTAGCTGCCCGGAGGTGCGGCAGGGCCGGTGATGGAGGGGGGGTGCAGGGATTCGGTGAGGGGGTCCCCGGGGAGGGGCTGAGCCTTGGGATAGCGCATGTTCCATACGAAGCGGTTAAGGCCGAGTCGGGGCTTCGGGCCGGGTTCTTCGCCGAGGGCCAAGGATGGAGCGTCGGCGTCGTCCTGGCACCTGTAGCGGATGATAGGCTGGCCAGCGTCGTCCAGGAAGGTGATGGAGACAGGATCTTCGGTGGCGTCATCCAGGTAGTAGTGGACGTAGACGCCATTGTGCGGGTTGGCGCCGCCGTCCATATAGCTGCGTATGACGCCGCCATCATCGTCGGGGCGCTGTGCGTAGGCGACGACGAGGGTGCCCGTGCGTTCGTAGCCCCAGGGGGCTTTGGAGGGCAGGCCAAAAGTTTCGGGCGGTGTGTGCCTGTGGGTGGTGCGTGGCTGGAAGAGGCGCACAGAGGCTTCGGCAGGGTCAGCAGCGGTCTGACGAAGGGGTGATAGGTCGTCCATTATCCAGAAGGAACGCCCGTGGGTGGCGGCGACAAGGTCGTCGTCCTTCACGGCCAGGTCGTGGATGGGCACTACTGGCAGGTTCTGTTGGAGCGGCTGCCACCGGTCGCCGCCGTTGAAGGAGACCCATGCGCCATATTCAGTTCCAGCATAAAGAAGACCTGGCTGCTCCGTGTCTTCCCGAATCACGCGGGTAAAGTGGTTGGAGGGTATGCCCTCAACTATGCGCTCCCAGGTCTTACCAAAGTCCGTCGTGCGGTAAAGGTAAGGGGCTTCGTCGTCCAGCTTGTAGCGGGTTGCCGCCAAATAGGCAGTTGCGGGATCGTGGGGTGAAGCTTCGATGATGCTTATGAGGGCCCAGGGGGGAAGGTCAGGCGGTGTGACGTTCTGCCAGGACTCGCCGTTGTCCGTTGACAGGTGCACTAGGCCGTCATCCGTGCCGGCCCACAAGACTCCGGCCTGGACGGGGGATTCGGCAAGGGCAAAGACAGTGCAGTAGTATTCTGCGTTGGTGCCGTCCAGGGAGACGGGCCCGCCTGATACTTCCATCTTGGATGGATCATTACGGGTGAGGTCTGGGCTTATGGGTTCCCAGGAGTTGCCATGATCAGTGGAGCGGAAGACGTGGTTGCCCGCCGTGTAGAGGACGTTAGAGTCGTGGGGGGAAAAGTGGATGGGGAAAGTCCATTGGAAGCGGTACTTCATGTCTCTGGCGGGGATGGCGGCGGAGGATTCAGGCCATACCATCACGTTGTGCACCTGGCGGGTGCGGTGGTTGTAGCGGCTGAGGTAGCCGTTGGAGTGATTGCCTGCGTAGACAATGTCGGGGTCGTCGGGGTTGACGGCGATGTAGCCGCTCTCGCCACCGCCAATTGTATGCCAGTCGGCCATCGAGATTGCCCCGGCGTATGTCCGGCTGGGCAGGCTGATGGTGGTGTTGTCTTGCTGGGCGCCATAGACCCGGTAGGGGAAGCGGGTGTCCGTGGTCACGTGGTAGAACTGGGAGGTGGGCTGGTTATAGATAGTAGACCAGGTTTCGCCTCCGTTGAAGGAGACACAGGCGCCCCCGTCGTTGCCTTCAATCATGCGCCGGGGGTTGGCCGGGTCAATCCAAAGGTCGTGGTTGTCGCCGTGGGGCATATAGACCGTGGAGAAGTTGCGGCCCCCATCGACGGACTTGTAGGTGCCACCTTCCATGATGTATACCGTTTCGGCGTCTTGGGTGTCGGCGACGACGTGGCTATAATACCAGGGGCGTCCTCGTATATCTGCGTCGTCGGAGACTATTTCCCAAGTGTCGCCACCGTCGTCGGAGCGGAATAGGCCGCCCTCTTGGGATTCAATCATGGCCCAAATGCGGCCCGACTTCGCCGGAGAGACAGCGACGCCCATGCGTCCCTTCAGTCCCTTGGGCATGCCTGGATTGTTGGAAATGTCCTCCCACGTGTCGCCTCCGTCCGTAGACCGGTACAGTCCGCTGTCAGGACCCCCGCTGACGTTGATCCAAGCGTGGCGCCGGGCTTGATAGATGGCGGCGAAAAGAATCCGGGGGTTGTTGGGGTCCAAAGAGAGGTCGGAGGCGCCGGCTTGCGGGCTCTTGTAGAGCACCTTCTCCCAGGATCTGCCGCCGTTCTTTGAGCGGAAAACGCCGCGCTGTTCGTTGGGACCGTAGGCGTGGCCCATGGCTGCCGCGTAGACCAGGTCCGGGTTTTGGGGATGTACGCGCACTCTGGAGACGTGGTGAGTGTCTTCTAGGCCCAGGTGGGCCCAGGTTTGACCGCCGTCGGTGGAGCGGTATATCCCGTCGCCGTGGCAGACGTTGGCTCGAAGGCAGGCTTCCCCAGTTCCCACGTAAATGACGTTGGAATCTGAGCTGGCGACGGCGACGGCGCCCACGGCTGAGACGTTAAGGAAACCGTCGGTGACGTTTCGCCAGTAGGTTCCGCCATCGGTGGTTTTCCAGAGACCGCCGGCGCAGGCGCCGAAGTAGAAGGTCATTGAGTCATGAGGATCACCGGCGACGGCTACGACGCGTCCGCCGCGGTGCGGGCCTATTAAGCGCCATTCCATTGAGTTAAAGAGGGCGGGATTGACGGTTTCCATGAATGCGGCCTCCGTTTGAAGTTGTGTGCGATATGGACTGATTCTATTCAGGGATACCCTTTGTGTCCAGTGGGCGGGGTCAGGGATGGCATAAGTCCGGACTGGCTTGAAATGAGGCATTGAATTGCAATAGAGTAACTGCAAGCTAGAACAAAAGACACGCCCTGGAGGAACCATGCCGAGAGTAATACTTACAGGAGTGGCGGAAAAAGACGGCAACCAGTTCACCGCCCTATGCCCGGAGTTGGACGTAGCCAGTTGCGGCGATACGGTGGAAGAAGCCCTGGATATGCTGGGAGAGGCCATCGAAGTGTATCTGGAGGCCGTGCAAGATGTAGGAGAGCTCGCCCGGGAATTTCAGGAAATGGGCATCAAGGTTCATCCAGATAATCCCAAGTCAGATCAAGCGGCAGTGTCGTCGACGCAAGGGAACAATGTTCGTACCTATACAATGCAAGTCCCTGATTTGGTGGTAGCTTAGCTACATTCAGTGGCAAGAATACCTCTCTGCTCCAGCAGGCAACTGGTTAATGCCCTTGAAAGATTGGGTTGTTATAAAGCCAGAATTGGTCGGGGCAGCCACCAAGCCTATCAGCGCAGACTGTCCAATGGCCGAGTTGTGACTGGCATGGTAATCTTGGGCAAAAGAGAGGTAGCTAGAGGATCGCTACAGAGCACTCTTAGAAAGTTGCTGATAACGGATGACGAGTTCATAGCCGCCCTTCGATAGGTCACTGTAAGCGAAAACGCAACGACCGCCCCTCAAGCCTCCTCCGCCTCAGAGTTATGTTAGAATTCCGGCAGTTTCCAGGGTTGGGAAGGTGGATCTGTGAGAATTCCAGGGAGTCGGCGAAGCAATGCGCCCGACGCTTGCGGCTTGGCAGCCGGTCGTTTCGCTGAGGCAGTCCGCGACGGCACTATGGCCGTGGCGTGGGAGATGCTCTCCAAGGAGTCCCGTGGTGTGCGACAGGGGGTGTGGGCCACGGAACGGGGCATTGACCTGCAGGCGGTCTACCAAGCGGCCAACGATCACTCCCATCCTCTGTTTCAGCCTTTACTGGAGGACTTTCGGAAGGCCGTCCTCAAGTACTGGCCCCTTGAGGACCTGTTTGACTTAGGTGTCGCCCCGACCAGCTACGTGGACGACCTCCAGGCCTTTGCCTTCCTACCCATGGGCATTGGCGATGACCAGGAGGAGACGCAGAAGCCCGTCCTGAAGTCGGGCCTGATTATTCCGATGTTGCTGGAGGATGGTGCATGGAGGGTGAACCTTCCCGGATGGAGACTGGCGTGGCGTCAGAAATAATCAAGAAGGCCGAATACAGGTTGGTGTCTTCGGACTCCCACGTGATGGAGCCGCCGGACCTCTGGACGCGCTTCATAGACCCCGAGTACCGGCACAGGGCCCCGAGGGTGGTCCGCGAGGATGGCTTTGATAGGTGGTACGCCGACGGCGACGTTAGCTTTGGCATCGTCGGCTCCGACACCCAGGCGGGACGGCGGTTCGAAGCGCCGGAGAGCATCCAGATTGAAGGGCTGTACGAGGACGTTCGTCGGGGCGGCTACGACCCCCACGCCCACGTGGAGGACATGGATTTGGACGGCGTATCCGGGGACGTGGTCTACCCCTCGGTCGGCTTGGAGACTTGGCTCATTCCTTCGACGGATCTGCTCTCGGCAGTATTCCGGGCATATAACAGCTGGCTGGCAGAGTTCTGCGCCCCCTACCCGGACAGGATCAAGGGAATGGCGATGGTGAACGTGGACGTGGTCGCCGACGGGGTGGGCGAACTTGGGCGGGCGGCTTCGTTAGGATTGGCGGGGGCGGCGATTCCCCAAAGACCCCTGTTTGGCCGGTACGATGGAGCGATGTACGAGCCGTTGTGGGTGGCGGCTGAGTCGTTGGGAATGCCGCTGGCTATGCATAGCGGCACGTCGCGTTGGAGTCCCAACGAGAAGGTCACCTTCGGCAACAGCCGGGGCATGGTGGAGTTCATCAACCAGGAATACGACATGCGGGACAACGTCGTCGCCATGATTTTCTCCGGTGTGTTCGAGCGTCACCCCGGTCTGAAGGTTGGGTTGGTGGAGTACGAGGTTTCGTGGGCCCCATATCTTCTCTACCGGATGGACGTGGCGTACCAGGAGATCCGCCGTCCTGAGCGGTTTGGGGGCCGCAGATTTGGCGGAGATATGCTTCCCAGCGACATGTTTCGCCGAAATATGTTCATCTGCTTTCAGGAAGATGAGTTGGGCATGCAGATGCGGGAGTACTTGGGTGTGGAGACGCTCATGTGGGGCAACGATTATCCCCATGCGGAATCCACTTTCCCCCGGTCCAGGGAGATTGTCGATCGGATTTTGGAGGGCGTGCCGCTGGAGGAAAAGAGGCTGATAGCGGGCGAGAATTGCGCCCGCCTGTTTAAGATGGGCTGACGGGCAACCCCTGCCAGCGTTGATGTAATTCCGCCAGGTTCTCGACTATCAGGCTTACGTTGGCGTCGGCGAATATGTTTTCCTTGCCGGGGGAAATTCGTCCGATGAAGGGTACACTCGTAGCCTGCGCGCCCTTGTAGTCGTCGATGGAGTCGCCGATGAAGACCATCTGGCTGGGCCGCCACCCTTTCTCAGCCATCACATCCCGTAGAATGGCGGCCTTGTCCCTGGGTGAGCCGTAGACCCCCGCAAAGAGTTCTGCCAGCCCTCTACGCTCTATGAGCGGCTGCATCTCGTCCTCGGGAGTGCCGGTGGCTATGAACAGAGGACAGAGGGCAGAGTAGGTTTGCAGGAACTCCGGTGCCCCGGGAGTGAAGGGGCACATCATCATCGCGTCGTCTGCCAGCCTTCCAAATTCCTTGCTCAAACGTCGAATGCCGTCCTCGTCGACGGACACACCAAGGATATCTTCGCAGATGATTCGCAGCTTTTCTTGGCGGGGCATGCCGCCATGGTCTCGATGGAGTTTGACTATGGTTTCGGCGTGTTGGGGATACTGGCTGAATAGTCGACGAAAAGTCTCCGCCTTGACGTGATTGGACTCCAGAATGACGCCGTCAAAGTCCAGCACTATCGCTTCTATACGCGGGCCGTCTTCTGTGTAGGCGCCGGTCATCTGGAAGTTAGGCTGCTTTTGCAACTCGCCCGATCACGGCGTCGCCCATGGCTTCGGTAGAGAGAGGCGTTTCGCTGGGGCGGGTGATGTCGGCGGTGCGGCAGCCGTCTTCCAGAGCGCGGGTCACGGCGTCTTCCAGGGCAAGAGCCTCCTGCTCCAAGCCAAGAGAGAGGCGCAGCAGCATGGCCGCGCTCAGGATGGCGGCAACCGGGTTCGCGATGCCACGGCCCGCGATGTCCGGCGCGCTCCCGTGTATGGGTTCGTAGAGGCCCAGTGGGGTCTCGCCTCCGGTATGGCCCAGGCTTGCCGAGGGCAGCATTCCCATGGAGCCGGATAGGACGGCGGCTTCGTCGGTGAGAATGTCTCCGAAGGTGTTTTCGGTGACCATGACGTCGAATTGGGAGGGGCTGCGGATTAGTTGCATGGCGGCGTTGTCCACCAGCATGTGCTCCAGGGAAACGTCCGGGTAGTCTTTCGCGACGCTGTCAGCTAGTTCTCGCCATAGTCGGGAAGTTTCCAGCACGTTGGCCTTGTCGACGGAAGTGACACGCCGCCGGCGGGTCTGGGCCAGTCGGAAGGCGGCGTGGAGAATCCGGCGAATCTCCGCCTCTGTGTAGACAAGGGTGTCCACGGCGGCCTGGCCGTCGGCATCCGTCCAACGCTTCTTTGGCTGGGCGAAGTAAAGCCCACCCGTAAGTTCCCGCACTACTACCAGGTCAACTCCCTGGAGCACTTCCGGCTTTAGCGGGCTGGCGTCGATAAGAGCGGGATGAAGTTTCACGGGCCGGAGGTTGGCGAAGAGTTGAAGGGACTTGCGAAGGGCCAGCAGGCCGTCCTCCGGCCGCACGGCTGCTTGTGGGTCGTCCCACTTGGGACCGCCGACGGCTCCAAGAAGGACGGCGTCGCTCCGCCGACAGAGTTCCAGGGTTTCCGGCGGGAAGGGGTCTCCAAACTCGTCTATGGCCCCGCCGCCTATGGCACCGTACTGGATTTCAAAGGTGTGACCGAAACAGTCGCCTATGGCGTGGAGGGCTTTGACGGCCTGGGCTGTTACCTCAGGGCCGACGCCGTCCCCCGGCAGTACGGCGATGCGATAGTTCATTGGCTGGTCTCCGTGGTGGCGGTCACGCAGAGATCCCCATCCGTCGCTCGTAGGCGCCTATTTTTTCCTCATGCAGCAACGTCAAGCCTATTTCGTCCAAGCCGTCCAGGAGGCAGCGCTTTCGGAAAGGATCAACCTCAAAGGAGAATGCAAGCTCGTTGTCGTCGCTCCAAAGCCGTTGCTTCTCCAGGTCTACGGAGAGGGTTGCGCCTGGACTTTGCTTGAGCTTTTTCATGAGGGCGCCGACCTGCTCTTCCGGCAGGGTTACGGGCAGCAGGCCGTTCTGGAAGCAGTTGTTGAAGAAGATGTCGGCGAAGCTGGACGCGATGATGCATCGAAAGCCGTAGTCTTCCAGTGCCCACGGCGCGTGCTCCCGTGAGGAGCCGCATCCGAAGTTCCGTCCCGCGACGAGGAACCTGGGGTTATGAATACTGGGATGATTGAGAATGAAATCCGGGTTGGGTTTGCCGTTGGCGTCGAATCGCCACGGCCCAAAGAGAAACTGCCCGTAGCCGGTTCGCTCGATGCGCTTGAGGTGAACTGCGGGTATTATCTGGTCGGTG
Source organism: Dehalococcoidia bacterium (assembly GCA_965261665.1). Taxonomy (GTDB): domain Bacteria; phylum Chloroflexota; class Dehalococcoidia; order Lucifugimonadales; genus JAPULR01. Next base: position 1,129,772 of record OZ253467.1, read on the forward strand.
TCCACGTTGACCCTGTCCAGGGGCATGGCTACGCCGGTGAGCTTCGTAAAGGGTTCCATCTTACGCTGGCACGCTCCTCAGAAGTCGTTGGTTCAAGTTGTCTTCCACTCGCGGATATCCACAAAGTGGCCGGCTATCGCGGCTGCTGCCGCCATGGGCGGGCTGACCAGGTGAGTTCGACCGCCCTTTCCCTGGCGGTTTTCGAAGTTGCGGTTGGAGGTGGAGGCGCAACGCTCGCCCGGCTTCAGAACGTCCGGGTTCATGCCGAGGCACATGGAGCATCCCGCTATGCGCCAGTCGAAGCCCGCGTCGGCGAAGATGCGGTCCAAGCCTTCCTCCTCCGCCTGGGCCTTCACCCGGGCCGAGCCGGGGACTACCATGGCGTAGACGCCGGCGTTGACCTTTTTGCCCTTGATAACGTCTGCTGCGGCCCGGAGGTCTTCGATGCGGCTGTTGGTGCAGGCGCCAATGAATACCCGATCTATGGGAATGTCCTGGATGGGGGTGTCCGGCTCCAGGGCCATGTAGCTTAGGGCCCGTTCGGCGGCTTCCCGCTCCGCCGCCTGCTGGAAGGATGCCGGGTCCGGGACGCGGTCCGTTATCTTCGCAACCATGCCGGGGTTGGTGCCCCAGGTGACGAAGGGTTCCAGCGCGGCGGCGTCGATGATTACCTGCTTGTCAAAGGCTGCGCCCTCGTCGGATGGCAGGTTGCGCCATCGGTCAACGGCCGCCTCGAAATCGTCCCCCTTAGGGGCGAAGGTCCGGCCTCGGACATAGTCGAAAGTAGTGTCGTCGGGTGCAATCATGCCGGCGCGGGCGCCACCTTCTATGCTCATATTGCAAACGGTCATGCGTCCGTCCATGGAAAGGGAGCGGACGGCCTCGCCAGTGTATTCGATGACGTGGCCGATGCCGCCGTTGATGCCTATCTGTCCGATGATGCCGAGGATGAGGTCCTTGGCCTCCACTCCTGGGGGAAGCGGGCCCTCCACCCTCACCTCCATGGTCTTGGGCTTGAACTGCCGCAGGGTTTGGGTGGCCAGCACGTGCTCCACTTCGGACGTGCCGATGCCGAGGGCGAAGCACCCCAACGCGCCGTGGGTGGACGTGTGGCTGTCGCCGCAGACCACCGTCATGCCCGGCTGGGTGTAGCCCAGGTCCGGGCCGATGACGTGGACGATGCCCTGGTTGCGGCTGTACCGGTCGTAGAAGGCTATGTCGGTGCCCTTGATGTTGTCGGACAGGGCGTCCAACTGGCGCTTGGAAATTGTGTCAACCACGGGGCGGGAAAGCTCCCAGGTGGGGGTGTTGTGGTCAACGGTAGCGACGGTCAGGTCGGGCCGTCGTACACTTCGGCCTGCCAGCCGGAGTCCCTCGAAGGCCTGGGGCGAGGTGACCTCGTGCACCAGGTGCAGATCTATGTAGATGAGGGCGGGCGCACCGGGTTCTTGGTGCACCACGTGGGCGTCCCAGATTTTCTGAAACATCGTTTTAGGAGGCATAACACACCTTGCCTGCGGTTGATGCAGTTTTTCTTGCCCTGGGCGGAATCGTCAGAGCGTGGAGGTGGCCTTCACACGCCTTAGGGGTTGGGTGCTCCTACGGCGGACTCCTTCTTGGCCTCTTCCATGGCCAGCAGCCGGTTGAGGGCGTTCAGGTAAGCCTTGGCGCTGGCTACGAGGATGTCTGTATCCGATCCCCTGCCCACGTACACCCCGTCGTCCTTCTGGATGCGAATCGTCACCTCTCCGATGGCGTCAATGCCTCCGGTAACGGACTTAACGGTGAATTCAGCGAGGGTGTTGGGCACCTGAACGATGCGGTTGATGGCCTTGTAGATTGCGTCTACGGGACCGGTGCCGGTGGCGGCGTCGGTCGTCGTGAACCCGTCCGGGCCGGTGAGCTTGACCGTAGCGGTAGGTATTTCGTGGTCGCCGCAGGACACCTGGATGTGCTCCATGGTGAAGCTAGGGTTCTCGCTGATGATCCTGCGCTGGTCGGACATCAGGGCTTCCAGGTCCAGGTCCGTTATCTCCCTCTTCTTGTCGGCAAGAAGCTTGAAGCCCTCGAAAGCCTGGGCCAGCTCGTCGGCGGTCAGGTGATATCCAAGTTCGTCGAGCCGGGAGCGGAGGCCGGCGCGGCCGCTGAGTTTGCCAAGCACCAGGGAGCTGCCGGGCCATCCAATGGACGCGGGGTCCATCACTTCGTAGGTGGAACGTTCCTTCAGAATGCCGTCCTGGTGGATGCCGGAGGCGTGGCGGAAGGCGTTGAGACCGACCACTGCCTTGTTGGGCTGAATGGGGAAGCCCGTAACGTCGCTGACCAGCCGGCTGGTGCGGTAAATCTGGGTGGTGTCCACGTTGGTCCGGACGCCGAGGAAGTCTTTGCGGGTTTCGATGCTCATGATTATCTCTTCGAGGGCGGCGTTGCCCGCCCGCTCGCCGAGACCGTTGATGCAGCCCTCCACCTGCCGCGCGCCCACCTGGATCGCGGCCATGCTGTTGGCAACGCCAAGGCCCAGGTCGTTGTGACAATGGACGCTGAGGACGGCCTTGTGGATATTCGGCACGTTCTCTTGAATGTCCTTCAGAAGTTGGGCAAACTCTTCCGGAATGGAGTAGCCGACGGTGTCGGGGATGTTGATGGTCGTTGCTCCTGCGTCTATGACGGCTCTGAGCATGGTGTAGAGATATTCGGGCTCCGTGCGGGAGGCGTCCATCGCCGAGAATTCCACGTCTTCGCAGTAGCCCTTGGCCCTGGAGACCATAGTTACCGCCATGTCCATGACTTCTTCCCGGTTCTTCCGAAGCTGGTGCATCAGGTGGATGTCGGAACTGGAGAGGAAAACGTGGATGCGGGGGTGGGCTGCCCCCTTCAGAGCGCCCCAAGCATGGTCTACGTCGTTGGGGTGGGCACGGGCCAGGGATGCAATGATGGGCCTGCGGATCTCCCGTGCGACAGTTGCGACGGCTTCGAAGTCGCCGGGTGAACTGGCGGCGAAGCCTGCTTCGATGATGTCGACGCCAAGGCGGTCAAGCTGCCGGGCGATTTCCAGTTTTTCGGGGGTGGTCATTCCCGCGCCGGCGGCCTGCTCGCCGTCGCGGAGGGTCGTGTCGAAGATTATTACCTGTTCCTGAGCCACTTTGGTTCCTCCTCTTACTGCCTTTGATTTATTGCCTAGGGGTTGGGGGTCGGACTGCTCAAAGGCTGCGTAAGGGGAACGCAGGCCGCCCGCTGGAGCCGTGCCAACACCCCAACGTTCCGGCGGTCTACGCGCTTTGCCTCCATTACCTGTCTCCGAACTAAGTTTTGTGCGGCTGCTCCTGGGAAGGGGCCGCCTCGTTTGCTTTAGCGAGTTGTGGCTGCATGCCTGCTTGAATTTAACATAAATGAAGGCAAGTTTGTCAATATGGTGGAGAGATTGGAAGGGATTCGTTTTCACGAGATCAGGCGTGAAAATTATTCGTTAGGATTATCGAATCAGAGCTAATTCGTGCCTGAGATTATTCGTTTCAGGCGTGGACGTTCGTTTGAAAAAAACTGGGGCAATCGAATCCAATTCTGGGTCGACGTTGTCTGCTGAGTTGTTAGTGTACATAGGTCTGCTGAGGGAGGGTAGCAGAGGCGTAGGAGTTTCGGCAATGGAGGGATGTCAGGACAGGTTTGGGAGCGTTGTGAGAAAGACGACGAATGCGGTCCATTATGGTATGCGAGGCGGGTAGGAAAGACGTAACTGGATGCCTGCTGGGAACGTCCCTACTGGAGAATGAGGGAGAAAGATTTTGGTAGAATGGTAGGCTGATAGTAAGGAAATATTGAATCCCTTGGCGGTGACTATGCGTAATCTATGTATGAAATACGCAGCTTTGTTGACATTTGTAGCTTTGGTCGGCGCTGGACTTCTGGTCGGCTGCGGCGCTGACGAGTTGATGCCGGCCCCGGCGGCCACGCAGACCCCAACGCCCGAAATGACCGCATCGGCGACCATGACGACCCCGGAAGTCGAGACGGATTGGGACGGCATTCTCGGCACCACGGTCTTGCGTCCGGGTGGCCAACGGGTAGCCTTCCTGCTCGTTGGGGCAAAGGCTCTGGTCACTGTGCCGGAGGTGGAAGTAGCTACCTTCTTTGTCGGAGAGGACGGCTCTGTTGATGGTCCCCACGAGGTGATTAAGGCGGATTTTAACCTCTGGCCTTACGGCACTCGAGGCAGCTACACCACGGACCTGTCTTTCGATAGGACGGGCTTGTGGAGGCTAGAGATAGTCGGACAGGAAGAAGGGTCAGACCGGATGGCGATAATGGAAGTGGAGGTGACTGCCGGTTTCGAGGTGGTGGACGTGGGGCAGAAGGCCCCCGCGAGCATGAATAGGACGCTGGGCGATGGATCCCCTCTGGAGGAGTTGTCCTCCGCCCACGAGGCAGACCCGGAACTGTACTCCACCAGCATCGCCGACGCCCTGGAGCAGGGCAGCCCCACGATGGTAGTTTTCTCTACGCCGTCCTTCTGCACCTCGGCCACTTGCGGGCCTCAGGTGGAGACAATTAGCCAGGTTCGCAGCAAGTACGAGGGCCAGGCCAGCTTCATTCACGTTGAGGTCTACGAGAACCCCCACGAGGTGCAGGGAGACCTGACCCGTGCGCGAACTTCGCCCATCATGGACGAGTGGGGCTTGACCAGCGTGCCGGAGTGGACCAACGAATCGTGGGTGTTTCTGATGGATGGAGACGGAGTGGTGACGGCGAGGTTCGAAGCTTACACCTCTGCCAACGAGTTGGAAGAGGCTTTGGAGGACGTGCTGGTCTAGTGGCCCAAGGCCGGGCACAATTCGCGCTCTTGAGGTTTGCCTCCTTCGCTAGTACCCTCGCCACAACACGGCTAAGTGAGAGGGCGCGATGCAAGAAGTTCGCCTATGGGAAGTAATAGATGAAGATACGTTGCGAGAAATTCCGAGCAGTCAGATAGCCTTCGAAGAACGACTTGAGGACTGGCTATCCAAAGACATATCGTTCCTTGACCCGAATTTGCTGATAATAGGAAGGGAAGTTCGCACCGACTTTGGACAGGCTATGGATCTGCTTTGCCTGGACAATGTGGGAGATACCGTGATTGTGGAATTAAAGAGAGGACAAACCCCGCGAGATACAGCCGCTCAGGCATTGGAATATGCATCCTGGGTTAAAGACCTATCCCACGACCGGATTGTGGAAATTGCGGATAGACACTTTAAGAATGCAGATTCATTAAGGACGGCCTTCGAGGAGCGGTTTGAGACGAAGCTGCCGGACGAACTAAACTTGGGGCACCGCATCCTTGTTGTCGCCGAATCCATAGACGCCAGCACCGACAGAATCGTTCGCTATCTTTCGGATATGAATGTACCAATCAACGTGGCCACGGTTCAGCATTTCACGGACAGTGACGGTAGGCGTCTCTTGGCCCAAGTATTTCTGGTGGAACCGGAGAAGGCTGAAGCCAAAGCCCGTGCCTCGTCTAAGAGGAGGCGGTACAGGACTGTGAATGAGCTTCAGGAATTGGCCGAAGAGAACGGAATTGGCGAATTGTACTCTCACATTAGGAGCGGAGTCCGTGGTGTCCTGTCGGCCAACGGGTACACAACAGAGGTTGCCTATACACTGCGACGGAAAGAAGGCGGAGTTCGAACGGTGCTGTTCATCTCAGCAATGCCTCACAAAGAACATGGTGGCTTGAGATTCACGGTACATGCTACCCGCCTCGTGAATCAGTTAGGCGTCGACGTGGATCATCTGCAGACTTATCTCCCTCCGAATCTGGTTAAGGAGGACGCGTCAGGCTGGGTGGGCAGCTCTCCGGAGGAAAGAAGACACGCCGTAGGGCTTTCAGGGACATTTCACAGCACAGGCGAGATTGACACTTTCCTAAACGCCCTGAAGAGCGCCATCGCGGACCGACCCTCGGCTTGAGGCGATTCACCAACCAGTAAGGGCGCCTACGAGGGACGCCCCTACGGATCCCTCCTCCACCTAAACCAAGTGGGGGGTGGCTGCCTAAACCCTGTCCTTACAAAGCTAAACATCAAGGTACTCTGGTGGGATAGTCATCCTCGAACTCGCACGTTGAATTATGCCACAACCGTCGATTGGCGTATAAATCTGCGTCTAAAGACAAGAAGGGCCATTAGCTGTACACTTGCTTTGCCCCTGTAGCTCAAGGGATAGAGCGATACTTGTCGATAAAGGACGCCATGAATGCGGCGAAGGAATTGTTGAATCAATCTGAATGACTTGCGACGAATGGGGAACCTGTAAAGACATTGCTGTAAGCTGTGAAACCTGCGGCTGGGCTTATTGCCGTAAGCACTTTAGGCTAGGTGTATGGCTGCATTGCTGAGAAGAAAAAGCAACCGCCCAAGGGTTGCCTGTATGGTTGTCTTGGCGTGATAGTCCTTTTTGTGCTGATTCTCGTTTGCATGGTTGCGCTTGACCAAAGCGCAGACCACGATTACAGGAGGGGCCCGGGTTGTGAGACGTTAACGGAGATGGTCAACAACCCCAACTGCAAAGTGCCTAGACGTTAACAAGGTCCGTGTTTACAGGAGGAAGGAATGACAACGCAAACTATAGAAGAACGGGTAGCGAGCGTGGCGGCTACCCTCCCTCACCTTGCTACAAAAGCAGATTTGGCGGCAATTAGGTCGGAGGTGCAAATCCTGAAATGGGGAATGGGGCTTTTGGTAATAGTTAATGCTGGGGTCTTGGCCGCTGTAATAAGGTTGTTGCTTCAACAGTCATAGGGTCAAAAGTCAAGGCGATTGTTACTTAGGCATAAAATTCCACAAAATGAGGGCGAGGTGGACAAGTTCCTTGACGGTCTGAAACCCGCTTTCGAGGCCAGTACCCGAACCTAACGCAGCATATCTCCGGCAAAAGTAAAAGGGCTGGACGAACTCCTTCGTCCAGCCCTTAATTCGTTAATGGAGACTGGGCTTTAGCCGCCGTTGAAGCCTTCCAGCAGGCGGGGGCCGTAGAGACGGATTGAGTTGTCCCACATAATCTTCCGCTTCGAGTCGTCGGAGATGGGCTGGCTCATCATGTTGGGCACCGGCTCCCACGGGTCGGGAGCGTCGGCGTGGGGGTAGTCCGTGTTGAAGACGATGTTCTCGTCCCCCACGTGCTCGATGCAGAACTTGATTCCCGGTTCGTCGGCGTCGCAGGCGATGAAGCACTGCCGGTCGAAATACTCGTAGGGCGTGGCCTTCAACGGTTCGGCGTCGAAGGTCACGGCCTGCCGCCCGTCGCTGCAGTTCTCCAGGCGGCTCAGCCAGAAGGGCAGCCAGCCGCAGTTGGCCTCCAGTATGGACAGTTTCATCTTGGGGTAGCGGTCCAGGATGCCGGAGAGCATGAAGTGGGCGACGCCAATCATGTTTTCCATGGGGAAGTTGATGGCGTGGTGGATGGCCTCGAAGGGGCCGCCCATGCCGTTGTACCGGTCGTAGGTTGCGGGCTCCCCCGTCTTGGTCTCGTTGCCGTGTAGTGAGAGGGGGGCGTCAAGCTCGGTTGCGACCTCCCAGACCGGGTCGAATTCCGGAGTGTGCCACCAGTGCCCCACGGCAGGGGTGGACATGATGAAGGATACGGCGCCCAGTTCTTCCACGGAGCGGCGCGCTTCCACGGCCACTTCTGCGGCGTCGCCGCCGGGCACAACGGAGACGAATTTCACCCTGTCAGGTGATTCGCCGCAGTAGTCCCGGGCCCAGTTGTTGTAGGCGCGGACCACAGCGGCTCCTAGCTTGACGTCGGTGCGAGACATCTGCGCCCCCACGTGGCCGGCGGTGGGCAGACATACCTGGATGTCCCAACCGTATTTGTCCATGTCGTTGATGCGGCTTTCGCAGCTCCACCAGGCGCGGTAGGCGTCCCCGTACTTGGCCTCTTGGCTGGCGTAACGCTTGGTGGTGGCGGATGTTATCTTCGACTTGTGGAAGAAGACGCCGTCCACCTCGAAGTCCATGCGGGAGCGGCCGAAAATCTCGCGAACCCTGGGACGGCGGTCGTAGAATTCCGGCTCCACATACCGGTCCCAGATATCTCTCGGCTCGTAGAAATGCCCATCGGCGTCGATAACTCTGTAACCTTCGTACATGGGGGCCTCCTTGCGGGAAATAGTAGATGATTCATTTGTACCAACGGGGTGGGAAACAGTCAAGGGGTTTCGGAAGCGACATCGGCTTCTTGCGGCGAATCGAACGCTTTGCATAGCCGACCAGGGCTGAATGAAGAAAAGGGAAAGAAAATTGATTCTGTTGTTACCGAATTGGGCTAGTGCTATGCTTGCGGCGCAGACGGATGGCAAAGTCCTACCGAAAGGGAAAGAAAAATGGCTGAAAAGCGGATTCTTTGTGCCTACGGGGTGCACGTTGACGCGGTGGCGGGGTGGTTGGGTTCCTACGGGGGCGAGGACTCGCCGGGCGACATCTCCAGGGGCATCTTTGCCGGCGAGGTGGGCACCCCACGACTCCTGAAGCTCTTCGACCGGCTGGGCATCAAGACCTCCTGGTTCATTCCCGGTCATTCCATCGAGTCCTTCCCCACGGAAACGCGCATGGTTGCCGAGGCGGGACACGAAATCGGCATCCACGGCTATTCCCACGAGAACCCCATCGCCTTGACCCGGGAGCAGGAAGAAGCGGTGCTTGTTCGGTGCATCGAGCTCGTCGAAGAATTTTGGGGGAGAAAACCCTGCGGGTATGTCGCGCCATGGTGGGAGTTCAGCCACGCGACGGCGGAGCTTCTGCTGAAGCACGGCATACTGTACGACAACAGCTTGATGCACCGGGACTTTGAGTGCTATTACGTGCGGGTTGGGGATAGATGGACGAAGATCGACTTTTCCAAGCCGGCCCATACCTGGATGACTCGATTGGAGCGCGGCCAGGAGACGGACCTCATCGAGATTCCCGCCAGCTGGTATCTGGACGACCTGCCTCCCATGATGTTCATCAAGGCATCGCCCAACAGCCACGGCTTCGTTAATCCCAGGGACATCGAGGAGCTGTGGCGGGACCAGTTTGACTACGTGTACCGGGAGTACGACGAGGCCGTGTTTCCCATCACCATCCACCCGGACGTGGCGGGCCGCCCCCAGGTATTGCTGATGCTGGAGCGTCTGACTTCCTACATCATGAGCCACCCCGGGGTTAGCTTTTGCACCTTTGAGGAGATGGCAAAAGACTTCGCATCCCGTCATCCGAGACGAAAGTCGGCAGAATAGACGGATGTTTTTCCGCCGACGGACAGCAGACTTTTAGGGGGAAGAAAAAGAAATGACGCAGACCGCAAGTATCGAGACGCTATCGGATACCGCCAGGGCGCTGGTGGCGCCGGGCAAGGGCATCCTGGCAGCCGACGAGAGCACCGGGACCATCAAGCGCAGATTCGACAGCATCGGCGCTGAGAGCACCGAAACCAACCGCCGTGACTACCGGGAGATGCTGCTTCGCACTCCAGGCGTTTCTGAGTTCATCAGCGGAGTTATTCTCTACGACGAGACCATCCGGCAAAAAAGCGACGACGGCACATCGATTGTGAAGGTGCTCTCGGATGCGGGCATGATGCCTGGAATCAAGGTAGACACGGGAGCCAAGGAGCTGGCAGGCGCACCCGGAGAGAGCGTCACCGAGGGGCTGGACGGCCTGAGGGAGCGGCTTGCGGAGTACGCGGAATTAGGGGCTCGATTCACCAAGTGGCGTGCGGTCATCACCATCGGGCCGGGCATTCCCAGCGCCTACTGCCTAGACGTGAATGCTCACGCCCTGGCCCGCTTTGCCGCGCTGACTCAGGAGGCGGGGATGGTTCCCATGGTGGAGCCGGAAGTGCTGATGGACGGCGACCACGACATCGACCAGTGCTACGACGCCACGGAAGCGGCATTGGCGGAAGTGTTTCGCCAGCTGCGAGCCCAGGGCGTTGCGTTGGACGGCATCCTGCTGAAGCCCAATATGGTGCTTTCTGGAGCGTCGGCAGCGGGTCGAGCCGGGCGTGAAGAAGTGGGGGATATGACGGTTCGATGCTTGAAGAGCACAGTGCCCGCGACGGTGCCGGGTATTGTCTTCCTCTCCGGTGGCCAAGGAGACGAGGAGGCGACAACGAACCTGGACGCGATAAACCGTTGCGCCCAGCGCGTCGGCGCGCCGTGGGAGTTGAGCTTCTCCTATGGTCGTGGTCTCCAGGGCGTACCCCTGCGGACCTGGGCCGGCAACAACGAGAATCGGGCAGAAGTGCAGCGCGTCTTCCACCACCGGGCAAAGGTAACGGCGGCAGCGAGGCAGGGGCGGTATGACGTGGGGATGGAGGCGGGGTAGAGGTTCTAATCCAAGGCGTGCTCCCATAAGCATTGACGGACAATTGTTTGCAATGGTAATCTGAGTCATAGGGCACTTGGCTGAGCTGCCTTCACTTTAGAGGGGTTTTACAATTACGGCAGACGCTAAGGGAATGCCCAATTAGATATGGATGATATCAAGCCATGAATATGTTCATAGCCCTATTCGAACAAGAAATTTCGCCAGAGATACATGAGGATGCAAAAAAGCATTTCGGCGACGGGGTATTCCAGTTTTCGGAACGCGTGCTGCTCATCCGCAGCTTTACCGACAATGCCGCTGTAGTTAGCGAAGTCCTGAATCTGGATGGAGCAACTGAGTCCTCCAACATTGGAGTAGTGCTTAGACTGGATGATTCGCATTCCGGCTACTACTATCGCAGCTTTTGGAATTGGGTAAAAGAAGCGCGTAGGATGCCAGTTGGCCGAATATAGAAACGACCCGCTCGAACCGTACAGATACCATCTTGAACGGCTTGACGACGTCCGCGACAGGGTATCGAGGATTGAAGGCGAGATGAAATCCTTCGCGACGAGGGAAGACGTTGCAAATGCCAAGGTTGCGCTGATTTTCCTGTGGATAGGAGTTGGCACCGCCATTCTAGCCGCAGGAGCATCCGTAGCGGGAGCTGTATTGGGGTGAAGTCGGACAGCCGTCTACCCTCCGAGTTACTAGCACCGTGCCACGGTAACTGCGGCGACCAGGCAGGGTCGGTACGACGTGCGGATGGAGGCGGGGTAGGGGCCGGTGGCTAGTCGTAGTGGATAGTTAAGGCGTCTCGTGAGCATTCGAAACCTGTTACTGTAAGTGTAGACCTTTTGCGGATACACTTCGTCGGTGCAGTGCTAGGAGGTAATGGGTGGGTAAAGGTATTCTGATCAGTATAGCTTTCACAGTCGCAATATTCATAACGATTGCCCTGGTTCGAGAGTGTGAGATAAGTAATCCTAACTTTTCCCTAGGCAGTAGCAAAGATCTGACGTTTTTGACTGGCCCTGAGGTCTGTGATGGAGCACTTACTATGACTGGGGAACTCAAAGAGGGAGTTACTATTGGAGGTGCCGACTTAATAGTGTTTGCTTTGTATAAAAGTTCAGACTTGGGTCCTACTTATAATTATCTTGCAGACGATGTACCTCCTGCCTTGAGTATTGTGAGTCCTGGCGCATTTGTCTTGGAAGGTGCTTACGTGGCTGCTCATAAGTATACTGCCAGCCCTAGTCAACCAATAGTAGCTTTAGAAGTTGTCTTGCCAGAATGGATTCAGGAGTCTTTCAAGGACTATGAGTTGAGCATTTGGGGACGAAATCAAAGTGGAGAAGAAATAGTATTGAACAGCGCTAAGCTCAAGGATTGTTCAGAAGTTTCAGAGGGATAACAAAGTTAGCGAAGACATGATATGCGGTCCAGGTCCGCAAGGGTAGCGAGATGTTTTCTGTCTGCCTCTAACACCGTCACTCGCTTGTCTACTTCTTTGATCGTTGCCACGGCTCGTTCTCCTTCGGATATGCTTGGAGTCTTACATATGTTGCGAAGGATGTCACGTTGACCTCCAGTATTCCTATCCCTATTCCTGGTACAGCACCTTGTTTAGGCGGGTGGAGTCGTGGAGGGAGTCTATCCAACGGAGGGTGCCGGAGCGGGAGCGCATTACCAGCGATTGGGTCTGTACGGCGTTTGCAAAGAAGCGGACGCCTCGCAATAGCTCTCCGGAGCTTGCGCCGGTGGCCGCAAAGAACACGTCCTCGCCCCCCACCAGGTCCGTGGTTGTATGGACCTTCTCGAGGTCAACGCCGGCTTCCAGGCCAGCTTGCCGTTCGTTCTCGTTCCTGGGCCAGGCCTTGCAATGGATTGCCCCGTCGATGCACCGGATGGCCGCGGCAGTGAGAACGCCTTCGGTGGTACCGCCTATGCCCATGAGTACGTCGATGCCGGAGTCGGGTAGCGCCGCGTGGATGCCGGCGGCAACGTCTCCGTCTGAGATTAGCTTCACCCGTGCGCCGGTGCTGCGAATCTCAGCCAGCAGCTGGTGGTGGCGGGGACGGTCCAGTACCTCCACAGTTAGCTCTTCCACCCTCCGGCCCATGGCCTGGGCTATGTTACGCAAATTGGTCTCCACCGGGGCGTTGATGTCTATCACGTCTTTGGCCGCCTTGCCCACCGCAATCTTGTCCATATAGGCAAACTGAAAGGGCACCTTCATGGTCCCGCGGGCGGATAGAGCAATGGCGGCAATCGCGCCGGGTAGTCCCTTGGAGAGCAGGGTCGTGCCGTCGATGGGGTCCACGGCGATGTCCACCTGTGGTGGCTGACCATCGCCTATGTACTCGCCGACGTAGAGCATGGGGGCCTCGTCCTTTTCTCCTTCGCCGATGACGACCACGCCGTCCATGGATATCGAGCCAAGGGTGAATCGCATGGCGTCCACGGCGGCCTGGTCCACGAGCTCTTTGTCGCCCTTGCCCATGTGACGGGCGGCGGCGATGGCGGCGGCCTCGGTGACACGGACCAACTCCATGGCCATGTTGCGTTCGATGGGAGCGCGGGTTCTACCTGTCGTCATTGTTCACCTTTCTGGGGCGATGGATTCAATCCAGTTTGGCTAGCGGATAGTAGAGATGTCCATGCTGATGTCTAGGGCCTTGACGGAGTGGGTCAGCGCGCCGACGGATATCAGATCGACGCCGGTTGTGGCGACGGCAGCAACGTTGTCGAGGGTAATGCCGCCGGAAGCCTCCAATAGGGCGCGGCCTCCGGTTATACGGACGGCTTCCACCATCTCTTCAACGGACATGTTGTCTAGAAGGATGATGTCCGCCCGACCTTCAAGAGCTTCCTCCAACTGGGGGAGATTGGTCACTTCCACTTCTATCTTCAGGGTGTGGGGCGCTCTCTCCCGCGCGCGCCGAATGAGTTGAGGGAGGGTAATAGCTTCATGGTCGAGCAGGTACAGGTGGTTGTCTTTGATGAGGATGCCGTCTCCCAGGTGCATGCGGTGGTTGTGGCCCCCGCCCACGCGGACGGCGTATTTGTCCAGGGTGCGGAGTCCGGGGGCGGTCTTGCGGGTGTCGATGATGCGGGCGCCGGTGCCCTCCACAGCCTTGACGTATTCGGCGGTCTGGGTGGCGATGCCGCTCATCCGCTGCAGAATGTTGAGGGCCAGTCGCTCTCCTCGCAGGATGACGTCGGCAGACGAGGTGACTGTGGCGATGATTTGACTGGGGGCGAGAGAGGAGCCGTCTTCGACGAGGACATGAGTCTCGGCTGAGGGCCGAAGGCGTTGGAACACCTCTAGAGCAGCAGAGATACCCGCCAGTATGCCGGGTTCTTCGGCCCGGAATTCGCCTACGGCCCGGATGGAGGGGTCTATGAGCGCCTGGGTCGTGGCGTCCGCAAAGGCCTGATCTTCCTCCAGGGCGCGGTCGATGAGACGCCGGATTTCACGTGTGATTTCAAGCAAGCCGTGTTACTCTGGCGACACGGAATTCGGGGCTCGCGGGTTGGTCCCTCAACGGAGGCCGGCCTATCCTAGGAGACCTCCAGCATCCGCTCCAGGGCGGTGTGAGCGTGACGCGTGGTCTCCGGGTCTACCCGAATTTCGTTGACTATCTCTCCATCCAGAAGGGAATCCAGCACCCAAGAGAGGTAGGCGGGGTGGATGCGGTACATGGTGGAGCAGGGACAAACGATTGGATCCAGGCAGAAAATGACCTTGTCCGGGTTGTTCTTGGCGAGGCGGTTGACCAGGCTTATCTCCGTCCCCACTGCCCACTGGCTGCCGGAAGGGGCCTCGTTGATGGTCTTGCGAATGACTTCGGTGGAGCCGTTAATATCAGCGGCCTGTAGCGTTTCGAGGGTGCACTCCGGATGTACGATGACGGTGATGTCCGGGTACCTCTGGCGGGCGGTCTCTATCTGCCGGGGGGAGAAGCGGGTATGCACTGAACAATGCCCCTGCCATAGGATGACCTTCGATTCCCGGATACGCTCCGCAGTGTGTCCGCCCATGGGCTTGAAGGGGTTCCAGACAATCATCTTGTCCAGGTCGATGCCCATCTTGAAGGCGGTGTTGCGTCCCAGGTGCTGGTCGGGGAGAAAGAGTACCCGGTCGCCTCGCTGGAAGGCCCATTTGAAGGTCGCTGCGGCGTTGGAGGAAGTGCAAACGATGCCCCCGTTCCGTCCGCAGAGAGCCTTAATCTCAGCCGTGGAGTTCATATATGTGATGGGTATTACCGAATTGGGGCCCAGTAAGCCCTCCAGATCATCCCAAGCGTCCAGAACGTCGTCGGTGGGCGCCATGTCGGCCATGGAGCAGCCCGCGGTGATGTTGGGGAGAATGACCCTCTGGTGGGGCGCGCAGAGAATGCGGGCAGTTTCCGCCATGAAGTGAACGCCGCAAAAGATGATGTACTCTGCCTCAGTCTGGCTGGCGGCCTGCTTGGACAGAAGGTAGGAGTCCCCCTGGAAGTCGGCGTATTCGATGACCTCTTCCCGCTGGTAGTGGTGACCCAGTACGACGACTTTCGTCCCAAGCTCCTGGCGTGCCTGGTGGATCCGTTGGTCCAGCTCTTCGGCGGTTAGGCGCAGGTACTTCAGGGGTATCTTCTGCCAGCGGATGTTCACCTTTATTTCGTCGAGAAGGGGCTTGGCGGGCAGCTCGTCCTCACTCTTACAGAAGGCGGCGTGCTCAATTTCCGTGATGGGCAGGAAGGGTTTCTTCCCTGCGCTTGGGTTTCTAAGGTTTAGAGTCATGTCGACACCCCCGCCTGGGTGGGTTGACGGCTCTCGGTTGGAGCGCCCCGCAACGACCAAGGGGTGGCGGCCTCAATCTTCACTGCGACCGTCTGGCCCAAAAGGTCTGTGGGGTGCTCAAAGAATACCAGCTTATCCTGTCTTGTGCGACCCTTCCACCGCTCTTTCTTCTGCCCTTCCACCAGCACTTCCACGGTGGTTCCGACTAGCCGGCGGTTCTTCTTCTCCTGAATCTCCTTCTGGAGGGTCTCCAGGGTCTTTAGCCTATGCCGCTTCTCTTCCCGGCTTACGGAATCGGGAAGTTTGAGGTGGGCGAAAGTCCCTGGCCGTGGAGAATAGGCGGCCATGTGCACCTTATCGAACTGGATATCATCGATTAGCCGGTAGGTTTCCATGAACTGCTCGTGGGTCTCCCCGGGGAAACCCACGATTACGTCGGTGCTGATGGCCACGTCGGGAACGGTTGCGCGGATGTCGTCTACAAGTTGGCGGTACTGCCGCTGAGTATAGCGGCGGCGCATGGTCTGTAGCACGTCGTCGTCGCCTGCCTGGAAGGGCAGGTTTATGTGCTCGCAGACCTTGGGCAGGTCCGCCACTGCCTGGATGATGTCCTGGCTCATGAAGATTGGGTGCGACGTGAGGAAGCGCAGACGCTCCAGACCCTCCACGGAGTGTACAGCGTGGAGCAGTCGCGAGAGGTCGCAAGGGTCTTCAAAGTCGTGGCCGTAGGCGTCCACCGTCTGGCCCAGCAGGGTAACTTCTTTCATGCCGCGCTGGGTCATCAGGTCCACCTGGTGGGTAATGTCTTCCACCGGACGGCTGACCTGCCGACCGCGACGGAAGGGGATGATGCAGAAAGTGCACATCAGGTCGCAGCCGTGGATGACAGGTACGTAGCTGCTGACTGAGGGACTGGTCGGAGCAACGGCGCTGAGGCAGCCTTCGGTATCTATGCCCAACCGCTCCTGGAGCAGGTCGAGGACCGGGGCGAACTGCTGAGGGCGCATGAAAACGTCCACGTGGGGGAAGCGGCGCTCCAGATCCGCGGTTCTTGCACCGACCATGCAGCCCATGAGGGCGAGAATCTGGCCCGGCTTCTTGGCCTTCACGGATTTCATCATCCCCAGCGTACCGGTGACTTTGTCTTCGGCGCTCTGGCGTACAACGCAGGAGTTGAGCACCACCAGGTCAGCGTGGGAGGCGTTGGTCGTGGGGATAAGGCCCGCCTGGTTAAGGGCGGTTGAGAGGCTTTCGGAATCGGCCTTGTTCATCTGACAGCCGATAGTCCAAATGTAGTAGCTGCTCATGATGGATGTAATCTCTGCTTACGGTTGTATGTAATTGTTGCTCGAAGTAGGAGAAAAAACTCCTGGCGGAGGGAGTGGGATTCGAACCCACGAGGCCGATTTCTCGGCCAAAGCGCTTAGCAGGCGCCCGCACTAGACCACTATGCGATCCCTCCTGGTTGACTTGGAACTATATCAGAATCACGCCGGTTTTACCAAGCAGAGAACATGATTTCCCTTCAGCGGTCTGTGGCTGCCGGGGAAAAGGGACAATCGTCGTAAAAGCTCTAATATTATGTATTTCAAAGGGTAATGGCCAATTATCTAACGCTATCGTCTTGATACATGGGCCTATTGACAGGATTCGTCTTGAAGTTTATTATACCACGGCTTAATTATCGTTGTGAGCGAGAGGTCAGGATGGAAGAGTTGGTTACCAAGCAGGATTTTACCGATAATCAGATAATCGACATTTTGGAGATTGACGGACGGGCGTCCAACGCCAAAATCGCGAGAGAGGTTGGGGTCAGCGAAGGCACCATTCGTCGCCGCCTGCGCCGGTTGGTGGAAGAGGACGTAATCAAGATCAAGGCGGTGCCCGATCTCAGCAAGATGGGCTACCCCACCACGGCCCTCATAGGACTTCAAACTGCCCCGGGCAAGCTCGACGAAGTGGCCGACGCTATCACCGTGATGGAAGACGTGCACTATGTGGCCATTACCACCGGAGCCTTCGATGTCTTTGCTTGCGTAGCCAAGCCCTCGACCGAGGAGTTAGGTGTCTTTCTTCGCACCAAGATTGGCACCATTCCGGGAGTAACCCGCACGGAGACCTTCGTTAATCTCAGTATCAAGAAGCGCACCTATGGACTGGTTCTTTAGGTTGGCGCCGGAAGACCCGTTCCGCCTTCCAAGGCGGAATGGCAATCACAGGGGCAAAAGTGCTGGGAAGTAGGATTTCGCTAGCAATTATGATATAATTCCCCCTTGTAGCGGCCCTGTCTCGACGGGCGAGAAAGCCGTAATTTGTGACAAGGAGCGGTAGTTCATGACATACATCATCGCGGAGCCGTGTGTGGACGTTAAAGATGCTGCATGTGTGGACGTTTGTCCCGTTGATTGCATCTATACCACGGATGACGACAACATGTTCTTCATTAATCCGGACGAGTGCATTGACTGCGCGGCCTGTGAGCCCGTTTGCCCTGTAGTAGCCATCTTCCCGGAAGACACGGTGCCGGAGGAGTGGGGCAACTTCATTGACATGAACTACGACTACTTCAAGGACAGGGATCTTTCCACCCTAAAGCGCAGCCTCTAGGGTGATTAAGCCAGCCTGGGGGCTGGCCATCGTCGTGCCCGGCCTAGACCATTCGGCGTAGGCAAATCCCTCTTCAAGGCTATGAACACGGATACTCCCAAGAAAACGGAGCAGTCCAAGCCATCGGAACGTCTCTCTTCCGTGGTGGAGAATTATCTCCTCTCCCTCCACATCCTAAAGGAGGAGAAGGAAGCGACGGTTCTAGGGCAGTTGGCGGGCTATATTCGCCGTCTCCCTGCATCGGAGGGTTTGGGAACTACCCTCCCTTCCATCCTTGGAATGATGCGTCGTATGTCCCGAGACGGGCTGATTCGGGTGTCTTCCAAGAAGGAAATCGAGTTCACCGAAAAGGGCGCCTATCTGGCCGCAGGTATCGCCCGTCGACACCGATTGGCGGAGCGGCTCGTGGTGGACGTGTTGGGCGTGGAACTGCCCCGGGCCGACGAAGAGGCCCACCAGTTGGAGCACGGCATCTCCCCCTACCTGGAGGAGCGGATAAATGCCGCCGTGAACGGCCCAACAACCTGCCCCTTCGGGAAGCCCATCCCTGGCAGCGGCTACAAAAAGCCGATTGGGAAGGTGATTCCCATGAGCGTGGCGAAGCCGGGCGTTAGTTATAGAGTCGTTAGCCTGCCCGACGAGGACTCGAAGCTGTTGGCGTTTCTGTGTCGGTATCAGATTCTCCCCGGTGAGGAAATCAAGATCTTGGAGTTGGGTGACTATCGTGACGTCATCACCTTTGAGACACCGAAGGGCGAAACGGCCATTGGCTTCCTCACTGCGTCGCGGATATATCTGAACCGGATTAGCCGCTAGATTCCCTGTGCCTAGCCCAAGCTGGCCAGGCACTCTTCCAGGGGCGTATTGACGCAGGTGAATATGGGAGTGTCCCTCAGCGTATAAGGTCTGGCCTTGGAATGGCGCAGGTCCATGACCAGCCGGACGAACTCCTCCGCATCGTTGCCTTCAAACCCTAAAACGAAGTCGTGGTCGTCTATTCCAAAAGAGTAGGTGGTGTGCACCTTGACGCCGGGATATCGGTGCCCCACCGTGAAGTGCTCGTTCATCAGGTCCTGGCGCGTTTCCTGGGGCAACTGGTACCACTCGTGAGTCTTGGTGAAGGGGTAGACGAATAGATAGTCGTCTCCCCGGGGCGTAATGGCTCCATCTCGTGCCGCATGTCCAGCAGGGCGGTGGCTGCCGGTGTAGGGGGAGGGCCTGGTAACCGCCAGGTAGGAGTAGGCCGTTGTCAGGCATCGCCCCATGCCGGTGGTTCGAATGCGGGAAGCCATGCCTTGAAGCGCATCCAGGCTGGGAGAAATCTGCCAGAGCATGAAGTCAACGTCGGCGCGGGTGCCGATAAGGGAGTAGCTGCGGATGTCCATGGTGGATCCGAGTTCGGCAACAGCTTCAACCAGTTGGGCACGTCCCTCCCGGCGCTCGCGTTCCGACAGTCTGCGCCACTCGCCATCTACCCGAAAGAAAGAATACCGGACGAAGGGCTTCCGAGTCTCCGACTCCATTCACTAGCCTCCTAAAGCGTCTGACCCAATGGTAGCAGGCTCAAAAAGGTTGCAACCATCGCTGAGAGAAACGCATGCTCTTCCGTGCACTGATTATACCCAAGCCCCATTTTACGGTCTGAGCGTACCGTATTCATAGCTCCACGACCGCTGTAGCCACTGTTCTCGTGGGCCGATGAGGATGACGTCACTTATTCAGGGGAAGGCGAATAGTGACGGTGGCGCCCTGTCCAAGCCCGCCGCTTGATATGGCAATTGTCCCGCCGTGTGCTTCGACTATAGTCCGGGTGATGGCCAATCCCAGACCTGTGCCGCCTATTCCACGACTGCGAGACTGGTCCGTGCGGTAGAAGCGGTCGAAGACATGTGGAAGGTCTGAGGATTGGATGCCGATGCCGTTATCGATGATCGAGACGACCAGCGTCTCGTTGCTTTCCAACCTCGCCTTGAGCACGATACTCCCGCCGGCCTCGGCGCTATGAATGGCGTTGCTTAGGATGTTTCCCAATGCCTGGCTCATTCTCATCCGGTCCAGGTTCACGTCTGGCAGGTCGGTGGGTGCCTGCAGCGAAAATTTTACCTGTTGAGCCTGGGATTGCGGCAGCCACCGATCCACCTCCTCGGTTAGGATATCGTAGATTGAGGTTGCTTTGAGGGAGAGCCTCAACTCACCGTGGTCGGTCTCCGCCAGCCAGTCCAGGTCAGTTGCGAGACCGCGCAGCCTATCCACCTCTTGGATGATGTGGTTGGACGCGCTCTCAGGCGATTGAAGGCCATCTCGCAGCCCTCTTGCCTCCAGCTGAATGACGGTCAGCGGCGTATTCAGTTCATGGGAGACGTCGTTTATCAGCCGGCTACGGAGGTCGCGCTGAGTTTCGAGGGCGGAGGTCATCTGGTTGAAGGCCGCGCTCATCCGTCCGAGCTCGTCTGAGGATGTGACTGGCAGCCGGGTAGTATTCCCCTGAGCAATTGCCTGGGTTGCCTCCGTTAAAGCCGTCACGGGCGCTGTAATGCGTTTGGATAACCAGGCGCCCAGCAGAATGGCAACGCCGGCTGTAAGCAATCCCCCGATAACAGTAATATATAGAAGAGTATTGAGGAATCCATGGGATTCGGCCGACAGAAGCTCGCGGTTTACATCAACGTAAACGTGACCTACGGGCCGGTTAGTGGTCAAATCGAACACTGTCTCGCGATGTCCCTCCAGATCGGGAGCTTCGGTCCCAGACAACAGCTCGGCTATGTTGTCCTTCACCACCCGTCCGTCGATGTCGGTGACGACGACTCGTATGGAGTCCTCGTGGGTGAGCTCGACGGTTTCCGTCCCATTTTCTTCAGAACGTTCCCTTTCAGCAACCCCTTCGTAGACGTATCCGGCTTCAGACAGCGGTGTACCCACCGTTTCCCATCCGCCTGCAGCGGTATACTCTCGGCTCAGATTCTGAGCCAAACGGCTTGCCTCACCTTCGCCTATTTCGTTCACGAACACACCCAGGCGGGACTGGGTGGCGTAATAGCCCACACCGACGCTGATCAAGACGGAAAGAGCGATGACAAAGGCTATCGAACCCATGATTCGCCATCGGAGCGACATCATTCGTTCTCCACTACGAACCTGTAGCCGGCGCGGTAGACAGTTTGAATGGGCTGTCTGCCATCCCGGCTGATATGCTTTCGCAGGCGAGCGATCTGGCTGTCGACCGCGCGGTCGAACCCATCGAATTCGTTGTTGAAAGTCAGTGAGACTAGCTGATCACGGGTGAGCACCTGGTTGGGATGACGCATGAACGTTGATAGCAGAGCAAATTGCGACTGGCTCAGCGTTACGGGTTTTTCATTGACCGTCACCATTCCGGTGGTCTCATTCAGTGTGATGTTGCCGAGTGTCAGAACCTGCTGGACCCTGCCTTTCACGCGCCGAAGCACGGCCTCGGCGCGCGCAATGACCTCCTCCGGATCGAAGGGCTTGACGATGTAATCATCGGCCCCGCTGTCCAATCCGGTGATTCGCTCGGCGTGGGCTTCTCGGGCCGTCAGCATGATTATCGGAACGTCCGACTCCCGACGCAATATCCTGCACAGATCCACGCCATCGAGACGGGGAAGCATCAGATCGAGGATTATCAGGTCCGGAACCAGATTACGGACAAGGGCCAGACCGGACTGGCCATCGTGGGCAACCTCAGCGGTGAATCCGGCGCGCTCGAAGTACACCTTGACCCAGTTCGCGATCCTCGTATCATCTTCTACTATCAATACTGTGCGGCTCATTGCCGGTCCTCCGAGGAACCGACATAGATGCGGCGCCGCATCTATGTCGGGATACGTCCCCGGTGAGATTGTCTCACTTAAATGTTCCATTGGTCTAATCCGATTGGCTCTAGCCACGACCTGGACGCTCGCCGCGATTGCCGTGTTCGCCGCCGGCCTCGTCGCGGCCGTCATGCTCACCTCCGGACTCGCCGCCTCCGTCTTCACCGCCTTCGCCGCTGGACTCGCTGCTCTGGCCGTCGCCACCATCGGAGCCGTGCTCGCCGCCGCCAACCTCGGCATGGGCAACCCATCCGTCGAAGGCCGCCGCCCTGGCAGGCAGGATAACCATTGCCACCTCGCCTGGGGCCAGGTTGATGGGAGTCGTCGGACCAAGCTCCGTTCCGTTGGTAAGGTGCACTTCGATTCTGACCCGGTCCAGGACGTTGTTGGTGGTATTTTCCACAGTGCCAATGAAGGCGTTGCTTGCGGCGTCGTAGTTCAGGATCAGCCGGGCGCCGCTGCGAACCATGTCGAAGGTCTCATTCAGGGCCAGGGTGTTGGCGCCGCTGCCCTCTTCGCCGGTGGCAGCGCCGGTTTCTCCGCCGGACTCGCTGCCTTCGGCGCCGGAGCCGCCGTGTTCAGCGCCGCCCTCGCCGCCGCCGCTTTCAGCACCCTCTCCACCGCTGCCTTCGGCTCCTTCTCCTCCTGTGTGAGGCATAGGGCCGGGGCCGGCGCAGTCGAACACTTCCATGTGAACGACGTATCCATCGTAGGCGACTCCCACGAGGTTCGGTTCACTGGCGACCGCCAGAATGGACGTTGCCTGCTGTCCGGGGTTCAGATCTCCCAGGATGTCGGGGCCAAGCTCTCCCACCGTCGTCGTTCCGGACTTCAGGTGAGGTTCGGCTTGTACGTAGCAGAGCGTCTGCGAGAGGGTGTTTTGCACCGTTGTATGGACCGATTGGGTTGTCCCATCGTATTGGGCGGAAACAGCCAGTCCGCCGAGGACGCCGTTCCAGGAGTGTCCGAGGGGAATGGTCGGGCTGGACATAGCGGCTTCTCCACTCTCAGCGCCGCCGGACTCGCCGCCGTGGCCTTCAGTGCCTTCGCCGCCGCCATGTTCAGCGCCGCCGGACTCGCTGCTGCCGCCACTGGAAGCGTGCTCACCGCCGCCAACCTCGGCGTGTGGCGTCCATCCGGTGAACGGCGCCGCCGTGGCAGGCAGTTTGACATCTATGACTTCGCCAGGAGCCAAGTCTATGGGAGTGGTGGGACCAAGCTCCGTTCCGTTGGAGAGGTGGATTTCGATCCTGACCTGGTTCAGGACGTTGTTGGTCGTGTTCTCCACAGTGCCAATGAAGGAGTTGCTTGCAGCGTCGTAGTTCATTATCAGCCGGGCGCCGCCTCGAACCATGTCGAAGGTCTCATTCAGGACCAGGGCATTGGCGCGGCTGCCCTCGGCTCCTTCTCCACCGCTTTCGCCGCCGGAGCCGCCGTGTTCACCACCGCCCTCGGTACCGGCGGTTGCGCCGCCATGCTCGCCGCCGGACTCGCCGCCTTCTCGTTCGGGCATGATTTGAGTCACCTCGGCGCGGTCAATATCACGGCCACCTTCCGGTTTCGTGTCTCCGGTGCAGCCGACGAGTATCGCCGCGGAGAGTATAGCCCCACATACCGCTCCAACCAGGAACTTTTTGGTAAACATCTTCTTGCAAAACATCTTATGATTCCTTCCTGAGTAATCTGTGATGGCGCCTACCGTAACGAAGAAATGTTGCAGAAATATGTCGCCGATGGCCGCAGTTGGCCCATGAAGGAAGCCAACAGGCTCATAGGGGGACCGGACGGCTCGACCTCGCCTATCGGGCCTGAAGGATTGCGACCCGGTTCAGAGTTGGTTGACAGTTGTCTAGTGTGGGAATAGACTATTTGGGATGAGATATCCAGACGACCTTTTCCATCTCTGTACCTGTCCTCCATAGGGGAGGACGAAAGTCGAAGCCAAAGGGCTGCGCCTCTCTACACTTTGGAGTGAAGAGGCGCATTTTGTTTTTAGGAGCGGAAGTTGATTCAGAAGACGCGTAGGACTCAGTCGGAAAAGCACAAGGACAGTCAGCAACTCGCCAAGCTGTCCAACGGAATCATCCCCTATCTCCACGAGGAGGTGGAGGAATACCGTGACGAGGTGAAGCTGTTCCGGGCGGGACAGGTTGAGGAAGCCCCCTTCATGGCTTTCCGGCTGCACCAGGGTGTCTACGGTCAGCGTCAGCCCGACGCGCAGATGTTTCGTATCAAGGTTCCAGGAGGCGTGCTTACCCCGGAAGCCCTGGAAAGCCTTGGAGAGATCGTAGAGAAGTACGTGCCGCTGAAGAAGGGTCACATTACCACCCGGGAGAACATCCAGCTGCACCACATGATGCTGGAGGACTGCGCAGAGGCAATGGAGATTCTGGGCAAGGTGGGCTTGAGCACGCGTGAGGCCTGCGCCAACACCGTGCGAAACGTGGTTGCCCCGCCCCAATCCGGCGTCTGCCCCGATGAACTCTTCGACGTTACCCCCTACCTGGCCGCCTACGTGCGCTATGCGGTGCGGCATCCGCTGACGCAGAACTTCCCGCGCAAGTTCAAAACTTCCTTCACGGGCTGCACCGATCATGATGACATAATCTCCCCCCTTCATGACCTGGCCTACATCGCCCAGGTGCGCGGGGAGGGCGCCGACGCCCAGCAGGGCTTCAAGGTCCTGGTAGGGGGCGGCACTTCCATCATGCCGAAGCTGGGCCAGACGCTCTACGATTTCGTTTCCATGGAAGATTACCTGCGGGTGGCCACGGCCATCTGGAGGGTCTTCGAGCGGGCCGACATGCTACGGAAGAACCGGATGATGGCGCGAATCAAGGTGCTCATTCACAGGATTGGCTTCGACGCCTTCAAAGCAATGGTGGAAGAGGAGTTGGAGAAGGTAGACCCCGTCGACCCGAAGCCGCTCATGGCGTTGGACCAGGTCTACAGTGAATCGCCGCCGGCGTTGGTTGCGGCCCCGTCCAATGGTCTCGAGCTCCCCAAGGAGTTCCTGTATTGGAAGGAGACCAACGTCACCCCTCAGAAGCAAGCCGGATATCTGCTTGTTCACGTCACCGTGCCCCAGGGAGACATAGAGGTGGACCAGTTTCCCGTTCTGGCCGAGATAGTCCGCAAGTTCACCGGCGGGTCTGCCAGGACCACCCTGGAGCAGAACTTGGCGCTCCGGTGGGTGCCGGAAGGCCGGCTGTTCGACCTTTGGAAGGCCTTGGACGACATTGGGCTTGCGGAGCCGGACGCCCACGGCATCACCAACGTGGTGTCGTGTCCCGGCACGGACAGCTGCAAGCTGGGCATTACGTCGTCAATGGGTCTGGGTCGAGCCGTCAGGGAAGAACTTCTGGGCAATCCCTCGGCCTACCAGGACCCCGCGGTCAAAGAAATGCACGTGAAGATCAGCGGCTGTCCCAACGGATGCGGCCAGCACCACGTGGCCAACATCGGCTTTCACGGCGCTGCCATGAAGGGGCCTTCCGGCATGCAGATTCCGGCCTACGAACTGTTCTTGGGCGGGCAATACGGGGACGGCGCCTCGGAAGAAACCGCCTATGGCGTACGGATCCCCAGGGCGAAAGTTCCGGCCAAGATGGTCCCCCAGCTGGTGCGTATGATTGCGGAGCACTTCAAGGAAAATCGAGAGTCGGGCGAGAAGTTCAATGACTTTCTGACCAGAGTCGGACCCGCCGCCATCAAGGAGTTGGTCGAGAAGTGCGCCGACATCCCGTCCCTGAACGGAGACTCCCAGGGGCTGTACATGGATTGGGAGAAGACGGTAACGTACAAGGTGGAGCGCGGCGAGGGGGAATGCGCCATCTAGAGTTTTCTTCGGCTAGTCGGGGATGATCTGCCTGCCGTAAATAGCGTGCGCTGACATTAGAGTGGCCTCCGAAGTAACCCTGTAATGCCTATCGTAGTTCAAAAATACGGCGGCAGTTCCCTTGCTGACGCTCAGATGATTCGCGTCGTGGCCCGGCGTATCGCCACCGCCGCGTCCGGCGGCGCCCAGGTGGTTGCGGTGGTCTCGGCCATGGGAGACACCACCGACGAGCTTATCGACCTTGCCCGTCAGGTTTCCGACAAGCCGGCCCCCAGGGAGTTAGACCTCCTCCTCTCTTCCGGTGAAATCGTCTCATGCACCCTCATGGCCATGGCCCTCCGGTCCATCGACTGTGACGCCATCGCCCTCACCGGCCTCCAAGCCGGCATACACACGGACACTCTCCACGGGCGCGCTCGCATCCACAGCGTGGACGCCCAACGCATTCGCAGCGAGCTGAGCGCAGGCAAGGTGGTGGTTGTGGCGGGTTTCCAGGGGTTCACCGACGAGTTGGACGTTACGACCCTGGGCAGGGGAGGCTCCGATACGTCGGCGGTTGCCCTGGCTGCCGCCCTCGACGCCCAGCGTTGCGAGGTCTATACGGACGTCAAGGGCATATACACTGCCGACCCTCGCATAGTTCCCGGCGCTCGTATGCTGGAAGAAATAACCTACCATGAGATGCTGGAACTGGCAGCATACGGCGCAAAGATGCATCCCCGCTCTATAGAGTTGGCCTCCGTATACGACATTCCCGTATACGTCGCCTCCACCTTTGGCAATGAGCCGGGCACCCTCATTCACGGAGATCCTGATAGTCTATCCTACCGAGTCCCAATGTTAAGTCGCGGAGACGCCCCTATTTCTGGAGAAACCGAGATGAACGAAAAAACAATGGAAAACCGGATGAAGGTAACCGGCGTTGCCCACGACCGTAACGTGTCTAAGATAACCCTGCGGGGCGTGCCCGACCGTCCGGGCATTGCCGCCGCCCTCTTCGAGCCCTTGTCCGACGTGGGCATAAGCGTAGATACCATCGTACAGAACACTGGAGTCAACAAGGCAACGGACCTCAGCTTCACCGTCGCCCGGGGAGATTTACAGGAGGCCCTGGAGCGGGTGCGGGCCGTGGCGGATACCGTCGCCGCGGCGGATGTTTTGTCGGATAACTCCCTCAGCAAGGTCAGCATCGTTGGCGTGGGAATGCTGGACGCGCCGGGTTATGCTTCACGTATGTTCCGTGCCCTCGCCGAAGCCCGTATCAACATAGAAATGATAACCACGTCGGAGATTCGGATTACCTGCATAGTTGCCGAGGCGCAGGTGGAAGAAGCCGTCAAGGCCTTACACGCCGCGTTCCGTCTGGACGCAGCCTAGCCGTTGTCGCCTCTGGCCCGTCAATTGGTTCTCTCTTTGCCCAAAGTCGAAAGGCGAAATTGGTCTCAACTAGGCCAACCATCACAAGTCCAACGTCCCGTCTGCTACGTATATTGTAGAAAACCCCACCATTTTGGGGGAAAAAGGAAAATTTGGGCCAAATTTTGCCAAAAATATCTTGACCCCAGCCCCATCTTAGTGTAAGTCTATACCCTGTTTCAAAAGTACCAAAGGTAGAACAGCCTGAACTTCGTAGATAAATGTCATCCCATCCCTTGCCAGGGCCATATAGGACTGCCTTAGCATTGCCGTACAACAATTAACCCCCTTGAAAAGAGAAATAAAATGGAACTAACCCACTCTATAGACGCAACAAGACTGAAGGATTTGAAGTCCAAAACGGCCGTACAACACGCCCTGGACGGGCGATGGGAGGAAGCGGCGGCCATCAACGAGGAAATTCTTTACTACTTCCCTAACAACACTGAGGCCCTGAGCCGCTTGGGCAAGGCCTGCTTGGAAGCGGGCTACTACGACAGGGCCAGAACCTCCTTCGAGAAGGTCTTGATCCTGGCGCCCCACAACAACATCGCCAAAAAGAACTTGACTCGCCTGGAGCGCCTCTCTCGCGGAGAGGCATCTTCTCACACCGCCCGTCGAGTGGTCCCCCGCCTCTTCTTGGAGGAGAGCGGAAAGTCCGGCATAACCGAGCTTCGCATCGTAGCATCCGAAGAGGCGGCGGCCAAAGTGTCGGGAGGCGATGGCGTGATGCTGGAAGTGCACAACCACACCCTGGTAGTCAAAAGCATGGACGAAGACGTTCTAGGATACGTGGAGCCGCGTTTGGGCAGCCGTCTGGTACGCCTCATCAATCAGGGCAACCGTTATGAGGGCGCTATCCTTAGCGCCGGCTCCGACCGGATCACTGTCATCATCCGTGAGACCTACCGCGACCCGAGACTCGGCGGTGTCCCTTCCTTCCCCGCAACCGGCATAGACGCCTACCGCGGCCAAATTAGGGATAGTCTGCTGACCTTTGACTTCGATGGAGAAATCGAAGAGGGCCCCCGGGACGACCCTACGGCTATGTGGACGCAAGACGGCGAAGAGGTTCCCATGCCTTCCGGCAGGGAGTTAGTGCGCGCCATGGACAGCATGGACGATAGCGGCGAGGAGTAGCGTCCAACCTTTCATCTCCAGGCTGTATCTCGTCCTGTGCAGGCCCTTCTTCGTTGTCATAGGCGACAGCCTATTGTAGAATCATGTACATAGATATACATGTCCCACCTAGGGACAAATCACCAGTACGCTGGTTGCACTTACCGGACCATGGCCGATAAATACATTAGACAGATTGAGGAGATCCTCAAGGAGTCAGAGCACTCCCGAGGGAAGAGCGTTGCCGACGGTGCAGAAGAAACCCCCAAGGCAAACGGGTTCCTTTCTCGTCTCGGTCGGCTTCGAATCATCTTACGCGTTTCTCCCAACAAAGTGGTTCTCGCGGGAATCATCCTCATCGTCGTTTCCTTCGTTCTCTATAACGCCTTCAACTATCTCTTTGTGAATAACATAAAGTTCCTCTTGCCCATCTGGGCCGGCCTGATCCTGTTCGTCATCGTCTACGGGCTTCTCTTCGTCAAACCTGGTTCGGAGGAGAAGCGGTGGCGCGGCAAGATGCTGGATGACGGCATCCAGCCTTCCAAGTGGGAACGCCTCAGGCGCTGGATAGAACGCTAAAGCCGGTTGCCAGCGTAGGAGTCTTTAGCGCAACCCCTTAGAGCCTATCCTAAAAACAAAATCATTGATAACCCGTAAGAGCATCTCTAGGGAAGAAGCCGGAGTTGAAGCTAAATTTCAGGTATGACCAAAGCAAAAGAACCCAAGTCACCCCGGCCCCGCCGCGCAGGCCCAACCAGGCCAGCCAACCCCACCACTAGTTCCTTTCAGGTATCCGACGCCCTGTGGGAGGTGCTGGCCCCACTGATTCCCAAGCGGGTGAATACCCACCCTTTGGGCGGAGGACGGCCCCGGGTTCCAGACCGGACCTGCGCCAACGGTATCTTCTACGTGCTGCGCACCGGTTGCCAATGGAAGGCGTTGGACGCCACGGGCATTTGCTCCGGCTCGACGGCCCATCTGCGCTTTCAGGAATGGGCCGCCGCCGGGGTCTTCTTCCGGCTTTGGCAGGTGGGACTGGAACGTTATGACGAATTGAAGGGTCTGGACTGGAACTTTCTTGAGCATGGACGGAGCCATAACCAAGTCCCCCCTGGGCGGGGGGGAAAACCGGTCCCAACCCCACGGACCGGGGTAAAACCGGCGTCAAACGCAGTCTGTTGACCGAAGCTCGGGGTATTCCGGTGGGGCTGGCGGTAGACGGGGCCAACCGCCACGACATGAAGTTGGCGCGTGCTACGCTGGACAGCCTCCCCGTACAACGCCCGGCTCCCACCCCGGAGCGTCCCCAGGGTCTGTGTCTGGATAAGGGCTACGACTTCGACGAGGTGCGTAAGACTTTGCACGAGTTTCGCTTCACGGCCCACATTCGCGGCCGGGGCGAAGAAGCTCGGGCCATCAAAAATGAAGCCGGTTTCAAAGCCCGGCGCTGGGTGGTGGAACGCACTCACAACTGGATGAACCGCTTTCGACGCATTCTGGTCCGCTGGGACAAGTCTCCAGGCAACTACATCGCCTTTCTTCACTTTAGCTGCGCCCTTATCGCCCTCAGGGCCGCAGGGTTATTAGGATAGGCTCTTAGAGGGTGTCTAAAAAGGGCGTCGGTGGAGCGAAGCATAAACGTCTGTTAGGCAACGAAGTCCGCCCCTCCAACTCCAGACCCTTCGGCTTCACTCAAGGTGACATGGAGCGCTCGGGGTAACAAAGGGATTTATTAGACACACTCTTAGACACTTCCGCCTAGTACCGTCTTGACCCTCCCGTAGGCTTTCGTCCCACCACTGCCTTGCCCTTCAGCTAGCTATAAGGAGCTTTCGTCTACCACGTAGGCGCCCTTCTGTGAGGGGAAGGTGATGATGGCGCGGCCGTGCACGTTCGTCTTACGTGCCATCTCCGCCATCTCGTAGGCGACGCTCATCTCGTGGCCCTGAGCCAGGGCCAGGACCGTCGAGCCGCTGCCGGATACGAACGCCCCAAGGGCGCCGCCCTTAAGGGCCTCCTGAATTATCAATCGCATGGCCGGAAGCAGGTGACTTCTATGGGGTTGGTGGAGCCTATCTTCCGTCGCTGCCTTCAGGTCTTGTAGCCGGCCGGTGGCAAGGGCGTTCACAAGCAAAGCAGTTCTCCCCACGTTGAAGAGGGCGTCATCAAGGCTCACAGTGGCGGGCATGACGGCCCGGGCATCAGCCGTTGAAATGGAAACCTCGGGGATGAATAGGACAGCCCTAAGGTCAGATGGAAGAGGCACGGGCGCTGTGATGAGGGACTCCGGGCCGGGCACTACGATGCGTATGCCACCCAGTAGGGCCGGGGCAACGTTGTCCGGATGCCCTTCCAACTCCACGGCCAGGGGCATAATCTCCTGCGGGAGGAGGGGACTGCCGGCCAGATGGTTGGCGGCTACCAGTCCGCCGACGATGGCGGCGGCGCTGCTGCCCAAGCCCCGCTCCAGCGGAATCTCGTTGCGGCACGTGATGACGGGTACGGGAAGAGAGCGTCCCGTCTCCTGAAGAAGGCGGGAATAGGCGCGATAGACCAGGTTGGAGGCATCTTGTGGAAGTGAACCTTCGCCCTGACCGGTGATCCGGACCGTGGGTCGGGTTGTCTCGCCCAGCCTAACGTCAATTTCGTTCCAAATACAGAGAGCCATGCCCATGCAGTCGAAGGCAGGGCCAAGGTTGGCGGTGGTAGCTGGGACGCGTACGGTGACTTGTCGGAGTGTCATCTAACTGGTGGTGGAGTATATCAATCAGCGGCGTGAGTGACAATTGCGTGATTTTCTCTCTTGGTCCGCCCGGATTCCATCATTCGGCTCTGATTGAAGCCGTGTGACATCCTCCGATTGTAGCAATTGCCCCTCCCGTGCTAACTTACCCCTATGAACAAAACCGTCCCATCCCTGCGCTGCGCTTCTGTTTCGACGCCGTCGTCGATCTCTGCCGTGCCCTGCTCAAATATGTGTTTCGTTTCCCCAAAAATCAGAAAAACAAAAACGAGTCCTGAAGACAATGGAATCTATGCCTGAAACACCCCTAATTGCCCCTATATTTGTTTCAGATTCCAATCGACCCCACGCCTGAAACGAGTCTTTAGTTTCCCAACAACAAATCCCCAAACCCACTTGTTTTCAAAACAAGTCGCTTCACTACCCATCATCTCCATCCGGCCCGCCTCAATTTGTGTGCTCCTACTACTAACTCTATCCACTTTCCGTGGCCCGCCGCTACATAGGTGGTTTTTTGGGCGGACAGGGTATTGACGGCCTTGGGCGCTGGGCCTATAATACTTGGCAAGGAGACAGTCCTGAACCGAATCAAGGGTTGAGACAGCTTTTGAACGGAGTTGGGCTGACTCGGGCGGCGGCTTGGTGAACCAACCCGCCGCCTTTGCACCTTAAAAAGAGAATAGGCTAAGTTTGAAATTCTTAGCGTGGGTCAAGTTATTAAGGGCTTACGGTGGATGCCTAGGAGCTAAGGGCCGATGAAGGGCGTGGCAAGGCTGCGATAAGCCTCGGTGAGCCGTCTAGCGGGCATAGCCGGGGATTCCCGAATGGGGCAACCCGTACCGGTGTTGAGCCGGTACACCCCGAGTAATCGGGGGGGTAAGCAGGAGAACTGAAACATCTAAGTACCCTGAGGAAAATAAATCAACCGAGATTCCCCAAGTAGTGGCGAACGAACGGGGAACAGCCCAAACCTCCGTGACTTAGTGGTCCGAGGACCTATGTCACGGGGGGGTTGTAGGAGACGTTTGAGGAAACCTCGGTATCCTCAAGGAGTTACAAAACCCATTTCTAGCCGAAGGCACCCTGGAAAGGGCCGCCATAGAGGGTGAAAGCCCCGTAGGCGAAAGAGATGGAACTCCTTACGTTATCCTGAGTACCATGGGACACGAGGAATCCTGTGGGAAGCTGGGGGGACCACCCTCCAAGGCTAAATACCCTTAGCTACCGATAGTGAACAAGTACCGTGAGGGAAAGGTGAAAAGAACCCCGGGAGGGGAGTGAAATAGACCTGAAACCGTAAGCTTACAGCAGGTCGGAGTCTACGTAAGTGGATGACGGCGTGCCTATTGAAGAATGATCCAGGGAGTTACTTGGTGGTGCAAGGTTAAGGAACTGGAGTTCCGGAGCCGAAGCGAAAGCGAGTCTGAATAGGGCGAATTAGTACCATTAAGTAGACCCGAAACCGGGTGATCTACCCATGGCCAGGATGAAGGTCCGTTAACGCGTACTGGAGGTCCGAACCGGTTACTGTTGCAAAAGTATCGGATGAGCTGTGGGTAGCGGTGAAATGCCAATCGAACCCGGAAATAGCTGGTTCTCCCCGAAATGTATTTAGGTACAGCCTCAAGTAATAGGTGGACGGAGGTAGGGCTCTGGATGGGATAGGGGGCGTGAGCTTACCAAACCCAACCAAACCTCCAATGCCGTTCAGCCGTTTCTTGAGAGTGAGACTGTCGGAGATAAGTTCGATGGTCGAGAGGGAAACAGCCCAGACCACCAGCTAAGGCCCCCAAGAACAGACTAAGTGGGAAACGAGGTAGGGTTCCCCAGACAGCCAGGAGGTTGGCTTAGAAGCAGCCATCCTTTAAAGAGTGCGTAATTGCTCACTGGTCGAGGGGTTCTGCGCGGAAAATGTAACGGGGCTAAAGTCTGTCGCCGAAGCTGTGGTTCTAATTCCCCTTTCGAGGGGATTGGGAGGTAGGGGAGCGTTCCTCTTGCATTGAAGTTCCGGCGTGAGCCGGGGTGGAGCGGGAGGAAGTGAGAATCCTGGAATGAGTAGCGTTAATCAGGGTGAGAATCCCTGACGCCGAAAGCCTAAGGGTTCCTACGCAACGTTCATCGGCGTAGGGTTAGTCGGTCCTAAGTCGTAAGCGAAAGCTGAAGATGATGGACAGTAGGTTAATATTCCTACACCACCGTTTTTTCGTTTTAAAGTCGAGGGGGGGTGCGGCAGGGTAGATGGAGCGTGTCATTGGATACGGCGCGTCCCTGCCTGTAGGCCATGCCGGGATAGGCAAATCCGTTCCGGCGCTACGAGCTGAGAGGAGGGGGGATTCGTCCACTTCGGTGGATGGAAACTCTGTTGATCCCACACCGACGAGAAAAGCCTCGCGACTATGGAAAAAGGGTGACCGTACCGCAAACCGACACTGGTAGGCAGGGATAAGCGTCCCAAGGCGTTCGGGCGAACCTCCGCTAAGGAACTAGGCAAAAGGGCCCCGTAACTTCGGGAGAAGGGGCGCCCTGGAAAGTGATGCCGCTTGCCGGCTGAGCTTTTCGGGGTCGCAGATAAGAAGGCCAGGCGACTGTTTATCAAAAACACAGGTTTCTGCTAAGGGGAAACCCTAAGTATAGGAGCTGACACCTGCCCAGTGCCGGAAGGTTAAGGGGAGGGGTGAGAGCCCTGAACTGAAGCCCCGGTGAACGGCGGCCGTAACTCTAACGGTCCTAAGGTAGCGAAACCCCTTGTCGGGTAAGTTCCGACCCGCATGAAAGGTGTAACGATCTGGCTACTGTCTCGGCGGAGGGCCCGGTGAAATTGCAGTGCCCGTGAAGATGCGGGCGACCTGCGGCAGGACAAAAAGACCCCGTGGAGCTTTACTGCATCCTGGCATTGGTCTGGGAGCATGGACGTACAGGATAGGTGGGAGGCTGGGAAGCTGAAACGCCAGTTTCAGTGGAGCCGTCGTTGGAATACCACCCTTCCCTGGTCTTGGTTCTAACCCGCTATAAGCGGGGACAGTGTTTGGTGGGCAGTTTAGCTGGGGCGGCTGCCTCCTAAAAGGTAACGGAGGCGCCCAAAGGTCCCCTCAGGGCGGATGGAAATCGCCCATAGAGTGTATTGGCATAAGGGGGCTTGACTGCGAGACCTACAAGTCGAGCAGGGACGAAAGTCGGGCAAAGTGATCCTACGGCTCCTTGTGGAAGGGCCGTGGCTTAACGGATAAAAGCTACCCCGGGGATAACAGGCTTATCTCGCCCAAGAGTTCACATCGACGGCGAGGTTTGGCACCTCGATGTCGCCTCATCCCATCCTGGGGCTGAAGGAGGTCCCAAGGGTCCGGCTGTTCGCCGGTTAAAGGGGTACGTGAGTTGGGTTCAGAACGTCGTGAGACAGTTCGGTCTCTATCCGCCGTGGGCGAAGGAAGCTTGAGGAGTTCTCTTCCTAGTACGAGAGGACCGGAAGGGACGAACCTATGGTGTACCGGCTGTTCCGCCAGGGGCATCGTCGGGTAGCCATGTTCGGTGTGGATAAGCGCTGAAGGCATCTAAGCGCGAAGCCCTCTCCAAGATTAGGCTTCCCACTCCAACTTCGGTTGGAGGTAAGGCAGCAGGAAGACTACCTGCTTGATAGGCCGGAGGTGTAAGGACAGTAATGTCTTCAGCTTACCGGTACTAATCAGCCGAGGACTTGACCCGCGCTAAGAATTTCAAACTTTAAACCTCAATTCTCTTTCCACCGTCGCGGGGTGGAGCAGTGGCAGCTCGTCGGGCTCATAACCCGAAGGTCACAGGTTCGAGTCCTGTCCCCGCTACCAATGAAATTTCAGGAAGCCCCCGCAAGGGGGCTTCCTCTTTTTTGCGAGATGTCGATGTCCAGCTTCGTTGTTAGTAAGGTGTCGCTTGTCAGTTGACGGTTAGTAGTCTCTCGAGATAAAGTAATCAAGTGATCCTATCCTTTAGGCACCGAGGACTGAGGGAGTTATATAACGATCAAGGGCATCGCCGGGTAGATCCGCAGCATGTAGGGAAGCTGTTACGAATTCTTGGTGTCCTGGATGCAAGCCAAAATCCGTTAGACATGGATATACCTGGCTTTAGGCTCCATCCGCTAGGCGGTGCACTCAGAGGGCACTACTCCGTTCGCGTCTCAGGAAACTGGCGGGTCACCTTTAGGATTGAGGACGGTCACGCTGTGGATGTGGATTACTTGGACTACCATTGAGGAGGCGTAACATGCCCATGCGAAACCCTCCCCATCCGGGGGAGATTGTGAAGTGGGACTGTCTAAAACCCCTCGGCTTGACAGTAACCCGGGCGGCTAGGGGGCTCGGTGTAACCAGACAGACCTTGTCAGACCTGGTAAACCTCAAGTCCGGCGTATCCGTTGATATGGCCTTCCGCCTCTCCCAGGCCTTTGGCTCCTCTCCGGAGACGTGGTTGCGCTTACAGATGGCCTACGATTTGTGGCAAGCCCGACACCGTGCCAAGAACCTGAAGGTTAAGAAGTTCTCTGCTGTATATGAAGGGTAAAGAGGGATGGCGGTGTTGACAAGTGTATGCAATAGCTTACAATTCTAGTTGTGACAGAGATACTAATGTACGTCGAGTTTCAGCGATGGCTTGACGGCTTGCGGGATAGGCGGGCGGTCGCAAGGATAAATGCTCGTCTTCGTCGTATTAGTCTTGGCAATCCAGGAGATGTCCGTTCTGTGGGAGATGGGGTAATGGAGATACGGATTCATCATGGGCCAGGATATAGACTGTACTATGTACTCTCGAGCCGCTCCCTATTGCTGCTAACGGGTGGTGTAAAGGATACCCAAGGACGTGACGTCAGTAGGGCCAAAGACCTCTTGCGAGAAAGGACAAACCATGAACACCGCGACATTTGCTAAGTGGGATCCCGTGGACTCCTTTCATTCTGAAGAAGACGCTTTGCTGTATTTGCAAGCTTGTATCGTCGAAGACGACGGAGATGGCAAACTAATCCTTGCTGCCCTGAGCGATGTCGCCCGTGCCAAGAATCTCAGCGCGTTGGCCCGGGATGCTGGCATCAGCCGCGATGCCTTGTACAAGACCCTCTCCGCGGAAGGGCGTCCCGGTTTCGCCGTAGTGTTGCGAATAATTCGAGCACTTGGCCTCGAAATTGCCCTCCGTAGACGCGAGCCGACGGAAACTCAGAAAGCGTAGCCTCTTACCGACAAGCCTTGACTTGGAAAAGCAATGCGTTGAGACTATGAAGCGTCTTAACGCCTATCATGCCTCCTGGTTGCCTTGGGACAACCAGGCTTACCTTGTTAGAAGAAGAACAATGATCGTCAAGGTTCTTTGCTCCGTAGTCATTGCGACCGGGCTGCCGGGCGTGTTCGTCTTCCTCATGGCCCTGCCCAATCCTGAACCGCGGGACACGTCCTTGCTGTTCGCATCACTTATCTTGCTAGGTGGCGGTATCTACGTACTGGTCGGTGCGGTGAGGAAGGAAAAGGAATGACGGGAAGCGAAGTTCCTAATCGTCGCAAAGCGTGTATGCGAGCCAAATCCACAAGGTCTGAGTAGAGGAGAGAATTCATGATGTCACAAGCCCTAAAGCGTGAGATAGAACGGTACCAGCTTCGGACCCCCAGGGCCCGTAAGTTGAACCAGGAGGCCAAGGAGTCGCTGCCCGGCGGCAGCTCTCGAGGCACGGCCTACTTCGATCCGTACCCCATCTTCGCCGACTACGGCCGGGGGCACTATCTCTACGACGTGGATGGTAACGCCTACCTGGACTTTATGATCAATGCCACCAGCCTCATCATGGGCCACGCCCATCCTGGAATCGTCAAGGCCCTGCAGGAACAGGCAGCTCGAGGAACGGCCTTCAGCGCGCCCACCGAGTTGCAGACTCGGCTTGCTTCGATTCTGTGTGACCGCATCCCATCGGTAGACCGAGTGCGGTTCACCAACTCCGGCACCGAGGGCACCCTCATGGCCATCCGGGCCGCCAGGGCTTACACTGGCCGGCACAAAATCGCCAAGTTCGAGGGTGGATACCACGGCTCCCACGAATATGCCGCGGTGAGCGTCCGACCGCCTGAATCAGCGTTGCACCCTGATGGTCCGACGGCGATTCCTGAACATCCGGGCCAGCCTCCCAGCGTCGCCGAAGGCGTCGTGACGCTACCCTATAACAACCTGGAAGAGAGCCAGCGCATTCTGGAGGACCACGCTCACGAACTTGCCTGCGTCATCATGGAACCCATATCGTCGGCCCTGGGTTATCTGCCGGCGGAACCAGAGTTTCTGAGGGGCATTAGGCAAGTGACCCATAACTTGGGCTTGCTGCTGATCTTCGACGAGGTGCAGAGCTTCCGGGCGGCCCCCGGCGGGGCGCAGGAGGCTTTCCACGTTGAGCCGGACATGACCTGCCTGGGTAAGATCATCGGCGGCGGAATGCCCGTAGGAGCCTTTGGCGGTCGGAAGGACATCATGGCTCTATTCGACCCTTCGGTAGGGGGCGCTACTGTGGCCCACGCGGGAACCTTCAACGCCAACCCCATGACCCTGGCGGCGGGCACGGTGGTCATGGAGGCGATGACTCCAGAGGTTTACCAACGGTTGAACGGCTTGGGCAAATCGCTGCGAGCCAAGCTGCAGGCGGTGTTCGACGAGTTGGAGGTCCCGTGCCAAATTACTGGCACGGCGTCTTTCTTTGGGATGCACATAACGTCGGAGCCGGTGACGGACTACCGGTCGTCTCTCCGGAGTGACAAATCGATGCGCCACGCCTTGTTCATGGGGCTTGTCAATGAAGGGGTGCTGCTCCAGGAAAGCTGCGCCGGAGCGTTGAACTCGCTAACCACGGAGGCGGAGGTGGACGCCCTGGTCGACGCGGTGCGAGAAGTTCTCCACCGTGTCTCTTAGAGCGTGTCTAATAAATCCCTTTGCTACCTCGAGCGCTCCATGTCACCTTGAGTGAAGCCGAAGGATCTGGAGTTGGAGGGGCGGACTTCGCTGCCTAACAGATGTTTATGCTTCGCTCCACCGGCGCCTTTTTAGACACCCTCTTAGTTTATCAGCAGTCCCTTAGCTGGTGCGGCCGGGTGCGTCACGGCCTACTTTGACCCGCACCCCATTTTTGCCAGCTGCGGCAAGGGCCACTACGTGTATGAGGTGGACGGCAGCAGGTACCTGTACTTTATGATTAACGCCACCAGCCTGATTGTGGGCTACGCCAATACTTAGGTGGTGGACGCGTTGCAGCTATATTTCCCGCATACATAACTGTAAATCGTCGCCTCTGGCAAAAACAGCTTCTATGATTTGACATAAGAGTTGGAAACATCTAGGATTCTAGCCACTACAACTAGCCCCCGGCTGTTGTTTTGGAACGGGATGCACCCGTAAATGAAGGAGGCAACACAACATGAACAAGACGCAATGGCCCAGGCATTGGCGGGTGTATTCCCTTGTGGGCGCGCTGATGGTTTTGGCCCTGCTTATCATGGCCTGCGGTGGGGACGACGCCACGGAAACACCCACGCAACCACCCGCTACGGCAACCATGGCCCCGTCAACGCCGGCGCCAACAATGGCCCCCGCAGCAACAATGGCCCCGTCAACGCCGGCGCCTACTGCGGCAGCGACCAGGGCACCGACGCGAGCAGCAGCCACACCGGTCGCAACGGCTACCGCCGCACCGGCGCCAACGACCGCTCCCGCACCGCAGGCTACCGCAAGGCCCACGCCTGCCGCTACGCCTACGGTAGCCGCAGCCAGAGTGCCGGTTTCGCCCAGGCTTAAGGTGACCACGCTGCCCCCGTCGCACCAGGTCACTATGATGTGGCAGACTTTCCAAGGTAGTACCGGCCCCATAAAGGCCGTCTATGAAATGCTTATCTATCAAGATAGGTTCAGTGGAGAGTATACCAACGATCAATTGGCTACTGAGTGGAGTATGTCCCCTGATGCGAAAACCTGGAGCTTCAAGCTGAGGAAGGACGTACCCTTCCATTCCACTGATACCTATGAGGGGACCGATTTTACTGCCAAGGATGTTGTTCTAACCATAAGGACCCTGAGTAGAGATGACGCACTAGCCACCACCGGCGTCTGGACCAGATTGGGAATTGATGACGATAATTTCGAAATTCCCAATGACAACGAGTTTATCTACCACATGGACGTCCCACAGCCACAGTTCAATTTCTGGGCGAGTGAAGAGTGGGTAGCGGGCATTATCAGCCAAGACTACTTGGATGCCGTAGGCATGGATCGTTATCTAGAGCAGCCCATCGGCACAGGACCATTTAAGTTCGTAGAGTTGGATTTGGGGTCTTCCATACTTCATGAACGGGTTGAGAACCACTGGAGAAAGACCCCGGAGTTCCATGAATTGCATTTCATATATTCTACGGAAGATGCTACCCGATTGGCGATGCTGATTACTAAAGAGGCCCACATTTCAAATGTTCCACGTAGTCTGCTGCCCCAACTGGAACAGAGGGGATTCAAAGTTGCCAGTAGCACACTCCCCGGATTCTACTTCTTCTACATCTTTTCGGGCCAATACCACGATGGTCCCAGGAAGATAAGAGTCGGTGAGAAAAAGGGTGAAACCTTCCCTGTCGCGCCAGGTTATGACCCTAACGACCCTTTCCGCGACGTTCGAGTACGCAAAGCCTTGAACTTGGCTGTTAACCGAGATGCAATTCGAGACGCCTTCTTCCCTGGGGGGTCCACGTTGCCCATGAGCGTTCACAACATTCCTCCCTACCGCTCCGATTTCAAGAGTGAATGGACACCCTACCCCTATGATCCCGAAGAAGCCAAGCGACTCCTGGCTGAGGCCGGTTATCCGAACGGGTTCGATTTCACCTTCCGGTTCGCTATAAATGCTGCAATCCCGGAGTATGGCGACGTTACTGAGGCCGTTGCCGCTCAATGGCAGGAGATAGGTCTCAGGCCCAAGCTGGAGATAATGGAAACAAGTGCAGTAAACGCTGGGGCTAGAACTGGAGAATGGAACCATAATATCTATACGTGGGGCCAAGCTACGGGGCCCTTCCCAATTGGCATATGCTTCCGAATGAACCCCGTGGCGGGAGGTTGTGGTGGAGGCTACTTTTTTGATTACGATGCGATGGACGATGTCTACTTCAAGCTAACTCAGGCTGTTTTGCCGGAAGACATACTCCAATATACCCAGGAGATGGGAGACTGGATGTACGAGAATTTCAACATCATCCCCATGTTCTTCCTTAACGCTCAAGTGGCCTTTGATCCTGGCGTATTAGTGGACTATCAGGCCAACCACCTACACTTCGGCCCTACTCGTCACCACGAGTTCACCGTCCCCGTGTACCAGTAGAAATCCGACGAGAGAATTAAAGAGGGGCAGCTCCTTTTGGGAGCTGCCCCTCTTACTGAACGTGCTTACCGCGGAGAATGAAGTTGACGCTCTGGTGGTAGCGATGACGCGAGTGGTACAGCGGATAAGGGATTAGCGGCAGCGAGCTTGTCGCCAGGCGTGGATTTGCCTGGCGTGCTCGCGGTAGTGGCCGTAGGTGTCTTGACGCAGCCGCCGCAGGAAGCGGTTTTCCCGTGCGAAGGCTGCGTCCGGGACGCTTTCCAGGAAGGATAGGAGGCGTTGGTGGGTTTCCTTAACCCCATTCAAGACCTGCTCCAGGGTGAACCCCTCCTTTCGCTCATGGGCTTGGGCGTTGAAGGCGTCTATGCCTCCGTACAGGGTGGAGTAACGAGGCAGAGGGCCACCGTCAAGGATGACTGGAAGGGCTTTCAACACTTCTTCCTCCCAGGTGGTGACGTGGGCTAGCATGTCCCGAATAGACCAGGGCCCGACTACGCCGGGCTCTAGCAGGGCATCCTCAGATAACCCCTGAACCGCGTCGTAGAGTTCCCGCCATCGGGCCTCCAGTCGCATGGCCAGCTGGTCTCGCTTCACCCTCTTTTCGGGGCGGCGTAGGGCAGCAGTGGCGGGAAGAGGGCGTCGCTGGGACGGCGGGCGGCGTCCCAGGCCACAATACCGCATTTGTACTTGAGCCAGGTCTGTCGGGCCTTGTGGGTCAACTCCTCCTCGTCCACTCCCACTACACGGCCTTCATCCACGACCATTTCGCCTCCCACCAGCACGGTGTGGCAGTCGCGTCCGTTGGCGGCGTGGACTAGCATCCGCATCGGGTCGTCAAGGGGTGCGGTGTTAAGGCGAGACAGGTCGAAGATGCTGATGTCGGCGGTGCAGCCTGGGGCCAGACGACCCAGGTCGTCGCGTCTCAGGGCCTTGGCCCCGCCGATGGTAGCGGCGTTGTAGAAGTCTAGGACGGTTCCTGAACCGCGGCTGCCCTCGACAATCTTGTTGACAATAGCGCCGATGCGCATCTCCTCCAGCATGTCCGGCGGGAAGGTATCGGTGCCGATCCCCATGTTCACGCCGGCGCGAACGTAGCGTCCGAAGGATTCCATGGCCTTTCCCCCACGGGCAGAAACCACGGGGCAGTGGCAGACGCTTGTGCCGCTCTCGGCAAGGATCTGCAAATCGTTACCCGGGTCGGCTCCGGTGAAGCTGTGGCCGGCGATGTAGATTGCGTGGGTGAGGCAGATGTTTGGCCCCAGGAAGCCGATGTCCCGGAGCCATTCCATCATGGACCGGTTCGGGTTGCGAGCCTTGAAGCCTCGGAACTCCTCTGGATACTCGGAGAAGTGGGAACGGATGTGGACGCCGCCCAGGAGTTGGGCCTGGCGGACCGTCTCTTTGAGCATGTCGTCGGAGCAACCGTCGGTGCGAACGGGAAAGAGAAAGCCGGTGAGAAGGGGATGGTTCTTCTTCTGCAGGTATTTGACCACCTCAATTCCGTGGTCCATGGCCTGCTGGCCTTTCTTGGAGTCCCAAACCGTATGAGACTGCCCGTCGGCATCAGTGTAATTGGCGACCTCCTGATAGAAATGGCCAATCCAGGCGCGTATGCCCATGGTCTCCGACGCTTCGGCAAGGGCGTAAGTCTCGCTGGTATCCTCCCATCGCTTGGAGGCGCTGGTTGTGACGTTTGTGAAGGTGGTGCTGCCGGCCTTGAGAAGGGTGGCCACGCTGAAATCGGCGCTTACGCGATACTCTTCATCGGTGAGGAGGAAGGGCTGGCTGGGGTCCATGAGAAAGGACTTGGGCTTGGGGAAGGTGGAGTCGTCGCTGGCGTCCATACGAAGCACCTGAAGGTCCAGGTTAGCGATGGCGTGGAGGTTGATGAGGCCGGGGGAGACCAGCATGCCGGTGGCGTCGATGACCCGGTCGGCGGGCGGGCAGTCGGGATCGCCCTGGGAGCCGACGAAGGCGATGTGGTCGTCCTTAGTGACGACTACCCCGTCTTCGATGACGTGGTGACCGTTATCGCCCCAACCGACCACCCAGCTTCCCTTGATGGCGATGCTTGTCATAGAAACAGCCTCCTTAACGGTCCTTATTTAGCTATTCAGGACATTCACTGAAGATTCTCGTTAACTAAAGGTATCGAGTCGTTAGCGTGCAGCGGTTGGCAGCAAAGGGGGAAAAATAACGTCGCTGGGGCGCTTGGCGGCGTCCCAGGCCACCACGCCACTTTTGTACTTGAGCCATGCGTCGCGGGCCTTCTTCTCCAACTCTTCCTCGTCGAGTCCCACCACCCGTCCCGCATCCACGACAACTTCGCCGCCTACCAGAACGGTATGGCAATTCTTGCCGGTTGCTATGTGCACCAGGGTACGCATGGGGTCGTCGATGGGCGCGTGGTAGAGACCGGAGAAGTCAAAGATGCTGATGTCGGCGGTACAGCCGGGAGCCAGCCGCCCCAAGTCTTCACGACGCAGGGCCTTTGCCCCATTTATGGTTGCGGCGTTGTAGAAGTCGCGGACCGTTCCTGCGCTGCGAGAGCCTTCAACTACCTTATTGACAAGAGCGCCGACTCGCATCTCCTCCAGCAGGTCCGGTGGGTAGGTGTCGGTGCCGATGCCCATGTTCACGCCCGCGGCTATGTAGCGGCTGAAGGATTCCAGGGACTTGCCGCCTCGGGCGGATACCACGGGACAGCAGCAGGCGCTGGTCCCGCTTTCCGCCAAAATCTGCAAGTCGTTGCCCGCCGGGTCGCCGGTCTCACTGTGGCCTGCTATGTAGATTGCGTGGGTGAGGCAGATCTGCGGGCCGAGAAAGCCTATGTCTTGCAGCCACTCCACTAGGGAGCGATTAGGATTCTTGGACTTGAAGAGGCGGAATTCGGCAATTCGTTGAGCGAAGTGGGCACGAATATGCACGTCTCCCAAGAGCTTGGCCTGTCGCACTGTCTCCTTGAGCATGTCTTCGGAGCAGCTGTCGGTGCGTACGGGGAATAGGAAGCCGGTAACCAGGGGGTGGTTGCGATTCTGAAGATACTTGACGAACTCGATGCCGTTGTCCATGGCCTGCTGGCCCCTCTTCGAGTCCCAGACCCACTGCGTCTCGCCGCCTGCGTCAGTGTAGGTGCAGCCCTCCATGTAGAAGTGGCCAAGCCAAGCTCGGGCGCCCATCCGCTCGGAGGCTTCGGCCAGGGCGTAGGGCTCCACTAGCGTATCCTCCCACTTCTTGGTGGCGCTGGTTGTGACGTTGGCGAAGCTGGTGCAGCCGCTCTTTAGTAGGGTGGCGACGCTGAAGTCGGCGCTGACTTGATATTCCTCGTCGGTGAGGATAAAT
The DNA here is from genome assembly GCA_965261665.1 of Dehalococcoidia bacterium. Taxonomy (GTDB): domain Bacteria; phylum Chloroflexota; class Dehalococcoidia; order Lucifugimonadales; genus JAPULR01. Next base: position 1,173,141 of record OZ253467.1, read on the forward strand.
GGGGCGTCAGGGTCCATGACGAAGGATTGTGCCTTGGGAAAGCCTGCATCATCCGGACCGTCGACGTGAAGGACCTGTACGTCTAGATTGGCGATTGCGTGGAGGTTTATGAGGCCGGGGGAGACAAGCATGCCGGTGGCGTCGATAACCCGGTCGGTGGGCGGGCAGTCGGGATCGCTTTGGGAGCCAACGAAAGCTATGCGGTCGTCCTTAGTGACGACTACGCCGTCTTTGATGACGTGGTGACCGTTTTCGCCCCAACCGACCACCCAACTGCCCTTGATGGCGATGCTTGACATGGAGAAAGCCTCCTTAATGGTTATTTTATAGGGATTGGCGATACCATTGGATAATCTCGGAACCGGAAGCGGCCCAAACATTGGGCTTGCTCATGACGTGCCCTAGGGCCCGATCGAGATAGCCTATCCGGAAGGGCTGGCCCATTATCCACGGATGGACGTTCAGGGCAAAGAGGCGGCCTGTATCGGCGGCGTCGGCGTGAATGGTATCGCAGGCGTCCTTAATCATGCCGGCGTATTCGTGGACGGGAAAGCCGCGCTCTCTCAAGGCAAAGGAGTCATTCAGGTCCAGCAGCAGAGGCAAGGAGAAGAGGCTGCCCTTGGGTGTGGTCATGGGGTAGGGCTGCTCGTCGTTGGCCCAATCGCAAACGTATTCAATGCCCGCTTCAGCGAGAATCTCAGGTGTGCGGGAAGACTCGCCGTATTCGGGGCTAAGCCAGCCCTTGGGCGCAGAGCCGCTGGATTCCCTCAGGGACTCTATACTTTGCTGGACGTAGTCGCGTTCCTCTGCCTCGGACATCCGGCTGCTGATGACTTGGCTGACGGCCATCCCGTGGCCGATGATTTCGCATCCCCTCTGCAGGCAGTGGTCCACCAGGTAGGGATAGTGCCGTGCAGTGAGGGCGTCCATGGCGATGGTTGGGGTGATGCCGTGCTTTTGGAGCACGTCCAAGACTCGGAAGATGCCAACGCGATGGCCGTATTCCCGGTGAGAGTACCCACGATAGTCGGGGAGGGGGCGGTTGTAGAGAGCCGGCGTCTGGAAGCTGCCTCCCAGGGGGCTCCATTCCAAATGCTCCAGGCTGACGATGACGCATACAGCCATCCGTGCGCCGTTGGGCCAGAGGAGTCGCTTCCTATCGACCAGGGGAGACCAGGCATAGTGGGGATGGTCCATGCCGAAGCTGCGCTGTCCGGGCAAGTCTATTCTCCCCCTTTCAGCGCCGCTGCGTGGGCTTCCGCCTTGTCGTAGTGGTTCTGGATGTAGAAGTCGGCAATGTCGTCGGCGGTGGTCTGCCAGACTCCATCGTGGGACAAGATGTAGTCCAAGGTCTTGTCCAGGTAACGTATGCGGTGGGGTTGGCCGGTGAGGAAGGGGTGTATGGCGATGCACATGACGCGTCCGCTCTGTTCACCCTCACGGTATAGTTGATCGAACTGGTCTTTGCAGATGCGGTAGAAGTTTTCGCCGTCAGCGTAGCTTCTGAAGATGATGCCGTCGTTCGTCTCCACAGAGTAGGGAACAGAGATAAGCTTGCCCGACTTCACGCGTATGGGCACGGGCTGGTCGTCGTGCATCCAGTCGGTATGGTAGATGAGGCCCGCTTCGGCCATCAGGTCCGGGGTGGCCTCCGAGCCGGAGATGGCAGGTCCCAGCATTCCCTTGAGCTGCTTGCCTGTATGTCGCTTCAGTGTTTGGATGCAGTCCTGGTAGAAAGCCCGCTCCTCTTCCTCGGAGAGGGTGTTCAGGTACTGGGAGTTGTAGATGCCGTGGCTCATGAAGTCCCAATTGCGCTCCACCATGGCTGCCTTCACCTCCGGGTAGTGTTCCAGCACGGCCAGGTTGAGGGACACGGTGCAGCGGACGTTGTATTTGTCCAGGACCTTGAGCATTCGCCAGAATCCCACCCGATTGCCGTAGTCGCAATAGGAATACTCGCGAACGTCGGGGTAGGGCATGCGGGGCCACGGGTCCCGCAGGCCGTCGAAGTCGGGTTGATATTCGTAGTGCTCTATATTGGGGGATACCCAGAGGGCGACCCTTGCGCCGCCCGGCCACTTGATTGAGGGGCGGTCGATAATGGGGCTGTACTGAACACGGTGGGGCGGCAGGCTCATGACCGCGCGTAACCTCTACTTTCCCTGCTTCTGCTTGCCGAAGGGCCATAGGCCACGAAACCAGCCCTTGATCTTCTGGCCCGTGCTCTTTCGGTTGATGCGTTGGGAGTTGCACTGGGCGCAAGTGCAGGCAGGAGGATGGTCGTAGTACCAGTTGGGTCTTCCGGATCCCATGACGATAGCCTCTGGTAAGATTTGAAGCCGGAATATATTCGGTTGTGGTCGGGGCGGTGAGGTTTGAACTCACGACCTCATGGTCCCAAACCATGCGCGCTACCGCTGCGCTACGCCCCGAAAGTGTGGCTGCTATGAGCCGGGGATGATTCATGGCGCCCCTGGGGCGACTCGAACGCCCGCACCTGGCTCCGGAGGCCAGTGCTCTATCCGCTGAGCTACAGGGGCACTAAGAAAGGATAGCACGGGCGCCAATGGGCCACAAGACGATATACTGATTGGGTCACAAAAGGTGGATAATTCTCAAGGGGAGGCGCTGGTATGTCGGAATGGGTTGGCGTGGTCCTGGCGGCTGGAGAAGGTCGTCGCATGAACTCGAATATCCCGAAAGTTCTACACCAGGTGTGCGGCAAACCAATGATTTCTCACGTGGTGGAAGTGTTGAAGCGGGCAGGTGTTGAACGGGTGCTGGTGGTGGCGTCATCTGCTAACCGCGAGGGCATTCAGCAGGTGCTGGGAGATTCCGTTGAGTATGTGGTGCAGTCGCAGCCATTGGGCACGGGTCACGCGGTTATGCAGTGCTCTGACGTCGTAGGGAACCCTCACGCTAACGTGCTGGTAGCAATGGGGGATGCACCCCTCATACACCCCCGGACCTTCACGGATTTGATGGCGCGGCACTCCGAATCAAACGCCGCCTTAACCCTCCTGACTGCACGCGATTCCAAGCAACGAGACTTGGGTAGGGTGCGTCGAGATGATGATGGTATGGTCTGCGCCGTTGTGGAGGCTTCCGACGCCGGTGGAATGGACCTGGGCGATGAGGTAAATGCAGGGGACTATTGCTTTAACGGGTCGTGGCTTTGGGACAACGTGAGCCAAATCCCGCCCAGCACAAACGGCGAATACTATCTGACCTGGCTAGTAGAGGCGTCCGCGTCGCGAGGAGATGTCGTAGAGGCTTTGATTCTGTCGGATGGGGACGAGGCCATAGGAGTCAACGACCGGCTTGGTTTGGCGGCTGCGGAGGCGGCCATGCGACGTCGCATCGTCGAGAGGTGGATGCGAGCGGGCGTTACCGTCATTGACCCCCCCTCGACATTCATTGACGCCGATGCCGAAATCGGGCGGGATTCGGTGATACACCCAAACTCGTATCTGCAGGGCAATACGGTAATCGGCGAGGCGTGTGTAATCGGCCCTGGCGCGATGATTCGCGACTCCAGGATTGGCGAGGGGTGCCGTGTGATGCTTTCGGTTGTAGAGGAATCTCTTTTGGAGAACGGTGTAGACGTGGGGCCCTACAGCCACCTCAGGCCCGGTTGCCACGTAGAGGCAGATGTACATATTGGCAACTTCGTCGAGGTCAAGGAGAGCCGCTTGGGTAGAGGCGTGAAATTAGGGCATTTCGGCTACGTGGGCGATGCCGACGTGGGGGCAAACGCTAATCTCGGTGCGGGTCTCGTTACCTGCAATTTCGATGGGACGAGTAAACACCAGACGCAAATCGGCGAAGGAGCTTTCATCGGTTCCGACACCATGCTGGTGGCGCCGGTTTCGGTAGGCAAAGGTGCGACCACTGGCGCCGGCGCTGTGGTGAATACAGACGTTCCGCCGTATAGACTGGCAGTGGGAGTTCCTGCTAGAATCATAGAGAGGTCTCCCGACAGGTCCGCTGGCGATTCCGTCGCAGACTCCATTGATGGGGACGCCTGCTAGGATGTAAAGACCCTTTTCTTCACGGGAGGCATCAAGGGAAAACAAGCTTGCACGATAGCGGTTTATCATCGGGCCTAGTTCTGGTCGCCGCCCTGCTCGCTTACGCAGGCGTCGGCCTCAGGCGGAGCATGCTCCGGGATGCTGGTGCGCCCCGGTGGCTGGAAATGCTACGCGTCGGGACCATCACGGCGGTTGCCGTCTCGGCCACCGCGTTCCTCTTCTCCATTTCATGGATGACATGGCCTTGGGCTTCTCTCCTTGGATTGACTCTTTGGGCTCTCTTGGCGGCACTGGACGTGCTCTCGACACATCTGACTTTCAACGGTAGACTGAGATTTCCTGCCTCTCAAAAGGGAAGAAAACTCGCCGGTTCTATGGAGTCGGCGGCTTCAAACCATGCGGATGGCGGGGAAGCCCTTCGGAGTCACGAATTGGAGTTGGTGGTGGGGGCTGAAGCCGACAGTGAGATCGACGAGCGGGAACGCTCTATGATTCGCGCAGTTCTCCGGCTGGATGACTACAACGCCAGGGACGTGATGGTTCCAAGGATGGACATCGTGTCCGTGGACGTGAAGGACGATGTCTCCAGCGTGGTGAACCGAATGTTAGAGTCGGGGCACAGCCGGCTGCCGGTCTACCGGGAGACCATAGACGACGTGGTGGGAGTCATATACTCTCGTCGGTTGATGCCCCTGTTGAACACCGAACCACCCTGGCCCTCTTTGGAGGAGCTGATGCTTGAACCCTTCTTCGTGCCGGAGACCAAGCGGCTCGGGGGGCTGCTCACCGAGTTCCAGGGCAGGCACGTGCAGATGGCGTTGGTGGTAGACGAGCACGGCGGGACGGAGGGGTTGGTCACTCTGGAGGATCTGCTCGAAGAAATCGTCGGGGAGATTGAGGATGAGTTTTCCAAAGAGAAAGGTCCCATCGTGACGACCACGGCGGACGGAGGGCTCATCGTAGACGCGGGGTTGTCGCTCAACGACTTGGAGGAGTTGGTGGACGCTAGGTTCGACGAGGCGGAGGTGGACACAATTGGAGGGATCGTCTACAGCATCTTGGATAAGATGCCCAAGCCAGGAGACGAAGTCGTGTACGAGGGGTTACGCATCAAGGTGCTCACCACCATGGGCCGGCGGCTCCGAAAGCTCTTGCTGGCAGTGGACCCCCAAACACAGTCGTAGGGTCGGGAAGCTCTTTCAGAGTTCGCCGATTCTCCCGCCGGATAAGGCTGGCGGGGTTATCCCACGGGCGGGTGTGGGTTCAGACGGCTTGGACGCCGGCCTTGAAGACTGCGCTTATCTTGGAAAGGGCGCCGATGTCCACCAACGGGTTGCCATCCACTACTATAACGTCGGCCTCCTTGTTGGGTTCCAGGGTTCCGACAAGGTGGTCCATGCCGATGGACTTGGCGGCTTCGCTGGTGCCGGAGAGTATGGCCTTCATGTTGTTCAGGCCGATGTCCGTCATTTCCGCCACCTCTCGCTGGAACAGCCCCATCGCGTAGTTGCTCCAGCCGGAGTCGGAGCCGGAGACCAACTTGGCCCCAATGTCCACCAGTTTCCGGCAGCTATCCAGCCGCCATTCGAGCCTGCGCTTAGTGGTCTCCAGCAAGGCGGCCTCCTCGTGGTTTAGGCCGCTCTCACGTTGCTTTGCCTCAAGAATCCAGAGCGTTGCCGTGCCCACGTGTAGGGTCGGGTTGACCCATGCGCCCGCCTCCGCGATTCGTTCGCCCACGCGCGGGTCGTAAGTGTAGGAGCCGTCCGGGTTGAAGAACGTGCAGTGGATGAGCATGTCGGCCCCCGCATCAAGCGAGTTAATGATGCCCTGGGTGGAGGAACAGTGTGCGCCTACCAGCTTGCCGAAGAGATGGCTTTCGTAGGTGATGGCCCTGAGTTCGTCCAGCCCGTAGGAAGGACGGGTGGGGAAGGAGGTCCTAGTGCCGCCTCCCGTAGTCATTACCTTTATGAAGTCCACCCCGTCTTTCAGGAGCTGGCGTACGGACTTACGGACGCCTTCCACGCCGTCGGCCTCTTCCCCCATTACCCAGCAATGCCCGCCGGTAACGGTGATGGGCCGGCCGCTGATGACCATGCGGGGGCCAGGAATGAAACCGCGCTCTATACCCTGCTTGAGGTATATGGTGGTCAGGTTCTTTCCGCCGTTATCCCGGGCGGTGGTGACGCCGGTTTCGAGATGCTTGCGGGCATTCCAGGCTGAGCGGAGGACTAGCATTTCGTCGGGTTCGTCGCAGCCTTCCTCTACGGCGGTGCCGTCGCCAGGCAGGTTGGTGTGGGTGTGAACGTCCACAAGGCCGGGCAGAATCGTCCCGTTGGGAAAGTCGAGGGTCTCAGGCTGAGGGCCGTCCCTTCTAGGCAAGTCTTTCTGGGGACCTACCCACGAAATCCGGGAACCCTCCAGCACTATAGCCCCCTTGTCGATTGGCGCGTCTCCCTGTCCGTCTATGAGCAGGTTGGCGGTGATGACTTTGGTGTTATTCATGCCTTGTCACTTTCCCTTCAGGATGGTTATTAGATACGGCAATTTCGGTTGCTAACTCCCGCAAATGCTTTTGGAATGATACGCTAAACCGCCGCTCCCGTCTACACAGGAGCGGCGGTTTGAGTTGTCCCTACCTTAGGCTAGAGGCGTTTAGTTGACTATTCGCTCCCCGAACAGCCGCAGGGGGTTGTCCCACAAAATCTTCTTCTTGCTCTCTTCGGAGATGGGCTGGTCCAGCAGTTCCGGCAGCGCCTTGTCCGGGTCGGGAGCGTCGGAGTGCGGGTAGTCTGTGTTCCAGACGAAGTTGTCGTCCCCGACTAGGCCGAGAACGGCGGCGAGTCCCACCTCGTCTCCGTCGCAGGCAACCCAGATGTGCTTCTGGAAGTACTCGCTGGGAGTCATAGCCATGTCGTTGTCGTCCCAGAAGACGGATTGGCGGCCGACGGCATGGTCGTCAAGTCGACCCAGCCAGAATGGGACCCATCCGGCGTTGCCTTCCAGGAAGCTGCAGCGCAGGCTGGGATGCCGGTCGAAGATGCCGGTGTACATCAGATGGCCCAGGGAGATCATGTTCTCCATGGGGAAGCCGATGGCGTGATTCAAGGCGAAGAGCGCTCCATATTGTCCGGCGTAGCGAGTTCCGGCATGGGGCGCGGCACTGCCTACGCCGTGGAAGGCTAGGGGCACGTCCAACTCTTCGATCAGATTCCAGAAGGGGGCGTACTCCGGCTCGTGCCAGAACTTGCCGGGTAGGGGCTTAGGCATCATGACGGTTACGGCGCCGAGTTCCGCGACGGCGCGGCGGGCCTCAATGACAGTACGCTCGATGTCGTAGGTTGGGAGATTTGCGACCAACTTGAGCTTGTTCGGGTCGGCGGAGCAGAAGTCGTAGGCCCAGTTATGGTAGGCGCGGGTCAGCGCCCACATGAGGTCAGGATCCCGTCCCTGCTGGCTCAGAGGCGCGGAGCCTATGCCGGGAATGCAGACCATCTTGTCCCAGCCGTACGTTTCCATGTCCGCCAAGCGGCTTTCGGCGGTCCACCAGTTGTCGTAAGCCTGACCGTACTTCTCAGGCATCCTCTCGAACATCTTTTGGGGGCGCTTCTTCCAAACCGAGGTGGGGAGACCGGTGGCGGGAAAGAGCTCGCTCTCTGCGTAGCGGTAGTAGACGCGGTGCTCGACTGCTTCTACTTTAGGACGCCTCTCGTAGAATTCCGATTCCACGTAGTTGTCCCAGAGGTCGCCGGGCTCCTGCATGTGGGCGTCGGCGTCTATGACCTTGAAACCGTTGATCATGGGTGTTACCTCCTGAAATTCTTGAAGTCTTACAGGTTGAACTGAGGGTCCATGTAGTCTGTATCTTTCTCATAAAACTGTATGCGTCCCGGGATGGCCTCCGCGATGAGAATCATGTCATTAGGATCGATGGCGACTGCGGTGGGCCTAAAGAAACGCCACTCCTTGGAGGTGTCGGCGCGCATTCTGGCCTTGGCCATGTTGGGGTTGACGTCCACGTATAGCTGGGCCGACTTGGAAAGCGTACGTGCGTCCCCGTAGAGACCCGTTATATACTCGCCGCCGGCACTGTATATCTGAACACGGTTGTTGCCGCAGTCGGCCACATAGACGTCCCCGTCCCGGTCTACAGCAACGCCCGTGGGCCGGGTGAGGCTGCCGACGCCCGTCGGCGAAGCCCCGAAAATAGCCAGACATTCTCCATCCGAAGAAAACTTCTGTACCCGATCGTTTCCCCAATCGGCTACGTAAACGCTGCCGTCATCGTCCACGTGGATTCCGTAAGGCATGTCCAATTGTCCGGGGGCGGAACCGGTTTCTCCCCAGGTTTCGAGGTGACGGCCCTCTCTGTCAAAACGCTGTATGCGGTTGTTGCGACTCTCGGAGATTACCAGGTTGCCATCGGGGTCGAAGCGCATGCCGCTGGGCCCGTCCAACTGTCCGGGATCTGGGCCGGCGGTCCCCCAGCTTCCCAGGTATTCGCCCTCCGTCGTGTATGTGGAAATTCGGTTGCGCCACTCGTCGGCTTGTAAGACGCGGCCTCCGTCGTTGTCCAGAACGAGGGCTGAGGGCCAGACGATTTCCCGCTCGCCGCTGTCTTGTGAGCGGACCTGGAGAATTAGCGTGTCAGCTTCCAGGTTCCAGTGCACCCAGCCCTGACCCCGTCCGGGGCGGGTGCCGGGCTCACTGGCGCGGCAGGAGACGAAGATATGCCCGGGATCCCCTAGGGCCATGTCAACGGACCCGGAGAAGGCGGTCAGCATTCCAACGTTGTGGCTATAGCTGTAGGTGCGCTCCGCGGTTATCTGAGTTAGGGCCACTTATTTACCCCCTTGCGTGAAGATGGTCTTGGTAGGTGCGTCAATCTAGCAGAACTGGTACTCCCTGGTGGCAGCGATAAGCTGCAGCACCTCGGTGACGCGGCGTCCGAAGGCTTCGCTTTCCTCCTTGGTGGAGCCCCGCTTGATTACCTGGTCGGTGCGCAGGTGGCTCATGATTTCGTCATGGGTATTCTGGCCCAGGCGAACGCAGCCCAAAAGCTCCAGGCAGGCGTCGACTAGGTCACCCGGAGTGAAGGAATGCTTCTGCGCTAATCGGTTGATGATAGCGTCAATGCCGGGAGTGGTCTGGTCGCTGAGGCTGTCCGCCATGAAGTTGACGCGCCGGATAAGGGCCCCCGTATCAATCCATTCCTGGCCGAAGTGCCAGCCCTCCACGCTGGGCGGGTCGGTCAGCTCCTGTCCCTGGTAACCGCATTCCAGAGCGAGCCCCAGAATTCCCGGGCGCATTGCCTGGTATTCACCGGTGAGACGTGCGGTTCCGGCAACGATTTCGGCGGGACTCTTCACCCGGGCGAACCAGGCGCTTTTGTCTTTGAAGAAGTCGGAGTTGAAGATGAACCGCAGGGTGGAGCGTATGTCGTAGCCGGAGTTGACGAAGGTCTCGGCGATGGCGTCGATGGCCGCTGGGTCTCGTGGCGCCTCGTCCTTCCAGCTTGGCACCTGAAGCTCGTCCGCAACGAAGAAGTTGTAGAGATGGCGGGCCACGAAACGGGCCGTGGCGGGCTGCTGAATGATTATTTCTATGATGTCCTCGCCATTGAAGCGGCCGGTGTGACCCAGGAAGGTCTTCTCGCCGCTGTCATGGTCCTGCGGCAGGTAGAGGAACTCCCACGTGTCCAGACACAGGAAGGGGTCTTTGGGCAGCTTGGGCTTGATGGTCCAACCGGTGAAGGCGCGGGAAGCTTCTCTGACATCGTCCTCGGTGTAGTTGCCCTGGCCCATGGAAAACAGCTCCAAGAGCTCGCGGCCCCAGTTTTCGTTAACGGCGGTTTTGTGGTTCTCGTTGTTGTCTAGCCAGAAGATCATGGCGGGGTCTTTGGAAACCATGACGAGCAGGTCTCGGAAGCTGCCCAATCCGTGATTACGGAATGTGTCCAGCTGGCCAGTCAGCTCCCTGGAGTTTTCCACCTTGGAGTTGCCCGTGGCGAAGATCATGTGCCAGAGGAGAGTCATCTTCTCTTCCAGAGGGCGTCGAGTGGTCAGCAGGTAGTACATGAAGGTGAGGGAGCTCTTCTCGGTGCTGGCCTCGGCCTCGGCCACGGGATGGTAGCGTCGGAACATGTGCATGTCCACCGGCGGGATAGCGTGGGCGTCCGGATCCAGGAGCTCTTCCACGGTGGCCTCGTAGCCTTTGGCGGCACGAGCCTCCAGTTCTTCATAAGATGCACCGAAGCCGGCGCGGCGCATCAGGTGGGCCATTAGGGCTATGTCTTTGCTGGGCATTGCTGTAAATCCTCCGGCCGATGGCGTTAGTGAATGGAATAAGGGCATACAAGGAAAATTTTCAACATGATAGCACGAAATTAGGTCTCTAGTCACCAGCCGCCCGGTGAGCGAGGCCATTCAAAAGTCGCCCTTAATACCCTGATATCTTTCCATTGTCTGCCTGCCCACTCCTCTGCTATCCTGCTCCGATGAATAGAGCCGTCATACTCCTTCGCCACCTTCCGAACGTCATGCGGACGTCCAACTTTGGCATGCCCCATCCCACGCCCACCCATGACCCCACCGCAATCCATGGTTCGTTTCCACCAGCAGAAAAAACGAATCCCCCCAGAACCCATCCATTTTGACCATCACATCTCTCCCCTCTTCCGGCCATTCCCCTAAATGGCCGCACTTCCAAGGCATCCTTACATACGACCGATAGACCCTGTCTCTCGCTTGCACGGCACGGCGAAAGTGGAAGGCTAAAAAAATTGTCTGAGTGTCCCCTAGAGACTAGGGCAAGAATTTCTTGACTCCGTTTTTGAACGAATGCTAGCATGGCGCTAATTCCCACCCTTTGGCGAAGTATATTTCATTCGGTAGTGAGGCGAAGATGCATCGAATTCGACGCCTTGGCGCCAGTAGGAGAGAGGCATGAACCTTCTTATTAGAAACGTGAGACTAATTGACGGCACGGGGTCGGACCCCATTCCGTCGGTGAACGTAGTAGTGGAAAACGGGGTTATCAGTTGGATTGGCGAGGGAAACGTGGCCCCTTCGTCCCATCCCCACTACGAGGACATAAACGGCGAGGACTTGACGTTGATGCCTGGCACCTTCGACTGCCACGAGCATTTCGCCGGCGACGGCGGGCAGAATGGCGTGATGGCAATGAACGACGAAACCCCGGAAGTGCTGTTAGTCAAGGCGGCGGCCAACGCTCGGCGGGCGCTGATGACGGGACAGACCTCGGCGCGTGACGTTGGTTCCCCCTTTGGCATCAGTATCACCCTGGCGCGGCAAGTGGCCACTGGCTCCCTCCCGGGGCCGCGCATAACTGCGGCGGGACAGTGGATTCAGGCGCCCACCACGTGGCCCTATTCCATGGTGCATACGATAGAGTCTGCCGAACAGATGCGGCAGGTCGTAACGTCTCAGATAGCCCAGGGAGCGGGTCTGATTAAGGTGGGCGCCACCGGGGTGCGGGAGGACGGCTCGGACTACGCTACGTTGGGGCCGGAGATCGCGGGTTTGGTGGTCGCCCTGGCCCACGGCGCAGGGTTGAAGGTTGCGGCCCACTGCACCGGTTTCGTCGGAGCCACGGAGGCGGTTGAGGCGGGCATCGACTCCATTGAGCACTGCACTAACATCGACGAACATACCGCCAAGTTGATGGCGCAGAAGGGTACGGTTGCAGTGCCCACCATGTCCACCTGGGACTACCGGTTGAACGCCGCGGTCAGGTGGGGACTGTCGAAGGAGGATATAGACGAATCCGAGGCTCGGCGGGAGGCTTCCAGGGCCAGCTTCCGCCACATGCTGGAAGCGGGGGTGACGATTGCTGCTGGTACGGACGCGGGCGGCTCGCCGGTTCGTCACGGCACTATCGTTCACGAGATGGAAGTGATGATAGAGGCGGGGTTGACACCGATGCAGGCCATAGAGTCGGCAACGCGAATCGCCGCGGATATTACTGGAACGCTGGAGGAAACGGGCACCGTTGAGGTAGGGAAGCTGGCGGACCTCATTCTCGTCGACGGGGACCCCCTTTCCGATCTAGCAGCGATGCGGAACGTGTGGGCCGTGTACCAGGGCGGCAGGAGGATTCGGTAACCGGGGGCGCGAGGACGGCCCTTCAGTGAAGGAAGGAGTCGACGGTGGTGTCGCCTGAGAGAAGGCTGCCGAGGCCCTTTAAGCTGCCGTGGGGAAAGGGACAAGTGGTCGAAGAGGCGTCCGTGGTTCACGACCATTGGCGTCCGACTATTCAGCTGTTGGAGTACGAGGACGGCTCCTTGAATGTGCGGTTTTGCGTCTACTCGGCCCAGGGCCGGTTTCAGCGGCAAACCCCCATCTGGACAGAAGAGGACTTCGACGCTTTCAGCCGGGAGTTGGAAGGCGCGCCTCGGCTTCAGGAACTCATCCGCCGGATGGTTGGGCCGGCCGCGCCGCCGGATGCGGGCTTAGACCTGCCTTGAACCGATAGCGGTGACGGTAGTCAGTTGGCAGTTGGAGCTAAAGGCCGTTTCAACCGTGCTCACCCCCTGTTCCGAAAACTGACGGCTCGCAGCCGTTCGGCGGCTCATCTGCGTGAAGCCACCCTCGTCATCGGCCTTTGCCTGGTTTATGTGGCGATTCGCAAGCTTCTGGGGGACGGTCTGGAGGGTGCCGCCCTTAAGAACGCCGAGAAGCTAATAGCCTTCGAGAGTGCCGTGGGGTTTTTCTGGGAGGCCGGTTGGAACCGTTGGGTGGTGGAGATGGGGGACTTGTTAACGGCTGTCTTCAACTGGATTTACATCCTGACCTTCATACTCGTCGTGCCGGTTACGGCGCTTGTCTACTATGTTGTAGACCGGGACAGGTATCTCCAATATCGGGGCATCATTCTCCTCAGCTTCTTCTTTGCCCTGGCCGCCTATGCGATCTTTCCGGTGGCCCCGCCGCGGATGTTGGCGGAGTTCGGCTTCGTGGATACGATGAAGTTATTTGGTCCCGGCTGGTACGACAATCGGGATGCAGTGGCTTATTTCAACTCTTACGCAGCCATACCCAGCCTTCACTTCGCCTGGTCGATAATCTTTGGGTGGCTCTTCTTCACACAGGGATCCCGGCTACTGAAGGTGATGGGCGTTATATACCCCACGATTACCCTTGCGGCCATAGTCATCACAGCCAATCACTATTTCCTGGACGCGGCGGCGGGGGCAGTGATGATGGTTCTGGCCTACTGGGTTTATGAGGCAGCCTTCAGAGGCGGACGGCTGTCCCAGTTGGGACAACTAGCCCTAAGGCAGAAAGTGAGACTGACGGCATTTACGGGCCGGAGGCAAACAGTCAAGTCCGAAGGTTAGAGAGACGTTGCCGCTATGACAGCGTGGGGTAACTTGACATGATTATCACCGGCTGATAGTTTCGGGCTGGCCGTCCGGTCGTACAGGGGCGGTCAAGTTGAAGGAGGATTGGGGATGATTTACGATGTTCGGACTTATGATTTGAAGCATGGCAAGGTCAACGAGTACATGGACGCGGTTAGGGAGGTGGCGCTGCCCCTTCGCAAGGCCTACGGCGTGGAGTTGACAGGCTGGTTCTACACGATTATTGGCCCCATCACGCAGATAATCCACATCTGGGCCTATGAGAGCCTGGCCCACATGGAGGAAGTGAAGGCAAAGGTGGAGGCGGACCCAAAGTGGTACGACGAGTATCTGCCTCGTGTGCAGCCTCTGCTGGTAACGGCGAGGGACCAGATAATGAAAGCGGCGGACTTCGCTCCCCAGGCTTAGATAGACTTAAGCCCTCTGGGGACTGCCTTATTTGTCGTCGCGTCGACTCCTGCCATTCTGGGTGCAGCGAAGAGTCTCGTCGTCCAGACGCCTACGCCCCCCAGATTCTTCGCTGCTAGCCCGGCTTCTCAGAATTAGGCAGCCGGCTAGGCTTCCGACCGCACGTAGGGCCTCAAGTATCCGGGGCGGTACTCTCCGCCCTGCCAACCATATCCTGCCTCGTCCCATTCGTAGGGCAGAATAGCCACGTCACCCGGTTCCGTCATGGAGTGCGCGGAAGCCAGCGCGTCGCGAACAATGCCCCGTTGTTCCTCCACGTCCCCGGGCCTGCCCGTCTGGTTTCCGAGGGGGAAGTTGACGAACGCCGCCCGCGGCGGCTTGACCCGCTGTGTAATGTCCCATGCCGACGACATGGTCAGAGTCGGAACCCCCGCCTCCTCTATTGCCCTGGAGACCAATCCCACGGACTGGTGGCAGACCGGTCAGGCGGGCACCAGGTAGAAGAGGTCAACCTCTGCCGCCAGCGCCCGCTCCACCAGTTGAGGCGCCAGCTCCTCACGGACACGCCGAGTCGAATATATGCCTCCCATGAATGTATAGGCGGTCTCTGCTAATTCGCCAATGAACCCTTCCCTTTCCAGCTTGCGTAAGGTCTCCAGAGGGAACACGCAGTTGGGGTCCCTTTCCGCCCCGTCCATACGATATCCAAAGTGGTTCACACTGAAGTCCTCCGCCTTTGCTTCTTTGGGTATCTCCCGAATGGACGTGTCGTCCTTTATGTGGAAGGGCGTCTGTCCCTTGTAGTAGATACCTGCAGAGCTGGCCAATGCCACCCGACAGAGGTTCAGGGGTTTGGTCAACGGCGTCCACGGCACCTCGGTGTTCTCCACCCACCGATATGGACTTTGGGATGCGTAGAGGTCCCGGGTTCTGGGGATGTACTCGATATATCTTTCAGGCACTCTCATAGCATTTTCTCATGTTGCAAAATTGCCGATGGTGGGCCGAAAACAGGAAGCGTTCTATGTAGCTGCTGCGTGGCCATTTCGACCACCGACCCCGCCGCTGTCCCGCCGCTGGCGCATAGCTTCATACATCACCAACGCCGCCGATACTGAAGCGTTCAGTGAGGCCATGCGTCCCCGCATGGGAATGCGGGCTAGGGCGTCGCATCGCTCCTTGACTAGACGGGAAAGCCCCTTACCCTCGGCACCCACAACCAGGGTCGTAGCCTGTTGATAGTTCACCTCAGTGAAGTCCGACGTCCCCTTGGGGTCGACGCCCACTGTCCAAACACCTTGCTTTTTCAGCCGTTCCAGCACGTTGACCAAGTTCGGCACTCGAGCCACAGCCATATGTTCCATCGCTCCCGCCGAGGCTCGTGCCACTCCGGCGGAGAGGCCGGCTGAGCGGTGCTCGGGTATTACAACGCCGTGTACGCCCGACGCCTCGGCCGTGCGAATTATCGCCCCAAGGTTATGCGGGTCTTGGATTCCGTCCAGGATCACCAGCAGCGTCGCTTCACCTCGTTGGGCGCCAATTTCCAGCAGCCGCTTCAACCCTACGTATCCCTTGGGCCCCGCCAACGCCACAACGCCCTGGCTTTTGCCTGTCACGCTGAGACGCTCCACCTCCCGCCGTTCCACGCGCTCAACCGTCATGCCCCGCTCCCGGGCCAGACGGAAGATCTTCTCCACGGCGGCGGATTGTCCTACTCCGTTGGCGAGAAGAATCCGCTTGACGGTACGATCCGACCGCAGCGCCTCAATGACGGGATTGCGACCCTCCACCACGCCGCCACTTTCTTTGGTCGGAGTCTTCCGTCGAAATACCGTGCCGCCCATCCGTCGGAGCTTCTTGTTCTCCTTATTGTGCTGCTTCTTTTCGAACCGCTCCTGAGCCATTACCGGTTCACTTCCTTCCGAACGTTCACATCATAGACGGAGATCAACCTCAAGTGGGAACTGCATTTCCCGCCGGTTCCATCCCTGGCACAGGCTGCAGTGTGGCCACTTCGAGACGGGCCACTGGTATGGCTGGCAGGGTTACTACGGTCACTCCGGCCTTCACCCCCAACTGCAGCGAATACTGCGCGATGGAGTCGTTATCGGGCGCCTCTACCATGCTCACGAAGTCGTAGCCGCCGAGCACGGCGTAGAGTCCCAGCACCCGAACGCCCGGAACTTGTACCTGCTCCTGGGCCAGCAGCACCTCTGTGGGATTGTCGATGGCTCTCTCCCGGCCATAATGGGTTAGTGTTAGCAGTTGAATATAGGTACTCATGTCTTCCCTCCTACTGCCTGCTTCTTCAAGGCGCGTCCAGCTCCAAGGTCTCGTTGTCCTTAATCCGGGAAGATGATAACAGAACGAAGGGTCTCCCCCCGTTCCATGGCCTCGAACGCTGCTTCTGTGTCTTCCAATTCAATGGTCGCCGTAACCATCCTATCCAAGTCCAAATCTCCGCTCAGGTACCAGTTGGAGAGGAGTGGAAAGTCTCGAGAAGGCAGGCAATCGCCGTACCAGCTCACCCGGAGATTGCCGCCCAGCCCGAAGAACTGGAGCATGGGCAACTCCAGTTTCATTGTGGGATCCGGCACTCCGATCAGGGTGCACGTTCCCGCAAGGTCCCTTGACCAAAGTGCCTGATTCAGGGTTTCAGGCATTCCCACAGCTTCGAAGGAGTAGTCGACACCGTTGCCGCCTGTAATCTCCTTGATGGCCTCCACGGGGTCCGTTTCTGCAGCGTTGATGACGTGGGTTGCGCCAAAGTCCTTAGCCCAGGCGAGCTTGTTTTCGGCAATGTCTACCCCAATGATGGTTTCGGCCCGGGAAAGCTTGGCCCCCATGATAACGCTGGAGCCAATGCCGCCGCAGCCGTAGACTGCCACGCTGCTGCCTTGACGCACGCCTGCCGTGTACAAGCACGCCCCAACGCCGGTCATGACGCCGCAGCCGATGAGACAAGCCTGCGCTGGCGGGCACTCCCTTGGCACCGGAACGGCCTGCTTGGCTGCCACCACGGTATGGGTGCAGAAAGTGCCGATGCCGAGGGCTGGATTCAGGACCTTCCCGTCCTTCTTGGCGAACATCCGAGGCTCGGCGTTGAGGCTGTCTGCGCAAAGCTGATGCTGCCCGATGCGGCAGAAGCGACAATACTGACAAGGGGCTCGCCAGGCCAAGACAACGTAGTCACCCACCTTAGGCTCCGTTACACCCTCGCCCACTGCTTCCACGATGCCCGCCCCTTCATGCCCCAGCAGATAGGGAAACTTGTCATCTATCTTGCCTAACTTGTAGTGCAGGTCCGTATGGCAGACGCCGCTGGCTTGAATTCTAACCAGGACCTCCCCAGGACCTGGGGGGTAGACCACGATCTCTTCCAGATGGGTCCGCTCCCCTGCAACCCTCGACACTATGCCTTGACCTGCGATGGCCATAACGCTGTCTCCTCCCGTAATCGAGTGCCCGTATCCTATCATAATTCTTGAAAGGTGGTGGAGTCGGGACTTTAACTCTTAGCCGACTGTGTTGCGTCGTGGTAAAGTGGGGTGCAAGAATCCTAAATCGCAAGGAGCAAACCCCATGTCTGGCCTTCTGAAAGCCCTATTGTGGGTAATAATGCTGCCCATCAAGCTCATCATGCTTCCCTTGACCGTCGCCGGGATGATACAGAAAGTCATATTCACGATTCTCATCATCGTAATCATAGTCATTGTCGTATTGGTCATCGTCATTCTTTCTTAGCACTGGCTCGATGGGACGCGCAGTTTCGCCGATCCCATATTAGTTAGAGTTCACATTGACTTCAGATACCACAACGCTAATCGTTGACTTGGCCCTCATTGCATTCATGGCGGTGGGAACGCTGCTGTTCCTTACCCTAATAGGGGCCTTCATAGCGCTGTTTCCAACCATAAGGCGGATCCTTGGCAACATCGAGACGGTCAGCCGGAATGCGGTAGCGGCGTGGGAGAATCTTGCTGAGGCCTCTCAGTCTGCGAAAGAAGCCGCGGCAGACTTGGCGCTCTTGGCCCGAACGGCTGCTTCGAACGCACCTGAGATTGCCGAAAAGGTCCAGGAAATCTCAGAGAACGTGAGAACCGCAACTATCCGAGTTGCCGAAGCGAGTCGATTGCTCGAACTCATCGGCGCTCCGCAGGACGCCGCCGGCCAGGGATTGGCCGCTTTGGGACAGTTATTCAAGAAACTCTTGGGCCGCTAATTCCTTATTTCTCTGTGCTTCGCCCTTCTCTTTGAGTTATACGTCCCCGCCCCAAATGTCAGCCTATCCGACAGATCTGAAGCTCTTACGATGCTGGATGCAAATGGCTGTCGAACCACCCCAGGGTGCGACTCAGATACTCCTCCCGCATCTTGGGGTGGCCGACGCGAAGGAACCCGTGGGAACAGCCCGGGAATCGCACAAGTTCCACCTCTTTGCCGAGACGCCTGAGCGTCACGAAGTACTGCTCGCTCTGCTCGATTGGGCATCGATGGTCCGACTCTCCGTGTAGGAGCAACACCGGCGTTTCCACTTTGTCGGCGTAAGTCAGCGGCGAATGCTCCAGGTACTGCTCCACGTTGTTCTTCCGCAGACCGCCCCACTGACGCTCCCCAAAACTAACGCCGATATCGGACGTTCCGTACATGCCCAGCAGGTCGATGCAGGGCGCGCCCACAACCGCTGCTCCGAAGCGGGTATCGTGGCCGATTGCCCAGGAACTCATGAAACCGCCGTAGCTGTAGCCGTACACGCCCAGCCGGTCCGTGTCCACGTAGGGGAGGGCGCAGGTCTCGTCGACGGAGGCCATGATGTCCCGGTAGTCTTCACCGCCCCAGTCTCGCAGCACGGCCTTCAGGAAGTCCGGCCCGTAGGTGGAAGAGCCGCGAGGGTTGACGCTGAGCACCAGGTATCCCGCCGTGGCAATCACCTGCTCCACTGCGTTGAAGGCATCGTAGAAGGAACCGTGGGGCCCTCCGTGGATGTTGACGATCATTGGATAGCGTTTTGATTCGTCGAAAGATGGAGGAAGGAGCAGCCTGGATTCTATCTCCATGCCAGCTCGCGTCAGAGACGACTTGCGAAGTGTCGCCAGCGGGTGGTCCTTGAAGTAGGCCTGATTGTCGTCGGTTAGCGTCTTGGATTGTCCAGCGGCCAGATCCACCAATAGCAAGTCCCCTGCCGATTCAGGAGAGGCCGCTTGCACGACCGCACGCTGGGACGCCGCATCCACGGTTATTTCGGTGTACTGCGCACCCCCGGAGGTTATCCTATGTGTCTCACCGCCGCTTAGAGATACGCGGCAGACGTAGGACTGGCCGTGGGAATCCCCCATGAAGACCACGCTTTCGCCGGAGACAGTCAGCTGCGGACTGGGCATAAGAGGCGGAAAGCCCGCCACTGGCCTCACCGAATCGCCGCCGATTAGGCGGGGAAGCCGACCCTCTTGCAGCACGAAGAGCCTCCCCTGCCACGCGGCTCCAATCTCGTCGTCGTCGGAGCCTATTACCAACAGTCCTTGGGAATCGGGGAGCCATGCCAATGCTCCTATGCTTGAGAGACCGTCCGCCCTGCGCTCCGGCTCGCCGCCCTGCGCAGGGACAACGTAGGCCTCGTTGTAGGGAACCGTCTCCCTGTCGGGGCGGCGGGCAGAGACGAATGCGATGCTTTGGCCGTCTGGAGACCACCGGGGAGACCCGTTGTCGTAGGCCCCGCTGGTGAGGGTGCGCGTAGACTCATCCGCCAGGGTCACCACGAATAGCTGGCGGTACATGTCGCCTCGCCAGCCAAGGTTGTCTGCCCGATAGGTAATCCTGCGCACTATCCTAACCCTTGGGTCCTTGCTGTAATCGTGGTCATCGGGCGCCCGGTTCGGGTCCACGTCGGAGCCGTAGGCGAGGGCGTCGGAGTTTGGAGACCAGGAGAATTCCGCGACGCCACCCTCGGCGCTGGTCGCCTGGGCCGCCTCGCCTCCGTCCATACCGATGGTCCAAATCTGAGCACGGCCCTTGTCATCGGGGCGAAGGAAAGCCAGCGTCTTGCCGTCGGGCGAAAACTGTGGCGCGGAGTCCTTTGGACCTTGGGTGAAAGCGCGGGTCATCCCTTCGTCCAAAGACGCCAACATTATGGACGAGCGACCCTGCATGGAGTCCCTGTCTACCCTGGATTGGGCAAAGGCGAGCAGCGACCCTTGGGGCGAGAGGGTGGGTGATGAGTACGACGTTAGCTCATAGATGATTTCTGCAGTTATGGGACTTGCCATGGGCTTCACCTCAACTAAAAATAAACTGGCCCACGACCGCGGGACGGTGTGGACCAGAAGATTGGTAGGGCATTGCAGGTACTATAGGTTGAACTGGGGCTCCACCCAATTCGCTTCTTTCTGGTATATCTGCACACGCATCCGTTGGCTCTCCACCACCATGATGCGTCCGTCGTCTCCCACGTCCACGCCGGTAGGACGGGTGAATCGCCACTCGGGCTCCAAGCTCTTCACCCGCAGTCGAGCTTTCACGGCGTCGGGGTTGGACTCCACGACGGTTTGCGCCCACTTGGAGAGGCGTTCAGCATCCCCAATGAATGTTGTGACGTGACTACCCTCCGGGTCGTAGACTTCTATTTTGTGGTTCCACCAGTCGGCCACGTACACGTCTCCGTCTTTGTCCACCGCCACGTCGCTGGGCCGACGTACCTGGCCTTGGTCGTCCCCCGACACGCCAATAGTTGCCAGATATGCGCCGGAGTTGGAGAACTTCTCTACGCGGTCGTTGTGCCAGTCGGCTACGTACACGTTGTCTTCCGAATCGACGGCTATTCCCCAAGGCTGGGTAAACCGGCCATGGTCGGTGCCCTCGCCACCCCAACCGGTGACGTATTCCCCGTCAGAGGTGAACTTCTGCACCCGGTGACCAAGAATCTCTGTAACGTATAGATTGTCTTCGCTGTCGAAGGCCAATCCGGTGGGGCCGTTCAACTGCCCACGGCCGGCGCCGGCCGTGCCCCACTTGCCGAGGAAGTTTCCGTCCCCGTCGAAGATGCTGATGCGGTGTAACCACTCGTCGGCAATGAAGACCCGGCCTGCCGAGTCCAGGGCAATGGCGGAAGGCCATACGAAGCTTCCGTCATCGCTGCCCCGCTTGCCGAAGTCACAGACATGCTCTTCCTCGTGCCAACCGCTTCCCACGGTTATCTTGGTGATGTGGGGAACAGGCTGGAGTTCGTCCGGTTGGTTTACCACGTAGATAATATCTCCGTCGCCCCTCGCCAGGGCGTTGGGGTAGTGAAACCCCGCCCCGGACACGGCGTTACGGCCCACGCAATGGCTGTAGTTGTACACCCTTCCACTAACGCTAATTGTTTGCATCTAACTTTCGCCCCGTCCCTATTTCAAAATTGAGGAGTCCTGCGAATGCACCGCCCATCTTAACCGAACTGGTACTCCCTGGTGGAGGCGATGAGCTGAAGCGCCTCTCCCACCCGCCGGGCGAAGGACGCCTTCTCAGTTTCCGACGAGCCTCGACGCACCGGACCATCCTTCTCCACGTGGGCGATTATCTCCGATCGGGTGTCCTCGTTGACCCGGACAGGCCCGATGAGGTCAATGCAGGCGTCCACCATATTGGGGGCACTCATCTCCTCATTGGAGGACAGACGGTCGACGATGGAGCGGACTCCCGGAAGGCTGGTGTCTCCCACCCTGTCGGCCACGAAGTTAATGCGGCGAAGCAGAGAGCCGCTGTCTATCCATTCCTTGCCAGTGTGCCAGCCCTCCACGCTGGGCGGGTCCAGAAGGGCCTGGCCTTGATAGCCCGGCTCCAAGCCAATGGCGCCGATACCCGGGCTGGGCGACAGGTGGTCTTTAACAAGCCGCATGGTTCCCGCCACTATCTCCGCCGGACTCTTGACCTTGGCGTACCAGATGCTCTCGTCCTTGAAGAAGTCCGAGTGCAAGAGCATTCGCATGGTGGCCCGCATGTCGTAGCCGGAGGTAACAAGTGTCTCCGCAATGCGGTTGATTGCAACCGGGTCCCTGGGCGCCTGGTCCTGCCAACTGGGAACCTGTACCTCGTCGGCCACGAAGAAGTTGTACAAATGACGGGCGATGAACCGGGCCGTGGCAGGCTGGCGCACGATAATTTCGATGATGTCCTCCCCGTTGAATCTACCCCGGTGGCCGAGGAAAACTTTCTCCCCGTCGTCGTGGTCCTCAGGGCGGTACTCGAAGTACCAGGGGTAGCGCTGGAAGGGCATTCGAGGCAGGCTGGGTTCGATAGTCCAGCCGGTAAAGGCCCGGGAAGCTTCCTTCACGTCCTGCTCCGTGTAGTTGCCCTGGCCCATGGAGAAGAGTTCGAGAAGCTCCCTTCCCCAGTTCTCGTTGGGGGCGTGCTTGTGATTTTCGTTGTTGTCCAGCCAGAAGATCATTGCTGGGTCTTTTGAAACCATTACAAGCAGGTCTCGGAAGCTGCCCAACCCGTGCTTGCGGAAAGTTTCAATCTGCTTCAGCACCACGGCGCAGTGGTCAACCTTGGCGTTGCCCGTGGCGAAGACGTGATGCCAGAAGAGGGTCATCTTCTCCTCCAACGGCCTTGGAGTGTTGATCAGACGGTACATCCATTGGGCCTGGCCGTTGGTGGGATTGCCGCCAGCGTTCTCCGACGCCGGGTGATGTCGATAGAAGTTGTCCTCGTCCACGTGGGGAACGCCGTGACCCGCCGGGTCCACCATCTCTTCCACCACGGCTTCATAGCCTGTGTCTACGTAGGCCTCCAACTCGTCGCGGGTGGCGCCGAAGCCGGCCCTCCGCATCAGATGGGCCATCAGTTCAATATCTTTGCTGCTCACTAGATCTTCTCCTCTTTCCCGGGTGCCGATAAAGGCCCCGGTTGAATGAGCTTGCCTGCCGCCACAGATGGGCGGCACACGTATGGCTCTGGAATGAGTACATCATAGTCAGCCCCCTCCAAGAGTGTCAAGAAAATCCATCCTTAAATCGGCGCTCATCCCTAAATTCTCCGGATCCCGTCTAGCATTACTGGCACTCTTAAACGCCGGCTACATTACGCCTGGGCGGGGCCATGACAAAGAACAACTTTGGTATATAATATAGTGTCCCGCTCGCAGCGGGGGAGAGACGGTTCTTAAGAGGGCGGCGCTTTGGGGCGCTGCATCGACCTACGAGGAGGAATTATGGCTGACGAGTTCATGAAGGTGGCCCAGACCAGTGATTTGCCTCCGGGCGCCACGAAGCAGGTTGAAGTTGACGGAGAGTTGGTGGCGTTGATCAACGTCGATGGAGATATTTGTGCTATTGGCGGGGAATGCACCCACGCAGGAGCATATTTGGCGGACGGGTATCTTGACGGGGACAGCCTGGAGTGCCCGCTTCACGGGGCGTGCTTCAACATACGGACCGGAGAGGCGGAGACGCCGCCGGCTTTCGAAGACGTGCCCGTATACCAGGTGAAGGTAGAAGGCAGCGATGTTCTTCTAGGCCCGGCCAAATAGGGCGGGAATTCGGGGTTCTAACGGCTGGGATATTCCGCCGTTACCACAGTATGAATTCCGCCCCTGACTTTGTAGTCCAGTGTGACCTTCATGGCCCGCGGACGGCAGAGGTCTACCAGGTCCTGGAGTATCCGGTTTGCTGCATGTTCCTGGACAATGCCAACGTCTCGGAAAGACAGCAGGTAATACTTCAGCGACTTGAGCTCGATGAGCTTGTCTGAAGGGGTGTAGTCGATTGTGAGGGTGCCGTAGTCGGGCAGGCCCGTCCAAGGGCATAGGGCGGTGAATTCGTCCGTATCCATGGAGACCTGGGCAGGCTGGTCGGGATACTGGTACTCGAATGCCAAGAGGCATTGGGTATCAATGACCTCCTCACCCATAACTTCCAGTTTTGTGTCCAGGCTGACGTACTGTTCCTGCAGGTCTGGAATCTTCACAGGCGTGACGTATCGCTTTCCTGTATTCCTGTCATCAGGGCTAGTAGCGGGCTCTTGGTGAGGGAGGTGGAGAGTTTCTTCACGCCCTGAACTCCCTGGGGAGGACAAAGGTAACGTCTTCCTCGATAACGTTGAGGGTGGAGATCTTGTCCGGCTTGAGCTTAGAGATAACCTCGTCCACCAGAACCTCCGGAGTGGAAGCACCGGAGGTGATGCCCACTTTCATGTTTTCGGTTAACCAGTCCGCTTTGAGATCGTCCGCACTGTTGATGAGGTAGGCTGGGACGCCGTGGCGCTCGGCTACTTCACGGAGGCGGTTGCAGTTGGAGCTGTTCTGGGCTCCTATGACCAGAACCAGGTCCACCTGCTCGGCAAGCTTCTTTACGGCTTCCTGCCGGTTGGTAGTGGCGTAACATAGGTCGTTTCGCACCAAGGCATCGGTGAAGCGGCCCCTTATCTTGGATATGGCGCGCGCGGTGTCGTCCACGGAGAGGGTGGTCTGGGTGAGGATGGCCACTGGAGTGTCCGGGTTCCAGGATGGGAGTTTGCCGGGTCCGGTGTCGTTGACAAGTGCCATTGGCGCTTGTCCCATTGTTCCGTTGACCTCTGCGTGGCCGCGATGTCCAACCAGGATGACGCGCTTGCCCTCAGCGCTGTACTTGACGGCCTCGTTATGGACGCGGGTGACCAGGGGGCAGGTGGCGTCTATGACGTTCAGGTTACGGTCGAGGGCCTTTTGAAAGTCTTCCGGAGGGGAGCCGTGGGCGGAAAATACCACGTTAGAATTCGGAGGGATCTCTTCGACAGTGTCTACGGTTATGGCGCCTTTCTTTTCCAGGGCCTTGACGACATATGGGTTGTGGACTATCTCGTGTTTGACGTAGATGGGCGGGTAGAACTTTTGGAGGCAGAGCTCAACGATTTCTATGGCGCGAACTACGCCGGCGCAGAAGCCCCTGGGAGAACTTAGGATGATTTCCATTGAGGGCCTCTCTGAGTGGAATTGGGTGTCTGATGAAATGGTAGCATCGGCGGGTTTAGGAGGGCAAGGCCGGAGGAGGCTGGCTCTTCGGTATACTCTTCAGCAAGAACCGTTAGCCTATTTTCTTAACCCCGCGAAGACGAGGCAATTGGCTTTTACGCTAGACGCCAGCCTCTGCCGTTTCGTGGATCAGCCGCCCTTGTAGTCTTGCCTCGCCCTCTGGAGAGCGGTCCGGCGCAGGGATTGCAGATAGTCTCGCTTATCTATGGACCATTCCTGGGAGGACTTGAGGTTGACCAGAGAGCCTTGGAAGTGGGGCATCACGTAGCGGGCCAGCAGCTCGTAGCTATGGAACACCTGCTCTCTGGTGGCCCACTCGGTGGCCTGTATCAGAAGGCCGCCGAACCCGCCGCTCTCTTCGTCCAGCCGGTAGATGAAGTCAATAAGATCTTCGGGCGTGCCGACGCACCATTGGTTGGTCTCAATCATAAAGTCGATAATCTCGTCTTGGGGGCCGTCAAAGCCGCTCATGTTGCCCAGGGTGTTTTCGAAGTATTCGCGCTGATAGCGGCCTGCGCCTATCCTGGCCTGTTCCCGGGCCTCCTCTCGGCTTTCCGCAAGGTGGACGTGGATGGTGAGGCGCCATTCTTCCCGGTTCATGGTCTGGCCGTGCTGAGCGGCGGTGTCCTCCGCAATCTGCCAGTACTCGCGCAGGGGAGGGCGAACCGCTGGGTCGTTGGGGTCGGCCGAAATTGCGACGCCTGCCCGGGGCATGCTGACGGAAAGGACACCGGCGCCGTGTTTGCCCGCGGCCACCATGCCGGAGGGCGATTGGGCGGCGGCGACGGCGATGGGCATGTGGGGGCGGGTGTAGGGCCTCATGTGGAGCAGCGCCTCCTTTAATGTGAACCACTCACTCTCGTAGGTGATGGGTTCCGTTGATTGCATGAGACGGAGGATGATGGAGAGGGATTCGTCCATACGACGGCGCTGCGTCGGGGGGTCTATGCCCATCATATAGGCGTCCGAAACCAGAGCGCCCGGGCCTACGCCCATCATCACGCGACCCCGGGTCATGTGGTCCAGGAGCACCATGCGATTGGCCGCCATGAGGGGGTGGTGGTAGGGAAGGCTGAGGACGCCGGTGCCCAGCTTGATGCGCTTGGTCCGTTCGGCGGCGGCGGCGATGAACACCTCAGGCGATGCTATGGTCTCCCAGCCCGCACTGTGATGCTCGCCTATCCACGCTTCGTCGTAGTCGAGACTGTCCAGCAGTTGGAGGAGCTCCATGTCTCGCTCCAGGCATAGAGTCGGGTTATCCCCCATCCAGTGGAAGGGGGCCAGGAATATACCGAATTTCATTCTCTCTGGAAGGGCCATGTGTATTTTCTCCCCTCTGATTTTTCTTTCCCTATTGAGGACGTCGCGGCTCTCATGCTCCGGCCACTAACCGGCTTGTCGGGCATTCGGCGCGTGCGTGACTAGCCCCTGAGTTTCATTGATTGTCCCATTGTAACAGCTTGCGTCCACTCGAGTTGGTAACCTAAGAGCGTGTCTAATAAATCCCTTTGCTACCTCGAGCGCTCCATGTCACCTTGAGTGAAGCCGAAGGATCTGGAGTTGGAGGGGCGGACTTCGCTGCCTAACAGATGTTTATGCTTCGCTCCACCGGCGCCTTTTTAGACACCCTCTAAGAGACGCGCTAACCTGTGGTGACTTGCTTGGCGTCTTCGATGGTTCGAAATGTCTTCGGAGTGCTGGTGTCTCTGAAGGGTAGTCTTTCCGCAATGCCTTCCCATCCGCGACCTGGTTCTAACTCCACGCCCAGCCCGTCGGCTATCCGTACCATGTATGAGTAGAGAGCGACGACATGGACCATGTCCACGATATCAGCGTCCTGCCAGCCGTGGCTTCGCAGTTCCTCGTGGTGAACGGCGGTGATATTGGCCGAGTCGAGGGTCAGATGCTCGGCGAACTCCAGCATAGCCACCTGTTTGGGGGTTATCCCGGCCTTTCGATAGTCCAGTCCCAACTGCTGGGCCAGCTGCGATTCTGGTTCCGCTCTACGCAGAGCCTCTGCGTGTGCGATAGTTCAATAGCGGCACTTGTTGAGGGCTGAAACCAGGGTGGCAATCATCTGCTTTTCCGCCTCGGTAAGGCCGGAGGCGGTGCTTTGCATGACGGGTTGATGGTGGTTTTGCAAGCTTACCATGGTTTCTGGGCGCAGGCTGCTGACGGCGTAGACGTTGCTGATTCTGCCCTGCCGGGCCAGCATTCCGTCGTAAGCCTCTTTGAGGAGGCCTTTCGCCTGGTGGTAGGGTACTGTCTTGACGAAGGGCATAGGTTAACTCCTTATGCAGAAGATGCGGCCCCGTTTACGACGCGGGGGCCGTATAGGCGGATGGCGTTGTCCCAGAGGATCTTGCGCTTGGATTCTTCGGGAATGGGCTGGTTCATGAAATCCGTCATTACGGTTCTTGGGTCGGGGGCGTCCGGGTGGGGATAGTCCGTATTGAAGACGATTAGGTCGTCACCGATGAAATCGACGGTGTACTTGAGGGCCACTTCGTCGGCGTCGGCTGAGATGATGCATTGGCGGGTGAAGTATTCGCTGGGCTTGAGGTTCAGGGGCGTACTGCCCATGAATGCGCTCTGGCGTCCGCCGGCGTGGTCGTCGAGACGACCTAACCAGAATGGGACCCAGCCGGCGTTGGATTCAAGAAGTCCTAGGCGGAGCTTGGGGAACCGCTCCAGGACTCCACCGAAGACGAAGTGGCCATAGGTGGCCATGTTGTCGAATGCGAATCCGATGGCGTGGTCCAGCGCGCCGAAGGCCCCTTCTGCGCCCTTGATTGGGGAGAAGGGTTGGAAGCGGCGGCGTTGGTATTCGCCGTGGATGGTAATGGGGAAGTCGAGGTCGGAGGCCATCTGCCACATGGGGTCGTATTCCGGGTGGTGGAGCCATTTCCCCTCCGGCAGCAAGGGATTACGTACGGAAGCCGCCCCCAGCTGCTCGACCGCGCGGCGGGCCTCCGTCAACATCTCGTCCACGTCTCCGGCGGGCAGAACGGCGGTGAACTTCATCCGCTTGGAGTCTACGCTGCAATACTCGTGGCACCAGTTATGGTACGCGCGTGACATGGCGGCGCCAAGTTTGGGGTCAACCAACGAAACGTCGGCGGCGAAGTTGCCGTTGCTGCCTGTGGGAAGAATCACCTGAATGTCCCAGCCGAAACGGTCCATTTCTGAAAGGCGGATTTCGGGGGACCACCACTGAGTCATTGCCTCGCCGTACTTCTCCTTCATACCCTCGTAGACAGATGAGGGATGCCCTGTACGGCCCTTGCCGTGGGGTATGAGCCGACCGTCGGGCTCGTAGATGAAGTTGATGCCGTTCATACCAACTACCTTGGGAACCTGGTCGCGATACTCGGGTTCGACGTATCTCTCCCAAAGGTATTCGGGCTCGTGCATGTGGGCGTCAGCGTCGATAACCTTGAAATCTTTCCACATAGTAGGACTTCTTCTGTCCTTTGTTCTTGGGTGTCTGGATTTTAACCCAACGTTGATGCAAAGGCCACCGGAGGGGACTTAGGCGTCAAATGGACACTGTTTCCGGTGGGTGGTATCATGTGCCCGCCTAGACACTTGAAAGTTAGGCCTGACAGCGAAAGCAATATGCGGGGAAGGTGAAGCATGACCACCAAGGCTCTTGATTACTCCAAGCTCTACGCAAAGGGTCTGCCGCCTGCGGCGGGGCCGTGGGAGGGGTTGTACAAGTACAATTTTGTGACGGGTCACGGAAGCCCAGACCTAATTCCCGTGGAGGGTTTCATTGAGTCGGTGACCAAGGCTCTGGAGAACGAGGGCCGGAACTTGGCGGTTTACTACTCCGACGGTGGGCCCTTGGGCAACCTGGCCCTCCGGGAGTATCTGGTAAAGAAGTTGAAGAATCACCGGGGCATCGACGTGACCGTGGACGAGGTGATGATATGCTCCGGGTCGACCCAGTGCATTCTGCTCATCAACGAAACCTTGTTGGAGCCAGGAGACGTGGTCATCACGGAGTTGTTCAGCTATTCCGGGGCATTGAACAACGCCAAGAAGAACGGCGCGCGCGTTGTGGGCGTCCCCATGGATGACGACGGAATGAAGACGGACGAGCTTGAGCGAATTCTTACGGACCTGCGAGAGCAGGGCATCCGGCCCAAGTACATCTATACCATTCCTACCTGTCAGAATCCCACGGGTACCAATCTACCCATGGAACGCCGCCGCGAGATGCTGCGCATCAGCAGGGAGTTTGGCGTTCCGATCTTCGAGGATGAATGCTACGCGGACCTGATCTTCGAGGGAGAGTGGGAGGACGCCATTCGCTCTCTGGACGACACGAACCACGTACTTCACATCGGCTCTTTCTCCAAGTCGTTGGCGCCCGGGGTTCGGTTGGGATACATCGTCGCGCCTCAGGATGTTGTGAATCAGATGGTGGTTAGCAAGGTAGACGTGGGCACAAATATGATAACGCCCCTGATGGTGGCGGGATTCCTGGAGGAAAACTACGAAGAGCACATCGAGACGGTGCGGGACATGCTGCATCGGAAGAAGGACGTGCTGGTGGCGTCGGTGCGAGAACACTTCGGCCCTACGGTGGAGTTCTACGAGCCCAGGGGCGGGATGGTAATGTGGTTCAAGTTCCCGGAGGGGGTCGATACTATGAAGCCTTTAGCGGCGGCAAAGAAGCGAGGATTGATCTATAACCCGGGGGCGGAGTGGTCGTCGGACCCGGAGAATCATGGGTCGAACTACATTCGGATCTGCTACGGGCTACCTACGGAGCAGGAGCTTCGGGAGGGGATAGAGGTAATGGCGCAGGTGTTCCAACAGGAGTTGGGGGATTTGTAGGCCATTTTCTCTAAGAGGGTGTCTAAAAAGGGCGTCGGTGGAGCGAAGCATAAACGTCTGTTAGGCAACGAAGTCCGCCCCTCCAACTCCAGACCCTTCGGCTTCACTCAAGGTGACATGGAGCGCTCGGGGTAACAAAGGGATTTATTAGACACACTCTAAAAGGACTACCTGCTCATTCTATATTCCTATCCGACCTAGAAAGTCGCAGTTAGGGTTGGGGGTAACGCCCCTACAAGGATAGTCGCATCTTGACATATGGCGATGCCCTTGGCTAGAATTTTCCAATTAGTCACCAGTATTAAACCAATCAACATGAGTAAGAAAGCAACTGAAAAAGTATCACCAATTCCCTTTTGAACCGAGCAATTCGTTGAAATTCTCCTCCCAACAAAACATCATCATTGAACCCATAATTACGCAGACCCTGGGCAAATTTGCCCAGGGTAGAGGACGACCGCCCAGGGGCATCTAGCAGGATGCCCTTAATTTTTACCCTGTAACTTCGGAGGATTGTGAATGTCCCCCAATGGGGAGAAGTCACCATCTAGCACTAAGGCTTTGCCCGCCCATCGGAGCCTGGGTCTAACCGACGACCGGATTCTCAGCTTCTACGCCGAGATGGTACTAGCTCGCATCATGGACGAACGGCTCATCGCCCTCAACCGGCAGGGCAAGGTGCCGTTGGTGGCCTCCTGCCAGGGTTCGGAGGCCGCCTCCATGGGTCTGGCCCTTGCCGCCAAGGTGGACGGGTCCTGCTTCCTCTTTCCCTATTACCGGGACATGCCTCTCAAGCTGGTCATGGGCGTTAGTCTCATGGAAACCATGATTGGTCACATAGGCAAGGACGGGAACACCTTTAACGGAGGCCGTCAGTTCCTTCTCCAAGGCGCTTCACCTAATCATCCTATCATCCACCTCTCCAACGTGGTGGGTTCCAACCTCAGCCAGGCCGTTGGCTACGCTTTAGGATGCAAAACCCTCGGCGAAGACACCGTGGTATTCGTCACTTTTGGCGACGGCGGTTCCAGTGAGGGAGAATGCCACGAGGCCATGAATTTTGCCGGCGTTCACAATTTGCCCGTAGTTTTTTGCTGCTACAACAACCGATTGGCTATTTCCGTGCCCCAGGAGAAGCAGATGGCCATTGAGAATCTGGCTGATCGGGCCGCCGGATACGGCTTCCCGGGCGTGGTGGTCGACGGGACAGACGTCCTGGAGGTCTACCGGACCGCGAAGGAGGCCATCGACCGGGCGCGCGATCCATCCGGAGGCCCCACCTTTCTAGAGTTGAAAGTGGAGCGGCTTAAGCCACACACCTCCGATGACGACGACACACGCTATCGCACTCCCGAGGACATGGAGGAATCGCTGGGCCGTGACCCCATACTTCGCCTCAACGCCTACCTCACCGATCTTGGCATCCTCGCGCCGGATCAAGACGAGCAGATTCGACAGGAAGCCAGGGCCGAGGTTAACCGAGTGACCGACGCCGCGGAAAAAGCCCCGTGGCCCGACGCATCAAGCCTTCATGATCACCTATACGCTCCCTAGATGGCTTCACAATGACTGTTAAATCCATCATTGAAGCCATCCGGGAGGCCATGCACGAGGAGCTTGTCTCCGACCCTCGCGTCATGGTCTTGGGTGAAGACGTGGGCGCACGGGGCGGTGTCTTTCTGGCCACCCAGAACTTCATGGAGGAATTCGGAGAGCGTCGCATCATCGACACTCCCCTAGCCGAATGCTCCATCGCCGGTATCGCTTTAGGACTTGCCTTCAAAGGCCTTCGCCCCATAGCGGAGATACAATTCTCCGACTTTTGGTGGTATGCAGCCAACCAGCTGGTTGGCGAAGCTTCCCGTGTGTCCTACGGTACGAATGGTTACCTTTCCGCCCCTATTGTGGTACGCATACCCTATGGTGGAGGCGTACGAGGCGGTCTTTTCCACTCACAGTATATCGAAAGCTATCTCTACAACACTCCCGGGCTGAAGGTCATCGCCCCATCCAATCCGTACGATGCGAAGGGGCTGCTCAAGTCGGCCATCAGAGACGACAACCCCGTAATCTTCCTGGAACACAAGAAGACCTATCGGGCTGTGCGCGGCGAGGTGCCCGACACCGGCTACACCATTCCCATCGGGCGGGCTGAGGTAAAGCGTCCCGGCACAGACATCACCCTCATCAGCTACGGCCTGGCCATTCACTATGGGTTGGAGGCTGCTGCCCTGCTGGATGACGAGGACGTGAGCGTTGAAGTACTGGATCTACGAACCCTTCGGCCCCTGGATAAAGACACCATGCTCGAATCCGTTAGAAAGACCGGCAAGGCCCTCATAGTCCACGAGGCCAGTATGACTGGCGGCGTGGGAGCTGAAGTTTCCGCTATAATAGCCGAGGAAGCCTTCGAATACCTGGATGCCCCAGTGACCAGGCTTTGCGGGCCGGACTTGCCGGCCATGCCCTTTGCACCCACCCTGGAAGACGGGTTCATGGTCAACACTCAAAAGATTACTAACGCTCTGCTGAAACTGGCAGCCTACTAGAGGTTTACCCATGGCAACAGTGCCAATCGAACTGCCCCAAGTTGGCGAATCCGTCGTCGAAGGCATCATCGAAAAGTGGCTTAAGAAGCCGGGCGACAAGATTGAGAAGTACGACCCCTTAGTCGAGGTTGTTACCGACAAGGTAAACATGGAGATGCCCGCCCCCTTTAGCGGGACCCTTACCCGGATCATCGCTGAGGAGGGAGCCACAATTCCTGTGGGCGCCGTCATCGCCGAAATGGACATCACAGACGCCGAGGCTGCTGCGTGGCAGCCCAAGCTCGCTCAGGCCAGCGAGACCATCATCAGCACCATGGGCGTACTAGTGGAGAGCAACGTGAGTTTGGGACCCACCGGCTCCCCCACCGCAGAAGAGGCGCCCGTCGTAACGCCTGTGCCTGCGACTGAACGCCGCGGCTTATACTCGCCGGTGGTCATGCGCCTGGCCGCGGAGCACAACGTTGATGTTAGCCAGGTTGTGGGTACTGGCATCAATGGGCGAGTCACAAAGAAGGATGTCCTGAAGCATCTCAAGCAGGGCCAATCTGCGATCACCCGAGCACCTGTGGCTGCTGCTGTTCCTATTTCAGTTGACGACGAAGAAGCAGTCATAGAACCCAGCCCCATACGCCGCATCATCGCCCAGAACATGGTTAAGAGCTCCACGCAGATCCCTCATGCCTGGGCAATGATGGAAGTGGACGTTACTAACCTGGTTGCACTCCGGCAGTCCGTTCGCTCTCAATTCAAACAAAAGGGACAGGACATCACTATATTCCCCTTCATCATCCACGCCGTCGCATCCGGCTTGCGTGAACACCCTTATCTCAACGCAACCTGGAGGGACGATAAGATAGTCCTGAAGAAGCGCATCCACTTAGGTATCGCGGTTTCGGCCCCCAGCGGATTGGTGGTGCCCGTCATTCACAACGCCGACAGGCTCTCAGTGGACGCCGCCAACTCCCAGTTGCGTACGCTGGCAGAGACTGCCCGCAGGGACGCGCTCTCGCTGAAGCAGGTGCAGGGTGGGACATTTACCCTGAACAACACCGGGGCTCTGGGCACGACCGTTTCAGGTCCCATCATCAACTATCCCCAGGCCGCCATTCTAAGTACGGAGGCAGTGGTACAGAGGCCGGTGGTCATTAACAATGCCATAGCCATTCGCTCGATGATGAACCTCTGCCTTTCCTTCGACCATCGCATCGTCGATGGAGCGGAAGCTTCCGCCTTCCTCAAGGACGTTAAGGACCGGCTGGAAGCCATCGGCCCCGACACCCCAGTCGTCTAACGCACTGTGGAGATCTGCCGCGTCCTCAATCTGGGTATAGTGGACTACCTCCAAGCCTGGGATCTGCAAAAGACTCTCGTGCAGGGGGTTGTGGGAGGAAACGAGCCCAACACCCTCCTTATTCTCCAGCATCCCCACACCTATACGATTGGTCGCCGCGGCCGTCGGGAAGATGTCCTGCTGAGCGATGGCGACCTTAACCGCGTGGATGTTCCCGTCTACAGCGTGGACAGGGGAGGTGAGGCCACTTACCACGGGCCGGGACAGCTAGTGGCTTACCCCATTGTCAACCTACGTCCCTGGGGCGGTCCCTTGAAGTTCGTCCGAACCCTGGAGCAGGTGATGGTCAGCACCTTGACTGACTATGGCATTGCTGCGGGAGTCAAAGAGGGCTGCACCGGTGTGTGGGTGGGCGAGGACAAGATCGGCGCAATTGGTCTGAAGGTGAGCCGCGGCGTTGCCAGCCACGGTCTTTCATTGAACGTAAACACTGACTTGGACTATTACGGACATGTGATCCCGTGCGGCAGTCCTAACATCACAGTAACTTCCATGCAGAAGCTTCTGGCCCAGCCTATTGACATGATCGGCACGGCCTACACCCTTCAGTACCACTTTGGCCGTCTCTTAAAGCTCAAAATGGTAGAAGCGGACCCGGCGGCAGTGCTGGGAGGCACGCTCAGCTGCTAGCCAGCGGCCTACTATTAACTGCTGGTATTGGAAGGGTAGAAGCGGGCAGCCATCTCGCGCAGAGTATCCACATAGTTGTGCAGTTCAGCCAGATCATGGATGCGTATAGGGGCAGTCAATCCAGCCTTTCTCCATTCCCCCGAAGGGGAGCGTTGAGTATCTGTAAACTGGAAGTTATATTCCCCACTGCGCATTTTTACCAACCGAAACAACCTCGTCGTTCTACCTTGCACCCCGTTGTTGTCCAGATGAACGCTCAACATAGTCTCGCTGTCTTCGGTCCGCACTAGATTGACATTAACCGTGTATCGGAGGATATCCTTAATGGCCCTGTCCAATTTGGCACGCATAGATTCTGGTACTCCATGAGTTTGCAGTTGGGGGAGTTCTACTAAACCCTCTTTTGCCACTTTAGAGCTTGAACTGTCGTTCGTATCCAGGACATTTCTGCATTCTTTAGCGGCAACAACCATTTGCTTCTGCTCAAACGACGATTTGGTCAACCACCGAATAACGTCAGCCTCCCCGTCTTTAAACTCCGCTACATCGAAGTCAAAGAAAGGCCGCTCATCCATTACGTTCGCCTTCGCTGAGTCCGCGAAGAATCTGTACTTAACTCCATTGGTTAGAATCCCAATCACCGCGTCGGAATAAGTGAAGTAATCTGCGAGCTGGCTAATTTCATCCGCTCCAAGAGCGTGGTCCAACTTCTTGCACTCAACGGACACGATGGGTTTTCCTTCCTTCAGAATCATGTAGTCCGCCCTTTTCCGAGCCGCGTGCGTCATCTCTGGGTTGTACTCCCGCCGAACCTCGGCGGGATCAAAGGGATTGTACCCCAACGCCTTAAAGAACGGGAGAACTAAATACTGCTTTGTGTCCTCCTCGCTATTCACGTATTCCTTGCTCGTGGCAACGTGTTCAGCTAGAGTATGCATCTTCTCGACGAAATCCATTCGTACACCTCTACGATGGTCACCCGGACTCTACCCCAGAAGATTCGGGACGATTTCCCCCAATACCCAGCCTAGACCTGCTGCCGCCGCGCCTATCAAGAGAATCTCCAGCCCCTGAAGCAGTGGAGACCTTTGTACCAGCCGGCCCTTCCCTATGCCCAATGCAAACAGGGTCGCCAGAGTAGCCCCCGCCGAGACCCCTATGGCCAAGTTGCCGCCCGTAAAGAAGTACGGGATTATCGGTATCATGGCCGCCAGGATGAAGGTACCGCCCATGGTTAGAGCGTCCTTCACCGGACTAGTGGCGAGGTCCGGGTCGATGCCCAACTCCTTCTCAACCAGCGTCCGCAGCCACAGCTCCTTGTCGGAGGCTATGTGTTCCGCCATCTCCCGGGCCTCGTGATAGCTTAAGCCCTGCTGGTGATATAAGAACACCAACTCCGCCATTTCTTCCGCCGGATTCTCTTCCAGCTCCTTGGCTTCCTTCTCAATCTCCGCCTGGAAGACCTCACGCTCCGCTTTCGAACCCAGATAGGTGCCTGTTCCCATGGAAATCATGCCTGCCAACGCGCCGGCCAAGCCCGCGATGACCACCGTGGTCTTGTCTGGAACTGCCGCGGCCACCGCAGTCACCAGCGCCAGCGTGCTGATCAACCCGTCCTGGGCGCCGAACACCACCTCTCGAATACGACCGAAGGCCGCCACCCGCCACCGTTCCGTGGCCACTTCCTGCACGGCTTGGGGGAACTCGCTCTCCGCCCTCATGATGTGGTGAGCATCGTGACGCTCTGTCGCGTCCACAGCCCGCACCGCGGATTCCATCAAGGGATCTTCCTGAACTGCCGTGGGCACCAGAATGGGCTTGTCTGCGTCCTCCATCCGTTGCAGTTTTGCCGTTAGGTCGTCGGTGGCCTTCATGAAGCTTTCAAGGTGGTGGCGCTCCCTATCCATGGCCACGGTGAAAGCCCGGGCGGCGTCGCGGCGTCCCTCGTCCAATGCCTCCCGTATCATCCGGGGGTAACGGCTGGTTATCTCCTTGGCCTCCCCACTCGTCACCTCCTTCAGATTCTCGAGGGAAGACTTCACCGCTCCTGCTGTGCGTAGGTGATTCATCCCGTGGATGCTCTCCGCTCCGGCGGTCTCCTGAAAGATCTGGGCAATCTCCGGATGCCCCTCTTCAAGAGCCTTCACCGCGTAGGCGTTGTACTTCAGCAGCGCCATGGCCTCGCCGATGATGGCGTTCCACAGGTTTCTATCCGTCTTGCTCATAACCCCGTCAGCGTAGGTCATGCCTTCCTCCTAGCCTTATCTGTTTCAAGGGTGTTTATTCTACTTTAGCACATTCGGAGACAGCGCCCCTCAGTGGGGCAAAATATGCGGTATAATAACCCAACCACCCCACAGGATAGGAAGTACCTTCATGCGAACCAGAAACCTTGCCGGCCTTCAGGTCAGCTCCATAGGAATGGGCAGCGCCCAAACTTTCGACATTCACTCCCCGGAAGACATTGAAGTCCGACGAAAGATAATGGAGAAGTGCCTGGAAAAGGGCGTTACGTTCATCGATACTTCGCCTATGTATGGGCGCGCCGAACGGGTTTTGGGCGAGACGATGGACGGCATTGTGGACAAGTTTCTACTGGCAACGAAGGTGTGGAGTTCCGGCAAGGAGACGGGCCGCGCCCAGATTGAACACTCTTTCAAGCTGCTCCGCACCGACTACATCCATCTGCTTCAGATTCATAATCTCGTCGACTGGCGCACCCACCTGCCTTATCTAGAGCAGCTGAAGTCTGAGGGACGCATAGGTCTTATCGGTATCACTTACGGCTACCCAGACATGTTCCCGGAGATGATGCGCATTATGAAGACTCGCCGCGTCGACACGATCCAGATTTCCTACAACATCAAGGATAGAGCCGTAGAGGATGAGATTCTTCCCCTAGCGGAAAGCTTGGGCATGGGCGTGGTGGTTATGAGACCCACGGGCAAGGGATTGCTGGCGACAGGGCTGAAGCGACAACCTGACCTGGGCCCCCTCCAGGAATCCGGGATACGGACCTGGGGCCAGGCGGCTTTGGCATGGCTCTTGGCCGACTCAAGAGTCAGCGTACCCATTCCCGCCACCACCAAGCCCAGCCGCATCATCGAGAATGCCCTGCCGGGGGAGATACCCGTCCTTCCACCGGAGCTTCGCACTTACATAGGGAAGGAAACGGAACGCTGCACATAGTCTGGTCGCGTCGTCCATCCAACATCATCATTGGGAGGTAGAACTTGAACACAAGAATGCTCGCAACCCTGGAGGTGCCCGCCATTGGCATGGGTAGCGCCAGCACCTTCAACGTGGAAGATGAAGAAGGGCTGGACGTCCGGCGTCAGATAATCGGTAACTGCATCGAGTCAGGTTCTATCTTCATAGATACCTCTCCCATGTACGGGCGCGCCGAACAATGTCTCGGAGTGTCGATGGAGGGAAAGACCAGCCAATTCCAGTTCGCCACTAAGGTCTGGGCTGTTGGCCGCGAGACTGGGCAACGCCAGATAACCCGCTCCTTCGAACTTCTGAAGACGAACCACATCGAGGTCTTTCAGATTCATAACATGGTGGACTGGCGCACCCATCTTCCCTACCTGGAGGGGTTGAGGGACGGTGGAAAGATTGACCTGATAGGCGTTACCTACACATATCCCCCCGGTTTCCCTGAGATGATGGAGATAATGAAGACGGGCCGCATCCAAACCATACAGATCTCGTACAATGTGCTGGAGCGGGAGGCCGAGGAAGAGATGCTGCCCCTCGCCGAGGAGCTGGGTATAGGCGTTATCGTCATGCGGCCCCTAGGATCCGGCGCCCTCGCCAAGGAGTTGAAGGAGCAGCCGGACCTATCGCCGCTGGCGGAGTTTGGCATCACCACTTGGCCGCAAGCGTTGCTGGCCTGGGTCTTAGCCGACCCACGGATCGGCATTCTGATACCCTCCAGCACCCGCCCTGAGCGTATTCTTCAGAATGCGGTGGCGGGATCGCTTCCCACGCTGCCGCCGGAGTTGCGCGACCACGTGGCCAAAGAGGCCCAACGCTGCTTTAACGCCTAATTCCTGGGGTAAGGTGTGGGGGTGATAGGTTGGTAGAGAGCAGGTCTAGAAGTCGTGATGCATCTCTTGGCAGCAGGGACAACGCCTTTTTGCCAGTATTCGTCTCAACGCCTGCTTAAACCCGGGCGGAGGTTCCCTAAACTTCTTCCCGCGCCGCTCGGCTTCTAGACGGCGTTCATTCCAGACCACCGCCTCTTCGTCCCACTGGAGACGGCCCTCCTGTAGGGACTTCAGATAAGTCTTGCGGTAACTCTCCTCAAACCCCTCCTTAAATCCCTCTTCGTACCGCCGGCGCAGATAATTCCTAGCCAAGTTAAACATCGCTTCTCGTCCACCTTGGGGATAGACCTTTAGACTTCGGTAGGCGGGGGTTCGTTGAATTCTTCCCCATGCCGCTCGGCCTCCATTCGGCGTTCATTCCAATCCTTGACCTTTTCGGCCAGGAGTTGGACGCCTTCCTTCTTACCCTCTTCGAATCTTCGCCTCAAGTAACGTTCTGCCAACATAAATACTACCTCCACTGCCATAGTTGTCGTAGTCGCGCCAACGACTATGACATACGGCATCAATTTCAGAACCTCTACAATCCTGTCGGGCCATATTCTTGAATCCGGCCCCACGTAATCAACTACAAGCACCAATCCTATAACGAACTGTATGCTAAAGAGGAGGAGAAACCAACCCTCACTGTGTTTTGGCAGCTGCAATTAGATGCAGTTAGCCACACCGGGACTTGCTGGGCAGTGAGCAGGTAGCATGGAACCTCCGTCTCTAGTACTTCCATGCTAAACATGACCAGGTGGGATGTCAATGACGTGGTGGCGAGGATTTTCGGGGGCTAGATGGACTGTAGCGGAGGGCGGTTAGAGGAGGCTGCGGCCCAGGGTCATCCAGTAGTATACGATGTAACAGCCGGCTACCATCATGAAGACGGCGCTGACGGGTTGCACGAAGGGCTGGGTCCTTCGCAAGAACCGGACCATTACCTCTTTGAAGATGGCCATGCTGACGGTCATCA
The DNA here is from genome assembly GCA_965261665.1 of Dehalococcoidia bacterium. GTDB lineage: Bacteria > Chloroflexota > Dehalococcoidia > Lucifugimonadales > JAPULR01. Next base: position 1,212,388 of record OZ253467.1, read on the forward strand.
GGATGATGACGAGGCCCATGCCCAGAGCGTAGAGGACGAACTGCTTGATGGTGGTGGCGAAGCTGGTGCCCGCCAGGGATACGCCGATGACGGATAGGAAGATGGGGAGGGTGCAGCTGAGGGAGGCGATGCCGTAGCTCAGGCCGAAGAGGAAGAATTCCTTGACGCTGACTTGGCCCGGTGTGCCGATGCGGGAGGCGGCCTGGCTGCCGAAGGCGGTGTAGAGCTTGCCGCCGCCCAGCATCCACGAACCCACTGCCACCAGCAGGATGCCAATGCTGAGACCTATCCAGGGGATGGCGGAAATAACGGCTCGCGCGCCGGCGCTGACGATGGTCCCAGTGAGGCCGAAAAGAAGTATGAAGCCGGAGGTGACCACCAGTCCTACCAGCAGGGCGCGGGATAGCTTCTTCGGCATATTGGCCTGGGCGTCGTTGGACCCGACGTACAGCCCAAGGTATGCGGGGAGCATGGCGAAACCGCAAGGGTTGACGGTGGAGACCATGCCGGCGGCGAAGGGTAGGCCCAGGGGAAGGAAGGAGCCGAAACGGTCCAAGCCGGAGCTGGAGCGACCGGAGAGTCCTTCTATGAAGCCATTGAGGCCGCCGGTGAGACCTTCTTCGCCTGTGGAGATGGCGGCCATGAAGGCGGCCAGAAGGGCCAGGGCACCCACGAGGAAGGCGAGTCCGTAGCCTTTGTAGGGTCTGGCCTTCTGTACAAGCGTGTCGATCATGGTGCTAAGGCTTCGCCTCGTTGTTGTGTGCGCTGAATTCTATCGCCTTTAGAATCTTGGGGCAACGGGTCTTGGGTATTCGCTATCGTCCTCGTGTATGAAAGTAATACGTGAAACTGTGGCGAGGGGATTTGTCTAAATGATGGGCTGGAGTGAAAAAATTGCGTCAGTCGGTGGCTTTGCGAAGGGGTACGAATAGGGCGGCGAAGGCCACAAGGGTCACGATAATGCCAGCGTAGTAGAATACGCCATCCATACCGAAGGATCCCCGGAGCCAACCGGCGATGATGGGGGAGATGGAGCCGAAGATGGCGGACCCGGCGAACATGAGGGCCACGCCGGAAGCCTCGGTGCCCTTCTTGGTGGCATCGATGGCGGCGGCCATCATTATGGGATTGACGGAATATAGGAATAGGCCGATGAGGGCCAGAATCAGGGTGAAGCTCCAGCCGCTACCAAAGAATATGAGGGAATAGATGAGCAGGGCCATGATCAATAGGCTGACGAACATGACGGGACGCCGGTTGACACGGTCGGAAATCAAGCCCAGTACGGGGGAGGAGGCGACGCCAAAGAGGGTGAGCAATGCTACGTGATAGCCAATTTTGAACTCAGAGAAGTTCAGGTCTTCGCTCATGTAGATTACGAGAAAGATGGTCAGGCTGTTATGGGCCATGGAGCGGACGCCGGAGATTCCGACCATGCCGAGAACGGTGGTGTTACTGAGCATTGTGCGGGCGGACCGGAGGTAGGATCGGAAGTCGGGGCTGTCTCTCGAAGCGCCCTCAATGTTTCGGAAACTCAGCAGGACTACGAAGGCGGCGAGTCCGGCCGGAATGACAAGGAAGTAGGAGAGGGTGCGCCATTGCAGGCCGTCCCACTCCAGACCCCAGAAGGCGAAGCCGCCTAGAATGACGCCCATTACCAGGGGGGCCAGGCTGTCACCGGAGGAGCCGCCCATGCGGTGGACGGCGAAAGAGGTGGCGCGCTTGTTGGGGTAGGCGACGGCCAGGGTGCCGAAGGCGGGGGCGTGCCAAATGGACGCGCCAGCGCCGGTTATGGCCACGCCGAGAAGCAGTAACCAGTAGCTGGGAGCTGCGCCGATAATCAGATAGCCGATGGCAAGGGAAGTGAGGCTGGCGGTGAGCATGAGGCCCACCTTGCTTCGCCACATGTCGGCCATGATGCCGGCGGGAATGTTCACCACGGCGCCGAATATGGTGCGGGTGCTTCCGATGAGGCCGATTTCAATGTCGCTGAGGCCGAGGTAGACCTTGACGGCGGGAAGGAGCAGGAGGAAGGCCTGGGAGTAGAAGTGCTTTATACCGTGGCCGGCGGCCAGTCCCAACATGAGGCCAAGTGAGCGCTGGGTCGGTGGAGTAACGCGGCCCGCGGCAGGGGAGGATGCCTCCGGCCTGTTTTCCGGGGTGGGGCTAGCCAAAGTAGAACACCAAGAACAATCCCGCGCCGTATAGGGTGGTTATCAGCGCCATGCTCGGTTCCGTGAAGGAGAGAATTCTGACGGGCCTCTTAACCAGAAGCATCCAGATGCTGAGGGACATTATCAGGATGGCGAAGAGGCCGGCTATAAGTGCACCGTTGTCCATGCTGCCGAAGAGGGAGCCGCCATTATAGAACAAGTCAGCCACGGCAAGGACAAGGATGTTGAAGGAGTTGCTTCCGAAGAGGTTGGAGACTGCCAGGTCGGGGGCGTTCTGTCGGAGGGCGGCAATGGAGGTGGAGACTTCCGGCAGTGAGGTGACGAAAGCCAGGGCCAAAACGCCGATGAAGCTTCCACCGATGCCGGTTATGTCGGCGATGTCGGCGCCGCCGCGGGTGAGGAAGTAGGTGGCGACGAAAATGACGGCGGAGGAGAGGGCGAATACGGTCCATCCCCAGCGCAGGGAGCGTTGGGTGGTTGCTTTGTCTTCCTCTTCTGTATCTGTGCTTTCCGTGAAGAGGCGCCATGAGCCGGCGATGTAGATGGCGAGGATGATGAGGGCGGCCGGGCTTACAATCCACCACTTGACGTCGAGTTTCAAGGCGACAAAAGCGACGGCGACTATGGTGAGCAGGGTGGCAAAGAAGGCGACTCTCTGCTGTTGGGGTAGTATTTTTTGGAGGACCAGCCCACCGCCGAAGAGTCCGAGCGCAAGGGTGAGGATGGTCATGTTGAGCATGTTGGAGCCGAAGACGTTGCCTCCGGCCATGCCGGCGTTGCCGAGGAGGGCGGCTGTGCTGGTGGACACAAGCTCGGGCAGGGAGGTGGCTCCTGCCAGGAGAAGGGCGCCTACCCAGACATGTCCCCAGCCTGTCTTGATGGCAATGACGTCGGCGGAGGTCACGAGGAATCGGGCGGCGGAGACCACCAGGACGGAGGTGCCGAAGAAGAGTATCAGGGCTAGGGTAAGATCCAAAGGCCGCCTCTTTGGGTTCTGACGTAGGGCAAGTAAGTTTAACCCATGCAGTTGGAAGTGGGTAGTGGTGGGATGGGGGTAGACGGCAGTCGGTGGGAAGGGGAATGGTATTATTAGTAGCTAGTATCAGAAACGAGTGGGCAAACGAGGGACTCGTTTCATGGTTGCCAGGCGTGAGATTGACTTGTTTCTGAAAACGAGAAATGGGTTATCGAGGGCGGTGCAGGCGTAAAACCGACAGCATTTGGACTCGTTTCTCGTTTTTTTCTTTTTGCTGGAGATTAGTGCAGATGAATTGGCATGAAGTATCAATTATTGTATAGGTACATTTCTTGGATGTGAATGAACTCGGCGAGAGCGATAAGGAATTTGAGGATAGAGTCCAGTGGGGTAGTCGGATCCTTGCGGAGGACGTTGGGCTTGACGCAGAGGAGGCCAATTTCCCTGGAGAGGTCAGTGATTTCCCGAGCGTCTTGGAATTTTCAAGTGGTTGTGGGGTGAGGCGCTTGGAGTAGGAGCCGTGCTTGCGGGCGATCTGGTTGACGCGTTGGCTGCCACGCTTGCGTTTCGGCTTGATTTTGCCATCCCCCTTGAGTTTGGAGGAGCCTTTTGGGGGCCTTTTGGTCCTGTGAGGCTGTCCAGAAAATCCTGTATTTCTTTGTTTAATTCTTTCATGGAGGGAGGGTAGCAGTAGGCAGGGATTTTGGGCAATGGGGAAGTGTCACTTTTGGGGAGAGGGGAAGGGCGTCTCGCGAATCGTTCCTATGAGGGGACAGATGGGAGGGATTGGCGTGGTATGGCAACGAGAATTCTCGGGGAGCCTTGGAATGACAAATTGGAGGAGTGGGATGGGTTCCCGCATCTGCGAGGACAAGGGGACGAAGATGGGTCGCTGCACTCGTGGGGGTTGGCGAGGGAAGAGGGACGGGTCCCCGCATTCGCGAGGACAAGGAGGGAGGGGAGATAATCACGGGGCAGGTTTTGCGCGGGAATGAGGGAGATGGGTCCCCGCATTCGCGAGGACAAGGGAGGGAGGGGAGATAGTCACGAGGCAGGTTTTGTGTGGGAACCAACGGGGATGGGTCCCCGCATCCGCGAGGACACGGGAGGGAGGGGAGATAATCACGGGGCAGGCTCTGTGCGGGAACAACGGGGATGGGTCCCCGCATCCGCGAGGACAAGGAGGGAGGGGAGATAGTCACGGGGCAGGCTCTGTGCGGGAATGAGGGAGATGGGTCCCCGCATTCGGAGACCTTTGCATAACCGTCAATCCGACACCCGAGCCGGAATCCAGGGGTGAGAATTTAGGATTGAACCGCATGTCTATTCTGCCCAACATGGTCTCTCATCAGTAGTTATGCAAAGGTCTCCATTCGCGAGGACAAGGGAGGGGAGATAGTCACGAGGCAGGCTCTGCGCGGGAACAACGGGGATGGGTCCCCGCAGAGGGAGGACTAAGGAGGGAGGGGAGATAGTCACGGGGCAGTCTCTGTGCGGGAACAACGGGGATGGATCCCCGCATTCGTGGGGGTTGGCGAGGGAAGAGGGATGGGTCCTCGCATTCGCGGGGACAAGCTATGCGGATTGAGAACATCAAGTCCGTGGACGGATGGGTCCTCGCATTCGCGGGGACAAGGGAGGGGAGATAGTCGCGGGGCAGGTTTTGCGCGGGAACAACGGGGATGGGTCCCCGCATCCGCGAGGACACGGTAGGGAGGGGAGATAATCACGGGGTAGGTTCTGCGCGGGAACAACGGGGATGGGTCCCCGCATCCGCGAGGACAAGGAGGGAGGGGAGATAATCACGGGGCAGGTTTTGCGCGGGAACAATGGGGATGGGTCCCCGCATCTGCGAGGACAACGGGACGAAGATGGGTCGCCACACCCGTGGGGGTTGGCGAGGGAAGGGGGATGGGTCCCCGCATTCGCGAGGACAAGGAGGGAGGGGAGATAATCACGGGGCAGGCTCTGTGCGGGAACGACGAAGATGGGTCCCCGCATCCGCGAGGACAACGGGAGGGGAGATAATCACGGGGCAGTCTCTGCGTGGGAACAACGAAGATGGGTCCCCGCATCCGCGAGGACAAGGAAGGAGGGGAGATAGTCACGGGGCAGTCTCTGCGTGGGAACAACGAAGATGGGTCCCCGCATCCGCGAGGACTAAGGAGGGAGGGGAGATAGTCACGGGGCAGTCTCTGTGCGGGAACAACGGGGATGGGTCCCCGCATCCGCGAGGACAACGGGAGGGGAGATAATCATGGGGTAGGCTCTGCGCGGGAACGACGAAGAGAAGATGGGTCCCCGCATCCGCGAGGACAAGGAGGGAGGGGAGAAAATCACGGGGCAGGCTTTGCGCGGGAACAACGAAGATGGGTCCCCGCATGCGCGAGGACAAGGGAGGGAGGGGGTGGTGGTCTGGTGTGATAGAATGGGCGGCAATTGGACAGAAAAGGAGTTAGATTTTCGTGACGCATTTCAATAGAGGAGCCACTTTCACTGAAGAGGTACAGTTGCCGGACGACCCGCTCATTGACCTTCTGGCACAAACCAATGCTAAGGTGGAGCACTTCGACCTTTCGTCGGACGGCCAGAAGATAACGTACACATCCGCCGAGTCCGGGGGGTATGACCTCTGGGTGTGCGACATCGACGGAGGGAACAACCGTCGGGTGGTGGCGATGTACCCCGAGGAGTGTCTGAACCCTTCTTGGTCTCCCGACGGGGAGTGGATTGCCTATACGTCCCGTTATGACGCCTTCAAGGTTCGAGCCGACGGGTCGGAGCCGCCCATCAATCTTAGCTACGGCCACGGCCCTTCTCGCGGACACGAGTTCATCCGGTGGACTCCCGACGGCAAGCGCATCGTCTACGTGATGGGAGGCCCAAACGGATACAACCAGGTGGTCTCGCTGTCTACGGACATTCCTACTGGCAAGGTTCAGCCTCACTACATCACCAACGAGGAAGCCAATAGTACGGACGTATTCGTGTCGCCGGACGGTCGCCACGTGACCTTCATGTCGGACCGCTCGATCTATGAAGACTTCAAGCGGATGGACGTTTGGATTGCGCCCATTGAAGGCGGGCCAGCCCGGAACATGACTCCGAATACTATGAACAATTATGAGTACCGCCCCCGGTGGTCTTCGGACGGCTCAAAACTGGTCTTCACGTCGGACCGCTCCGGCTGGCGTCGGGTGGGGACCATAGAGGTGGAGAGCGGTGAGATCACTTTCCTGACGGACGAGGAATGCGACCAGTACAACCCTCGCTTCTCGCCCGACGGCAAGTGGGTCGCGTACGTGGCAAACAAGCAGTGGAGCTTCCACATAATGAAGGTCCGAGCCGACGGCTCCGGTGAGCCGGTGCAACTGACCGAGGGGGATGGCATTCACGGCGGCTTCGACGCCTACCAGGTTAGGGGGTCGATACGTTGGACTGCCGACAGCAAGAGCATACTGTATGCGCACATGGACCACGCCACGACATCCGACCTTTGGCTGATTTCCGCCGAAGGGGGCGAGCCGAAGCAGGTTACGCACCACATGCCCCAGTCGTTGGAGGACTTCCCGTTCGTAAAGCCCACGCTGATCCACTACCGCTCGAAGGATGGGTTGGAGGTTCCGGCCTGGCTTTACCGGCCCGAAGGAGCGGAAGGAAAGACGCCGCTGGTCATATATGCCCGCGCGAATACCAAGGGTCTGCACGTTCGGGCTTTCTATCCGTACATACAGTATTGGGTGCACAAGGGCTACTCGGTTATTGCGCCCTTAGTAAGGGGATCGGCGGGTCAGGGCAAGCAGTACGAGTTCTTGAACTTTGGCGATTGGGGCGGGGGAGACATCGACGATTTCGCCTACGGCGCATATCACCTGATTGAACAGGGACTGGCTGACCCAGATAAGGTGGTGATGCACGGCGGGTCGACGGGGGGATACTTCACCTTGTGCATGATTTACCAGTACCCGGACCTGTTGAATGCGGCGGTCTGCTTCTATGGGCCGCCGGACCTAATTCACTCCGATAGGTACTCCAGTGGCGGAGGCAAACCGGTTCTTGGGGACGTGGTGGCGGGTGACCGGGGCGGGCCGGATATGGCGCCGGACCACTGGCGGGAGCGTTCTGCCATCTTTAACCTGGACAAGGTCAAGACGCCGCTGCTGATTCTTTGGGGTGACCGGGACGGGGTGCGAATCAGCATGGCGGACGACTATTTCCGCGCCGCAAAAGAACGGGGCTTGTACACAGAGTACATCCAGTACAACTGCGAGCCTCACGGCTGGTACCATTGGCGGCCGGAGAACGTGCGGGACTCGATGCGCCGAATGGCGGCGCACTTCAAGAAGTTCACCGGGGTTTAGGGGGACGGGCGCCCACAAGGGACGCCCCTACAGGGGATTGCTGAAGGTCTAGAGGGACGGGCGCCCACAAGGGACGCCCCTACAGGGGATTGCTGAAGGTCTAGAGGGACGGGCGCCCACAAGGGACGCCCCTACGGGGGATTGCCGAAGGTCTAGGGGGATGGGCGCCCACAAGGGACGCCCCTACGGGGGAAGGGGAGTGGGAGAGGCGGATTTCTATGACGACGAGATCTCCCAAGGACGGGCGGTTCCCGAACCGCCCCTACGAGAATGACATTTGGGGACGCTAGGCGCGGGATGGCATCCAGTTAAAGAGGGGGATGGGTCCCCGCATTCGCGAGGACAACGGAGGGGAGGGCGCCCACGAGGGACGCCCCTACAAGGGATTGCCGGGGTCAGAGGGACGGGCGCCCACAAGGGACGCCCATACAAGGGATTGGCGGGGTTTAGAGGGACGGGCGCCCACAAGGGACGCCCCTACAAGGGATTGGCGGGGTTTAGAGGGACGGGCACCCACAAGGGACGTCCCTACAAGGGATTGCCGGGGTCTAGGGGGGACGGGCGCCCACAAGGGACGCCCCTACAAGGGATTGCCGAAGGTCTAGGGGGACGGGCGCCCACAAGGGACGCCCATACAGGGGGATTGGCGGGGTTAGTCGGCCAGTTGGAATCGCTCCGACTTCGGCGGGCGGGACCATAGAGCGCCGGCGCCGGCCATGGCGGCGGATCGCTCCGGGCTGGCGCGCCACTGATCGTAGATTTCGCTGCTCTCCCACGTGACTAGGGTCGTTATCTTCGTGGGGTCGGTGAGGGAATAGAGGGTCGTCCTCGCGCCGAAGCCCGGGGCTTGGCTCTGGGCGCGTCCGTTGCCCTCGAGCAGCCTTCGCGCCTCGTCGATTTTATCGTCCTTGGCCCAGTGGTGAGTCAAAACGCCAATCATGTTTTCTCCTTTCGTCCGTGGGGTTGGGAATTCGGGTCACTTGGCCAGTAGGAATATGGCCCCACCGGCCAGAATGACGCCGGCTATTCTTTCGATGCTTATGGGTTCCTTGAGGATGAGGAATCCGAGGACTGCAACTATGGCGATATTCATGCCGAAGAGGGGCGAAACGGTGGAGATGGGCCCCCGGCTAAGGGCCATGTACAGGCTGATGATGCCGATGCTCAGGGCGACGCCGGAGAGGACGAGGAAGAGGGTGGGTTGGTTGAAGGCCAGATGGTCCGTAATCTTCACACCTCGGTAGAGGGCCCAGAGGAGGGCGGCGGCCACCAGAAAGAAGTTGGTCACGAATACGGCGGCTTCCGGCGGGATGCTCTTCAGGGAGAACTTCAGCAGAATTATCATGACCGCGTATGCGGACATGGCGATTAGGGTCCAGACGATATAGTGCACCGGTCGACTCTCCTGCGTTGGCAGATTGCTGGCCCTATTGTACATGAGGGCTGGCGCTATTGACTCTAAGGTTAGGTTGGTTCAAAATCCAACCGGAAGATGGGTGTGGGAGAGGCGGTAGAGTAACAGTTGTGGAGGGGAGATGATTTACGATTCAGCCCAGGGGAATATAACCATCGCAGTGGCAGGGGATGCCATGATAACCCGTCCCATGCGGATGTTTCGGGAGCAGTCCTTCTTGAGTCTGGTGGAGCTTCTGAAAGGCGCCGACGCAAGCGTGGTGAATCTGGAGATGCTCTTCCACGACTACGAGATGAGTTGGGAATACAAGGATACGGTGTCATTCCAAGTGTCGGACCCTACCAACATAACCGAGCTTCAGTGGATGGGCTTCAACGTGGTGACAACGGCGAACAACCACTCCTATGACTACTCGGAGGCGGGGTTCGTAAAGACGCTGGAGCACTGTAAGAAGAAGGGGCTGAAGCAGGCGGGGGGCGGCAGGGACCTGGACCACGCCAGGGCTCCGGCGTACCTGGACACTGCCGGCGGACGAGTGGCGGTGATGAGTGCAACGACGACGTTTTCGAAGGACTCGCCGGCGGGATTCGGCAGGCCTGATTTTCCCGGCAAGCCGGGGGTAAACGCGCTGCGGCATAACGTCATGCATCACGTGGAGAGTGACGTCTTCGACGCCCTTCACAAGGCGAACCGGAATTTGGGATTGCAGGAGCGAGAGATGGCCGGTCGCCGGTTCCACCCCGTGAACGTGGACGAGTACGATCCGCGTAGGGAGCTGCGGTTCATGGGCGGGAAGTTTTCCCTTGCCGAGGAGTACGGCATCACGACGGCGTGCAACAGGGACGATCTGGCGGGCATCAGCAATTGGATAAGGGGAGCAAAGAAGGCCGCCGACTGGCCGATTTACGGGGTGCACTGCCACGAAAGCGGCGAGGAAGGCGAATACCACGGGGGGTCCCGGATTGCGCCGCCAAAGTTCCTGGAGGAATTTGCCCATTTCAGTATTGACCAGGGGTGCAGCCTCTTTTTTGCCCACGGGCCGCACTTTCTGAGGGGCATAGAGATATACAAGAACCGGCCTATCTTCTATAGCCTGGGGAACTTTATTTTCCAGAACGAGACGGTCCAGTGGGTGCCAGAGCCGGTGTATCGGGGTCTAAATCTTGGCGACGAGCATAATCCTGGAGACTGGGGGTTGGCTCGTTCGGGCGGGGGACAGTTTGGCTTTGCCGCAGACCCGGTCTTCTACCGGAGTGTGGTTGCCCTCTGCGACTACGTGAACGGGGAACTGAAGGAGATCCGGCTGCATCCCATCGACCTGGGGTTCCAGCAGCCTATGAGCCAACGGGGGAGGCCGGTGATGGCCTACGGGCCCGTGGCGCAGCAGGCGCTTCGGTGGCTACAAGAGGTGTCGAAGCCGTATGGCACGGAGATAAGTATCGAGGGGGACGTGGGTGTCATCAGGCTTTAGGGACAAAGCGGTCACGTGCAGAAGCATGTCAGCATTGCATACTGACTCGGTTATCTAAGACGGCAGAACTATTATGTGCAGAAGCAAGTCAGTTTTGCCGTCAACGCGATCATCTGGATCGATCATCTAGGATAGTGTTTGATCATGTGTAGAAGTATCAAAAGGCTGAGGCAGGCTGAGGCAGTGGCCGCCCCTGAGGAGATAGAGGCGGCGGCGTTGCAGTACGTCCGGAAGATAAGCGGGTACCGGCAGCCCTCCAAGGTGAACGCAGCGGCTTTTGACGAGGCGGTGCTGGAGGTGACTGAGGCGTCGCGGCGGTTGTTGGGGAGACTGCGGGTTCTTTCGAGTCCGGCGGGTCGCGCCGAGGCCTGAGAGACAGCAGGGAATCTACGAGACCTCGAATCGCAAGAATGAATCGCAGTTGATGGCCCGTCCGTGATAGTTGGCTGGTTCTTAGCCCAACCGAAGAGGCTCTTCTACGGCTGGTGGATAGTCATTGCCGGCCTGGTGAGCATGACGCTGTCTTCCGGGTTGTTCTTCAACGGGTTCGGGTTTTACTTTCTACCGATACAGTCTCAGTTCGGCTGGAGCAGTACGGCGATGTCCGGGGCAGTTTCCCTATCCAGGCTGGAGAGTGGGCTGCTGGGGCCGTTGGAGGGGTACTTGATCCAGCGGCACGGCCCGCAGAGGGTTATGCTGGTGGGGTTTGTGGTGTTTGCGCTGGGGTTCGCGTTTCTGAGCCAGGCCAACAACATTTTTGTCTTCTACGTGGCGATTCTGGTGATGGCGTTGGGTTCAGGCTTGGCGGGGTTTGCGGCGGTGGTGGCGTCCATCAACAACTGGTTCCGCCGGAACAGAAGCAAGGCGTTCGGGATATCGATGTTGGGACTGGGATTGGGGGGCGTTATTTTTTCCTCGTTGCTTGCCTGGTCGATAGCGGCGTATGGATGGCAGTTAACGGCTTTGGCTTCGGGGGGGCTTCTGCTTGTTTTGGGCATACCCATTTCTCGGGTAGTTCGCTTCAGCCCGGAACCATACGGCTACCTACCGGACGGAGACGACCCTAATGAGGAGGCTGAATCGCCCACAGACGAGAAGCCGAGGCGACGGTTGGAGCCGCCGGCGGATGAGGATTTCACGTGGCGGGAAGCGTTGCGAACGCCGGCATTCTGGATAATCTCGGTATGTCATGCGCTGGCGCTGGTAGCCATCTCCGCAACGGGAGTACATCAGGTGGCATACATGGAGGAGGACCTGGGCTTGTCCGGGACTAGTGCGGCGTTGGTGGTGGTGGTCCTTTCATCGGTGATGATGGTGTGCCAGCCAATGGGGGGCTTTCTGGGCGACCGGTATTCCAAGAGGCATATCGCGGCGGTGTGTCTGTTGGGTCACGGGGTGGCGATGGTGCTGCTGGCGATGGCGACGGGATTCGGGTCATTGATGGTGTACGCGGTGGTGCAGGGGCTTGCTTGGGGGACTCGCGGGCCGATAATTACGGCGATGCGGGGGGACTACTTCGGGCGGAAGGATTTTGCCCTGATCAACGGGTACTCGCAGGTGATTATGATGATGGGGATGATAGTGGGGCCGCTTCTGGCGGGATTCATGGCGGACAACTATAGCTATAGCGGCGGCTTTCTGATCATTTCGGGAATGGTGGGCGCGGGATCGATTCTTTTTCTGGTGATGCGGAAGCCCATCAAGAAGAGTGCGGAGGGGGTCGTAGGGTGAGCAAGGAACTTAATCCAGAAGGAGGAGTGCGTTGATAAGGAGCCTCGGAGAAAAGACGCCCCGCATTGCGGAGACAGCTTGGGTCAGTGAGTTTGCCTACGTGATTGGCGACGTGGAGATTGGGGAGCATTCCAGCGTTTGGCCCGGCGTTACGATTCGCGGAGACGGGGACGGCCCGGTAGTGCTGGGCAACTACGTGAACGTGCAGGAGGGGTCGGTCATACACGGGAGTCACATGGTCATTGAGGATAACGTGACGGTGGGGCACTGCGTGGTGGTGCACTGCCAGCGCATCGGATCGGGGTCGCTGATGGGGAATAACAGCACGATCCTTAACGGCACGACGGTGGGGAGGCGGTGTTTGGTGGCGGCTAACGCTGTGGTGTTGGCCAATAGCGAGGTGGCGGAGGGTTCTTTTGTGACGGGGGTGCCCGGCAAGGTGAAGAGGCCGGTTACGGAGGCTCAGGTTGAGAGGATGATGCGGACGGCCCGGAGCCTGGCAGACAAGGCAAAGGTGTTCAAGGACAGCGGGGTCTAGTTATTGCATGACGGGTCATTGCATGACGGCAAGTTTTGCTATGTTGGGTGAGGGCTAGGTTGGCACTCGGGATATGGCGACGGGTCATTGCATGACGGCAAGTTTTGCAGCGTAGAGCCGTATCCCGGGTTGGCGTGAGATTCCAGGCGGGCGCCCACAAGGGACGCCCCTACGGTAGGGTTGTTGCTAGCTGAGGTGGGATTCCGACCAGAAGGCGGCGGCCCCTAGCAGGCCAACGTCGTCGCCGGTTTCTGCCCTGACCACACGGACGCTGGAGGCGAGGCGGTAGGGGCCGGCCCGGGCGAGCATAGCCCGCATGGGTTCCAGCAGCGGCTCGCCGGCGGTGGTCATACCGCCGCCAACTACAACCAATTCGGGGGAGAAGCAGTGGACAAGGTTGTAGATGCCAATGGCGAGGTCCCTGCGTAGCTGTTCGAAGACTCTTGTGGCTTCGGGGTCTCCCTTGCCCGCGCGTTCGGCGAGTTCTGAGACGTCGAGTCCCATGGAGCGGCGCAGGGCGATGCCGGAGGCAAGTTCCTCGACGGTTCCGCCGGTGGACCTGTCGATGATGGTGTGGCCGATTTCGCCGAGGGAGAATCTACCCTTGAGGAGGCGTCCGTTGAGGACGACGCCGCTGCCGACGCCGGTGCCGGCGGCCACGTATACGATGTCCTGGCTGCCCCGGCCGGCGCCGTAGCGGTATTCGCCGAGGGCGGCCAGGTCGGCGTCGTTGGCGAGGAGGGTTTCCAGGCCGAGGGCGTCGGACAACTGCTGCCCGCTGATGGTGCCCTCCCATGCCGCCAGATTCGGGAGTTTAACGACCTCCTGGTTGTGGTAGTCGACCATTCCGGGCACGCCTATCACTGCTCCTTCCACCTTGCCGGGAGCCTGCTCAAGGGCGGTGCGGAGGGCGTCTATGAGGGTATTGGGGTTATTGTCGAGGCTGAGTACGACTTGCTTGTCGTGGACGTGACCTTGGAGGGAAACCAGGGCGATCCGCATACGGGTGCCGCCAAGGTCGCAGGCCAGAATCTGATGGTCGAGCAAGGCGTTTCGTCTAGGCTGGACGGGAATGGGGAGTTTTGAGATAGGAGCGTTCCAGGGAGAGGACTTTATCCAGGCGACGCTGATACTTTTCCTCGGTGAGGAAGCCGGCGTTCAGGAACTCGATGACGAGATTCTTGGCCAAGTCGGCTGAGATGATGCGAGCGCCGAGGCAGAGGACGTTCATGTCGTCATGCTCCACGCCCTGGCGGGCGGAGTATGCGTCGTGGCAGACAGAGGCGCGAACACCGGGGACTTTGTTGGCGGCGACGCTGGCCCCGACGCCGCTACCGCAGATGACGATGCCGCGCCATGCCTGGGCGGAGGCCACTCTTTCGGCGACGGCTTTGGTGAAGTCCGGGAAATCGTCCAGGGGATCGAGGGAGTGTGCCCCCACGTCGTAAACCTGGTGGCCGAGGGACTGCAGGAATGGGAGGAGATGCTGCTTCAGCTCAAAGCCGCCGTGGTCGGCACCGAGGGCGAGTTCTTTAGTTGCTAGTGGGTTGGTCATAGGGGTGGATATGAGAGTGGGGTTCAATGCTGACGAGATTCTTCGCTGTGCTCAGAATGACAGGTGGTGGGCGCAGAATGACAGGTTGGGGGGTAGAGTGACAGTTGGGGTGCAGAGTGACATATGGGGTGGGCAGAGAGGGCGGGTTTGAAACCCGCCCCTATGGAATGGGTTGCAACGTCGGAGTCAACAGCACGCTTACGGTATATTCTCATGGCAATGGAGAGTCTATTTTAGTGGAGTGTGGTGGGGGATTTCAATTGGGCTGGTAGATTTCGGTATCGGGGTAGAAATCCTTCCAGCCGAACCAGAAGGAGAGGGTGGTGGGTATCTGCTCCAGGTTCTTTCCGGCTAGTTCTCCCTCGACGGCTTCTCCGGTGAGGGCAAGCCAGCGAGTTTGCGTCTCGGTGTCTTGCACGTATAGCGGTTCATCAGGTGAGGCTGCTTCGGGATTGAAAGGCTCGAAGGTGAGGGTCTGGTCGTCAACAACCCTGCTGAATACCACGCCGGCGCCGGAATTAGCATCGAATGTTACCAGCACCGGCTCATCCCCTATGGCGTCGTTCACCACGGGCGTGTCGTTCAGGACGCTGAAGGGGTAGGCGCGGATTATGTCGTTATGGACCAGGCCGACGACATACTCTTTTGTGTACAGGCGGTTGTCGGTCCTGGTTTCGCCCAGAACGCCGGCGTCAGCGGCCTCATAGTATCGCGCATACGGGTCGTTGCTTGATCTGCTTCCCTTTTCGAGGACGAGAGTGTCGGGGTGGAGCTCTGCCCACGTTTTCCAATCGGTCATCAGGGCGGGGAGGAGCTCCAGTTCGGTTTCCTTTAATTCTCCCTGGATGCCTCGACTCAAGAACTGGCTCCAGAGGGTATCAGTCTGGTGGTCGTACATGACGAGGGTGTTCATGACGAGCTTGCCGGATACGCCAAAGGTGAGGGTTTGGCTACCGATGTCGCGGGCAAAAACCATGCCCGTAAAGCAGAGGGGTCACCAGGTGGCCGCAATGGCCACGCCTCCCAACTCGTCGTTGACGATTTCTCGGGAACTGAGGTAGGGAACGGAGTAGGCCTTGTGCTCACCGTTAATTGATACGCCGAGGACGGGTTCGTCGGCCAGGTACTGTTCCCACGCTTTGGTGGCGTCGATGAAAGTAGGGTCCAGGATGGCGGGGATACCGTCCTTGGGCAGGAGGGTGATGATTCTGAGGTTGGCGTCAGGGTTGTCGTCGGAGGGTGTGGGCGCCGGCGTTGGCGCAGGGGTTGTGGTTTGAGTGATGGGTTTGGGGGTGGCGGTAGTGGCTGCCGGCGTCGGGGTGCGCGGGGTTGTGGTGGGGGAAGGGGTAGAAGTAGAAGTCGTGGTAGGGCTGGAGGTGGAAGTGGGGGAAGGCGACGGCAGCGACGTGGGGCGGCTTTCGGGGGTTGGGGATGGCGATGGGCTTGTCGGTGGGACGGGGGTTGTGTCGGTGATGGAGAGCGTCGCCGGCGGAGGCGACGTGGATTCAACCGGCTGCGTCTGTGCTATGGGCTCCGGCGTGGGGGCTTGGCCGCATCCGCCTAGCGTCAGGGTTGACGCCAGGGCCAGCAGCGCGGCGGCCAGGGTGATTCCGCGAAAGTTCGTCAATGGAGACCTCTCATTAGGGGAAAGGTGGTTGTGTTTGAAAGGGAAGCGTGGGCGCTTCGTGAAAGTCTATACGGAATCATTGAAAGAATGGATGGGTTGGGAAGCTTTGGGGACTCATTTTTTTCGTTTTCGGTTGTTGCCGACTGGGAGGCATTCGATTTGGAAATCGAATCCGTGCCTGAGATCAATCGTTTTAGGCGTGGGATTCGTTTGAAAAAAGTCGGGGAATGAATCATGGGCGGAGGCAGCAGTGGGTCCGGGATGGTTGGAATTTATAGCTATTTGGAGGGTATGCATGGATTTGTGGGAGGAGGGTAGCAGGGAAGGGGGATTTCGGCAATTGGAGGATGGCAGTGGGGGAGGGGTTCCTGCCCCCGTTTTCACGAGGGCAGGCTCTACGTGGGAACAACGGAGGGAGGGATGGGTCCCCGTCCCCCGTCTTCACGGGGCAGGATCTCGACGCGAGGACAAGGTGGGGAAGGGCGACAAGATTTCTCGACTCCGCTGCGCTGTGCTCGGAATGATATGTGTGAGGTGGGGAAAGAGGATGGGGATGGATTTCCGCCGCGGCGGGAACAACGGAGGGAAAGATGGGTCCCCGCATGCGGAGACCTTTGCATAACTACCGAAACGCATTCAGATAGTGGTGTGGGACGACTCTTGCCATAGCTAAATCATGGGATTCTGGATTCCGGCCTTCGCCGGAATGACGGATATGCAAAGGTCTCCATGCGCGAGGACACTGGAGGGTGCCCCCCTGAAGGGGGAGGGAAAGAGGGGGAGGGGATGAAGGTGCCAATTTGTTAGGAAAGGGCATAGAATGTAGGTGTACGGTTGCGGACGCGCTCGGAAGGGCAACTTCCTTGTTACGACGGGACAGAGAAAAAGCAAGAAAGGTGGAATGAACCTGATGGCAAAGGACGGCTTCAAGGTGGTGGACAGCGACATGCACGTGATGGAGCCCCACGACCTTTGGCAGAACTACATCGACCCCAGCTACAAGGACCGTGCCCCCGTGTTTCGGGGTGACCCGCTGAGCCAGGGATTTGCCAATCGCTGGCACGTGGAGGGGAAGGTCTTTCCGGCTCACTCGGAGACCAAGGCCCGAACCGGGAGCCTCGCGGGCCGTCACGAGAACATCACGGACAGGTTCGCCGATGCCCGCGCTCAACGCTTCGACCCACCCTCACAGCTTCAGGCCCTGGAGGTGGAGGGTATAGACGTGGCAGTGCTTTTCCGAACCTTTGGCGCCCACGTAATTGCACTGGACGGCATGGACGGTGACTTGGCGTCGGCCATCTGCCGCGCCTTCAATGACTGGCTGTACGATTTCTGCGCCATTGACCGGCAGCGACTCAGGATGACGGCCCAGATGCCCTTGCAGGACGTTGAGTTGGCTGCTACGGAAGCTCGTCGGACCGTGAAGGACCTGGGCGCGGTGGCGCTGGTACTGCCATCCAATCCCGTGAATCGCCGTCCCTGGTATCATCCCTATTACGAACCCTTGTGGGCTGCTGCCGAGGAGTTGAATGTGCCCGTCTGCTTCCACGGAATCCACGGGGCGTATCAGCAGCACATTGGGAACCGCTTTCTGGATTCCTTTGTCGTCGCGCACGCCGCAACTCACCCAATGGAGCTGATGCTGGACCTGGCGGGGGTAATCTGTGGAGGCGTCTTGGAGCGCCACCCGAAACTTAGGGTGGGATTTCTAGAGGGGAATTGCAGCTGGCTGCCCTGGTGGTTGTGGCGGCTGGACGAGGAGCGAGAGATTTTTGGTCCCTGGGAGGCGGCCGACCTTGAGTACACACCTACGGAGTACTTCAAGCGGCAGGGGTACGCCTCGGTGGACGTGGACGAGTACCTGGGCGCTCATACGGTGGAACAGCTTGGGCCGGACAATCTGGTGCTGTCGACGGACTACCCGCACCACGATTCGGCATACCCACATGCTCTTGACGAATTTCTGGCAATGGACGGGTTTAGCAGGGAGACGAAGAAAAAGATATTGTGGGACAACTGCGTAAGGCTCTATAATCTGCCAAGCTAAAAATCGGAATCCAGGAGGCGAAAAGCCCTTGCAGCAAGGCGGATACAGAGCGGACCTAAGACAGTACGCGCCCGCCGTTGAGTCTGCTTTACAGGAAATCCAGGCGGGGGAAGTAGTCCCCCGCATCTGGGCCAAAGACCACACGGTCTGGAGCCCGGACCCGACGGAGATCACGGACCGACTGGACTGGCTCCATGCCCCTCAAGGGATGCGGCGGCGGCTTGCTGACTTGGAGAGGCTGTCTGGGGAGATTAGGGGCGAGGGATACCGGCATATTGTGCTAGCGGGGATGGGGGGCAGCAGCGTGGGGTCGGAGGTGCTGCGAAGGGTGATAGGCTCCGGCGAGGGATATCCGCAGCTACTGATGTTGGACTCGACTTTCCCCGAATGGATTGACGGTCTGGTTCAGGAGATCGATCCGTCCAAGACTCTTTTTGTCATTTCATCCAAATCCGGATCTACCCTCGAGACCGCGTGCTTCTACAGGTTCTTCCGGAAGCTGGTGGAGGACAAGACCGACGCGCCAACGCAGAATAGCTTCGTCGCCATAACCTGCCCCGGTACGCCGCTGGACCGGTTGGCACAGGACGATGGATTTCGGGAGATCATTTACAACCCGGAGGACGTGGGAAGCCGGTATTCCGGACTCTCTCCTCTTGGGCTGGCTCCGGCTGTGCTGGCGGGGATGGACGTGGCGCAGATCATCGGGTGGGCCGAATCTATGGCGGACACGTGCAAGCCGGGGACGTGTATATCTGAGAATCCCGGGGCGTGGCTTGGCGTCGTCATGGCAGTGATGGCCATGCAGGGACGGGACAAGCTGACGCTGGTGACTTCGCCCGCTCTGGAAAGCTTCGGGCTGTGGGTGGAGCAGATGCTAGCCGAGAGCACTGGTAAGGAAGGCAAGGCCATCGTTTCCGTGAGGGGTGAATCACCGCTCAGTCCGGAGAAGTACGGCCCCGACAGATTCTTCGTGTTCATGCAGTCGGCGGATGACAAAGACTCTGCATTGCACGAGACTATGAGGGCCGTGAAGGAATCGGGCCATCCCTGGGTGAGCATTGCGGTAGACAATCTTTACCAGGTGGGGGCCGAATTCTTTCGTTGGCAATTTGCCACGGCGGTGGCGGGCGCGGTGATGGGGGTCCATCCCTTCGACCAGCCCAACGTGCAGTTGGCCAAGGATATGACAAACTCAGTGCTGTCGGAGTACCGCAAGTCGGGAAGTCTGCCCGAGAGACAGGCGAGTGGGTCGGTGCCGGAACTGCTGGCCGATGGCGGTCCTGGGAGCTATGCGGCGGTGATGGTGTACGCTCGCCAGACGCCTGAGATGGATGAGGCGCTGGCTACGCTGCGGCGTAGAATCACGGACCGGTACGGGGTGCCGGTGACGTTGGGTTACGGCCCGCGGATTCTCCACTCGACGGGACAGATGCACAAGGGTGGGCCCGACGAGGGACTGTTCATCCAGATAACGTGCGACAGCCAGATCGACTTGGAAATTCCTGGTGAGGATTACAGTTTTGGTACGCTGGTTGAGGCTCAGTCCCGGGCAGACATTCGGGCGTTGCGGGCCATTGACCGTCGGGTGGCGCACATGCACTTAGGCGAGGTGAGCCCTGAATCGCTGAAGCGGCTGGCGTACATGGCGATTTAGCGGCGGGGAATGGGAGGAGGGCGACCACGAGGGTCGCCCCTACGAAGGGGAGAGAAGGAGGTCCGTGAGGGCTTGTTCCAGGTCTTCGTCTGTGATCAGCCCTTCGAACCTGTCGTGGATACGACGTTGGGCGTTGATGACGAAGACCCACGGCTCCGTGGTCAATCTCCACTCCAGAAACGCTGGTGTGGGAACCAACCGGCCCTGGTTCCGAGCCGTTTCGAGGTCCCACGGCTCTATGTGGATGAAATTCACCCTGTCGCCGAACCGTTCCTGAACGCGAACCGCCGCATCCAACACGGGGCCGCAGATGGCGCTGGTGCAGAACATGGGCGCACTCCATACGAGGACGAAGGGTTTTTCCTCCTGCAAGGCCTGGGCTACAGATAGGGAATGCATGTTGTCGGGAGGTTCCCGGCTTTCTATCTCCTGGATGCTTGAAACGTCGTGCACGGTGAGATTTTGGATAGGCGGTGCAGCTTCCCCCACGCCCGGAGCGGAGGGATCAGGCAAAACATTGAAGGCGAGGTCGCCCACCGCCGGTCCGGGAGCGTCGCCATTCGCCAAGGCGAATCTTGCCTGCCAGACACCGGGGCTTTGGAAGTTAACTCTCGCTATGTATTGTCCGCGAACGTCCTGGTGCTTATGGACAAAATCGTCGTCGTGGAGATGGGGCGTCACTCCTTCCACTTCGCGATATTCTGTGTCTCTGCGGAACCTGTAGCGCCACTCCATATCCTGGAGGTAGAAGAAGCTAACGGAAATGTCAGCGTCTGCCAGGGGTTCTCCTTCCATGGACGCCAGGGCGAAGGGGAACCGGTTTTCGCCCACGACGAATTCGCTGGCGCCAAGAAAGGAGTTGTATTGGGGGAGCTGCTGCGAGGGGGCGCTGGGGGTGTCTAAGAGAAGCCAAACTGAAACTACAGCCACAAGTGCAAGAGTAATGGTCAGAACGGCTAGCCAGGGGCGACGGAGGTGCGCCCTTTTGAGTCTAGTCAACATTAGGTTATAGGAACGGAGGATTTCTCGAATTGCTGGAAGGCACGGAGATGAGGCGAACTGACTAAGGCCACGCGAGAAAGTGAAAACTGCAACTCCGCTTTAAGCAGGCAGTTGTTGTTTGTAGTGGGGTTGCTAGTGGTGATGGCCGCCCGAACCGGGCGGGGAGTCGGTGGGCTTTCAACAACCGGGCTGGCCGTGGTTTCCGCAGCACAATTGAAGTCCAAATATCTTGGTGCAGTTGTTTCTCACGATTAGGCGAGTCTTTTCTGACAAGGGAACGGAGGCAAAGAGGTTTATGAGGAAACGACTTACTATCGCGACTACGCTCTTGAGAAACGACAAAGGAACGCCTTTCGAATGGTTCGTTCAATGATAACACGCTATGGTCGAAGGTGGCGGATTGAGGGTGTTTCAGGCCAAATGGAAAGGAATAATGGATTCCTGCACCCGTCTTCATGGGGGGCAGGCTCTTCGTGGGAATGATGGGTGTGAGTTGGGAGGTTAGGGGGGTGACTTACGACGGGCGACCACGAGGGTCGCCCCTACAGGAGAGGGGGAAGGGTTCCCGCCCCCGTCTTCACGGGGGCAGGCTCTTCGCGAGAACAACGGAGGCGGGGGCGTGGGATGGGTGGCGCTCAGGATGACTTGTAGAGGATCTGGGAAGACGGGCGAGGGGGAATTTAGGGTTTGAGGTGGCGGATGGAGGGCAGGGCGCGACGGAGCAGAAACTCTATTGGTAATGACTATGGAGGGCGGGAGGCCATACGCCGAGGTTTTCCAGCGCTTCAGGTAGCGAGGGCACGGATTGAGGAGAGGGCGCGGATGGAGTCCAAGGATCTGGACCGGAGGATGCGGCTAAGGTCACGGTTTATCTTCTTGACCAGCCCGGGACCTTCGTAGACTAGGGCGGTGTAAATCTGGACCGTATCGGCGCCGTTTTCAAGGGCTTGGACCACGCCTTCGGCGCTGGAGATGCCGCCACAGGCGTTGACGGTCATGGCATCGCCGACTTCCCTTCGCACGTCGGCCACTATGCGGAGGGTGTCTGGGAGGAGGGGTTTGCCGCTGAGACCGCCGCGTCCCATTTTTACTGCTGGTTCCTCCACGGGCCTGGTGTTGGCGGCGGTAATGCCGTCTATGCCCAGTTGGCGGGCGATGCGGACAAGGGTCAGGACGCCTTCCTGATCGTGGGCGTCGTAGTAGGGTGGAATCTTGACGAAGAGGGGCGTAGTTCGGTGGCGGTTGATGCTCTCGAGAAGCTGTCGAAATTCCTGCGGGTCGTGGAACACGCGCAGGCCGGCGGTGTTGGGGGAACTTACGTTGAGCTCGATACCTTGAGCTAACGGAGCGGCCCTTCGGTAGCACTGGGCGAATTCGTCGACGGTGAGACCGGAGACGCTGAGAATGAGGGGATTGGCCGAGTGTTTTCGAAGATTGGCTTCGACGGCGTCAATGCCACGGCTGGGGAAGCCGAGGGCGTTGACGAGGGCTTGCTGCCGGGGTCGGCGGAGCAGCCGGGGCCGGGGATTCCCGGGGTGGGGGTGGAGGGTTACGGTGCCGCCCACTACGTAGCCGAAGCCGAGGTTCTTGAGGGAATCGAGGTAGGTGCAGTCTTTGTCGCAGCCAGCGGCTACGCCCAGGGGGTTGGCGATGGGGATGCCGGCGATTGTTGTGTTGAGGGTGGGGTCCTGGGTTTTGTGAATGGGAGCCAGAAGCTTCCAGAGGAGCTTTCTTCGTAACGCCCACTCTCCCAAGGCGTGGGCGCGCTCGGGAGGGAGGGACAAGAGCAGAGGCCGCAACAGGCCCTTGTAGAGCATGGCCTAATTATGCCGTGTCAGGCCAGGATGTAAAGGGGCTACGAATTGCAGGGTTGGAACTAGATTCCCGTTTCGTAGACGCCGAAGGTGAAGGCGAACAGGGAAAAGTCCGAGGAGTTGGAACTGAGCTCCAGGTCGTAAGTACCGTACTCCGGCGCTTCGACTACGGCGTAGAGGCGGGCCTTATCCACGATGAGATAGCTCTTGCCATCGTCCTCGATAACGACGTCTTCGCCCTTGTTGAACTCGTTGAGATATTCGCCGTCGAGCTTGACCATGACTTTGAAGGTCTCGTCGCGCTCCGGGGTAAGCACCACGTTGACACTCTTGGCGGCGAAGCGCAGAAGCATATAGTCTTCGTAGTTGTTGGTATCGCGGGCGTGCCGCAGGCTCTCCCTTTCGGCCAGCCAGGAGCCCTGGAGATAGAGGCTGTGGGTGTCTCGATCGCCGGCGTCGGTGTATTCGACGATCTGGTCCTTGGACTTGCAGTAATCCTGGGCGGCTATGGAGCTGTTGGCGTAGAGGCTGTAGAGGCTGCAGCTCCGGTCGTAGCCGCCGTAGAGTTCGGCGGTTATCTCTGCGCCGATGGAGTTCTTGAAGGCGAAGTCCAAGTCCTGGTTAGGGGCGGCCAGAGGGGCAACAGCGGAGAGGTTGACACCCGTCTCTTCTATGAGCTCGCGAATCATGGTCTCGGTTTCAGCGTAGGCTCCTTCGCCGTAGTGCTGGTAGCGGATAACGCCGTTCTGGTCGATGAGGTACTTGGCGGGCCAGTAGCGGTTGTTGAAGGCGTCCCAGGTGTCGAAGTTGTTGTCCTGCACAATGGGCCAGGTGAGGCTGTAGTCGGAAACGGCCTGACGGACGTTGTCAATGTCATGCTCGAATTTAAACTCCGGGGTGTGGACACCGATGATAACGAGGCCATCGTCGGCGTACTTGGAATGCCAAACCTTGAGGTAGGGAAGAGTGCGGATGCAGTTGACGCAGGTGTAGGTCCAGAAGTCTATGAGGACTACTTTGCCGCGCAGTTCTTCTAGCTTCAGGGGGTCCGAGTTGACCCATTCCTGGGTACCCACCAGTTCCGGGGCTAAGGGGCCCGTCGGCGGGGGTGGCTTTGGAGCGGGCTCGGGCGTCGATGGGGTGGGAACGGCGGTGGCGGTGATTGCTGGGGCTTGCGTGGGTGCAGACGTGGGGGCGGGGGTAGAAGCGGACGCTTGAGTGGGTGCGGGGGCCGGTGTTGAAGCGGATGTTTGAGTGGGGACGGAGGTGGGGGAGGGCATGGCTGTGGCCGCGGCGGCAGCGGTGGGACTGGCAGTTTGGGTAGATTGGGGCGCCGGGGTGGAAGTGGGGCGCTCGGACGAACAGGAGGCGATGAGAAGGAGCGCCAGGGTGAGTAGGGAAGCAGCTAGAAGCAGGGTAACCTTCGGTATGCGGGCAGTTGTCATAATTCTCCGCCTATGTTTGCAGTTTCTGCTAGTGATACGTGTTTAGTGAGCCGGTGGATTTGCACTCGGACATGGGAGCAGGCCTGCCCGGGGTTAGAGGGGGATGTTGCCGTGCTTCTTGGGAGGAAGGGTGTCCTTCTTGTCCTTGAGCATCTCAAGGGCGGCGATGATGCGGGGGCGGGTCTCGCTGGGGTCTATCACGTCGTCCAAGAACCCATAGCCTGCGGCCACGTAGGGGTTTGCCAGTTCTTCCTCGTACTCACGAATGAACTCAGCCCTGGTCTTCTCCGGGTCGGGGGAGTTGGCGATGGCTTCCCTGAAGATGATGTTGACGGCACCGTCCGGCCCCATGACGGCAATTTGAACGGTGGGCCAGGCGAGGTTAACGTCGCCACCGAGGTGCTTGCTGCTCATTACGATGTAGGCGCCGCCGTAGGCCTTGCGGATCATGACGCTGACCTTGGGCACGGTGGCTTCGGCGTAGGCGTAGAGGAGCTTTGCGCCGTGTCGGATGATGCCGCCGTGCTCCTGGTCGGTCCCCGGAAGGAAGCCCGGCACGTCGATGAAGGTGACGATGGGGATGTTGAAGGCGTCGCAGAAGCGGATGAAGCGGGCGGACTTAATGGAGGCGTCGATGTCGAGGACTCCGGCGAGGTGGGAGGGCTGGTTGCCGACGAGGCCCACGGGTTTTCCGGCCATGCGGGCGAAGGCCACAACGATGTTGGGGGCGAAGCTCTGGTGCACTTCCATGAGGCCGCCTTCGTCCACCACGCGAGCCATAACCTCCCTAACGTCGTAGGCCTTGTTGGGTTCGGTCGGGACAACGTCCAAGAGGCCGGGATCGAGTCGGTCTGAAGGGTCGTAGGGTTCTTCGAAGGGGGGGTCTTCCATGTTGTTGCTGGGAAGGAAGGAGAGGAGACTTCGGATCTCCTTCATACATTCCTCTTCGGACTCGTGGACGAAATGGGCTACGCCACTGCGGGCGGCGTGGGTGGACGCGCCGCCAAGTTCTTCGTGGGTGACCTCTTCGCCCATTACGGCTCGGATGACGTCGGGGCCGGTGATGTACATCTGGCCCACGCCTTGGACCATGAAGACGAAGTCGGTGATGCCGGGGGAGTAGACGGCGCCGCCGGCGCTGGGGCCGAGGATGGCGGAGATTTGGGGGACGACGCCGGAGGCCATGGTATTGCGGAGGAAGATGTCGCCGTAAGCGGCCAAGCTGAGAACGCCTTCCTGAATGCGTGCGCCGCCTGAGTCGTTGATGCCTATGATGGGGGCACCGACCTTCATGGCGATGTCCATGACCTTGCAGATCTTCTTGCCCACGGCCTCGGAAACGGAGCCGCCCAAAACGGTGAAGTCCTGGGCGTAGGAAAAGACAAGGCGGCCATTCACTTTGCCGTGGCCTGCAACCACTGCATCTCCGGGAGGGCGGTTCTTCTCCAGGCCGAAGCTGGTGGTGCGATGGGTAGCGAAGGGGTCGATCTCCTGGAAGGAACCCGGGTCGAAGAGCAGGTTCAGCCGCTCGCGAGCAGTGAGCTTTCCCTTGGCATGCTGCTGCTGGATGCGCCTCCGTCCCCCGCCGAGACGGGACTGGTGTCGGAGGTCATCCAGCTTCTTGAGCCGCTGGTCTGATTTGGGTTCAATGGCCATGCTCGCCTCTCGGTTGAGGAATGCTATCAGATGAGTTTGGGCGGTGCAAGGAAAAGGGCGGGATGCTACACTGACCGCCAGTGCTTATGCTGGAAAGTCTAACACAGCCCATGGGAAGTATGGCAGGAATTGAGGGGCTGCCTTGATTGATGAAGCGGTTGGCATTGGTGGGGCCATGATTTGCGGTGGGCGGGAGTTCCGATGGGGAAGCCGCACGTACATTATGGGGGTGGTTAACGTAACGCCGGACTCGTTTTCCGGCGATGGGATGGCGGGCCGACTGGAGGATGCGGTGGAGCAGGCATTGTCGTTCGAGGCGCAGGGCGCGGACATCATAGACGTGGGGGCGGAGTCGACGCGACCGGGCCATGCGCCGGTGTCGGTGGAGGAGGAGTTGTCCAGGCTGCTGCCGGTATTGGAGGGGATAGTGGCAGCCGTTTCGATTCCGGTGAGCGTGGATACTTACAAGCCGGAGGTGGCTCGGCGGGCCGTGGAGTGCGGGGCTGCCATGATTAACGACGTTTGGGGGCCAAGGGTGGGAGAAGGGATGGCAGCGGCGGCTGCGGAGGCTCGGGCGCCCCTGGTTTTGATGCACAATCAGAATGGCACGGAGTATGGAGACGTGGTGCCGGAGGTTGCAGCCAGCCTAGCAAGGGCGGCGGAGACGGCGATGGCGGCGGGGGTTCCGAAGGAGGCGCTGATTCTGGACCCGGGCATCGGCTTCGGCAAGACGGCGGACCACAACCTGGAGATTCTAAGCCGGTTGGGGGAGTTGAAGGCTCTGGGGTATCCACTGATGGTTGGGACATCGCGAAAGTCTACGATTGGGCTGGTGCTGGACTTGCCCGTTGAGGAGCGGCTGGAGGGAACGGCGGCTACGGTAGCGCTTGCCATAGCGGGCGGGGCGGACATTGTGCGGGTGCACGACGTTGAAGCCATGGTGCGGGTGGCGCGCATGAGCGACGCGGTGGTGCGAGGGTGGAGGCCCCAGGGTTGGAGCCGGTAAGGGTTTATTTGGGGTTGGGGTCGAACCTGGGAGACCGGCTGGCTAACCTTGAGCGGGGCCTGCAGATTCTGGGGAAGCGGGTGAGGTTAGTGAAAGTGTCTTCGATTTATGAGACGGAGCCGTGGGGGTTTGTGGAGCAGCCGGCATTTTTGAATTGCGTTGTTGAGGGCTTTTCGACGGTTTCGCCGGGGGGGTTGTTGGAGATTATCAAGGAGACGGAGCGGCTGGTGGGGCGGGAGGCTACTTTTCCCGGGGGGCCGCGGGTCTTTGACGCGGACTTGTTATTCTACGGCGACCGGACTGTGGACTTGCCCCATCTGAAAGTGCCGCATCCGCGGATACCGGAGCGGGCCTTTGTGCTCGTGCCTATGGCGGAGATTGCGGCTGATTTGTTGCATCCTACGTTGGAAGTGACGGTGGAAACGCTTACGGCGCGGGTTCAGGGTCGGGCGGGGGTACGTTGGTACGGGCGACCGCCGGAATTGCCGGGGACGATGGGCTAGGACCGGCTAGATGGTGCGCAGGTGGGGAGGGAGGAGGTTGGGGATAGAGTCGCGGATGGGGTAGGTCTCGCTGCACTTCCCGCACGTCAGGGAGCCGGTGACGATGCGCTCGTCTCGTTCTTCTTCCACCTTCAGGTTGAGCCGGCCCTTGCATTGAGGGCAGGCGAGGATGTCCATGATTTCTCTTCTCATTTGAGTTCCTTCGGATTGTTATATGGGCGGGGATCAGCCTTTGAGGCCCTGTTCGAAGAGGGAGCTGAGGACGTCGGCCAGGAGAAGTACGATGACTCCCAGAATCACGACGGCGGTGGCGTTTGAGATGGCGGGCAACCATCGGCGGGAGGGCGGCGCAGCGTCCTTGGAGCGGCGGGACGGGAGGAATCTTACCAGGTAAAACATGCAGAAGGCCAGGAAGATTTTCACGGCCAGCACGGCTACGTAGGGCACGCCGATGAAGCCGGAGGTGATGCGGTGGAAGGTGAGGACGGCGCCGGTGACCAGCAGGATGCCAAAGGCGGTGTTGACGAGGGAGAGGTAGTCTTGGCCGGGATTGGGGGTGTCCTGGGGAGAGCGGCGAAGGCGGGGACGGAGGATGAGAAGGTAGTAGATGCCGCCGCCTACCCATGCCACGGCTGCGATGTTGTGGAGCCAGCGCATGACCAGAAAGAGGACGTCGTTAAGGCTCATGGGTGATTTCGGAGTGGGGCGCTTGTTCGGGAACCTCATCGGTTGGGTCGTCGTCCAAGAGTCCCTTGGCGTAGGAGATGAGTTTCTCACGCCGCCGTGAATCGGTGTTGCGGCTTTCCAGATAGTGGGAGAGTGCGGTGATGGTGTTGAGGTTTCGTGCGGCGTCGGCGGGGAGGCGGGCGCGGCGTTCGTCGGTGACCTGGGGTTGGATGGAGGCAACGTGGTGGGCGGCGCTGAGGGCTTCGCGGATTTCGCCCATTCTGAGTTGGATGGACTGCTCTGCGGTCAGGGAGATGCGGAGTCGGACGATGGCGTCGGCGACGTTGCTGCGTTGGATTGCGCGGAGGACTTGTTTTGTGGGGTCTGGGGTGCTGGGGGGAAGGTCGACGTCGATGGTGGTGAAGGTCCGGGCGTCTACGGTCTGGAACCGGAAGCCATTTTTGCCAACTCGTTTGCCGACGGGAGCATCGGGATCGATGTCCACGACGCAGAAGCCTTTGGTGTCGTTTTCTTCGCCAAAGTCCACTCGCTGAAGGCTGCCGGCGTAGACCATGAGGGGATTCTCCCGCACGACCTGGTGCTTGTGGATGTGGCCGAGGGCCACGTAGTCGTAGGCGGGCAGATGGAGGTCGCTGGGGCGGAGCTTGTGATCCTGGCCGAGCATCATGGCGCGTTCGGATCCGAGCTGAGCGCCGTCGACGGATACGTGGGCGGCGAGGATGGCGGGGACGTTGGGGTCGATACGCTGGGCGGCAGCGCGGATGCCCTGGGCGAGGAGGGCTTCGAGTCTCTTGTTTACCTGTTCGATGGAGAGGCCGCGGGTGTCCTCGCGGGTGAGGAGGGCACTGCGCTTGGGCCAGGGGAGGGCGGTTATCTGGAGGGGGCCGCTTGGGGTCTCGACGAGATAGGTCTTGATTTCGTCGCCGACGTAGAGGCGGGGAACTTCCAGGGTGTTGAAGATTTCTATGGCGGTGGCGCGGCCCATGGCGTTGGGCAGGTCGTGGTTGCCGACGAGGAGGAAGATGGGGATGCCGGCGGCGGATAGGGCTGACAGCCGACGGGCGAATTCCCGCTGCTGGGTCTGGTTGGGGTCGCGGCTCTTGTAGGCGTCACCGGCGAGGAGAACGAGGTCGGCCTTATGGGAGATGGCGTATTCGACAAGCTGGTCGAGGGCTGAGAGGAAGTCGAGGAGGCGGGTGGAGAGGCCAGTTTCGGGGTCGGTGCGGCTGTAGTTTTCGACGCCTATGTGGAGGTCGGCAAAGTGGATGATACGCATGGGCTACCAGCCATGACGCAGCTTGTCTTCGATGGCGGGGACTATCCGGTTGATGGGGATGCGGAGTTGGATCATGGTGTCGCGGTCGCGGAGGGTGACCTGTTCGTCGTCGAGGGTGTCGAAGTCCACGGTGACGCAGAAGGGGGTGCCGATTTCGTCCTGGCGACGGTAGCGGCGTCCGATGCTCTGGGCGTCGTCGAAGAGGGTGTTGAAGTGCTGGCGGATGAGCCCGTCGACGCGGCGGGCGGTGGGCACGAGGCGCTGGTTGCGGCTGAGGGGGAGGACGGCGACGGTGACGGGGGCCAGCGAACGGTGGAGGCGAAGCAGGTTTCGGGTTTCGGTTTTGCCCGTGGGCTTGGCGGGAGGAACGGTTTCCTCTTTGTAGGCGTCGATGAGGAAGACCAGGGCGGCCCGGTCTGCGCCGCAGGAGGGTTCGATTACGTAGGGGTAGAATCGTTCCTTGGTTTGGTCGTCGAAGTAGGTGAGGTCCTGTCCGCTGTGCTCGGCGTGCTGGCGGAGGTCGAAGTCGGTGCGGTTGGCGATTCCCTCCAGTTCGGCCCAACCCCAGGGGAAGCGGTATTCGATATCGTAGACTTCCTTGGCGTAGTGGGCGAGCTCGTCGGACTCGTGCTTGCGGAGGCGGAGGTTGTTCCGGTCGACGCCGAGGGATACGAACCATTCCAAACGCTGTTCAACCCAGTATTGGAGCCAATCGTCGTCGTCGCCGGGCTTGACGAAGAACTCCAACTCCATGATTTCGAACTCGCGGGTGCGGAAGGTGGAGTTGCCGGGGGTAATTTCGTTGCGGAAGGCCTTGCCGATCTGGGCGATGCCGAAGGGGAGCTTGCGGCGGGCGCTGTTGAGGACGTTTTTGAAGTTGACGTAGATGCCCTGGGCGGTTTCGGGCCGGAGGTAGATTTCGGAGGCGGTGTCTTCGACGGCGCCCATGAAGGTCTTGAACATGAGGTTGAATTGTCGAGGGTCGGTGAGTTCGCCTTGGCAGTTGGGGCAGGCTTGGGAGTCGACGTGGTCGGCGCGGAATCGCTGGTGGCAGGAACGGCACTCGACGAGGGGATCGGTGAAGTTGCCGAGGTGTCCGCTGGCCTGCCAGGTGTCGGGATGCATGAGGATGGCGGCGTCGAAGGCGACGGTGTCGTCGCGGAGTTGAAGCATGGAGCGCCACCAGGCGTCTTTGACGTTGCGCTTGAGTTGGGCGCCGAGGGGGCCGTAGTCCCAGGTGGCGTTGAGGCCGCCGTAGATTTCGCTGCTCTGGAAGAGGAAGCCGCGGCGCTTGGCGAGGGAGAGGAGCTTGTCCATGGTGACGGGCTGGGGGTTGGTAGGCAAGGCGTATCCCCTGTGTTTGAAGGTGGATTCAGGGTATCAAGCGGGTTGTTGGGTGTAAAGGGGAGGGAGACGCGAGGGCGGCGGATTTGTTGACAGTGGGGGTAGGGTTGCTTAGGCTATGAGGGTTGGGCCCGTAGCTCAGCGGTAGAGCGTCCGGCTCATAACCGGTTGGTCGTAGGTTCGAACCCTGCCGGGCCCACCAAACTGGATAAAATTAAGAACTATCACATTGAGGTTCAGTTTAGACCTATGATGCGAGGCTCAGATTGGCCAAGCTATGAATAAGTTGAACCGACGGTCGGGAAAGGTCACAGATTGACCTTCAACGGCCTCAATACTAGGATTAGCCATGAGTTCGCTTGCGACAGATTATCGGACGTACGATTCATACATGCCTGAGACCGCGACTTTGACGTGCGAAGGGGTCGCCGAGGTTCTGAAGGACGTTACAGCCCGGAGATCACTTTGAGTGTTGTGGATCTCAGCCGCGTGTACGAACTACAGATTGACGACGGCGACAACCGCCTCGGCGCGACGCGCGCAGCACTGGGCGCAAACTTGGATTTCCACGGCACGGACGGCAGCTACGGCTCCCACGCTTGGCACCCCTTCCCCGCGAAGTTCCCGCCGCAGTTGCCGGAGTTCATGATCCGCCATCTCTCAGACCCCGGAGACCTCGTTTTCGACCCAATGGTTGGCTCTGGGACTACGCTCGTCGAAGCCGTACGGCTCGGACGTCGAGCCGTTGGCTGCGATATCGACCCGTTGGCGCGAATGATTACAGCAGCCAAGTTGACCCCGATTGACCCGTTTGCCGTCCTATGGGAGGGAAACGGGATCATAGCTGGTGCTAGTGACGACTATCACCGATTCCGTTGGAGGCTGGAAAGGGACTTTAGTCTGCGGTTCGACTCGAGGACAGAGCAGTTCATCCACTACTGGTTCCCGCCGCAGCAACAGCTTGAACTTCTTGCTCTAGTGCAGCGCATCGAAGCGCTGCCCAAGGGAGGCACTCGAGACTTCCTCAAGGTCGTATTCTCATCAACCATCATTGCCAAATCTGGCGGAGTATCTCTGGCGCGAGACCTAGCACACACCCGTCCTCACAGAGACACAGAAAAAACGCCAAAATCGGCCTTCGTAGAGTTTGGTAAGCGCCTACAGCGAAATGTGGCGGCTTTCGCCAAGAACAAGCTGACCGACAACATGATACCCTCCCGTCTCAGCGGGGCCGGTGAGGCTCGGGTATCTGCTCCCTTTATATCCATACACGCCGCAAGCGCTGCTGACACTGGCCTGCCGCCAGCTAGTGTAGACCTGATCGTGACATCGCCACCCTATGCGAACAATGCTATCGACTATATGCGCGCGCACAAGTTCTCGCTAGTGTGGTTTGACTGGAAGATCGCCGACCTTGCCCGGATTCGCGCTCAATATGTAGGGCACGATGCGATAGCTGGTCTGCGCTGCGACGGGCTGCCCAGTCAATGCGAAGAAACATTGGCAAAACTGGCGGAGCGTGACGAACGGAAGGCACTGGTATTGCGTCGCTACTTCGAGGAGATGAAGACCGTGATTTGGGAGATGCTGCGAGTGTTGAAAAGAGGTAGGCCGGTTGTGATAGTCGTAGGGTCCTCGAGGTTACGAGGCTTGGACGTAGAGACACATAAGGGACTCGCCGCCATTGGCGAAAATGCAGGTTTCATCCTAGCCGGAATTGGCACCCGCTTACTTGATCGGGACAAACGGATGATGCCAGCGCGATGGGGCCGGCTACAGCAGTCACAGATCGAAGAGCGCATGTACAAAGAGTACGTGCTTGGATTTGTGAAGCCGTAATGACAGGCAGGATCGAAGCTCTCAGACAGAATTATCACCGTCGAATTTGTAGTGAAGTGTTGAGGTTGCCTGCGTCAGGAATTCCTAGCAACGCCGATAAAGGAAGTACTTCGAGTGTCCGAATCGCTAAGGGTATTGTAGAGAACATTGGGCTTCCGCTGAAATCCGAAAGATTGCCAGGACAGACGGCGGGGCGTCGGTTCGAGGATGAGACAAGGCGCTTCTTGTGCGACGCATTTGGATTACTTTCTCATTTACGCCCGGGGAAATGGGATTTCTCGCTGGGCGGAGACATACGTGACTATGAGCAATACCTGCATTTGTCCGATGTGCGACGAGTAGTCGAACAGCATGAGGAGTTGCGTGTCATCTTCGGCGACTATATTGTCACGCCTGACATTGTTGTTTGCCGAGAGCCGGTTACAGATTCAGAGATCAACGAGAGCGAAGCCCTACTGAATGACGACGCCGTGGCTACCTACACGCCACTGCGACGCGTAAATTCGCAAGCGAAGATCCTGCATGCGAGCGTGTCCTGCAAATGGACGATTCGCAGCGACCGGTCTCAAAACGCACGTACAGAGGGTCTGAACCTTGTGCGTAACCGAAAAGGCAAGACGCCGCATATAGTCGTCGTCGTAGGGGAACCTCTGCCTGGACGAATTGCGTCGCTTGCCTTTGGCACGGGTGATATCGACTGCATCTACCATTTCGCCCTGAGGGAACTGAGGGCCGCAGCTATGGATTGCGATTCGGACGCTGACATGTTGGACACACTCGTCACTGGCAGGAGGCTACGCGATATCAGTGACTTGCCATTTGACTTGGCTGCCTGAGCTTCCAACTGTGCCCTGCTTTTCTTAGAGTGTGTCTAATAAATCCCTTTGTTACCCCGAGCGCTCCATGTCACCTTGAGTGAAGCCGAAGGGTCTGGAGTTGGAGGGGCGGACTTCGTTGCCTAACAGACGTTTATGCTTCGCTCCACCGACGCCCTTTTTAGACACCCTCTTAGATCGTGATACGTACTTGGCTGTACGCAGGCTGTTAGAGAAATGCTGCGGGTATATTGGAGTAGTGCTGGGAATTCTTAACGGCGGGTGATTCTTTGGGGGATGGGATGGGGGGATGGGTGTTGCGGAGGGGGATTGTGTGCTGGCATAATGCTGTCATGCCGGTTCAGATTACGATAAGGAATGTTCCAGAGGAAGTTAGGGACGAGCTCGCCGCTCTCGCCGCACTTAAACGTCAGTCGATGCAGGAATTCTTGCGAGGCGAGTTGGAACGCATCGCGTCAAGACCTTCCATCGACACATGGCTGCAAGTCGTCCGTGAGCGGAAGGCGGTATACAAAACACGGGTGACGTCGGACGACATACTGGGTGCACGCGACGAAGACCGGAAGTGACGACGGTTGTCGACGCGTCCGTACTAGTAGCGGCGCTGGTGGAGCCCGGGGGCGATGGCAGGTGGGCGGAATCTACGCTTGCCGAGGGCAATTTGGCCGGTCCGGAGTTGGCTATGGTAGAGGCCAGCAACATCCTGCGCCGTTTGGAGAGGCGTGAGCAGATATCTCGGTTGAAGGCTACCAGCGCTCATAAGGACCTGCTTCGGCTGGAGATCGAGCTGTTTCCCTTTGCACCTTTCGCTGAGCGTGTATGGGCGTTGCGTGGAAATCTGACCAGCTACGACGCATGGTACGTTGCACTGGCAGAGGCGCTGAATTGTCCGTTGGCGACGCTGGACCGGAGGCTGAGTCGCGCTCGCGGGCCAGTCTGTGAGGTTGTTGTTCCGCCCCGTTCCCGATAGGGGGAATCAACCGCATGGAGATAAGACTATCTTGGAGGTTTGGTTATGAAGAGTGATGCGTCGACGGTGGAGGAGTATATTTCTGAGTTGAGTGAGGAGCGTCGGGAGGCGGTTACGACGGTGTGGGAGGTGGTGTTGGCGAATCTTCCTTCGGGGTACGAGGAGGTGATGGACTTCGGGATGATCGCCTACGTGGTGCCTCTTTCCGTCTGCCCCAAGACTTACAACGGGCATCCGCTGATGTACGCGGGCATTGCGTCGGAGAAGAACTACGTGTCGGTGCATCTGATGAACATCTACGCCAACCAGGATACGCAGCGGTGGTTTGTGGAGAGCTACGAGGCGACGGGGAAGCGGATGAACATGGGGAAGTCTTGCGTGCGGTTTCGGAAGTTGGAGGACCTGCCGTTGGAGCTGATTGGGGAGGCGGTGGGCAAGACGTCTATGGAGGATTGGATTGCGGTGTACGAGGCGTTGCGTCGGCCGCGTCGTCGTCGGAAAGTTAGGGGGAAAGAGTAGGAAGGTGGGTGGATAGGGACGGGCGTGGTGGTGACGAGATTCCTCAAGGGACTTGGAATGACATGCAACGAGATTCTTCGGCTGCGCTCTGGATCACAGGTGTGTGATGAGGGAGAATGGGCAGGTTTGAAACCTGCCCCTACGGAGAAGGGGTTGGTGGATGTGAGGACATGGGAAAGATGGGTCCCCGCCCCCGTCCCCTGTCTGCACGGGGGCAAGCTTTCGACACGAGGGCAGGCTATGCGCGAGGACAAGGGGTGGGGGTTAGTATTCGAAGAGGACGGTTTCGACGTCTTCGATGTCGGCGTTGGCGGTGAAGCGCCAGACGCCTATGTAGCCGCGGCTGAGGTCGCCGTTGGCGTCCCAGTCGGCGGAGACGGCGGCACCTTCGTAGTCTATTTCTTCCCCATTGCTAAGGAGTTGGAGGGCGTTGGCGATGTCGTCGGGGGTGGCTTGGACTACTGTCCCGGGCGGGGAGCCGATGGCTCGCAGGTGGTCGCGGATGGACGCTCCTTCTATGGCGCCTGCGGCTTGGGTGGCTAGGGCGATGCCTACTACGGCGTCGTAGGTCTCCTTCATGTAAGGAACGTGGGGGAGTGAGCCGTACTCGTCGATGAAGGCCTGGTCCCATGCTTGGGTGGCCTCGCTTTCCGGGGCGGGTTCGCCGGCGGTGCCGTACATTCCGGCGAGATGCTCCGCGCCGACACCCTGGATAAGGCTGAGCCGCTTTGCGGCGTCGCCGAAAGTGAAGTTCTCGTAGAGGCCGCTGCTGACGGCTTCCTTCACCAAAGGCAGGGCGACGGACTCGGAGGCGATGACAACGAGGGCTTGGGGGCTGTTGGCGGCGCTTTCTCGCAGTTGGGGCAGGAAGGAATCTTGCTGTAGCTCGACGGAGACTGGGCGGATTTGGCCAGTCCACGCATCTTGGAAAGTCTCGGCGAGACCTCGACCCCAAGCGTCGTTTTGGTAGATGAGGCCGACGTTGTCGAAGCCCTGATCGCGGGTCACCTGAGCTAGGACCGGTCCCTGGGCGATGTCGGAGAGGGCGGTACGGAAGAAGAAGTCGTCGTCCTCAACGTGGGAAAGGAGGGGCGAGGTGGCGGAGGGGCTGATGGTGGGGATTTGCCGGGGGCCGGAGATTTCCCTGGCGACGGGGAGGGAGGCGGAGCTGGTGTTGGGGCCGACGATGGCTTGGATGCCTACGATGTCCACGAGCTCGAGGACTCTTTCGAGGGCGACTTCGGGGTCGCTGGTTGCGTCGATGGCGAAGCCTTGAACGGGTTGTCCGAGGATGCCGTCGGCCTGGTTTAGCTGATTGACGGCGAGGTCGAAGGCTTGCTGTCGGGCCCGAGAGGCTTCCGGGGAGTCGGTGAAGTTCAGCACGAGGCCGATTTTCAGGGAATCCTGGGTTGGGGGAGCGTCGGCGTCGTTGGCGCAAGCAAGGATGAGGCCGACGGCGAGGGCGAGAAGGAGGGCGGCGACGGTTTTTGTGAGGGTCGGAGGCATCTCTTTCACCGAAGAGGGAATTGGGGATGATGATAGAGGGTAGGGGGTTGGTGTTTCAATGGCTGTGGCGTGGTTAGTCGAGGGCAGGCGAGAACGTGGTGATATACTCGGGAGCGTCAGAGGACATGGCACGGAGGTGTTGTGAGATGAGATTTTTGGCGGTATTGATGTGTCTAGCGTTGATGGCGTTGGGCTTGACGGCCTGCGGCGGTTCCGAGGGTCCTTCGGCTGAGGAGAAGAATGTGCCGCCGGATATTACGCTGCTGCAGGCGATAGACTTCGATAACGTTAAGATGGTGCAGCGTCACATGGAATACGGAACGGACCCCAACGAGGTGTTCATTCCGGAGGGCTACCCCTTCGCTGGCGCGTCGGCGCTTCACCAGGCGGTATTGAAGAACAATGTGGAGATTGTGCGGCTGCTGTTGGAGAGCGGGGCGGATCTTGAGATAAGGGCGAGGGATGAGTTCAAGGGGACGCCCCTCATTTGGGCTGCCTACTGGGGACTGTTCGACATGGCGAAGCTGCTGTTGGAAGAGGGAGCGGACGTCAACATACCGGATTCCTACGGGAGTACGCCGCTGGATGCGGCCAGCGTGGAGAATCCCTTCATCGGCAAGGAAGACGCGGATGGGTTCATTGAGAACCGGGAGAGGATTCGGACGTTGCTACGGGAGAATGGGGGAACTGGGGGCAAGTAGTTGGAGAGAGGTTGGGGGATGGATTCCCGCCTTCGGAGACCTTTACATAACCGTCATTCCGGCCCTGAGCCAGAATCCAGAGGTGGGGATTTAGGATTGAACCCCATGCCTATTCTGTCCAATATGGTCTCTCACTAGCAGTTATGCAAAGGTCTCCCTTCGCGGGAAAAACGGATAGGGAGGGCAACCATAAGGGTTGGACCAGCGGGGCCAGGCATGGATTTCCGCCGATGTCTTTACGGGGGTGGGCTATGTGGGGAATGGATTCTCGCCCCAGTCTTCACGAGAGCAGGCTCTTCGCGGGAAAAACCGGGGGGGAGAAGAGTATCGTGAGGGGGACGATATTCCGCGGGAATGTCAGTGGGGGTGAAGGGTGGGGGAGGGCGACCACAAGGGTCGCCCCTACAGAAGAGGGGACGGAGCGGCATGATGTTGGAGGGGGAAGGGTGGTTCACGAACCGCCCCTGCGGGGGGTTGGTCGCACGGTCGCATGTAACGGGCGACCACAAGGGTCGCCCCTACGGGAAGGGGGGACGGAGTGGGATGATGTTTGAGGGAAGGGCGGTTCACGAACCGCCCCTACGGGGGGTTGGTCGCACGGTCGCATGTAACGGGCGAGCACAAGGGACGCCCCTACGGGAAGAGGGGACGGAGAGGCATGATGTTGGAGGGGGAAAGGCGGTCCCCGAACCGCCCCTACGGGGGGTTGGTCGCACGGTCGCATGTAACGGGCGACCACAAGGGACGTCCCTACGAGAAGAGGGGATGGAGAGGCATGATGTTGGAGGGGGAAAGGCGGTTCCCGAACCGCCCCTACGGGGGGTTGTCGCACGGTCGCATGTAACGGGCGATCACGAGGGACGCCCCTATGGTAAGGGGGGACGGAGTGGGATGACGTGGGAAGGGGAAGGGTGGTTCCCGAACCGCTCCTATGGGGGTTGGCCGCACGGTCGCATGTAACGGGCGATCACGAGGGACGCCCCTACGGGAAGAATGGACGGAGTGGGATGACGTGGGAGAGGAAAGGGCGGTTCCCGAA
Source organism: Dehalococcoidia bacterium (assembly GCA_965261665.1). Lineage (GTDB taxonomy): Bacteria > Chloroflexota > Dehalococcoidia > Lucifugimonadales > JAPULR01. The sequence goes on from OZ253467.1 coordinate 1,250,082, forward strand.
CCGCCCCTACGGGGGGTTGGCCGCACGGTCGCATGTAACGGGCGACCACGAGGGACGCCCCTACGGGAAGAATGGACGGAGTGGGATGACGTGGGAGAGGAAAGGGCGGTTCGGGAACGGCCCCTACGAATTGCCAAGAACGTCGGCGTCAAGAGCATAGTGGCGGTCTATTTGCATAGTAATGGCGGGTATGGAGTTGTGAGGGGATTGGGCCGGAATTGCGGATGGGCCAGCTTGTGATAAAATTAGAGAAATTAGATATGTAGAAATGAGGAGGAAAGATGCCGCTAGGCAATCTAGGAAATAGCATTAGGAATAGTATCGTTGGGACAATCAGGGGCGTGGGGGATGTGGTGGGTTCGACTATTGACACTACTAAAGACACCACCGTGAAGGCCCTTCAGGGCGTGAGGGACATAGGGAAGGAAGCAACGGGCACAGTGACAGAAGTGGTAACTGGGGTGATTCACGGGGCGGTGGAAGTGGGCGCCGACGTGGGGGGGGCGGCCAAGGGGGCCGTGATAGGGACTATTCTGGGAGTGGGAGAGGTGACGACGGTTACCGCCGGAACGCTGAGCGACACTGTGCGGGCGGCCATCAGGGGCACCCGTGAGGTAGGTGGAGACGTGGCGGAGGCGGGCCGTGGCGCGGCTGAAGGGGCGATTTCCACGACGAAGTCTTTGACGTTGAGTCTGGAGGACGCGGCGTCCAGCGTGGCCGTGGGGGCTATCAGGGGAGCGAATGACGTGGGGAGCGAGTTGACGATAACGGCCAAATCGATAGTTGTGGGGACCGCGAACGGCGCAGAGGAGGCCGGGGCCAGCGTTACAGGGGCGATTTTCAACAGTGCGCGGGGTCTGATCAAAGGCACTTCCGAAGTGGGCGGCGACGTGGCAGGGGTAGCCCAAAGCGCCGCAGAGGGCGCGATAACCACCAGCAAGTCGTTAGCAATCAGCTTGGAAGACGCCGCGTCCGGCGTGGCTCGAGGAGCCATTAACGGGGCGCACGACGTGGGGAGCGACCTGGGCAATACGGCCAAGTCTGTAGTTGTGGGGAGCGTTAGCGGCGCGGAAGAGATTGGCGGCAGCGCGACGTCGGCCATCTCCAACAGCGCCCAGGGGTTGATAAGAGGCGCATCCGACGTGGGCGGCGACGTAGCCGGTGTGGCCCGCAGTGCCGCCGAGGGCGCGATTAGCACCAGCAAGTCGGTGGTAGTCAGTCTGGAGGATGCGGCGTCCAGCGTGGCTCGTGGGGCCATCCAAGCCACCCATGAGGTAGGCGCAGACGTGATCGAAACGGCCAAGTCGGTTGTAGTGGGGAGCGCCAACGGGGCTGAGGAGATAGGCGGTAGCGTGACCGTGGCAGTCTCCAACAGCGCCCGAGGCGTGATTCAGGGAACGTCCGACGTGGGCGGCGACCTGGGCACGGCGGCACGTAGCGCGGTGGAGGGCGCTATTGATAGCGCGAAGTCCGTGAGCGTAAAGGCCGAGGATGCGGCATCGGCCGCGGCTACAGGAGCCATTGAGGCGGCAAGCGCCATCAGCGATTCCGCCGGCCAGACGGTGCGGAATGCCGTGACCGGAACTATCGGCGGCGTGTCGGTGGTCGTGAAGGCTCCCTTCAACCAGGGCGAAGAGAAAAAGTCTTAACCAAGGGCGCGGGAAATCCGGGCGAAAGTCCGTCAGAAATAGGAAATAGTTTGGGGCCAGTCGCACGCGATTCTTGCGGCTGGCCCCTTCTGTTGAACTTTTGGAGTTGGCGGTTGACTCGGAGCGAAGTTGCAGGGCGGAAATTGTCGGAAACACAAAGGCGTAAGAATTGAAGCATCCTAGAAGAAGACGCGTAACCGTTCCAGTATCCAGCAGGTTTCTGCGGATGGTCCAGAGGATCCAGCTGATGGCTGAGATCTTTGGGCTAGGGCTTGCAAAGCTCAAGCGGGAACTGGGGGTTACCAGGCTGGGCAGAACTTTCGTGGCGCGTCTGACCGTTCGGGTGGTCCAGGAATTGGGGGACGACGACGCGACGCACATGGCGGCCAGCGTGAGCTACTACGCCGTGCTTTCGCTCTTTCCGCTGGTGCTGGGGTTGAGTACCATCATTAGCACGGTGGCCAATTCTCCGGGCCGGCAGGACCAAGTAATAGAGTTCATTGTAGACTATCTGCCCGGCTCGGAGGCATTTGTGCGCGATACGCTGTCCAGCCTGGCAAAGTACAACGCGGCCTTCGGCATCGTTTCCTTCTTCAGCTTGTTGTGGGCGGGCAGCGCCGTGTTCGGGGGCATTACTCGAGCGGTGAACCGGGCGTGGGACGTGGAGAAGGACCTGCCATTCTACAAAAATAAGCCGAGGCAGATGTTGATGGCCGCCGGGGTTTCGCTGCTGTTCTTTCTCTCTGTTGGCACCACCTCGTTGTTTCGATGGGCGGCGTCCATAGACGTTGGGGGCGCCCCCTTAGAACAGCAGATCGGTGGAGTGATGACGGTGATTCTGATGGAGATTCCGGTGCTGCTGGTGAATTTCCTCATCTTCGCGATCATCTATAAATTCCTGCCCAACACCAAGACTCACTGGCGGTATATTTGGCTGGGAGCGGTAATTGCGGCGGGGCTATTTGAAGCGGGGAAGCACCTGTTCATCTGGTATTTAGACAACTTTGCCGACTACAGTGAGTTGTACGGAAGTGTGGCATCGGTGGTGGTTCTGATGGTCTGGGCTTACTTCTCAGCCTTCATCCTGATATTGGGCGCGGAGATTGCTTCCGAGTACCGCAGGTTGAAGTTGGCGATTGAGCGGGGCCATGAGGATTGACGTCCTATTTTCTCTCAGAAAAAGCAACGTAAAGGAGGTTTATCATGCCCTACCTAGTAACGACCGACGGCGTACCTCTCTATTTCGAGGATGAAGGGCCGAGGAACAACAGCGCCATATTTCTGATACATGCCGAGCCTTTCAACACCAAGTTCTGGCAGAAGAACATCGGCCCGATGGCCAAAGAGGTGCGGGTGGTTTCTATGGACGTGAGGGGACGGGGAGAGTCCGGCAAGACGGACCAGGGTCACAATCTAGCCCAGTACGCCCGCGACTTCCGGTTCATGCTTGAAAGTTTGGGACTAGAACGCGTGGTGGCGGCGGGCTGGTCTATGGGGAGCGCCATTTTGTGGCGCTACGTGGAGATGTTCGGCGAAGACAGGATGGCGGGATTTGCAGACGTGGACCAGCGGCCGTACCGGTTTCGATCCTTCGACGACCTGCTGGAGAAGTTAGAGGCGATCCGGAATTTCCGGCTTGAGGACCATCGGAAGGCAGTTGTGGACTATTTCGGGCCGGAGGCGAAGGTCTCGGAAGGGTTGATAGACTGGATGGCCTACGAGTGCATGAAGACGCCAACGTCGACACACCGGGCGGCGGCGTGGGAGTCGTACTTTGCCGACTTCCGGCCTGTGCTGAAGACAATGGACGCGCCCAGCAGAGTATTTTGGGCGCGGTACGGAGTTATTGACGAGCCGACGGCCCGGTTGCTGCTGGGGGGTTTGAAGAACTCAAAGGAAGTATTTTTTGAGCATAGCGGGCACCTGCTGTCGTGGACGGAGAAGGAGAAATTCAATGCGGCAATGCTGGATTTTGCGAGGGAGGTTCTTTAGGGTCGTAAGCGTGGTTTGGCGCGTGTCAATGTAATTTCACTGAGTGGGGTGGTGGGGTTGTATGAAAGACGACGAGATTCTCCTGGCTTGGAAAACTTATAACTCGTACTCTTTCAAGTCCTGCGCAACCTTTAACGTCGGCTCCGTCAGGGCCTGCACAGCCGCCGCCGTCCAATCGGGCGCGATCTCCCTCAGAATCATTCCTGCGGGCGTAACCTCTATCACCGCCAAGTCCGTCACCACCAGGCTTACGCACCCTCGCCCCGTCAGCGGAAACGTGCATTCTCTCACCACTTTGGGCCGATTCCGACGGTCGGTGTGCTCCATCGCCACGATGACTCGCTTCGCCCCCACCGCCAGGTCCATCGCCCCGCCGATGTTTCCCACTCCTCTCTGCGGCAGCATCCAGTTCGCCAGGTCGCCCCTCTCCGAGACCTGCAGCGCCCCCAGCACCGTAACATCGACGTGGCCCCCCCGAATCATCGCAAACGCCTCGTCCGACCCAAAGAAGGACATCCCGGGCACCCAACTCAGGAACTGCCCGCCCGCGTTGATTAAGTCGTAGTCCTTCTCGTAATCCTCCGCCAGCGGGCCGTAGTTCAGCACCCCGCTTTCGCTGTGATACGACACGGACTGCTCTCCCTCCAGGTAGTTGGACACCAGTGTAGGAATACCGATTCCCAGGTTCACCACCGCGTTGGCGGGCAGCTCCTTGGCCACCCGCATTGCGATTACGTCCCTCGGCAGACGCTCCTTATCCAAGCTAAGCCTCCCCCACGGGCCGGAATGAGGAAAACCCCGCCGGGCGCTGTACTATCCTGTCCACGTACAGCCCAGGCGTCACCACTGCATCCGGGTCCAGCGTCCCCGCCTCTACAATCTCGTCCACTTCTGCTATCGTAATCTCCGCCGCCGTGGCCATGGCAGCGTTGAAATTCCGCGACGTTCCCCGGTACACCAGGTTGCCCGCGGTGTCGGCCTTGTGCGCCCGGATGAAGGCGAAGTTCCCACGAATCGCCCGCTCTAATACGTACTCCCGCCCGTCGATTATCTTTGTTTCCTTGCCCTCCGCCACCACCGTGCCTGCTCCCGTGGGCGTGAAAAACGCCGGAATCCCTGCGCCCCCCGCCCGGAGCCGTTCCGCCAGCGTCCCCTGTGGCGCTAACTCCAACGTAACCTCGCCCCTCCGATACGCCTCCTCGAAGGCCGAGGGCCTCGATGGTGAGGGGGATACGGGGAAGGAAGCTATTGCATGCTTTATCTGCCCACGCTCTACCAGAATGCTGTGGTCGATGGCCTGCAGCCCTGGCGAAGGCGGCTGGCCGAACGTGGACACCCGCGCGATACCCACCGTGTTGCCGACCACCGTCAACTCCCGCGCCCCCTGGTCCCGCAGCGCCAGCATCAGATAGTGCGCCATCCCTCCTATTCCCCCGAACCCGTCCATCAGAATAACCGCGCCGTCGGGGATGTCGGCCACTGCCGCCGCGGCGCTGGGAAACACCTTGCTCAGAGGAGACTCCTCCAGAACGCCGAAGTCCATCTCCTTCACCGGCTCCGTCACGTCTAGCCGGGCTTCCGTTTCCGACTGAATCTCCGCCGCCGACCACCCCGGCGCTCGTTCTTTCAGGACCAGGCCCTCCGCGGTGACTTCAATGACGGCGATGTCTGTGACGATGAGATTTACCCGTCCGGCCACCGTCAACGGGTAGTCGCACCGTCGGAGAATCTTGGGCGCGCCCCTGTTGGAATGCTCCATAATGGCTATCAGCCGCTTTGCGCCGGCGGCCATGTCCAGACCCCCGCCAGGACTGCCGATTCCCTTGCTGGGAACCATCCAGTTTGAAAGGTCGCCCCGCTCCGATACCTGCAATGCTCCCAAGACCGCCACGTCCAGACGACCGCTGCGGACGATGCTGAAGGCGTCGGTATGACTGATTACGGCGCCCCCCGGATGCCAGGTAGTATGCTCACCGCGGGCGTTGATGAAATCCAGGTCCTCGGCTCCCTCCTCCGCATGAGGCCCGTATCGCAGAATTCCGTTCTCCGAGTGAAGAACGACTCCCCGACTCGCCGGCACGTAGTTTGCCACCAGCGTTGGCATTCCGATGCCCAGGTTTACGACTTCCCCCGGCCGCAGCTCCGCCGCCACTCGCAGGGCCATCAACTCCCGGCTTAGCCTCTCAGCCATCTCACCCTCATCCTCCGACCACAATCCGGTTAACGTATATCCCGGGCGTAACCACCCGCTCCGGGTCTATCTCTCCTACCTCAACCACCTCCCGCACCTCCGCGACAGTAGTCTTTGCGGCGGCAGCCATCGTGGGATTGTAGTTTCGCTGCGCGAGCCTGTACGTCAGGTTGCCCAGCCTGTCGGCCTGATGCCCGCCAATCAGGGCTAAGTCTGCTCCCAGGGGCGACGCTAGGACATACTCCCTGCCCTCAAACGATTGGGTGTCCTGCTCCTCGAACACGGTGCCTACGTAGTTGGGGACGTAGACGCTGCCCAATCCCGCACCTGCCGCCCGCATCCTCTCTGCCAGAATCCCCTGCGGCACAACCTCCACCTCCAGCTTTCCCTTGCGCCACAACTGCAGGGCCGGAATTTCCTGGTTGGGCCGCCCGAAGAAGGTTGTTATCAGCTTTCGGACCTGCCCGCGCTCCACCAGGCGGGCGACGTCATACTCGCCGGGCTTCGGCTCGAAGCAGGTGTTGCAGATGAACGTCAGATTCCGAGGCCCCAACTCCATGAGCGCCTTCACCAAACTCTGAGGCAGGCCAGGCTTGCCGAAGCCACCCAGCATGATGACGGCTCCGTCGGACACGTCCTCCAACGCCTCAACCGCTGACGAATAGACCTTCCCATGAGCCATAGCAGGCGATTCCCCCCAACAACGCTGACCGCATTCTACCAGCCCCCGCCCCTCCTAGAAACACCACTACCCACCCCGTATACACTGCCAGCCCTTCTGATGCCGCGCGTCATTCTCTAAAGTCACATGTCATTCTGATCGCAGCGAAGCGGAGTCGAGGAATCTCGTGGCACGCCCTCATATTTCATACACGAACTCCCAGCCTCCTCTCCAGTTGGACCATCCCGTGAAGCGTTTTGGCTCCATGATCGTCGCACTGAGGCAGTTGATAGCCGAAGAAGAGGCCGACATAATAGAACATGGACGGGAATTGGTCGCCTATGGGCTCCTAGTTATCGTACAAAGGCTTACACTCCATCCCCCTCATAATTTTTGCAATTCTAGAACCACGAAAGGAGCCTCATGTCCATCTCCACTGCACCGCAAATGTTCATTCCTGCATACATTAGTCGTGTACCTGAAACCTCCGGCGTCTATGCGCTGAATGACGGCTTTAACATCATCTACTACGGCAGCGCCGAACATTCCATCAGAGATAGTCTTATGGGTCATCTCAATGGCAAAGACGGTCCTTGCTCACAAAGAGCAATATGGTTCCTCTACGAAACAACGTCATCGCCGATAAAGAGAGAAAAAGAGCTGCTGGCCGAATTCCAGCAAGACTTCGGCAGACTCCCTGAATGCAACGAGGAGGCCTCACCCACCCTGGAAGAAGACAGCTAACCCCCTCTTGTTCCTGCGAAGGCAGGAATCCACTCCTCTCCCACTCCACCCGTCATTCCGGCGAAAGCCGGAATCCAGACCCCACATTAGCCATGCCCTTTGTGCTCCCCACGACGCTAACCAAAACCCCACCGGTGGGGGCGGGTTTCAAACCCGCCCATTCCCTCCCAATCTCATCATCACACGATCCGAAATCATCCTGAAACGAACGCGAAATGAAACCCTCCATTTTGACCACTTTCACGCCTAATATCCGGAAATGAACTTGAAATAAACTCGGATATACTCACCGCGTCCAATTTACGATGTACCGCCCGTAAAGGCTCAGATAGCGGACACGGAAATAGCCACACCCTCCTCCCTTGGGTGCGATGTGTCCGGTAAGCGATGAATAAGCAACGTCCGAAAGTTGGAGTCGTCGTAATTCCAATGCTGTAAGGTGAAGGGATCTGTGCCATCCGAGCAAAACAATCCGGCGGCCACGGAGTCAAGAACGGGCTTAATGAAATTCTCAACGTCCAGCTTGGCCTGGCCGCCCACCTTCCGATTACCGTGGTTCGACGGATGGAACGCCATCCCTAGCGAAATTGTGTACTGGAGAGTCTCGCTCCAAGAGCCTTCTCCTCGAACGGCCTTCACCTCCGAAGTTACCCAACGCTTCCAGTCCTTCTGCCCTGCTGTGTTCTCCGTGATACTGTTGATGATGTTTCCCCTCACTAGAGTGCACAGCCTCATCCTAGATTCAGCGAACTCAACAATAGGCACGTCCCATCCCCCTATGCTCTCTACCCGATACATAAGCTCACACCTCACCATCTCTGTCATTCAAAACCTCCTAATCTTGTTGTGAGCGCAACGAAGAATCTCGTCACCTCTACCAATCAGCATGGGCCTATCCCTTCCCCCCTTGTCAATCCTCTCCCCCTCCCCCCCAAAAAGAGGGGCGGCCCTGTGTGGGCCGCCCCTCTTTTGTTTGCGCTCTTTTTAGGAAGCGGAAACTTTCTTGTCTAGTACTCCATCGGAGGCATGGGGGGAGCCGGGTTCTTCTCAGGAATCTCCGTAATCATCGATTCCGTCGTCAGGACCATTGCCGCCACGCTGGCCGCGTTCTGCAAAGCCGAGCGGGTCACCTTAACCGGGTCAACGATACCCTTCTCGAACATCGGGCCGTAGACCCCTTCCTCGGCGTCAAAGCCGTAGTCGTCCGACTGGTTTCTCACCGATTCCAGAATCACAGACCCTTCCCGGTCGGCGTTCTGCGCGATTAGTCGCAGGGGCTGTTCCAGCGACTTGCGGATGATGAGCGCACCCACCAACTCGTCGCCTGACAGCTTCTCGCTGACGTTGGCCAAGGCTCGCGAGGCCCTCACCAGGGCGACGCCGCCACCGGCGACGATGCCCTCTTCCACTGCGGCTCGGGTGGCCGAAAGGGCGTCCTCTACCCGGGCCTTCCGCTCCTTGAGTTCGATTTCCGTAGCCGCGCCGACCTTCACGACGGCAACGCCGCCGGCCAGCTTGGCCATCCGCTCTTGAAGCTTCTCCCGGTCGAACTCGGAGGTGGTGTCCTCAATCTGGGACCTGATCTGCGTGATGCGACCCTTGATCGCGTCCTCAGAGCCCTTTCCCTCTACGATGGTCGTCTCTTCCTTGCTGGCCGAGACCCGTCGGGCCTGGCCCATGTCGGCCACCGTGGTCGACTCCAGCTTGCGGCCCGTCTCTTCGCTGATGACGGTGCCGCCGGTAAGAATGGCTATGTCTTCCATCATCGCCTTGCGCCGGTCTCCAAAGCCGGGAGCCTTCACCGCCAAGCAGTTCAGGGTGCCCCTCAGTTTGTTGACAACCAGCGTGGCCAGAGCCTCCCCGTCCACGTCCTCAGCCACAATCACCACGTCCTTCTTGCCCATCTGGATCAGCTTCTCCAGAACTGGGACCAGGTCGGAAACGGCGGAGACCTTCTTGTCCGTAATGATCAGGTAAGGCTCCTCGATGACCGTCTCCATCCTCTCGGAGTTGGTGACGAAGTAAGGAGAGATGTAGCCGCGGTCTACCTGCATACCCTCAACGTATTCTATCTCGTCGTTGATGCCCTTGGATTCCTCGACGGTGATGACGCCGTCCTTGCCCACCTTCTCCATTGCGTCTGCGATTGTATCGCCAATGGAGTCCTCGTGGGCCGAAAGCGCCGCCACCTGGGCTATCTGGTCGCGGCTGTCTACTAAGCGCGCCATCTCCTTGAGCTCGCCTATAACGGCGTTTACCGCCCATTCGATGCCACGCTTGATGGCCATGGGGTTTGCTCCCGCCGCCGTGTTCTTGAACCCTTCGGTAATTATGCTCTGAGCCAGGACCACGGACGTGGTCGTGCCGTCGCCGGCGGCGTCATTGGTCTTGCTCGCCGTCTCTTTCAGCAGCTGCGCTCCCATGTTCTCGAAGGGGTCCGGAAGGTCAATCTCCTTGGCGATGGTCACACCGTCGCTGCATACCAGGGGCGGGCCAAACTTCTTGTCCAAAATCACGTTCCGGCCTCGGGGTCCTAGCGTCACCTTCACCGTGTCCGTTAAGATGTCTATGCCAGTCTTCAGCGACTTTCTCGCTTCCTCGGAAAATACCAATTGCTTACCGGGCATTGCTTGCCTCCATCAAAATTTCTGAATAAATGGGTTCGAAATCCGTGGCGATATGTCGTCCAGCCTATCTGTTAACCTTGGCCAGAACGTCGCTCTCCCGCAGAATCAGGTACTCCTGACCATCGTCCTTGTACTCGGTGCCTGCGTATTTGGAATAGATGATCCTATCCCCGGTCTGTATCTCCATGGGTACGCGCGCACCTTCGTCTGTGACCCGGCCGGGTCCCACCGCCACAACCTCACCCTCCTGCGGCTTCTCTTTGGCAGTATCCGGAAGGATTATTCCTGATGATGTGGTCTGTTCCTCCTCCAGTGGCTTGACTATCAACCTCTCTCCTAAAGGCGTGAATTTCACCAACGCTTCCTCCTCAAATTTTGGTTGTTTTGGGTCTGTCTACATTATTATGACTACTAAATTAGCAGTCAAATCAATAGAGTGCTAAAACCTCGCTTATGATAGACTACGTCCTGAATGCTGTCAATAGACCAATTTTTCAGCGAAAATCGTAACCCCAAGGCCTTGTATTCCATTTACTAATGTTGATTCGGAAACTTATCCTGCTCGAAATGCATGACGCCGTGGCCGTCATTCGCGTTGATCTGCTGGACGACGACGACGACGACACCCGAAATCCGTCGCCGGCCGAGGAGATTGAAAGCGTCTGCCAATTACTGAATGAAGACGCGAACCTTCGAGCCGTCGTCCTCACCAACACCGGAGGAAACTTCTGGTCCGAGGACGTCAAACCCTGGCCCCAGGACACGCCCGTTAGCGACCCAGAATCGGTCCTCCAACGTCGACGCGTTGCAACCCACGTGGCCAACCTCAAGGTTCCAACCATCGCCGCCATCCAGGGTCGAGCGTGGAATCAGGGCTTGGAACTCGCCCTCGGCTGCGACCTGCGATTGGCGGCAGAAGGGTCAACCTTCGGTTTCTCATGTCTGGTCGAAGGATACATTCCTTGGGACGGCGGCTCCCAGAGACTGCCACGGCTCATCGGACGCACCCGGGCTCTGGAGCTTCTTCTCACGGGCCGTTCCGTTTCTGCATCGGAGGCCCACGAAATGGGGCTGGTCAATACCGTCACTTCCGGCCAAACTTTGGAGGCTACTGCTATCGATCTGGGTCAGACCATCGCCGCCGCCGCTCCAATTGCGGTGCGCTACGTCAAAGAGGCGGTCTACAAGGGCCTTGATATGTCCTTGGCGCAAGGGCTGAACCTGGAGGCCGACCTTAGCTTCATCCTTCAGACCACCCAAGACCGCCGTCGTGGGATTCAAGCCTTCCTCAATAAGAAGAAACCGCAATTTACAGGAGAATGACCGCTATCCTCTCCCCGCGGATATCCTCCCTCGTGTAATACATCTTGTTTTGAATGCGATTCTTGTGAGGGGGGATGACGTGTGGGGCGCGTAGGTCAGGAAGCACGGTAGGGGTGTGACGGGAGGAGGATGCCCGCCAGGGACGCCCTATAGGGGGGAGAATGGGTGTTGGTGGCTGGGTCTTGCTGCGGCTAGGCCCAGAATTTCCACTTGGGTTGTTCGGGAGTGGGGGAAGGTTTGATGAGGGCTGCGAGGGATATCTTGAGGGCTGCCTGATTCTGTTCCAACCCGAATAACCTTTCGCTGGTTTGGGCGTGGTACTTCTGCAATTGCAGCAGGCTCGCAACCGCCTCGGTGTGGTCCTGGTGGATGCCGAACATGGTTTCCCGCAGTTCTTCCTGCAACTTTTGGACCCGTCCTATCATCTCTCGCAGCTGAACCTGGTCTTGCTCAATGTGTGCCAGGGACTTTTTGAGTTTGACGTGTTCCCGCTGAATTTCTATGACGGTAGATGTTAGAGACTTGTAGATTTTCTCTTTGTCTTCTGCCTGCTCGCGCTCCAAGAGATCACCTCCTGCTAAGATAATTTGACCCCAAAGAGGGAAAGTTGTCAATTGGGCGGTGGTGGCGTTGACGGGATGAGTGACAGCCCTTAGCGTATGGAAGGGCATCGAATCTCCGTTAGGCGAGGAGTAATTGGCATGAGTGGAATGGATCTGGCAAATGGCACTGTTGCGGGCTTTGCGGGCCCGTTGAAGTCCGGGGAGCTTTCTTCGGTGGAGTTGACGCGGGCGACCCTTGAGCGCATTGATCGAGTAGACGGGCCGCTGAAGGGGTTCACAACGGTCACGGGGGACTATGCGCTTGAGCGGGCGCGGGCCGCGGAGGAGGAGATCCGGAGAGGCCAGTATAGGGGGCCGCTTCACGGCATTCCATACACTCTCAAGGACCTCATAGACACGGCGGGGATTCGCACCACCTATGGGTACGAGAGCCACGAGGACTACGTGCCACGGACGAGTGCGCGGGTGCACGAACTGATGGAAAAGGCGGGCGCTATTCTGGTGGGGAAGGTGAATTGCCACTTCCGCCGGGACGTGGTGGTGACGTGTTTTAACCCGTGGGACATAAGCCGGTCACCGGGGCATTCGAGCGCGGGTTCGGGGTTGGCGGTTGCAGCGTCGATGGGGCTAGTGTCCATCGGGTCCGACACGGGCGGGTCGGTGCGGATACCGGCGGCTTGGAGTGGGGTAGTGGGATTGCGGGCAACATTTGGACTTATCAGCCGGCACAATCTCTTTGGCCCGTCCTGGTCCTTCGATCAAGCCGGCCCCCTAGCCAAAACGGTGGAGGATACGGCGCTGGCATTGCAGGCGCTGGCGGTGCACGATCCCGAGGATCCGGTGAGTCTGACGGGGCGGTTCCCGGACTATCGGGCGGCGCTGGAAGGCGATATTGAGGGCGTGAAGGTTGGGGTGTTGGAGGAGTACGTGGGCGGTGGCTGCACGGAGGAAGTGGAGCGGGCGGTGCGAAGGGCCGTGGCGGTCCTTTCGGACATGGGTGCAGAGGTGGAGGAGGTATCCATTGAAGGAGCGGCAGGGGTTTCGGACATTCACAACACGATTGTGGAGCCGGAATCCGCCGTCTACTATCGGGAGACATTTTCTCCAGAGAGATTGGCGAGGATAGACGCAGACATGAAGTTGCGGCTGGAGCGGGGGGCCGCCATACCCATGGCCGATTATCTGGATGCTCAACGACGGTTGGCGCTTCTCAAGAGGGAGACGGCGCGGGTGATGAGGCAGGTGGACGTGGTGGTCTCGCCAACGTCTTTAACGACGGCGTTGAAAGTGCCGGAGACGCGGGGGATGACTGAGGTCCGAGGACGCCGGGTGCCGGCGGGGTCTTTGAGTCTGGCGTGTACGGCCATAGCGTCGGACGTGGGACTGCCGGCGATTTCCGTTCCGTGCGGATTTGGAGAAGGGCCTCTGCCCATCGGTCTGCACATAATGGGCAGACACCGTGAGGAAGGGTTGGTGCTGCGGGTGGCCCATGCTTACGAACAGGCGACGGGGTGGCATAGGTTTCGGCCATCGTTGGGTTAGGGGAGAGTTGGGTGGGGGTGCTACGGGATGGCGTGGGGGAACGGGCGGTTCGCGAACCGCCCCTACCAGATGGTTGTCAGAGGGAATGGGGGATGGGTCCCCGCATGCGCGAGGACAACGGAGGGGAGGGGGCGATGGGTGAGGCGGGACGTGATGGCGGGGGGAACGGGCGGTTCGCGAACCGCCCCTACCAGATGGTTGTCAGAGGGAATGGGGGATGGGTCCCCGCATGCGCGAGGACAACGGGGGAGGGGGGCCGATGGGTCGAGGCGGGACGTGATGGCGGGGGGAACGGGCGGTTCGCGAACCGCCCGTTCCAGATGGTTGTTAGAGGGAATGGGGGATGGGTCCCCGCATGCGCGAGGACAACGGGGGGAGGGGGGCCGATGGGTCGAGGCGGGACGTGATGGCGGGGGGAACGGGCGGTTCGCGAACCGCCCGTTCCAGATGGTTGTTAGAGGGAATGAGGGGATGGGTCCCCGCATGCGCGAGGACAACGGAGGGGAGGGGGCGATGGGTGAGGCGGGACGTGATGGCGGGGGGAACGGGCGGTTCGCGAACCGCCCGTTCCAGATGGTTGTCAGAGGGAATGAGGGGATGGGTCCCCGCATGCGCGAGGACAAGAGGGAAAGACGGGTGACGGTGGTTTGGATGACTGATATATTTGAGGTCAATCGGTAACTTACAACGGGAGGGGTTATGGCACAGGGCAAAGGGCGTCTGAATGGCAAGGTAGCCATCGTCACGGGGTCGGGTTCCAGCGGGCCGGGAGTGGGGAACGGAAAGGCAACGGCGGTACTGTTTGCCAGGGAGGGGGCGAAGGTCCTTTTGGCAGACCACGTGGAGGCCCGCGCCCGAGAGACCCTGAAGGTTATCCAAGGAGAGGGCGGAACAGCGTCGGTGTTCGAGGGGGACGTTACCCGTTCAGACGACTGCCGCGCAATGGTGGAGGCGGCTGTGGAGAGGTATGGGCGGCTGGACGTGTTGGACAACAACGTGGGGATATCCCATCGCGCAAGGGTGGTAGAGGTCAGGGAAGACGAGTGGGATAGGGTGATGGAAGTGAACGTGAAGAGTATGATGCTGACGAGTCGCTTCGCCATTCCGGCGATGATTGAAAGCGGAGGCGGGTCGATTATCAACATTTCGTCCATTGCGGGACTGAGGGCCAACGGCACAACCCCGTATAGTACGTCCAAGGCGGCTGTAATCGGACTAACCTTCTCCATGGCGGGAGACCACGGACGGGACAATATAAGGGTGAACTGCATCGCACCCGGGTTGGTGTACACGCCGATGGTGGCCCCACGGATGGACGACGCCCTGCGACGCACGCGTCGGGAGGCGGCGCCACTGGGGACGGAGGGGACGGCGTGGGACGTGGCTTGGGCTGCGGTGTTTCTAGCTAGTGAAGAGTCGCGATGGGTGACAGGGGTGGTTATTCCGGTGGACGCGGGATTGAGTGTTACGACGCCCGTAACGGGGACGCCGTTGGCGCAGCATCGGGTGTATTGATGACGGGGGTGGCGGGAAGTCTGACGAGATTCTTCGACTCCGCTACACTCAGAATCACTATGTCCAAGAAAGGCCACATAAGGCGATGAAAATGGATGCAGGAAGAGGGCTGGATTCCGGCTTTTTCCGAAATGATGGTTGGGATCGGGGTCTTGTAGCGGATGAAGGGGGGCGCGAACCTCCACTACGGGGGAGAATGTTGTCGGGCACAGGGTTCACCCCCATCCTAACCTTCCCCCATCAAGGGGGAAGGGATTTGCAGGCGCGGAACGGGCTATTTGCATAGTAATGACAGATATTATGGTTCGGAATGACCTGAAATTGATTTGGGGAGGATGGGAGGAAAATGAAATGGAGGAAAGGTTATGAATAGCGGTGAATTGGCGTTTGCGCCGGCGTATGAGTTGAGGGGGCTTTTGGACTCGCGAGAGGTCTCGTCGGTGGAGCTTACGGAGATGTTTCTGGGGCGGATTGAGGAATTGAATCCTATTCTCAACGCTTTTCTGACGGTTTGCGGCGAGGAAGCGGTGGCGTCTGCTCGGCAGGCGGACGAGCGGATAGGTCGAGGAGACGGAGGCGAGCCGCTGTTGGGGATTCCGGTGTCCATCAAGGACCTGGAGGTTACGAAGGGGATACGGAGCACTATGGGGTCTCTGGCCTATAGAGATTATGTGCCGGAGATAGACTCGATAACATCGGAGAGGGTGCGCAGTTCCGGGGCGGTGATTCTTGGGAAGACGAATACGCCGGAGTTTGGACTTCTGGGCACGACGGAGAACCGGTTGGGAGACGCGTGCCGGAACCCGTGGAACACGAATCGAACCAGCGGGGGTTCGAGCGGCGGCGCGGCGGCGGCACTGGTAGCGGGTCTGTGTACGCTGGCAACGGGCAGCGACGGGGGAGGGTCTATCCGCATACCGGCCAGCTTCTGCGGCGTATATGGCATCAAGCCCACGCTGGGACGGGTGGCGAAATATGGCGGTGTGGGAAATGCTTCGCCCAACTTCACGTCGCAGTCGGGACCATTGGCGCGGAACGTCCGCGATGCCGCCACGCTGCTTCAGGCCCTAGCGGGCTACGATTCGAGGGACATGACAGCCATGCGGGAGGAGCCACCGGACTTCGTAGCGGCGGTTGCGCAGAGCCTGGAGGGGCTACGGGTGGCTTGGAGCGTTGACCTGGGATATGTTGCAGTGGATGCGGAAGTGGCGCGCATCGCTGCTGAAGTGGCGCGGGTATTCGAGGATTTGGGTTGCGTTGTTGAGGAGCCGCAGATTTCTCTCCAGCATCCCATCGAATACTTTATGACTATTTTTTCCACGGGCGCATACGTTTCCTACAAGGAGTTGTACGAGCAGAAGAGGGGATTGCTTACTAACTACGTGCGCGGCAACCTGTCTTTGGGCGAATCCACTACTGGTGAGGAGTTCGTCAAGGCAATGCTGGCGTACCAGAGGGTTCGGAGCCAGGCGGACGACATTATGGAGGAGTACGACCTGCTGCTGACGCCGACTATGTCGGTGCCTGCCTTCCAGGTAGGGCAATTTCCTCGGGTGATAGACGGGCAGGAGGTGGACCCACGGCTGGGCTACATGCCCTACACGCCGGTGTTCAATCTGACGGGACAGCCGGCGGCGTCAGTACCCTGCGGGTTCACAGAGGACGGCATGCCAATTGGACTGCATATCGTTGGGCGCAGAGGGGAAGAGGAGACGGTACTGACAGCGTCGGCGGCTTTCGAGGAGGCGCGGCCCTGGGCGCATCTGCGACCGCCGGTGTGCTGACCGGCAAGTAGCGTGGCTGGGCCATCTAGCTGAGGGGTGAACTTCTTCATATTCCCTTAAAAGTTGACCTTTATTCTCCTCCACGGTAAGGCAACGCCTTAGACAGTGGGAAGGAGGAGTTAGATGGGCAAGAGAGGCTGGATTTTAGCGGTAATTCTGGCGGGGCTGATGGTTGTGTGTGTCGGTGGCGGGGTCATCCTGGCCCACGGGGGCGTCAAGGGTATCGGCGGCTTCGGTAAGGGCGCTGTGGAGGGGATGAGTCTGACGGAGCGGGTGGCGGAGATCTTGGGCTTGGAGGAGAGCGCCGTCAGCGACGCTATTGAGGAGGCCAAGGAGAGTTGGGATGGGGAAGGGAGCTTCGTTGCCGAGATTGCGGAGATTCTCGGTGTGGAGGAGTCGGCCTTAGAGGATGCTTTGACGCAGGCCAAGCGCGCGATGGCAAACGACGTCGTGAGAGCCCGGATGGACGCAATGGTTGCGAAGGAGCTAATTGCCCAGGAAGAGGCGGACGAATACGTGGAATGGTTCGAGAGCCGGCCGGAGTTTCTGGATAGAGGCGGTTGGGTAGAGAGGGCCGGAATGGACAATGGCACATCGAAAAGCGGTCGGCAGGGTGGAGGACATTGGGGCAATCGGGGCGGCAATCGGGGCGGCAATCGGGGAGCCGGGCATGAGAATTCTTGGAAGGGCTATGCTAGGCCTTAAGGCTTGTCGCGCACAGTTCGAAGGCGGGGAGGCCTTTACCCCCTGGTCTCCCCGCCTTTCGACATTCATCGGGCCGCCAGAGCGACCGACAAGGGCAAAGATTACAAGATGACCAGTACAGTTCTTATAGTAGAGGATGACACGCACGTAGTTAAGCTGCTGCGGCTGTACCTGGAGCGCGACGGACACGACGTGCTTTCGGCGGGCGACGGGCCCACCGGTCTGCGGTTGGCGCGGGAGAAGCAGCCGGACCTGGTCGTTCTTGACCTGATGCTGCCGAAGCTGGACGGGATGAGCGTTTGCCGCATCCTTCGCGAAGAGTCGGACGTACCCATTGTTATGCTAACGGCGCGGGCGGACGAGCCTTACAGGCTGGAAGGTCTGGACATGGGGGCGGACGACTACGTGACGAAGCCCTTCAGTCCGCGGGAGTTGGCGGCCAGGGTGCGAGCCGTACTGCGCCGCACCGCCAGAGAGAAATCAGAAGAGGGGCCTTCGACGATAACGTGCAACGGGTTGAAGCTAAATCTTCTGAGCCGCAAGGTCTGGGTTGAAGGCAAAGAAATCTCGCTGACGCCGACGGAGTTCAGGATATTGGCGATGTTAATGAAGGAGCCGGGGAGGACCTTCACGCGGGACCAGATTATCGACAGAGTGTTTGGGTACGATTTCGACGGATTCGACAGGACTATTGACGTGCACGTTTCGAATCTGAGGAAGCGGATTTCCGATGGCAAGGGTGGAAGGGGGCAGGGACGCATCCGGACGGTTTACGGAGTGGGATACAGATTCGGAGATGGTTAGATGGTTCCGGGGGCTCCAGTTTCGTCTCATATTGGGGTTCACCCTGGCGCTGGGGCTGGCTCTGTCTGCGGTGGGCGTATACACGGGGTACGCGGCTAATAGGGAGGTGGAGCAGTTTTCGGAGCGGCTGGAGGAGGCTCGTGCAGCGCGGGTGGAGGAGATGATTTCCCTGTCCTACTCCCAGAGGAGGGACTGGAGCGGGATTCAGGGCATTGTGGAAAGGGCCGGCTCTCTGTATGGGAAGCGAATAGTGGTGAGGGACGCGCAGGGGCGTCTGATTGCAGACTCGCAAATGGAATATGGCAGGCTACCTCTTTCGTTGCGGAGCGGTGACAGATACAGACCTATTCGCACGGGGAGCGAGGAGATAGGATTTCTCACGCTGGCTCCCGGCCAGTTAGAATCGGAGTTGGCGGAACCGGCGATTTCCAGGGTGGTGTCTGCGGTTAATTGGTCGCTGGTGTGGGCGGGGCTGGCGGCGTGGATCGGCGGAGTGTTGCTGGTTACGATGCTTTCTCGTCGGATTCTGTCGCCGGTGAGGGCGTTGACGGGGGCGGCGACAAGGCTGGGGCTGGGGAACCTGGATGAACGGGTGGAGGTCTCGTCTTCGGATGAGATGGGGCAGTTGGGCCGGACTTTCAACACAATGGCGGACCGCTTGCAGGGGGCGGAGCGACAGCGGGTGAGGCTAATGTCGGACGTGGCTCACGAATTGCGAACGCCGTTGACGAACGTGCGGGGCTATCTTGAGGCGATGCGGGACGGGGTGTTGACGCCCACACCGGCGGCGATAGACGTGGCGCACCAGCAGGCGATGCATCTAGGGCGGTTGGTGGAAGACCTGGGGTTGATTGCCCAGGCGGACGCGGGGGCATTGACGCTGGACTTTGATGAGTCTTCGCTGTCTGAGTTGGCGACAAGCTCGGTGGAGGCGTTCCGTCCGGCGGCGGAAGGGAAGGGGATTTCGCTGAGGCTGGAGGCGCCGTCGGAGTTGCCATTGGTGCGGATGGACCGAACGCGGATAGCCCAAGCGCTGGGGAACCTGTTGGATAACGCAGTGAGGCACACGCCGGAGGGAGGTGAGGTGTTGGTCTCGGTGGAAGTAGTGGGCGAGTCGATGCGGGTGTCGGTGGAAGATACTGGGGAGGGGGTGCCGGAGGAGGAGTTGGGGCAGATCTTTGATCGGTTCTACCGGGTGGACCCTTCGAGGAGCAGGGCCACGGGCGGAACGGGGTTGGGACTGACGATTGCGAGGCAGCTGGTGGAGGCGCACGGGGGGTCTATTTGGGCGGAGGGTAGGCAGGAAGGGGGGAGCAGGTTTGTGTTTGAGCTGCCGGGGCTAAGAGAGAAGGATGGGAATTAACTCATGAAGCCGCCGCATGGAATCGACTCCACGCCGGAGTTGTTGCGGTTGGCGTCGTAGAAGTTCCGGACTCGTTCGTCCGTGAGTTCCGAGATCGAGAACTCGTCCTTCCACCCCCATGAGGTGAGGGCAATCCGACCCGTGTCTATCTTGGAGTAGGGGCGCATTATCATCCAACTGCGATGTCCGAGAAGGGTCCTCGCAATCTCCCTCAACTGCTCAATCTCGTCCTCGTCCGAAAGGTTGTAGCTGATGACCACCTGTCCATGCTCCATGTTGTGAACCACCTGCTCGTCGGGCATCTCCTCCACGAAGAAGCCGCACCCGGCCCAACCTGAGTCCCAGTGGGGGCCGGAGGTTGGCGGCGTGGAGTTGTACTCCCCCTCAAAGGTGCTGCCGGGGCGGATGTGGTTGCCGGGTGGGTAGATGAGAGGCATGAGAGGAACGCGCTCTGCCATGAAGCCAAGTTCTACATCTGTGACTTCCGTTGATGCCACGAATAGGAAGATCCAGAGAATCACAACGACAATGGCAACGACATTGGTAACGATGCCGGCGATGGCCATGCCGTATCCCCTGCCGCGCTTTCGGTTTTGATGGAGGCCAATTATGGATAAGGGCAGTCCTATCAGCAGGCAGGGAATGGAAATGATCCAGCCGATGATAGGGATGATGGCGAACACTACGGCAAGGACGCCGAGTATCATTCCCGCAATGCCCATCAGATTCCTCCAGACGCTTTCGGTTTGTTCGGCGGGCAATTATAGAGGAATGTCTGGGCGTGACGCATAGGAGTAAACGGCGGGATTGTGGGAGCAACGGGAAGCTGAGACGGTGAATCTAGTGTTCAACCGGATTAGAATTCAGAAATACGTAACCAGAGGTTTACCCCGGATCGTATCAGCCATTGTAATCCCCGAGGAAATAGGCCCAGAGAGCTATGACAACTATGACAGCGATGTTGGCGGCGATGCCCAGGATGGCGGTTCTGTGATCTTGGGTTCCCTGGCGATAGCGCATGAGGCCGAAGGCTGAAAGGGACGTTCCGGTGACGAGGCTGATGATGGTAAGTGGCCATCCGATGGTGGGGATTATGGGGAAAGCCAAGGCTAAAACGGCGAAGATTATTCCTGCGATGCCCATCTGCTTCCTCCAGATGCGGGAAGTTTGTTCTTTGGGCAAGTATAGCGGAATTGCGTATCTGACGGGGAGGGCCCAGGGCATCTTGGGAGGCGATGCCTTTTGGGGCGTTGGACAGTTATAATGGGGGCGATGACGCCCTTAAATAGACGCAGAGATGTACTGGGCGATGAACCGGGGACAGCAGCGGCGGGACTGCTCGCCGGTTCCGTTGCGGCCATTGCCGCCGTTGCGTTGAGCATCCCGCTTGAATCGCCAAGCGACGCATATTTCAACAGCGTTTCGGTTGCGGTGGCATCGCTGGGGCTGGGTTTGGGTGCGGGGGTGTTGTGGCGTCTTCTGGTGGTGGTTGGGGAAAATCGGATGCTTTTCTTCAACGTGGTTATGGCAGCCCTCTCCGTGGTTGTGTGTGCGGGAGCGCTGGCGATGGATACCTACCTGGACAGGTCCGTATCATTCATCGTCCCCGTGGCGTCATTGTCGCTGGCGGTGACTTGGTCGTTGACGGTGGTGCTTGTGCGGATGGGGCGGGCGCTACCCTGGCGGCTGGCCTTCGCGACGGCGGCAATCGCCCTGGCGCTGGGGTTTGCATTAGCGGGTCAGGGCGACCAGAGGGACGGGCGGTTGGAGCTTCCGCCCCGGAATTCGATGATAGTTCAGGGAATGGGAGCTGGCGTGTTATGAAGAAACTCAGGGGCTTGGCTTTGAATGGTAGGATGCCGGCGATTGTGGTGTCGCTTATTTTGTGTCTGGCGATTGCGGGTTGCGCGGGAGCGACACAGGAGGGATGGGACGGGCCTGGCACCGAAGGATGGTCTACGCCAGCAACGGAAGGGTGGGAAACGCCGCCTACGTCGGCACCGCAGACGGTTGTGCCGGTGGAGACGGCAACGCCCCTCGTCACAGCCACTCCTCTGGCTACGGCGACGCCACCTAGAGTGACGCCTTTGGCTACGGCGACTCCATTGCCCACGGCAACGCGAATGGCGGCGACTACCCTGGCCACAGCTACACCACTGGCCACGGCTACGCCGTTGGCTGCTGATACGTCGGAGGGGAAATCTCGCGAAATGGGCGAATACGAGGGGGTGACGTTCGTGGTGTCAGAGGGGTCGGAGGCGACGTTTACGGTTACGGAAAAGCTGGCGAGCTTGTCGCTTCCCAACGACGCGGTGTTGGGAACGGAGTCGATTACAGGCGTGGTGCGGTTGGACGGAGGGGCTTCGGTGTTTGAGATAGACTTGCATTCGCTGTCGAGCGACCAGGCGAACCGGGACAGGTACGTGCAGACGCGAATGTTTGGAGACCATCCCACGGCGACGTTTACGGTGCCCTCGGTGTTGGATATTCCTGATGGTTTTGCCGAAGGCTCAGAAGTGGAGACGCAGGTGTCGGGGAGTTTGGAGATTCGAGGAATCACGGTGCCGTTGGTGTTTGACATCGAAGTGCGGGACGACGGGGACCGGGTGGTGATATTGGGCAGGACGACGTTTACGTGGCAGCAGCTGGACATTACGCCACCGAAGGCCGGGCCGGTTTCAAGCATAGAGGACGAGGTGCGGGTGGAGGTTCTGCTTTCGGTGGAGCCGGGAGGTTAGGGGTCTGCGGTGGGAGTGTGGGGGAGGTCCGTATCGTTGGTCTGAACGGAGTGAGGCGGAATGAGGGCGACGATATTCCTTGCGGAGCCTCGGAATGACATGTGGGAGTGTATGGGTGTGAAGGGGAGGGGATGGGTCCCCGCATGCGCGAGGACACGGGGAGGGGGACGGGCGGTTCGCGAACCGCCCGTACGAGGAACGGCGGGACAATGAGCACGGACGGTGGGTTGTGGAAGAAAGTTGGAGGATTAGGATTATGAAGTTTGGGATTAGCTTGCAGAATCGGGGGGCGGGGGCTTCGCCGGAGAATTTGGCGTTGGTGGCGCGGCGGGCGGAGGAGTTGGGCTTCGACTCGGCCTTTGTGGGGGATCACGTGGTGATTCCGGATTCCTCTGTTTCGGAGTACCCGTACAGCGCCACGGGCGAATTCACGGGGATGGCCTCGGGGGAATGGCTGGACCAGCTGACGACGCTGACCTTCGTGGCTGCGGTGACGGAGCGTATCCGTGTTGGTTCCGGGGTGCTGATTCTGCCCCATCGGAATCCGGTGGTTACGGCGAAGATTCTGTCCAGCATGGACGTATTATCGAAGGGGCGGTTGATTGTCGGTGTGGGGGTGGGCTGGCTGCGAGAGGAGTTCGATGCGCTGGGGCTTCCGCCATTCGAGGAGCGGGGCGCTGTGGGGAATGAGTATTTGCGGGCGTTCAAGGAGTTGTGGACGCAGGAGAATCCGAGCTTTCAGGGGAAGTATTGCAACTTCTCTAACATCCGGTTTGAGCCGAAGCCGGTGCAGAAGCCGCATCCGCCCATCTGGGTAGGTGGAGAAAGCGGCCCGGCGCTGCGTCGGGCGGCAGCCTTGGGGGACGCGTGGCACCCCATCGGGTCGAACCCACGGTTTCCGCTGGTTACGGTGGAGCAGATGCGGCGGGCGGTGGAGCGGTTGGGGGGTTATGCCGAGAAGGCTGGGCGGGACCCCTCGGCGATTGAGGTGGCGTACCGGGCGCCGCGCTACCTATTGGGGGCCGCTGAGGATCGGACGCAGCCCTTTATGGGGACGGCGGAGCAGGTAGCGGAGGACGTGGCGGAATTTGCGGAGGTGGGAGTGAGTCACGTGGTGTTCGACTTTCGGAGTGAGGACGTAGGGGGCACGGTGGCGACGATGGAGGAGTTTGCCCAGAGGGTGATGCCGTTGGCGGCGGGGAGTTAGGAGACACGGATGGGGGAGGTTGTGCGCGGGGGGCACTAGGGGAAGGGAGTATGGGGTGGGAGACGAGATGAACTTGGGGAGCCTAGTCTGGTCCCGCTGAACTTGGCGTAATTTCTTCGTGTTCCCTTACAGGTTTGGGAGTTATAGCTTTAACTTCGCATTGACACAACTCAAACTCCCTGGACATTATGCATTTGCAATGGTTTCCGTATGTAAGGGTCCAACACTGTCATGGGTGAAAGTAGGCTCCTATGTTCCTTAACGGCTCATAGTGGACAAAATTAACGGTCGCGAGCACATAATTCTATCTTTAGGGTCTTCGCAAGTGAAATCTTAGTGGGACAAGGAAGTAATTTACAAGAGCATTTCTAGCGGTAAAGAAAAGGGCCGCAATCTGGGACTACCAATGAGCGATGAGATCTAGACGCAACGGCTCAGAGGAGCGACGAAGGAGTCTGCTGTACGTCTTATTCAGCTATGACGGAAGAATTAATCGCTCAACTTTCTGGCTCAAGGATATCCTGCCGTTAGTGGGCCTATCGTTGTTGAGTTATGGGATGCTTTCCTAGTTTCATTTGTCTATGGCTATAGTAACCCCGATATATCGGACGCAGAGTGGGAGAGTTTCGTTGATGTGATGTCTGCCGTTGGGCTTTTGGTATTCATGCCTTTGTTCGCCTGGATGTCCTTCGCAATTTACGCTAAGCGCTGGCATGACCTGGGCAAATCGGGCTGGTACTCGCTCGCACTGCTCATTCCTCTCGTTGGGCTTTTGGTATTCATAGGCTGGCTTGCTCTTGACGCTGGAAGTGGCGAACCCAATCAATACGGACTGCCGGTTGATTAGCTTGTATTTAAGCTTACCATTAGGACTTCGGGCGGTTCCTGAACCGCCCCTACACGTTGCCTAGGGGTGGCGTGGCTGATGGGAGAGGGCAGGTTTGAAACCTGTCCCTACGCTTGAAAGGGCAACGGGAAAGGGTGTTGGAAGGATAGGGGTGATCTGGGGAGGGCAGTGTGGCACGTCCGGCGTTGTCTGGATGCAGGCCTGATTTGGTTCCGGGTGGAAATTGACTTGTGGGTTTTGGTGAACTATGTTGCTGGGAGACTATCTAGCGGATAGAGGGAGTTTATGAACGAGAAGCCCAGTGTTCCACTAATAAGAGATATTCTCATACACCTCCCTGTTGGATTCGCCGCCGGAGTCATCAGTGGTGTGATCAACGGCATGCTGAACGACGACCTGACTTTCGGCGGTTTGCTTGTTCACACCGTTATCTTCGGGGCGATTTTTGGCGCAGCTTATGGTTATGCGAATAACCGGTGGTTTCGGAAGAGAAGAAGTAAGTAGGCAGGATGGTGGGTGCTTTATGGTCACTCACCAGATGACTAGCTAGCAGCCCCATTTCACCCTCCTTCCTAATGTGCGTGGGTGGTCCTATTTTTTGCGGCTCAGAACCCGGGTGAGAAGTTGGGGTAAGGATAATGAGATTCTTCGTCTTCACAAGGGCGGGCTCTGCGCGGGAACAACGGAAGGGGGCGGGAGGTTAGGGGGTGTCTTAAGACGGGCAGCCACAAGGGCTGCCCCTACGGATAGGGGGGGAAGGAGCGAGGAGGGGTTCCGGCCCACGTTTTCACAAGGGCAGGCTCTGCGTGGGAACAACGGGTGGGGGCGGGAGGTTAGGGGGTGTCTTAAGACGGGCAGCCACAAGGGCTGTCCCTACGGATAGGTGGGCGAAGGAGCGAGGAGGGGTTCCGGCCCCCGTCTTCATGGGGCGGGCTCTGCGCGGGAACAACGGAAGGGGCCGGGAGGTTAGGGGGTGTCTTAAGACGGGCAGCCACAAGGGCTGCCCCTACGGATAGGGGGGTGAAGGAGCGAGGAGGGGTTCCTGCCCCCGTCTTCACTGGGGCAGGCTCTGCGCGGGAATAACGGAGGGGGGAGGGAGGTTAGGGTGTGTCTTAAGACGGGCAGCCACAAGGGCTGCCCCTACGGATAGGGGGGCGAAGGAGCGAGGGTGGGTTCCCGCCCCGTCTTCACGGGGGGGCAGGCTCTGCGCGGGAACAGCGGAGGGGGCAGGATGACAGGTGGGAGGGCGTTGACGAAGTGACAGAGGAGTGAGGATAGGGTGTCGATGATGGAGGGCAGGTTTCAAACCTGCCCCTATGTGGGGAAGAGGTTGAAACAGTTAGGGGGATGGGGGTGGTTGGAGAAGGGTGGTGAGGGTTCGGACGTCTTCCAGTTTGGAGAGGTTGGCGGTGGTGCGGATGGTGCCTTCGGTCCTTTCGCGGCCCAGGGTCTCGTAGGCCAGGAATCGGAATTTGTTTTCAAGCTCCTGGCGGCTACGCCTTCGCTGAAAGTCGCCTCTGTGGTAGGTGGTTGATTCGGATAGGGTGCGTCCGTCGGATAGGGTAACGTCGACGCGTGCGCAGGGTTTGTCGGGGTTCTGAACGTTCATGGACGAGTCGGAGATGATAGCTACGCGTCCAGCCAATTCCTGTATAGCGGGGTTGTCGACGGCATCCGGGTAGAAGGCGGTTATGTCGCTGCGTCCTGATACGAGGAGGGCGGCAACGGCGTAGGGGACGTGGAACTTAGCCGAGAGCATGTTTGAGGGGTAGTCCTGGGCCATGCGCTGGGCGAAGGGCACGGTTGTTACGGTGACATCCCGGATGCTGGAGTGGTCAAGACCTTCGCGGTTGGCGATGGACTCGACGGCGTCGAGGACAGGGTGGTTGTAGAGGCAGCAGGCGTGGAACTTGAAGTAGTTTTGCTCAATGCGCAGGGGGTCGTTGCCGAGACCGGCGACTGTGGCCTGGGGGTGGAATTTGTCGCCGAGAATGGTTGTATAGACGTCGGTGGGGGCGTCGGTGGGAGGGGTGAAGCCGCAGAGGAGCAGCTGGGGGGCAAGGACGCCCTGCATTCCTGAGCGTCCGGGGTAGATGTTGCGGATGGTGGCGCCTTCGAAGCATGGGGTCCAGGTGTTGGCGGGGCTCATGGAGGCGGCGAGGTTGATGACGCCGCGCATCTGAGGGGGGTCGAAGTCCATGAGCCTGGCGACGGCGACGGCGGTGCCGATGGTGCCCCAGGTGCCGTGGGAGTGGACGTTTGGACGGGACTGGGTGGCGCCGCCGATGCGGGAGGAAACCTCGTAGCCGGCGATGAGGGCTTCGGCTAGCTGGGGGCCGCTGCTGGCGAGGTCTTCCGCCACGGCAAGGGCGCCGGGTAGGACGTGTATGGCGGGATGGCCGCCGCCGAGTCGGGAGCCTTCGTCCATTTCCAGGGCTACGCCGGCGGTGGCGTTGGCGAGGCCGGCCATGGGCGGTTGGGCTTTGAGGTTGTGACCGAGGAGGGTGGCTGTGCCACTGTCGTTGCCGGCGGCGAATCGGGCGAGGTTGGCGTTTTCGGGCAGGCGGCTACCGCCGATGATTGCGCCGATGGTGTCCATGAGTACGGAAGCAGCGGCGGTGCGGGCGGATTCGGTGAGGCGGTTATAGGAGACTTGGCAGGCGAATTCGGAGAGTTGGGTAAGGTAGTCGTTCATGGTTTGGGCACCTCGGCGGTTGTTGGGTTTGAGTAAGCGGTGAACGGCGAGATTCTTCGACTCCGCTTCGCTACGCTCAGAATGACATGTGGGGGCGCTTTGCTGCGTTCAGAATGACATGAACCGGATGGTATGACAAGGGGAAAGCTAGGTGGAGGAAGAGTATGGGGTGACGTTTTTGGTCGCCAAGAGCCACTGGATGACATGTTAAGGAATTCACGGGACCCGTGGAGTGGGGAAAAGGGAGAGCGGGCCAATTAGCCCGCTCGTACGGAAATCGTAGATCTACTTTGCTGCTATGATATGGCTCTGACGATGGTCGCAGTGGCGACTATACCAACCACCAACGTCCCAACCATCCACTTGATTAGTTCTGCCTTTAGACTCGCCATGTCGGCCCTTAAATCGGCTATGTCGACCTTAAGAATCCCAAAGTCGGACTTGGTAGCCAAGTGTTCATAGGCTCCTTCGAGCCTGCTAACCCTTTCCTCCACGGTCGCCATTGAGTTTCTCCTTCTGCCCGATAAGAACGTTAGTATACATCACTCTGGGGTACATAAGCAAACAAGATGGAGGGAGAGGGGTTAGCGGGCGAATTCGGAGAGTTGGGTTAGGTAGTCGTTCATGGTTCAGGCACCTCGGCGGTTGTTGGTGGTTGCCATGCGAGGTTGAGGTTACTCGCGGAGACGAGGGATGACAAGGGGGGAGCTGGGAAGAGGAAGGGGGTAGGGTGGAGTTAAGACCGCAGAGGCATAATCTCGGACAGGAGTTGGGACAACGACTCCGAATTGCGAGTTTGGCATTCCCAGACAATCACCACCTGCCATTCTTTAAGGCGGAGCTCATTGTAATTCTTCTTCGCCCTTGAGATGTTGCGGTCGAACTTTTTCCGCCAGTAGTCTATGTTTGTTCTTGGAGTAGAAGCCTGTTTGCAACCCGGGTGCCTATGCCAGAAGCAACCATTGACAAATACCGCTGTACGATGCTTTCGCAGGACGATGTCCGGGGTGCCCGGCAGTGATTTCACGTGGAGCCTGAAGCGGAATCCGGCACGATGGAGGATTGAACGCACACGAATTTCCGGACTTGTGTCTTTGCTGCGGACCCGACTCATTACCCAACTGCGATATTCGCGCGACTCGGGGTTCCGCTTGGTCTCACTATGGGCAACTAGGCTTGAATCTGAATCCACGAATCCTCGTAATTAATATTGGTCAATATGGTTTCAGGGTCGACAACTGGCACTTGAGGCGCAATCGAAAATCTGCGCGCTGAACTTGGCACATCTCGAATCACAGTAAATTGGCTTCCATGAGGCTGCCAAGTGAAGCGGTGAACACCGTTAGACTTGTCGGTACCCCACAAAGTACCTCGATGATTGAATTCCCAGCTGTAGTTCGAATTAACGAATCTCCGAGCTTCATCCTCGAAAAGCAGGAATTCCCTGTTGGCCATGTTTCTTACCAAAACGGCTATCCTAAGGTCGTTGAATTCGTCTAAAGCTTCATTGACCCTGGCATTCCAAATGTCCAGAACCGCTTTTCCGGTTTTATTGGCACTGGCGCGCGGGTCTGAAATTCCATGTGAATAGTCAGGAGAGTTTCGGCCGGAAATCAGTCGTACGGTTTTTGTCGAAAAAGGCTTTGCGGACTTGACTATTTTCAGGGACCAAGCGCACCGTTGGAGAAAAACGTCTGCAATACCTAAAGGAGTAGCTCTGTCAATGCCACCAACGGCTTTGGCGAAGAACTCGTCAAATTCCCCGGAACGCAAGTCGCGAAATCCGACTGCAAGCCTGTGGACAATTTGCTTGCCTAGCTCAAGGAGTACGGAATCGGGTATCTGTCCAAGTTCGTACGGTCCAGTGCGACGTTTCCGCTGGCCTCGTAACCGCGTCTTCCTCAATTACCTTCACCACCTGCTCAATAACTGCCTGAACCATCGGAACAGGCACGGCGTTGCCAGCCTGCTTCCGGGTTTGAGAGTCGTTGCAAAGTATTTGCCATGAATCCGGGAATCCCTGTAATCGCAGCAATTCCCGGGGCGTCGGGCGACGTTCGCCGTCTAAAAGCAAGTAATTGTAAGAAGCATTCGCTCGCAAGGCGCAAGACCATTCGTGACTCGAAATGTTGCCACCCTTATTTTCGTGCCAGATTGCGGGAGATACTGACGCGGAATGAGCCGCCTTGCGCTTAGCGCGAATCTTCTCTGATGCGAAGTGCTTTGGGTCCGGATTCGGTTCCAAGAGATCCGCCAACGGGCGCATTGGCATTTGTTCCTCTGGCCACTGGAATCTTGTGAACGGGACTTGGGTGGCGACGATAATTGTCCGCTCTCGTTTTTGTGGAAGTCCGAAGTCTAGAGCGTTCAGCACCTTGGACTCAACTGTATACCCGAGGTTGTGGAGGTCAGTAATGATGCGAAGCAACACTTGCCCTCTCTGAGCGGTCGACAGTTGCTTCACATTTTCCAGGACAATTCCCTGAGGGCGTTTCGCTTGGATTACTCGCAGAATCTCAAAAAATAATGTCCCCCTAGGGTCTTCAAAACCTTTCCGTTGACCGATAATGGAGAAGGGTTGGCACGGAAAGCCGGCGAAAAGCAAATCGTGGTCTGGCACGTCGGAGGCGTCCAAAGCCGCAATGTCACCTGCGGGTTCAAGTGCAAAGTTGTGCTCGTATGCTTTCCGAGTCTCTGGATCTATGTCACACGCAAAGACGACATCAAGACCCAAGTTGCGGGCGGCTACGTGGAATCCACCGATGCCGCTAAAGAAATCCGCACACCTTAGCGGCAATTTGTCGTCTGCAACTGGAAACTCCAGCAACGCAGTTGCGTGGTTTGCTGCATGGCCGTTGCTTCGCACGGCATCCTCCACTTCATCAAGCCTCTGTTGGATGATATATCTTGCATTCCGAGCCGTCAAGGGGTTTTCTTACAAAGGTTCGGATGCGTTTTCCTATTAGGCTTTGCATGCGTAGTGGGGGTTAGCGGACGGGGCCGCCGAGGGGGGGAGTGGGGCTACCGCTGGCGAGGAAGCGTCCGTAGCCGGGTTTTTGCTCGAGGCGTCCCTGGTTGAGGAGGACTTGGCCCCGGAGCAGGGTCATCCAGGGCTTGCCGTTGACCTTCCAGCCCTCGTAGAGGGTGAATCCTGAGTTGCCGTGGTGGTCTTCGGCGCGTACTACGGTTTCGCCTTGGGGGTCGATGATGGTGATGTCGGCGTCGGTGCCGACTTGGAGGGAACCCTTCTGGGGGTAGAGACCGAAGATGCGGGCGGGGTTTTCCGACATGCAGCGGGCCAGCCATGTGATGGGGAGGTCGCGACCGACGACGCCTTCGCTGTAGGCGAGGGGGGCTAGGGTCTCGATGCCGGGGGAGCCGAAGGGGACGGGACTGCCGTCGGGGTTGACGAAGATATTTTTCCAGCCGGGCTGCTTGAGGGCCTTGAAGTGGGGAGCGTGGTCGCTGCCGATGGTGGAGATGTAGCCAAGCTCAAGGCCCTTCCACATGGCTGGCTGGTCGGGGCCGTCCTTGGGACGGAGGGGCGGGCCGATTTTCGCAAGGGGGCCGACTTTGGCCATTTCCTCGTCGGACAGGAGGAGATACTGTGGGCAGGTCTCGGTCCAGACTCGTTGGCCCTGGCCCTGGGCCTGTTTGATTCGCTCCATGCCAACATCGGTGCTGAGGTGGACGACGTAGACGGGGCAGTTGGTTACGTTGCCCATTTTGATGGCGCGGTTTATGGCTTCTTCTTCGGCCCAATCGGGGCAAGCGGAGGGAAAGTCGGTGGGGTGGACACAGCCCTGGCTGATGAGCTGGTTCTCGAGATAGTCGATGATGTTGCCGCTTTCGCAGTGGAGCTGGACGATGCCGCCGCCCTTGGAGACGGTCTCCATAACCTGGCAGATGAAGTCGTCGGTGCACATTCGAATCTGGTTTTTCTTGTATGACATAAACATCTTGAAGGAGGTGACGCCCATTTCCAAGGCCTGAGGGAGGCTCTTGAGGATGTAGGGGCGGTTGTTGAGGATATAGTGGAAGGCGAAATCGACCACGGCGGTGGACTCGATTTCTTCGCGGTGGCGGTTGATGGCAGAGGGGAGAGTCTCTTCGGCCTCAACGTCGTAGGTGCCAAAGGGCAGGAGGGTGGTGAGGCCGGAATGGGCTGCAGCGATGGAGCCGAGCTCATAAGAATCGCAGCGGTCGAGGTGGACGTGACAGTCGATGAGGCCAGGGAGGACGAACTTGCCGGAGGCGTCGATATAGCGGTCGGCGGGAGGGAGAAGGTGATCGGGGCCAATGGCGACTATCTTCTCGTCTGAAATGGCTATGGCGGCGTCGAAGACTTCGGAAGAGGTGACGATTTTTCCGCCGGCGATGATGGTGTCGACTCTGATGTCTGGCATGATGTGCCTCCTGGGGGGATGGGGCTATTATAGGGCAGAATGGGAAGGTTGGCACGTTTGGGGTGGCAGGGGGGTAGTGTGGGGAGAGTAAGACGGGCGCCCACGAGGGACGCCCCTACGGGGGATGTGTTCATGGGTTGTAGAGGGGGAAGGGCGGTTCGCGAACCGCCACTACCGGGGGATGGCGGGCGTTGGGGACGAGAGAGTCGTAGGGGATTGGGATGATATGTGGGGGCTACAATTCCAGGATGGGCTTATACGTGCGGTAGCAGTCTATACAGAGGGGGTGCTTCTTGGAGGTGTCGAACGATTGACCGCAGAAGTGGCAGAACTTCTCTGGATAGGCGTCTTTCTTGAACCGGTTCCATGACCGCCAGTCCTTTTTGCAGAAGGGCCTGCTCTCTATGGCCTCGGACATTGGGCCGCCGCAGCGGATGCAGTGGCCAGAGGAGGGTCGTTCCAGGGTGAGTGTGGTGGTCTTGGTTTTGTGGCTAGAGGATCGCTTGGGATCTCTGGGCGTTGCTGACTTGGCCTTGGCTACAGCCGGAGTTTCAGCGGAGGGGATGACGGGGTTGACGATGAGCTGGATCTCCTCACCCTGCCTAATGAGTCCCTTGGCGGCTTCGTCAATTTCCCGGTAGAGTTCCGGTTCTTGCTCACGGGATACCAGGATGCCCATTTCCTCGTTTTTCTGCTGAGAGAACTCGTATAGATTCATTGATGTGATAAGGGCATTATCCTCGTTCAGGTAGCACTTGGCGTGCAGGTTTTTCAAGAAGGTGGTCCGTATCGAATTAAGGCCTTGAAGCCACGCGCTCTCGGTGGGCTGGAGTTCATTCTTGCCGTAAACGACGTGGATGTTGATTTTCATGCGGTCTTTGTCCTCTAGGAGGCCCTTGAGTCTACTGTTTATCTTGAGGTAGGGACTAATGATTACAATTTTATCTCCGGCTTTGTCGATTATTTCTTCCAGGTGGTGGGATACACCAGTGGTTTTGAGGAATTTCGCCATGATGTGTCCTCTCGATAAGGCGAGTGTGCGGGAGATGGGGCTATTATAGGGCAGAAATGGTGGGTTAGCATCCTTGGGATGGCGGAGGGGTAGGGCGGGCGCCCGCAAGGGACGACCCTACAGAGGATGTTGGTGGGTTGCAATAGGGGAAGGGCGGTTCGCGAACCGCCCCTACGGGGGATGGCGGGCATTGGGGGCGAGATTCTTCGAGGGGATCGGAATGGCGGGTGGGGGAAGGGCGTCCACGAGGGACGCCCCTACGGGGGACTAGGCCTTAGGAAAGTGCCGGGCTGGTTCAAACCCGCCCCTACGGTAGATGTGTTCCTGGTTTGCAGAGGGGGGAGGGTGGTTCGCGAACGGCCTCTACGGGTTGGCCAAGGGGCGGGATTGGATGTTTCGCTTGCATATGGGGCTGGTTTCTCTTAGATTCTTGGGGCCTCCTCTTGGGAAAGGGGCGGATAAGGATGAATTGGACGGGGGATGGAAGAAGATGTTTCAGGAAATAGAAGCCGGGTAGTGGATACCGACAAAGAGGGTATGGCGAGGGTCTCGCCGGGTAATGGCGTTGGAGAGGGTGTGGAAGGCACGGAGGAGGAGGTTGATTCTGGGAGGGGCTTAGGTGTGGTGGGGTATGTCCACTTCAGCGTATTGGCCTTTGGACTGGCGGCTATTTCGACGAGCCTCGGTCAGATAATTCTGCCGTTGCGGGTGTTGGACGTGGCCCCGGAGTCGTTGAAGAACACTTACCTGGGAATACTTACGTTCATTGGGATGGGCGTGGCGATGCTGGTGCAGCCGGCGGTGGGGTATCTGAGCGACAAGACCACGTGGAGGTGGGGACGGCGGCGGCCCTACATTGCGGTAGGGGCTTTGGTGGCCACAGGGCTGATGGTTGGCGTGGGGGCGGCAGCGAACTACGTGAGCTTGTTGGTGACGTCGGTGCTAGTGCAGCTATTCGCTAACGTGTCGCAGACGCCCTATGACGCGATGCTGAAGGACCAGGTGCCGCGCAACCAGCGAGGAAAGATCTCGTCGGTGCGAGCGATGTCCGGGGCGGCGGGAGCGGTGCTCCTGGTGCTGGCGACGGGATTCATCATGGACCATCATATTCAGGGGACGCGAGACTTGTGGCTGTGGATAGCGGTGGCGCTGCCGACGGCGGTGTTGGCGATTACAGCGGTATGGACGCTGGTGTTGGTCCGGGACGACAGGGCTTCGTCGGAGCAACCGGAGGAGATGGAAGAGTTGGGGGTGGAGCCGGTGGTTGTTGATGGGAGTGCGGACTCGTCGTCAACGCCCGTGGAGGGCAAGAAGAAGCGGTCCCTTGTGGCGGGGTTGGGGGTTATTACCAAGCGGAACCTGACGATGCTGTCGGCGGCGTTCTCCTACACCCTGGCGGGTGGGATTCTGATGGCTTACACGCTGTATTTCTTGAAGGACGTGGTTGGGTTAGAGAACCCGGCGTCCGGGGTATCGGTGCTTTCGGCGTCGGTGGGAGCGACGATTATCGTGACGCTATGGCCGGCTGGGGTGCTGACGGACCGGCTGGGTCGCGCGCCGTTGCTATACGTATCGTCGGCGCTGGGAGGCGCGGGTACGCTGATGTTTTTCCTGGCGCAGAACCTAGTGCACGTGGTGTTGATCGGGATAGTGTTGGGGGTGGCCGTAGGGCTGTTCATGTCGGCGGGGCGGGCCTTGATAACGGACATGGTGTCGGAGAACCGAGCGGCGCTGCAGATGGGGATGGCGAATTTTGCGCTGGTGGGGGGGTTGGCAGCGGCCCGGCTGGGTGGGCCGCTTGTGGACTTTCTGAACGGGATCAGTGAGAACTCGGGGTATTACGTGATGCTGGTGTTGTGCGCAGTGGCGTTTTGTATGGGGGCGTTTTTCATACATCGGATGATGAGGGGCGTTGGTCGACAGGGGCCTTCTCTGGATGGGCCGCCGCCTTTGGCGTGAGCGAGGGTCGTACTACGTGGAGGGGGGATTGCTACGACGGCGATATTTCTCGGCACCGCTTCGCTGCGTTCGGAATGACATTTTGGGGGAGGGGTTGACGGCTCTGCGGAAACAACGGACAAGGGGTGGGTGAAGAGCGGTTCGCGAACCGTCGCTACGTAGCACGGGAGGGTAGTGAGCGAGGTTAGTGGGGATTGCTACGACGACGAGATTCCTCAAGGGACTCGGATTAACATGTGGTTCAAGAGGAGGGGATGGGTCCCCGCATGCGCGAGGACAACGGGAGTGGGGGCGAAGAATGATGGGAACAGCACAAGACGGGCGTCCACGAGGGAGGCCCCTGCGGGAAGAATTAGGTTGGAGAGGAGTGTGTGACCCAGCGGCGAGATTTCTCGGCACCGCTTCGCTGCGTTTGGAATGACATTTTGAGGGAGGGGTTGACGGCTCTGCGGAAACAACGGACAAGGGGTGGGTGAAGAGCGGTTCGCGAACCGTCCCTACGTAGCACGGGAGGGTAGTGAGCGAGGTTAGGGGGGATTGCTACGACGACGAGATTCCTCGAGGGACTCGGACTTAACACGTGGTTCAAGAGGAGGGGATGGGTCCCCGCATGCGCGAGGACAACGGGAGTGGGGGCTAAGAATGACGGGAAAACACAAGACGGGCGCCCACAAGGGAGGCCCCTACGGGAAGAAGTAGGTTGGAGAGGAGTGTGTGACCCAGCGGCGAGATTCCTCGGCACGGATTCGCTGCGTTCGGAATGATGTTTGGGGGAGGGGTTGACGGCTCTGCGGAAACAACGGACAAGGGGTGGGTGAAGAGCGGTTCGCGAACCGTCGCTACGTAGCACGGGAGGGTAGTGAACGAGGTTAGGAGGGATTGCTACGACGACGAGATTCCTCGATGGACTCGGATTTACATGTGGTTCAAGAGGATGGGATGGGTCCCCGCATGCGCGAGGACAACGGGAGTGGGGGCGAAGAATGACGGGAAAACACAAGACGGGCGCCCACAAGGGAGGCTCCTACGGGAAGAAGTAGGTTGGAGAGGAGTGTGTGACCCAGCGGCGAGATTCCTCGGCACCGCTTCGCTGCGTTCGGAATGATGTTTGGGTGGGAAATGGTGGGGAGAAGTTGGGTGGGAAATGGTGGGGAGAAGATGGATCCCCGCATGCGCGAGGACACGGAGGGGGGTGTGGGTGGGGACGGGCGGTTCGCGAACCGCCCCTACGGGGAGAGGAGGCGCGAAGGCAACAAGATTCTTCGGCTCCGCTCAGGATGACGTACAGCAGGTGCACCCGAAGATATGCGATGTGCCTGGGAAGAGGGCGCACACGAGGACGCGCCTACGGGAAGAAATAGGTTGGAGAGGAGTGTGTGACCCAGCGGCGAGATTTCTCGGCACGGATTCGCTGCGTTCGGAATGATGTTTGGGTGGGGAATGGTGGGGAGGGGATGGGTCCCCGCATTCGCGAGGACAATGGGAGTGGGGGCGAAGAATGACGGGAAAACACAAGACGGGCGACCACAGGGGAGGCCCCTACGGGAAGAAGTAGGTTGGAGAGGAGTGTGTGACCCAGCGGCGAGATTTCTCGGCACGGCTTCGCTGCGTTCGGAATGATGTTTGGGTGGGAAATGGTGGGGCGGGGATGGGTCCCCGCATTCGGAGACCTTTGCATAACTACTGATGAGAGACCATGTTGGGCAGAATTGACATGAGGTTCAATCATAAATCACCACCCCTGGATTCCGGCTCTGGGGCCAGAATGACGGTTATGCAAAGGTCTCCATTCGCGAGGACAACGGGAGGGGATGCGAAGAATGACGGGAAAACACAAGACGGGCGCCCACGAGGGAGGCCCCTACGGGAAGAAGTAGGTTGGAGAGGAGTGTGTGACCCAGCGGCGAGATTCCTCGGCACGGCTTCGCTGCACGGGAATGATGTTTGGGTGGGAAATGGTGGGGCGGGGATGGGTCCCCGCATGCGCGAGGACAAGGAGGGTTGGGTTAGGGGGGCCAGGTGATGAGGAGGGGGCGCATGGGTTTGGAGTCTTTCAGGAAAAGCTCGCCGTCTCGTTGTTCCAGGTGGTTTTCTATGGTGGAGCGCAAAAGGCGGTCTTTTTCGCTTCCTTCCGTCAGGAAGAGCATTCCCCTAGTCTGCTGCCATGCTTCGTCGGCGTTCTGGAAGCCGTGGAATTCGGGGGTTGGCAGGTCTTCGACGTGGGGGGAGATACCCATTTCGTCGAGGAGTTCCAAGAGTTGGGGGGCGGCGGGCAGGGGGAGACGCTTTTCGCCGTGAACGTCGGGCCATAGGGGATATGAGCGGTGCTGGGGAGGGTCCCAGAAGAGGACGACGAGGACGCGTTCGAGGGCGTGGGAGGTCAACTTATCGATGAACCGGTCTATGCGCCGAGCGGTATAGAGGACGTGGGAGCAGAGGACGAAGTCGGCGGGTTGGGTCTGGGCGTCTTCCCACGTCGATTCGACGAGGTTGACGTTTTGGATGTTGTGGGTTTGGGCTTCTTCGAGGAAGGCCTGGGCCATGGCGGGGGAAGGCTCGACGGCGGTTACGTGGCGGCAGCGGAGGGCGAGGGGTAGGGCCAGACGACCGGGGCCGGATCCGACGTCTATGAGGGTTTGGTGGGGTTTGACTTCGAGGGCGAGGCGGTCGAGGAGGGGGTCGTCGGTACGGTGTGGGTCGGCGCGGAAGCTGACGGTCATGCCGTGCCAGTGGTCGTCGTGGGGGTTGGGTTGGTCGCGGAGACGCTCGGTCTGGGCGTGTTCGGCCTGGACCATGGCGAGCCATTTTTTGGCAGATGAGTTCATTGGTTGGTTGACCTCAGTGGATGGGATTCTTCTACCGTGCTGGGCTTGGTATCACAATTGGATGCGGGGTGGGGACGGGCGGTTCGCGAACCGCCCCTACGGGGACGAGGGCGGGAGGGGGATGGGTCCCCGCATGCGCGAGGACAACGGGTGGGGATGGGTTCGCACCCCCATCCTAACCTTCCCCCATCAAGGGGGAAGGGATTTGTAGGCGCGCAACAGGCTATCTTCATAATAATGGCATTGGGGGGTGCTCAAGATGAAGGATGGGTTCCTCGCACCCGTCTTCACGGGGGCAGGCTCTTCGCGGGAACAAGGGGAGAGGGATGGGATGGGTCCCCGCATGCGCGAGGACATCGGGTGGGGCGTGGGCCGGGGACGGGCGGTTCGCGAACCGCCCCTACGGGAGCGAGGGCGGGAGAAGGATGGGGATGGGTCCCCGCATGCGCGAGGACAAGGGGTGGGGGATGGGGGCGCCGCTAACCACCCTACAGGGGAGGATGCAGTCAGGCACGGGGTTCACCCCCATCCTAACCTTCCCCCATCAAGGGGGAAGGGATTTGTAGGCGCGCAACAGGCTATTTTCATAATAATGGCATTGGGGGGTGCTCAAGATGAAGGATGGGTTCCTCGCACCCGTCTTCACGGGGGCAGGCTCTTCGCGGGAACAAGGGGAGAGGGACGGGATGGGTCCCCGCATACGCGAGGACACGGGGAGAGGGACGGGATGGGTCCCCGCATACGCGAGGACACGGGGAGAGGGATGGGGATGGGTCCCCGCATGCGCGAGGACAACGGGTGGGGCGTGGGTGGGGACGGGCGGTTCGCGAACCGCCCCTACGGGGGCGGGGGCGTGGGCGGGAGAGGGATGGGGATGGGTTCCCGCATGCGTGAGGACACGGAGGGGGAGTTGGGCGTGAGGGACGATAGATTCTTCACTCCGCTGCGCTACGTTCAGAATGACATATGGGTGGGGGAAGGGAGGGGAAAGGAGGGGGTGGCGTTAGGGGTGGGCATGGTTATTCGGCGGTAACTCCGCCGTCGATGACCATTTCGCTGCCGGTCATGTAGGAGGACTCGTCGGAGGCTAGGAATAGGGCAGGGTAGGCGATTTCTTCGGGTTGTCCTACTCTACGCATGGGGATGACCTTGGCCCTGGTCTCGGGTGTGAATGCTTGCTTGTAGGTGGACATGGAGGTCCAGATGGTGCCGGGATGGATGGAGTTGACGCGGATGTTGTCGCGGGCGCATTCGACGGCGGCGGACTTGGTGAAGACGCGGATGGCGCCTTTGGAGGCGTTGTAGGCGGGGTAGCCCTGGGAGATCATGCCGGAGATGGAGGAGATGTTGACGATGGAGCCGCCGCCGGCCTCGCGCATGTGGGGGACGACGGCCTTGGTGCCAAGGAAGATACCCTTGGCGTTGACGGCCATTATGCGGTCCCAGGTCTCCTCGGTGGTTCCCTCTAGGGAGTCGCGCTCGATGATGCCGGCGTTGTTGACGAGGACGTTGATTTTGCCGAAGTTGGAGATGGCGGCGTCGATGGTGCGCTGCCAGTCGGACTGTTTGCTGACGTCCATTTCTATGAAGATTGCCTGACCGCCGGCTTCATTGATTTCCTGAGCGACGCTTTGTCCGTCTTCCACCTGGATGTCGCCGAGGATGACTTTAGCGCCTTCTTTGGCGAATATACGGGCTTCGGCGGCGCCCATGCCGCGGGCTGCGCCGGTGATGATGGCTACTTTATCTTGGAGTCGCATTTATTCCTCCGGGCGTGGTGGGATTGGTGGGGGAGGGCGTCCACAAGGGACGCCCCTACGGGGATAGGGGGCGTGACATAAAGGGGGCGGGCGGTTCGCGAACCGCCCCTACGGGGGATGGTGGGTGTAATTGGGGAGGGCGTCCACAAGGGGCGCCCCTACGGGGGATGCGTTGGTGTAACTGAGGGGTCAGGGGAAGATGGATTCCCGCCTTCGGAGACCTTTGCATAACCGTCATTCCGGCACCCGAGCCGGAATCCAAGGGTGGGAATTTAGGATTGAACCTCATGTCTATTCTGCCCAATATGGTCTCTCATCAGTAGTTATGCAAAGGTCTCCCTTCGCGGGAAAAACGGTAGTGTGGAATGACATGTGGGAGGGCATGGTTATTGGGCGGTGAAGCCGCCGTCGATGACTAGCTCGCTGCCGGTCATGAAGGAGGACTCGTCGGAGGCGAGGAAGAGGGCACCGTAGGCGACCTCGATGGGTTCGGCGAATCGGCCCAGGGGGATGAGACGGTCCCAGTCTTCGGCGGAGCGGGTGTCGCCGGCCATCATGTCGGTGTTGATTACGCCGGGGTGGATGGAGTTTACGCGGATGTTCTGCTGGGCGTACTGGATGGCGATGTTTTTGGTGAGGAGGCGGACGGCACCCTTGGAGGCGTTGTAGGCGGGGTAGCCGAGGGAGACGATGCCGGAGATTGAGGAGATGTTGATGATGGAGCCGCCGCCGACTTTACGCATTGAGGGGACGGCGCACTTCATGCCGAGTAAGACTCCCTTGGCGTTGACGTTCATGGTGCTGTCCCAGCCGTGGTCTGTGCTTTCCTCCAGCTCCTCGCGGACGAGGATGCCGGCGTTGTTTACGAGGATGTTGAGCTTGCCGAAGCGTTCTACGGCAGCGTCTACGGCATTGCGCCAGCTATCTGCGCTGGTGACGTCGAGGGGGACAAAGAGGGCCTGACCGCCGGCGTCGTTGATTTCGGCGGCGACTTCTTGACCCTGCTGATGGAGGACGTCGCCGAGGACGACATGGGCGCCTTCTTTGGCGAAGAGGCGAGCTTCGGCGGCGCCCATGCCTCGGGCGGCGCCGGAGATGAGGGCAACTTTGCCTTGGAGGCGCATGATTTTTCTCCTATTGATCGGGTTGGGGACATTATAGGGTGAATGGGGTGTGGGTGGGTAGTGGGGGTTGTCTGTGTCGGTGGGGAGGGGGAATTGTCGCAGTGAGACGTAGGATTGGGAACGAGTGGGAAAACGAGTCCCTCGTTTCAGTGTTGCCGGGCGTGGGGTTGACTCGTTTTGGAAAACGAGAATCGGGAAAGTTGGGACGCGGTAGGCGTGGATTCGGCTGATTTTGACTCGTTTCTCGTTTTTTTCTTTTCTGGCGGATATGAGTGGAGATTGATTGGTATAAAGTATCATCTGAGCTGTAGGTCGTGCTCTTGGATGTTAGTGAGCTTAGCGAGGGCATGGGGGGAGGGTATCAGGGGGAGGAGATTTTGGGCAATGGGCGGATGGCAGTTTGGGGGGAGGACGACGAGATTTCTTTGGAGATGGAGGGGACGGGCGACCACGAGGGTCGCCCCTACCGGTGCTGGTTGGGGTAAGGAGGGATGGGTACCCACATGCGCGAGGACAACGGGTGGGGATGGATTCCCGCCTGCGTCTTCACGGGGGTAGGCTGTGAGCAAGAGGGGGACGGGGATGGGTCCCTGCATGCGCGAGGACAACGGGAAGGGGTGGATTCTCGCCCCCCGTTTTCATCGGGGTAGGCTGTGAGCAAGGGGGGACGGGGATGGGTCCCCGCATGCGCGAGGACAACGGGAAGGGGTGGATTCTCGCCCCCCGTTTTCATCGGGGTAGGCTGTGAGCAAGGGGGGACGGGGATGGGTCCCCGCATGCGCGAGGACAACGGGAGGGGATGGATTCCCGCCCCCCGTCTTCATGGGGGTAGGCTGTGAGCAGGGGGGACGGGGATGGGTCCCCGCATCCGCGAGGACAACGGGAGGGGGAGGATTGCTGCCCCCGTTTTCATGGGGGTAGGCTGTGAGCAAGGGGGGAAGGAGGGATGGGTCCCCGCATGCGTGAGGACAACGGGTGGGGGAGGATTCCCGCCCCCCGTTTTCATGGGGGTAGGCTGTGAGCAAGGGGGGAAGGAGGGATGGGTCCCCGCATGCGTGAGGACAACGGGTGGGGGAGGATTCCCGCCCCCCGTTTTCATGGGGGTAGGCTGTGAGCAAGGGGGGACGGGGATGGGTCCCCGCATGTGCGAGGACAACGGGAGGGGGTGATTACCGCCTACCGTCTTCACGGGGGCGAGCTGCGAGCGGGGGGGGACGGGGATGGGTCCCCGCATGCGCGAGGACAACTGTTACGTAACAACCATTGCCCAGAAACGTATGGATGGGTCCCCGCATGCGCGAGGACAACGGGAGGGGGATGGATTCCCGTTGTCGTCTTCACGGGGCAGGCTGTGAGCGGGGGATATGGACATATTTAGTGACTAGCCGTATGATGTGTCCAGATAAAGGGGAGGGAGACGCGCTTATGAAGCGGATTGGAGCGGCGAAGTTCAAAGAGCAGTGTCTGGCGTTGTTGGACCAGTTGGACGCCGAGGGCTTGGTTATCACCAAGCGGGGCAAGCCGGTGGCGAGGGTGCTTCCTTACGACAGCGGGGAAGCTGACCTTATTGGCAGTCTGCGGCACAAGCTGAAAGTGAGAGGGGACGTTTTCACGACGGGCCTCCGTTGGGACGCGGATGATCAATCTTGATACGCAGATGCTCATCTTCGCGCTGAACGGTGAGCTGAGGCCTGGCGAACGGAATCTATTGGCTCGGAGCAGGTGGTCCGTGTCGTCGATTGTCTTGTGGGAGTTGGCGAAGCTGGTCCAACTGGGCCGGGTGGAATTGGACCTTGATGACCGGGAGGTGCTACGCGGGCTAAGCCGAATTCACGTGTGGCCGATTGACCTTGCGGTTGCGTTGGCGTCGACGCGTTTGGACTTCAGGGGCGACCCGGCGGACGAGATCATCGCGGCGACAAGCGTTGTGCATGACGTGCCGTTGCTTACGCGGGATGAGGTGATTAGGGGTTCGGGTTTGGCGCCGCTGGCATTGTAGGGGGAGAGGCGGTAAAGGGAGGTTTCGTTGCGCGGGAACAGCGGAGGGCGGCCACGAGAGACGCCCATACGGTAAGGGTGAGGGTTCTTTCGCTGAGCTCAGATGCTGTATGCTCATTGGCATGCGAAAATTTATTTGGTTTGTCATCGGGATTAGCATTTTGTGCTTGTCGGCATCGATCCTATTTGGGGGCTGTGGGTCTGACAACTCCCCCACGAGTATTCCCCGGCCGAGCGACACATCCACTCCAGAATCAACGTCAACCTCGACACCCTCTCCCACAGTGATGCAGATGCCAGAGCCGGCACCCGTATCGACCATTACGTCCACGCCGGAGCTGACAACGACGCCCACACTGGAGCCGACACCGGAACCGACGCCGCAGCCGACACCAGCGCCCACACCGGAGCCGACGGCGGAACCGACGTCCGCACCCCAACCAACACCGACGCCGAAGCCGACGCCGGAACCAACGCCGGAACCAACGCCAGAACCAACACCGGAGCCGACGCCGGAACCAACGCCTGAGCCGACACCAGAACCAACACCGGAGCCGACGCCGGAGCCTCTGTCCGAGACGGACGCCCGAAACCGGCTCTCCGAAATTGTTCCATGGTTGGATAATCCGACACACTATCAGAGGTTTTATTCCGACGCAGCTTCTTGGATTATCGATATCTGGCTTTTGGACACGGAACTGGGCGAAACTATCGCCGAGCTTCCCTGGTTCGCCGAAGGTCCAGACATTCACCATGAGCCTTCCAGCGAAGGTGAAGATATAGCTGTTGATTGGTTTGAGTGGCATGGACTGAGCAGAATACGTGATATAGCCAGAATAGACCTGGAATTGGCAAAGGAGATTGTAGAGAACTCGTGGTTTGCGGAGGGTCCGACATCCGACATTTGGATGTCGTCTCTCTGGGGACTCGTTAGTTTGGCGAATCTTGACCTGGATTTGGCAAGAGCAGTTTCCACTCCACCGTGGCTTGTAGACCTGGAGAGACGAACCCACCAAAATTTTCGTTCGTTGGCTACTAGGCTTGCACGGAAAGATCTGGAAATAGCCAAAGCAGTATTTAATTCCGCCTGGGTTAACGACGGCGTTTCTGAACACGAAGTTCAGCTTCTTCGTACGCTGTCGTTTCTGGCAGATACAGACAAGGAGTTGAGTCGGCTATTAGTAAGCTATCCTTGGATAATTGATGGTTTAGACGAGACTGAAACAGAAACACTGCGCGTTATGCAGAAAATCGCAGAGTCAGACGTGGAGTTGGCATGGTCAAAGGTAAATCAGCCCTGGTTCAGTGATGGTGTAACTGATGCCGAATTCGTTAGGCTGGCCTTGAATTACCCTGATTCTTTCGGCGACCTCATCGCCAACGTTGATGACGGTCTGCTAAGGTATCTCGTTAGGTCCCTGACCGAGATAGCTCGAGGCCCGCTTGGGCTTGAAGGTCTTCACTTTCTGGGCAGCAAGGCTTGGGTCTCGGATGGGATTGATGATGAAGAGGCGGCGTTTATCACAGCAGTCAGCGAAATCCTGAATCTCAAGCTTTACGAAGATCTCCTAGACAACAACTTCACACAAACCACTGCCATTTCACTGCCGCTTGCCGGGGACGTAAACGTCTGGGTGTTTTCGAACGCGCCGTTCTCACCGGGAGAAGATATACCGGCCTTCATTGAGGATATAGCTCGTATCCAAGAAGATTTTCTTGGAGTCCCGTTTCCGACGACCAACATTATTTTGCTCGCTATTGATCCCCGCGAGGGGCATTCTAGTTTCGGCCAAAACCACAATGGCCGTCGGATGCAGCTTGCAAAATATGGATCCGACGAAATAGGGACGTTACCACACGAGACGGCGCACTATTATTTCCCTGGTCGTCCATTGTGGATCACTGAGGGTGTAGCCGAATTTATGGCTGATATCGTGTCCGAT
This sequence comes from Dehalococcoidia bacterium, assembly GCA_965261665.1. Classification (GTDB taxonomy): domain Bacteria; phylum Chloroflexota; class Dehalococcoidia; order Lucifugimonadales; genus JAPULR01. The sequence goes on from OZ253467.1 coordinate 1,294,059, forward strand.
CACTTGGGTGCTATGGATCTTAGTCTCCACCGAGCTGAGGCGGCGCGCGGAGCCCAGAGTTGCATGGAACGTTATGACTTCAAAAGCATAAGGTATTTAGATTATTTGTACAATGACACTAATGACACTTGGGAGCCGCATGTTCCCTCTGAGAAGATGCGCAGATGCTTCTATCCCATGGGTAGAAACTTCTTTCACAGGGCTTTCGAGACCATAGGTGAGAATGCGATGTCATCGGCGTTGAGAGACTTTCTTTCGGAACGCGACAAGGGTCAGGGTGACGTTGAGGAGACGATGTATCGCGCTTTGTTGGAACACGCGCCATTGGAACGGAAAGATGCCTTTCAAAATATGTATAGGAAGGTGCATGGCGGTCCCTACGGCTTTCCCGAGACCCCGACTTTGGACGACCACGGCGACACGGCAGCGGATGCCACGCCGATCATACTTGGAGAACCAGTGCAGGGAACGTTGGACTACTTCTTTGATTTCGACTACTTTCGCTTTCGGGCAGAAGAAGGTCGGAAATACCGAATGAGTGTAAGCCACGGTACGTTAGGAGCAATTAGTCTTGGGCTTTTCCGTCCAGGCGGAGGACTCAGTTTGGTAGATGAATGGGAACACCGCAAGCGGGAGGCAGACGGGCCTGAGATAGTGTGGGTATCTCACAGGACTCATATATTCTATTTCGCCGTGAGGAACTTCCGCGGGGAGACCGGCAACTATACGTTGACGATTGTCCCGGTTGACGACGCTTCGACCACTTCTGATTCGGGCGAGTAACGAACGCAACTGAGGGCTTGCTGGTTATTTGGCTGTCTATCGAACTTGCGGCTGCTGTGGGAGTAGAGGCGGTAGAGGGATCCCTAGGCGAGGTCTGACCAAAGAGCATATCCACTTATGGAGTGCGGTGCTGCAGGAAGGGGGCGGTGGACGAGTGGGGGTGGGTGTGGGAGTATGGGGGCAATGTTTGGGCAAGGCCAGGAGCAAGGGAGGGATAGAGGATGGCTAGAATGTCGGCGGGGAAATGGGTGGTGGAGGTGTTGAGGTCTCAGGGGGTGCGGTACGTGTATGGGGTGGTGGGGTCTGCGTTTCTGGAGATTATGGACGCGATGTACGGCTTGGAGGACATTGAGTTCGTGGGGACGCGTCATGAGCAGGGGGCGGTGTTCATGGCGTTGGGGTATGCCCACGCAACGGGGAAGCCGGGGGTGTGCCTGGTGACGAACGGGCCGGGGGCTACGAACCTGGTGACGGGGGTGGCGGGGGCCTATGTTACGCACGCGCCGATGGTGGCCATGATCGGCGGGATTTCGCAGGACCACATGGGGCGGGGGTCGTTTCAGGAGGTGGACCACGTGGGGGTGTTTCGTCCTGTGGCGAAAGCGTCGGTGATGACGCCGAACGCAGGACGAATACCGGACACGCTGCTGCACGCGTTTCGGGTGGCCACGTCGGGCAAGATGGGGCCGGTGGTGGTGGACATTCCGCGGGATATTCAGAACGAGACGGAGGTTGAGGCGGACGAGGGGATGCTGGGCCCGGTGAGGCAGACGCAAGCGGTGGCGGGGGACCCTTCGCTGCTGCGTCGGGCCGCTGAGGTGCTGCGGGATGCTAAGTTTCCCGTGATAGTGGTCGGTGGGGGAGTGAAGTGGAGCCGGGCCCACGAGGAGGTCTGCGCTCTGGCGGAAGCGCTGTCGGCTCCGATGGTAGCTTCGTACGGGCGGGTGGACTCGGTGCCGAACGATCAGAGGCTGTACGTGGGGATGTTGGGTCGGGCAGGGGCGCCGGAAGCGGCGGAGGTGATGCGGCAGTCAGACGCGGTTCTGGCGTTGGGGACGCGTCTATCGCACTTTACGACGTTCTATGACCACAGGTTTTTGCCGCGGGATGCCAAGATTGTGCAGGTGGAGATAGACGAGGAGGAGCTGGGCAGGAATTTCCCGGTGGAGGTGGGGATTCTGGGAGACGTGGGGGCAGCGTCGAAAGCGTTGCTGGAGTTGGTGCGCGAGGTGGGGTCACCGCCGGGGGGCGAGGCGCGATTAGGGGTGGCGGCGAGTCTGCGGCGGCAGCGTCGGGAGCGGTTGGATGCGGAGCGGCCTCGGCCCGGCAAGGTGCTGAAACCGCAGGAGGTGTACCACGTGCTGCGTCGGATATATCCTCCCGACGCGCTGACGGTGATAGAGGCGGGGGCGGCATCCGGGTACGCCTACGACAGGCTTGATTTCGGGCGGCCGTATAGTTTGACCAGCCCGTTGGACCTGGGGTGCATCGGCATCAGCTATCCGATGGCGTTGGGGGTGAAGATGGCGTGTCCAGACAGGCCGGTGATAAGCATCAACGGGGACGGGGGATTTCTGATGAACGTGCAGGAGTTGGAGACGGCGGTGAGGTGGAACATTCCGGTGGTGGCGGTGGTGATGAACAACAACTCGTGGGGGTCTGAGAAGGCGTACCAGAAGTTCTTCTACGGGGAGAGGTACATCGAGGCGGACATAACGAACCCGCGGTTGGACAAGCTGATGGAGTTGTTTGGCGGCAAGGGGTTCTATGCTACGGACGAGAGGGAGCTTACCGAGGCTATGAGGGAGGCGGTGGCGTCGGGCGGGCCGACGTTGATTGAGGTGCCGGTGGACCCGGATGAGCTGCCGTATCCGGCGCGGGCGGCGGATGTGTTGAAGGATAAGAAGCCTACGGGTATGTAGGGGGGACGTTTGGTGGGTTAGGAGGGGTTGTTTAGGGAGGGTGTGGGCTGGTTGAAGGGGTGGTCGGCCTTTTCGGCGTCCATGCGGCGCTGGTTCCATGCCTGCCAGACTTGCCAGGCTTCCGTTCGCCCTTCTTCTCGCCCTTCCGCTTTCCCCTCTGCTTTCCCAGCCTCGTACCTTTTCTTCAAGTATCTCTCTGCCAGCATATCTTCCCTGGGCTAACCGCGTAGATCATTTGCGGTGATTCAGTTCCGGAGGAGGCTCGTTGAAAGGGTGTCCCTCCTTTTCTGCTGCGAGACGGCGTAGGTTCCAGTCTTGCCAGACTTCCCACGCCTGCGCTACTCCTCTTTCTTCGCCTTCCTTAAGGCCTTCGGCCTTTCCTCTTTCCTCGCCGGCCTTCAGCCCGGCCTCGTATCTTCTTCTCAAGTATCTTTCTGCCAGCATTTCGCCTCCCTCGACTGCGACGACGGTATTTACCGCGCTAACGAATGCCAATGGGGCCATTCCCATGAGAATTGTCAACATTGTAGTTATAGCATCTGTCGGAATGGCTGTCACTTCATGGTACGCCAGGAATGCAGAAAAGGTAAGAAATTGGATAAGGAAAACGATAAGGAATCGGCCTTCCCGCGTCTTGCCTACCTCAAGCATGAATCATTTCCTTCCGCTAATGCGTTCTGAAGGAAATGATTGCACACTTCTGTGGGTTCTGTCTACTGAAACTACCTTAACCGTGGGTGGTTCAACTTTAACCGGGGGTTGAGTTGTTTACGGCCAACTCCGTTACTTCTTTGACGGCTCGGTCGAGGTCGACGTTGACTACTACGGGGTGGTCGTGACGGTGGGCCATGGCGAGGAGCTGGTCTTGCAGGATTATCAGGCGCTCCAGATCCCACTGCGAGAGGCGTCGATTCTGATGGTTGGGGCTCAGGGCACGGGCCTTGAGTTCTTCTCGATTAGGGACGTCCAAGACGCAGAGGAGGTCTACGCCAAACTCGTCCGGGTCGATGATGCCCGGGATGAAGTGGCTGCCCTCCATGATGAGGCCGATGCCCTCTCTGCGAGCACGGGCGAGGCAGGTGGCTATGACGGGACGGAGCAGGTCGGTTTGGGCGATGGTGCCCTGGATGACGTACTCGTCGGGGCGCAGGGTGGCGGGGTCGAGGAGTTCGTAGGCGTCGAAGGCGTGGCGACGGAGCAGGCGGGACTGGTGGGGCGGGAGGTATGGGTCTATGGCGGCGCGCAGGAAGCCGGTGCTGATGTGGTGGGTGAGGCCGAGGTGTCCAAGGAGGGCGTTGCCGAGGGTGGTCTTTCCCACCCCCGGCACGCCGGCGAGCAGGATAATGAGGGACTTGGTGGGTTTGGAGGGGGTGAGGAGGGCTGAGGGAGCGGTTGTGGGAGACTCGGTGAGTAAATTCGCGACGGGCACTAGTGGAACTCTCCTAACGTTGCCAGTGTTTGCGATTTGTGAGTTTAGACAGGACACTCGAGCATGTCAACGGAAATTTTGGTAGTGGAGGCGTTGACAGCATGGGGACGGATTGCGAGTGGAGGGGTGTCGCGTTCATTCGGCACCGGGGTTGTGGATGGGGGAATTGTGGCGGGAGCGGAGGATGCGCTTGAGGACCTTGCCCATGGGGTTCTTGGGGATATCCGGCACGAATACGATGGACTCCGGGCGCTTGAAGCTTGCCAGGCGGCGGTGGCAATGCTGAATGAGATCTTCGGGAGTTGGGGGGTGGCTGGGTCTGGGGACGACGATGGCGCGGACACGCTCACCCCAATTGATGTCGGGGACACCGATTACGGCGGCTTCCTGGACGCCGGGATGGGAAAGGAGGGCGTCTTCCACCTCTTGGGGAGATATCATCTCGCCGCCGCGCTTGATAAAGTCCTTGGAGCGTCCGGAAAGATAGAGGTAGCCGTCCTCGTCGAGATAGCCACGGTCGCCAGTGAGGAGCCAATCATCGTGAAAGGCGCTGCGGGTGGCCTGCTCGTCGCCCCAATAGCCGGACATGAGGCGGGAGCCGCGGGCGGCGACTTCGCCCTCCTGTCCTTGAGGGAGGGGAGCGCCGTTTTCGTCGAGGATGGCGATTTCAACGTCGTCCAAGGCCCTGCCGACGGAGGTCAGACGACGCAGCCGTTTTTTGACCTCCTCCGGGTCCCCCTCCAACACGTGATCTTCAGGGGATAGCATGGTGATGGTGGAGGCGGTTTCGGTCTGTCCGAAAGCGTTGATGAACCGGGCTTGCGGTAGGAGTTGGATGGCCTTTCGGATGACTTCGGGAGGCATTGGAGCGGCCCCGTAGCTGATGACGCGGAGGCTGGAGAGATTGTAGTCGGGGAATCGGGGATGGTCGAGGACCTGTTTGAGCATGGTGGGAACCATACCGGCGCGGTGGGCCTTTTCGCGCTGAACCAGTTCCATCCACTGCTGGGCCTCGAACTGGCGGGCAAGGAGGAGGGTGCGGCCACCGTAGATAGCGGCCAGGGCGGATTGAATGCCGGCGACGTGGTACATGGGCAGGGAAAGGAGATTTCGCTCTTCGACATCCGGGTCGGCGGGGGTGACGCTGGAGAGCATGTATGAACTGAAGCTCTGGTGGGTAAGCTTGACGGCCTTGGGTGTTCCGGTGGTGCCGGAGGTAAAGAGGAGGAGGGTTGTGGCGTCGTCGTCGGAGGAGGGGTAGTGGAGTTCATCGGAGGGGGCGGAAGAGATGAGGTCGTCGAAGAACAGCCAGTCGCTGTCAGGGCGTTCCTCCAGGGCTATGACGTGTTGGATAGATGGTGTGTCTTCAATGGCGGAATCCACCAGGTCCCGGTATCGACGGCCTACGATGAAAAGGGTGGGGTCGCAGAGTTGGAGCATCTGAGAAACTTCTTGGGCGCGGGCGCGATAATTGAGGGGGACGAAGATGGCGTCGAGTTGGGCGCAAGCGAGGTAGGTCTGGATGAGTTCCGGGGTGTTGACGTCCATGAAGGCGACGCGCTGGCCGGGTTGGAGGCCCAGATTCGAGAGGGCGTTGGCAAGGCGGTTGACTTGCTGTTGGAGCTGGTGAAAGGTGAGGCGGCGACCTTCGAAGACGATGGCCGCTCGGTCGGGCACAATGGCGCTGGCGATGGTGAGGAATTCCAGGGTGTTCATGGTGTTGGGCGAGGCTATTATAACCCTTTGGAGGGGAGTTGCCAGAGGGGGTTGGCGGGCGGGTGAGCGCAGGTTAACAAGATTCCTCGAGGAAGGGCGGTCCCCGAACCGCCCCTACAGGAATGACAGAGGTGGGGATTAATGGGAGTTGGTGGGTCGGGTTTTGGTGAGGGCCAGGCTTAACGCCAGGCGGGTTTCCAGCTGGCGGGCTTGGGGTAGGGGCATTTGGGAGCCGTGGTTGATGGCTTTCTTGATGGCCTTTACGGCTTTAACGTCGAGGGACGCGAGGCGGTTGGCCAGGGCGAGGGCGTTTTGCTTCAATCTTTCTGGGGGTGTGAGCCGGGTGACGAGGCCGTATTTGAGGGCCTCTTGGGCGGTGATTGGCTGTCCAGTTAGAAGGAGGTGGAGGGCCTTGGAGGGAAAGATGGTTCGAGGCAGGGTTTGGGTGCCTCCAGCGGCGGGGATGAGTCCAAGGTTCGCTTCGGGCATTGCGAAGGTGGCGTCGGTGGATGCAATGCGGAGGTCGCAGAATAGGGCCATTTCGAGGCCGGAGCCGATGCAGTGGCCATGGATGGATGCCACTAGTGGTTTGTCGAGGCAGTGGAAAAGCCCCCAGAGGTCGCGGCTCCAGCGGGCTTCCCGGGCGGCGACGATCGACGGGGCGGAGCCGAATTCTGTCAGATCCGCGCCAGCGCAGAAGCTATTGCCCATGCCGGAGAGGAGCAGTGCGCCTACGTCGGAGTCGTCGCGGGCGGCTTCCAGGGCCTGGTAGAGACCGTCTCGCATGGCGGTGTTGAAGGCGTTGTGGACATGGGGGCGGTTGAGTTTGATGTCGGCGACGGCTCCGAGCTTGTTGTAGATGATGGTTTGGAAGGGGGGCATTTTTGTTTGCGTTTTGGGATGGCGGTTTAGGGAAATGTAGGAATGTTGGGAGATTGCATTATAGGGGTTTAGCGGGAGAGCGGGGCGGTAACGAGGGACGCTCCGATTTGGGGAGAAGACCGCGATGTGGAAACGAGATTCCTTGACTCCGCTTCGCTGCGCTCGGAATGACATTTGGGGGAGGGGGATGGGTCCCCGCATACGCGAGGACAACGGGAGGGGTGTCTTAACGAGGGTAGGCTTTCGCGGGAAGAACGGATGCAGGGACGGGTTCCTGTGGGAGGGGGATGATGCGGGAAGGGCAGGTTTGAAACCTGTCCCTACGGTGGTTGATTGGGGATAGAAGGCGATGGGAGCCTGGGCAGCCACCCCCGTTTTCTGTCCAGGCTCCCATCGGTTAATACAGTTTGGTCAGCAGGCGCTCATCTAAAAGCTACTTCCCACATTTGCAGCAATGCCATAATGTTACTTCGACTTGATGCACTATTCTGTAGGAACAACTAGGACGTGGTTTTTGTGAGCGCCGCTTATTCAGCCAATTTCTAATGAGAACATCTACAATTTTTGATATAAATATGGTCAACATGGTCGAGGAGAGATCCACTAAGTGATTTCCTCGACCATATCAACAGGATTTGTTTCGGTATTCATATTTTCTCCTTTCTTGTCTTGTTTGATTTGAATCAAAGTATATACAGCATTAACTATAGTGTGTCGCCAAATAGGCAATAGAAGATACAAACGAAACCAAATATCTTTACGGGGGTGGCGAAAGACGTGCAAAAGCTATTGGAAATTAGAAGAATGCTCCGCAAGTGGAGCAGAAAAGGAAATCCTAGAAAGCCTAACGGTAACCGAGAATTAAAACGGGCTAAGGAGAAATCTAGGAATTTAGCAATAGAGTAGAGGCGTTTTCGGTACTAGCAGTCAGGAAAATGGCAGGCACAGCGGAGCCTGCGCGGTGACACCTGCACGAATGCGACGACACCAGTACGATTATCGTAACTCCTAGAAAGGGGGCTGTCAACCGCTTTAGGTGTCCTCATTAGGGTCTATCCACAACGTATCGTAACAATCCCGTGAGGAGGGGGGGCGGTTTGGACGGAGAGGGCAGGTTTAAAACCTGCCCCTACGGTGCAAGACAGTTGATGGGGGATGATGGGGAAGGGCAACGACAAGGGTTGCCCCTACGGGGGACGGATGGGGGTGGTAGTAGTCGAACCCGTTCGTCAGTGTGGGCGGGCGGTTCCCGAACCGTCCCTACGGGAAGAGTGGGCTGGATGGGGATGACGGGTGGAGGGTGCGGGGGATGTGTTTCCGCGCAGGTGGGAACAATGGCGAGGGAGATTCTGTGCGGGACAAACGGAGGAGAAGATGGGTCCCCGCATACGCGAGGACAACGAGAGGGGAAGGGCAACCACAAGGGTTGCCCCTGCGGGGGGGCGGATGGGGGTGGTGGTCGTCGAACGGGTTCGTCAGTATGGGCGGGCGGTTCCCGAACCGCGCCTACGGTGCAAATTAGGCGATGGGAGATGAAGGGTAAGGGCAACCACGAGGGTTGTCCCTACGGGGGGCGGATGGGGCGGTGGTCGTCGAACCCGTTCGTCAGTGTGGGCGGGCGGTTCCCGAACCGCGCCTACGGTGCAAATTAGGCGATTCGGGATGATGGGGAAGGGCAACCACAAGGGTTGCCCCTACGGGGGGCGGATGGGGGGTGGTGGTCGTCGAGCCCGTTCGTTGGTATGGACGGGCGGTTCCCGAACCGCCCCTACGGCGCAGAGTGGCGATGGGGGATGACGGGGAAGGGCAACCACAAGGGTTGCCCCTACGGGGGGTGGATGGGGCGGTGGTCGTCGAACCAGTTCGTTGGTATGGACGGGCGGTTCCCGAACCGCCCCTACGGGAAGAGTGGGTTGGATGGGGAAGGGTGCGGGGGATGGGTTCCTGCCCCCGTCTTCACGGGTGCGGGCTATTCGAGGGAGCAACGGAGGAGGGGATGTGTCCCCGCATCCGCGAGGACAAGGGGAGGGGAAGGGCAACCACAAGTGCCCCTGCGGGGGGCGGATGGGGGTGGTAGTAGTCGAACGGGTTCGTCAGTGTGGGCGGTCGGTTTAGGAACCGCCCGTACGGGAAGAGTGGGCTGGATGGGGGATGATGGGGGAGGGCAACCACAAGGGTTGCCCCTACGGGGGGCGGATGGGGTGGTGGTCGTCGAACCCGTACGTTGGTATGGGCGGGCGGTTCCCGAACCGCCCCTACGGGAAGAGTGGGTTAGATGGGGATGATGGGTGGAGGGTGCGGGGGATGGATTCCCGCGCAGGTGGGAACAATGGCGGGGGAGATTCTGTGCGGGACAAACGGAGGGAGGGATGGGTCCCCGCATCCGCGAGGACAACGGGAGGGGAAGGGCAACCACAAGGGTTGCCCCTGCGGGTGGCGGATGAGGGTGGTAGTAGTCGAACCCGTTCGTCAGTGTGGGCGGGCGTTTCCCGAACCGCCCCTACGGGAGGGGGATGGGTTCTTTCATACGCGAGGACGGGGGGCACCCCCATCCTAACCTTCCCCCCTGAAGGGGGAAGGGAAAGAGGGGAGGGGGTTAGGAGATCCAGACGGTGGAGGCGCCGTCGCGTTTTTCGACTTCGATGCGGACGGGGAAGTAGTCTTTAAGCTCGTCGAGGTGAGTGATGACTATGATGCACTTGAAGTCCTGCTCCAGGGTGGATAGTACGTCCAGGATTTGCTCTCTGCCGGCGGAGTCCTGGGTTCCGAACCCTTCGTCGATGAAGAGGGTTGGAAGGGGCGCGCCGCTGCGATTTGCGAGGACTTTGGAGAGGGCGATGCGGAGGGCGAGGTTGATGCGGAAGGACTCGCCGCCGCTGAACATTTCGTAGCTTCGGTGGCCTAGTTCGTCGCTGACTTTGATTTCGAGGGTTTCTGCGAACTGACCCTTGCGAGACTGGAGGGGGCGCTGGCTTTCCAGCTTGACGTGCATGCGTCCCTCGGTCATGCGAGCGAGGAGATGGTTGGCTTCCGCCTCGATTTGGGGAAGGATGGTGTCGATAAGGAGGGCCTGAACGCCTTCGTGTCCGAAGGCTACTCGCAGCTCTTCGTAGATGGCCTGCTCCTCCCGAATGCGGCGCAGTTCTTGGGTTTGCTGCGTAATCCGTCGCTCTAGCTGTTCGATGCGTTGGAGGCTTCCCTGGAGTTGACCCCGACGGGCTATCAGGTTTTTTTGTTGGGATTCCAGATTAAGGATGTCTGAAGAGAGGCGTGATAGTTGGGGCTTGATCTCGGCAAGGCGGGTACGGTCGGTCTTCAAGGAGGAGAGCGATTCGCGCATCTGACGGAGCTGGTCGCGACGGTCTTGGGTCGCCTGCCGGGCCTGGGCAAGGGCTTTTTGCTCTTGGGGAAGGTGCTGCGTTGCTTCCGATAGCTGCTGGCGGAGGAGTTGGAATTTTTGGAGTCCCTGAAGTCTGTGGGAGAGTTCGTCGTGGCGTTGGGGGGAGTAACTGAGGGCCTTCAGGGAAGCTTGGGCGGTTTTCAGGTCGGCCTGATGGTCGGGGGCGAATTGTTTGTTCTGTATGGTGTGTTCCAGCCGCTGCAGTTCCTCTCGCGCTAACCGGGCTTTCTCGGCGGCGCTGTGGGATTCATCGAGCTGGCGCTCGAGGATGACGGTCTGGCGCTGGGTTTGCTGCTTCTGACGCTGCAGGGTTTTTTGTTCCTCGGGCAGCTGGTGGGTGAGGCGTTTTTCGCGGGTTTCTATGTCTTTGAGGGTGTGCTGGTTTTGGGCGTATTCCTGTCGCTTCTGGCGAATTTCGTCGTCGTAGCTGGCGGCCAGGCGATGGCAGCCTTCTTCGCCTAGAGAGGTGTCGCAGAGGGGGCAGCGGGCGTCCTGGTGGGAGGCGTCGAGGAGCTTGAGTTTGTCGGCTAGCTGCTGGCCTTCGGCTAGGAGGCGATTCTGGGTCTCGGAGAGGGTATGGGCTTGGACGGTCAGGTCTTGGAGACGGGTGTTTTCTTGTTCGAGGGATTTTTCGTCTTTGGAAAGGACTTCCAGGGAGTTGGCGGTCTCTGAGAGACGACGTTGGAGTTCGGGGGCTTTCCGGGCCGTGGGTTCCAACTCTCTCTCGAGAAGGCGGATTTGGGAGTGGCGCTGTTCTTCCAGGCGGGCCTTGGACTGAGCGATAGCTTGTTGGAGGGAGTGGACCTCGTGGCTGACCTCGTCAAACTGGGCGCGGGCGGCGTTGAGCCGGTAGTTCTCTTGGAGGGACTGTTGGTATTGGGCAAACCCTTCTTCGATGGACGGTTGGCGGTCGATGAGGTCTTGATAGCTTTCAATGCGGTTGGAATGTTGTCGGGCTTCGGCTTCGTATTGGGATATTTCGGTTTGGAGCCGAGGTATCTGGCGACGAATGTCTTCCGCTTCGGCAGCTCTGCGCTCCAAGTCCTGAATCTCCAGGCGGAGATCCTGGGATCTTAGGGTTTTTTGCTTCAGGTCTAGTGAGAGGTTTTCCAGGTCGTGTACGACGGCTTCCAGTTCGCTCGCAAGCTGGTCCTTGGCGGCGGTTTCCTGGCGTATGAAGCGGAGGGTGCCTTCGAGCTCATCGCCGCGGCGTGTGCTGTCGGAGGCCTTGTCGCGGCTGCGGCGTTGAAGGTCGTTGAATCGCTCCAGGCCGAGGATCTTGCCCAACACCTCCTTGCGCTCTGCCGGAGTCTTGTTGGTGAACTCGTCGGCGCGGCCCTGAATGAGGAAGGCGCTGTTGATGAAGGTGTCGTAGTCCATGCCGATGATGCGGTTTATCTTGAACTGGGACTCACGGATGCTGTTGCCGGTTATGGTATGAAAGCCGGCGGGGCCTTTCAGCTGAAGCTGCAGGTCGCTGCCGCGGGGGCTGCGAAAGCGGCGGATGACGCGGTAGTGGGAGCCGGCGGCCTGGAACTCCAAATCGACGTGCATGTTGGAGCGTCCGTGGTGCAGGAGGTCGCTGTGGCTGCTACCCCGGGCCTTGCCCCAGAGGGCCCAGGTTATGGCGTCGAGGAGAGCGGACTTTCCGTGGCCGTTTCCACCGCAAAGGCAGGCAACGCGGATGCCGGTGAGGTCCAGGGTGGGGACGTCGTCACGGTAGCAGAGGAAGTTTTGGAGGGTTAGTTTGAGGGGAATCATGGGGCGGGGGTATTTTAGCACAGGGTTGAGGTGGGGGAATTAGGTTGGGAAGGGGGCAGGTTTCAAACCTGCCCCTACAGGGGAGAGTCTGAGGGTGGGAACGTGAGAAAGATGGATTCCCACGCAGGTGGGAACAATGGCGGAGGAGATTCTATGCGGGACAAACGGAGGGAGGGATGGGTCCCCGCATTCGCGAGGACAACGGGAGGGGGATCTGCGCGGGGAAAACTGGAATGGTGCGCTGGAATAACGGTTGGGTTGGGGGGACGGGCGGTTCGCGAACCGCCCCTACGGGAGAGGGGAGAGGGTGCCCGGTGGCGAGATTCCTCGGTTCCGGTTTGCTGCGCTCGGAATGATATGTTGTTAGGGGGAAGGAGGGATGGGTTCCCGCCCCCGCGAGGACAACGGGAGGAGGGGGGTGTGCTAAAATTGGAGACGATATGTTTGAATCACTGACGGATAAGCTAACGGGAGTTCTGGACCGACTTACGAACCGGGGGCGGCTCTCGGAGAGGGACGTGGACGAGGCTCTGCGGGAGGTGCGGTTGGCGCTGCTGGGAGCGGACGTGAATTTCCGGGTGGCGCGGGAGTTTGTGGCGCGGGTGAGGGAGCGGTCGGTTGGCCGGGAGGTGCTGGAGTCGATAACGCCCGGCCAGCAGGTGGTGAAGATTGTCCACGAGGAACTGACGTCCGTCCTGAGCGCAGGAGAGCATAAACTGACGGCTTCCAGTCGAGCGCCAACGACGCTGATGCTGGTGGGCCTACAGGGTTCGGGCAAGACTACAACGGCGGCAAAGCTGGCGGCACACCTGCGGCGGGATGGACAGAGTTCGCTGCTGGTGGCGGCGGACCTCCGTCGGGCGGCGGCGGTGCAGCAGCTGGAGTCGTTGGGGAAGCAGATGGCAATTCCCGTATACAGCCACGAATCGCCTAAGGATGCGGTGGAGGCCGCGTCGGCGGGGGTGGATCGGGCGACGGAGCTGGGGAGCCAGTGGGCGATCGTTGACACCGGGGGGCGTTTGCACGTGGACGAAGAGATGATGGAGGAGTTGGAGGAGGTGCATCGTCGCATTTCGCCCCACGAAGTTATCTTGGTACTGGACGCGATGACGGGGCAGGACGCAGTGCAGGCGGCGGAGGAGTTTCACCGTCGGGTGCCGTTGACGGGGATTATTCTGACGAAGTTGGACGGCGACGCCCGGGGCGGGGCGGCGCTTTCGGTGACGAAGGTTACGGGGATACCCATCAAGTTCCTGGGAATGGGGGAGCGGGTGGATGCGCTGGACCCCTTCTATCCGGACAGGCTGGCGTCGCGGATTCTGGGGATGGGGGACGTGCTGAGCCTGGTGGAGAAGGCGCAGCAGGTGGTGGACAAGGATCGGGCGAAGGAGATGGAGCGGAAGCTGCGGCGGGCGAGCTTCGACCTGGAGGACTTCTTGGAGCAGCTGCAGAGCGTGAAGCGGATGGGGTCTTTGGGGCAGTTCATGGAGATGATTCCGGGATTTTCCAAGATGAGCAAGCGGCTTCCTCAAGGGGCGATTGACGACGGGGAGTTGAAGAAGGTTGAGGCGATTATCCGGTCTATGACGCCGCAGGAGCGTCGGAGCCCGAACATCATCAACGGGAGCCGAAGACGCCGGATTGCGTTGGGGAGCGGGACGAAGCCGCAGGACGTAAATCAGCTGATGAACCAGTTTGGACAGGTGCAGAAGATGATTCGGCAGATGGCGAGGGGGAAGGGGAGCAGGAGTTTGGAGCAGCTGTTTAGGTAGGGGAATGTTGGGGTTGGGTATGGGGGGCGAGATTCTTCGCTGCGCTCAGAATGACATCCTACGAGTAAAGATGGAGGTGTGGGGAAAGCGAGGGCAGGTTTGAAACCTGCCGCTACGGCGGAAGGGGTGGGACATGACTTTTACTAACCTTGTTCAAGTAAACTGCTAATATGTCAAAGCGTCTTCAAGTCCTCTTGGATGAGGAAGAATTTCTAGAGATTCAGGCTGTTGCTCGAGGCCAGCAGCTGACCGTAGCGGAATGGGTACGTCAGGCTTTGCGGAAGGCAAGGAAAGCCGGCGATGGGACTGCTGACGCGAAGCTTCGAGCCATAGCTGAAGCGTCTCGGCACGAGTTTCCAACGACTAACATTGATTCAATGCTGAGGGAGATTGAAGAGGGACGGAAACTCCCCTGATCTTCATCGATTCCAACGTGCCCATGTACCTTGTGGGGGCCGCCCACCCGAACAAGAACCGCGCGGTGACGAGGCTAATAAAGTTGGTACGGGACGGAGAACGGTTCGTCACGGACGTAGAAGTCTACCAGGAGATCCTTCACAGATACACGGCGATCAAGCGCCCGGACGCCATTGACGCCGCATTCAAGAGCTTAGACGAGATAGTTGACGAAATTCTGAGCTTTGGCATGTCGGAGGTAAGAACTGCTAGGGGGTTGCTGGCATCCATCGACGGTATCTCGGCGCGAGACGCGCTGCACGTGGTCGTGATGCAAAAGGCCGGTGCGAGCCGCATATTGAGTTTCGACATCGGCTTCGATGATCGTCCCGGGATAGAACGTCTGAAGTGAAGGTAGCCAATGCTTTGGGTGGTGGCGAGGGGGGCGAGGATGGATTCCTGCCGGCGCGGGATGATATGAACGGGCAGGGCGTGGGTGTGAATGTCACTAGGAGGGCGCCCACGAGGGACGCCCCTACGGGGGAAGGGACGAAGTTGTCGGTGATTTTTTGAAGTCTGTTTCTGTGATCCTTCGGTTTCTTAGCCGACGCAACATTGTAATAGCCGTCCTTCTTTGCGTCGTAATAGCCGCGGTTGTGATATTGATAATCTTTTGGGAGTGGTTGGGCGCCGGGGAATCCGGTAGTTCGACCATACGCAACGTCGGTCTGGTTGGGGCAGGTTTGATAGCGTTACCTCTGGCGTTGTGGCGCAGTATTGTTGCAGATCGACAGGCGAAAACCTCGCAGGCGAGTCTGCTAAATGAACGTTACCAGAGGGGGGCCGAGATGCTCGGCAACGAGGTTCTCTCGGTCAGATTGGGTGGCATCTACGCACTTCAGAGTCTGGCGGAGGAGCGCCCTGAGCAATACCATATTCAGATCATGCGCCTCTTTTGCGCCTTTGCCCGCTATCCCACAAAGGATAGCGGGCTTGAAGTAGGGCAGGTGGAGATTGAGCCTGGGACTCTGTTGGGACTTCGCCAAGACATTGAGGCCATCATCCTGGCAATCGGGTCTAGAGCCAAGTCGAGAATTGAACTTGAGCGCAAAGAGGATTTCAGGCTGGACCTGCGCGGCACCGTCCTCCCGGGGGAACAGTTTTTAGACTTAGACTTGTCAAAGGCAATGCTGCACCACTCAGAATTGCCCTGCGCCAACTTTGCCAATACGAATCTGACAGATGCCATTTTTGACTACTCAGACTTGAGAGGGGCCAGATTCCATGATGTGAAACTGAGAGGAACGCGATTCTTTTCTGCGAACTTAGAAGGCGCATCGTTTGAAAACATGGACTTGTCTAGGGTTAATTTCGATAATGTGCATTTGTCGGACGCGATTCTCGCCTCGGCCGATCTATCCGGAGCGAACTTTCAGCATGCAATCATAGACAACGCGCTGCTAACACGAGCAAACCTGTCCGGTGCTGCTTTTCTTGGGGCAAACTTGAACGGCGCACGGCTGATGAATGCGGACTTGACCGGCTCTCACTTTTTGGACGCAAACTTAAAGGGGGCGAATCTGGCTGATGCGAATGTATCCGGCGTGGAATTTTCTGTGGGTGGGCCTCAAACAGCGAAAGGGTTGACTCAAGCACAGCTTGACAAGGCCCGCGCCGATCCGAATAATCCGCCTAATCTGACCGGCGTTCTTGACGCCGAAACCGGCGAACCTTTGGTGTGGCGGGGCAAGCCTGTCAAGTCATTGTGAGGGTAAGAAACAAGATTATTCGCTCCGTTCAGGATGACATGTGACAAGAAGGGTGGGGATGGGTCCCCGCCCCCCCGTTGTCACGGGGGGGCAGAATCTCGACGCGGGGACAACGAAGGGGAGTGCGGGGATTGCGAGGGCAGCGAGATTCCTCGACTCCGCTTCGGTTCGCTCGGAATGACATGTGGGGGGAGGGTATGGGTGTGAATGTCGCGGGAGGACGCCCACGAGGGACGCCCCTACGTGAGGTTGGGTGGGGGAGGGGATGGATTCCCGCCGGCGTTTTTACGAGGGCAGGCTCTACGCGGGAATGACGGAAGGGGTGGGGGCATGATGGGTAGGGGGCTGTGACGAAAGACGGATTCCCGCCTTCGTCTTCACTGGGCTGGCTCTGCGCGGGAATGATGGGTAGGGGAGGATGTCCACAAGGGACGCCCCTACGTGAGGTTGGGTGGGGGCGAGGATGGATTCCCGCCCTGGTCTTCACGAGGGCAGGCTCTACGCAGGAATGACGGAGGGAGGGAAAGCGAAGGGGGAAGGGCGAAAGATGGGTCCCCGCATCCGCGAGGACAACGGGAGGGGGAGGGGATGGGTTCCTGCCCCCGTCTTCACGAGGTAGACTCTACGCGGGAATGACGGAGGGAGTGCGGGGATGACGGGTGGGGGCTAGGGCGGAAGACGGATTCCCGCCTTCGTCTTCACGGGGCTGGCTCTGCGCGGGAATGACGGGTAGGGGAGGATGTCCACAAGGGACGCCCATGCGAGGGAAGGGATGATGTGGAGGGGGTGTTGGGGTTAGGGGTTGAGGATGTTTTGGGGGAGGATTCCGCGGCGGAGGGCGGCGAAGAGGTAGGTGGTGTGGAGGGAGCGCCACGGGGACCAGCGTTCGGAGAATTCTTCCAGTTGACGAACCGATAGTTCTTCGCCGTCTAAGTAGAGGCGGGATACGATGCGCCGTAGGGCGAGGTCGCCGGCGGGGAAGGAGTCCATTCTTCCCAAGGCCCGGAGCAGCAGCCAGTGGGCGGTCCAGGGGCCGACGCCGCGAAGGGCGAGAAGCCGTTTGGTCGCTTCATCGTCGGGGAGGAGGCGCAGGCCTTCCAAGTCGAGGGAGCCGTCAACTATGGCGGCGGCTACGTCGAGGATGTATTCGGCCTTGCGGTTGCTCAGCTTGATGCCTCGGAGTCCGGGTATGCCATCGGGGAGGAGGGCCGCCGGGGTCGGGAAGGCGTAGTAGGTGTGGCCATTGTGGGGGGAGGGTATGGGTGTGAATGTCGCGGGAGGGCGCCCACGAGGGACGCCCCTACGTGAGGTTAGGTGGGGGTGGGGATGGGTCCCCGACCCCCGTTTTCACGGGGGCAGGATCTCGACGCGAGGACAACGAAGGGGGGGGGTGCGGGGATTGCGAGGGCAGCGAGATTCCTCGACTCCGCTTCGCTTCGCTCGGAATGACATGTGGGGGGAGGGTATGGGTGTGAATGTCGCGGGAGGGCGCCCACGAGGGACGCCCCTACGTGAGGTTGGGAGGGGGAGGGGATGGATTCCCGCCGGCGTTTTTACGAGGGCAGGCTCTACGCGGGAATGACGGAAGGGGTGGGGGCATGATGGGTAGGGGGCTGTGACGAAAGACGGATTCCCGCCTTCGTCTTCACTGGGCTGGCTCTGCGCGGGAATGACGAGTAGGGGAGGATGTCCACAAGGGACGCCCATGCGAGGGAAGGGATGATGTGGTGGGGGTGTTGAGGTTAGGGGTTGAGGATGTTTTGGGGGAGGATTCCGCGGCGTAGGGCGGCGAATAGGTAGGTAGTGTAGAGGGAGCGCCACGGGGACCAGCGTTCGGAGAATTCTTCCAGTTGACGAACCGATAGTTCTTCGCCGTCTAAGTAGAGGCGGGATACGATGCGCCGCAGGGCGAGGTCGCCGGCGGGGAAGGAGTCCATTCGTCCCAAGGCCCGGAGCAGCAGCCAGTGGGCGGTCCATGGGCCGACGCCTCGCAAGGCGAGGAGACGTTTGGTTGCTTCTTCGTCTGGGAGGTGACGCATGGCCTCCAGGTCAAGGGAGCCGTCAACTATGGCGGCGGCTACGTCGAGGATGTATTCGGCCTTGCGATTGCTCAGCTTGATGCCTCGGAGTCCGGGTATGCCATCGGGCAGGAGGGACGCCGGGGTCGGGAAGGCGTAGTAGGTGCGGCCATTGTGGGTCATGGTTGAGGCGTAGCGTTCGAGCAGCAGGCTGCCGATGATTCGGGCGACGTTGGTGGCAATCTGCTGGCTGAAAATAGACTGGACGAAGGCTTCGAATACGGTGGGGGTTTGGCTGATCTTGAGGCCGTAAAGCTTCTGGACCAGGGGGGCGAGGACGGGGTCGTTGAGGGCGGCGTCGTAGAACTCTGACAGAGGGGTATCGCCGCCGAGAATCCATGTCAGGGTGTCCTGGACTGTTTGGAGGGTCTTGTCGGTGAGGTCGCTGCCGTTGACGGTTACTTCGAGGCGGGGGGTTTCGACGGTGCCCAGGCTGCGGACTTGGGCCAGAAGGAGGTTGCCTTCGACGTATAGAAGCCTGCTGTATTGGTCGTCCTCGAAGATGTTTGCCCTGGCGCCGGTGCCGAAGGACGCGAGGTGCTCCATGGTGAGGCGGAAGTCGTAGGGTGGGGTGGGCTGGAGGGTTAGACGGCGTTGTTGCATGGGTGGTCCGTCGCTACTGAGGTGGGGGCGGAAGGGCTGTTCCCGAACCGCCCCTACGGGAATGACATGACGGGGGGGCTCATTTATTGATTTTATTCGTTTCTGGGGGTTCGTGCCTGGAGTTGATTCGATTTGGTAATCGAATAAGGGCGAGTTTGATTGATTTTGTGCCTGAGATCGATTGAATTGGGGGTATTTTTCGTTTGAAAAAAGTAGGGCTGACGAATGCCTGGCGGGGTGGTAAAGGGTGCCCGGATGCGAGATTCCTCGGCTCCGCTCGGAATGACGTGTGGGGGGCGAATTATGGGAGGGGTGGGGGTGAGATTGGGCGCTGGGAAGGGGTCTTTCATGGGGGGATGGTAGCAGGGGAGGGGGATTATTCGCAATGGGAGGATGTCAGGAGGGGCGGAGGAAAGGGGGTCCGTGGGGGCACAACGAGATTCTTCGACTTCGCTTCGCTGCGCTCAGAATGACATGTGGGGGGCGCTGCGCTGCGGAGGGAATGACACGATGGGGAGGGGAAGGGCGGTTCCCTCCCCTGCGGGAATGACATGTGGGGGGGCTACGTTGTGGTGGGAATGGCATGAGGGGAGGAGGAAGGGCGGTTCCCGAACCGCCCCTACGGGAATGACGGGTGGGAGCGCTACGCTGCGGAGGGAATGACATGTAGGAAGGAGGAAGGGCGGTTCCCGAACCGCCCCTACGGGAATGATGGGTGGGGCGCTGCGCTGCGCTGGAAATGACATGTAGGAAGGGGGAAGGGCTGTTTCCGAACCGCCCCTACGGGTTGTTAGGAAGGTTGGCTTCGACGGCATAGTGGCAGTCAATTTTCGCAGTGAGGACATGAAGTGAGGACATGATTGGAGGGGGATTGCGCCGAGGCTTCGGTATATCGCGCCTTGGGGGGTGAGGGTGCTGTGGATGAGGTGGATTTCCTGGACGGGCCATTCAATGCTTCCAGCGTTGGTTTCGGCTTGGATGGCGGTTCGGACGAGGTCTCGCTGGGATGTTGGGAGGCTACGTCGGACGCGTCCGAGGGTGAGGTGGGGGGTGAAGGGGCGCCGGTCGGGGTCTAAGCCGAGGGCGCAGCAGTGTTCTTCAACGGATGCTTGAATTTGGGCGAGGGGGGCGAGGTCTCCGTTCAGGCCGATCCAGAGGACGCGGGGGTTGTTGGGGGAGGGGAAGACGCCGAGGTTGCCGAGGGAGAGGTTGAAGGGAGTATGATTCTGGCAGGCCGCTTGGAGGGCGTCGAGGATGCGGGGGACTATTGTTGGTGGGATGTTGCCGAGGAACTTTAGGGTCAGGTGGATGCCGATGGGGTTGACCCATCGGACGCCGGAAAGGCCTTCGGCTTTGAGGGTTTGGGTGAGGGTCGCGAGAGCCTCTTTGGCGTCGGGAGGCACATCGATGGCGATGAAGGTGCGGATGGAGTCGGTCATTGGGCTTTGAGACGATCGCGGAGTTTCTTGAGGCGGCGGAACCAGCAGACGAGGGTGTCAAGGGAGTATTGGGCGTTGGCGGGGCTGGGGTTGGGGACGACGAAAACCTGTGACTGGCCGATGGTATGTTGATGGAGTCCGAGTTGGGGCTTGATCTTGAGTCCTTCGGCGTATCGCAGGTAGTTGCCGTAGACCATGAGGCCCTGAAAGCAGACGACTAAGGGTTGGTGTTCGAGGAGTTTTTGCTTGAGGATGGGCGCGCCGCATCGGTAATCTTTGGCGCGAAGAGCGGAGGCTTGCCGGGAGGGGCGCTTTACGATATCGGTGAAGCCTATGCCGTGGTCGGTGAGGCGGTGGTCATCTTCCATGGACACGGGGATTTTGGCGAGGCCGGACTGGTTGAATGCGCGCCAGAAACGGTTTCGGGGGTTGGCGAAGTAGTGGCCGCGCTCGACGGAGACTTGGGAGGGGTTGAGGCCGACGAGGACTATGTCGAGGTTATTTTTGAGGTAGTCGGGGAGGGTTTTCATGGACTTGGTTCGCTCTGTGCTGTCAATTTGTCCTTTGCTGGCGAGATTCTTCGGCTCCGCTGCACTGCGCTCAGAATGACATGTGGGGCGCTTGGATGAATGGTTGAATCCCCCGTCTTCACGGGGGCAGGCTCTACGCGGGGGATGTGGGGATGGATTCCCGCCTCCGCGGGAATAACGGAGTGGGTTTGCGAAGTAGTGGCCGCGCTCGACGGAGACTTGGGAGGGGTTGAGGCCGACGAGGACTATGTCGAGGTTGCTTTTGAGGTAGTCGGGGAGGGTGTTCATGGGTTTGGTTCGCTCTGTGCTGTCAACTTGTCCTTTGCTGGCGAGATTCTTCGGCTGCGCTCAGAAGGACATGAGGGGGCGTTGGGGATGACATGGGACACGGGGTTTTGGATGTCATGAAGAACCGTAGTCAACGGGCTGTTATTCGCTGGCGGGGGTTAAGGTTGGGCAAATGTATGTTGTCTCGTTGAACGTGGGGGGCATGCTAAGATTATAGTATGGATGAGACATTCACTCCACCGGCTAATTCCAGATTCACCGATTACCCATTTCGAAAGGCGAATCTGACCCCCAGCCAGCTGGACTGGCGAGCGAAGCGTGACCGGGCAATCAAACTGTATCGGAAAAGCGGTGACAGTTCCCTGGCGGAGGAGATTGGCCTCTTTTGGAACAGGGCCGACGAGAAGCGGGCCGGAGAAGCCCAGCGGCTCAGGTTCATGGATAATCCCTTCGGTCCCAGCAAGCCCAGCGATGAGGAAATGGCCACTCGCTATCAGCCAATTCTAGCAAGGCGCAGGAAGGACACAATCAAGAAGATAGTGGGCCTGTTCAAGCCTATTGTTGAGCCGTACACGGTTTACCGAGCGATGAAGGGACGGTTACTGAACTGTGGTGGCCGGAAGGTGCAGGTGGGAGACGAGTTATGGATAGATGGCTTCCTGAGCGCTTCCCGACACCCAGGATTCGCGGCTGAATGTGCAGTGCAGGCGTTCAGAGAAGGGTTCGTTATGATGGAAATACACCCCGCGCCGGATGCAGAGACGATTACGCTGGACAACGAGATAAATGACCGCCTGGAGTATGAGTCGATATTCAACGTTGGACAGAAGGTCCGCATAGAGAAGGCAATAACGGACTTCAGGGGAGATTTTCATCCGATGGATAAGGTAGCGAAGTATTACGTGGGAACGCTTATCGCGGGTTAGGGGAGGTGACGGCCTAAGGGGGCGGGGACCCTGCAACGAGATTCTTCGGCTCCGCTCCTTGGAATGGCATGGGGGGTTGTTGGGAATGGGGACGGGGATGGGTCCCCGCATTCGGAGACCTTTGCATAACTACAGAAACGCATTCAGATAATGGTGTGGGACGACTCTTGCCATAGCTAAATCATGGGATTCTGGATTCCGGCTCGGGGCCGGAATGACGGTTATGCAAAGGTCTCCATTCGCGAGGACAACGGAGGGGAGGGGGAGCGATGGGTCGAGGCGCGACGTGATGGCGGGGGGAACGGGCGGTTCGCGAACCGCCCCTACCAGATGGTTGTCAGAGGGAATGAGGGATGGGTCCCCGCATCGGCGAGGACACGGGAGGGGGTGGATTCCTGGCTGCGTTTTCACGGGGGTGGGACCAGTGCGGGGATGACGGAGGGGATGGCCTAAGGGAGTGGGGACCCTGCAACGAGATTCTTCGGCTCCGCTGCGCTGCGCTCAGAATGACATGGGGAGTTGTTGGGAATGAGGGAGGGGATGGGTCCCCGCATTCGCGAGGACAACGGAGGGGTTTGGGCCGAGGGCGGGTTTGAAACCCCCGCCCCTACGAAATTGACTCCAATGTGGGCGTGAACTGCACAAGTAGGGCCTATTCTCGTAGTAGTGGGATACAACGAGCGGAGGGTGTTCATGGGGGGAGGAGGTTTTGGGCGTTTTTGCTGAGTATGCGGCGCTTTTGGGCTGGCGTTAGGGGGCTGTTGTTTACTTGTCGTAGGAGGCGGGTTTGAGGGAGGAGGGGGTAGTCGGTGCCTAGGAGGATGCGTTCGGCTCCGACGATTTGGGTTGCAGATTCGAAGATGGTGGGGCTGTAGAGGTAGGGTGACGCCGCGGTGTCGAAGTAGACATTTTCCATACCTTTAAGAACCTCCGGCATGAGGGCGTAGAAGGGGAGGCCGCCGCCCCAGTGGGCGCAAACGATTTTGTTGTGGGGGAAGTTTTGGATGAAGGCCCAGAGCTTGTCGGGGGTGGTCTTGCCCTTGCCGGAGTAGTGGTGTCCGACGGGTTCGGAGCTATGGACCAGGACTATGAGGTCCAGAGCGCGAGCGACGTCCATGAGAGGGGACATTTGGTGGGGGTCGGCGATGTTGAAGTTCTGGGTGTCGGGGTGGAGTTCGCCGATGCCACGGGCGCCCCTGGCGGCGCAGCGTTCTATCTCTGTTACGGCCTCCTGTCCCCAGGCGGGGTTGACAGAGCAGAAGGGGATGAGTCGGCCGCTGTTGTCGGATGCGGTGTCGAGGATGTAGTCGTTTACCTCACGGGCCACGTTCAAGCTGGTCCAGCCGAGCCCAAGGGTGACGGTGACGTCGACATTGGATTTGTCCATGGCCAAGAGGAGTTCGGGCGCGGAAGCGATCCTGGCCTTGGGATTGCCGAAGAGGAGGGCGAAAGTCTCGTCCTGGGAGATTATCTCCTCTCGGCGAACCATGAAGGAAGGCGGGTACAGGTGGGCGTGGAAGTCGATTATCATGTCGGGGCTATTATAGTGAGGGCGGTTGGGCGAAAGCTAGACAGTGCAAAGGGGCGTTGCTATAATGCGCCATCGACAAGGCTTGTGATGCTGAGGGGAGTTGAGCGCCGGTTAGCGAGATTCTTCGGCTACGCTCAGAATGACATGGGAGGCGCTTTGCTGCGCTCAGAATGACATGTGGGGGGCTTCGCTACGCTAAGAATGAGATGTTTGGTTGGGGCGGTCAGAATGGCATCAAAAAGGCTTGGAAGGTGCGCGGAGTAGAGTTTGCGTAGGGAATTCGGAGGTTTTGTAGGGGCATGAAGATTGGCTCGCAGTTGGACGGGAGGGCGGTTCCCGAACCGCCCCTACGGGAAGCCGTCGGGGATGAGGGTATGAGTCGTGGGTAGGGGCGTGGGCATAGAGCGGCTGGAGGGGATAGCCAAGGAATCGCGGCGCAACATCCTCAAGATGATATTCAAGGCGGGAAGCGGACACCCGGGCGGGTCGCTTTCTGAGATAGACATTCTAACGGCGCTTTACTTTCGCGTCATGCAGGTGGATCCGGAAAATCCCCGATGGGAAGGCAGAGACCGGTTCATCCTGAGCAAGGCTCATGCGTGTCCGGGGCTCTACGCAACATTGGCGGCGAGGGGTTACTTTCCTGAAGAGGAGTTGTTGACTTTTCGGAAGATTAACAGCCGCTTGCAGGGGCACGCTCACGTGATGACGCCGGGCGTTGAGATGAGCGGCGGGTCGTTGGGGCAGGGGTTGTCTTTCGGCTTGGGCTGCGCTTTGTCGGCCCGGCTGGACGGTTTAAGTCACCGGGTTTTCGTGATGCTGGGTGACGGGGAATGCGACGAGGGGCAGGTGTGGGAGGCGGCGATGGCGGCTTCGCATTATGAATTGGACAACTTAGTCGCCATTATAGACCGGAACGGCATTCAGAATGACCGGTTCACGGACGAGGTGATGCGGTTGGAGCCTCTGGCGGATAAGTGGGCGGCCTTCGGATGGAGAGTCCTGGAGATTGACGGACACGACATGGGGGCCATCGTGGAAGTGCTGGAGGCGGCATCGGTTGAAGGCCAGCCGACGGTCGTAATCGCCAAGACGGTGAAGGGGAAAGGGGTCAGCTTCATGGAGAACAACCCCGCCTTTCACGGGGCGGCTCCCAGCGGGGACGAGTACGAGATGGCGCTGGCGGAGCTTTCTTAGTTTTTACGGGCTGCGCACCGCGTTTATTTGAGCAATGGTGCAAGGGGCCTGCGGCGAGACCCCGGTAGAAATTGGTTAAGAGAGGTGGGAATGATTGAATCGTTGCCTAAAGTCGCGACGCGAGTGGCCTACGGAAAGGCGTTGGTGGAGTTGGGGCATGAGAACCCCGACATCGTGGTGTTGGGGGGCGACCTGAACAAGTCGACGTTCGTGCATCTATTCGCCCAAGAGTTTCCGGACAGGTTCTTTGACTTTGGGCCGGCGGAGCAGAACATCATGGGTGTTGCGGCTGGGATGGCCGCTTCCGGCAAGGTGCCCTTCGTCAGTACGTTTTCAGTGTTTGGGATGTGCCGGCCCTTCGACCAGGTACGGGTGAGCATTGCACAGCCGCACTTAGGGGTGAAGATAGTGTGCACCCACGCGGGAATTCTGACGGGGGAAGACGGGATGTCGGCCCACGGCATAGAGGACTTATCGCTGGCGTGCTCGCTGCCGGGGTTTACGGTTGTTGCGCCTTCGGACGCAGTGGAGGCGGTTGCGGCGGTGCGGGCGGCGGCGGCGATGCCGGGGCCGTTTTACGTGCGGCTATATAGGCCCGCCACGCCGGTGCTGCACGCGGATGGGTACGATTTTGAGATAGGCAAGGGAGAGGTGATGCGGAAGGGGGAGGACGTTTCAATCATTGCCACGGGAGTGATGGTGGCGACGGCGTTGGAGGCGGCGGAGGCGATGGCGGAGAAGGGGGTCTCGTCCCGGGTGCTAAACATTCACACGCTTTGCCCGCTGGACGAAGAAGTGCTTGCGGCGGCGGCTCGGGAGACGGGCGGGGTAGTGACGGTGGAGGAGCATTTGTCGCACGGGGGTTTGGGAAGTCGGGTGGCGCAGGTGTTGGGTCGAAAGGCGCCGGCCCCGATGGAGATTGTGGCGCTGGAGGGGTACACGGAGTCGGGAGACCCGGCGCTGCTTATGAAGAAGTACCATTTGGCGGTGGAGGACGTGGAGGCCGCGGTGTGGCGGGTGATGGAGCGCAAGGGGGGTTAGGGGGATCCGTCTGCGGCCCGTCTGTCAGCATCCCCTCTTCTAGATGCAAACAGCCAGACCAGTAAATCTACCGAAGCGTTCTCTGTACAAGTGGGAGCAGTCAAAATCCCGCTACACGAAAAATGCTTGCCATTTGCTAGCTTGTTAGTTTGATGGCCTGATTGTACTCTTTAGATGAGATGCACAAGAGCCAAAGGAGTCGGTCAACATTCGGTGAGGCGCACCGCACAGGAGGATAGGAAAGATGGCAGGAGCAAAGCAGCACTTTACGCTAAACGCAAAAGTGGAAAAGCATGAAGATGTTTTCGTCGGCTACTGCGTCGAATTAGGTACAGTTACGCAGGGCAACTCACTGGAAGAGGCGTGTGGAAATCTCAAAGACGCCATATACGTTCACCTATCCGTGCTCGACGAAATTGGAGAGCGCGAACGCGTATTTAGCGAGAAGGGAATAGTTGTCATCCCAGCGATTGACGACACGGTGGAATTTGCCGCTGCAATCTCGGAGAATAACGAGGTTGCCGTGGCAGTTTTTGCCTAAGATACCCGCTAGCCGATTACCGCTATGCTCCAGCAATAGGGTGCTCGCCATATTGAAGAGGATAGGGTGTTCTGCACGTAGGCCCAGAGGCGGGTCTCACCCAGGAATCATACGGCGGATGGACGACGGTCGTATTCTCACAACGACGTTGGTGCTAAGTCGCAAAGAAATCCATAGAGTGGTTCTCAGCAAAATGCTGGAAGCGCTGGAAATTGACTTGGCTACGTTCGAGGGCAATCTGTGACCTTGGTAATCAAAGGGGATGGGTCCCCGCATCCGCGAGGACAAGGGGAGGGGTGTTTTCACGGGGGCAGGCTCTACGCGGGAATAACGGGGGAAAGTAGGGGGAGAAGGGAGAGGCTGATACGCTGTTGCT
Organism: Dehalococcoidia bacterium; assembly: GCA_965261665.1. GTDB lineage: Bacteria > Chloroflexota > Dehalococcoidia > Lucifugimonadales > JAPULR01. The sequence continues at coordinate 1,320,439 of OZ253467.1, forward strand.
CGGCAGCGCCATGCGCCATAGCCGACACGCGCTGGGAGCGCCTTCCGGGCGATATGCCGTCCCTGGCTGAGGGCGCGGGGCTTCAGCAGAAGGGCAGGTCGCCAAGGTCAGATACGTCAAAGTCCAACTGGTCTTCCAGGCTGCTCGGCACGCACCCGCTCAACTGGTTGCCGACGAGGTCCAGCTCCCTCAGGTAGGAGAGGCTGCCCAACTCCGGCGGTATCTCCCCGCTCAACTTCATCGCCGCCATCGTTTCTGCGAGCCGATGGGAGATTTCTATAACTCCGCAAGAAACGTGTTAGTGGCTCGGAGACCACGCTGCCAAACACAACACCGACCATTGCGGCGAGTACCACAGACCAATCCTCGCCACCCGGAATCGTCCTGGGAACCCCTATCGCTAGAACCATTAGCGGCATGAACAGGGACAGCATTGCGAGACTCTCCATAAGTGGAGCTAGTGTAGGGTGCTTTGGCCACCTGTCAACGCCCTTGAATAGTATCCATACCAAGAGAGTCCATGAGGCAAGCAAGATTGAGACAGCAGGCAATGGGATCAAGAAATATTGCAACTTCAATCCATCCAAGAATCCGGGCACGACCCAATACCCCATCAATATGAAGGCCGCCGGCACCATGCCAATTGCCAATATCCTCTCTCCTCGCACCAGTATCCCGAATATCAACAACCAGGGAGACGATGCCATTATGACGAATACGTTGATCCCCAACTCGTCGACGTCATAACTGTCGCTGATCGCCAATAGCAGCGCGAGCCCAATGAAAAACACAAACCCGGCGTACGACCAATCGAACCGTCGAGCTTCACGCTTCTGCATCGCTTCATAGAACACCATAGGAGGTAGCACCGCAGGAAGGAGATTCATCACAACGCTGTCGTACAACCCGTCTATGTAATCAAATCCCCAAATGATGTAGGTGAGCATTGCCAGACTCAATAGCGTCATCACAAAGTTGGCAGTGACTCCTCGACGGAGGTCTTTCCACGAATACGTGCGGCACTCCGAAATTATGGCTTGAGCGCGATACATCAGGGGTTGCCTCAACCCTAAGAGCGTGTCTAATAAATCCCTTTGCTACCTCGAGCGCTCCATGTCACCTTGAGTGAAGCCGAAGGATCTGGAGTTGGAGGGGCGGACTTCGCTGCCTAACAGATGTTTATGCTTCGCTCCACCGGCGCCTTTTTAGACACCCTCTAAGAGAGAGGCTACGTAGCTGGCACAGCGTTTATGGATTTTACTGAGCATGGGTTTACTCCGAGAACAACGTGTGGTCCCCGCTATACTCGTTCGTCGATGCGCACCGTTTAGCCACTAAATCTCTGCCGCACCGACGTAAGGGCCAGCGCAAGGGCAACGCTCAACAGGGTCACGTATATTGTCGTGCGTATACGGGTCATTTCTCTCCTACTGGTCATTTCCCCTCCCGGTCTTGACGGACGCATATATCCACAGATTCACATGGTAGCACAGCCGAGTTGCTATGGGTGTCAATTCTGAGACACCCGTTTCGACCCGTTTCGCCGCTCCCAAATATGTGTAGGAAGGTCTGGCGGTTAAGGGCGTCAGCATGCGCTGGAGCGGTCAAACCGCCGTCGACGGGGAGGCCGACGAAGGGAGAGGCTGATACCCCGTTGCTCGGCAGCGCCAAGCCCCATAGTCAACACGCGCTGGGAGCGCCTTCCGGACGATATGCCGTCCGTCCCCGGCTGAGGGCGCGTGGCTTTAGCAGAAGGGCAGGTCGCCAAGGTCAAAGGAGGTCTGGTCTTCCAGGCTGCCTGGCACGCACCCGCTCAACTCGTTGTCGTTGAGGAACAGCCTTCTCAGGTTGGAGAGGCTGCCTAGCTCCGCCGGTGTCTCCCCGCTCAACTCGTTGTTGCCGAGGGACAGCAATTCAAGGTTGGAGAGGTTGCCAAGCTCCGGCGGTATCGCCCCGCTCAAGGCGTTGTCGCTGAGGACCAGCCCTTCCAGGTTGGAGAGGCTGCCCAGCTCCGGCGGTATCGCCCCGCTCAAGTTGTTGTCGCTGAAGTCCAGCCATGTCAGGTTGGAGAGGCTGCCCAGCTCCGGCGGTATCGCCCCGCTCAAGTCGTTGTCGTCGAGGTGCAGCGTTGTCAGGCTGGAGAGGCTGCCCAGTTCCGGCGGTATCGCCCCGCTCAAGTCGTTGTCGTAGAGGAGCAGCTCTGTCAGGCTGGAGAGGCTGCCCAGTTCCGGCGGTATCGCCCCGCTCAAGTCGTTCGCCAAGAGGTCCAGCTCTGTCAGGTTGGAGAGGCTGCCCAGCTCCGGCGGTATCGCCCCGCTCAAGTTGTTGCCGTAGAGGTCCAGCTCTGTCAGGCTGGAGAGGCTGCCCAGCTCCGGCGGTATCGCCCCGTTCAAGCCGTTGCCGCCGATGCCCAGCTTTGCCAGGCTGGAGAGGTTGCCCAGCTCCGGCGGTATCGCCCCGTTCAAGCCGTTGCCGAGGAAGTCCAGCTCTGTCAGGCTGGAGAGGCTGCCCAGCTCCGGCGGTATCGCCCCGCTCAAGGCGTTGAAGACGAGTTCCAGCTTTGTAACGCGCCCGTCCATGTTGGTGGTGACGCCCTTCCATCGGCCGAGGGGAGCGTCGCTCAGCCAGTTGCTGCTTCCATCCCAGTTCTCACCGTCCGTTGCGTTGTAGAGGGCAACCAGGGCTTCCCGGTCCGTTTCGGCGGAGCCGGAGGCCGCGGTCCCGCCGGACGGCTCATCGGAGCCGCAGGCCACAAGCGCCGCCGTAAGGGCAAGCGCAAGGACAACACTCAACAGGGTCACATATCTTGTCGTTCGTGTAGTGGTCATTTCTCTCCTACTGGTCATTTTCCCTCCCGGTATTGACGGACGCATATATCCACAGATTCATATGGTAGCACAGCGGAGTTGCTATGGATGTTAATTCTGAGACACCCGTTTCGCCACTCCCAAATATGTGTAGGCTATTGCGCATGGCGCCGCCCATCCTGAGCCTGTCTGCTTCAAACCAGCAGAGGGTCGGGAAGTCGATCTGGTGGAGGCCGGTCTGAACCAACCTGGGATAGGTGTGGCGGCCGGAGCGGTAGCCTGGGCCGTTGGAAGCGTGGTGGCAGGCTAGGAAGGCGAGGCGCCGCAGGCTTCGTCGCGGCTCGCCTTCAGGTCTTCGATCGGAGCGACGGAACTCACATAGATGAACTGTGCCTTGGCGTCGTCCATATCGTCGGCGGTGGGGAACATCATGATCATGCTTTCGAAGACTTCAGTGTCCCCCTGGGCCCAGCAGTCCCAAGTCTGAGCGAGGATGTCCTCCTTGCTCTCGCCGCCGCTCTCGCCGCCTCCGCAGGCCGCGAGCGCCGCCGTAAGGGCCATCGCAAGGACAACGCTCAACAGGGTCACGTATATTGTCGTGCGTATACGGGTCATTTTCCTTCTCTCCCGGTCTTGACTAGCACCATATATCCACAGATATCCACAGACTCGTACGTATATTATAGCGGGGTTGCTATGGGTGTCAATGCTGAGACCCCGTTTCGCCACTCCCAAATATGGGTATGAAGGGCAGGCTTGAAGGGCGACGTTACCAGGGATGCGGTGGGGGCGAGATTCTTCGACTCCGCTTCGCTGCGCTCAGAATGACATGGGTGGCGGTTTGAATGACGGATAACACATCCTATATGACATAAGGCGGGCGCCCACAAGGGACGCCGCTACGGGGGGAGAGATGGGGGACGGGCGGTTCGGGAACCGCCCCTACCATTGCATGATGGTGGCGCGGTTAGTAGAAGGGGGCAGGTTTCAAACCTGCCCCTACCGGTTTAGGCGGTGGTGGGCGAAGGGGGATGGGTCCTCGCATTCGCGAGGATAAGGGGAGGGGAGTGGGAAAGATGGGTCCCCGCATCCGGAGACCTTTGCATAACTATCGAATCGCATTCAAATGGCGGTGTAGAACGACTCTTGGCATAGCTAAATCATGGGATTCTGGATTCCGGCTTTTGCCGGAATGACGGTTATGCAAAGGTCTCCATCCGCGAGGACAACGGGAGGGGAATGGGGGTTACATTAGGCCGGGGATTTTTAGTCCGCCGGTGAGGCTGCCAAGCTTTTGGCCGGCCATTTCCTGAACTTTCGTGGCGGCGTCGTTGACGGCGGCGGTTACTAGGTCTTGGAGGAGTTCGACGTCTTCGGCGGCTTCGGGGTCGATTTCGACGGATTCTACGGTCTGCTTGCCCGTCATGACCACCTTGACGACGCCTCCTCCGGCTGTGCCGATGACGGTGGTAGTTTCGAGTTCCTGCTGAGCCCTTTGGAGTTGGGCTTGAAGCTTTTGGGCCTGCTTGATCATCTTTCGGTTCATCAAGGGTCAATGGTCCTCTCGTCTAGAATTCGTCCACCCATCTGCCTAGCTGCGCGGACGAGGGCGCTGCTCATGGCGGCGGGGCGGTTGTTAGTATTGTCGAGGAGGGTGAGTTTGACATCGTAGGGCTTTCCGAGGTAGTGGTTAAGGGCGTTCTTGACGGCGGCGCTGCCTTCAGCCTCTTTTAGCTCGCTTTCCATGCGCTCCATGTTGGAGCGGTGGCTGAAAGGCAGGACGACGTCACCGTTTTCCAGATGAGGGCTGCGGCAGTCTTTGAGGAGCGCACCGAGGAAGAACCGTTTGCCCTTCTGCCGGCGTAAGGAGCGGACTATCTGGTCCCAGATTGCGGGAGAGAGAGCCGAACCGTCACCCTGGGCTACAGGCGCTGGGGAAGGACTGGGTGCGGGGTCGGGCTCGGGCGTGGTTGCAGGGGGCGGTGCGGGTTGGCTGGCGACGGAGCGTTGACGTGGAGGTGGGGGGCGGCGCTGGGGCGTGGACGGGCTGCGGTCGTAGTTGGATGGCCTGTTGCCGGCGCGCACGGGGGTTGGCGTCGCTCTCGCAGGGACGGTGGGTCTGGAGGGTTGAGCCTCTTCGGCCAGGGAGGCCTCCACCACTGCCAACTCCAGAGGGAGGCTGCTGGTGGCGTCCAATCGCATGTTGATTTCACCCATGGCCTTGAGACAGCGCATGACCTTTGGCAGCTGGACTTTGCGGGCCAGGACCCCCATTTCGTTGAGGGTCTCTGTGTCGAGGTCGAGGGTTTCGGAGGCACCGGACTTTATGAGCAGCACGGCCCGCAGAAGCTCGACGGACTGGCGATGGATCTGCCGGAGGTCGACGCCGTTGCTGGAGGCTTTGCCGATGACTCCGAGGGCGCCGGAGGTGTTGCCCAAGAGAAAGTGGGCGACTAGAGATTGGGCCTCCTGGGAATGGCCGAGTCCGAGCATCTCCTGGAGGGCATTGATGTCCGGGTTCTGACCGAAGGAGACTACAGCTTGCTCCAGCAGATTCTCGGCGTCGCGGAGGCTGCCGCCGGCGGCCCTGGCCAGAGCTCCGAGGACGGCGGAGTCGGCTTCTATGCCTTCCTGCTCGCAGATAAAGCGCAGCCTTTCGACGATGACTTCGGAGGAGATGCGTCGGAAGTCGAAGCGCTGGCAGCGGGAGATAATGGTGGGTAGGATTTTGTGGGGTTCCGTGGTACATAGGACGAAGATAACGTGGGGGGGCGGTTCCTCGAGGGTCTTGAGAAATGCGTTGGAGGCGGCCTCGGTGAGCATGTGAGCTTCGTCGACGATGTAAACCTTGTAGCGGCTCTCGACGGGGGAGAAGTTGACCCGCTCCCTGATGCTGCGAATCTCGTCGATGCCGCGGTTGCTGGCGGCGTCCATTTCGATGAGGTCCATGGCGCGACCGGCGTCGATATTCTGGCAGCGGGCGCAGGCGTTATCGGGCTCGCCGTCCTGGGGGTTGAGGCAACTGAGGGTGCGGGCGAGGACGCGGGCGGTGGTGGTCTTGCCGGTGCCGCGGGGGCCGCAGAAGAGGTAGGCATGGGAGATGCGGTCCTGCAGGACGGCCTGGCGGAGGACGGTGGTAACGTGCTCCTGGCCGGCGAGATCGGCGAATCGACGGGGCCGCCACTTGCGGTATAGGACTTGGGAGGTCATGGGTTGATTGTACCAGTTTTGGGATATTTCAGGTAGCGGAGGGTGGCAGGGGAGGGGGTGGAATGCTGGTAGGGGAGAGGATGTTGACGGAAGGATGGGCAGGTTTGAAACCTGCCCCTACGGAGAGGGTGTTGAGTGTCGTATGGCGAGGAAGGGCGACCAATAGGGACGCCCCTACGGGGGAGGGGTTGGTCGAACGATTGAATGTAACGGGCGACCACGAGGGACGCTGAGGGACGCTGAGGGACGCTGCTACGTGCGGAGGGTTTGGTTTCGGTATTGGTATTGGCCGTTGTTGAGGGGGAGAAGTAGTGAATGATGGGGGAAGGTGTAGGAGCCTACGTGGAATGGGGACGGTAGGCTGAGTGGAAGCCAGCAGGATTCCCTGTGGAGTATTGGGATGACAGAGTGTGAGGGGGAGCGGAACCCGGCAACGAGATTCCTCGCGGAGGTTCGGAATGACATGTGGGGAGGAGGGCTTGGGCTTTGAATGACATGTGGGCCGGGATTCGGAATTACCAGGCGGTCGGTAAGGGATGACGGGGAAGGGTGTCAACAAGGGACGTCCCTGCGGGAATGTTGGTCGAACGGTTGAATGTGAGGAGTGGCCACGAGGGACGCCCCTACGGGAAGAGGGGACGGAGAGGCATGATGTTGGAGGGGGAAGGGCGGTTCCCGAACCGTCCCTACGGAGAGGATGGGCACATTGATAGAGAAAGGGATGTCGGTGCGGGGTTGGTTTCTAGCTAGCCTCTTGGAAAAGACGGGAATGGCGTAGGTTAGTGTGGGATGGGTCCCCGCATCCGCGTGGACAAGGGGAGGTGGATGGCATGGATTCTCGTCGTTGCAGGAATAACGAGTGATGGGTGGGGGGATAAGGCGGTGGAAGAAGGGGATGGGTCCCTGCATTCGCGAGGACAACGGAGGGGAAGAGCGCCTACGAGGGACGCCTTTATGGGGGAGTGGAGAATTCGACGTTGGTGGTGCCAAAGAGGGTGGTGAGGGCTTGGTTTTGGAGGGACCACATTAGGGCTTTTTCTTGCTTTTCGTAGTGGTCGTGGCCTAGGAGGTGGAGGACGCCGTGGATGACGAGGAGGGCGGTTTCCCGTTGTACGGAGCGGTGGGCGTCGGCGGCCTGCCGGAGGGCTTGGGGGATGCAGACTACAACGTCGCCGAGATCTGGGGGTTCGTTGGGGGGTGTTGGGAAGGCGGCGTCTATTTCGTGCGTCGTGGGGTCGGAATCGTCATCACCCTGCCAGGGGCCGGAGTGGCTGGTGGAGAACGCCAAGACGTCAGTGACCTTGTCGGTGCCGCGGTACTGGGCGTTGAGTGCGCGGATTGTGTCATCGTCGCAGAGGGCTAGGGTCAGCTGGCAGTCCTGGTCGGGGAGGGCGGCGTCGAGGGCGGCTAGGGAGGCCCTTCGGAGCAATTCTTCGGAAAGGGGGGAGGGTAGGTCTTCCTGGATGGTGACGTCTATTTGGCGATGAGGCATGGGCGTTTGGGGAAGGATGTTAGCACGAGAATGGGGTGTTGGATAGTGGGGCGTCGGGGTGGAATTGAGGGAGAACGTTGAGCGTTGGGGGCTAGGTTCCTCGAGGGACTCGGAATGACATGAGGGGGGAGTTGTAAAGAGGGAAGAACTGGGGCAGGTTTGAAACCTGCCCCTACGGGAGAGGGGATGGATTCCCGCCCCTGTCTTCACGGGGCCGGCTCTTCGCGGGAAAAACGGAAGAAGCGGGAATGACGTGGTGGCCTACGAGGAATGGGGACGAGCGACCACAAGGGTCGCCCCTACGGGGGAGAGGGGATGGGTCCCCGCATACGGAACCTTTTCATAACTACTAGTCCATGGGCGAAAATACTGAGCAGCCGCAGGTTCAGGAGAGTTGCATATGCACCGTCAGATAGGCCAGCCGTCACTAGTCGAAACACTGTTGCCGGAGACCCTGGGGAGAAACGAGCGGTTGGAGCGAATAGGGGAGGAGGTGGACTGGGAGAGATTCGCCATGCTGGTGGAGGGGATCTACTCTGCTGATGAGGGGCGGCCCAGCTATCCACCGCTGATGATGGTCAAAGTACTGTTGCTGGAGCAGTGGTACAACCTTTCGGACCCGCATATGGAGGAAGCGCTGGGAGACCGGATATCCTTTCGCCGTTTCGTAGGACTGGGACTCCAGGACGAGACCCCTGACCCCTCGACCATCAGCCGCTTTCGGACGGAGTTGTCCAGGCGGGGGCTGAGCGAAGAGCTATTTGCGGAGTTGGAGTGCCAGCTGGAGAATAGAGGGATGATGGTGAAGGAGGGGACGTTGATGGACGCCACGCTGGTGGAGGCCCAGGTGCGGCGTCCGCCCCTCTCCGCGGGCCGTGGAGCCAAGAGTTCTACAGACCCCGACGCCGACTGGAGCTACACTGGCCGCGGGGCGCGGACCCACTTCGGCTACAAGGTTCACGTGGGGGTGGATGCGAGTACGGGGTTGGTGCGCAAGGCTGTGCTGACCCCTGCCAAGGTCTATGAGAGCTTGGTGGCCGATGAGCTGGTGAGTGGCGATGAGGGGGCGGTGTACGGTGACCGGGCCTATGAATCGAGGCGAAGGCGTCAGTGGCTGAAGTCTCAGAGGGTGTCTAAAAAGGCGCCGGTGGAGCGAAGCATAAACATCTGTTAGGCAGCGAAGTCCGCCCCTCCAACTCCAGATCCTTCGGCTTCACTCAAGGTGACATGGAGCGCTCGAGGTAGCAAAGGGATTTATTAGACACGCTCTCAGGGGATAAAGGACCGGATCATGCACCGTTCCCACAAGCATCAGCGGGGCCTCCCCTATTGGCAGAAGCGGCGCAACGAGCTAATAAAGCCAAGGCGGGCGTTGGTGGAGAAGGTGTTCGGTACCCTCAAGCGCGTCTACGGGTACGGCCACGTCCGCTACCGGGGTCTGGAACGAAACGGTGTGGAGATGTGGTTCAAGCTGATGGCCTACAACATGCGGAAGGTGGTCAAGCTGTCTGGATGCCGGGCCTGAACCCTGGCGATAGCGCACTCTGCCGGGGGACGCCTCGCCCCAGAGGCGAAAGGCGCGTAGCACAGGGCGGAGGGGAAATCACAATTCCACGCAGGTAAACCTCCCGCCGAGTGCGCCAAGTAGGTTGTTCAAAGGTCTCCGGAGGCGAGAACAACGGGAGGGGACGGGCGGTTCGCGAACCGGCCCTACGGGGGAGGTTGGTCGAACGGTTGAATGTAACGGGCGCCCACTAGGGACGCCGCTACGGGGGAAAGGGAAATGGAGGGCCCGGCGAGGTGAGTTGGAGGGAGGGAGGAACAGGGGCTGGTTTGAAACCAGCCCCTACGGGATGAAAGGAATGCAGTGGGGAGTCGCTACAGTGGTAGGGGTGGATGGCTGAGCGAAGGCGCGAAGGCGACGTTGTGGGGGAGGAAGAGGGGATGGGTCCCCGCATCCGCGAGGACAACGGATGGGGAAGGGTGGTTCGTGAACCGCCGCTACGGGGGAGGTTGGTCGAACGGTTGAATGTAACGGGCGCCCACTAGGGACGCCCCTGCTGAGGAAAGGGAAATGGAGGGCCCGGCGAGGTGAGTTGTAGGGAGGGAGGAACAGGGGCAGGTTTGAAACCTGCCGCTACGGGGGAGGGGATGGATTCCCGCCCCTGTCTTCACCGGGGGCAGGCTCTGCGCGGGAAAAACGGAAGAAGCGGGAATGACGTGGTGGCCTACGGGGAATGGGGACGGGCGACCACAAGGGTCGCCCCTACGGGGGAGAGAGGTGGATTCCCGCCTCCGTGAACACGGGGGCAGGCTCTGCGCGGGAATAACGGAAAGGTGGCTTGGATGACGGGGGAGGGTGCCCACGAGGGACGCCCCTACGGAGATGCCGGGGGGGAGGGGGTATGATGGGGAAAGGCAACCACATGGGTCGCCCCTACGCGGGGGGAGGTGGGCGTCGGTCTATTCTTAGTGGGCGGTCTATTATCATAGTAATGACGTACGACACATTCGAGGCGGGGGAAATTGACAGTGTAGGTAGGGCTTATTACAATGGGCGTTGACCCCACTATCGTAAACCCCGTGATAGGTTAGACGTGTCCTTGGCGAGGTCGGTGGTGGAAGCTATCCAACTTGACCTCGTGGCGGGCATGGTTGGCCCTGCGGGGGAGCGAGAGGAGGGCCCTTGCCTCAACATGACGTTCTAGTAGTGGGCGGCGGATTTGCCGGGCTACGGGCTGCTCTGAGCGCCCGGGCTTCGGGCACAGACGTGGCGGTGCTTTCCAAGGTACATCCTATGCGGAGTCACTCGTCCGGCGCCCACAGCGGGATCAACGCCGCCCTCAAGTCGGGGGACTCCTGGGAGGCCCACGCCAAAGACACCATCGCCGCGGGTGGGGACTTATCGGACCGGAGTGCGGTGGAGGTGATGTGCCAGAGCGCTGCGGCGGACGTGGTGGCGCTGGAGCACATGGGGGTTATCTTCAACCGGGACGCAGAGGGTCGGATAGACGTTACTACTTTCCCCGGTTCGTCACAGGCCCGGACGTGCTTCGTGGGAGATTCGGCGGGGCACGTGATATTGCAGGTGCTGTACGAGCAGATAGTGCGGTCGGAAATTCGCACTTACGACGAATGGTTCGTCGCGGGCCTGCTGGTGGAGGACGGGATGTGCAAGGGCGTGATTGCGCGGGACCTGAGATCGGGAGAGCTTCATCCATTTCACGCCAAGTCGGTTGTGATGGCGACGGGGAACCTGGGTAGCATGTACAACGGGGGCACGTGCTCGTTGACGGGCACGGGCGACGGTGTGGCCATAGCGTACCGGGCCGGGGTGCCTCTCATCGACATGGAGATGGTGCAGTACCACCCCACGACGCTGGGGGACAGGGGCATTTTGATAACAGAAGCAGTGCGGTCCGAGGGCGCTCACCTGGTGAACAAGAAGGGCGAGCGGTTCATGGAGCGGTACGACGCGGACGCGATGGAGATGTCGACGAGGGATGTAATAACTCGGGCGGCGCTGACTGAGGTGCGGAAGAACAGAGGGGACAAGGGTCACGTGTTCCTGGACATGCGGCACATTGACAAGGCCCGCATGAAGGACAGGCTTCAGGAAACTTTGTGGATAATGGACGACCTGGAGGGGTTGGACCCTTCGGACGATCTGATTCCGGTGAAGCCGGGGATGCATCGACCTTTGGGAGGCATACGAATTGACACCTTTGGATCCACAGGGCTGCCGGGTCTGTACGCCGCTGGGGAGTGCGCTTCTACGGGCGTTCACGGGGCTAACCGGCTGGGCGGCAACTCGCTGCTGGACTGCATAGTCTTCGGTCGTCGGGCCGGGGAGTCTGCCAGCCGTTATGCGCGAGGGGCCACTTGGAGACCCGCGAGTTCCGACCTGGTTATGGAGCTGGAGGCGATTCTCAACGAGGTAACGGAGAAGGAACCGAACGACGACACGCCCGGGGCCATCCGCCGCGAATTGGGCGAGGTGATGGACAAGAACGTGGGGATTGTGCGGAGTCAGAGGGGCTTGAGGAGGGCCGCCAACGCGGTGGTCAAACTGCAGGAGCGTCATGCGGCGCTGGGTGTGCGGGACAAGAGCGGGACCTACAACATCGAGCTCAGGACTTTGAAAGAGTTGGGGAATATGCTTGACGTGGCCGAGGTGATCATCGCAAGTGCGGAGGCCCGACAAGAGAGCCGAGGATGTCATTTCAGGTCGGACTTTACCAAGAGAAACGACGATAACTGGATGAAGCGCATCGTGGCAACGCGGTCGGAGGACGGGCCGGCGCTCGACTTCGAGCCGGTAGATGCCGGCTAGCGAAAGCGGCGATAGCGCGAGGAATTGAACCGGTCAAGAAGTAGGCAGGGATTCAAGAAACTGCCGTCATAGTCAGGAAGGAGCCTTTAAGATGGAAGTGAAGTTTGCGGTTAAGCGATACGACCCGATAACCAACGCAGAGAGTTCTACGCAGACGTACAGCGCAGAGGTTGGAGAGGGGGATACCGTACTTGACGCGTTGTTGCAGGTACGGGACGAGCAGGACCCGACACTGGCGTTCCGGGGCAGCTGCCGGACGGGGTTTTGCGGCGACTGCACCATGACGGTCAACGGCAAGGGAGCGATTACGTGCCGGACCAAGGTGGCGAAGGCATGGAAGGGCGCCGAGGATGGGGCCATTGAGCTTGAGGCGTTGAAGATGAGCAAACCGGTCAAGGACTTGGTGTATAACGCGAGGGAATTTCATTGGGATAAATTCAAGGCTGTGGAGCCGTGGGTGGACCCGGTGCCGCCGCCGCCAGAGGGAGAGCACCTAGTGCCCGGCGGCCATGGCAAGCACCTGACGGAAGCTATGCGCTGCACCCAGTGCGGTCTGTGCGACCAGGGGTGCACGGTGTTGGTGGTGGACAAGACCTTTGTGGGGCCAGCGGCTTTGACGAAGGCCTACCGCGCCGTTGCAGACGAGCGGGACAGCCGGAAGCGTCAACGGCTGGACAAGCTGAGCCTCGCCCGGGGGATGTGGGACTGCACCCACTGTTTCGAGGCCAGTGAGCATTGTCCGAAGTACATTGAACCCACGGACCGGATTTTCGACCTGCACGACATGGCCATCAAAGCCGAGGCGGGGCCGCCCAAGGTGGTGCACCACTACAAGAGCTTCGCCGCGTCGGTGAAGGCTCACGGGTGGCTGGACGAGGGGCGGCTGGCCATTGAGACGGAGGGGTATACGAACGTGAAGGGGCTGATGAAACTGCTGCCCTTCGCGGTGAAGGCGGCGATGAAGGGGAAGCGTCCGATGCCGTACATGCTGCACAAGAAGAGACCCGGCCACGAGCATATCAAGAGGATCTTTGAAAAGTGGGAAGCTCAGGAGTAATGAGCCACTATTTGAAACCGACAACACTATCAGGAGGCGCTCCATGATAACCAACGGCCAAGTGAAGCAGGAAGTGAAGACGAAATACGCATTTTACCCTGGCTGCGTGTCGCGGGGCGGCTGCCCGGAACTGTATGAAGCCGTGACGAAGGTGGCGGAGAAGCTGGGTCTGGAATTGGACGATGACGTGTTGGAAAGCGCGGGATGCACCGGCGCCGGGGTTCTGAGCAAGGAAGTATCGGACCCCATCAATGCTCGAACCTTCGCCCTGGCCGAAAGAGCAGGTCTGCCGATAATGACCATCTGCAGCACCTGCCAAGGGATTATGATGCAGGCCAACCACCGGCTGAAGGACGAAGAATACCGGTCGATGATCAACCGCAGGTTCCTGGCTGAGGAGGGGTTGACGTACAAGGGGACCACGGACATCCGTCACATGCTCTGGGCTATTGTGGAGGACTTCGGGCTGGACAAGCTTAAGGATCTGGTGGTTCGTCCATTGAATGGCCTGCCCGTGGCCCAGTTCTATGGGTGCTACATGAAGCGGCCACCGGAATTGATGGTGCCGAAGGAATTCGCCAAGACTCGTAAGACGGCCTTGGAGGACGTTATCGAGGCGCTGGGCGGGAAGGCTGTGAAGAGTTCCGGCCGAGGGAAGTGCTGCGGCTTTCCCATTCTGACGTCAAACGAGGCCAATTCCCTTTCAATGTGCGGCGACCACATACTGGACGCCAAGGCCAAGGGCGCTAGGGCAATGGTTACTCCGTGCCCGCTGTGCCATCTGGAATTGGACGGGAAGCAGGCGGATGCCGCTGCCCACAGGGGGGAGGAGATCAATATGCCGGTGTTCCATCTGCCGCAGCTGGTAGGGCTGGCGTTGGGTTTCAGCTCCAAGGAGATGAACTTGCAGCGTCACCTGGTTTCCACGAAGGCCATTGAAGACGAGTTGGAGTTGGGCGTCGAGGTGAAGGCGTAGGCTTCTGTTTCCCCAGCCGTCCGGCTGGGGAGCGGGGACAATTCCCTCAGAGGATGGCTTATGGCTAAAAGGTATTGGCTCTTCAAGTCTGAACCTTCCGCCTACTCGTTCGACGATCTCGTTGAGGACGGGGTGGCCGAGTGGGATGGGGTGCGAAATTATCAGGCGCGGAATTTGCTGCGGGATGACATCAAGGAGGGGGACGAGGTGCTGTTTTATCACAGCACTACAAAGCCCCTTGCAGTGATAGGGACTGCGGTTGTGGTGAAGGAGGGATACCCGGATTTCACGGCGTGGGACCCGGGATCGGCGCACCCGGACCCGAAGAGCACGCCGGAGAATCCCCTCTGGTTCATGGTTGACATAAGGGCGACTTCTCGATTCCTCCGTCCGGTTACGCGGGACATGCTGAAGTCAGCGCCGAAGTTGAAGGATATGATGGTGCTTCGGAGGGGGGCGCGGTTGTCCGTCCAGCCGGTGACGAAGGGGGAGTGGGACGTGGTTGTGCGTATGGGGACGGCTATCGCCGACTGAAGGCGGGGCCGGGTTTTGGTGGGGCTAATAGCGACAAGGGGCAGGTTTCAAACCTGCCCCTACGTGTGAAGGAGCGTTACGGAGAGGCGGAGAGCGAGGCTGGATCCTCGCATTTGCGAGAATGGTAGAGGGGTTGGGGGGATGGATTCCCGCCCCCGTCTTCACGGGGGCAGGCTCTTCGCGGGACGCACCACATAGGCGTTTGCCCTCGCGCAATCTCAGGTCTATTCTGGAATTGGGGAAGATATGACTACTCAATGACTACGGAGATTGCAACGAAAGGTGATCGGTAAGAAAATGGTTATCCGGAGGAGAACCTTCTTTAGCTTCCACTACAAGCCGGACAATTGGCGGGCGTCGCAGGTTAGGAATATGGGCGTGGTCGAGGGCAACACGCCTGTTTCCGACAATGCTTGGGAGGCCGTCACGCGAGGTGGCGGGGCTGCAATTGAGAGGTGGATTGACGCCCAGATGTATGGAAAGTCATGCGTCATTGTCTTGATAGGCGGATACACGTCGAGGCGCAAGTGGGTTAGATACGAGATAGAGAAAGCTTGGAACGATGGGAGAGGACTGCTAGGCATCTATATTCACAATCTCAAAAACCGCTTTGGAATGCGATCAGCGAAAGGTGCGAATCCCTTCTATAGATTCAGCGTAAACAGAAAAAGGATGTCGAGCATAGTGAACGCCTACGACCCTCCATATAAGCGGAGCACCAGCGTGTACAAGTACATAGCTGACAACATAGCCGACTGGGTTGAGGAGGCTATCCGGATCCGGAATAGCTATGGAGGGTGAGCGGATGGTTGAGCGACCAAACCTGAACGAAGACTCCCCCGCGGTGCGGACGCATTTGGAGATGATGCAGGGAGTGATTAACCGGATGGCCGCGAATAGCGGCTCCTGCAAATTTTGGTGCGTGACCCTCGTTGCCGCCACGCTGGTGCTGGTGGCCCGGACCGGGGAGCCGATGCATGCGCTGATAGCGTTGGTTCCGACGGGGTTGTTATACGCGCTCGATGCCTATTACCTTTCACTGGAACGAAGATTCCGCAATTCGTTCAATGCCTTCGTCGGCAAACTACACGATGGGCGATTGGACACGACGGATCTGTTTCGAGTGAAACCGAGCGACTCCGAGGTTGGGACGTTGCTTTGGGCGATGTTCAAATCGTTCTCGGTTTGTCCGTTCTATGTCGGAGTCGCGTTTACGATAGTGATTGCAAGGTGCTTGATACTGTAGCCAGGGGTGGAGCTATGACCGCCAATATACCAAGACACAAGGTGTTCATTAGCTACTATCACGAGGATGACCAGGAATACAAGAACCAGCTCGTCCAGGCGTTGGACAGTAAGTTCGTAGACAAGTCCGTGAGCCAAGGGGACATCCATGACGAGGGTCTGCCCTTGGATGAGATACGCCGCATAATTCGGGATGAGCACATAGCCGACGCTACCGTTACAATCGTCCTAATTGGTTGTTGCACGTGGCAGCGCAAGCATGTGGATTGGGAAATTTCCGCCAGTATCATTGACAGGAGGAACAATGACAGATGCGGCCTGTTGGGGATTCTGCTGCCAACGCACCCTGACTATCGAAAGAGACCAGAAGACCGTAACCCTAGACTGATTCCACCAAGGTTAGCGTGCAACATTGGCGGAGAAACCCCCTTCGCGATGATTTACGACTGGCCGAATAATGGAGTCGCCAAGAAAATTTTACTGAAAATCCACACGGCATTTCTCAGAAGAAAGAAGACTCCGTGGCCGGATGACAACCTTTACCTTTTTGTGAACAATCGAAGGGACGATTGTCTAAGGGGATGGCAGAACTAGAGGAACATGATATGGCGGTTGGAAAAAAAGTTCACCAGTTTAGAAGTTATTTTGTCTACCCTGGGAGGCTTAAGAACTCAAAAGACGACGTTTCGGGTACTTGGTATTTAGTACATGAAGATGAGGAAGATGTTGTGACGTGCGGGCGCGGTTATGAGACCTTGACTGCTGTGAAAGAAGCAATTAACCGAGCCATCGGCGATTCCCCTTGGGCATATAGAATGCTTGGCGAGGAATGGTGCGCCGTCGGGGTTGTGGAAGAAAGAGAGTGGTCTGGAAGCGAGATAGTAGTCACCACAAATCGAGGCGAAAAGCATGTACGAAAAGTTACCAAGGTGGTCTCCAAGTATCGCACTCAAGATAACAAAGTCTTAACGTGCGTAGCATTAGAACCTCATTCACAGATAGAACTCAAAGCAAAAGCACGGCTGATTGCAACGAGGTTAGACAGATTACTAGAGGAGTCGGAGTCATGGCAAAAATATTTCAGCAAGACTCACGCGATAGCTTGTGAATATTTACGCGTCCAGAAACTTGACTCCGAGAGCGAGCAAGTACTGTCCGCTTTTGCGAATCTGTTGGATGCATTGGAGAATTACAGGTTGGGAAGTGTGACACGAAAACATCCTTCACCCGCATGGCTAGAGGAGACGCAGCGACTCGTGGGAAATACTATCGACGCTGATCGAAAGTGAGTTCAACAGCCTAATTACAGCCCACAAAACGTAAGCCCAACGTCCGTCTACAAGTCCTTCGGCATGGAGTGGTTCGGGTCGATGTTATGGGGGATGCGGGAATGTTGGTGGGCCGCGGTAGGCGCGCCTATGGGGATGGAGTTGGAGGTTTAGGGGGTTGGTTGGGGTCGGGTTTTTTGGGGCGGTTCCTTCGTAAATCGTCCAGCTTCTGACGAAGGAGGTTGCGGCGTTGCCTGGGGGTAAGTCGTCTCCAGAACCTTGTGCTGGGGCCGGAGGGTGGTTTGGTGAATACGCCGGGCTCCTGTGGTGATGGGGTTGTTGGGCTGGGCGCATCGTCGGGAGATTCCTCCACTCTTTCTATGGGCCGACGCAGGGCGGGCATGAAGATTGCTATGAGCAGGAGAAGAATAACCCCCCCTATAGCGTTGGCGGTGAGGGCGACGCTCATGCCGAAGATGGACGCGAGTGCGCCAATTTCGACGTTGCCCATCTGTCCGGTGCTCACGGCCAAACCCTGGGCGCCAAAGACGCGGCTGTGGAAGCTGGTTGGGCTACTGGTGAGGAGAATGCCGCTTTGCATTGTGGAGAAACCGCTTTGGAAGACGCCGGTGGCGATGAGGATGAGGAAGGAGAGGAGGAACCAGGGAGAGAGAGCGAATGCGAGGAGGAAGACGGATACGCCGAGGCAGCCGCCAAGGAAGATTCTACCGCTGATTCTGATGCGGCTTCCCAGCAATCCCATGAGGAGGGAGCCACAAACGAAGCCGATGCCGTCGGCGGCGGCCAGGAGGCCCATGAGTCCAGCGCCGACATGCAGATGTTCGGCGGCGATGACGGGGATGAACAGGTGGTACTGGAACAAGACGTTCATGACGACGCTGGCGGTCAGCGCGGCGGCGATGGCGGGGGTGGAATAGGCATATTTCAGTCCTTCGCCGATGCTTTTTATGAAGGGACGGCGGGCCAGGGGTGTAACCACGGGAGGGGTCTTTAGCAGGAAGATGCAGACTAAGCCGAAAAGGTAGAGGCCGGTCAGGAGAGCGTAGACGCTGATGGCAGAGCCTGTTATCAGGAGGAGGGCGCCAATGACGAGGGGGCCGACGATTCTGCCGGCGCTAAACCCAAGCTGCTCCAAGGAGATGGCTTGCACGAGGTTGCCTTGGCCGACGACATGGAACATGAGGGCCCTGCGGCTGGTGTTGTCGAAGGCCCGGCATGCCCCTCGGATGGCGGCGGCAATGAAGAGGAAGTAGGGCTCGACGGTCCCAGCGAGGAGGACGCCCAGCACGGTGGCAACAACGGCCAGGGTGACGAGGTTGGAGGCCATGATGACGTGTCGCCGGTCCTTCCGGTCGCCGATGGCGCCGGCGAGGAGGGTGAAGGAGAACATGGTGACGGTACGACTGAGGCCCACCAGAGCCACCTGCCATGGGGAGCCGGTGAGCTGATAGATGAGCCAGCCCATGACGAGGAGCTCGGCCATGTCTCCGCTGGTGGAGATGCTGCCGTTGCTCAATAGAAACTGGAAGTTCCGGTTTCTTATGAGGTTGAAGAGGGGGTTTTTGACTCTAGAGCGCACTGTTTTTTGCGGAAGCGGGCGATGGGGGACACGGGTAGGACGTAATAGCTATACATTGTATTGGTATGTAGAGGGGAAACCATAGGGAGGGAGCTGCGGACTTGGGCGGGATGGGGGCTGGTGGGGTGGGCGACCACGAGGGAGGGCAGGTTTGAAACCTGCCCCTACGGGCGATATGACGGATTGTTTCCGAGGCTGGCGCCACCCTAAGGGTTGTTAGCAAGGTGGGTTTCAGCAGCATGGAGACAGTCTATTTTCAGAGGAATGACATTTGGCACGTCCGGGAATGATGGAATCGGGTTGACCTTGTGTCCCTACGTAGAGGGTGGAGACGTTGACGTGGGTGTGGATGGGCCGTAAAGGTTCAGTAAGACTCGGTAACGGGGGCGGCAGATGGCAAGAACCACGAAGACGATTACATTCTCTCTGGCCCCGGATATGGCGGAGAGGGTTCCTGCGAGAGGCAGTGCGGGCAACGGAAGCGGCGGTGGGGGAACCAACGCGGTGTCGTGATGGTAGATCGTCTCTTTTCTGAACCCAGTTCGGCGGAGTTGTACGACGCGTTCTGCGCGGAAAGGAAAGACTTCGGGTTCTACCTTCCACTGGTGATGTTGGCAAGAAGCGTACTTGATGTAGGCTGCGGTACTGGTGAGTTACTCCGCTTGGCGAGGGAAGCTGGACACACCGGCCGACTGTGCGGGTTCGATCCTGCCAATGCGATGCTTGAGCAGGCACGGAAACGGTCAGACATAGAGTGGGTGCTCGGTGACCTAACTTCGGTCGACTGGTGTCGAGAGTTCGATCTCGTCGTAATGACTGGTCATGCGTTTCAAGTGTTCGTCAATGACGACTAACTGAGGGAGTCGCTGACCGTGATACAGCCGGCACTTACCATGGATGGGCGCTTCGTGTTTGAGACGACGCGCAATCCACTCGCCAGGGAATGGGAAAGCTGGACCCCTGGCAACGCGGCAGAGGTTGTGCACAACGGCCGCGTCGTACGAATGGCACACCAAGTGGAGACCCCCGTTGTCGGCGACATTGTCTCTTTCACCGCTACATTCACAAGTCCAAGCTGGAACCGGCCTCAGATCAGTCGAAGCACGCTGAGATTCCTTGGGACAGAATTGCTGTCCTCCTTCCTTTCTGGGGCGGGCTTGGCAATCGAGGAACAGTTCGGAGATTGGGACCTGCAGGAACTTACGGACACTAGTCCGAAGATAATTATCGTAGCACGTCGAGCCTGAGCCGGGAGTCGGCGACCTCGGCGGCCAGCCTGCTAATGAACTTGGTCAGTGTGGAAGAGGCAGTGAACAGGCCAGAAACGGGGAGCGGCAGATGCCAAGAATCATAAAGACGATTACATTCTCGCTGGCCCCGGAGATGGTGGAGTGGGTGGATGAGGTTGCGAGACGGCGGGGGTGGGGCAGGAGCGGGTTCCTGCTGGAGGTTGTGCTTCGATACATTGAGGAGTGGGAGTGAAGACGGCTCTCCAGCATGGAGAACTTAGGGCGAGGGAGAAGGGGATTGGCCCCGAGAACGTGGCCGACCTAGTGGAGGAATACCGGGCTGAGGTTGGAGACCCGCTCCAAGCATGAGAGTCGTTATGGACACGAACGTTTTGGGGATGCTCCCTTTGACAAACGTTGACTCCTCAGCGTAGGATAAAATTCCCAGAGTCTTAAGAGTAGCTAACATTCTACCGGACGTTGATGGCCGGGTGGACAAAATGAAGAAAACGCAAGACCGGGTTTGCGACCTCAGATTGCGGCTGGAGACTAACCACAGCGAATTGATTGCCATCGCCAAGAGCGTGGATAGAACTGTATCCGTAGCCCAACATGAGTTGACATATCTACGGCTGTTGTAGGAGAGGATAAAAAGATGAAGGTGATTGCGATTTTGGGATTGGTGCTGGCCTTGTCGGTCGCATGTGGTGGAGGCAACGTGTTCGACATCGGGGTAGGGGATTGCTTCAACTACGAGGAGTCTGAGGAGATAAGTGACGTCGAGCTCATACAGTGCGATGATCCGCATCAGCGCGAGGTGTACGCCGTCGTCTCGATCGAGGTGGCCGCAGGCCTGGCGTACCCCGGTGATTCCCGCGTGGGGGAAGTGGCGTGGAACCTCTGCTTGGAGCGCTTTGACGAGTTTGTCGGGACTCCCTACTTCGACTCGGTGCTCGACATCGAGACGTTCCTCCCGACACGGGATTCGTGGGAAGACATAGACGACCGAGAAGTCACTTGCTTGCTGTACGACATCGAAGATCTTTACATGGAAGGAACCATGCGGGGCAGCGGCCGATAATAGCTGATGACAATTACCTGATTTCCAACTGAGACACTACCCGGACTTGAGACCGTGCCTGGTAATTCCTAGTTGGACAATAGAGGAGTTTGGCCACGTCTCCGCTTGTGGAGATGCTGACGTTGCTGAATAGAAGCTGGAAGTTCCGGTTTCTTATGAGGTCGAAGGGGGGGTTGTCTCTGGGGTGCACTGTTTTTTACGGAAGCGGGCGCTCACGAGGGACGCCCCTGCGGGGGAAGGTGTGGGGTGCGGGTGGAATGTGATAGGCCCTATGTTGCATTCGATGGGAAGAAAAACTATAGGGTAGGGGGGGGCGGACTTGGGCGGGCTGTGGGGAGGAAATAACTATACTTGAATGGGTGGCTGACCAGGAGTGCTGGCTTGAAAATGGACTGCCTCAACTCTTCGCGGCGGGTCAATATGTCGTACGGCGCAGACATCAGCAATTAGTGAGTCAGGCCGGAAACGCTGACGCCTTGAAGGATTAGATTGAGGCAATTGGGGCGGGAAATCTCGAAAACTGTTTCCCGCCCCAATTCGCTGCTTAACTTTGTGGCATGGATGAAGGCGGCCTCAACCGTCCTTTTGTACAGTTGCGATCGAACCTCCAATCCCATCAACTGCATTCTTGACGATATCAATTACTTCGTCCAGAAACTGCTGAGTCGACGAGCCCATTACAGAGCTAATTGACGGTGCGGCGATCTCGTAGATGCTCGCCATCTTATCCGCTCTATCATAGCTGGAACCGGCACCTCGAAAACTATAGGCAGTGAGCCAGTCTGGTTGATGCGATCCAATGATTCGCCGCGCAGAAAGATCGTGAATGCCAATGAAAACCTCTTGGCGGATCTTGTTGATGACGGCGCCGCGTTCTTCTTCAGTATCGGGGTGTCTTGTCCATCCGTCTGGGCTGTCCAGCCATAATGAGATTCCGTCCTGCAAATGACGAATCAAGTCTGCCACTGGTCGCAAGTGACCGTACTCGTTTGCCCAGCGATTCGCGATGCGCCGACAAAGGGCTTTGACACGTGCCCAATGCTCTTTACGAGTTCCGTTGTGGAAGCTAAGTCCAAGTCTTCCTCTCCAAGGACCCTTAAAACCATCAGTTGCGTCGCGCAACGCAAGTTCTAATCGAAAAACGTTGTAACTTGGTGCCGCGACAGTAGGCGTCAACGGTTTCCCTGACTCTTGCATGGCCTCTAGAAGTTCGCCAATTTGGGATACATAACCCGGTGGAATTCCGCTCGTGCGCCGATCTAGATTTGCGAGGTAGTAGCTATGCTGATCCATCTGGGCTTGCAGTATTTCAGTTACGGAGGCACCTAGCGAATCGCGCATACCGGACAAGGCATTGCCGATGGAAGCGTACACGTGGTCTATTTTTTGAGAATGGCTACTAAGGTTGTCGCCCCGAACCTGGTCGAAGTGCGTAAAAACTACACCAAGCTTATGACCGTGCCCGCTGGTGCCGACAGAACGCAATAGCTCAAGGGGAGCTGCCTGCATCGGAGATTGAGCATTGTCTATGAGGAGAATCATATCTACGTCTTTAAATCTTTCGGTAACTTTCGTAGATATGCTAGTTGCCTCCCGGGCCGAATGCCCAAGTCCCTCGCCGTCTAGCAGTACGAGTCGTCGCGGAGGATCTTGCAAACCAGGTACCGCAGGTTGGAACGGGCCACTGACCCGAATGCCGTCAACCAGAGGCGTCAAGAGTCGTCCGAACTGCTGGGAATGGTTGCCAGTGAACCATCTTACTTGGTGAAGGAAGGTTTCGCGGTCACTCTCTTCGTAGTACCATAGGGTGGGCCAGCCTACAGCCTCGTCTTCAAAATCACCGGTAGCTATCTTTTCGAATCGTCCCTTGATGTCATCCATGATGTCTAATGAAATCTTCGCGAATCCTTGATGGTCGTAGAGAGCGTCTATATACTTTTCGAGCCACACCTGTCTCTGGGAAGCATCTTGCATGTCCTGGTAACTGCCCAGTTCTGGAGATTCTTGTTCCTGAACCTCAATTGCCAGTTCCTTGATTCTCCTAACGTATTCCCTCAGGTTTACGGTATTGAGCGTTAATTCAGCATCGGGTACAACTTCTTCTTGGGTCAGTTGAGCCATGTCTCTCTCATCGTCTTCGAATAGGAAATCCATGTCCTCGGCTGTTGACTCTTGTTGCCAACTACCCAAGGGATAGGATAGACGGAAGCGTTGTTCAGGGTGTTCCAAAAGCGCTCCCGCTATTCCTGCGTTATCTTGACCTCGAATTACACTTGCGCAAGCTTCTTCAAGACACTCGTCTACTGCTCCACGTACTTCCTGTTCGTTCATGAACGTAATGGCCGACTTGAATGGCCCAATTGGAGTGGTGATTATCTCAATGTCGGCCGTTGTTGTTTTTGCGGTTGATGTGGACGGAAACCGATCTCTGGTGTGGTCAGAGCCAATCAGTTGACGAAGTAAAGTGGTCTTCCCTGCACCAGTCGAACCGACGAGCATAACTCGGGCGTAGCCTTTAGTTTTGTCAGGCAATGGCAGCATATCCTCCCTTAACTCTCTGGAGTTGATCTTGCCAGTCTCCATTCCGTCGAAAAATGCCTTCACGATGATGTTGTCGAATTTCAAAGATGCTTCTTGTCGCCTGTCGATGGCCCACCACGACTGGTCGGCTAGAAGCTCTTTGAGCTGCTGGATGAGTTCATCTGCCTTAGCGTCCTCCGTTGTTCCTAGGCCACGTCGGATCCTCAGCCCAAATTGTCCACGGGAGTCTTTTCGTCGCGGATGTCTGAACGTTACACTCCAACCTGGACGGTTCGTTCGGGTCTTGCTAGCGGTGTATTTCTTTGGATTCATTCTGTTTTCCCTTTCTCAGCGTGTTGTACTGCGTTGTACCGAAAGGGATAATACGGTATCTTCATGGCGATGTCAAGGGGTTTTGTACAACGTGGTACAACGGGAGCGAGCAGGCACGAGGTGACTCGGCTGAGAGAGGGGATTGGGGGTTAGGTGGCTACTATGTTGACGAGGCGGCCGGGGACGTAGACGAGCTTTCGGACGGTTTTGCCCTGGGTGTGAGCCTGAACTCGAGGGCTGGCGAGGGCTATCTGTCGCACTTCTTCTTCTGAGATGGAGGCGGGTGCTTGCATGCGGTCTCGGAGGCGTCCGTTTACCTGGATGACGAGGGTTATGGTTTCCTCCGACGTCAGAGCGGGATCCCACTTGGGGAAGGAGCGGTTGTGGATGCTGTAGGGGCGACCCGTCCGTTCCCAGAGCTCCTCTGCCAAGTGGGGCGCTAGGGGGGCCAGCATGAGGAGGAATTTCTCGGTGCATTCGCGCCAGAGAGCGGTGTCTACTGTTTTGCCGGTCCAAGCCTGGGAGAGGTGGTTGGTGAATTCCATGAGGCTAGCGATGGCGGTGTTGAACTTGAAGCGGTTCAGGTCCGTATAGACTTTCTCTATGGTCTGGTGAAGCTTCCGGCGGGTGTCGTTGGGGCCGCTGCCGTTGACGGTGTCGGGGAGGTCTGCGGGGTCACGCTGGAACAGGTCCCAGATGCGGTTCGTCCAGCGGGATATGCCGTTGATGCCCGTGTCGGTCCAGTCGCCACCCTGGTCCCAGGGGCCGAGGAACATGAGATAGGCGCGAACGACGTCGGCGCCAAAGGTTTCGACGTACTGGTCGGGACTGATGACGTTGCCGCGGGACTTGCTCATCTTGGCACCGCCGGCGATGATGGTGCCCTGGTTGAAGAGGCGGAGGAAGGGTTCGTCGAAGTTGAGTAAACCCATGTCCCGCATGCCCTTGGTGAAGAAGCGGGAGTAGAGCAGGTGCATGACAGCGTGTTCTGCGCCGCCGGTGTACTGGTCGACGGGGAGCCAGCGGTCCAAGAGGTCGGGGTCGAAGGGGGCGCCCTCTTCGGTGGGGCTGGCGAAGCGGAACATATACCAGGAAGAATCGACGAAGGTGTCCATAGTGTCGGTCTCGCGCTGGGCGAGACCGCCGCAGCCGGGGCAGGTGGTGTTGACGAAATCCTCGTTGATGGCCAAGGGGGACTCGCCGGTGGGCTTGAACTCGGCGTCCAGCGGCAGGAGGACGGGCAGCTGGTCATCCGGAACGGGGACGGTGCCGCAATCTGCGCAGTAGACGAAGGGTATGGGGGTGCCCCAGTAGCGCTGGCGGGAGACGAGCCAGTCGCGGATGCGGTGGGAGACGGTGCGGCGACCCCAGTTGTTGGACTCCACAAGTTCGGCGATGGCCTCGGCTCCCTCGGGGCTGGGCATGCCGTCGAAGGGGGCGGAGTTTACCATCACACCCCGTCCAGTGGAGGCCCGGCCCGGGTCGGGTTCCTGGCCTTTGGGCGGTGCAATGACGGTGTGGATGGGGAGTCCATGCTTCTGGGCGAACTCGTAGTCGCGCTGGTCGTGGGCAGGGACGCCCATGACGATGCCGGTGCCGTAGGTGGTTAGGACGTAGTCGGCGATGTAGAGGGGTATTCGCTCGCCATTGACTAGGTTGACGGCGTAGGCGCCGAGGGGGACGCCGGTCTTTTCTCTCTCGGTGGAGAGTCGATCGATTTCTGTCTGGCGGCGGGCCTCCTCGATGTATGTCTGGACGGCGCTGCGCTGCTCAGGAGTGGTAAGGCTCTCGACGAGGGGATGTTCCGGCGCAAGAACCATGAAGGTGACGCCGTAGATGGTGTCGATGCGGGTGGTGAAGGTCCGAAGTTGCTTCTCTTCCAGGCCGCAGTGGGAGATGTCGAAGGCGATTTCGACGCCTTCGCTGCGGCCGATCCAGTTGCGCTGCATGGTGAGGATCTTCTCGGGCCAGTCGATGAGGCCGCTGAAGTCCAGAAGTTCGTCGGCGTATTGGGTTATTCGGAAGAACCACTGACTCAGGGACCGACGGGTGACGAGAGCGTCGCACCGTTCGCAGGCGCCGTTGACCACCTGCTCGTTAGCGAGGACGGTGTTGCAGGAGGGGCACCAGACTACGGGAGCTTCGCCGCGGTAGACAAGGCCATGTTTGTAAAACTGGAGGAAGAGCCACTGGTTCCAGCGGTAGTATTCCGGCAGGCAGGTGACTACTTCGCGCTCCCAATCGTAGACGGCACCCATGGTGCGGAGCTGTCGGCGCATGTTTTCGATGTTACCGATGGTCCAGGGATGGGGGTGGATGCCGTTGCGGATGGCGGCGTTTTCGGCGGGAAGGCCGAAGGCGTCGAAGCCCATGGGGTGGAGGACGTTGAAGCCCTGCATTCGGCGAAAGCGGGCGTGGCAGTCGGAGGGGGCCATGACGTACCAGTGGCCGACGTGGAGGTCGCCGGAGGGGTAGGGGTACATGGTAAGCTCGTGCCACTTGGGGCGGGGGTCGTCGTCGGGAGTATGGTAAATGCGGTCCCGCTCCCAACGTTGCTGCCACTTGTTGTCGATTTCCTTGGCGGGGTATCGAACGTCAACGCGTCTTGTGGTGGTCATTTTTGGGTGCTTCGTCCTGCTTAGGTTTTATGGTAAGGAATTATACACCGAAGAGGACGGTTTGGCGTGTGGAACGGAGGGGAAGGGCGCCCACAAGGGACGCCCCTACGACGAGAGGTGGGAAGGAACGGGAATGGGATTGCGAGGGCCAGCGTGATTCCTCGCGGAGCCTCGGAATGACATATGGGGGTGGGGGGATAGATTCCCACCCCGGGCTTCACGAGGGCAGGCTCTCCGCGGGAATAACGGAGAGGGGAGGCTCTGCACGGGATGACGGGGAAGGGGAGGGTGGGTTTCAAACCCACCCCTACGATGGAGAACGTAGGAGGTGGGTGGTCACGAGGGACGCCCCTACGGGAAGGGGGTGGTTGGCGTTGGGAGTGGGTGGGTTTGACAGTGAAGGTGGATGATAAGATACTGGCCTGAGAACAGAGCTATTCGTAGGAGGCAGGCATGAGGGTGGGCGTAGTGTTTCCCCAAACGGAGATAGGGACGGATCCTGGAGCCATCAGAGAGTACGCCCAGGCGGCGGAATCGTTGGGATATGACCATATTCTGGCCTACGACCACGTTTTGGGGGCGGACGCCGACTATTACGGCAACTGGACAGGCGCGTACAGGCTGGAGGACCAGTTCCACGAGCCGTTTGTGCTTTTTGGATACCTGGCGGGGCTGACCAAGACCATCGGGTTCACCACGGGGATAATCATTCTGCCGCAGCGTCAGGCGGCGCTGGTGGCGAAGCAGGCGGCGACGGTGGACGTGCTAAGCGGCGGCAGGCTGCGGCTGGGCATCGGCATCGGCTGGAACCAGGTGGAGTATGAGGCGTTGGGAGAGAATTTTAGAAATCGGGGCCGTCGCAGCGAAGAGCAGATAGCGTTGATGCGGGAGCTGTGGACGAAGGAAGTAGTGACCTTCGAGGGCAAGTGGAACCGGGTTATCCGGGCGGGGTTGAACCCACTGCCGATCCAGCGTCCGATTCCGGTATGGTTCGGGGGCGGCTCGGAACAGGTGCTGAAGCGAATAGGGACGACGGGGGACGGGTGGATTACGACCACCCGCATCGTGGGGTTGGGAGATGCTTACAGAGGGATGATAGAGCGAATACACGGGTACGCGCGAGAGGCGGGGAGAGATCCCTCCGAGATTGGCATCGAGGGCACGGTTGACGCGCGCCTGGGTTCGCCGGAGGACTGGGTGGACGCCGTCGCCAAATGGAGGGACTACGGGGCGACGCACGTTACGTTCAACACGATGAATTCCGGCTTCGAGACGCCGGAGCAACACATAGACGCCATTGGCAGGTTCAAGGAAGTGACGGGGTGAGGGGACGCACCCCCATTCCTTCGACAAGCTCAGGGCAGGCTCTAGCCTTCCCCCATCGAAAGGGAAGGGAGAGGATGAGAGAGGGAATGGGTTTAGTTGGTGTGCTCCGGGGGCGCGATTCTTCGTCGCGGAGCCTCCTCAGAATGACATTTGGGTGGAGGGGGAAGGGAGAAGATAGATTCCGGCTTTCGCCGGAATGACGGGTCTATTTCGTGTTTAGTATGAAACTGAACTTTTTGGAGTAGGAGGGTACATGGGTCAAGCCTGGGTAGAAGAGTTTCGAGAGTACGGTGGGTCGCGGCTGCACCTGATGAAGGGGGGCGAAGGCCCGCCACTGCTGGCGCTGCACGGGTCCGGAGGGAATCCCGGGGTGATGGCGTACCACCGGGAACTTGCTAAGTCCTTCACACTGTATGTACCGTCGCACCCCGGCTTCGAGAAGTCCACCCGCGCCCCGTGGATAGATTCAATCGACGCGGTCGCCCACTTCTACCTGGGACTGATGGAAGAGATGGGGGTGGATCGGTATTCCGTCCTGGGTTTCTCGATGGGGGGCTGGATTGCGGCAGAGATGGCGGCAATGTGCACGCATTCTCTGGATCGGCTGGTCATCTCCTCAGGAGTGGGCATTAGGCCGGAAGAAGGGGAGATTGCGGAGCTATTCACCGCGTCTAGGGAAACGGTGGCGGGGTTGCGGTTCTTCGACACGTCCCAGGTGCCGGACTATGACGAACTTTTCGGTCAACCGATGACGCGGGAGCAGGCGGCGGTTGAGCGTGATAACCGGGAGACGGCCAGCCGGTGGTGCTGGAGTCCGTATATGAACAATCCCAACCTGCCACACTACTTGAAGCGGGTTTCCACACCCACGCTGATTCTGTGGGGGCGGGAGGACGCCATCGTTCCGGTGGAGTGCGCCGAGCTCTACCGGCAGGCAATCAGGAACTCGAGGGTACACCTGATAGAGCGCTGCGGGCATTCTCCGCAGATTGAGAAGCCGCAGGAGTTTCTGGACGCAGTTGTGCCCTTCCTGCAAGGGGCCTAGGGGCCCTATCGGATCTATCTAAGGAGGCAGCCCATGTCCGTTCAAGTTTATTGGTTCACGGAGCAGCCCTACAGTTTCACGACGGAGGAGTTGCTGGCGGAACATCAGGAAGATTCCTATTTTACGCTGAGCAACCGGTTCTTCGATCCGCTTAAGGCGCATCAGCTGTACAACGAGTATCACGAGCAGTACGCCTTTGCCGACGAGGTGGGGTTCGACGGAATAATGACCAACGAGCACCATAGCGCATGGTGGTGCATGAAGCCGTCGGCGAATATCGACGCAACGGCGATAGCCATGGTGACGAAGAATTGCAAGATTGCGATTCTGGGCAACGTTATCCCTATTACTGAGAATCCCGTTCGAATAGCGGAAGAGATAGCGATGGTGGACGTGATTTCCGGCGGGCGGGTGATTTCCGGCTTCGTGCGGGGCACGCCGGTGGAGAGCTTACAGGCGAACATCAACCCGGCGGAGAACATGGAGCGCTTCGAGGAGGCGCATGATCTAATCATCAAGACGTGGACGTCGGACGGTCCCTTCCGATGGGAGGGGAAGTATTTCCACAACCGGATAGTGAATCCGTGGATGAAGCCGATACAGAAGCCGCATCCGCCTATCTGGTATCCGGGAACGTCGAGTGTGGAGAGCGTGGTGTGGGCGGCGGAGCGTGGATATGCGTACATGAGCCTGGGGAGCCTGTTGGACGTGGCGGTGCAGACGAACGAGCTGTATCACAAGACGGCCCATGCCGCGGGGTTCGACACGGGGCCGGAGCACTACGGCTACCTGATTCGGGCCTTCGTTGCGGATACGGACGAGCGGGCTTACGAGGTAGGCAAGAATTTCATGTGGAACGAGAAGTATCGATTCAAGGCCATAGAGGAGCACGGAGACCCGCCGGGATACCGGAGCCGAGATGCGGCGAAGATTGCTTCGCGCCGGGTGCAGCCGGGGTTTGGTGGATGGACCTATGACCAGCTAATCGAGATGGACAATCTCATAGTGGGCAGCCCGGACACGGTGATAGCGACGCTACGCCGGATTCGCAAGGAGTTGAAGGCGGGGTATCTGCTGATATACGGGCACGAAGGGCCGATGCCGCACGAGGACGTGATGCGGTCGATAGAGTTGTGGGGGACGAAGGTTATACCGGCGTTGAGGGGGGATGGGTAGGGGGAGTTTTATTGTGGCGGTTCATCTGCGGTATCTTCTGGTGGCAATTGTATCCATTGCCATTCTCGTGGGTTGCTCGGACACAGAATCCACGCCAGTCGTTGTGTCTCCTAATCCGACGCAAGTAGTAATGCCCACACCCATTGCTAAGGCAACAACGCCAATCGCCACACCGACATTAGCTCCAACTACACCTACTAGATCGCCGACCCCAACCACGGCTACCGCAACAACGCGCACAGCGACACCGACATTAGCTCCAACTACATCTACAACAACACCACCCCCAGCTACACCTGACATTCTGGGAGAGACTCTATCTTCTGGGATGTCGATCGCTGACCTTGTGGACATGGCTCTACCTAGCGTAGTCTGGGTATTCTCAGGTTCCAGTGCGGGAACCGGGTTTATCGTATCTTCGGACGAGGTTCTAGTCACCAATAACCATGTCGTTGGCAGTAATGACCAAGTGCTGGTACAACTGGCTTCCGGAGATGAGTACGGCGCGACCGTCTTGAGTCGCCATGCGTTCCGTGATATAGCCTTTTTGCAGATTGACTCTGGCAGGCCGTTTACTCCGCTGACACTGGGCGACGTGGAGAACGTTAGGGTGGGGGACGAAGTAATCGCCATCGGTTATCCGCTGGGTGAAAGGCTGGGACGGGACCCTACTGTGAGCCGTGGCATTGTGTCCGCAAAGCGCCCGGACTTTCTCCAGACCGACGCGGCCTTCAATCCTGGGAATAGCGGTGGCCCGCTGCTGAACGCACTGGGGGAAGTGGTGGGAGTCGTGGTGTCTCGAATTGAGACTGACTCGTCGGGTCGTCCCGTTGACGGCATAGGCTTTGCCATACCGATCAATGAAGTTTGGAGTGAGTCTCAAGTTGAACCTTCGCCCACGGCTACTCCAACTACTGCAACACCTTTGCCTACCCGAAGACCAGCCCTGACGCCCACTGGGACCCCTGTGCCGACCTATACACCAACACCTATACCTGCAACACCTCATCCTGGAACCTACTGCCGGGAGTGGGAAGCTATGATATTGGAGTGGATTAAAGAGGGCAACGAGTACTGGGGTTGGGGTGAGCTCAGGTTTGCCTTCAATGGACAGAACCGTTACTTTTTCGCGCCGCTAGGACTGGAACGCCCCAGTTTGCCGGGCATCACAGCCACTGAGGGTTTGGAACATTGTGTACTGCGATTCCCACGGACAACCATACCCGCGAGTGCGCTGATACTAGGGTTTATGCGCATAGAGCATTATGAACGCAGTGGTTTAGTCCGCCGAGTTGGTGAAGGAGAGCACGAGAATCTTCCCGGCTCCTATGAATATCGATGGGAAGGTGGAACGTGGGTGGAGGGCCAGGGTTGCAAACTTTATCTGATGCTTGAGCAGGGCGAGCAATGGGCGAAGGCCGGTGCGGAGGTGACGCTCCCCTATGGAGAACCCTTCACCATCACCCTGGATCCGAGGCATGGACACGTGTCATTGTTCGGGAGTGATTCAATAGGAAGTCCAAACCCCTGCACGGGAGCGCTGTATCACACCGGCGAACCACCTGAAGTAGATTCATAAGGAGGCGACGATACATGAACGCAGGAGGTCGATATCATTCGGCATTACACGAATCCGACAACGTAAGCCACACCGCCCCCGACTGCTCCGATGGACAAAGAATTCACAAAATTTGCTGGTGTGAGGAACGGCAGCCCGCAAAGTCATGCTCGAAGTGCGGATAGCTGCGTGGGCGGCAACGTTGAGGGCGGGTTGCAAACCCGCCCCTACAGTTTGGGTTGTATTATCGGCATCAACTGCACTTATCGGGTCTATTTTCATAGGGATGACAGACGGAGATGTTCGTAGTGAACGAGGGGCTGGGCTTTTATGACGTAAGACGGGCACCCACAAGGGACGCCCCTACGGGATGTCTGGGCGTCATTGTGGGTTGGGCGGGGGAGTCACCCCCCATCCAAACCTTCCCCCATCAAGGGGGAAGGGTGAAGAGGTGAGGGGGACTGGATTCCGGCTCGGAGGCCGGAATGACGGTGGGGTTTTGTTGGGCGGGGGGATTGCCCCCCCGCCCGGTTTAGGAATTGATTAGGAGGGGTAGACGAGTTCGCCGCCGGTGGTCTGGCGGGAGGGCTGGCGAACCGGGTTGGTACCCTTGCTCTGCCAGAACATCTCGGCGATGTCGAGGGTGGCGGTGAGGAGGCCGTTGGCGGCGGCCACGTTGCGGTGGACCCTTGCTTCGGAGGCGGCCTTCATGGCGTTCCAGAAGGTGTCGTGGAGGTTGGGGAACTGCTCCAGATGCTCGGGCTTGAAGTAGTCTCCCCAGAGGATGCGTAGTTCCTGCTTGGCGAGCTCGGCGTGGTGCTCCTTGACGGCGGTCATGCGGGCAATCTTGTGGCTGTAGATGGCCGACTCGTCCTGGGTTGCGTCGGGGCCGGGCTTTTCAAGGTCGCAAATCAGGGTGGACATTCGGACGACGGTATGAGCGGCGATTTGCGCCAGATGGGGGTCGTAGATGCCGCAGGGAACGTCGCAGTGGGCGTGGGCATCCTGGGGAGTGAAGCGGGACTTCAGGTTCAAAAAGGACATTGTTGATCCTCTCCTTATGCGGAATTCATGTGGCTGGAGTATACTGCAAAATGGGTCTGCTGCCAACGACCAGGGGCCTGTGGGTAAGACTGTCAGTTTGGGATTGAACGCTGCTTATGGGTTTGTTGGATAGGTTGCCGGGGATGGGGATTCTGCGGGGGTTGGGTCGGGTTGGAGTCTACCGGGTTAGGGGCCGGAGCATGGAGCCGCGGTTTTTCGATGGTGAGTTGCTTCTGGTCTGGGGAGTCGGCGTCAAAGGGGGGCTGCGTCGGGGCGACGTGGTGGTGTTTCGGCACCCCAGCGTGGATGGGCGGTTGATGCTGAAGCGGGTGGCGGCGGTGCCGGGGGAGCGGGTTGGGGTGGTTGGAGGGCGGGTGTTGGTGGAGGACGGGGCGACGTTGGAGGCGGGTGGTGGCGTCGGCAAAGGCGACGAGGGGTTGTGGGAGATGGAGTGGGTGTTGGGCGAGGACCAGTGGTTCGTGCTGGGGGATAACCTTGAGTCGGGCCTGGACAGTCGTCGATTGGGGCCGATTCGGGGGTCGTGGATCAGGGGGCGGGTGTGGTTTCGGTATTGGCCATTGTTGAGGGGTAGGGGTGGTGGGTGATGGGGGAAAGGGCGGTTACGGGGACGCTCGTACGTGGGAGGCGACGGTTTATTCTTTTGGGGGGGGATTCGTTCTTTTCTGTGGTGGAAACGAAGGGTGGATTTGGGGAAGGCGTGGGGATGGGATTTTTCATGGAGGAATGGTAGCAGGGAAGGGGGAGTTTCGGCAATGTGAGGATGGCAGTGGGGGTGTGGGGTAGGGATGGGTCCCCGCATGCGCGAGGACAACGGAGGGAGAGCGGTTCGCGAACCGCCCCTACGAGGGAGTCGCCGAACGCGACGTAGGCGGGCAACCACAAGGGTTGTCCCTACGGAGATAGGGTTCGATGGCGAATGGGGGAGGGCAGGTTTCAAACCTGCCCCTACGTGGGACAGGGAAAGGAGCGTGAGCGTAGGTCTGTGAGATTCATTGGGGAAGGGCAGTTCCCGAACCCGCTCCAATGTGGGAGCCACCCGACAAGTTGTAGACGGGCAACCACAAGGGTTGCCCCTACGGAGATAGGGATGGGTCCCCGCATGCGCGAGGTCGACGGGAGGGGAGGGCGGTTCCCGAGTCGCCCCTACCGTTGGTGGTGGTTGGGTAGTTGGAGGGAGAGGGCAGGTTTGAAACCTGCCCTTGCTACGGAGAAGGGGTTGAGTGTAGGGGGTGTGGTAAAGATGGGTCCCCGCATGCGCGAGGACGACGGGGGTTAGTTAAGTTTAACCCTAAAGTTTGTGCCTGGGTCCCCGCATGCGCGAGGACGACGGGAGGGGAAAGGTGGTTCGCGAGCTGCCCCTACGTGGGAATCACCGAACACGACGTAGACGGGCAACCACAAGGGTTGGCCCTACGGAGACGGGGGCAGGCTATTCGCGGGAAAAACGGAGGGAGGGATGGGTCCCCGCATCCGCGAGGACAAGGGGAGGGGGAGAGCGGTTCGCGAACCCGCCCCTACGTGGGAGTCGCCGAACAAGGCGTAGACGGGCAACCACAAGGGTTGGCCCTACGGAGACGGGGATGCGTTCCCGCCTTCGTGGGAAAAACGGATAGGGAGGGTGTCCACGAGGGGCGGCCCTACGAAGACGGGGGCAGGCTGTTCGCGGGAACAGCGGAGGGAGGGATGGGTCCCCGCATGCGCGAGGACACGGGGAGGGGAAAGGTGGTTCGCGAGCTGCCCCTACGTGGGAATCACCGAACACGACGTAGACGGGCAACCACAAGGGTTGCCCGTACGGAGACGGGGGGCAGCTATTCGCGGGAAAAACGGGGGGAGGGATGGGTCCCCGCATGCGCGAGGACGACCGCCATTTCTCGTATCTCGCGCAGGCGACCACGGATGGGTCCCCGCATGCGCGAGGACGACGGGAGGGGAAAGGCGGTTCGCGAGCTGCCCCTACGGAGAAGGGGGTGCGTGGGAGAAGATGGGTCCCCGCATGCGCGAGGACACGGAGGTATTCGTTTAGACTCGTTTTGATAATCGACTGGGTATCACTTTGTGCCTGGGATGATTCGTTCTAGGCGTGGGATTCGTTTCAAAAAAGGTGGTCAAACGAATGGTGGATTCATTTTTCTCTGTGGTGGGAAGGAATGGTGTGTTGAGCCGGGGTAAGAGGGACGGGCGGTTCGCGAACCGCCCCTACGAGTTGGGCGTGGGTCGAGGTGTTGTTCATGGGGGGATGGTAGCGGGGGAGAAGGATTTATGGCAATGGGAAGTTGGGCGTGGTATGGAAGGGATGGATCCCCGAATGCGCGAGGACAAGAGAGGGGAGAGCGGTTCGCGAACCCGCCCCTACGTGGGAGTCGCCGAGCAAGGCGTAGACGGGCAACCACAGGGGTTGCCCCTACGGAGAAGGGGTTGAGTGTAGGGGGTGTGGTAAAGATGGGTCCCCGCATGCGCGAGGACGACGGGAGGGGAAAGGCGGTTCGCGAGTGCCCCTACGTGGGAATCACCGAACGCGACATAGGCGGGCAACCACAGGGGTTGGCTCTACGGAGACGGGGGCAGGCTATTCGCGGGAAAAACGGAGGGAGGGATGGGTCCCCGCATCCGCGAGGATAAGGAAGGGGAGGGGAGGGCGGATCCCAAGTTGCCCCTACCATTGGTTGGTGGTTGGGTAGTTGGAGGAGGAGGGCAGGTTTCAAACCTGCCCCTACGTGGGACAGGGAAAGGAGCGTGAGCGTAGGTCTGTGAGATTCATTGAGGAAGGGCAGTTCCCGAACCGGGCCAATGTGGGAGCCACCCGACAAGTTGTAGACGGGCAACCACAAGGGTTGTCCCTATGGAGACGGGGGGCAGGCTATTCGCGGGAAAAACGGAGGGAGGAATGGGTCCCCGCATCTGCGAGGACAAGGGGAGGGGAGGGCGGTTCGCGAACCGCCCCTATGTGGGAGCCACCCGACAAGTTGTAGACGGGCAACCACAGGGGTTGTCCCTACGGAGACGGGGGTAGGCTATTCGCGGGAAAACGGAGGGAGGGATGGGTCCCCGCATGCGCGAGGACGACGGGAGGGGGAGGGCGGATCCCGAACCGCCCCTACCGTTGGTGGTGATTGGGTAGTTGGAGGGAGAGGGTAGGTTTAAAACCTGCCCCCACGGAGAAGGGGTTGTGCGTAGGGGGCGTGGGAAAGATGGGTCCCCGCATCCGTCTTCACGGGGGCGGGCTCTCCGCGGGAAAAACGGATAGGGAGGGCGCCCACGAGGGACGTCCCTACGAAGGTAGGGTCCGATGGCGAATGGGGGGAGGGCAGGTTTCAAACCTGCCCCTACGAGTGAGAATGTTGTCGGGCACGGGGTTCACCCCCATCCTAACCTTCCCCCGTCAAGGGGGAAGGGATTTGCTGAGGCTGAACGGGCAATTTTCATAGTAATGACACTTGGAGGGAGGGATGGGTCCCCGCATCCGCGAGGACAACGGGAGGGGGAGGGCGGATCCCGCCCCTACGTGGGAGTCGCCGAACACGACGTAGACGGGCAACCACAAGGGTTGCCCCTACGGAGACGGCAGGTTGGACGTGACGTGGATAGGGAAGAGGAAGGTCGGTTAGCGTACCCGTCCCTACGGTTGGTCGGTAGTTGGGTAGTTTGGAGGGGAAGGGTGGTTCGCGAGCTGCCCCTACGTGGGAGTCATCAGACGCGACGTAGGCGGGCAACCACAGGGGTTGCCCCTATGGAGACGGCAGGTTGGACGTGACGTGGATAGGGAAGAGGAAGGTCGGTTAGCGTACCCCGCCCCTACGGTTGGTCGGTAGTTGGGTAGTTTGGGGGGCAAGGGCAGGTTTGAAACCTGCCCCTACGGAGACGGGGCAGGCTCTTCGCGGGAAAACGGAGGGGGGGATGGGTCCCTGCATGCGCGAGGACACGGGGAGGGGACGGGCGGATTCTGAGTTGCTCCTATGAGGGAGTTGCCGAACACGATGGAGACGGGGCAACCACAAGGGTTGTCCCTATGGAGACGGCACGTTGGACGTGATGGGGGTAGGGAAGGAGGAAGGGCGGTTCGCGTACCCCGCCCCTACGGTTGGTAGGTAGTTGGGTAGTTTGGAGGGGAAGGGCAGGTTCGCGAGCTGCCCCTACGTGGGAGTCACCGAACGCGACGTAGGTGGGCAACCACAAGGGTTGCCCCTACGGAGATAGGGATGGGTTCCCGCCCCCGTCTTTACGGGGACGGGCTCTGGGCGGGAATAACGGATAGGGAGGGATGGGTCCCCGCATCCGCGAGACAACGGGAGGGGGAGGGCGGTTCCCGAGTCGCCCCTACGGTTGGTCGGTAGTTGGGTAGTTTGGAGGTCAAGGGCAGGTTTGAAACCTGCCCCTACGTGGGAGTCGCCGGACAAGTCGTAGACGGGCAACCACAAGGGTTGGCCCTACGGAGAAGGGGGCAGGCTATTCGCGGGAAAAACGGAGGGAGGGATGGGTCCCCGCATCCGCGAGGACGACGGGGAGGGGACGGGCGGATTCTGAGTTGCTCCTACGAGGGAGTCGCCGAACACGACGTAGATGGGCAACCACAAGGGTTGCCCCTACGGAGATAGGGATGGGTCCCCGCATGCGCGATGACAACGGGAGTGGGAGGGTGGATTCTGAGTCGCCCCTACCGTTGGCGGTAGTTGGGTAGTTGGAGGGAGAGGGTAGGTTTGAAACCTGCCCCTACGTGGGACAGGGAAAGGAGCGTGAGCGTAGGTCTGTGAGATTCATTGAGGGAGGGCAGTTCGCGAACCCGCCCCTACGGAGAAGGGGTTGTGCGTAGGGGGTGTGGGAGAGATGAATTCTCGCCCCCCGTCTTCATGGGGGCAGGCTATTCGCGGGAAAAACGGAGGGAGGGATGGGTTCCTGCATCCGCGAGGACGACGGGAGGGGAAAGGTGGTTCGCGAGCTGCCCCTACGTGGGAGTCGCCGAACAAGTCGTAGACGGGCAACCACAAGGGTTGCCCCTACGGAGAAGGGGTTGAGTGTAGGAGGGGTGGGAAGGATGGATTCCCGCCTTCGCGGGAAAAACGGATAGGGAGG
Source organism: Dehalococcoidia bacterium (assembly GCA_965261665.1). Lineage (GTDB taxonomy): Bacteria > Chloroflexota > Dehalococcoidia > Lucifugimonadales > JAPULR01. The sequence continues at coordinate 1,357,982 of OZ253467.1, forward strand.
GCAACCACAAGGGTTGCCCCTACGGAGACGGCAGGTTGGACGTGACGGGGGTAACTTAAGAGGTGTGGCGGAGGGCGGCTTGGGCGGCGGCTAGTCGGGCTACTGGCACGCGGAATGGGGAGGAGCTGACGTAGTCGAGGCCGACGCGGTGGCAGAAGTCGATACTGGCAGGGTCGCCGCCGTGCTCGCCGCAGATGCCGACTTCCAGGCCGGGTTTCGCGCTGCGTCCCTTTTCGGTGCCGATGCGGATGAGTTCGCCTACGCCGTCGGTGTCGATGGTGACGAAGGGGTCGAGAGGGAGTATGCCGTCTTCGATGTAGGAGCGGAGGAACTTGCCTTCAGCGTCGTCGCGGCTGTAGCCGTAGGTGGTTTGGGTGAGGTCGTTGGTGCCGAAGCTGAAGAAGTCGGACTCTTCGGCAACGTCACCGGCGGTGAGGGCGGCGCGGGGGACTTCAATCATGGTACCAAACTTGTAGGATACGTCGACGCCGCGTTCTTTCTGGACATCGTCGGCGACCTTGACCAGTCGACGGCGGAGGAGGTTCATCTCGTTGGCGTGGGAGGTCAGGGGAATCATGATTTCGGGTTGGAGGGTGAGGCCCGACTCGATGAGGTCGCAGCAGGCGGAGAAGATGGCCTTGATCTGCATGCGGTAGATGGAGGGGAAGGTGATTCCCAAGCGGCAGCCCCTGTGTCCCAGCATGGGGTTGGACTCGCGGGATTTTTCGAGAAGGTCCAGGACGGCTTCCTCTTTGGCGAGGGTCTCAGCGGAGCCGCCGGTTGCGCGCAGGTTGGCAATGCTGCTGACCAGCTCTTCGTAGCGGGGGAGAAACTCGTGGAGGGGGGCGTCCAGAAGGCGGATGATGACGGGGCGGTCTCCCATTACTCCAAGGATCTTGCGGAAGTCTTCCTCCTGGAGCTGCTCCAGATGGTTGAGGGACCGGTAGTAGGCATGGACAGAGGGGGGAAGGTCTTCGGACAGGGCCCCGCCCATGGCGGCCATGTCGACGGTGGGGTTTTCACGCTCCCAGCGCTCCACCTCGGCGGCGTTGAGGAGGACTTGCTGGACGACGGCGACGCGTTCAGGGCCGAGGAACATGTGCTCGGTGCGGCAGAGGCCGATGCCTTCTGCGCCGAGGGAGAGGGCGCGCTGGGCGTCGGACTCGGTATCGGCGTTGGCCATGATACCGAGGCGGCGCTGCTCGTCGGCCCAGGAGAGGAGGATGCGGGCTTCCGCGAGTTCGTTCAGGTCGGGGCTGACGGTGGAGATTTCGCCGAGGAAGACCTCACCGGTGGCGCCGTCGATGCTGATTTTGTCGCCCTGGCGGATGGTGTGACCGCGAGACTCAAAGGAGGAAACGTCGCGGCTGAAGCTGATCTCTTCGGTGCCGACGATGCAGGCTTTGCCCAAGCCGCGGGTGACGACGGCGGCGTGGCTGGTGGTGCCGCCACGGCTGGTGAGGATGCCCATGGATTGGAGGATGCCATTGATATCGTCGGGGTTGGTCTCGGGACGAACAAGGATGACCTTTTCGCCATCGCGCCCGGCATCGGCAGCCTCGTTGGCGTTGAAATAGACGGTGCCAGAGGCGGCGCCGGGGGATGCGGGGGTGCCTCTGGCGATGAGAGCGCCCTCGGACACGGCCTGGTCGCGGGCCTCCTGGTCAAAGCGGGGGACGAGCAGACGGCTCAATTCCTCCGGTTCCACGCGCTGGATGGCTTCGATCTGGGATATCAGGCCTTCCTCGGTCATGTCCACGGCGGCCTTGACGGACGCGGCGGCGGTGCGTTGGGCGTTGCGGGTCTGGAGGAGGAAGAGGCGGCCCTTCTGGATGGTGAACTCCACGTCCTGAACGTCCCGGTAGTGGGTTTCCAGCTGCTGGGCGAGGCCCATGAGCTGCTTGTATGTCTGCGGGTGAGTCTCCTCCATCATGGCGACCGGCTGGGGAGTGCGAACGCCGGCGACAACGTCTTCGCCCTGGGCGTTGGCGAGGTACTCTCCGTAGATGCGGCGGGCGCCGGTGGAGGGGTCACGGGTGAAGAGGACGCCGGTGCCGCTGTCGGGGCCGGTATTGCCGAAGACCATGGTCATGATGTTGACGGCGGTGCCGTAGTCGTGGGGGATGCCGCGGTAGTTGCGGTACTGGAAGGCGCGTGGGTTGTTCCAGCTTTCGAAGACGGCGAGGACGGCCTGGCGCAGCTGTTCCAACGGGTCGGTGGGGATTTCCTGTCCGGCGTGTTTGACCACCGCAGCCTTGAATGCATCGACGAGGGGCAGCAGCTGTTCCACCTGGAGCTCGTGGTCCAGGGTGACGCCGGCGCGTTGCTTATGCTCTTCCAGGATTTCTTCAAAGATGCCGCCGGGGACGCCCATGGCAACGTCGGCGAATATCTGAATGAAGCGGCGGTAGGCATCGAAGGCTGGCCGCCGATCGTTCATCTGCTTTGCGAGGCCTTCAACAACCTGGTCGTTGATGCCGAGGTTTAGGATGGTGTCCATCATGCCAGGCATGGAGATTCGGGCACCGGAGCGGACGGAGAGGAGGAGGGGGTTGTCCACGTCGCCTAGCTTGCGGCCAACGTCGGCCTCAAGGAGGTGCATGTGGGCCTGAATGTCTTTCCAGAGGCCGTCGGGCATACGCTTGCCGATCTCGTAGTACGTGAGGGAAACGTCGGTAGTAATTACGAAGCCGGGAGGCACGGGGAGGCCCAGTCGAACCATCTCCGAAAGGTTGGCGCCCTTCCCGCCCAAAAGGTTGCGCATCTGGGCGTTGCCTTCGCTAAAGCGGTAGATATATTTTGTGCTGTCGCTCATGGGTGGTGAAACTCCTAGGAATGCGAATTTACTCAGGGAATTGTAACCGAAACAGGGAGAATAGCATAGATGGGAGGGGTTGGGGGTGGATTCGCGACTACGTGGGAAAAGCGGACGCCCCGTGAAGATAGAGGCGGGTTCAACGCGGGAATGAGGGAGGGGAAAGATGGGTCCCCGCATTCGGAGACCTTTGCATAACTACCGAAACGCGTTCAGATAGTGGTGTGGGAGGACTCTTGCCATAGCTAAATCATGGGATTCTAGATTCCGGCCTTCGCCGGAATGACGGTTATGCAAAGGTCTTCATTCGTGAGGGCGGGGAGGGTGCACCCCAATCCCCCGTCTTCACGAGGGCAGGCTCTAACCTTCCCCCCTGAAGGGGGAGGGGAAAGCGGGGAGGGGGAAGGGCGGTTCGAGAACCGGCTCTACGGTGCACAGGAGGGTAGAGTGCGAGGGGGAAAGATGGGTTCCCGCATCCGTCTTCACGAGGGCAGGCTATTCGTGAGGACAACGGAGGGAGACGCGGTGTGTGATAAAATATCGTCGTGACTGAATCGGAGCTAATTTACAGCGAACAGCACAGGAGCACCTTCCTCTCCCATTTCATGTGGTATTTGGGGCTGCTTCTGTTGGTGGCGGCTGTTCTCTCCCTTGCCTTTGGATCAGGTTCCTGGGCGAACAGGTCTTTCGACGTGATGGTATTGCTGGCTCTTGGGATGCTGTTGGCGGGTGGACACTGGCTGATGGCAGCGCGTAGGTATGAGGTCTACGAAGGGGGGGTGGCGGTGGTGTACGGACGACCGCGGGTTAGGCTGGTGAGGTATCCGGAGATTTCGAACATCGAGGTTATATCTCACCCACTAGGCACGGAGATACGCATACATCTGACCCAGGGGGGAGTGCTGGGGCTTCATCCACTGCATCCGAGGCAGTTTCACGAGAATCTGGAGTCGGCGTGGCAGCGGAATAGAGGATCTTGGTCAGAGATGTGAACCCTGCGCTAACGTTCGGCTGACGGACGGGCACCACGAGGGACGCTCCAACTGAAGAAGAGACGGGGATGTAGTTAGGGGCGGTGGTCCGAGAGGGCGTCTTCGAGGCTGTTACGCCAAGCTGAGGCCGCATCCTTGAGGGCAAGGTCGATAGGGCCGGGCATGGTGATTCTATCTCCGCCAACTTTGCCCAGCAGAGTTAAGGGAATCTCCATGTCTTCGGCGAGGGCTTGAAGCCGGGGCAGTTCTTGGGGTGGGGTGGAAACGAGGATGCGGGACTGGGTTTCGCCGAAGAGGGCAGCGTCCCACCGGCCTTCGATATCGAAGCTGCCGGTGAAGCCGAGGTCGCCGAGGATGCAGGATTCGGCTAAGGCCACGGCGAGCCCGCCGTCGGAGCAGTCGTGGGCGGAGGCTATGATGCCATCGGCGATAGCCCGGCGACAGAGAGATTGGACTTTCGCTTCCAAGGCCAGGTCAATGGAGGGATTGCCCGCCACGAGGCCGTGGCATAGTTCCAGATACTCGCTGCCTGCCAGACTCTCGCTCCGGCCTTCTATGGCAGCAGATCCCAGAAGGACGACGATGTGACCGGAACTCCTGAAGCCGGCGCCGGCGCGACGTTCCACGTTGTGAGTCAGTCCTAACGCTCCTACTACGGGAGTGGGGAACACCGCTTCGCCGCGGGTCTCGTTGTAGAGGCTGACGTTGCCGCTGACGATGGGGAGGTTTAGGACGCGGCAGGCTTCGGCAATGCCTCTGATGCACTGTTCCAGCTGGTGGTAGATTTCCGGCCGTTCCGGGTTGCCAAAGTTGAGGCAGTCGGTGAGGGCGACGGGTTCTGCGCCGACGCAGGAGACGTTGCGAGAGGCTTCAGCGACGGCGATGGCGCCGCCAGTGAAGGGGTCGAGCCAGCAGTACCGGCCGTTGCCGTCGGTGGCTAGGGCGAGGCCCTTTGCGGTCCCCTTGATTCGGAGCAGGGCGGCGTCTGCACCGCCGGGGGTGAGGACAGTGTTGGTCTGGACTTGGGAGTCGTACTGGCGGTAGACGGCCTCCTTGGAGGCTATGTTGGGGGACTTGAGTAGCTTGAGAAGGGTCTCGTTGGGTGAGGAGTCGGGAAGGGGAAGCCGGTCCATGGGGTAGGCAGCGGCCTCTTCGGATTCGAGGGATGGGGAGCCTTCCAGCCGGTAGAGCATGGGCTGGGTGAGGGCTTTGACGGGGAGGTCCGCGACGGGCAGTTCGCCATCGAAGATGCGGGCGCGATCTCCGTCTTCGACTTGGCCGAGCTCAATCCAGGGCAGGTCCCACTTCTCCAGGATGGCGGTGATTTTCTTAGTGGCTTCTGGATGGACAATCAGGAGCATACGTTCCTGGGACTCGGAGAGCATGACTTCGTAAGGGGTCATGGCGTCTTCGCGGCGGTGCACCCGGGCGACGTCCAGTCGGAGGCCGCGGCCACCCCGGTCTGCGGCTTCGATTGTGGAGCCGCTTAGTCCGGCGGCGCCCAGATCCTGAAGTCCAACCAGAGCGCCGGAAGCCGCAGCTTCCAGGCAGGCTTCGATGAGGACCTTTTCCAGGAAGGGGTTGCCCACCTGAACGGTGGGGCGCATCTCCTCGTCGGACTCGAAGGTGCGCGAGGCCAGGGTAGAAGCGCCGTGGATGCCGTCGCGTCCGGTGGCGGAGCCGGTGAGGATGAGAAGGTTGTCCTGGGAGCCGACGGTGGCGCTTAGGAGCTTGTCTTTTTCGACGAGGCCAACGCAGAGGGCGTTGACGAGGGGATTGCCGGAGTAGGTCTTTGAGAAGGCGATTTCGCCGCCGACATCGGGCACGCCGATGCAGTTGCCGTACCAGGAGATGCCGCCCACAACGCCTTTGAAGAGGTGGCGATTGCTGGGATCATCGAGGGGGCCGAATCTGAGGGAGTTGAGGAGGGCGATGGGGCGGGCGCCCATGGCGAGAATGTCCCGCACGATACCGCCCACGCCGGTGGCGGCTCCCTGGAAGGGTTCAACGGCGGATGGGTGGTTGTGGGACTCAATTTTGAACACCACGGCGAGTCCGTCGCCAATGTCGACGGCTCCTGCGTTCTCCTGGCCAAGCTCCAGCAGCACGTGAGGGCCGGCGGAAGGGAGGAGTCTCAGCAGGGGCTTGGAGTGCTTGTAGCCGCAATGTTCGCTCCACAGAGCGCTGAAGATGCCGAGTTCAAGGTCGTTAGGTTCCCGGTCGAGGAGATCGACGATTCGGCGATACTCCTCTGTAGTGAGGGCCAGTTCCGCCAACTCATCCTTCGAACGAGGACTCATAGCTGAACGCTTCCCAAGACGACGAGTATGACGCCTGAAACGGCAAAAACGGTCCCAAGGACGATGCGGGGGGTGATGCGCTCAAGCTTCTGGAGGAAGAAGTGGGCCAGAACCAGGGTCACAAGGGGGTTGAGGAAGGCGAGGGGAGTGACGACGGCGATGGGGGCGCGGCTGACGGCTGAGGCAAGGAGGGTTACGGCGCAGCCGGAGGTAATGCCCGCCGCCATTATGAAGCCCAGATACTTGCGGGGTATGCGGTCTCTAAAGTTGTAGCGGCGGTGAAACAGGATGAAGACGATGGCGACGCCCATAAGCAGTGAGAAGGAGGTGAATACGACGGGTGGTATGTCTTCTTCAGTCATGGCCTTCTTGGCGATGACGCTGCTTCCGCCGTAGAAGGCGGCGGCAGCGAGGGCGAAGGCGAGACCCGTGAGGATTTTGCGCTCCCCGGCGTGGCTAAGCTGCATCGGACTGCTTCTCGCTGAGAATCAAGGCCATGCCCAAGACGGTGACGAGGATGCCAAGGCCGATGAGCATATTGGGCTTTTCCCCCAGGACGATTAGAGCCAGGAGGGTGCTGAAGATGGGGCTGATAGCAAGCACAGGCGCGGACCGGGAGGTTCCGGCAAGGCTAATGGCGGTGTAGTTGAGGAGGCGCGCCAGGGGGAAGGTGATGATGGCGAACAAGAAGAACCAGAGGAAGGCCCGTGGGGAGAGGGCCAGGGCGTCTTGGAGGTGGAGGGTCAACACCAGGATAAAAGTGAACAGGAATCCGGTGCATAGAGAGATGAAGACGGCCAGGGTTGGCGGGACGCGTTGGAGGCCGAGGCGAGCCAGGGCGGCGCTGGAACCGAAACCGATGGCGGCGAGAAATCCGAAGAGGATGGCTAGGGTCATTTTCTCCTCTGCTGCGCGGGGTTCTTCCGGGTTTCAGCAATTTGGCGACGGCGAGGCATGACTGTTACTCCAGCGACAGGCTTTGGATGATGGAGCCGAAGATGGACAGGCCGTCAGTGCCGCCCATTATCTCTTCGCAGCAGCGTTCTGGGTGGGGCATCATGCCCAGGACGTTGCCGGCCCGGTTGGTGATGCCGGCGATGTTGTTCAGGGAGCCGTTGGGGTTGGATGCGGGGGTGACTTCGCCTTCTGGGGTTGCGTAGCGAAAGAGGACTCTGCTTTCGGCTTCCAGGCTTTCGAGGGTGGAGTTGTCGGCGTAGTAGCTGCCCTCCCCGTGGGAGATGGGGATGCGAAGGACTTGCCCCTGAGTGCATGAGCGGGTGAAGGGGGTGTCGTGTCGCTCGACCCGCAGGTGGGTCCACTGGCATCGGAATTGCAGGTGGTTGTTGCGCATAAGGACGCCGGGGAGGAGACGGGCCTCGCAGAGCATCTGGAAGCCGTTGCAGATGCCCAACACGAGACCTCCGTTGGCGGCGAAGCGGGCTACGGCGGACATGATGGGGGAGAGGCGGGCGATTGCCCCGGCGCGGAGGTAGTCGCCGTAGGAGAAGCCACCGGGGAGGATTATGCAATCTATGTCGGAGAAGGAGTCGTCCTTGTGCCAGAGGTAGCGCGCCTGCTGGCCCAGGACTGCGCCGAGGGCGTGGTGGCAGTCGCCGTCGCTCCAGGAGCCGGGGAAGACGACTATGCCGAAGTTTTTTTTGTTTCCCTGGGGGAGGGCGATTGTAGAGGGGTTAGTTCGCGGTCGCTGGTGTGTCACCATGTCATTCTATCGGGAGCGCAGGAGGGTGAAGGATCTTGGGTTTTTTGGGGAGATGGATTCCCGCCTTCGCGGGAATAACGAGAAAAGGAGGGCGCGAGGGCGACGAGATTCCTCGGATGCGCTCGGAATGACATTGGGGACGTAGATTGACGAAGCGGGCGGCCACAAGGGCCGCCCCTACGGGGGGATTGGGGAGGATGTAGCATTGGGTTAGGCATCCGAGGCGGAGAGGAGGGCGGTTACGACGCGGTTGACGTCGCCGCCCTGGGCTTTGCCGCGCACCTGGGGCATGAGGCGGCCCATGACGCGCCCCTTGTCCTGGGGCCCTGACGCGCCCACCTGCTGAATGACTTCTTGGGCGAGTTCGGTTAGCTCGTCGTCTGTGAGTTGTGCGGGAAGATAGCCTTGTAGTATCTGCAACTCTTGGGTTTCCTTGTCCACCAGTTCCTGACGGTTAGCGTCCTTGTATATCTGAATGCTCTCGTGTCGCTGGCGCACCTGGCGAGTGATGATATCGAGGACGGCGGAGTCGTCCAGCGCATGCTTCTTGTCAATCTCCTCGTAGCCGATGCTGCTCCTCAGCATACGGATGACGGACAGGCGCACCCGGTCCTTGGCGCGCATGGCCTGGTGCAGGTCCGACTGGAGCTTTTCCTGTAGGGACATTGGGGGTACTCCTTCAGGGGTTCTTGATGAGCTTAATAAGGTTGGCCATTTCAATGGCGGCGATGGCGGCATCGGAGCCCTTGTTGCCGTGGGACCCGCCGGCGCGGTTCATGGCCTGATCCTCGTTTTGGGTGGTGATGACGCCCATACCAATGGGTATGCCGGTCTTGAGAGAGACCTGGGTGAGGGCGCCGGTGCTTTGGGTAACGACGACGTCGTAGTGGCCGGTCTCTCCCTTGATTACGCAGCCCAGGGCGACCAGGGCGTGAAAGCGGCCAGACTTGGCAAGGGTGATGGCGGCGATGCCCAATTCGAGGGATCCAGGAACCCAGACGACGGTGACGTTCGAGTCGTTGACGCGGCAATCCTTCAGGGTCTGGAGGGCGCCCTGGAGGAGCTTGGGGGTGATGCCTTCATTGAACCTGGACACGACGATGGCTATCTTGAGCCCTCGTCCGTCGCGCCCGCCGATCAACTCCTGAGGCAAGACGGCGTCAGACTCCATTCTGAGAGACTTCAGGGTCTTCGTAGCCCACCTGCATGACCTTCTCCAGAAACTGATCTTCGGGGATGGCTCCGGTGAATTCTATCATCCGGTTGATGACGGTCTGGGGGACGGAGGAAACGTTGTATTGGCGAGCCAAGTTCGGGAACTCCCTAACCTCGACGACGTCGGCGGTGATGAGCTTGTTCTCCAGAGCCATTGCGTGGGCCAACCTGGCCACTTCTGGGCAAAACTGTCAAGAGGGTGTGACGAAGACCTGAATGTGCACGGGGCGGTTTACCGTTCGCAAGGCGCGGCGGGTAGGAAGCATTAGGGGGCTGACTTTTCTGGAAAGGGTGATGATGTCCTGAACGAGGAGGCCAAATTCGTAGCCGGCGGGTACGCCGTAATACTTGAGGATGCTTCCCCGTTCGGATTCCATGACGATGGCGGGGATGCGTTCGACGCCGCACCTCTCTCGCTCGTCGACGTCGGAGAAGTAGTCGTAGGTCTCCAGGTTGAGCTTGGGGGAGAGGTCGGTGGTCACTTCCAAGAGTTCCTGAGCCTGGGGACAGGTGGGGCATTCTCTACCCGGAAGGACGAGGGTGGAGGAGGTGGTAGTAGTGGTGAAGAACTTGAGGGTAACGTCACGCTTGAGTTCTTTGCGGAACCTGCGCTTGAGGTCTGCTCTGTTCTGCTGCGATATGAGGTTCATCCGCCCTCCCGGAGTGTGAATATCGATAGTTTACATCAAGCTATGGGCGTTAGCTAGGTTGGTGGAGAAGGATGTTTGAATTGGAGGTGTTGTCGTGGAAGGGGGCGAGATTCTTCACTGCGCTGCGCTGCGCTCAGAATGACATGTGGGGGTGCGGTGCGCTGGGGATGACATGTAAGAAGTTGGTTGGGATGAAAGATGGATTCCGGCTCGGGGGCCGGAATGACGGTTGTGCAAAGGTCTCTTTGCACGGGAATGACAGGAGGGGTTGGGCATAGGGTGTGGGGGGTTAGATGCGGCGATAGATGTGGATGAGGCGGGTGAGCATGGTCCAGGTGGAGAAGAAGGCTATGAAACCCATGGCTAGCAGGATGGTTGCCTCGCCCAGGAATAGGCCAACGAAGAGGATGATGACTCGCTCGGGGCGGGTCATGAGGCCGGCGCGGGTGTCGATGCCTAGCGATTCTCCCTTCGCGCGGAGGTAGCTGACGGCCTGGGACGTGGCGAGGGCCAGTATGAGCAGGGACATGAAGAGGGTCAGGTTTCGGGAGTCGGGGTCGACGCGTAGGGCGTAGACGGTGAGTCCGAGGTAGAGAGCGGCTTCGCCGAGGCGGTCCATGAGGGAGTCGAGCATTGCGCCGAAGGGAGTGGTCTTGTTGGAGAGGCGGGCGAGGGCGCCGTCGAAGAGGTCCAGTGCGCCGCCGGCGAGGAAGACCAGCGCGCCGATTCGGAGGTGTCCCATGGCAACGAGGACGGCGGCTACGCAGGTCACGAGGAAGCCCAAGAGGGTGATGGCGTTGGGGGTAAAGCCCAGACGCTGCAACGCTCGCGCGCCGGGTTTCTCGACGAAGCGGAGGTTGAGGCTTCTAAGGCGTTCTCGCAGTTGCTGCACTTCGCTGCCTTTCCATGGTGGCCTGATAGTAGTCTACGACGCGGGTGGCGACTGTCTGCCAAGCGTATTGATTGACGTCTGCACGGCCGTTGGCTCCCAACTTCCGGCGCAGGTCCGGGTCTTGGACCAGGCGTGCGAGGGTGGCGGCCAAGCCTTCGCCATCCTGGGGAGGGGCGAGAAGACCCTGGTGGCCGTCGGTAACGACATCGGCGTAGCCCTGGATGCGGGAGGCGACGATGGGCTTTGCGGCGGCCATGGCTTCCAGCAGGACGATGCCGAAGCTCTCTTTTCCGATGGCGGGGGAGCAGAAGATGTCGGCGGTCTGGTAGTAGCGGGGGAGCATCTTGTGGTCGACGGCTCCGACGAAGACAACGTCTTCAAGGCTGCGTTCGGCCAGGATGCGGTAGCAGTATTTGTCGGGGTTGCCGGGGCCAACTACGATGAGGCGGGTGTTGGGGAAGTCCCACTTGAGTCGGCTGTAGGCGTCGAGGAGGTAGCGGAGTCCCTTGCGTTTTTCGAGGCGGCCCACAAAGAGGATGTTGATTTTTCCGTCCCGGAATTCCGGGATCGGGGGCACGTCGGCGGCGAAGAAGTCCAGGTCTATGCCGTTGGGAATGATGGTGTAGTCCTGGGGGAAGAAGTGTTGGACGTGGCTGAGGGCGGCGGGGGAGACGGCGATGCGGCCGTTCAGGCGTTGGAACCAGTGCTTGAGGATGGGGCTGCTCCAGCGGTACATGCGGGTGCTACCGTGGAAGGCGTGGAAGGTGCCGACATTGACGGAGTTGGAGCATTGGAGCACTGCGAGGGGCAGGTAGGGGGCGAGGGGCTCGTGGAGGTGGATGACGTCGAACTTCTCCTCGTGGAGGATGCGACGCACCCGCCGGTAGAGCCAGGCCGAAAGGGATATGCGGGCGATGGAGCCGCCGCTTGGGATGGGCACGCTGCGGCCGAGGGGGATGAAGTTCTGCTCTTGGCCGTCGATTCTAGAGGGAGAGAAAGGAGCGAGAATCTTCACGGAGTGGCCCAAATCCGTCAGCCGGTGGCTCAGCTGGGAGATATGGGCGGTTACGCCACCGGGCCAGGTGAAGTCGTAAGGCGACACCAAGGCGATCTTCATCCAGTGACCTCGCGCAGGAACGTCATCGAACCCTCCAGGTCTAGCCGTCGGAGATGAAGTCCTCCACCATCTGCCGGGCCACATCGTCGGTGTACTGGATGGGCGGAGACTTCATGAAGTAGGCGCTGGGGCCGACTACGGCTCCTGATTCGCCTCTATCCATGGCCAGCTTGCAGCAACGAATGGCATCCACCACTACGCCGGCGGAGTTGGGGCTGTCCCAAACTTCCAGCTTGAGCTCGAGGTTGATGGGCGCGCCGCCGAAGGAGTGGCCCTCCATGCGGATGTAGCACCATTTTCTGTCCTGGAGCCAGGGGACGTGGTCGCTGGGTCCGACGTGGACGTTGCTGGGTGCTATTTCATCGTCGAACTGGGAGGTTACGGCGTTGGTCTTGGAAATCTTCTTGGAGGTGAGCCTCTCCCGCTCCAGCATATTCAGGAAGTCCGTGTTGCCGCCGAAGTTAAGCTGGTAGGTCCTATCGACGGTTACGCCCCGGTCATGGAACAGGCGGGTGAGGACGCGGTGGGTGATGGTGGCGCCGAGCTGGGACTTGATGTCGTCGCCAATGACGGGAAGGCCGCGGGCTTTGAATCGGGTTTGCCAGTAGTCTTCGCGGGCGATGAATACTGGGATGCAGTTGATGAAGCCACATCCGGCGTTGAGGATTTGCTCCACGTACCACTTGGTGGCGTTTTCGCTGCCCACGGGGAGATAGCTGATGACGACGTCGCACTCCCGCTCTTTGAGGATCCGGATAACGTCTGCGGTGGGGCCGGGGGCCTTGGTGACGACGTCTGCAACGTACTTGCCGAGGCTGTCGTGGGTCATACCGCGGTCGACCGTAACGCCGGTCAGGGGAACGTCGGCGAAGCTGATGGTGTTGTTGGGCTCGGCGACGATGGCTTCGGCGAGGTCTTTGCCGACCTTGTTTTTGTCGACGTCGAAGGCAGCGACGATGTTTATGTCGCCGATTTCGTAGCCACCGATGGTGGGATGCATGATGCCGGGGATGGTTTCGTCGTCGGGAATCTCGCGATACTTATGGATACCCTGGACGAGGGATGAGGCGCAGTTGCCCACGCCTATGATAGCTACGTTAATTTTTCCCACTCAGGTGCTCCTTACTATAGACGGTTGGAACCGTTGAAGAGTATTAGTTGATGAATATCAAGTGTTGCATTGTAGCAAGTATGGACGGGCGTCTCAAGCGGTGAGGGGTTTGGGCGTGTTAATGGGGAGCTTCCGGGAGGATGAATGATGGATTTCTGTCCCCGTATTCACGGGGGCAGGCTCCCCTCGGGAATAACGGAGGGGGTGTGGGGAGTGCGGGGGTTAGTCGGCGGAGTTGGCGAAGCCGAGGTTGATGGGCAGGTTGTAGCTGATTAGCTGGGTGCCGATGATATGGTCTCGATGAACGGCGAAATGGTTTTCCCAGTGGCGGGAGTCGTTGCTATGAGGGCGGTTATCGCCCATTACGAAGTATTCGTTGGGGCCGAGGGGGTCGAATTCCAAATTCTCGCGGCGGGGCGTGGTGGTGAGGTAGGGCTCGGTTAGGCGCTTGCCGTCGACGTGGGTGACGCCACGGAGGATGGAGACCTGTTCGCCCGGGAGTCCGATGATTCGTTTGATGAAGGTCCTTTCGGTGTCCAGAGGATAACGAAAGACAATGATGTCTCCCCGCTGGGGGCCTTGCGAATGGAAGGGGTACACCTCTCCGATATGGGAGGCATCCCAGAAGGGGATGAGGGCGGAGAATCGAGCCATGTCCACCTTGATCTTGTGAAGCTTGTTGACGGCTACGTACTGGCCAGGCTCTATGGTTGTGGCCATGCTGGAGCCTTCCACCTTGAAGTTCTGGATGCTGAACTGGAGGAGGAGGAAGATAACGAGGGCCAGGATTAGGGCCTCGTCGAACTCTCTAAGCTGTCTGAGTATTTTCTTTCCCTTGGGGTTATTTGACCATGGGCTATAGAGTACGAGGGTATTGGGCTTGCCGGACCTATTATCGCCTGCGGGAGCTTAGAGGTTCAAGGCTAGGATGAGCGGAGACACGAACATTGTAAGGGTATCTTGGGCAGGTTTGAAACCAGCCTATAGGCGTCAGGTCGAGGTGATGGAGGCGTCAACGGGTAGGGTGGTGAGGGGGTGCAGGAAGCCGATAATCAGGCTGGCGGCAACGTCGGGGTGGTCTTCGTGGAGGAGGCCGGGTTCTTCGAGTACGTGGGACTCGGCGTAGGGGATGCGCTGTTGGAGGTACTGCGATTCGGCTTCGGTGAATAGCTGCGGCCCGCCGGAGCGGATGAGGAGGGTTGGGGCTTTGAGGCTTGGGAGGCTGTTTCGGATGGCTCTCATTCGAAGGGCGTTGTAGTGCAGGTTTGTCCGGGCGGCCATGCGGAGAAAGCCGAGGCGGGCGGCGGAGGATTGGGAGATTGGATGGTGGTCCTGATGTTGATTTTCGTATCGTTTTTGGGCTGAGGCTTGGCCAAGGTTGATGTTGAGTCGACGCACGAGCAGGTCTCCCAATAGGGAGCGGTGCAGAAGGCCGTGAAGTCCGGGGCTGCGGTCGGGGAGGAATACGCCGGAGTCGGTGAGAACGAGGGCGAGGGTGTTGTCGGGGCGGTTGATGGCATAGTCGAGGGCGACGAGGCCGCCCCACTCGTGGCCTACGAGGACGACATTACGAAGGTCGAGTTCCCGGATGAAGGTTTCCAGGTTGTCGCTGTGGAAATCGAAGGTGTGGAGGGAAGTGTCGTCGGGTGTATCCGACTGGCCGAAGCCGATGGCGTCGGGAGCGAAGCAGCGCCATCCGGCGGCGATGAGGTAGGGGAAGAAGTGGCGGTAGGCGTGGGCTGAGGAGAGGCTGCCGTGGAGCATGACGACGGTGAAGGGGGCTTCCGTGCCGGAATGGTGGTAGTGCATACGGAAGCCGTTGACGATGAGGAAAGTGTCGGGGTATGGGAAGTTGTGGTTGGTCATGGCGGTTTAATCTGGGTGAGTGCTAGCGATAGATATGTGGGACTTATGGTCCCTCACGATTTGGGGTAAAGGGCAACGAGATTCTTCGACTCTAGTTCGCTCAGAATTACTATGGCCAAGGAAGACCACATAAGGCGATGAAAATGGATGCGGAATAAGGCTAGATTCCGGCTTTCGCCGGAATGACGGTTGGGGGAAGGGAATGGGTTCCCGACTCCGCGGGAACGAGGGAAGGGGTGCTGGAATGACGGTTGGGATCGGGGTCTCGTAGCGGATGAAGGGGAGGTTGCGAACCGCCGCTGTGGGGTAGAATGTCGTCGGCTACGGGGTTCACCCCCATCCCCCGTCTTCACGAGGGCAGGCTCTAACCTTCCCTCATCAAGGGGGAAGGGATTTGTAGGCGCTGAACGGGCTATTTTCATAGTAATGACAGGTGGTGGGAATGATGGATTTCCGCCTGCCAGGGAATAACGGGTGGGGTTAGAAGATGGCGATGGGGTTGACGGGCGCACCGGTGCCGTTTGCCATGCGGAGGGGGTTGGCCACTGCTAGGAACTGGTAGCGGTTCTCCTGCTTGCAGATTCTGGCTACTTCTTCGAAGTTGCAGTTGTCGAGGATCCAGCAGCCCATGGCAGTGAGGATGACCTGATGGACGGGGAGGGAGAATTCCGGGTAGCCGCTGGGGATAACGTCCTGGGCGAGGTCTCCGCCGAGCATGGCGATGTCCCGCTCCCGCAGCCAAGGGAGGCAGGCGGCATGGAGGCCGGAGGCTCCGGCTTCGTTGGGGTTGCGGGGGCCGATGGCGTTGCGGCGTTCCCAGTTGCCGGTACGGATTAGGAGGAGGTCGCCGGCCTCGACTTTGACGTTGAAGGCTTCCTCGGCGGCGTCCAGGTCTTCGGGGAAGATGGCCTCGCCTGCGTTCATGTAGTCGACGCCCTTGAGGGTGGGGAAGTCGAAGAGGACGGCGCGGGTGACGACGCCATTCTTAAGCAGGTCTATGCTTTCCATTGTGGCGCCGCCGCGGGTGCGGACGGCGTCGGCGGGATGGCCGTTATACATCTTGTCGCCGTCGAACCAGTGGGAGAGGGCGTCGACGTGGGTCATGACGTAGCCGTGAAAGATGAAGCCGATGTATTCGCTAGCGCTGTGGGAGGCCTGTTCGGGCTTGCCGGGAGTGGTGTTCCAGCCCTCGCCGCTCTCAAGCATGTGGAGGGTAGGGGGCACTTGCCCGTCGGCGGTGGTCTCGGCGATGATGGGGCGGCCCATGGTGACGCTGATGCCCTTTTCGACAAGGGAGACGGCTTGCAGGCGCTTCTCGGGTGTGATGAGGTTCATGGCGCCCAACTGGTCGTCGGCGCCCCAACGGCCCCAGTTGCTGAGAGACTTATGGTATTCGCGTACTTCGGCAGAGGTGGGTAGAGTCCTAGCCATGGCTCCTCCTCAATGATGAAGATGTGATTAGATGCCGTATTTTAGAATTGGGCAAGGGCGCTGTCAATGAAGGGGGTGTCTTGTCAAAGACGGTAAGGCGTCGCATCAATCCACTCGCTTGGGGCAAACGGTGGTTAGTGGACACGCTGGACAGTTGGGCGATCCACTGCGACACCACTCCTTGCCAATGTAAAACGTTGCCCAGTCTAGTGCTCCAGGAAAACTTGGGATCAACACTCTTGCGGCCTCTCTCGCCTCCCTTTTGGATTCAGAGGAAGTAATCCCAGTGCGTTTGAACACGCGCATGACATGAACATCAACTGGGATATCAATATCATATTCCTGTCCCTTGAACTCACCCCAACGTTGGTAAAGTATGCGGCACAGCAAATCGCTTTTCTTTTGCTTAACACCTCGGATATTTCTTACTCTTACCTTAACTTGTTTTGGAGATGCACCTTGCCAGATTGAATTAGCGGTTCCTCCAAATTGCATTACAAGCCGCGCAGCCGACTTTAGCATCTCAGCCGACTCATGTAAGCCATATCTTGGTTTTCTGACTGCCTTTTGTTTCTGCAATTTTCTAAAAGTTCCAGCAGTCATCCCAGCAAACTTCGGTTTTGCCTCTTCTGGTAGGCTTTCGAAAAAGCTCTTGAAATCTTGATTCGCTATTTCAGGGAACTTTGGTTCCTCGAATAGATTTTCCAAAGAATTCTCTAAGTCCGTCACCGTCATAGAATTCAACTTTTGAGGATCCAGTAAATTTTTTCGCTCCAGCTGAAAAGGAAAATCCCACGCTCTTTCTGCTGTCTGTCCCCCGTTAAATGCAATGCCCAATAGCAAGGCAAAAGAATCTTTCGCTAGGAGTTCAAGAACGGCTTCAGATGATCCTGGAAAACTTAGATTGTCGTAGTGTTCTGTATGAAACTCAATCAGTTTCTTTGCTATTGCCTTTGCCCTGTCCTTCTCGGTTGACTTGTGGGACATGCTTTTCACCTTTTATTGAATTTCCTGTAGCAAAGTTATCTCCAAGGGGCCTTGAGTAGAGCTGGGGTATACGAAATGATCAATGAATTGGCAATGTACAACACTATTGGTATATTAAACAAGTCATGTATTACGAAATACGTGTTGATCACGCGATGACAACGTGCGCGATTAGTGTACGTTGCAAGTGCGGTGTTCGTGTTGCGCGTAGAGCGCGACCAACGCGTAACAGACACGTGCTCCCGTGATTTCACACCGTCGAAGGTGACGCACGCGTGACGCGCACACTCTTGTCGGTCAGATGGTGATTGCGGGTTAGGGTTAGATGGGGACTTTGGCGACGCCCTGGCAGATTTCGAGGCGGGCGTAGCGGATGAAGACTCCGCCCATGGGCTGGGCGATGGGGCCGTTGATGGCGAGGCAGGCGATGACGTGGCGTCGGCCCGGTTTGGCGCTGGGGGTGATGAGGATGTTGTTACGGGCGTTGTAGCCCACGACGGGGGAGAGGCGATTGTCTTTTACTGCGTCGGCGGGGCGGTAGTCGAGGCTGAAGGAGGGGCAGTCTACCCAGACTTCGCCGTAGTCGTCGGCGCAGGTCTCGAACCAGATCTGTGCATCGTCCACGTCCACGCCCTTGACTTGCTCCGGCAACGTGATGGTGAAGCGGTACCAGGCGAATGTGAAGCCAGTGCCGACGACGTCCCGTATGTTGGCAGGCGTCTCCCAGGAGGAGTCGTCGAAGTCGGCGAGGCGAGGCGGGGCCTCGATGAACTTGCCGGCGACGAGGCCCTCGTTGGGCTCGCCCGGCACGAGGCCGGGGGCCCACTTTAGGGAGCCGTTGACGAGGGACAGGTCTTCCGGGTCGTCCAGGTTCAGGACGACGGCGGATCGGAGCTTGTCCGGGGTGAAGGTTTTTTTCAGCTCAGCGTAGGCTTCGTCGGCGCTCTTCGTCATTTTTCTATCCTCCCAGCGATTTGGGTTAGCTGACCAGACCGGCGCCGGCGGGTATGCGGCGCTTGTGGGTTACTGGGTCCAGGTTCCAGAAGCGGATGGGGTTATCTGAGAGGAATTTTTTCATCGACTCGGCGGAAAGCTCGGGGTGGTCCAGGACTTTCTGGACGGAGAAGGGGGAGAGGCAGTCGAAATGGGAGTAGTCGGAGCCGATGATGATGCCGTTGGGACCGACTTTCTTCTCGAGGAAGGGGAGGTAGTCGGCTTCCTCGGGCTCGAAGCAGATGAACAGCTGGTCGCCGAAGTAGTCGCAGGGGTCTTCGTGGCGTGGGGCGGGGACGGAGTCGGGCATGATTTCGTAGTGCTCTTCGAGCCGGTCCATGTAGAAGGGGAGCCAGCCGCAGCCCTGTTCTATCCAGGCTATTTTCAGTTCGGGGAAGCGGTCTAGGACGCCGCTGGCGATGAAGCCGACGACGGAGAAGGGGGCGTCTATGCCCATGAAGAGGTGCTTGAGGAACTCGTTGTCGAGTCGGCGCATGCCTACGGACTCGTGGAGCTGCTGGTGGATGGAGATGGGCATTCCGAGACGCTGGCACTCTTCCAGGACGGGCCAGAACTTTTCCTTGTAGGTCCACTCGCCCTTGAACTGGCAGGGAATGTAGGCGCCGCCGAGGCCGAGGTCTGCGGCGCGGCGGAGCTCTTCGACGGCCATGTTGATGTCGTGGAGGGGGAGTATGGCGGTGCCGCGGACGCGGTCCTGGTAGCCGTCGGTCCATTCGGTAATCCAGTCGTTCCAGCCCTTGGCGAAGTGGTAGGCGACCTCGGGGTTGTCGATGGTGTTGAGGAGGTTCTGATGGAGGACGCAAAAGACAAAGGTGACGTCGAAGCCCTCTTCGTCGAGGTCTTTTACGCGGAACTTGGGGTTGCGCTCGCCCTCGCGGTTGTACCACTGGTCTTCGCTATGGGGTGCGAAGTTGGCCAGCTTACCGTAGGGGCCGGTGCGGAAGTCGGAGTTGGGGAAGACTTTGGAGTGCTCCAGGACCCAGATGCTGTCGTACTGGCGGGTGGAGCTATCGCCGCTGCCGCGGACGAGAGCGTTCCGGTCCTTCCAATTGCTGTCGGTGAATTTTCGGGGTGCGAAGGGCTGGAGTTCTGGTGGGAACCGGCGCCAGAGTTCGCATTTGGTCTCGTCCACGTGGGAGTCGGAGTCGACGATGTAGTAGTCCGGGAGTTCGCCACCGTAGTATGTTCTGGGCATGAGATTCTCCTTGCAGGTCTTGAGGTTAAGGCATGGATAATTGAATAACACTGGGAGGGGAAAAGTCAATTGGGGGAGGGAGAGCTTGTAACTTTATTGGGATTTGATATCCTCTAAGATAGCACTATTTGAGAGGTGGTTATGCACCAGCAGGGCGGCACTATTGAGAATGCCTTGAACAGCATCGCCAAGCATGAATACGTACTGCCAGCGATTCAGCGGGAGTTCGTCTGGGGGCCTGAGAAGGTCTGCAATCTGTTCGACAGCTTGATGCAGGGATATCCTTTTGGGGAATTCATGCTGTGGCGGGTTGCCCCGGAGAACGCCGGCAGCTATCGGTGGTATGACTTCGTTAGAGAGTATCATCAGCGCGACAAACCCCATTGCCCTGAATTGGGCGCCATTTACGATAAGCCCCTGACCGCTGTGCTTGATGGGCAGCAGCGATTGACGGCGTTCAATATTGGACTGCGCGGCTACATGGCACGCAAACTGCCGTATAGATGGTGGAGCAATCCCCACGCGTTTCCCAAGCGCGTTTTGGCCCTAGACCTTTTGGCGATCCCCGAACCGGACGAGGCGGGGAGCAGGTATGCGTTTGAGTTTATCGACGAGGGTAGAGTTCGTTTAGAAGGAAATCATCTCTGGTTTAAGGTTTCGGACATTCTGACACTAGATGACGGGCCAGAGATGTTCGATTGGCTGATGAAGAAAGATATCAGCAAGGAACAACTAAGCCTGGCTTACAAAACTCTCTTCCGCCTACATCGAGTCATCCGAATTGACAACACCGTGGCTTACTACGAGGAGAAGAGTCAGGACATTGAGCGAGTCCTGAACATCTTCATTCGGTGCAACAGAGGTGGCACGCCTCTTTCGTATTCCAACCTGTTGCTTAGCATTGCGGTGTCGCAGTGGACGAAACTGGATGCCAGACGAGAAGTGTACGGGCTGGTGGACGAACTGAATCGTATCCGTCCCGGCCTTGAATTTAACGCCGACTTCGTGTTGAAGGCTGGTCTAATGCTGACGGACATTGCCAGCGTGGGATTCCAGGTTAGAAACTTTACCTACGAAAACATGACGGTTCTCGAGGATAATTGGCAAGAAATTCGCAATGCGTTAATGGAAACGGCGCAACTTGTGGATACGTATGGGTTTGACAGTAGGACCGTTCGGGCTATGAACGCCCTGTTGCCGATAGCCTACTACTTGTACAGAAAAGGCTCGCCGACGGATTTTGCCACGAGCGACAAGTACGTCGGAGACAGGATGATAATTCGCCGTTGGCTGACTCGTTCAATCCTCAAGGAATCGGGAATTTGGGGAAGCGGTCTTGATACCCTGCTCACAGCATTAAGGGAGGTTATTCGCAACGCGGATTGCGTTGAATTCCCCGTCGTAGAGTTGAGAAGGGCGATGGCGCAACGCGGCAAGTCTTTGGTCTTTTCTGAGGAAGAGATAGAGGATTTGGCAGACATGCGGGGCAACGACAGCCGCATTTTCCCAATGCTGACCATGCTGTTTTCCGACCTCGACTCACGCGATGGATCAGACATCGACCACGTGTTTCCGAAGAGCAGGTTCACGTCAAAGAGACTAACAGGCGCAGGCGTTGAGGAAGAGCGAGTGGAGGAATTTCGTGACCACTGCAATCGCATTGCGAATTTCCAATTGCTGGACAGAACCGTCAACAATGAGAAGCGAGCGATACTACCCGCAGAATGGTTAGATGTGCATTGCCCGGACGCTCAACGCCGTCGGTTCTATTGTGAACGCCATTTGCTGGCGGAAGTTCCGCGGGAGATTACCGGCTTTGGAGAGTTCTATTTGACCAGGCGAGAGACGTTGAAGGAGAGCATATCCGAACTGGTGAATGCTGTGTAAACCAACTAGCTCCCAGAGGGAGCGACGAGATTCTTCGCTACGGTCAGAATGAAATGTTGGGGGCCTCCACGGGCCTGTTGGGGGAAGGGGGCGTGATAGAATCGAAATTGAACGTTGGGATAAGATCAGTCGAGGTTCGTCTTGGGATCCCAGGCAGGCTTAGGACTATTAGGAAAATCATCTATTGTCTTCAAGAATTGGAGTGGCAATGGCTGAAAAAATTAAAGATGTAGAAGTGCTTAGTCGCGAGTCGCATGATTCGTTGGGCATAAGCCGGCAGTTCGCGGATTTGAGGAATCTGAAAGACGGCTGGGCGGATGGAATGCAGCCTGCCGACCGATGGGGTGAGGGATACGGGAAGGCTCTGCCGGTACAAGGGCTTGATTGGTTGGAGGATAGATTGGCAACACGATACGCAGAAGACCTTGCGCGACCATACATCTATCCAACTCCGGAAGGCGGTGTGTCACTGGAATGGTCTATTTCCCAAAACGAGGCTAGCCTTGAAGTAGACCTATCCACCCATTCGGCAGAGTGGCATTGCTTGGATCTAAGGTCCGGACGCTCAGTTGAAGAAGCTTTTGACTTGGACGACGATAAAGATTGGGAACGTTTAGCGTTCAAGATTCGTCAATTGGACCTTAAGGACGAGTGAACAGCGAAACCCTGCTCCTACGACAAATCAATCCCAACTTCATTCGGCAAGGCCGGGTTACATCCCAAGCGTTTACGCCCACCCCAAAGGACGATCAGAAGCTCTCCGCATATGATGGAGATAGGATGAGCGCGGAGGCTTCCTGGGTGCACTTCACCGAGGCATTCATTTTGCTGTCTGCTGGCGTCATGGCGCTGTCGGTGGGAGAATGCGAATCACAAGGACCTTTTGCCATCCCGGACCCTGATTCGTTCCCGGAGCACGTTCTTATTGACTTCAGTGAGCTGTCAAGGAGCAGGCGCAAGGACGCAGCTAAGATACTGAGGAACTTGGCTGAAGAGCGAGGCTGGCAGTATAAACCGGCTGTGGCAGTGTGATTGTCGCAAGCGCGGGTTCTTTGCGGCCTTAAAACGACTTCAGAGGTCCCGGCGTTGAGAGCAGTGGTGGGGGGGGTTATTTGATGGTGTAGAGGGCTTGGATGTTGATGGTGATTTCGAGGTCGCCGGTGCGGATGGAGGTGGGGGCTGAGCGGGCCATTGCTTCAACGGCGAAGGCGGCAGGGAGTGCGGGGGAGGCTCCTCCTCCGCCTTGGGAGACGGAGACCAGGTCGCCCAGGGTGACGCCGGAGAGCTCTGCCATTCGCTCCGCCCGTGCTTTGGCGTCAGCGACGGCCTGGGCCAGGGCCTCGTCTTCGAGGGCGGCGGTGTCTTCGATGGCGAAGTTGATGCCGTTGACTCGAACTGGATCGCCGCCCGCTTCCACCACGTCGGTTATCATCTCGCCGAGGGTATCCAGGTTTCGCACCTTGACGCTGAGCTCGTTGGTGACCTGATACCCGGAAACCTCGGGAGCACCGTCGTTGCTGTAGTCGTATTGGGTGTTGATGTTGAAGTAGCGGGTCTGGGTGTCATTCTCGTCGACGTTATAGTTCGCAAGGACCTGGAGAATACTCTCCAAGGAGGTGTTGGCGGTGTTTAGGGCTTCGCCGACTGAGGGGGAGAGGACCTGTACCCCCAGGTTGATTAGAGCGAGATCCGGCTCCGCGCTGGCGGTCCCTGAACCGGAAACAATGATGCCCTGACCAGGGACGCCGGACTCTTGGTTGACGGCTTCTGCCGCCATTCTTGCTGCCGCCGCCACGTCTCCAGCGGAGGCGGAGCCGATGTAGGGGGCCGGGCTGTCGCCGTTGCAGGCCACGGCTAAGAGCACGAGAACTGCTAATGATGGCAGTATGGCGATCTTGGTCAGGGTAAGCATCTTCACCTCTTGGACGCCGCGCAGGGGTCGTTTCGGGCGGCTGCTTTGACGGGATTGAACCTCAATGGTAGCATCGGCTGAAAGCATTGTACAAATGTAGGGGGTTGTTATGGCGAGCAAGGTAGGCAGCGGCGATTTCATTTACGAGGTAGAGGAGGACTGGGCGAAACTGCCGGAAGGCTGGGAGATGACGGCGGCAGCAGTGGCGGGGGACTCACAGGACCGGATTTACGCCTTTGACAGGGGGGACCATCCAGTGATGGTCTTCGACAGAGAGGGCAACTACCTCTATTCCTGGGGACACGACCTGATAAAGATGGCCCACGCCATATACGTGGACGCAGGGGACAATGTTTGGTTGGTGGACAGCCACGGCGGACAGATTATGAAGTTCACGCCTGAAGGGCGGCCGCTAATGCGCATCGGGACGCGGGACTACCGCTCGGACACCGGGGTGGACCCGAAGGACTTCGGGTCGGACACGTATCTGAGGGTGACCCACGCAGGCGGGCCGTTCAACATTCCTGCCAGCGTCGCGATTGCCCCCTCGGGGGAGGTGTTCGTGGCGGACGGGTACGCCAATTGCCGGGTGCATCGATTTTCGGCGGAGGGCGAGCATCTGGCCTCGTGGGGGGCGCCAGGCGATGGGCCGGGACAGTTCCATCTGCCGCACGGCATTTGGGTTGACCGCCATGGCCGGTTGCTGGTGGCAGATCGTGAGAATGACCGGGTGCAGATGTTCACGCAGGACGGGGACCCGCTGGGCCAGTGGCCGACGAAGCTGATAGGACCGGCGACGGTGTTTGTGGACGGGGAGGACGTGGCCTACGTACCGGAGCACAACGGAGGGTTGTTCAGTGTGCTGACGTTGGAGGGGGAGCGGGTGGCTCAGTGGGGCTCGGAGGTGACGCGGGCGTGTCACGGCGTATGGGCGGACTCCCGTCGGGACGTGTACTTCGTGCAGCCTGGGTCATCGGGAGGCAAGCGGAAGGTGGTGAAGTACCACCGGGTGTGATGGGGAGCGAGAAGTGTGGGGTTTGAAGCTTGCCGCTGCGGAAGAGGTTGGTCGCACAATAGTGTACAACGGGCGACCCGCAGGGTCGCCCGTGCGGGGTTTGGTGTTGGGACTACAAGATTCTTCGGCTCCGCTGCGCTGAGAATGACAGGTGGGTAGGGCGTGGGATTTGATTGGAATGGTGAAGTGCAATGATTAGACCGGTAAAGGTGGATACCCGACCGGAATACAGGATTTGGGTTGAGTTCTCGGACGGAGCTGCTGGCGAGATTGACCTATCGGACTTAGCGGGGCGAGGGGTGTTCGTGGCCTGGAACGAGCCGGGCGTCTTCGAAAAGGTGCACGTTACGTCTCATCGGGCCATAGCCTGGAATGATGACCTTGACCTCTGCCCGGATGCGCTTTACATGGAAATCACAGGGTAAGTCTTTCGAAGAATTGACGGAGGCAGTCGAGACGCCGGCCCTCGGTGGCTGAACTCTGTCGCTTCTACGGGAATTGTAATCAGCGTGTTGACGTTGGAGGGCATGCGCTGGAGCGGTTGGGCTCGGAGGTGACCCGGGCGTGTCACGGCGTATGGGCGGACTCCCGTCGGGACGTGTACTTTGTGCAGCCTGGGTCGTCGGGGGGGAAGCGGAAGGTGGTGAAGTACCACCGGGTATGATGGGGAGCGAGAAAGGGTGGGTTTGATGCCGGTCGATGCGAGGGGAAGTTGGTCGCGCAATAGTGTGCAACGGGCGACCACAAGGGTCACCCCTACGGGGGTTTGGCGTAATGACTACAGGATTCTTTGACTCCGCTGGGCTGAAAATGACATTTGACTAGGGCGTGGATTTTGATTGGAATGGGGAAGTGCAATGATTAGACCGGTAAAGGTGGATCCCCGACCGAAATACAGGATTTGGGTTGAGTTCTCGGACGGAGCTGCTGGCGAGATTGACCTATCGGACTTAGCGGGGCGAGGGGTGTTCGTGGCCTGGAACGAGCCGGGCGTCTTCGAAAAGGTGCACGTTACGTCTCATCGGGCCATAGCCTGGAATGATGACCTTGACCTCTGCCCGGATGCGCTTTACATGGAAATCACAGGGTAAGTCTTTCGAAGAATTGACGGAGGCAGTCGAGACGCCGGCCCTCGGTGGCTGAACTCTGTCGCTTCTACGGGAATTGTAATCAGCGTGTTGACGTTGGAGGGCATGCGCTGGAGCGGTTGGGCTCGGAGGTGACCCGGGCGTGTCACGGCGTATGGGCGGACTCCCGTCGGGACGTGTACTTTGTGCAGCCTGGGTCGTCGGGGGGGAAGCGGAAGGTGGTGAAGTACCACCGGGTATGATGGGGAGCGAGAAAGGGTGGGTTTGATGCCGGTCGATGCGAGGGGAAGTTGGTCGCGCAATAGTGTGCAACGGGCGACCACAAGGGTCACCCCTACGGGGGTTTGGCGTAATGACTACAGGATTCTTTGACTCCGCTGGGCTGAAAATGACATTTGACTAGGGCGTGGATTTTGATTGGAATGGGGAAGTGCAATGATTAGACCGGTAAAGGTGGATCCCCGACCGAAATACAGGATTTGGGTTGAGTTCTCGGACGGAGCTGCTGGCGAGATTGACCTATCGGACTTAGCGGGGCGAGGGGTGTTCGTGGCCTGGAACGAGCCGGGCGTCTTCGAAAAGGTGCACGTTACGTCTCATCGGGCCATAGCCTGGAATGATGACCTTGACCTCTGCCCGGATGCGCTTTACATGGAAATCACAGGGTAAGTCTTTCGAAGAATTGACGGAGGCAGTCGAGACGCCGGCCCTCGGTGGCTGAACTCTGTCGCTTCTACGGGAATTGTAATCAGCGTGTTGACGTTGGAGGGCATGCGCTGGAGCGGTTGGGCTCGGAGGTGACCCGGGCGTGTCACGGCGTATGGGCGGACTCCCGTCGGGACGTGTACTTTGTGCAGCCTGGGTCGTCGGGGGGGAAGCGGAAGGTGGTGAAGTACCACCGGGTATGATGGGGAGTGGGGGCTGGAGATGTTGCATGAAGGAGATATTTCGCAAGGGTTGGCGGACTGGGTACTTCCCTGTGCCCAAATGGTACAATGGCAGGGCTTAGTGTTCGATTTTGAAATGGAGAAGTGAGTGATTAAAGCGGTAAAGGTGGAACCCCGTCCAGGCTACCGTATCTGGGTTGAGTTCTCAGACGGAGTTGCCGGAGAGATTGACTTGTCGGACGTGGCAGGTCGTGGGATATTTGCGGCTTGGAATGAGCCGGGCTTCTTTGAAAAAGTGCACGTGGATTCCTACGGAGCAGTCGCATGGAGCAAAGATATCGATCTCTGCCCTTATTCTCTGTACATGGACCTTACCGGCAAGCCTGTGGAAGAAGTAATGCCCGGAGTGCGATTCATATCTCAAGATGCCTGAACTAAGCAGGTTTTACGGCATCGCCATTATAATTCACTTCAATGATCATGGCCCTCCGCACTTTCACGCCAGGTATAGTGGCGACCAAGCCCTGATAGACATATCCAACCTTTATATTCTTGAAGGACGACTACCAGTTCGAGCGCGAAGGCTTGTGATGGAATGGGGCTCTGTTCATCAGGAGGAACTTCGGGAGGCTTGGGATAAAGCGCAGAGGAGGGTGCCTCCGGGGAAGATAGCGCCATTGGAGTGAGGGGCTAGAGGGTGTCAGGCTTTGTGTTGTGGAGGGGGAGGGTTGCTGTTAGAATTCGTCACGATTTTGGGTGCCGAGAATCTTCATTCTTGCTGACTAGGAGAGCCGTGGTTCTGAGCGACAGATCGATTCGTGAGGCGGTGGCGGAGGGGCGGATCGTCATCGAACCGTTAGACGACGACGACATTCAGCCCGCCAGCGTGGACGTGCACCTGGCCGACGAGTTACTGGTGTTTCGAAATGCCCGTCGACCTTACATCGACCTGAGGAGGGAGATGGAGGACCTGACGGACATGGTGGAGATTTCCGACGAAGACGGGTTCAATCTTCATCCCGGGGAGTTCGTTCTGGCCAGCACGGGGGAGCACATCGAGATTCCCGACGACTTGGTGGCGCGTCTGGAAGGGAAGAGTTCTCTGGGACGTGTGGGGCTGGTCATCCACTCAACGGCTGGATACGTGGACCCGGGCTGGAAGGGGCGGTTGACCCTGGAGCTGACGAACATTGCCCGCCTGCCGATCTGCCTTTACCGGGGGATGAAGATTGGCCAGATATCGTTTTCGCAGTTGACGACGCCGGCCGAGAGGCTGTACGGGTCGAAGGCCCTGGGCAGCAAGTACCAGGGGCAAACGGGACCCACAGCCAGCCGGTATTATAAGAATTTCAGCCAAGACACGTAGCACGCAATGGAATACATTAAGCGGGCCTTGGCCCTGGCCAACGCCGCAGTCGGGAAAAACAGCCCGAACCCTTCTGTGGGTGCTGTGGTGGTCAAGGATGGGCGGATAGTGGGAGAAGGGGCAACCTTGCCGCCGGGCGAGGGCCACGCGGAATGGGTGGCGCTTCGTCAGGCCGGCGATGCGGCGAAGGGGGCCGACCTCTACACGACGCTTGAGCCTTGCTGCATTCAGGGGAAGACGCCGCCGTGCACGGACGTTATTCTGGCCGCTGGTGTGAAGAGGGTCTACGCGTCTATATTGGACCCTAACCCCAGAATAAATGGACGTGGGGTGGCGCTTCTTCGGGAAGAAGGCGTGGAGATTCATCTGGGGCAAGGAGCGCAGGAAGCGGAGGAGATGTACGAAGGGTTCGCCAAGTTCATCACGACGGGTCTGCCCTTCGTGACGGCGAAGTATGCCATGAGTCTGGACGGGAAGATAGCGACGTTCGAAGGAGATTCCCAGTGGATAACCGGCCCGGTGTCTCGCAGGCTGGTGCACCAAAGACGCCGAGCGTCGGACGCCATTATGGTGGGAATCAACACGGCGCTGCGGGATAATCCGAAGCTGACGGCGCGGGACGACGAGGGGGGCAACCTGGACAGACAGCCGCTTCGGGTGGTGGTAGATGGGGAGGGTCGGACACCGACGGACGCAGCGATGCTCCGGCAGCCAGGGGGGACGCTCATTGCCACGTGCAAGGCATCGGATAAGGCCGCCGCTTGTCTGGAGGGAGCGGGGGCGGAGGTTGTGCGCCTTCCCGAAATAGAGGGCTACGTGGACCTGGCGGCTTTGCTAGAAGAGTTAGGACGCCGCGACGTGGTGAATCTGCTGGTGGAGGGGGGCGGGACGCTGATGGGTTCGCTTTTCGATCAAGGGTTGGTGGACAAGGCATGGGCGTTCATTGCGCCGATAATCATCGGCGGGCGGGACGCTCTTTCGCCAGTGGAGGGCCACGGCGTCGGCCTGGTATCCAGAGCCATGAGCTTGCGCTGCCCGCGGGTGAAGCAGGTGGGGGACGACGTGCTGGTGACGGGTTATCCTGAGGCGAGGGAATAGGATGTTTACCGGTATTGTGGAAGAAACCGGAGTGGTGGAGTTTTGCCGTCCAGTGATGCGTAGCCCGGAAGCCCAAGGGATGGTTCAGGACGAGAGCGCGAATTTACATAATTACCGGCTACGAGTGAAGGCGCGACGGGTGTTGGAAGACCTGGCCGTTGCCGACAGCATTGCCGTTAACGGGGCTTGCCTGACGGTGGTGTCGCGGGATGAAAGTGGCTTCGAGGCGGACGTGGTGCCGGAAACGCTGCGTCGAACCAACCTAGGCGCGCTGGTGGTGGGGGGAATGGTGAACCTCGAGCGATCCCTTGCCGTTAACGGTCGACTGGGGGGACACGTTGTACAGGGACACGTGGACGGCGTGGGGGTGGTCGAGGAGATCAGTCCGGATGGGGGAGCGCAGATAATTCGAGTGAAAGCGCCTGAAGAGCTAATGCGCTACATTGTGGGAAAGGGGTTCATTGGGTTGGACGGCATCAGCTTGACGGTGGTCAGCGTGCTTCATTCCTCTTTCACAATCTCTGTGATACCATATACTCTCGAAAACACAAACCTGCAGGAACGCGAGATTGACGACTCTGTGAACCTGGAAGTGGACATACTGGCGAAGTACGTGGAAAGCCTTCTGCCGCATCAGAGAACGGCCGGAGCCTTGGGCTAACTATGCCTCTCATCTCCATCGAAGAGGCGATAGAGGAGTTCAGGCAAGGCAAGTTCCTCATTGTCGTCGACGACGCCAAGCGCGAGAACGAGGGAGACCTAACCATCGCCGCAGAGGCGGTGACGCCGGAAGCCATCAACTTCATGATAACGAACGCGCGGGGGATGTTGTGCGTGCCAGTGACGCGGGATTGCCTGGAGCGGCTGAACATACCGATGATGGCCAAGGACGAATCGGAAGCCATTCACGGCACGGCCTACGCCATGTCCATCGACTATCTGAAAGATAATACTACGGGCATTTCGGCCTACGACCGGGCGGCCACTATTCGTGCCCTTCTGGACCCGACAGCTAGACCGGAAGACTTCGCCCAACCGGGTCACACATTTCCATTGCGTTACTGCGAAGGAGGGGTGCTTGCTCGGCCTGGGCATACGGAGGCCGGCGTGGACTTGGCCAGGCTGGCGGGGATGCAGCCCGCCGCCGCCATCTGCGAGGTGACGAACCAGAACGGCACTATGGCCCGGATGCCGGACCTGGAGGATTTTTCCAGGGAGCACGGCATCAACCTGATATCCATTGCACAGTTGATTGCCCATCGGAGGAGAACGGAGAGGTTAGCGGAGCGGGTGGGGGAGGCACGGCTGCCCACCCAGTACGCGGACTTCACCATCTACGGGTACAGGAGCAGGTACGGCAGCGAGCAGCACGCGGCGTTGGTTCTGGGGAGTTGGGAGCCGGAGGAAGCTGTGCTGGTGCGAATTCATAGCCAGTGCTCTACGGGAGACGTCTTCGGGAGTCTGCGCTGCGACTGTGGGGCGCAGGTGGAGCACGCGCTGCAGGCTATCGCCGAAGAGGGGAAGGGTGTGTTCATCTACATGGGCCAGGAAGGGCGAGGGATTGGGCTGCACAATAAGATTCTGTCATATCATCTGCAGGACGATGGGTTAGACACTGTGGAAGCCAACGAACAGTTGGGTTTCGAGCCGGACCCCCGAAGCTACAGCCTGGGCGCGCAGATTCTTGTGGACTTGGGGGTGCGGAGGCTTCGGCTGCTGACGAACAACCCACGGAAAATTACGGGGCTTTCCGGGCACGGTCTGGAGATTGTGGAGCGGATACCGGCGCCTGTGAAGCTGACGAAGGAAAACAGGAAGTATCTGAAGGCGAAGCACGAGAAGCTGGGGCATATATTTAGCGTAGATGACGGGTAGTGGGTTGTAGGAGGGAAGATGGATTCCCGCCCCTGTCTTCACGGGGGCAGGCTCTCCGTGAGGGGACGGGAATGACAGGTGGGGGGCGTTCGGGATAGCGTGGGAGTGGTGGATGGTATGGGAGTAGGACGGTTATGGGGTGCAAGGGTTGGTTTGAAACCTGCCGCGCAATAGACTAGGGTTGCTTCCTCGGTTACACTCTACCCAGTTATGGTTGGCAATTCGCAAGACCCGCTTCGTTTGTTTCATCCGGTTGTCCGGGAGTGGTTTGAGTCCCGGTTTGAACAGCCTACGCCCCCGCAGCGTCGGGGTTGGCCCTCCATTCACGCCGGACGGCACACGCTCATCGCCGCGCCCACCGGCTCCGGAAAGACGCTGGCTGCTTTTCTAGCCGCGATCGACTCCCTTTTTCGTCAGGCCACTTCCGGAGAGCTTCCCGATCAGTGCCAGGTGGTCTACGTGTCCCCGCTCAAGGCTCTCAGTAATGACGTTCACAAGAATCTCTCAGAACCCCTGCAGGAAATTCGCCAGGCCGCTGCCGAAAAGGGGTTGGAGCTGCCGGAAATTCGCGTGCTGCTGCGGACGGGGGACACTCCTTCTTCTCAGCGGCAGGCGATGGTGAAGAGGCCACCACACATACTGGTCACGACGCCGGAGTCCCTGTACATTCTGCTCACGTCAGTGAAGGCGCGGAATATGCTGAAGAGCGTGAAGACCGTCATTGTTGACGAGATTCACGCTCTGGCGCGGGATAAACGGGGGTCGCATCTATCGCTCAGTTTGGAACGGCTGAATCATCTTTCGGACGCGGATCCTGTGCGGATCGGACTTTCCGCCACGCAGCGACCAATTGAAGAAGTGGCGCGCTTTCTGGTGGGGTCGCCCAACGTGAATCCGCAGGGGAATCCGCAGTGCGATATTGTCGACGAGGGGCATAGACGCGACATCAACCTGAGCCTGGAGATTCCGCCCACGCCGCTGGAGGCGGTCTGCTCTCACGAGGCCTGGGATGAGATATACCACCGTCTGGCGGAGATAATCGAGGAGCACCGCACTACGCTGGTATTCGTGAACACGCGTCGCCTGGCGGAGAGGGTCGCCTATAACCTGAGCAAGAGGTTGGGGGACGAGAACGTGACTTCACATCACGGAAGCTTGTCCAAAGAGCAGCGGCTCCATGCTGAGAAACGTCTCAAGAGCGGTAGTCTGAAGGCCCTCGTCGCTACGGCTTCGTTGGAATTGGGCATCGACATTGGGGACGTGGACATGGTCTGCCAGCTTTCTTCCACACACTCGATAGCCACATTGCTGCAGCGGGTGGGGCGCTCCGGGCATGCGCTTGCACGGACACCCAAGGGGGCGATATTTCCTCTTACACGGGACGACCTAGTGGAGTGCGCGGCGTTGTTGGGGGCCATCAAGAGGGGCTCGCTGGACCGGTTGAGCATACCGGAGAAACCACTGGACGTCCTGGCCCAACAGATGGTCGCGGCCATTGCGATGGAGGACTGGGACGAAGACGCGCTGTTTGACATGTGTCGCCAAGCGTACCCTTACCGCGACCTGAGCCGAGAGGAGTTCGACGAGGTGAGCAGGATGCTCTCGGAGGGGTTCTCGACTCGCCGGGGCAGGCGGAGCGCGTATTTACACTATGACGGAATCGGGTGCCGGTTCAACGCCCGCCGGGGGGCGCGGCTGGCGGCGATCACTTCCGGTGGAGCGATACCGGAGAACGCCGACTACCAGGTGATTCTGGAGCCCCAGAATATTCCCGTAGGCACCGTCAACGAAGACTTTGCAATCGAGAGCATGGCGGGTGACATTTTCCAGTTGGGGATCTCGTCGTGGCGTATACGGAAGGTGGAGCAGGGGAAGGTGCGGGTGGAAGACGCTCGCGGGCTGCCGCCAACGATTCCGTTCTGGTTGGGGGAGGCACCGGCGCGCACGGACGAACTTTCCGCCGCCGTGTCGCAGCTTCGAACAGCAGTAGAAGGCCACTTCCCGGACCTGCTGCAGGCCCAACGCTGGTTGAGTTCGCAGACGGGTATCGAGTCGGCAGCCGCGCAGCAGATGGTGGAATACCTGTGGGCCACGAAGAAGACGCTTGGGGTGGTGCCTAGTCAGCAGAACGTGGTCTTTGAGCGGTTCTTCGACGAAAGCGGAGGGATGCAGCTGGTCATCCATTCGCCCTTCGGCGGACGAATCAACCGGGCGTGGGGGCTGGCCCTACGAAAGCGGTTCTGCCGCACGTTTAACTTCGAGCTTCAGGCCGCCGCAAACGACAACTCCATTGTGCTTTCGCTGGGGCCGCAGCACAGCTTTCCCCTTGAAGAGGTCTTTGCGTATCTCAAGCCACAAACGGCGAAAGACGTGCTGACGCAGGCGCTGCTGGCGGCACCCATGTTTCAAACTCGGTGGAGGTGGAACGCGACACGCTCGTTGGCGGTGCTGAGGTGGCAGGGCGGCAGGAAGGTACCCATGCCCATACAGCGGATGCGCTCCGACGACCTGCTGTCGGCGGTCTTTCCTGAGCAGACGGCGTGCCAGGAAAACCTGGTGGGGGACGTGGAAATCCCCGACCATCCCATTGTCAACGAGGTGGTGAGAGACTGCCTGACCGAGGCGATGGACGTGGACGGGTTTACGCAGATTCTCAGCGACGCTGCCGAAAAGCGGCTGAACCTGGTGGCCGTGGATTCGGTGGAACCCTCACCGATGGCCCACGAGATACTGACGGCCAAGCCCTATGCCTTTCTGGACGACGCGCCCTTGGAGGAGCGACGCACGCAGGCGGTCTTCATGCGCCGGACTGTTGATCTCAAGGCGGCCGATGATGTGGGTCAGCTGGACCAGGAGGCCATTCGGCGGGTGAGGGAGCAGGCGTGGCCAGAAGTGGAATCTGTGGACGAACTGCACGACGCGCTGCTACTTCTGGGGTTCATGACGCAGGAAGAGATGCGACCATTCCAGCCCTTCCTGTCGGAGATGTTGGGGCTGAAGCGCGCGACGGAATTTTTCGTCACACCCGGCTATTCCCTGTTCATTGCCTGCGAACGGCTGCCGCAATTTCTAGCCATCATGCCAGGGCGGTCAATTCGGCCCGTGGTGGAGCCGCCACCGAGGGAGCGCGACGTCGAGTGGGCGCCGGAGGACGCGCTGCGGGAGATTATCAGGAGCCGGCTGGAAGGTCTTGGGCCGGTTACGGTCGGACGGGTGGCGGATTCGCTTGGGATGCCGGAGAGGGACGTTGACCGGGCGTTGATTGCTTTGGAGGGGGAGGGCTTTGCTATTCGCGGCCAGTTTGAATTTCGGGACGGCGCTGTGGAGTGGTGTGACCGGCGGCTTCTGGCGCGGATTCACCGTTACACGCTGGACCGGTTGCGGAAGGAAGTGGAGCCGGTATCTCCCGCAGATTTCATGCGCTTTCTGTTCATCTGGCACCACCTGGACCCGGAATACCGGGTGGAAGGGCCGATGGGGCTGACGGCGCTGCTGGACCTACTGGAGGGCTTTCAGGCACCGGCGTCGGCGTGGGAGAACCATCTGCTGCCGGCGCGGATGAACCGGTACAACAACGCATGGCTGGACCAGCTTTGTCTATCGGGGCAGGTGGCGTGGGCGCGGTTGCATCCACCGTCGAATTCCGGCGGCGGACGCCGGACGAACGCGCCGCACAACTTGCCGGTGGCGCTGATATTCCGGGAGAATCTCTCGTTTCATCTGTCGTTGGCTCCGGGGACGCCCGTCGAAAAGGGCCAGCTCAGCGGACTTGGTGAGCACATTTTGGAGGTACTGGAACGGAGGGGGGCGTGCTTCTTCCAGGAGCTTGTGCAGCAGACGCGCCAGCTTTCGGGCAACGTGAGGCAGGGTTTGGCGGAACTTGTATCATCGGGGCTGGTGACGTGCGACGGCTTTGCCGGACTGAGGGACCTGATCGCGCCGCAACGTCGGCCTGCTACTCGCAGTCCTCGGAGACCTCGCAGCCGGAAGCTAATCCTGCGTACAGTGGACAGGACTGCATCGGGACGGTGGTCCAAGCTGGAGCGGGACACGGAGGATGACGTCGTTTCGGCAGAGCAGGTGGAATTCAGCGCGCGTCAGCTTTTGAAGCGGTATGGGGTGGTATTCCACAAGCTGCTGATTCGGGAGTCCCACACGCCGCCGTGGCGGGAGCTTCTGCGGGTCTATCGTAGGATGGAGGCGCGGGGCGAAATCCGCGGGGGCCGATTCATCACGGGTTTCTCGGGTGAACAGTACGCCCTTCCGGAGGCTGTGGGGCAGCTTCGCGCCATGCGGCGCACCAAGTCTCGGGGGAATCTCGTGACTGTTAACGGAGCGGACCCGTTGAACCTGGTGGGCATCTTGACGCCCGGCGCTCGTGTGCCATCGCTGTCTGGCAACCGCATCCTCTTCAAGGACGGCGAGGCTGTGGCGGCCAGGGTCAGCGGCAATATCGCACACCTGGGAGCGTTGGACCAGAATTCGCTGCCTGCCGTTCATGCCGCTCTTCGTGGGTGATGGGCTGAAACATCAGGTTAACTAGACATAAAGTTGAAGGAGACGAGTATGGCGAGCCAAGACGAACTACAGGTACAAGAGGTTATCGATCGATGGATGTCGGCCCTGAACGCTTGTGACACAGAGGCCGTCAAGACGGTCTGGGACGAGTCGTACCCTGACCTGATTTACATTGCCGAGGAGAACAACGACGCGCTTTACGGCTGGGAGGGGGTTGAGGGATACTACAACGGGTTGGCGGACGTGAGTGAGGTTGACTGGGAGATGGACAACGTGAAGATAGACGTTATGGGCGACGTGGCCTGGGTCTATCTGACGTACGTTGTGAAGGCCCACTTAATGAGCTTCGGGCGCACGATGGTCTTTCCGGGGCGCAACACGTTCATACTGCGGAAGAATGAGGGAGAATGGAAGATAATCCACTACCACGAGTCGCTGTCTCGGGACGAGAACAGGAAGACGTGGGACTGGTATTTTCAGAAGTAGGTGATGTAATGATAAAAACGCAGGGATTGACCCATGTTCATATTGCGGTTCGAGATGTGCAGCGTTCCCTTGCGTTCTACAGCAACGCATTTGGCATGGAAGTAAGCTTTTGGGTGGGTTCCTCTATGGTGTTTTTGACAACTCCAGGAGCCAAGGACACCTTTACTCTAAGAGAGGCCGGAGCGGAAGAACCGGTGGGACCGGGTGGAGGATTCGGACACTTCGGCTTTCGACTGGAAGAGGAAGAGGGGTTGGACGCGGCCATCAAGGATGTGGTCGCGGCCGGCGGGACGCTAGTCTCACGGGGAGAACATGCTCCGGGACATCCATACGCCTACGTTACTGACCCGGACGGCTACGTCATCGAGCTATGAACCCTTTGCTTGGGGTGGACGACGGACTGCGTCGGAGAAAATGCCATTGCCAATAACCCAGGCTATGCTTATAATCTAGCCATATTTTCCCGTTGTTGACACCCTTCTTCTAGGAGGCATTGCCCTGCAAGACTTTGAATATGTAGCACCCACAAATCTCAAGGAAGCCGTCGCCCTGATGGCGGAAAAAGGGCCTAAAGCCAAGGCTCTGGCCGGCGGCACGGACATCCTTGTCCAGCTTCGGGGCCACCGTTTCGTCATCGACAGACTGGTGGACGTGAAGGCCGTCCCGGAGTTGAATGAGTTGTCATGTTCCGCCGAAGAGGGTCTTACACTGGGGGCCGCCGTTGCCTGTCACCGGATCTACGAGGATGAGACCATCATGGGGCTATATTCGGGCTTGGTGGACGCGGCTTTTCTCATTGGAGGCATTCAGATACAGGGACGGGCGAGCGTGGGCGGGAATCTCTGTAACGCCTCGCCCAGCGGGGACACGATACCCATCCTGATAGCCCTTGGCGCGACCTGCGTTGTTGAGGGACCCAACGGCAGCCGGACGCTTCCCGTGGAGGAGTTCTGTGTTGGCCCGGGCAAGAATGCCTTGGAGGACGGGGAGCTGCTGGTGGCACTGAAGTTTCCGCCGCCTACCTCGAACTCGGGCGCCCACTATCTGCGATTCATACCGCGTAACGAGATGGACATTGCGGTGGCCGGGGTTGGCGCGAGCGTGGTCCTGGAGGACGACAAGGAACGTATAAAGTCGGCCCGGATTGCCCTTGCCGCCGTGGGGCCTACGCCGATCTTCGCGAAAGAAGCGAGCGCATTGTTGGCGGGAATGGCCGCCAACGAGGAGTCCTACGAGGCTGCTGCGGAAGCGGCGAAGGCTGCGGTGCGGCCTATAAGCGACATGAGGGGCACGGCGAAACAGCGAGTCCACCTATCCGGCGTGCTGACGAAGCGCGCCCTGCGGGAAGCCGTCGCAAGGGCGCAGGGTTAGCCGGTCGTTGCGGCGGTGCGAGGACAACGAGATTCTTCGGCTGCGCTCAGAATGACATAGTGGGGGACGCTCCGAATGACATGAAGGTGGGGCGGTCAGAATGACATGGTGGGGGCGTCCAGGATAACTCAGAATAACGAGGTGGGGGCGCTTAGATTGGCGAGCGACCCTGTAGCCAGGAACGTAATAGTGAGGAACTTTATATGAGCAAGAAAATCCACGTTCAGACAAACATCAACGGCTCCGACGTCGACCTGCTCTGCGAGAACCGACAGAGCCTTCTCGAAGTGCTTCGGGACGTGCTTAACATGACGGGCACGAAGGAGGGCTGCAACGACGGCAACTGCGGGGCCTGCAGCGTCATTGTCGACGGGCGTCTTATTGATTCCTGCCTGATGCTGGGCGTGGAGGCCGAGGGTAAGATGATAACTACCATAGAGGGCGTGGCCTACACCCAGGGCCTGCACCCCATTCAGCAGGCATTCCTGGAGAATGCCGCGCTGCAGTGCGGCATCTGCACCCCGGGCTTCATCGTCGCCGCCAAGTCGCTGCTGGAGCAGGAGCCTGAGGCAGACGAGGCCCGCGTTCGGCACTGGCTTGCCGGCAACCTATGCCGGTGCACGGGCTACGACAAGATAGTTCGAGCCGTACTGGACGCCGGAAAGACCATGGCGGCCCAATCCAAGTCGGAGAGTTAATATGGCAGTTTCACACGTTTCCACCACTGAAGAGAAGCCTGAGTTCAAGGTAGTCGGAACGCGTCCGATCCGTCACGACGGATTGGAGAAGGTGACGGGGCAGGCCCGTTACAGCGCGGATATAAGCCTGCCGGGGATGCTTCATGGCAAGGTTCTTCGGAGTCCCCACGCCCACGCGGTCATCAAGTCCATTGACGCGAGCCGCGCCCTGGCGCTGCCGGGAGTGGAGGCAGTGATGACGTCGGCGGACCTGCCCCAGCCCTCGGGCCGCGTCGCTGATTTGGGCGAAGGCGCGATGATGAACCCGAAGTTTCTCAGTAACAACACCCTGGCCTCCGGCAAGGTGCTCTACAAGGGCCATGCCGTTGCAGCCGTCGCTGCCGTCAACCAGCATGTGGCGGAAGAGGCGCTTAATCTGATTGACGTTGAATATGAAGTTCTGCCGCCAGTGTTGAACGCGCTGGACGCCATGAAAGAGGGCGCGCCCGTGCTCCACGAGCGGCTCTATACGGCGGACAACCCCTTCGTGCGGCCCGGCGGTCTACGGGACGACTCGGACGCCAACGCCGGTTCCAACGTGGCCAGTCGCTTCGTTTTTGAACTGGGCGACCTGGAAAAAGGTTTTGCCGAAGCGGACATTATCGTCGAGAGGGAGTTCAAGACCAAGGCCGTGCATCAAGGCTACATAGAGCCGCACTCAGCCACTGCGACGTGGAACCGAGACGGCCGCATAACCATCTGGTGCGGCTCGCAGGGGCAGTTTGCCATGCGAGACCAGTCGGCGCTGGTTCTGGGCATTCCCGTATCGCAGATCAAGGTCATTCCCTTGGAAATCGGGGGCGGTTTTGGGGGCAAAACCCTGGTATACCTGGAACCTGTGGCAGCGCTTCTTTCGAAGAAGACGGGCCGTCCGGTAAAGGTTTCCATGAGCCGCCAGGAGGTGTTTGAAGGGACGGGGCCTACCTCCGGCTCCTTTATGAAGGTGAAGATGGGCGCGACGAGGGACGGACGCATTACGGCAACGACGGCTACGCTTATATATGAGGCGGGGGCCTTTCCCGGCTCGCCCATCAACCCCGGCACCCAGTGCATGTTTGGGCCCTACGACATTGCAAACGGGCGCGTGGTGGGGTACGACGTGGTAATAAACGCACCGAAGACGGCTGCCTACCGGGCGCCGGGAGCGCCGGTGGCGGCATACGCCGCCGAAAGCGTCATAGACGAGCTGGCGGAGAAGCTCAACCTGGACCCCATAGAATTCCGGATGCGGAATGGGGCCAAGGAGGGGACACGGCGCCTTACGGGCCCCGTCTTCCCGCGTATCGGGTACCTGGAGACACTGCAAGCGGCGAAGGAGCATCCACACTACTCCGCGCCGCTTTCGGGGCCGAACAGAGGGCGAGGGATAGCCGGCGGCTTCTGGTTCAATGGCTCCGGGCCTTCCAGCGCCACGGCCAGCGTCGACCAGGACGGGACGGTCAGCCTAATAGAGGGGTCGCCGGACATTGGCGGCTCCCGCGCCGCGGTGGCCATGCAGATGGCTGAAGTCCTCGGCATTCCCGCCGAAGACGTACACCCATCCATTGGCGATACGGACTCCATCGGCTTCACGTCGACCACAGGCGGCAGCGGGGTGGCCTTCAAGACGGGCTGGGCGAGCTACGAGGCGGCGCAGGACATCAAGCGGCAGATGATTGAGCGGGCGGCGTACATCTGGGACGTGCCTGCCGAGAACGTGGACTTGGTGGACGGCGTGTTCCAGCACAGGTCGGACCCGGAGTTGCGCTTCACATTCAAGGAGCTTGCATCGCTGCTTCTGGAGACGGGCGGGCCCATCGTGGGGCGCGCCGCCGTCAACCCTGGTGGTGTCGGCGGGGCCTTCGCAGTCCATATAGCCGACGTTGAGGTGGACCCAGAGACCGGCAAGACGCAGGTGCTTCGGTATACCGCTCTTCAGGATGCGGGTAAGGCTGTGCATCCCAGCTACGTGGAAGGGCAGATGCAGGGAGGCGCCGTGCAGGGCATTGGTTGGGCGTTGAACGAGGAGTATTTCTTCGATGACGATGGACGGATGACTAACTCCAGCTTCCTTGACTACCGGATGCCGACGTCGTTGGACCTGCCGATGATCGACACGGAGATAGTGGAAGTTGCCAACCCAGGCCATCCCTACGGGGTGCGCGGCGTCGGCGAAATCCCCATCGTCCCGCCCATGGCGGCGATTGCCAACGCCATCAAGAATGCCGTTGGTGTTCGCATGACCAGCCTGCCCATGAGTCCGGGCGAGGTGTTGAAGGCCCTCTGGGACGCCGAAGAACCGAAGAACTCGGACTAACGGTCATGCCGCGGGTCTTCATTCCGACAATGCTCCAGCCCCTTACAGAGGGTGTGAAGGAGGTCGAGTTACAGGCCGCCAACGTGCGGCAGGTGGTTCAGGGGTTGGAGGAGCGGTTTCCCGGCATCGGCCAGTGGCTGACGGAAGACGGGCGGGTAATGCCGAACCTAGCTGTGGCCATAGACGGGGAGATGAGCAGCATGGGCTTGCTGGCGAAGGTGCAGCCAAATTCGGAGGTACACTTCATTCCTGCCATCTCCGGTGGCGGGCAGTAGAAAATGAGATCATACTTTTTGATGCGGACAAATACGAACCCAGTATAACCTTGTGCAAGTTCAGCTCAATTGTTAATCGTGGAACAATCACGATTCTCCTGCTACTGACGGCACTAATCTTGTGCGCTTCATGCTCTGAGAAAGGCTCCACAAGGTTCACATCACACGAGCTAGATCCCATTCTGTGACCTTTGGCACCAAGCCGATTTTAGCGACACTACAGCAGAACGATTCTGGAAGAACCAGTACAGTGATTGGGTATCACTCGACGATATACTGAGCGTTAAAGGCGTCTGCCGAGACGCGCCCTTAATATGGAACTTCACAGGTAACTTCACAGTAGAAGAGATAAAAGAGTTAGTGAACGGACAGAATTGAGGCGACGACCCACTAACCGACCCAGCGACTCCTAATTCCACCAACAATCAAGCCAATACCAAATACGAACCTAAACTGATGGAAGAGATGCACAGCAAGCCAACAACACGATCGTCAAAAGGAGGCGGATCTTGGACATTGAGAAGTACGATCCCGGCTGTTTCTGCTGGGCTGACCTGGGAACAACGGACAGCGAAGGCGCGAAGAAGTTTTACACCACCATCCTCGGCTTAGATTCTGTGGACATGCCCATGGGAGACATGGGGTCCTACGTGATGCTCCAGAAGGACGGCAGGACCGTGTGTGCGCTGTACCAGATACCGCCGGAGATGATGAAGGCGATGCCCCATCCCTATTGGCAGAGCTATATCTGCGTGGAGGACGCCGACGGGAGCGCTCAGAAGGCCATCGAACTGGGCGGCAATGTGCTCATGGGACCGGCGGATGTCTTCGATGCTGGACGGATGGCGATGATTCAAGACCCGACTGGGGCCGCCGTCGGCCTTTGGCAGCCTAAGGCGCACATTGGCGCGCAGGTCTTTGGAGAGTCGGGAACGCTGGGTTGGTTCGAGCTGCTGACCGGCGACACGGACACCGCTGCCAAGTTCTACGGAGGCCTGCTGGGTTGGACCAGCCGGGGCGGTTCGGCGGCGGCGGAAACCGATTATATGGAGTTCCAGAGCGACGGACAGTCGGTGGCTGGAATGATGAAAATCCAGGAGGAGTGGGGGGAGGTTCCGCCGAACTGGGGCGTATATTTCGTCGTGGACGACGCCGACGCGACCATGAAGCAGGCCCAAGAGTTGGGCGCCACTTCAATCATGGGGCCGATAGACGTTGAGGGCGTTGGGCGCATCTACCCCCTTCAAGATCCACAGGGCGCGTATTTGTCGATTATTCAGATGGCGGGATAGGGGACGGATGCTCACGAAGGACGCTAAGCATTGCACGGGGCGAATTCATCAAATGCGGTCCTTAGGGAATAGAGGAATATGCGCGCCTCCATGTAGCGTTGAAAAATTTCGTCCCTTGTTTTCTCAAGGTTGAAGTTGGCAAAGTCTTCGTGCACTACCAAGTTTCTATCCCTACCAAGCTCAAGAAAAGCTCGTATCCCCTGTTCTAGTTGAGCATCTTCATTGATGCGACTGGCCATGTGCGCCCGAAAGTTTTTTCCAAATAGTCCGAAGAAATTGTTGGCCTTTTGGGTGTCCCACTGGAAATATGAATGATATTGTCGCTTGATGGCCTTGTTTTGAACGAACTCTTGAATTACCTCTGAACCGCCACTATGTATACTTATTGTCCGCCTTATCAGCTCTGTCAGTTCACGCTCAAAATGGCTTGCTGCCGCCACTAACAGAGTTTTACTGAGCGTCTCCTCTGCCGTGTTGCGCAGATGAATCTCTGTCTGGTCGATGCTTTCGACGATGTCTTGGAACTCAGTATGAAACCGATCGATAGCAGTTGATTCAAATGTCATAACGCATTGATGTACTTCTTTCCGCACTCGAGTCTAGTCCGGACATTCGAGGTCTGCGTTGTGGCTAGGGTAG
Organism: Dehalococcoidia bacterium; assembly: GCA_965261665.1. Classification (GTDB taxonomy): domain Bacteria; phylum Chloroflexota; class Dehalococcoidia; order Lucifugimonadales; genus JAPULR01. Next base: position 1,400,029 of record OZ253467.1, read on the forward strand.
ATGCATCCATGAACTCGATATCCGACTTAAGCGCTTCCACCTCCTCAACACTCAAGCGTCCCTTAGCCTGCCTTCCCTCTTGGAATGCCTTGGAGCATGCAGCGGTAAAAACCGCCTCTATCAGTGCGATGTTGAACCTGTTATTCCCGATATTTGCAAACGCCTTGGGAGGCAGATCCTCAGCCGCTTCAAGGAAGGAGAGGAAAAGAGACCTGAGGCAAGAGTTCTTCTCATCTTTCTGATCCTTGCTTTTGAGAGAGAACTTGTCGAGGAACTTCACCATCGATGGCGAATAGTTTTTGCCGTCGATCAACAGCGCAAATATGCGAAGAAGCACTTCAACATCCTTCTGGTGAAGATCTGGCTCAGGCCTATTCAAAATCCGTCTCCATCCCTCGTGGAGGTTCACTTCCATAAGCATATTGTAGAAGGAGGAGTGGTAGAGGCTGGCACGAATCTCCTGCGGTCTCAGATTAACGCCGCCGGAATTGAGTCTATTGAAGATCTCGTGGACGGCGGAATCGTCGGCGTCGGGGGAGTTTTGTTTGATGACTACGTTGCGAACCGGGCGGATGTCAAATTGAAACTGGTAGGTCTCGCCCAGAGAATCGTAACTTCTTCCATTGAGTGGGTTGGCAAGGTGAGGCATCTGACCGGGGAGCCGAAGTTGAAAGTTCGTGAAGTACGCGTCATCCTCAAGCACATCGTCAGGGATTGATCCTTTCTTCGCAAAGATGCGGCGAAGTTGCGCTCGAACTTCCATGCGGGGAAACCGCTGCTTTTTGAAGTAGTAAATGGACATCAGCCGCTGCTGACCATCTATTACTATGAACTTTGTCTTATTCTGTTCGTACAGGAACAGTTGTGGAACCGGGAGACCGAGGATTAAGGATTCGATAAGCTTGGACGATTTCTTCAAATCCCAAACAAAGTGACGCTGAAACCCCGGAATTACGATGGTTCCGCGTTCAATGAGTTCGAATATCGTGCTTACGCTGAAGTCGTTCGGCGTTACGCTAAGATTGAAGTCTGCGACGCCGCCCTCTTCCTCCTCCGCCGATTCGGCGTAGTCTTCAAACCATTCAAGTCCGTTCAATTCACCATCCACAACTACATGCCCCCCCGTGGTTGTGAGTCGGCCTGCACAGTCAAACGTGCAGGCCGCTCCCGTAGCGCCAGGGATTGCTAGTTCATGTTGAACATTTTGGCGCAGTTTTCGCCGGCTATGAGGGCCTTTTCGTCTTCGGGGACGCCTTCCAGGATGCGGTCGACGATTTCGCGGGACTTGGGGAAGGTGGACTCGGCGTGAGGGTAATCTGAACCCCATTGGAGGGTCTGCACACCGACGTAGTCGCGAAGCTGGACGCCGAGGTCGTCCTCCTGGAAGCTGAGGAACATGTTGCTCTTGAAGTAATCGCTGGGCATTGCGCCGTTCTTGTATCGCCGGGCAAACCTTTGGGGGCGCTCCTCGTAGATCCTGTCCATGCGGTTGAGCAGGTAGGGGGCCCAGGAAATCTCGTACTCGGCAACGCCGATGCGAAGGTCCGGGTAGTCTTCGAACAGGCAGGAATAGAGGATGGCGGTAACGTTGTCCTTCATGTCGTATTCCTGGTTGGTGAACTCTATCAAGCCTTTGTCGGGGCCGTGGGTGGGAGCGCCGGCCGGCGTCCAGCGGGAGGTGCCGATGTGGATGGCCAAGGGCATGTTCAACTCCTGGGCGGTCTCCCAGAGGGGGGTGTACATGGAGTTGTCGTAGCGTCCGAAGACGGGTTTCTGGGGAATCATGGCGCCGGCCAAGCCAATCTTGTGGGAGCGGCGAAGCTCCTTCACGCCCTCCTCGACGCTGTCCACGTTCAGCATGGCCAACCCCTTTAGGCGCTTCGGGTAGGGCTGGCAGAAGATTGCTAGCCAGTCGTTGTAGGCCCGGAACACTGCTGAGAGGAGGTCCGAGGAGGGAATGACCCAGGTGGTCAGGCCCATGGACGGGAAAATCACACCTCCGTACACGGTGTCGAGGTCCATGTCGTCCACATGGGCGTGGGGGTCCATACCGCCCAGCCGCACTTCCTCGTAGGTGCCTTCGGACTGGATGGTCTCCGGCGCTTCGAACCGGCGTCCTGCCTGGGTGTTGGATCCGACGATTCCGAACTTTATGTCGCCGTCGGCGTACCACTGGTCGTACTCGCCCTCGCGCACGACGTGGGGCGCACGTTCCTTGTACTCCGGGTCAATGTGCTTGAGCCATAGGTCCGGCGGCTCCATGATGTGCGAATCGGAAGAAACAAGCTTATAGTCTGACATCTTCCCCTCCAAGGTTTATGAAGTAATGAGTTAAGGCAGATTCTAACCAATTGACTTTGTCAAGTCTAGTCAAATTATGGAATTGTCGTATAGTCGTGTCAACCGATGGAGGACGTTGTGATAGTATGGTGGGCAAATTGTTTCAGGAGTTCGTATGAAAGCCCTGAGCGGCCTAAAAGTTCTGGACCTCACCCGCGCCCTGGCCGGCCCCTACTGCACTCTGATGCTGGGGGACTATGGGGCAGACGTTATCAAAATTGAGATTCCGGGACGTGGCGACGATACCCGCCAGTGGGGGCCGCCTTTCGTGAACGGCGAAAGCGCCTACTTCCTATCCATCAACCGGAACAAGCGGAGCCTCACGCTCAACCTTAAAGACCCCGCCGGACGGGGGATCTTCATGAAGTTGGCCAAGGACGCAGACGTGGTGGTCGAGAATTTTACCCCTGGGGTGGTCCAACGGCTGGGCATAGACTATGAGTCCGTCAAAGGAGTTAACCCCAACATTGTCTACGCGTCGATATCGGGCTTTGGGCAGACGGGCCCTTACCGGAGGAAGCCTGCCTACGACCAGATGATGCAGGGTCTTGGGGGGATTATGAGCCTTACGGGGGAGCCGGACGGGGAACCGCAGAAGATGGGGATTGCGCTCACGGACATAGGGGCGGGAATGCTGGCAGCCTACGCCATCACCGTGGCGCTATTTCATCGGGAACGAACGGGGGAGGGCCAGTACATAGACGTTTCCATGCTGGACCTGCAGGTGTCTTGGCTCACGTACCAGGCGGGGACGTATTTTGCGACGGGCGCGCCACCGGCCCGAGTTGGCGCCGCCCATCCGAACCTGGCACCTTACCAGGCCTTCATGTGTGCCGATGGGAAGTTTGTGAACGTGGCGGTGGGCAACGAGCGGTTTTGGGGCCGGTTCTGCGAGGCTATGGGACGGACGGACCTGAAGAACCATCCGCAATTTGCCCAGAATCGAGACAGGGTGAACAACCGTAAGGAGCTGATCGACCTGCTGGAGGCGGAATTTCGGAAGGCAGACGCTCAAGAATGGGTGCGAATTCTGGAAGTGGCCGGGGTCCCTTGCGGGCCCATCAACGACCTTGCGGATGTTTTTGGAGACCCGCAGGTGCGTGAGCGGGACATGCATCTGACGATCCAACACCCCTCCGCCGGAGAGATACAGCAGACGGGGATACCGATAAAGTTTTCCGCCACGCCAGGGGTAATAGATGCGCCGCCGCCCGTGTTGGGCGAGCATTCCGTGGAGATTTTGGGTGAACTGGGGTACGGAGCGGAGGAAATTAGGGAGTTTCAGGACCGGCAGGTCATCTAACGATTGTCTCAAGGCCGCCTTGTCTTGATTGGCGCGTTTGGCTATGATTTGGCCAACCAAGCAGGGAGGTGTCGGAAGTGGACTTAGGGCTAAGAGACCGAGTGGCAATCGTAGGGGGATCGAGCAAGGGAATGGGCAAGGCAACCGCCGTGGCCCTGGCCAGGGAGGGGGCGCTGGTTACCATCTGCGCCCGCACGGAATCCGAACTTCGCAAGGTAGAATTGGAGATCGCCAGGCTTGCCTCCCAGCGGCACGTTATGGCCATTCCCGCCGACCTTTCGAAGCCCGAGAACATCAAAATGGTGGTGCGGGACACCTTCAACCGCTTCGAGCGGATTGACGTGGTGGTGAATAACATTGGAGGGCCGCCGCCCGGCAGGCCATCTGAAATCAAAGACGACGCCTGGCACGACGCGCTGGAGCAGAACTTCATGAGCGCAATGCGGATGAGCCGGGAGGTTATTCCTTATATGAAGCAGCAGCGTTGGGGGAGGATCATCAATCTGCTGTCCAACGCCGTTCGGGAGCCGGTTCTGAACCTGGTGCTGTCTACGTCGAGCCGGTTGGCAGTGGTGGGCTTTTCCAAGATGCTGTCAAACGAACTGGCAGGCTTCAACATAACTGTAAACAACGTGCATCCCGGCCAGGTGATGACGGGGCGGATGACTAGCCTCTACGGGGCCATGGCGGAGGGGTCCGACCGCACGACCGAGGAGTTGATGAGGGAGGCAGCCCACCAGATACCGATGCGGCGTTTGGGTCGGCCGGAGGAGATGGGGGACTTAATTGCGTTTCTGGCGTCGGAGCGGGCGGGGTACATAACGGGGCAGAACATCAGCTTAGACGGGGGCGCGCTACACGCGATTATTTAGGTGGTGTGTGGCGCGAGGGTGTAACAAGTTGCCTTCTCGAACAATCATCACCACGTTGATAAACGACTGCTTCGGCCGAAATCATCGGAGGGGAACTGACAATCCTTTGGTTCCTTGCATCGAACCTACAAATGTTTTGCTCTATCTAAAAGTCCGTTATACTTCTTCACCATCAAGTTAACGCAGGGAGATATGGCTCACTTGCACCAAACCGCATGTAAGACGCTTCTATTAGCGTATTCAGACTACTTCTAGGAATACACTGTTGGTTAAGCTCGTCGATCTAGTAACTCGGGGATACTTTCCTAAGGAACTGCCTCCCCCTTTCTCGACAAAGACGTTGGGTGAACTGGTTCGAAGGAATCCTTCCCTTTCTCTATACTCGCTTGGTGGCCCTAGAGAATTTCGGCTTGCCCGGCACAGCCTATTCAGAGCAGGCACTTTGCGCCGCCAGCTGGCGGTACCTAATCCTGTTCCCTTTATAGAGTTGGCCCAATCCTTGGCGTCCAATTGGACTGAAGTAGAAAAACAATGCCAGAAATCCTCTATTTCCCTGAGCAAATTGGGAATTGCTTCAACTGACCGTGCCGTAGTGGCAAAAGTTCCATTTTCGGAACGCTCCTTTCATCAAGCCTCTCTGCGTGCAAGTTCACGGTATCTCCTAAAGGCAGATGTGGCCAATTTCTACCCATCTGTTTATACACATAGCATATCTTGGGCGCTACATACCAAGGCCATTGCAAAAGCGCGTCGAAGAACTAGGGGACTCTTGGGGAACAAGATGGACAAGCTTGTTCGTGACGGGCAACACGGACAAACAATGGGTATCCCAGTAGGCCCTGATACGTCATTTGTAATTGCAGAAATGCTGCTGTCATCGGTCGACGAAGCCTTTTGTTCGATGTTAAGAAAGCAAAAGCTCGAGACCAACGGGTACAGATCGTATGACGATTTTGAATTTGGGTTCGCTACTCGCGCGGATGCTGAGTCGGCCGCCGCCCTTCTACAGCAGGCCATGAGTGAATACGAGTTACAACTGAATGCCAACAAGACCGCAATAGTTGAACTGCCAATGCCGCTGGAGCCCACATGGGTATCTGAAATTCGTATGTTCCGATTTACTGACAACCCGAGTTCCTGGGACATCAACCGGTACTTTGACCGTGCCTTTGAACTGTCAACCCTCCATTCCGATTCTAATGTTCTCAAATACGCGATTCAACGTCTTCGATCAGTAGAAGTTGCGGGGAATGTATGGTCGCTTCTCGAGAATCACCTCCTTCACTGTGCAATGGTTGAACCAAGCTGTCTACCTGCAGTTGTGGACCATTTACATTACTATAAAAACCAGGGATTCCTCTTGAACTTGGTGAGGGTCGAAAAGGTATTAAACATCTTGATGAAGCTTCACGTTCCTCTAAGTCATGGCAGTGAGGTGGCATGGGCCCTTTGGGGGTGCTTACTATTTCATTTGTCCATCGACGAGGATATAAGTGCTGCGATCATTCGTATGGAGGATCCCTTCGTCAGCTTGCTTCTTCTACATGCCCAAGATATGGGTCTAACCAAGAAAAAGATCGGGAACAGTCAATGGCGTAAGTATTCGAACATTAAAAGTCTTCGGGAAGAGGTCTGGCCTTTGGCTTATGAGGCAAATATACAGGGGTGGATAACTACAAAATCTGACTACGTTTCAAAAGATTCGACATTTAGCTTCCTCAAAGCAAGCAAGGTATCGTTCTACGACATAAACAAAGTGAACACGCATACGCCGAGCAAGAGGGTTCACTTTACTTGGTCGTCCGGGGGAGGCACGTATCCGGATTAGGCTGTTGTGGCAGAAGTGTCCGTAGAGTTTGAAGATGGTAGTGTTGAGGCGGACCTGGCTGGTTGGACAGAATGAAGGCTGGAATAATTGATGAGACATCGTGCTGTCGTGTGGGGCGGATTGTCTGTCACCGGCGTAGTCAGTAGAGTCTGCGCTAATCGGCGGATGGGCTAGGCGGGTCAAGGTGGGAGGGCTGTAGTTTGTGAAAGGATGGTGGTTGGATAGGATGAATCGTACACCGATGCTTCTCGGGAGTTTTGCCGTTGTGTTGGCGGTCGCGGCGCTTGTCGTCGCCGTTATTGCCCTGTTTTCATCCGCGGATGTTGACGAAGGGGAGATTCATCTGGTTGATCGTGGGGAGTTTACCGTTGATCTCGTAGTGGATGCCCTGGAGCTGTATGAGGAGGAAGGGTTGGAGGCGACCCTCGAGTACTACAACTCTCCCGAGAGCGTGGCGGACGGATGGTACGTCTTCATATTAGATGAGGAAGACACGGTGATAGCCCATTTAAACCAGGACCTGTTGGGCATGGACCTGAAGGGAGACCTGGGCGTCTATAGCACAGGCTACCGGTTCGGCGAAGTCATGCTCGGAGCGACGGAGCGGGGCCTCTGGGTGGACTACGTATTCCTCAATCCGGCAACAGGCAACCAGGAGTACAAGCACTCCTGGGCGGTCAGGAAGGACGGCCTGCTCTTCGGCTCCGGCTGGTACCAGGTGCTGCCGTCGTTCTAGTTGGAGTCCGACAAAAAGGACGAGACGCTCACGCTGGCCACTGGCAGGCTCCTTCGATTCCGAACCCGTATCTATCTGGCGGATAGAAGGACCGAGACGCCGGGGCCATCACGCTGGAACCTCTGGCCAAGTACGATCCCGACGGGGCTCTCGCCCCGGCACTAGCGGCCGAAATACCTACCCTTGAGAACGGGGGCGTATCGTCGGACCTTACCTCGATTACGTGGAAGCTCAGGGATAGCCTGAAGTGGTCGGACGGAAGCGGACTGACCGCTCACGACGTGGTCTTTACCTGGCGCTATTGCATCGACGAAGCCACGGGATGCACGGCCACCAGCGCATTCACCGACGTAACCTCCGTGGAGGCGCTGGACGACTTGACCGTCAGGATTAGCTTCCACGCCCCCACTCCCTACCCCTACACCGCGTTCGTCGGGACCGGGGTACCGGTGATCAGCCGTGCACAGTTTGCCGATTGTGTGGGCTCTGCTGCTGCAGGGTGCGAGGAGGAGAATTTCGCCCCTCTTGGGCCGGGGCCTTATCACAGCGTGGAGTTCATGCCGGACGATCTGGCCGTCTATGAGCGCAATCCCCACTATTACGGCGATGTGCCCTACTTCGATCAGGTCGTGCTCAAGGGCGGCGGCGATGCCCTGTCCGCCGCGAAGTCGGTCATGGAGACCGGAAAGGCCGATTACGCCTGGAACCTTCAGATAGACCCTGCGACGCTAGCCAATATGGAGACAGCGGGCAAGGGGAAGGTTGTGTCGGCGTTTTCCAGCCTGGTGGAGCGGATTGTTTTGAATCAGACCAACCCGGACAGCAGCCTCGGGGAGGATCGGTCTGAGTACCTGGAGGGCAGCAATCCGCATCCGTTCCTGACCTTCACGCCTATTGCACGGGCTATGTCTATGGCCGTAGACCGTACGCTATTGTCGGAGAGGCTCTACGGGTCTGCGGGCGAGCCCACCTGCGACCTTATTGTGGGCCCGCCGATATACGCTTCCGACGCCAATGGAGGCTGCCACACCCAAGACATCGAAGGGGCGAAGAAGCTGCTGGACGATAGCGGCGTGCTGGACAGCGACGGTGACGGTATCCGTGAATACAAGGGCGTGCCGCTTCGCTTGAACTTCCAGACATCGACGAATGACATACGGCAGGAGACTCAGGAGTTGGTACAGGGGTGGTGGCGGCAGATCGGGATAGAGGCTGAACTTGTGCACCACGATGCGGCGGTTTTCTTTGGCGGCGACCCTGTTTCTGATAGGGAGCAGGTGTACAGTCGCTTCTACGCCGACGTGCAGATGTACGCCACTGGGCCCGACATCGATCCACAACAGTATTTGTTTGGGTTGACGTGCGACGAGATTCCGGACAGTGACAACAACTGGGGAGGGAGCAATGTCGCCCGGGCCTGCAACGCGGAGTTCGATGAGTTGGTGGAGGAACTTACTCATACGCCCATAGGGCCCGACCGGACGAACCTCGTCAAGCGCATGAACGAAATCCTGGTTGAGAGCTATTACGAGATTCCGCTGGTGAACCGGGGTATCGTTTCCGCCCACCTGAAAACCCTCAGGGGTGTACAGATAAATGGATGGGATAGCGAGCTATGGAACATCGCCGAGTGGCGGCGTTGATGGGCGTTGTATCGTCTAAAATTATACGTTCATTTTTCGTAGAGATAGGCATCTGAAAGTTGTGGACTGATCCCGTCGCCAAGCGCTTCTGAAGCGCCTTGATCGCTACTTCAGCCTCTTGCGCAACCAATTGCGCCAGTGTTATAAACTTGAATATACGTCTCGTTGATAGGCGGTACCAGAAAGGAGCAGTGCGTGATGAATATATTGAATAAAACGTTGATGATTGCTTTGGGGCTACTTTTGGCCCTGCTTCTGGTGACCGTGACCTGCGGCGGTGAGGATTCTGATGACACCTTCAAGATTGGCGTGATGGAATCGGTCACCGGCCCGGGCGATACTTACGGCAACGTTGCCGTTCGAGCGAAGCAGATGGCTGTAGACGAGATAAACGAGGCCGGAGGCGTGAACGGGCGGATGCTGGAGTTGATAGTTGAAGATTCCAAGTGCTCGGCGCAGGACGCCATTATTGCGTACAACAAGCTGACCGACGTGGACGGCGTGAAGATCATACTGGGGACATCCTGCAGCGGCGCGATGCTGGGCGCTGCTCCCCTAGCAGAGGAAGAGGGCGTAATCCTCTTTTCCGGACTGGCCACCAATCCGGACATCGCCAACGCCGGGGACTATATTTTCCGTACTGCCATGAGCGACGCCCAGTTGGGTATAGATACCGGCAACGTGCTCTGGGCTGACGGCATCCGCACGCTAGCAACCATCAACGAGGAGACGGACTACGCGGAGGGGGTGCGTCGCACATCCGTAGACCAGTTCGTGAAGAGAGGAGGCCAGGTAGTCGCAGAGGAGCGATACGTCACGGATTCAACTGACTACAGAACCTCCCTTACCAAGCTCATCAATGCGAACCCGGACGCTCTTCACGTGGCATCCCAGTCGGAATCCAGTGGCGGCACAATCGTCAAACAGGCCAGGGAGTTGGGTTACGAAGGACCCATCTATTCCGACATTGTTGCCGCAGGGACAACTGCTCTGGAGGTGGCGGGCGAAGCCGCCTCGGGCTTGAAGGCTGTTATCGCCGACTTAGACCCCGCCAACGTGAAAGGTGGGGAGGTAATTGCCAACTTCAGAGCGCGGTATGACTATGTGACCCTACCCTGGTACATTGGCTCCGCCTACGACGACGTCTACCTCACTGCCGAGTGTCTGGAGAAGACTGACGACGACCAGGATGCGGACGGTTTCCGGGACTGTCTCTACGACATTACCTACAGCGGCGCCATAGGGGACAACTATAGTTTTGATGGCAACGGAGAGGTAGAGGGGTTGTCCAATGTTGTGGTTGAGATACTGCCTGTAGCGGAGAGGACCGCGGACAACCAGGGGTATAAGGTTCTCGGAGGCGCCCCCACCCAATAGCCTTAATCAACTGCAGGGGGGACATGTAACTTGCAAGGGAACGTCTTGCCTGACCTGTTTGCGTTGCCTTCGCCCCATCGGCGGGATGGCCCTGGAGAATCGCCGGGGTTCATCGCGCCTCCGAATCCGGGCTGTGGCGTCTGTGCCGATGTACGGGTCTGCTGATGCTTCCCTCGCTGACATACAGCGGCGATAAGCTTAAGCTCTTCGCTATCACGCTGGTCGTACTGGTTGCGGCCTACGTCCTTTGGAAGATTACGCAGTCTCCCAACCAGGCCCTTCAGTTCACTTTCAACGGCCTCTCCGTGGGAGCGGTCTACGCTCTCTTGGCGATGGGGTTCACCATCGTCTACAGTACGGTTTGGTTCTTCGACCTGTACTACGGCGCTGCCGCCGCTCTCGGGGCCTACGGCGTGTTCTATCTCATGTCCCAATACACGCTGGGGGGAATCTATCACGTAAACATCATCTCCATTAACGTCCTGTTTGCGGTGATTGTGGCCGGGGTTGTTGCGTGGGCGCTTCATACGGCTTTCCACCATCGGACACGCCACGTACGAAACCGCAATCTTGTGCGTTGCGGACTGGCGACCCTTGCCGGCGGAGCCGGAGTCTACGTGGGGTTCGTGCTTGCCTACCCGGAGCACATGCACGTGATACTGGCCCCAGCAGCGGGTTTGCTGACGGTCTACGCCATGGTTTACGTGCTGCACAAGGTCTACCGCCGATTCTTTGCCGATGCCAGCATAGCGCCCTTCTTGCTGCCGGCGTTGATTCTCGGTGGGGCGTTGGGGGCGTGGGTCGGTTACCTACTGACGGGCGCTCCGTCGGCCAAACTCTATCTCAGCTGGGTAGTGTCCACGCTGTTAGCCGGAACATTAGGCCTCGCCATGTACAGGGGCCTCTACGTGTACATGCGAGAGCGGGCCAGATCGCCGCTAGTCATGCTCGTGGCCTCCCTGGGCATACTTCTGACCATCAGCGCTTTTATCATAATAGTCTTTCAGAGCACTGCACGGCCTCTGCCTGATCCCTTTGGCATTGTCCCCTGGACCATTGGGGGAGCGAATATCAAGCCCTTTAACGTGTTCACCATCGGCGTGGCGTTGGCTGGCTTCACGGGACTGCTGCTTCTTCTGCAGAAGACATCCTTTGGCAGGGCCGCACGGGCTATCGGTGACGATGAAGAAGTCTCGAAGGTGGTGGGGATAAACACCACGGTCATCATTGCAGTGGTCTTCTTCATTGGCGCGGCATTTGCTGCCATGGCTGGCATTCTGAGCGGCCATGATACGTCCATCCAACCCAGAATGGGCCTTCTGTTGCTACTGAAGGGTTGGGTGGCATCCGTGGTGGGGGGAATAGGCAACCTTTACGGGGCCATAGTCGGAGGATTTGCTCTGGGAATGGTAGAGCAGTTCGGGATATGGGACCTGGCGGGTGAATGGAAGGACGCTATTTCCTTTGTTGTTCTCATTCTTTTCCTATCCTTCTGGCCTAATGGCCTGTTGCCCAGGAGGTAGTTGAGTGATTTCGAGGCTTCGCGCTAAGAGTTCAAGACTCGAATTGCTGCGTCATCCGGGACAGCTTCTTGGGTTAAACCGGGGTAACCTTGAGGTGTGGGCCAGCCTGCTCATCATCGCGTGGGCCGTGGCGTTTATTCTTTTGCAAGGGGTTGGTTTTGCAGTAACGCTGGGGACCGTCTTCGGGATTTGGGCGATCCTTGCCGTAAGCCTGAATCTTGTAGTGGGATACACGGGCCTGCTCTCCGTGGGGCACATAGGGTTCTTCGGCATAGGGGCATACGCCATGGCCATACTCACGTCCAATGCCCAGTACGAGCAGCTGCGGACTGAAGCGATACCGACGTTTGCCCTGCCCTTCTTCGCCGCGCTTCCGGTGAGCGTGATTTTAGCCGGCCTGGTGGCAATTGTTGTGGGTATCGTATTCAACAGGTTCCGGGACGACATTTACGTGCTGGTCTCCTTTGGCTTTGCCATAATAGCCTTCAACGTCTTTCTCAACTGGCGTGGCCTAACAAGGGGCGCCTTCGGCATCCACGATATAGCGAAACCAGCCATCCTGGGGTGGACCCTGGACGGCGAGTTGGAGTTTCTAGCGTTTGTCCTAGTGGTCCTGGCTATTGTTGCTCTTGTAGCCTGGTTTTTCGTGACGTCGTCCTTCGGTCGCGTGCTGACCGCTATCCGGGAGGACGAGCAAGCGGTGGAAGTGTTCGGCTACCGGGTCATCCAATATAAGCTTGCGGTGTGGGTAATCTCGGCGATGATGGCGGGACTAGCGGGAGGCCTATTCGCCAGTTGGATAACGTTTGTGGACCCCAACTCCTTCATTCTGATGGAGTCCATTCTCTTGGTGTCAATCGTCATCCTCGGAGGGCTGGCCTCAATTTGGGGTTCAATTCTGGGAGCTTTGGCCTTCGTGCTACTGGAGGAGGGCATGCGATTTCTGCCCTTCATTCCCACTGAGTACATAGGGCAGGCGCGCCAAGCCGTTCTCGGCATACTCTTAGTGCTGCTCATGCTGTTCAGGCCCCAAGGTCTGTTAGGGAGATACAAGCTATGACAACACCCAGTTCCGACTTTAGCGAATATTACGCCATTGAAACCGTAGAAATCTCAAAGCATTTTGGAGCCGTTAAGGCCGTAGACGAGCTATCCATATCCATCCCCCGCTTCGGGATAACCAGCATCGTCGGGCCCAACGGTTCCGGGAAGTCCACGCTGATCAATCTGATTAGTGGCGTGCTGCCCCTCGACGGGGGGATGGTGGTCATAGATGCGGTTGGATTAAAGGTCGTCAAGGCCTACGAGGCGCCGGACTATGGCATCACCCGCAGTTTTCAAGAGGTACGCCTATTCGACCAGATAACCGTTTGGGACAACATCATGGTGGTGCTTACGCAACGAAGGCTCTTCCCCTCGATGATTGAGCGGACAAGGTCCGACTATAGGGAGAAGACCCGGGAGATATTGCAGGCGGTCGGGATGTGGGAGAAGCGGGACTCTCTGGCCATGGACCTGTCTTACGGACAGCGAAAACTGATGGAGATCGGCCGGGCAATGGCGATGGAGGTGAATACCTATCTTTTCGACGAGCCGTTCGCCGGACTCTTTCCGCAGATGCTGGAACGGGTTAAAGACATAATGAAAGATATGAGAGACGAGGGCAACGCTCTCATCTTCATTTCCCACAACATGGATATCGTGAGGGAGATGGCGGACCACATAATTGTGCTGGACGGCGGCAAGCTCCTCATGCACGGGGAAGTCAACGACGTCCTGAATCGCGAAGAGGTCATAAGCGCGTACCTTGGCACTTAGTCCAGCGTTGGGGCTAACGCCAGCAACGAAAGTAGCGGAGATCGGTTCATGGATACTACGAGGGGAAAATCTATAGATGCTTCCAACAGCGACGGCTCTTCCCGTGCCATGATACTGGAACTTGTAGACGTCTCGGTACATTACAGGGCCGTAGTGGCCCTTGATACGGTTTCCCTGGGCGCACGGAAAGGTGAGCTGGTGGCGGTCATGGGGCCCAACGGGGCAGGTAAGTCCACCGTCCTCAAGGCAATCATGGGTTTAGCCCCCGTAGTCGGCGGGACCGTCTACCTTCGCAGTGAACCCCTGACCGCCGCTACCCACGAAATCGTGAAGGAAGGGATATCGTTTGTGCCACAGGGCCGGCGCGTATTCACCCACTTGACCATCCAAGAGAATCTGGAGATGGGCTGCCTGTATCTCAACAATAGGGCGGACCAGGTACGTCGCATGGACGCCGTCATGGAGCTATTTCCGATTCTCCATGAGAAGCGGCGTGACATGGCCAGCCAGATGTCCGGCGGGCAGCAGCAGATGCTGGCCTTGGGAAGGGGCCTGATGGCCGCGCCCGACGTGCTGCTTCTGGACGAGCCCACGCTTGGCCTGGCTCCGATTGTTGTAAGCGAGGTCTTTCAGAAGGTCTCGGAGATAAACGAGAGGCTGGAGACGACAATTTTCGTGGTCGAGCACAATATCAAGGGCGTACTGGACATATCCGACAGGGCTTACGTATTGGACAAGGGCAGCGTTGTGCACGACGGCACTCCACATTCTATCCAAGACAGCAACATATTGACCGACGTCTTCCTGGGGAGGGTTAACCCGGAGCAGGCGGAGGGTGGGGGATAGGAGTCGAGTTTCCTCTATGTCTGTGCGAGTGCTTACGTGGAATGTGGAATGGGCTACGCCCAAGTCACGACGAACCGGTGAAATCCTGAGCCGCATCAATGAACATGACCCCGAGGTCGTCTGCCTTACCGAGACAGACGTGGGGCTGTTGTCTCCGCATGGTCGCACAATCTGCTCGCAGGCGGACTACGGCTACAAGGTCAGGGAGAACCGGCGGAAGGTTGTGCTCTGGTCGAGAGAACCTTGGTGTGAAGTCGACGACGTGGGACTGGATTTAATGCCGCCCGGAAGGTTCGTTGCTGGAGTCACCCAGACATCCTTGGGCAATGTGACCGTTGTGGGCGTTTGCATTCCCTGGTTCGGGTCACGCACTGAAGCCAGGCGCAAGTTGGAACGCAGGAAGCGGTGGGAAGACCATGAACAGTATCTTGTCGGTCTGACTGAGATATTGGAACGGCGCTTTGCGGAGCGTGTGATAGTTATGGGAGACTTCAATCAGATAATTGGACCAAGCAGCCGAGCAAGTCATGAACTGCAAATGCTACTAGAAGAGGCCTTCTCTCCAAACATGAGCATTACTACGTCGGAACTCGATTTCCAAGGCCGCAGAAGCATCGACCATATAGCGCTCAGTGGCGACTTCGCGGTTGAGTCCGTAAGTGTGGTGAGCAACATACATAACGGAAGAAAGTTGTCCGACCACTACGGAGTTGTTGCGGAAGTATCTCCCGCCTAGTTGGAACCGCCTGCGCTTAGGACTCTGTAGCCGAAGTTTTCCTTGGTTCTCTCGCTTACGGGCAGGACCTCCACGATAGCACGGGAGAGGCCAACGACTTCGCCTTTTTCGTCGAAGCTGTACTCGTAGCCTATTGCGCCGCTCCAAGTGATGCCGTAAAGGCAGTCACGGAACCCGTCCGCGTCCTGGTCGTCGTTGGTCTTCTTCAGACATTCGGCGGTGATATAAACGTCGTCGTAGGCGGAGCCGAGGTGCCAGGGAAGGGTGATGTAGTCGTATCGGTCGCGAAAGTTGGCGAGGACCTCTTGGGCTTTCTCGTTGTTTGGGTCTGGAGCGGCCGTTATGGCCTTCATTCCCGTCGCCGCATCGCCAGCAATGTCGAGGGAGGTGGTCCCAACGGTAATAGTTTCGCCAAAGATGGGGCCTTCGTAACCCAACTCCCGCACCTGCTTGATTATGGTGCCCGCGGCGAACTCCGACTGGGGTGCGATGTGTAGGGCGTCCGGTTTGGCGGTCAACAGCTTCGTCAACTGGGACCTGAAATCCGTGATGTCGGAGGCAAAACGCTCCGCAGCAACGACCTCTCCACCGTTTTTCTCAAACTGGGCTACGGACGTGCGGCGAACACCCTCTGCATAGTCGGTCTCCTCGGTAATGGTGGCCAGTGTTCGTATTCCGTCGGCCCAGAGGGCGTTGCCGGTGTTGATTCCCACTTCTACATCGCTTATCTGGGTGCGGAAGATGTAGTCTCCAGCGTCGGCGATGTCGGGGTTGCTGGCAAGTCCGGAGAACAGCACCACGCCATCGGCTTCGGCGAGAGGGGCCACGCCAAGCATTGCGCTGCTGCAGGACGTACCGAGGATGATCTTGATTCCGTCCACGCTTGTGAGTTTCTTGTAGGCGATTATGGCGTCCTGGGCGCCGCATTTTGAATCTTCAACGACCAGCTCCAGCATACGCCCGTTGATTCCGCCGCCCGCGTTGATCTCATCCGCGGCCATCTGCTTCGACCGAACGGCCACGTTGCCGTAGGTTTCGCCGGGGCCGGTGACCGATTCCATCACACCTATGCGAAAAGGGGCATCGTCGGCCTCATCTTCGCTGGCTCCGCAGGCGGTGAATGTGTAGAGGAGTATCGACGTCAGTACCAGTCCGGCAACACTTTTCCAAGACAGGGATTCCATAAGACGCTCCTTCCAAGCGTGGATTTCCCCCGGGTCCGGACGTTACTTGCCGGCTGCGGCGTTCCCGCAACTGAGGAACCGTTCAAACCAGTGAGAGCCATTATCAAGGGAATCGCGGAATGCATTATAGCAAACGGAGCAGACGCGCTGCCCAACGATTGACAGCCCAAAAACTTAGTGAAACGGAGACTACGTTGCTCCGCGGCTTCCATTCATTTGTCGAGATTTGACATGTAGTCGTCTGCCATTAGGACAGATACGGTAAAGGAGTGTGGGAAAACTCCTTCAAATCTGTGTTTATTTTACACATTTGGCGCGCGAGTCTTTCGGTATCATTGGTAGCCCAGCAGCGCGTTTGAAGCGGCTGGATGATGCTTGAATTGGAGTTGGCCCGCATGTTGAGATTTCTGTCCTTTCTAGTTCTATCACTAACGGTGTTTATGTTGGCATGTTCCGGCTCAGAGGATGAGTCGACGCCCACTGAAACCTCTCAAGCGACCCCCATTCAGGCGGCAACGCAGGCGCCGGAGGCAACTCCCGCACCGACGCCGGTTTCTACGCCTGCGCCAACACCGATGGCGACGCCCAGACCCACGCCTACGGCGACATATGCGCCCACTCCAGCGGCTACGCCGACACCCACTCCTGCGCCTACTCCGACGGCTACGCCGCAACCGACGGCAGAGAGGGCAGACATGTCCGGTTCTGAGGGCGGCTCACTGACCCCGCTCTTCGACCCTGATGCGCAGCCTCCGGTCATTGACGTGTCTGACGAGGAAGAGGCTTGCCTTGTTGCAGCCTTGGGAGTCGATGCCGTCCAAGCGCTGGCATCTGCCGAGACGGTCACTGAAGAGGTGGCGGAATCCGCGCTGACGTGCTTGGAGAATGATACTCTGCTCCGCTTGTACCTGACGCCGTTCCTGCAGCAGACCGGACCGTTGAGCGCCGAGTCTTCGGCCTGTATTCGCAGCGGGTTTGGAGAAACGGACTTTGACTCATTGCTGCGGTTCGCCGGTGAAGAACAGGACGGACCACCCGCTGACGAGATGGCCATGATGGCCGGAATGACTACGTTCATTGTGACTCTGTCGTGCTTGGACGATGATGAATTCGCCAAGGTCGCTCCGTCCATGGAATTAGATCCCGCCGAACGGGAGGGGTTCGCGTGCGTACTGGAGTATCTGGGCGGACCTGAAGAGATGGCGGCCCTTATGGCACCCGACGCCGGCCCTCCCATCAAGCTATTCGAGGCGGCGGTGGCTTGCCAGCTTCCGCTCGGTGGCGGCTAGGAGTCCGTCGAGGGATTGCTTGACTGGTTGTTGTAGGCGGCCGGTGGAATCGGGTTGTTGAAGGAGTGTAGTCGTGAGCGTCGGGGATGGCTCCTGGATAAGTGATTAGGCCAGGCAAGAGTGGCAGATGATGGTCGACCCGGCATCTAGTGGGACTTTCCTTCTGCGGAGCCTTGGCACAACGGCGGTCTGCATCCTGCTAGTTGCCACTTTATTTGCATGTACCGGTGGGGACGAAGATTCCACCCGGGACGAGCAGGCGCTCGAGCTGGAGGCGAAGGTACACTCCCTGGAAGCGGCCTTCGAAGCCCTTGCGGACGAGAACGCCGAACTGAGGGGTGGAATCGCCATCCTTCGCGAAAGCCTGGACGACAGGCTTCGAGAACTCGCGGAAGTGACCTCCAAGGTGGAGTCGGTTTTCCCTAATAAGGGGCAGTGGACCAAGAACGAGGGGGTGTCCCAGTCGGAGGGAACCGTCCTGGAAAGAACTGTAAGGCTAGTGGAAGATTCCGGGGGCGAGGTCCACTACGTCGATCACTCCGAGCGGGTAGACCGCTCAGTTTTGGTGACACCTGTGGAATTTGTTGACGGCGAGACTCCTCTCATCGTTTCCCTCCACGGCTTCGGAGGAAATTCCGCCGACCAGATCGCTTACGTGCCCCTTCACGAGCGGGTGAACACTGACGGGTTCGCTCTACTGCTGCCCAACGGGACAGTCGACGGCGAGGGAAATCGCTTCTGGAATCCCACCGACCAGTGCTGCGATGGCGGCAAGAGCGGCGAGGATGACGTGGCTTATCTGACTGAGTTGGTAGAAGCGGCAAGGGAAGCCAAGGACTTCGGGTCGGTGTACTTCTTTGGCTACTCCAACGGCGGGCTTATGTCGTATCACATGGTCTGCAAGGGTCTGCCCGGTCTTCGTGCCGTGGCCAGCCTGGCCGGGACGAGCTATGTCGAGGACTCAAGCTGCGACGGCGCCCCCCCGTGTCGGTGTTGCACATTCACGGCACTGCAGACGGTGTGATCTTGTTTGATGGCGACGAAACTGAACCGGATCCGAAGGGAGAGATCGAACCGGCATTCTACGCCGGGGCTCAGGAGATGGTGACGCGCTGGAGCCAGAGGGCCGGGTGCGAGTGGCCCGAACATCCTCAGCCCTATGCCGCCCTTGATCTGGACCAATTCGTGCCGGGAACCGAAACCCAGGCATTCCGGCTGGATTCGGGGTGCGCCGAGGGAATCAACATCGAGCTTTGTATGGGCGAGGGCAGCGGCCATTCACCCAACTACGGCGAAGCCTTCGTGGATGCTCTGGTGGAGTGGTTTTTGGCGCAGAGGTGAAAGGGCGCTGCGAATTGCTGACTTGGGCTGGGGATAGGGTGGCTGGGCAGAAGCAAGAGGGCGTTTAGAAAGGGTGGCGAGGCTCCGTCTGTGGGCGGGATGTGTGGGTGTATGACTATGCCGGTTTTGGGGCGTTCTGGTGGGAGATTTCTCTGTGGGGTGTGAGGTGTCGGGCGGGTCGAGTTCCTCCAACTTCTAGTCCAGAGCTTCGGGGAGTCTGCCATCAACTCAATCCCAGTGGAGGTTGCCGCTCCAAGTCGGCACTCACCCCAAATTGACAGACGCGCGGTTGGTGTCTGGGCCATCCTATCAGGACGAGATCAGGCCTTCCTGGGGCTGTGTCCAGGGGATGGAGGGCAGGTGCGCCTGCAGCTTGGCGCGTGGGAGCGGCAGGTGTCCGACGGGCACGTCGATGACCACGGGCGCGTCTTTCTTCAGTGCAAGCGGAAGCAATTTCCCCAAGTCCATCGGGTCGTCCGTCCTCATGCCGACCGCGCCGAACGATTCCGTGAACTTGACCAGGTCCGGGTTGTGCAGATCGGTCGCATATGTCCCATCAAACATATCGTCCAAATCGCGGGCAACGTTGCCGTAGGAGTCGTCCCTTAAGACGATAGTTACCACATTGATACCATACCGGACTGCCGTTGAAAGCTCCGGCGAGTTGAACATGAACCCGCCGTCTCCGATGATGCAGACCACGGGCCGGTCGGGTCTGGCCACCTTCACCCCCAGCGCCGTGGGGAACGAGTAGCCCAGGTTGAATGAGTAGCCGGAGTCTATGTACGTCTTCGGATGGTTCACCTGGTAATGGGTGCGGGAATAGTAGCCGAATTGGGTGATATCCCAGACAGTGAAGGTCTCCTCCGGGATGCTGTTTTTGATTGACTCCAGAATGGGGTACTGGGGTTCCTTGAGCCGAATGTCGTAGTAGTCGATGAGGTTGCGAGCCGCGGCAACCGCTTACACGGGGGAAGGACGGTCGCCCGCGCCAGCCTCTTGAAGGAAAGGCAGCATGGCTTCAATGGTAGCCTTGGCGTCGCCGTGCAGTGGGATGGTGTTGGATTGAACTCTTGTAAGCTCGCTGTCGTCAATGTTGATGTTTATCACCGTAGACGACTCTCCGGCCGGATTCCCCAGAGAAAAGCGTGTACCGATTCCTATCACCACGTCGGCGGCCTGCATCACTTCGAATAACTGGTTCAATTCGTGCCTCTCACCCGCAGGACTGAGGCAAGACCCGTAGCATAGCGGATGGCCGTTCGGGATTGATCCTTTGTCCCCGCCGGACGTTACCACGGGTATGTTTGTAGCCTCAGCCAGCTTGACGAGGGCTTCCTCCGCGTCCGATAGCCCAACGCCTCCGCCGGCGAAAATCAGGGGCGAGCGGGACTGCGAGATGACCTGAGCGGCCTCCCGCAGGTCCTGGGAGCTGGGCACTATGCGGGAGGTACGGGCCGGATTTAGCAGCTGCACTTCCTCCCGCTCCACCGTAGTCTCCGGCGGCATCTCAATTAGAACTGGGCGGGGACGACCAGTACGCATCTGCCTGAAAGCTTCTCTAACAGCGTCGGGGATTTCCCTGGGCCTGAGTACCTGCTGCCTCCACTTGGTGATGGGGCTCATTGTGCCGGACTGGTCGAAGACTTCATGAATGGCCCCAAGATTTTTGCCGATTTGGCCCCGCGGGATCTGCGCGGCTATGAGAAGCATGGGCGAGGAGCGGGAGTAGGCAGTAGCGAGACCGGAGGCGGTGTTGTATACGGCAGCGCCCGGGACTACCATGGCCACTCCAGGCTTCCCTGAAGCGCGAGCGTATCCGTCGGCCATGTGGGTCGCGCCCGCTTCGTGGCGGGTCGTGATTGTCCGGATTCTGGGCTCGTCATGGAGCGCGACGACGGTCCCGGACATGTGAATGCCTGGAATCCCGAATACGACTTCAACCCCTTCCCGTACAAGTGACTGCACAAGGGCTTCGCCCCCACTCATCTTGGCCATGGATGGTGTCCTCCGTTTACAAAATCAGTAAGCTTCCCGTAATTTCCAGTCCCCCTCGCTCCAGCCAGCCCCGAAATACTCGGTGAATGTCGAATGTCCCCAAACCCGATCCCCGCCGCCACGCACCACGAACCTTCCGCCGTGACTCTAAACAGTAGCCGTCACTGCTCAAGAAACTGTCCATAGAGACTTGCGTCCGTGATCTCAAGAACAGTTATTACGTATGCCGACATCGGTTCTCCACCTTTCGCAGTATTATCCGTGTTCGGAACATAGCGTCATCATACCATGAGATGAACTCGTTTACTTGGGAGGCTGCCCCAATACCCTGCCTGGTATTCTCTTGCTCACCCATGCTGGTCTATGTACCTAGTATTTGACACTAATAGCGCCAGATACTATCATCGTCGAGTGATCAGAAGCTATCAGAATCGGCACACTAAAGATGTCGGAGAAAGGCAACGTGTTATCAGGTTTTCAACTGACATCCAGCGTAGGGCTCAGCGAAAGCTGATGATCCTCAATAACGCCTCCGACCTGAATGATCTCAGAGTGCCTCCGGGCAACCACCTGGAATCACTTACGGGGGATAGGAGCGGGCAGTACAGCATTTGAATCAATGACCAGTGGCGTATCTGCTTCGTCTGGAACGAAGGAGACGCCTATCAAGTCGAGATTGTGGACTACCACTGAGTAAAGGACCAGCGAAAGAGGTGACCATGACCGGAAAGAAGGCACACAATCCCGAAAGGCTGCCTCCCATTCACCCGGGAGAAATCCTCAACGAGGAGTTTCTCCTACCGATGAAAATCACCCAGTACCGACTAGCCAAGGCAATCGGCGTAGATGCACGTCGGATTCATTCCATCGTTCACGGGCAGCGGTCCATCACGGCAGAAACAGCCTTGCTATTGGCTCGATTCTTTGGAAACTCCCCCGCCTTCTGGATGGGCCTACAAATCCAATACGACCTGGAGGTGGCGGGGGAGCGGCTATCCGACAGGCTGGCATTGGTGAAGGCTCATTCCGCCTAACCCTAGCTCTATAGTTTGAAGAAGGTTGAAAAGTCTGCGGTGTTCCCAAGAAACTGAAGAAAGAATGTATGCAACAATCGACCTTCTTATAACTCCCACCACCAAGAAGATGTATAAATCCGCTTGTAGCCCAGTGCCGGGGAAGTCACCGGCATCCACATTTTGGAACCGTCATCCCCGTACTTCACTGATGCATCCAACTTGCTATAAACGTCTTCAGTAATCTGACTCGGGGCACCCGATCCGTCAGACAGCTTAGCCGCATAGTTTGCCGCCCTTCCAACCCACACCAAATCATTATCCCCCCGGACGCCTATACGGGAAACGAAGAGTTTGCTTGTGTCAATCCCGACGACGTGCCTGACGATGTATGGATCATCCTCGTAACTATCCTCAATGGCAGGATTAATGACTTCCTCTACGGCATAGTTGATCCTTAGGGCGGTGCGAGCAGCAGCATTATACATGGAATTGCCAATGTAAACTGCCATGATGCGATCGCCATCATAAGCTGTAATTTCGCCGCCCTCCGTCCGAATAATTCTAGCGGCGCACGTCAGGAAACACTTATAAACTTCGGCAGCAAAGTCGGGATTGTATTTATTTACCAATTCGGTCGAGCTTTTTAGGTCTGCGTAGAGCACTGTACCATCTAGCTGCGTAGCGTCGTTGCCAAGGCCTAAGTCCTTTGGATCTGGAACTACTCGGCCGTGCCGAGTAGTCCATTGTTCTCTAAGAGGGTGTCTAAAAAGGGCGTCGGTGGAGCGAAGCATAAACGTCTGTTAGGCAACGAAGTCCGCCCCTCCAACTCCAGACCCTTCGGCTTCACTCAAGGTGACATGGAGCGCTCGGGGTAACAAAGGGATTTATTAGACACACTCTAAGGATTTTCCTAACTTCAGAATTTAGATCTTGTCCGAGTGACATAGTCTCGTTCTCCCTAAGGCATCCTCATCTAGGACCGGCCTTCATTATTATGGTTCTCATTTCATTGCACGCCGCCGCAACTGCGGTTGCAGGATTGAGATCCGGCTCCGGCTTATATGTTAGCGGAGTTATTCCCATCAAATCAGTCGGTATCTTGATCTCTACTCCACGCGGACAGACTAGAAACGTGCGAGCACGACCTAGAGCACCCATGAATAGGCCCAGCTCAAGTATCAAGTTGTCTCTGGGCGCGTTGTTCGTCTCGTCCCGGCTGACTATGGTGTCATCAGGAGACAAGACCAGTACGGCAAAATCCACCGAATGCAATTCGTGCTCTAGCGACTCAACCGGAAATTGACTTGGCCGAAAGATCCTGTCCGTCCACACCTTTACAATTATTGGATCGTAGTCGAGGGCCGATTGGATGGCTCGACCAAGACCAAGCGCTTCTGTCGAACATCCCACAAACAAGACTGGACGTGGATTCATGGTAGAGACGAAACGATTTCTTTCTCGAAGACGTCCGGCGAGCTCACGGGCAACATTTCTCCACAAAAGGGGCAAGGAATCTCCTATTTTCGCGAATGTCGCCGCATCCAAACGGGCAACCACTACCTCGCCGTCAGCTATCACAGATGCAGACCTTCGTTGACCGGGATTTAGGCCCGCCATCTCTCCAACGTGTTTCCCAGCTGCCCTAACTGCTATCTCCCGGCCATATACTCTGATCGAAACTACTCCAGACAAAATGAAATAGATGTCATTTGTCGCGTCAGATTCTTCAATGACTACCGCTCCATCGGCAAACCCAAGGATCTTAACTTCATTGTAGATCGCCTGGACTAGACGGTCATCTCCGATGAGTATTGGCTGAGTTCTTAGTGCTTCAATTGTGTAATAACGCCCGTTTTCACCGATAAATCGCTCAATCATGATCAAATCTAATTATACGGAGAAAACTTCGTCCCCGAAACATCACTGTGCAAGCTTTCTGGGATTTGATCCAACAAGATAACTTACTCCACCCAACCACAAGAAATGTGAGGGAGGGGAGACTCTAAGTTCCACGGCTTTTGGGCAGATGATCCTAAGTCATGCTCGTCTACCAATTCCGACGTTTCCCGTCGAAAAACCAACCGCCAATTATGGTACTACTCGGCCACACCCCCGGCAATGCATCGGCGCAACAAGCGTAGACGCCGGTGAACGACCCGCCGGTGACGGTTGCGGATCGGGTTGAGGTGGACGAGGGAGGGACGGTGTTGCTGGATGCGACGAAGTTGTTCGCCAACGACACTGACGTGGACAGCGAGACCCTCACGGTGACGAAGGTTGGCGACGCGGGGAAAGAATGGGAGCGTCCTGCTAGATGGAGTCACCATGCCGCTTTGTGGATGTGGTTGGGCAATTCCTGAACCTAGCGAGGTTTAGGAGCTATGGCGAGAAAGCAGCAGGGCAAGACCAATTCTTGTCGGTGTAACATAGCAAGGGGTACAACTATTGTGGGCAGGTCGATACAATTCTGCATGGTAGGCGGGTATCGTACGGTACTCATGGCGTTCGTGTAGTACGGGCGCTAGCTACGTCCACCGCAAGAAATCCTGTCGAGAACAAGAGGGGACCGATATCGAACTCAACGGAATTGCCGAGGACATGAACTCAGTGCTGAGCAAATAGGCGTTCGTGTTCGCCTCCCGCATATTCGACAAGCCCACCTACAAGTGGTGGGTGTTCTTTGCAGTCTCTCTTGGAACCCTGACATCCGTCATCAACCACGGCGGTATGTCTGTAGCGCTTCCCACAATCGCTCAGCACTTCGACGCTGACTTGTCCACCGCGCAGTGGGTGGTTGTCGCCGAGGGACTTGCAATCAGCGCACTCATACTGCCGATGGGCAGGCTCTCGGACATCATTGGGCGGAAAAGAGTTTACATCTCAGGCATGGTTATTTTCGCAATCGCCGCCGTCCTTGCCGCAGGATCGCAGAGTATCCTCACGCTCATTGCCTTCAAGGCCGCCCAGGGGCTCGGCGCGGCCATGACACAGGGCACCGGAATGGCCATGATCACGTCCGTTTTTCAAGCCAGGGAGCGTGGCAAGGGCATTGGCGCCCACGCAAGCATTGTGGGAGCGGGAGGCGTTCTCGGACCTGTGGTCGGAGGGTTCCTGATTACCGCCTTTGACTGGCGGTGGCTCTTCTATGTAAACGTAATTACGGGTCTCTTAGCCATACTCGCGGTCCTAGTGATTGTTAGAGGGCAGACCTTCAAACAGGACTCGCGCAATCGAGCATTCGATTTTCCAGGTGCGGCTCTGTCTACCGCCGTTCTTCTGACGTTTCTGCTCGCCGTGTCGAATGGCGCCAGCATGGGATGGGGTTCCCCTCCGATCATCGTCGCCGCGGTGGCATTCGTTCTGTTCCTGACCGCTTTCATCTGGTGGGAGCGCAAAGCCTCATCGCCGATGTTGGATTTGGGCTTGTTCAGGAGCAGAGTGTTTGGCATAGGCATCTCCACCAACTTCACGTCCTTTCTGGGGATAACTTCCTCGCGTTTCCTACTGCCCTTCTATCTGCAGGCCGCCCTTGGGTACACACCTGCGCTGGTCGGTATAGTGTTGCTCCCCAACGCGGTGAGCAGAATTGTAGTGGGTCCAATCAGCGGATGGCTTTCAGACCGATATGGCTGGAGGCCATTCAACGTATTCGGACTTCTTCTATCCGCCGCCGGTCTGTTTACTCTCGCCTCCCTGACAGTGCCCTCCCCGGTTGGCATAGTGCTTATTGGAATTGTGCTGCAGAGCGTCGGCGCCGGTCTGTTCCAGTCCCCCAATTCAGTCGCCATTTTCAGTGCATCCGACCCAAGCAGGCACGGCGTTGTGGCGGCATTCGTGAATCTTTCGCGTAATGCCGGCAACGTGACCGGGGTTGCCATTGCAACATCCATCGTGACCGCGGTAATGGCAAGCCAAGGATTTCAGTCCAACATTGACGCCGTGCTTGATTCAGGGCCCACTTCGAGTCTCCTAGAATCGTTCATGACAGGCCTGAAAGCAGCGTTTCTTGTCATGGGGGTTCTTCAACTAATAGGGGCCGCCGCATCAGTGTTCAAAACGGATTCTCAGGCGGAGACAGCCAAAGGGCAGGATGATGGGTAGGACGCCTCCAATCGCCGTACATGATAGCGCTGCGCTCTTCATTTCCGCTTAACGTGAGTGGACTCCTCGCCACGTAGCTTTGTTTGCCTTTGCCTGACATGGTCCCGTTTATGTGGACAGCTTTGGGGCGGGGCTAAGCGAGAATGCGATGGCATTCTAAGGGAGTCTTGGTGGAACGCCTCCACAGGGATCTGATGTGCCATCTCAAAGTGAAGTCCCAAAGGGAGAGGGAGGCGCCGCAGTGGGGACACAACGAGCGGAGTTCGGGTCCTGTACGGCTTTGTGTGGGGGATGGTGGGCCCGGATAGACTAAATTGCGAACTTTTAGTTGTGAGATTGTCCTAAAATTGGGAAGGAATCGAGCAAAACGCAGCAGGTAGACTCCAGCAATTAGGACGAAATGTCCAACCTACATACCCCGATATACGTGCCTGATATTGTTGCAATGGAAATTCCAACTGCAACCTAGGTCTTACTTTCGTCAAATTTCATTGGGTAATCGGGGCCATTTGTCCCACTGAAGGTATCAAAGCCCCAGCAGACGGCGGAACTGTCAATCCTGACTCCGTAGGTGTGCCTTCGCCCAGCGCTGACAGAATTGCACTGTCCCTTTGGTGACGAGGTCCGACAGTCCCAGTTCCTGACCCAGCAATCTACGGTGCCGTCGTCTCGCAGGCCGCAGGTATGTCCATTCCCGACTCTAACGGAATGGAACTGTCCTGCTGGTGGTCAGGCCCCACCTTGTCCATTGATGCCGCAGAAGGCGGATGTGCCATCAGTCTTCACCCCACAGGTGTGTGTCAAGGGCGGCGCCAAGCTGAGGGAGAGTACAGCCACGATCTTCCCAAGAGGGAGAGAGCGCTCTAGGGAGTCACCTGTCTTCAATGTGGGTTCATCCCACTGGCAGGAGGCAGGAAGATGATGAAGACTGACAAGAAGGGTGCTTTACCACTGCAAACGCATCCCTTATTGGATAGACCGGCAATTGACATGCTTCGCAGGACCTGAATATGATGCTTGCATCTCGTTTGGCTGTCCTTTGAGCCTAAGGACTGTCAATATGGTAAATCTCGGTTCACATCCCTTAGCGCAATAGTCGTTAATTAAGAAAAGGGCATATCACAGCATGAAGAAGCCCGATTGAAGAGTCCCTCTGAAAGCGCCAGCCCAGGATTTCTTGCCCGGCTGCGACGGGAAGTCGAGGCGTGGCAGCAGGACGGAACGATCACCGCCGAACAGGGACAGGCGATACTGGCCCGGTACCCGGCGTATTTCCCCGGCTACGAGGCGTCCCGCAGGCGGCAGGCTCTCGTCGTGGGGCTATCTATCTTGGGCGCCATTCTTATTGGGCTGGGCGTCATCACTTTCTTCGCCGCCAACTGGGATGAAATTTCGCGTGGCGTCAAACTTGGTTCGCTGGTGGTCGGGATGGCGCTTTCCTATGGCGCGGCCTACTTCGTCTGGCAGCGTATGGGCTATCACGCTGTTGGTGTGGCGCTGGTGCTGTTGGGCTGCATCATCTTCGGGAGTGGGGTGCACCTCATCGGTCAGATTTACCACATCCCAGTGAACCACCCCAACCTCTCTACTTTTTGGTTCCTGGGAGTGCTGCCCTTGGCCTACGTAACCCGATCGCGCCCGGTGATGTTCTTGGCCATCGTTCTGTTCCTTGTCGCTGCGACATTCCGATTGATTCCATGGTTAGAAGAGGTTTCCGGCTCAGGTTCCGGCATATTGGCTGCGGTGATTTATCTGGCACTGGCGGCGTTCCTCTACGCGATTGGCAAGGCCAAGGTACAGTTCCAAGGATGGAAAACAATTGGCGGGCTCTTCCAAGCCGTTGGTCTGATTGTCGCCTTCGGTGCGCTTTACCTGCTCACCTTCCATGACCTGTTTGACAAGCTCGGCGATGACAGCGGCGTGCCTCTGGGCTACTGGGTCGTGGCCTACGGCGCTTCGGCTGTCGCCGTCGCTCTAATGGCTAGTCTGGCATGGCAGCGAGTCCGGCAAGGCGACCGGTCGACGGTGGAACTCGTAGAGGTCGCAATTATCGTGGTTCTGCTGGCGGCAGCCCACCTGGCGGCGCGAGTCCCTGTTGAGGCGGATCCACTCTATCCGATCGTCTTCAACGTACTATTCGTCCTGTCGGTTCTGGGGCTGATGGTCTCGGGCTACCTGCAAGAGCACGAGGGGCGCGTCAACCTGTCCCTGGGGCTGATCGCTCTGTACGTCATCACCCGTTACTTCGAGTATTCGATAGGCCTATTCGACAGCTCGCTGGTATTCTTTGGCGCCGGCATAGTCCTGCTGGCCGGCGGTTTCCTGCTGGAGCGTGGACGCCGCCAAATGTTGGCTGCCATGCGCGTTAGGGAGGGTGAGCTATGAAACCCTGGGGCCGCATAGCCTTCTGGATCGTGGTTGCCGCGCAACTGGTCTTCCTGATCGGTTTCATCGTTGTGAAGGAAGTAGACCTCCGCATTGGAACCGAGGTCGTGCTGCAGACCGTCCCGGTGGACCCGCGGTCCCTGCTGCAGGGCGACTACGCTATCCTTGATTACGAGATCGCCAGGTTGCCGCCGCACCTGCAAGTGGAGGTAAGCGACACGGTTTACGTCGGGCTGAGGAGAGGCCCGGAGATTTGGACAGCGTCGGGATATACCGTCGCACGAAGTGGTGTGGTCGGGGATATATTCATCAAGGGCCGAGTGGACCGCAGGGGCCATGCCGACTTTGGAATCGGAACGTATTTTGTGCCGGAAGGGACCGGACGCATTGTAGAACGCGCGGATGACGTGAAAGTCGTGGTCAACGTTGACGGCGACGGCAACGCCGCCATCAAGGACTTGTTGGTAGACGGCGAGCCCTTCAACCCGAATTCCGAGCGGCAGGAGTGACCCCGCGAATTGTCTAAGAGTGTGTCTAATAAATCCCTTTGTTACCCCGAGCGCTCCATGTCACCTTGAGTGAAGCCGAAGGGTCTGGAGTTGGAGGGGCGGACTTCGTTGCCTAACAGACGTTTATGCTTCGCTCCACCGACGCCCTTTTTAGACACCCTCTCAGAGCATGTCCGTGAAGGGTGAGGTTCCCGCTTTTGCGAAATGACGGGTTAGGACCTACTCCTCCACGCGACTCTCCGGAAGCAGGCGGTGGTGCGCCTCCATAGTCGAGCGATCCTCCATGCAGGGTGAAGCCGTCCAACCCATACACCGGAGGGGTCCCACCGGAGTTGACGACATCCCGGTCCACCATCGCGCGGATAACATCCTTTTTCTGCTCTGGCGACGGCAACAGGTTGCGCCTCGTCGGAAGCGGCAGCGCGCCGCAAGGAGGCCGTAGCCGCCCCAGATCGAGGCGCTGGCAATGACTAGATGCGAGACGGTGGTGACTCGACTCGTTTGGAAGCTGCTCCACGTACGGGATGTGCTCGGCGGGGTTTCCCATGCTGATCTTGTTGTCGCCGTCGCCGATACCGAACCATATACGACAACGCTCTCGATGGGGCCGGTTACGCACGGACAATCCAGGATGGTGTCGGTCGAACGCCTCTGCTGTCGTGCGGTATGCTAGCCTTGGGATAAAGCCCCGAATAAGGAGCTTGCACTACCGAGATTACCAGCAGATCGGAGTTCGAGCCATGTACGGCTTTACGCGTAAAACGTCTGCGAGTTTAGACGATAAACAGTGCCTTCTTCGAGACGTTAGTGCAGTTGGGAGCTTGCCGGAACCCCAGTTGACTCTACCAGGGACTATCACACTAGAGCGAGAATCCTGGCCGGGTTATCCACCGTAATCGCCCGAATCGCATCTTCGGAAACCGCCCTACGCCGCATCTTGGGAACGATGTTTTCAAGGATGTGACCGTAGCCGTGACCGCCATATTTCACTAGCCTGTGCTTGGTAGCGATATCCTGTCCTAAGACAATTCGGTCGGTATAGCCCTCCTCGGCGATGCGTCGTATGAAGTCCAGCCTCTGGGCGTCGCTGGGCATGTCGATTTCGGCCAGTGGATAGTGCGAGCCCTCATTGCCGAACAGGTCCCATTCGAGGTAACAGCCTGACTCGGCGATTCTCCGTACCGCTTCGAACTCAAACACGGTGCGGTCCAGATGTCCCATTATCACCCGTGATATGTCTGCACCGCCGTTATCAAGCAGTTCCAATATTTCGGCGGGTGCGTCCGGGTGCCTCCCAGGATGAATCAATATCGCCGCGCCTGTTTCCCGCTGGGCAACTGCCGCCGCTGCAAGAGATTTTCGCTCATTTGTGGTTAAAGGCCAAGTGCAGCCCACCTCTCCGATAATACCCGCCTTAATGCCAGTTCCGTCGACGCCTTCCGTAATGTCGGAAGTAATCTCCTGTGCCAGATCGTCGACGCTCCGCTCATCCATATCCTCAGGATGAACCGCGCCCACATAGTAGCCCGCTCCCATGATGATATGTACACTTGTTTCTTGGGATATTCTAACTAGAGCATCGGGATTGCGCCCGATGCCTATCGTGGTCGCATCTACGATCGCGCCACCGCCTACTTCTTTATAGATCTTGACTTCCCGGACGGTAGTATCCAGGTCCATCAACTGCAGATTGGAGCGGTTGCTGTAGTAGTTGCGCCGTATCCATCCCAGGTTCTCCAGGGCTATGGGAGCATCCGTCAGTTCCTCAGATGGAGAGTCTTGGGCTGGACGCAACATGAAAGAGAAGTCAATGCAAAGGTGCTCATGAGTCGTGGTAGGGCCAAGCTCTGATGGTGAGATGGAACCCAACACGGTCTGGATGAGACCTCGGTTTTGTCTTGATGGCATGGGGTAGATCCTTGCAGTAGGGTGGCTTGTAAGTCTAACATGACCCAGACGATCCCCACAAAACTGTGATTGTTGACATCCGACGGTGGGTTCTCGCCGTGCGGGAAGCTAATAAGAGTGGTGGTCGTTTAGTTAGACCGAAAGTCACAGTAGTCCTGTCGGAGCGGGAGGTTACAAGAATGAGATTTGACGCCTTCACGACGGTTGCAGCTTCTGCCGGAGAAGCCACCAGCGCCGTTGGCCTGCTGGACAACCTTAGACAGCAGACCATCCTGGCCGAAGAGCTTGGCTTCGAGGCTATGTGGCTTGGGGAGCACCACTTCGGTCCCTATGCGGTTGGGGACATACCAAATCCAATCCTGCTTGGTGCGGACCTGGCGGCTCGGACTTCCAGAATTCGTATTGGTCAGATGGCCAACATAGCCCCGTGGTGGCATCCGATACGGCTTGCCGAGGACATTGCGATTCTGGACAACATGACCGAGGGACGCGTGGAAGTTGGATTCGGCAGAGGAATATGGCCGTACGAGGGTCCCCAGTTTCATCCCAACGCGGACCCGCGAAGGGATAAGGAGAACAGGGAGCTGTTCAGAGAGACGGTGGAGATAGTTCGGGAGATCTTGGCCAACGAGTACTTCTCATACCATGGAACCAACTACCACTTCCCTGCCGAAAACACCGTCTTTTCCCACCCCCTCTATCCTCCGGATCCCGCTTGGCAGGACGGAGAGAGAATCACGAAACTGCGGGTGACGCCCAGGCCCTATCAGAAGCCGCATCCTCCGTTGTGGATGACCGTCTCAACCGACCGTTCGGTAACTACTGCAGCGGAACTCAGGGTGAAGGCGTGCTACTGGCAGCCTCCTGCTCTCAGGATCAGAAAGCGAATGGAACTCTACGCCAAGGTCAGGTCCGAGCTTGAGGGGAGACCGTTCGCTGTGGGAGAAGACCAGGCAGTCATGCGCTCTACCTATGTCGCCTCTTCAATGGAGGAGGCACGCAGGGACGCGGAAGTGGGAATCATGTCCTCCTTTGTCTTCAACGACCCGTTTCGTGGCAGGCAGGTGTTCACGAATCCAGACGAGGTCTTGGACCCCAGCGTGAAGCTGGACTGGGATTTCCTGGAGCCGCGAACTCTCCTTGTGGGCTCCCCCGAGAACGTAGTGGAGAAGGTCCACGAGTTGCAGGAAGTATGCAACTTGAACCATCTGCTCATCGACTTCTCACACATGGGCGTTCCATTGGGCAAAACGCTGAAGAACTTGGAAACTTTCGCCACTCAAGTGATGACGCGATTCACTGACGCAGACTAAAGAAGGATTCCTTGTGCCAACGGATACCCCTGTGGGGAGTTCAAACTCACTTCAGTCTAAGTTGCCCAGACTTATTGTGGAGACTACGCGAAACACCCGCAGGATCAACAATATTACCCATTATTTCTTGGGAACCACTGCGAGATGAGGCGGCCCCGGAGAGTTGGAGCGGGGAAAAGGCTGCAATAGTCGAGAATGGAGATGTGCCAAGTGCGAGTTCTGGTTGAGCGCCACTGCTGGGAGACGGTTTTTCTATCTGGGACAATAGCACCGTTTGGACCGATATAGCAGACTTTGTCCTAGATTAGCGAATTCGAGTCTCGCATGTCTCCAGGCGTGAAGGTATGGGCCTAATTGGACGGTAGACGGTACCATTTTCGAGATATGGCTGGGCCTGGTAGGCTCACCAAGGGCTGCAGTCGCATGATTACAACAGGATGGCATGGGCGTCGGCAAATATCGCCCGTGCCTATTCCGCTGCCACCAGCCTGAGTCAGCGATTGGCCTTCTCTTCAGAGATCATCCAGAGGAGCATGACCTCGAGAGAGGTCCGTGTGGCTGGTCAGCCAGGAGTCCGTTAAGCACGCACCAAGGCACCAAATCCATGTATCGTACCGACCTTCAACTTTTGCTGGATGCCGTAGATGGCGGTCCGAGCGGTCACCGGCTTAATCCATCTCGCCTCGTCAATCCGGGCGTAGTACATGCCCCGTGCAAAGGAGATGAGTATCTCACACTCCCTCGGGGCCAGCTCAGGCTGGAAGCCCGGCATTCAACAAGCACGCTGGGGCGTGGGGTACGTGCAGAAGAAGCCTTCATATTCCATTCGGTAGGGCAGATGACTATCTTGTGGGAGGGCACATGCCCCCCTTGGGTTGGGCCATTTGGCACTTGTCTGGGGCAAGAACATTTTGGGAACATTAGGGTTATTCAAGATGAGGGGCGGTCAACCGGAAAGACACCCTGAGCGGTTGACTGACCTGCAGGAGTGAAACATGAGAAATATGATTCTGTCGCGGACCACGATCTGGACTGCCGCTGCCCTGCTGGCGGTCATCGGAGCCTTCGTGATCCTATCTCAGAGCGCGGACGCTGGGCGCGGGCCGAGCTTAAAGATCAAATCGGTTCAAATGAAGATCACTCCCACAGCCGACGCCACCATGGATAATAAGAAGGTGGACATATCCTTCAAGTGGCGTGCGTCGAGAAACGCAACCGGTTACCAGATCGATAGACGTGAGCGCATCAACGACCTGTCGGGGTCTCTTAGTTTTGAATCCGAATGGACGGAGTGGGAAGGCACCAGGCTGGAATCAGATACTGCAAGAAGCACGACCATCAACTATACTTATAGTTTCGACGAAGTGGGCAAGATGGTGGAATGGAGAGTTCGCGTGAAGAACGCAAACGGCAACCGGAGCCGCTGGTACAGCGTCGACGTCAGCTGGGGTCTCAAGTCGAAGCACTCCACCCACTACGTGATCAAACGGGAATGGTTCTACCCGGAAGATTATCCGTCACTGAACTAGGGCCAAGTGATTGGCGTAAGAAAAGGCCTGCACACATGGACGCGCCGTTGGGCTGAAACACAAAAAGGGCCGCATACATGGCCAGCCCAGAGGGAGGACACCGAACCGCGTATCATAGTGTCCTTCCCCTGTGTGCTGGGGTCTAGCATCCCGCGTCGGCCAAGGTTCGGCCCTAGGAACAGCCTAAGCGGATCGGGTTGCTGCAGGTCTGCCCCTCACTCGGCGGCGGCGGCCTGCGCCGGACCATGTGAACGCCGGGGCTGACGTCTGGCCGGGGGAGCGGGTCTCTCGTGAGTCTGATGCCTGGGTTCGTCTTCCCACTTGGCCTCGCCCTTTCGATCACCGGCAAGACCTCCTGTGTCAGCCCGGCCCGGTCCCCGTCATCGAAGGTCTCGATGTGCGGGTCCGACGAGGGCCGTTGCATCCCGATGGTGGCCCTGCCTCCTTTGATTGACACGACGACCTTGAGGTCCTCCGGCCAACCGGCCCCAGTTTCGCAGGATGCTGGACGAGGCCAGCAAGACCGAGGCCCCCTTCAAGGAAATACTCTTCTGGAAGTTCTCCCGCTTCACCCGTAAGCGGGAGAACGCTGTCGCCTTCAAGTCCATGCTGAGGCGCAGGAGCGTCCCGCGTGGTGTCCATCACCGAGCAGGCCGATGACACCCCCCCACTGGCAAGCTCCTTGAGGCCATGATCGAGAGCGTGGACGAGTTCTACAGCGAGAATCTCGTCCAGAAGGTCACCAGGGGGATGCGGGAGGCGACTTCCCGTGGCTTCCGGGTCACCACCTTCGCCCCCCTACAGCTACCGGAAGGTCTATGTCCAAGACGCGGCTAAGGAGCACCCTAAGCTGTAGCTTGACCCGCCCGCCGATGCCGTGGCCAGCCGCATCTTCGACATGGTGATTGAGGGTAGCAGCATCCTCAACGTGACCAAGGCCCTCAACGCAGAGGGTGTGGCGATCCCCAGGGGAAAGCAGTGGCTGAAGAGTTCCGTTCATAACATGCTGCTCAACGATGCCTACATGGGAACGCTGGTCTGGGGGACCACCGCCAAGGACGGGGCACAGTCGGCGCAAAAACAGACGCAGATGCCCTATCCGCTCAGTCCTTATCCTACAATTGGCAGCAAGGCTTAGTCAGCGAGACAACTACGGCGGGCAAGTTTGGAATCGCTTCAATGACACCGGTCCGCCATCAGGGTAGAATGGCCCCTTCTTGTAAGACGCCCTGGAATTGGGAAATAAGTCCCGATGTGGGCATTTTTGCCGGTTGCTAGAGCTAGCATGCTACATATAATCGCAGTGTGTCTTACACTCTTTCCTGGTTTCGGCGCAGGCTATCTCTTGCTGGGGAGGTTTCGGGAATTTTTTCCTACTTTCCTTGTCAGCGTTTTGATAGTGGCTGTTGTCGCAATCGTAGAGATTCTACGCCCTATTGATATCCCGGTCAGAGAGGGATTGGGAATAGTTCCTCTCCTTGTTTGGAATGTCTTCCATGCGCATCGTTTGTGGTTGAGAGGCTCCAATGAGAACCTCGATGAAGAGGTTGAACGGGAGCGGTCTCCTTTCAAGCTCCCGCCTCTTGTGATCATAGGTGTTTTCGCTCTGGCCGTCGTTTTAGGAGTGCTGTCTATCCCGTCGCTATTCCCCGAAGATCAACCAGAGAATCGGTACTATCAACCACATGACCCATTTCGCAATGAAGCGGAAGAGGTGAAGTTACGTCGTATGGAAGTGAAAGCGAAACTGGACAAACATGACTTCTCCTACAAAACTGGATCCACTACCAGAGGCTTTGACCATATATCTTACTCATTTAACGTCGAGCCAGGGGGATATACCTTGATGGTGTATGCGGTCACAGGGACTAACTTCTCTGTGGTGAGATCTCTAGCGGAGCGGATATCTAGTTACAGCGATAATATGGTCTATGCGAGTGGATTTGAGGTCTACGAGCTAAAGACCCGTGATAGAAATGCTATGTTGCGCCTTGTTGCGGATTTGAGTGAACATCAGCCCAGGGATTGCAGAGACGGGGAAGACATTGGAGTATGTGGATATGAGACCCAATGAATGTGGCTGAGGTGAAGCTGTTCATCGGGGCCGTGATGAAGTAAGACTCAGCGGGGGGCAGCTGCCCTCTAGGCGGATCCTGGTCGAGAAAAGCGGCCATGGTTGGCCGGAATTCGACTGCCGACCTACGGAAAAGGCCTCATTGGGGATCAGCGCACGCCGTGTTAGGCCGAAAAGCCGAGTTCGAGGCTTACATGACTCCAAGTATGGAGTGGTGGGCCCGACTGGACGAAATCGAGAACCGAGGCCGATTCCTGGCTCACCCCGTCGTTAGGCATGGGGATTGTATAGGTCAACGTGGCCTCGTCTCCAACCACCTCGATGCCCTCAACGAAGTTGCGGATGAGCGCCTTACGCTCAGGAATTGTCCCCTCCTTCAGAAACTCCCTGAAGTCTGCCACGTACTCCTTTATCTCCTTCGTAGTGGGTAGATCAACCCTCCTCTGCTCTAACTGAGAAGCGGCGTCATACCTCGCAGCCTCCAACTGTTCCTCACGATGCCTCAGGGACAGGATTCGGGGCGACAGGGCCTCCAAAGTCAAGTCGCTGGTCTCCAGCGCCTCATAGAGCCTCTCAAGTCGCCTTCTCACGTCCCCTAGCTCCGCCTCTATCACCTCAAGCCTACCGGCAAGCTCCCCGGCCATGGAGTCTATCTCCTCCGCCACCAGCGTCACAAGCTCCACGATGACCTCTTCCGTCAGTATCCGCTCCCTGATCTTCTCTATGATGAAATCTTCAACCTTTGTGGCGTTTAGGTAGCGGGCCTGGCAGGTTCCAGCACCCTCCCGGTACAACGTCCCGCAGATGTAGTAGGCGAACTGGCCGCTCTTGGCTCCCTGACCCATGTAGGCCCTGCCGCACACTCCACATTTCAGCAACCCACTCAGCAGGAATTTGCTTCCCACTACACCGGGTTTCTGCACCTTCGGAGCACGGTCTCGCATTGCCTGCTGCACATCGTCGAACAGCTCTCTGGACACCAGGGCGGGCCATGCTCCTTCCACACGTACGGGATCAGAAGCCTTCTTTCCCTTGTTGGTCCGGCCCCATACGGCAGTACCGGTGTAGGCCTCGTTGGTGAGAAGGTAGCTTAGTCCGCTCTTGTACCAGCGCTTGCCCCTGTTGGTGATGCCTCTATAATTCAGTTCCTTGCATATCTCCTTCAAGCCATTGCCCCTGAGAGAACTCTGAAAGATCTCCTTCACCACTGGGGCGGTGGCCGGGTCCACCACCAAAGTGGGACGTTCCTTGGCCCCATCTTTGACCTTGACACGCTTGTAGCCGAAGGGTGCTCTGGAGCCGAGGAAGAAGCCCCTAGACGCCGCCTCTCTCATACCTCTTGTGACCTCTTGGCCCAGATTCTCACTGTAGAATTCGTCCACACTCTCGATGATAGCTTCGAGGAGTCTACCTGTGGGGGTGTCGTCTGCCTGCTCGGTAATGGAAACTACCCGGATTCCCTTCCGCCTGAGCATGGACTTGAAGGCGATGGCGTGTTCACGTTTGCGGGTGAACCTAGAGAACTTCCAAACCAGGATTACTTGGAAGGGGGCGTTGGGCTGGGACCCCTCTTCAATCATCTTGCGGAACTGGGGCCTGTCGGCGATTCTGCCGCTTTCCGCCTCGTCCACGTACTCACGAGCAACAGAGTAGCCGTGCTTCTTTGCGAAGTCCCTGAGCGCTCTCATCTGGGCTGCTACAGACAGGTCCACGTCCTGTCTGACACTGGAGACCCGCGCGTAGAGGGCCGCTGGTGTGGTTGTTGCCGGTATTTCTTCTTCACTCTTGCCTCCTTCAGTTTGACTGTCCGATCCTATCCGTTAGCCATTCACCAACTCGATGCGGTCGCCGTACCGACGAAAGTCGGCGCCGTTGAAAGTCAGGAGTCGGTGCTCACCATGGGCCAGCATGGTCGCCACGATGTTGGCGTCATGAATCTGCCGTCCGCCAACGGGAACCTCTCGGCACAGCACCAACAGCGAATCAGTGACGTGGCGGCCGTCTTCGAGAATCTCAAAGATGCCAATTAGCCTGCTCACGTCGGCAAGGGCTTCCTCACGAGTGATGGCCACCGTCCAGGTCTGCGGGCGGGTGACGACGGATAGATACTCGCGTATGACCTGGCGGCTGATCCTAAGGGGTTCGGTGCCCTGAAATGCGCGTTCCAGGCTTGTTCGGGCAGCTCCGTGGTCCGGTGCACCGGTAATACGGGAGTTTACCAGCACGTTGGTGTCTATGAACATGTCAGGGCTAGACCCTCTCCTCGTAAAGGTCCTCTCGATTGAGACTTAGGGCCTCGGGCCAAACTGCCGTGGGGTGGACGGGCCACGCTTCGTTTAGGGGAAGTCTGGGTACGGGTTTGGATTCCGTTCGGCGGAACAGCAGCGTCTCGGCCTCCATATCTACCTCCGCCGTCTCCCAACCGGCAACGCTCCAGGCAAGAGCGTGACTGTGGCCGTTGCCGCGCCGCTGATTTCCCCACCAGGGCCGGTGCACCCGTGCAGAGGCAGGCAGTTCAAATCCAATGACTGCTTCAACCTCGCGGAAGGAGGTTCTCCAATCTTGGACTTGAAGGCTGCGAAGGTACGTGTACAGCCTCTGGTACTTGCCCCGTAGCACCATCTGCTGGAACTTGTTCTTCTGGTTTACGGCCAATCAGAACCTCGCTTATCCCGATTTGTCGTTTGGTGATGTGGTTGATCATCCATATACTAGTTAGTTAGTGACTCTATTGCAAGTGTTTGTTGGCCCCGTGTCACACCCTCGGGCCCTGTCTCTTCCCGGGTGGTGCGACATTCTCGCTAGCATTCGGGATGTTACACCTGAAAGCAGGCAACGGGCCGGGCAGCAAATTGCTGGTCGAGATTCTCTTCTGGGGAGATCGAGGTGATTGACTCTTGCTGCAATGGCGGAGCCAACAAATCGATTCCGAAGTCCTTTCCACCGCCCCCTGTTCAAATGTCTCTATGCGCTTCACCCGCAGGCCCAGCTACCAACTATCTCCTCACTGTGGCGAGTCCCAGAATCGCCACCAAGGATGTGGTCGATTCCGGCTGTGCGCCGGCGCCACCGCTGCCTTCAACTCTTCGAACATTAGGGAGTTACGTTTCTGTTCTTCTCTCAGCTGCTCCTCAACAATCGTCATATTTTTCTCCAAGCCCAGAATTCTTTCCAGGGCGATTGCCAGAGCCAACACAATCAATGAGTAATCGTGCTCCCCTTCAGTGTGAGCTCTTTCCATCACTACGAATACGCGATTCCTTTTCCCCATAGGCTTCTTGCGTGTCGCAATTTTCCCGGAAGCTATTCGCCGGTCCAGAGTGGAAAGGGAGATCCCCAACTCCCTGCACGCCTCCGCCTTCGTCAACAATCTCACGTTTTCCCGCTGCTCATTGCCGGGAGCGGCAATCACATCACCATGCGTTATCCCTGACACGTCAATCACCTCACGGTATCGGTGGCTGCATAAACGGGACTTTTTTCTGGCGATAAGGAATCACCGGAAACTGCTACAAAGTTCCCTCCGTGTCCACTATGGGGTCTGACAACGTAAGTGGAGGGAATCTTAGGTTTGTCAGCATCCTCCCTACAGGAATCCCTGGGGTCAGCCAGTTGCACTTTGTCCTCTGGGAAGTATGTCCGCAGCGCCACCCTATTCTCTGGTCTGGACCCTGAAGTGCGCCATACGTCACCCAACACCCCACGCCGGTTGATTAGTTCGTTGTTGGAAGTTAGCAGGGGTGGTGTGACTATTCCGGCGGCCACGCGCTGGAAGGATCTTTCTGATTTGAGGGTCTCGAAGACGAACAGGACGAGGGGTTCGTATCCTCCGTGGTCCCGGTCCGACCAACCGCTGCGGTAGTAGCGGCTGTAGTTCAACAGCTTGGCGCGAATGCGTTTGGGTGTGATGGCCCTCCGCTCGAACTCCAGCAGGCAGTCACGGGTATAGCCCCAGCGGCCCAGGATGAAAGCGGCGTCTGGGTGCAGCACGTAGTTGGTGTCGTTGTGCTTGTAGCCGATGGTGGAACGGGATGTGGGTTGCAGGTCGAAGACTTCGTAGGCTTCTGAGCCTGCTACTTCGGCGGCGACTGCCGCGGCGAAGTTGGTGACGGCGTCGTTGTGTTCCATCTGGGATGTGACGACCCGCAGAGATGTCCCGTGGTAGGTCGAGGGACCTCCGTATTCTTCATCGTCGCGGCGAGCGCTCCATCGGCGTAGGACCATACCCACAGAGGCTCGGTCGCGGCGGGCTAGGTATCGCAACCCGTTGTCGGTCAGGACGTAGCGTTGTTTCTCTTTCTGCACTAGGGAGCGCCGAGTCAGGGAGCGTAGGACCTGGTTCACGCGGCGACTGGTGACTCCCCCCA
The DNA here is from genome assembly GCA_965261665.1 of Dehalococcoidia bacterium. GTDB lineage: Bacteria > Chloroflexota > Dehalococcoidia > Lucifugimonadales > JAPULR01. Next base: position 1,440,065 of record OZ253467.1, read on the forward strand.
TGAATCCGGAAAGCTGCTTCTTGGTGCAGAGGGGCCAGGAACCCAGCAGGTCCAGCATCTGCTTCTCCGCCGCCGTCAGTTGCACGGAGAGGGAGGAGTTGAGCTGCTCCGATGGCTCAGGCATGCTGGCACGCAGGTGAGAGGTGTAGAGAGATTCCGGGTTTGGCGGCGTCTGTCCGGTGGCACGCTGGTAGAACTCCGAGGCTTCCAGCACCTGGTCCATCCAGGGAACGATGGTGGCCAGGGAGAGGCTGGGTTCAATCCTCACGGGCAGGATGTTGTTTAGCCCTGCACCACACTGTTGCCACACCGTTGACCCGTGGTCGCCGGCTAGGAAGTCCTCTTCAGTGGCCACGAAGGTGCGACTGTGATGCGCATCGTCTTCCAGCGTGCGTATGGCCCGGCGAGAGGCTTGGTCCGAGTGGGTCAGTACCAGGGTAACCGTGTGCTTCTTGTTTGAGGGCAACATTTCTATGCTTCTGATGCGGTAGCGGAAGTTGGCGGTGGGCAACATCGAACCCTGCCGCATGATACCGATGGCCTGCCTGTCTGTGAGGGTGATCAACATGTCGCAGGGACCCTGGCGGTAGAGGTCCACCCGGAGGGGCTTCTTGTGGGGGTATGCTTGGGCAATCATGGTTGCTGTGTGGTAGAGCACGGCCACGGTGTCCAGCCGCTCGGCCAGCAGCTGGAACCACCGACGGGAGACGGGGTAGCTTTTCAGCATATGGTCCATTCCGTGGGTGATGGTGGCAGCGCTGGCGATCCCCTTCTTGGTGGGAAAGTGCCGCCGGTGTGGTCGAGGGCCCAGGGCTGCCAACCGGTGAGAGACGGAATCCACCAGACCCAGGTCCGTCAACTTTCTCAATCTTGCCTTTAGGGTGGAGGTTGGCACCCGGCCCAGGAGTGAGATCTCTTTTGCTGTGGCTAGAGGGGTGGCGCAAATTTGGAGTAGGGTATCCTCCAGTTCCTCCGAGAGACTGGGATCGGCATCGGCGTGTTCCCGACTTGGTCGGCTACGTTTTAGTTTCAGTGTCGCTGCTTCTAAGGCCTCGACGGTCCCGCCTACGGCGTTGAGAACCGCCGTGGGTAGGGAACGTCCGGTGTGGCCCCGCCGTAGAAAACGCCAGAGGGTGTGTCGGGAGACTCCGAAGGCTTCGGCTGCTCGTTTGCGTCCATGACGCCACACATAGGCATATACGTAATCACGGACGGCCATGGTCAAACAGTCGTCTATCGCCGTCGTGTCCTCAGTTGTTTTGGGTTTGTACGTTGTTGTACTCATCTGAGTCCAGGTTCGCATTGCTGTACTAACGTTTCATTGTAAGGGCAAATGGTGCTTTTGGTAAGCCTTTGGGGAAAATTGCCTACAGATTGTTGACAACAATGGGCCTAGAATGAGCAAACGATTCTTGCGGGACCCGTGACAGGACGTGGCAACAGGTGTTCAGGTAGGGTTGCCTCAATTGCTTATAGTGAGGGCTTCGCAACCACTGAGAACTGTGGCCCTGTCCCCCAGGTCATATCCTTGGCAGTTAAAGTCTCAAAACAGCGAAAGCATTAGGGGGCGTGGTCCTTGCTATTGCCCGCTGCCTCAGCTTGATGCACGGGCGATTCCCGCTGCATGTGGGCTAGCGCAATCAGTCTGGCTAGGATTCGCAGACCGCGCCGCAGTGTCTCCCGTTCCTCTGCGGAGTGGGAGAAAGAAGTCCTCTTACCTCTTCTCTGGCTCCGTGAGTAATTGTGCCGTCCTTTGCTGCTTTTCAACTCCCTCCTCCGTCTGCGACAGGTTAAATCTTCGGGATGCGCTGATGTGCGAGTGGCAGCCTGCCTTGTAGTGCATCACTCAGTTTCCGGCCTGGGGTAGCTAAGGGTAATCCCCTAAAGGGGCTTTCATTGATGTAATCCCTTGCAGAGCGATGGTAGGAATTGGAGATCGCCATGATCGAGGAGTTTGGATTGACGTTGCCCCCGGACATGGAGCCGTTGAATGCGTCGGACAAGGAGACTCACCTTGAGTGGCGTAAGCAGACCCTGCGACGGGTGAGGGAGGAGAGGGTCAGGGCCGAGCGGGTACGACTTTTGCGCCGGATCGTCACCCTGGGATGTCGTGGCGGTAGGAACACAGAGTTTAAGCAGTGGCCTGCATCCCCAGACAGTCAGTATCTTCACCTCCCAACTCGCGGTACCGTTGTATTGATGGACAAGAATTCGTCAAGACCCAACGTAGGGCAACAGCGTTAAAGGGGAAGCAACACGCCCGCAGCCCGCAGGCTTCGCCGTCGCTGCTGTGCGTCTGGCAACACTGTATATACGAGGTCCCAGAACTCGGAAGAATGTCTTCTGTGGGTCAGATGGGCTAGTTCGTGGACGACCACATATTCAATGAGGGCCGGCTTCAGCATCACGGCGCGCCAGTTAAAGCGAAAAGTGCCGTCGGGAGCGCAGCTTCCCCACCTCTGACGCTGGTCGCGGATGAGCACTTGTGACCTCTTGCCGTGCCCGAGCGTTGCCCACCAACGATCTATAACCTGTGGCAGACGCTCGCTTGCTCGGTAACGATACCACCCGACAATGGCTTTGCGAATCGCCTCGTGGCGTTCGTCGCCGTTCAAAGACTTTGGTACTGTGATGCGGAACCGCCAATGATCAAAGCGGACTTTGGGAGATGACACATCCTCCGACTGGACAATCATCCTGATGTTGCGACCGAGGTAGGGCAGCGTCTCTCCGCTTACGAAACGCTTGGGTGCTAGCTCAAGCATCGACTCCGACGCATGTCTCAGTATCCAAGGCGCCCGCTTCCGTACAATCGACATCAGCTGGCTTTTTGGCGTTGAGACTGGTGAGGCAACATGGACGCTGCCGCCATCAACCGTTATTTCTACCGTCTTCCTTCGCCTCTTGCTGCGACGGACTTCGTAGTTGATGGTGCTGTCGCCAAAGCGGACGCTGCCCCTTTCGCTCACTGGCTGCTCCTGCGGATTGCGAGAGCCACTATCCTCTCGGCTAGAGCATCCAATTGCTCTTCGGTGTAATCGTCCGTGGGCCTAATCTCCCGCTTGATGTCCCGGCGCATTAGCCGCTTGATTTCATCGTTGGACTGCCAGTCCACAACTCCTGTGTGAGGGGCAATTATGGACTCCACCTTTCGGGCCACGCCTTTGGTTTTCTCATCAAAATGCGTACGATAGTGGGCCTGTTCTTCTCCTACACTTCCCGGAGAGACCTTCGTTGGGTCTTCGTCAAGTAGTTCGTAGATGGCGAAGGATACCGGCGATAGACCGTGTTTGGCGGCGATCTCGGCTTCGCTTTTGATCACTCTTAGGACCACGGAGAATCGCTTACAAGCCTCCGCCGAGTCGATTACGCGGTTGCGAAGGTCTTTGATGATGCGCGCCAACTGCTCCGAGAGTTTTTCATAGAATGCAGGATTCGCAGCTAGTCCCTCGTGAATCTGGGCGCGAATAGCGTGTTCCATGAGGGATGCCCGTGCCTCGTCGTGGGGAAGTGCCGCAATCTTCTGGTCGAAGTCCTGGTCCAGGATGGACACCGGCCGCATCAGCTCCCGCACGCTGGCGCTGATGCGCTCGTCCACCAGCCGCTTCACCTTGGCGCCTATCTCGGTCCAGTTCACGCTGGCATCCTCGCCCAGGAAATGGGCCCGGACATAGGCCCGTATCTCCGTTAGCCGCGTGAGCCTGTCCGTATAGTCCAAAGCGCGTGGGTCTGGCAGAAACCGGTCCATCAATCTTGAGAACTGCCGATAGTCGGCGTTGAACCGCTCGAACAGGTCGGCCTTGAAGTCGCCCTCCGTATGGACGTCTGGTGCAAAGATGCCAACGCACTCCCACGTGTTGGACAGGTCACGGCCCCCGAAGTGGGACTCCGCTTGAACCGCCGCCGCCTCGATGACCAGCGCTGGGTCCTCTTCCAACTCTTGCATCGTGTTTTGAACGTCGGGCCAATCGAAGCTTGAAAGCGCTTCTTCAAGGTCACGCGACACGCCGTGATAGTCGACTACCAGACCATGTTGCTTCTCGGTGACCACGCCATCCTGGTGGTGGGTGAACCGCCGGTTCACGCGGGCGATGGCCTGAAGCAGCCCATGCTCTCGCAGCGCGCGGTCCAGATACAACACCTGCTCCACCGGGGCGTCGAAGCCTGTAAGGAGCATGTCTACAACCACCAGTATCTCTGGGTCTCCCTGCGGATCGACGAAGGCGTTGGTAATCTGCTCCTGATCTAGCTCTCTGGCTATTTTGAACTTTGGGCCGTCGTTGGCGCTTGTCGTAATGATGGGGTAGGCGGGTAGGCCAAAGCTGTTCAGCCGCTCCGAATAACGCAGCGCCGCCGCTCGGCTTGGCGCAACTACCTGCGCCTTGAATCCGTTGGGGCGAACGCTCTCCTTGAAGTGGTCGGCGATGTCGAGGGCAACCATCTCAATGCGGCGCTGCGCTTCGGCGACAGTTTCCTTATTTGCGTACCGACGGCGCAGTTGGGCCTTAACTTCTGGAGGTTCGTCGCCGAACATGGCGTCGAACAGCCTGTCCAGCGTATCCGGCCCCTCGATGGCCAGCTCTGGCAGCCGCGCCTCGTAGTAGATGGGCACCGTCGCGCCGTCTGCTACGGATTGAGGGATGGTGTAGGAGTCGATCAGGCTACCGAATCGTCTCATTGTGCTGTGCTTAAAGCCCTTGTCTATGGGCGTGCCGGTGAAACCGACCAGGACGGCGTTGGGCAGTGCCCTGGACATGCGCCCACCCAGAATGCCGTACTGGGTGCGGTGCGCCTCGTCCACCATGACGATGACGTTTTCTGAAGGATTGAGCACGTTGAGTTCGCCTCCAGGGACGGTCAACGCATCCTCGAACTTCTGGATGGTTGTCATGATGGTTCGGCCGGCGCCGGTGGTGAGCAAGCGTCGAAGGTCTTTCCTGGAAGCGGCCTGCTCCGGCGCTGGAAAGCCGCATCGCTGGAAGGTGTCGGAGATTTGGCGGTCAAGCTGACGGCGGTCCGTTACCACCACGACGGTTAGGTTGCTTAGACGCGGCTCCCGCCGCAGCTTAGTGGCGAGCCATAGCATAGTAAGAGACTTGCCTGAGCCCTGGGTGTGCCAGACCACACCACCCCTATCTTCCGGCTTTCGCCCGGTCAGTATCCGGTCCAAGGCCGCGCGGACAGCCCTGTACTGCTGGTATCGCGGCAGCTTCTTTATGAGACGGCCCCGCTCCGGCTCGTAGACTACGTAGTCGCGCAAGATGTCCAGCAGGGTTGCGGGCGACAGCAGGCCGACGATTAACTGGTGCTGCCCCTTTGGTTCGAAGCCGAAGCGGTCGTGCACTTCATTTTCGGTGTACGGGAGCACGGACTTCCATTCGAAGTAGGCGGTCTCAGGCGCTCCCTGGGCGGCGTAGACCGCCCCCGCGCCGCAGTGGGCCACGCATAGCAGATTGTAGTAGAAGAGCTCCGGCGCGCCGCTCCCGTGCCACTCGGGTCCTGCCTCCTGGTAGCGACGCAGCTGCCGCACCGCCTTGGTCTTCCACACGTCCAGCAGCGAAGGGGACTTGGCTTCCATCACCACCAGGGGGATGCCGTTGACGAACAGCACCAGGTCAGGGATGACCATGCGCTCGTCGTTCTCCGGGCCGCCGCGCTCGTTGCCGCGTCGAACGCGGAACTGGATGGTGACGACGAATTCGTTGAGGCCGCCTTCCGGGTGGTCGAAGTCGAAGAAGCGGATCGTGCGGGTCCGGCGTCCTTCGGGCCGGTCAACCGTCAGGGGCATGCCGTAGGTCAGGTACTCGTGGACTCGCTGATTGCGGGTCATGCCTAGCGCGTCTACGTGCTCAAGCTCGAAGATTACGCGGTCAGTCTGCTCCTCGGTCATCCACTGGTTCAGCCGCTGCAGGGCCGCTTTCAGACGACGCTTCAGCAGCACCTGCCGCTCATCCCCGCGCTCCGCAGCTAGCGCATCGCGCGGCACGTAGGTCCAGCCCAACTGCTCCAGCAGATCGAGGGCGGGCCTCTCGGCGTGGTTGAATTCGTTGAGTTTGGAGGGGGAGGTCATGGGTTAGGAGCTCTAATCAGTTGCAGAGTGGGAATGTCCTCGAAATCCCTATCGTGAGATGCCAGCGGGCATTGCAGCATTATGGCGGTTGCCGCAATCCAGGCGTCCGCCGTGGTGAGGTAGCGGCCGATTCTTTCTCTCTCATTGCGAAGGTGAGCAGAGATTTGCACCAACTCAGAATTTGGCCACACCACGGTGAAGCGGCCGAGATGCTTCCTGAGCGCATTCTTACGCTTGTCGCCCCATTTACCCTTGAGCGCGCCAAACCACGATTCTTCCCACGTTTGAAATGAAATCAGGGGACTTCTTCCTTGAATCTGCCGGCGGTAATAGCGGACGGGCTCGCGCCCTGTCAACAGCAAGGATACTACGGAAGTGTCGAGGACTACCCGGGACGGACCCTGCAACATCAAGCGTCCCTTCCTTCGAGAATAGAGCGGTTGAAGGCTTCCCATTCCTCGTCCGTGAGGTCAATGGTAACCGTCACGTCTGGGTCGAAAGGATTGGGATCGGGGTCATTGTGAAAGTCCTCTAAGTCGAAGGGATCCTGCCAGGAGCGCGTTACTGCGATCCCCTCCACTTGTACCGTGGTCCATTTGTCGTTGACGTTGAATCTGCCGCTGCCGGACACCTCTACGTACCGCGTCGCCAGTCTGCGCATTTCATCGCCCAGCGCGGACTCGAATCGCAGTTGGACGAATCCCCCTGTGTAGTCGTACAGCTGCGCCGTTCCCCGCTGCCAGTTCACCTCTCGCAGCCAGCCGTGCAAGAGTGCGTTCTGAGTGTCTAAGGTACCCTGTCCATTACGCTCTATTCTCCTGACTTTGACCCTTCGCGGCTGCTCGGTGTTGCCAAGCCAAAGGCTGATGTTGTTGGAAAGAGAGTCCGCAGTTCCATGGAGCTCGTCCGTAACGAAGCTAGGTAGGTTCGATGATTCCCCGCCGTCCCAGTTGCAGAGGGCATTCAGTGCCCTCCTTCCATGATCCTCCAGATGTAGCTGCTCATTGGGACGTTGCTCCAGGGTCAACTCGGCAACTAGAGAACCCTGGCGTGTTGAGAGAAGCTGCAGGCGGCTCTGCTCTTGCACCCACCTGGGAGGTTGCCCCGGGCCAGGAGCGCGCTGCCCTAGATGCTCCACCATGAGACGCATGGCGCGCTGCATACCCCGCAGGACTGTGACAAAGTCGTCTGCCGACACGCCGGATTCGTTGACGTTGGGGCCTTCCAAAGTTACGAACAGCCGATTGTCCACCATGCACCTCCCTTGGCGCAGAAGCGCCTTCATGGTGTTGAAAGACTCAGGGTGTTGCACTGAGAATGTTGATATTACACTTGTTCATCGAGATTGCCTAACCCGCACCCGCCCCGTAAGGAGGTCGTCTGCCGCGGATGCTTTCAGCGATTGTAGTATTTCCGTTTCTGCTCTACCCTGTTCTATCGCTTCGTCAACGCTGTCCAGCATTTCGGCGATGGCCTGCTGTTCGTGCGGAGGCGGTAGTGCAAGCCTGAAGGCGGCTACGTCGTTAGCATTTACTGCGGGATATGCTTGGCCAGTGGTAGCTTTCTCAAGATATTGGGCAAAAAGGCTTGTCATGACGTTATGGTATACAAAGGAGCCATTGATCTCACCCCGGGGGCTTACCACGGCAAAACCGGTTGAAGCCACCAGGTTATCTGGGGCTTCAAAAACCCGTGCAAATCCCCTCAGATTTGGCCGAACGGTGCTTACAAGGATGTCTCCGGCATTCAATCGGCGGCGCGCACGGCTTGGGGCATCTCTTGCTTCAAGTTCCTTTGGGCATGCCAGAATGCCTGGTTTGATGACAGACGTTAAGTCCAGATACAAGATTGTTGAGCCATCAGACGGATCCCAGTTTGCGCGATTGATCTCCGCCACTTCCCCCAGCCGCACCACTTCCCAGGAGGCGGGGATTGTGCCGAGGCCGCGGATGTCTTTCCACTCGGAATGCCAGCCGGGTACGCCGCGGGTGAGGAGACGATGGAGTAGGGCGTCGCGCAGGCGCTGCGTGGCGGCAACAACGGACTTGGTCTTCTCTATAGCCTCGTCGATGGAGTCCAGCACCTCGGCGATGGCCCTCTGTTCTGGGAGGGGTGGAAGGAGGATGGGTAGAGCTCTTAGCGTTTCGGGCTGTACCCGTTGTTGACCTGCAGTGCCTGTGAAACTCCTAGTACATTTCTCAATTATTGTTGGTTGAGTAATTACACGAAAAAGATGGCGTGGCTCAACGCTTGAGGAGGCCCGAATTACATGAAACTCAGTCGTTCCGAATCCAAAGCCCATTCTCAACTGTGTAGCTACCGCATGTTTCCCGTTCTGCAAACAAGGCGTGATTTTGGCAAAGAGCACGTCATTTTCTTGGAAGTATGTATATCCCATCGTGACTTCCTGAAATCGCCGCTGCTCTCGTTTTAGAATGCCAGATAGATTCTCTCCAACTGCTGCCATGGGAATAAACGTAGTTGCTGTTTGCGCTTTGACGTCTAACCTTGGGCGTCTCGGATTTACTGTAGTTACGTCCCCCAGACGTATTAGCCGCCAACCTTCCGGGATTCTTGCCTTGTCGGACATGTTTTTTGATGCAGCCACTACAACCTTGCGTCCAGCCGGTCGAGGTTTCCGCCCCAGTCGAGAATGCGACTATCGGCCGTTACCAGCCTATGGCCTTCCATGGCTGTGGCGACTATGATCCGGTCCGCCGGATCGCCGTGCAGGTCCTCCAGCAACCCGGCCCTCGCTGCTATGCCGCCATCCACGGGAATCTCAATTAAACCGGCTTCGAAAAGGGCCTTGCGCCAGGCGTGGAGGGGCAGGCCCACATTGATCTGCCCCTTTTGTAATCTCATACCAACCTCCCAGAAGGATATGGCGGATACTGCGGCTATATTCTGCCCAAGGGCAAAGGAAATTTCTTGTTTAGTCTGCTGACCCAAGCGCCGGTCGTCAGACCAAAACCAGGCTATGACGTGAGTGTCCAGCAGTATCAAAACAATTTCTTCCTGGAGTCGTCGGAGTCCTCAAACCACTCGGCGGGCATGGGAGATACGATGTCGCCGATGATCTTCATCCGGCCCTTGTCCGCGCCGAAGAACGACTTGGGGCGTTCCTTGTACGGAATGAGCTTGGATACGGGCCGTCCATACTTGGTGATGATTATCTCCTCCCCGCTCGCCGCCACCTCATCCATGAGTTGGAGGCACTTCGCTTTGAACTCCGACGCCTTTATGGTCCTGGTTCCGCCGCCGTCCGTCGCCATAGTTTCTTCCTTCCATATTTGAATGTGACCACTATTGTAGCATGGTTATGACCATGGTCACGTTAGAGGCTAGTCGGAAAAACCCAACTCCGCCAGGAGGCTGTTCATCTTCGCCACGGCGTCGTCTCGCTTCCGCTCCGCCTTCCTTAGCTGCGCCAAGGCGTCCTCAACGCTTATTACCTCGATAGGTTCGGTGGTGTCGACGTACCGGCTGATGTTCAGATTGAAGTCGTTGTCCTGAATCTCCTCCATGCTCGCCACGTGGGCGAAGCGCTCCACGTCCTCAAAGGCAGTGTAAGCCTGGACTATCTTATCTATGTGCTCCCGGTCGATGAAGTTGCGGGCCTTGCCCTGCCGAAAATATCCCTGCTGGGCGGCATCCACGAATAGCACCCTACCCCGGCGCTCGGCAGGCTTGGCCTTGTTGAGGACGCAGATGGCGACGGGGATGCTGGCGCCGGAGAAGAGGTTGGGGGCCAGGCCGATGATGGCCTCGAACAGGTCCGCCTCCACGATGCCGCGGCGAATTTTGCCCTCGGCGCCGCCCCGGAACAGGATGCCATGGGGCATCACTACGCCCACCATCCCCTGGGAGTTGGTGACGCTGAGCATGTGCATGAGGAAGGCCAGGTCCCCCCTGGTCTTGGGTGGGATAGCGTTGTAACGGTCGAAGCGGTGATGGGGATCGTTGGGAGCGAAGTCGTGGCCCCAGTTCTTCAGGCTGAAGGGAGGATTGGCGATGACGCGGTCGTAGGAGAGGAGGCGGCCCGAATTGTCTACCAATCCCGGCTCGGCAATTATGTCGCCAGGTTCCAGACGGGCGGACCGGAGTCCGTGGAGGAGGAGATTCAACTTGCCGATGGCCAATGTGCCCAGGTTGCGCTCTTGGCCGTGGAGGGCAAGATTGCGGGAGCGTCCGCCCTGCTCCCGCACGTATTGGGCTGCGTAGATGAGCATGCCGCCCGAGCCAGCGGTGGGGTCGCAGATGCGCATGCCCTCTTTGGGCTGGAGCAATTCGATGATGAGGCGTACTACAGGGCGAGGGGTGTAGAATTCGCCGCCCTTCTTGCCGGCGTCGTCGGCGAACCTGTTAATGAGGTACTCGTATGCATCGCCCAGCACGTTTCCCACGCCGGACGAATCTATCCTAAGGTTCTCGTCCCGCAGATCCAGGTCGCCGAAGTGGATTAGGAGGCTTTGGATAATTCGTTCCCGGTTGGCGGGGCTGCCGAGCTTGGATTCGTCGTTCCAGTTAGTTGGGGACAGAACACCATCCAGCCTGGGGGTGTTTGCCTCCTCTACGGCGTGACTGGCGATGTTGAGGGCTTCACCCTTGTTCATCCCAGCCCCGGCGATTGTGGACCAACGGGCATATTCCGGAACGAAAAACTCATGCTCGTCCTTGTCGATAAGCGCGACTTCTCGGGGGACACCGTGGTTGATGGCGCTCTGGACTTCCTCATCGAAGCGGTCGGATAGGCGCTTCAGGAAGAGAATGGAGAAGATGTAGTTCTTGTAATCGGCGGAATCTATCTGGCCGCGTAGAATGTCGGCGGCCTGCCAGAGCTTTGATTCCAGTTCTTGGGTGGTCAGAGGCATGGTTGTCTCCTCCTTGGTTAGGATTGGTATCTTGAGCCGATATGCTGGATTATAGAGTTTCGGAGGGATTCTCGTCTCAGCCTAGCAGCCTCTACTGAAGAGGTGTACGCCGCCTCGGAAGCTTCTACCAACCGAGCAATGCCGTCCAACTTGCGGTCCGACGGAACTGGTATCTGAACCTCTCCCAGGTTCCTTGCGGACAGGGATGTGATAGTGGATGTGACGTTCATGCGCTTGGCTAACTGCGCCTGCCCATTGGAGGATGTAAGGAAGTACCATAGCCAGTGCCCCATGCCGGATTCTGGCCGCTTGGGACGCACCACCAGCAAAGTAATGCCGGCAACGGTCCTACAGACATCCGGCGGAACAAGCGCCACGTGTATTGTGCCAGAGCGCGCCGTAACGAGCACATCATAGGGGCGCAGTAGGTGCCGTTCGGTGCGGACGCCTTGGACAACACCAACCTCTTGGAGTCCGTCGAGGTGTAGCCAGCCGTCGTCATCCAAATCGCTGCTTTGCACGATTCGCAACGTCCAGTTGCCACGCTGGGCACCGACCTCACGACCCGCACGGGCGAGGCCTTGAAATACGTCTGCAAAATCTGCTAGGGTCATTGACTACATACTAGCAGTGTATATTATATATCGCAATACTGGCCAGTGTGGTTTTGTATTGCTGCTGCAAGTATAATTTACTAACTACTGCTCTCTAGTCCTTGCAGCAAATAGATGGAGTGACTTGCGCCTCAATTGCTGATTTGTCCTAGACAAGTAGACACTAATAGAAACAAGGAAATGACACTCCAAGGAGGAGTAAAGCCAATTGCTGGAAGGAATTCTAATCTCTATCGCTTCTTATGTTGCTAGCAAAGGCTTTGAGGCGTTCTTCAAGAATGATTCAAATGTGGTTCAACGCGCCATAGAATCCACTAGTCGTAGGTTTCCGGACATCGAAGGTGCGGAGACAAGCCTAAAGCGGTAGATATCGACTGACGGTTTTGCGGACCTCCTAGGTCGGGTCCATGCTGGTGAGCGGAATTTTGAAGAAGAAATTGTTTGTTCATTCATCGATGGCGGCGACTTTTTTCTGCCTATAGATGCGGAAAGACGTCGGATTGGAGCTGACATCGTCACCTCGTTCTTGAGTGAACTGAATGCAGCCATCTACCGCAGTGGTGAAGGACTTCTTGCAATCGCAAACCGACAGGAGCAACTCTCGGCCGAGAATAGACGCCACCTGGACAGTCGAATAGCAGACTTGGAAACAGGCCTCCAGTCAGTTGCTAGCGCTGTAGCCAAGAAAATATCAATAGACCATTCAGCACCAACTGATCCAACTGATACACAGCTTGCTGCCAAGCTAGATATGGCGAGAGACCTCATCAATACTGGGAACGTACATTCTGCACATGTAGTATTGCAACAACTCATGAATGACGCGCAACAAGAATCGGACGAAATCAAGTTCCGTATCGCGACAAATCTGGGAGCGTGCGCGTTAGCTGAGGAAGACTTGGGTAGGGCGCAAAAGAATTTGGAAGAAGCTTACAGACTCCAACCCACCAACCCTAAAGCCATTGCAAACGCAGCAGTGGTGGCACAAGTAAACGGAGATTCTAAACGAGCGATGGATTTGGCGTTGAAGACCCGTGAGTTAGATCCCAGAAACTCGCAGGCAACCGCTGTCTTTATCGGGGAACTATGGAATGCGGGCAAAAGAGAGCGGCTTCAATCTCTCATAGACGAAGAAAGCTGGATCATGGACGATAAGCAGTGTAGGCTGGTTTTGTCGAGAGTCCGGATGAAACAGTCGCGCTTTGATGAAGCTGTAGCTCTTAGGCGTTCTCTAGTGGAAGACGATCGAAACGATGCTACTGCCCACTTGGCACTGAGTCAGAGCTTGCTCAACTTTGTTCAAGCAGATCCTTCCATCGCAAGATACACGATCAAATCCGTCGATCTCTTACGCGAGGCCAGGGCAGAAACGGACAAGGCTGTCTGTCTTCTTCATTCCACTGACCTAAGAGCGCAAAGTCTGAAGGCTCGTTTAACTCGTTCTTGTGCAAACGCTCTCCTTGGGGAGACTGCAGAGGCGCTGGCCGATTTAGATAGCGTTCTCAACGAAGCACCCTCCAACGAGGAGGCATTGTTCAATAAAGGCAAACTGCTGCTCTTTCACGAAGATAAGCCAGTCGAAGCACGCGCTACTTTAGAAAAGATTCAGGAATGCAGATTGCGCAGGGAGGCTGTCGTTCCCCTCGCTATTGCTCATATCAACTCTGAGAACCACGAAGCCGCAATTGTGCTACTCAGAGATTCACTCACTCTACAGGACGCGGATTGGGAAGATATAGCCATTGCAGAACTACTAAGTCGAGCCGAGTCAGCAGCAGGCAAGGAAGATTCGGTGGGTCCACTTGTCGAGGCGGCACTGGAACTCACTCCCAATGCCCCAAGGCTGCTCAGCCTCTTAGCGCTGCAATGTGAGATCATCGGTGACCTGGATGGCGCTGAAAACGCATTACTAAAGGCTATCCAGTATTCTTGCGATCACGACCGGGCAGAATTAGCAGTTCGACTTGGGTCCCTCTATCGGGATCAACTACGTCATTCTGAGGCTGCTGACCAGTTCTCAGAAGTCATTGGCCAAGTTCCAGAGCACCCACTTGCCATCAATCTTCTATCGTGCCTCGTAAACAGCAAACGTCTGCGAGAAGCGCTTGAATGGGCAAGAAAGATTCGCGGGGCGTATAGCAAGCCCCCTCGGTCGGCAATTGAGTGGAGGCACAAATCCTTAGGCGAATAGGAGATGTGCGAGGTCCATTGAAACTCTGGGAGACCCTCTGCACTCGGTCGGATGCAGTTCCAGCCGACTTGGTAAAGGTCGCTGAACTCCAATTCGCATGTGGTGATCGGACAGCAGCCTCCGAGACTGTTCGAGGAATAAAGACTAGCGACCTCTACCAAATTCCTCGCAGTATGATGGTTCTCGCACAGCTAAAGCTCTCTCTGGGTGAACCCGACGGCCTCGTTGATGCCTATTTAGCCCGCCGCTGTGGACCCAACAACCCAGAGGTTCAACTGTGCTATTGTGGGGTGTTTCTGAGTCGTGATAAGGGTTGGGTTGAGCCTGACAAGGTAGGACCAGGCTGCGCCGTTCGCCTAAAGAGAGAATCGTCCGAGAAATGGTGGCTTATACTCGAAAAAGGGGAGGATTCTCTTAACTCCTATGAAATCTCCCAAACTGTTTCTCCCGCTAGGGAGCTTCTAGGGCACCGTGTGGGAGACACAATCGTTTTGAGAGATGGACTTGAGACTCTTTCATATGACATCGTGGCAATTCAGAGTAAGTTTGTTCGTGCATTTCAAGAAATCGTAGATGAATTCTCTACTCGCTTCCCAGAAAATGAGGGGATGTACCGCCTGGATTTCAAGAACGAAGACTTTTCGCCTCTTTTTCGTTCCGTTGATGAACGTTTTCGCTTGGGCAATGCAGTCGAAAAGCTGTATATGGAAGGCCGTTTACCCTTCGTATCTTTCTGCTCCATAATGGGCCGGTCCGTGACTGAAGTATGGTCGGCTTGTACCCAAGGAGATTTCATTCCAATTCGATTTGGAAGGGGCGTAAATGCTGAAGCAATCCAGGCAGGTACTCTACTAGAAGATGCTGACGAACTAGTGCTAGATGCTGTGGCCCTCCTTACCGTCCATAGACTGGGAATGGTTGAGCATCTACGCCGTAGATTTTCGCGAATTCGGGTACCGCAGGAGGTTGTACGCGAACTCCAAAGGGAAAATACCTTGATCGCAATGGCATCCCGCCCTGCTGGTTGGCTGGGGAAGGACGTAACCGGGCAGTATAGCCTGTCGAAAATATCCGAGGAAGATTGGGACAACTGGCGAGAATACTTGCAATCTGTACGGGAATTTGCCGAATCCCTTGGGAGTGTCCCCTCGTACCGTTTGCTAGACAACAATGACCTTGAAGGGTTAGTGGATGATTTGACAGACGTTGGCGCTGCTGCAGCTCATTTTGGTGACGAAGAAGCCAATTCCAAATGCCTCCTTCTCTGTGACGATCACCTACTTTCCGAATATGCTCGTTCCATAGGAACTGGTAGTGTAAATTCGCAAGATGTCCTTCTCGAGTTGCATCGGTCCGGGCTGATAAATGACAAGGAATATTCGCAGTTTATCGAACAGCTAATAGTGTTGAACTATCGATTTGTACGGATACGTTCAGAAGATATGATTTGTCGTCTGGAGGCTTCTGGATTTACGACAACTGATGGGACTCGTGCGATGTTCAAGACTTTAGAGGGACCGGAATGTAGCGAAGATGCGGCATTAGCGGTAGCGGCGGATGTCTTGATCAAGGTGGGAGGAATGGCTTTACCTGGGCAGACGGAATTAATTCTTGCAATGATGGTTGCAACGCTGAAACACGGGAGAGACCCGGAACGCGTACTTTCGAGATTTAAGGACGTGCTTGCCTCAAGGCTAGCGTTGGCTCCTTTCACACGTGACAGGCTTATTAGATCCCTGGTTCTTCACATGCAGATGTGACCGGGAAACGTCTACAGTTCTGAACTTCAAATATCTGTCAAGAAAGGCCCGCCGAGGAAGTTCTCTAGGGATATGATGGGCGCCGAGGATTATCGAATTTCAGCGTTCGTACCGTGTTGTAAACGGCGGAGCTAAAGTGTCCCACGCGGATGGGTAATCTTTGATATTCGGCGGTTGTAAATCGGACCACCCACCGCCATCTATAAGGTAATAGCCGACTCTAGGGAAATGTCTCCGGCGCGTCAGAGGGGGCTTGGCAACTGCATGCTTCGGGTGGGGCTGGGCGTGGGGTCGATTACAACGCTAGAGCGAATCTAATCACGAAGGTTCTCGATTTTGTCCAAGATGGTGGAGCGGGAGCATCCCACACTGTCTATAGCGCGACAGCCTGCCTCCGAATTTGCGGGGTCAGGCTGTCCTGGGGTTGAACGGGTCCAGCCCCTACTACAGAGCAAAAGGGGCATCCGGGGACGAGTTGTCCTTAATGAAGGAGATGGACCGAGAGTACCTTGTGACTCCCTTCCACGGATCGAGACGAATGAAAGCCAAGCTGAACCGGCAAGGTATCTGGGTGAGCCTCAAGCGGGTACAGCGTCGATGGGACTCATGGGGTTGCAGCCCCTCTACCGGCCCTCACGCACTGGTAGAGGGGCCAAGGAAGAGAGAATCTATGCTTATCTGTTGAGGGACGTGACGGTCACAAGACTCAAAGAAGTTTGGGTGGCGGACATCACCTACAGCCCCATGGCCCGTGGCTTCCTCTACCTGGTGGCCGTGATGGACTACTACAGCCGCTGCGTGTTGGCTTGGCGATTGTCCAACACCCTGGAGCCGATTTCTGCGTCGAAGCGTAGATGGCTGCGCTGGTGCAGGGAAAGCCGGGAATATTCAATACTGATCAGGGCAGCCAGTTCACCAGCCAGGAGTTTAACCAGGCTTTGCGGCAGCGTGGAGTGGAGATCAATATGGACGGGAATGGAGGGTGCCAGGACAACATTCTGGCGGAGCGGCTGTAAAGGACGGTGAAGTACGAGGAGGTGCACCTGAAAGCTCATGCCAACGGCGCATCGCCAAGAGGGCACTGGGAGCCTGCTTCCGGTTCTACAACAACCAGAGGCCTCATCGGGCCTTGTTCTACCGGACCCCGGGGGGGGCTCGCAGATCAGACAGCGTCGGACAATGGGTCTAAGTAGAGGAGGTGCTCAGAAGTACCAATGTCGGTATCATATGCAGGAGCGAAGGGACCCTCACTTAACTCAGCCCCAATTCTGTCCAATTAGTGGGGTCCACCTCAGTATCGTCGGGGGGCTGGGCGACGGATTGAGAAAATGACTGTGGTCTTGGAGGCAACGGCAATTGGACATCTTAGAACCTAACGAGATTGATAAAATGGATTCAAGACCTCTAAATCTGTCTGCGCGACAGCAAGATGTAGTTCAGAGCTTAAGAAGCAGAGAAACCGAGCGATATCCGCTTAGCCGGTGGTATCTCGGCGCACTCTATGCTGTAAGTGAGAAGAATAACTCCGACCGTTACTCACAAGCGGCACATTCGCTACGCGAGCTAATCGAAAAACTGCCATTAGTCATTCACGAAAGCGATTTTCAGATTGGTGGATATGACGTTACAAGTCATCGGCGCGACATCTACAATCGTCTTCAAAAGGACCGAATTCGCTATGCCGATGGCTGGAGCAGTCAAGTAATCGATCCTCAACTCAGCAACACTCTGAGAAAGGTCGAAGTCTACTTCCAGAACGTCCAGAAACCAAGCCGAAGGGAAAGAATTCAAAAGTTGGTTGCCCGCGTTGATCCGCTCGCCGACCAGTTGGATAGAAGGATCCAAGAATCTAAACTCGAAAAAATCCACCAACTATCGCAAGAGTTAGTGCAAATCGCCCATCACCGACGCACTTCCATGGCAAGCGGACTTAAGGAATGCCCACGTTCTCTGGAAGCCATAATTCTTGATCTACTTGCCCCGATAACCGCACAAGACCAAATGGAAATTCAATCAATCTTGTCTCAGACCTGTAGGTCCAATGAGGATGTTGATCGCTTACTCGACTTAATCAGAAGGAGGGGAGCGAACTACGTGTTTTTCTTTAGACACGCACACGACACTTCCTGGATTTCACTTCTAAATGAGCGAGGATACTTTGGTATCCCTCCTGATGCGGAAGAATTGGGAGATGGCCAGCTGTCCTTTTCCAACTGGTGGCCAATAATCTATCTTTCGCGAGTATCGAATGAAGCAGCGGACGAAGTTGCCGACATCGTGTTGGCGTTGCCTCAGACGGACAATCCCAGAGTCTACAACTACATTCTAGAAATCGCCCTTAAGGTGCCAGGCCAAGTCTCTACACGACTCTTACCCAAATTGCTTGAGTACACAAGACTTAGGCTCCAGATCATCCCACATAGATTCGCAGAATTGATAGCACACTTGGCTAAGGAGTCACAGTATCCGGCTGCATTGGTGATTGCAGAGAGCATCATCAGGTTCCTACCTGACCCTCATGCCGAATACAAGCGCAAGCGCCGCTGTGAGAATGCGGGAGACTGGACAACATTACTTGAACCGTCTCCTCGATTCAGCGATTGGGACTACAGAAGGATTCTAAAAGAAGGACTGAATCCCCTTGCTGAGAAGAAGCCATTCGATGTTGCACGATTCCTAGTCGAAATAGTTGCTGAAATGATTGAGCTAAGAATGCACAATGACGAACTCAAACAGGCAGAAGACGAGGATAGATCTGAGATTTGGTGCAGGCGACTTCGAGGAGAAAACTCAAGAAACCAGACACCTGAGGAAGCAGTCATTTATGCACTAACTTCAGCTAGTGAGAAAACTTTTGAACAATCGCCAGAGTTGGCAATGGACCTGAACTGCGAGCTCCAGAGACAACGATGGAAAATCTTCCAACGCCTAAGGCAGCATCTCTACGCACAGTTTCCAAACGAGACAACGCTGCCATGGATTAGAGCGTCAATCCTTGGCTATGGGCATTATGGGCAGCGCGAATTTCCTCACGAGTTTCAACGTATGGTTCGGCGTGCAGGTGAACACTTCAAGGAGGAGTTACTAACTCGATCGGAACGTATATCGATTTTCGACGCAATTGCAAACGGCCCTCCCGAAGCGCAATTCCGAACTTGGATGGGCAGTAAGTTCTCTGAGGAAGTATTCGAAGCATACAGGCGTGAGTTTCACAGAAAGCAGTTGCGCCCATTCGAATCAATACTATTTGGCCAGTACGCCACTTACTTTACGAATCTGGACTGTGATGACAAGACAGGAATCTCCGATGAAGATTATGGACCAGTAGGTGAAGCCATATCGGGAGGAGTACACCAGCAAAGCCCACTAGCACCAAAGGAGATGGCGAAGCTTGGCGATGAAGAGCTGCTCTCATATGTCAACGAGTGGGAATCAGAGAGCCGGCACCCAGATAGCCCTCTGGTTAAGATATGCATCGAAGGGCTAGCTGAGGCCTTCAAGATAATCCTCAGGGACGAGATTTTGCCGGATTCCAAGAGATTCCAATTCTGGCTAAAGAACAAACATCAAATTGAAAGGCCCATCTACGCAACGGCAATCATCGAGGAGTTGGAGGAATATATAAGGGTCAATGATCTTAGCAGACTAAAAGAGACGTTGGAGTTATCCGAATGGATTCTCACACACCAGGACCAGGACGCCAGTGAAGGATACGAAGTAGGAGCAAGGGCCCGACTAAACCCCAAATGGAATAGTTCACGACTAGCGGTAATTGACCTCTTTAAAACCTGCCTCAGTGAGGAGATCAATTTCCCCATATTTGCCACTAAACAGATGGTCGACCAAGTAGCGCAATTGTCTGCGGAGTATGACTGGCGCTTGGATTCGGACAGCAGGGTTTTTCCACTAGGAGAAGATCAATACACTGAGGCCATCAATTGTACCCGGAGCCGTGCGCTGCGAGTCCTTATCCTGCTTGGTCTTAAGCTAAGAAACCTAAACCAGCGAGCAGAGGCATCACGGGTGATGTCTGTAATCAAACGACGTTTCGAACCAACAGCCGAATTTCCGTTGTCCTTACCTGAATACGCTATGCTGGGTGCCTATTTTGGTCACCTTGTCGAAATAAATAAGGGATGGGCAGAAAGGCTCAAAGACCATATCTTCCCGAGCCCGCCTCGGAATGAGTGGCAAGCGTCATTTGAAGGCCTTGTGCTCTACTGCAATCCATACGCACCGACATTTGAGATGCTTAGGGACAAATTCCGGATTGCCATCCAACATCTTCGAGAGTTCAAGAAGAGTAATGATTTCGGAGATGACTTCACCGAGATTCTGGGATACCGCCTGTTCATATACTATGTCTGGGACTTGGACCAACTCAAGGGAGAGGATAGCCTAATTGACCAGTTCTACATGAAGACCAATGACAAACCTGACGTTTGGGAAAGATTGTTTAGGCGAATAGGATCATCCTTGCCAGAGAAATACGAGGACTTGCAGGAGAAAACGAGAATCAGATTGGAATCGTTCTTTGAGTGGCGCCTTAGGAAAGGCCGAAAGACTGAACTCAAGGAATTCGAATTCTGGTTGCGGGCGAGTTGCTTCGCGCCAGAATGGCGGTTAAGTGCGTTCTCCAGAATCCTGGACATTGCCCATCCCGATGGCTGGGAGATCTATGGGCAATGTAGATCCCTTCACGAAATGCTCGAAAAGCATACAAAGCAGGTAGTCGAATGCTTCGCAAAACTGACCGACGGACTCAAAGAAGACTCTTATCATATTTCTACCGAGGTAGCCGTCGAAATTGTTGGGATAGGATTGCAGAGTGTGGACGAAAGCGTGAAGGCAGACGCTTTACGCGCCCACGAGAATTTGCTGAGGCTGGGACGCTCTGACTTGTTGAACCTTGGTACAGACTGATTCTTAAGCTCTTCTATCTTGAGATTGCCGAAATCAGGGGATCATACAACCAACCGGAAGCTGAGGCTGAAGGTTCTTGATTCTGTCCATTTTGGTGGCTCCGCGTATCGTCCAAAATGGGTGTGCAGCGGCCCCAGCCGACTCCCCCTCGGGCAATATATGATCACTCTGCGCAGTAGATTGTGATACCTTCAGCCTCCAGCCCAGCCAGAGTTTCTAGGAACACTCTGAACAAGCCCCACTTGTCTATGGCATAGTAGAATGCGAAGCAGAAAACAGTAGATGCTTGGGGTGAAGCGACGATGAGTCAGCCGACCTTTGGAGACCTGGAGTACGAAAGCAAGAAGCGTAAGACCCGTAGGGAGATATTCCTAGAGCGGATGGATGGCCTGATCCCGTGGGGTCTGCTGGAAGAGAGGATTCGGCCGCACTATCCGAAAGCGGGCCGAGGCCGTCGGCCTTACGAGTTGTCAGCGATGCTGCGGATACACTGTGTGCAGCTGTTCTACAACCTTAGCGACCCTGGTATGGAGGACCTGCTCTACGAGGCGGAGTCGGTGAGGCGGTTCGTGGGACTGAGGCTGTCAGGCCCGTTGCCGGACGAGACAACAATACTGAACTTTCGGCATCTGCTGGAAGAGCGCCGGTTGGGGCAGGGCCTGATGGAGGAGATCAATCGCCACCTGGCATCCCAAGGGCTGAGGCTGCGGGAGGGTACGATAGTGGACGCCAGCATCATAGAGGCGCCTTCGTCGACGAAGAATGGCGCTTGTGAGCGAGACCCACAGATGCGTCAGACGAAGAAGGGAAATGAGTGGCACTTCGGTATGAAAGTGCACGTCGGGGTGGACTCAGAGACGGGAGTGGTGCATAGCATGAGTACGACATCCGCCAACGTGCATGATGTGACAGAGGCACACCGGCTGCTGCACGGAGGAGAGAAGCGAGTGTGGGGAGATGCGGGGTATCAGGGAGTGGCCAAGAGGGAGGAGAATGAGGGGTTGGAGGTGGAGTGGCGAGTGGCCATGAGGCCTGGGAGACGGCGACAATTGGAGCCTGGGAGTGAAGCAGCGGTAGAGGAGAGGCGGAAGGCGTCTATCAGGGCCAAGGTGGAGCATCCATTCCTGTGGGTAAAGCGGCGCTTCGGGTACGCCAAGGTTCGCTACCGGGGATTGGCCAAGAACACGCAACGGTTGGCGTTGCTGTTGGGGCTTACCAACCTGATAACGGCGGAGCGTCACCTGGCGGCTTCATAGGGCCTAGGTGCGCCCAACTACGAGGTGTGGTCACTACCACGCCCCGGCTGAGGTGACCTAGAGCCACGAGCGCTTCCCTGTGTACACCGTAAGAACCCCATGTCAGGCTCCAACGTCTCCGACAACTCCCACGGACTACTATATGCAACCCGTGCCACGTTGTTCAGAGGTTCCCTAGGTATAATCTGTTGAGCCCGGCAGTCTGCGACACGATTCTCTGTAATGCCCACTCTACAGTTCCGAAAACTCTCTCTTCTCCAAAGTACCTTCTCTTGGAAACGATAAGAGGGTCCTTCCCTCTACTGATTGTCTACATTTCCATCGACGATATGCACTGCCCCATAAATGAAGGATTTGTGTTCTGCGTTAAAAACGGCGTGCAGTCTGTCCACTCGTTCAGTAGTCGCTCGGTTCCTCATGTCGCCTTCCGTTGTGCCAGGGCGCCCTTTTCCACCCCAGTAGCTTTGAAAGTCTAAGGTACGGCCACGTCCTATTCACCTTCGGTTCGTGCTACTGGGTTAGAGTCTCGGCTTTCGTTGTCATTGGCCTCGAACCATAATTCGTCCAGCCACTCAGAAACATCCACCTCTTTGGCAATTACGGCTCGCTTGAGCTGAACCCTGTACTCTGGAGGGACTCTTGCTCGTTCAAGTTCTGCAATGAAATGGTCAAAGGACCAGACTTCCATGGCGTCCTCCGTGAACTCCGATTCTTCGATATCTGCCATCGAGATGAATCGGGGGCGAAACGTGTCGAGAGTTCCCTGGTACGCTAATTCTTCGGCAAATTCGTCAGACTTATCTTGTAAGGTTTTTACCTTGGCCGAAAAGTCAGCGATTTCAGACTGAAGCTCTCTATTGGTCGTTGCCTGACCCTTGATTTCAACAATGAGGCACTCGTTTCCGTCGGGAGAAACCTTGACACCAACCACGTCGATTTCCTTTCCTTGAAGTGCGCCGGGCTTTAGTCTCATGCGGATGTTTTGGTATCCGCCGTGAGCCAGCAGTGTAGCGGACAGCAATTCGGGCAACACGCCCTTCAAATCCTTTGTCAAGTTGACCAAGCGGCGAGCCTCCTTAACTAGATACCGCCAGCCTGGAGGCTCGCAGAGATCCAACAGATCGTGCGTGGTAACATCTTCCAATTCGATGAGCCGTATTCTGTCGGCAAATTCTGCAAGCGTGTCGTGAACGATCTCTTGCGGCAGTACCGAGTCGGATTCTTGCATACCGACTCCATAAATCTTGTAGAATACCCACCATTTCGAAGCATTCGAAATCATCCCAAATCTTGGCAACCGTAAAGCCATTGAGAACCAAGTTAAAAGGTCACCTTCGGTGGTGTGCCGGATACGGATCACCTCGACAGGCTCGCCATCGTCATGTTCCGACAGGAGCCCTGCAAGTATCACTTTGAAATCCATGGGATCCCAGGGAAGATTGGACGCGACTAACCTAGAGTCGTTGCCTAGCAATTCTCGAAGTCGATCGCTGTGAGATGTGGCGTTCACGTTAGCATCCTCGATTTCAAGTACGTCAGATATCGTTAGTGTGCTCGTTGCCACAAGCCCGTATCTCAAAGAAGACCAATCCTCACCAAGGGTGGCCTGCAAGTAAGCCAATTGGTTTTCAGCTGAACCGATATCTCTGCTGTATTGATCATAGAAGACGGGCTCGCAATTTCTTGCAGCCCCTAGCCGGTATGCGGAAACACAGAGCGCCGCGAAGATGCCGCGCCGCCAGTTCCAGATGAAGTAGTGTTGTTTAGGTAAGCGATGAGGACGATCAAGGTGAGTCTCGATATCGTGTATTGGATCGTCCCATATGAGCTCGCCAAGTCTGTCGTCCTCAAGATCGTCAGCGTCATGCCAAACGAAGTTGTAGGTCTGTGACAGAGTCCTCTCATCTTCAACGTAGTCAATTAAGCGCTCGGCAGCTCGAAGCCGTAGCGCGGTCTGGAATTCTGGAATGCCCTTGCTTCCATCGAACACAGATAACTCGCACCTCTGAGACAACTGCCATAGACTCTCGCCCAATGAACGTGCTTGGAGCATTGCCTTGAATGCAGATTCCCAAGTGTCAGCTTTGAGCAGATAATCGACGATAAGAAGAATGCGACTGCACACGTACGCCAGATCTGAGTCCGGGTCAGCAAAGGCCTGACGTGAGGTGAGACCGTATTTGTTCGAGCTGAATGCCCACCACTGACGTAGCCTCTCGTCTCGTTTTAGACCGAAGAGTGCTGCGTAATCGATAAGAAGGTTCAGTAAGCCGTAGAGAGGAGTGGCGACGACCAGTTTGTACCCGTTGAGAAGGCTGAAGTGCTCGCTGTTCGTTTGGCCTTCCTGTTCATGGTAACGCAGTATATCCCTTACACAGCCGTAGGCGTCGGAGTCACAAACAGATTTCAACACCATGACGTCAGCAAAGAAGGTGTATATTGCAGCCTCGTTGTCATTTCGCATTTTTCGTTTCCACCGGTGCTGAGGAGAATGTCTAGACGTTGCAAGAGCAGAGGCACAGAGTTGATTGCCAGAGTCTAGATAGGGATACAGAATCTGCACCTAACATTATCAGTCAAGGATAGGCAAGGAGACAATGATTGTAACCAGCGGGCCCAAATGGTTTTCCTACCGGAAGGATCACAGGAACGTACGACGCTTGATGCCCATACTCCCCTATGAACCTGATTCGCACCTTTTCATTGGCATCCGCACCCTTAAGTGCGATACTTTGTTAATGACGAGCCGCGAATTCATTAGGCGAACCAGAGCATGCGCTCGCAGGACAGGACAGTCCTTTCGCTTCGACAAGGCACACGGAATGGACAGTCACGGCAGAGTCTACGTCGCCGCGCGATACACTGCTGTGAAACGTGGGGAGTTGAGGGCAGGAATGCTGGCCGCGATGCTGCGTCAGTTGGAGATCGCCCGAAGGGAGTTCTGAGCAATGATCTACGCGTATCCATCTCAATTGAGCCTTGGCCAAGATGGAGGACTGGTAGGTGGATTCCCCGATGTGCCAGAGGCCATCATAAGTGGAGGAGACCGGGTTGAAGCCTTGAGAATGGCTGAAGATGCACTTGCAACGGCCTTGGCCGGATATGTACATGAGAAGAGGGACATCCCCATCCTCAACGGGGTGTCTGACGGTCAGGTGATGGTGCCCGTACCTACCGTTGTCGCTGGCAAACTTGCTCTGTCTACGGCCATGAAAGCTCAGAGTATAACCAAGGTAGAGCTGGCTCGCAGGCTAGGAGTTGGCGAGTCTGCGGTGCGTAAGTTGACTAACCCGGATCACCGATCTCACATGAGCCAAGTTCAGAAGGCGCTTCGGGCGGTCGGAAGCAGACTCCAAGTAGAGATATCCCCTGGTGGGGGAGATCTCAGGAACTTGGATCATGGCAGTTTCTTCGAAGAATTCGTCGGCGCGCTGTTCGATGATTTGGGGTGCGATTTAGAGTGTCAACCTGCCGTCAACGACAGAGTGTCCGACTTTCTCGCCACTACCCCCGAAGGTGAGAGTTTCTACGTTGAGGCTACTGTCCTGGAGCCCAGACAGTTCTCGGTACCTAGGGCCACTGAAGAAGACGTGTGCAAGAAGTTGGACCAGATGTGCCGAGTCCCCTACCTCTACTGGTTTTGGGCGTCTGCATCCGGAGAGTTGTATCAACACCTGTCTAAGAAGGACCTTAATCCCTTAAAGAGATGGATAGAAAGACTCGGCGTCGAAGACCTCAGACTACACACTTTAGGTTCCCGAGTGGGACGCCTCCGCGCGAGGCAGATGACCTGTCGGGATTTTGGGAGATTGAGATTGATGCGGTTTCCCGCTCAGAGGCGAAACGGGGTATTCCTGACATGTTGTTGGCTGGCTTTGGGCGGAGCGGAGGTATAGATGCCGTTACACCTTTCATCAACAAGGGAAGAGAAAAGGTGAAGCAACATAAGTATGTTGAGAAGCCTGTCGTCCTGGCGATCAACGATTTGGCGGACTTTCACCTGGATCGTATCGACATGTCCGTAGCGCTGTTCGGCTGTGAGCAGAATGCGGAAACTGGCGTCAGTCGAATCACGCCTCTTTCGGAAGACCTAAGGCACCGGAGCTTATGGGGCAATGGAGAGAACTCTACCATTAGTGGGATTCTACTGTTTCAAAGGCTACTCCCGGGCAGTATGAGCCATGCAAACGTCTGTCTATATGAGAATCCCTTGTCGCGTCATCCTGTCCCGCACTGGCTTAAGAAGACCTTTCCACATGCTTACGTGGAGGAGAAACAGGGAATTCAGTATCTATACTGGCCCCCGGAGCAATGCCTGAGTTCCGTTCTGAACATCTCAACTCAGGTACAGTAACGGTCCACAACGTAAGGAGTGCCCACTAAGAATGCCGCCAAATTGTGGGCTCAGTTGGATTCGGACGGTTAGACGTGTGAAAGCCGGTCCGCAGTTTGACCAAAGCATCGTTCTTCATCATAATTGTGCACCAAGCATAAAGAAGGCGATACTTGTCCCCTAACTAATCAGCCGCGGTCCATGCCAGTTCCACCATCACCATTGGGCCCGGTCACCGAGCGGTCTTGGAAGGGATAGCGAATCGCACCAACGGTACCTTTGCTTTTGTTATTGGCTACGCCTTGCGTAGATTCATTGAGGACAGTTGGCAGGGACGGCTTCCTCACGAGTTTCACTCGACAGTTGTCTTGACATCTGATTCCCTCCAGGAGCGATTATGGGGATGCAAGATATGACTGGCATCCAACACCGGACGCAGATTGATGCCCCCGCCTTTGGGAGTATCGAAGAAGGCCGTTACCTTAACCGGCGTTTAGTTGGGTGGCTTCCCGTCGGTCCAAGTCTATTGCGGAGAGTCGTGTGGTATCAGGGAAACCGTGATGCTCCTGGGATTCGCTGGTCGAAGAACAGGGAGGGATCGTATCTCGAACTTGTGACGTGGCTATTGGAACAGACCCAAGCTAGCCTCGTACTTAACCAATTCGCGGGTATGGGCACTACACCACTCCTCGGGGCAGATAGATGTCTGAAGGCAACGGGTATCAAGTTCGATCCAGTGGGGGTATTGACCGGCAGCGCAACCATCCGTGCCGCCAGAGGCTTGTGTCGAGAGAACTTTCGGGTCGCTTGTAAGTCGCCTCTGGGCCGTGTGGCGTCAGGCAAGGCGGCCACATGAATACCCTCTTGTTCCCATCCTACCTGGTCACCAATAGGTCTTGATCCCCATGGCCTTCTCTCGGTTTCACAACTGCGACCTACAGGTTCATATACCCGCTGACCGCCAACAGCGCTATGGGGATGCAGGTGGCCGTATGCCCAACCCTACCTTCGCAAGAAGATTGATGGAGGCTCACGCTAAGGAAGGCGTGGAGATAGTAGCTGTAACTGACCACAACCGAGTGGACTGGTATCCAATGCTCAGCGAGGCCGGACAGGCATGCGGCGTGTTTGTGTTCCCGGGGGTCGAAATCAGCGTAAACGGATGCCACCTTCTCGTGCTTTGGGACAGGAACGACGAGGGATTCGGCCTCGCGCAGCAATTCCTGCAGACATTGTGGCCTCCCGGCGAGTCGCCGTTCTACGAGAACGGCGATCCAAGACCGATTGCTTCAGGCCAGGTGCTAGATGTAGCGGCGAAAGCTGCCGAGCATCACGCTTTAGCGCTCGCACCCCATATCACTGCGAAGAGAATTGGGCTCTTCGCCAAGGGAGTTTGCAGAAACCACCGTGAAGTTGCACGGAGTGGTTGTGTGTTTGGGTTCGACGTGTTTGGTGACAGTGGTGCGGACGTTCTGAGAAACCCCAAGAGCGTGTTCGGTGACATCCTGCCTGCTTGGTTTATTTCCGGAGACGTCAGATCTTTCGATCATGTCGGGCAGCGCACGACATATCTGAAACTTTCGCCCGAACCCACACTCGAAGGAATCCGCCAAGCATTCTTGATGCCTGATTCCCGGTTGCGGTTTCCAGAAAACTTGCGGACCCATTGGCAGCACGTCTCTGGAGTTCAGTTTCTCGCATCAACCAAACCTCAATGGCCTCGTTTAGAAAACGTGGAGATCGCTGGAGGATTTCATTTCGGCCTGAAAACTGATCTCGCACCTGGTCTCAATGCCGTCATTGGTGGTAAGGGAACGGGTAAGTCGACTCTTATAGAGATTCTTCGTTACGTGGTAGATGGCGGGGAGCCACTTATTGGAGATGGTAGCGAAAATCGGCGTTTCAACTTCAAAGCCAACGCAGAGGCCAGAATCGGAATCGTCGACGACCAAAATGAGCCGTACGTAGTTCATCGGAGCGGTGATGATGCCCCCGCCAGGTTGCTCAGGAATGGTCACGAAACTGAGGTTGAAGTTCATCGCCGATTTTCTGTGACCGTGTTTGGGCAACGAGAGTTGCAGGAACTGGCGAATCGAGAAGAGCTATTGCGGAAATTCGTTGCTTCCCAAGCCGGACCCGAATGGGAGAACGCGGTAAAGGAAGAAAATGACCTCTTGGACACACTGGGGTCGGCCGACGCAGAACTGACTCAACTCGAATCGAATCTTAAACGCATGCAAGATTTCGTTGAGGAACTGAAGGACATTGATGAACGCCTCTTGAGAGCTCACGACAAAGGAGTACAGAGTCTAGTAGAGGAATCGAGTGCTCTGGCAGAAACGGACAGGGCTGTTACAGCCGTCCTAGGATGGCCAAGTACGCTCTCGGAAGTTACTGATCGTCTTGAGAAAACGCTTCCTGCGCCTACTCTTGCAAGTCATCCTCTGGTCCCAGCGGATCTGCCAACAGATGTAAAGAAGCTCGAGGCTGCTGTGAGGCAATCTATCGGTGACATTCGCTCCGCCATCGACGAAGCTGCTGAACCCATGAAGGCGCATTCGGCAGTTTGGAAAAAGAGCCACCAAGACGAACGACATCGGATCCAATCAGAGCTTGCCGATGCCGGCATCGCTAATCCTAAAGAACTTGATGTGCTTCAGAAACGCCGGGCCGAATAGGCCAGTCTCGTGGAGAATAAGCAAACTGCAGTGAGGCGAAGGGAGGAATTAACTGGTCAGCGCGGTAAACAGCTGACAGCGTTGGCAGATGTAAGGCGGCGGAAGTCGCGACTCACGGAGAGCGCTGCTCGGGAGTTGACAGATCGAGTCGGTGACCGCGTTCGGATAAGGACGAACCCACTGGCGGATCGATCCCAGTTACTAGCTCTCTTCGAAGAGCAATTGCGGGGGCAAAATGTTAGGAAAGCACAACTTCAGCGCCTCGCTCAGTCCCGGCCATCGGCTATTGCCGCTGCCATGCTTGAAGGACCCGGAGCATTGGAAGTACTGGGATGTACTCTTGCCACGGCTTCGAAGGTGGTCCAACTTCCACGATCAGTTGCGCGGGCCTGTGAAGAGTGCGACATTCCGGATCAGGTTATGGTTGAAATCAATCTCGGATCAGCAGGGACGGAGAATTGGACGCCGGTTCAATCCGTCTCTCCGGGTCAGCGGGCAACTGCCCTACTAGCCCTTGCCCTCGCAAGCGGGATCAACCCCCTAGTCATTGACCAGCCAGAGGACGACCTAGATAACCGTTACATCTATGACGAGGTAGTGAAGGTCCTACGCGCCGTATGCAAGAGCCGACAGGTCATCGTCGCAACGCACAACGCGAACGTTGCCGTCCTAGGTGACGCTGAAATGGTACTCGCACTAGATGCTGATTCGGGACAAGGTCAGGTGCTAGCGGTTGGAGGACTTGAGATTCCTTCTGTAGCCGAGACCACACGAAGAATCCTGGAGGGTGGTGACGAAGCCTTTACAGCTAGACATCGAAGGTACTTGGCTTCTGAAGCTCGGACAGCCTAGTGGCCGCCTATGGGACTGTTCAAGCCCCTACGGCCCCTAGACTCGATGGCATCAGAGCATTTGACACGTTGTGAGGAGTTGCCTTTACACTCAACATGAATACGGCCTTGGGCAACGATTTCTACTCGGGCGAGAAATAGCGGCTGGGAAATACAATCAGGTATTGCGGGACAGCAATTTGTAGGGAGTCTAACCACAGATGAGCAGGATTCGACCCATAAGAGCGATTGGGACCATGCAGGCCCTCGGGCTGTTTGAGTCTTTGGCAGCGTCGTCTTGGAACTGGCTTGGCCACGCTAGGCGCTTGCGACTCGGATTCTCCGAAGACACGATATCAGACCTCACTGCGCTGGAGATTGCGAGACGTGCTACTAACGAAGTTGGAGTTGGAAGGGTCTCGAAGGTCAAGGAGCGGTTCGTCGGGTTCGACTGGCTGTGGATCATTAACAGGCCCAATGGGCGTCATGCCATATACGTGGTCCAAGCAAAAAAGATGAGGATCGATCAATCAAAGGGTTATTCATATGGAAGGCTGAAGTACCCCAGCAGTCCTCCCTTTCAAATAGATGCACTTGAGGACTTTGCAAGACACATCGGGGCCATCCCTCTGTATTGTTTTTACAACAACGTGGAGGGGATGCAAATCAATCGATTCTGGCAGTGCCGCCTGGAGAAGCCCAATGCTCCGCAATTGGGGTGCACGCTTGTCCCGCTGGAAGTTGCACGTCTGGTTCAAAACGGATGCATTTCAAACAACTTCAAGTCAATCCATCAGACACCAGGAGTGATTCCATGGAGATGTCTTTTCCACCCTGGCTGTACGACGATTGACATTCGCAGTGTGTCGGAAGGGCGTGTTGAAATGGATACCGACCCTTAGGCACAAACGAGGGGGCGTGGGATTGCTGAGTTCTTCGCACAGCCGTCGTCCTCTGAATACCCTGCAGGGTCGTCGCCAGAGGGAGACAGCGTGATCGATTTCGACAATTTCGTCCGACGATTTGATCTGGAGCAGATAGTACTTCGCTACATTGCCGGGGCCCGTCGAGCAATGATGGAAAGGACGCTAGCTGCTCGGTTAGAGGATTGACCCACTAAACTCCTCGGCTGCTTGGGGTCTCAAGTCTACTTGTCCATAAGAACGCCTAGTGTGCTGCCTCATGCGTTTGAATCCTGCACTGTCAAGGGGTGACGAGCGATGCATGTAGGATACAATTCAGAATCGCGACTCTGGTCATATTCACCGATCCGCTGGGATACTTGCGTCTGTAGATCGCCAGGGACATTAGACCAGTCATCGTGACAGACATTGATCTACCCGGGGCATAACTGATGAAGAAAATAGTGAGCACTTAGGTGAGGGGCCAATCAGCTTCTTTGGGGCCATCGGCTTTTGGTGGGGAGAAAGCCTTTCGCCATAGCTGGCATTGGCAAGCCGGTCAAAGGGTGCTGTCATCGAGGATCGGGTCGTCGAAGAAACTTAGTCATTCCTCTACGGCTCTGTTGGAGGTGATGATGAAGCTGGAGACCCTGTGACGGCTGATTATGAACTGGTAGAGGTCAGCGGACTGTTGGGATGTAAGGCGGTGGAGACCCAGGTCGTCCAGGGTGAGCAGGTCTGGGGAGAGGAAAGAGCGGAAGGTGCGGTCCAGGGAGTTGTCCACCCTGGCCTGGGCCATTGGCCCTGAAGAAGATGTCGGCGTGGAGGAAGCGGACGGTGTACCCGGCCATGATGGCAGCGTGGCCCAGGGATTGAATCTGGCAACTCTTGCCCTCTTCGATCGGACCCAACAGTTGGACATACCGAGCTGCAAGAAGCCAAACGATTGAAGCGTCTATATGTTGATTGTGAACTTAATGGAAAAGGTTCTCGATTTTGTCCAAGATGGTGGCGTGAACGTCACCGGAGGTGCGGCACCTGATCGGGGAGGTAATGGGTACATCGGAAGACTGCATTGGTGGCGCCGAGGTCGGGGACTTCGATGAAATGGGGGTTGATGTATTCCCAGACGATCTCCTTTTCGGGAGTGACCTGGAAGATACGCCCGAACATTCCCTCGGTAATGAGAGTGTTGCCGTTGGGGAGGCGACGGGCACCGGAGATGTAGGGACTGAAGAAGTTGTAGAGGGGTGTGTCGGTGTAGGACCAGACGATTTCGCTGGTGGAGGTGGATACTTCTATGACGCGGGAGTGGGGCAAAGGATGGCTTTTTCGGTGGGTGCCGTTGTCGAGCATGCTCGGGTCGTGTTGCTGGGCCAGGGTGTTGTAGTCGATCTTCCAGGTCCATTGGCCGGAATTCTTGTCTATGATGCCAACGGTGGAGATGTTGTGGAAGCTGACCATGACGCGGTCGCCGGAGAGAGGGACGATAGTGTTGCCGTGAGCCCACTCGTCGCGGAGGTCACAGTAGGTGAGGATGTCAGTTTCGGTGTCGAGGTGTTCGTGAGAGCGCCACTCCCAGATGCGGTTGCCGGAGGCGTCGACCTCGACGAGGGTGTCGGACCACATATCGCCTTCAATAGGCAGGCCGCCTTTGACCTGGGCGGCCAGATCTTCGGGGACTTTCTCCACGGTCAGGTAGATGGCGCCGCCGGACTCGGTGCGGCGGGCGTCGTGGTGGTGGTCAGAGTCGCGGTGCTACCAGACCACGTTGCCCTCCCAGTCTACCTCCATTAATACGCCGCCCTTGAAACGATTCCATGAAAGGAAGCGGTCCCAAGTCTCGTCGTGGGTCTTGCCCAGGTAGAAGAGGTTGCCATTGGGGAGGAGGTAGCCGTATAGGCCGGGGGGATGAGGCATCTCCCAGCGGTGGACGACTTCGCCATTGAGGTCTGTGAGGTCGACGTGGCCGGGGCCATACATGGGGGTGTAGAGGACGTAGCCGGGGCAGGCTTTCTCCGGGTCGTGGAGGGTGACACCGGTAGATGTGGAGCGCCGACGGGTCTGCTGGTCGGTGAGCAATGGAACCTCCTGTGGGTCTGGTCTATTGACTACGAGGTGTGCCGGCCAGGCTGAACGGGTCAACGGTTTTCCCAATGGGGAGTGGGCTCGTTGACGCAGTGGAGGAAAACGAAGGTACCTGTCCATCCGAGGTGGGAGGACTGGGACGTAAGGATTTTGACCCGGCCTTGGTAGGGCATGTGGTCGATGGTGCGGAGATTAGGTATGGATGGAGCCGGGCTGGCCTGGCTCTTGACTTGGGACATCGGTACCGCTGGGTTTCCCGTCAGGCTGCTTCGGCCAGCACGCGATCCATGACCCTTTTGAATACGTCGTAGGGCTGGGCGCCGGTTAACAGGAGGTTGCCGATGCGGAAGGCGGGTATACCTCGGATGCCCAAACTGACGGCCTCGCGATGCTGGGTCAGCACCTGCTCGCGGTAGTGGCCTGATTCGAGTCGGGGCTGCAGGACCTCCCAGTCGAGGCCGGATCTATTGGCCAAGGACTTGAGGACGGCCATGTCGCCGAGGTCGACGCCTTCTTTCCAGTAGGCCTTCATGGTCTGGCCGAAGAAGGCCTCGTCCTTGCCGACCTCGCGGGCGTATTCGGTGGCTTCGAGGGAGGACAAGGTGAAGGGGGTTAAGGAGGGGCGGCGCATGACGAGACCCTCGGCCTCGGCCCGGCTGCCCAGGGGTTCGCTTAGGCGGTCGCCAGTCTCACCGGGGCGAGCCTCGCGGACCATGCCTTCGGGTCCGATGTCGGGACGGAGGAGGAAGGGGCGGCGTTCGATGGTGATGTCGTATTCGGTGGCGAGCTTTTCGAGGCTGGCCGCCCCGATGTAGCACCAAGGTCAGATGTAGTCGGACCAGACTATGGCGCGTACCGGCTCGTCGCTGAGCTTAGGCCCGTTTAAGGTCATGTTCATCGCTCCTGGGTGAGGGTTGGCCCCGTTGACTGACACTCTACCATAAACGGGGTTGTGGGGCGCGGGAGGGATGGGGCGGCTCTGCCCATCTCTTCGTCCCGGCACCCTAGTTGGCTACCAGCAAAAGCGAATGTCGACGTTTAGGCCTCCACCTGGGTCCGGTGTCGCGATCTACACTCTGATTTTCATGGAAGTAGTCCAGTAGGGCTCGCCTGAACAAGAGGCAGTTGATTAGTGTGAGTGGAAGCAGAATAGCACGACAGTAGTCACGCCATTCCCATGGCGACACATACAGAAATCTCAGGGTAGGCCATGGGCCAGGTAATTACGGAGGCAATTCGAACTTAAGCAAGAAGGCTCTTGATTTCAGCCAAGATTGTGGGGTAGGGTCTCGCGGCAGGTTGGGATTTGCACCAGGGAGTCTGGCTGTGAGTGAAGTCAGTTTCAAGACAGCAGCCTGCTCGTGGGGGACATCTTCGAGGAACCTAGCTGGGTCCTCTACTTGCAGGTCTCATTGACACTCTCGAAGCTTGCTATGATTGCGTTGTTCATGGTCTGGAACTCGTCAGCTGCGAATCCTGCAGCCCAGTCGAGTATTTTCTGCCGTGCCGCTGCCCGATTCCAGTTCATGAAATCCTTTTCTGAGAGGATTGGGTCGGAAACGAAGAGACGGATATAGGAGTCGGTGTATTTTCCACCATAACTGTGTCCTTTGTAGTCGAACACATCGGGACGTCGCTGAGCCATGCAGAACAGCTCCTTCCTAGCGACATTTTCAATGTTGCCCTTGGAGATAGTGAGAATCAGATGGACTCTGTTCTGTTCCCTGAGATCGAAGTGAAAGAGCAGTACCGCATCGGACACCGGTTTCCACCCTTCTCCAGTTTGGAATAGGTTGAAAAGTGTCCAGTCGTTGTGGAAGAAGCCCACCATCTTCTCCTGCGGCCTAACGGGCACCCAGCCGTCCTGATGTTGAATGGCCTCTGTGCAGAATAGTTCCAAGTCCCTGATGTATGCCTCCCGGTGTTTGATAATCAGGTCGATAGCCTCTCGGTGATGCAGGTATATTCTAGTTGCCAGCGACTGTACAGCCGTGCCAGGCACGATGTTTCTCCTCAGGGTGGTTGCGTATTGGCATAGGAAAGCGACTACGGCATGGTTCTTTGGATCCACGCCTTCCCTGAGAGTGGCCTCAATGGCATCGAGGACCTTCCCATAGCCAACTGATGCCCAAGATGCTTGATCTTCACCCCGGCGTGGACGGGTTCCTTCAGGAGAGAGGAAAAGGTGGTGTCTTCGAAACCTCGGGTATCGAGTCGCTAAGGCTCTGCTGTACCGGCTCAACTGCTCGCTGTGTTCTGCGGAGAATATCTTGTTCTCTATGGC
The DNA here is from genome assembly GCA_965261665.1 of Dehalococcoidia bacterium. Lineage (GTDB taxonomy): Bacteria > Chloroflexota > Dehalococcoidia > Lucifugimonadales > JAPULR01. Next base: position 1,474,868 of record OZ253467.1, read on the forward strand.
ACAGATGAAGTTCTTCCCTTGGTTTATAACCAGAATATCAAAAAATCCCCTTTCGCCATCCACTACGTTGGGCCACTCTCTGCGCACTGTGGTGCTCACCCAGTCGTCGGACTCGACCTCTTGGGTTGTGGCAACGCCAGTCTCTGAAAGAAACCTTTTCAAGAAGTAGTCTCCCGCTCCATGGGTTTCTTTGGGATTCAGTAACCAGGCAAGGACCTTAGAGTGGATGTCTTCGGAGCCGGATATTCCGAGAAAACCGAAGGCATCGAAGCGCTTGGCTAGGCGTCCCAACTCTTCTAGGTCCGGGTTGTTGGTGGCAAACTTTTCAAGGGCTGAAATCTGTCGCGCTGACTCAACCGGTTCTGACGGCATAACTCGCAGGCCATCCTCTGGAGATACAATTGTTGGGATCGAGATATGGTCAATATTGATTATACCAGGGGGTAGAGAGTGCCTAAATGCAGTTGTATGGTCCAAACCCTGTTGGATTACGCTAGCTTGCGAACCTCCCATCACAAGAGAAGGCCCTTGCTGCGTCAGAAAGGGCTCGGCTGCTTCGTACTTTGCCGGAGAGAATTCCAAGCGGGCACCTGTGAGTTCTGCTGCAGAGTAAGTCTATCGCCGATCATGATTCTATGGTGAAGGTGATCGTGAAGGTTCTCGATTTTGTCCAAGATGGTGGGCCTGACTATACAATAGGCAGAACCATTTTCGGCATGTGGGTGGGTATGTGAGGCACGGATAAACCAATTCACAAGCTTGGTGGGGCAGATTCTGACCATATCGATGTCCAGGGAAAATGGCGGCAAATATCGGTGTAGACACTTCATAATGCTTCCATTCAACACTATCGAGGGCGGTGGGTGGTCCGGTTTTCCACCGCCTGTTCTAGCGGTTGCCCCGCCTTATAGGTCCATTATTTCTCTGCCTTTTATAGGTCTGGGGTGAGAAGGTCGAACTCCACCGTGAACACGACATGGCGGTGCTGCTGGCGGCGTAAATTCGATAGCCTAGGCCCAACTTTCTAGTATTGTCCGATTGGAAAGTCCAGCCACGCCCGCCCGTACTCTAAGTCGCCTCACTCCCCCGCTCCCGCTGCATCGCCATCAGTTGATCTATAGGTATATGGCAGTAGATAACATGGTCAGGAGAGTCTGGCCCCGTGCGTCCTGGCGGCGGGGTAGTGTCGCAGATATCGCCCACCTTTCTGGGGCAACGTCCTGCGAAGAAGCAACCCTGGAAACGCTGTCTGAGGGATGGGACTGCGCCGGGGAGCCGTATGCGCGTGGGTGTGGCGTCCGGATCGGGCACAGGGACCGCGGAGAGCAGCGCCTCGGTGTACGGATGTGACGGCGCGGTCAGCACGCATTCTGTAGGTCCTGATTCGGCAACATGCCCGGCATAAAGCGCCATGATGTCGTCTGAGATATAGCGCACGACTCCCAAGTCATGGGATATGAAGACGTAGGACGTGCCTGCCTCTTGTTGATGCCGTTGTAGCAGGTTGAGCACCTGGGCCTGAACGGAGACATCCAGCGATGAGACCGCCTCGTCGGCGACTATAATGTCAGCATTGCCGGCGAAGGCTCCCGCCAGTGCGACCCGCTGCTGCTGGCCGCCGCTCAGCTCGCCAGGGTGACGGTCCAGATACGCAGGGTCCAGTCCGACGGCCTCCAGCAACTCTTCGGCGCGTTCCCGACTCTCCCTCTTATTCAGCCGCGCGAACTTTCTCAGCGATCTGTGGATGGCATGGCTTATTGGGAGTCTTGGGTTGAGGGAGGATGTAGGATTCTGGAACACCATCCGAACTGCCGCCTGCTGCTCTCGAGTCCGTTTTCCGACTGGGGGAGCCAGCTCTTCGTCCCGTAGCCGAAGGTCGCCCCGATCTCGTGGGGCCAGACCCACAACCACCCGAGCGACAGTGGTCTTGCCGGAGCCGCTTTCGCCTACGATGCCCAAGGTTCGCCCGGTCGGAACATTGAAATCCACGTCCGTGACCGCCCGCACCGGCGGCCGCACCCGCGGCCCGAAGAGCAGATACTTGCGCTGCCAGTGACCGTAGAAGCGCCGCAAGCCCCTTGCGCTAAGCAACGGCTCAGCGGCCTGAATGGTGTCCTTCTCTTTTGGCTCCGCCTCGCCCCAGATTTCTGGACGAACATCGCTCCAGAAGAAGCAGCGCGACTGGTGGTCATCTCCCACGTCCAGCATCTGTGGCGATTCCACTCGACACGAGTCTTGCACCATCGGGCACCGCGGAGCGAAGAGACAGCCTTCTGTACTCGCCTCTTCCGCGCCGTAGACGGTGCCGGGTATGCTACGGAGCTTGGTGACCGTCCCGCTATCCGTTGGCGGCTGCGGAACGCAGTCCAAGAGTCCGGTAGTGTACGGGTGTTTGGGGCTTTTGAACAGTTGACCAACCGGCGCCTGCTCAACGGTCTGGCCTGCGTACATCACGACCACCCGGTCGGCGACCCGGGCAATGACACCCAGGTTGTGACTCACGTAGAGGATGCCGGCGTTCACTCGCTGTTTGAGGTCCACCACCAGATCCAGGATGGTTGCCTCTGTGGTGACGTCCAGGCCGGTGGTGGGCTCGTCCATAATGAGCAGATCTGGCTCGCATGCCAGGGCCATGGCAATGACCACCCGTTGCTGCATCCCCCCACTGAGCTGATGGGGATAGCGTCGGCCGATGAGTTCCGGCTCGGCCAGACCGACGCTCTCGAAGAGCTTCGCCGTCCGTTGACGGGCCTGGCCTGAGTCCATGCCGAGATGCTCCCGCAGCACCTCTTCTATCTGAGGTCCCACTCGCATGGTGGGATTCAGCGATGTGGCGGGGTCCTGGTATACCATGGAGATGCGGTTGCCACGCAGGTGACGAAGTTCGGACGCCGACATGTCGGTGATGTCCCTATCCTCAAAGCGGATGGAGCCGTCCACTCGCGCCGTTCCCGGAAGATAGCCTACGATGGCGAACGCGATGGTGGACTTGCCACAGCCACTCTCGCCCGCGAGGCCCACCAGCTCGCCGCGCCGGACTTCCAACGAGGCCTCCCGCACCGCCCGCACCACGCCCCGGGGCGTGTAGAAGGTGACGCCCAAACGCTCCACCTGCAATAATGGAGTGTCTTCCTGGAGATGCCTGCTCAAAGCCCCTCTCCTTCTTGAGGAAGTCCCCTGGCCTGGCGAAGGCCATCCCCCAGAAGATTGACCCCCACCACCAAGGAAGCGATGGCAGCCGCGGGAACCAGGGCCATCCAGGGTGCGGCTACCAGAAAATTGCGGCTATCGCTTATCATCAGGCCCCAGTCGGGCGATGGCGGCTGAACCCCCAACCCAAGGAACCCAAGGGAGGAGACCAGAAGAATTGAGTAGCTCAGTCGCACCGAGGCTTCCACCCCCAAGACTGGCAAAGCGTTAGGTAGGATCTCGCGGAAGATTATGTAACCTGTATGTTCACCCCGTAAACGAGCACTCTGAACGAACTCCATTTCTTTCAGAGACAGCGTGACACTCCGCATCACCCGCGACACCCCGGGCATAAAGACAATGCCGATGGTGACCACGATCAGCATCTCCTGCCAAAGCTGTTCTAGCCACTCCACCGGCGCATCTTTGGAGCCCAAGGTGGTCAACACCAGCAACGCCAGTAGCAAGGATGGAAGGGACATCAGCCCATCCATCACCCGCATCACCACCTCGTCTACTCTACCCCCCTTGTAGCCGCTGCTCATCCCCACCACCGTGCCCAGAGCTATGCCCAGTGCCGCCGCCGCTACCGCCATCGTGATAAGGGAACGTGCCCCAGACATCATCCGGCTCAGAAGGTCGCGTCCGAACTGATCCGTACCCAGCCAGTAAAGCGAAGTCGGAGACGAAAGTCGGTGCTCCTCCGGATAATCCGGGAGCAAATGAAATTCCGTCGGAGGGTAGGGCGCCAACCACGGGCCAATGAGAGCCAGCGTTAGATGAATAGCCACTATGGCTAGCCCAATCCGCCCTGCTGTAGTGGCCAGCGCCAGCCTGAGAAAATTCCTTAGGTTTCGCCCAACGGGCCCAAGTCCCGCACCGACGGCGCGAGTCACACCCATCCGATTCCTGCCTGTGGACATTTGAACTGCCATCACGCTAGCCTAATCCGCGGATTCAGAGCGGCATAGCTCAGGTCCGCCACCAGGTTGCTTATGGCATAGGTCGCAGCGATGAGGAGCGTCAGGGACTGTAACAAGGGAACGTCGCGAGTCTGGATAGAGGTCAGCAGCTGACTTCCCAGCCCCGGATAGGCGAACACGGTCTCCACTATGATGAGCCCACCCAGCATCCAGCCGATGTTCTGGGCGATGATGGTGATGGTCGGCAGCATCGCGTTGGGGACCACGTGGCGAAAGATGACCCGCCTCATGGGCAGACCCTTGAGGACCGCCGTGCGCACGTAGTGGGTCTTCATCACCTCGATCACGTTCGCCCGCGTCATCCGCATGACGTATGCGAACAAGACACCGGTGAGAGTGAGCGTTGGTAAAACCAGAATCTGGGGCCGTGTCAGTGGATTGGTGCCCGGGAGAACAAGGCTGGTCGACGGTAAGAGGTCAAGCATGGAGGAGAAGATGACCAGAAAGAGCACTCCGGTCACAAACTCCGGCAGCGAGATCCCCACCAGGCTGGTTAAGCTCACTATCCGATCTCCCAGCGTGTTCGGACGCACCCCAGCCCATATGCCGGCTGTAACTGCGGTGGGGACCGCCACCAGGAAGGCGAACACAGCAAGAATAGCTGAGTTCCCCAGTTTGCGCTTCACGATATCTATATTGGGCCGTTTCTGGAAGTAGGAGTCGCCCAAGTCGCCTCGCACCACACCACCCATCCAGCTCAGGTACCGCACGTGGGCAGGACGGTCCAGGCGCAGGTCTTCCCGCACATTTTTCAGGTTTTGTTCCGTTGCGCCCTGCCTGAGCATCATCGTCGCCACGTCCCCTGGCAGTATCTCGGTGATGGTGAAGATGGACAGGGAGACCACCAGCAGGGTGACCATGATCAAGCTGAGCCGCACTGTCAGGAAGCGCACCATGACAGCTAGTTTCCTGTCCCTGAAGTACGTTGGCAAAAGCGTGCGACACTAGCGAGTATCTGATCGGCTGTCTTGGTCCAGACGAAGGGCTTTGGGGTCTCGTTGGTCACGTCCAAGTAATGGTAGATAGCAGCTTCAAGTTCACGGTTGCTATGATGAATGCCACGGCGCGGTTGCTTTTCGGTAAGGAGTGCGAACCAGCGCTCGACCAAGTTGATCCAAGAAGCGCTGGTGGGGGTGAAGTGTACGTGAAAACGCGGTCTCTTGGCGAACCACCTCCGAATGAGGTCGGTCTTGTGGGTGCCATAGTTGTCCATAATCAGGTGCACGTCAAACTCAGTAGGTACCGAGGCCTTGATAGTATCGAGAAACTTACGGAACTCGACCGAGCGGTGACGCCGGTGGCATTGACCAATCACTCTGCCAGTCCTGGTGTCAAGAGCGGCGAACAGGGAGGTGGTTCCATGCCGAGAACATAGTCGTGCGTACGCCGCTCCGTTTGGCCCGGACGCATGGGCAGCAGCGGTCGCGTCCGGGCCAACGCCTGGATCTGGGACTTCTCGTCAACACACATAACCAACGCTCTACCAGGCGGGTTGAGGTGCAGGCCCACAATGTCGCGGACCTTCTCGATAAAGAGCGGGTCTGCCGACAGCTTGAAGATCTCCGTCCGATGCGGCTGCAGAGCAAAGGTTCGCCATATGCGGCTGGTGGTGCTGCGGCTCAGGCCGGAACGTGCCTCCATGGAGCGTGTGCCCCAGTGTGTAGCATCCTTCGATGTGGTCTCCAGGGTCAGCGTCACGACCCTGGAGACCACATCGGTTACAGTGCGGGGTCTGCCAGGCCTTGGTTCATCCACCAGTCCGTCCAGTCGACTCTCCAAGAACCGAGACCTCCACTTGCCAACCGTCGCTTTCGAGACTCTCAACTCTGCGGCCACAGCAGTGTTCGTCTTGCCCTTAGAACATTCCAACGCCATTCGGGCCCGCTGGGCCAACGCTTGCGCCGTCTTGGGCCTGCGAGCCCACTGCCCAGTCGCTCCCTTCCATCGTCGGTCAGCGTCAACGGTGGGGTTGGTCGACCAAGACGCATATGCATCCTCCTCACATGAACTGTCAGGAGGATACCAGCTACCGAACACTAACGCCACTAACTTCAGGGACAGTACACTGGGGCCTATTGCGAGAACTCATTGCCGGTATCATTGCTGCCAAAACGTATAGCTCACTCTGATCTTGCCTGTCCTTAGGGATGCTGAAGGGCCGAAGGGGGCCCAGCGTGTGTCCCTCTCCTCTATGACGTGGTGTCCATGGGAAATGGCGTGAGCAAATTTGAGCGGGGCGAAGAAGTTACACCCAACACTGAGGTTTTTCTTCGCCCCGCTCTTTAGAATGACGCCAGTCTCGACCAGTTGGGTCGGCCGTTAATTATCCAGCCAGCCGCGGTGGAAAATCGGCCAATTCAACGGATGGACCTCTATGCCTCGCACATGGGTGCCTACACCGATTAGGTTCGGCTTGAACACTGCGATAATACGAGGCACGTCGTCTATGAGGATGCGCTGAATCTCCGCGTAGGTCGCCCGGCGCTCCTCCAGGTCCCTCTGCCCACGCGCCTTGACGATCAGCTGGTCGACAGTCGGGTTCTGGTATTTCGACTCATTCCAGCTAGCGTCGCTCAAGTACACAACGCTTAGTGCCGCGTCTGGCGGCCGGCCGTTCCACCACATAGTGGCGAACGGCTCCTGCAGCCACACTTTGGACCAGAAGTCTTCCTCAGGCACTTCCCTAATGTTTATTCGGATACCGGCAGGTTCAGCCCTCTCTTTCATCGCCACCGCGAACTCCACCATCGGAGCCCCTGCTGGGCTCGTGACCAAGGTAAGGTCTATGCCGTTCGGGTGACCGGCCTGCTCCAGCAGCGACCTGGCCCGGTCGGTGTCGTAGGCCGGAGGTGCATACTGCGACGCGAAATGTGGGTCGTTGGGCGCGATAGGGTGATCGTTGGCGAGGCTGCCCTTCCCCAACAGCGCCGATTGGCGGATGGCTTCCCGGTCCGTCGCGGCTTGAATGGCCTTACGGACCAGCACGTTGTCGAAAGGCGCCACCGTCACGTCCATGTACAGGCCAAGGTAGGTCGGGCTGGACGTCTCCAACACTGCTGTGTCGGCATGGGCTTCAAGGGCACTGACGCTCTGCTCTTCCATCCCGAATACAAGGTCCACATCGCCGGTCTTGAGCGCCTCCGCGCGGGTCGCACCTTCGGGAATTGTGACGACGGTTATCCCATCCAAGTAGGGTAGCCCCTCGTCCCAGTAGTCGGAGTTTCGCACCATCACCGTGCGTTCTCCCGGCAGGTGTTCGCTAATCGTGAAGGCCCCGGTGCCGAACTCCTCCAGAGTCAGCCGCGCAGGATCGATGTCCGAGGGGACGATCCGCCCTTGGTACAGTGACAGTGACTCCACGAAGAAAGCGTTCGGAGCGTCAAGGTCGAAGCGGAGTGAGTGGTCATCGAGGATGACCATATCTTTGATGACACTCAGCGAGGACCGCGCTGGGGAGTCCAGCTCAGGGTCCAGCAGCCGTTGGAAGGTGGAAACCACATCCTCCGCTTTGAAGTCCTTCCCGTGATGGAACTTCACGCCCTTGCGCAAGTGGAATGTGTATGAGGTGAGGTCGTCATTAGGCTCCCAGGACGTCGCCAGCATAGGCTTCAGCGAGAGGTCTGGCTGGATCATCACCAAGTTGTCGTAGGTGTGCTGGGTGACGATGATGTCCGACTGGGTCACCTGGAAAGGGGGGTCCAGCGAGGTGTGGGTCCCGAACGTCGTTACCGTCAGGGTACCGCCGTATTGCCCAGCAGGACTCTTCTCGTCGTCTCCACCGCAAGCCGCGATTCCCAGCATCGTAGCGGCTAGTCCCACCATCAGCAGGAACAGGTACTTCTTTGTATTGGACCGTATAGCTCTCATCGTCTCCCCTCCTATCGTTACACTCATAGACCCGGCCATCCCGCTATTGGTTACCGTACCCACGCGCCTGCTACATGCCCGCTGGTCTCTTGCCCAAGCTCCTGGCAGTAGCATCCCAGGTGCTCGCCTCCTTTGTCGGTCACCCACGCCATTCGTAGATTGACCGCATCAACTGCTTGAGGAAGGCTTCGACCTACCAGATTAGAGCGGACCCGGGGACGGGTAGCAACGATGGCACCGCTGCCCCGAGGCTCTTCTGCCTGGAACTCGCTCGCCACCCTAGGCTCCACAAAGGGGGGAAGGATGGCTAATTACGGGAGTGATTACCCTAGCAACCTAAGGTGTATGTGTCAACCCCCAGGGTGCGGCATACTATCCGTGTGTCGGCACATATACAGAGAAAAGCAACTGTAAGAAAGTGTCTAAAAAGTGTCCTTGGTAGTGGTAGTAATGTAGATATGGGAGCGCCTAAATTGGTGTTCCATGAGCAGAGAGAGATATCCAAGCGACCTGAGCGACAAAGAATGGCAACTCTTGGGACCGTTGCTGCCTGCTCCCAAACCAGCAGGCCGGCCGATCAAATACCCGCGCAGGGAGGTGGTGAACGGTATTCGTTATGTGTTGCGCACCGGATGCGCATGGCGAATGCTTCCTCACGACCTGCCTCCGTGGCGCATCACGTTCCACTACTTCCGCACTTGGCGTGGAGATGGGACCATGGAGCGGATACATGAAGCGCTGCGAGACCGGTTACGCTTGGCTGAGGGACGAGCTGCCAGTCCCAGCGGGGCCATCATAGACAGCCAATCGGTCAAGACCACGGAAAAAGGGGGCCTCGTGGCTATGATGCTGGTAAGAAGGTCTGTGGAAGAAAGCGACACATAGTAGTAGACACCACAGGATTGCTGTTGACAGTGGTGGTGCATCCGGCCAATATTCAGGATCGAGACGGGGCCAGGTTGGCGCTGATGCGTTTGGTAGGCCGGTTTCCCCGGTTGAAGCGGATCTGGGCTGATGGGGCCTACGCAGGTAAGCTGGTGGAGTGGGTGCGAAACATGGGTGGATGGGACTTGGAACTAGTGCGGCGTCCATCCGGTCAACACACCTTCGAGATACTTCCACGCCGTTGGGTTGTAGAGCGCACGTTTGCCTGGTTGGGCCGATATCGCCGTCTGAGCAAGGACTATGAGGAATTGCCTCAGACCACAGAAGCGTGGGTCTATACTGCCATGACTGGCCTAATGCTACGACGATTAGCACACTCCAATGCTTTTTAGACACCCTCTAAGAGCATAAACACAGGTGTAAAGGGCGGAGTGATAATGTACCAGCGAGGCGGGGGTGAGCGTTGAGGTAGCGGCGCTTGAAAACCGGACCACCCGCCGCCTTCCATAGTGTTAAGAGGAACACTATGGAAGGTGTAGAGGATGTACACGGTGGATATTTACGCGAGGGTGAGACGGGCCTCGTGCTCGAGGCAGGCCCAAGAAGAGACCTGACTCTTTGGCTGCTGACAAGAGCTACGACAGCGCAGAGTTCCGGCGGGAACTGCGACGACAAGGGATTCGTCCCTCGGTTCCTCAGCGTCATTGGCCTGGACGCAAGCGTACCGGCCGTCCTCCGAAGGTGTACCCGGTCAGCACGTGTTGCTGGAAGGTGGAGCGTACTCATGGCTGGCTGGACAACTGGCGTCGGCTGGTGGTGCGGTACGATCGGCATACCGAGGTCTACATCGCATTCCTGACTATCGCCTGCTTCATGACGACACTGTCAAAGATTTTGGGATAGGTTCATGACTCTCGTTTTCTAAGAGGGTGTCTAAAAAGCATTGGAGTGTGCTAATCGTCGTAGCATTAGGCCAGTCATGGCAGTATAGACCCACGCTTCTGTGGTCTGAGGCAATTCCTCATAGTCCTTGCTCAGACGGCGATATCGGCCCAACCAGGCAAACGTGCGCTCTACAACCCAACGGCGTGGAAGTATCTCGAAGGTGTGTTGACCGGATGGACGCCGCACTAGTTCCAAGTCCCATCCACCCATGTTTCGCACCCACTCCACCAGCTTACCTGCGTAGGCCCCATCAGCCCAGATCCGCTTCAACCGGGGAAACCGGCCTACCAAACGCATCAGCGCCAACCTGGCCCCGTCTCGATCCTGAATATTGGCCGGATGCACCACCACTGTCAACAGCAATCCTGTGGTGTCTACTACTATGTGTCGCTTTCTTCCACAGACCTTCTTACCAGCATCATAGCCACGAGGCCCCCTTTTTCCGTGGTCTTGACCGATTGGCTGTCTATGATGGCCCCGCTGGGACTGGCAGCTCGTCCCTCAGCCAAGCGTAACCGGTCTCGCAGCGCTTCATGTATCCGCTCCATGGTCCCATCTCCACGCCAAGTGCGGAAGTAGTGGAACGTGATGCGCCACGGAGGCAGGTCGTGAGGAAGCATTCGCCATGCGCATCCGGTGCGCAACACATAACGAATACCGTTCACCACCTCCCTGCGCGGGTATTTGATCGGCCGGCCTGCTGGTTTGGGAGCAGGCAGCAACGGTCCCAAGAGTTGCCATTCTTTGTCGCTCAGGTCGCTTGGATATCTCTCTCTGCTCATGGAACACCAATTTAGGCGCTCCCATATCTACATTACTACCACTACCAAGGACACTTTTTAGACACTTTCTAAGACCTAACGCTTTTAGCAGGCGCACGCTTTTCAGCGTCGCCTGGCTAAACTTGTTAAGCCCTTTATAGTAGATGGCAATTCCCTAAACGTAGCGACCTTGGCAGTTGCTTTGGACAAATCGTGAGCTGCAGTGAACTCGTTTGCAACCACGATGCAGTCAATACTGGCCGCTATTGCCGACTTCAACCCTCTCGCCGAGTCTTCAATAACCACCGTTTCAGCGGCAGTAGCACCAAAGCGTTGTAGTCCTCTCAGATAGGGTTCGGGATGTGGTTTAGCTCGCTCGTAATCCTCCACAGTTAAATAGAATTCCATATAGTCTAGAATAAATCGCTTTTCGTGTATTAAGGCGAAGTCAGTTCGTTTGGATGTAGTAACTATACCCATCCTATACGTATCTGCGAGTTCGGCTAGCGTTTGCAGGACACCCTCGATCTCGATGTCTTCGGTCATCAGGTATTCCTGGTAGTATCGGTTTCTTGGTTCTCGGCCACGTTTAATTTCAGATTCGGATATTCCTGAAACTCGTGCCGCCTCCCACGCGGAAACTCCATTGGCCATATTCACTAAATATGCGTCTCGTGGGAGATCAATTCCGAGAGATGCCAGCGCTCGTTTGTTTGCTAGGTAATACCATTGTTCTGTTTCGACTAAAACCCCATCATGGTCAAAGAGAATGTATTTTTTCACTTCTGTGCTCGATTCAATTTCGGCTTAACGATCAAGCTAACTTGACGAGCCTCGGCGACGAACCGTCGGAGAAGAGTTAACGGTGTTTGCGATGCGGAGCGAAAACTTAAAAAAACCTTCGCTGGCTCGGTCAAGTTGAGCGCCTGGTTAGCCTACACTTCATGTTTATTGGATAGGGCTTTCTGTCAATTGAAGTGGAAGCAGAATCACCTTGGCCCGATTGCCCTCCGTATACCTTCATGTGATTCCTTCAAGGTTGCTTTCCAAACGTGTCTCGATCGGTTGGTCCGCCTCTGGAAACTCGAAAGAGCGACCGGTGATCTTCTCGTAAATGTATATGTAACGTCTTGAGAGCTCGATTACAAGGTCATACGGTGCTGGTGGTAGGACCTCATCCTCGTAGGGGTTGTAGTTCTCCCTGAACCAGAACCGGAGGAATTCTTTGTCGACGTTGTCGGGTTCCTGTCCCTCCCGCATGCGCTGTTGATAAGAGTCGGCGATCCAGTAGCGACTAGAGTCAGGGGTGTGGATCTCGTCGATCAGAAGGATCTCACCGTTCTCGTCACGGCCCATCTCATATTTGGTATCGACGAGAACTAGGCCATGCTCGGCTGCCTTGGCTTGACCGAAAGCGAAAAGTTCCTGCGCGATGCGGCTACATTGTTCCCAATCATCGGCTGTCATCCAGTTTTCGGACACGATCTCGTCAGGGCTGATCGGACGGTCGTGATCCTCCTCCTTGGTGGTCGGTGTGAGGTAATTCGTCGGGAGCTTCTGGTTTTTCATTAGGCCGTCGTGCAAATCGTTGCTACAGTAGTGACGCCGACCACTCTGGTAGACCGTCCAGAGGGAGGTGCTCGTGGTTCCGGTGATGTATCCACGCACCACGAACTCAATCGGGAAGACGGTACAGTTTTGGCAATTGTGACGTTTGGATCGGGGATGGATAGAACCTGATTTGGCACAATATGGCGGGTCTGTTCAAACCACCATGCGCTCGGCGCGCCGCCTCACTCTGCATCTCCCCAGGCGCTGGCCTTGGGAATCCCAGTTCACTCGCGCCTTGGCCCGGCTGCGAGCCATTCCACTCCCGGCCTGACGGCGCCCTTCTGCCACTGACCCGTCATCCGGTCAACTGAACGTCCACGCAAACTCATGCCACCCCGGTCCGCGAGCGTTCCCTGCTGTGTATTCTCTCGCCATCCCGCGCATCGCAGCGACCGCAGACGGCCATAGGGACCCTGTGCGGCGACTGAAGGCCGTCCGCCGACCTCCCATCTACCCCAATGGAGCCCAGGCCATCTCCCCGGTAGCTCCCTCACCCCTCTTCCGCTGTCCTCACGCCGTCCATCCGTGTCCTTCGGTGGATTCGGGATTAGTAAGAAGGGAGATCTGTTGATGTTCAGGCGGAATGCTCGGACGATCGGTCAGGGAAAATGTCCATCTAGTTTGCTCCAACTCAGTCAAGAGTGTGTGGTTCGTTCCGGCGTACCTGGTGCGAGCCAGCTCCACCGCGACTCTCCTCTTGGCCTTATCAATGGCATTGACTGTTCGGCGACTGCGATTGCCAATAGGCGTCAACATTACGGTGCTAAACTCTCTATGTGTGTCCAACCACAGCTAGGCTGGACGCCTAGATTGTCATCCTGTCTCCCTTCAAGTGGTTCGCCTTCTGTAGGCGGACGCACCTGTTATTCAACGAGATGGCCCAAGACCGGGAGAGGCGTAGAATAGTTTATGTTGAGGTCGGTTGTATGCTGAAACGCCAGAGCGGTAACTCCTTACCCTGATAATCGGACGTGAGAAGCGGCTCAAACCATTTGGGGCGCAACGGTGCGTGAAGACGAGCAACCTTACCATTGTTCAAGGTCTGCTCTGCATAGTAGCGGCTAAACATCCTGCTAAGGGTGCCGATAATCTCAAAGCCTTGGTTCGTTGTCTCTTCCGGTTCCCACTGAAATTCGATGGAAGCTAGTTGGTCTTCCTCCGTGATTGCCTGCGGACCATTTTCTTGCCATTCGCCATATTGCATGAATATCCACGCGATTTGCTGCTCAATGGGATCAAGGATTTCAGCTTCACCACAGTACATCCTGACTTTGGATATAGTAAAGTTTGCCATACCATCGGGTGTCCAAGTGGCGGTCTTGGTAGGGTCTGCTTCCACACGAAATCTGAGTTGTGGCCGAGTACCGACCATTAAATCACCAAGGGAGCTCAACTCATTCAACTTCATTCCAGTTTCTATGTCGATCGTGACATTTCCATCTCCATCAACCAAACGTTCAGGGGAAACAAGAGTCCATATCCCCCAACGTGCCCAGAATATGGCCAGCTTTAGTTGACCTCCGGTAATGGGGGCATAACTCTTCAGCTTATTCAAGTAGTCTCGTTTCATAAGACGACGTTTCTGTCGGAACGGATCATTCTCGTAAACATTCTTTACTTCAATCAGCCACTGCTTTCCGTCAGGTAGAACGACGCGAAAGTCGGGAGTATGAAATTGCCCATCGGGGTGAACTCTTCCCTTGTCCTCGGCTGTCAATAGAGAATAGCCCCCTAGACTGACGAGCAAAGCTTCGAACATCGCCTCAGTTCTTTTGCCGTAGAGTAAGGTGGAATCCGAGAGAGATTCAGACAACGCGCTTCTAACAAGCGTAGTGAGCTTTGCGACGACTTGTGGGTCATCGAAGGATATATCGTGCTCAAAACCCAATCTTGCCAATTCTGGGAGCAAATCAAACTTCTTTACGTTAAGATTCATTCCAGTAGTGAACTCCATCGGTAGTTTCATGAGAGGATATTGGTTGCGCACCTATAAGGCAAGGTAGCATTTGTATGAACGATAACATTCGTTGGAATTGAGGCATTCAAGACCACTTCCTAGAAGTCGGGACTGCGGCCAAGATTGTGTCAACACCGACTTAGAGCCTATCCTAATAATCCTGCGGCTCTGAGAGCGATAAGGGCGCAGCTAAAGTGAAGAAAGGCGATGTAGTTGCCTGGAGACTTGTCCCAGCGGACCAGAATGCGTCGAAAGCGGTTCATCCAGCTGTGAGTGCGTTCCACCACCCAGCGCCGGGCTTTGAAACCGGCTTCATTTTTGATGGCCTGAGCCTCTTCGCCCCGGCCGCGAATGTGGGCCGTGAAGCGAAACTCGTGCAAAGTCTTACGCACCTCGTCGAAGTCGTAGCCCTTATCCAGGCACAGTCCCTGGGGACGCTCCGGGGTGGGAGCCGGGCGTTGCACGGGGAGGCTGTCCAGCGTAGCACGCGCCAACTTCATGTCGTGGCGGTTGGCCCCGTCCACCGCCAGTCCCACCGGAATACCCCGAGCTTCGGTCAACAGACTGCGTTTGACGCCGGTTTTACCCCGGTCCGTGGGGTTGGGACCGGTTTTTCCCCCCGCCCAGAGGGGACTTGGTTATGGCTCCATCCATGCTCAACCAGTTCCAGTCCAGACCCTTCAATTCGTCATAACGTTCCAGTCCCACCTGCCAAAGCCGGAAGAAGACCCCGGCGGCGGCCCATTCCTGAAAGCGCAGATGGGCCGTCGAGCCGGAGCAAATGCCCGTGGCGTCCAACGCCTTCCATTGGCAACCGGTGCGCAGCACGTAGAAGATACCGTTGGCGCAGGTCCGGTCTGGAACCCGGGGCCGTCCTCCGCCCAAAGGGTGGGTATTCACCCGCTTGGGAATCAGTGGGGCCAGCACCTCCCACAGGGCGTCGGATACCTGAAAGGAACTAGTGGTGGGGTTGGCTGGCCTGGTTGGGCCTGCGCGGCGGGACCGGGGTGACTTGGGTTCTTTTGCTTTGGTCATCCCTGAAATTTAGCTTCAACTCCGGCTTCTTCCCTAGAGCTACTCTTACGGGTTATCAATGATTTTGTTTTTAGGATAGGCTCTCAGTGCCAGCAGATACTTGGGGTGAGGCGGTTCGGAACATTAACGTCACCCTTCGGAAGTTCGGGGCCGTCACCCCTCCAAAAGAGCTTGACTCGTTTCACAACTTACAGGTTGAGGCCCTTGTATCGTTGAAGGATGTAGCCGCCGCTAGGAACGCCAGAGACACTATCAATCACTCGGCTTTCTTGGAGTCTCCCAACGTGATTTCTGCGGGAAGAGCCATCAGCGCCGAAGAAAACAGACTTCCAGGTGATATCGTGGCCGTTCTCGATGAGGAAGGCTGTATCTAATGTCTATCTCGGACTGCCAGACGGAAGGGCGAGTAAATGTTTTCCGCAAGGCGTGAAGATGAGAATGAAGTTGTACTGTCAATTGCCAGTAGGCGGTCTTCACAAGTAAACAAGACAAGCAATGACAAGTCGCAGGCCAATCAACTCAATGCCATCAAAGCCCTAATCCTCACTAGAGTCTCGTTCCGTTAAGCAGAGGAAGCTCTACGTTACGCCAAGGAATCGCCCCCCATCCAGCCACCCCCTCCCCACTGCCACCTCCCCATTGCCGCAAATCCCTCCACCCTGCTACCCTCCCCCAACGAACCAATGCACATTAACAACTCCGCAACCGACAACGCCCAAGACCACCATTCGTTCACCCAACTTTTTTTCAAACGAATCCCCACGCCTGAAACGACTATTCTCAGGCACGAATTCACTCCGACTCGATTTCACAAACGAGTCATTCCCACGCCTGACCCCTCCAAAACGAGTGCCCCCGATTCCCTAAACGAATCTCACCCAACAATCTCACCCCCATCTCCCTCGGTAACACAAAGTTGCGGCCTTCGTCCCAAGCGGATATATTTGACCGACTTACACTGTGTCGGTCCTTCAGCGTCGTTGGCGTCAGGCAGATGGACCGTATGCAACCTCGAAACTAAGGGGGAGGACAGTGCCCTTGCCAGGTGCATTGATAGTTGCCCTGAAGGCGGCTCCGGCCATCGCTACCGCCGCCGCTGGCCTAGTCAAAGCCATCCGCGGCGATAACTCCAAAAGCCAGCCTCCCACCACCAAGAACGCTGAGAAAGCCATCAAAGGCATCCGCATTCAACTTCAGCAAATGCGCGCCCACTCGGAGCAACAAGCAGAGGTCGTCTCTCAAGTGGCGGTCCACGTAGAGACCCTCTCCAATGTGGTGAACGATACCGTGTCAGAGCTTAGTGAACGAGTGGACTCTCTGAAGAACCACTCCGAAGCACAAGCGGAGGTCGTTTCCCAGATGGCGACCCAAGTCGAGACCCTTTCCGACAGCGTCCGCTTCCTCTCCCGCCGCATATCCCTCATGAACCTGTCCCTGTTAGGCAGCTCTATGGTCGCCGTCACTGCCCTCATTTTGGTAATCCTCTGGAGTTGATTTCGCCATCCAACCCCAATCCCAAATCACGCAATAGAGAAGTGTTGAAAACATGAAATTTTCCAGCCGCCTGGATAAACTCGCCCCCTACCCCTTTGTCGAAATCTCCCGCATCATCGCCAAGAAGCGCGCCGAAGGCGTCGAAATCGTCACTTTCGGCATCGGCGACCCAGACATCCCTACCCCCGACCCCATCGTCGACCGGCTCATATCCGCCTCTCGCACCCCCGCCAACCACCGCTACCCCGAAACCGACGGCCTCCCCGAAGTGCGTGAGGCCATCGCCGCCTGGTACAAGTCCCGGTTCGGCGTCGACGACCTCGACCCCGCCTCCGAAGTGCTGCCCCTCATCGGAGCAAAGGAAGGCATCGGCCACGCCGCCTTCTGCTTCCTCGACCCTGGCGACGTCGCCCTCATTCCCGACCCCGCCTACCCCGTCTACGCGGCGGGCACCCTCTTCGCCGGCGGGGAGTCCTACGTCATGCCCCTCCTGGAGGAGAACGGCTGGCTACCGGACCTGTCGGCCATTCCCGCCGAGGTCGCCCGCGACGCCAAGGTGATGTGGTTTAACTACCCCAACAATCCCACCGGCGCCGTTGCCGAAAAGGGCTATTACGAGGAGGCTATCGCCTTCGCCAGGGAGTATGACGTGGGTCTACTCCACGACGCCGCCTACAGCGAAGTGGTCTTCGACGGCTATAAGGCCATTAGCTTCCTTGAGGTGGAGGGAGCGAAGGACGTGGGCATCGAGTTTCACTCCCTCTCCAAGTGCTTCAACATGACGGGCTGGCGATTCGGCTCCGCCGTTGGCAACTCAGAGATGATTCAGGCCCTCTTCACCATAAAGTCTAACCTGGATTCAGGCGTACCCCAGGCCATTCAAGAGATGGCCATCGAGGCCCTGACCGGCCCGCAGGACCACATCGACAGCAACAACGCCATCTACCAGCTGCGGCGCGACAAGGTCATGGACGCGCTCATCCGCCTCGGTCTTGGCGTCGTTCCTCCCAAAGCCGCCCTCTACCTGTGGGCAAAGGTGCCGCCGGGCTACTCCTCCGCATCCTTCACCGCCCGGCTGCTGGACGACCTGGCCCTGGTAGTTACGCCCGGTTCCAGCTATGGCGAGCATGGCGAAGGCTACATACGCCTATCCCTCACCACCCCCGACGACATGATAGACAAGGGCGTCGACCGGCTAAATTCCTGGAAGTTGCCCGATCCGGCAGGGGGCTAGCGCTATCGCAAAGCGAAATGTATGGCCCCTGGGCCGGGCGGAGCGTGCCCTGCTCGTCGGTGTGCAACTCAAAGGCGCCAGCGGACCTTGGAGCCTCCAAGCCTCCCTGGAAGAACTGGCCCAGCTAGCCGACACTGCCGACGCGGAAGTGGTCGGGTCCGTTTCCCAACGGCTAGATAAACGCGCACGCCTCTACGTCGGTCAGGGCAAGCTGGAGGAAATTCGCGAACTCAAGCACGAGCTTGAGGCCGACGTCGTAATCTTTGACGACGAGCTCAGCCCAACCCAACAGCGAAACCTGGAGCAGAAACTGGGCGAAAAAGTCATCGACCGCACCGCCCTTATCCTCGACATCTTCGCCCGACACGCCCGTACCCGAGAGGGTCAGCTTCAGGTGGAGCTCGCCCAACACCAGTATCTGCTCCCCCGTCTGGCGGGCCAATGGTCCCACCTGGAGCGGCTGGGCGGCGGCATTGGCACCCGCGGGCCGGGCGAGACGCAGATCGAAACGGACCGCCGTATCATCCGCGGCAGAAGCAGACGTCTAAAAGACCAGTTAGATCGTCTCCAGCGCTCCCGCCTCCTTCAGAGTAATCGCCGACGCCGCTCGGGGCTTCCAGTGGCCTCCCTCGTCGGATACACCAACGCCGGCAAGAGCACCCTATTCAACACGATCTCCAAGGCCGGGGTTGCATCCGCCGACCGCCTCTTCGCTACCCTGGACCCCGTGACCCGCCGCATCCGCCTACCCCACGGCGACGAGATTCTGGTCACCGACACCGTGGGCTTCATCAACAAGCTCCCTCCGGCGGTGATTTCTGCCTTTCACGCCACCCTGGAGTTCCTGCAGGACGCAGACCTGCTCCTCCACGTGGTGGACGCTTCCAACCCCGGCAGCGCGGGCCAGGTTCAAGTGGTGGAAGACACGCTGCAGCAGCTGGAGCTTTCCGACAGACCCCAGCTGTTGGTTCTCAACAAGATGGACCTGGTTTCGAGCAACGGCGCCGAAGCTCGCCCAATCTCATCGCCCCATCCCACCGTGCAAGTATCCGCCGTCACCGGCTGGAACATCGACGCTCTGACAGAAAGAATTCAAAGCATTCTCGTAGACCGGTGGGCCGGTCGAATCGTCTAACCCTGAGGATGCCGCTTAGACCAGTTTGGGTATGCCCCGTCGTGTATGCTTTATCGAGCCTTTTTCACATAACATCACTATGAAAAAAGCCCGTTCCGCGCCTACTAATCCCTTCTCCCTTCATGGGGGAAGGTTAGAGCCTGCCCTCGTGAAGACGGGGGATGGGGGTGAATCCGTGCCCGACAACAGTCTCCCCCGTAGGGGCGGTTCGCGAACCACCCATTCCCAAAAACGGGCGGCTCAGATTGTTAAGACTGCTTTCATAATTTTCCATAATGCACTTGATAAAATAGAAGTGGAGGGACATTGAACAGGATAGACGGCCGACGAGTAGACCAGCTTAGAGAGACCCGGATCATCCCCGGTTACCAGTCCTTTGCCGAGGGTTCTGCCTTGATTGAAATGGGCCAGACCAAAGTAATTTGCTCCGCCAGCATAGAGGAGCGCGTTCCCCCCTGGCTGCGTGGTCAGGGCCGGGGTTGGGTGACGGCGGAATACTCCATGCTGCCCCGCTCAACTCTCACCCGCAACTCCAGGGAGTCCGCCACCGGGCGGGTCAAGGGCCGGCACCAGGAGATCCAGCGGCTCATCGGTCGCGCCCTGCGCCCCGTAACAGACCTGACGGGCCTAGGCGAGCGGATGGTCGTCGTAGACTGCGACGTTCTCCAGGCCGACGGCGGCACCCGCACCGCCGCCATCACCGGCGCTTACGTGGCCCTCTACCAGGCCTTCCACCGGCTCCGTAAGAACGGCGGCTTCAAGCGAATTCCCCTGCGCGACTCCGTTGCCGCTGTCAGCGTTGGCATCGTGGGCGATGGCCTACTGCTTGACCTCTGCTACGAGGAAGACTACCGCGCCGACGTGGACTTCAACGTCGCCATGACCGGCAGCGGCCATCTGGTGGAGATTCAAGCTTCTGCGGAGGGCGACCCCTTCAGTCCCGACATCGTGGGAGAAGCCATTGCCTTGGCTGGCAAGGGCATCAAGACCCTCCTGCAGATTCAGGAAGAAGCCATAGAAGCCATCCAGTCACAGTAAGGAGGAGCCGCAGGCAGCTTGGGTTAAATCCGACTACCAGCCTACGGCGTATGAATACGACACCATGGGAAAACGGATCAGATTGGCAAAAGGTCGTAGGCTCCGGCTCGGGCGGACTGTTGGCGTCATCCTCCCGCTATTGGCCGCGGTACTGCTAGTTGCTTGCTTTTCCGCTAGACCCAACGACGACGCCCCTCCTACCACCGAACCCACCCCAACGCAGGTAATAGCTGCTCCCACGCCTCTACCCCCTACGGCAGCACTCCAACCGGTCGCATCTGCGCCCACACTTCCGCCACCCACTCCCATAAGTAGCCTGCCTCTGCCAACACCAGCTCCCACCCCCGTCCCAACACCCGCGCCGACTCCCGAACCGACTACCCCTCCCACGCTGGCTCCTACCCCTGTGCCCACGCCGAAACCAATTCTGTCCCCCACTCCCGAACCCACACCATCACCCACGCCTACCCCGGCGCCCACTCCCACGCCCCACTTCAACCCCAATCCCGCGCCTGAGAATCCTGCACCTCTTACCAACCTCCACGACATCTCCTCGGTGGTGGAGGAAGTGCGGGCCTCCGTCGTTTCCGTGGTCGCCTTGGTGGAGGTCCGGCAAGGTCTCACGACGGATACCCAGCCCCAGAGCGGCTCCGGGGTATTTATCGACGGCGACGGTCACATTCTCACCAACCATCACGTCATCGAAGGCGCCGTCAGCGTTTCGGTGACCCTCGATGACGGTCGTAAGCTTGACGCGGAACTGGTTGGCTCGGACCCGCTGACGGATCTGGCCCTTCTGCGCGTAGACGATACCTCGCTGCCTTTCATTCCCTTCGCCGACCCGTCAGCAGTGCGTGTGGGCGAGTGGGTTATCGCAATCGGCAACGCCCTCGCCCTGCCCGGCGGCCCGTCAGTAACCCTGGGCATAGTCAGCGCCCTCGACAGGAGCTTCGCACCGGACCAGGATAACGTCCTCTACGGCCTGATTCAGACGGACGCGATGATCAATCCGGGCAACAGCGGCGGCCCACTGATGAACCTGGCCGGCGAAATCGTCGGCATCAACACCGCTGCTCTGCGGGGCGGCAGAGTGGAGGGCATCGGCTTTGCCGTAGGCGGCGAAACGGCCATCCACGTTTCCAACCAACTCATCGAGTGGGGGAATGTCCGGTGGCCTTGGCTGGGCGTCATCATCTCCGAACTGGACGCTGAGACCGCCGCAGAAATGAACGTCCCCTTCAGCGACGGCATCGTACTACAGAGCGTGGTGCCGGACGGCCCCGCCGAGACTGGCGGGCTTAGGGACGACGACATCATCATCTCCATGAACGGCGAGCCGACCACTGGAATCCGCGCCTTCGTTCAACTGCTGCGCCTCAAGTTCGCCGTGGATCAGGAAGTAGACGTGGAGGTGTGGCGGGACGGTCAGATGGGACGCTATCAGGTTCGCCTCGGGGAACGCCCCACTAGTCCTCTATAGTCAGACCACCCGCCGCACCCCTAGCGTAAGCTCCATCCCCTCCAACTTGTGGGACTCCACGTGGGCACCCTCTTCTGGTTCACTCTTCTGAATGACCTCAGCTAGCGTCTCCACCCGCACGTAGTCGCCAAATCCGCCCAACACCTCGTCGACTCCCGCCGGTCCCTGGTAGAACAATTCAATCCTGTCCGTCACCTCAAACCCGGCGGCGCGGCGCATGTTCTGAATCCGGTGCACCAGCTCCCGCGCCATGCCCTCCTGGGCCAGGTCAGGCGTGATCACAGTATCAATCGCAACCATGTACCCGCCGTCCAGCACGGCCTGAAAGTCGCCTAGCTTGGCGGCTCGCTTCTTCCGGCCCGACGCTTCCACGGCCTCGGCGTAGAAGGTATCCGAAGCGTCCAGAAGCTCAATCTCCTTGATGTTCAACTCCTCACGAAGCTGCGCGACTATCCGACCCACGTGGTTCCCCTCGGAGGCTTCCCGTGTCCGTACCAGCGCCCGACGCAGGGGCAGCCGCACCTTCTTGCCGGCCCGGGAGCGGGCGTCTCTGCCAAGGCTGGAGAGTTTCATGGCCAGGCGCGTGGCTTCCATCAGAGGCTCGTCGATGTGACCCTCGTCCGCCGTCGGAAAGTCGTCCAGGTGCACGCTCTCCGCCCCTTCGCCGTCCACCGAGCGGACCAGGTTCTGGTACATGGACTCCGCCAGAAAGGGGGTGTAGGGGGCCATCAGCTTGCACAGCGTAACCAGGCAGGCGTACAGGGTGGAGTAGGCGGAAAGCTTGTCCGCGTCGTTCTCGCTCTTCCAGAAGCGCCGGCGGCTCCGACGGACGTACCAGTTGGATAGAAGGTCCACAAACTCCTGAATCCTTCGGCCGCCGTTCGTCGGCTCGTATCCGTCCAGTGCTTGGTCCACCTGCACGATCAGCTGGTTCATCTCCGAAAGAATCCACCTATCAAGCTCCGATGCGGGTTCCGCCGGTCCTTCCTGCTCGGTGGGGCTGTAGCCGTCAATTGCGGCGTAGGTGGTGAAGAAGGAGTAGACGTTCCACAGGGTCAGCATGAACCTTCGCACCACCTCGTTGACCAGCCGTTGCGAGAAGCGGCGGGAGTCCCCCGGCTGGGCGGCGGTGAACAGGTACCATCGGATCGCGTCGGCCCCCTGAGCGTCCAGCACCTCCCACGGATTGACGATGTTGCCCAGGGACTTGCTCATCTTCCGGCCCTTTTCGTCCAGGATGTGCCCCAGGCAGATGACGTTCTCATAGCTGGGCTGCCCCGTGACAAGGGTGGATATGGCCAGCAGGCTGTAGAACCAGCCCCGGGTCTGGTCGACTGCCTCTGATATGTACTCGGCGGGGAAGAGACCCTTCCGCCGGATATGCTCAAGGTCTTCCGTGGAAGTGACGTTCCACTGGGCCACTGGCATGGCTCCCGAGTCAAACCATGCGTCCATAACCTCCGGGACGCGCCGCATGACCCCCTCACAGTGGGGGCAATCGAGGGTCACTTCGTCCACGTAAGGCCGGTGCAGGTCCAGGTCATCTATGGAATCACGATGCTCCGCCGAGGCCATTCTCTTTAGTTCTGCCACGTTGCCGACGCAGTGATATTCCTCACAACTTTCGCACTGCCAGAACGGTATCGGCGTTCCCCAGTACCGCTCCCGGGAGATAGCCCAGTCCACCCCATTCCGCAGCCATTCCCCGAATCGTCCTTCCTTGATGTACTCCGGGTACCAGTTGATTTTCCGGTTGTTAGCAATCAACTGCTCTTTCATGGCAGTTGTCCGGATATACCAGGACTCCTTGGCGTAGTACAGCAGCGGCGTGCCGCATCGCCAGCAGAAGGGATAGGTATGACGGTACACGCCCTGCTTGTGCAGCAGCCCCCGCTCCTTCAGGTCCGCCATAATATCCTTGTCAGCGTCCTTCACGAACTTGCCGGCGAAGGGGAAATTGCCGGTGATGGTCCCCTGCAGGTCCACTTGCTGCACGAATGCCAAAGCTTCGTGCCGTCCCGCCGTCAGGTCTTCGTCGCCGAAGGCCGGCGCGATGTGGACTATACCTGTTCCCTCGTCCAGCGAAACAAAGTCCCCAACTATGACCGCGGGCGTAAAGTCCTCCACCGGCTCCAAAATCGTCGCGTCTCCCGTTGACCCTTCCGGGCGAACGAACTGGAAAATATCGACGCCATTGGCCGCCGCGTCGTAGAGCTTGCCGTAGCTAACCCCGACCAGTTCCGAACCCTTAAACGTCCTGACCCTCCGGCAGGATTCTCCGACCACCGAATCCACCAGCCGGTCGGCCAGAATCAGCCCCTCCGGGCCGTCGTCCGTCTCAGACTCCACCAGGCAGTAGTCCGCCTGCGGGTCCACGGCGAGGGCGGTGTTTCCGGGCAGCGTCCAGGGCGTTGTCGTCCAGGCCAGCAGATACACGGACTCCGGTGTATCGCCGGTCTCGCCTGCAAGGCTCGAGACAT
The DNA here is from genome assembly GCA_965261665.1 of Dehalococcoidia bacterium. Lineage (GTDB taxonomy): Bacteria > Chloroflexota > Dehalococcoidia > Lucifugimonadales > JAPULR01. The sequence goes on from OZ253467.1 coordinate 1,498,962, forward strand.
CCTCCACAGGAAACTTCACATAAACAGAGGGGTCCGGCACGTTCTCCTTGTACCCCAACGCTACCTCGTGAGAACTCAGGGAGCTGACGCACCGGGGGCAGTGGGGCGTCCCCTTCATCCCCTTGTATATGAGGCCCTTCTCCCACATCTCCTTCAGAATCCACCAGCCCGTCTCGATGTACGAGTTGTGCAGCGTAACGTAGGGGTCCTTCATGTCCACCCAATAGCCGATGCGGTCCGTCAGGTCTTCCCACTCCTTCACGTACTTGAACACGCTTTCGCGGCACTTCTCGTTGAACCTCTCGATGCCGTATTCCTCGATCTGCCGCTTGGACGTAAAACCCAATTGTCGCTCCACTTCCAACTCCACGGGCAACCCATGGGTGTCCCAGCCGCCCTTTCGAAGGGGTCGAAAGCCCTTCATGGTCTTGTAACGGCAGATAACGTCCTTGAAAGCTCGGGCCAGAACGTGGTGAATACCAGGGCTGCCGTTAGCCGTCGGCGGCCCCTCGTAAAACATAAACAGGGCCTTGTCCTCGCCCTGCTCGCTTTTCTCGAAAATGCGGTGTTCCTTCCAATACTGGAGCACTTCCCGCTCCATATCGGGGAAGCTGACCCTACTGTTCACCTTGTTAAACATGGTTGTCGAAGACTCCTGACTCGTAGACCTGGGATTTATCGGACGAAGACGCCCCCGCAGCCGTAGGTTTCACCTTCAAGGTCGGGTAGCGTCTCATCCTACGTTGAACTTGCGCTCTCGTAGGAATTGCCGCGGCCCCAATACCCTCTACCTTCAAACTTGCGGCGCAGCTGGCGAAGAGCCCGGCGGCAAAGGCGTCTTTAGTCTCAAAATATCGTATCAGAAAGGCGGCGGCGAATACATCCCCGGCGCCCGTGGGGTCCGCCTCCTGTGCCGGATAGGCTGGAATGTCAAACCACCTGCCTCCGTATCGCATGACGGCGCCGCTTTTGCCCCTGGTCAGGATGAATATGCCGCTGTGGGTCAACCAACGGGCGGGTATGCGCCCACCGGCAACGTCCAACTCCGAAAGAATCACCACGTCTGCCCGATTTAGGACCTGCGCGTCGTACCAGTCGGCGGGCCTCACTAAGCCCTTCGACGACGTTCGCCGCAGCCATCCCTGGGGCGCGACGCCCAGAAGCGACCGGGGGAACCTCTCCGCTAGCGAAGACGGCACGTCGTGAAACACCGGCGCCAGCATTACAACCGACGCGTCCCCCCATCCGTCTGGCAGCCGTTTTTCCTCGATTGGTGGCGCAACGGCATGAAGGGTTTGCCTCCGGGCGTCGCCGGAATATCGCATCTCAAAGGTGGTCGTGACCTCAGACGGCGCGTTGACTACCAGGTCCAGGGAACGCAGGCACTCTTCGACTTCGGGCCCTGCTCCACGGGTTAGGAGACTCGACCGCCATCCCAAGCGCGCCGCCGTCATAGACGCATAAAAGGCCGCCCCGCCGGGGACTGGCCCACGCTCCGTAAGGTCCAGCGTCACGTGGCCTATCGCGAGGAAATCCGGCTTAGGTGGCATCTTCGTAGAAACTCAGATGCAGAAAGAACTCCCGATTGCCCTTAGCGCCCAGAATCGGCGACGGCGTCATGGATCGCAGCCGCAGCCCAGCCTCCGTTACCCAACAGATCACCCTCCCCAATACCCTGGCGTGAATAAGCGGGTCTCGCACCACTCCTCCCCTGCCCACTTCCCGTCGGCGTGCCTCGAATTGGGGCTTCACCAGCGCAACTATGCTGCCCCCCCGCTCTAAGTGAGACACCACGTTTGGAAGCACCTGTCTAACCGAGATGAAGGAAACATCCACTGTGGCCATGCCAACCCTTTCCGCCAATTCGAAGGGGTAGTGGGCGTTAACCTTCTCCATAACCGACACCCGAGGGTCTTGGCGCAGCCCGTAGTCCAACTGTCCCCTTCCTACGTCCAGGGCGTAGACCCTGCGTGCGCCCCGCTGGAGGAGGCAGTCGGTGAAGCCTCCGGTGGAAGCGCCCACGTCCAGGGCCGTCATCCCCTTGGGATTCAGCCGAAACGCCTTCAAAGCGTGGTCGAGCTTAACTCCGCCCCGTCCGACGAAGGGCGGACGCTCCCGGATGCTAATGAGCGTGTCTACGGGCACGAGTGCGCCTGCCTTCGTCATCGCCGCCCCTCCCGCCGTAATCTCCCCCGCCATTATCAGCGCCTGCGCCTTGGCCCGGCTCTCCACCATCTTCCGTTCCACCAACAACACGTCCAGCCGTTTCTTCTTAGCCATCAACGCTTAAGCTCCCGTCAGAATTGCCCATGGGTGAGAAATTCTTTGTATGCAAACTCGTCATAGAGGGCCTATAAATTGACATGGTATTGCCCAATAATTATAATCTCCTAACTTAGGAGACTAAAGCACAATGCCCAAGCGCACATACCAACCCAAAGTCCGCCGCCGAAAACGAGTCCACGGCTTCATACGCCGCATGAGGAGTAAGGGAGGCCAGGCCATAATCAAGCGGCGTCGTTTTAAGGGCCGCCATCGGATTACCGTCTAGGCTATGCCCAAAGTTCATGCGGAGAGACCAACGGTTAAGAAGCAGCCGCAGGTTTTCCCAGATACGCAGTGAAGGCAGGGTTTGGGTCAACAATCTTCTCGTGATAAGAACCCTCGCCAACGGCGACTCAGAAACCCATTTTGGCTTCATCGCAACCCGCCGAATCGGCAACGCAGTGGTTAGAAACCGGCTGAGACGCAGATTGCGGGAGATACTTAGGGTCGCGCCGGTCAAAACCGGGTGGGACCTTGTTTTTATCGTTCGGAAGCGCAGCGTCGACGCAAACTTCCAGAGACTTGAAAGATCTGTCAATAACCTGCTGAGAAGGAGCAACCTCTTGGAAAGCTCGCCCCGGAGCATCGAACCCCGATGTTGAAGCGTCTTGCAATGGCCGCCATCAGGTTCTACCGCCTGGCCCTTTCCCCCTATCTTCCCACTTTCTGCAGGTTCCAGCCCACGTGCTCCCACTACTCCCACGAAGCTATCAAACGCTACGGCGCGTTCAGAGGCGTCTGGCTTTCGGTAAAGCGCCTGGGCCGATGCCGCCCCATGGGAGGGAAGGGTTACGACCCGGTACCCTAGCCCATGTTTTCATCCCTCACTAGAAATTCCGCTTCTCCACGCCAGCCGGCGTCTCCTCCGAAGCTGCGCTTTATGATACTTCTGCCTGTAATCGCCCTATTGGGGCTGATTCTGGCGAGCTGTACCGGACGGGACATCATCGGCGTCGCAGAAGGTTGGACCCCCGTTGCCGTGGCCGACGGCGTTGCCTACGTCGGCTCCCGTTCAGGCGACGTGCTCGCCCTAAACTCTCAGGAGTTGGACAAGAACCAAAGCACTGCCCCTCTATGGAAGTACGAGCCCCTCGAAGAAAACCGGCTCGGTTCCATGTTCGGCGCCCCCGCTGTCGATGAGACCCACGTATACCTGGGAAGCTCCCACACCGACGGGGAAACCGGACGCCTGCTCGCCCTGCGGCGGGATAGACAGTCCACTAGCCAAATTCAACAGGACGAATGGGAGAAGACCATTGAAGGTGGCTTGGTGGGGGGTCCCGTGCTTACGGGAGGCCGCTTGCTGGTAGGTTCTGAAGACGGCAGGTTCTACTGTTTCGACGCCGCTTCCGGCGACCGTATTTGGACCTTCGAAACCCAAGGGCGTAGAGTAGGCAAAGGAAAGGAACGCCGCATCTGGTCCACCCCAGCCGTTGCCGACGGCGTGGCGTACTTCGGCGCAATGGACGGCTATCTCTATGCCGTTTCAGTGGAAACCGGAGAGGAAGTCTGGAAGTTCAAGACGAATGGCGCCGTGGTCTCCAACCCGCTAGTGGTTGAAAACGTAGTGGTCTTTGGCTCCTTTGACCGGATCCTCTACGCCCTGGACGCCTCCAACGCCGCCGTGAGGTGGACTTACCCTTCCGATAGCTGGTACTGGGCGGGCGCCGTCTCCGACGGAGAATTCGTATACGCCGCCGATATGGGCGGGCAGGTTTCCGCCCTTCGCCTGGACCGCAGCGACGGAGACGCTCCCGAGTGGGTCCACGAAATCGGATACACCGTCAACTCCACTCCCGCCCTTGTTGATGACCGGTTGGTCGTCGCCGCAAAAACTGGCATAGTATCCATCCTGGACACGGCTACCGGAACGGCGGATGAGATACCGTTGAAGCTTGAGAAAGATATCAGGGCATCCCTCGCCGCCTCCGGAACCGGCGAGTTGGCCCGCGTCTATTTCGGGGACTCCGATGGTGTGGTAAGGTCCTTGGACGTGGGCAGATGGAGGGTATCCTGGACCGTGGAAACCCGGGACTAGGCAAGCAAGCATGGAATTTATCCTAGCAAATTTATTTACGGACATCTGGAATCAGGGCATTCTGCGGCCCATGATCAACAGCCTCGTGTTCCTGTATTCCGTCCTCTTCAGCAACATGGGCCTCTCCATCATCTCCTTCACCATCATCATCCGGCTTCTCACCACGCCACTTACCCTCCGACAGGTCCGGCAAATGCGGGCCATGACCGCCCTTCAACCCAAGATGCAGAAGCTGCGGGACAAGTTTAAGGGGGACTCCAAGAGGATTTCCCAGGAAACCATGAAAATGTACCGGGAGGCCGGCGTCAACCCCATCGGCTGCCTCGGCCCCATGCTCATCCAGTTCCCCATCTGGATAGGTCTCTTCCAGGCCTTGGTGCAGACCCTGCCCACCAACCCCGATAGGCTGGTGGCCCTATCTGAGAAGCTCTATTCCTGGGTGCCTTACGTCCACGAGGCGATACCTCTTAACAGCGATTTCCTCTGGCTCAACCTGGCGGAGCCCGACCCCACCAACATTGTCATGCCCCTGCTGGTTGGCGCTTCCACCTGGGTCCAGCAGAAGATGACCTCTACGCCATCTATGGACCCGCGGCAGCAGTCTACCCAGTCCATGATGCTCTGGATGATGCCCATCATGCTCGGGCTGCTGAGCATGACCTTCCCCAGCGGCTTGGCCCTCTACTGGGTGGTGTCTAACGTAGTGGGCGTATTTACTCAGTATCCAATTACCGGTTGGGAGCCTCTCTTCAGAAAGTCCTCGGCGGTGGTGACCCCAAAGGATGACGAGGAGGAGGAGGAGGAAGAAGAATCTGAAGAGGAAAATTCCCAACCCGAGGAGGAACCAACAGATGACGGAGGACCCACAGACACAAGTAATAACGGCGAAAACCGTCGACGAAGCAATAGAAGTCGCAATGCACGAGCTCGACGCCGCGCGCGACGAGGTAGAAGTAGAGGTACTTAGTCGCGGCAAGGTTGGCTTTCTGGGCATTGGATCCGAGAACGCAAAGATCCGCGTACGTAAGCTCTCCGCCCAGGAGGATGACGCCGGCCACAAAACCATGGAGGTAGTCTCCACAATCTTGGAACTTGCGGGAGCTTCCGCCGTATGCACCCTGCGAATCGCCCACGACACGCAGTCTGGAGGCCCGCAGGTAGACATAGAAGGCGAAGACGCCGGCCTGCTCATCGGCCGCCGGGGCGAAACCCTACGCTCCCTCCAATTTATCGTGAACGTGATCGTCAACAGAAACCGCGAGAAGTCCGTGAGGGTGCTCCTGGACGTGGAAGAGTACCGGCTCAGGAGGGAGCAGGCCCTGCAGGAACTGGCTGAACGGGTCGCATCTAAAGTGTCCGCCACCGGCCGGTCCATCTCCCTTGAGCCCATGTCCCCGGCGGAGCGCCGTATGGTGCATCTGGCCTTGGCAAACAACCCTTCGGTGACAACGGAAAGCTCCGGCTGGGGCAACGGACGGCGGGTATCCATCAACCCAAAGGACAATTCCGAGAAGCGTTGACATAACGGGCCGACATGGCCTTGGCGCTTCCCGTTGACCCCGCAATCGTCCCCATCTATAATTCAACTCTAGGGGGTGGAGATGGCTGAACCTCAGCAGTCTTGGTCCTTCACGGACAAGCCCAGGGAAGAGTGTGGCGTGGTGGGTGTTTATTCGCCCCTGCAGCGGGCCGCCCGAGTGGCCTTCTTCGGACTATTCGCCCTACAGCACCGGGGGCAGGAAAGTGCTGGCATCGCCTCATCCAACGGGCAATTCCTGCGGGTGCACACCAACATGGGGCTGGTGGCCCAGGCCTTCCGAGAGGATGCCCTAACCCACCTTCAGGCCGACATGGCCATCGGCCATACCCGCTACTCCACCACAGGTTCCAGCACCCTTGCCAACGCCCAACCCTTCGTGGTCTCCGGCATTAACGGTCAGCTGGCCCTGGGGCACAACGGCAACCTGGTCAACGCCCTTGCCCTTCGCAAGAAACTGCAATCCGAGTGGGACTTGAGCTTTGCCTCCTCCAGCGATTCCGAGGTGCTGGCTTACCTGTTGGTCAACGCCCCGGGAGATAGCTGGGATGAGCGGTTGGCCTACGTCATGCGGAACGCTCAAGGGGCCTACTCCGCCGTGGTGCAGACCAGAGAAGTCGTCATTGGCTTCAAAGACCCCTTGGGAGTGCGCCCCTTGTGCTTGGGGAAATTGAGCGGCGGGGGTTGGATTGTCGCCTCCGAAAGCTGCGCCCTAGACCACGTGGGCGCCGAATACGTTCGGGAGCTGGAACCTGCTGAAGCAGTGATAATCGACCGGCAGGGCATGCGCTCCTTCATCTGGCCCGGTAGAGACAATCGGCGCGCCCTCTGCGTATTCGAACTAATCTACTTCGCCCGTCCCGACACCCAAATCGACGGTTCACAGGTCTACAGTATGCGACGCGCCATGGGCGCAAAGCTGGCCCAAGAGCAGCCTGCCGAGGGAGACGTGGTAATCGGCATCCCCGACTCGGCCACCGCCGCCGCCATGGGCTACGCCGCAGAAATCGGCATTCCCTACAGCGATGGGCTGATAAAAAACCGTTACGTCGGCAGGACATTCATCGAGCCGGACCAGAAACTGCGGGAGTTGGACGTTCAACTGAAGTTCAATCCTCTGCCCGACGTCATCGCAGGGAAGCGTCTGATAGTGGTTGACGACAGCATCGTCCGTGGGACCACTACTCCAAGGGTCGTGCGCCTGCTGCGCCGTGCAGGGGCGAAGGAAATACACATGCGCGTGTGCGCCCCACCTATCCGCTGGACCTGCCACTTCGGCGTTGACATGGCCACCCGCCGCGAACTTATCGCCGCCAATATGACCGTAGAGGAAATCCGAGAATTCATCGACGTCGATACGCTTGGCTACCTCAGTGAAGGCGGCCTGCTCGACGTGGTAAGCGGGAAGTCCAACGGCTTCTGCCACGCCTGCTTCAGCGGCAACTACCCCATTCCCATTCAGTTGGAGATGGACAAGCTGGTGCTGGAGCGCTCCGATGAACCCGTTGACTAACTCCCCTGCTTTGGCGTATCTAAGGGGGGGAAATGACCTCTAGTGCTTACCAGTCCGCCGGAGTTGACCTTCAGGGCATTGAGTCCCTCAAGGAACGCATCGGAGCCTTCGCCTCCCTTACTCACGGGCCGGAAGTCCTGAAAGGCGTGGGCGCCTTCGCCGGCCTCTACCGCCTCCGCAACTACAAGAACCCCGTCTTGGCCGCCAGCACCGACGGCGTTGGCACCAAAATGAAGGTGGCCTCCCTGCTGGGGCACTATGAATCCCTGGGCATCGACCTGGTTAATCTCAACGTCAACGACATCGTTACCTGCGGCGCCCACCCCCTGCTATTCCTCGACTATATCTCCCTGGGCAAGCTGGACCCTCAGATTGTGGAGCCCCTGCTGCGCGGAATGGTGTGGGCCTGCCGCGAAGTCGACTGCGCCCTCGTTGGCGGAGAAACAGCCCAGATGCCGGGTCTCTACGCCGACGGGGAGTTCGACTTGGCAGGAACCGTCGTTGGCGCCGTTGAAGAATCGGCCATCATCGACGGCAGTGACGTCGTCGAAGGCGACATACTCTTGGGCCTTCCCTCCAGCGGTCTGCACACCAACGGCTTCTCCCTGGTGCGCAAGGTCTTCGACATTGACGACAACCCCTCGGTGTTGTACCGGAAATATCAAGAACTGGGCCACACCCTGGGCGAGGAGCTAATCAAGCCCCATCGAAGCTATTACCAAACCCTCAAGCCCCACTTCGGGCGTCTCAAGGCAGTCGTGCACGTCAGCGGCGGCGGCCTGCCCAACAACATCCCACGCCTACTGGCCTCCGATCTGGCCGCTCGCATCCGCCTCGACGCCTGGGAACCTCAGCCTATCTTTAACCTCATCCAGAGCGTCGGCGAGATAGACCCACAAGAGATGTACCAGGTCTTCAATATGGGCCTGGGAATGGTCCTCATCTGCGACCACGACGCCTGGGCTTCACTTCAGCGCTCTCTGCCCGACGCCGTTGTCATGGGCGAAGTGGTCAAGCGAACTGACACCGCCCAGGTCTATATGCAGAGGTAGCGGACCTGCCTGCCCTTGATTTGATGCCATCCCTCGCCCTCCTCAGCGTCTACGACAAGACGGGCCTAGCCCCCTTCGCCCAAGCCCTCCATCAGGCGGGATTCTCCCTGGTGAGCACCGGCGGCACCTACGATTTCCTTGTCAACGAAGCCGGAGTTCCAGTTGAGAGGGTGTCGGACCTGACAGGCTTCCCGGAAATTCTGGATGGCCGTGTAAAGACCCTGCACCCCCGCATTCATGGCGGCCTCCTGGCTAGACGGGACGACCCGGAGCATCTATCGGAATTGGCCACCCACGGCATCGACCCGATAGACGTTGTAGTTTCAAACCTCTATCCGTTCCAGAAGACGGTGGCCAACCCTGAAACGACTCTGGCCGCCGCCCTCGAGAATATCGACGTCGGCGGCCCTTCAATGCTTCGTGCGGCGGCAAAGAACTTCCCAGCCGTTATCGTGGTCTCTGATCCGGCAGACTACGGCTGGATTGCCGATAGGCTGGCCCACGCAGGTCTCTCCACAGAAGAACGTCGGGGGCTGGCCCACAAGGCTTTCAGCCACGTTTCCGACTACGACAACGCCGTGGCGTCATACCTCGCGGGCGGGGATTCCCCCTCCACTGAAGACGCTGCCACTCTGCCGCCCGCTCTGAATCTGAACTACCGTAAGGTTTATGACCTCCGGTACGGGGAGAACCCCCACCAGAGAGGCGCTTTTTACCGATTGCCCACGCCCGCCGCCGGAATCGCCGGCGATGAGCTGCTTCGCGGCAAGGCCCTCTCCTTCAACAACATCGTCGACGCTGACGCAGCTTGGCGGGTGGTCAACGAGTTCGACGAGCCTACTGTGGCCGTCGTCAAGCATACCAACCCCTGCGGCCTCGCCAGTCATCCCGACCAGAAGGAAGCCTACGTCCGCGCCTTCCACGGCGATACGGTTTCCGCCTACGGCGGCATCGTCGGCTTCAACACCGTCGTCCAAGAATCGACAGCGCAGGCAATGCGGGGCGTCTTCTACGAAGTTGTCATCGCCCCGGGCTACGCACCGGAAGCCCTCGCCCTCCTCAAGCGGCGACGCAGCCTACGGGTCATCCAACGAAGCAAAACCATCGGCGGCGCTCCCGACTATGACCTTCGACCGGTAACGGACGGCCTGCTGGTGCAACCCCCCGACGTTGGGCAGGATGACGTTTCACGCTGGAAGATTGTTACCGAGCGGGCTCCTACCGACCGGGAGATGGGCGACTTGGCATTCGCCTGGAAAGCTGCCAAGCACGTCAAGTCCAACGCCATTGTACTCGCCAGCGACCGGGCTCTGGTCGGCATGGGAGCGGGCCAGCCCAACCGGGTGACCAGCGTGTTTCTGGCTCTTCGCGCCGCCGCTGACCGGGCAGAGGGCAGCGTTCTAGCCTCCGACGCCTTCTTCCCCTTTGCCGACAACGTTATAACTGCCTTTGATGGCGGCGTGTCCGCCATCATTCAGCCGGGTGGTTCCATTCGCGACCAGGATTCTGTCGAAGCCGCCAACGCTCACGGCATGGCCATGGTCTTTACCGGAACCCGCCACTTCCGCCACTAACGCCCCAGCGTCCGCAGAAAGGCCAAATCAGCGCCCCATTTCCCCTTCAGCCTATTTGAACCGGTGCTTGCTGGACTATATAATTTCCCTGATTTGGCTAAATCACTAAACATAAAACCGTGGGCGATTGCCTCACCCCCAGCGCATAGGAGGGGACTTCGGCATGGCACAGCCCTGCCGAGAATAGGCCCGTCCGCGCCTTCCATGCCCCGACACGTCCGGGTAGGCTATCGTCGATACTCTGCCCTACAGGGAATTGACCTAACCCCGTTGACCACGTGGCGCGGCCACGTGGTCTCAATGGAAGCTCTTGTCACCAGCCTGGTGAACTCTCTTCGTCAGAACGGATTTCGCCCCTTCCGACCTCTAGAAACATTGAATCAGCCCAGCGAGTCGACCGTCGAAAGCCGAATTACTGGGCTTCGGGACATCGATGTTAGATTTCGGCTGCCGTGGCAACCCAAGCAGATGAGTTGCGCTCTTTCCATAAAGTTGAAAGGACGTAGGCTGCTGCAAAGGAGGCTGGAAGGCCTCGCTCCTCAGGGCAATAAGGTCGTCTACGATGCGACAGCCACGATTCTCGGGGGAGTTGGCATCTTCCGGGGGCGCCGCTGGAGAACCATGCGTCGGGCCAAATTCAACCGTCTCGCACCGTATGCCATCGACAGAATTCTCGTGGACTTAAAAACGGCAGCGGCGCCGTTCGGCGCCGCTGGGGGATTTCTATTCGACCGCTCTGACAGCGGTAGCAGCTAGGCAGCCGTTACGCCCACTTGTTTCCTCGCCCATATGCCCAATACCTCTTCCGACGTGGGCATGTCGAACTTCTCACGTAAAATGGCCACGCCCGCTTCGTGCCGCTCCGGAAAGCCGTCGGCTATGCAGTCGGACACAACCACCGTATAGTAGTCGTTCCACAGGGCGTCCAGGCACGTCGCCAGCACGCATCCGGCAGTGCTGGTTCCCGTCACCACCAAAGACTCAATCCGGTTGGACTTGAGGATTTGGTCCATGCGCGTATTCACGAACGCCGTGTTGCGGTGCTTCTTGACCACGATTTCGTTGGGCAGCGGCTCCAACTCGGGAATAATCTCCGCCTCCCATGTGCCATCGATTAGGACCTCCTCGCTGGTGCGCCTATCGGTGCCCATCGAGTGCCCCCAATAGGCCCCCAGGTCGCGTAGCCGGGAGCTCATGTATAGCCAGGCGGGGGAGCTTGAGCCGCCATTCTTGTCGAACACCACCTGCACGTGGACGATGCAGATGCCCATGTCTCTGGCCGCCTCCAACATCTTCTGCACCCCGGGCAGAATCTCCCGCTGGTGGGCAATGCTGAACTTGCCGTGCCTGGCCGTATAGCCCTCAGGTGAGGCAAGTCCGTTCTGCATGTCTATGATCATCAACGCAGTGTGCTTGGGATCAATGACCTCTTCCAAGGATTCGTAGACCATCTTTCCATCAATTTCTATCATCGGGACCTCCTAATACTTCCTATTTTGCAGTTTAACTCAATTTAGCAGAGGGGCGCCAGGGCCGTAACCCTGGCGCCCCTTATTTGTTCATCCTCTAGCCCTATTCCGCTCGTGTGGCGGGATTTGGGATTACTGGTAAACAGGCTTGGTGAACTCGTGATAGCGTACCGGAGCGTGGTGCAGCAGGTTAACGCTGTAGCCTTCCATCACGCCCGGGTTGTAGGCGCCTTCCTGGAATACCCACAAAATCGGGAAGTTCACAGTGCGCTCGTACCACCAGTCGCCGAATTCCAGCGTCAACTGACGCCGCTCGTCCGCGTCCTCCTGCTGGTCGCACCGGCTCTTGTACTCCGAAACCTCGTCGTAGTCGAAGAAGCCTCGACCTGACTCATACCGGTTGAACACCATCGCCACACAGGGATGGGCCGACTTGGGCGAAACGTTCATGTACATGGATTGAGACTTCTCTCTTGTCCACGCCGTGGCGAAAACGTCCTGGTTGGTGAGGGAAACGAACTCGGTGTCGACGCCAAGCTCCTTCCAGTAGACGCCGATTTGCTCGGCGACATCCGGCATCTCCGGCACCAGTGAGTGGTTGTTGGGCACGTGGATGGTCACGGTGAAGCCGCCGTCGGGCCAGCCGGCTTCCGCGAGTAGCGCCTTTGCGCCTTCAACGTCATGAGGGTGGTCCCAACCGCCAGCGGCGCCCGTCGCGCCGTCAGGCCCGGGGAAGGGAGCCCATTCGTCCTTGAAGATGTCCGACCAGGGCGGAAAGTAGTCCATCGGGTTCGGAATTGCCCTGCCCTGGAAGAAGACCTCATTGATTTCATTGCGGTCCATGGCCATTATGAGGGCCCGGCGAACCCTGGTGTCCCGCAACGGGTCGTTGGGATCGTAGCCCTTGGTTGGACCTTCCGCCGCGGTCGAGTGGGTCTTTGAGCCGTCAGGTCTTAGGTAGTTCTGGGGCTTGTACCACGGTAGGCGCATGTTGAAGTGCCCGCCGGGAATGCTCGCCCGGTAGATCTGCATGCCTGCGGCTGTTGCCTGTTCATGGATGCCTCTTGGCACCACGGCCAGATGAGACTCTCTCGTAAGCAGTGATGCGAGCCGAGTCGAAGATTCTTGGATCATTTTCATTTCCAACTCGTGGAACTCCGGTGTCTGGCGCCAGTGGTCTTCCACTCGGCTAAAGAGGTAGTTTACCCCCAGGTTAAGTTCTTGAAGGGCGAAAGGTCCGGTGCCGATGGGCCTTTCGTTATAGGCGTCTTCGCCCCCTATGGCATCCCAGTAGGCCTTGCTAGAGATGCCGCTTTCTACCTCATCGGACATGAAGGTAAGCAAGTCCAATTGAACAATATTCATGTCAAAAATGACTTCGTAATCGCCATTGGTCTTGTGCGTTTCTGATTCACCTGCATATCCTTCCCAGTTGGCAGGGTTAATGGCTTTCTCTGTGCCATCTCCCGTGAGGAGGTTGAAGCTGAAGACGACGTCATTCGAAGTTAGGTTGAACCCGGAGGGTCTCCCATCTTTTGAATAAAAGGGTATGTCGTCGCGAAGCTTGAATGTCCAGACCTTGCCGTTGGGCGAGGTAGACCACTCTGTGGCCATCTGTGGACCGTAGGCCGCAGTCTGTGGGTCCGACGCAATCAGATGGTCGTAGTGGACCAAGAAGGAGTTAGTCAGGTTGTTGGCCAGGTGTATGACTCCTACCTCTTGGGAAGGCGGGGGCACCGCCAGGATTAGCCTGGCCGAAACGGGCACCTTGGGCGCCATAGTTGCTGACGGAGTAGGTGTGGGCGCTGCCGTCGGAGCGGGCGTTGCCGGCATGGCAGTCGGGACAGGCGTCGCTACTGCTGCACGAACTATCCGCTCTATGTCGGCCTGGCTTAACGGCTCCGTCTGGGCTGCCGCCGCTTCGGCCACCGCAGCGCCGATCGCTGCAGTAACGTCTTCCTGCGTCACGCCCTCGGCGGCTGTAGCGGCCACGGCGCTATCCACCAATGCCTTAATATCGGCGCTGGAGATGCCCACCGGCGCGCTTTCGCTGACCGCACTTTCGATTAGCGAGCGAATTTCGTCCTCAGAGAGGGGAGGCTGTATCTTTGCTATTTCCTCAGCGAGGGCTTGTTGGATCTCCGCGGATAGGCCGGATGTCATCGCGGTTATGGCGGACATGTCTATAGTCGCCGGAGGAGGCGCGGGCGCAGGGGCTTCATCGTCGTCATCACCGCCGCAAGCGGCTATGACCAGCGTGAACGCCAACGCCATCGTTAGCAGCAGAGCCACCAAGGGCAGCCTGTATTTGGACTTCTTTATCATTCCTTCAACCTCCTAATTTTGTGCGTGGGCTGAGTTAGCAGAGGAAATCCCTGTGAGAGTCGCAAGACGGTTCAAAGAATGCTCATTCACAGAGGCAATTCTCTACGTGGGCTAGTAGACATGAAACACTGTATATTGTCAAGCATACGCAGAGAAATTGCGGCCTGCTGGATTCCGCAATTTGAGTGCGTCCTTCTGCAAAGGCCTTCCAGCTAAAACGCGGAGGTGGGATTCACGAGAATGCCAATTGACAGGGCGCGCCCTTCAACTGCAAAATATCTTTACCCAAATTACGGGAGTTTTGATGAGCAAGATTACGGGAGTTTTGATGAGCAAGCTTGTATCCAGGATTGAGAAGATCAGCCGCGGCTCTCCCGCGCCTATGGGATTCGGCGCGGCTACTCGCGCAACTCAGACCCCCGCCATGGCCCTCATTGGCATCCTTTCCCAGAACTCTTTGGAGGAAGCCAAGAGTCTCGCCAGTTTGGACGCCGATGGCGCTCTGCTAACGGGCGTAGACTCTGGGGAAGAAATTGCGGCGATAGCCGAAGCGCTGGGTTCTACTCCCTGGGGTGTCAAGGCCGACGCGTTGGACGGCGAGACGGCCGAGGGTCTGGTGCAGAAGGGTTGCGACTTCTTTCTGGTCAATCCCGAAAGCGTGACCGTCGAGGCGACCAAGGACGACCGGGCCGCCTTTATCTTGTCTATACCCATCGGCGCCAACGACGGATTCCTCCGCACCCTGGAAGACCTGCCCATAAGCGCCGCATTTACCTCACTGGCGGATAACGGCCCCCTAACGCTTCAGCGCCTCATCGACGTGGTATCCGTTCGAACCATGTTCGACAAGTATCTGCTCGTGGAGGTTCCCGTCGGCCTCTCTGCCAGGGAACTCGAAGGCCTTCGAGACGTGGGGGTCGACGCGGTCGTGGTAGACGTGGGAGCCGCCTCGGGAGATTCGCTGAAGGCCTTGAAAGAGCGCCTGCTGGAACTCCCCCGGCAGCGGAAGCCCAAATCCGAAAGAACTAGCGCTATAATTCCCGCCGGGTTTGGTGCGGAAAGCGCGCATTTCGACGATGATGAGTACGAATAGGGTGGCGCGTTAATCGCCCCCCAAGTCACGTTCAGTGAAAGACCATAGGCGTATAAAATAATCCACAGGGGAATTGCATGGACACCATTACTATAATCGGAACGGGCCTCATCGGGACATCCCTAGGGCTCGCAATCAAGAAGGTTGGCATTAAGAACGTCGAGATTGTCGGGACGGACCTGGAGAGGTACCGCGCCAACAAGGCCAAAAGCATGAAAGCCGTGGACCGGGTGGAAAATAACATGGCCGCGGCCGTTTCCAACGCCAGCATGGTGTTTATCGCCACTCCGGTCATGGCCATCAAGGACGTGATGGAACACATCGGCCCCCGTCTCCGTCGGGACGAAGATAGGACCATAGTTTCCGACACCGGTGGCACTAAGGTGGCCGTCTTGGAGTGGGCCAAGGAGCACCTTCCCAAACACGTGGACTTCGTAGGCGGCCACCCCCTGGCCGGCCGGGAAACGCCGGGCCCCGACAACGCCGACGCGGAAATATTCAACGACCGGCCATACTGTATAGTGCCCAGCCCCGGCGCCAGCCAGAAGGGCGTCAGAACCATCGTTGACCTCACCTCCGCCATGGGGGCCAAGCCCTTCTTCATCGACGCCCAGGAGCACGATAGCTTCGTTGCCGCCGTGAGCCACCTCCCCTTCGTTCTATCGGCGGCTCTCATCGGCGCTACTTCCAAAAGTCCCCAGTGGGGAGACATCAGCTATCTGGCCTCCTCAGGCTTTCGGGACGTTACCCGCCTGGCTTCCGGCGATTCAATCATGCACAGGGATGTTTGTCTCACCAACCAGGAAGGGATCATCCACTGGATCAACGAATGCATCCTGGAACTGGAGCGGATCAAAGGCATCATGGGGCAGGAGGAGCCTTCTCAGCCGCTTTACGACCTGTTCGAGACCGCCTTTGAAGAGCGCGAAAAGTGGCTGGGTGGCGTGATCACTCCCTGGGCGAGGGCCGACTACGAACGACCCAAGTCCCTGTCCTTCGGCCGCGCTACGGCGGAGGTAATGTTTGGCACCAAAGCCGCCCACGGGCTCTTGGGCGACGAAGAAGATAATAAAAAGGGCCGCAAGAACCGCCGATAAGTGAGGTTGAACACCCTTTGAGAGTTAGCCTTGGACTGGCTTAGCACCGATTTTCCCGACAGGTTCGGAGACCCCCTGCTGGTGGTAGTCTCAGGACCTTCCGGCGTCGGCAAAGACGCTGTCTTCCAGTACATGAGGGAGCTGGACCGGCCATGGCATTTCGTGGTGACGGCCACCACCCGCCCCCGCCGGCGTTCCGAGCGAAACGGTATAGACTACCTGTTTCTGGACACAGAAGAGTTCGAGCATATGCGAAAAGGAGAGCAGTTTCTGGAGTGCGCTGAGGTCTATGGCAACTGGTATGGTGTGCCCAAGCAGCAGGTCAAGGATGCCCTCGCCAAAGGGAAGGACGTTTTTGTGAAACTGGACGTCCAGGGCGCCGCCACCGTCCGGGCCTTGGTGAAGGACGCTTTGATGATATTTCTTGCACCCCCATCTATCGCTGAATTGGAGCGGAGGTTGCGCTTTCGTCAAAGCGAGTCCGTACAAACCCTCCGACTCCGAAGCGAGGCTGCCGGAGACGAGATGAAAGCCATGGAGGACTTCGAATTTCGAGTGGTCAACCACAACCAACGACTGGACCTGGCCGCCTTCTGTATCGACGCCATCGTGACGGCAGAGAAGTGCCGCATCCCGCCTCGACGGATGGAAGTCCGATGACCACCCAAGTCAGGCCTCGCCTTCCTCAATGGTTCAAGGTCCCGATGCCGGGCGGCCCAAACTACCGCCAGTTGAAGCATCTCGTGCGTAGCTCGGAACTGCACACCGTCTGCGAAGAGGCCCGCTGTCCAAACATCGGCGACTGCTGGGAACGCCGCAGCGCCACTTTCATGATTCTGGGAGATATCTGCACCCGTGCCTGCCGCTACTGCGCCGTAACCAGCGGACGCCCAATGGGGCTGGACGTAGGGGAGCCACAGCGTCTCACCCGGGCCGTGAAGCGAATGAACCTCAACTACTGCGTAATAACCTCAGTGAATCGGGACGACCTGGCAGATGGCGGCGCCCTCATCTTCGCCATGTGCATCCGGCAGATTCGAAAGGAGCTTCCAACCTGTCGGGTGGAAGTGCTCATTCCCGACTTCGAAGGGTCCGAATTGGCCCTCCGACGGGTGCTCGAGGCAGGCCCGGCGGTGCTGAACCACAACATCGAGACAGTGCGGAACGTCTTTCCCAAGGTCCGGCCCCGGGGTGACTACGAACGGTCCCTTCAGCTACTGCGCCGTTCCAAGGAGATTGCCTCCGCCGTCCCAACCAAGTCCGGCATTATCGTCGGCATGGGGGAAGCTACGTCTGAGGTCGTGGAAACCATGAGGGACTTGCGGGCCGTGGACTGTGACCTCCTGACCATTGGCCAGTATCTCCGTCCTTCCCCGGAGCACCTGCCCATAGACAGGTTCTATACGCCATCGGAATTTAATGAATTGGCGGTAATCGGCAAGGACTTGGGGTTCAAGCACGTGGCCTCAGGTCCCCTGGTCCGCAGCTCCTACCACGCTGACGAACAGCACGACGCCGCAGACATTGACTAGCAGCCCAGAGACTAAAGGCCCCTTTACAATGGGCGACGACGGGCGTCATGCCTATTGGGCTGAAAGTGTCGGCGGATCCGTAACGCTGCATCGCCGCTCCATCGACTCGGACGACAAAGCAGAGGTTGTTGTCGCCCAACTTGGCTTGGAGACCCTACGGCTGCTCCTCCTCTGGGCCGAAGAAGACAAGAGCGTGACCTTCTCGCTTACGGGCCCCCTGGCCCAGCAGGTCAAGGACCTCTCGCGGGAGCTTAGCCTGACACCGGAGATGTTCGTTTGGCACGCGGTGAAGTTGTTCATCGAGTCTGCCCCCGAGGCTTGAGCGGCAACATCCCGCAAAATTCCGGCTGGGCAAGTGCGCCTCATTGTCATGGCAGCATCCCAAAGACTTCCCGCTGTAAGCCATGACGCCTAAGGCGGACCTGCTGTTGTACAACGCCAGGGTATTAACTCTGGAACCTATGCTTTCTCTGGCGTCCGCCGTTGCTGTCAAAGACGGTCGCATCCTGGCCGTTGGCTCCCTGAAGGACCTGGACTCCCTGGCGGACGCAGGAACCCGTCGACGCGACTGCGACGGCATGACGCTCGCGCCCGGTTTCCACGACGCTCATTGTCACTTCCTGGCCATGGCCTCCAGGTTTCTTCAACTGGACTGCGGGGCCTACAAAGCGCCTGGCATCCATCACGTGGTGCGCTTGATTGCCCAGGAAGCAATACGGACTCCCCCTGGCAAATGGATCCGCGCTTACGGATACGACGAGGGCCTCTTGGAAGAAGGCCGCCATCCCAACACCGCCGACCTGGACCGGGCAGCGCCGGAACATCCGGTACGCCTCGACCATCGATCCGGCCACGCCACGGTATTGAACTCAGCCGCCATGAAGCTCCTGGGAATTGGACGAAACTTCAAAGGCCCTCCCCAAGGTCACGTGGCACGAGATGCATCAGGGCGTCCTACCGGCGTCTTCCTGGAGATGAACCGGGAGATTGGCCGCTTAATGAGACCCTTCCGAGCGGAGGGAGAGTTTGCCACCAGCGTTAGAGAGGCGAACACCCTGCTACTTTCCAAAGGCGTAACTGCAATCCAGGACGCCGGCGCGGGCAACGGATTCGAGCAATGGCAGACCTTCCACCGGCTTAAGGATTCCGGTGCGCTAACGCCGCGGGTAACCATGATGGTTGGTCTACCCCACGCCAATGACGAGGAACTACTTAGCACCGAAGGCATTGACACTAATTTCGGGCTGCGGTTAGGCGCGGTCAAGATAATGGTAACT
Source organism: Dehalococcoidia bacterium (assembly GCA_965261665.1). Taxonomy (GTDB): domain Bacteria; phylum Chloroflexota; class Dehalococcoidia; order Lucifugimonadales; genus JAPULR01. The sequence continues at coordinate 1,517,794 of OZ253467.1, forward strand.
TCCGCCACCGGAGCCCTACGTCCCTCCCCGGAAGATTTGGTGGAAATCGCCATAGAGCAGCATCGTGAGGGCCGTCAACTGGCCTTCCATGCAGTGGAGGCGGAAGCCGTGATCGCCGCCGCTCAAGCCATCGCCGCCGCCCGCCTCTTCAATGGTCGTCCAGGCCCCCGCCACCGAATTGAACACTGCGCCGAAGCCCCCCCGGAGATTCTGCGACTGGTGAAAGACAGCGGCGCAACGGTGGTCACCCAACCCGGCTTCGTCTACCACCACGGCGCAAAATACCTCGCCAACGTGGAACCGGGCCTCATCAACCATCTCTACCCGCTGGCAGGCTTGGCCGACTCCCGAATCCCCTGGGTCGCCAGTTCCGACTCCCCTGTTTCGCCGATAGATCCCCTGCTCGACACCCAGGCTGCTGTCACTCGACGGACGTCGGACGGACGCAGTATCGGCCCCAATCAGGCGGTTTCCGCCGTTCAAGCCCTTCAAGCGTGGACTATCGGTGCGGCTCGCTCCTGCTTTCAGGAAGGACTGATCGGTTCCATAAGGCCGGGAAAATACGCCGACCTTGCACTGCTAACCGACGACCCTACTCAGACGCCGGTGGAGGAGATAGGCAAGATAGGGGTGGTTTTGACTATAGTCGGCGGGCGAGTCGTCTGGGAGGCGTGAACCGTCGGTTCAGCGTTGCCTCTTCGTAACGTAGGACGCCAGTATCCTGAGCGACTCCCTGGCCCGCGTCTCGGGTAGACCCTCCAGTATCCGAAGGGCCTTGGCGCAATACTCCTCGGCCTCGGCGTGGCACTCTTCCAGGATATCCGATTCCTGCATCATCTTCAGACTCTTCTGAAGGTAGGTCTTCTCGCCTGGGTTGGCAAAGAGGTCGCGGATGGGATTGTCGGACGGATGGCGTTCCAGTAGCTTGATGTTGGGAAGCGTCATTACCCCCTGCAGCAAGTCGTTGCCCACGGGCTTTCCAATCTCCTCCGCGTCGCCGCTCACGTCCAGGATATCATCCACAATCTGAAAGGCCATGCCGATGTTGTAGCCATACTGGGACAGGGCATCTATGCCCTCCTCCGTCGCGCCTCCCAAGATAGCGCCGGACTCTGCGGCTGTGCGAAAGAGCGATGCAGTCTTACGATAAATCCGGTCCTCGTAAAGCTTTCGAGTCTGGTCCACGTTGTGCCCGTTGAAGTATTCCAGAAGCTGGCCGCTGGAGAGGTCCATTATTGTCTCCGAGAAGCGACGAATCACACGAATGTTGTTGGTGTCGCAGACGAACGTGGCGGAGGCGGCGAAAACATAATCGCCCAGCAGAATAGCTACGTTCTCGTCCCATCGGCTACTGATAGTGTCCATCCCCCGCCGGGTTAGAGAGTTGTCGACGGTGTCGTCGTGAATCAGCGTGGCAATATGCAGAAGCTCGACCGCGGTGGCCATGGTGACAGCCGCCGGCGCTTCCTTGGCGTACAGACCGGACGCGAGCAGGGTCACTGCGGGGCGCATGCCTTTTCCCCCGCGGTCGAAGAGGTAAGTCAGCAAGGGGGTCATGTGCTGGTCTTTCCCTTGCCTTAGACTCTTCAGGTTCTCTACAACCTGAATGAGTTCACCCGTAATGGGCTGGTAGATCTGTCCTGCCAGCGCGTCCAATCTCTGAAGCAATGGTGCTCCTACCGGGCCGCTGCCCGGAGTCGTTCCTGCTCTTCCTCAGCCACGGATTCGTCCAGCTTGCTGAAGAGATGGGCGGGCTTGTCAAAGGACTTGCCCACGGGAATCTGGTCTAGCTTCCATCCGGTATCCTGCACGTTCCCTTCGTAGCCCAGCATTTCGTGAAGCCGCTGGGCGCTGAAGGGCAGGAAGGGGTAGGTAAGGGTTCGCAGGCATGAAAGGACGTTCAGGCATACCCAAAGCGTCGTGGCTGTTCTCTCCATGTCCGTCTTTCGCGTGCGCCACGGCTCCAGCGCGTCAAGGTAGCGGTTGGCGGCCTGTGCCAGACCCATGGCGACGGAGAGCGCCCGTCTAAAGTGGCACGATTCGAGATGCTCCGCCGCTTCATCCAACGCCGCCGGAAGCCTATCCATCATCTCCCGGTCTTGAGCGTCCAAAGTCCCCGGCTGCGGAAACGTTCCCTTAAAGCTGCGATGGGTCATCGTCAAAACCCGGTGCACCAGGTTCCCGTAGGTGGCCACCAGTTCTTGATTATTTCGGCGTACAAAGTCGTGCCACGAGAAGTTGGAATCGCTGCTCTCCGGCATGATTGCGGAGAGGACATACCGAAGCGGGTCCGGTTCAAACCGGTCCAGGTAGTCGGGGAGCCAAACGGCCCAGTTGCGGCTGGTGGATATCTTGGCGTCCTCCATGTTAAGAAACTCGTTGGCTGGAACGTCATAGGGGCGCTCCAGACTGCCGTCCCCCATGAGCATGGCGGGCCAGATTATCGTGTGAAAGGGGATGTTGTCCTTGCCAATGAAGTAGTATCCCCTGGTGCTGGAGTCACGGAAGAAGGGTTCCCACGCCTCAGGGTCTCCCTGGCGTTGGGCCCACTCCATGGCAGCCGACAAATACCCCGTCACTGCCTCGAACCAAACGTAGATCCGCTTGCTTTCGTAGCCTTCCAAGGGAATCGTAATGCCCCACTGAATATCTCGGGTGATGGCCCGGTCCTTCAACCCGTCTTCCAGAAAGCGCTGTGTGAAGTTCAGTACGTTGGGCCGCCAGTGCCTCTGCTGCTTCACCCACTCCAGCAGCGGCTCTTGAAAGGCCGTCAGCTTTAGGAAAAAGTGCTCCGACTCCCGGAACTCCAGAATGGATCCTCCGATAGCGCTGCGCGGTTCGATGAGGTCTGTTGGATTCAGCGTCCTGCCGCAGGCGTCGCACTGGTCTCCTCTTGCACCGGGGTCGTCGCAGAAGGGACAGATGCCCTCCACGTATCTGTCTGGCAGAAAACGATCCATCTCGGCAGAGTAGGGGAGCAGCATCGTGTCCTTGTAGATGTAACCCTTCTCCAACAGGGTGAGGAAGAGTTGCTGCACCACCTGGGCGTGATTTTCCGTGCCCGTGGTGGTGAACAGGTCGAAGCTGATGCCCAAACGCTTCCAGCTTTCCAGAAACTCGCTATGAAACCGGTCCACTACCTGCTGAGGCGAAACGCCTTCCCTGTCGGCGCGGATGGTAATGGGCGTTCCGTGCTGGTCGCTGCCGGAAACCATGATTACCTGGTTGCCCTTCATGCGATGATACCGGGCAAAGATGTCCGCCGGCAGATAGCAGCCCGCTATCTGCCCCAAGTGCAGGGAACCGTTGGCGTAGGGCCAAGCCACCGCTATGAATATCCGCTCCGGCATGGGCCCTCAGCCGTTCCTCCTGAGATGCTACTTCTGCTCAGAGTGCGCCACTGGACGCTCGCGCCACCGCTCCAAGGAACCAAGTTTAGCACAATACCACCTGATTTCGGTACGCCCTGCAGAGTGCGGTATTCTCCACCCACGCAGGCCATCTAACCCGTCATTCCTACGCCATCCCGCCCACATGTCATTCTGAACGCAGCGAAGCGAAGTGAAGAATCCCGTTGCCGTAGCAATCCCCTTTTCTCTTCCTTCGTCCTCACGAATACGGAGACCCATCCCTTCCCTCCCACACCCGCCACACTCCCACCCCCCGTTGTGACATCTTCCCCCTTGCCACAAATCCCCATCCCCTGCTACCTTCCATCCCATGAAAACTATAGAACAACTGTATGAGGACTTCGATAAATTGCTAGACACTCTCGGATACCCCAAAGAACCCCCCAAAGGCTCCTTCTACGACCTCAACAGCGATGAGGATGAAGATCCCAAGCGGAAGTCCGGCGGTCAGTCCGGCAACCAGAACGCCCGCAAACACGGCTTCTACTCAAAACACTTCACCCCCGACCAGCTAAAGCAGCTCGAAGACGCCGACGACCTCAGAGACCTCGGCCCTGAAATCGCCCTCCTCCGAGTCAAGCTCAACGCCCTCCTTGACGACCCGGAAGTTTCTACCGAACTCCTCCTACGAGCAGTCAATTCCCTCGCCAGACTCATGGCCATCCAGCGTCGCTACGTCTACGGTTAATGCGCCATTCGTTTCCACCACAGAAAATAACGAGTCCCCGATTACGAAGGAAAATACCACTCGTTTCCACCACACAGCAAAACGAGTCACCCAAAAACGAATCATCCCGCCTCTGCAACAATTCCTTTCCTTCGGTTCCCAAGCCGGTTCTCCCAATCCCCACTTATTTGCGAGACTCCCTCACATCCTATGGACCATCCCCACCCAGCGACAGCCACTCGTCATAGACCAAACTTCGCCTCATCCCCGAAGCCGCAGCTATCCGACGCACCGCTTCCTTCGCCCTCACCCCATCACGCTTCAACTCCTTCAGCGCTTCCCGCACCTGCTCCGGCTCCCAAATCTCCGGGCCGGTCGTCTCTGCCCCTTCCACCACCAAGGTAAACTCCCCCCTCGGCACGTCAAACCGCTCCAGGGCCTCGGACACACAGCCGGCAAAGACCTCTTCAAACTTCTTAGTCAACTCCCGGCAAACGGTTATCCGTCTATCGCCCCAGGTCGAAAGGATATCCTCCAACGTGTTCCTAAGCCGGTGGGGAGCTTCGAAGACTACCAGGGTGTTATCAATGCCGGCCAACCCCTGCAGCAACCGGAGCCTCTCGTTCCTCCGGCGCGGTAGAAACCCGACGAACATAAACCTGTCTGCAGGCAATCCCGACGCGGAAAGCGCGGCTGTAACCGCCGATGGCCCGGGAATCGGCGTGACAGTTATTCCCAACTCCAAAGCTTTCTCCACCAGCTCTGCTCCCGGGTCCGAAAGCGTCGGAACCCCCGCATCGCTCACCAAAGCCACGTCTCCTTCCGCCAAAGCCTCCAAGACCTTGGGGATCTGGCGGACATAATTGTGTTGGTGAAAGCTCAAGAACGGCGTCCTGATTTCATATCTCGCCAGCAGCTTACGCGTCGTGCGCGTATCCTCGGCGGCAATGAGCTTCGCCTCCCCCAAGATTCGCAAGGCGCGAAGGGTAATGTCCTCCAAATTGCCTATGGGCGTGGCTACCACGTACAAATTCAATGCGAATCCTGCCAACCTATCATCTGCCGTATTGAAAGATACCTCAGCTATGTTATAATTCATGCTTGAAAAGAGAAAGAGGGAATACAAAGAGTACGTGAACAAAGACAGCAAGTCAGTCATCATGGCGGAGTACGCCCAAACCCCGGGGGATACAGGCTCCATAGAGGTCCAGGTTGCGGTTCTAACAGGAAGGATCAAGGAGCTTACGGAGCATCTTAAAGTTCATCGGAAGGACACCCATACCAGGGTGGGCCTTCTCCGACTGGTGGGGCGCCGCAGAAAGCTGCTCGGCTACCTCACCCACAAGAACGTGGCCCGCTATAGGTCTCTCATAGCCAAGCTCGGCCTCAGAAGATAGGCGCCCCGACGGGGCGCTTTTTCCTTTTATTCCCCCTCTTTACCCTTAGAAGGATTTGATACCTATTGTAATGGAACATAATTTTCAGATACAGATCGGCGGCAAGCTGATTACTTTGCAGACCGGTAAGCTTGCCTCCCAAGCCAACGGCGCCGTCAAAGTAACTTGTGGCGATACGGTGTTGCTGGCCACGGCAGTCATGTCGTCCAGGTCCCGCCCGGACATCGACTTCCTCCCACTAACGGTGGAATTCGAGGAGAAGCTCTACGCCATCGGAAAGATTCCCGGCAGTTTCTTCCGCCGGGAGGGCAGACCCGGGACCGACGCCATCCTTTCCGCCCGTCTGGTGGATAGGCCCATGCGGCCCCAGTTCCCCAAGGGCCTCCATAACGACCTGCAAATAGTCTTGACCGTTCTCTCCACGGACCAGGAGAACCCCCCGGACGTGCTGGGCATCGTCGGCGCTTCCGCCGCCGTGTCCATTTCGGACATCCCCTTTGACGGGCCGGTGGGCGCCTGCCGCGTGGCCTACAAGGACGGTGAATACATCGTCAATCCTACCTTTACTGAAATAGAAGAGAGCAGCCTCAACGTAGCCGTCGCCGGCCTTCGCGGCGCAATCGGCATGGTGGAGGCGGGCGCAACCGAGGTTTCCGAAGAAGTCGCCCTCGAGGCTATCAGTCGTGCACAGGAGACCAACGACGAGATTATCGGCTTGATTGACGAGATGGTGCGGACCGTGGGCAAGCCCAAGCAGCCCGTCCCGGAAACTGCCGACGAATCGGACTTGAAACGTCGCGTGGAAGGAATCCTGAACGGGCGCCTGGAGGCGGCGTTGGCTCCCAGCCCCGACAAGGCCGGACGGGAGGACGCTGAGCGTCAGCTAAGGGACGAGGTGCTGAAAGCCCTCGAGGACGAAGACCCCAAGCAGGTCTCCGGTATCTTTAAGTCAATGATGAAAGACGTGGTCCGCTCCCGAATCCTGGAGCAGGGTATTAGACCCGATGGCAGAGAAGCCCATGAGATTCGACCCATCACCTCCGAGGTCGGCGTCCTGCCCCGCACCCACGGGACGGGCCTATTTACCAGGGGTGAAACTCAAGTGCTGAGCATCGCCACCCTGGCCACCATCAGCATGAAGCAGATCCTCGACACCCTCAGCCCCCAGGACAGAAAGCGGTTCATGCATCACTATAACTTCCCGCCCTATTCCGTGGGTGAGACGGGCCGCATGTTCACCGGCCGGCGGGAGATTGGCCACGGCGCATTGGCGGAACGGGCCATCGATCCCGTCCTACCCTCCGAAGAGGACTTCCCCTACGCCCTCCGCATTGTCTCGGAGGTGCTCAGTTCCAACGGAAGCACCTCGATGGCCAGCGTTTGCGGCAGCTCTCTGGCGCTCATGGACGCGGGCGTGCCCATCAAGAGCCCTGTTGCCGGCGTGGCCATGGGCCTCATCATGGGAGACGACGGCAACTACGCTGTCCTTTCGGACATCCAGGGCGTCGAGGACTTCCTGGGAGACATGGACTTCAAGGTGGCGGGCACCGCCAAGGGCATAAACGCCCTACAGATGGACATCAAGATTCAGGGCCTCACCCAGGAAATCTTACAGATAGCCTTGGAGCAGGCCAGAGTCGGACGCCTGCACATCCTCGACAAGATGGCCGAAGCCATCCAGACGCCCCGGGCCGCCCTCAGCCAGTACGCCCCCAAGATGGAGCGCATCACCATTCCCGTCGACAAGATTGGTGCAGTCATCGGCCCAGGCGGCCGCAATATCCGCGCCATCATCGAGGAATCAGGCGCCACCGTGGACATCGACGACGCTGGCGTGGTGATAATAGGCGCCAACGACGATAACGCCATACGGAAGGCCCGCACCCGCATTGAAAACATGACCAGAGAGCTGGAAGTGGGGGACATCTTCACTGGCAAGGTCGTACGGATGACCAACTTCGGCTCCTTCGTCGAGCTGGTGCCCGGCAAGGACGGCCTGCTGCGTACGGAGGAGCTGGCCTCTATGGACAACGGCGTGACCATGGATCAGGAGATAACCGTGATGATCCTGGAGATAGACTCCCTGGGTCGCATCAACCTGTCCCGTCGCGCCCTCTTCGGCGAGGAAGGCCCGCCGTCCCGGTCATCCGGTCCCCGTCCGGGCGGCGCCCGCGGAGGCCGCCCGCCCCGTCGAGGCGGCCCCCCCGGACGTAACAACGCGCCCCGCGGAGACCGTCCCGGCGCTGGTCCGCGTAGTGGCTTCGGCAATCGTCGCCCACCCGGGCGGTAGTCATCGGCCCCATAGCCGGCATTCTCGCCGTGGCTAAAACTGCGCTTTCTGGCCTCATTATCAGTGGCCAAAATAGGCCTTGCTCTTTACACTAGAGGCCAGCCTACGCCCGGAGTATTCAATGGCAGACATTAGAGTCCTCATCCACGGCGTCGCCGGACGGATGGGTCAGGAAACCCTCAAGGCAGTCTGCGAAGCCGCGGATACGTTGCCCGTTGGCGGCGTTGACGTCGTCGCACCTGGCAACCGGCTGCACCTGCCCAACGGCGCCGGTTCCATTCCCCTTTCGTCTGACCTCTCGACCCTTATTCTCCAAACCAAGCCCCGCGTCGTGGTGGACTTCTCCAACGCCGACGCCACCATACAAGCGGCCTACACGACTATCGAAGCGGGCGTTTGCTTCGTTACAGGCACCTCCGGCCTCAAGGATGAAGCAGTTCGCCTCATGGACCAGAGGGCGCGGTCGAAGGGCGTGGGCGTGGTGGTGGCCCCTAACTTTGCCCTGGGTGCGGTAGTGCTCCAGAGCCTTGTGCAGAAGGCCGCGCCATATTTCGACTATGTAGACATAATCGAGTCGCACCACGAAGCAAAGATCGACGCCCCATCCGGCACTTCCATTGCCCTGGCCCAAGCCGCCGCCGATGGTAAGGAATTCGTCCGCAAGGAACCCCAACGTGAAAACCTGGAGGGATCTATGGGCGCACAAGTCGGCGGCGTGGGTATCCACAGTTTGCGGCAGCCTGGTCGAAGCGCCCATCATGAAGTGGTCTTCGGCGCCCAGGGCCAGACCCTCACGCTGCGCCACGACACTCTGGGTCGGGATTGCTACATGCCCGGGGTCCTTCGCGCCATCCGTGAGGTTGTTACCATAAAGGGCCTTGTGCTAGGCTTGGACAAGATTTTAGGAGTGTAGCGGCCCCTCAGTGAGCAGATATTTCAACATAGCAGTAGTGGGCGCCACCGGCGCCGTGGGCCGCGTTTTTCTGAACATCCTGGAGCAACGCGCCTTTCCCGTCAACCACCTCAAATTGCTGGCTTCCCGGCGTTCCGCCGGCGCCCGTATTTCGGTGGCCGGTCAGGAATTAGAGGTGCAGGAAACCACGGAAGACTCCTTCCGAAACATCGACTTCGCCTTCATATCCGCCGGAGCGTCGGTGAGCCGCCGTTTCGTCCCCGCGGCCGTCAACAGCGGAGCCGTAGCCATCGACAAGAGTTCCGCCTACCGCATGGATCCCGCCGTGCCTTTGGTCGTTCCAGAAATAAACGGGCAGGACGTGGAAGACCACTGTGGCATCATCGCCACACCCAACTGCTCCACCATCCAGATGGTCATGGCCCTCTACCCCTTGCACCGCGTCAACCCCATCAGGCGCGTCATAGTAGACACCTACCAGGCCGCTTCCGGGGCCGGAGCCGCCGCCGTACAGGAGCTTACGGAGCAGGCTGGAGCTATGCTGACGGGAGCGTCCGCCAACGCGAGCGCCATGCCTCATACCCTCGCCTTCAACCTCTTCCCCCACATAGACGACTTTCTTGAAGACGGCTACAGCAAGGAAGAGGAGAAGATGATAAACGAGACACGGAAGATTCTCCACAACCCATACATGGGAATCTCCGCAACATGCGTCCGCGTACCCGTCTACACCTGTCACAGCGAGGCGGTCCACCTGGAATTCGAACATCCCATGGACCCCGCTGAGGCGGCCCAACTGTTGGACGAAATGCCCGGAGTAACTGTCTTTCGTGACTCCTACCCCATGCCCTTGGACCTGGCCGGCACTGATGACGTTTACGTCGGACGCATTCGACGCGATCCCTCGATCGACAACGGACTGGCCCTATGGATAGTGGCCGATAATCTTAGGAAGGGCGCCGCTCTTAATGCCCTTCAAATAGCAGAAGAAGTGGTTAGACGGGACTGCCTGACGGCAAAATCCCTGGCCGCTTCTTCCGAGCCGTAGCCCAATGGGTTCTACTCGCATAGCTGGAGGACTGCCATGGTAGAGCTTGGAAGACTATTGACCGCCATGGTCACGCCCATGGACGAACGGGGCGAGGTGGATTGGGCCAAGACCCGCGACCTCGCCAATCGTCTGCTGGACTCAGGCAGCGACGGCCTGGTTGTCGGCGCGACTACTGGCGAAGGCCCCACCCTCAGCCACGAGGAGAAGCTTCGACTCTGGGGAGAGGTCAAGGCGACGGTGGGCGACCGAGGCTCGGTGATTGCCAACACCGGCAACTACTCCACATGGGACAGCATCAACCTCAGCCGGGAGGCGGAAGAGGTCGGCGTCGATGCGCTGCTGCTTACGGTCCCCTACTACAACAAGCCCCCCCAGGAGGGCATCTACCGGCACTTCAAGGCAATCGCCGAATCAACCCATCTACCCTGCATCCTCTATAACATCCCCGGCCGCACCGGCATCAAGATGTCCCTGGAAACGACCATCCGGGCCAGCAACGTGGACAACATCGTGGGCGTGAAGGACGCCACCGCCGACTTCGAGCTAATGGCGCAAACCATAGACGGCGCGTCTGACGGTTTCCGCATCTGGAGCGGCAACGACGGCGACACCTTCCCCCTCCTTTGCCTGGGGGGCTACGGCGTCATCTGCGTAGTCTCCAACCTTTTCGGCAAGCAGATGCGCCACATGATAGACCTCACGGTTGCGGGAAATCTTAAGGAAGCCGCCGAAGAGCATCTTAGGCTCCTGCCCCTGTGCAACGGCATGACCGGCATCGCCTCCAACCCCATCCCCCTCAAGTACGCCTACGCCAAGATAGGCTTCGACATAGGCAAGCCCCGCCTCCCCCTAATCCCCGCCGACCCCAATATGGCCGCCCAGGTGGACAAGCTTCTGGAAAACTACGCCACAGACCTCCCCGTCTAACCCCACTGATGTCATTCTGAGGAGGCCCGACCTCCAGCATGTCCCAGCATGTCATTCTGAGGAGGCCCCGCGACGAAGAATCTCGCTGGGGGTGTCTTTTGACCTACCTGTGGAGAAGGGTAAGCAACCCCGCAAAAGGCATCAAGAAGCAAATAAAATGGACACCCGATTACTCGCCCCATCCCCCTCAAGTACGCCTAAGCCAAGATAGGCTTCGACGTGGGCACCCCCCGCCTACCCCTCATCCCCGCCGACGCCAACATGGCGTCACAGGTGGACAAGCTGCTGGAAAACTACGCCATAGACCTCCCCCTCTAACCCCACTGATGTCATTCTGAGGAGGCTCGACCACTAGCATGTCATTCTGAGGAGGCCCCGCGACGAAGAATCTCGCCCCAGGCAGACAACCTCCTCGCCAACTACCCCATAGACCTACCCGTCTAACCCCCAGCACGTCATTCTGAGGAGGCCCCGCGACGAAGAATCTCGCCCCAGGCAGACAACCTCCTCGCCAACTACCCCATAGACCTCCCCGTCTAACCCCCAGCACGTCATTCTGAGGAGGCCCCGCGACGAAGAATCTCGCCCCAGGCAGACAACCTCCTCGCCAACTACCCCATAGACCTACCCGTCTAACCCCCAGCACGTCATTCTGAGGGGGCTACGCAGCGAAGCACCTCGCCCCCCTCCTCCAACCCACCACTGACATCTCCCTATTGCCAAAACATCCATTCGCCCGCTAACCTATCCCCATGAATGAAACAGCCATCCCACCGCCTTACCTAAATCCAGGATTCGTTTCCACCACAGAAAATAACGAATACCCAAAACCCCTCTATTCCCCACAAGAAAATCCCCCACACCCCCCCATCCCTTTGACATCATGGCCATATTTTCCCTCTACCAGAATGTGGATCCATAGGAATACGGCATGAAATTCATTATGTGGATAGTTGCGTTGGGGTCGCTCGCTGTAACGATTGCTGTTGTTGGTCTCGTCATTTTCTTTGTAGCCGGTTTTTGCATTGCTATAAGATCGGGTGATAGTCCATTTGGAGGTGACACCGCGCTTGGTTTGCATGGTCCATACTATTTTGCACACCATGCTGTGCCTAAAGCTACTCCAAGATGGACGCCCGACGGACAGAATATAATGACGCCACTAGGGTCCTATGGCGACTATGGGAGGATCTACATAGTCAGGACCGACGGCTCCGAGTTCCGGCTCTTCTCTGAGGGGGGAGACAAAAATAAGCCTGACCGCTTCCCTAACTTATCTCCAGATGGTACCCGTATAGCCTACGCCACCTCCAGGCACACTAAGGACCCGATCGTCACTGAGATTGAAACCGCCAACCTTGACGGTTCGAATCGGCGGAGGCTCACCGAACGCATCTCCAAGTACCATACTGCCATTGCTCCTGACTGGTCGCCGGATGGCTCTCGCATTGCCTTTGCTGATGGGTTTGCCGACGACTCATGGTTCCCGAATATTAGGGTGATTGCCAGCGACGGCAGCCAGGAAGAAAGACTTCTTTATCATACTCACACAAATACGCCCGAATATTGGCCAGATGGCAAACGCACTAACTCTAAGGATATAACAGTCGGTCCCATCTGGTCGCCCAGCGAACAGGAACTCGCCTTTGTGGTCGAAAGCGTTATTGATGGTTCAGAGGCGTATAGATCAGAGTTGTATATAGTAGGAGCGGACGGACAGGAACTGCGACGACTGTTCCTTTCAGCTAACTTCCAGGACCAAACTCAGGTGCGAGGTAGGATAATCGGTCCTTCAGCCTGGTCCTCAAATGGTCAGCGTTTGGCCTTTTTGTTTCTAGAGAATCCCACCAACATTGGTAATTCTGGCAGCTTATCCCTTTACACCATCAATAGCGACGGGACAGAACTAGACAAGATAACCAAGGTAGAGAATCGAATTGGAGGCAGTATCGCAGTACTGGAATGGTCTCCCGACGACTCACAGTTTCTCTTCTCCTGGAGCGGGTACCAAGGATCGAACGGAAGATATCATACGTCAATTGGATCCATTTACGTGGTGAATGTGGATGGCACGAACCTTCAGGAGATTTCTTCCGGCACCTTTGCCTCATGGTCGCCAAACGGCTCCAGAATTGCCGTGGTTCAGCCCGACCAAAGCGGTCCTTCGGATGTGCTGAAGACCATTGCCCCAGACGGGTCTGATATTCGGGTCTTGGTGACACGAGACGAGGACGGCAGATACCTGCCCGGAAACCCCGGCTGACCTAACGAGGCTGTTAATGATGTGGCCCAACCTTCTCAGTGGAGATGCGCCCCGCCCACACCCCTCTAAATCATCTCCCGCAGCATAATCGTCTCGTCCCGGTGCGGGCCGGTGGATATCAGATGAAACTCGCAGCCTATCAACTCCTCCAGCCTTCGCACGTAGGCCGCCGCCTCTGCAGGCAACTGCTCCATGCTCGTCGCACCCTCCGTAGGCTCCGTCCAACCGGGCATCTCCTCATACACGGGCCTGCACCGCTGCAATAGAGTCGCGCTCGCGGGAAAGTGGTCCAGCAATTCCCCGTCCGCCTCGTAGCCCACGCATATCTTCACAGAAGGAAAGCCGTCCAGCACGTCCAGCCGCGTCAACACCAGCGACGTAAACCCGTTGATGTGCTGGCTGTACCTTCCCGCCACCGCGTCGAACCAGCCGATGCGCCGCGCCCTTCCGGTGGTCGTCCCGTACTCCCATGCCCGCTCGCGCAACTCGTCGGCCCGTTCGTCCTGCATCTCCGTGGGGAACGGCCCGCTGCCCACCCGGGTGCAGTAAGCCTTGAATACGCCTATGACGCCGCTGATGCTACGAGGGTGTATGCCCAGGCCCGCCGCGGCACCTCCCACCGACGACGACGATGACGTAACGTAGGGATAAGTGCCGTGATCCAGGTCGAGAAGGGTGCCCTGGGCACCCTCCATAATGATCGTGTCACCCCGCTCAATGGCCTGCTGCATAAGGAAACTGGTAGGTCTAATCAGAGCCTTCAGCCCTTCCCGCCACCGGGCGCACTGCTCCAGAATCGTCTCCAGCGATAGGGGCGGCTGGTCATATAGCTTGGTGAGAATCCGGCTCTTGTCCGCTACGACACGCTTCAGCCGCGGCAGCAGCTCATCCTCCAGGTGGAGCAGGTCTCCGGCTCGTATGCCCGTTCGGGAGGCCTTGTCCACGTAAGCGGGGCCGACGCCCGTGCCCGTGGTACCCAAGTTGGCTTCTCCACGGGCCTTCTCCTCCAGCGCGTCAATCTGAACATGGTATGGCATTATCAGGTGGGCCCGCTCGCTGACGTATATCCGACTCACGTCCACGCCGCGTTCAGACAGTTCCCTTATCTCCTCCAGAAGCACCTCCGGGTTCACCACCACCCCATTGCCTATTACGCAAGAAACCTGGGGTTGAAAGATTCCTGAAGGCACTAGATGAAGGGAGAATGTCCCTCCCTCGTTCATTACCGTATGCCCGGCGTTGTTCCCGCCGGCATATCTCGCTACCCACTGAGCCTTGGACGCCAGGTAGTCCACCACCTTCCCCTTCCCTTCGTCACCCCATTGCGCCCCAATTAAGGCGTACGCCCCCATTTCCTCTCCTTTTCAACCACAACTAAAGCGGCCCCCGTTGAGGCCCAAGGCAGTATAGCAAAAAGCTGGTAGCCTTACTAGCGATGGACTGCGTGCCCTATCGGATCTCCCGTGGCCAACGGTCAACGGTGAATAACTGGAGTGAATTTTGAGCGCTCAAGGGGCTGTGCTATAATGAGGCCGAGTAGCCAAGCCTTTGCCCGTTGGCCGATTGCGCCCAACCTGCTCATCCGTACGAAGGCGTGAATCCGGGCAAAATTTCACCTTCGGGGGGAAGAATGCGCTCCTTGAGCGATGAGCTTCGCGTATTCACGGGGAACTCTCACCGTGAGTTGGCCCATGATGTTTGCAAGTATCTCAACATCTCCTTGGGTCAGGCGGAAGTCTTCAAGTTCTCCAACGACAATACTTTCGTTCGTATCTTGGAGAATGTCCGGGAACGTGACGTCTTCATAATGCAGCCCGTCTGCACTCCGGTGAACGACGCTCTCATGGAGTTGCTGATAATGATTGACGCGGCGAAGCGGGCGTCCGCCGGCCGTGTCACGGCTGTGGTGCCCTACTACGGCTACTCCCGCACGGACAAAAAAGACCAGCCTCGGGTGCCCATCACAGCCCGGCTGGTGGCGGACCTGCTTACCGCCGCCGGCGCCGACCGCCTCCTCACCATAGACCTCCACGCCGGCCAGATACAGGGCTTCTTCAACATCCCCGTGGACGAGCTTACCGCTCTCCCCCTACTGGTGCGGTACTTCCGCGACAAGAATTTGGACGACCTCGTGGTCGTGGCCGTTGACGTGGGAATCAGCAAGCGCGCCAGGGACGTGGCCGAGCGGCTGGGCGTCCCTCTAGCCATCGTTGAGAAACGACGTCTGGGCAACACCTCCTCCATCCAGACTCTGAACATCATCGGCGATGTAAAGGACAAGACTGTCCTCACCTTCGACGACGAGATCAACACCGGCCGTTCCATCATCGCCGCCGCCGAAGCGCTGATAGAGAACGGCGCGCGCGAAGTATTTTCTTGCGTCACCCACGCCCTCTTCTCGGGCGATGCTACCGACAAAGTGATTGCCAGCCCCCTAAAGGAATTGGTGGCCACGGACACTGTGCCCCTGACTGGATATGACATGAACGGCAGGATAACCATCCTCTCCGTCGCGCCCCTTCTGGGGGAGGCAATTAGGAGAATTCACAACGGCCTTTCCGTTGGAGAACTTTTCAACGGAGAATCATGATCCGCTTACTCGACAAGATCCTCGGTACTTCCCAGGATCGCCTCAAGAAGAAATATCAGTCCCTCATCGACCAGGTTAACGGCCTCGAGAGAGAATTCGAGAGGTTCACTGATGTAGAATTACGGACGCAAACGGATGTCTTTCGCAAACAGCTGAACGGGGGCAAGTCGGAGGAGGACATACTGCCCG
Source organism: Dehalococcoidia bacterium (assembly GCA_965261665.1). Classification (GTDB taxonomy): domain Bacteria; phylum Chloroflexota; class Dehalococcoidia; order Lucifugimonadales; genus JAPULR01. The sequence goes on from OZ253467.1 coordinate 1,533,491, forward strand.
AAACCTTTGCCGCCGTTCGGGAGGCTGCAAAGCGCACCCTTGACCAGCGCCACTTTGACGTTCAGATAATGGGCGGCGCCGTCCTCCACCGGGGTAAAATCGCCGAAATGAAGACGGGCGAAGGTAAGACCCTGGTAGCTACCCTCCCTGCCTACCTCAATGCCCTTTCCGGCAAAGGCGTCCACGTGGTCACCGTGAATGACTACCTGGCTCGCCGCGACCCGGTATGGATGGGCCCCATCTTCGCCAAACTGGGACTGACCGTCGGCTGCCTGCAGAACGACGCCGCCTTCGTTTACCAACCCGGCGCACCCGGCAAGGACCCCAGCTACGAGCATTTGAGGCCCGCGCCTCGCCAAGAGGCCTATAACTGCGACATAACCTACGGCACCAACAACGAGTTTGGCTTCGACTACCTCAGAGATAACATGGCAGTGGACCCGAGCCTTCAGGTCCAGCAGGACCTCAACTACGCCATCGTTGACGAGGTGGACAACATCCTCATTGACGAAGCAAGGACGCCCCTCATCATCAGCGGGCCTGCCCAAGAACCGGTGCAGCTCTACTCCCAAATGGCCAAGCTGGCCCCCCGCCTCCGCGCTGAAACGGACTACACGATGATAGATGAGCGTAGTCGGGCCATCTCCCTCACCGACGAGGGCATCTCAAAGATTGAAGGTTGGATTAAGGTCGACAACCTCTACGCCCCGGAAAACTTCCACCTGGTCCAGTACGTGGAGAACGCCCTCAGGGCTCACGTGCTCTACAAGCGCGACAAGGAATACGTCGTTAGGGACGGACAGGTTGTCATCGTGGACGAATTCACCGGCCGGCTCCAGCCGGGCCGCCGCTGGTCTGACGGTCTTCATCAGGCAGTGGAAGCCAAGGAGGGCATTCAGGTCCAGCGAGAGACCACCACCTACGCCACCATCACCCTCCAGAACTACTTCCGTATGTACAATAAGCTTGCCGGCATGACAGGCACCGCCCTCACGGAAGAGGAGGAGTTCCTCAAGATCTACCGGCTGGAAGTGCTGGCCATCCCCACCAACGCCCCCCTCGTCCGCACGGACCACGCCGACCTCATCTATCAGTCTGAGGCGGCCAAGTGGAAGGCCGTAGCCGACGACATAGAGAATATGTACAGCCAACGCAGACCCGTGCTGGTAGGCACCACTTCGATTGAGAGCTCCGAAAAGCTGAGTCAGCTGCTTCTGCGTCGCGGAGTGCCCCATGAGGTCCTAAACGCCAAGCAGCACGAACGGGAAGCCTATGTTATTGCTCAGGCGGGCCGCCCCGGCGCGGTAACCGTAGCCACCAATATGGCCGGTCGAGGCACGGACATCGTACTCGGCGGCAATCCAGTGGGCTTGGACATCGATATGGCCGAGTGGCAGAATGACCACGACGCCGTGGTGGAGCAGGGCGGCTTGACGGTCCTTGGCACGGAACACCACGAGTCCCGCCGCATCGACAACCAGCTGCGGGGCCGCTCAGGGCGTCAGGGAGACCAGGGCGAGACCCGCTTCTACGCCTCCATGGAAGACGAGGTTATCAAGCGGTTCGGAGGCGAACGGGCTAAGAACCTCATGGGTAAGGTCTCCGGTTGGGCTGGCATGGGCAAGGACGCTCCCCTGGAAAGTGGCGTTATAACCAAGATCTTGGAGGGCGCCCAGAGCCGCGTTGAAGGCTACCACTTCGAGACCCGCAAGCACCTGCTGGAGTTCGACGACGTGTTGAACCAGCAACGCGAAAACATCTACCGGGAGCGCCGAAACATCCTGCAAGGCGTGGACCTGCGCGCCTCTGTCCTCCGTATGGTGGAGGAGAAGATAGACGAGTTTCTGACCCAACACCTTTCGGGCAGCGTGATGGAAGACCGTGACTACAGGGGCCTGCTTGAGAACCTTCGCATCATCTTCCCCACCATGCCGGAATCTCTCGATAACGAGGAGAAACTGAGAAAGGCCAACCGCGGAAAGCTCAAGAAGACCCTTTCCGTCCACGCCGAGGATATCTACCGGCAGAAGGAAGAAGAACTCGGCTCGGAAAGGATGCGGGCCTTAGAGCGCATCATCATGCTGAGGGCCTTGGACTTGCACTGGGTGCAGCAGCTCACCAACATCGAAAAGCTGCGGCAGGGCATAGGCCTTCAAGCCTATGGACAGCGTAACCCCCTCGTGGCCTACCAATCTGAGGGCCGCCGTATGTACCACAACTTACTCACCCAGATGCGCGACGACGTAGTCCATAGTATCTATCGTCTCACTCTGGCCCCCGCCGACAGTCCCATGAAAGCGATGTCCAACGGTCGCGCCCGTAACGGGGCGCCGCGAAAGATGGGCCGCAACGCCCCGTGCTACTGCGGCAGCGGCAAGAAGTTCAAGCGCTGCCACGGTAAAGGGTAGGTGCAGCCCCGTGTCCGCCGTTAACGAGGAATTAGCTGCCCTCTTTGAGGACATGGCCCAACTTCTGGAGAGGAAGGGCGACCTGATCTTCAAGATTAGGGCCTATCAGCGAGCGGCAGAGATCATCTCTAACTTTCCCGAGCCCCTGGACGCTCTAACCCAACAGGGTCAAGACCTGACTAAGGTTGCAGGCATCGGCAAGGCCATCAGCGGGAAGATCTACGAATACGTCACCACCGGCCAGGTGGCCGCTTACGAGCGCCTGAAAGCTGAGTTCCCCGGACACAAAGACGTGTCCGGTGGATTCATTGTTGATAGCGCCAACCACTCCTATGGGAGGGACGCGAAACTTTCCCGATTCGCGGACAAGCCTGAGAGCGATTCTGGGTCTCTAAAGAGAGGGCAAGCCAATTAACGTCAAGCCCTTTGAAGCCCCCATCGATCTCATAGTCCAGCCCACCGGCCCTCCCGTGTCCGTGGAAATAGAGGCCTTGGAGCGTCTCTCGCAGGGCATCAAGGCCGGACGGCCCTGGGCCGAGGCGCTTCTTGAAGCCATGAGCATGTGGACCCTCCCGGAGGAACGCATCGATGGTCGGCTCTATCGTTACGTCATTCAGGGCGAGGCCTTTGACTGTTTGCTTCTGGCTGAGAGAATGTGCACCCTACTGCGGGACTCGGTGCAGATTCAGGAAGTGGAAAATCTGCTATTTCGAGGCCGCTTCCCCAGCTACGTAACCACGGAAATCCTAAAGAACCTGCTCGGCTACAACAAGTACCGTGGATTTCTGAACTTCTGGTACGGCGTGGTAGTAGAGGAGGCCCTGCACGTGGCTGTGGAGGAAGAGGTGCGCAAAGACATGCGCGCCGGCGGCCGGGTCGACGTGGAGGATATGAGCGACTCGGTGTTTCGCAGGATATACGACGACGAGCAGGCCGGCTTAATCGCCAAGTTCAGGGAGAAGATGGGCTACCAGATCGAGGAGGGATTCAGCCTCACCCAGTCCAAGGAATTCACCTACTGGCTGTTCAAGCTGCGTCTCTACTATTGGGACCCGGCTCGCGTAGCCAGCGACACACGAAAAGGGTTGAATTGGCTGGAACAGGTTCGCGGCTCATCAGCCCCAATCTAACCCCGCCGTAGACGCAGCCCCTGTGGTCGAACTGACTCCCCCGTGACCACCACCCCCAAATAGGGACACGCCCCGGCGTCTGCCATTACAAGCGCAGCGGAGATTCTCGTTGTTCTTGCCCCGCCTACCTTACTGACTCTATGGGACAGGATTGCCCGAACGCCGCACTAAGGAGGCAGCTGGGCCAGAACCTCCTCCAACCGCGCCAACCGCTGCTGCAGGCTCTGCGCCCGCTCCTGTTCCCGCTCCACCACGTGCTCCGGCGCCTTGGCGCGAAACTGCGGCCTGGCAAGCAGAGAGTCCACGCGCTTCAAGTGCTTGGAAGCCTCATCCCGTTCCCCCTCCAAGCGCCGCCTCTCCTCGGCTAGGTCCGTTACCTTGCCTAATGGAAGGGCCACTACCACCTCCCCGGCCACAACCTTTACCACGCCGCTCTCCTTGGAAGACTCGGAAGAGTCTGCCCCCCGTAGGCTCCGAAGCCGTGCCAGCACCTTCACCGCCTCCGCCTCTTCGCCTACCAGATAGTCGTGGCCTTGGTGATCCAGGGAGGCTTGCAACTCCTCTCGAGGATTGATGCGAAGCTGGGCCCTGACGTTGCGAATGGAGCGTACCAGTGTGATGATCTGCGACACCTCAGCTTCCGCCGAATCGTCCATCCTGGCCGAGTCCTCTTCGGGATACTGCGCAACCATTATCGAATCGGTGAGCGCTCCCTCCCCGGGAAGCTGCCTCGTCAGCCGCTGCCAAACCTCTTCGGTGACAAAGGGCATGAAGGGATGGAGCAGGCGCAGGGTCTTCTCTAGCACGTGGGCCAGCGTTGGTAGGGGCGAGGGGCTTGCGCCTTCCCGCATTCGTATCTTGGCAAACTCAATGTACCAGTCGCAGAACTCGTTCCAGAGGAAGTCGTATACTTCCCGCTGGGCCTCGCCAATTTCGAACCTCTCCAGATAATCCTGTGTACGGCCCACCACTCGGTTCAGCCGGCTCAGTATCCATCGGTCCTCCCGATGGGTTGCGTCGGGCAGATCGTGCCAGCCGCCAAGAGCGTCTACATCTTCCAAGCAACCAATGACGAAGCGGGACGCGTTCCACAGCTTGTTGGCAAAGTTGCGGCTGGATTCCAGTTTGCCTGTGCTCAGTCTAAGGTCATTTCCGGGCGCAGCCCCGGTGGTCAGTGCGAATCGAAGCGCATCAGTGCCATAGGTCTCCATAAGCTCCAGAGGGTTCAGCACGTTGCCCGTGGTCTTGCTCATCTTCTTCCCCTCGGTGTCCCTCACCAGACCATGTAGGAACACCGTTTCGAAGGGAGGCTCCCCCATATTCTCTATGCCCTGCATTATCATGCGGGCCACCCAGAAGAATAGGATGTCGTAGCCCGTCACCATCACCTGAGAGGGATAGAAGTAGTCCAGCTCCTCCGACTCGTCGGGCCAACCCAGGGTTGAGTGGGTCCAGAGGCCGGAACTGAACCAGGTGTCCAGAACGTCTGGGTCTTGAGATATCTTGCCTGAGCCGCAATGCCGGCACTGCGTCGCGTCCTCCACCGATACGGTAAGTCCATCACACTGGCCGCAGTACCAAACGGGAATGCGGTGTCCCCACCAGAGCTGGCGGCTGATACACCAGTCACGAATGCCTTCCATCCAATTGACGTAGACTCGCGAAAACCGCTCCGGCACGATGCGGATTTGGCCGTCCTTTACGGCGTCCATGGCCGGTTGGGCCAGCGGCTGAATCTTGATGAACCACTGTTTGCTCACCAGGGGTTCCACAACCGTAGCGCACCGCTGGCAGTGGCCTATAGAGTGGCGAAGGGGTTCGGTCTTTACGAGGAAACCCTGGCGTTCCAGCTCCGCCACCGTATTTCGCCTTGCTTCAAACCGCTCCTGGCCCCGAAATTGTCCGGCGGCTTCCGTGAGAATCCCCTGGTCGTCCACAGCCATGACGATGGGAAGTTCGTGACGCTGGCCTATTTCGAAGTCGACAATATCGTGACCCGGCGTCACCTTCAACACACCCGTCCCGAATTCCCGGTCAATGGCATCGTCTCCGACGACGGGGATGGGACGGTTGACGAGGGGCAATATCACGTTTCTCCCCAACAGCGGTTGATAACGGGGGTCTTCGGGGTGAACGGCAACCCCCGTATCGCCAAACATGGTTTCGGGGCGGGTGGTGGCAACCGTTATATATCCCTCCCCATCTTCCAGAGGATAGTTGACATAAAATAGAGATCCGTCCTCCTCCTCGTACTCCACCTCCAGGTCGGAAAGGGCGGTAGAGCAGCGTATGCACCAGTTGATGATGCGTTCACCGCGGTAGATGAGACTCTTCTCGTAAAGGGTCGCAAAGGTCGTTCGGACGGCCCGGCTGGGTCCCGGGTCAAGGGTGAAGCAGAGGCGTGACCAGTCGCAGGAAGCTCCCATCCGCTTCAACTGCCCGTCGATATTGCTTTCGTACCGGCCCACCCAGTCCCACATCCGCTCCAGGAACTTCTCCCGCCCCAACTCCTGACGGGAAGTACCCTCATTGGCCAATTGCCTCTCTACCACTACCTGGGTCGCGATGCCGGCGTGGTCTTTGCCGGGCAACCACAGGGCCGCCTCTCCCATCATCCGATGCCACCGCACCAGGATGTCCTGCATGAACATTGTCAGCGCATGGCCCAGGTGCAGGTCTCCCGTCACGTTGGGTGGCGGCATGATGACGACAAAGGGCTTCTTAGAGAGGTCTGCCTTCGGCGTAAAATACCCCTTTTTCATCCAGAACCGGTTTAGGGGCTCCTCTACATCCTTGGGGCTGTAAGCCCGTGGCATCTCCTTGGACGAAGGCAAACTCATCAACTGCTTCCTCTTTCCCTAACTACTTTTTGTCTTGCGGCACGAGGTGCTTTCTCCACAAATTACCCGCCTTTCGCCGTTAGCAGGCCTTCCACAAATTCCAACACTCGATGGGCCAACTCCTGCTTAGACGTCAAAGGCAACCGCTGAACTTCTCCGTCTGCCGTAAGAATCACCGCCCGGTTCGTATCGACGCCGAAGCCGCTGTCTGCCTCCGTGATATCGTTGGCGACGATCATATCCAGCCTCTTCGCGGAAAGCTTGCCCCTTGCGTTTTCCAACAGATCTTCGCTCTCCGCGGCGAAACCCACGCGAACCACCGGGCCTTCAATGCAGGCAAGAATGTCCGGGTTTTGGATCATCGTTACACTCACGGGCTGTCCGGTCTTTTTGAGCTTGTGGGGGCTGGAAGCAGCCGCGCGATAGTCAGAAACGGCGGCGGCCATTATTAGAGCGTCCGCCTCTCGACACGCCGCTTCAATCGCTTCTTGCATCTCAATAGCCGTCTGCACCCACACCGTCTCTATGGCCGACGGCGCCTTCAGCGTTTCAGACGCCGACACCAGCGTCACAGAAGCGCCCATGTCCCGGGCCGCCTCGGCAAGAGCGTGACCCATCTTCCCTGTAGAGCGGTTTGTGATTATTCGGACCGGGTCCAGGGGCTCGCGGGTGCCTCCGGCGCTTACCACTACCCTCCTGCCCGCCAAGGCACCATTTCGCCCCAGCAAAGCCCGCACGTGGCCCAAAATCTCCTCCGGGGCCGACATCCGTCCGGCGCCCACCTTCCCTGAGGCCAAGTAGCCGCTATCCGGCCCCACCACACACACGCCCCGTGCCTTCAGACGACCTAGATTCTCCTGAATGGCGGCGTTCTCATACATGTGACCATCCATGGCGGGAGCAACCAGCACGGTAGCGGCAGTGGCGGCGTAGGTGGCGACGAGGGCGTTGTCCGTCAGCCCCAAGGACATCTTTGCCAGGGTATTGGCAGTGGCCGGCGCCACGACAAGAATATCCGCCCGGTCCGCCAGGGCCACGTGCTCTACGCTCAACTCCGAATGGGGGTCGAACAGACTGGTGGTCACGGGCCGGTGGGTGATGCTGCCAAAGGCCAGGGGTGTTACAAACCGGCAAGCGTCTTCCGTCATCACCACGTCCACCAGCGCGCCCGCCTGGGTCAGTTTGCTGGCCAAATCCACGGCCTTGTAGCAGGCAATACTGCCAGTGACGCCCAGGACAACGTACTTTCCCTGCAAGACCGGAATCACTCTAGTCCCCCTTCCCTCGGCCCTCGGTTCATCTCGTAGATCATCCGAAGCCCAATGAGGGTGAGGTCCGGGTTGGTGGCATCGAAAATCTTGGTAGCTCCGGCCATCACCCTGGCCAGGCCGCCGGTGGCTACCACCTTCGCTTCGCCTCCCAACTCTTCCTTGAAGCGTTGAACCATACCCTCCACCAGGCCAACATAGCCCAACATCAGCCCCGACTGCAGGGCTTCGGGGGTGTTCCGGCCAATTGCCTTACGTGGCATGGCCGCATCGACCCGACGCAGTTGGGAGGTGGTTTGATGCAGGGCTTCGGCGGCCACCTCAATGCCGGGGGCGATTGCCCCACCCAGATAGTCGCCTTCCTTGGAAATGGCATCGAAGACTGTGCCGGTGCCAAAATCCACCACGATAGTCGGACCACCGTACAAACGGTAGGCGGCGGCGGCGTCCGCCACCCGGTCCGCTCCCACGTCACGGGGGTTCTCGTAAAGGATGCGGACCCCCGTCTTGACGCCCGTGTTCACCGTTAGGGGAGCCACGTTAAGATACTCGCGGCACACTTCTTCAAAGGTGGGAGTGAGACGAGGGACAACGCTGCAGATGGCAACCGCGCTAATGTTCCGGGGATCAACGCCCTTGCGGAGCAGAATATTGAATACAAGCTCACCATACTCGTCCGCTAGTCGGCGGGAGTCGGCGGAAAGCCGCGCCGTGCAGCTTAGCCTCTGGCCTTCGAACACGCCAAGGGTAATGTTGCTGTTTCCAATATCTATAGCCAGAAGCATAGCGTACTCACCGCCAAATTATAGGTTAGCCCTTCTCTTGCGGCAACTTCTGCCGTGGTTGAAGGGCGCCGCTCCCTATGCTACCTTGAGAACACACAAGGGCCGGCCAATAAACCGGCTGGAGAGGCGGCAATCTTGGCTCGAATCGTTTCCCTTCTTCCCAGCGCCACAGAGATAGTCTACGCCCTGGATTTGCAGGACGACTTGCATGGGGTGACCTATGCCTGCGACTTCCCGGCTGCCGCAGCCGAAAAGCCTATAGTTGTCACCAGCCGAATTCAGGACGCCACGGCCAGCGGGGAAATCGATCAGCGAGTGAAAGACTCGCTTATCTCAGACAACGGCATCTACGTCCTCCAGATGGAGGCTTTGGAAGACGCCCGACCGGACCTGGTGTTGACCCAGGCCCTGTGCGAAGTTTGCGCCGTACCCTCTCAGCAAGTGCATCAGGCCCTGGAGAATCTTCCCCACAACCCGGAAGTTCTATCACTGGACCCCCACTCTCTTGATGACGTAATAGCTGACGTGCAGGCAGTCGGCAAAGCGGCGGGCGTGGAGGACAGGGCGATACGGCTGGCCTCCTCCCTCAAGAAACGAAGGGATAGGGTTGCTTCTTTGGGGGCGACGGCGGACACCCGACCGCGGGTGGTGTGCCTGGAGTGGCTGGACCCCCTGATGGTAGGTGGCCACTGGGTGCCGGAGATGGTCGGTCTGGCCGGAGGAGTTGACTGCTTCGGAAAGCCCGGCCAGCCCTCCTTCACAGTCGAGTGGAAGCAGATTGTTGAAGCGCAGCCCGACATGATAATCGCCATGCCGTGCGGTTTCGACGTGCGTCGCGGCCTTTCGGAAATAAAACTTCTAACCGAGAAAGCAGGATGGGACGAATTGCCCGCCGCCAAGAGCGGCAGCCTCTTCGTCGTCGATGCCAACTCCTACTTCAGCCGCTCTGGGCCGAGGCTCGTTGATGGTCTGGAGATGACGGCGGAAATTCTGCACCCGGAACTGTTCAACGGTCTGGTCCCCCTTAACGGCGCCTTCCGCATCTTCGGCAAACCCTTCTAGGGAACCTCTGAACAACGTGGCACAGGTTGCATATAATAGTCCGTGGGAGTTGTAAGAGACGCAGGAGCCTCCCATGGGGTTCTTACGGTGTACGCGGGGAAGCCCGTAATGCCCCCCAAGTCACTCCAGCCGGGGCGTGGTAGTGACCACACCTCGTAGTTGGGCGCACCTAGGCCCTATGAAGCCGCCAGGTGACGCTCCGCCATTATTAGGTTGGTAAGCCCCAACAGTAACGCCAACCGTTGCGTGTTCTTGGCCAATCCCCGGTAGCGAACCTTGGCGTACCCGAAGCGCCGCTTTACCCACAGGAACGGATGCTCAACCTTGGCCCGTATGGACGCCTTACGCCTCTCCTCCACCGCTTCCTCACTCCCAGGCTCCAATTGTCGCCGTCTCCCAGGCCTCATGGCCACCCGCCACTCCACGTCCAACCCCATATTCTCATCCCGCTTGGCCACTCCCTGATACCCCGCATCTCCCCACACCCGCTTCTCCCTTCCGTGCAACAGCCGGTGTGCCTCCGTCACGTCATGCACGTTGGCGGATGTGGTGCTCATGCTATGCACCACTCCCGTCTCTGAGTCCACCCCGACGTGCACTTTCATACCGAAGTGCCACTCGTTCCCCTTCTTCGTCTGACGCATCTGTGGGTCTCGCTCACAAGCGCCATTCTTCGTCGACGACGGCGCCTCTATTATGCTGGCGTCCACTATGGTACCCTCCCGCAGCCTCAGACCCTGGGTTGCCAGGTGGCGATTGATCTCCTTCATCAGGCCCTCTCCCAACCGGCGCTCTTCCAGCAGATGCCGAAAGTTCAGTATCGTTGTCTCGTCCGGCAACGGGCCTGAGAGCCTCAGTCCCACGAACCGTCTCACCGACTCCGCCTCGTATAGCAGGTCCTCCATCCCGGGATCGCTCAGATTGTAGAACAGCTGCACACAGTGTATTCGCAGCATCGCCGACAACTCGTAGGGACGCCGGCCCCGGCCCGCTTTCGGATAGTGCGGCCGTATCCGCTCTTCCAGCAGACCCCACGGGATCAGGCCATCCATCCGCTCTAGGAATATCTCCCGTCGGGTCTTACGCTTCTTGCTTTCGTACTCCAGATCTCCGAATGTCGGCTGACTCATCGTCGCTTCACCCCAAGCATCTACTGTTCTCTGTTTAGCATTCTACTACGGCATGGACCGCATGGGGCTTGTTCAGAGTGTTCCTAGCATTGCGGATTCGGCATGTCAAGGTGACAATACGATTATGAATTATTGAATTGTGTCTAGTGCGCTGCTTTCTATTGTAGAAGCAACTATGAGTACGTATTACTATAGATACAGTGCGAAGATGTTGCTAATTCATCAATCGTTCCCGCTTTTCAGGGCCGTCGTAACGAGCGTGGTGGTTGTCGTGGATTTGTGTGGTGTAGGTAGAAAGAGAAGAGGCCGGCCCAGAACGGGCCGGCCTCTTCTTGGCGTTCTTTCGGAACTTGGGGGTAGAGGGTTACTTGTAGACGGGCTTGGTGAACTCGTGGTGGCGCACCGGGCCCATGTGAAGCATGTTAGCTTCGTATCCCTGCAGGACATCCGGGTTGTAGCCCACCTGCGGGAAGAGGAAGAAGAGGGGGATGATGAGGTGGTTGGCGTACATCCAGTCTCCAACCCTGTGGATGCGCACCAAGACCTCGTCGGGCAGAACCCTAGTCTTCAGGTCCACGTAGAGCTCGTCCAACTCCGGGTACTCCCAAGCGGAGGAGCCGCAGCCGCCGGCAACGTTGCTCATGGGGAAGCACCAGCCGAGGGGGGCCGGGCCGGTGGCGTAGCGCATCATGAAGACGGTGCGACCCAGGTTGCGCTCCCGATTGAGACGCAGGACTTCGGCGAACTCCACCTCGATGATGTCGGCGGAGAGGCCAATGGCTCCCCAGTCGGAGTGGATGGCCTGGCCAACGTCGGGGCCTTCGGGCACACCGGCCATGTTGGGAGCCATCATGAGATTGAACTCAAAGCCGTCAGGATAGCCGGCCTCGGCTAGAAGCTCCTTAGCCCGGTCTGGGTCGTAGGAGTAGGGGTAGCCCCGGCCTTCGCAGCCAGTGCCGCCGTCGGGACCGGGATGGGGGAACCACTCGTCCTTGCAGTCGTAGCGGTAGGGCGGGACGTTATGGATAGCTTGAGGAATGGCGGCGTCGCCCCAGAAGGCTTGCCGGATGGCGTCCCGGTTGATGGCTACGTTCAGGGCCTCACGAACCCGAACGTCTCGCAAGGGGTCGTCGGCGGAGTAGCCAGGGGCGACGGGTTCGATGCCAGTTTCGGGGTCGTCCTTGCGGGCTCCAGCCAAGATCGGAGTGGGCTCGTCGTAGTACTGACCGCCGATGAAGGCGTAGATGTAGAAGCCGGGCAGAGTACTGGTGGCGATTTTCAGTCCCCTTTGGGTGGCTTCCGGAAGCTGAGTCCTGGGAACGTCCGCGATAGCAACTTCCTTGGCCAGAAGCTGGGCCAGACGGGTAGAATCCTCCTTGACAAAGAAGAACTGGAGCTCGTGGAACTCAGGGGTCTTGCGCCAGTGGTCTTCCACCCTTTCGTGGAGGATGTGGGAGTCGATGACTATCTCGACGAACTGGAAGGGACCAGTGCCGATGGGATGGTCATGGTAGCCGTCGGGGCCACGGTCGTCCCAGTAGTCCTTGCTGATTATGCCGGCGACCCACTCTTCCGCCACCCAGAAATCCATAAGCGGCTCCGGCTTGTCGGCGTTCCAGGTTATCTGGTAGTCGTTGTGGATTACAAAGTTGCTGTCGTCGACACCAAGGTCGCGCCAGATGGAGGCGCTAGCCAGTGAGTCATCGCGTGCCAGCGTTTGAACGGTCTGGACAACGTCTTTTGCGGTGAACTCCCCTCCGGTCCATGAATCGGTTGAGTGGAAGGGAACGCCCTCGCGGAGGGTGAAGTGCCAGGTTGTACCGTCGGGCTCCATGGTCCACTCCGTGGAAAGCTGTTCGTTGGTGAACTCGCCGCTGTAGCGGTCCTTATAGATGAGGTGCTCGTACATGGGCTTCTGCGGGCCGGTGGAGCTCTGGAAGGTCCTGTACATCATGGTCACCTGGTGACCTGGGGGTACCATGGCGACCTGGAGCCGCGGGTTTACGGGCTCCGGCGCGGCGGGCGCGGGAGTCGGCGTTGGCATAGCCGTCGGCGCTGCCGTTGGGGCCATGGTGGGCGCGGGCGCCGCCGTAGCTGCCGGGGTAGGTGCGGCAGTAGGCGCGGGCGTTGAGACCTCATCGTCGTCGCCGCAGGCCAGTATCAACAGCGACAATACCGCCAGCGCCGCTATGGCCAGATAGATTGTTTTCATGCCTTTCATCATAGGTTTCGTTCCTCCCTTATACAGAAATTATTGAAGCTGGGAGCTGAAACTCCTTTCGGGACGACGTATTGACATACATTGGCCCAGAGAGGAAAATCAGCGTACTTTGCGGACAAGCTAGCACCACCCATTGAGTTTGTCAAGGCAGATTGGCAGGCTCCGTATCTTCGAGGATTCAGTTGGGATGAAAGTTGCCGAAAAGGGGATATATCATCGCCGCTTTTGGTTTATTAGGAGGATAGTATGACGGCTTCACGACCTGACAAGAAAGCGTTCTTTAACGAGGCCCGGTTTCGCGGGCTGATGGATGAATCGGACCTGGCTGCCGTAATCGCAACCAGCCCCGCAAACATCACGTATACGTCCGGCTATCACAACGTGGACATGAAGCTTCTGCCGGAGCGGATGAAGGCCGTGATTCTGCCGCGGGATGGTGATCCCGTGCTGATGCTGAACGGCAACAAGAATACGGTGGACACGTTTATTGAGGACGTGCGGCGCTATCCGCTTTACGAAGGCGTCATGGACCCCGGGCTGTGGAGCCTGGTGGATGTCCTCCGCACTATGGAACTGGTGGACGAAAAGGTGGGCATCGAGATGCGGTACGTCACCGGTCACACTTTGGGGGTGCTCCAGAAGGAGTTCCCGCGGGTGCGATGGGTCGGGTCGGACGACATTCTGGAACGAACACGCCAGGTGAAGACGGAGGCGGAGATAGAGTTGATGCGTCATGCAGCACGGGTGACGGACCGGGCGATAGCGATGGCGTACCGTTCTGCCACGCCCACGGACACGGAGAAGTCGGTGGGGGACGCCATGAGTTACAACGTGATGCGGTTCGGGGCGGACATAGTGGCCTTCAATATCTTGGCCTCGGGGAAGCGGATGACTGCCGGCCACCACACGGGCGCGTCGGTGCCGCTAGAGCCGGGCGGCCTCATGCGGTGCGACTTCGGCGCCAGCTTCCAGGGCTATTACAGCGACTTGGCCCGCTTGGCGGTGGTGGGCAAGCCCGACTCCCGGCAACGGGACACTTACGCTCGCTATTTGGACATTCACCATCGAACTCTGGACTTCGTGAAGCCCGGCGTTACGGGGGAAGAGATTTTTGACTTTGCCTGCGGCCTGTACCGGAAGCATGGGTTGAGCCTTCCGATGATGGGCGGGCACAGCATTGGGCTGGTAATTCACGAACGCCCCGTTATTATTCCCGGGGATGATTGGGAGGTGGAGGAGGGGATGACGATGTGCATCGAAACGGTGAGTTCCGTAGAAGAGCATAACGAGCACTACCACCTTGAGGATATGATTGTCGTCAGGGACAAGGGCGTTGAGGTGCTTTCGGACTACACGCCCTTGGACACACCCATAGAGATATTGTAGAAAAGATGGCAAGGCGGCTTTGAGCCGCATTCGCCTAGAAGGAAAGCATGCTTAAGCAGTTTCAGATTCCGCAAGAGAACGTGGTGAAGGTTGACCATAACCGGCTTCGGGAGACCACCAAGTCGCTGTTTGTGAGCCACGGGGTACCTTCCGGTGACGCAGAGATTGGGGCCGACGTTCTGGTGAGGGCGGACCTTCGCGGGGTGGATACCCACGGCGTTTCCAACATGCTCAGTCACTATCTGAGCGACTTCCGAAACGGGGTCATAAACCCCAAACCGGAAGTTCACGTCCTGCGGGAAACGGCGGCCACGGCGAACCTGCACTCGGACGACGGGCTTGGTGTAATCGTTGCGCCCAAGGCCATGGAGATAGCGGTGAGGAAGGCTAAGGACGCGGGCGTTGGCATGGTAACGGTAGCCTTTGGGCGGCACCTTGGAATGGCGTCCTATCATGCCATGATGGCCATGGAGCATGACATGATTGGCGTTTGCGTGACGAACGCAGGCCCGCGGGTGGTCCCGACTTTCGGGGCGGTGCCGAGGTTGGGCACGAATCCCATCGCGGTGGCGGCTCCGGCGGGTTCGGAGCCGCCCTTTGTATTCGACGTGGCCACCAGCGTGGTCGCGGGCAACAAGATTACTATTGCGCAGCGGCTGGGTACGAAGCTTGTCGGTGGCTGGACGGCGGAAGTAGACGGCACGCCTGTTATGGAGGAAAGCGATCCGCCGTCGGTGGACGTAGCGGCCCTGCTGCCTCTAGGCAGCACCAGAGAGATGGGATCCCACAAGGGTTTCGGGCTGGGGTGCGTGGTGGATATCCTCAGTGGCATACTTTCGGGCGGAGGCTACGGCATGTTTCCTGGTCGGCCTTACAATAATCACATGGTGGCCGCCTATCGCATTGACGCCTTCACGGACGTTGACGGCTTCAAGGAAATGATGGATGAGTTCTTGCAAACCCTAAAGGCTACGCCGCCCGCCCCGGGGCACGAACGGGTGATTGTGCCCGGGGAGCCGGAGTGGGAGACGGAGCAAGATCGGCTGGCCAACGGCATTCCCCTTCACGAAGAGGTAATTGGCTGGTTCCGTGACACCTGTGGGGAGATGGACATTCCGTATATTCTGGAGTAACTTTTTCCCTGGGGAAACAACTATTTGCGTTCATGAGTGCCGTTTTCTGCGCGGCCTACGCCTGAGGGGGACTGACCTTGGTTCAAAAGGAATCATTTCCGAAGATAACCGACCGGGAGTTGGACCGGCTTCGACGGGTAATGAATGTGGAGTTGGAGGCGCGGGATCCTTTTAACCGGTACGCTTCGCCCGATACCATTCGCCACTTCACTCACGCCATCGGAGACGACAATCCCCTGTTCACCGACGAGGACTATGCCGCGTCCACTCGCTGGGGCTGCCCGGTGGCGCCTCCAACTTTTCTGTTCAGCTGCTTCGGGCGGGGCGCACCCCAGGGTCTGCGGGGGATTCATAGTATGTGGGGCGGCGCTTCCTTCGAGATGCATGCGCCAATTACGTCGGGGACACGTATTCATGGAACGGTGGCGCTTACGGGTCTGACACCCAAGGACAGTCGGTTCGCCGGTAAGACCATACTCCAGGAGCACATTTACACTTTCGCCGACGGTAATGGGGAACTTCTGGCCAAGGTCAAGGAATGGCACTCGCGAACGGAGCGGGACACGGCGCGTCGGCGCGGCAAGCATAAGCGGTTGGAGCCTGCCAGCTATTTGCCTGAGGAGATTGAGCGGATATTTCAGGACTATGACAAGGAAGAGGTCCGTGGGTCAAAGCCCAGGTTCTGGGAGGATACCTCGATAGGGGATAAGCTTGCCCCGGTAGTTAAGGGGCCTCTGAGGGTGACGGACAACGTGGCGTGGAAGGTAGGATGGGGTTTTCGTCCCTTTGCCTACGCGCACAAACTGGGTGTGGACTACTATCGGAGGCACCCTATGGCTTTTATTCCCAACGACCAGGGGGTGCCCGACGTGCCGGAGAGGGTTCACTGGGATGAGGATTTCGCGCGGAGGGTGGGTGTGCCAACGTCTTACGACTTCGGCCCCCAACGAGTGGCCCCCCGCCGAAACCCGCAAGGGTCGGCGATAGACAATTTGAGAAAGGAGAATTGACATGAAACAACTGATGCAAATTGGGGGATCTGCGGTGATGGTGGCCATATTGATGGGGCTAAGCACGCTGCTCTTTAATGCCGTCGTATTCTCTGATGACACGGGGGGGGGCTAGTGGACAGGCGGCGGCCAACACCGCTCCCTATCTAGTTCCAATGAAAGACCATAGATATTTGGCAGAAGGGTCCTGTGACGCAGTGCCAGGCTTTGAGTTTATTCGGCGCACCGCGCCTTTTGTGTCGGCAGCGCCGGAGCATCGCATTGGGGGAAATGTTGAATTATGTTCGCTGACAGCTAAGGATAATGAAAACGACCCGATGTCCGTTACCATAGTGCTCCCCTGGGACGGGATGTTGCAACCTAGCTTTGATGACCCGCAAAACGCCGCAGCGTCGGGTAGACCCATAAGTACCTTAAATCGCGGTTATGGGCTGAGGTTTGTAGTTCATCGTGTAACGGATTACGAGACTGCGACCTCTCATCAAGTGACGTTTAAGATATGTGATGACAATGATGCCTGCAACACATATACCAAAACCATGAACATTATCGACGCAGCCGACACCCCCGATGTATTTTGGCATAAGCCAACCGCCGCCATTGACCATGTAGCGTCTGGAGATAAAGAGTATGAGGTGGTTTTTGAGTGGGCGTCTCCTTGGGATTGGCTAATTGATCCACTGCTGACATCCCCGCGCGGTGCCACGGCAAGGCCAGCTACCACTAGATACATGCTTCGTTACCGGGAAGATAATAGCTCAGATGATTGGACAGAGATCGATGTTTCGGCCAGCTCTACCTATAGCTGTGAGGCGGGGATTCGCCTGAATACCCGCAATCTCGGCGGGATAACCGGACATCGGTATGTTGTCCGTCGCACACCCGAATCACCGCACGGATTGCAAAGCGGGACAGTGTATGAATTGCAGATTATGGCGATAAACGAGGCGGGGAATAACGGCTGGTATCAAGCTGATAACCACACAACTTTCACCACTCCTGGGCGGTCTTCGCCACAAATTGAGCCAGAGCCATCTACGGATGATTCTACGCCAACCTCTCCTGCGGAAGAGCCGCCCCCGAAAGAGACTCCGGTTACACCTGCGCCTACTCCTAAGCCTACGCCAACGGCTACTCCCGCGCCGACTCCTGCGCCATGCGGTGAACAGTGGCACAACCACCGCGGTAGACCTACGCATAGGCACGACGCGTATCCGCTCGATAAATCTACTGAGAGGCTGCGCTGCGGTATTCCGCCTGACGCTCACCCGCATTAGAAGTTAGTAGAATTATATACTTGACGATCCACAGCTAGATATTATATCAGCGTGAAGGGGGTCAAGATGCTAAACCTATTACAGTTCACCCACGAATTCACCACCGTTGAATCCTGTCTCAAGCATCTTGAAGCTACCCGTTGGGTGGATGGGGCGTATTGCCCTCATTGCGCGAGTTCCCGTAAAATCTACCACTACTCGGACGGACGCCGCCATAGGTGCGCGGACTGCAAGCGAGTATTCCGTATCACCACCGGCACCGTCTTTTCCGATAGCCCTTTGAAGATGCTCCCCCAGTGGTTCGCCGCTGTCTACCTAGTCACTGAGCATTCCAAGGGCATATCCAGCGTCCAGTTGGCCCGTGACATTGGCGTTACCCAGAAAACAGCTTGGCACATGATTCAGCGCATCCAGAATGCGGCAAAGCTCATTGACCAGGGCCGCAAGCTTTCCGGTGAAGTTGAGATAGACGAAACCTACATCGGCGGGAAGGAACGCAACAAGCATCTGAGCAAGCGCACCCCTGGTACCCAGGGCAAAGGTTCACCCAAGACTAACCCACCCCGCAACCAGCAACCCCAAAGCCCCTGCTACGGCGGGGGCTTTGGCTTTCCCTTGGCGAGTGGGTGGCCTGGGTAAATCAACCACGCCTCACCCCTTGGTACGCCCTCCCAGCATTCCACCGGCAAGCCGTACAGTATGGCGTCGGCTTCCGGTGGGGGCGCCCGCTTACCCTCGGCGTCGTGGTGGGAGAACATCGTGAATCGTTTCTCCACGCCCTCCAAGTCGTCGGGGTGGATAAACACCTTAACGGGGGCGGCGTTGGCCTCAGCCTTTACCTGTGCCACCGTCCTAGCGATTCCTTGGAGTATCACGTTGCCGCTCATATCGAATTCCTTGTGGATATCCAGCAACCACCACGGGGAACGTTGAGGTGTCGTTCAATTGGTATGCCGTCCACCTGCATAAAGGCGGGCGGCTGGTTGGTGTTGTTGGGGTCCCTCTGCAACTCCATTGTAAGGGTGGGGATACTTTGCGGGTTGATGGTGATTGCCAAGTCACCCCGCCTTGCGCCGGCCGCAGCTGCGTTTCTGATTGATTGTCGGATTGTCTCAAGCATCCCGCTTTGCCCCTCCGCATTTGCTTACCCCACACTTGGCACAGTACGGAGTATCGTTGCCCGTACCACAAAACCTGCAATCCCAGATATCGGCGTAAACCATCATCCTACCTCCAGTAATGTTGATTTAATCCCACGGGCGAGGGCTGGGATACCCCAGCGGGCGTGTACATCGTTGACATCCCCCACGAAAGGCGGGAGATAGTATGGTAGGCCGGTTGCCATTGCCGCCTTTTCGCCGGCCGCCTGTAACACCTTATCCTCATCACAGACGGGGCAATACTGGGGAACCGCTTTAGGTTCACTCCACCGGTACGAACATCCACGGGGCGGCTTTGGGCAAATATGCTGGTCATGGTCTGCAACCACGTAACCCCTGCTAGCCACCCTGCGGAGTGTTCCGTCTGAAAAGCAAACCACCACCTCGGATCCTCGGGATCGGGATAAATGGTCAAGGGCAGCCATTAAGGATAATGCCGTCGCAAAGCCTTCACAGAACCATCTTTCACGGGGGCGGGCCGGCCCGATCCGCAACACGGCTTCCCTTGCTTGCCCACCGGATAGGAACTTCTTGTTGCCCTCAGCGTCGATACGCTGGACGGTTAAAAGCCGGTTGTTGCTGTAGTGGCGCATGGGTACAATCAGATCCCCTTGCAAAACCCACGGAGGCGGTGGTGGGCGCCCGGGCAATCCACGGTGGGGGATCGTCTCGGAACAAACCAGCCCCCGTTGATGGGGGAAGCCTTTGGCCTCAAGGTAGGGGTGGGTATCCCACTGGCTTGACTGAATTATTTGCAGTGCCATATCAGCCGCCTCCCTCCTCCGCCGCTCCTCAGCCGCCCGCCTTGCCCGTTCTTGGCGCTCATCCTTAGTGAGTTTAGGCGGCTTCCATACTCCTTGCCAGCCGTGGGCCTTGGCTAGATGAAACAGCGTTCCCAGGGTGATCCCGCCCGTTCGTGGGTGGATGCTACGCCACACGGCTTTAGCATCGGCGGGGCGGTAGCTGGTCGATTGGCGGCTCCATGCGTCCCACAGGTCAAACCCCTGGTTGCCCAAGCCGGATTTAACCGCCATTCCCATCTCAACCCACGTCTCCCTGTCATCGGGGGGGGATGGAATACAAGGCACTTTGAACAGCTTGGTAATCAACCATCGGCAAGTACCAGCTGGGTTAACTCCCAATCCTTTGCCCGCTCATCCTGAATTGTGGTAGGTGGGAAGTGATAGAGAAAGGGGTGGGTATTCTTTCTAACGTACAGGGGATGCTTGGGGGGGTTGTCGGCATTGCGCCCAAGGCACAGGTACTGAACATCGGATTGCCGCCAGCGTAGGTACTGGACGGCCAAATCCCCCCTTGGGATCTGGCCCACATTGCCACCGTAGGCCAGAATCACCCCGTGGGCGTTTTGGATTGCCGCCCCAATTCTTACAAGGTTGAACACGAAGTCGGTGTCGGATATCGGCCGTAGGTGCTTTGGCTTGGTTGCCCGCAATGGTGATAGGTTCACCACTGTCATTTGTCCATATCCCCACCGCTTTGAAAACCCTATGCAACGCCGTATGGTCCGGTCGTTGTGGGTAACGGTGGCAGTTGATGGGTTGAGCATCACCCACAAGATCCGTGCGGTCTCCAAGTAACTCAGCCGCCGCTCAAGGGTGAAACGAAGTTGCCCTTGCTCTACACCTACGTTGTCGTGGTCGTTCACTTGGGCAAGGATCCCTTGGTGAACATATCCTTTGGGTTATGGTTGTGGGACGTCCTGTTGTGTCGGTGGTTGTGGGTGATTGTCCACCGCTCCCTGTCTGGGTGAGTCGTTATGTGTTCGTGCAACCCACTATCACCAACTGGGTCTATCAATCGGAACTCGGTTTCTGGCATTCTCATTCCTCCTCTTTGGGTTATTCATTAGGTTGATCCGGGGTGGCACGTGGCGACGAGATTCTTCGACTCCGCTGCGCTCAGAATGACATGAGGGGGGCGCTGGGCCGTCAGAATCATATGAGGAGTGGGTTGACTCTTAGCCATCTTTGGCGTAGACGGCGGGCGTCTCCATCAGCATTCCCTGTTCCCCCAAGGAGGGCCGGATGCGTTGGGCCGACTGATACGCCGATGGGACGGGGGGAAGGTCGAAGCCAGGGCCCTGGAGCATCTGTGAAATGGTCCTTATCTGGATCTTGGGGTAGTCCTTATTCCAGACGTGGGAGTGAAACAGACCGCCACTTGCGGCTTCGGTTAGCATGGCCTTGGTCGGCTCCTCCAGCGTGATGAACAGGCCCATGGCGGCCTTCTCTCGCTCCACTACTCCCTTGAGGTCTCGGATGACAGGGGAGGAAACCTTGCCGCCCTTGACCTGAATGACCACCTTCTGAGGGCTGCGGCGGGGACCGTCGATGAAGTAGAGGATGCCGTCGATTCCCCGGTCGGGGCCGCGGCGGGCGCGCTCCTGGGGTTGCGCCTCCAGAAGGGATACGGCCCAGAACTGGAACTGGAAGGGGTCCTGCTGCCAGAGGGCGCGAGCACTGCCCGCATCCACTGGTTCGCCGAAGACCTGGTAATCTCTGCCTGGCAGGAGGTTGAAGGCGGTCTTGAGGCGGGACTTCATCAGGGCAACGGCCAGGTGGGTAACGTCGATGCCCAGCCAGCGGCGTTGGAGCTTTTCGGCGGCGGCCACGGCGGTGCCGCAGCCGCAGAAGGGGTCGAGGACCACTTCGCCGGGGTTGGAGGAAGAGAGGATGATCCGTTCCAGCAAGGACTGGGGCTTCTGGGTTGGATAGCCAAGGCGTTCCTTAGCGCGAGAGCCAATGGGGTTGATGTCCGTCCATAAATCCTGCAACGGTACGCCGGGCATCTCGTCGAGGTAGCGTTTGTAACTGGGAACGGCGCCCGGTCTAGTTTGCACCACCCGGCCCTCAGCGATGAGCTGCTTCATTCGCTCCTGACTGTATCGCCAGTAACGGGTGACGCCCATCACTTCGTAAGAAGGATTGCCTTTTCTGGCGCCTCCGGGACCCGTTAGGTCACCTAGCCGGTAACGTCTTCCCGTATTCTCCTCTATGTGGCGGTAGAATTGGTCAACGTAGTCACGGTCATAGGATGTATAGATTGGGTTCCAAGTCCAGCTATCAGCCTTTGTGTAGAAGAGGATTAAGTCGCAAATGCGGCCATGCTGCTTCCGCCCCTGCCGAGTGTCGCTGTGGGCGCTGGTACGCTTCCAAACAATCTGGCTCTTGAAGCGCTCTTTACCGAAAGTTGCGTCCATTAGGAGTCTAAGATAGTGGCCGGCGGTGGGATCGCAGTGGAGGTATATGCTTCCAGTGGGCTTGAGCACTCGGTGAAGCTCCACCAGGCGGGGGGCCATCATCACCAGGTAGGCGGTCATGGCGTTGGTGCCGACGAATTGGCGCAGGGCCGCAACCATCTCCTTCACCTGCAGGGGCGTGGCCGGATTTTGGATGATGTCCAGTTCGTAGGTCCGCTCCGTCTCCTGGGTCCACTGCCAGGTGTCGGTGAAGGCCTTGATCTGGGCGGGGGAATCCTCGCCGGACTTCTCGCGGAAGAGGACGTTGTAGGAGGCGTTGGAGTTGAAGGGCGGGTCCAGGTAGATCAGGTCTACGGACTCGTCGGAAATGTATTCCCGCAGAACGGCGAGATTATCGCCGTAGTAGAGGGCGTTGGGAGAGGTGACGTAATCGGGCTGCGTAACTATCGGCGGCTCCTTCTCTCCGGTGGGTGATATTGGCATGAGGAGGATAGCACAAATAGACTGTCTTAGCACTTATGGTGACGGGACGCGGGGGAAAGACGGAATTGCAAAGGAGGGCATCCGAGAGGGACGCCTCAATGAAGGAGGAGATGGGTCCCCGCATCCGCGAGGACAAGAGGGGGGCGTGTTGCATATTGGGGACAATGGCTCTATCATTTTGTGGACTGGTTGGCCAGTCCACTCTCCAGAATTCGAGGAGGAACATCAATGGTAAAGTCTGCCGAAACCTTGGAACGGCTTTTCGTTGAGAGCCGCCCCAAATCAGCCGCCCTTTACGAGAGCGGTATGGACGTTATGCCCGGCGGTGGCATGAAGGGCTTGGGCTATTCGCCGCCCCTGTACATCGAGCGGGCCGAAGATTGCTATCTGTACGACATCGACGGCTTCCGGTACGTCGATTGGATCAACAACGCCTGCACGCTGGTCCTGGGCCACAGTCCCACGGGCGTGGTGAATGCCTTGACCAACATCGTAAATAACGGCATCGTTTTCGGTGCTCCCAACGCATTCGAGAAGCCCATTGCCGAGCATATATGTAAGCGAATCCCGTCCATCGACAAGGTGCGCTTCACCAACTCCGGCACGGAGGCTGTGATGAACGCCCTTCGCCTCGCCCGGGCATATACGGGCAAACCGAAGATTGCCAAATTCGAGGGCGGCTTTCACGGCACCACCGACGACGCGGAGATCAGCATTTCGCCTTCCCTAGACGAGGCCGGCGCTGACGAGTCTCCCAACGCCGTTGCGCAGTACAAGGGCATAAACCAGGGTATCATCGACAACATCGTTGTCATGCCCTACAACGACCCGGAGGCGGTTGATCTGATTCTTACTGAAAACAAGGAAGACGTCGCCGCAGTAATCTACGACCCGAAGTCCGGCAACTACGATATTCCTCACGAGTTCCTGCGCTTCGTTGCCGACAAGTGCAAGGAGTTGGGGATACTTTTCATAATGGACGAGGTGAAGAGCCTGCGTGTTTCCTACGGCGGTTTTCAGGAGTTGGCGGGCGTGGACCCGGACATCACCACGCTGGGCAAGCTGGTGGGCGGGGGAATGCCGGTAGGCGCTTTTGGTGGTAAGGCCCACATCATGGACATGATGAGCGGCAACAGTGGCATCAGCTCCGGCGGCACCTATTCTGGCAATCCGATGACGCTGGCCGCTGGTCTGGCCCACATGGAAGGGGCGACTCCGGAGGTTTACGTGCACTTGAAGCAGTTGGCCGAGAGGCTGCGGCAGGGGTTGGAGGACGTGTTTGCCCGTGCCAACGTTCCGGCTCGCGTCGTCTGCATGGAGAACATCATGAGCGCGCACATGACGTCGGACCCGGTGCGCAACTATCGCGATGTTGTGAAGTTCGACAGGGACATGCGGCGCCGGTTGATGCTGGGGATGTTCCTGGAGGGACACTACGCCCGAGAGCTTCAGGAGATGACCACCTCCGCCCCCATGACGAACGAGACCGTCGACGACTTCTTGGCGTCGTTGGAGAAGGTGCTCAACGACAAGGAATAGTTGAAGCTAGAAGCAACTTTGAAGGGGGCGGAGCATATGCACCGCCCCTTTCTTATTGCTGTGGGGCCTCCGGTGGGAAGGGGTCGTGCTGGCTTGCAAAGGCCTGGGACTCGCTGATGAACAGGCCCCGGCTCATCTTGCCTTCCCAATGGCTCTTCACGTAGGTGAGCACGGCAATTATTTCCTGGTGGCTGAGTCTTTCACCGAAGGCGGGCATGACGCTCTTTAATCCGGGGGCCTCCAGGGCCGCGCCGCCTTCACTGACTATGCGGTAGAGGAGACCGTCGCCATGATGCCAGGTGTGGCCGTCGCCGTTCAGTGGGGGCGCAGGCAAGGAGCCGTCCGCTTTGCGGATGTGCCAGTTGGATTGGCCTACCCCTCCGGCGCCGTGGCAGGCGGCGCAGTTGGAGGCGAAGACTCTTTGGCCTGCGGCGATGGGGTCAGCTTGAGGGTCTGTGCCGTTCCTCGAAGCATCTTCTACTTCTGGAGTTGACGAGCACCCTATTAGAATCGCTGCGGCGGCGACTGCCAGCATGATGAGAGTTGCGACGGCTGAGGGCAATCGGATATATCCGATTGCTAGGGGCAAACGCGGGAGATTTTTCATAGCATTCTGAACGACCGCGTGGGGTGGGTTAGGCGGGGTGGATGCGTTCGTGGAGGCCGAGGCGGATGTCGGTGGTGAATTCGTGGACGCGGCGGGCCCACTCGGTGTCGTTGGCGGCCTTCAAGTCGGGGTGGCGAATCGCGTCAGCGTCGTCTATCTCCCAGATGGAGATCCATTCGGGGTCTAGGCAGGGGGTCCTGGGGTGGAGTCCGGCCCGTTGGCAAAGCCGGGCGCTTCGGAATCCGGGGACATTGAGAATGAGGGGGATATGTTCCTCCTCGTACCACTTGACGAGTTCGTCAGCCTTCTCCGGCGGGACGTCCATCCGAACCGCTAGCAGATACTTGCTCTGGACTGCGCCCATGGACTTGGCGGGGTCTCGCGGCTCCTCGAAGGTGCGGGGTGTATCGGCTATGTTCACCGTCACCAGCTGATTGTATAAGGAGGCGGAGTGGTTGGAGAAGCCGTGGCTCAGCTTGGGTCCCCAATCGTCGTACTTGCGGACGTTTTTGTAGGATTCGGTGCTCAGGAGGTCGATGTTGGGTAACTCGTAGAGGTGGAGATACTCGGGTTCGCCCTTGAGGGAGCGGAAGCGGACGGCGCTTAGGAAGCCGGATCCGAGGAGGTCCGAGATATGCCTGGTGTTGTTCCAGAGGTTGGCTTCCTCCGTCACGTCTTCCTGCATGTCCAACCGGATGGTATAGATGATAGGGAGGTCTGGCATAGGAAGTAGCTCCTTTCTGTGTTTGAATTTTGTAGGTGCGACAGCGGGCGGGTTTCAAACCCGCCCCTACGTGAAAGGTTGGGCTAGTCCGTCTGACGGGCACCGTCGGTGGAGCGCATGCCTTGGCGGTATCCGGCAATGATGCCGTCGGCGTTCCAACGCTGGGTCTTGTCCCAAGCGCGCTGGATGCTGGCGGTGGTGCCCTGTAGGGCGGGCATGACGTAGCGGGCGAAAAGCTCCATGCTGCGGTACATCTTCTCCGTGGAGGCCCACTCGTTGATGGTAATGAGGAACCCGCCGGCGCCGCCGGCCTCGTCGAAGAGGGCGCGAAGCTGACTTGTTACTTGGTCGGGGTCGCCGACAATCCAGCCGCGGTTGCGGACAACCTGTTCCGCGGTTACGTTTCCGAAGGGCTGCTCTGGGTAGTCCTGGAACTGGCGCTGGCTGCCGTTTCCGAAGTTGTAGCTGACGGAACTTAGGATGCCGTCGTTGACGTCGGCCATGGCCTGCTCACGGGTCTCGCCCACGTGGACGTAGTGAACCAGGCGCCAGTCGTCCCGGTTGACGGTTTTGCCTGCTTCCTGGGCCGCCGCCTCGACGACGCCCCATTGCTGGGAGAGGGGGGTGGAGCCGGCGATGGGGGAGTTGACCAGAGACCAGACGGGGAGGCCGTGCCTGCCTGCCTGGGTTAGGCTGTTGACGCTGCCGGAGCTGGCCATGGCGATGGGGAGCCGGGGCTTCTGGTAGGACTTGACCATTAGCTCCATTTCGTTGAGCTGCCAGTAATCGCCCTTATAGGTAATGGGACCGTCGGTCTCCAGCAGATTGATGATGATTTCCAGAGACTCGTTGGACATGGGGCGAACCTGGTCGACGGAGAGGCCGAAGAGCATAAGGTCGGTGGCGAGAACGCCGGGACCGACGCCCATGACGAGGCGGCCGCGGGTGAGGTGGTCAAGGAAAGCCATACGCTCGGCGACGTGGAAGGGGTGATGATAGGGCAGGTTGATGACGCCTGTGCCGAGGGTGATTCTCTTTGTCTTGGCGGCGGCCATGGCGATGAAGATGTCGGGGGCAGGGATGGTCTCCCATCCGGCGGAGTGATGCTCGCCGATGAAGCATTCGTCGAAGCCGAGGTGGTCGACGTATTCTATGAAGTCGAGGTCACGCTCGAAGGCGAGGGTGGGATTTTCGCTGGGATGATGCAGGGGCATCATGAAGAATCCGAATTTCATGCAGTTCTCCTAGAGGGTTGCGGTTCCGGATGATTATAGCAGAGGGCCGTACTGAGGCCAATTAAGGGGATGTTAATTGTCTGGGGGCCGGGGAAGAGTGGATGGCTTCAATGATGA
Organism: Dehalococcoidia bacterium; assembly: GCA_965261665.1. Classification (GTDB taxonomy): domain Bacteria; phylum Chloroflexota; class Dehalococcoidia; order Lucifugimonadales; genus JAPULR01. The sequence continues at coordinate 1,560,226 of OZ253467.1, forward strand.
GCGGCGGGGACATCTAGGGTGATGGGAATGGTGACATTGAGTATCTGGAATGAATGGGGTTGTGGCGCTCGTTTGGTGCAAACGAGTGGGGATTATATGGACTCGTTTCAGTCGATTTAGCTTTGGCGAGGACTCGTTTAGGGAATCGAGTATGGCTGAAAATTGGGTGTTCCAGGCGTAAATCGGAGCGTTTTGGGGACTCGTCTCGTTTTTTTATCGCGTCATTGATGGTGTTTGTGATATGAAGTATCGTATGGGATAGGTGAGAAAAGGCCCGTATAGGTGGGAGCGTAGTATTCCGGTAGAAGTGGTGGATTCCCGACACCGCGGGAATAACGGGAAGGTTCTGGCGAGGTTGGAAGTTGGGTAGTGGATTCTTCATGGGGGTAGGGTAGCAAGGGAGGGCGAATTTGGGCAATGAGAGGATGGCAGTGGGAGAGGGGGATGGGTCCCCGCATGCGCGAGGACAACGGAGGGGAAATGGGATGAATTCCCGTCCCCGTCTTTACGGGGGCAGGCACTCCGCGGGAACAACGGGAGGGAAAGGGGTTTTCATTGTGGAATGACGGGTGATACGGGGAGGGGCGGTTCGCGAACCGTCCGTCCGGGTTATAAACAACGAGGGTTTGAGCAGTATGGGGGCAATTTATTTTCATAGCAATCACGGGAGAGGGCGCCCACAAGGGACGCCCCTACGGGGATGGGGAAGATTCGTAAGTGGGAGGGCAGATGTAGGCCGGGAGGGGGAGGGATGGGGCCCCGCATCCGGAGACCTTTGCATAACTACCGAAACGCATTCAGATAGCAGTGTGGGACGACTCTTGCCATAGCTAAATCAATTTGATTCTGGATTCCGGCTTTCGCCGGAATGACGGTTATGCAAAGGTCTCCATGTGCGAGAACAACGGAGGGGGAGGGGTTTTCATTGTGGAATGACGGGTGATATGGGGACGGGTGGTTCGCGAACCGCCCTTACGGGTTGTAAACAACGAGGGTTTGAGCAGTATGGGGGCAATCTATTTTCATAGCAATCACGGGGGAGGGCGCCCACAAGGGACGCCCCTACGGGGATGGGGAAGATTCGTAAGTGGGAGGGCAGATGTAGGCCGGGCGGGGGAGGGATGGGGCCCCGCATGCGCGAGGACAACGGAGGGGGGGTTGGGCATGGGGGGCGTTAGATTCTTCACTCCGCTGCGCTGCGCTGCGTTCAGAATGACATGTAAGGAGTGCTGCACTCGGCATGACATGTGGGGCATTGGGGGACGGGGCGGTTCGGGGAGCACCCGTGCGGGGGGGGGGTGATCACACAGCGTATGAAGGGCGACCACAAGGGTCGCCCTTACGGGGGGAGGATGGCCGGGTGGCGGAAGGGGGATGGGTCCCCGGATGCGCGAGGACAACGGAGTCGTCGTTATCCTTACCACCGCCGTGAACCGATGGGTCCCCGCATGGGGAGACCTTTGCATAACCGTCATTCCGGCGAAAGCCGGAATCCAGAATCCCATGATTTAGCTATGGCAAGAGTCGTCCCACACCACTATCTGAATGCGTTTCGGTAGTTATGCAAAGGTCTCCATGTGCGAGAACAACGGAGGGGGAGGGGTTTTCATTGTGGAATGACGGGTGATATGGGGACGGGTGGTTCGCGAACCGCCCTTACGGGTTGTAAACAACGAGGGTTTGAGCAGTATGGGGGCAATCTATTTTCATAGCAATCACGGGGGAGGGCGCCCACAAGGGACGCCCCTACGGGGATGGGGAAGATTCGTAAGTGGGAGGGCAGATGTAGGCCGGGAGGGGGAGGGATGGGTCCCCGCATGCGCGAGGACAACGGAGGGGGATGGGATGACGGGGGAGGGATGGGTCACGTCCCCGTCTTCACGGGGGCAGGCTCTGCGTGGGAATAATGGATGGGAAAGGGGGGTCATGGGGGATGCTAGCAGGGGTTGGGGATTTTGGGCAATGGAAAGGTGGCAAGGGAGGAGGGATGGAGGAATGGTGGGCGAGCCTTGAGGTTGTCCTATCTCAGGTTGAGTCGAGTCGGGGCTTCGAACGAGACTGGAACCGCATCCTCCTCCGAGTAGTTGCTCTGGAACCAGTCACGTAGAGGCGCCCCACCCATGATTCGGGCCGTGCCGTTGCGATTTGCGATCCGGTTGACTGTCGCTTGAATGCTGTTTTGACCAAACACCAGGGTGACGATACTTCCTTCCACTAGGTGGTCGAATTCACGTGGAATATTGAAGAAGCCCTGGTTGTAGTAGGATTTCCAAAGCTTTAGGTGGAGGACCCGTTTCGTGCCGCCCTCTGTGAAGAGCATGTTATCGGTCGAAGGTAACTCCTCTTGAGTCCCACGTGCTCCTTGTCTTGATTGGTCAGAAGCGGGCCAGAGTTTCCTGGCCAGGAAACTATCTGGGTCGAACTCATAGACTTCTACGTCGTCGGGTATGAGGTGACCGTTCATTCGCAGATAGTATTCCGCCAAGGTTTCGGAGGTTCCTTTGGGCCTTCTTTCGGTAGTCAACATGAAGAGCATCTTGCGAAACGGCTTTTGAGCGCACAGGAAATACAGCATCACTTCGTTTACGGTGGTCAATTTCGCACTTGGAACATTCCCACTTTCCGTCCAATTGTAAGCCTTGCATTCTACCAGTAGGGACTCGTTGCCCCAGTCGAACTTGTGCGTTTTCTTATTTGTGGGACCAATGCCGATTCTGACTTGGTACTCTGGCTGAATGTCGTGACCCAGAGACTTGAGGAATTCTCCTACGCCCTTAGCAAATGCGTCCCCTTTGTGTCTGTTACTGGCCAAATTTACAACTCTTTTCTTCAACTGCTCGCAGACTTGCATTATAAGGAGCCAGAAAACAGGCAGTTAAGTCCCTCGCGATGATTGCGGTGGAATAAGCATACAACCTTGACATTCAAATGGATTCAAATCAACCTGACTATCATGTCTACTTCGCAGGCTAGGTTGCCGACAGATTCACAGCTAGGTGCACTGGCGTTTTGGGGACATGGTAAACCCGGAGGCTTGATAAGGTAGAACTCCATTGTCCGCAATCGCCCAATGTATGATTTTGCTGTCTGCGATGGCGGTGTTCTTCGGGAGTTGTTCTTCCTCAGACTCATCATCCCGTGAGGAGGTCATCGAAAACCAGACTAAAGACTTCGAAAAGATGTCCGATCGGTTCATCGACTGCTTGAATAACGGCAGCTATGCATTCAAAAGCAGTTTACAAGAGGATTTTTACTTGTATCGAGAGAGTCTTACTCAATACCAAGACAGTCCAACTGCGGAGAATCGCGATTCGTACTTGCTATTACGAAAAATCGTGGAGCAACGGCTGGACGACTGCCTATGATACTGGTTTAGGGAAGGGATCGTAGATGTGGGCAACGAGGGGGATGGGTTCCCGCTCGCGTCTTTACGGGGGTAGGCTCTCTGCGGGAACAACATGGGGGGGGCCGAACCGCCCCTACGGGTTGTTAACAACGAGGGTTTCAGCAGCATGGGGGCAATTTATTTTCATGGCAATCACGGGAGAGGGCGCCCACGAGGGACGCCCCTACGGGGGATGGGGAGCGTGGAGGAAGCGCCCTCAGCGGTTGGTTTCGTGGAGGGGACCTTTCGATGCTACTGCCAGGCGGCGAGAAGGATGCCGATGACGGCATAGGAGATCAGGGGGTAGCCCGGAGACTGCGTCCCTCGAAGCTGTAGGTTGTTGCGAATGCCGTCGCGATGAAACCGACGGCCACCAGGAGGCCGAGGATGAGGCCCTCGACGGCTCCATCGGCTTCCATGCCTTGAATCAGCAGGGCTAGGACGAAGGTGAAGACTAGAGCGCTCGCAATAGCGACGACGAATGGCAACCACTGCTGAGACGTCCCTTTCATCGCCTCGACGTCCTCCATGGTGATGCCGACATCGGTCATCCACGGTTTGCCCCAGGTGCGGTACCATGCCGCGCCGAGCACCTGATTGATGATGACACCAACGATGATCGCCAGATAGTTCAGACTACCAAGATCGAGGTTGTCCATGCGTCTACTCTCCTTTTGGTTGGTGAAGGCTGGAACTTGTCGGCCTGCCGCACTCCAGGATATGGGCACACAGGCTATAGGAAAAGTGTGAGAATCGCAATCCTGCCGATGAGGATGTGTGGAAGAGGAACTCTTGGCAGGTTGGGGGAAAGGATGGAAAGGGCGCCGCGTCGGGATATGGAACAAGAAAAGGAGAAGATGGATTCCCGCCCCGTCTTCACGGGGGCAGGCTCTTCGCGGCAAAACGGAAGGGGGATGGGTTACCGCCTCGGCGAGGACAAGGGTGGGAGGGCGTCTCTGCGGAGATGGTTGGTTTTGAGGGGATGGTGGAAGAGAGGGGGTTTGTTAACGGCAACGAGATTCCTCGGCTTCGCTACCCTGCGCTCGGAATGGCACTTGGGGGGAATGGGGGGAGGGCGCCCACGAGGGACGCCCCTACGGGTTATAAACAACGAGGGTTTGAGCAGTATGAGGGCAATTTATTTTCATAGCAATCACGGGAGAGGGCGCCCACGAGGGACGCCCCTACGGGGGCTGGGGAAGATTTGTAAGTGGGAGGGCAGATGTGGCCGGGAGAGGGAGGGATGGGTCCCCGCATCCGCGAGGACAAGAAATAGGGCGGGAGGGGGATGGATTCCGGCTCGGGGGCCGGAATGACGGAGGGGGTTGGGGGGACAGACTCTTAGTGGGAATAGTCGATGATGAAGTGGGATGGGTTCCCGCCTTCTTTGGAACAACGGAAGGGGGCGTCGATTAGGGATGTCCTTGCTGGGATGGGCGGGTATAGGGCGGACGCTTGCTTGAAGTTAGGTATGGGGGTAGAATCCCAACGGTAACCGCAGTAGAGAGGCGCCGCACAATGTTCTTCAACCGTAGGCTGTTCAGATTCACCGAGGGAGTTAGGCTCAGGCTTGTCCTGGCGTTAATCTTCGGCCTTCTGACAGCCGCAACCGGGGTCAGCCGCTTGGCCCTATCCGGTTACGCCATTGCCCTGGTGATTCGTGGCGCACCCTCTAATGAGATCATCCTGGTCGTTGTAGGAGTGGTGGCTTCCGCGATACTCCGGGGTCTGTTCCAGTATCTGAAGGAGATTACGGGGCATCTGGCATCCGTTCGCGTGCAGGCGAAGATGCGGCGAGAACTCTACCAGCGAGCGCTGATTCTGGGTCCCGGCGCACTCGACCAGAAACGGGCCGGGGACGTGCTGGTCTCACTGGTGGAAGGTGTGGACCAGTTGGAGACCTACTATGGGGAGTATCTGCCGCAGATGGGGGTGGCGGCGCTCACACCCATCGGGATATTCATATTCATGGCCTTTCTGGACGTACCCACCGCCGCAATATACCTGGGCTTTGCCCTGTTTACCCTGTTTGCTCCCCTAATGTTCCACCATTGGAACGCCGTCAGCAGCGCGAAGCGACGTGAAGTTTACGGCGACCTAAGCGCCGAGTTCCTTGACAGCGTTCAGGGGTTGGCGACATTAAAGGCCTTCGGCCAGAGCCGCGCCCGGGGCGAGATGCTGGCGACCAAGGCACGTGATGTTTACCACCGGACCATGCGGATTCTGTTCATGAACGTGGGGACCACGGGCGCCACCTGGTTCGGGATTACTGCCGGGGCGGCGGTCGCCCTCGGCTTCGGCGCGGTGCGGGTGGCCGACGGTTCCATGGGCTTGGCAACGCTGCTGGTGGTCCTGATGCTGGGAGTGGAGGTCTTCCGGCCCCTGAGGGAGCTAACCATGCTCTATCACAAGGGAATGCTGGGGATGTCCGCCGCCACAGCAGTCTTTGATCTGATGGACGCCAAGCCGCAGGTGGAAGACGTGGAGCCGGAGTCCGTGACTGATTCCGCCCCTACGCTGCAACCAACGTTGAAATTTGAAGACGTTACCTTCGCCTATCCCACGGGCCGGGCCGACGCGCTAACTAATCTTTCCTTTGAGCTTCGCGCCGGCGAGACCCTTGGAGTGGTGGGACGGAGCGGGGCGGGAAAGAGCACGCTGGTCTGGCTGGCGTTGCGCTTCTTTGACCCGACCCAGGGGCGGATACTTCTGGGAGGTCAGGATATTCGCACGATGCCGCTTTCGACGCTGCGGAAGCACGTGGCGGTGGTGGCGCAGGACACCTATCTGTTCCATGGCACGGTAGCCGATAATCTGCGGCTAGGGAATCCGGACGCTACTCAGGAGGAGATGCAGGAGGCGGCACAGGCGGCCAACGCACACCAGTTCATCGCGGGCCTGCCCAACGGGTATGACACGGTTATCGGCGAGCGGGGCATCCGAGTGTCCGGCGGCCAGCGGCAGCGCATAGCCATTGCGAGGGCGCTGCTGAAGGACGCGCCGATTCTGCTTCTGGACGAAGCTCTTTCCAACGTGGACACGGAGAACGAGTCGATAATTCAGCAGGCGTTGAACCGGCTGATGAAGGGTCGAACGACGCTGGTGATAGCGCACCGGCTTTCCAGCGTTATATCCGCAGATCGAATTATGGTGTTGGATGAAGGACGGTTGGCGGAGGAGGGCGTACATCGCCAGTTGATGAGCCGGGGCGGGGTGTATCGGAGCCTGATGGAGGCGCAGATGGAAACGGAGGCGGTGGAGATTTCGCCGTTACTGGCGACGGCCACCGAGTCTGCTCCGATGGAAACGGACACCTACAACGGGGAATGGACGGGTCGGGGTTCCCAGGAGTACTTGCAGGAGCCGAGCATCATCAGCGCGACGTCGGACGACATGAGCTGGTTCCAGATCTTTGGCCGGCTACTCCAGTTGGTGATGCCGTGGAAGAAGGCGCTAACCTTCGCATTTATTTTGGGCATACTTCGGGTCTTCGTGCTGATTGGAATAGGGGTCACCGGCGCGCTCATAGTGCGTCAGGTGGCCCTTGGAGAAGAATTTGGAGCTCTTCTCGTGGTGCTTGGCGTCATGGCCGTTCTAACGCCGATTCTACATTGGGCAGAGTCGTGGGTTTCCCACGACATGGCTTTCCGGTTGCTGGCTGAGATGCGAATTGCGATGTACGAAAAGCTTGACCCGCTTTCGCCGGCATACCTGGTGCGCCGAAGGTCAGGGGACATAGTAGGGTTGGTGACCAGCGATATAGAAACGGTCGAGTACTTCTTTGCTCATACCATAGCTCCTGCCTTCGTGGCCGTAACGGTGCCGGGAGCGGTGCTCGTAACCCTGGCCATCTTCCAGTGGCCGTTGGCTCTGATCCTGCTGCCGTTCCTGTTCTTGGTGGCACTGACGCCCTTCTACGCCAACAAGACGTTGGACCGGGTGGCGTCGCGCTCCCGCCAGCAGCTAGGGGAAATCAACGCTCACATGGTGGACAGCGTTCAGGGGATGAGGGAGATAGTTGCGTTTGGTCACGAGGAGCAGCGGTTGGCTGAGGTGCAGGAGAATCAACGGAAGTTTGCCGCCTACCGGATAACCTTCTTCAAGCACTTGACGCTGCAGAAGGTAGCAATAGAAGTTTGCATAGGGTTGGGGGGCATCGCCGTCCTCGGCGGGGGCGCATATTTCGCCACCCAGGGGAATCTGACGGGGAACCTTCTGCCGCTATTGAGCCTGATTGCGTTGTCCTCCTTCATTCCGGTATCGGAGTTGGCACAGGTGGGCAAACAGCTGGCCGACACGCTGGGCAGTTCGCGGAGGGTCTTTGCCGTCCACGACGAGCCGGTGCCGGTTCAGGACGGCAAGGGAGTGCACGAGCGACGGGATGCGGCCCAGGGTTCCGCCGTGGCGTTTAGCGACGTGGAGTTCGCCTACGGGCGGGATCTGCCGCAGGCGCTGAAGAGTGTCGAGTTTTCAATCGAGCCTGGCCAAACGGTGGCCCTGGTGGGACGTTCCGGGGCGGGCAAGACCACCTCTGCCCATCTACTGCTGCGCTTCTGGGACCCCACGGAGGGGACCATTAATATGGACGCGCACAATCTGAAGGAATTCGAGCTTGACGAACTTCGCCACTCGATTGCCCTGGTGTCCCAGGACACGTACCTATTCAATACGACGATCAAGGAGAACCTGAAGGTTGCCAAGCCCGACGCAACCGACGAGGAGATTGTTGCCGCGGCCAGGCAGGCCAACGCGGACGAGTTCGTTGCCGCCATGCCCGACGGGTACGACACCAACGTTGGAGAGCGAGGGGTGCAACTTTCCGGCGGTCAGCGCCAACGCATCGCCATTGCGAGGGCGGTGCTCAAGGGAGCGCCGGTGCTGGTGCTGGACGAGGCCACCTCGCACTTGGATGCCGTCAACGAGCGTTTGGTGCGCCAGGCCCTCTCCCGACTAATGAAGGGCCGGACGACGTTGGTCATCGCCCATCGTCTATCGACGGTGCGGGACGCCGACAAGATTCTGGTGTTGGAGGAGGGGCAGCTGGTGGAGCAGGGTACACACGATGAGCTGCTTGCCAAGGGCGGCCTCTACTCCCATCTGGTTTCGGCTCAAGTTCTGCCCCACGAGGCCTCCGCCGACTGAGCAGATCGGGTTTCGTCTAAAGCTAGTTTGGCCCTGGAGTGGCTGGTATAATCGTGTCGGACGCCCGCTAATGCAGGACTGCGCGCATTCTAGAGGTTGTGTGGAACGCTAGCCGTAGGTTTGACATACGGAGTCAGTTGTGCGTTCGACTATCGAGGGAGGAATGAGAAGTGGGGCAGGAGGCGAGTGAAGCAGAACGAGGGATGTGCGCCTTGCGAAGGGAGATTAAGGCCCTCAAGACCACTATATTGGCGAGTTGCGTCGTCGTGGGGTCGTTCGTTGTCGCGGTGGACATCATACTGTACTTCGTGGCATAGGAGGGCTGGCTCTGGATTATCTTCACATACATAGAAAGGACGCTTGCAATTTTCGATGATTTCTATATTCGTGACTATCAACATTAAGCCCGGGTTCAAGGATGCCTTCATTGAGTCTCTCATGGGGGACGCCCAAGGCTCCGTGAGGGACGAGGCCGGATGCTACCGATTCGACGTGCTTCAGAGCGATGAGGAACCTAATCGGCTGCACCTCTACGAGGTCTACGCCGATCAGGACGCTCTGGCGGCTCACAGAGAAGCGCCCCACTACGTCAAGTGGCGCTCCACCGTTGCGGAGTGGTTTGACGGGGATCCGGAGCGCATCGCTACAACTACTATCTTTCCCTCCGACGACGGATGGCGGGAGCAGAAGCCGGGTCTTGTGAACTGGTGAGCCTCGGTCATCACAGAGGGCGACGGTTCGCCCGGGATTCCAATTAACATAATGCAAGGTGAGATATGAGTCAGCGTGAAGCGGCGCGCAAACACGTGGTTGAGAATCAGGGCCGGCATCTGGAGCGGGTGCGGGAGTTCATGGCCCAGCCCAGCGTGAGCCAGGAGAATCAGGGAATGGAGGAGTGCGCCGAGTTGCTGCTTCGCTACTACCAGGAGTTGGGATGCAAGGAGGCGGAGATAGCGGAGACGCCAGTCTTCCCTGCGGTGTGGGCGTACTACGACGCGGGCGCACCCAAGACGCTGGCGGTGTACAGCTACTTTGATACCAACGTGGTGGGAAGTGGATGGGACCACCCGCCCTACGACGCGGTTGTGGCTCCTCACGGCCCCTTCAAGAGGGTGCTATACGGCAGGGGCGCGGGCAACAAGGGCGCGTTCATGGGCTTTCTGAACGCATTGGAATCGATCAAAGCGGCGGCGGGTGAGCTGCCCGTCAACCTGATGTTCGTGTCGGAAGGGGAGGAGTTCGTAGGCAGCGACCATATTCCGCTGCTCATCGATCGGTACCGGCATCATCTATCGAAAGCTGATGCCGCAATCGTGGCCGGGGCCTGTCAGACGGCATCGGGAGACATTTCGTTGTTCCTAGGCAACAAGGGAAATCTGCACATCGAGTTGGAATGCTCAGGCGACCGGTGGGGGAAGGGACCCGCGGGAGGGCCCGTCCACTCGTCGGCGCAGCCCGTTGTCGACCACCCCGTTTGGCGGATGGTGAAGGCGCTGGCTACCCTGTATGACCCGGAGGAGAATAGGGTGCTGGTGGATGGGTTCTATGACGACTTGGAAGCGCCGACGGCGGAAGACCTGGAATTGATCGACGGGCTGGCTGAGCGATACAAGGGCGAGGAGGGGAGCGCCATTCCCAGCCTTGCGCCGGGCAAGGTGGGACGGTTCCTTGACGACCTTTCCGGGCGGGACCTGTTCCTTCGTTACTGCTTCCAGCCTACGATGAACATCAACGGGCTGCGGGCCGGATATACGGGGCCAGGGACGCTGCTGTGGACGCTGCCCAACGCTGCCTACTGCACCATTGACCACCGGTTGCCGCCGGACATGGACCCGAATGACATCTGCCAGAAGATTCGAGACCACCTGGACAGGCACGGGTTTAGCGACGTGGGAATAAAGGTGCTTATGGCGGTGCCCGCGCAGAAGCTGAGCGTGGCGGACGACATTGCCAAGGCGGGCTTGCGGGTGTTCGACGGCTGGGGGATAGAGCCGACGGTCTGGCCTCGCCGAGGCGCGAGCGGACCTATGGGGTTCTTCAGCAAGATGCTGGGGGTGAAGTTGTTGGGAGCGACGGGAATGGGCTACGCCAGCGGGCATTCGGCGCCCAACGAGTTTCTGGTTATCGAGGGAGACGGCAAGGTGGGCGGTCTTTCGGAGTTGGAGCGGTCCTTCGTGGACCTGCTTTACAGCTACGCGGCGTATCCGGAGGAGTTTTAGGGGGTGGGCCTAGGGTTGCGGGCTAATTAGCGTTGTACGGGTGTTCTTTCTGGGTGGTAGAATCTAGAAAAAGCAAAACGCAGGACGGAAGATTGCCAGGAGGGGCGGATGAGAGACGCAGGAACCAGGGTAGACGCTCGTGAGGAAGACTTCCGTAGAGTGCCTAGACGTGGAATCGATGAAACGGTACGCCTGGGCTTGGAAATCTACGAGAGGGACATCCGTCACAAGGTGGAAAAAGACCACGTAGGAAAGATAGTAGCGATAGACGTGGACACTGGGAGTTGGGCCTTGGGTGATGACAGGATTATTCCGGACGAGGATGTAGCAGTTGAGCGGCTTTGGGAGCAAAGACCAGAAGCTACTGACATCCTGCTAGAGCGAGTCGGATACCGGGCTCTCCGCAGCTTTGGAGCGGGATCTCTCCTGATAACGGAGTGATTGAGGGCGTAGTAAACTCTGCATTCGATGCAGTGGTGAATCTCGTCCTCCGTGGATCGTCGGGACGGGCGCGAGAAATAGAGGCGGTTATAGATACTGGGTACAATGGCTTCCTTACATTGCCGCCTGCGCTAGTTTCGGAGTTAGGACTTGGCTATTGGGGCGGAGGACGGGCTTTATTGGCCGATGGTGCAATGGTGAACTTCAGCGTTCATAGAGTCGTCGTAGAGTGGGAAGGTCGGGCAAGACATATCAAGGCTGATGCGACGGGTAGCAGGCCGCTAGTCGGGATGTCCCTTCTGTATCGGCACAACTTGTACTTGGAGGTGGTGGAGGGCGGACGGGTTGAGATTCAGGCGCAGGGATAGGGGAGTGGCGGCCGGTGAGGCGGAGGGCGACGGGAAGGTTGGGTTGCTGGGACTGACTACGGTCCCAGAGGGCAGCATATGGATTTTGTCACTATTGTGTCCTGTTGACGGTATTCAGCCGCTTGCAGGTATATTTTAATAGAGTCGAGTTAACTGTTGGGGTCCTCGATGACTTTGACCGGGGCATCCCCACAAGTCTTCACTATCTCGATGCTTTCGCGGCAGACAGCCTCGGAAGAGAACCCTTCTCCGCCGATTGCCACCGATTGGTAGTTCCTGGCTCGTAAGCGCCAGTACCATTGGTCGTTTTTGCTACTTTGCCATATTTGGAAATCGTTCACACGTGAATCTGCCATAGCTGCTCCTTTTCGCGTTTTCTCTATTACGAACCAGCATCGTATACTGATATTTAATCTCTGTCAATCCCCTGAACTCGTTCAGTACATGTGAGACAGATTGGAGGGAACCAAGGTGGGGTGGCGTATCTTTAGATGCTGGGTGGGAGTGAGTCCGTCAAGGGACGGTTTGGATGCTATGGGGGGCTGCGATAGGATGGAGGAGTTAGTGAGTCGGAGGGATTAAGTCGTCGAGAGGTGATGGTTATGGCTATGTCGAGAGGCGCTTTGGACGGGATCCGTCAGGGTGGACGCGAGAGATAGAGGCAGTCATCGATACCGGGTATTCCGTTTTCATGACGTTGCCGCCAGCTTTGGTAGTGGAGATGGGACTGCCCTTTGTCACCAGGGGCACGGCCTTTTTGGCTGAGGGTGAAGAGGTGCGGTTTAATCGGCAAGGGTGATGATTAGGCCGATGGCAGTTGTTGCGGCGGTAATTCCGCCGAGCATAGCTACTATGGTCGACCTGAATGCGCTGGTTATATTAGATTTAAGATCGGATTTTGGGTTGGCAAGATCTGCCTTTAGTTCGGCGAGATCGGTCTTTGTTGCGTAGTAAGTCCGCAACTCATCCTTTGTCGCTAAATCGGCTACGGCAGGGGCCGGTTGCGAGGGGATAGGTTGATTCATTGTTATATCTTTCTTTGAAGATAACGGTCCGATTCTGAGTCCTTCGCAAGCGCAACCTGCGACCATTCTTGCAAATAGTAGGACAAACTCGTCCAGGCCCTCTGAAGTATCGCATCTGTCTCCAGGCCCTCCGGCGGGAGGAGACCGGGCATTGAAATTGCTATGTTGCCTGGAAGCAAGGAAAATTCCACTGAGGCTTGAGTTTCAGCAAACCGTACAGCTGTCACGTTTATCATAACTCTCTGCTGTGTTTGCGTCATTTGCGAGTCCTTGGCTTCCGTTGGCCTAAGTTTAGCGAATATATGCTCTTGGTTCTAGTCTGTCTTGAAGCGTTATAGGACCGCCATAGAAAGCAGTGCGTTATTGACTTTGTTGATTCGTCGACTGATGAGCAGGGAATATGATGGTTGGGGCTTATCGGGTGGTGATGCGCAGGGCGTGTTGCAGGGTGGGGTTTTGGGGTTGGGATGATGTTATGAAGAATTGGTAGCCCTGTTCCATCTGACGGTCTAATTCGTCGGGGGTTGCAGCCACGGCGCCGCAGGGTACGCCGTATCGGTTGCAGGTGTTGAGGATGGATAAAAGGGCTTGCTGAACGTCGGGGTCTTGGGGATTCCCGGCGGCGCCCATCGTCACGGATAGGTCGCCCGGGCCCGCCAGAACGCCACCGATGCCTTGCACCTCGCGAAGAATGTCTGGAAGATTCTGAACGCCCTTGGCGGATTCGCAGATGGCAACTAGGAATATCTCGCCGTCGGGATCCAGGGGCCAGAGGCCGGCTGAGTCGTAGTATTCCGGTACGGTAAGGCCCCAATAGCGAGATGCGGCTCCGGGACTCCAGCCCCGCTCGCCCCACGGATGCTCCGCGCCTCGCTTCTGGGGGTAGCGGCTGGCGAGCACTGCGGCCCTAGCGGCTTCCACCGACTCCACCTTTGGGAGCAGCGCGCCGTAGACGCCATGATCCAGGGTCTGCTTCAAGACCCACTGGTTCATTTCCTCCGTGTTTGGGGCGACGCGGACGAGGGGCGTTGGGTTAGCCTGTAGGCTGCCCTGTTCGTGGATATTTTTTCGATCCAGAAAGAATTGCAGCGATACACGTAGTTGACTGAAGTCCATGCCCACATGTTCGTTTTCGATGAATACGAAGTCGTAGCCAGCGGTGGCTGTGTGAGCAATCTCGTCCAGATTTCCGTTGGACACGTGGGTGCCAAAGGCGGGTTTTTCCTCTTCTAGAAGCTGGATTAGGCGGTTTAATCTGGGCTTGTGCGGCATGTTCGGCGGCCTTCCCTTCGGAATTGGATGGTTGTGTCATCATACGTGATAGGGGTTTAGTCGCCAAGGGAAGGATTCTTCAGCAGATGCCTTGTTGCGAAGTGACTATCCCGCTTGGGGATAATATCCATTCCTGGCTTTCTTCGATGTATCTTTCGTGAGGACGGACATAAACGCCTCTGTTCTCCACGTAATAGATATACCTTACTCTCCATTCACCGCCGGCCTCATGGGTAGCTTCCCATCTAGGAGTGTTGACCGAACGCCTCAAGGCGCACTGAACCTCCCGTAGGAATGCTTGAACAATTCCAATGGCTTCCTGTTCACTTAAGGCGGCTGTGGGAGCAGTTGTGGGCGTTGGTTGCTGGATTATCTGCTGTGTGGGCGTTGGTGTGGTTTGGGAGCATCCTACCAAGAAGAAAACAACCAATAGAATGAACAGATGAAGACTACGAGATCCGTTCTTTGTCCAGAGGGTGCGGCTGGAGAAGTTAGGGGTGGTCATTCAGTCCTGAGATTCCCCCTTTTGCCTGTATAGAGTAAAGGCTATGTCACACATCTTTGTAGCGATGTTGCGGTACTCGTCGAGCGACGCGAGAGGCTTTTTCATGCCATCGCCTAAGGGTCGAGTGCGTTCAAAGAAATCGCGGACCGCTTGGTAGTCGCATTGTGCTTCTACGGGAAGTTGATGCTTTTCTATGACCAAGAATTGGCCAGTCATTCTGTGGACTCTCTTGTGTAGTTTCTCTGTGCTGGACGCCAATCCCCACACTACTGACGTCATTTTCTCTAGGCCGTAGGAATAGCACATTAAATCTCCCAATCACGCTCGCCAGAATCATTGTCTACTCGACTTACCATTCATGCCGATTATGATGAACAGTGTTCGGACCGTCAATATGAACTGGGTTTGGATGGGTGGGATGGCTGTGATAGGATGGGGGAGTTGGTGAGTCCGAGGGATTAAGTCGTCGAGAGGTGATGGTTATGGCTATGTCCAGAGGCGCTTTGGACGGAATCCGAGTATTGGACCTGGGTCGATATCAGGCTGGGCCGCGAGCCAGTTTGGTGATGGCCCGATTGGGCGCGGAGGTCATCAAAGTAGAGGGTATGGGAGGCGATGAAAGCCGCGACCACGGGCCTTTTGTGCGGGGCCAGAGCGCCTATTGGGTGCAGTACAACAGCGGCAAGAAGAGCCTTGGCCTGAACCTTCGCACGGAGGAGGGGAAGGAAGTTTTGCGCGGCCTGGTGAAGGCGTCCGATATTCTGGTGCAGAACTTTCGCCCGGGGACTATCGCCAAGATGGGATTCTCCTACGAGAACCTTCGCAAGCTGAACAAGGGCATCATAATGGTCAACGTTTCCGCCTACGGGCAGTACGGGCCTTACAGCAGCCGAATCGGGTTTGACCCTATCGGACAGGCCATCAGCGGCATGATGATGCTGACGGGCTTTCCGGGGATGCCTCCTATAACCACGGCCAACCCCATCATAGACCGGATAACTTCGCTTCATGCCTGCATCGGCGCGCTGGCCGCCCTGCACGAACGGCAGCTTTCCGGCGAAGGTCAGTGCGTGGACGTGTGTCTGGCGGATACGGGTTACACGATGACGGAGATCCAGTGCAGCGCGTTCCTGGGATCCGGCGAGGATACGCCGCGGAAAGGCAACGGACGGGGCACGAGCAACATGTACCGGGCCGCCGACGGGTGGGTGCTTCTTTCGGCTCAGAGCAACAACATTTGGCCGAGGTTCTGTGCCGTCATAGGAAAGCCCGATTGGGTGGACGACCCCCGGTTTGCCACTCGCCCTGCGAGGGACGAGAATGCCGACGCCATCGAGGAGGAGTTGGAGGGGTGGTTCCAGCATCGTACCGTAGCGGAGGCGGTGGGTGTCATCGCCGACGAGGGGATACCGTGCCAGGCGGTGAATCCCATTCCGGCGGCGGCGACGGACCCACATCTGCACGAGCGGGAGATACTGAAAGAGGTCCCGGATCCGGTGGCAGGAACCATCCATGTTTCGGGAAAGAACATCAAGCTCAGCCGGAGTAAGGTAGTTGTCGGCTCCGCACCCACAGCAGGCCAGCACACGCGAGAGCTTCTGACATCGCTATTGGGCTATTCCGACGAGGATATCGACGGGTTGGAGTCGGCGGGCGCTCTGTACACCGGCTTGGAGTCGCGCGAGACGGTAGCGTCCCAGGACGACTAGGGACTGAGGTTTCTTGGGTAGCAAGATTCTTCTTTGCGGCCGGGATGACAAATGGGTGACTGGGATGGGTCCCCGCATTCGCGAGGACAAGGAGGGGAGTGCGCTTTGGCAACGAGATTCTTCGACTCCGCTTCGCTGCGCTCAGAATGACATGTAGGTGGGGCGCTGCGCTGCGTTCGGGATGACATGTAGGCGGGGCGCTTCGCTGCGCTCGGGATGACATGTAGGCGGGGTGCTTCGCTGCGCTCGGGATGACATGTAGGCGGGGCGCTGCGTTGCGTTCGGGATGACATGTAGGTGGGGCGCTGCGCTGTGTTCGGGATGACATGTAGGTGGGGCGCCCGCTAGGGACGCCCCTACGAGGATGTGATTCGTCTAGCGTCGACTTCTTTTAGAAAGTCCAGCACTGCGTGGTTGAAGGCTTCCGGCTGGTCGAGGTTGGAGAGGTGACCGGCGTTGGGGATTATCTTCAGCTGAGAGCCGGCTATCTTGCTGTGGATGAGCTTGCAGGCCTCCAGGGCGGGGTCTTCGTCGCCGGAAAGCACGAGGGTTGGGGCGCGGATGGCCGACAGCAGGTTGGGGTCGAATTCGGGGTGGACGGTGGCCAGAGTGCTGTGGGCGTATCCGACCGGGTCCAGGGCGGCGTACATTTCGCGGACGGCACGTTCGCCTTCCGGCCCTGAATTGGCAGTGCGGCTAATGTTTGGGTTGTGCCGAATGGAGTAGTCGGCGACGGCGTCCATTCCTTCCGAAAGGGCGAGTTCGACGATATGGTGCCGCATACGCAGGGCCGCCAGAGGGGTAGGCAGACCCGAGGCGGAGGCGGAGTCTATGACGATTAGGGCGGCGATGCGTTGAGGAAATATGAGGGCGAAGCGTGTGGATATGCCGCCACCCATTGACAGACCGCCCACATAGGCCCTTTCGATGCCAAGATGGTTGAGGAGGGCGAGCAGGTCGTAGGCGGAGTTGCCACTTCCATACTGGTCCAGGTTGGGCGGGCTGTCGGATTGGCCGTGGCCGCGGGGGTCCCAGACGATGAACCGGTATCTCTCTGAGAAGGCGGGGATCTGGCCGGCCCACTCGGTGGTGTTGCCGCCAAGGCCGTAGGCAAAGACGAGGGGGAAGCCCTGGCCGTAGCTTTCGTAGTGGATGCGGACTCCGTTGAGAAGGGCTGTGGGCATGGTACGCTCCTGGGATGGTGGTGTGGCGGGTCCAAGTATAGCATCGTGGGTAGCCGGCGTGGAGTGTGGGGGACTTCAGGCGAGATTGAGGGCGGGAGATTGAGGGTTTTGAGAGGCAACAAAAAAGAAGCCTTGCGGCTTCTCTTCTGTCAACGTTATCGGGTCCGAACCTCCGGTTGAGTACCAATTAGGTCCTAGATTGGACCCTGCACAGGGCGATGGTAGGCATTTGCCCGAACCCGACGGTTGATTGTTAGTTGATTTTGTTTAGGGCGCTATTAAAGCGTCGAATCCAGACAGATGCCTACCATCACCCTCTTAGTTAAACTATGTTCCATTCGTCACCTCCTTCGGCTTCTGGAGCCCCTCTGAAATTCCGCGCGAGCGGTAGCATCATGGTAATGGTAAAAAGCGGGGCGTGTCAAGTGTCTGGAGGCGGCCGGAAGATTGAAATGGGGGGGAGGGCGGATTATGGAGGTTTCAGCCCTGTAGTTGGGCAAGGTTTGGGAATCTGGAGAGTTTACTTGGAAAGCAAGATCGCTAGCGCTACGAGGGCTGCTAGGATGGCTGCGAAGGTCAAGGGCAATGCTATAGACTTGACATAACGTTGCGATGCACTACCCGAGTGTTTGCCAGATTTTCGGGATCGGGCGTAGCCTTTCCTCAATGAATTGCAGGACCGACAGTTGCAATTGGCGCCGTGGACTTCTCGCTCGGACTTCGGTCTAGTGCGGGAAGATTCCTGTCGTTCTTCTTCGACGTCCAGCCCTTCCAGCCAGTCAGACCGGGGCTGAGGTGGGGTTGTTGTTTCTTCCGATGCAGCCTTCTTGCTTTCTAGCGGCGCTTCCACCCATCCGTTTCTGAAGCAGCGAGGACACCTTGTGGTCTTGCCGCCCAGTTCCGATTGCATTCTCCCAATGATCTCCCCTTTGCCGTTGCAAGTGGGACACACTTCCCATCGGTGGCCGGGCTTGGGGCTTCTGTTTGGAGGTGGATTCATGGATTTTTCTATCGAACAGTGGGCCGGTTGAGTTGTTGCGATACTGGCAAGATACTTCTGAAGGAATGCGTATTGTTGAAAATGTTGCGCCGGTCGACTAAGCGATCAACTATTAAGGCATGTACCAATGGTTATACCACCCTGTGCGCTGCGCCGACAAGAACTGTTGGAGCTAGCTGAGCACTTGTCAAGGCGATTGAGGGTTAGTGACCTTGGCTCGCACGAGCATTGACGTTCGCGTTGCTGATGTGTAAAGTCCATACACACACCGACGATAAAGAAGGGCGCAGCGATGGCAAGAGTACAGTTGGTAATCCCTGATGAAGACAAGGAACGGTTCATCAGACAGGCACGGAGGGAGGGGTTGACGTTCAGCGCTTGGCTGAGGGCCGCGGCCAGTGATCGGCTGGAAGCGGGGCAACGGGTGGAGCGGTTTGAATCGCTGGAAGATGTGAATCGGTTCTTTGAGGAATGCGACGCCAAGCGCGGTCCCGGGGTGGAGCCGGATTGGGAAGAGCATAAGCGCGCAATCGAAGAGTCTCGCTTACAGGGTTTGCCCAGGACATGATATTCGTCGACACCAATGTCTTTATGTACGCTGTTGGGAGACCGCATCCTCTGCGTTCTCGCTCCCGTGATTTTTTCAACGGGGCTGTCCTGAATTCTCAACCGCTTTGCACGTCTGTTGAGGTGTTGCAGGAGTTGATGCACGCTTACTTGCCCGTTCGTAGAACGGAGGCACTCGCAGATGCTTTTGCTCTGGTCCGTCGAGCGGGCGTTGAGGTTTGGCCTCTTGAGGAAGGTGACGTGACGTTGGCGCGCGAACTATCCGAACAGCACCCCAGGCTGGGGGCCAGGGACTTGTGCCATCTGGCGAGCTGCCGGAGGCGGGGCGTCCGGGAGATTATGAGCTTTGACGAGGGGCTTGGGGCTGTGGTGGGGAGGGTTAGGGAAGGTGGGTGAGATGGTTGGGTTGGGGAGGTTGTGGGGGCGTGATATAAAAGGATTATTGCCAAAGCGCACACATTCCCTTCCGGAAGGCAACTAGAGACTATGGGAGGAGAAGACATGGCGGACAATGACATGAGCGCTGAGGAACGCGATATACTCGGCAAGTTCGAGAGAGGCGAACTGCGGGCGTCGGCTGGTGCTGAACAAGAGATGAAGGCTGCTAGAGAAGCGGCTCGGAATACCTTTAATAAGAGTAAGCGAGTGAATTTGCGGATGACGGAGCGTGATTTCAACCTGGCCCACTCACGAGCCAGAGAGGAAGGGGTGCCATACCAAACATTGTTATCAAGCGTCATTCACAAGTACCTGTCTGGGCGATTGACGGAGAAGGGGTAGCGGGTATGGTGGGATTTAGGCGGAATATGGGTTGTCGCAAGGTGCGGCTATGTCCGTCGTGTTCAATGGTTAAGTGCATGCAGGTATATGAGATTAGCGTTGTGGGGTGGACACAATGGCGTATTTGAATATTTTCGTAAGCTTCGAGTTTGACAAGGATAGAGACCTCAAGA
This sequence comes from Dehalococcoidia bacterium, assembly GCA_965261665.1. GTDB lineage: Bacteria > Chloroflexota > Dehalococcoidia > Lucifugimonadales > JAPULR01. Next base: position 1,579,996 of record OZ253467.1, read on the forward strand.
ACAACTTCTACAGCCAAGCCAAGAACTGTACCAACCATAAGATCCGTAATAGTTCGCTTAACGAGTCATACCCTGATGAGGTCTGGAAGAATAAGGCGCGAGCGGCAATCAGAGAATGCGACGCCGTAATCATTCTAATCGGCCCGGACACCCATAACGCACAGGGTGTTATAGTGGAAACTGACATGGCCCGAAGCTTGAATAAGCCAATCATCCAGGTTAAGCCGAAAGGAAGGTCATACAAAGGTCTATCTCGACTCGAAGATCCAATCACATGGAAGTGGAAATCCATAAACGCCAAGCTGGATGCCATCGTGGCCCAACGCCGATGAGCATTGTTGCTAAGCACGCTGGGGATACGTAGTGGAAGAACGACCGAAGATGGACCTCAATTCCCCCGCCGTGCAGACGCACGTGGAGATTTTGCAAGGCGTAATAAAACGGATGTCGGACAACAGCCGCGCGTGCAAGTTCTGGTGCGTTACCCTTGTCTCCGCCGTCTTGGTGCTTGTGGCGCGGGTGGATGAGCCGAAGTACATTCTTATAGCACTTGTCCCTGCCGTACTGTTCCTGATACTGGATACCTACTACCTGGCCCTAGAGCGGGCGTTTCGTAATTCCTACAATGCGTTTATCGGCAGACTGCACGACGGCGGTCTGGAAGTTGAGGAAATTTATCGTGTAAAGCGATCGGACATTGGGTTAAGGCTGGTATACAAGTGCTTGAAGTCGTTTTCGGTATTGCCGTTCTACCTGCTGCTGGTGGTCACTATTGTGTTTGCTTGCCTGCTGATGTGCATTTAAGAAGCTATTTCGAAGTGAGTGGCGATGACGATGGTCAAGGTTCCGCGGCACAAGGTATTTATCAGCTTCCACGAGCAGGACCGCAGATTTAAGGAAGCCTTTGTTCGCATGATGGGCAGCCGGATTGTGGATAGGTCTGTCGACACAGGAAATATAGATGACGCCGGCTTGAAAACCGCAACGGTGCGACAGAAGATTCGTGATGATTACATAAGAGACGCAACAGTTACTATCGTCTTGATTGGGCCTCATGCCTGGCAAAGGAAGCACATGGACTGGGAAATCGGTTCGAGCATCAGGAGGACCAAGAAGAATTCCAGATGTGGGCTGTTAGGAATCTGGTTGCCAAACCATTCTGACTATAGGCAAGATAAGTACGATCCACACTTGATGCCTCCTAGGTTGGCCGATAACTGTCAAGGAAACGACCCATACGCTCTCTTGTATGATTGGCCGAAACCTTGGACCCCTGCTCAAATCGCCAAATGGATTCACAGGGCATTTTTGCGTCGGTCCGGGACTCCTCCTATGAATTCGCGGAGGCCCTTTGCGCGCAACAGGACCAGGAATTACCGAAAAGGCTGGCAGTGAATCACGTAAAAACTTTGCCCATTAGCCTCTACCCATACCACTCCTACAAGCCCTCCTGAAGGTTGTTGATTGGTGATGCGCGGCGTACGAGGCGTGGGCAGTGGGTGATACTTGATATCGGTGTTTGTTTGCGTTGAAGGGTGGGTTGGGCGGTGATAGAGTGGGTTGCGTCTGCCGCTAGAGGGTCGACGATTTTGGCAGCCAATTTCCAGTTGGAGGCCTTGTTTGTGTTTCCGACGGTCATGAGGATGCATCGATGAAGTTTCTATCTACGGGGCATTGGGCCCGTGTTTGCTCTCGGAAGCCGTTCCTGGTTCTGGCAATTTGGGGGTGTGCTGGTGCTCATCGCCGGCGCGCTGGCGGTGGATGGCGAGTTGGGACCGGGCAAGCAGCTGGCGGACTTTCTGAAGCCGGCAACCACTACGGAACTCAGTCTGAGCAGTGGCGCCGAGTCGTCCCGCGCTGAAAGTCTGCTGGTGGAACGGGGCGGCCAGACTATTCCGTTGAGGGAAATAGTCATAGTCTAGTCGGAAGTTCAGACCGTCGACACCCCGGAATTCCGTGCGAAGGTTGAGGCGCTTCAACACGAAATAGCTTCCCTGGGACCGGAAGTCGCGATACCGGAGCGGAACTACTACACGACGACCCCGCCCGACGAGAATCTGGTATCCGCCGACCGCATGACCACCTTTATGACCGTAGTAATGGCGGGGGACTACGTGGAGGCGGTGAAAACGTAGAGCACGTTCTGGAGGTGGTAGAGGAAGCCAACGGCGTAGATGGCTTCCGAGCGCTCACCATTGGCGACGCCAGCATAGCTTTCGAGCAGAACGAACTGTCGGAGAAGGACTTGCGGCAGGGAGAGCGGATAGGCATTCCCGTTGCGCTGGTGATTCTGGTGGTCCTCTTTGGCACTTTGGCGGCGGTGCTGATGCCGATAGGACTGTCCATCGTAGGCATCATAGTCGCCCTGGGCATAACGGCGCTGATCGGGCAGACCTTTGACCTGGTGTTCTTCGTCACGCTGATGATAGTCATGATCGGGCTGGCGGTGGGAATTGACTATTCCATATTGATAATTTCCCGGTTCAGGGACGAGAGGGCGCGGGGACGGGACAAGCTTGAGGCCATCGAGCGCGCGGGAGCAACGGCGGGCCGCACGGTGCTGTTCATCGGACTCACGGTGGTCATTGCCCTGGTTGGGATGCTGATAGTTCCGTTCTCTTTCTTCCAATCATTGGGCATCGGCGCAATACTGGTGGTGCTGGTAGCGCTTTCGGCCACGTTCACATTCCTGCCGGCCAGCCTGGCGGTGTTTGGCGACCACTTGAACCGACTACCGGTGCCCTTCTTCGGGAGGAAGGCGACGCAGGTCTCTAATGGCAACGACGGCACCGGGGATGGGTTTTGGGAAATGGTGACCAGGATGGTCATGCGCTACCCGCTCATCAGCATCATCGTCGTTGGCGTTCCCATGGTTTTCGTCACTCTATTCTACTTCCAGTGGCCCGGCATAAACACGGGGCTCAACGGTGTGTCGGCGTTCCCGGAAGGGGCTGAGACTCGCGAGGCTTTCTTCGTCATGGAGGAGGAGTTCTCCTTTGGGGTGGTTAACCCCACGGACATGGTGACCGACATCCGTGAACGCTACGTTCCGGAGGCTTTCGAAGGCGTTGACGCCGAGGTATTGGTAGGTGGGGTTTCGGCGGAGGTAGCCGACATTTTCTCCATCGTCGACAGGTACACGCCCATTGTATTCGCCTTCGTGCTTGGGTGCAGCTTCCTGATTCTGATGGTGGTTTTCCGATCCATTGTGATTCCAATCAAAGCCGTGTTCATGAATCTGCTTTCGGTGGGCGCCGCATACGGCCTGATAGTTCTGGTGTTCCAGAAGGGCATTGGGGCGGACCTGCTGGGATTCCAACGCGCAGAGGTAATCGACGCATGGATACCGCTGTTCCTGTTTTCTATTTTGTTTGGGCTGTCGATGGACTACCACGTGTTCCTTTTGAGCCGCATCCGGGAGCGGTACGACCAGACGGGGGACAACCGGGAGGCAGTGGCGTACGGGCTGCGGTCCACGGCGGGCATCATCACGGGCTGCGCTCTCATTATGGTGGCCGTGTTCGGGGCCTTCGCTTCCGGCGACACCATAATCAACCAGCAGGTGGGTTTCGGCCTGGCAGTGGCCGTTTTGTTAGACGCCACCTTGGTTAGGTCGGTGCTGGTTCCGGCCAGCATGGAATTCCTGGGCCACCGAAACTGGTACTTGCCTTCGTTCCTAAGATGGCTGCCGGACGTGCGGGTGAACCGAAGGAAGAATAAAGTTTACAATGTCGAAACCCGAGTTGATTCGAGGTAAGCAATGAGCGCAGAAGTAATGTTCATACCGACAGACTACAGGCAGGGTTATGAAAAAGCCCGCGCTGTCGCGCCCGCTATCGCGGACAAATATATCGCACACACACTCATTGGAGACGCGCTGGGCGAAGCGATGGCAAAGGATCTCAGAGCGTTTAGTCCGGCAGAGGCAAGGCGATTGATCGAGGCCGCAATGAATGAAGAAGGCGAGGAGGCTCTGAGGAACGCGCCAGCCTCGCTCCGGGAATTCTTCAGAGATGCGGAGACTACACCGGAATGGCTCGACTATGCAGCATTCGCTCCAAGCGTCCGTATGTTTCACAGGAACTCGCCTTTGATACTGGCTGCATTCGTCGCAGGTGTTTTGATTGAAGGATTCACGACAAATATAGCAAAGTCCTTCCACATAACCGGGCGGGTACGCGACCAGGGCGTCAGACGTTTGGGACAGAATAACCGTCACATGACGGAGATATTCCTTCCCAATGGCATGTACAGATATGGAGACGGCTGGAAACTTTCGGTCCGTCTTAGAATCGTTCACGCACGGATAAGGAACCTGCTAAGCAATTCGGAAGATGATTGGGACACCGAAGCTTGGGGTTTGCCAATTAGCGCGGCGCATTTGGGTTACGCCGTTTCCGCTTTCTCGGCGAGGCTACTGAAACACATGAAAACCTTGGGCGCCAAGTACGATGACGAAGAGTACGCGAGCTTCATGGCCGTTTGGCGCTACTCCGGTTACTTGATGGGCATTCCTGAGACTATCCTGTTCCACGAGGCCGATGACGCCTTGGAACTTTATGACATCGGTCACATGTGCGAGCCCGATTGCCCAATGGAATCGGTTTAGATGGCACATTCCTTGATCAATTCGGCACCGTTGATTGCCGGGATAACAGACCCGGAAGGCCGCCAGAAGTTGGCTCGCTACGTGTACCGTATTTCCCGCGGTCTCATCGGAAATGAGGCGGCTGATGCACTGCGGTATCCGCCGCTTTCCTCATTAGGAGCTGTCTGGTGGTTCAAGATGCAGCAGCGTTATGGCGACATCCTTGGCAAGCTGTTGCCGGGTCGTCGCGACGACCCGGCAATTACACCCAATTCACATCCCTGCTCGACACCTCGCTGTTCGATGAAGATGGCATCCGTTACACGCTGCCGGACCACGTGTACGCGGAGGAGTCGAGGAGGTGGTGAGGGTTGGGGGGGGGGGTGGTCGTACTCTGAAATATAGAATCCGATCTAGTGGGGCCGGTGAAAGGACATATCTTGAATGCATTGTCGATCGGGTAGGCGCAGGTTGAAGAGAGTACACAGATGGAGAACAAGCTAAAGTGACTAATCTGAATCAAATGCCTTCGCATCCGGTAGACGATCAAGCGACTATTGAGCTTGAAGCAAAAAAAGCCATTGAAGAAGCTATGGCGCAAAGTGACGAGGTATATGAAGCAAAGGGAATCTCTCGTTGCGAATACATAGAATTCATCAAAATGCAATTGGAAAACAAAATTGCGGTATACCACAAGCAAAGAGCTTGGACAGAACTAGAGCAGCATCTTACTCGCTGGGATCGGATATCTAGTGACGATACGCGTTCTCTGAAGGAGTTGCTGGAATGTAATCCCAATGAACAAACAGTTCATGGTTTCCTGGAAAACAATCCAAAGTTTCTTGTTCAGGCTCTTACTGGAGGTCATGGTCGGTACCAGATATCAAAGCCTCGCTTAGGATCCGAATTCGTTCCTGATTTCTTGATTGTCGACGAGAGTTCAATTGGCCTCGAATGGTTCGCCGTTGAGATCGAATCACCGTGCGTCAAAGCACATAGAAAGGACGGTCTTCAGTCGCAATATCTGACCCATGCAATCGGACAGATTGAAGATTGGCGGGAATGGCTAAGGAATAACCTCGATTATGCTAGACGGCCGCGTGAGCAGGACGGACTTCGATTGATAGGAATTGATGATAGAGTTGCTGGCCTAATCCTCATCGGGCGCCGCAGCAGCGGGTATCCTGAACGATTTAATAAATTCCGTCGTCAAAAGATAGATCGAGAACGAATCGTAATTCACAGCTACGATTGGTTACTCGATATTGCTAACACCAACCGTTCCGGGAGGCTATCAACAGAGCTTCGCAGATCATATCTTTGACTACCTTCTTCCCCTAGATTGACCGAGTAGGACTAGACACAAAAGGCGCATTCGAAGTGTGACCTGAGACGACTAACTTAGTTTTGTCTTGTGGTGGCGCGGCCGGCGATGCCGACGGGGCCGCGCTTTCCGGGAATCACCTCGATAGGAGTGGGAATTAGCCACTCGGCGCCGGTCTTGGTTGCCCCTCGGAGTCGTCCATCACTGGCGAGTTGACGCACTCTTCGTTCCGAGACACCCAGACGAAGGGCGGCATGCTTCACTGTGACGTTGGCGACATCATCGTTTGGGGTTTCGGACACCAGCTCGAACTCGACGGGGCTGGGATGCTTGAATGTGCTCATTTCGTGTATGAGGAAGCCTATTATTTCGCCGTCGTCGTCCAGCCGCTTGAGAATGCGTTCGTCGTCGGTAGGGGTAAAATAGCCTTCCCGGAAAGCCCATAGCACTTCAAGCATGTCTCCCTCCTCGTCGTACCAAACGGACACCTTTCTGCTCGTCATGCTGATTCTCCTTTGATGCTTCGTCCCAGGTAGGCGGTGAGGATGAAGGAGTAGTCTGTTCCCCTCTTGACTACAAGGCAGATGTAGCGATTCCTTCCTCGGAGGTCCTGGCATAGTCTGTAGTAGAGCCGGACCGTCGGAGTGGACTTCGAGGGCCTAACCGCGTCCGGACTGGCGAGGGTTTCGGCGATCCGGTGCAGTTGGAAGGCCATTTCAGGGTGTCTCCGCAGGATGTGACGGAGCCGGTCATCACTGAGCCTGACCTCGTCTCCGCACTCATCGGCGAAAAGCCGCACGTGGGTTCCCTTCATAGATTATCATTCCGCAAAGTATACCGTTATACGGCATAGAACGGCAACAGATCATCCTTTGACACCACAGGGCCATCGGAAGCAATGAGAATGCAGGACACGGACAACGTCATCGTGTTCGTATTCAATGCCCGGTGTGGGTTTGGTTGTAAGAAGACATTTTGTGACCAGGCTTGGACGACTCTTAAAGGGAAGGTGTAGTGTGGCGTGGGTGCTATAATGCGGAACGCGTTACGGAGTCTTGGAGGAGCTTGCTTCGGGTGCGTTCGAGCTGATAGGTAAAGCCGGGTTCTGATGGAGGTCAAGACTAGCATTGGGTCTGACGCCAAGGGTGGGGGAAGTCCAAACGTTGGGGGTTTGACGTAATAGGTGGTAGTGATTTCGGTCACTAATTAGGATTGTGGTGGGAAGGGGTTTTGTGAGTAGGTTTTTGCGTTATTCCTCAACGTTTGCGGTTGGGGTTGTTGTGGCTGTTTTGTTGGCGTGCTCGGGTACCGGGGAGACGCCTGCGCCGGTGGAGAGCGCTCCGACGGTTGCACCCACGCAGATGGCGACGGCGACGCCAACGTTGGTGGTGATGGCCGAGGCTACGTCGGCGCCCACGTTGAGCCGGCCTGCATTGACGGCAACGCCGACCCCGACAGCAACGTCGCTATCGACGCCGGTGGCCACTCCCAGCGGGCCGACGCGGACATCGACTATCACACCCAGCAGTCCGAGGCCGGAGGCTACGGTGGAGCGGATGCCGAGGACGGGGACGGACTACGACTCCAGCGTGAATATGTACCAGCTGTTTTCGGGACGAGACCACAACCCAGATGACTCGCTTGAGGCCATTGAGCTTGCAGTTGTCAACAAGGACAAGTCGATGGTCCCTGTGTTGATCGAAATGCTCCGCTTCTTTGAGGACTATGTCCCGCAAATAGAGGCCAGGAAGGCCCTCATAGCGATAACGGGTAGGGAGGTTAAGGGCAACGAGGGCTTATGGAAAAATTGGATGGAGTGGCTGGTCGAGAACGCGGATGAGTACCAACCGCCCGACGGGTACCTGGAATGGAAGATCGCGCTGATGAGTCTGATTGACCCCAGATTCCGTGAGTTCCTGGCCCCCGCGGCTGAGGGATCTCGCATCAACGTGTTTGAGATTGCTTGGGGAGGGGTTCGGCCCGATGGAATTCCGGACCTTCAGAACGCCTCGGTGGTTTCGGCGCAGGAGCAGGACTACCTTCAGCCTAGCGATAGAGTCTTCGGTGTGTCCATCAACGGCGAGCACAGGGCGTACCCGCTTCGCATTGTGAACGCTCACGAGATGGCCAACGACGTGTTGGGGGGCGAGCCTATCGCGTTAGCGTATTGAACGCTATGCGGCAGCGGAATCGTGTATTCCGCCAAGATAAACGGAGAGCCAACCACCTTCGGCACGTCGGGGATGCTGTATCGCAGTAACAAGGTGATGTACGATCGGCTGACCAATTCGCTTTGGAACCAGTTCACGGGAGAGCCGGTCATCGGGCCGTTGTGGGACTCGGGGATCAGGCTGGACTTCTTCCCAGTGCTTGTGACGACGTGGGAGGAGTGGGTGGAGCTTCATCCCGACACGACGGTACTGGACAGGGATACGGGGTTCTATCCTGCGTCATACTACAATCCAGAGTCCCACCGCGAGTCGATCTATTATGACTATTTCAACTCTCCTGACACGATGTTCGCCGTGCCCGACCGGGACGGCCGGCTTGAAACAAAGGATGTGGTGCTTGGCGTCCAGTTGAACGACAGCTACAAGGCCTACCCTGTAGCAGCGCTTCAGAAGCGCCGCATTGTGAACGACGTGGTGGGAGGTGAGGGGGTATTGGTGCTGGGGTCAGCCGCGAGCCAGGGGGCGAGGGCGTATTACCGGGGCGACAGGGTGTTTGAGTTATCGGCGGACGACAGTGGAGGTGATCGTGGAATTGCAGCCGCGATATCGGACGCTGATGGAGGAATGTGGCAGGTGACGGAGGAATTTCTGGTCAACACGGCAGACGAATCGGAGAAGCTAGCTCGGATACCCACGCACATGTCGTTCTGGTTCGGGTGGTTCCAGTTTCACTCGGACACGGAGCTTTACACGGGGCCCTGAGGCTACGTTCACCCTGGACACTCAGGTTCTACTTCGAACACAGTGCACGGCTGTTGGCGGGTTGCAATAATCACTCCTCGCTCGTAACTTAATTTTCAGCAATGGTCTTGATGGGCAACGTAAATGGCCGTAGGAGAGGGGGAGATGGTTGGGTTTGATTCAACTTAAGAAGACAAGAGGCGAAGATTCAATCCATGCTCGACGTATGCGGACTGTATGGAAGAACTCAAGAAGAGAGTGTCGTTCGTCAACGGATTCCTCACTGGAAAGTGCAGTGCCATGTATGTGCAGACAACATCTGAGTCCGTATGTCTTCAGATTAGGAAGATTCTGGAGCTCATCGCATTGGGATCTCTATGTGTCAACAGGACTGAGTACGAGAAGTATCGAAAGATCTTCCATCGAGATTGGCATGGGAGACGCATCCTCGAAACTCTTGAAAAAGCAAATCCGAAGTTCTATCTGCAACCATGTATACAGATATTGGACCAAGCAACCGGCAAGGTTTTGTCGGTCGAGCACATTGAGTCGGGGTTTCTTACGAAAAAGGATTACATGAGACTATACGACATATGTGGGGGGGATACTTCATACGGACAATCCGTTCTCTCCGAAACGCGATCCCCAAGCTTTTCTGAATAGCGTGCCAGCATGGATTCGAAAGATTATGCAATTGTTGAACCATCATATTATCCAGTTGATAGTTCATGACCAACAACTTTGGGTGCTGATGCAGGCCGACAGCGATGGAAAGGTGCATGTGTACGAATTTGAAAGAGAGAGGAACTCGTGAACGGTTAGAATCATCAGTGGTCTTGCGGGACAGCGCAAATGGCCGAAGGAGACGGGGATATGGTTGAGCAACCCACGTTTGGGGACTTCATTCTGGGGGTGGAGGGACTTGCGATTCTGCGCTCCTGGATGACGGACCTTTCGACTGTAAAGGCAAGGTCGAAGAAGATTGTTGAGATAGCCGGAGGACTTAAAGAGGCGCCTTGGGCAAACCCCATCATCGGAGTCGAGCCGCTGGCGGCGGTCGGCCTTGTTAGCACTTGGCTCTCCCCTCCCACAACACTGCTTGACAATTGCGACATACCCATTCGTTCGGTAACATTGGACGTTAACCAGGAGGGTAATCATATTGAAGACTTGTAAAAATTGCGGACTCCTCGCTCTTCGGGAACGGGACATTGGTAGGCTAGTAGAGGTAAGCCAATATTTGCGGGAAAACCCTGCTACATTCGGTTTTTCTGGAATTCCAGAATGCTTCGTTGAAGCCTTTAGTCTCGGAAGTGAAATTGAGCAATTGTGGCGTGCCGAGAAAACCGACTCTATCAAAAGGGTAATTGAAAAAGACCGTTCAGATTGCCCAAAATGGATAAAATGGAACACGGGATTATCCCCCAAAGAACATCTAGGCATGGCTGATGCGGAAAAAGAACGTCATAGGGAAGACGGCAAATGGAGATGGGGTGTTCTACGCATTGGCCTTGCCCTAGTCTTCGCTACCCTTTTAGGACCCATCCTAGCGGTAGTGGTTAACAACTGTGTCTTTGGTAACAACTAATGTCCTCTTGCCATTAACTATACAAGTAACTTTCTAGAAAGGAACCCAACATCTATGTCCAACAAGTATGAAGCCGATGATATTCTGCAAAGATCAGAGGTCGTTAAAGTCACTGCTTTTTGTCAATCACATAAGCCAAGTCATTGCAGACCTTGACTAACGTCCACGTCAAATCGCTTCAAGCGAGCGATTTCTTCATCGCTTAAAAACACTCTTAGCACAGCGTCTTGCGTCACCCGGAATCCTTCAAGGAAGCGGGCTTCAGGGTCAAGAAGCGTCTGAGATTCTAAAACACCTTTATGAGGTTCTAGTTGGTGCTGTTGCATATTGGAAAAATCCCCCTTTGCGCAGTTAAACATGTAAGTCCGCTTGCAAACTGCGCCATAATCTCGATAATGGGTCTGAACGCATTTACAGTTGCGGAATTGAGATAGCGCATTGGGCTGTGACACAATGACAGCGGGAGCGCGAATTTGACGACATCCGGTTCCCAGAACCCCCGCTACGAGGCGGACGAGAATCCGCCCCCTTGGCATTCACTGGGATTCGGCGCTCAGTTCAGCCTGATTGCTTCGGCCACGCTGCTAGTGACACCCGTCGTGGTGGCCAAAGCGTCAGGACGGGACAACGAGTACCTGGTGTGGATGGTATTCGCGTCTCTGGTTGTAGCAGGGCTATCGACGTTGATTCAGGTGCGCAGATTTGGGCTGGTGGGGTCGAGGTCGATGCTCCCAATGTTCACCGCCGCCTTCTCCATACCCTTCTGCATTACGGCGGTATCGGACGGCGGGCCGGCCACACTGGCAGCGCTTGTGCTTGTCTGTGGAATTGGCCAGCTTGCGATTGCCAGGTGGCTTTTCGTTCTGCGCCGGATAGTCACACCCGTAGTGGGTGGAACGGTGTTGATGATCCTGTCAATCACGCTGGCGTCGGTGGTGCCCCGCCTGCTGCCGGATGCGTCTGACGAAAACTCGTTAGGGGCGCATCTGGCCGCGCTAACGGCCCTTGGAGTCGTGTCGGCACTCATCCTACGCGGCTCTGCGACGATACGCCTTTGGGGGCCTATAATCGGCATAATCGCCGGATGCGCAGTGGCGGCAGGCTTCGGCCTTTATAGCGCCGAGGCTGTGCTGGATGCCGCCTGGGTAGGAATACCGGGGCAGTGGCCCGGGCTGGGTCTGCCCCCGATATTATCCGGCTTCGGCGTATCGTTCTGGACACTATTGCCGGCGTTCTTGTTCCTAAGCATAGTTATTTCCATACAGGCCAACGGAGAGTGTATAGCCCAACAGCGGGCTGCACGGCGCGACAACCGGGCCGTGGACTTTCGGGAAGTGCAGGGGGCGATGGCCGGGACCGGGGTAACCAACTTGATGGCTGGCGTGGCTGGTACGGTGCCGCACATCATCAATCCGGGGGTCGTGTCCTACACCCAGACCACCGGCGTCGCTTCACGCAGAGTTGGATACTTCATCGGCGCCATGCTCATTTCGCTGGCCTTTCTGCCAAAGGTGTCGGCGGTGCTAAGCTCTATTCCGGGCCCTGTCATGGCGGGATATCTCATTGTGTTGAGCGCATATCTGTTCGTGGACGGCGCCCGGACAGTCATGCAGAGCGAGGAGAACAGGCAGAAGATTACGGTGGCTGGAGTCTGCTTCTGGATTGGGGCTGCGTTCCAGTTCGGGCTGTTCTCGCTGCCGAACGTCGGGCCTGTGTGGGCAACTCTTTTGCAGAGCGGAATCACCACGGGAGGGGTCGCCGTGATAGTGATGATCCTGTACCTGGAGTTTACCAACCCTCGACGGATGCGGTTCCAATCCAAGCTGGATATCGAAGTCTTGCCTGAACTCAACGAGTTCCTCGCGCGGTTTGCCGACCGTCGAGGTTGGGACACGGCGATGAAAGAGCGGCTGAGCGCCGTTGGGGAAGAGACACTCCTGACGCTCTCGCCGCTGGACCTGGAAGGGCTCCTGGCGGATGACGACTCTGAAGAAGAGGAAGGGAAGACCAGCCGTCAACTGGTGGTGCTGGCCTCCAGCGAAGGACCGGTAGCAACCCTTGAGTTTATTGGAGGGGCCGGCGACGAGGAGAATATGGAGGACCGGCTGCGTCAACTCCAGCAGTATGACGAGGAAACGCCGGTGGATCAGGAGCTTTCGCTGCGTATGCTGCGGGCCTATGCCACGTCGGTGCGGCATCAGCAGTTTCACGGAACAGACATCATCACTGTACGTGTAGTGCCGTAAAAGCGAGAGCGTCTTCGATTGTCGGCGCATAGCCGGACTTCCCGTTGGTGTAACTACGGTAAAGGCAGGCGTATTTTTGAGACAGGCCTGATTTTTCTACTATACTAAGTATCATATCAGAATGGGAGAATAACCATGGCAAAGTTCTTGTTTCAGGCAGACTATACTCCCGAGGGCGTCGCGGGATTACGGCAAGAGGGCGGCACGGGGCGTCGTGCGATGTTCGAGCGGATGTTTGCCGAAATGGGTGGGACCATCGAATCCTTCTACTACGCCTTTGGCAAAGACGACCTTTATATGATTGTGGACTTGCCCGACGATGCAGCGGCCGTGGCGGCGTCAATGGCGGCGTCGGCCGCCGGCGCGATCAGCTTCAAGGCGATAGTCTTGATCACGCCTGAGACGGTCGACGAAGCTGCCCGGCGCACGGTTAACTACACGCCACCGGCGGTGTAGAAAACCTCTTTACCTTGGCACAGGCTCGAGTCTCTCACTGCTGCCCTTTCCTCTGTCAGGACGACGGACCGGACGTTGTCGGACCCGTATAAAGTGACGGGAGATAAGACATGGAGTCATGGAGATTCCGGGGTCAAGTCGGCATCTTCATCTGTGTAAGGCTCTCAGCATAGGGCATCAGGTGTGCGTCGGCGCTGTATCCGATTAATTGAGCTATGGCGTATACTCGGCTGCATGCGTGGGATGTTGCCGATGAACCGGATACACTTCTTGACCTTGTTAGTGGCGGTCGTAGTTGTTCTGGCCGTGGGATGTCGCAGGCCGTTGGAAGAACCCGACGCAACGACTTCAGGCACCGAGGCTGTATCAACGGTAACGTCGCGGCCAACGGCTGTTACTGTCGTCCCTCCCCCGTCGTCGATGGCAACGCCTATACCCACGACTTCAGCTACGGAACCTTCCACTTCGCCGACAATGGTACCCACGTCAACGGCTGTAACTGACGTACCGTCCCCGTCGCCAACGAGACGGGCTATACCGCGTCTGACGCCGACGGAAGAGGGGGCTATGACACCCACTCCTGAACCGGAGGGGTTCGTCTACGACCCTAACCAGAACATGTATCTGCTGGTGTCGAGTTTCGATCACCCTCGGGAGCAAACGTTGAAGGCGTTGGATCGGGCGAGGGCGGAACGTGACACTTCTCAGGTGCAGGTTATCCTGGAGGCGCTGCCGTTCTTCGCCCGGGGCCTTGCAGTATCCGGCATAGATGCCGTCGCTGATTTAACGGGAGAGGACTTCGGTTTCAACATGCGTGGGTGGCGAGAGTGGCTTGGCCCAAGGCTGGACGAATACGAGCCGCCTTCCGACTATCCCCGATGGAAGGCCCAAATCCTGAGTCTGATTGACCCAGAGATTGGCGATCTAATAGAGCAAGCTATAGATGGCGGGTCTAGGGCCAACCTTACCGAGATCGTGTGGGGGGGTGTCCGCGTAGACGGCATTCCGCCCCTAGAGTACCCGCCGCACGTGAAGCCCGAAGAGGCGTTATACATGGAGCCCGACGACCGGGTGTTTGGGGTGTCGATCAATGGGGAGAACAGGGCGTACCCACTACGGGTAATGAATGCGCATGAACTGGCCAACGACGAGCTCGGTGGAGAGCCCATCTCGTTAGTGTATTGAACGCTTTGCGGCACCGGAATCGTGTATTCCGGCATAGTAAACGGGGAGAAGACCACGTTCGGGACTTCCGGCATGTTGTATCGGAGCAACAAGGTGATGTACGACCGCGCTACCCGGTCGCTGTGGCACCAGTACACCGGGGAGCCGATTATAGGGTCGCTCGCCGATTCTGGCATTAAGCAGCCCTTCTTCCCGGCGGTCGTCACAACTTGGGAGGAGTGGCTGGCAGAGCACCCTGACACGACCGTGCTGTCGAATCAGACGGGCTATTACCGGCCGGAGTTTTATGTGCCTGAAGACGACCCGCAGGCTATCTACTACGATTACTTCACGGCGGACGAGGTAATGTTCCCGGTCTGGCTCCGAGACCCGAGCATAGAGCCGAAGAGGGTGGTTGTGGGTGTTTTGGCGGGCGATGGGAAGAAGGCATACGTCATTGACGACCTGCGGGAGGCCCGCGTGGTCAACGACACGGTGGGAGATGTAGACGTTGTGATTGCGGCATCCGGCGAGTCACGCTCGGCCCGCGCCTACGTAAGGGAGGGGGAGACGTTTTTAGCGGAGGAGGGTGAGGACTCGGAGGTCACGCCCCGGTTCCTGGTTGACTCCAGCGGCTCCAGATGGGAGGTCACCGAGGAGGCGCTCGTCATGGAAGGCGATCCTTCCATGACGCTGTCACGCATTCCGACGCTGACCTCGTTCTGGTTCGGCTGGTACCAGTACCACCCCGACACGGAGATATATAAGCCGGGCGGTTAGCCTGGATCAGCGGCTGCTTCCTCTTCAGGGAACAACACAACCCGCACGTAGCGGTCGGGGGTGAAGTAGAGTTGGGCTGCGGCAACAACCTGTTCCAGGGTCAACGCATTCAGCCTTTCATCGAAGCTGGCGGGACCCGCGAAAGAATCACCATTCTGCGCAGCAGTCTGGATTTGGCTGAGCCAGAAACCGTTTTGTCGCAGTTGTTCTTCGCGGGACGTACGCATCTGTTCCTTGATCGTGTCAAGGTATTCCTGCTCGCCTCCCTCTTGGAGCCAATTGACTTCGTCAAGCACTTCTCCAAATAGTTCTTCGGTGCGGGTGGGATCGCTGCCGAATATGATTGAGGCCAAGTACTCTTGATCCGGGAGTCTAGAGCCGCGAGCGTTTACGCCGATGCCATAGGTGCCGCCTAACTGCTCGCGCACTCGCTCGCGGAGTCGGATGCCCAGCACTTCGCCTGCAACTGACAGCGCCAGAGCTTCGTTCGGGCTCCATTCCATGTCACCGGCAAACACCACGATGGTGTTGCTCCGTGGTTCTGTTCCTGCATTGACTACTTCGTCTATTAGGGTCATGGGCGGGTCGATTTCTACATCGAGCCACTGTTCGGCGCGCCCGGTGGTTGGCAGCGCGGCCAGGTAGTCGGCTGTTAACGAGCGCAGGTTGTCCCAGTCGAATGCGCCGACGAAGACGAAGGTTGCGTCGCCGAGGTCCGCGAACCGGTCGGCGTAGACGGCTTCAGCTCGCTCCATGTCAAGTTCCTCGACGAGTTCTAGGGATAGGGGCCGCTGGCGGAAGTGGTTCTGCCCCAAAATGGCATTTACAGTGTTGTAGAGAATCGAGTCCGGCTGGGCGGCCTGGATCTCAGCAATGCTTTCGAGCTGGGATTCGATTCTTGAGAAGTACGCGGTATCCAGCCTGGGCTCTGTGGCATAGAGCCAGATTAGCTGGAATAGGGTCTCCAAATCCTCGGGAGAAGCGTTGCCTCTGAAGCCTTCAGAAAGTTCGCCGATATATGGTGACACAGAGACGAGTTTACCGGCTAGGAGCTTCTCCAGGGTAACGTTGTCGTGGGGGCCTACGCCACTCCCGGCAATCAGCTGGGCAGCGTATTGGGCTGACACGAAATCGTCGTCTGATACCAGGGAGTGTCCGCCTGGACTGAAGGCGCGGAATTGCACTTCGTCATCACGGAAGTCGGTCTGCTTTGCTATGACGGTAATGCCGTTGGACAGAGTCCACTTTTGAGCGTCGATAGACTCGATTTGCTCCTCAGCGGTGATGGTTCCCGGAGTTGGGAGCGCTGCCAGCAGCGGTACATCGCCGACATTGTCCGCGTAGGGATCCACCGCAAGAGTGTTAGCCGTTTCCAGTTGTGCCAGCACTGCCGCAGATAGTTCTTCATCTGTGCTGGCCATGGTCTCCTCAGGCCGCACTACCAAGAGCGCGGTGTTCTCGGACTGAGCCCAGGATTCTGTCACTTGATTGAACTCTTCCAGGGAGATTTAGGGCAGCAGTTCCTGGTACAGCTCCCATGCGGCGTCGATGCCAGGGATCGGCGTGCCTCGGGTAAAGTGGTCTACGTATGATTCCGCAAGGCTCGCTGAAGGTGTCTGGTCTCGTTGCTTGTAGGAGCTCTCCACCAGGCTCAGCAGGTTGACCTTTTCTCGTTCAAGTTCGCTATTGGTGAAGCCGTGCTGTCGAACGCGCTGCAATTCCTCCAGCATTGCCGCTAAACCACTCTCAACGCCATCCTCCTCCACCCATGCTGAGAACTCCAAGGTGTCCAGCGTTTCGACATAAGGTGAACGCCCGGCTCCAGCGGCCAGGTAGGGCGGGTCGGCGGATTGGGCTCGCTCGGAGAGACGGGAATTGAGCATCATGAATGCCAGAGTTTCGATCACGTGACGCCGAAATGCAGCCAGGTCTTTACTTGTTTCCGGGGCGAGCTTTCGGACCAAAACGAACTGGGTGCCGGGGGACTCTGGGTCTGTGAACACTTCTATGAGCGGTTCCTGATGGCCTGGGACGTCGAAAGTTGGCCTTTCGGTGGAGGCAGCGACTGAAGCGCTTCCCTGGTTGGCCTCACCCTCGGGCGGGGGCGCAAAGTACTGCTTGACTTGAGCTTCGATCAACTCGGTATCGAAGTCACCCACTGCGATGACGGCCATCAGATCAGGCTTGTACCAACGGTCGTAGAAGTCTTTCAACCGTTGCACGGGGGCGTTCTCGACTACTTCCGGCAAGCCAATGGGACTCCGATTCGAGTATTGCGAGTCGCCGAAAATGACCTGGAAAAAGTTGTCTTGAAAGCGTGAGTAGAAGCCTTGTCCCAGACGCCATTCCTCCAAGACAACGCCCCGCTCCAGCTCCACCTCCTCCGGTTCGAAGGATATTGCGTAGGCCCAGTCGCTGAGTATCTGAAACGCCTTCTCGGTGATCTCAGGGTCGTCGGTTGGAATCTCTATAAAGTAAACAGTGACATCGAAGCTCGTATAAGCGTTTACGTCGGGGCCGAAGGTGCTGCCTATGGACTCCAGATATTCGACGATCTCCTGCTTGGCGAATCGTTCAGTGCCATTGAAGCCCATGTGCTCTACGAAGTGGGCCAGGCCTTGCTGATCCTCCTCCTCGTGGACTGAACCGGCTCTTACGACGAGGGTTAGTTGGGCGCGGTCACGGGGTTCCTCGTTGTGCCTGATGTAGTAGCTCAGGCCGTTGGAAAGATCGCCGCGAGTGACAGAGGGGTCGAAGGGCAGAGGGACAACGGGTTCTGGGGTCGGTTCGGGAGTGGGTTCTGGAGTTGGTGTGGGTGTGGGAGCCGGTGTCGGTTCAGGCGTGGGCACCTGGGTTGGTTTGGGTGTGGGCGAAGGTGTAGGATCAGGCGTGGATTCCGGGGTTGGCGCAGGTGTGGATGCAGGAGTAGAAGCAGGTGTGGGTAAGGGTACAATGGTAGGTGCGAGTGCCGGAGTAGGCGTGGGGGTGGGAGCTGGTGTAGGCGCCGGTGTTGCGGCGGACGTGGGTTCTGTGGGCATGACAGTGGCCGTGGGCGTGGGCTCCCGACCGCATGCTATTAACCCTAATAGTAACAGCGTGAAACCGATGATGGCTAATGCTGGCTTCATGCTTGCTCCCGTAATTTTCATCTCTGGCTCATCTCCGGCTGCTTATCCTAGTGTCGTGGAAGAGGCACGTCAACAGATGTCTGAACGACATAAGGCGTATGCCTTCAGTCGTCTGAAACGTAGCTGGTCTAATTGGAGTTGACCAGTCCATTTCGACAATACTACGGAGTTTGGTGATGATTCGGTTTCATTAGACGGGGACAGTGAGTAAACACTATTTCAGGCAGGTACAAAGAAGACCGTCGAAAACTGAGCTGCCTTTTCACGCGACCGGCACGATTCTTGCGGATGTTAGAAACACTCCCTGGGGCTAAACGCTTGCGTCCTTATTCGTAGCCTAGCCGTTCACGGACGTGAGCGCCGATGCTCCTTCGACGTCGTATCACCTTCGGTCGGATGCTACATCCTCCTGCTCTTCGGATTTTGGCATTCGGTATCCGACGCGAGGCTCGGTAAGGATGTACCTTGGGTTGTTGGCGTAGTCTGACAGCTTGCGCCGAAGGTTCTTTACGACGGTGCGGATCGGCCCCGAGTGACCGAGCTGTCCCGGCCCCCAGACACGTTGCAGCAGCTGATCATGGGTGAGCAGGCGCCCGGCGTTGACTGAAAGCTCGTAGAGAAGCCGGTACTCTCTGTCCGTCAGCCTGATGGCACGCCCCGCCAATGAGACAATGCGCTCGGTGTAATTGATGGTCAGGGCACCGAATCGATAAGGTTCTGACGGCGCTGCCCAGATGGCCGTATGCTTCCGGCGCAGCGCGGTTTTCATTCTTGCGACCAACTCCGTTGGAGAGAAGGGCTTGACGATGTAATCCACGGCCCCAGCCTTGAGTGCTCTCGCAATGATCTGGTCCCTACCGTAGGCCGATAGGAAGATTACCGGCACCTCGCCGAGCTCGGGGACACTTTCCATGAGTTCGATACCATTGGCTTCGGGCAGCATCAGGTCGAGCAGCACCAGGTGGGGCTTCTCCTTTTTCATGAGGTTGCTCACTTGCTCCGGATTGCCCGTGACAATCGACTCAAATCCCGCATTGGAGAGAGTATCGCGCACGTATCTGAGCGTCTGGGGGTCGTCGTCCACTACGAGGACGCGCGTACGCTCACGTTCGGCGCGACGGAAACGGTCGTTAGACCTCGGGGGTCCCGCAATGGCGACGTGGTCGGCCTGGGAGACCATGGGAAGTGTGAAGGTGAACCGGGCGCCCAGGTCGGGACCGCCGCTCTCAGCCCAGATGCGGCCCCCGTGAGCCTCCACTATTCCCTTGCAGATGGCGAGCCCCAAGCCAGATCCTTCGAGTTTCTGTCCCCTGTCATCGCCGTCGATCCGGGAGAACTTTCTAAAAAGCGTCGGAAGCAGGTCGGGGGACAGGCCCCTGCCATGGTCGGTCACGGAGAAGGCAACGTGCATGGCCTCCCAGGTGACGGCTATCTGGATGGGCGAGGACTCCGGCGAATGCTTAGCCGCGTTGGACAGGAGGTTGATCAATACTTGAACGATGCGTCTTCTATCCGCCATAACGAGAGGCAGATCGGGTTCCAGGTCGATGTGGACATTGTTTCTGTCAGCGCCGCTCAGGAAGGAGTTCCTAGCCTGGTCCACGAGTCCAGCCGCTTCAGTCGCTTCCGGAGCCACCGACAGCGCACCAGTATCGATACGGGCCAGGTTGAGCAGATCGGTGATCAGGCTGCTCATGTGGTCGGACTGCTGTTCGATAATTCGGAAAAACAGTTCCATCTCCGCCGGGTCCAGCGTGTTGGCTGATTCCTTCAGGGTGGTTGCAGATCCCTTGATTGAACTGAGGGGAGCCCGGAGCTCGTGGCTTACCATACCCAGGAACTCTGCACGCTGGCGGTCCAGTTCCTTCAGCGGCGTCATGTCCTGCATCGTGATTACAAAGGACTCTACCTGGCCCTGCGTTGAGAGGATAGGTGTGGCGTTCATAAGCGTGGTGACCGAACGGTCGTCGGGCAATTTCAAGACGACCTCTTCGGCCCGCACTGTCTCTACGGTACTCAGGGCCTGGGCCAAAGAGAGTTCCTGCAATGAGAACTCACTGCCGTCGGCGCGTTGGATGGACATCAGGCGGAGAAGTTCCTCCGCGGGCTGGTCTTGTTCCAGCAGCCCGCTGACTATCCGTGCCGCCTCGCGGTTGAATGACACGGGTTCTCCCGTCTTTGCGTTGAGGACGGCGACACCCACGGGGCAGGTCTCTATCAGGGTCTCCATGTAGGTTCGGGCGCGGCGCTCTTCCCGGTATCTCCGGGCGTTTGAAATGACCAGCGCGGCCTGGGATGCGAACATGACGAGGGTCTCCTCGTCTTCGCGGGAGAACTCTCCTCCGCCTTCCTTCTCGGCGAGATAGACGTTGCCTACACGCTCGCCCCGGTGGAGCACGGGCGACGCAAGGAAGGACACTGCCGAACTCACCTCCATTGGTGGGTGCAACTCAGGAAGACCCATGCACCTAATGTGGCTGAGCAAGTCGGGGACCCGCAGCGGCTCCGTAATGCTGCGGAGGTACCGGAAGATACGCATACCGCCCGCCAGGTTCCAGAGTTGCTTGGTTTCCTCCGCAGTCATTCCGGAGGAGAGGGAGTCCTGGATCCCTCCGTTATCGCTAATGAGCGTCATCACGCCGTAGCGGGCATTCGTCAGTGACCGTGCGGAGTCCAGGACTCCTTGCAGCACCGTGTCGAAGTCGAGGCTCTCGTTGATGTGCAGGGTAGCCGCACAGAGTTTCGTGATGCGGTCCCGCAGCGCTTGAATCTCCTGCCTGAGCCTGTATGAGTCGTCCATATTTTCACTCGCTATCCGGGCCGCCAAGGCCGAGTTGCTTCTTATGTTTGGAGCCGACAGGATGCACCTCTATTGAGGGTTCGTCCCTCGTGTCGCCTCGAATTTATCCTAAATGACACGAATATAACACGATAAAGAGCTATAAAACACAATAAGCACATATTAAATTCTATGACTAAGAGGATTCCAGAAATTGAGTAGACTTCTCCCCTTTCTTGCCATCATTGCCGTAACGTTGGCTGCGTGTCCGCGGCCCATGCCCAGACCGCCACCCCCACCGTCTCGTCGGTTGCCGTGACCTTCTACGCTGCGATGTTCATGGAAGACGAGGAGATTCGAACTTCTTGGCAACGTCAGATGGGAGATAAGCGTGAGACCAAACTTTCAAGGCGAGATGGGCCGTGGTGTCGCCGGTTACCACGGACTGCGAGGCCTACGACGTCGCGTCAGTACGGGAAACGGCAGGATGCTGTGCTGTGGGCTGGATTCGACCGTGTCAGGGCCGAAGTGGAGGAAGATTCTGAGATATTCTGCTGAGTCGACTTACCGCTGCTGCTCAGACGTAAGCGCTCACTTGAATAGCGACACCGTTGAGGGCTTGGATTTGGGTCTACGGCGACTCGGCTTAGGTGGCTCAGTAGAATCGGCTCCGTCCAATAGATAAACGACTGCTGTGGCTTGGGAGTCTCTGGCGTCGGCCGCCGGGACCAACCCTGATCATGCATTGAGGCTAGTCCAATCAAGCGACGTCCTTGGCCTTTTCGGCCGTACCAGGGTTGCTTGATAGACTTGGGGAAGGATGATATTTGAGGGAGGCAGACGTTGAGACTCCGCCTTGCCTTGACAATCTGAGCACAGCATATATAGAGTGAAAACGCCAAGCAAAGGGAACAGTAATGGCGACAAAGGGAAGGAGGGCAAGGGGCCGTTCAGTCACAAAGAGAATGTCAATTAGGTTGCCAGACACACCGGAGAATGTAACTCTTACGTGTGTGCATGGTCCGCTTAGAATGGATTGGAGGTATCCCGAGAAGCATGCTTAACCGGCCAGATTTGGAGGAAATGTCCAACTATCGGATCTGTTGGTTTGGGCCTAACAAGAGGGCCGTTATACACAGAGAGAGTTGTTGGCATTGGGAAAATGCACATAATACACCTGGAGCTGAGCATCCCTTAGAGGCTCCGCTAGATGCTCCGGTGGTGTACGCTGAATCACCCAAGGATGCGCCTACCGGATATTTTTCGACATTATCAGTAGTCCGTGAAATAATCTGGGGTTTTGGGTGGGAGGCTATCGATGATGCGTGTGTGTATTTCAGGAATTAAAGAATCCCCGAAACATAGATGAATGAGGTCGTGAGGCTTCAGTAGTCTTCGCTCTGAACCCTATAGGGTACATGCCATCCCAACGGTGAACGCCGTATGTATCGTAGGGTGAGTGGTGAAGAGAAGGTGCAGGCGCTCTGTACCGTGGCCTTGTCACCTTCGCCAAAATGCAAGCCGCTGTGCCGCCGGGTGTCTTTGAGGACACCTATTGACGGTGGCTGAGGCGGAAGGTTGAACGGGGAAATGAGGATGACGTGTCATGGTCGGAAGAGTATGAGTTATTCGACCTAGAAGGCGATACACCCAAGCTTCCAGAGAGTTGAGTGAGCGCCAGGAACATCTCTGCTCCTTCTACTCTTCAAGGGTCCCAATTTGCTGGCTGCCAACGCTCAAATCTTCCAATGGCAAAGACGGCAGAACAGATAACACAGGAAGATTGCCTTGTCTTAAACAATCCCCCGACCCTTCGGTTGTGTAGCTGTCTGGCACGATTGCGCACTATGGCCGGTACAGCTAGAATAAGTCTTGATCTTAGGCTTGACGAACAAAGCCCAACAGGAGGTGGTGGGCGAGCGTGCGTTTCAAATCGAAGCGATTCATCCTTATAGTGATATTGATTGCTGCCGCCCTCGCGGCCATTGTCTATACCGGCGATTTTGGTTTTCAAGGGGATCAGGGCGCTGAAGGGCCGACTGGACCTCAGGGCCCCGTGGGTCTCCAGGGACCGACTGGAGATACCGGGCCAAAGGGTGATACCGGACCGCAAGGGCCGCAGGGCGCCCAAGGACTCCAGGGGCCAGCAGGGCCACAAGGACTAACTGGGCAACAAGGTCCGGAAGGCGCCGAAGGGCGAATAGGGCCACTGGGACTGAAGGGGGAGAAGGGAGACGAAGGTGAGAAAGGAGACCAGGGGCCGACTGGACCTTCAGGGCCAAAGGGTGACGCCGGAGGGCCGCAAGGACTGCAGGGCGAACAGGGACCCGTAGGTCTGCAGGGACCGATTGGAGACACTGGGCCTAAGGGTGATACCGGCCCCCAGGGTACACAAGGCGTTAGGGGTGAAAGAGGCCCTCAGGGATCTCCGGGGGTACAAGGAGTGCAGGGTACTACCGGTCAGCGTGGGGTTCCAGGCCCGAGGGGTGAAGCCGGCCCGCATGGCCCACAAGGTGAAAAGGGCGACCCGGGTGTAAGCGGGGCTGAGATCAGAGTCCAGACGAGCAACCCCAGCAGTTCTGATAAGACACTGACTGTGAGATGCGACGGAGGCAAAATCGCTATAGGAGGCGGAGCGCGAGTACTAGGAGCCGTAGGGTCGGGCGATACCGATATTCCGGCTGGAGTGGCCATCGTGGCCTCGTATCCAAACGGTGTGACAGGGGAGAAGTCCCCCTCGTGGACTGCAACGGCCAAGGAAGTAAGCGCCGTGTCCGTTGATTGGCGACTTAGCGTTCACGCCGTGTGTGTATTTGCCACAGACTAGACGAGGTCACATCCAGAGGACCTACGCCCGTTAACTGCACCTGAAAGTGGTCCAACCGGGACGGTTTTGTGGGAAGTGGATTTGCCCCATTCTTTGATTCCACTCGCAACGTTAGTTTTGGGGTTCAAGTTATCTGGGGCAATCCACATATTGTCGAAGGCGTCCTAATGATGGACTACCTACTATACCCCGAAGAACTGCGTGTTACCTCCCTTGAATTTCTTGTGACGTGCTCGAGCAAGAAGGCCAGGTCGTGATAGGCTCCCAAGTCACCCAGGCTGACTTGCAGCAACTGGAGTTCTTTCATCTGCAGGTTTAGCAGGTCGTCCAGAATGGACCGGCTGGAAGAGTCGGCGTGGGGCAGGCTGCTGTATCGGTCTGCAAACAGGGCTACTATTGCACCCATCCGCAGCAGAGGGTCGGCGTAGTTGAAGTCAAAGTTGTGGCTGGTGATGCCGGCGTGCTGCCGGTTGGATTCTTCCGTCGAAGGAGTCACCCAACGGATTTCCACGTCTCCCAGGGTCAGGGGGCCGGAGAACCAGGGGTCTTTCAGTTCTAGCTCGTAGAAGACCGTTGTCGCGGCGCCAGCGGGAATCTCCGCGAACTCCTTGCGTGCCTGGGTGAAGGACTCGTCCGAGGTGACTCGGTTCTCGTAGCCGACAATGCGCCACCAGTTCACCACGTTGGGGTCCCAGGTAACCTGGGCGCGGGTCTGGTCGGCGAAGGGTATGGAGAGAGCCAGCCAGTTCTCCCGGCTGAAGGTGGCCCTGGCCTGATCTACGTCCGACAGGTATCGGTACCAGCCGTTGCCGTGCTGGGCCAGCTGCTCCAGTAGAAAGTCGTTGAAGTTCTCTATTCCCACGCCTATGGTGATGAGGCGGATGGGGTTGCTGCTGTCGTAGTCGCCGGCGCTTTCCAAAATTACGAAGGGGTCGGTGGCGTCCACGTTTGCAACCCCGTCGGACATGAGGATGACGTAGTTGTAGGCGTCTGGGTTCTGCCTGCGCGCCTGGTCTGCGAGCCATACCGCCTCGTCCAACCCCGCCTGCACGTTGGTGGAACTGCTGGGCTGAAGGCTCATGATGGAGTCCCACACACTCCTGTCGTCCGCGTATGTGTGCTCAACGGTGTACTGATGGAGGACTTCCTGGCTGAAGTGGACCACGGCAATACGGTCGTGGTCTCTGAGGCTGAGGCGGATGCTCTCCGCCGCTTCCCGGGCTATGTCCACCCGGTTTCCGTCGGCCATGGAGCCCGAGGCGTCCAGCACCAGGGTGACGTTGACGGGGGTGGTGTCGTAGTCAAGTTCCGGGGCCTGGAAGGCTATACGGGCTAGGTGCAAACGGCTGTCCAGGGGATGGGTAACGACATCAGTGGATATGGCGAAGCTATCGTCGCGTCGGGGCTGTTCGTAGCCGTAGTTGAAGGCGTTGATCCACTCCTCGGCCCTAACGGAGTCGGGGTCCACCTCGTAACCGTTTCTGGCCCAGTTGAGGGCGAGGAAGTAGGAGGTTCGGTCCGTGTCCAGGCTGAAGGTGGAGACGTTGTCCACGGCTGCGGAGACGAACCGCTCCCTGGCATAGTCCCTGAACCTGGTTGCGGGAGCTGTCGTTGCCGACCCGGTGGGAGCCAAGGTAGGGGCGGGCGCGGGTATAAAGCGCTGGCGGGTGGGTTCAGGTTGAGCTGTGGCGGTGGGGGCCGTCATGGCAGCCATGATCGGCGCCGCGGTTGCTGGGGCTGCTGTTGCCGCGGCTGCTGCGACCGCAGCTCTGAGTATTTCATCGGAACTGATAGTCTCTGTGGGAGCCGCCGTGGGCGCCATAGTGGGTGCAGCTGTGGGAGCCATGGTGGGAGCAGGAGCAGCGGTGGCGGCGGAACTCACCGTAGTGCCTACACGCTCGAAGTCTTCTGGCACTGCTTCCACAGCAACCATGACGTCCAACTGATCCCTTGGGCCGCTGTCGATGAGGACGTTCAAGGTGACGAAGATGGCCACCAACACAACGGCTGCCGCACCGGCGGCGGAGAAGACCGGGCCCGGTCTCCATTCCCACATATTGCTGAGTCTATTCATTATTCGGGACGGCAGAGACGGCTTTTCGGGTTCGTCCATTCGGTTCTGAAGCCAGTCCCATGGGTCTTTGGACATGCGGAGATCGGAACTTTCGGTTTCGAAGTGCTCCCTCAGGACGCGCTCCATCTCCCGGTCAGACGCTCCGCTATTGTTTCCTCTCGATGAGCTATCACGGGCCATTGAGCTAACCTCCCTTTTCCGCTGAGGCGTTGGACGTGTTGGGGTCTTCATCTTCCAGCTGGCGTCGTAGATTTGTGAGAGCGCGGCTGAGGCGTGACTTGACCGTGCCCTGTCTGAGACCCAGGGTGCGAGCCACCTCCGGAACCGTGAGGCAGGCGAAGAATCTCAATGCCACTACTTGACGATGGTCCGGGCTGAGGTTGGCGATGGCCTTTCTGACCGACAGACGTCTCTCAAGGGCGTCCAGGGTCTCGGCGGGATCGCCCTCCGAGGATTCCGGGTCTTGGTTACCTTGTCCTGTGAGGGACACTGTGGGCACCGTTCGTTTACGTCGCCAGGACAGGACTGTGTTGACCAGTATTCTCAGGAACCAGGGTTTCACCGGCCTGCCTTGGTGGAACCCTCGGATGCCACGCCAGGCGGAGAGAAACGCTTCCTGCACCTGCTCTTCGGCGGTGGCCCGATTGCCTGTCATCAGCATTGCCGTGCCGAAGAGCAGGTCCTGGTATTGGTCTACCAGGTGTCGGAAGGCGTCCCGGTCCCCGTTCTGGCAGCGTGCCATGGCCTCAGACTCGGTCATGTTTTCCCCTCGCGCCTTGAATTGCTTAGGGGCTTCTAATAGATAATATGCAACTTAACGGCAAATCGTTCCCTTTTGGGGGGAGAATTCAGAAATTCCCCCAATTGTGCCTGATATGGGAGGCTGGCATCGGCAGCTGAGGTTCAGAGTTGGGTGTCTTTTCCGTTGTTCTCGGAATACGACCTCACCGTTACGTAAATGCCGTTGCAAAAAGAGGTCAGAAACCGCCATTGTCACTCTACGACGGTCGTTCCGCCAGCTTGGTATACTCAGAAATCGGTTCTTAACAGTCGTTTTTTGACCGTTAATTTAGACCTTATGGAAGTTGTGCTCAGGTAGAGTGCTGAAGTGGATACTATAGGATGCATTGGGTTGTTGGGACTTGTGGTGGCTGCAATAGTCATGGCCGTAATAGCAACCGGCGGAGATAGAGACGAGCCTGAAATTGGCGTAGCCGACAACGAGTCGACGGGGAATTCGTCCGACGTGGATGAAGTGTCCGATGGCAGGGAGAGAACGAATCCTTTGCCCAGAGGCCATTCAATTACGCATGATGCCCTGAAGTTAACGGTTTTGGACGTTTCCTATTCTCCCGACGAGAATGGCTCATATTCCCCTCTTGAAGACAATCACGTGTGGGCCGTTGTAAAGCTGCGACTCGAAGCCGTAGGCGACCCCAACAAGTCCTACAGCTATAACACTATAGATTTCCGATTGGTGGGGGACAAGGGCGTGATTTATAACGACTGGGTAGAGGCGCCTAAAAGGGATTTGGGTTCTGGAGAGTTTTTTGGTGGAGCCAACGTTGAGGCTAACGTGGTTCGCCAAGTCCATGAAGATGACGATAACATCGTGCTCATCTATTCGCCGGCCTTCCAAGAATCTCGATTCTTGGCTCTCGGGTCCGATCCGTAAGCGAATACGTACCGCCTACCACTTGGCATAGTTTACGCCGTCCTCGCAGCGGTTACTCTGAGGTGGACGCGTTTTTGGGGACGGAACTGACGTGAAGTCAAGTGATGGTGGCAAAGCTCCGTAGGCGGGTCCCAGGATCTTCATTGCTGCCAGACGAGTGTTGTCGTACAAGATGTTCCTTATTGCTTCTCTATAACACCATGGAGGCGGCGGCGGGGCCGGTTTGCAACCGCCTTCTACTGGCTGGCGTGCCCGCCTTAGTGGTTAATTATCTGTCTACCCTTACAGTTGCCTCTCCTTACTGCCGCACTGGCTGCGGCGCAGGACGACGAACCTGATGGCGGCTTTCTCCACCTCCGCCATCATCTCTTTTCTCTTGGCCTCTATGCTTCGCATGGCGGTGCCCATGCGCTCGGTGTATTCATCGCTTTCGAACATGCGTGAGACGTCTCGTCGCACGGTATCGATGAATTCGTCCATGTCCGCCGACAGTTCGCGCATCACGCCGCAAGGCAGACTTAGTGGGATAGGTTAGGTGCTATCCTTGAAGTTATGGACGTAACCCCATCAGCGCGTGCCGGCATGGTAAGGGGGATGGAAACCCGCCAGTAGTGTACCAATGTCCTCCGCCTGGTTGAATAAGACCTCGTTAGAGTTAGCGATGAAGCTGACTGCCTAGACCTTGAGCCATTCTTGGATGAAGCCGACGGCGAGATGGTCGCCAAGAAGGATGCGTAAAGCCCAGGCTGGGGCGACGGAGGTAGGATGGTCAGCTGTCATCGAGGCCGGTGAGCGTGGTGCGGGCGCCGGGCGCCAGGGCGCGGCGGAGACCGTCTTCATTGGGGACAACGCCCTGGGTGCTGACCCTCCCGTTAATCGTAACTACGGGCGGGTGCCATCCGCCACGGCGCAGGGCGTCGAAGATGTGGTTGAACCAGGGCTTGATGCGAACTTCGACGTGGGGAAGTTCAGAGGCAACGCGCTTAACGAGGCGAACGGTGAGGTCGCACTCCTCGCAGACGGCGTGAGGGACGTTGAAGAAGAGTTGCCGGCCTGTCATTGGATAGACGGTTACTACGGTCGGGGCTTGTGTGTCTCTCGATGAGTCAGTCATGCAGTCGAGGGTACGGGAACGGGCGTTAGTGTGGCAAGTCTGTCCAAGCCATTTCATACGAGGCCACCGATTTCCCCCCTCAAAGTGTGAGTATGCTTCGGCTACTGGGTAATAGCCATACCCAACTATATTCCTTGGTTCTCCCGATACGCTGCCCTTCATGTATCTGCCCCAAGTCGCTTGCCCATGCTTACGACGACGTCCACCGAATATCCAAGGGCACGGTAGAATGCAACCACATCAGCGTTCGACTCTCTGACTTGTAAGTTAATCTTGGGACAACCCATGTGTCTCAGCCGTATTTCAGCCTCGTCCATCATACGGCGCCCGAATCCGCTTTCTCGATTCCCGGCGGCCACCGCCAGGTAGTTGATCCAGCCACGATGCCCTTCGTATCCGGCCATCACAGTCGCTACTAACTTAGTCCCGACTAATCCGACCAGGAACATGTCACGCTAGCCGCTCAGCTTTCGGCGGATGTCCTTCTTAGGATCGTTCCAAGGTACCACCAGACCGCACTCTCGCCATAGCACTACTACGGCGTCTTGATCAGATTCCCTGTATGCCCGAACTACTAGCTCCGTCATGTCAGCTTCACCTGCTCACTATGTATCAGTTGCTACATCATGTAACAAGTGATGATGTAAGGGCAATTGTGAGGTGTAACTGAAAGCCTACGCCAACGCCGTTGAGGCTCGTATGGAAGATGGAGCCTACGTCTGGCGCTACAATCTTTGTAGGCTTTCCTCTGCTTTCTATGATGCAGCGCCAGTCTATCTGGGTCCTTAATTTTCACCCTTCGAGTCCTCTTTCGGACCATCAGGTTTGGAGGTGAGTGTATCGCTGATTGCCTGCTCCAGTATCCGTTGAATTCTGAAACTGAATATCCCGACCACCAGCGCCGGAGAAAGTAGCATTAGCAGTGACAGGGGAATCGACAGGGTGTTCAGCGTGAACAATCGAATGATGAGAGGAAGGGTCAACAGGAGCAACAAGGCCAGCAACACGGTGGCCAGTCCGTATTCGACCATAGTCCGCAACGTGCGCCATCGCTCGCTAGCCCCAGGTTCACGATGCAAATCGTCGGAGCCATTGGTTGTAAGAAGAGCCAGGGTACCTAATGAACGCCAGATGACGATAGCGGATGGAATGCTCAAACCAGTAACCACTCCGACCGTGATCAATCCAGCAACTTCTGATGGCACAGATAGCAGGTTTCCCACGGACTCCGGGGCAATGTACAGCACTCCTGTCCCAGCGGCACTGAGGAACCCAATAACGGCCACGTTCATGAATATCCTCTGTCGCACGTGACTGAATCGTTCGCGGCTATCCTCTGTCAGGGACAATGCCGACCAGAAGGCGTCCACGCCCAATTGAACCGAGAGTATGATCCAGGAGAGCGAGGCCGGTGTGTACCGGTCCACCAACTTGGATAAATACGACGCGCTCCTACTTGTCAGGGGAGCCAAGACCGACGTGATGGCCGTGGCAATTGATAGCACTGACCCCAGAGGGGAGGACCCGGCCACGTCTCCGGGACTAAGACGACCTATAGCCAGAGAAAATTCGCCCATCTGAGGCATGGTCATTCCCACTTGCAGGGCATCATTTAATCTGCGGCCGGCAAGTATTGAGCCGAGGGTGTTGGCTGCGATTTTTCCCAGCATGAACACGCCGACGATAATCAGGGCCGGCACTATGTAGTCATCCAATGTGCGGTAGTCGATAAGCATCCCGATGGATAGGAAAAACAGTGCTCCAAACATATCTCGTACTGGGGCAATCATGCGGGTGATCCGTCCGGAGGCTTCGGTATCGCCGATGATCATTCCGACGAGTAGTGCGCCGGCGGCCGGCGAAAGTCCGAGAAGAGTGGCACACAGGGCGAGTAGGAAGCAGGAACCGAGACAGGATAGCAGCAGTGTTTCGTCCGACTGAGACCGCGAAAGAATTCGCATTAACCTATTGCCAAGCATGGTTCCAATCACCAGGCCTACTGCGCAAAAGATTCCAAGTTTGGCGGCCAGGATTCCCGCGTCTGAGAAACTCGCCGTTCCCGTTGTGGCCAAACCTGCCAAAACCGTCAGAAATATCACTGCGGCGAAGTCTTCTACCAGGAGAATGCCGACGATTGTTTGTCCCCAGCCAGTGTTGAGGTTGCCTCCATCCCGCAGACTCTTCAATAGAATCGCAGAACTGCTTATTGCGATGGCGCCGCCCAGGTAGAGTCCGTGGCTTGGATTGACACCGGGCAGGATGCTGGCAATCCAGACTCCAAACAAAGTGAGCACGCTGATCTCGACGATGCCGATG
The DNA here is from genome assembly GCA_965261665.1 of Dehalococcoidia bacterium. GTDB lineage: Bacteria > Chloroflexota > Dehalococcoidia > Lucifugimonadales > JAPULR01. The sequence continues at coordinate 1,610,967 of OZ253467.1, forward strand.
ACCAGGACGCGACCTCCAATGTTTCTAATGCGTCTCCAGCCCATCTCCAAGCCAATGCTGAACAACAGCAAAATCAGCCCAAGCTCGGCCAATAGCCCGATGGTATCCAGATTGCTGATAAGCGGTGTTGGCAGCGTGAACGGACCTATCAGCATGCCGGCTAGCAGGTAGCCCAGTACCGGGGGCTGCCAGACGAGTCTTGCCAGTGCCAAGCCGGCTGCAGCGACTACCATGGCCACCGCAAAGTCCTTCAGGAGTGTAGCGGTACCCTCCGAAAGACCGGCAGCGAAGATTGAAAGCAGAACGTCTATGGGGTTTCTCCTAAGTTTCGCAAGAACGGCGAGGGCTAGTGAGAAATCTCAGCTGGATTATTGCCTGCCATTATGAGATGGATGTGGCGGTAAGCCAGTCATCCAACTATAGGATGTTAGCGAAAAGGAAGTCCATTGATTTTTGCCCAAAATCAATGGAACGTTCTAATGGAACATTTATATTCTGTGTTGGTTGGCCCGCATCCTGCAATGGTGGGGATTACGAAACTCTCAACAATGAAAGTCTGGATGCGCGACAGGGTCCTCGCTCAACTCCACCCCCGTTCTGTTCAACTTGCCGGGCTTACGTCAGAGATGGGATAGGTTCACCCACGGTACGATGGGAAACGATTTGTTCTTGTCGAGGCAGTTACCACTTCAGACGACTCTTCCGACTGCTGCCGTTACCGTGTTAGAAAGGTCGCGTACCAGCTTAGTTTATAGCAGGCAACGAGATGAAGCATCGCTTTGCCTGCGTTTCCCGATATGCAGAAATCTCAACGCACTGACGGTGCAAGAGGCGGGGGTTATTCTTCTACGGCTTCGGCTGCGGGAAGGAAGTCGGCGTCAGCGATATCTGCGAAGCGGTCGGGAAGGAATTGACCCATGTCGGAGACGACCCGGGTCGAACCATGGCAGATATAGTCGGTGATTATGCGGCCAGTGATGGGCCCCAGGTGGATGCCCTTGGTGGCGTGGCCGGTAGCCAGGAGGACGCTTTCCAGGCCGGGGACCGGGCCGATTATGGGTTTGCCGTCAGGGCTCAGGGGGCGGGAACCGGCAAGCTGCTGAACCAACTCCGCACGCTCCAGGTCCGGGAAGACATCTATGGCGCGTTGGAGAAGCTCCAACCGGGCAGTTTCGGTGGGCCGGCGGTCAAACTCCTCGCCCAAGAAAAGCTCCTTCCGATCATAGTCCCGACCGCCGGTACTGCCGACGCTGATGAAACCGTCCATCCGGCTAATCATGTGACCGCGCTTGGGAGAGCTGATAAGCACCGGAAGGGGTTCGCCGGGGTGGTTGAGCAAGAGGCGCTCTCCCTTCATAGGGCGGATAGGAACGGGAAAGCGTAGCCAAGGAGCAAAAGCCCGGCTCCAGGTGCCGGCGGCCACGACTACTGTGCCGCAGTTTATGTCTCCAGAGGCGGTCTTGACGCCGGAAATTGTGGGGCCACTGGTGATAAGGCCGGTTACTTCCCGATAAAGAATCTTGGCGCCCTTGAGTTCGGCGCCCCGGGCCAGAGCCAGGTCTAGGCGGTAACTGTCCAACTGGGCGGACTCGTCCTCATAAACGGCGCCGATGATGGAGGGGGAAAGGCGGGGTTCGATGGAGTGGACTTCCTGGGCGTCAATCCAATGCATCTTGACGTGAGGTTGCTGCCAGACCATCAAGCATTTGATTAGATCGGCTTCTTCGTCGTCAAGAGCCAACCGTAGAGAAGGACGACGTTGGTAGAGTAGGTCCATGCCAGTGGCGGATTCCAGCTCGGGGACGATCTGTTGAAACTCGGCGTAGGAGGCTCGGGCAATCTGGAAGGACGCCCCTGGGGAGAACTCGGCGCCCAACAGGCTGAGGGAGCCGGTGGCGTGAGCGGAGGCCCCACTGCCGATGGATTCCTGCTCCAGGAGGGTCACGTTGATGCCTTCCCGGGCTAGATAATAGGCAACTGAGCAACCGACCACACCGGCGCCTATCACAACTACATCAGGACTCTTGACCAAACCCTCGCTCTCCAATTGGAGTTCTTGTGATTATCGCCGTGGACCAGGCGGGCGTCAATTGGGGTCTGTAATTCACGTGGGGGTTGATTAGGAAGTGCGGGATCGGTACTTGCCCTCCTCTTGTCACGATGTCACGCTGGAGATTCACCATGCAGGAAGACAAGTCATACAGGAAGGTCATTCGGAACTGGCAAATCAAGGCCTTCCGTCTGCCCTGTAGCATATGTTACGAGACTCTTAGAGCTTTCCATAGATTCGGTTGCCGACCGGATCTGCAGTCCATGCTAGGCTAGCCCTTAACCTACAACATTGGTCCTTCTTTGTCTTCCGCAAGCCGGCGCAGGGCATCGCCTTGGATGCGGAAAAGGAGCCAGTCCTGCAGCATCTCCGCGCCCAGGCTCTTATAGAACCGGTGGGCATCCGTGTTCCAGTCCAAGACTGCCCATTCGAAGCGGCCGCAGCCGCGCTCTACCGCGATGGTCGCTACGCGCTGAAGCAGCAACGTGCCCAATCCAAGGCGCCTATATTCAGGTGACACGTACAGGTCCTCCAGATGCATGCCTCGTCGGGCGAGGAACGTGGAGTACGTATGAAAGTAGACGGCGAACCCTGCTGGATCGTCATCCGAAAACGCCAGAAGGGCTTCGGCAGCGGGTGGTTTGCCGAATAGCGTTTCAAGCAGGGCCTTCTCGGTGGCCGTCACCTGATGTGTCAGATTTTCGTACGCCGCTATCCCTTGTATGAATTCCAGCAGAATGGGTACATCGTTCGCCGTAGCTGGGCGCACCGTTAACCGCGGGATCTGCGTCAATGCCGTCGCCGTCCTCTTGGGTTGTAGGGATTCATCGCCTCTATGATTTTGTCATCTAGAGAACGAAATCATAAGGAGATTATATACAACGTTTGCAAGACGATGAAGAAGCTATAGCAATGACGAGTCCGTTACTCTTGGGCTGCGAACTTCGATATAGATGAGCATAGAGTTGATTGACGTAACCGCTGACACTGTCACGCAAAGCGCAGTGCAACGGGTACGAAGCATATAGCGACCTTAAGAGGCGGCTGGACTGAAGATGCTTCGGCTACTCCTCAGCATGACATCCTCCGCCTTTTCTTTAACCAGCTTACGACAGTCTCGGATGTACTCCCGTGTTCGCACGAACGCCGGAGATAGGGGGATTCGTAGCAGCCTTAAGCGGTGCGCTTGTCGTAGAGAAAGATCACGTTCGCTTTTGAGAATTTGGGAGCCTTAATGATGTGCCCCGTGAAGAGCAGGCCTCTGTTCAAGGTCATCAGATTCTCATAGTTGGCGGACGCCAGCTGCGGCTGAGAAAGGACGGACGGATTGAATATGCATACCCGGTTGACTTGCTCGCCGCCGAACCTGCCCTGCTTTGATACGTAGCGCATCGCCGCAATATCCTCAGTTTCGATGCCAAATGTCTCGAGCAGCTCCTGGCGCAACTCTTTTGTAAGCTCTTGAACCTGTTTGCCGAATGGCCAAAGTTTCATTATGTTTCTCCTCTTCCTGCAGTCTAATTTTTCGAGGAGAGCCCATGACTCGCCTCGTTACTCGGTATCTTGGTGTCTCGTCCTGTCGTCCGAAGCAGTCTCTGAAGGAGCAGAGCTGTCGACGCTAGGCCGGAGTGACGCGGTGGTGTCCTTGCCGCGATTGGGGAAAACTAACGGGTGCATTTCCCGCGGGCCTCTATCATATGAGATGCCGAAGTCGCCGAGTTGAGTTCGCTTCGCATAACGACAAGCCGAGCAGCGCTTGGGGTTATTTCTCTAGCCTTTGCCGGCGTGGTTCGCCTAAACATCAGCGTTATGGGTGAACGATCGGTCACACTCCATATGGTAGAGGGTCCTGTCCTCGCAACTCATCTGTGACTTCCCTTCAGTAGAGAGTTGACGAGCAGACCTAGCCTCCATGAAAAATGCGCAATGGAGCCAAGGAGGCCCAAAGGGAGGCTAACAAGGAACCGAAGGGCAAGTTAGGGAGCCAGGGAGCGACCAAGGGGGACTCAGAGTCCTGCCGTCGTCAGCAGTGTACCACATAACCCGTAGAAGCGTCATGTCAAGCGGGGTAGAGCCGGACCGAGGTGTTCCGGTATCCATCATCGCAGTCCAAATGGACGGAGACGTCTCAGTGTGTCGAAAGGGTATGCGACCTTGTGGATTCCGACATGTGGGACTACAATATAGAGGCACGCTTGAGTAACGCACCAAGGTTTGACACAAGAACGGACCGCAACCATAGCAACCCTCTTCTTGTAAGCTCCTAGCTGATTCGCATGTGTTGCTATTCTAAATTAAGGAGTCCGTTCTTATATGCCGTATATATCTTCGTCTTCGCCCGCCCGCGTGGGTTCAACCAACCGTAGGCAACACCGAGTAATCTGTGATGGCTGTGGCGTATCCGCCATCCTGTCCTTCCGTCCAAGGAAGGGTAAGGCAGTCTATTGCAACCCATGCTTCAGTGCCCAACGTCAGGAGGTTGCTTCGATGGAGGGCGCAACCGCAAGCAAGTCGTCCATTTCAAATGGTCAAGCAGTTTGCAGCAGCCCAGCCCATGATGCCGTGTTTGCTGGAATGCCTTTGATGAGCAGCACAAGGGCGGCTATCTTCCACATGAACATAACGGATCCAACACCCATTCAGGAGAAGGCTATCCCGCCTCTCATGGCGGGACGTGACTTGATTGGCCAGGCTCGCACTGGATCCGGAAAGACCCTCGCGTTCGCGATACCGCTGATAGAGCGGTGCGATCCGTCGTTACGGCGAGTCCAAGGGCTTGTGCTGGTACCCACACGTGAACTAGCCATTCAGGTGGCCAAAGTTGTGGAGGCACTGGCTTCTTCTCGAAAAATTCGCGTTACGCTGCTGTATGGGGGTCGGTCTCTGAGACCTGAATACGCAGCGTTGAGGAGAGGAACCCAGGTGATCATTGGCACTCCGGGCCGTACGTTAGATCATCTACGCCAAGGGACACTGGACCTGGGTTCAGTCCGATTTCTTGTGCTGGACGAGGCCGATGAAATGCTTGATAGGGGGTTTGCCCATGACGTTGAAGCGATCATGGGCAGGACGCCCAACAAGCGGCAGACGGCGCTCCTCTCCGCAACCATGCCTGGGTGGGTAGCCCAAACTGCCGCCAAACATCTTCGTAAGGCAGTAAAGGCGGAAGTGGACGCAGGGGTTTCTTCGCTCCCCAACGTGGAACACTTGGTGTGCACAATCCAGAAAAACGACAAGCTGGAGGCCCTGCGAACACTATTGGACCATCGGGGCGATTCGCCGGTTATCGTCTTCGGCAAGACCAAGCACGGCGTCAAAAAACTGGCAAGCAAGCTCGATTCGTTGGATTACCCTGTAGGAGCGCTCCAAGGGAATCTAAGCCAAGGCGCACGTGAACGGGTGATGACGGCATTCCGTTCCGGCTCCGTGTCGATCTTGGTGGCAACTAACGTGGCCGCGAGAGGTCTGGACATTGAGGGTGTTGGCCAGATTATCAACTATGACATGCCGGACTCGGATCTGTTGTTCACTCACCGCGCCGGAAGGACTGGTCGCATGGGCCGATCGGGTGCAGCGATAACGTTCATTACGTCAGAAGATGACCGGAAATGGCGTCAAATAGAGCGGGGCCTCGGCCGCCACTTCACCAAGAAGCCTTGGCATGCTGTACGAAAGACGATGGCACTTCGATGATGAGCCTTGCAGCGAGGTAAACCCCAGAAGTTGGGCAGGAAAGAGCATAGCGGTTGCCTCCCAATGTCGGATGCAGGTGAGAGGCGCTCTTAGAAAAATCACCACAGTACCGTGGCCATAGACGCCCCTATGCAGTTCATTGGGCCCGACTTGGCCATCCCACGAGACTCGAACCGCCTTTAGGGTTGCGATGCCGAAGGGGGAGAAGGCGGGTGATCACGCAAGGACGATTGCACCCCGCACGAATGGTGTCGTCCGACCGGGTGCTGGCGTCAAGTCAACCGCGCACGTGAGGCCAAGGTGTACAGGAACCGGTTGAGTCTCAGCCTTCTTGGCTCACGTGTCCATGATACCATCCTGAGCCGAAGATCAGGCCGTCGTGGTAAACCACCCATGCGTGCTTGGACTCGCTCTCGCCCGTCTCTGGGTTGACGTCCGTGTGGGTCACCCAGCTCCCCTCATCCCTGGCCATAAACATGTCCGTACCCAGAAGGTCATCCAGGTCCTGCCCCAGCTCTGACGGATCGTAGTGGCTGATGATCATCCCGTTCCTATCGGCCAGAAAGCCAAACCACTGGCCCCGTTCACACTGTCGGGGCTATTGTAATAGGCGACGGTAGCGTCCAGCCCTTCTGAGTGGTACTTGCGGATGGCTTCTTCAACGAAGAACTTGGTGAATTGGTCGGCGGAAACGTACCAGCCCGCCCTCTTCGAAGGCAACCACACCAACCATCGCGCCGTCGGGACGGAGTTTCACGGGCGGCGCTCCCGCGACTCAGCGAGCCATCCGCCCTCTGCGTAATCCGGGATTGAGTGGAGCACGGTGAAATTCATCTCCCTATCTGATAATCGTCCAAGAGGCCGTTACGCACCGCCCACACCACAAGCTCCTGCTTGGTATCGATACCGAGCTTGTCCTGAATGCTGTATATCGCGTTTCTAATAGTCAACGGCTGGTTGTTCCTGGCTCCTGCTATCTCCGCGTAGGAAAGGCCCTGGGCAAAGAGCGTCAAGATTTCCCTGTCCCGTTGTGTGAGCGACTTGGGACCGTGGGTTGTCTTCTGTTCAGCCGTTCCTCGGATTCCCGCAAACACTCTCCGTAAGACGCTGCTCGGTATTCGGTACTCGCCTTCAGAAACCTCCCGGACCGTATTGAGGAGTTTCTCCTTGCCTGAGTATTTCTGAAGGAAGCCCGTCGCTCCTGCGGCCACCGCCTCCATCACGGCATCCTCTTCTGCTGAAGCCGTCAGTATCAGTACCTTTGTGTCTGGGAGCATCTCCGTTATTTCCCTGCACGCGTCGATACCGTTCTTCAGAGGCATCATTACATCCATGATGATTACGTCTGGCTTCAACTCTAGTGCGATTTTCACCGCTGAGACACCATCACCAGCCAGGCCGACCACTTCGAATTTGCCGGTGCGCTGGAGAACTTCTCGAAGTCCGTCCCTCATTATTTCGTGGTCGTCCACGACCATCACCCTGATCTGTCTGTTCGGCGCCAAGCTACTTGCCTCCTAGATTTGCGTCATATGGAACCACGCAGGTTACGCTTGTGCCGCGTCCCGACTCGCCCGGGCCCACCTTGAGGCCTCCGCCCATTCGCTCCACGTCGTTTCTCATGTTTCTGAAACCATGTCCGCGGTCTTCGTAGTCGTCGGGGAGGCCTATCCCATCGTCGGCAATGGACATACGGAGCCTCTCTTCTTCGAAATGCAGAGCCATCGTCACCTTGGTGGCGTTGGAATGCCGAAACGCATTTGTCAACGCGTTATGAGCTACCGCAAAGAGCAGCCCCCGTGTGACAGTGGGAAGCCGCGGCTCCCTGCCGGACTGCTCCACCCCGGTGGGGATCGAAGTGATCGTGGTGAACGTGGAGGCGTGAGAACGCAGCACTCGGCCGAACTCCCTGCCCTCGAAGATGGGTCCCGCGTCGATGGGATGCCTCAACTCCCACATTGTCGACTTAGAGGGTGTCTAAAAAGGGCGTCGGTGGAGCGAAGCATAAACGTCTGTTAGGCAACGAAGTCCGCCCCTCCAACTCCAGACCCTTCGGCTTCACTCAAGGTGACATGGAGCGCTCGGGGTAACAAAGGGATTTATTAGACACACTCTTAGACAGGGCATGGACCGCTTCCAGCTTGGCGATCAGTTCGTCGCGGCCCTCGTCGTTCTGGGCCTTCGCCAGCTCTATCGCGGTCTCTATGCCCAGGCCAATCATGTAGGCGGACTGGGCGATGGTGTCATGAATAGTCTGCGAGAGTTCAATCCGCTCCCGCTGAAGCTCCCCTTCTCTCTCGACTGCCTCTCTCCTTCTGGTCCGTTCGAATCTGGAGACCAGGTTGACCGCCGCGACGACCGCGTACATGACGATAATCCTAGTGAACAGTACCTTCTCCTCCTTGATCCCGTAGTCAACGCCCGGCTCCATCACCAGACTCAATGCCGCGTACACAACCGCGACCATCGTGACCCAGGCGAAGCTGAGCCTGAAGGAGGTGAACACCACGGCGAACATGGCGAGGGCGGGGTAGTACAGCACGAAGAAGGTGTTCTGAAATCCACTGGATGAAATCGCTATCCCCACAGAAATCATCACCACGTCCATCACGCCGAGAGCCAGCACCCAGCGCCACGTAACCGTCCGATGCGACCGGATGCGGTAGTGAACGTAGCCGTTGAGGGCCAGCACCGATACCGCCAACAGCATGGTGGGAATATAAGCAGGGTCTGCGAAGTTTGGCCGGTAGTTGAACTGCAACAACCAGGCCGTTAGAACAAACCATCGTATCCATACCGAAATCCTCAGGTTGTAGCGCAGGTCGTCCCGGTCGGTGCGATCAAGCTCCCGGCGGGGTCCTGCCATCGCATCGCGCGATGTGGTCTGCAAATTCAAGCCTCAACTAAAGCAAATAATGTACGCCGCTCCACGACGGAGGCAAGGTTCAACCGTACCTTGTCGTACGGGTACAAATGTACCCCTTAGAGTAGGTACAAACGAACCTTACGGCGCGTCATGCGGAAGGCTAACGTAGACGTGATTGTGGCACTGAATCTTGCACTGAGGAATGTGATAATGTCAAAGTCCATTGCACTAGGTTTGCTATGCGCGGGTGCGCTACTCCTTGTCGCACTGCTGACCGGGTGTTCCGATGCGCCAAGTCCCACGCCTGCGCCGACGCCTACGCCCACCATGGCTCCGACCGCCACGCCCACGCCAGTGCCGACGCCTGCGCCTGCGCCTACGCCCACCATGGCTCCGACAAACACGCCCACGCCGGTGCCAACGCCTGCAGCAGCGACCTTATCCCTTGACGAGTACCTGACGCTCTGCGCCCCGAGAGATCTGGGACTGGCGGATGACCTCACCTATGGTGACTTCTCTTCTGAACTTGCGGCGGAGGCGGATAGGTTCGAGGCGCTGACCCCGCCTGCCCAACTGTCTGAGTGGCACTTGCTGAACATTGAGGGCTATCGCACGACCCAGGCTCTTGTTGATATACAGCCCAAGGACGATGTCATAGACTTCGGCAGCTTCCTCCTAATCGCGGTCGCATTAGCCGATTTAGAAGAAAAGTTCAGCGAGATTGCCGCCCGACTGCCCGAGGACGTCCGTCAACAGATGATAGAGGCCGGCTGTATAGACCCGGCGGATGTGCCAGACGACTACGAAGATGTCCCTTACGACTATGAGGATGTCCCCGACGATCACGGCAATGACATAGACGACGCCACCGTGGCAGCAGTGGGAGTGGACGTTAATGGAGTTATAGACTATGAGGGCGACATTGACTACTTCCGCTTCACTGCGGAGGAGGGCCAGTTCTACCAGATAGACGTGGCCCTGGGCTCTCTGCCCGACTCGGTGCTTGTGCTGCTGGGTCCCGACGGTTGGGAACTGGCGTACAACGACGACCACGGAGACTCCTGGGCGTCGCGCGTCTTCTGGGAAGCCCCGGCATCGGGAGACTACTACCTTGTGGTGGAATCCAGCGGATTTGCCGATGTTGGCACCTATACGCTGACCGTCTCCCACTCCACCATTGTTGACGATCACGGCGATGGCGTAGACGACGCCACCGTGGCAGCAGTGGGAGCGGACGTTGAGGGCGCAATAGACTATGAGGGCGACATTGACTACTTCCGCTTCACCGCGGAGGAGGGCCAGCCCTACCAGATAGACGTGGCCCTGGGATCTCTGCCCGACTCGCTGCTTGCGCTGCTGAATCCCGACGGTTGGAAACTGAAGTACAACGACGACCACGGAGACTCCCGGACGTCGCGTGTCGTCTGGTTAGCCCCGGGATCGGAAGACTACTACCTTGTGGTGAAAGCCAGCGGATTTGACGATGTTGGCAGCTATACGCTGACCGTCTCCCACTCCACCATTGTTGACGATCACGGCAATGACATAGACGACGCCACCGTGGCAGCAGTGGGAGTGGACGTTAATGGAGTTATAGACTATGAGGGCGACATTGACTACTTCCGCTTCACTGCGGAGGAGGGCCAGCTCTACCAGATAGACGTGGCCCTGGGCTCTCTGCCCGACTCGCTGCTTGCGCTGCTGAATCCCGACGGGTGGGAACTGGACTCCAACGACAGCCACTGGGGCACTTATGCCTCGCGCATCTTCTGGGAAGCCCCGGCATCGGGAGACTACTACCTTGTGGTGGAAGCCAGCGGATTTGACGCCGATGTTGGCACCTATAGGCTGACCGTCTCCCACTCCACCATTGTTGACGATCACGGCAATGTCATAGACGACGCCACCGTGGCAGCAGTGGGAGTGGACGTTGAGGGCGCAATAGACTATCTGGGCGACTACGACTACTTCCGCTTCACCGCGGAGGAGGGCCAGATCTACCAGATAGACGTGGCCCTGGGCTCTCTGCCCGACTCGCTGCTTGCGCTGCTGAATCCCGACGGTTGGGAACTGAAGTACAACGACAGCCACGGAGACTCCCGAACGTCGCGTGTCGTCTGGTTAGCCCCGGGATCGGAAGACTACTACCTTGTGGTGAAAGCCAGCGGATTTGTCACCAATGTTGGCACCTATACGCTGACCGTCTCCCACTCCACCATTGTTGACGATCACGGCAATGACATAGACGACGCCACCGTGGCAGCAGTGGGAGCGGACGTTGAGGGCGCCCTGGACTACGATGGTGACATCGACTACTTCCGTTTCCAAGCCGAGCGGGGACAGAGCTACCAGATAGACGTGGCCCTGGGCTCTCTGTCCGACTCGGTGCTTTGGCTGCTGAATCCCGACGGTGGGCAACTGACGTACAACGACAACCACGGAGACTCCCTGGCGTCGCGCACCATCTGGGAGGCCCCGGAATCGGGAGACTACTACCTTGTGGTACTAGGCTATGTAGGCTATGGCTATGACGGCGGCAGCTATACGCTGACAGTTACTCGCCGATGAACGCCGCGGCAGGAAACCCTTGCCGTCTGCGGCGCGACTGAGAATATGTTGCAGAAGATTCAGCTAGGCGGGGCCCATTCATGGAGAGGTCAACCTCAGCCATTCCGGGCGAAAATCCAGGCGGGACTTCGAGTCGTCGCCTAGCTGGCGGCGGAGGCTTCTTAAGAAGGCGCGCATCAGCTGCCGGTCGTCGGGCTAGTGGGCGACAACTTCGGCGGCGAGGTCATCGCCAGCTGCTCCATTGGCAGCGTGGCCAATGACTTTAGCGGAGCAGGCGACCTCGACGGCAGCAACTTCGCTGGCCAAGGGACCGTCGTCCATGTTTCATCGCATAGGACACGGCCGTGTTTGACTGCAAACCGGAGTTCGAGTCCCTTTAGGTATTAGTCGTGAAGTGGTGGGCCGGAGTGTACTGTATTGCGAACTTTCCGGTGGGAGGTTTCGCTATAGGCACCGCATTGCATATTGTGCAACGGTTGGAGTCGGTCTCAGGTAATGAGCCCCATTCTGGCGGGAAAGCTTGGTTGAAGTCGTCTCTTCCAGCATACCACTGACCGTCTGCCTTGAGTCCACAGACTTGTCCATATCCGCTGCTCAAGGATGCGACGTAAGAGACCAGTTCAATCGCTGGTTCCGCCCCATGACGAACCCAGGCAGAATCTCATGCCGTTAAGCGCTAGCGCCGCCGCCGGATGCCTATGGCGACGCCTAGGGCCACGAGGTTGAGCAGCACGCCTATGAGCGTCAAGACCCATACGCTGATATTGCTGCCCCCCTCGGCCACCTCCAGCGCGGTTTCGGACACCGTCACGTCGGTGGGGGACACCGTCGCCCCGGCGGTATCGTCGTCGGCCACCGTGATCGCCACCCCGGCGATGGTCGCGTCGTCGTACTCGTCGGTGCTCTGGGCGGCCACGACCGCGTGGGTGATGGACGCCGTGTCGTTCGCCGCGTCGGCGTCCTGTGCCGCCCGCACCGTCACCGTCTGCGCCGTGTCCCAGTTGCTCGTGGTGAAGGTCAGGGTGGTCTCGTTGCCGGACGTCGCGCCGTCGGTGTCCACCGTCACGTCCGTGTTGTCGCTGCTCACCGTGATCACCACGTCGGAGGCGGGCAGGGCGTCCAGCCTCACCGTGTAGGTGGAACTGTTGCCCTCGGCAACCGTCAGCGTGGTTTCGGACACCGTCGCCCCGGCGGTGTCGTCGTCGGTGACGGTCACCCTCACCCCGGCCACGGTGACCAGGTCGTACTCGTTGGCGCTCCGGGAGGCGTCGACGGCGTGGGCGATGGCGGCGGCGTCGTTCGCCGCGTCGGCGTCCTGGGCGGCCTGCACCGTCACCGTCTGCGCCGTGCTCCAGTTGCTCGTGGTGAAGGTCAGGGTGGTCTCGTTGCCGGACGTCGCGCCGTCGGTGTCCACCGTCACGTCCGTGTTGTCGCTGCTCACCGTGATCACCACGTCGGAGGCGGGCAGGGCGTCCAGCCTCACCGTGTAGGTGGAACTGTTGCCCTCGGCAACCGTCAGCGTGGTTTCGGACACCGTCACCCCGGCGGTGTCGTCGTCGGTCACGGTCACGGCCACCCCGGCGATGGTCACGGCGTCGAACTCGTTGGCGCTGCTAGCGGCCACCACCGCGTGGGTGATGGACGCCGCGTCGTTCACCGCGTCGCTGTCCTGGGCGGCCTGCACCGTCACCGTCTGCGCCGTGTCCCAGTTGGACGAGGTGAAGGTCAGGGTGGCCGGAGACACCGTCACGTCCGTGTTGTCGCTGCTCACCGTGATCACCACGTCGGAGGCGGGCAGGGCGTCCAGCCTCACCGTGTAGGTGGAACTGTTGCCCTCGGCAACCGTCAGCGTGGTTTCGGACACCGTCGCCCCGGCGGTGTCGTCGTCGGTGACGGTCACCCTCACCCCGGCCACGGTGACCAGGTCGTACTCGTTGGCGCTCCGGGAGGCGTCGACGGCGTGGGCGATGGCGGCGGCGGCGTTCGCCGCGTCGGCGTCCTGGGCGGCCTGCACCGTCACCGTCTGCGCCGTGCTCCAGTTGCTCGTGGTGAAGGTCAGGGTGGTCTCGTTGCCGGACGTCGCGCCGTCGGTGTCCACCGTCACGTCCGTGTTGTCGCTGCTCACCGTGATCACCACGTCGGAGGCGGGCAGGGCGTCCAGCCTCACCGTGTAGGTGGAACTGTTGCCCTCGGCAACCGTCAGCGTGGTTTCGGACACCGTCACCCCGGCGGTGTCGTCGTCGGTCACGGTCACCCTCACCCCGGCCACGGTGACCAGGTCGAACTCGTTGGCGCTGCTAGCGGCCACCACCGCGTGGGCGATGTCGGCCGCGTCGTTCGCCGCGTCGGCGTCCTGGGCCGCCCGCACCCTTACCGTCTGCGCCGTGTTCCAGTTGCCCGGAGTGAAGGTCAGGGTGGCCGGAGACGCCGTCACGTCGGAGCTGCCGCTGCGGGTGACGTTGATCACCACGTCGGAGGTGGGTTGAAGGTTCAGCACCACCGTGTAGGTTGCGCTGCCGCCCTCGGCCACCGTCAGCGTGGCCGCGGACACCGTCACCCCGGCGGTCTCGTCGTCGGTGACGGTCACGGCCACCCCGGCGATGCTCACGTTGTCGTACTCGTTGGCGCTGCGGGCGGCGTCGACGGCGTGGGCGATGGAGGCCGCGTCGTTCACCGCGTCGGCGTCCTGGGCGGCAGCCACCGTCACCGTCTGCGCCGTGTCCCAGTTGGCCGGGGTGAAGGTCAGCGTGGTCTGGTTGCCGGACGTCCCCGTGTCGGTGTCCAGCGTCACGTCGGTACTGCCGGTCTTGGTGACGCTGATCACCACGTTGGAGGTGGGCTGCGTGTTCAGCCTCACCGTGTAGGAGCCGCTACCGCCCTCGGCCACCGTCAGCGCGGTTTCGGACACGCTCACCCCGGCGGTCTCGTCGTCGGTCACGGCCACCGCCACCCCGGCGATGTTCACGGCGTCGAACTCGTCGGCGCTCCGGGAGGCCACCACCGCGTGGGTGATGGACGCCGCGTCGTTCACCGCATCGGCGTCCTGGGCGGCAGCCACCGTCACCGTCTGCGCCGTGCTCCAGTTGGCCGTCGTGAAGGTCAGCCGCGCCGGAGACACCGTCACGTCGCTGCTGCCGCTGCGGGTGACGTTGATCACCACGTTGGAGGTGGGCTGAAGGTTCAGCTTCACCGTGTAGGTTCCGCTGCCGCCCTCGGTCACCGTCACCGTGGGGGCTGACACGCTCACCCCCGGCCTCTCGCTCACGGTGATATAGAAGCGCAGGTGAACACGGTCACCGTCGGAATCGGTCGCGGTATAGGTGAACCGCGTCCTGGTGAACGTCGCCCCGGGCGTGCCGGTGATGGTGCGGTCCGAGTTGAAGCGCAGCCCCTCGGGCAGGTCTGGCGACAAGCTGTATTGCAGCCTGCCGTCGCCCCCAAGAGCGGGGGGCAGGCTCACCGTCCCTACGTCTTCGCCTACTGTGTAGACCTGGTCGTCTACCGTCCGCGAGGCGAACGTCGGACTCCGGTCGGGCGGACCCCCACCTCCAGTGGGCGGACTCCCGCCTCCGGTGGGCGGCGGCGTGTCGTCGTCAGTGACGGTTACCGTCACGCCGGCGACGGTAACGCCGTCATACTCGTTGGCGCTCTGGGCGGCCACCACCGCGTGGGCGATGGAGGCCGTGTCGTTCACCGCGTCGTCGTCCTGCGCCGCGGCCACCCTTACCGTCTGCGCCGTGCTCCAGTTGCCCGGAGTGAAGGTCAGGGTGGCCGGAGACGCCGTCACGTCGGCGCTGCCGCTGCGGGTGACGTTGATCACCACGTCGGAGGTGGGCTGAAGGTTCAGCTTCACCGTGTAGGTTCCGCTGCCGCCCTCGGTCACCGTCACCGTGGGGGCTGACACGCTCACCCCCGGCCTCTCGCTCACGGTGATATAGAAGCGCAGGTGAACACGGTCACCGTCGGAATCGGTCGCGGTATAGGTGAACCGCGTCCTGGTGAACGTCGCCCCGGGCGTGCCGGTGATGGTGCGGTCCGAGTTGAAGCGCAGCCCCTCGGGCAGGTCTGGCGACAAGCTGTATTGCAGCCTGCCGTCGCCCCCAAGAGCGGGGGGCAGGCTCACCGTCCCTACGTCTTCGCCTACTGTGTAGACTTGGTCGTCTACCGTCCGCGAGGCGAACGTCGGACTCCGGTCGGGCGGACCCCCACCTCCAGTGGGCGGACCCCCGCCTCCGGTGGGCGGCGGCGTGTCGTCGTCAGTGACGGTTACCGTCACGCCGGCGACGGTAACGCCGTCATACTCGTTGGCGCTCTGGGCGGCCACCACCGCGTGGGCGATGGAGGCCGTGTCGTTCGCCGCGTCGGCGTCCTCGGCGGCGGCCACCCTTACCGTCTGCGCCGTGTTCCAGTTGCCCGGGGTGAAGGTCAGCGTGGCCGGAGACGCCGTCACGTCGGCGCTGCCGCTGCGGGTGACGTTGATCACCACGTCGGAGGCGGGCTGCGTGTTCAGCGTCACCGTGTAGGTTCCGCTGCCGCCCTCGGCCACCGTCAGCGTGGCCGCGGACACCGTCACCCCGGCGGTGTCGTCGTCGTCGACGGCCACCGTCACCCCGGCGATGCTCACGTTGTCGTACTCGTTGGCGCTGCGGGAGGCGTCGACGGCGTGGGAGACGGCGGCCGCGTCGTCCACCGCGTCGGCGTCCTGGGCGGCAGCCACCGTCACCGTCTGCGCCGTGCTCCAGTTGCTCGTGGTGAAGGTCAGGGTGGCCGGAGACACCGTTACGCCGGTACTGCCGCTTTTGGTTACGTTGATTACCACGTCGGAGGTGGGCTGAAGGTTCAGCACCACGGTGTAGGTTGCGCTGCCGCCCTCGGCAACCGTCAGCGTGGTTTCGGACACCGTCACCCCGGCGGTCTCGTCGTCGGTCACGGCCACCGCCACCCCGGCGATGTTCACGGCGTCGAACTCGTCGGCGCTCCGGGAGGCCACCACCGCGTGGGTGATGGACGCCGCGTCGTTCACCGCATCGGCGTCCTGGGCGGCAGCCACCGTCACCGTCTGCGCCGTGCTCCAGTTGCTCGTGGTGAAGGTCAGGGTGGCCGGAGACACCGTTACGCCGGTACTGCCGCTTTTGGTTACGTTGATTACCACGTCGGAGGTGGGCTGAAGGTTCAGCACCACGGTGTAGGTTGCGCTGCCGCCCTCGGCAACCGTCAGCGTGGTTTCGGACACCGTCGCCCCGGCGGTGTCGTCGTCGGTGACGGTCACGGCCACCCCGGCGATGGTCACGGCGTCGAACTCGTCGGCGCTGCTGGCGGCCACCACCGCGTGGGTGATGGACGCCGCGTCGTTCACGGCGTCGGCGTCCTGGGCGGCGGCCACCGTCACCGTCTGCGCCGTGCTCCAGTTGCTGTTGGTGAAGGTCAGGGTGGCCGGAGACACGGTCACGTCGGAGCTGCCGCTTTTGGTTACGTTGATCACCACGTCGGAGGTGGGCTGCGTGTTCAGCCTCACGGTGTAGGAGCCGCTGCCGCCCTCGGCCACGGTCAGCGTGGACGCGGACACCGTCGCCCCGGCGGTGTCGTCGTCGGTGACGGTCACGGCCACCCCGGCGATGGTCACGGCGTCGAACTCGTCGGCGCTGCTGGCGGCCACCACCGCGTGGGCGATGGCGGCTGCGGCGTTCACCGCGTCGGCGTCCTGGGCGGCGGCCACCGTCACCGTCTGCGCCGTGTCCCAGTTGGCCGTCGTGAAGGTCAGCCGCGCCGGCGACACGGTCACGTCCGTATTGCCGCTGGCGGTGACGCCGATCACCACGTCGGAGGTGGGCTGGGCGTCCAGCTTCACCGTGTAGGTGTTGTTGCCCCCCTCGGCCACCGTCAGCGTGGACGCGGACACCGTCGCCCCGGCGGTGTCGTCGTCGGTGACGGTCACGGCCACCCCGGCGATGCTCACGTTGTCGTACTCGTTGGCGCTGCGGGCGGCGTCGACGGCGTGGGCGATGGAGGCTGCGTCGTCCACCGCGTCGGCGTCCTCGGCCGCGGCCACCGTCACCGTCTTCGCCGTGCTCCAGTTGCTCGTGGTGAAGGTCAGGGTGGCCGGAGACACTGTCACGTCGGTACTGCCGGTCTTGGTGACGCCGATCACCACGTCGGAGGTGGGCTGGGCGTCCAGGACCACCGTGTAGGTTGCGCTGCCGCCCTCGGCAACCGTCAGCGTGGTTTCGGACACCGTCACCCCGGCGGTCTCGTCGTCGGTGACGGTCACCGCAAACGAGGCGATCATCACGTTGTCGTACTCGTTGGCGCTGCGGGCGGCGTCGACGGCGTGGGCGATGGAGGCCGCGTCGTTCACCGCGTCGGCGTCCTGGGCGGCAGCCACCGTCACCGTCTGCGCCGTGTCCCAGTTGGCCGGGGTGAAGGTCAGCGTGGTCTGGTTGCCGGACGTCCCCGTGTCGGTGTCCAGCGTCACGTCGGTACTGCCGGTCTTGGTGACGCTGATCACCACGTTGGAGGTGGGCTGCGTGTTCAGCCTCACCGTGTAGGAGCCGCTACCGCCCTCGGCCACCTCCAGCGCGGTTTCGGACACGCTCACCCCGGCGGTCTCGTCGTCGGTCACGGCCACCGCCACCCCGGCGATGTTCACGGCGTCGAACTCGTCGGCGCTCCGGGAGGCCACCACCGCGTGGGTGATGGACGCCGCGTCGTCCACCGCGTCGGCGTCCTGGGCGGCAGCCACCGTCACCGTCTGCGCCGTGCTCCAGTTGGCCGTCGTGAAGGTCAGCGTGGTCTGGTTGCCGGACGTCCCCGTGTCGGTGTCCAGCGTCACGTCGCTGCTGCCGGTCCTGGTGACGCTGATCACCACGTCGGAGGTGGGCTGCACGTCCAGGACCACGGTGTAGGCGCCGCTGCCGCCCTCGGCCACCGTCAGCGTGGACGCGGACACCGTCGCCCCGGCGGTGTCGTCGTCGGTGACGGTCACGGCCACCCCGGCGATGCTCACGTTGTCGTACTCGTTGGCGCTCCGGGAGGCCACCACCGCGTGGGAGATGGCGGCCGCGTCGTCCACCGCGTCGGCGTCCTGGGCGGCGGACACCGTCACCGTCTGCGGCGTGTTCCAGTTGGCCGGCGTGAAGGTCAGGCTCGCCGGGGACACCGTTACGTCGGGACTGCTGCTTTTGGTTACGTTGATTACCACGTCGGAGGTGGGCTGAAGGTTCAGCACCACGGTGTAGGTGCGGTTGCCGCCCTCGGCCACCGTCAGCGTGGTTTCGGACACGCTCACCCCGGCGGTGTCGTCGTCGGTGACGGTCACCGTCACCCCGGCCACGGTGACCAGGTCGAACTCGTTGGCGCTGCTGGCGGCCACCACCGCGTGGGCGATGGAGGCCGCGTCGTTCACCGCGTCGGCGTCCTGGGCGGCGGACACCGTCACCGTCTGCGCCGTGTCCCAGTTGGACGGCGTGAAGGTCAGCCGCGCCGGCGACGCCGTCACGTCGGAACTGCCGGTCCTGGTGACGCCGATCACCACGTTGGAGGTGGGCTGAAGGTTCAGCACCACGGTGTAGGCGCCGCTGCCGCCCTCGGCAACCGTCACCGACGACGCGGACACCGTCACCCCGGCGGTGTCGTCGTCGGTGACGGTCACCGCCACCCCGGCGATGGTCACGTTGTCGTACTCGTTGGCGCTCTCGGCAGCCACGATCGCGTGGGCGATGGAGGCTGCGTCGTTCACCGCGTCGGCGTCCTGGGCGGCAGCCACCGTCACCGTCTGCGCCGTGTCCCAGTTGGCCGGGGTGAAGGTCAGCGTGGTCTGGTTGCCGGACGTCCCCGTGTCGGTGTCCAGCGTCACGTCGGTACTGCCGGTCTTGGTGACGCTGATCACCACGTTGGAGGTGGGCTGCGTGTTCAGCCTCACCGTGTAGGAGCCGCTACCGCCCTCGGCCACCTCCAGCGCGGTTTCGGACACGCTCACCCCGGCGGTCTCGTCGTCGGTCACGGCCACCGCCACCCCGGCGATGTTCACGGCGTCGAACTCGTCGGCGCTCCGGGAGGCCACCACCGCGTGGGTGATGGACGCCGCGTCGTCCACCGCGTCGGCGTCCTGGGCGGCAGCCACCGTCACCGTCTGCGCCGTGCTCCAGTTGGCCGTCGTGAAGGTCAGCGTGGTCTGGTTGCCGGACGTCCCCGTGTCGGTGTCCAGCGTCACGTCGCTGCTGCCGGTCCTGGTGACGCTGATCACCACGTCGGAGGTGGGCTGCACGTCCAGGACCACGGTGTAGGCGCCGCTGCCGCCCTCGGCCACCGTCAGCGTGGACGCGGACACCGTCGCCCCGGCGGTGTCGTCGTCGGTGACGGTCACGGCCACCCCGGCGATGCTCACGTTGTCGTACTCGTTGGCGCTCCGGGAGGCCACCACCGCGTGGGAGATGGCGGCCGCGTCGTCCACCGCGTCGGCGTCCTGGGCGGCGGACACCGTCACCGTCTGCGGCGTGTTCCAGTTGGCCGGCGTGAAGGTCAGGCTCGCCGGGGACACCGTTACGTCGGGACTGCTGCTTTTGGTTACGTTGATTACCACGTCGGAGGTGGGCTGAAGGTTCAGCACCACGGTGTAGGTGCGGTTGCCGCCCTCGGCCACCGTCAGCGTGGTTTCGGACACCGTCGCCCCGGCGGTCTCGTCGTCGGTGACGGTTACCGCCACCGAGCCGATGGTCGCGCCGTCGTACTCGTTGGCGCTCCGGGAGGCGTCGACGGCGTGGGCGATGGACGCCGCGTCGTTCACCGCGTCGCTGTCCTGTGCCGCCCGCACCGTCACTGTCTGCGCCGTGCTCCAGTTGGCCGGGGTGAAGGTCAGCGTGGTCTGGTTGCCGGACGTCCCCGTGTCGGTGTCCAGCGTCACGTCGGTACTGCCGGTCTTGGTGACGCTGATCACCACGTCGGAGGTGGGCTGAAGGTTCAGCACCACGGTGTAGGCGCCGCTGCCGCCCTCGGCAACCGTCACCGACGACGCGGACACCGTCACCCCGGCGGTGTCCGCGTCGGTGACGGTCACCGCCACCCCGGCGATGGTCACGTTGTCGTACTCGTTGGCGCTGCGGGCGGCGTCGACGGCGTGGGCGATGGAGGCTGCGTCGTCCACCGCGTCGGCGTCCTCGGCCGCAGCCACCGTCACCGTCTGCGCCGTGTCCCAGTTGGCCGGGGTGAAGGTCAGCGTGGTCTGGTTGCCGGACGTCCCCGTGTCGGTGTCCAGCGTCACGTCGGTACTGCCGGTCTTGGTGACGCTGATCACCACGTTGGAGGTGGGCTGCGTGTTCAGCCTCACCGTGTAGGAGCCGCTACCGCCCTCGGCCACCTCCAGCGCGGTTTCGGACACGCTCACCCCGGCGGTCTCGTCGTCGGTCACGGCCACCGCCACCCCGGCGATGGTCATGTTGTCGTACTCGTTGGCGCTGCGGGCGGCGTCGACGGCGTGGGCGATGGAGGCCGCGTCGTTCACCGCGTCGGCGTCCTGGGCGGCAGCCACCGTCACCGTCTGCGCCGTGCTCCAGTTGGCCGTCGTGAAGGTCAGCGTGGCCGGAGACACCGTTACGTCGTCACTGCCGCTTTTGGTTACGTTGATTACCACGTCGGAGGTGGGCTGCACGTCCAGGACCACGGTGTAGGCGCCGCTGCCGCCCTCGGCCACCGTCAGCGTGGTTTCGGACACCGTCACCCCGGCGGTCTCGTCGTCGGTGACGGTCACCGCAAACGAGACGATCATCACGCTGTCGTACTCGTCGGCGCTTTCGGCGGCCACCACCGCGTGGCTGATGGAGGCCACGTCGTTCACCGCGTCGTCGTCCGCTGCGCTCACCACCCACACTCGCTGCGCCGTGCTCCAGTTGCTCGGGGTGAAGGTGAGCGTGTCCTGGTTGCCGGGCGTCCTTCGGTCGGTGTCCACCGTCACGTCGGAACTGCCGGTGGAGGTGACCCGGATCACCACGTCGGAGCTGGGTTGGGCGTCCAGCTTCACGGTGTAGGCGTTCGCGGTGTCCTCAAACGTATTGTAACTCGTGGGGTAGACCGTCACCCCGGCGGTGTCGTCGTCGTCGACGGTCACCGTCACCCCGGCCACGGTGACTAGGTCGAACTCGTTGGCGCTGCGGGCGGCCACCACCGCGTGGCTGATGGACGCCGCGTCGTCCACCGCGTCGGCGTCCTGGGCGGCCCGCACCGTCACCGTCTGCGCCGTGTCCCAGTTGGACGGCGTGAAGGTCAGCGTGGCCGGAGACACCGTTACGTCGGGACTGCCGCTTTTGGTTACGCTTATCACTACGTCGGAGCTGGGTTGCACGTCCAGGACCACCGTGTAGGCGCCGCTGTCGCCCTCCGGCGCCGTCACCGAAATGACGGACACGGTCACCCCGGCGGTGTCGTCGTCGGTGACGGTCACGGCCACCCCGGCGATGGTCACGGCGTCGAACTCGTTGGCGCTGCGGGCGGCGTCGACGGCGTGGGCGATGGCGGCCGTGTCGTTCACCGCGTCGGCGTCCTGGGCCGCGGCCACCGTCACCGTCTTCGCCGTGCTCCAGTTGGACGGCGTGAAGGTCAGGGTGGCCGGCGACACCGTCACGTCCGAATTGTCGCTGCTCACCGTGATCACCACGTCGGAGGCGGGCTGGGCGTCCAGGACCACCGTGTAGGTGGAACTGTTGCCCTCCGTAATCGTCAGCGTGGTCTCGGACACCGTCGCCCCGGCGTCGTTGTCGGTGACGGTCACCGCCACCGAGCCGATGGTCACGGCGTCGTACTCGTTGGCGCTGCTGGCGGCCACCACCGCGTGGGCGATGGAGGCCGCGTCGTTCACCGCGTCGGCGTCCTGGGCGGCGGACACCCTTACCGTCTGCGCCGTGCTCCAGTTGGCCCGGGTGAAGGTCAGGGTGGCCGGAGACACCGTCACGTCGGTACTGCCGGTCCTGGTTACGCTGATCACCACGTCGGAGGCGGGCTGAAGGTTCAGCCTCACCGTGTAGGAGCCGCTGCCGCCCTCGTCCACCGTCAGCGTCGATTTGGACACCGTCACCCCGGCGGTCTCGTCGTCGGTGACGGTCACGGCCACCCCGGCGATGTTCACGGCGTCGAACTCGTCGGCGCTCCGGGAGGCCACCACCGCGTGGGTGATGGAGGCCGCGTCGTTCACCGCGTCGGCGTCCTGGGCGGCAGCCACCGTCACCGTCTGCGCCGTGTCCCAGTTGGCCGGGGTGAAGGTCAGCGTGGTCTGGTTGCCGGACGTCCCCGTGTCGGTGTCCAGCGTCACGTCGCTGCTGCCGGTCCTGGTGACGCTGATCACCACGTCGGAGGTGGGCAGGGCGTCCAGGACCACCGTGTAGGCGCCGCTGCTGCCCTCGGCAACCGTCAGCGTGGACGCGGACACCGTCGCCCCGGCGGTGTCGTCGTCGGTGACGGTCACCCTCACCCCGACCACGGTGACTAGGTCGAACTCGTTGGCGCTGCTGGCGGCCATCACCGCGTGGGTGATGGCCGCCGCGTCGTCCACCGCGTCGGCGTCCTGGGCGGCGGCCACCGTCACCGTCTGCGCCGTGTCCCAGTTGGCCCGGGTGAAGGTCAGGGTGGCCGGAGACACCGTCACGTCGGGGCTGCCGCTTTTGGTTACGTTGATCACCACGTCGGAGGCGGGCTGCGTGTTCAGCCTCACGGTGTAGGTTGCGCTGCCGCCCTCGGCCACCGTCAGCGTGGTTTCGGACACCGTCGCCCCGGCGGTGTCGTCGTCGGTGACGGTCACGGCCACCCCGGCGATGGTCACGTTGTCGTACTCGTCGGCGCTCTGGGCCGCCACCACCGCGTGGGCGATGGACGCCGCGTCGTTCACGGCGTCGGCGTCCTGGGCGGCGGCCACCGTCACCGTCTGCGCCGTGTCCCAGTTGGACGAGGTGAAGGTCAGGGTGGCCGGAGACACCGTTACGTCGTCACTGCCGCTTTTGGTTACGTTGATTACCACGTCGGAGGTGGGCTGCACGTCCAGGACCACGGTGTAGGCGCCGCTGCCGCCCTCGGCCACCGTCAGCGTGGTTTCGGACACCGTCACCCCGGCGGTCTCGTCGTCGGTGACGGTCACGGCCACCCCGGCGATGCTCACGGCGTCGTACTCGTCGGCGCTCCGGGAGGCCACCACCGCGTGGGTGATGGACGCCGTGTCGTTCGCTGCGTCGGCGTCCTGGGCGGCCCGCACCGTCACCGTCTGCGGCGTGCTCCAGTTGCTCGTGGTGAAGGTCAGGCTGGCCGGAGTCGCCGTCAGGTCGTCACTGCCGCTTTTGGTGACGTTGATCACCACGTCGGAGGTGGGCTGCCTGTTCAGCACCACGGTGTAGGTGCGGTTGCCACCCTCGAGCACCGTCAGCGTGGTTTCGGGCAGCGTTACCCCTACAACTTCGTCGTCGACGACGATCACCTCCACCACGTTGCTGTATGTCGTGTTGTTGTTGTACGGTCTGCATCTGCTGGCGCACGATATAAAGTAGGAGAACTGGGCCGTGCTGATCCCCACGTCGGCGTCCTGGGCGGCGGACACCGTCACCGTCTGCGCCGTGCTCCAGTTGGACGGCGTGAAGTCCAGCCGACGCGGCGTCCATGACACGTTCCCGTCGGAGATGAGAACAATCCATACCCTCACCCTCGCCTCGGGCTGCGCGTCCAGGACCACGGTGTAGGTTGCGCTGCCGCCCTCCCCCACCGACAGCCTGGACACGGAGCTTCTCACCCCGGCGGTGGCAGTTTCGTCGTCGACGACGGTCACCCTCACCCGGGCGATGGTCACGCTGTCGTACTCGTCGGCGCTTTGGGCGGCCACCACCGCGTGGGTGATGGCGGCCTTGTCGTTCGCCGCGTCGGCGTCCTGGTCCGCGGCCACCCTCACCGTCTGCGCCGTGCTCCAGTTGTTCGGGGTGAAGGTCAGCGTGTTCTGGCTGCCGGACGTCGCCGCGTCGGTGTCCACCGTCACGTCGGAATTGTTGCTGGTCACCGCGATCACCACGTTGGAGGTGGGTTGGGCGTTCAGCGCCACGGTGTAGGTGTTGCTGCCGCCCTCGTCCATCCTCATCCTGGGCCTGGACACCGTCACCCCGGCGGTCTCGTCGTCGTCGACGGTCACCGCCACCCCGGCGATGGTCGCGGTGTCGTACTCGTCGGCGCTTTCGGCGGGCGCCACCGCGTGGGTGATGGACGCCGCGTCGTCCGCCGCGTCGGCGTCGTGGGCGGCGGCCACTGTCACCGTCTGCGCCGTGTCCCAGTTGTCCCCGGTGAAGGTCAGGGTGGCCGGCGACACCGTTACGTCGGAGCTGCCGCTCTTGGTTACGTTGATCACCACGTCGGAGGTGGGCTGGGCGTCCAGGACCACCGTGTAGGTGGCGCTGCCGCCCTCGGCCACGGTCAGCGTGGTTTCGGACACCGTCACGCCGGCGGTATCGTCGTCGGTGACGGTCACGGCCACCCCGGCGGCGGCCAAGCCGCTGTACGGGCCGGACGCGTTGTCGGACGACACGGTGTAGCGTAGCTGGGCTTTGTCGTTCACCGCGTCGGCGTCGTGGGCGGCGGCCACCGTCACCGTCTGCGGTGTGCTCCAGTTGGCCGGGGTGAAGGTCAGCCTGTCCTGGTTGCCGGACGTCGCGGCGTCGGTGTCCGCCGTCACGTCCGGGTTGTCGTCGGCGATGATAATCGCCACGTTGGCGGAGGGCTGGGTGGTCAGCGCCACGGTGTAGGTGGCGCTGCCGCCCTCGGCCACCACCAGCGTGGATTCGGAGTTTGTCACGCCCGCGTCGTCATCGGCGACGGTCACCGCCACCCCGGCGATGGTCGCGGTGTCGTACTCGTCGGCGCTTTCGGCGGGCACCACCGCGTGGGCGATGGAGGCCGTGTCGTTCACCGCGTCGGCGTCGTGGGCGGCGGACACCGTCACCGTCTGCGCCGTGCTCCAGTTGCTCGAGGTGAAGGTCAGCCGCGCCGGAGACACGGTCACGTCCGTATTGCCGCTGGCGGTGACGCTGATCACCACGTCGGAGGAGGGCTGGGGGTCCAGTTTCACCGTGTAGGTGTTGCTGGCGCCCTCGACCACTGTCAGCGTGGTTTCGGACACCGCCACCGCGGCGGTCTCGTCGTCGATGACGGTCACGGCCACCCCGGCGGCGACCACGCTGTTGTACGGGCCGGACCTGTCGGTCGTATAGCTTACCGCGTGGCCCAGCTGGGCTTGGTCGTCCGCGGCGTCGGCGTCCTGGGCGGCGGACACCTTCACCGTCTGCGGCGTGTTCCAGTTGCCCGGGGTGAAGAGCATGAAGACCTGGGCGCCTGCCCTACCCGCATCGGCGTCCACCCCCACGTCCAGGTTGTTGAGGTCAATGCGAATCAGCACGTCGGCGGCGGGCTGGGCATCCAGGACCACCGTGTAGGTGGCGCTGCCGCCCTCGGTCACCGTCAGCGCGGTTTCGGACACCGTCACCCCGGCGGTGTCGTCGTCGGTGACGGTCACGGCCACCCCGACGGCGACCACGCGGCTGTACGGGCCGCCGGACCTGTCGCGATAGTCTACAGCGTGGCTCAGCTGGGCTTTGTCGTCCACCGCGTCGGCGTCCTGGGCGGCGGACACCATCACCGTCTGCGGCGTGTTCCAGTTGCTCGGGGTGAAGAACATGCCGGGCTGGAGGCCTGGTATCGTCGCGTTGGCGTCCACCTTCACGTCCTGGTTGTTGTTGTCAATGCGAATCAGCACGGCGGCGGCGGGCTGAGCGTCCAGGACCACCGTGTAGGTGGCGCTGGCGCCCTCGTCCAACGTCAGCGTGCTTTCGGACACGGTCACCCCGGCGGTGTCGTCGTCGGTCACGGTCACCACCACCCCGGCGATGGTCGCCGCGTCGTACTCGTCGGCGCTTTCGGCGGCCACCACCGCGTGGGCGATGGAGGCCGTGTCGTTCACCGCGTCGGCGTCGTCGGCCGCGGCCACCGTCACCGTCTGCGCCGTGCTCCAGTTGGCCCGGGTGAAGGTCAGCGTGGTCTGGTTGCCGGACGCCGCCGCGTCGGTGTCCAGCGTCACGTCGGAATTGTTGCTGGTCACCTCGATTACCACATCGGAGGCGGGCTGGCCGTCCAGGACCACGGTGTAGGTGGCGCTGGCGCCCTCGGCGACTGTCAGCGCGGTCTCGGACACGCTCACCCCGATCTGAGCCGCCGCAACCGGGGCGTCCGTTTTCTGTTGCGCATTCTTGCCCGATCCTTGGCTGTCGGTGTAAGCCGCCGTGGCTCGCAGGTAGCTGCCAACGTCGGCGGCAACCGGTCTGTAGGTGGACGACGTTGCGCCGGCAATAGCGGTCCACGTGGTTTGGTCCGAGGATTTACTCCAGGTCCAACCTATGCTGGAAACACCCCCGTCGGGGTCGGTGATACTGGCCGTCAGGTCTATGCCAACGACGGGTGCTTGGGACGACAGGGTTATCGCGCCCGCATCGTCCTCGTTGGTTACTGTGATGGTCAGTGTTACTTTGCTGCTCAAGCTATTGGGGTCGGTGGCGATAACATCGACCTGGTACGAGGATTTGGTCTCGTAGTCCAGGGGCGCGTTGGCCCGCAATTCCCCGACGGCAGTATCTTTTATGTTGAAGGAGGCGGCGTCGGTCCCGCCCAGGGAGTAGGTGATCGCCTCGCCGTTCGGCTCTTCGGCCGCAACAGTGGCGACGATGGTGGTGATATCGGCGTTCTCCGGCGTATCCCAGGTGGTGTCGGTATTGACTGGGAACCGGGGAGCCACCTGGGGAGTGACCAGCAGGATCTTGTCCTCGCCGTTGTCCTCGGAGGTGGAGACATACAGGGCGCCATCCGGCCCCATCATCGGGGTGCGGAGTCGGCCATAGACGTTTTTGAGTTTGCTGACGCTGATCTCGCTCAACAGGTCGCCGGACGGACTGAACTCAAGGACGCGCAATGTCTTGTCCTTGAGGGACGCCACCGCCAGCCGGCCGTCCCACGGGCCCCACCAGGCGCCCTCCAGGAAGATGCCGCCGCTGGCGGCCAGGGATTTGTTCCCCGAGGCCCACTTGGCCTCGATGGCGCTGGGGAATTTCTCCAGGTCGGTCATGGGTGTTGACTCGTTGTACCCGGGCGCCGGGTCCCAGCCGTAATTGCCGCCGGCGGTCAACAGATTGATCTCGTCGTCAAAGGCCGGGCCGTGCTCCACCGACCACATCTGGCCGCTGCTGCCGGGGCGCAGGGCCAGGCCCTGGGGGTTGCGGTGGCCGTAGGTGTAAATCAGCGGCGAATTGGGGGCAGAGAATGGGTTGCCCGGCGCCCCGGCGCCAGTCGATGCAACTACCCGCAGCACCTTGCCGCCAAGGTTGGTCAGGCTCTGGGGCGCCGATCCGGTTGTCGCATCCCCGGTAGCAATCCAAAGATAGCCGTCCGGCCCGAAGCGCAGCCGGCAGCCGGAATGCTTGCCGGAATGGTTTCTACTGCTGCCAGGTATCCCATCGACCAAGGGGTCGGCGACCCGGGTGGCCTCCGTATATCCGGCGTTCATGGTCCAGGCAATTACCTGCACCTTGTCCCCGGTATGGCCCTGGCACGTATAGAACCGCCGGTTGGTGGCGAAGCCCGGATCGACGACTATCGCCATAAACCCGATTTCTGATGCGACCATCACATCACTGAGGTCAGCGGTGACATTCCGCACCGTTCCGTCGGCGAGGCGGACGCTCAGCTTGCGGGCGCGTTCGGTGAACAGCATCGTCCCGTCGGGCGCAAAGGCGATTCCCCAGGGGATGCTCAGGCCGGAGACCAGCTGTTCCACATGAATCTGCGGCGCCGCCGCTTTGGCAGCCACACGCTGGGAGACACCTACCGCGCTCTTGCCGAGTCCGTGCCCGTCCACATAACTCACGGTGGCCTGCAAGTAGAAATTCAGGTCGGCGGCTTGAACTTCGTAGGAGCTAGGGTAAGGCGCACTATTTTGAACGGTCGACCAGTCTGGTGTCCCGTCCCTGGACTTCAGCCAGCCCCAGATACCTGAGCCAACCACAACTCCGTCCGGATCGCTCACCCTGGCCCGGAGCACCTCGCCGACCCGTGGCTGGGCGGGAGACAGGATGACCGTTCCGGGCTCGTCCACGTTGGTTACGCTGATGGTCACGTCAATAGTGGCGTCGATGGCCGTGTCGGCGTTGCCAGTGGCATCCTTCCGGTCGCTGGCCGACACCGTTACGCTGTAGGAGTTCTTGCCCTCAAAATTGAGGGCGGCCAGCGTCTGCAACTGGCCGGTGGAGGGGACAATGGTGAAGGACGCGGCATCGTCGCCGCCCAGGGTGTAGGTCAACGCATCGTTGTCCGCGTCCGTGGCCCCAACCGGCGCGCCGATGTTTGCGCCGGCGGCGGTGTTCTCGGCCACTGATCGGGCGCCGTCCTCGCTGGACGGGAACGCCGGTTGGCTGTTGGCCGCTTGCGCAGCAGCGCTGCTCAAGGTGAGGAAGGCCAAAAGTAAGGCGCATATCGCCGACAGGATTCGCTGCCGGCGGTGCAGTTTAGCGAACATCATATCGTTTCAGTAGCGCTCTTTAAGTGTGCGGGAATACTCGAATCATCGTCTCCAATCTAAGATTTCAGTTGTCCAGGACGCGTTGACCCCAAATCCACCACCTAATAAATAAGAGAATGCCTAACTATAGCCAGTTTCACAGGAGGTGCAACCGGCATGAGCGAGGGAGCTTTGCCGTTCCAGTATGCGGAAGGCTGACCGTCTCCACCTTGCCTACTCTCCACCGGTACAGCCTGCCCTCCACCCACCGGCGCACCTTCCTCGAACACATGCTCAACAGGAGCTCCAGACTGTAAGGCGGCTGTATTATCATCGGCGGTCCCACTCTCTCCATCAGTTTACTACGGTGAGCAAGCGTTCCGTGTAGACCAGCGCTCCCACTTCCGTCTGATGCTTGAGGCCATTCACCGCCGCTATCAACTCAGTCTGTATCGAGTCGATCCTACTCCACGACAACCTCCCCCTACGACCGTCCACCACCAGCTCCTTCGGTCGTCGCTGCCGCCGCATCTGCGCGTGAAATACTCGGCGGGGCTGGGTTGCCTCCCACAGCACGCCCCGGGCCTTGAGGCGGCGGATCACCCGGTCAATGCTCTTGGCAGAGAGGAACACCCCCTCCTGGGCCAGCAGCGCCCGCAGCTTCTTCCGCCCCAATCGGGGATACTCCTCTCGCACCGCCTGGATGCGCTGCACCACGTACAGCGGTATCTGGGGCTGGCGCATTCGCTTGGGTCGCCGGCTCCAATCCCGCCAGACCAAAGGCGTCGTAGGCCCGCGCCCAGCGGCTGATGCTGTCGGGACTGAACCCGAAGTGCCGCGCCGTCAACCGCACCCTCCGCCCATTGTCGACGTACCACAAGATGGTGTCAAGGGCGGCGCGAAAGTGGGCCAGTGCGGCGGAGTAATGGTGGACCACTTAGGTCTGAGTATTCAGGGAAAATATCAGTAGGCATAGGCTTTGGTAGGGACGCAGCAGAGGGAGTGATTGAGGGGGAGTTAGTGGGTCTGAAGGGCCGACGGAATCCTAGAGTGAGGCCTGTCTGCTCTGATTGAGCCTATAGCTCTCGCCGTTCATCTGTAGGATGTGAACGTGGTGGGTGAGTCTGTCCAATAGAGCGCCGGTGAGCCGCTCTGAGCCAAAGACCTCCGTCCACTCGTCGAAGGGAACACTTGGTGGTGATGAGGATGGAGCCTCGCTCGTAGCGCTGGCTTACGATCTCGAAGAGGAGTTCGGCACCGGTCTTGGAGAGGGGAACGAAGCCGAGTTCGTCGATGATGAGGAGCTTGAAGCGGGTGAGCTTCTTCTGTAGGTTGAGCAGACGCCGTTCATCGCTGGCCTCCATGAGCTGGTGGACCAGGGAGGATGCGGTGGCGAAGCCCACGGAGATCCCTCTCTGGCAGGCTGCCAGGCCCAGTCCCAGGGCCACGTGGGTCTTGCCAGTGCCGCTGTTGCCCATGGCGATGACGTTCTCTCTGAGGTCCACGTACTCACAGCGGGCCAGCTGCATGACCATCTGTTTGTTCAGCGAGGGGATGGCCAGGAAGTCGAAGGTGTCGAGGCTCTTTACGGCGGGGAAGCGGGCCGCCCTGATTCTCCGCTCCACCATGCGGTGATGGCGGTCTATGAGTTCAAGCTCCGCCAGTCTGAGCAGGTAGTCGGGATGGTCCACACCCTCTGAGGCGCACAGGGCCGCCATCTTGTCGTACTCCCTGAGGAAGGTGGGCAGCTTCAGCTCCTTCAGGTGGTGCTCCAACAGCAGGGTTGACCTATCACTCACGATGTCCTCCCAGTCAGAAGAGTCATGTAGTCGCTGGCTGCTGTCTTTGTCACCCTGACCCTGGGCAGGTGGGGGTAGAGAGTCAGGTCAAGCCTCTGTAGTCTACCCTCTATCCTGGACAGGAGCAGGTGCTTGATGGCGTCGAAGCTGATCGCTCCCAGATCCAGGGCGTCACGCACAGCCTTGTGTACCTCCTCCTTGCGGAAGTTCTCCATCAGCCGGAGCACCTGCACGAACTCCCTCTTGCCCCGTCTCCCCATACGGGACTCCAGCAGCCGGCGAAGGATCTCAAACTCCTCGGGCAACTCCCAGCCCGCCAGGGGCGCAGCCTGGTCCAAGGCTCCCGTCTTCTGCTCCAAGAGCGGCAGGTAGTGGATGGGGTTGAAGACGTAATCGTCCCGCTGATAGGAACGCCGGTGGCGGGCTATCACCTCGACCCCGCAGCTGATCACCACCCGGTCCACGTATCCGCGTACCAGCACATCCCTGTGTCCGTAGGCGACGGGCACCGAGTAGTCGTTGGTGCGGTATCTCACCAATGACAGGGAGCTGACCCGCGTCGTATGCTTGTCGCAGGCGTCGTAGGGTGTGGCCGGCTGGGGTATCAGGCCGCCCAAAATAGTTGTCGTTGTTCACCCCGCACTCGCCTTGTGGAATGTAATTATCGTCGTTATCATTCCAGTCGTAATGAGTTGCAAGTGAGTCCTGAGTTTCAGTTCCAGAATGCAGCGTCGCTCCACACGAAGGGTTGCTCCTAAGACTTCTGGCTGAAAAACTAAGAAAACCTGGATTGTTGAGGGATTAGAAATCAGTACACTAAGAGGGTGTCTAAAAAGCGTTGAAGTGAGCTAAGCGTCGTAGCATCAGGCCGGTCATGGCGGCGTAGACCCACGCTTCCGTAGTCTGAGGCAATTCCTCATAGTCCTTGCTCAGCCGACGATACCGGCCCAACCAGGCAAAGGTGCGCTCTACAACCCAACGGCGTGGAAGTATCTCGAAGGTGTGTTGCCCGGGTGGACGCCGCACCAGTTCCAAGTCCCATCCACCCATGTTTCGCGCCCACTCCACCAGCTTGCCTGCGTAGGCCCCATCAGCCCAGATCCGTTTCAGCCGGGGAAACCGGCCTACCAAACGCATCAGCGCCAACTTAGCCCCGTCTCGATCTTGAATATTGGCCGGATGCACCACCACTGTCAACAGCAATCCTGTCGTGTCTACTACTATGTGTCGCTTTCTTCCACAGACCTTCTTACCAGCATCATAGCCACGAGGCCCCCTTTTTCCGTGGTCTTGACCGATTGGCTGTCTATGATGGCCCCGCTGGGACTGGCAACTCGCCCCCCAGCCAAGCGTAACCGGTCTCGCAGCGCTTCATGTATCCGCTCCATGGTCCCATCTCGACGCCATGTGCGGAAGTAGTGGAACGTGATGCGCCACGGAGGCAGGTCGTGAGGGAGCATTCGCCATGCGCATCCGGTGCGCAACACATAACGAATACCGTTCACCACCTCCCTGCGCGGGTATTTGATCGGCCGGCCTGCTGGTTTGGGAGCAGGCAGCAACGGTCCCAAGAGTTGCCATTCTTTGTCGCTCAGGTCGCTTGGATATCTCTCTCTGCTCATGGAACACCACTTTAGGCGCTCCCATATCTACATTACTACCACTACCAAGGACGCTTTTTAGACACTTTCTTAGGGACCAGGTGCAGCGGGGTAGAGAGCGGCTCTTTCACGCCTCCCTCTCCGTCACCCTCCATGCAAAGGATGAGAAATCACTAAAGGAGATGACCCAGAGGGCGAAGGCTCACTTTGCCGCCACCCTGGGCAAACTCGACAACCTCGCCTTCCGCCAGCGCGAGGGTCTTCTGTCCACCCTGCCCCTGGCGTTGAATGCTGTCGCCGCGTGGCGAACCCTGGACACCTCTTCACTGGCGAGGCTGTTTCCCTTCTCTCCCCCGGATCTCGACACCCGCAGCGGCACCCTCTACGGCATCGACATGAGGGCCTGCTCTCCCATTGTCTACGACCCTTGGGACGGCACCCACCTGAACGCCAACACGGCAGTGCTGGCAAGGTCCGGCTCCGGCAAGAGTTTCGCAACCAAGCTGGGGGTGTTGCGGGGCCTCTGTAGGGGAGTGACAGCCTATGTGATAGATCCCGAGGGGGAGTACGCCGACATGGCGAGGGCGGCGGGGGGAAGAGTCCTCTCACCCGGAGTGCCGGGCCAGGGAATGAACCCCTTCGTCATAGACAAGGGAGACTCCGAGGAGCTACTCCAGCGCATTGGCAGCCTTAGGAGGCTTATAGAAGTGATGGTGGGGGAGCGTCTCAGCGCCGACCGGAGGGCCTCCCTGGACCACGCCTTGGCGGGCTACTATTCCATGCCCAGGAAGCGCACCGGCTTCATGGATTTTTACAAGTATCTGCAAGAAGACGAGGCGGGAGATCCTGGCCTCGCCCATCTGCTGAGGCCCTTCGCCACTGGCAGCCTCCGGCACCTGCTCTCCGACGAGGGCGACGACCTGCTGGGCAACGAGGCCCTGGTAACCGTCTTCGACCTGAGGCTGCTGGAGCCGGAATTGCGACCTGCCGCAGCCATGGTCTGCACCGAGACGGTGTGGGCGGCAGCGGCCCAGAACCCCAAGCCCCGCCTGCTCGTCGTCGACGAGGTGTGGAGCATCATGCAGCACCCGGAGGGGGCAGCCTTCATGGTCTCCATGGCCAAGAGGGCGAGGAAGCACCGGCTGGGTCTCCAGTTCATCACCCAGGACGTGCAGGACCTCCTCTCAGAGGATTCCTCGAGGACCATCACCGGTCACAGTGGAAGGGCGCTGCTGCAGAACGCCGCCTTCAAGCTGCTGCTGCAGCAGGACGCGGCGGCAATAAGCACCGTTGGTGAAGCCTTCGACCTACCCGAGGAACTTCAACGCTGGCTTCTCTCCTGCCCCAGAGGAGACGGTCTCCTACTGGCCCGTGGCAACCGGTTCCCGATACGCATCGATGCCACGCCGGAGGAGACAGAAGTCATCGAGTGGAGGCCCGGCGCCCATGGGTAGAGATGGCGACCCACCAAATGTGAACTGTTGAAGGAGCACTGAAAGGGAAAGGAAAATAAAGATGAAACGGAAATTTATCAAGTGGATTTTCGAAGACAGGGAAAAGAAACCCCCGGTGCTGCTGGCGGTGACGCCACCCAGGACTGGAGAGCGCACCCTGCTGAGCGTGGAGAACATGCTGGGGTCCATCGCGGTCCCCGAGCCCTTCTCCCTGGAACTGTGCGGCGACATGGACGGCGTGTCCCTCATGGCCCGCTGCCTGGACGACCAGGTGGTGCGGGGCCAGATAGCTGTGCGCTATCCCCAAGCCAGGATAGTGGAGGTGTCGCCGGAGGACGACCCTCTGCGCCTCCGAGAGGGTGAGGAAGCCTGGGGCATGACCCTCAGAGCCTCCGGCCCCCAGTACGTGCCCCTCCGCACCTTCCGTGACGACGACCTGTTGGACCCCGGCTCGGACCCCCTGATGGCCCTACTAGGCGCCCTCTCCGACCTGAACGAGGGAGAACGCATCGTAGCGAGGCTCATGCTGAACTCCCTGGGTCCCGACTGGTCCCAGCAGTACATGGAGAAGGCCGAGCAGCAGCCGGCGACTCAACCTCGGGACTCCGGGTACTCCGACCAGGTGAAGCATCACCAGACCGACGTTACCAACATGGCCATCCTGGGGGTGGGGGCCCTGGTCGCCCTGAAAGGCTATATGTGGGTGAAGACCGGGGAGACGTGGAAGGCCATCCTACTGGGATTGGGCGTTGCCATAGCCCTGGCCGTCGGCGGCTGGGCCTGGCACCGGTGGAAGAATGCCCGCAACCGGGTCTATGACCCGCTGCTGATCCGGGAAAAGGTGGCCCGCATGGCCTTTGACGGCGAGGTGCAGGTCACCTCCATACTGCCCCGGGGGACCCGGCCCCAGAGGGCCAGGCACCTGCTGGGCCAGGTGACGGCGGCCTACCGTCACTACGACCACCCGGCGGGGGCCAGATTCAGGGCAGGCAGGATGAGGCCGGTGGTACCCGACCCTCAGATGCTGTATCCCTCGGACCCGGGCCTCTTCGGCAACCGGAGCATTCTGGGGGTAAGAGAGGCAGCGGCCCTGTGGCACCCACCGGGAGCAATGGACGAGACGCCCCTGGTGGCCCGGTCCGGGGCCAAGGTACTACTGCCCACCGCCCGCAGCGTGAGGGGAGGCGCCCACGTGGGAGATACGACATCGGGGACGCCACGAAAGATCCATTTCCCGGAGGATCTTCTGCACCGCCACCACCTCTACGTGGCCCGCACCCGCATGGGTAAGTCCACCCTCATGCACCACGTGGTCTCCCACAAGATGCGGGAGAAGGCGGCTGGCAGGGACAAAGACGCCATCATCGTCGTGGACCCCCACACGGACCTGGTGGGAGAGCTGCTGGAGCAGGTGCCGGATTCCCTCGTGGGACGGGTGAAGCTCATCGACCTGGCCGATGGGCGGGGCGCGCCGGGCATCAACCTGCTGGACACCCGCATATTCTCAGACAGGGACCGCACCGCCGACTCGGTAGTACGTGTCGCCCGCGGCCTCTGGGACCAGTGGGGTCCAAGGATGCAGTCCATCCTGGAGTTCACCGTGAAGACCCTCCACGAGGCCAATAAGACCATGGACCCCGACGAGCAATTCACCATCCTGGACGGCCTGAAACTACTATCGAACGCCCCCTTCCGCACCGAAGTACTCAAAAAGGTCTCCGACCCCTACATACTGGAGTGGTGGGCCAACACCTTTACCGGCTGGAGCCGCGACTACAAGTCCGACTCCCTCGCCCCGGTCCAGACAAGACTCTCCTACTATGCGTCATCCAAGAGGGCCAGGGCCATCCTGGGCCAGCCCCGTTCCACCATAGACCTGAGGGAGACCATCCTGGACGGCGGCATACTGCTGGTGTCCACCTCCCAGGGAGTGGTGGGAAGGGACGTGGCCGCTCTGGTGGGAGCCTCTCTCCTCAACCTCGTGGACTCCGTCATAAGAGAGCAGGGAAGTGTATCCCTTGAGCAACGGCGTGGCGCACTGGTAGTCGTGGACGAGATGCAGACCATGCCGGGGGTGGACTACGAGTCCATGTTGAGCGAGCTTGGGAAGTTCGGCGCCAGCTTCATCCTGGCGACCCAGAGCCTGGCTAAGCTGGACGACCTCTCCCCCACCATGCGCGACACCGTCCTGGCCAACGTGGGCTGCCTGGCGGTGTTTCAAGTGGCGGGCTCCGACGCCCGGCAGCTGGTTTGGGAGCTGGGAAAGGACCGTGTGACCGAGGAGGACGTGGTGTCTCTCCCGGTGCACCACTGCTACGTGAGGGCCACGGTGGGCAAGGAGAGGATGCCCGCTTTCTCCATGATGGTGAGGAAGCCGGGGAAGGGAGACCCCCGCACCGCCGGCCGCATCCGCGCCGACGCCTCGAGCTACCTGGTATCCGCCAGGGAGATACTTGAGAGGGAGTCCGGTATGCGCAGTCTGGCAGAGAAGTACCGGAAAGAGATGGAAGAGATCGCCACCAGGGAGAACGCTGGGAAGGATGAGGCCAAACCGCAGAGACCGGACCGCAGGAAGGTGCGTACCAAGCGGGACCAGGCCGACGGAGAAGCTTCCCTGAAGCCCACAGTAGAGGAGCGTGAGGAATGAAGCCCCTCGACGGCGAGATGATGTGGCTTCTGGCCCGGATGCCCTTCCTTGACCGGCTGGAGGCGGCTGCCGTCTCCGGCTGGTCAAGGGGAGCCGTCTACGGGTCCGTACGCAGACTGGTGGGATCAGGCCTCGTGGGTTCCCTTCCCCACGCCACGGACCTCACTCCCCTTACCCGGAGGTACCATCTCACCGCCACGGGGCTGCGCCTTCTGGCCAAGTCCGGCGACATGGCCATGGAGGAACTGCTCCGCAGCCATCCCGTCTCCACTCGCTGGCGGCGGGTGATGCTGGACCGGCTCGACGCCCTGGCCATCATTTATCGCGTCGCCTCCGCCGTGGCCAACGTGGCCCATCCCATCAGCTTCCGCTGGTACCGGGCTATGCCCATAGATGCAGCCATCACGCTTCCTGGCGGAAGGACCGTCGGCATCCTCCGGCAGGGACTCACCTCCGACAGGTCGGGCTTCTTGAAGCGGGTGTGGAGGCTCACTCAGCTACCCCTGCCGGGAGCCGTCCTAATGCTGATGCCCGACGAGATGCGGTTGCGGTACGCCCGCAGGATGCTGTCCCTCACCCCCGTGTCGGCCCTACTTGCGCTGGAGCGGGAGGCGGCAGTGGGAGCTACGGACCACTCCGTGTGGCAGATGCCCTCCGTCAGCGGCGCCGTTGATCTGGGAGACGCCATGGACCGGCTGCCCCCGGGCGGTGTGCTTCCCGTGGAGCGGCCACTCTCTCGCATCTCCTTTCCCCGGGACCTAAACGAGTACGGCCCCGGAGAGGACGCTCCGGATTACCTTCTACCGGCGCTGCTCAGGCCCGCGGAGAAGCGGGCCATTGACCTGCTCTCCGGCTGGCCATGGCTCAATCTGAACGACCTGGCGGGCCTGATGGGCGTCTCCCGCCCGCGGGCGTCCCAGATTGTCGCCTCCCTGGAGGGCTTCGGCCTTGTGGTTAGCACGACCGCATCGGGCCGTCGCCTCGCTCTCACCGACCCAGGCCTGGCCATGCTGTCCCGCCGGGACAGGACCGCCGTGGGGTTGGCCAGGAAGCGGTGGAGCGTCTCTCCCCTGAACGAAGAATATCCTTTGCGCTGGCGCAACGTCTCCGGCAGGCGGAGCCGCCAGCTGCTGCGGCACATGGAGCACACCGGTGCCGTCCACGGCTTCATGGCCGCCCTCGCCGGGCAAGCTCGCCACATGGGATGGGAAACCGTACAGCTGGACCCACCCATCAGGGCCTCCCGCTACTTCCGCTACTTCGGTGGGCTGCGCTCGATTCACCCCGACGCCTTTGGCCTGTTGCGCCGGGGCAGCGTCGCCTGGCCTTTCTTCCTGGAGTGGGAGCGGAGGGCCGTGCGTCCAATCACCATGGCCGGACGGCTGGCCCCCTATTTGAAGTACTACGCAACCCACCGTCCCGCAGACGACCACGGCTCTGCGCCCCACGTCTTTCTGGTCTTCAACGAAGAGTCGGCAGCCACCGGCTTCCTGCGTGTGGCCATGGAGGAGATGGAACGAGAGAAGACTTCTCTGCCACTGCTGGTGTCTCACCGGGGCCTGGTGGAGAGGAGAGGCCCGCTGGGACGGGTGTGGCGCACACCTGGGCAGTGGGAGCCCGTAACCCCGCTCCCTGAGGCCCGACTTTCTTGAAAAAGACTGGAGAGAAAGAAACATGAGACTCTACTACATTAACCAGGCCGAGGGCCGAAGACGCCACGTCCGCTCTGCCCTTGGCGTTGACGCCGAGGTGTGGAACGATTTCTTTCGAAACATCCACGAGTGGCGGTTGGAGCTGCGGCGCCGCCACGGCATCCCCTCTGAACGGCAGCTTCGCGCCTCCGAATTGTTGAATGGGAGTGTCGAATTGGGCAACCGGAGCTGTACAGATTGCTGGACGCGCACTTCAGGAAAGGGAGAGGAAATCTTTGCCGACGGGCTGCGCCGCATTGAGGAAGCCGCACGGACCATGGGCGGCATCGAGGTCATCAACGTCTGTCTTTACAAGCCGGATTGCCAGGGCTATAAGCGGGTCGGCCTCAACCGGCTGCTCAACCGCATCAATGCATCCGCAGCCATGGCAAACCGCCACGCTTTTCTTATCTTCGGGCCCGGCGAGGAAGGATTGGTTTCCAGGACCTACAGGCGTTTGAAGATGTTCAACCCCGTGCCCAGTAGGTACGAGCTATGGGAGGATGGTCGGCCTACCAGGAACATGCCCATAGAGAACGTCATCGGAGGTCCCGCCTTCCGAAGCTCGAGGTCCGACTGCCTGCTGCAGATGGCCCACCTCATCGCCTACGCCCTTCTAATGCAGGAGGAAGAACCATCGCTCTGGGTGCCGGGGATGAGTGCGGGTCACCCCTTCGGAATCCTGGACCGCGCTCTCAACCGCAATGCCTCGGGACGAGACCCCCAGGGAGTCGTCAGGCGTTGAGACTAACCCTTTAATTCAGATGGTGGTATGGTCAGGGTGCCGGTTGGAATCGGGGAAGATCGATTCTCCTTCAACCATGTGATTGTCAACTTGGTCCGGGACATCTATTTTCGTAGAAACCACACATTGGGCCTCGTGCTCGAATAGGTGCCCTGGCTATGTGGCTAAGTCTCAACAAGTGGACATTACAAGGAGGGTTGAGCCGCTTTAAGAAGATGCTGGTCTTCCACTTCTCCACCCTGGAAATCCTTCTCGTCCACATTGAACGCGCCGGAATGGGACGGATGAAAACTAATAGGAGCGAGGGACGGACCCCCAGTGGATTCATCCCCTAGTTGCTAAAGGCCGGCACCTGCGGGAGAGAAGGCAGAAGAACCTCTGGTGTATCACCCGCGGCCAGCCAGTTCTAAGGCTCGACCTCAAGGACAAATACTTCAACTCGCTCAGCCTCGCCATGAAGGCCAATCACCACTGGGTGAAGGTGATTGCTGAACGGCTCGCTACTAGCTCCAGATGCAACGGCAGCCCTCCCTTCAGATCACGACAATATCGTCAGGCCGACTCGCATGGAATGGAACCCACCTCGCAACTATCCGCCCGTCAGATCCCGCAGTGCCCCTCGCACTCATTGCCGAACCCGTCCTTCGACCCTCCTGATCCCAGGTCCCTCTCGTCCAGCGCCACCGCCCGAGCCAGGGGAATGCGCATAGGGTGCAGGTAAGGCTCCTTCACGTAGGCCAGCCCTCCCCGCAGTCTGTCGTCAATCTCCACCGCCTCGGCGAACAGCCCAGGCCACCGACGCTTCGTCTCCACCCACCTTCGGCGGGACTGGAAGGGACAGCCGACGCAGGCCGAGCGTTCCAGCGGCCTGTCGAAGCGAGCCTCCCACCAGCCCATGCAGTCCCTCCGAGACATCCCCGCCTCTATCAGCGGGTAGCGGTTCACGATCCACCGGTCTCTGGAAGTCTTCATTCGGTGAGCCTCGTCGGTGGAGATTCCTAGCCACATCTCGACGACAGTGTCTGCGGGGACCCGCTGTCTTGGCTTGAGCCCTAGCAGCTCCCGTATCTTCCTGCGTATGGGTCTTATCTTGTAGTTGGTGGTGCACTGCCTCCTACCTATGCCATCGCCCTCGCCGTTGCGCCCCTTCAGGTGCAGAGGGATGTCCACGAAATTAGGGGAGTCCGAGTGGTTGGTGAGGGCCATTACGTCCTGGCGCAGGCTGCGCCCGTTGTCCACCACGTGGAGGGGGAAGGGAAGTTTGCTTTTCAACCATTCCAGGTGCTCGTATATGCTGGGTGGCTCCCAGTGGGTGTCGGCGAAGATGGCGCAGTGGGGCACGGCATCGAAAGCTCCCTCGGTGGCCATGAGGGCCATGACGGAGGACTGAACTCCGCCGCCAAGGCTGATGACGGTGAGTCGCCTCACCGGCGCAACTCCACCGAGCTGATCCCCACGGGCAGGTCATGGTCTGAACACATGAGGATCCCGTCCCGGAGTCCCATGGCTTCGGCAAGGGTCAGGAGAAGGAAGAGATGGGTCGAACTGGGAAGGGTGCCCTGGCGCCATCTCCACAGCCGGTAGGGTCTTACGCCCATGAGACGGGCCAAGGCCTTCCAGCTCAGCCCGCTCTTCTGCTTGAAGCATTCCAGCCGTTCAGGGAAGTCCCCCGGGAAGTCGAACTGCACGGGCC
Organism: Dehalococcoidia bacterium; assembly: GCA_965261665.1. Taxonomy (GTDB): domain Bacteria; phylum Chloroflexota; class Dehalococcoidia; order Lucifugimonadales; genus JAPULR01. The sequence goes on from OZ253467.1 coordinate 1,651,322, forward strand.
GGTGCACCCTCCGTTGCACTCCCACCGTCTACCCCTCCTGGTCCTTTGCCTGCAGGCCGAAACGGGCGGCCAGGGGAGGCTGGTACCCTTCAGGTAGAGGCGCCACTTGTATCCCCAACAGCGTATGGAGGCCACCGGGTACGCGGGCCGCCAGCAGTATCAGGGCGCACAGGCCATCCCCACTGGGCTTGGTACCCTTGCGCCACCGCTGAAGCTGGCGTGGGTCCACGCCCAGGCAGCCTGCCAAGGCATCCCAGGAGAGACCCGTCGCCTCCTTGAAGGCGTCCAGCCGCTGGGAGAAATCCACGGGCATCAGCCCGTCGTCCACGATGAGATGGGACGGAAGGAAGCCGCTCTTCATGAGACCGTCTCCAGTATGAACATGTCATCGAACTGGGTGACACCCAGGGCTTTCATGAGTCGTCTGCGCCGCTCCGGTGAGGGACAGCGCATACCCCTCATCAGTAGGGAGAGGTAACCCGAGGACATGCCGGCCAGCTTGGCCAGCTCGTTCTGGGAGATGTTGCGCCGGTGCATGAGCTTCCACATTCTGTCGGGATTCAGCTTCACCCTATAGGAAGGTCTTCTGCGCTTCATTCTTTCCCCTCCTTGCCGGTCGTCTTCTCGCCGTCAACCATGCCGCCCCCGGCGGCCGGAGAAGATTCCTCTCCTGATACGCCGTTGGCGTACAGCTCGGGATGGGCTAGGCGGTGCCGCACGATGATGCGGGCCAGGATTCTGAGGCCCTTGAGCCGTCGCCTATCCTGCTCCTTGATGAGTTCTTGCTTCATCCCCGTTCTTTATTCTCCCTCGGCAGTGCACCGCACCCTTGGGGATACGGCCACGAGGCGTTTCGATGGTGTATACTGCTCAATGAGAAGATACGTTCTGTATACTGGAGTGTATCTGTAGAAAAGATAGAAATCAAGGCTATATTCCTAGATATGCCCTATATCTTGACAATCACTTACTCTGATGTAACAATAATATAACAACTATGTGCCACTTATTGGCCGGTAATGTACTGGGTGGGATACGGAACACGGTGGATGCACCCAGGGATGAGAGGAGGAGGAAGATGGAAGAGCTAAACGGCAACCTTAACCTTAACGAAGTTCAGGAAGCTGAGAACAACGAAGAGATAGGCGCCCTGCTCAGGAGGCTGAGGGGAGAGCTGAGCCTGAGGGATATCACCCGGCGTACGGGCATCTCCAGCTCCTATCTCTCCCAGTTGGAAAAAGGAGATCGAAGGCCGGGCCGCAACGTGCTCAGGAGGCTGGCGGAGACCTACAACGTGGACCTCCGGCATATGCTCAAGCGAGCCGGGTACGGTGTCAAGCCCGACCCCAACAGCAACGAGGTGCAGGAGGTGGAGCGGGCCTACAGGTACGTGCTGGCGGACCCCGTCTTCCGGGTGGGCACCAGACCCGACGGCCCCCTCTCAATGAGCGCCAAGCGGTTCATAGTGGAGATGTACGAGCGGTTCACCAACAGGAAGCTGCTCCAATGAAGAGAACACTGCACGGCTTCTGCCGCTGGCTGCTGGAGAGTCTCCCCCTCCGCCGCACCCTCAATCCCGAGTGGATGGCCGCCGCCTTCGTGGACTACTTCAGGCTGTCGTGTCGCCCAACCCTAGAGGAGTTGACCCTCCTTCTGAAACGTGCGGGGTTTGGTCACGTGACCTGCAGGGACCTGGATAGTATGAAGGGCATACACTACAGCGCCCCCGGCGGGGGCTACCATATCCACTACCGGAAGGACCTGTGGGCCGGGGCCCAGGACTACACCGTGCTCCACGAGGCCTACGAGATCATCCACGAGACCCTTACCGATCTGTACTCCGGCTACCGGCCGGGGCGGAAGATATGCCGGGAGGGGGACCGGTTCTCCGCGGCGGTGCTGATGCAACCCAAAGTCTTCCTGGTGATGGCTCTTGCATCAGGACTGGACGTGCTGGCCCTGCAGAGGATGTACCGGTGCTCCTACGCCTCGGTAGCCATGAGGCTGGCCGAGGTGGTGAGGCACCCGCCGTTAATGGTGGTCCTGTACGAGAACACGGAGAGGGGAGACCCTGCCGGCTGGGAGCAGCCTCCCTCCCTAAGCGCCACGGTGGTGAAGAAGACGAGAGGTATGAGTGTGCCTAACTCCTTCACCATACGTGGGGCGAGGGGTGGCGTTCCCCGTAGAGGTAGTCCACCCTCTCCCGGGTCCCTGGCGGACCTCGTCATACGCTGTGGCAGGACTCAGTCTGCCCGGGAAGGCGGCCACACCGTCGTAGCCCGGCCTGTCTTCTGGAAGGGGAAACTTGCCAAGGTGGTGGTGGTAGCCGTGCCTGAACGGGACTCCTCGATCCTGGACCCGCAGGTGATGGCCTCTAGCATACCGGACCGCAGGTGGCGGAGGTCGGCGGCGAGTAGATGGTAGTTGAGGCTGGGTTGTGCAGCGATATATAGTAAGACAAGATAACACTAGAAAGGGACAAAAAAAGAGACAGTGCCCACCTTGCCTAGAAAGACAAAGACCATCACCTTCTCCCTGCCGCCCGCCATGGCGGAGCAGGTAAAGTCGGTGATGCATGAGGAGCGTCGCACCATGAGCGAGCTGATCCGGGAGGCACTTCGGAATTACATGGAGGAACGAGAATGGCTCAGGACGATAAGGTACGAAAGGTTGAAGAAGCGCGAGGCAAAACGGGAAGAAGCCAGTAGGAGGAGAAATAGATGAAGACGAAACAGAGAGAGGACTTCACACCGGTGGCGCTGTACGCCAGGGTATCCAGCGACAGGCAGGACGTGGACCTGTCTATATCCGCCCAGCTGCGGGCATTGCGGGACCACGCCAAGAAGTACAACCACCTGGTCGTGAGGGAGTATATCGACGAGGCGGAGAGCGGGAGAATCGCCAACAGGCCCCAGTTCCGTAAGATGATCGAGGAGGCCAGGAAGCCTGAGGCCCCCTTTAAGGAGATCCTGGTCTGGAAGTTCTCAAGATTCACCAGGAAACGGGAACACGCCGTGGCCTTCAAGTCCATGCTCCGCCGCAAGGGAATAAGGGTCATCTCCATTACGGAGCACGCCGACGATTCTCCCACGGGCAAGCTCATGGAGGCCATGATCGAGAGCGTGGACGAGTTCTACAGCGAGAATCTCGTCCAGAAGGTCACGAGGGGGGATGCGGGAGGCGACTTCCCGAGGCTTCCGGGCTACCACCTTCGCCCCCTACAGCTACCGGAAGGTCTATGTCCAAGACGCGGCTAAGGAGCACCCTAAGCTGTAGCTTGACCCGCCCGCCGATGCCGTGGCCAGCCGCATCTTCGACATGGTGATTGAGGGTAGCAGCATCCTCAACGTGACCAAGGCCCTCAACGCAGAGGGTGTGGCGAGCCCCAGGGGAAAGCAGTGGCTGAAGAGTTCCGTTCATAACATGCTGCTCAACGATGCCTACATGGGAACGCTGGTCTGGGGGACCACCGCCAAGGACGGGGCACAGTCGGCGCAAAAACAGACGCAGATGCCCTATCCGCTCAGTCCTTATCCTACAATTGGCAGCAAGGCTTAGTCAGCGAGACAACTACGGCGGGCAAGTTTGGAATCGCTTCAATGACACCGGTCCGCCATCAGGGTAGAATAGCCCCTTCTTGTAAGACGCCCTGGAATTGGGAAATAAGCCCCGATGTGGGCATTTTGCCGGTTGCTAGAGCTAGCATGCTACATATTAATCGCAGTGTTTCTTACACTCTTTCCTGGTTTCGGCGCAGGCTATCTCTTGCTGGGGAGGTTTCGGGAGTTTTTCCCTACTTTCCTTGTCAGCGTTTTGATAGTGGCTGTTGTCGCAATCGTAGAGATTCTACGCCCTATTGATATCCCGGTCAGAGAGGGATTTGGAATAGTTCCTCTCCTTGTTTGGAATGTCTTCCATGCGCATCGTTTGTGGTTGGGAGGCTCCAATGAGAACCCCGATGAAGAGGTCGAACGGGAGCGGTCTCCTTTCAAGCTGCCGCCTCTTGTGATCATAGGTGTTTTCGCTCTGGCCGTTGTTTTAGGAGTGCTGTCTATCCCGTCGCTATTCCCCGAAGATCAACCAGAGAGTTGGTACTATCAACCACGTGACCCATTTCGCAATGAAGCGGAAGAGGTGAAGTTACGTCGTATGGAAGTGAAAGCGAAACTGGACAAACATGACTTCTCCTACAAAACTGGATCCACTACCAGAGGCTTTGACCATATATCTTACTTATTTAACGTCGAGCCAGGGGGATATACCTTGATGGTGTATGCGGTCACAAGGACTAACTTCTCTGTGGTGAGATCTCTGGCGGAGCGGATAGCTAGTTACAGCGATAATATGGTCTATGCGAGTGGATTTGAGGTCTACGAGCTAAAGACCCGTGATAGAAATGCTATGTTGCGGCTTATTGCCGAATTGAGTGAACATCAGCCCAGGGATTGCATAGACGGGGAAGACGTTGGAGTATGTGGATATGAGACCCAATGAATGTGGCTGAGGTGAAGCCGTTCACTGCGGCCGTGATGAAGTACGACTCAGCGGGGGGCAGCTGCCCTCTAGGCGAATCCTGGTCGAGAAAAGCGGCCAATGGGTGGCCGGAATTCGACTGCCGACCTCCGGAAAAGGCCTCATTGGGGATCAGCGCACTCCGTATTAGGCCGTAAAGCCGAGTTCGAGTCTTACATGACTCCAAGTATGGAGTGGTGGGCCCGGATAGACTCGAACTATCGACCTCGGTCTTATCAGGACCGCGCTCTAACCACCTGAGCTACGGGCCCACTATGTCCGAATTATACCGCTTGTACGCAAAGTTAGACAAGGGATTGAACGGGGGAGCGGAGTGATTGACTTGGAAGTGGCTTCGGCTATAAGATTGGCCATACGCATGGTGTGAATATCGTTGTTTTCGGGGTGATGAACATGACCACTCTAACAGAGCAGAAGCCAATTGGCATTCAGGTGACGGACAAGGCGTCCAAGGCGGTGCGTCGGATTGCCGTCAAGGAGGGGCGAGAGACCGAGGACTTCGGCCTGCGGGTTGGGGTCAAGGGCGGCGGGTGCTCGGGGCTTCTGTACGTTCTTTCCATCGTAGAGAACACGCCCATGGACACAGACCGGGTGGTGGACGACAACGGCTTGCGTATTTTCATAGACAAGCGCAGTTACATTTACCTGGCGGGTACGGAACTCGACTTTTCAGACGGACTGAACGGTAAGGGCTTTGTGTTCCAGAACCCCAACGCTAAGAAGGCCTGCGGCTGCGGTAACTCTTTCGGCGTTTAAGGTTGAGGCGGCAATCACCGCCATCGGTTATCCGCTTTCGCATTGGGCCGATCTTTCGGAGACAGCAGGTGAGATATGACGACTCCTATTGAGTCTTTGCAGGAAACAGTCGGCTCGACTGATAACGCTTCCAACCCATTGTTTTCCGGCGCATTGCCATTGTCCTACGGGGATGCCGCCCTGGAGTATCGTGCGTTTTACGAGGGTGCGGCGGTCTACGACGAGGGGCGAAGGGGCAAGATTCGGGCGGAGGGGGCAGACGTTCTGGACCTGTTGAACCGGCTTTCCACCAATAGGGTGGACCATCTGGCGGCAGGGGAGGGCGCGCCTACTGTCTTCACAAGTGACAAGGGCCGGATCATCGACTTGGTGTACGTGCTGAACTTGGGCCCCTTTGTGCTGATGCTTACGGGGGCCGGCGCGCAGGGCCGGGTGATGGAGTGGGTAGACCGCTATACCATCATGGAAGATTCGACGTTGGAGGATGTAACGGACTCTCTTGCGCTCGTGCCGATGGCAGGTCCAAAGGCTTGCGATGTTTTGGAGGCCGTGACGGGGCTTGATTTCGCTGGTCTTGAGAATTTCCACTCAATGAGCTTGGAGACGGATGGTTGGGGGGCTCGGATTGACTTAGAGGCGCTTCCTTGTTTTCAAGTCTTGCTGGAAGGCGGTGGGGAAGGGGCTGTGCGAGAAAAGCTGCAAGATTGGGGCGCGACTCCCGTGGGCGCGGAGGCTTGGGAAGCGTATCGGATCGGCGCCGGTGTGCCTGTGTATGGGAAAGAGTTGGACGAAAGCCGCAATCCTCTGGAGGCGGGTCTCATAGGGGCTATCGACTTTGATAAGGGCTGCTACATCGGCCAAGAGGTCATCGCCCGATTGGACACGTATGAGAAGGTGCAGAGGGCGTTAGTATCGTTGAAGATTGTGGGGAGTGGGCAGTGGGAGGAAGGGGACTACTTGACCCTGGACGGTCGTCGGGTTGGGACTATTACTTCGTTGGCGAGGGCGCCGGGTGGAGGGGAAGTCGTGGGGCTGGGATACGTGCGGCTGGCCGACGCGACGATAGGAAAGCGGTTCTGCGGTGAGGGGGAGGGGCAATGGGTGGAGGTTGTGGGTGTGCCGAAACTCTTCGGCGTCAGATAGCCAAGCCGCCGTCGACGCGGATGACCTGCCCCGTGATATAGCTGGCCTCGTCGGTGCAGAGGAAGGCGACCAGTCCCGCCACGTCTTCGGGAACGCCAAGTCGATTCATGGGTACGCGAGCCAGCACCTGGGCCTTCAGGTCTTCCGAAAGCTCCTTCACCATGCCGGTCAGGATGTAGCCGGGGGCGAGGGCGTTGGCGGTAATGTTCCTTCGAGCGACCTCTTTGGCCACAGATTTGGTGAGTCCGATGAGGGCGGCTTTGGAAGCGGCATAGTTGGCCTGTCCGGGGTTGCCGGCAACGCCCACGACGGAGGACATGTTGATGATGCGGCCGCGTCGCTGTCGAACCATGGCGGGTAGGACGGCCTTGGTGCAGAAGAAGGCCCCCCGCAGATTCACGTTGATGGCATCGTCCCATTCCTGGGTGGTCATGCGCATGAGGAGTCGGTCTCTGCGGATACCGGCGTTGTTGACAAGGATGTCGAGGCGATTCCACTTCTTCCGAACCTGGGCAACCATGGCCTTGACCTGGGTTTCGTCGGAAACGTCGGCCTGAATGGCTTCGGCCTCACCGCCTTCGGCAGCGATCCGGTCTACTAATACCTGAGCCGGGGCTGCGCCGGAGTTGTAGTTGACGGCAACCTTGACGCCTTCGGTGGCCAGCCGTAGGGCGATGGCGCGGCCGATGCCCCGAGAGGCGCCGGTGACGAGGGCTACGTGGCCTTCAAGATTGAGCGACATCTTGGTGTGCTTCCATGAAGTCTTCAAAAAGGGCCAATTCCTGCTTGATGCTGTTGGCGAGGTCCCAGTTGATGCACTGCTTGGCGGTCTCGATGGCACCGGCCACCTCACGGCTCTTTGAAGCACCGTGGCCCACGATGACGTTGCCGTTGACGCCGAAGAGGGGGCCGCTGGTCTTGCGGGAACGGTTGGTCAGGTCGTAGAAGCTCTCGGAAAGGCGACGGAGGTCTTCGTCGGGCAGCTTGCCGCGCAGCTTCTCATGGAGGAAGGCGGCGGCGGAGCCACCGAGGGATTCGGCAAACTTCAGCAGGACGTTGCCAACGAAGCCGTCGCATACGACAACGTTAGTTTTGTCGGCCAGGATGTCGGATCCTTCTACGTTGCCGATGAAGTTCAGTCCGCTCTCCTTGAAGATGGGGTAGGCTTCCCGGACGAGGCGGTTGCCCTTGCCCTCCTCGCTTCCCACGCTCAGGAGGCCGACGGTGGGGTTGCTGATGCCGAGGAATTTGCGGACGAAGACGCAGCCCATGACGGCGAAGCTCATGAGCTGCTGGGGGCGGCAGTCGATGTTGCTGCCGACGTCGAGGATGGCGGTATGGGGAGCAAGGGATATGAAGGGGCCGCCGACGCAGGGCCTTTCTACGCCGGGGAAGAGACCGAGGCCGAGAGCGGCGCTGGCCATGGCTCCGCCAGTGGAACCCATAGAGACCATAGCATCGGCCTGGCCGGTCTTGACGAGGCCGGTGGCGACGGCCACAGAGGCCTTTGGGTTTGAGCGGAGGGCACGGGCTGGGTGGTCGCCTTCGCTGATGCTTCCTTCGGAAGGGACAATAGGCACTGAGTCGAGGGGGATTCCGAGTCTCTTGAGTTCCGACTGGAGGGCTGGGACGTCTCCAACCAGAATCACCTGGACGTTGTGGAGACGTGCGCCGTTGAGCGCCCCTTCAACAATCTCTGCCGGGGCGAAGTCCCCGCCCATGGCGTCGACGGCAACGCGGTAAAGGCGATTTCCCTTGCGGTTATTCGTGTTAGTCATAGAGCTTCTTAACTTTTTGGCAGGCGGACGGTCGCCGTGCCGGTTATCAGGTCTTCGTCGTTGGATGCGTTTCGGAGGGCCACGTCGCATTTTACCAGAGTGTGGTCGGAGGATGCCTCCCGGCGTGTCACTTTGCCCCAAGTGTGAAGTGTGTCTCCGGGGTACGCGGGCCGCTTGAATCGGACTTTGAGGCTGCCGGTTGACAGCCAGTGCACGCCGAAGCGGGCGGTAAGCATCTCGGAGAGGAAGGCGAGGGTCATCATGCCGTGGGCGACTATACGGCCAAAGGAACTGCTAGCGGCGAAATCTGCGTCCAGGTGCACGGGATTGAAGTCGCCGGAGGCCTGGCTGTAGCGGCGGATCTGCTCCAGGCTGATGGTCTTACGGAGGGCGGGAAGGTCGCTGTTCACGTTGGAGGAAGACACGGGCATTAGCTTGTCACGGGGGACATGACGGTGGTCTTGCCGCGTAGGACCTGTTCTCCAGGCTCGCCGTTTTTCTGCTCGTAGATGGTGAATTCTATGGATCGGAATTCCCATTGGCCCCGACGGAATGGTCGGGAAGGTTTGGCTACGGCGGAGATCTCCTGGCCGAGGGACACGGGCTTGAGGGCGGTTACCTCCTGGGAGGTGTGGACGGTGCCGGGGGCGAGGCCCAGCTTTTCGATGAGCAGGCCGAGGGTACGAGCGGCCAGGGCCATGGGAGGAACCAGCCGCTGCTCCTGGTAGAGGGCGGAGGAGGACTCCAAGGCTGAAAGGTATTGCTTGACGAAGTCAGGCGTGGCTTGCCATCGTCCCAAGGAGAGGTTTTTTGTTCGGGCGGTTGAGGTCACCGGAACCTCGTATTGTAGGCTGTTGGCATTATAGGAACGGATGGCGTTGCAATCAACAGTCTGGGCGGCACTGTGGGCTATTGGGCAACCCAACCGCCATCTATGACCAGTTCTGCGCCGGTGACGTAGGAGGACTCGTCGGAGGCTAGGTAGAGGACGCCGTAGGCCACCTCTTCGGGCTGGCCGATGCGGCCCATGGGGATCTTAGAGAGCATTCGCCTTCCAAACTCCTCATTGTCTTTCATATTCTCCGTCATGGGGGTCTGGATGGGGCCGGGGTGGACAGAGTTGCAGCGGATGTGGTCTTTGGCGTGGTGGATGGCGATGGACTTGGTAAAGATGCGGACGGAGCCCTTGGAGGCCTGGTAGGCGGGATGGCCGGTGTCGGCGCCGACGATGCCTAACTGGGAGGAGATGTTGATGATGGAACCGCCGCCGGCGTCCCTCATGGCGGGGATAGCGGCCACGGTGCCGAGGTAGACGCCGGTGGAGTTCACCTCCATGATGGCGTCCCAGGCTTTCTTGGAGAGGTCTCCGAGCCAGGGGGAGCCGCCGATGCCGGCGTTGTTTACGAGGACATCCAGCTTTCCGAAGGCGGAGACGGCTAGATCGACGGCGGCCTGCCAGTCGGCTTCCTGTGTAACGTCCAGCCTTATGAAGCGGGCTTGGCCTCCTGCGGCGTTGATATCGGCTTCGACCTGGCGGCCCTCATCTTCGAGGATATCGCCGATGACGACGCTTGCGCCCTCTGTGGCGAAGAGTTTGGCATCGACGGCTCCCATGCCTCTTGCGCCTCCACTAATGAGAGCTACCTTGTCCTTCAATCGCATGTTGTTTCTCCCTTTCAGGCTAGAATTACCGTAGCCTAGATGATACCCGATAGGAGGGGTTGTGGCCAGTGGAGCAGGGGATTCAATTTGGGAATCGAGCGTTGGGTTGGGGGGATTGGTTCGTGGCTCCACGAGGGCAGTAGGACAGGACGCGGTGACCGGTAGCGAGATTCCTCGACTCCGCTTCGCTGCGCTCGGAATTGCAAAAGTCAGATAATTCGTTGACATTTTGGAAGAACATACGCGAGGTAGTGGATTGCACTCCCATCCCAGCCTTCCCCTCAAGGGGGATGGGTCCCCGCATGTGGAGACCTTTGCATAACTACCGAAACGCATTCAGATAGTGGTGTGGGACGACTCTTGCCATAGCTAAATCATGGGATTCTGGATTCCGGCCTTCGCCGGAATGACGGATATGCAAAGGTCTCCATGCGCGAGGACACGGGAGGGTGCGCCCCCTTCCCTGTCTTCACGAGGGCAGGCTCTAACCTTCCCCCCTCATGGGGGTAGGGAAAATGGGGAGGGTAAAGGGACTGGTTTTGACTCGTTTTGATAATCGACTAGGTATCAATTTGTGCCTGAGATGATTCGTTTCAGGCGTGGGACTCGTTTCAAAAAAGTATGGCAAACGAGTGGTGGGTTGGTGTGATGGGTTCCCGCCCCCGTCTTCACGAGGGCAGGATTCCTCGAGGGACTCGGAATGACAGCAGGGTGAAGGGAGCTTTTCATGAGGGGAGGGTAGCAGTTGAGGGGAAGTTTCGACAACGGGAAGATGTCAGGGGGATGGTTGGGGGTGGTTGAGCGCAGATGTACAAGACACTTCGCCGCGCTCGGAGATTGTGAGTAGATTCCAAGAAATCGCGATTTTGGACTCAATCTAGGGAACCTCTGAACAACGTGATACAGGTTGCATATAATAGTCCGTGGGAGTTGTAAGAGAGGCAGGAGCCTCACATGGGGTTCTTACGGTGTACCCAGGGAAGCGCTCGTGGCTCCAAGTCACTCCAGCCGGGGCGTGGTAGTGACCACACCTCGTAGTTGGGCGCACCTAGGCCCTATGAAGCCGCCAGGTGACGCTCCGCCGTTATCAGGTTGGTAAGCCCCAACAGCAACGCCAACCGTTGCGTGTTCTTGGCCAATCCCCGGTAGCGAACCTTGGCGTACCCGAAGCGCCGCTTTACCCACAGGAATGGATGCTCCACCTTGGCCCTGATAGACGCCTTCCGCCTCTCCTCTACCGCTGCTTCACTCCCAGGCTCCAATTGTCGCCGTCTCCCAGGCCTCATGGCCACTCGCCACTCCACCTCCAACCCCTCATTCTCCTCCCTCTTGGCCACTCCCTGATACCCCGCATCTCCCCACACTCGCTTCTCTCCTCCGTGCAGCAGCCGGTGTGCCTCTGTCACATCATGCACGTTGGCGGATGTCGTACTCATGCTATGCACCACTCCCGTCTCTGAGTCCACCCCGACGTGCACTTTCATACCGAAGTGCCACTCATTTCCCTTCTTCGTCTGACGCATCTGTGGGTCTCGCTCACAAGCGCCATTCTTCGTCGACGAAGGCGCCTCTATGATGCTGGCGTCCACTATCGTACCCTCCCGCAGCCTCAGCCCTTGGGATGCCAGGTGGCGATTGATCTCCTCCATCAGGCCCTGCCCCAACCGGCGCTCTTCCAGCAGATGCCGAAAGTTCAGTATTGTTGTCTCGTCCGGCAACGGGCCTGACAGCCTCAGTCCCACGAACCGCCTCACCGACTCCGCCTCGTAGAGCAGGTCCTCCATACCAGGGTCGCTAAGGTTGTAGAACAGCTGCACACAGTGTATCCGCAGCATCGCTGACAACTCGTAGGGCCGACGGCCCCGGCCCGCCTTCGGATAGTGCGGCCGTATCCGCTCTTCCAGCAGACCCCACGGGATCAGGCCATCCATCCGCTCTAGGAATATCTCCCGACGGGTCTTACGCTTCTTGCTTTCGTACTCCAGGTCTCCGAATGTCGGCTGCTGCATCGTGGCTTCACCCCAAGCATTTCTCTCTATTCTGGTTGGCATTCTACTATGCCATAGACAAGTGGGGCTTGTTCAGAGTGTTCCTAGGTTTAGAAACCGTCGCAAGTTGAAACCTTCTGGTATTTCTTCACTAGCTTTTTATCTGGCGACTTCATTGCAGGAAGATAGCCTCATGTATGCTTTGGCTCACCCCAGGAGCGTAACCGGCTTAGAGTGGGGGAATTGTTAATGAAAATTAGATGGACTATACAGGCGTGTCTATTGTTGACTATCTTGGCAATTATGGCCTGCGGAGATGGCGAGCAGACGCAAATGACTGCTGAGGCAGTGAAGTGGGGCTACCATGAACCGGGCGCGCCGGAGAACTGGGCCTCACTATCTGAAGAGTACGCACTTTGTGCCGAGGGCAAACAGCAGTCTCCGGTCAATATAGAGGAATATCGAGAGGTGGATGCCAAGCCAATCTTGTTTTCTTACAGCAGCGACGCGACAACCGTGCGGGACGATGGGTATTTCGTCCACGTTGAATTCGCGGCAGGCAACACGTTGAGCTTGGGTCAACGTGCCTATAATCTTAAGTCGACGCATTTTCATTCACCCTCGGAACATCGGATAGACGGCGTGAGTTTTCCGGCGGAGATGCATCTCGTCCATGCGGATGCCGATGGCCGCTTAATAGTAGTGGGGCTGTTGTTTAGGCTAGGCGAACCCAGCCCCATAGTGCAGGCGGTTCTGGATGCCGCTCCTGATCAGGGTAATGGCGTAAGAGACGGGACCGCAGTCAATGCCAGCGGTCTTGTGCCGGACCAACCTGGCTATTACCAGTACGATGGTTCAAAAACGACGCCTCCGTGCTATGAACCGGTTGGCTGGTACGTGATGCGCGAGTTGAAGAGTATTTCGCAGGAGCAGATAGACAGTTTACTGGAATTGAGCGGCGGCCCCAACAATCGTCCTGTCCAACCGGTGGGCAGCCGCATTATAGTAATCGGTGGAGCGCCTTAGGATACGAAAAGTCCATACGCTTGTGAGACGGTAAACCAAGGTCTGACAGTATCGAACCCCACGTGGACTTGTTCGTATCTCCGGACACCTCAGGATGATTCCAACCTTGGGATCAACCTATTCCGCCTCCAATCTGAAGTGTTCCTCTTTGTTACTTGAGGCCATCTAGTATCGCTTAACGTTGGAGGCGTTGGACCTCACCTTGACGCTGTGCAAATCCACATGGCCAAAGGAGGGTAGACGATGATATCCGGTGGAACAGACGATGCTGGCTCGTGTAGCGGACCGGCCAGGGAACGGGGACCAATGGTGGGGTGCGGGATGACTGGGGAGGGCGCCCACAGGAATGCGTCCGTAGTTTAGCTGGGGAGTTGGGTGGGGGTGGTTGAGATGTGGCGAAATTCGTGTATAATGTTGTGGACGTGTCGAGGGATGCGTCTATACTGGCCTTGTGGCCAAAATTGAGGATTAACCCTGTGGAATTAGCGGACAAGACCCTAAACTGTGTGGACTGTGGAACCCCCTTTACCTTCACTGTTGGAGAGCAGGAATTCTTTGCGTCGAGAGGCTTCACGAACGAGCCTAAGCGATGCGCCAGTTGCCGTTCGTCGCGGCGATCCCAGCGCGGAGACGGTGGTGGCGGCGGCGGCTACCAGCGGGAGCGGTATGAAGCCATTTGCGCTGAATGTGGAGTGGAGACGACAGTCCCCTTCCAGCCACGGGGCATTCGTCCTGTTTACTGTCAGGACTGCTTTAGCCGCCAGCGCTCTGCCGGCTACTAAAATTTCCTTTCGATAGCTTTTGCGTCGCTGGACGCACCTGCCTTGGTGTAGGTGCGTCTGGCGGAACCCGTACCGACTAGTTGTGTTGGGAGGGTGACGCGGGCATTTGTGTGGATTTGGAGTCTGTTCCCAAGGTTGGCTTGGGGAGGCTCTGTAGGCATCCGAGGAGATTCTTCACTCCGCGCGCTTCGTTACAGAATGGCGCGTGTGGGTGGAGGGCGAGGGTGGAATTTGGCCTTCTTCCTGTGAGGGATGGGGCCGCTTGCGCTTTTCGTTTTTGTATCTGCCTTTGGGGTATAATTGAAGACGCCTTGAAGATTCTTGAACCCACCGCAAGCCCCATTCTCGCCAGGTAAGACGCATGAAATACAGGAACCTAAGGGACTTCATTGCCTTCCTGGAGAGTAAGGGGGAGCTCCGGCGCATCACGACGTCTGTCACCTGGGACCTGGAGATAACGGAGATCTGCGATCGGGTGACGAAGAGCGGCGGCCCGGCCCTCTTGTTCGAGAACGTGGAGGGGTACGACGTTCCGGTGCTGATTAATATGTATGGTTCGGAGCGTCGGATGGCATGGGCGCTGGGCGCTGAGAATCTGAACGACCTGGCCGATAGAGTCAGGGGTCTGCTGGGGCTGGTGGAGGGACCGCCCAAAGGCGTGATGGAGAAGGTTCGCGCCCTGGGCCAGCTAATGAAAATGGCGTCGGTACGACCCAAGATTGTCCGCAGCGCGCCTTGCCAGGAGGTGGTGTTGGAGGGGGACGAGGTCGACGTGAATCGTTTCCCGATTCTGAAGTGCTGGCCGGAAGACGGCGGAAGATATATTACACTGCCACTGGTCATCACGAAGGACCCTGTGACTGGTGTCCGGAACGTGGGGACTTATCGGATGCAGGTCTTCGACGAGCGTACCTGTGGGATGCACTGGCAGACACAGAAGGACGGGCGGGCGCACTATAGAGTTTCGGGAGAGCGAGGAAGCCCTCGGGTGGACGTGGCGGTGGCACTGGGGGGTGATCCGGCTACTATCTGGTCGGGGACGGCGCCCCTTCCTCCCAACGTGGACGAGATGATGGCGGCAGGGTTCATTCGCGGGGAGGCGGTGGAGATGGTGCGGGCTAAGACTGTGGACCTCGAGGTGCCTGCCCAGGCGGAGATTGTGTTGGAGGGCTACGTGACGCCGGGGGACGAGCGGACGGAGGGGCCTTTCGGAGACCATACGGGGTACTATTCCCTGGCGGACACGTACCCGGTATTTCACATAACGTGCATAACACACCGCCGGGACCCGATATACCCCACCACCATTGTGGGAAGGCCGCCCATGGAGGACTACTACATGGGCAAGGTGACGGAGCGGTTCTTCCTGCCCATCATTCAGCTGGTGCTGCCGGAAGTGGTGGACATGAACATGCCGGCGGAGGGGGTGTTCCATAACCTGGTGATAGTTTCGGTAAAGAAGGACTACCCCGGACAGGCGCGGAAAGTTGTGTACGGGCTGTGGGGGATGGGGTTGATGTCTCTGGCCAAGGCGATAATCGTTGTCGATGACAACGTGAACGTTCACGACGTGTCGGAGGTAGCGTGGCGGGTCACGAACAATTTGGACGCGGAGCGGGATATATTCTTTGCTTCGGGGCCGGTGGACGACCTGGACCACGCATCGACGACGCCAAAGTTCGGGAGCAAATTGGGGATAGACGCTACGACCAAGGGGCCGGAAGAGGGCTACCATCGGGAGTGGCCACCGGACATCGTCATGAGCCAGGAGATCAAGGAATTGGTGGACGCGAAGTGGGAGAGCTACGGGATATGAGTCGGAGGGGCTAAGATGAACGCTGCGGCGGTCCTTCCTCACAAGCTCCGGCTGGTTCTGGCGTCGATCCGGTTCGAACATAGCCTGTTTGCACTGCCCTTTGCCTACATCGGGATGTTTCTTGCCGCCGACGGGCTGCCCACGCTGGGGCAGTTCCTATGGATAACGGTGGCGATGGTAGGGGCGCGGACGGTGGCCATGACAGCCAACCGTATGGTGCACGCCAAGGAGGATGCGGCGAACCCGCGCACTAGTGGGAGGCATCTGCCCCAGGGGCTGCTGAAGCGTCGCGACATGGCGCTGATGATGCTGGTTTCCATGGGGGTGTTCGTCTTTGCCGCATCGCAGTTGAACACACTGGCCCTTGTGCTTTCGCCGGTGGTGTTGGCGGTGCTGTTCCTATATACGTATGCCAAGTATTTCACCTGGGGCAGCCACTTGATTCTGGGGTGGGCCGACGCCATCGCGCCGGCTGGGGCGTGGGTGGGGGTGACGGGAACGCTGGAGCCACAGGCGGTGCTGCTGGCCGGGGCGGTGGCATTCTGGGTGGGGGGATTCGATATTATCTACGCCTGCATGGACTTCAAGTTTGACAAGGAATATGGCATACATTCGATTCCAAGGCGATTTGGGATAGCCGGGGCGCTGTGGACGGCGCGGCTGATGCACGTTGTAACGTCGGGGTCGCTGCTGGCGCTGGGGATATGGATGGAGCTGGGTGTGTTTTACTTCGTGGGGTGGGGAATTGCGTCGGCGATGTTGGTCTACCAGAACTCTTTGGTCAAGCCGACGGACCTGTCTAGAGTCCCTGTGGCGGCGCTCAAGTTCAACAGCTACGTGGGGCTGATTCTATTGCTGGCTACGTCATTGGCGGTGTTCACATGAATCCTGTGGTGGTGGGAATATCGGGGGCCAGCGGGTCGGTTATCGCCCAGCAGGTGGTGGAAGCGCTGCTGACGCGGGAGGTGCCGACGGCGCTGGTGTGCTCCAACGCGGCCAAGATGGTATGGCAGGAGGAGATGCCGGAACCCTTCGGCAGCTATCTTTCGGCGTGGCGGGAGAGCCCGTTCTTTACGTCCTACGGGATCAATGAGATGAATGCGCCCATCGCTAGTGGCACGTATCCCACAGCCGGAATGGTGATTGTGCCGTGCAGCATGGCCAGCGTGGCGTCGATGGCCCACGGCATGGCCAACAACCTGCTGCTGCGAGCGGCGGATGTTTGCTTGAAGGAGCGGCGGAACCTGGTAATCGTACCGAGGGAGACGCCGCTTCACGCCATACACCTGGAGAACATGGCGAATCTGGCACGGATGGGAGTGTTGGTGATGCCACCGGAGCCACCCTTTTATCTGAAGCCTACCCGGATGGATGAGGTGGTGGACTACTTCGTGGAGCGGATTCTGGTGTCGCTGGACGTTGAACCTGGGCTTTCCGAACGGCACGTGTACCGAGGTGCATCGGACCGCGGGCCTCGCTACTGACCATGGTGGGACTTCGGGGTCAAGAGAAGCGGCGATACGTGGCCGCCATGTTTTCGCGCATTTCGGGCCGGTATGACTTGATGAACGGGCTGATGACGTTTGGGATGGATAGTAGATGGCGGCGAAAGGCGGCGAGGCGGGCGTTGGAGGGGCTGGAAGGGCCGGTGTTGGATGTGGCAACGGGCACGGGGGACCTGGCGTTGGAGCTGGAGAGAACGGCCGGGGCGGGGGAGGTAGTCGGCATGGACCTACTGCAACCGATGGTGAGCCGTGCGGCGATTAAGGGGAGTCGGGGGCAGACGCAGCGGCGGGTGAGCTTTGCCATGGGAGACGCGCTTTCGCTTCCGTTTCAGGACGACAGCTTTGCCTGCGTCACGTCCGCTTTTAGCTTGCGGAACATTCCGGACCTGGAGCAGTCGCTGCGGGAGATGGCACGGGTGGTGAGGCCGGGGGGACGCGTGCTTTCGTTGGAGACGATGCCGGTGGAAAAGGGGCTGCTGCGCCCGCTGGTGAAGTTGTACTTTCGGCGTGTGGTGCCACTGGTGGGGGCGGCGGTGACGATGGACATGGCCGCCTACACGTATCTGCCGCGGTCAGTGGAGGGGTTTGTGTCGCCGGAGGAGTTGGAGGGCCTTTTCGCACGGGTGGGGCTGGAAGACGTTGGGCGGGAGTCAATGGGGTTCGGCGCGGTGCATTTGCACTGGGGGACGAAGGAGCCTGTCTAGAATATTGTCAGCCAGGTGGAACGGGGTAATTTTCAACCGCAGGAAAGACAATGGGTGGGGTAGTGGTATCTAGGGGATGGAGAAGACTTGCGACCATTGCCCTTTCGGTAGTTGGAATAGCAATGGTGACTGTTTTTTTGTTGAGCTTACAGGGGTGCGGAGGAGACGCGCCAAGTGAGGATCTGAGCACCCCAGAAACCGACCGCGCGACGCCGTTTTCGTCCCCAACTGGCGGAGGAGACGCGCCATCTAATGATGGGGCCTTAATCGCGATCAACAGTGGCTACACGCATACGTGCGGGCTTCGAGCAGACGAGACGGCCGTCTGGTGCGGCACTCCCGGCGATTGAGCTTTCAGTTGTCCGAGGTGTCGGTTCCTTGACGGTTGTTCCAAGAAGGATTGGATCGTATCAGCCGGTTATCGCTGGCGCCAAGCTGAGGGAGAGAACAACCACGATTTTGCCAAGAAGGAGAGAACGCTCCAGGGAGTCGGCTTGTCTTCAATGCGCTTTCATCCCATTGGCAGGGGGCCGAAGACGATGAAGTCGGACAAGAAGCATGGTTCACAGCGAGAATCGCACCCCTCATTGGATTGACCGGAGATTGACTGGCCTTGCAGGACCTGACTATAATGCAGATACGAGAGGCGCCGGATATACGTACCGGGTCAGGCTAGGAAAGGATGAACAAATCCCTATGGGCACGTTTTCCGTACAAATCGCTGTTGGAGACCAAGAGAGGCGGCGCTGGACCACGCTTATTTGTCCGTGTGGGGGTTGTCTATGAGCAAATACACGGGTCTACTGCTCCTTTTCATCACAGTTGTGGCCCTCGTCGCCTGCGGTGGAGGGGCGTCCTCGGGCCCTACCGAGGAAAATCTGAAGGCCCGGGCTGAAGACTTCGGCGCTGCTATTATGGAAGGCAACTACTCGGAATTTTATGACCTCGCATCTCCTGAATCCCAATCCAGATGCTCGAAGGAGGAGTATGTGGCAGAGGGAAACGCCGCACTGATGTCTGAGGTTGCTTCCATGGGCTTGGATGAAGACGCCACACCGAAAACAGCGATGCGTGCACTATTCGGCATCAATGAAGATCTCGATATAGAAGTTCGCGCCTCCGATGTTGAAGTTACCGGAAACACAGGATCCGTACTGATAGAATTCTATTTAGATGACGTTATCATCGGTGCCCACGGGGGAGACGACGATAATTGGGTGCTTGCAGACGGACAATGGTATCTTGAGGGGATAATTGGATCGGACGCCTGCTGATTCTCCTAGTAAGAGCCTATCCTAATAACCCTGCGGCCCTGAGGGCGATAAGGGCGCAGCTAAAGTGAAGAAAGGCGATGTAGTTGCCTGGAGACTTGTCCCAGCGGACCAGAATGCGTCGAAAGCGGTTCATCCAGCTGTGAGTGCGTTCCACCACCCAGCGCCGGGCTTTGAAACCGGCTTCATTTTTGATGGCCCGAGCTTCTTCGCCCCGGCCGCGAATGTGGGCCGTGAAGCGAAACTCGTGCAAAGTCTTACGCACCTCGTCGAAGTCGTAGCCCTTATCCAGACACAGACCCTGGGGACGCTCCGGGGTGGGAGCCGGGCGTTGTACGGGGAGGCTGTCCAGCGTAGCACGCGCCAGCCTCATGTCGTGGCGGTTGGCCCCGTCTACCGCCAGCCCCACCGGAATACCCCGAGCTTCGGTCAACAGACTGCGTTTGACGCCGGTTTTACCCCGGTCCGTGGGGTTGGGACCGGTTTTTCCCCCCGCCCAGGGGGGACTTGGTTATGGCTCCGTCCATGCTCAACCAGTTCCAGTCCAGACCCTTCAATTCGTCATAACGTTCCAGTCCCACCTGCCAAAGCCGGAAGAAGACCCCGGCGGCGGCCCATTCCTGAAAGCGCAGATGGGCCGTCGAGCCGGAGCAAATGCCCGTGGCGTCCAACGCCTTCCATTGGCAACCGGTGCGCAGCACGTAGAAGATACCGTTGGCGCAGGTCCGGTCTGGAACCCGGGGCCGTCCTCCGCCCAAAGGGTGGGTATTCACCCGCTTGGGAATCAGTGGGGCCAGCACCTCCCACAGGGCGTCGGATACCTGAAAGGAACTAGTGGTGGGGTTGGCTGGCCTGGTTGGGCCTGCGCGGCGGGGCCGGGGTGACTTGGGTTCTTTTGCTTTGGTCATACCTGAAATTTAGCTTCAACTCCGGCTTCTTCCCTAGAGCTACTCTTACGGGTTATCAATGATTTTGTTTTTAGGATAGGCTCTAAGTGACTACGTCGGCGAACCTGGCTCATAACCTGAAGGTCGTTGGTTCGAGTCCAACCCCCACTACCCAAAACTGAATCGGCAAAACGGAGGCCCCCGACTTGTGCCGGGGGCCTCCGTTTCCATATAGCCAGTTTGCAATTTACCGGACCATCTATACAATAAGGGCATGAAGGTTACCCGGCACTTTCAGGAACGCCTTCAAAGCAACCGTCCATATATCGAGCTTGCCTGGGTTGCCCAAGTCATCGAACAACCTGCTCAGCGAGAAACTCAGCCTGACGGTCGCATACGATTCTGGGGATCAGTTCCTTACCCCAGCCATGACGACCCACATATTTCGCGAGTAGTGGCCCTGGCCGATGGAGAAACGGGCCTTACCGCCTTTATAGACAGCGGGTTCAGAAGCAAGAATGAAGTTGCATTACTACCCGGAAACGGACAGTGCTTACGTGGAATTCAGCAAGAAGCCAGGCACGGAAACCCGCGAAGTTGCCGATGGACTGAACATAGACCTTGGGGCTGACGGCGAACTCATCGGCATTGAAATCGAACACTCTTCCAAGCACTTGGACTCAGCAGTAATTGAGGCCAGCAACCGGGAGAGAAGCCGTTATACCCAAGCTTGAACCAGGCGCTATCTAGCCTGCACCTGAAGAAGTGCCCATTGATTCGAGTCCAACCCCGGCTGGCAAACATCTAAGGATGAGGCCCCTTGAAAGCTCTAGGGGCGTTGTTGGTTTCCCATCCTCTGGGCCGGCTTAGACCGTCGAGGGAGAGGCTTGCCACCGGAAAAGCGCGCATTCACAATCATCTTGGAGAGAGAGGAGGATGGCGGCTACTCGGTCGTCTGCCCCGCACTGCCGGGATGCGTCAGCCAAGGAGACGACCGACGTGAGGCCTTGCGGATAGTACGCGAAACTGAACTCGCTAAGACACAGGCCCTTATAGAGCAGCTTGAGCGGGAGAAAATAATCCTCGGAATCTGGCAGGAGATCGTGGACGAGAAGCTGGCCGGGGCGAAAGCCCGCGCCGACATCACCAACACTTACCTGATGGAGATTGAAGCGAACGCCGCCGAGTTCAAGGCCAGCGTGGTGGCCAAAGCCGCCGAGGTCCGGCGATTGCAAGAAATCAACGACGCCATCATCGCCCACAACGACGACATAGAGCGACAGCTTGCGGCCCAGGAAGAGAGGGAGGCGGAACAGCGCAAGAAGCTGGAAGACCTGCATATCGAAACGCCGGAACTACCCCAACGCCTAGCGACGCCCCAGCTTCAACCGAGGAACCATAGTCCCCTTGCCGTTGGATTATTGGAATCAAACAAGTGGGGAAATCGGTAAGAGGATGAAGGGCTGATGCAGCTCTAGCAGTGTTATCGTTTGTCCTGGGCGGGCTAGTAGTGTTCTACATCTGGCAATCTGTTGGCGGGGGTGTGTGGCGCGGTGGAGTGGATATCAGGACAGCAAACCTGCTCAATCCTCATACACTGGAATTGCATGTGGGTTCATGCAATGGAAATCCAAGGCGATTTCAACTCCATCAAGATGACGAGTCCATCAGGTTGCGTGTGGAGGCTTCCTCCACTCCGCTTAAGGGTGGGGACGATTGCGGAGACATTGTAAAAGTTTACCTGAGAGACCCACTTGGCGATCGAGTGATTATTGATGACCACACAAATCGAGCCGTTGTATTGAGTGGGAGCGTACAGTAGTGCGATTGTCGGGTAGTGTCGAAATGGTGCGGGAAAGAGGGGTTGGGCGTAGTCCGGCGAGATTCTTCGACTCCGCTTCGCTGCGCTCAGAATGACACGTTGGGGAGGGGTTTCTTGACATGAACGGCGTGGGTCAATAAGATTTAGATAGAAAATCGTATAGATTGTCCTCTCTTATCCAGATAGGCAGAGGGAACGGCCCAATGAAGCCTGGCAACCAACCTGATTTGCCGCGCAAATCGGTAAGGTGCCAATTCCGGCGCCCCTTTAGGGGTGAAAGATGAGAGAGGCTCAAAGGTAACTTTTTGAGCTTCTCTTTGTGAGAAGCTTTTTTGTGCCGTCGGGACTCTTTAGACGGAGGCAATTGCAGATTGCAGGATGAGATTCAACCGATCTCCTGGGCCACGGACAGGCTGAGGTTGCTGGACCAGACCCGGCTGCCCCAGGAAGAGGTGGTTGTGGAGTCTTCAGATTACCGGCAGGTAATTGCGTCCATCCGGGAGATGCGAGTTCGAGGAGCACCGGCCATCGGCGTGACCGGCGCCTACGCCATGGTTCTGGCCGCCAAGGAGATTTTGGAGTCGGGCGGAGCGGGCGAATTTCTGTCGCGCCTCCGGAATGCTGCGGAAGAGATTAAGGCGGCGCGGCCTACGGCGATCAATCTTGCGTGGGCAGTTGAACGACTTATGGAAGTGGCGAAAGCCGAGGCCGAGCCATCGGTGGCGTGCGAAAGGCTACTAAAGGAAGCGAAGGAGATTCAGCGTAGGGACGTGGAGGCCAACCGGCAGATTGGGCGTCACGGCGCGCCGCTTCTCAGCGGGCAGCAAGGCGT
Organism: Dehalococcoidia bacterium; assembly: GCA_965261665.1. Taxonomy (GTDB): domain Bacteria; phylum Chloroflexota; class Dehalococcoidia; order Lucifugimonadales; genus JAPULR01. Next base: position 1,673,827 of record OZ253467.1, read on the forward strand.
TCTCACGCATTGCAACACCGGCGCGCTGGCAACGGCTGGCTACGGCACGGCTTTGGGGGTCATCCGGGCGGCGTGGGAAAAGGGAGACCGCTTTCAGGTTTTCCACACGGAGACAAGGCCCTTTCTTCAAGGGGCGCGTCTGACGGCCTGGGAGCTGGTGAAGTTGGGTATACCTGCAACGATGGTGGTGGATTCGGCTGCCGGACTAATTTTGCGTCAAAGGGAAGTGGGATGTGTGGTGGTGGGAGCGGACCGGATAGCCGCCAATGGGGACACGGCCAACAAGATTGGCACTTACGGCATTGCGGTACTGGCGCGGGAGAACGGCGCACCGTTCTACGTGGCGGCACCCACGACTACGGTTGACTTGAGCGTCGGGTCGGGTGGGGAGATACCCATCGAGGAGCGGGACGCAGCCGAGGTCTCTGAATTTGGTGGTGTTAGGACGGCGGCGGAGGGTATAGGGATTCGGAATCCGGCCTTCGACGTTACGCCCCACGAATACGTAGATGCCATTATCACGGAAGTAGGGGTGGTCCGTCCCCCATACGAGGCGAATCTAAGGGCTGTGGTAGCCCGGGCTCAGGAGGACTTGGATGATTAAGCCGCGACTGGCAGTCATTGGCGGGAGCGGTCTGTACTCCATGGAGGGCCTTCAGGACGTGGAGGACGTGGAGGTCTCGACGCCCTATGGTAGTCCGAGCGACGCGATTGTGGTGGGAACGTTTGAAGGCGTCGGTGTGGCTTTTCTGCCGAGGCACGGTCGGGGGCATCGCATATCGCCCACGAACCTGCCGGTTAAGGCCAACATCTTCGCGCTCAAGAAACTGGGAGTTGAGAGAATTGTGTCGGTTAGCGCGGTGGGGAGCCTTCGGGAGGAGATGAAACCCCTGGACATGGTTGTGCCGCATCAGATAATCGACCGGACGCGGCTTCGGGGCAATACGTTCTTCGACGGCGAGATGGTGGTGCACGTGGCTTTTTCCGACCCCTTTTGTCCTTCTCTAAGCCAGTTGGTGTATGACTCAGGCCAGAAGGCAGGGGCTACCGTGCACGAGGGGGGTGTTTTCCTTGTAATGGAAGGGCCGGCCTTTTCGACACGGGCGGAGTCTTTCATGTACCGCCAATGGGGGGCGGACATAATCGGAATGACGGCAATGCCGGAGGCGAAGCTGGCGCGTGAGGCGGAGATCTGCTATTCGACGCTGGCTTGCGTGACTGATTATGACTGCTGGCGGGAGGCTACGGAGGTGGTGACGGTGGAGATGGTGGTGGCGAACCTGAAAAGGAACGTGGCCACGTCGATAAATATATTGCGAAATTTGATTCCGCGTGTGCCCATGGGCCGTAACTGCTCCTGCGGGTCGGCCCTGGAAAATGCTATTCTAACTTCTCCGGACTTGGTTTCGGAGGAGTACAAGGCGCAGCTTGCGCCCATCATTGGAAAGTACGTTTAGAGAAATCAGGAGGTCTCGCCATGGCTAGACAGGAACCTGGAGAGCCTTTTTACAGGGTGGATTCGCCCGAGGCCCAGACCATTTTGGACGCAGAGGGAGACGGGGCGGCGCTAGTCGACGTGCGGCGCGACGACGAATGGGTGACGGGGCACGCAGCCGGGGCGATTCACATACCCATCGACGATCTGCTGGACCGGGTGGACGAGCTGCCCGAGGGAAAGAAACTGCTGTTCATCTGCGCCGCCGGTGTACGCAGCGGCTTGGCCTGCGAGATGGCGGCTTCGATGGGTTTCGACCTGGAGACGCTTTACAACGTAGACGATGGCACGCCCGCCTGGATAGAGCACGGGCTGCCCACGGAATACCCGGCGTAGCGAGGGTTGACAGTGTCGCTGCTTGTAGTTGGCTCAGTGGGGTACGATACGATAATCACCCCGCAGACCACGGGCAAAGATCTGCTGGGGGGGTCCGCCACCTATTTTGCCATTGCCGCCGGCTTTTACACGCCAGTCACGCTCATTGGAGTGGTGGGGGAAGATTTCCGAAGGGAGGACGAGGCGCTGCTGGTTCGTCACGGTGTGGACGTCAGCGGGCTGAAGCGCGCGCCAGGGAAGACCTTTCGCTGGACGGGACGTTACAGCACTGAAGACGTAAACCTTCGGGATACGCTCGACCTGCAGCTGAACGTGTTTGACGGCTTCAACCCCGTTCTCAGCCCTGAGCAGAGGCGGGCGGAGTATCTGTTTCTGGCGAACATAGACCCGGACTTGCAGCTTAAGACGCTGGGGCAGATGGAAGCGCGGCCCAAGCTGGTGGCCGCAGACACTATCAGCATCTGGATACAGAGCAAGCGAGAGAGTCTTACCGAGGTATTGAAGTCGGTGGACGTGGCGTTCATGGACGAAGGGGAGGTAAGGGCTTTTGCCCAGGAGTCGAACGTGGTGCGGGCCGCACGGAGGATCCTCGACCTGGGGCCAAAAGCGGTGGTGGCGAAACGGGGAGAGCACGGTGTATTGATGGTCCAACGGGACTCTATTTTCGCCGCGCCCGCGTTTCCTTTAGACAGCGTTGCGGACCCCACGGGGGCCGGGGACTCTTTCGCCGGCGGGTTCATGGGATATCTGGCAGACACGGGAGACCTGAGCGGCCAGAGTCTGCGTCGGGCGGCGGTGGTGGGGACGGTGATGGGGTCCTTCACTGTCCAGGCATTGAGCGTTGAAAGGCTTTCGTCGCTGACGCGCGGGGAGGTCTTGGAGCGGCTGCGGGGGTACGTGGGATTGACGAGTTTCCAGGGGTTGGAGTCGGGAGAGGACCTGCCGTGGCGCGAGAAGGCCGGAGTTATCTAATGAGTTTAGGAGAATGATTTGAACAGCAATCCAAAATCCGACGTAAAGGACCTTTCCCTAACACGGGAGGGGTTGGAGCACATTGAATGGGCGGGCCGGGACATGCCCGTGCTGACGCTGATACGGGAACGGTTCGAAAAGGAGAAGCCACTGGAGGGAATCCGTGTATCCGGCTGCTTGCACGTGACTTCCGAGACAGCTAACCTGGCGATAACTCTCCAGGCGGGGGGCGCTGACGTGGCGTTATGCGCCAGCAATCCGCTTAGCACCCAGGACGACGTGGCTGCCGCCTTGGTTAGCGAGTATGGCGTAGCCACTTACGCCATTAAGGGCGAGGACGACGACACTTACTATGGCCATATACGGTCGGTGCTGGACGCTGTGCCCAACGTGACCATGGACGACGGAGCGGACCTGGTAGCGATGATTCACCGGGAGCGCAAGGACCTAATTAAAGGAGTGATTGGGGGCACGGAGGAGACTACCACCGGGGTCATTCGGCTGCGTGCCATGGCCAAGGAGGGGATGCTTCGATATCCCATCGTCGCGGTCAACGAGGCGGACACCAAGCACTTCTTCGACAACCGCTATGGCACGGGCCAGAGCACCCTGGACGGAATAACCCGGGCAACGAATCTTCTGTGGGCCGGCAAGAAGGTGGTGGTGATGGGCTACGGGTGGTGCGGACGCGGCATTGCGCAGAGGGCGAGGGGTATGGGTTCCAACGTGATAGTTACAGAGGTGGACCCGGTACGGGCCCTGGAGGCCGTCATGGACGGGTTCACTGTTTCGCACAGTCATGAGGCCGCAACCGTCGGGGACGTGTTCATCTCGGCCACGGGGGGGCTTCACGCCATGGGCCCGGCCCAGCTGGCCGTGATGACGGACGGGGCGCTGTTGGCCAACAGCGGGCATTTCAACGTGGAGATAGATATTCCGGCCCTGGAGGACATGGCCGAATCCATCGCCGAAGTGAGGCCCTTCGTCCAAGAGTACACGATGAAGGACGGGCGGAGACTGTACCTGCTGGCGGAGGGGCGACTGGTGAACCTGGCCGCCGCCGAGGGGCACCCCTCCAGCGTGATGGACATGAGCTTTGCCAATCAGGCCCTGAGCGTGGAGTACCTGGCGACCCGTAAGGAGGGCTTGGAGCCGCGAGTATACCCGGTGCCCAAGGATATGGACATGGAGGTGGGACGACTCAAGCTCCGGTCCATGGGCGTAACTATAGACACCCTCACGGACGCCCAGTGGAAGTACCTGAACAGCTGGGAAGAGGGCACCTAATTTCGAAAAGGAGCACTGCCAATTGTCTAACGTCTTTATGAATTCATCCCAATATCTGCTCACCTCGGAGTCGGTGACGGAAGGGCATCCGGATAAGTTGTGCGACCAGATATCCGACGCCATAGTGGACGCAATCCTGGCCCAAGACCCCAACGCTCGCATCGCCTGCGAAACGTGCACCACCAACGGGTTGGTGGTAATCATGGGAGAGATAACTACGAGCGCCACCATAGACGTGCAGTCGTTGGCGAGAGAAACGCTGAAGCGGGCGGGTTACACCAGCGCGGAGCGGGGAATCGACTACAAGAGCTGCGGAGTCATGGTGTCCTTGCAAGAGCAGTCGGCCGATATAAACCAGGCCGTCAGCACCGCGCTTGAGGTACGGGGGGACGGTCGGTCGGCCCAGGACGATGCTAATTTGGACCTCATCGGGGCGGGGGACCAGGGAATGATGGTGGGTTTCGCCTGCAATGAAACGCCAGAAATGCTGCCCCTTCCACACGCATTGTCTCACCGGCTCTGCAAGCGGCTGGCCATGGTTCGCAAGGAGGGGATGATTCCCTATCTGTGGCCCGACGGCAAGTCGCAGGTCACGGTGGAGTATGAATATGGGGAGCCTAAGCGGATAGACACGATTGTCGTGAGCGCTCAGCACACACCGGAAACGGAGCAAGAAACGCTGACGCGGGACATTACTGAACAGGTGGTGCGTCACGTCGCGCCGGCCCATCTGATGGACGAGGATACGAAGATTTTTGTTAACCCCAGCGGACGGTTCGTGACCGGGGGGCCTGCGGCAGACACGGGGTTGACTGGTCGCAAAATTCTGGTGGACACCTACGGCGGGTTGGCACGTCACGGGGGTGGGGCCTTCTCAGGGAAGGACCCGACCAAGGTGGACCGCTCCGGCGCGTATGCGGCGCGGTACGTGGCAAAGAACATTGTGGCGGCGGGACTGGCGGACCGGGCGGAGGTACAGGTTTCCTATGCTATTGGAGTGGCTCGACCCATCTCCGTAAGCGTGGAGACTTTCGGCACTGCCAAGGTTTCGGACGACCTGATTCAAGAATTGGTGACGAAGCACTTTGACCTGCGGCCGGCGGCGATCATGAGGGACCTCGACCTGCGAAGGCCGATGTACAGGGAGCTGGCAGCGTACGGGCACTTCGGGCGGGAAGAATTGAACGTGCCGTGGGAAAGGACGGACAAGGCGGCAGTTCTACGGGATGCGGCCTTTGGTCGTTAATCTTAGGCGCTTGCTTATGTGGACATACGAGGCGCGGTGGGGTTGAGCGTAGGTCGTCGGGGTTCTTCGCTACTGCTTAGAGTGAGGTGAAGGGAGTCAGGATGGCGGGTCTGGGCGCAAAGAATGATGGATTTCCTTCCACGTCGTCATGGGGGCAGGCTGTGGGGATGGAGGGATGGGTTCCCGCCCCCGCGAGACCTTTGCATAACCTAGTTGGCGCACTCGGCGGGAGATTTACCGGCGTGGAATTGTGGTTTCCCCTCCGCCCTGTCGCGGCACAGGGCCTCCAGAGGCCCTGTGGAACGCGCCTTTCGCCTCTGGGGCGAGGCGTCCCCCGGCAGAGTGCGCTATCGCCAGGGTTCAGGCCCGGCATCCAGACAGCTTGACCACCTTCCGCATGTTGTAGGCCATCAGCTTGAACCACATCTCCACACCGTTTCGTTCCAGACCCCGGTAGCGGACGCGGCCGTGCCCGTAGACGCGCTTGAGGGTACCGAACACCTTCTCCACCAACGCCCGCCTCGGCTTTATTAGCTCGTTCCGCCGCTTCTGCCAATAGGGGAGGCCCCGCTGATGCTTGTGGGAACGGTGCATGATCCGGTCCTTTATCCCCTGAGACTTCAGCCACTGACGCCTTCGCCTCGATTCATAGGCCCGGTCACCGTACACCGCCCCCTCATCGCCACTCACCAGCTCATAGGCCACCAAGCTCTCATAGACCTTGGCAGGGGTCAGCACAGCCTTGCGCACCAACCACGTACCCACATCCACCCCCGCGTGAACCTTGTAGCCGAAGTGGGTCCGCGCCCCGCGACCAGTGTAGCTCCAGTCGGCGTCGGGGTCTGTAGAACTCTTGGCTCCACGGCCCGCGGAGAGGGGCGGACGCCGCACCTGGGCCTCCACCAGCGTGGCGTCCATCAACGTCCCCTCCTTCACCATCATCCCTCTATTGTCCAGCTGGCACTCCAACTCCGCAAATAGCTCTTCGCTCAGCCCCCGCCTGGACAACTCCGTCCGAAAGCGGCTGATGGTCGAGGGGTCAGGGGTCTCGTCCTGGAGTCCCAGTCCTACGAAACGGCGAAAGGATATCCGGTCTCCCAGCGCTTCCTCCATATGCGGGTCCGAAAGGTTGTACCACTGCTCCAGCAACAGTACTTTGACCATCATCAGCGGTGGATAGCTGGGCCGCCCCTCATCAGCAGAGTAGATCCCCTCCACCAGCATGGCGAATCTCTCCCAGTCCACCTCCTCCCCTACTCGCTCCAACCGCTCGTTTCTCCCCAGGGTCTCCGGCAACAGTGTTTCGGCTAGTGACGGCTGGCCTATCTGACGGTGCATATGCACCTCTCCTGAACCTGCGGCTGCTCAGTATTTTCGCCCAAGCCCTAGGAACACTCTGAACAAGCCCCATGCGGTCCATGGCATAGTAGAATGCGAAACAGAAAACAGTAGATGCTTGGGGTGAAGCGACGATGCGTCAGCCGACATTTGGAGACCTGGAGTACGAAAGCAGGAAGCGTAAGACCCGTAGGGAGATATTCCTAGAGCGGATGGATGGCCTGATCCCGTGGGGTCTGCTGGAAGAGCGGATACGGCCGCACTATCCCAAGGCGGGCCGGGGCCGTCGGCCCTACGAGTTGTCGTCGATGCTGCGGATACACTGTGTGCAGCTGTTCTACAATCTGAGCGACCCCGGGATGGAGGATCTGCTCTACGAGGCGGAGTCGGTGAGGCGGTTCGTGGGACTGAGGCTCTCAGGCCCGTTGCCGGACGAGACAACGATACTGAACTTTCGGCATCTGCTGGAAGAGCGCCGGTTGGGAGAGGGACTGATGAAGGAGATCAATCGCCACCTGGCATCCCAAGGGCTGAGGCTGCGGGAGGGGACCATAGTGGACGCCAGCATCATAGAGGCTCCGTCGTCGACGAAGAATGGCGCTGGAGAGCGAGACCCACAGATGCGTCAGACGAAGAAGGGGAACGAGTGGCATTTTGGGATGAAAGTGCACGTCGGGGTGGACTCAGAGACGGGAGTGGTGCATAGCATGAGTACCACATCCGCCAACGTGCATGACGTGACGGAGGCGCACCGGCTGCTGCACGGAGGAGAGAAACGGGTGTGGGGAGATGCGGGGTATCAGGGAGTGGCCAAGCGGGATGAGAATAGGCACTTGGACTTGGAGTGGCGGGTGGCCATGAGGCCTGGGAGACGGCGACAATTGGAGCCTGGGAGTGAGGAAGCGGTGGAGGAAAGGCGTAAGGCGTCCATACGGGCCAAGGTGGAGCATCCATTCCTGTGGGTAAAGCGGCGCTTCGGGTACGCCAAGGTTCGATACCGGGGATTGGCCAAGAACACGCAACGGTTGGCGTTGCTGTTGGGGCTGACCAACCTAATAATGGCGGAGCGTCACCTGGCGGCAGGGCCTAGGTGCGCCCAACTACGACGTGTGGTCACTGCCACGCCCCAGCTGAGGTGACTTAGAGTGTGTCTAATAAATCCCTTTGTTACCCCGAGCGCTCCATGTCACCTTGAGTGAAGCCGAAGGGTCTGGAGTTGGAGGGGCGGACTTCGTTGCCTAACAGACGTTTATGCTTCGCTCCACCGACGCCCTTTTTAGACACCCTCTTAGAGCCTCGATCGCTTCCCCGCGTACACCGTAAGAACCCCATGTGAGGCTCCTGCCTCTCTTACAACTCCCACGGACTATTATATGCAACCTGTATCACGTTGTTCAGAGGTTCCCCAGTAGTTATGCAAAGGTCTCCCCCGCGAGAACAACGGGAGGGAGACGGGCGGTTCGCGAACCGCCCCTACGGGAGATCGGGATTCTGAGAGGTGGATTCCCGCCCCCGTCTTCACGAGCGCAGGCTCTCCGCAGGAATAACGGTAGGGTAGCGGGGTTGTGCTATAGTGTAGGGCGGCGGTCCAATTGGCCGTCTGAGGAGGTGCTGCGATGCCCGGAGTTCACGACCGTGGCGGTTGGCCCACGGACGAACCCATTGACAGGAGCGATCATCCGATCATGGACTGGGAAGTTCGTATAGGCGCCGTTCTTGGGGCGCTGCGCAGCAAGGGGTTGATTGGTACCGACGAACTACGCCGGGGCATTGAGAGCATCGAGCCGAGCAAGTATGAGTCGCTGGGCTACTACGAACGGTGGGCGGAGTCCGTGGAGTCTATTTTGGAAGAGAAGGGCATTCTCACCCGAGAAGAATTAGACCGGAAGATGGCGGGGTTTGTGGAGAGGGAGGACTGATGGCGTCATACCAAACAACACCTGCCTACGGTGAGGGGGGCAGGGTCAGAGTGCTTGATCTGCCCGTGAAGGGACATAACCGGACGCCATGGTACATTCGAGGCAAGGTGGGCACGGTGGAGCGATACCACGGCGCGTATCGGAATCCTGAGTCGCTGGCCTATGGAGGTTCGGGAGAGCCGGTCGTGCCCCTCTACCTGGTGAGGTTCAGCCAGCGCGAACTATGGGAGAACTATGATGGGCCGGAGTCGGACGAGCTTTTGGCGGATGTTTTCGAGCACTGGCTGGAGCCGGCTTGGTAAGAGAAGAGGAGCGAATGAGTGGATCGCACGGACATGATCATCCAGGGATGGCACATGACGAAGAGTTGGGATATTACGCCCGACGGGTGAAGGCCATGGAGGCGCTGCTGACGGAGAAGGGGGTCTGCAGCAGGGAGGAGATTGAACGTCTGGTTACGGAGAGCGATGCTCGTTCTCCGGCGGACGGGGCGAGGATTGTCGCGAGGGCGTGGACGGACCCGGAGTTCAAGAATCGGCTGCTGGCGGACGCAAAGGCAGCGGTCTCGGAGCTGGGATATTCGGAGTCGGAGAGCCTGCCGGACGTGGTGGTAGCGGAGAACACGGAAGGAGTGCATCATTTGGTGGTGTGCACGCTGTGTTCGTGCTATCCGACGTGGCTGTTGGGCAGGCCGCCGGACTGGTATAAGAGCCTGACGTACCGGTCGCGGGCGGTGGTGGATCCCCGGGGTGTGATGCGGGAGTTTGGGTTGGAGTTGGAGCCTGGGGTGGAGGTCATGGTGTTGGACAGCACCGCGGACGTGCGATACCTGGTGCTGCCGCAGCGTCCCGAGGGGACAGAGGGTTGGAGCGAGGAGGAGTTGGCGCGACTGGTGACGCGGGACTCCATGGTTGGGGTGTCCGGACCGCTGACGCCGGAGCCGGTTTTAGGGTAGGGACGGCGGGCGGTTTGCGAACCGCCCCTATGGGGAATGCGACGATGCTGATGAAAGGGCCATAGCTAAGAAGCGCATTTTCATTGGCGAGTGGAGAAGCGTTGCATTGCTTTCAAAATGCTCTTAGGAGGCAACATAGCCAATGCAGGAATCCATGATGTCATCGGGATCTAAAATGCCGACTTCCCTGAGTTGGATAACGGTTGGCACAATTTCGGTTGGCTCTACCGCTATCGGCGGTGTGGCGGCGGGGCTTATTAACGCCATTGGTCTTGTTGCGATAAGCTTCCTCAACGCAATTGGCTTGGTGACCTTCAGCCCCGTAAACGCAGTGGGGCTCGTTGCTATTGGCGGGGTGAACGCAGTGGGCGTGGTCGCCGTGGGCGGCGTGAATGCAATTGGCTTGGTCGCGGTTGGCGGCCTCAACTCCACGGGGATAATCGCCGTCGGGGGCAGAAACGTCAGGAGCGCGCTGCCCATCTCCTAACGCCAGACGTCGGAGCCGGTTTTGGTGTAGAGGGGGTGAGATGATTTTGCACCCTTGAGGTGTGAAGTCTAGAAGGATAGGGAACCGACGGCAGGAGGGCCTCGGCGAGAAGGTTTGCCTTAGCGTGGAATTTCCCTATACTGCCATATACGATATTTTAGGGAGGCAATCCAGCCAATGTCGGGATCTTAAAATGCCGACTTCCCTGAGTTGGATAACGATTGAGGCTATTGCGGTTGGCTCTACCGCTATCGGCGGTGTGGCGGCGGGGCTTATTAACGCCATTGGTCTTGTCGCGATCAGCTTCCTCAACGCAATTGGCTTGGTATCCTTCAGCCCCGTAAACGCAGTGGGGCTCGTTGCCATTGGCGGGGTGAACGCAGTGGGCGTGGTCGCCGTGGGCGGCGTGAATGCAATTGGCTTGGTCGCGATTGGAGGCCTCAACTCAACTCCACGGGGATAATCGCCGTCGGGGGCAGAAACGTCAGGAGCGCGCTGCCCCTCTCTTAACGCCGGACGCCGGAGCCGGTTTCAGGGTAGGAAGACGGGCGGTTCGCGAACCGCCCCTACGAGAGGAGAATGTTATCGTGTACGGGATTCACCCCCATCCTAACCTTCCCCCATCAAGGGGGAAGGGACTTCTAGGCGCGGGGAAATACCGGATATGGCGTAGGCAGCGAGGGCGGTTCGCGAACCGCCCCTACCAGAGGACAGATGGGGTTAGCCCAGCAGTAGGGCGCGAACCTGGGCGGGGTTTTGGAGGAGGGCGGCGGTCTGACCCAGGGTATCTTCAACGGCCCGCACCAGAGGCTCGACGCCGAAACGCTCTCCGTCCGGGTGCATCATCAGGCGGAAGGTGGGAGCCGCGCCGGGATAGCCGGTTATGGGGATGGTGATGATGCCGTATTTCTTTAGCAGCAGGAAACTGGCAGTGACGGACACTTCGGAGGGAGCAAGGGTAGTGTCCCGTGTTCCGGCGTGCTCGAAGACCACCTCGGTGAAGTCTTCGGCGGTGAGGGCTACGCCGGGTCCGGCCTGATAAACTGTCGGGCCGAAGCGGGCTTCGAATTTTTGATACAGGATTCGGGCCAGGGCTGAGGCGCGTTTGATGGGCTCGGGGTCGAAGGCTTCCATGCCTCTAACCATTGCCACGTAGTGGCCCGACTGGGCTTCCAGTCCGAACTGGAAGGCTTTGGCGGAAACCTGCTCCATGAGGTCTTTTCGTCCGATGATGGCGGCGCCCCGGGGGCCGGGGACGTGTTTGTCCAGGGACCAGACGGAGAGGTCTACGTCGCCCAACTGGAAGGTTGGGGGTTCGTCGTAGAAGATGGTTCGGGACATCATGTGGGCGTCGTCGACGAACACCAGCATATCGCGCTCTTTGGCCATTTCGATGGCGCGACGGACTTGCTCGGCGGGGACGTGGTGCTTGGAGGGGGTTAGGGGGGTGATGACGAGCATCTTCCATGGGCGGAGGGGCAGGCTTTCCTTGAGGGATTCGATGCTTTCGACTTCGCTGAAGTCGGCGCCCACGAGCTCTACGGCCTGTTGAACGGAGGGGTGGGAGCGTCCCTTGCCGACCAGCGAGATTACGGCGTCGCCGCGCTGGAGGGCGCCGAGCATGATGGCCAGCATGGCGGAGGTGACGCGGTTGCACAGGACGGCGTCATGCTGTTGGGCGTGGGCGCCGGTGAACTCAACGGCCATTGCCTCGGCGCGGCCAAGGAAGTGGGCGTAGAAGGTGAACTGGTTCTCCAGGGTGGGGAGGTCTTCGGGGTCTAGGGGGAATGCGCGAACGAGGCCTGTCATGTTGTAGATTGAGTCTTTGCCGAGAGACAGGACACGCTCGCGGACTAGACGGCGGCCGTGGGTGGACTTGCGGGCTTCGTCGGCTGCGGTGGCGAGGATGCGGCCACGGGGGTAGTCCTGGGGTCGGGCTGCGACGGTGGTTGGGGCGTTGTCTTGGGTAGTCATGGCGGTTGGGCCTTTCTTGATGGCGGGTTGGCGTTGGAGATAGGGCGTCAGTTGGCGCGTTCGTTCATGGCCTGGAGTAGGTCCTGAAGGTCGGGGAAGATATGGGCGTCGGGTTCGTGTCGGTGCTCGGCTACGAGTTTGCCGTCAATGCGAACGTCGAACTTTCCGTGACCACCGGGGATGAGGGTGAAGGAGCTAATGTGGTCGCCGATGCGGTTGAGGGTGTCGCCGGCCATCCAGGCGGCGCGGAGGGCGTGGCCTCAATCGTGGCAGTATTCTATCTCGATGGTGTGTTTTTTGGGGTTGGGCATGGTGGGGGCTCCTTTGGGGGGCTATTAGTTTGTGGAAAGCGAAGGGGGTTTTGGGTACTCGCTTCCTTTCGTTTTAGCTTTGACGATGACTCGTTTGCAAATCGAATATGGGGGCGAATCAGGCGTGGATCCGGCTGTTTTGGGGATTCGTATTTGTTTTTTCTTTTCTTGGGGAAACGAGTGGTAGGTGTAGAGATGCTGCAGGACCGTCCGAGTTTTGCGGATGCGCCGCATACGGGATGGGACGAGGAGATGTGGCGGCGTTGCTCATGGGGGTAGGTTAGCAGGGGAGGAGGTAGGGAGGCAATGGGGAGATGGCAGTGTGGGAGTACCGTTAAGTCTTTCATGCACCTGAGGCTCTCTTAGAGCGTGTCTAATAAATCCCTTTGCTACCTCGAGCGCTCCATGTCACCTTGAGTGAAGCCGAAGGATCTGGAGTTGGAGGGGCGGACTTCGCTGCCTAACAGATGTTTATGCTTCGCTCCACCGGCGCCTTTTTAGACACCCTCTTAGACATCTCTTGTTGCCTGTGGCGATTCAAAGGTCAAGTTGACTCCAGTGATTTGACGCAATAGAATGAATGTACTCTAGTTTGAGGAAGTGCTACAGACAGGATGCCAGGAGTTTGCAATTTGACGGTTCGAGAACTTGAAGGGGAGCTAGTTAAGGGATAGTCCGGTGCAACTTCCCAGGTTTTACGCTGGTTGGTTTCTGCTTGTCTTTTTCATCCTATTCGTGCCTTCTTTTGGTGTGGTATATGGTACGAGGTAGGTCACATAACAAAGGATGGCTTTCTAGATACTTCATTCGCTATTGCAGAGCGCATTGGACCCATTGCAGTCACACTGGCTCTGGTGTTGTACATGGGAACGGAGGGACTACAGATGTTGGCTGAGATATTTCTGAGGCAGAGGGAAGAGAAGGGGAGGTTGAAGGGGCGGACTGAAGTCGTTGACGAACTTGAGAAGGAAATTGAAGGGGTCAAGACTCTTGAAGAAGTCAAGGAGCTAATCAGGCAGGCGCGTGAAACCATCGATGCCGCACAGAAAAAGCAAAACGGGGCACGATGAGCGACGTGTAAGATTGCAGGGGAGTGGGGTGGTGTAGAGAGGTGTTGATGTCAATAGGCCCCCACGTAATCAGGGAACCTCATCTCCAAACTCAACCAATCCGCCACTTACTCTGGAGATGATTCCTTCGGCTATTTTCATGGTGATAGGACTGCAATCTCTAACCTTGATATGTTGGCCTATTAATAAACCGTGTGCATGATCAGCGAAGATTGCCTTGTATGGCGACCAAGGGCCATCGCCTGAGCGCGTTCGGTTAGAGGATACGGGAGACACTGCGCGTCTTGGAACATACGGTCCTCTATCCACTGAAACTTCTACGACCTCTGTGCATTCATTTGCAAGCCAGTTCATGGCATCTGCCTTTGTCTTTGCAAACCGAATCTTAAGTGGAAACAGATATACTTGGGTGCACCATCTGCTATCAATGGAATAGCGTATAGATCCCAATCTCTCGCCGTTTCTGATTCTGACTATGCCGAAAAAGCCAGGCGCAGACCATTCTACTTCTAATTCAATGCCGCTGGGTCGAAGGACTGAACCTTCCGGCAGGTCATTGAGAGTATGGATGAAACATCGCACAGCGGGGTCATCGGAAGTTGCAAGATGCTCGAAGGCGGCGTGGAGGGCGTGGCCTCAATCGTGGCAGTATTCGATCTCGATGGTGTGTTTTTTGGGGTTGGGCATGGGGCGGCTCCTTTTGGGGGGATTGGGGTAAGAGAGACTTATCCGCTAAGTTGCAAACGAGAAAGACGCTTTACTGCGACTCTTGTGCAACAATAGGTCGATTTTGCCAGCTAGCAAGTGATGCGAGCTTGCTACATTGTTGAATGAATTCGTCATCTTGTTCTGTTGAATCAGGAAGACAGACTTCGGCATGCCATGGGTTCTGACATGTAGGGGCAATCCTTACGCTCCAACCGACGGACCACACTGTAGGTGTATGAAAGACGTACCAACCATGGAAAATACTAGGTGAAGCGCGGTTAGCTGCTTCACTGTCATGCAATCTGCACAGCACATCGTTGTCAACTGAAGTTAACTGATCCACGGACATTGGTTGGAAGGCCTTTGACTTGTCGATGAAAGACCGCTTTATGAACCTAGTTCTAGGACGTTGGCGATTGGCATCTCGACTGTCAAAACAACATCTACCTAGGATGTCGTTTGCAGTTACCAATCGAACGTCGGTGTCGAATGGAAATGATCAGCATCAGGTCGAACATCTCGCAAACCCTCGCGAACAAACTCGTCCGGCAACCGGGTGGAGTCATCATACCTTGCCCTTCGAGAAATGCAGTCTACGGTAACTACACACAATGCACTACCGCCCGGCTCGCACACCAACAGGAATGCATGCCCCAGTTTCCCGAAAATTTCTATGGCAATTTTACCATCAGTTTCGGTGTAGATATCTGTGTCTGTTGGTAATTCACTGAGTAAGTGCGTGACGATCCGCTTAGATTCTTGAATAACTTCGTCAGGTGGCATAGTCTCGCCGGGTTCTTGAGCCTCTTCGACCAGATTCTGAAACAATGAATGAATGACGTCATCCGTGAGCGACGGACTGTATAGGTTCCCAAAACTTTGGAAAATGACTGAACGCTGTCCGTTTTGGATTTTGTTTGTCGCCTCTCTTTCCCTCTCTTGCCATTCGGGATTCCAGTACCATGATTGATATCCCATTGAAGTCGTGCCATGCAAGTCCAAGACGTGTTGGAACTCGTGAGTACCAGAAAGAAAACGATTCGGGGTGTCTATTTCGCTCGTAATGACGAGATCTTTGTTCGATGCTGCTGTACCGGTCATTTGACTTCCTCTTCAAGTCCCCAACTATGCACTAGGGCGTTCGGCAACAAGAGTTCTCCGCCAGTCTTTCGCTCAAACTCCCTGACATGCTTGGCTGTAAGGAGACTGATAGCTTTTAGCATGTGGGGGCTGACACGAATGCGAGCGCGCTCCATACGTGTTTTGTCTTGCTGGACCTCTCCAAATGAGAGTGTGGCTGTGTAAAGACCTGAGTCTATGGTCATATCATCTGCATAAAACTCTTGTAGGTCTTCGCTTTGGGTTACCTCAGGTCCAGATCTTTCAGGTTGTTGTGGCATCATTTAATTCCTGCTTAACATGCAATGTCCCACTAGCATATAGCGCAGGGGATATAATTTTCAACCAGATTCTGTCGATTGGAGTTGGGGGGCTAGGGCGGTGGGGGTGGTGACGGGGAGTTGGCAGACGTAGTTTCGGCAGACGTAGACGGCGGGCTGGCCGTTGACGAGGGTCTTGTGCCGCAGCAACGGGAGTGGGTGGCTTCCGGCGGAGTCTCCTAGCTCGGAGGCGGCTAGGACTCGGTTGGGCAGGTAGCGGAGGTTGATTTCTTCCAGCAAGTCCTGGGCAGCGTCGCTATTGAGGTCGCCTACGAGGGCTATCTCCTTGGGCTGGCCCAGATGGAAGTCGAGGGCGGCAAGCCATCGTCCCATGCCGCCGGCGTACTGGGAGAGCATGGGGCCGAGGGAGCGGAGTGCGGCGGCGGCCACGGTGCGATAGTTGTCGTCACCGGTGAGTAGGGACATCCGGAGGAGCACGTCGGCAGCCACGGAAGAACCGCAGGGGGTGGCGTTGTCGAAGACGTCCCGGGGGCGAACCAGAAGGGTCTCGTGGTCTTTGCCGGTGTCATAGAAGACCTGGTCGTCGGGATCCCAAAACAGATCTAGCATAGCGTCGGCAAGTCGCCTGGCCTCGTTCAGCCAGTGGTCGTCGAAGGTGAGCTCGTAGACGGCGAGGAGCCCGTCGGCGAGGAAGCTGTAGTCTTCTAAGTAGCCGTTGAGCTTTGCCTGCCCGTCCTTGTAGGTGCGGAGAACGCGCCCGTTGGACTGGAGGTTCTCGGTGATGAAGCGGGCGTTGGCGATGGCGGCGTCCCGGTAGTCGTCTCGTTGGAGGGATGCGGCGGCCTCGGCAAAGCTGCGGAGCATGAGGCCGTTCCAGGCGGTGAGAATCTTGTCGTCGCGGGCGGGGGCAATGCGGGCGCTGCGAATGGGGAGGAGCTTGGCCTTTCCTAGTTGAATGGCGTCTTCCAGCTCCTGGGGTTCAATTTCCAGCCGCTCGATGACCTCTTCCGCGCTGAGGGGGACGTTGAGGATGCTCTTGCCATCGAAGTTGCCCTGGTCGGAAACGTCGTAGTAGGCGCAGAAGATATCGGCGTCGTAGTCGCCAATGGCGCGGCGAATTTGCTCAGGAGACCAGAGGAAGAACTTGCCTTCGACGCCTTCGCTGTCGGCGTCCTGGCTGGAGTAGAAGCCGCCTTCAGGGCTGGTCATTTCGCGTAGAACGTAGTCGAGGGTTTCCTGGACGATGCGCAGGTAGAGTTCGTGGCCGGTGGCAAGATAGGCGTGGAGATATAGGCGGCTTAGGAGGGCGTTGTCGTAGAGCATCTTCTCGAAGTGGGGGACGAGCCAGTAGCTGTCGGTGGAGTAGCGGTGGAAGCCGCCGCCGAGCTGATCGTACATGCCGCCGAGGGCCATCTTTTCGAGGGAGAGGTTGAGGATTTCTAAGGCCTCGGTGTTGCCAGTTGCGTGGTGATAGCGGAGGATGAAGTCGTAGTTCATGGGTTGGGGGAACTTGGGTGCGCCGCCAAAGCCACCGTTCTGTCCGTCGAAGCCGGAGGAGAGGTGAAGAAAGGCTTCGTCAAGCAGGTCGGGGGATAGGAGGTTGGACTCGGACTTCATGCGGCTGGTCTGTTGGAGCCTGTTGACTATCTCCGAGGATGCGGTGGTGACCTCGCTGCGGCGGGTGCGATAGATCTGGTCCATGGTGAGGAGGATGCGGGGGAAGCCGGGCATGGGGCCGCGGTCTTCGGGGGGGAAGTAGGTGCCGCCGTAGAAGGGTTCGGCCTGGGGGGTGAGGAAGACGGTCATGGGCCAACCGCCCTGGCCGGTGATGGCCTGGACGGCCTGCATGTAGATGGCGTCAATGTCGGGCCGTTCCTCCCGGTCGACCTTGATGTTGACGAAGCTGTGGTTCATGAGGCGGGCGATGGCGGGGTTTTCGAAAGACTCCCGCTCCATGACGTGGCACCAGTGGCAGGCGGAGTAGCCGACGCTGAGTAGGATGGGCTTGTCTTCCGATTGGGCCTTTTCGAGGGCTTCCGGGCCCCAGGGATACCAGTCGACGGGGTTGTTGGCGTGTTGGAGGAGGTAGGGGCTGGTTTCGTTGGCGAGTCGGTTGGTCATGACGCCTCCGGGGGGATTTTCTCCTATTGTGCACCAAGAGGGCGGGTAGTGGCCAGTGGGTAGCAGGCGATCAATGTGCACTGGAAAAGCTGGCCTGCTGTGTGTAGAATTCATCTCTACAGTGGGTGTAGTGACGCCGTTTGGGGCGTTGCCCTGATTACGAAAAGGAGATTCAATAGTGGCCCTTGAACTCGGAAGTACGACGGAGACACTGCTAGAAGCCAAGCGCAAGTTGGGCTTGTCCTTTGCTGACCTGGCCCAAGCCCTCGGCCATGACGAAGTATGGGTAGCAGCCTTGGTCTACAGACAGGCCAGCGCCACACCGGAGGAGGCCACCCGTCTCGCGGATTTGCTGGAGCTTGGCAGCGATGTTGCTGCGGAGCTGACGGAATGCCCGATGAAGGGCTTGGGTCCTGTCGTCCCCACTGATCCGTTGATATACCGGTTCTATGAGATTATGCAGGTCTACGGCGTTCCGCTCAAGGAAATCATCCACGAGAAATTTGGGGACGGAATTATGAGCGCGATAGACTTTACCGTCTCGGTGGGCCGGGTGGAATCCCCGGACGGAGACCGGGTGCAGGTCACCATGTCTGGGAAATTCCTGCCATATAAGCGTTGGTAGCAGTAGGGACGAGACCCTTCTTTAGCCACAGACCCCGTCAAACAGACCTCCTCGCTGCATAGAACAAGGCGATAGGCTATCTGCACTGTCGAGCAGCAGCAGTTTCAGTTGCTTCGCCAACATTCCGTCGAAAGCGCTTGGGCATCCCTACTTGAGCGTGTCCCAAATGGCTTCTGCCCCATGGGTCTGAGCTTGCCCGTGGGACATGCTTCTCAACATGTGGCTCACCCATTCGCGGCGAGGGGGTTCTCCACAGGATATTGGAATGGGGTGATCCCCACGCCGATTGTGGGCGTGGGTGTGTCTGGGAGATGGGGATTTGGTATACTCGCGGCAGCCCGTTTTACTGGAGGGTACGATGAAATGGTCCTCCGCATCCTCGGATAATTCCTCCTTGGAGGAGGCCCTGGACCGGTGTGTAGCGTCGGTCAGAGAAGGTCTGGAGTCGGAAACGGTGGACTTGGCGGTGGTCTTCGCTTCGCCCCATCACCGTGGGGCATACGAGCGGATACCTGAGATGGTGAGGGAACGGCTGTCGCCCAAGCATATAATTGGCTGCTCTGCGGGCGGGGTCATTGGGGGCGGGCGTGAGATTGAGCAGAAACCAGGATTCTCGCTGACGGCGGCGTCGCTACCGAGGGTTTCGGTGACGCCCTTCCACGTTGAAAACGAGTCGCTGCCGGACCTGGACGCTTCGCCCAGCGCCTGGGAGTCTCTGGTCGGGACTACGCCGGACGAATACCCGCAGTTTCTGCTGATAACGGACCCCTTCACCATTCGCAGCGACAACCTGCTGCTGGGGCTGGACTACGCATTCCGGCGCAGCGTGAAGGTTGGAGGGATGGCCAGCGGGGGGCAGCAGCCGGGGTCGAACGCTCTGATGCTGGACGGGGAGGTCCACCGCTCCGGCGCGGTGGGTCTGGCCTTTCAGGGCGACGTGGTCATAGACACGATTGTGGCGCAGGGATGCCGGCCTATAGGCAAGCCCATGAACCTGACGCGGTGCAAGGACAACGTTCTGCTGGAGTTGGACGGCTCACCCGCACTGGAGGTCCTTCGAGACCTGTACCAGGTGCTCAGCGAGCGTGACAGAGAGCTGGCGCGCAATTCGCTGTTTCTTGGGGTGGTGATGGACGAGTTCCAGGAGTATCCGCAGTTGGGCGACTTTCTGATTCGAAACATAGTTGGGATGGACCCTCGGTCAGGGGCGCTGGCCATCGGCGAGCGGCTGCGGGAAGGTCAGATAGTGCAGTTTCACCTGAGGGACGCACAGACTTCCACCGAAGACCTGACAGCCATGGTGAATCAGTACCGGGACAGATACCGAGAGACGGGTGTGGAGGGGGCGCTCCTCTTTTCCTGCCTTGGGCGCGGAGTGTATCTGTACGGTCAGCCGGACCACGACACGGGGATATTTCGCGACCTGATGGGGGAGATTCCGATGGGGGGTTTCTTCTGCAATGGTGAGATTGGGCCTGTGCAGGGAACAACGTATCTTCACGGGTACACCAGCTCCTTCGGATTGTTCCGGCACAGGGAGTAGCGGGTTGGACGCGCTTTGCAGGAAGGGCGGATAGGCGACCAATGGCCTACGATGAGCGGCTGTCGGAGCGGGTGGAACGGGTGCTGGACCTTGAAGAAGGTGTGGTGCAGAAGAAGATGTTCGGCGGTTTGGCCTTCATGGTGAAGGGCAACATGGCGCTGGGGGTCCACAAGGACCGGCTGATGGTGAGGGTGGGGCCGTGTGGGTATGAGGAGGCGTTGGGGAGGCCTCACTGCCAGGCCATGGATATGACGGGTCGGCCGATGCGAGGGTTCGTAATGGTAAGGTCGGAAGGGGTGTCCAACGACGAGGGGCTGTTGGAGTGGGTACGGGCGGGGGTCGAATTCGCCTTGAGCCTGCCTGAGAAGTAGACCGCGTTTCCGACCGTTAAGGGTCCGGAAGGCTGGGAGTGGGTGAGTTAGGAGTGTTGACACTCCTAACTGGTAGTTAGAAAATGCGCCATGAGCGCAATTGTTTCTGAAGGACGTGCAGTGAACAGAGCAGAGTTACCTTTTCTATCAGTAGTGGAGCTTTCCGGCCTGGTGAAATCCCGGGAGGTGTCTCCGGTGGAGTTGACGGAGACGTATCTTGAGCGCGTCGATCGGTTGAATCCCCGATTGTTTGCTTACATAACGGTCGTGGCTGATGAGGCGATGGCGCAGGCACGGCGGGCGGAGGAGCAGATTGGGCGGGGCGAATATCTAGGGCCCCTGCATGGTATACCCATAGCTGTGAAGGACCAGATGCTGACCAAGGGGATTCGGACGACAAACGCTTCGACGCTTTTGCGGAATTTCGTGCCGGAGGAAGACGCGACGGTCATCGCGCGAATCAAGAAGGCCGGCGTGGTGTTGTTGGGGAAGCTGAACATGAGCGAGTTCGCTTCGGGCGGGCGGTTCATGTTTCCCTACGGTCGGACGCGTAACCCATGGAATACGGACTACGAGCCGGGGTCCTCCAGTTCCGGCTCCGGGGCGGCGGTGGGCGCTGCTCTTTGCGCCACGTCCTTGGGAGAAGACACGTCGGGGTCCATTCGTCATCCATCGTCGTGGTGCGGGGTGGTGGGACTGCGGCCCACGTGGGGCAGGGTGAGCCGGTATGGGTTGATGCCGATAATCTGGTCCATGGACCAGGCGGGGCCGATGTCGCGCACAGTAGAGGACTGCGCTATTACCCTACAGCCCATTTGCGGCTATGACCCCAAAGACCCGAACACGGCTGATGTTCCAGTACCCGATTTTCGCAAGGCGCTGACGGGCAGGCTTCCCGCAGGAGAGTCCGGCAAGGGGTTTAGGGTGGGGGTGGTTAAGGAACTGATCGACGACGAGCAGGTGACGCCGGAGGTGCGTAAGGCGTTCTGGCGGGCGGTGGAGATGCTGGTTGATCTAGGGGCGGAGGTGGAGGAAGTGTCGGTGCCGTTAGCGCCTTGGGCACGGATTATCTTCTATACGCATATGTACGTGGAGATGCCGGCGCGGTACAAGGAGTGGGTCGACGAACGTCTGACGGAGTTCGACTACGACCAGCAGGTCAAGTTACTGACGGGGAGTCTGGTGCCGGGGCAGTATTACACCAAGGTGCAGATGCTGCGGTCAATGCTGCGTCGGCAGGTGCACGACGCGCTAGGGCGGTTCGACGTGCTGGCGTCGCCTACGATGCGGGTGACGGCGCCCCGAATCAAGCCGAACGTGATGCCCGCCAGCAAGCAAGACTCTGCGGACTTGTTGATGCGCGGCCCGGACCACACGCCGCTTGTGCCCCTTTCCAACGTGACGGCGATGAACGTTCCATGCGGTTTCGCAGGGCCGGAGAGGGGCGGAATGCCCATTGGGCTACAGCTAATTGGGAGGCCCTTCCGGGAGGACGTAATTCTGGCGGTGGCCCACGCCTACGAGCAGGCGACGCCGTGGCATCGGCGGAGGCCGGGGATTTAGGGGTTGGGGACGGAGTTGGGCGGGCCTACGAGTACGGACGTTTCTGTGTTGGAGATAATTTTGCCCTCTGGAGAGTACCATTCCCAGCCCGCCTTCGTATCAAACGGCTCTCCGTGGGCAGGCTGGAATTGGAATTGCCGCCTGTCATCAAACTTCAAAAGGCCAGGTATCAAAGAGCGTTTGTCGGACCCGTCTCGCGCCATAGTAAAAACCCTGACTTTCTCTTCATCCGCGGAGCTATTGTATTTTTGCATGTCAACCGCAATCCTCGAACCGTCCGGAGACCAGGAGGGGTGGGCTTGCTCGTCACCCCGAACGTCGAACACGCCGTAGCCGGAACCGTCGGCCTTTGCTAGGACGAAAGGCCGCCCCTGTACAGTATCTCCGAACCGTCAGGAGACCAGAACAGATAATTGCTCACCCCCTGAGTATGGGAACTGTCTATGTTAAATATCTCCCGCGCGCCAGACCCATCACGATTGACAGCGAAGAAGGAAAGACCCCTATCTTGAGTCCAATGTTGGAACGCTATGGTGGTGCCGTCGGGAGACCAGGCGGGTAGGCTGATAGACTCGGCTAACCTGGTCAGGTTGGAACCGTCACGCCCTACGGTGTGGATGTAGTAGCGGATGTCCTTATAGCGACCCGATGGCGGTGTCTCCGATACCAAGAATGCCAACGTCCGGCCGTCGGGGGACCAGGCTTGAAGACCAATGCCGTCAACCCGGTGGGCCAGTATCCGCACGTCGGAGCCGTCGGCGTCCATGATGTACAAACCGGCAGGTCCCTCATCATCAAAGTCATCGTCGGCAAAACGGTTGAAGATGAAAACGATTTGGGAACCATCGGGGGACCACACCGGGTTGGCTTCGGAACTCTTGGTCTTTGTCAGCCGGCGGTAGTTGGACCCGTCCAGGTTCGAGACCCCTATATCGTAGTTGTCCCCGTGCCGCAGTGTGGCGAACGCCATCCGGGTACCGTCGGGGGAGATGTTGGGATTATAAACGTCGACGATATATTCGACCTCAGTGCCGTTGGCCCCAGTTTCCACCAGCGTGGTCCCCCATGGGGATAGTAGTATGCTTGTGCCCTCAGCAGACCACTGAGGCGGATACGGGGGATTGAGTCCGAAATAAGGAACGGGTCCATCGTCATTGTAACCACTTTCAAGAAACGAAGCGGCAATACCACCAAGAACCCAGTATCCAGCCCCAAGAATGCTAACGATAACCGTTAACACCGCTAGGGCGTAGAGAATTATCTTCCAGGCTATGTGTAACTCGTCTATTCTCATGGATCCACCACCGTCTGATACAGGGCGTAGATTGCCAGAATGTCGAAGGGATGAGGAGCGCAGTCCGGTTCCCGCCTATTCTGCATTTCGAGTCTGTCGTTAAATGGGAAATTCTCATCAACTTCATCGTCGTAGTTCAGCACGGTGTCAGGGACATCCGGATGGGCCATTTTGTATAGGCCTCGTTCAGAAAGCAGACTGAGGTCGGAATATCCAGATAGACCCAAGGCATGGCCAGCTTCTTGGACCATGAGTTTGTAGTTTTCAACGCTGGGGTAATTTAAGGTCGTCTGTTCCACCTTGGCCTGACTCTAGCGCTTGGGGCGAGCCTCAGCAACTTTACGTAATCGTTGGTATTCTCGCCATATGTCGGTAATGCGAATCGGAGGGTCTCCAACGGTCTACCAGGGTTCCATCTCACATCTGGGTATCAGGACAGGGGAACTGGATTCCGGCCTGCGCCGGAATGACGGTGAGATTGGTCTGCGCCTGTAGGAATACCCAACCGTTCGTCTGACTGCACCCCTTCAAGTTGGCGTTGAGTGGGTGTATTCTATGGGACATGGGTAATCAGTTGATTTGGGAGGTTTGTTGTGAGTTATAAGGGGTTGGAAGGTTGGATGGAGACGGAGACATTTGACGGGCTGCGAGAGGCAGCCCTTTCGCACGTGTGGTTTCCGTTTCAGCAGTTGAACGACGTGGTGGCGGAGGGCGGCCTTCAGATTATGACGGAAGGCAAAGGCGCGAAGATAAAGGACATCCACGGTAAGGAGTATTACGACGGGTTCGCCGGGCTTGCCCTTGTGAACGTGGGGTATGGTAGGGAAGAGATAGCGAGGGCCGTCTACGAGCAGATGTCGACGCTGCACTATGCCAATACCTTTGCCTATGCCACGATACCGGCGATCAAGGCGGCGGAGAAGTTGGCGTCGCTGGCGCCGGGGGACCTGAACCGGGTGTTCTTCACGAGCGGCGGGTCGGACTCGGTGGAAACGGCTATGAAGATGGCGCGTCAGTATCATTTCAACCGCGGGGACAAGGAGCGGGTCAAGTTCATTTCGCGACGTGGGTCATACCACGGGGTCAGCCTTGGGGCGCTGGCGGTGAACATGGCCCCCTGGGTGAATCGAGATATTTTCGAGCCTATGTTGCCTATCGTTAGGGTTGCGCCCCAGCCCTCGCCGTACCGGTGCGAATTGGGGGGAGAGACGGCATCCGAGTGCGCCGTATTGTGCGCGGAGGCGGTTGAGAAGATAATTTTGGAGGAAGGGCCGGAGACGGTGGTGGCGGTTATTGCGGAGCCGGTGTCGGTATCGTCGGGGGTGGCGATTCCCGGGCCGGAGTACTGGCCCATGCTGCGGGACATCTGCGACCGTCATGGGGTCTTGCTGATTGCCGACGAGGTTATCAACGGGTTTGGGCGCACGGGGAAGATGTTCGCGATTGAGCACTTCGGCGTTCAACCGGACATAATCACCGTGGCCAAGGGCATCACGAGCGGGTACCAGCCCGTGGGAGCCTGCATTGTCAGGGATCAGGTGGCTGAGGCTTTTGTTGGAGGGGAGGACGTGACGTTCCGGCACGGCTATACCTACAGCGGACATCCGGCAGGAGCGGCGGCGGCGTTGGTGAACATGGAGATAATCGAGCGGGAAGGGCTGGTGGAGAACTCGGCGGTGATGGGCCGCCGTCTGTTGGACAGGCTTACTGCTCTGAAGGAGCATCCCATAGTGGGGGACGTGCGGGGGCTGGGCCTGATGTGCGCGGTGGAACTGGTGAAGGACAAGGCTACCAAGGAGTCACTTTCGTCGGTGCCCGGAGCGGGAGACAAGCTCTCCCGTCGACTGGCGGAGAACGGTCTGTTGACTCGCACCGTCCCATATCTGAATCTGACGCCTGCGCTGACGCTTTCCGCCCAGGAAGTGGACGAGATAGCGGACATTGTGAGCGACGGCATTAGCTATATCGAAAAGGAGCTTGGCTACTGATGATGGACGCAATACGAATAGGCATTGTGGGGGCGGGGGCGAATACGCGGCTGCACCACATACCAGGCTTTCAGGCGCTGCCGAATGTTGAGGTCGTGAGCGTATGCAACCGGACACGGGAGTCGGGAGAGCGGGTGGCGGAGGAGTTCGGCATTCCTGAAGTCTACGACGATTGGGAGGAATTGGTGGAGGCGGAGGATACGGACGCTATCTGCATTGGGACGTGGCCCTACCTGCATTGCCCCGTTACCCTGGCGGCGCTGGACGAGGGAAAGCACGTGCTCACGGAGGCTCGGATGGCGATGAACTCGGACGAGGCTCACGAGATGCTGTCGGCGTCTTTGGCGAGCTCGCAGCTGGTGACGCAAATTGTGCCGGCTCCGATGACGCTGAAGTTCGACCGGACGATTTTGGACCTTATCGCGGGTGGGTTCTTGGGGGAGATTCTGGCGGTGGACCTGCTGGGTAACGGAGGGGCTTTCATCGATTGGGACAGTCCGCTTCACTGGCGGCAGGAAAGGGACTTGAGCGGGTTCAACATTCTGAACATGGGGATCTGGTACGAAACGCTGATGCGGTGGATAGGGCCGGCGGTGAACGTGCAGGCGATGTCGACTGTGAACGTTCGGCAGCGTCGGAATGAGGAAGGGTGGCTGCGAGGCTTGACGGTGCCGGACCACGTGGAAGTTCTGTGTCGGATGGCCTGCGGTGCGCAGGCGCGGCTTCGGTTCAGCGCGGTGACGGGACACGCTCCGCCTTCGCAGGTGTGGCTCTACGGCAGCGAGGGAACGCTGCAACTGGACATGGGGTCGGGCAAGCTGATGGGCGGTCGTCGCAGCGACGAGGGGCTACGAGAGATTGTAATTGAGCCGGAGAAGGAGGGGGCTTGGCGGGTGGAGGAGGAGTTTGTGAATGCGATACTTGGGCTGGAGAAGGTGACGCATACGTCGTTTGCGGATGGGGTGCGGTACATGGAGTTCACGGAGGCGGTGACGCGCAGCGCGCAGGAGGGGAAGACTGTGGGGCTGCCGCTTTAGGAGGTGGTGGTTAGCGGAAAGCGGCGGTTTCAGGAGGAGTAGAAGATGGAGGGTATGAGGTTCTTCCAAACCATCCGGCTGGACAACATTCTGTCCTTTGGGCCGAGCGAGGAAGAATTTGTCCTGGAACCATTGAACGTGCTGATTGGGCCCAACGCTTCTGGGAAGTCGAATTTTATTGAGGCGCTATCACTTCTTCATGCCGCTCCTAGGGACATTCAGGTTCCGACACGCGAGGGCGGTGGTGTTAGGGAGTGGCCGTGGAAGGGAGAGCCTAAGCCCCAGATGGCGTCCGTGGACGTCACTCTTCCCTTTCGCAATGCATTCGAAAGGAAGTTGCGCCCAATAAGGTATCGAATGGATTTCAAAGAATCGCGAGGGCGATTTCTTCTTTGTGGTGAAGTGGTGGAGAGCGAAAAGCCGTTAGATGGTGAAGGCGATAAGCCGCACATTTACTTTTTGTCTAGATCGTCGTTTGAGCATGCTCTAATTGAAGTAGCGGATCCACCGGGAAACATTGGCAATAAGAAACGACTCAGACGCGAAGAAATTGAGCCTAATGAATCTATCTTGTCACAGCGAAGAGATCCCAGTTCTTATCCGGAATTGACGTATCTGGCAAATTCGTTTGAAAGTATGAGCTTTTATAGGGAGTGGAGCTTTGGCCGCTTCTCTGCGGCACGGCAACCGCAGAGGACAGATGAGCAGCAAGACTTTCTCCTAGAGGATGCTTCGAATCTTGCATTGGTACTCAATGAGATAATGAACAAGCCGGGGTTGGAAGACCAATTGTTGGACCGGATGAGGGACTTTTATCCATTTGTTGAACGCATTCATACTCGTGTAATTGATGGGACGGTCCAGGTTGTACTTCATGAGAAGGGACTAGAGGAAGCTATTCCAGCCACGCGCATGTCAGACGGGAGTCTGCAGTATCTTTGCCTACTGTCAGTTCTTTGCCATCCGAATCCGCCGTACGTCATCTGTATTGAGGAGCCGGAGTTGGGGCTGCATCCGGACATAATTCCAGAGGTGGCTAAGCTTCTGATAGAGGCGTCGAAGCGCAGCCAGATTTTCGTTACGACGCATTCGGACGTTCTGGTGGATGCGCTGTCGGAGGTGCCGGAGGCGGTGGTGGTCTGCGAGAAGGTGGACGGGGCGACGCAACTCCGGCGACTCGATAAGGAATCGCTGGAGCCTTGGCTTGAGAAATACCGGCTTGGGGAGCTTTGGACTAGTGGGAGGTTTGGCGGGAATCGGTGGTGAGGACCAAGGTCTACGTGGAGGGTGGAGGTAGGAAGGCGCTGGATCGTGAGTGTCGCGCGGCTTTTCGCAATTTTTTCCACAATGCGGGGATTGCGACTGAAAATATACAGGTGGAATCTCGCGGGGCTAGAGGAGAAGCGTACACTGCTTTCCGAAGCGACTCGGATCGAAGTTTTCGTAAGATTCTCCTGGTGGACGCGGAAGGGCCGGTTACAGCCAAGACTGCGTGGGGGCATCTACAGCAGAGCGACGGCTGGACACGGCCCAGCGGGGCGACGGATGACCAGTGTCATCTGATGGTGCAGGTTATGGAGTCTTGGTTCCTCGCTGACAAGGACGGGCTGCAAGCTTACTTCGGGCAGGGTTTTCGGAGGCAGGCTCTTCCGGCGAATCCGAACGTGGAGCAGGTCTTGAAGCAGGACGTTGAAAGAGGGCTAGATGGGGCCACTCGGCGAACGAGGAAGGGACGCTATAACAAGGGTGCGCATAGCTTTGGAATTCTGATGAGGTTAGACCCGGCGAAGGTTAGGAAGGGGTCGGCTTTCGCAGACCGGTTTGTGAAGGCGCTTCTGTAGAGGGGGTAGGGTGTGGTTGACGAATGGGTGGGGAGAGTGTTGAGCGTGGGTAGCGAGATTCTTCGACTCCGCTTCGGTCGGAATGACATGCAACTATCGGGGAGACGGGCGTCCGCGAGGGACGCCCCTACGGGGGAAGGGTAGTGCGGTGAGCGGTGGGAAAGGCGCACAGTTATGGGATGGAGGGACGTTGAGCAGGGGCGACGAGATTGTTCGCGGGGCCTCGGAATGAGGCGTGGGGGAGAGGAGGAAAGATGGGTTCCCGCCCCGGTCTTCACGAGGGCAGGCTATGCGCGAGGACAAGGGGGGAGTTTTCACCCCCATCCTAACCTTCCCCCCTCAAGGGGGAAGGGACGGGAAGGAGGGCACCCACGAGGGGCGCCCCTACGGGGGAAGGGACGGGAAGGAGGGCACCCACGAGGGGCGCCCCTACGGGGGAAGGGTAGTGCGGTGAGCGGTGGGAAAGGCGCACAGTTATGGGATGGAGGGACGTTGAGCAGGGGCGACTAGATTGTTCGCGGGGCCTTGGAATGGCACTTGGGGGAGAGGAGGAAAGATGGGTCCCCGCCCCCGTCTTCACGAGGGCAGGCTATGCGCGAGGACAAAGGGGGAGTTTTCACCCCCATCCCCCGTCTACACGAGGGCAGGCTCTAACCTTCCCCCCTCAAGGGGGAAGGGACGGGAGGGAGGGCACCCACAAGGGGCGCCCCTACGGGTGAAAAACGGGTGGGGCGTTCCTTAGAATGTCATCATATGGGGGGTTAGCGGAAGGCGGCGAAGCCTTCGGGCATGGCGACTTCGACGAGGTGGATGGTGTCGCCGTTGAGGGCGTCGCCGAGGGCGGTGGTGAGTTCGTCGAGGTTGTGGACGCGGGTGGCGGGGGCGCCGTAGGCTTCGGCCAGCTTGACGAAGTCGGGATTGCGCAGGTCGGTGCCGATGTAGCGTCCGTCGAAGGTGTCTTTCTGAACCCCCTTGAGCACGCCCCAAGCGTTATCGTTGAAAACCATAACCACGGGGCTGATGCCGTACTGGAGGGCGGTGCCCAACTCCTGGATGTTGTACTGGAAGCCGCCGTCGCCGGTGATGACCACGACCTGCTTGTGGGGGAGGCCGACTTTTGCCCCCAAGCCGGCGGGGAAGCCGTAGCCCAGGCCGGCCCAGGAGTTGGGGCCGAGGTAGGTGTTGGGTTCGTAGAAGTCCATGCAGCGGGAGGCGCGGTAGTTGGGCACGGTCGCGTCGCCGACAACGACGGCGTCTCGGGCCAGAACGCTGCGTATACCCTCCAGGGTTCGGAGCTCGTTGGGGTATTGGTCTTGTAAGCTGCGACGGATGCTTTCTTTAAGCTCAGCAATCTCCTGGGAGTAGCCGGATTTAGTGGAAACGGGCTTTGAGTCCAGGAGGGAGATAATCTGCTGAAGGGCAACCTTGGCGTCGCCCTGGATGCCTAGAGATGCGGGGTAATTCTTGCCGATCTCAGCGGGGTCTACATCTATCTGGATGATGTTGGCGGGGAGTGTCAGACCTTGCTGGACGGTGCGATGGTAGGCCATGGTGGAGCCGATGATGAGGAGCAAGTCTGAGTGGTCAAGGAAGTCTCCGAGGGGGCTGTCGCCGCGGATGCCGCCGAACTCGCCGACACCGAGGCCAAGGGGGTGGTCGTCGGGGAAGGCGCCCTTGCCGGTGGTGGCGCAGGTGACGGGGGCGCCGAGGGTTTCGGCGAGTTGGCGGAGTTCATCGGTGGCGTCGGCAAGCATGATGCCGCGTCCGACCCAGATGATGGGGCGTTTGGCGTTTCGGAGGGCGGTGGCGGCCTTTTCGATGGTGGCTGGGTCGGGTGGTGGGGTTGTTGCATCGCGGGAGGGAAGTACCTCGATGTCGGCCTGTTTGTCGAAGAGGTCGGTCGGAATCTCAAGCTCAATGGGGCGGGGCCTGCCGGCGGAAAAGCGTTGGAAGGCTTCGAGGAAGTAGTCGGGCATGGACTCGAGGTTGTCTATGAGGGCGTTCCAGCCGGTGACGGAGCGGAACATTCCGAGCTGGTCTTTGGCCTCGTGGATGGCGCCCTTGCCGGAGTCGATGAGTTCGAGTTCGGCGTTGGCGGTGACCTGGAGGACTTTGGAGGAGGCGTGGTAGGCCTCGCCCATGGAGCCCATGCTGTCGGCGGCGCCGGGGCCGCCGCTGGTGAAGAGCACGCCGGGCTTGCCGGTGACGCGGGAGTATCCGTCGGCCATGAAGCCGAGGGCGTGCTCGTGGCGGCCGCCGATGAAACGGATAGCGTCCTGCTCGTGGTAGAGGGCGTCGTAGATGTGCATGGTGTGGGTGGAGATGATGCCGAAGATGGTGTCGACGTCGTGGGCCTTGAGGCACTCGACGACGGCTTTTCCGCCGGTCATGAGGGGCATGGGGGGCTCCTGGGGTTTAGGATGGGGGGATTATAGACGTTTTTTGGGGGGGGGTGCAGGGGGGGTGGTGGTTTGAAACCATACCCTATAGGGGGCAGGGGTAGTGGAGTATGCTAGTCAAACATCCTGAGCCTTCTGCGCAATGCCTCTAGGGCAATTCTCACTATCCTTTACTAGCGGGTTTGAATGGAACCAGCTGCATGTATGGCATGAGGTGTGTCTTACGGTATCCCAACTGTGCTAATATCAAATAGCACGCCAGCTGATGGGCATATTGCAAGTGCAGCACGTAGTGTTGGAGGTTGTCGACGAGCCTGATAGCTTCGCCATGAGCACCTAATGCTCGATATGTTTCTACTTTTGTTAGAGTTCGCCTCATCTGTTCCTTGTCAATTTTATTCCCATCATCTTGACCGAGGCGAGAATGCTCCACAGACTTCTCTACGTTTGAAATCCACTTACTGTTGCCACCCTTGAAACCTAGCAACTTAGATATCGCTTCCAACGTTGCGTAGGCATGGGTCATCGCGCCGGTGATGTCCTCGTGCATCGCCATGGAGCAACGCACATGATGGTCTATTAGATCCACTATGTTGGGATTTTTGCCCTTTTGGTCGCGGCCCCACAGCCTCCAGAACTCCGTAAACATATTTGGCCATTCGTCTATGTTCGTTAAGGTGCCCGATAAAACTGGTTTTTTAGTGCCCAAGGAGAATATCTTGGCACATAAAAGGTCATTTACGTTGACAACTGAAGTGCCAAGGATCAGGTGGGTTTCAACGAATCTTCCTGCTTGAAGTGAGAGGAAACAACGCAGAGCGTGAACAATGGGTTCAACGTCATTAAACCGTAGTGCTGTACCATCCTTGCGCTTTATCAAGATTTGATGGTTTGCGTTGTTCCCTTTTCCATGAGGGGTTATTGCGATTTCATATCCATCTATGTTGGTAAATACACTTGGCTGAATTTCCAATATCGGCGTTTCATAACCGCGTTTTGTTTTCAACGTATTGCCTGTTGGAATTCTAGATATACCAGAAGGGCCAAACCAATCGCCTAATCCAGACATATACGCAGTAACTGACTTCACCGGAGTGTCAAAATCGCCAACCGGCCCGTGTACTCTGCCAGAGACGGATTCTGTATGTAGATACCCATGAGGAGTCGAGAAGTAATTTCCCGGACGAACCATGGTTGTCAGTATCGGAATTTTATAACCCACACCTTTCAATACAATGGAATCCTCACTGTCATCAGATGCACTTCCCAGCAACGAGTAAGCTGAAGTCGGACCATCCAAATAAAATACAAAGGTTAGATTCGGTTCATCAAACTCGAACTTGGCTCGTCCTTCTGCTAAGACTGCCTCGGTTCCATCATTACGGAATCTAGATAATTTCCCTTCGTATGGAACGTCGAGAGATCCGATTTGAAGCACGTGAGGAAGTATTCGCTTCTCCAATGTCTCCCTTAAAATTGGGTGTATCATTGCTTCAACCTTCTTTAGCCAAGCAGCCCCTACAACCCATTGCCTAGCATCCTATCCTCCTTGTGGTTGAGGCGGCGGAGGCCGGAGAGGGTTAGGATCTGGCTCTTGCGGCGGTTACAGGGGCCCCTTAAGGGCGCTCCTCTTCCGGGATCCATGATGGGGGGATCCATTGCTCGACCGTGGCGCAATCCTCCGAGTCATTCCAAAGATCGCCGCCGTAATCGTCGCCCAATAGGTCATCGTCTGGGTAGGCGCAATACCAATAGGATTGAATTCCGTTTGCACGCCAACGGCCCATTGGATTGTTGTATCTCGCCTCATAAAAGAGTTCCAACGCCTCTCGCTCGTCGCCGCACACGCGGTTCAATGCATCGGTCTGCCCCATCCAGTTGCGGATTCGGTCGATATGCCGATCGCTCATATAACTGGCAGGCTGTTTCAGCAGGTACTCCAATGACTCGCGTTGTCGCTCAACGGCTGCGGTTGTGCCTTGGTACTCCACTGTATCCAGGATTCGTTCAGCGCACCGTGAGGATATGGTTACGTCAATTCGCAACTCCGGCCATATCACTTCGTCGGACAGGTCGGGCGCATCGCCCGGGGGGCCGGGCGGACCCTGTGCCCCTGATGGCCTGGGCGGGCCTTCTTGACCCTGCGGCCCCTCCGGACCCTCGGGTCCCTGTGAGCCAGGTGGTCCCTGCGGCCCTGTTGGACCCTCGGGACCCGCTGGACCTTGTGGCCCAACTGATCCCTCTTGTCCCTGTGGTCCAGTCTGGCCTTGTGAACCTTCTGTTTCCGGTTCACAGGCTACAAGGAATGTGAGGAGTGCTAGGCTTGCGAGGACAATTGTTACCGTTGACGCGAATAGGGCCTTGCTGGTCACTGCACACTCCAATCTCGGACGTTATTCGTTGAGTGAATTAGCTAGTGGTGGGATGCGGTCTACTACGTTCAATTGACCCATCATGGTTCATGCATTGCCTGAACCGACATTCTATCATTCCAAAACGTGTGGGTAAATTGTGGCATCAGGATTTGCCGCTAGAGCACGATTACGCAGGAATGGGCAGCGGGGGATGGGTCCCCGCCTTCGCGAGGACACGGAGGGGCACCCCCATCCTAACCTTCCCCCATCAAAGGGGGAAGGGGTATTGCGGGGGATGTGTCCCTGCATACGCGAGGACACGGAAGGGTTAGAGGTGGTAGAGGGTGGTGGGGTTGGTGGTGAGGATTTGTTGGCGTTCGTCTTCGGGGATGTTGGCGAAGCTGCGCTCGATGTACTGGCGGGTGTTGGGCCAGGATGAGGTGGCGCGGGGGAAGTTGGACTGCCAGAGGATGTTCTCGACGCCCAGGTAGCTTCGGACCTGGAGGCCGGCGCGGTCGTACCATCCCGTCATGTAGCACTGGCGTCGGAAGAGTTCGGAGGGCTTGAACTCGTAGCCTTCGCTGTGAAGACGCTGCCGCTCAAACTGGTGGTCGGCGGTCTCTATCTGGTAGGCGCCCCAGGCCAGGGAGGTCTCGGCGATGACGAACTTGAGTGTGGGGAAGCGGGTGAGGATGCGGGAGAAGAGGAGGTTGGCCAGGATGGGGGCGCTGCTGACGGGGCCGGTGATGGCGTTCATGGCGTCGGTGAGGACGGGGGAGAAACCCTTCCAGGCTTGAAGTCGCACCTTGGGGGTTGCGCCGGAGTGGAAGCAGACGGGGACTTGGAGGTCCTGGCAGGTGGTCCAGAGGGGGTCCCACGCGGGGTCGTTTATGTGGGGAACGTCCTGCAGGTCCCAGGGGGTGCCGGGCATGATGACGCCACGATGTCCGAGGGCGACGGCGCGGGAGACTTCTGTGGCGGCTTGCTGGGGGGAGTAGATGGGTATGAGGCACTGGGGGATGAACCGGGGACTGGCGCTCTTCCACGCGTCGACGAGCCAGTTGTTGTAGGCCTGGACGCAGGCCAGCTGAAGGGCGGGGTCTGAGATTGCGCCGATGACTTCGCCGGAGCCGCCGGAGAGGCTGGGGTAGAGGGCCTGGCAGTCGACGCCATCGGCGTCCATGGCGCGGAGTCGTTGGGCGGGGTCGTAGGCGGCGGCGGGCACGTCTTCCCAGCGTTGGGGCGATTGGTTGCGGTCGGGCATGAGGGCGCCGGTTTCCGCCAGGGGGCGGTCGTCAAGCCTATGGCCGGCAACAACCCAGGCCTGGGAGCCGTCTTCGCGGTCTTCTAAATGGGGGATCAGGTCGCCCCACTTCTGGGCGGACATGTAGGCGCTCCAGGTTTCGGGGGTTTCCTGAACGTGGTCGTCCACGCTGATAAGGCCGTGCTCTAATTCCACCTGCTCCTCCTTTGGATGCTGTGTGAGAGATTCTTCGACTTCGCTTCGCTTTGCTCAGAATGAAATGTGTAGGAATTGGGGGAGGGCAACCACAAGGGATTGCCCCTACGGGGAGATGTGTAAGGGGCTATTTTCATAGTTGTGGCGGAGGGAGTGTTCGTAATCACGGAAGGGGATGTTTTGTGGAGTCGTTCAGTCATTGGGTCCGGGGCTGGATTCCGGCTTTCGCGGGAATCACGGAAGGGGTGCGGGGATGGGTTCCCGCATTCGCGAGGACAAGAGGGAGGGCAACCACAAGGGATTGCCCCTATGGGAAGATGTGTGGCGAACTATTTTCATAGTAGTGGGGGAAGGGATTTTGGGGCGCTTCAGGCCATCTTGTAGATTCTAATGGCGTTGCCAGCCATCAGAGGGTAGCGCTCCTCTTGGGGAACGTCCTTGAGGGTACGCTCGATGAACTTCCAGGAATCGGGCCAGGTGGAGGTGGAGTGGGGGAAGTCCGACTCCCACATGATGTTCTCCATGCCGATGCTGTGTCGCTGCTCGACGCCGGCGGACTCATACCAGAAGTCGACGAAGATCTGGCGGTGAAAGACGTCGCTGGGTCGATTGACGAGGCCCTCCGTCCAGAGATGTCGCTTTTCCCATTCGTGGTCGCAGGCTTCGATGATGTAGTTGACCCAACCGAGGCCGGTTTCGGCGCAGACGATTTTGAGTTGGGGGAAGCGTTCGAGGGTGCCGGAAAGGAGCATGTTGGGGATGGACTGGGCCTGGAGGCCGAAGCTGGCGGCGGGGCCCATGGCCTGCAGCTGGTTGCGGGTGTAGCCTTCCCAGCGATCGAGGGCGAGCTTGCTCATGCCGGCGCCGGCGTGGAAATGGACGGGCACGTCCAGATCTTGGCAGGCGTCCCAAACAGGGTCCCAATAGTTGTCGTTAATGTGGGCGAGGCCGTCGGCGTTCTGGCTTGGTTCGGCGAGCATGACGATGCCCTTGTGGCCGTTTTTCACGCTGCGGCGGATTTCGGAGACGGTGACGTCGATGCCGGACTTGTAGGGGATGACGGCGAGGCCGGCGTAGCGATCGCTGGCTGCTATCCAATCCTCGCTGATGTGGTCGTTGTAGGCCTGAATGCAGGCAAGCTCGAACTCCGCGTCATATCTTACGAAGAGCTCACCGGATTGGCCGCCGATGTTGGGGAAGAGGACTTCCCCGTCGATGCCGTCTTTGTCTTGGGCTTCGAGGCGGGTCTTGGGGTCGTAGACGAAGCGGGGGACTTCCTCCCAGCGTTGGGGGTAGGTCTTGCGGAGGGGGTCTCCCATGGCAGTGGGGCAGTTGACGGTGCCGCGGGTCTCGGTGAACTTGCCATCGATGAGCCAACGCTCGATGGGGCCGTTAATGGGGGCAACGGAAGCCGCGGGGTCGGTGGTTTCGACGACGCGGGGGATACGGTTGCCCCACTTGGCCTTGGACATGCGGCTGGTCCAGGTTTCGGGGTGCTCTTGGGCGTGGCTGTCGCAGCTGATGAGTCCGAACTTGATTTCCATGGGGGGCCTCCTGGGGTGATAATGGGTCAAAGGGTGGGGTTTTGTGCCTGTAGCGCTTTGGGCAATGCTAGCGTGACGGGTGGGGAGAGTCAACCGGAGGGGGTGGGTGGGGGATGGGGGGGCTTTTGGGGGTGGGGAGAGTGGAGGGCGTGGCGAACCGAGTCTACGGGCAGAAGGGGAGGTTGAGGTCGGAGAGGTCGCTTTTGCGCACGGCTTGGAGATTGGTAGGGATACAGCCGGTAAACTGGTTGTTGCCAAGATACAGTATTCCCAGATCTGGGAGATGGCTCAGCTCTGTTGGGATTTCCCCAGTCAGTTGGTTGTCTTGGAGCCGTAGACGGCTGAGGTTATGGAGGTTGGCGAATTCGGTTGGAATTGATCCGGTCAACCGGTTGCCATTGAGCCGCAGGTCTCTCAGGACCAATATGTTGGTCAATTCTATAGGAATCATCCCGCTCAATTGGTGATCACTCAGGTAGAGCCTTTCAAGGTTCGAAAGGTTGCCGAGTTCCGGAGGTATGGGGCCAGTCAATTGATTCCCGCTCAGGTACAACCGCCGGAGGCTATTGATATTGCCTAATTCCTTTGGGATTAGCCCGGTTACCTGGTTTTCCTCAATCCGAAGGTCTTTTAAGTTGGGAACACTACTCAGTTCCGATGGGATCTTCCCATATAGCTGATTTGCGCTGAGGAAGAGCGATTCAAGGTGGGTTAGATTTTCCAGTTCTGGAGGTATCTCTCCCTTCAACCGGTTTTCATCCAGATTGAGCGAGGTAACGTGACCTTCGGAATTTGTGATGACGCCGTTCCATGCGGAGATATGCAGGTCGCTCTTCCAGTTTAGAATGTTATCCCAGTTAGGGCCATCCGTCGCTTCGAATAATGCAACGAGTGCTTGCCGTTCCAAAGTATCCTCGGGCATCTGCCCGTCATTGCAGAACGGAAGATAGAGTTCGTTATAGTCGTTGTACTCGACGTTCCACAGATTTGACGGCAGACAGCCCTCCAGCTGATTGCCACTAAGGAGCAAGCCTTCCAATGAGGGGGAATTGCCTAGCTCCGGCGGTATGTGACCGGTCAATCGATTCCCGTCGAGCTCAAGCGATCTAAGATTAGAAAGCGAACCCAGTTCCGCAGGGATCTCTCCTGTTAGATGGTTGTCAGAGAGTTTTAGTGATTGCAAGTTATGAAGATTTCCCAATTCCGGTGGAATTGTCCCGGTTAGATGGTTGCCATAGAACAGCAGGTATTCCAGATTGGAGAGGTTCTCCAACTCTGATGGAATTTCGCCACTCAATAGGTTGTGCCCCAGGTTGAGCCAAAAGAGTTCTGACAGATTCGCCAGTTCCGGAGGGATCCTCCCAGTGAATTGGTTGCCGGCTAGATCTAGATTCACAAGGCTTGAGAGATTTCCTAAAACTGGGGGAATGTTTCCGCTCATCCGGTTACTGCTAAGCTCTAGCTTGTTTAGATTTGATAGACTTCCCAGAGCCGGTGGGATCATTCCTTCAATTTGGTTGTTGTCAACTTCCAGCGATGTGAGTCTGGAAAGGTTGCCCAGTTCCGGAGGGATCTGGCCGCTGAATTCGTTGAAACGAAGGGAGAGTACTTGAAGGTAGGATAAGTTGCCCAGCTCCGGAGGGATTGCTCCGGTTAGGAGGTTTTCGTAGAGGACCAGAGATTCCAGGTCAGGCATGTTCCCGAGAACAGACGGTATCTGTCCGCTTAACCCATTAGAGCCAAGATTAAGCTCATAAACGCGGTTGCTTCCATAGGCTGTTACGCCATGCCACAGGCCCAGGGGTTTGTCGGTGAGCCAGTTGGTGTTGTTGGTCCAGTTAGGCCCATCCGTAGCTTCGTAAAGGGCGACCAGTACGTCCCGGTCCGCCGCTGGCGTTTCATTAAGGGGTTTGCAGGAGGGGAGTTCTAGAGCGGAAAGGTCGTTTGTTTCCACGTCTTCAAGGCCGGCGGGGATGCAGCCGGTTAGGGAGTTTCCGCCGAGGTGCAGAATTTCCAGGTTGTGCAGGTTGGTTAGCTCTGGGGGAATCTGGCCGGTTAGCTGGTTTCCACCAAGGCCCAGAGATATTAGGTTAGGGAGGTTGCCAAGTTCCGGAGGAATTTCTCCTCTAAATCGATTTGCATTGAGGTATAGAGATGACAAGGCGGAGAGGCTTTCCAGCCACGACGGAATCTCGCCAGTAAGCTGGTTCTTCCCCAGGTAGATTCTCTCCAGATTGGAGAGGTAAGCGAATGAGGTTGGTATCTCGCCGCTCATATGGTTGCTATTGAGGGATAGATTCTTTAGGTTGGAGAGGCTGCCCAGTGAAGATGGAATCTCACCGGTCAATTGATTGAAGCTGAGGTCAAGCCTCTGTAGGTTGGAGAGTTTGCCAAGTCCCGACGGGGTTTCACCAGTTAATCGGTTGCCATAGAAGTCCATTACTTGTAGCTCGGAGAGGTTGCCGAGTTCTGCGGGGAGCTCCCCAGTGAAATTGTTTGAGCTTAGAACAAGTATTGAAAGACTAGAGAAGTTGCCGAATTCTGAAGGTATCCCGCCGCTGAACTGGTTCTCATAGGCAGTAAGCACCTCCAACTTGGAAAGCTTACTGAGTTCTGACGGCATCTCACCGGTCAAATGGTTGGCATTGAGGTCAAGCACCCTTAGGTTGGAGAGGCTGCCAAGCGCCGACGGGATCTTGCTGCTCAAATTGTTTCTGTGGAGGATCAACTCGGTGACGCGTCCTTTAGAATCTGTGGTTACGCCGAACCACTCGCTGAGGGGTTTGTCGCTGAGCCAGTTGGTGTTGTTCATCCAGTTGGGGCCATCCGTTGCTTCATAGAGGGCGCTGAGGGACTCTCTGTCCACGACACCTTGCATCTGCTGACTGGTACCGCAGAACGGCAGGTTCAGTGAGGTAACGTCACTACTTTGCACGTTCTCCAGACCTGTAAGTACGCACCCAGTTAATGAGTTTCCGCCGAGGTACAGGGTTTCCAGGTTGTGCAGGTTGGCGAGTTCCGGTGGGATCATGCCGCTCAAGCCGTTTTCGCCAAGCCTCAACTTGGTGACGCGACTGATGTCGTTAGCAGTTACGCCGAACCACTCGCTGAGGGGCTTGTCGCTTAGCCAGTTGGTGTTGTTCTTCCAGTTCGGGCCATCGGTGGCCTCGTAGAATGCAATAAGCGCGTCACGGTCTGAGGAGAGCTGCGAGGAAGCACCTGAATTAGAAGAAGGGCCAGTGCCGCATTGAGTGAGCCCGAGGGAGGAGAGGTCGTTGTACTTTACGTCTGTCAGGCCGGCGGGGATGCAGCCGGTTAGGGAGTTGCCGTTGAGGTAGAGGGTATCAAGACTTTTGAGGTTTGCGAGTTCTGGAGGGATCTGGCCGGTTAGTTGGTTGCTTCTGAGATAGAGTGCTTCGAGATTTGAGAGATTGCCCAATGTCGCCGGAATTTCGCCGCTCAACTGGTTTCCTTCAAGGGACAGAACATACAGGTAGGGTAGATTACCGATCTCATGAGGGATCTGCCCGGTAAACCCGTTGTGGCGCAGATTCAACCTTCCCAAAGAAGTGATGTTGCCTAGTTGGGGCGGGATCTCTCCGCTCAGCTGGTTTTCCCAGAGCATTAGGTCATGCAGATGGGGAATGTTGACTAGTTCCGTTGGGATGCCGCCAGTCAGTTGGTTGCCATGGAGCCACAACCCTCTGAGATTTGTGAGGTTTCCTAACTCGGGAGGGATCTGCCCGGTAAGCCGGTTACGTCGGAGAAGCAGGGCTTCCAGGTTAGGGAGGTTACCGAGTTCCGGGGGGATTTCGCCGGTGAATTGGTTGAAGCTGAGGTTCAGGCGTTGGAGGTTACCGAGGCTCGCCAGTTCCGGTGGGATCTCGCCGATTAGCTTGTTGCTACTAAGCCCGAGGTTTTCCAGGTTGGGTAGAGTGGTCAACTCTAGCGGAATTTGACCGCTGAACTGGTTGTGAGAAAATGCCAGCCTTAAGATGCTGGAAAGGTTAGCGATTTCTGGCGGAATCTCCCCGGTGAGCTGATTTTCGTAAAGAGTCAGTACTTCCAGATTGGAGAGGTTGGTTAACTGCAACGGTATTGTCCCGGTAAACTGGTTCCGGTCTAGAAACAGCACTTGGAGCGTGGTGAGATTACCTAGTTCGGGTGGTATTTGCCCCGTGAGCTGGTTGTCACTAAGCCACAGCCCATACGGGTTCGAGAGATTACCTAGTTCCGGTGGGATACGGCCGCTCAACTGATTGCCGGCAAGAGAGAGTCTAGTAATGAGACCGTTGCCTTCAGTGGTTACGCCGAACCAATCGCCAACAGGTAAGTCGCTGAGCCAGTTGTCGTTGTCTGTCCAATTGGGACCGTTGGTGGCCTGGTAGAGGGCGATAAGCGCCTCCCGGTCGGCTGCTAGTTGTGACGGTTGAGGGACTTCGCAAAGAGAAAGGCTGCTTCCCGAGAGGTCATTGGCAGATACTGTTAAGAGGCTTGGATGTACGCAGCCGCCGAAGGAATTACCCCCAAGATACAGCGTGCTCAAGTTGAGTAGGTTGGAAAGTTCCCAGGGTATCTGACCTATAAGTTGGTTGTTGTTTAAGTTCAGGGTCTCGAGGCTGGAGAGATTTCCAATGGTTGAGGGAATTTGTTCAGCTAAACTGTTGTTATGGAGCAGCAGCTGTTGAAGGGAGGAGAGGTTGCCGAGTTCCGGTGGGATGTACCCAGTCAGGTGATTTTCAACAAGAGACAACCTAGTAAGGTGGGAGAGAGTGCCGAGGGCCCTTGGGATTTTCCCAGTCAGCCGGTTGCCGTCAAGAAACAGCGCGGTGACACGACCGTCGGAATTGGTGGTTACGCCGAACCATTCACCAATGGGCTTGTGGCTGAGCCAGTTGATGTTTTGCTCCCAGTTTGGCCCATCTGTGGCCACGTAAAGAGTGACCAGCGCCTTTCTGTCTAACAGGACCTCGAATGGTTCGTTCCTGCAGAAATTGAGGTTGATGGAGTGGATATCATTACTTTCAGCATCCTGAAGGATTTCTGGGATGCAGCCGTTTAGTTGGTTGCGGCCCAATCGAAGTACCTGCAGAAATGGGAGGTTGGATAGTTCCAGCGGGATGCTTCCAGTTAGCTGATTTATATTCAGGTTCAGCCACTGCAGGTTGGAGAGATTGCCAAGTTCCGGTGGAATTTTGCCGCTCAACTGGTTTTGGGAGAGCAGCAGGTGTTCGAGGTTGGAGAGGTTGCCGAGTTCCGGGGGAATTGCCTGGGTTAATTGGTTGTTGTGCAGATTCAGTGATTCTAGATTGGCTATGTTTCCGAGTTCCGGGGGTATTTCTCCAGTCAATCCGTTTCCGTCAAGACTCAGCATGGTGACGTGGCCGTAGACATTGATGGTTACGCCGAACCACTCGTCAAGGGGCTCGTCGCTGAGCCAGTTGTTGTTGTTCAGCCAGTTTGGACCATCTGTAGCCTCGTATAGCGCTGCTAGCGCGTCGCGCTCAATTCGTTCCTGGGGCGATATAGGCGTAGGTGTGGGTGTCGGTAGCGGTGTAGGTTCGGGGGTTGGAGTCGTAGTAGGCAAGGGTTCAGGCGTAGATGTAGGCGTGGGTATAGGCGATGGCGTTGGAGTCGGTGGCGAGGCTGGGGTCGGTAGAGGCGTAGGTGTGGGTATAGGTATGGGGGTGCCAGTTGGGGTTGGAATGGGCGAGGGTTCGGGTCTAGATGTAGGGGCGGATGTGGGTGTTGGTCGAGGTGTTGGGCTTGGCGATGCGGTTGGTGTTGGGGCGGCGGTGGCTCGGGGAGTCTCTTTTTCACTGGTGCAAGAAGCAACAAGAAGCGCAAGGGTTGTGGCGACCAGAAGGCCGAAAAGCACCCCGTTACTCAGTATGCGCTTGGCAAAATCGTACATCTAGTCTTCGGATCCTATGGGGCAGCACGCAGATGTGGGACAATTGTTCCGCTCAATCTACATGAATTGCGGGAAGATTGCCAGTGTGGTCCTTGTCTCTGCCTTCCGCTGAGAGTTGTGACCTTCGGATGTCTTGCGAATATGGGATTGGGTTCTCTGTAGTTAGGCCGTGAAAATAGAGGGGCGGGGGTAGAGCCAAGAAGGGTGGTGGTGGTGTTTCTGTTGGGGCGATATTGAAGCAAAACCAAGAGGCAGGTTTCAAACCTGCCTCTACGGGATTGAGGATGCGGCGGGAGGGGGAAGGGTTAGGAGGGGATCCAGGCGATGGCGGCGATTTCGCTGAATTCGCGCCACTCTTTGGCCCAGGAGTCGCCGCCGTCTTCGCTGCGGTAGAGATAGCCGTAGCGGCTGCCGGCGAAGATTAGCTGCGGGTCGGTGGGGT
Organism: Dehalococcoidia bacterium; assembly: GCA_965261665.1. GTDB lineage: Bacteria > Chloroflexota > Dehalococcoidia > Lucifugimonadales > JAPULR01. The sequence goes on from OZ253467.1 coordinate 1,715,820, forward strand.
GGGTCCCGAAGGCCCATATGGCGGAGTTTGGCTCGACGGGCAGGGGCAGGTTCTCCCAGGTTTCGGCGCCGTCCCTGGAGCGAAGGACGGCGCCGGTGCGTCCGGGGGTGGAGTCGCCGAGGCCCAGGAAGACGGTGTTGGGGTTGCCGTGCTTGACGGTTATGCAGCGGGGGTAGTTGAGGGGGAAGGCGTCTTTGGCGAGGGCCCGGTTCCAGGAATGACCGTCGTCCTGGCTGGTGAAGGAGCCGTTGTTGACGACGACTATTACGGACTTGGGCGGGCCGGCGACGATGGCGAGGCTGTGGACGTCCGGGTTGGAGATGGCGCCGTTGACGGTGCGCCAGGTGAGGCCACCGTCGCTGCTATGCCGGACGCCGTCTACTTCGATGCCGGCCCAGATGCGGTCCTGGTTGTGGGGATCGACGGCGAGGCCCGTAAAGCGGGGTACGCCGACGTTGGGGCAGGTTTCAGCCACCTGCACGGGGAGTTTCTGCCACGTCTCTCCGCGGTCTGTTGACTTGAAGAGGGCGGCGGGAGTTGGGGTGCCGGTGCCGGCGTAGATGACGTTGGGGTTGCGGGGGTCGCGTGTGAGATTCCATACGCTGTATTCGCTGAGAGGGGTGTCCAGAAGCTGCCAGGTGCGGCCAGCGTCGGGGGTGCTGTAGAGGCCCTTGTCGGTGCCGGCGAGGAGGGTTTGTGGGGCACCGGGGTCGGTCGAAAGGCAGCGGACGATGGCGTCGGAGTGCATACCCTGGTCGATGCCGGCGCGTGCCCAGGAATGCCCACCATTGTTGGTTCTCATGACGCCTTGGCCCGCTGTTGCTACCAGGACGGTTATGTTCTTGCTCATTATTGCCGCTCCCTTCCCGAATTTCGACGTTTGGGGGTTGGTTGTATTGTAGGGCGTGGGAGTGGTTGGGGCAAGCGGGGTTGGGGGTTAGGGGCAGGAGGGGAGGTTGAGGGAGGGGAGGTCGTGAAGCGGAATGGTCCATAGACTTTCTGGTACGCAGCCGCTCAACGGGTTGCCCTTGATGTGCAGCCTTTCAAGGTCGGAGAGGTTGCCGAATTCCCGTGGGATCATGCCTGTTAGTTGGTTCCTGGAAAGCCATAGTGCTTCCAAGTTGGCAAGGTTTCCCAACTGAGGCGGAATCTCCCCAGTCAGTTGGTTGTCACCAAGGCCTAGCCATCTTAGGTTTGAGAGGTTGCCGAGTTGTGGTGGGATCTCTCCAGTCAACAGGTTTCCACCAAGCATGAGCCTGTATAGGTTGGCAAGGCTGCCGAGTTGTGGTGGGATCTCTCCGGTCAATAGGTTTCCACCAAGCGAGAGCTCTTGTAGTTTGGCCAGGCTGCCTAACTGGGTCGGGATCTGTCCGGGCAATTGGTTTTCATGAAGCTCCAACCGTTCTAGGTTGGCTAGGCTGCCCAACCGGGGCGGGATTTCTCCGGTTAGTTGGTTGTCATCAAGGAACAGCCATCTTAGGTTTGAGAGGTTGCCTAGCTCTGGCGGAATCTGTCCGGTCAATCGATTTCCACCAAGCCTTAACCTTTGTAGTTTGGCAAGATTACCAAGCTGAGGCGGAATCTGTCCGGTCAACTGATTCCCACCGAGCGCCAGGTCTTCCAATCTGTAGAGGCTGCCCAGTTGATGTGGAATCTCGCCGATTAACTGATTATGATATAGCAATAAGTCTTCCAGGTTCACCAGGTTGCTCAGTTGGGGCGGGATGTTTCCAGTCAGTTGGGTGTGAGCAAGTTCCATCCATTTTAGGTTTGAGAGGTTGCCGAGTTCCGGCGGGATCGTTCCCCTCAGGTTGTTGTCATAGAAGCTCAATTCTGTGACTCTGCCGTTGGAACTTGTGGTGACGCCGAACCACTCGTCAAGGGGTTTGTCGCTTAGCCAGTTGGTGTTGTCCCGCCAATTGGGTCCATCGGTTGCGTGGTAGAGGGCGACGAGGACTTCCCGGTCTGTCATCTCTTTGTGCGGCGTCGGTGTGGGAATAGGAGGGGATGTCGGGGTAGGATGGGGCAACGGTGTAGAGGTTAGAGTGGGAGTGTGTTGAGGAGTTGGATCGTCGGTGGTGCAGGAGGTAATGAGCAGAGGGAGGGTGGTGACAATGACCATAAGGCCCAGGAGGGTGCTGTGTTTTAGAGCGTGTTTGCGTATGTGAGCCAATTTGGTTGATGCCTCTATTGGATAGTATGCGATTTGTGGGGGAATCGTTCCCTTTTGTTTGGGAGGAGGGCCTGTGTAGTTGACTTTGGGCGTTTAGAAGGGGAATGGTGGCTCTGAGGCAACGAGATTCTTCGACTCCGCTGCGCTGCGCTCAGAATGACATGTGGGGGACGTTGCGTTCGGAATGAGGTGTGGGGGTGAGGGGAAGAGAAGGGGTGGGTCCCCGCCCCCGCCTTCGCGGGGGCAGGATGTCGACGCGAGGACAACGGGCGTGGGGGGCTTCGCTGTGCGCGGGATGAAATGGGGAAGAGGGTATTCGTTTCGGGCGTATTCGTTATTTTCTGTGGTGGAAACGAAGGTTGGGTTGGGGCAGGGTAGAGTAGGGGGATTTCTCGTTGGGGTATGGTAGCAGGGGAGGGGTTTTAGCGACAAGGAAATGTTGGCACAGCGGGGAGGAAGATGGGTTCCCGCATTCGGAGACCTTTGCATAACTATCGAATCGCATTCAAATGGCGGTGTAGAACGACTCTTGACATAGCTAAATCATGGGATTCTGGATTCCGGCTTTGCCGGAATGACGGTTATGCAAAGGTCTCCATTCGCGAGGACAACGGGTGTGGGGGGCTTCGCTGCGCTCGGGATGAAATGGGGAAGAGGGTATTCGTTTCGGGCGTATTCGTTATTTTCTGTGGTGGAAACGAAGGTTGGGTTGGGGCAGGGTAGGGTAGGGGGATTTCTCGTTGGGGTATGGTAGCAGGGGAGGGGGTTTAGCAGCAAGGAGATGTTGGCACAGCGGGGACGGAGATGGGTTTTTGGCTTCGCGAGGACAACGGGCGTGGGGGGCTTCGCTGTGCGCGGGATGAAATGGGGAAGAGGGTATTCGTTTCGGGGGTATTCGTTATTTTCTGTGGTGGAAACGAAGGTTGGGTTGGGGGAGGGTAGGGGGATTTCTCGTTGGGGTATGGTAGCAGGGGAGGGGGTTTAGCAGCAAGGAGATGTTGGCACAACGAGGAGGAATATGGGTCCCCGCATTCGCGAGGACAACGGGCGTGGGGGGGCTTCGCTGTGCGCGGGATGAAATGGGGAAGAGGGTATTCGTTTCGGGGGTATTCGTTATTTTCTGTGGTGGAAACGAAGGTTGGGTTGGGGGAGGGTAGGGGGATTTCTCGTTGGGGCATGGTAGCAGGGGAGGGGGTTTAGCAGCAAGGAAATGTTGGCACAGCGGGGACGGAGATGGGTTTTTGGCTTCGCGAGGACACGGGAGGGGGAGGACGCCCATCCCTTCGACAAGCTCAGGGCAGGTTTCAACCTTCTCGGAACCATAGGGGGACGGGCGGGAGCGTAGGAAGGCTAAGTGTCCTTCGGTGGCGAGATTCTTTGACTTCGCTGCGCTTCGCACAGAATGACATGTGGAGGGTGGTGGGCTTCGCTCGGGATGACTTGTGGAGTGGGAGACGGGCGACCACGAGGAGCCCGTTTCAAAAGTCGGACACCTACGAGAAATGAGCCTTCTGGATTCCGGCTTTCGCCGGAATGACGAACTTGGGGACGATATTCCACACTCTCACCTAGAAAGTCGTCTACAATCGTCTTAGAATGCTCAGCATAAATGATATGTGAGGACTTATGAAACAGGCTCCGCGGGTCGCCCTTACGAGGGATGGGAGGGGTTGTGTTGGGGCAGGGGGTGTGGGCCCCGCATTCGCGAGGAACGGGGCGTCGGGGGATTGGGCGTGGCATGGGGGCGAGATTCTTCACTCCGCTGCGCTGCGTTCAGAATGACATGTTGGGTGAGGGGGAAGAGGTTATGCGGAGGGTGGGGGTGGGTTAGAGGGTGAAGACTTGGAAGGAGACGGCCAGGGGGGCGCCGAATTGTTTGCCGACGTATTCTGCGTGACCGCGGAGCATTGCGTCGGGGTTAACGTCGAAGGGGAGGTTTTCGAGGTAGACGCGGTGTTCTTCCAGGGAGGCCACGCCCTTGTCGAAGGATTCGGTGACGTCGACGGCGTGGGTGGGTTGGGGGGAGCCGCCGATGCAGACCATTTTTACACCGTTCCAGGGGGCCAATCCTTCGTCGTTGAGCTCGGGGAAGATCCAGGGGTTGCCGGCGTCCTGGGCAGCGTCGAGGGTGGCTAGGCCTGCCGACCGGTGGTCGGCGAAGTTGAAGCCGCTGCCGCCCCAGCTGAGGTGGTAGTTGGGGGCTAGAATGATCTCCGGGCGGTGGCGACGGATGGCGCGGGCGATGTCGCGTCGGAGGGCGGGGCCGTATTCGATGACGCCGTCCTTGTGGTGAAGGAACTCCACGGTGTCAACGCCAACGGCGGCGGCGCTGCGTTTTTCTTCCCCTTCGCGGAGGGGGCCTACCTTGTCTGGGTGCATCCCGCTGATGCCTGCCTCGCCGCTGGTGACGAGCAGGTAGACGACTTCTTTGCCCTGGGCGGTCCATCGGGCGATGGCGCTGGCGGCGCCGTATTCGAGGTCGTCGGGGTGGGCCGCAACGGCTAAGGCGCGCTGCCAGTCTTCAGGGAGGGACAGCAGTTTTTTCTCTTGTTGCATCAGTTGGCTCCTTTTATGGTGTTGGAAAGTTTTTGGCGAAGGGGCGGCAGGACCTCATTGGCCATGCGGCGAACGTCGTCCATGGTGGTGTGGTAGCGGAGGGCGCGTTGGTCGAGGTCGGGCAGGACCGCGGTTCCGGCTTCGTCGAAGGGGGCGCGAAGGCTGAACATGAAGGTGGTTACGCCAAGGTCGATGAATTCCTGGAGTCGTTGGCGGACCTGGTCAGGATTGCCGGCGAGGATGTTCTTCTGGGCCTCTTCGATGGAAATACCGGCGCTTTTGGTGTTTACGCTGAGGGCCGAGGTGATTCTTTGGGGGTCTTCGCTGATGAGGAAGTCCATGTTGAGGGAAAGGGAGATGTCGTTAGGGTCTCGACCGGCTTTGCGGCAGTGATCGTGGAGGATTTTTAGTTTGCGTCGGTAGTCTTCTGGGGTGCCGGTGATGTTCCAGTTCCAGTCGTCGGCCACCCGCGCCACGAGGGGGAGGGTGAGTTTCTCGCCGGCGCCGCCGACGAGGATGGGCGGGTGAGGCTTCTGGATGGGTTTGGGCTGGAAGGGGGCGTTACGGAGCTGGTAGTACCTTCCGTGGAAGTCGGCCCGGTCCTCGGTCCAGAGGAGGCGGATGACGCGGATGGTCTCTTCCAGGCGGCGGATGCGTTCGCCAATGCCGGGGAAGGGGATGTCGTAGGCGTGATGCTCGGGGCGGTGCCAGCCCGCACCGATACCGAGGATGACACGTCCGTTGCTGGTGTGGTCTACGGTGGCGGTGATTTTGGCGAGGGCGGCGGGATGCCGGAAGGTGGCGCTGGTGACGAGGGTGCCGAGGCGGGGTCGTTTCACCACTTGAGAGAGGGCGGCCAAGAGGCTCCAGGCGTCGGTGACATAGCCGTCTTCCAGGGTGGTCCCCGTGGGCAGATAGTGGTCGTAGACCCAGAGGTCGTCGAAGCCCATCTCCTCCAACTCCAGCCAGGTTTCCTTCAATTGAGGCCAGGTCGTTTCCTGCTGGCCTGTTTGGACGCCGAATCTAACTTTGGGCATGGTGATATTCTCCAAGAAAGTCTTGTTCGAAATAGAGCCACGTTGCGGAACGAAAACTCTACGGAGGGAGCGCGACGGTAGTATACCAGCGAACGCGTCTTGGTACAGACATACTACAGTATAGGGGATGGAGATTCCTCTGGGAGCATCGGAATCGCCATGGCCCTGGAAGGGCCACAAAAGAGGATGAAAATGGATGGGAGGTTGGGCGAGAGGGCGGGTTTGTATCCCGCCCTTGTCAGTGGCAGAGGAAGCGCGGTTCTGGGACCGACCCAACGGATCGATAACGGCGTGGGCTAGAACAGCATAATTGCAGTCTATTCTCATAGTGATGACAAAGTGGGGGTAATGATGAGAAAGGGCGCCCACGAGGGACGCCCCTACGAATGGGAGGTATGGTGGGTAGATTCAGCACGGGCGGGCAGAGGTACGTTAGGCTATCGAAACCCCTTCTTGTCATGGTCAAGGCTAGCATTTAAGATAGGTGGGCCGGAATTGCGGGGAGTAAGAGTCGCATTCCGGCACAGCCCCAAGCACGAGGATCTTCAGTTCCCAGCATGGGGGACCTCAGTTCCAAGTCCAAGGGTTAATGAATAGTGGGGAAGATAGGGAATGCCGCCCTTTGAAGCGAACAACAACTTTGGCACCGTAACCAGCATCAGCGTGGAGGCGTTGGGCGAGCCGGGCAAACGCACGTTCCGCCTTCTCGTGGAGTCGGGGGCGGCGTTTGCACAGCTTTGGCTAGAGAAGGAGCAGCTTCAGCAGTTGGCCGTCTATATTGAGGAGATTGACCAGGAGGGGCCGAGGCGGGGCAGGAGGAGGGAAGGACGCCGGGAGGCAGAACCTCCGTATGATGGCGGCTACGTGAGACTGGAATTCAAGGTTGGCAGTCTTTCCATGGGTCACGACGCCGACGTCAACTCGTTCCTATTTTTGGTGCACGATCGGGAGGCGGTAGGGCAAGACACGCCGGACCTGTGCTTCTGGGTGCCTAAAGAGATGGCGTTAAGGCTGTCCAAAGAATCCCTGGAGGTTTGTGACGCCGGCAGGCCTAGATGCGTGCTTTGCGGCCTTGCTATCAACCCGGAAGGGCACATGTGCGTTCGCTCCAATGGCCACCAGTCGCTGCACCCCTGAATATCCGGGGGAACCTTCCCTAATTCTTGGGGACGAGACCGAGCAGTCACGCCTGCTACGAGAAGGGGAGGTGGTCTCCTGCATTCTCGCGCCGGTTGGTTCCAACTACACGTTCCTGGCCAAGCTGCGGGACGAAGGCGGCCGGGAGATGCGAGCCATCTACAAGCCCAGGAAAGGCGAAATACCTTTGTGGGACTTCGAATCTGGGACGTTGTACAAGCGGGAGTGCGCGGCATACCTGTTCAGCCAGATTCTGGGGTGGGAATTCATACCGGAGACGGTGATCCGGGAGGGCCCTTACGGCGTAGGATCGATGCAGAGGTTCGTGGAACACGAACCGGAGGTCACGTACCGGGAGCTTCGCCAGTCCCACCGGAGGGAGTTGAAGACCATCGCCTGCTTCGACATCATAGCGAACAACGCCGATCGGAAGGCGGTCCACTGCATCAAGGGACTGGACGGACGGGTCTGGGGGATAGACCACGGGTTGACGTTCAATCAGGCGTTTACGCTGCGGACGGTGATCTGGGATTTCTGGGGGGAGGAATTGGAGCCGGAAACGGTAGAGGCGATGGAGGGTTTTCTCAGGGATGTTTCCGTGCCTCAAGGTCCGGTGAAGGAGTTGGTGGATCTGCTTCAACCAGGGGAGGCGGAAGCCCTAGCGCAGCGCACGGGCTGGTTGGCGGAGATGGGGACGTTTCCGGAGATGCGGGGTTAATAGGACGATTTGGATGGCGGCGGAGCCAAGGGGCTGATTTTGGAGAGGTGGGATTAGCTTGACACTTCTCGAAGCTGAAAACTAGAATTAGAATTAGTCGAAGCAGGAGGTGGGTGTCCATGCAGGAGATGACCGTAGACAGCATTCGAGTCAGCCTGATGAACTACCAGCGGGTAGTCATCTTGAAAGAAATGGAATCTGACAGACACCTGCCCATCTGGATTGGGCCTGCGGAGGCGGACGCCATCGCGGTGAAGCTCCAAGGGATCTCGGTACCGCGCCCTTTGACCCACGACCTGCTGCAGTCGGTAATCGACAACCTGGGCGCCGAGATCAGCTACATTCGGATAAATGACCTGAAGAACGACACGTTTTTTGCCAAGATAGGCGTGTCCATGGATGGTAAGAAGGTAGAGGTGGATTCTCGCCCGAGCGACGCTATAGCGTTGGCAGTGCGGGCGCAGGTGCCCATCTACGCAGAAGACAACGTCTTGGAGAAGGCCGGCATTCACCTGGATGCGGACACGGGCCGCCCCATTGTGAGTGATGATGATTCTTCGGTAGACGAGGACAAGCCAACGAAGGTGCGTGAGGAGGAGCTACAGCGGATGTCTGCCTTCACGGACTTCATCAACACCCTGGACCTGGAAGATTTCGGTAAGGGTCAGGTGAAGGAGCAGCCAAAGGAGTAGGTGAGTCCTACGGAAATGCGGCGAAGCTCCGGCTCCAGCGCTTTTGTTGACTTTGAATATCGCTAGTGATAAAGTTCACCAAGTTTTGAAGGTAGCGTATGTCCGGTTGGCGTCTGGCTATGCAGATGGTGGGGTTGGGGTGGTTCGTAGCGGTGTGCATTGTTCTCGGAGTGCTCGCTGGGTTGTGGCTGGACAGGAAGTTTGAAACCTCACCCATATTTTTGCTCGGTGGGACGTTGCTGGGAGTGGTAACAGCTTTTTACGGTATGTACAGATTGATGGCACCATTTCTACAGGATTCGTCTCGAGATGGGTCTAATGGGGAGCAGAAGAGGCGTTAATGCCCAAGTCCCCCTTGGCTAAGTCGTTAATAATAGGGGCTGGTCTGAGCCTCGTGGCGCTGCTGATATTCGGGTTTGTGGTTGGGGCCGTTGGGTCGGAGTTGTTTGGCACCAGTGCCATTGTCAAAGAGCCGGAAGTGCATCTGCCCGCGTCGGCGGTGTTCCCGGCGGAAGAGCGGGAGATTGCGGCGAGGGGCGGCAATCTGGGGTACACCGGCTTTGCCATCACCAACTCGATGCTTTCCTCCTGGCTTACTACGTTAGTCCTGATTGTGATATTCGTAGTGGCCGCCTCCCGCAGGAGCCTTGTTCCCGGACGGCTTCAAGGGTTCGTCGAGGTGATGGTGGAGGGGTTGTTGAACTTCGTGGAAGGGGTTTCCGGCAAGGGAGTCGCGCGGGCCTTTTTCCCCATCATCGCAACGATTTTCTTGTTTGTGCTGTTCAACGCATGGATGGGTCTGCTGCCAATCTACCCGTCTCTAGGCTTCAACTCTTCGGAAGATGCGAACGCCGCTTACATTGAGAAGGCGGAAGAGGATGAGGCGATGCACCTTCACGGGACCATCACCAGCGTCGGCCATAGCGAGTTCACGCTGAAGGACGGCACGGTCTTCCACCTGGAGCCGGAGTCCAAGGTAGAAGAAGAACTGGCTCAAGGCTGCACGCCGGCGCCCTGCTTCGCGAAGAGCGCCGTGGGGGAAAAGGTAAAGTTAGAGGCCTTAAAGTCCCAAGGGACGCTGATAGCGGAGCACGTTAAGAAGGGAAAGGCGCCGCGCATCGACCTGCTTAGGCCCGCCGGCACGGACGTGAACATGCCGCTGGCTCTGGCGATAGTTGCCTTTCTATTTGTAGAGATATGGGGTCTGAGAAGGCTGGGCTTCGGGTATCTGGCCAAATTCATCAGAGTCAAGACGCTTATCAAGGGTCCCAGCCGGTTTTTCAACGGGCCAATCGACCTGTTTGTGGGCATTCTTGAGGGTTTGAGCGAGTTCATACGGGTGGTGAGTTTCACCTTCAGGTTGTTCGGAAACATGCTGGCAGGAAAGCTGCTGATACTGGTTTCGGCTTTCCTGGTGCCGTTTGTCTTCAGCGTACCCTTCTACGGGCTGGAATTATTGGTGGGGTTCATACAGGCAATGATCTTTGCGGGTCTCACGGTGACCTTCGCCACGTTAGCCATAGCCCACCACGATGATTGAAGATAGGGAATGCGCGGAGAGATTTCTTAGAGTGAAAGTTGTGCACGGAGGATAGAGATGGACGTATTGATACTGCTATTTGTCATAGTGACCAGCGTAGCGACGCTGGGGACGCTGGCTGGCGTGTTTGCCATCTACGCCAGCCGTCAGGATTAAACACCACAAGATTAGCATTCAATAAACACTGAGTGAGGAGGACCCATGCTTGGATTAGAAATCTTGATGTCGGTAGGGGCCCAGGAGGCGTTGAGCGACGCTGGGGCCAAGGCCATAGCCACGGGACTGGCCATCGGTTTGGGCCTGTTGGGCCCTGGCATCGGCATAGGGATACTGGGAGCAGCAGCCATGAGCGCCATTGGTCGAAACCCGGAGGCGCGCGGGGCGATTTTGCAGAACATGATTCTGGCAATCGCCTTTGCTGAGGCACTCGGCATCTACGCTCTCATCGTGTCTGTCATCATAATCTTCGTAGCCTAGCAACAGGGCTGACGAAGGTTGGATGGGAAGAGAGGTAACCCTTGGAAGAGTTAGGTATAAATATACCCAGCCTACTGGTCTTTCTGGTTAACTTCGCCATCCTGCTGGTTATCCTGTATTTCTTTGCCTACAAGCCGATTCTGAAGATGCTGGACCAGCGGTCGGAGCGGATTCGGGAGAGTCTGGAGGCAGCGGAGCAGGCGAAGCAGCAGGCCGCGGAATCGGAGGCAAGAACCCAGGAGCATCTACAGGAGGCCCGCCGAGAGGGGCAGAAGCTGCTGGAGCAGGCGCGAGCGCTGGCGGAGAAGTTCCGAGAGGATGAGATGGCCAAGGCGCGGGAAGAGGCGGAAGCCTTCATAGCCCGTGCGCGGCAGGAGATCCAGCAGGAGCGAGACGGCGCCGTGGAAGAAGTGAAGCGTCACTTCGCCGTGCTGGCGATCCAGGCGGCGGAGCGGGTAATCGGTCAGTCGCTGGACGCCAGATCCCACCGGGAGCTGATTGTTCAGGTGCTGGAAGAGGGACAAGAAGTAGGGAGGGGCTAGGCAGGGCCTATGGCTGGAAATCGCAGAGCAAAGAGGTACGCCCAAGCCATCTACGAGTTGGCCACGGCGGTAGAACCTAAGCAGGTAGAGAAGACGCTGGATTCTTGGGCAAAGGACTTGCGGATCATCGCAACGGCCTTGGCCGATGAGAAGATCAGGGTCTTCTTGAAGCACGCCAAGGTGCCCTTCGATAAAAAGGTAGAGGCTATCGACGGAGCTTTGGAACGGCGGGTGAACCCGCTGGCCCGTAATCTATTGTGCGTGATGGTCTCCCAGGGAACATCGGACATGGCGGCTGAGGTGGAGTCAGAGTTCCAGGGGTTGCTGGACGTTCGGCGCGGGGTGGAGAGGGTGACGGTGTATTCGGCGATACCCCTGAGAAAACGGGAGCGCAGCAGGATTTCCCGCTATGTGCAGGTGATGACCAATAAGAAGGTTGTGCTGGAAGACCACGTGGACCCGGCCATCCTTGGCGGGCTGGTGCTGCGTATTGGAGACAAGCTTCTGGACGGAAGCACGCGCACCAAATTAGAGGGTTTGCGAGAAGAGTTAGAAAGCGCCCCGATGACGGGGTAGGCTTGAAGATTTAGAGAAGGAAGATACGAACCCGCGTCATATCGTAGAGACGATGGCGCGGCAGGAGGCTGATAGATGACCACCCGTGGTTCAGACATTGTTTCGGTAATTAGACGACAGATAGAGGAATTCCAGGGCGAACTCCGTATGGTGGACGTGGGCACTGTGGTGGAAGCGGGGGACGGCATCGCCCGTATTCAGGGTCTTCAAGGGGCGCAGTACAGCGAGCTCCTGGAGTTCCCGGAAGGAGTGCTTGGGCTGGCGCTTAACCTGGAAGAGGACACGGTGGGCGCTGCCATCATGGGAGATGCCAACGCCGTGAAGGAAGGGGACACGGTCCGTTCTACCGGACGCATCATAGAGGTGCCGGTGGGGGACGAACTCATCGGCCGGGTGGTGGACGCGCTGGGACGCCCGTTGGACGGGAAAGGACCCGTCCGAACGACGAAGGTTCGGCCCATTGAGCGTATTGCCCCCAACGTGGTCATCCGTCAGTCGGTGGATACGCCGGTGCAGACGGGCATAAAGGCCATTGATTCGATGATTCCCATAGGCCGGGGCCAGCGGGAGCTGATTATCGGCGACCGATCGACGGGGAAGTCGGCCATAGCCATTGATGCGATAATCAACCAGAAGGGCCAGAACCTACTCTGTATCTACGTTGCCATCGGGCAGAAGCAGGGGAAGGTAGCCCAGGTGGTGTCCACACTGGAGGAGCACGGAGCGATGGAGCACACGGTGGTTGTGGCGGCCAACGCCTCCGACCCGGCGCCGCTCCAGTACATTGCGCCCTACGCCGGCTGCGCCATTGGCGAGGAGATCATGGAGTCGGGGCGGGAGGCGCTCATTATCTACGACGACCTGACGAAGCATGCCTGGGCATATCGTCAGATGTCGTTGCTGCTGAGGAGACCTCCCGGACGGGAGGCTTACCCGGGAGACGTGTTCTATTTGCACAGCCGTTTGTTGGAACGGGCGGCGAAACTTGCCGATGAATTTGGCGGTGGGTCACTGACGGCGCTTCCCGTCATTGAAACGCAGGCAGGAGACGTTTCGGCATACGTTCCAACAAACGTTATTTCAATCACGGACGGACAGATATACCTGGAGCCTGAGGCATTCAACGCAGGCATCCGCCCCGCCGTCAACGTGGGACTTTCGGTGTCACGAGTGGGCGGCGCGGCGCAGACGAGAGCGATCCGACGGGTAGCAGGCAGGCTGCGTCTGGACCTGGCCCAGTACAGCGAGCTGGCGACTTTCGCCCAGTTCGGCACAGCGGACCTGGACAGGGAGACGCGTGCACAGTTGGAGCGGGGTCAGCGGAGCATCGAGATTCTGAAGCAGCCCCAGTACCAGCCGCTCTCCATGGGCAAGCAGGCCGTCATCTTCTATGCTCTCAACAACGGATACCTGGACGAGGTGCCTATCCCTCAGTGCCGGGCTTTCGAGGAACAGTTGCGGCGATATATGGAAACCGCGAACCCGGAGATGGAGGGGCAGATCACGGAGGCAGGTGACATAACGCAGGAGATAGAAGAAGTCCTGAAGAAGGCGCTGGAAGAGTTCAAAGCGACCTTCGCAGCGTCCTAACGGCTAATGAAGAAGCTGACGAGAGACTAAGATGCCAAATTTGAGACAACTGCGGAGGCGAATTCGCAGTATAGAGAACACGGCCAAGGTCACCCATGCGATGGAGATGATAGCGGCCTCCAAGATGAGGCGCGCCCAGAGCGCGGTGTTGGCAGGGCGGCCCTACGCCGAAAAGATTCAGCAGGTTATTTCCGACCTGAAGGCTCAGAGGCAGGATACGGAAGAGATTCACCCGCTGCTGACGCAGAGGCCGGTGAATCGTGTCACCATACTGTATATGACGCCGGACCGAGGTTTGTGTGGTGGGCTGCACGGGAACTTGAACCGCGCCGTTGCGCAGTTCATCGTAGAGAAACGGCCTACACCGGTGCGGATAGTTGCGGTTGGGCGGAAGGGCAGGGACTTCGTCGTAAGGACCGGGCAGGACGTGCAGGCGGTGTTCGTTAATCTGGGTGACCGTCCGCCCATGTCGGAGATTCTGCCCATCGCCCAGATCATTCTGAACGACTACAACGAGGGCGAGGTTGACGAGGTCTATCTGGCCTACCCGGAGTTCGTTACACTCACGTCCCAGCGTCCCAAAATAACTCGTTTGCTGCCCATCGAACCGTCGAACCTTCCGGCCGAATCGAGGGTTGGCTACATTTACGAGCCGAATCCGATGGCGGTGCTGGACCTGCTCCTTCCCCGTTTTGTGGAGATGGAGGTTTACCACTCCATGTTGGAGCTAAACGCCAGCGAGCAGTCGGCGCGGATGGTGGCTATGAGGAACGCTACGGACAACGCGAACGAGATGGTGGAAGACCTAACGCTAGAGCTAAACAAGGCGCGGCAGGACAGCATTACCGCGGAACTTCTGGACATCGTAGGCGGCGCGGTTAGCCTGGAAGGCTGACGACCGCTAGCATTTGAGAGCGCACGGAAAGAGAGGACCAATTTGGCTAAAGGAAGTGTAGTTCAGGTTATAGGAACAGTGGTTGACGTGGAGTTTCCACCGGACGAGCTTCCGGCGCTGTACAACGCATTGACCATCGACAACAACGGCGAAAAGCTTGTGTTGGAGGTGGAACAGCACGTGGGCAACAACTGGGTACGGTGCCTAGCCCTGGGGCCAACCGAAGGTCTAGCCCGGGGCGTGGAAGCTGAAGACAGCGGTAGTGCGATTCTGGTGCCTGTGGGCCCCGAAACCCTGGGCCGCCTGTTCGACGTGACGGGGGGGCCTCTCGACAACCTTGGTCCGGTGGAGGCGCGGGAACAGTGGCCGATCCACCGTCCGCCGCCGTCTTTCGCCGAGCAGTTAAGCACCCAAGAGGTGCTGGAGACAGGTATCAAGGTCTTCGACCTGGTAACGCCCTTCGTCAAGGGCGGCAAGATTGGCGCCTACGGCGGCGCGGGTGTGGGCAAGACCGTCATCATCCAGGAACTTATACGAAACATTGCAGCTGAGCACAGCGGCGTTTCCGTTTTCTCCGGCGTGGGCGAGCGCTCCCGGGAAGGCAACGACCTCTGGAGGGAGATGCAAGAGGCCAACGTGATGGACAAGACCGTGATGGTCTTTGGCCAGATGAACGAACCGCCGGGCGTTAGGGCGCGAATCGGGTTGACCGGATTAACGATGGCCGAGTATTTCAGAGACGAGGAGAACAGGGACGTTCTCCTGTTCATCGACAACATTTACCGGTACATTCTGGCTGGGATGGAGGTTTCCGCTCTGCTGGGAAGGATGCCTTCGGCGGTGGGTTATCAGCCGACGCTGGCAACGGAGATGGGGGCGCTTCAGGAGCGGATTACATCGACCAATAAGGGGTCAATCACGTCCTTCCAAGCCATCTACGTGCCCGCGGACGACTACACAGACCCCGGCATCGTGACGACTTTCGGTCACCTGGACGCGGTTGTGGCTCTAGAGCGGGCGCTGGCGGCCCAGGCTCTCTACCCCGCCGTGGACCCGCTGGCGTCGTTCTCCCGGGTGCTCGAGGCCGACATCGTAGGCGAGGAGCACTACGGAGTGGCCCGGGGCGTCATCGAGGTGTTGCAGCGGTATCGAGACCTGCAGGACATCATCGCAATTCTGGGCGTGGAAGAGCTTTCCGAGGAGGACAAGCTCACCGTGGAGCGCGCCCGCAAAATTCAGCGCTTCCTGACGCAGCCCTTCTTCGTTGCGGAAACATTCACGGGTATACCCGGCAAGTACGTGCCTGTTCGCGAGACGGTGCGAGGGTTCAAGGAGATACTGGAAGGCAAGCATGATGAGGTGCCTACGCAGGCGTTCTACATGCAGGGTACTATCGACGAAGTTCTGGCAAACGCCTCGGGATCCCGGTAGGAGGGCGGCTAACGGTCATGGCTACGATGCGATTGGAGATAATCACCGCTGAAGAGATCGTCTACTCGGACGAGGTAGAGGCTTTGGTAGCCCCCGGAACGGAGGGGGACTTGGGGATTTTGCCCCATCACGCCGCCTTGATGACGATGCTGCAGCCGGGCGAACTGATGGTGCGGAAGGACGGCGAGGAGACCTTTCTGGCGGTTACGGGAGGGTTCCTGGAAGTCATGGAGAATGACGTCAGCATTCTGGCGGACGCTGCGGAACGGTCGGAGGACATTGACGAAGAGCGGGCGCTGGCGGCGATGGAGCAGGCCCGGGAACGCATAGCCATGCGGTCCGCCGACGTGGACCTGGAACAGGCGCTGGTCCAGCTCAGGAGGGCATCGGTGCGGGTGGCGGTGGCCCGTCGCCGCAGGAGCCGAGGTAGGGCCCAACGGGGGGATTCAGCCAGGGTCGGCTAACTGTCGCTATTGCGGCGAGTCAGATAGTAGGTCATGGACTGGAGGGAGAGGACGGGGTCCACGTTTCGGACACGCACTCGCTCCGGTACGTGGGGGTAGATGGGAGCGTAGTTTAGGATGGCCTCCACGCCGCATTCCGTAAGCAGTTTCATCACCTGTTGAGCCACGTCGCTGGGAACGGCGATGACGCCGATGCTGATGTTCAGGCGGGCCACCGTTTCGCCCAACTCCTCCATCGGCTGGACCTTTAGATCCCTCAGAGTGGTCCCCACAACGCGATCGTCGGTATCGAAGGCGGCCACGATTTCGAAGCCCTCCGGTGCAAAGCCAGGGTAGCTAAGGATGGCTCTTCCAAGCCGACCCACGCCGATCAGGCAGACGTTCCAACGACGGTTTAGGCCGAGGATCTGCTTGAGTTCGGACGCGAGATACCGAACGTCGTAGCCTCGACCCTGTTTGCCGAAACGTCCGAGGTAGCTGAGGTCTTTGCGAATTTGTGCGGGGGTCACCTGAAGATGCCGGCCCAACTGCTGGGAACTGACCACCTCGACGCCGGAGTCCATAAGGGTGTGCAAGACGCGAACGTATTGGGGCAGGCGGTCTATGACAACGTCTGGAACCCTGGGATTGTGTGGAGGGCTGTTGTTAGGTTGGGGAGCCAATGAATTTCCTTGCGCGTGAGGGTTGTCGGTTCCTCCTGGGGTGATTGGGCTGTTTAGTTGGAGGTGTGCGGGGCGGTTGGGGATGGGGCGATTTTAGTATGGGCCTGTAAGGGTGTCAATTGCGTGGGGGTGTGGAAGGGGGACGTGGGGCGTAGGACGACGAGATTCCTCGAGGGACGCGGAATATCACAGAAGTGGGCCGGGGGCCGAGATGGCCTAGCGGTAGTTGGGAGGGAAGCGGTCCCAGGGGTTGCGCCGGTCCTGGGGCGTCGTCCGGCCGGGCATTAGTGGCTCTCGCCGAATAAGCTTGTAGAGGATGCCGCAGAGTATTCCGGCGACGAAGCCTCCCACGTGGGCCCAGTAGGCTACGCCGGCGTCCCACGCGCCGAACTGACCCAACCCCTGGAATAGTTGGAGGATGAACCAGAAACCCAGGACAAGGATGGCGGGCATATCTACTGTCATGATGAACAAGAAGATGACGAGGGTCCGTATACGGCTAAAGGGGAAGAGAACGATATACGCGCCGGTGACGCCGGCGATGGCTCCGCTGGCTCCCACCAGTGGGGCCTGAGACTCCATGTTTAGGGCTGTGTGGGTCCAAACGGCGGCGAGTCCCGCGCCCAGGTAGAAGAGCAGGAAGGTCACGTGGCCGAACCGGTCTTCGATATTGCGGCCGAAGACCCAAAGGTAGAGCATGTTGCCCAGAAGGTGCAGCCAACCGCCGTGGATGAACATGGAGGTGAAGGCCGTACCCCAGGTGGGGACGGGAGAGGCAATGTCCACGGAGGCGATATTCACATCGCGGCCTTCTCTGACTAAAAAGGACCATTCGGTGAGTTCGGGGCCGCCAGTCAATTCGCTGGGTATTAGACCCCATTGGAGGAAGAAGCGGCTAACGTCGATGGAATCGGTGAAAAAGAGGGAGCCGCCCAGCATCAGCTCGTAGAGGAACACCAACGCGTTGACGCCTATGAGGCTGTAAGTAATCAAGGGGATGGTCTTGCGCTGAAGACCTATGTCGCCAATGGGAATCAACGGCTTATCGCTGCCTCGTTATTGTTGAACGCCGGTCAAGGATTGGGGGGATGCAGCTATTGCACCTTGACGAAGCCCGCAGAAAATCAGGATTCCAGCCCATGGAGGGCTTCCAGAAGTTCGCTGTCCTTGGGCATCCCGCGCTTCAGGTAGCGAATGACGCCTTCCCTGTCGACGATGAGCACTGTACGCTGAATGCTCTTGCCGTTGGCCTTGACGGCGTGATAGGCGTTGGAAACGGAGCGGTCGGCGTCGGAAAGGAGAGGGAAAGGAAGGTTGAACTTCTCTCTATAGTTTTGATGCGACTTTACCGAGGCGGGGTTGACGGCCAGGATGGCTGCGTTGGCTGCGTCGAACTTGGCCCTGTCGTCCCGCAGGGCTTGGAGCTGGCGGTTTCAACCCGGTGTGTTGTTTCGGCAGTAGAAGACCAGTAGGACGTTCTGCTTGCCCTGTAAGCTGCTTAGAGAAACGTCCTGTCCGTCAGTGGCCTTGAGGGTGAAATCGGGCGCTTTTTCTCCGACGGATAGCGGCACGCAAGGGCCTCCTTGAGGATGAATTATGCACCAGTTTAACACCAAGGAGGCGGATGGGGCTACAATGCAGCCTCGTCGGAATTCTCCCGACTGCTGGTCCCGCCGGTTGGGGAATTCCCGGTACAAGGGGAAAGGGGACGTGGAGCGTAGCTCAGGGAGGTTCCTCGAGGGACTTGGAATGACATGGGGTGGAAGGGATGGGTTCCGGCTTCCGGAGACGTTTGCATAACTACCGAAACGCATTCAGATAGCGGTGTGGGACGACTCTTGCCGTAGCTGATTCATGGGATTCTGGATTCCGGCTTTCGCCGGAATGACGGTTATGCAAAGGTCTCCTTCCGCGGGAACAAGGGAGGCAGGGACGCGGAGATGGTGGGAATGAGGGCGCTGCACTGAATATGACATACAACATGGGTAGGGGTGACACTCAACATCGGTCGGTTTGACGTGCAACGCGCGGGTTGGGCGTTGTATTAGCCCTGAAGTAGTATGTGTGCTTTCGTTGATAGGAGTGGCGGGGTAGTCTAGAATTGATGGTTGCGCCCGAAGGCGGGCGGCTGGATTCCCTGGATAAATAAGGATAACGGAGGAATGCGTGGGCGAAAGAACTGGTTGCGGCGAACTGGGCCTTGACAGCGTTGGTAGCGAGGTGAGCCTTTCCGGTTGGGTGCATCGACGCCGCGATCACGGCGGGCTTATCTTCATAGACCTTCGCGACAGGTCCGGTATTGCCCAGGTGGTGGTGAATCCCGCCACCTCGCCGGAGGCCCACGCCGTGGCTGAACAGCTCAGGGCGGAGTGGGTGGTGAGCATAACCGGAAGGGTTGAAAAGAGGCCGGAGGGGACGGAGAATCCATCGCTCGCCACGGGCGCCGTGGAGGTCCACGCCAGCAGGACGAAGGTGCTGAACCCATCGAAGACGCCCCCCTTCTACGTGAACGAGGAGCAGGAGGTGGACGAGGCGCTGCGGTTGAGCTACCGGTACCTGGACTTGAGAAGGGAGGGGATGAAGGGGAACCTGGTCCTCCGGCATAAGGTGGTGAAGTTCATACGGGACTTCCTCGACCACCGGGGTTTCCTGGAAATCGAGACGCCCATACTCATCAAGAGCACGCCGGAAGGGGCAAGGGACTACCTGGTGCCCAGCCGGCTTCATCACGGCAGTTTCTATGCCCTGCCACAGTCGCCCCAACAGTTGAAGCAGCTGCTGATGGTATCGGGCTTTGAGAGATACTTCCAGATTGCTCGCTGCTTTAGAGACGAAGACCTGCGAGCGGACCGCCAGCCGGAGTTCACCCAGCTGGACCTGGAGATGAGCTTCGTTACCCAGGAGGATATTCTTTCCCTGATCGAGGAGTTGTATGCCGAGATTGTGGAGAGCATCACACCTGAGAAGCGGGTTTCCAGGCCATTTCCGAGACTGGACTACCGGGACGCAATGAGCAGATTTGGGTCGGACAAGCCGGACTTGCGGTTTGGCCTAGAGCTTGCGGACATAACGGAGATGGCGGGAGAGACTGGGTTCCAGGTGTTCCGGTCGGCGGTGTCGACGGGGGGAGTGGTGAAGGGGTTTGCGGCGCCGGGGTGCGCTGGTTACTCTCGCCGGCAGCTGGACCAGTTGACGGACGAGGCCAGAAGCCGGGGTGCGCGGGGGCTGGTGACTGTCGCTATCGGGGAAGGAGAGGGGGGACTGGAGAGCCTGACTATGGAGCAGATCCGCTCCGCCGCCGCCCGTCATCTTACGCTGGAGGAGATTCAGGGGATGGCGGAGGCCATGGGAGCGTCAAGGGGGGACCTGCTGCTCATCGTGGCGGGGCCGATGGAAGTGGTCAACAATAGTTTGAGCCATCTTCGCACCCTGATGGGAGAACGGCTGGAGCTTGCTGACCCGACGGAGATGGCCTTCGGTTGGATTGTGAACTTTCCTCTGCTGGAGTGGCAGCCGGAGGAGGGCCGGTGGGACGCGCCTCACAACCCGTTTTCGGCGCCGGTGGAGGAAGACACAGGTCTGCTGGATTCGGACCCGGGAGTAGCCCGCGCCCAGCAGTACGACATGGTATGCAACGGGTACGAGGTTGGAGGGGGCAGCATCCGTAATCACCGTCGGGCGGACCAGGAGAAGATCCTGCGGCTCATGGGGCATTCTGACGAGGCGATGCAGCGTCAGTTCGGTCAACTCTTGGATGCCCTGGAGTATGGAGCGCCGCCCCACGGCGGCATAGCCATGGGCATAGACCGGCTGATGATGCTGCTGGTCAACGCTAACAACATCCGGGACGTCATTGCCTTTCCCAAGACCCAGAGCGCGTCGGACTTGCTCTTTGGGGCGCCCTCCCCTGTTGAGGAGGCTCATCTGGCGGAGTTGGGGCTAAGGATTACGTCTTCTGGTCGATAAACTGGACGCCCGCAGATGGTTCAGGAAAAGGCCCCTGTGATATAATCAGCACAGGGTTTTGGGAAGTGAAATAGTTGAAGATAACTCGAGAGGCAGACCTCCCCACGGAGGTGGTCCTCAACATCGAATGCAACGAAAGGGACGTTGATCCCTATCTGGACTGGGCATACAGACGTCTAGTCAATAGGGTAAGCGTTCCTGGTTTTCGGAAAGGTAAGGCGCCCAGGTCCATCTTGGAGCGGGTGGTCGGACGGGAGCATCTTCTGCATGAGGCTTTGGAGCGGGCGGTGACCGGGCTGGTGGAGCGGGCGGTAAAAGAAGAGAGCTTGGAGCCGTATGTGCCCCCCGACATGGACGTCACAAGCGTAGAACCTCTTGAGATTAGAGCCACTGTTCCGCTCGAGCCTGCGGTGAACCTGGGGGACTATCAGAGTCTGTGCATCGAGCGGAAGATTGTTCAGGTGGGGGAGGAGCAGGTGGACGACGTGTTGGAACGTCTTCGCACCGAAACTGCTCCCTGGGAGCCCTCGGACGAGCCGGTGCAGTTCGGCGACCAGCTAACGTTGGACGTGAAGGGCACGGTGGAAGGGCGAACCATAGTTGACGACAAGGGCATCGAGTACATCCCCTCAATGGAGAACAAACTGCCATTGCCGGGTTTCTCCGTGATGCTAGAAGGATCCAAGAAGGGTGACGACAAGACCTTCACTCTACCGGTGCCGGAGGACTTTGGAAGCGAAGACATGGACGGCAAAGAGTGTCGTTTTCACGTGGTTATCGGCGAGGTGAAGCGGAGGGCGCTCCCTGACCTGGACGACGAGTTTGCCAAGGGTGTAGGGCCGGGCTTCGACACCCTGGATGCGCTACGAGAGTCGGTGATGGAGAACCTGGTTGCCACTGCCGAAAGGGAGGCGGACCAGGAATTGTACGACAAGGCGTTGGAGCAGGTGACGGCCGGGGCCACTGTAGAGTTCGCAGACGTGCTGTTGGAGCGGCAGCTGGACCATATGTGGCACGAAAGGGCCCAGGCGCTGCAGTCTCAACGCATGGAGATAGACGATTATTTGCGGCAGATTGGAAAAACGGAGGAGGAGATCAGGGCGGAGATGCGTCCCAGCACCCAAGAGGGGATGGTGCGGTCTATGATTCTGCGACAGCTGGCGGAGGAGGAGGGCGTTGAGGTGAGCGAGGAGGATGTGGACGGTGCGATTGAGCAGATGGTGGAAGCCTCGGGTGGAGCAGGGGACCCGTCGGTGAGACAGGCCATTTCGTCCCAGGAGTTCAGGAACTCGATGGAGTCAAATTTGAAGACAAGGAAGACGCTGGAACGTCTTGCATTGATTGTGCAGGGCAAGGAGCAGGAAGACGAGGCTTCGGACGAAAGCGTCTCAACGACAGATGGGGAACAAGGAGGAGAATAGAGTGACATTCAACCCTAGCAATATTATACCCATGGTGGTAGAAACCGGGCCGCGAGGCGAGCGGGCCTTCGACATTTACTCGCTGCTGCTGAGGGAGCGCATCGTGTTCTTGGGTACGCCTATTATGGACCAGACGGCGAACTTGATAATTGCGCAGCTACTTTTTCTGGAGCGAGAAGATCCGGATAAGGACGTAAGCCTATACATACACAGTCCAGGGGGAGTTATCTCCGCGGGGCTTGCCATTCACGACACCATGCAGCTCATTCGCTGCGACGTGTCGACAATTAGCGTGGGTATGACGGCTAGCATGGGCACTGTGCTGCTGACGGCGGGGACGAAAGGGAAACGCTTTGCGTTGCCGAATTCGACCATCCACATGCACCAGCCTATGGGGGGTGCACAGGGTCAGGCCAGCGACGTAGAGATTGCTGCGCGAGAGATTCTGCGGTTGCAGGATAAGCTGCGAACCATTCTATCGAAGAACACGGGGCAGGCCTACGAAAAGATTGCCCAGGACACGGACAGAGACTATTACCTGACGCCGGAGCAGGCCCTTGCCTATGGCATCATTGACGAGATTTTGGGCAAGACTGTTGAAGAGGAAGACGCCAGCGAATAACGCCGCGACGTAAGATCAAACGCTTTCAAAAGACCTGCTTGCATGAGCAGGTCTTTTGGTGGAGGGCGGTGGACTATGGGGCGTGGGGAGTATGGATTCCCGCTGCCGGAGACCTTTGCATAATCGTCATTCCGGCAAAAGCCGGAATCTAGAATCCCATTGATTTAGCTATGTCAAGAGTCGTTCTACACCGCCATCGGAATGCGTTTCGGTAGTTATGCAAAGGTCTCCCGCCGCGGGAATAACGGGGAGTGGGGGCGGAGGGTCGCTGTATCGGTCGAGGGCAGTGTTGGAGTTTAGGTTATTGCGGGAAGGAAAATTTCGCCTGCGGCTATCTTCTGCAAGGTCTTTACGTAGAAGCGTCGCTCGACGGACTGAACACGGTCGCGCAGGGTGTCGACGGTGTCGTCATCCATGACCGGGATTTCGGTTTGGGCCAGGATGTCGCCGTGGTCGTAGATATCGTCCACAAGATGCACGGTGACGCCGGTGGTGCGGAGGCCGGCGTTCAGGACGGCTTGGTGGACCTTATTGCCGTACATGCCCCGGCCACCGAAGCCGGGGAGCATGGCGGGATGGGTGTTGACGATGCGGCCCCGGTATCGGTCGAGAGTTTTGGGGCCTAGAAGCTTCATGTAACCCGCCAAGACGACGAGATTGACGTTGTGTTGGACGAGTGAGTCTGCAACTGCAGAGTCCAGGGCTTCGGCCAAGGGATGAGTTTTTCCGCTGATGTGGCGGGCGGGTATGGCGTGGTTTCTCGCCCGTTGGAGGGCCATAGAGCGGGAATTGTTGCTGATGACGACCCGACAGCGGGCGTTCAGGCTACCCTGTTCGCAGGCGTTGATGATGGCTTGTAGGTTGGTACCGGTGTGGGAGGCAAGAACTCCAAGGTTGAGGGGGACCGGCATCAATTCACCGGCGGCGGGAGAAGAAATTACGGGCCTTGGCGATGCTTGGAGCCATGCGGTGAAGCATACGGGTGCGTTGGGTAACGAGTCCCGCTTGGGATAGGCCTTTCAGGAAGTCTTGAGGCGTGTCTACGAAGGTAGGAATCAGGTTATAGGTGCGTCCCAACTCGGCGGCGGTATGGCCGTCGCTGGCTGCGGCGCGAACGATGCGAAGCTTCCGTGCGACTTTGTCGGCGCGGGTGTCGTCGGCTCTGAAGAGGTTGCGGGCGTTGAAGGTCTCGACGACGTCCACCTCGTGGGCAATAGACTCGAAGGCTTGTAGGCCGAGGGCGGAGGGCCGCATCCGGTCGAAGGGATGGGGAATCATTACGAGGCCGCCCTGAGACTTGATGGCCTGGACCGTTTGTATGGGAGTGAGGCCCTTGGGAACGGTCTCTTTGAGGAATAGGCCGATGATGTCTCCCTCCGTGGACGTTACCTCCTCGCCGACTATGATTCGGAGGGGCGCTTGACCTTGGAGCAACAAGGCTCCCTCGATGGTGTTGTGGTCGGTTATGGCCAGACACTGTATGCTGGTTTCGATGCAGCGGCTGACTATGGACTGGAGGGAGGCGGTGGAGTCGTGGGAGTAGCGTGTATGGACGTGGAGGTCTGCTTTAAGGAAGCTGTTCATCTTCTTCAGGTTCAGCTTCGGATATATCTTCCATGAACGAGTCCCGCAGCTCGGTTATCCTAAGCTCTGTGGCGTTTAGCATCCGGTTGCAGAGCTTGGCCAGGTTCATGCCTTCCTCGTAGAGTCGGCGGGTGTCTTCCAGGGGCAGCTTGCCCTCTTCAAGGGTCTGGACAAGCTTTTCCAAACGCTGGAAGGCGTCTTCAAATGTCATCTGGGGTTCTGTGTTGGTGGCTTCTTCGTTGACTTCAGGCATGGCGTCCTACTGGAAGAGGCGAGCGGAGGCCTTGGGAACGGCCTTCCTGCGTCTTCTTACGGGGGGTTGAGATCCCTGGACGGATGCGGGGAATGCGCCGTCGCTGACGATTACGTTGAGGTTGTCGCCGGCCTTCACATCCTTGCGGGCGTAGATGGGCTGACCTTTGGGCTGTTTGTGCACCACTGCGTAGCCCCTTGAGAGGGTGGCGGCCGGGTCCAGGGTTTGAAGGCGGGCGACGAAGGAGGTAGTCTCGCGGTTTCGCAGGGTGAGGAAAGCTGCGGTGGACGTGGAAGAGCGCTGGGACAGGTCGTCGACGCGCCGGCGGAGAGTGGCGAAGTCGGGAATTCGGTAGTCCAAGTCGGAAACCAGCCGGGAGAGTGCGTAGCGTCGCTGAGCGTTCTGGTCGGCGATGACAGCGTGGAGCCGTTGGAGATTAGCTTCTACCTCTTGCCGGAGGGCGGCCTTGTGGGGCGCGACAAGCTCGGCGGCGGCGGAGGGCGTGGGAGCACGCAGGTCGGCGACGAAGTCGGCGATGGTGAAGTCCGTTTCGTGACCCACGGCGCTGATGACTGGGATGGGACTAGCGTAGATGGCGCGGGCGACGGCTTCTTCGTTGAAGGGCCACAGCTCCTCTATGGAGCCGCCGCCGCGGGCGACGATTATGACGTCCGCCCGCCCGTCGAGAAAGAGTCGCGTCAGGGCGTTGACTATGGCGGGGGCAGCTTCCGGGCCTTGTACGGGCGTAGGGGAGAGGAGCACCTCGGCCAAGGGATATCGGCGAGATAGCACCTGGATTACGTCGTGGAGGACGGCGCCGGCGGGGGAGGTGACGAGGCCGACATACTTGGGGAACTGGGGAAGTGGCCGCTTGCGGGACGGGTCGAAGAGGCCTTCCTGTTCGAGGGACTGCTTGAGCCTTTCGAACTCCAAGGCCAATGGGCCAACCCCTTCCGAGACTACTATATCGGTGATGAAATCGAGGGAGCCGCGAACTTCGTAGAGGGAGAGGCGGCCGTGGGCGGTGATGGCTTCGCCGGCGGCCAGGATTTTGATGCCGGCGCTTCTTCTGAACATAACGCAGTTAAGCTGGCTGTCCGCATCCTTCAGGGTGAAATAGGCATGGCCCGACTGGGAAACGCGGAGGTTGGACACCTCCCCGCCGACCCACGCATCTTGAAGGATGGGGTCTTGCGCGAGCAGGCCCTTGAGATGCGCCGTTATCTGGGAGACGGTGTAGACTTGCACCTAGCTCACGCGTTCAACGTATTGGCCGTTTCGGGTGTCCACCTTGATGGTTTCGCCTTCGTGGATGAAGAGAGGGACGTTCAGGGTGTGGCCCGTCTCCAAGGTGGCGGGCTTGGTGCCGCCCTGGGCGGTGTCGCCCCGAAGGCCGGGCGGGCTGTAGGTGACCACCAGTTCCACGAAAGTGGGGAGCTTGACGCCGATGATGGCGCTTTTGTAGAAGGAGACCTCCAGGGTTATTTCCTCCTTGAGGTAGTTGAGGGCCTCCCCAATCTGATCGCTTGTCAGCTGGTGCTGATCGAAGGTCTCCATGTCCATGAAGTTGTAGAACTCGCCGTCGTAGTACAGGTATTGGGTGGTGGCGCTGCTGACGTCGGCGGGTGTGAAGCTGGTCTCGTAGGCCTGGAAGGTCTTTTCGGTGACGCTGCCGTTGAGGAGGTTCTTGACCTTGACGCGGGTCACCGGGGCGCGCTGCTGCATCTTGTGGCGGTTGTAGTCCACGACCTCGTAGGGCTGGCCGTCTATCTCGATGGCCAAGCCCTTTCGGAGGTCTCCAAAGTTCATGGTTGCCATTGGGGGTGCTCCTGCTGTTGATTTTTCTTTCCCTGCAGATGCAGGCGGCACTGCTCTCCCGGCGATCAAGCAGGGCCGCGGGTTACTTTCTGGCCTTGCTTAGGGGACGGGCGCCCGCCTCTTCCAGGACCACGAGGTCTTCAATTCTCACGCCGCCCCAGCCGCTGAGGTAGATGCCGGGCTCGACGCTGAATACCATAGATTCTTCGAGAATATCGGGTGACGTGGGGCCCACCCGGGGGAATTCGTGGACGGCCAAGCCGATGCCGTGGCCCAGGCTATGGCCGAAATTCTTCTGGAAACCGGCCTCGTCCAGCACGGTGCGGGCGAGGTTGTCGGCTTCTTCACCGTTGAGGCTGGGCTTCAGGGTAGAGATGGCCGTAAGCTGGGCGCCGAGGACCAGGTTGTAGATCTTTCTGAACTGGTCATCATGCCGGCCGATGCAGATGGTGCGGGTGATGTCGCTGCAATAGCCGTCGAGCTTGGCTCCCATGTCTATGACGATAGGCTCGCCCTCTTGGACGGGGCGGTCGCCCGCGCGATGGTGGGGCATTGCGCCGTTGGGTCCGCCGGCAACGATGGTATCGAAGCTGAGGCTGTCGGCGCCGAACTCTCGCATGGCCTTCTCCAGCAGCCAGGCAATTTCCCGCTCCGTTTGGCCGGCCTGCAGAATGGGGGTGACGGTTTCCATGGCCTTGTCCGAGATGTCGATGACATTCTGTAGAAGGACCAGCTCTTGAGCGTCCTTAACTGCGCGGATGTTTTCTATTAGGTTGCTGGTTGCTACGAGGGTGGGGCGCTTGTCTTCCGGCATGTCTTTGATGGCGGCTACGATGCGTCGATAGGCGGCCATGGTGACGTGCTGGGACTCGAATCCGACGCGTGCGGGGCCGATTTCTTCCAACTGTTCCACAAGCCAGTTCCAGCCGCCAACCTGGAGAACTTCGAAGTTGGGGGCCTGCTTGCCCGCCTGCTCCGTGTATCGGAAGTCAGTGGCTAGAATGGCCCGTTCCCGGGAGATGAAGAGCCAACCGGCGGTTCCGACGAAGCCGGAAAGGTATTGGCGGTTCTCCGGGGTGGATATGAGGATGGCGTCCAGGTTCTTATCTTCAAGGGCCGTTCGTAGTCGCTGTAACCTATTGGCGGGCATGCTAAACCTCCTTTTGTGTGAGGGCGTGAAGGTAGTCCAGGGCGGCAATGTACCCCATCCAGCGCATACCGGCAACGGTGGCGGCGACGGCGCGGGCGAATATGGAGGGGCTGCGCCAAGGTTCACGCCCGTATATGTTGCTGAGGTGGACTTCAACTACCGGGACGCCGGCGTCGATGCATGCGTCCAGTAGGGGGTAACCGATGGTGGTGAAGCCGGCGGGATTGACGATTATGCCGGCGGCGCGGTGGGCGTTGTCGTTGATGAAGTCAACAAGGACGGCCTCGCTGCTAGACTGGCAGAACTCCAAGTCGACGCCCAACTGGGTGGCGCGGCGGTTCATCCGCTCCTCGATGTTGGCCAGCGTGGTTTTGCCGTAGTGCTGCGGGTTCCTGCGTCCCAGCATATTGAGGTTCGGGCCGTTCACCACAAGAAAGGTGGTCATGGCGCGTCCGTTGGCTGCTGGGTCCCGTTAGCCCTGGGATGGCTGGCCATGTAGACTTTCTTGGCCTGTCTTTGGGTGACGTGGGTGTAGATCTGGGTGGTGGCGGGGCTGGAGTGGCCCAGAAGTTCCTGAACGATCCGTAAGTCTGCGCCGCCTTCCAGCATGTGAGTGGCGAAGGTGTGGCGCATGCTGTGGGTGTGGGTCCTGGGGCTGATGGCGGCTTGGAGGGCGCCCTTCTTGACTATCTTCTGGATGCTGCGTCGGGAGAGGCGTCCGCCGTAGCGGTTGAGGAATAGGGCGTTGGTGGGCGCATCTGACAGCAAGGGTCTGGAAGCAGTCATGTAATTCTGGAGGGCCTGAACGGCAGGGCCGCCAAGCAGGACGATTCGTTCCTTGGAGCCCTTGCCCAACACCTTGGCTTCCCTGGCTTCCATGTCTACGTTATCCAGGTCCAAGGCGGCCAACTCCGAAAGGCGGACACCAGAGGAGTAGAGCATTTCCAGGATAGCTAGATCTCGGACGCCAAGCTCGGTGTTCAGATCGGGCGCTTCCAACAGGCGGTCCATCTCATTCTCGGTTAGGAAGTCCGGCAGCCGCTTTTCTGTCTTTACGCGGAAGGCGCTGCCTTTGGGGACGGGGTTGGTTTTCACCAGACCCTCCCGCTGGAGGAAGCGGTAGAAGGCGCGGAGGGACACGAGCTTGCGTGCAACGCTGACCCGCGCGTAGCCGCCGCGCTTGCCCCGGGCGGAGGTTGCCAGCCAAGCCAGATAGCGGCGCAGGAAGCGGCGGTCAAGCTGATCGTAGTCGACGTTCTGCAACTCAAGGTAGCGGTCGAAGGTTGCAAGGTCGTCCGAGTAGACGCGGACGGTGTTTTCGGACCGGCCCTTTGTGCCGATTAGGAAGGCGCGATACTTGTCCAGAAGTTCTTGGGGGATGGGCATTATCTTCTATACCTTGGCTTCGGCCTTGGCGGGTTCACCCTGCCAAGCGCATTTTGTGCATGATTGGGCGCCGTCTTTGTCGACGACCATGAGGCCCTCGCATTCTGGGCAGGGTTCGGGCAAAGGCCGCCGGTTTATCAGGAATTTGCAGTTGGGATAGTTGGAGCAGCCGTAGAACGTGCCGCGGCGGGACCGGCGTTCCAGCAGGTCGCCATCGCAGAGTGGGCAGTGGGCGCCGGTCTTCATGGCCTTGATGTTTCGACACTTGGGGTAGTTGGAGCAGCCCATGAAGCGACCAAAGCGGCCAGTCTTGATTGCCATAGGGCTGTCGCATTTCTCGCATTTCTCGTCGGTGGCTTCCTCTTGGGAAGGGGCTGTGCCGGTGGCCCCTATCTCTTTGGTGTTGCGGCATTCGGGGAAGCCGGAGCAGGCCATGAAGCGGCCGAAGCGACCCGTTTTAATGACCATTGGACTGCCGCACTTGTCGCATTCTTCGTCGGTGGGTTCCTCGACCTTCACCTTAGGCATCTTGTCCTTGGCTTCTTCCAGGGTCTTCTTGAATGGGGTGTAGAAATTCTCCAGCATGGGTACCCACTGGCGTTCTCCGCGGGCTATTTCGTCGAGGGAATCCTCCATGTTGGCGGTGAAGGCCACGTCCATTACGTCGGGGAAGAACTGGGTGAGAAGGTCGCTCACTGAGATGCCGAGGGCTGTTGGGACGAGACGGTTCTTCTCCTTGACGGCGTAGTTGCGGTCCGTGAGGGTGGATAAGATGGGGGCGTAGGTGCTGGGACGACCAATGCCCTTCTCCTCAAGCAGTTTGACGAGGGTGGCTTCGGTGTAGCGGGGCGGAGGTTGGGTGAAGTGCTGCTTGGATTCGAGCTTTTCGAATTGCAGGATGTCTCCCGCGGCCAGTTTGGGCAGGGGCTTGCCGTCTTCCTCCGGGTCGTCGTCCTTCCCCTCCTTATAGAGGGTGGCGAAGCCAAGGAACTTGGTCCGGGTTCCAGTGGCGCGAAAGACGTAGCCTTTGTCAGAGCTAACTTGGGCGGCGCCGGCATCGTTATCTCGCGCGGCGAGAATGTCTGCGGAGGTGGCGTCGTAGATGGTGTCAGCCATTTGGCAGGCCAGGGTGCGGCGCCAGATGAGGGTGTAGAGGCGGAGCTGTTCCGGTTTCAGCAGGTGCTTGAGGGATTCCGGCGTGCGGAATATGGAGGTGGGCCGGATGGCTTCGTGAGCCTCCTGAGCACCCTTGGAGCGGGTCTTGTAGATACGGGCGCCCTTGGGTAGAAATTTTTCGCCGTAGGTCTCGGCGATGTATTTACGAGTCTCGCCGACGGCGGAGGATGCCAGGCTGGTGGAGTCCGTTCTCATGTAGGTGATGAGTCCGGCGGATCCCTCTTTGCCCAGCGCGATGCCTTCGTAAAGCTGCTGGGCAACCCGCATGGTGCGTTTGGCGGAGAAGCGGAGTTTCCGGCCTGCTTCCTGCTGGAGGGTGCTGGTAGTGAATGGAGGTGAAGGACGGCGGCGCCGCTCCTTGGTCTTGACGGAGGTAACGGTGTATCGGGCCCCTTCCAGGTTGGCCTCTATCTCACGCACTTTGTCTTCGACGGCTAGCTGTATCTTCCGGCGCTCGCCTTGGACGGAGTGGAGGAGGGTAATGAAGTCGCGGGCGTCTTTGGCCAGCGTCGCCTCCATGGTCCAGTATTCCTTCGGTTCGAAGGACTGGATTTCCTTCTCCCGGTCGACTATTTGGCGCAGGGCGACGGATTGCACGCGCCCGGCGGAAAGGCCGCGCTGCACCTTCGACCATAGGAGGGGACTAAGCTCGTAGCCAACCAGCCGGTCCAAGATGCGGCGGGCCTGCTGAGCATTGACCAGGTCCAGATCCAAGGGACGGGTGTGTTGGAAGGCATCCTGTATGGCTCCCGGGGTTATCTCGTGGAAGACAATGCGCTGCAGGTCCGGAGAATCGAGGTCCCAGCCGAGGGCCTTGGCGAGATGCCAGGAAATGGCCTCTCCTTCCCTGTCCGGGTCTGTGGCCAGGTAGATGGACGTGGCACTCTTGCCCAGCTGCCGGATCTCCTTCAGGGTGGAGGATTTAGCCCGGGGCACGGAGTAGGTGGGGGCAAACTCATGGTCGACGTCAATGCCAAGCTTGCCCTTGGGCAGGTCTCGGACGTGGCCCATGGAGGCAGTAATCTTGTAGTCGCTGCCGAGAATCTTGCCGATTGTCCTGGCCTTAGTGGGGGATTCCACGACGACCAGCTTGTTGGATCCCTTGCGGGAACGGGATTTCTTGGGGGATTTAGCAACCATGAACGGCTTCAGCCTCCTGGGATTGTGAATTGTTTGGTTGGGTGAATGGGTATACCTTGGCTCTATCCATAGACTCTCGACGCCTCCCGCGTGAGGACGTACTGCATTCCGGGGACCTGCTTGACCAGGCCGTTCAGCTCCATAATGGTAAGGGTGCTGCTGACCACGTGGACGGGCAATCTCGCGCCCCGGCAGATTTTGTCTATGTGGATGGGCTCGTATGATATCTGGTCTAGCAGAGCTTTTTCATCGCCTACAAGTACCGGAGCGGCCGGTTTCAGCGGCATCTGGTTTGTGGGCGCCTTCGCGGGAGGCGCTTCCCTTCTCTTGGGAGCAGGCTTGGTTTGGATAGGAAGATTGTAGATGGTGTTGAGGTTCATCTCTTGGAGCACGTCCTGAGAGTTCATGACCAGTTTGGCCCCTTCCTGAATAAGCTGGTTGGGGCCGAAGCTGGCGGGAGAGAAGATGCTGCCGGGGATGCAAAAGACTTCCCTATCCTGCTCCAGGGCGTGGCGAACAGTCCAGATGGCTCCGCTGCCACGACCGGCCTCGACGACGAGGGTGCCCAAGGTCATGCCGCTCATGAGCCGGTTGCGGCGGGGAAACTGGCGGGCGTCCGGGCGGACGCCCAGGGGATGCTCGCTGATGAGGGCACCCGTTTCGGCTATTTCCTCTGACAGCTGCTTGTTTTCCCTGGGGTAGATGTAGTCGACGCCGCTGGCCATGACGGCCAGGGTGCGACCACCTATGGAAAGGACTGCCTTATGAGCGACGGTGTCGATGCCTCTGGCTAGGCCGCTTACCACGGTGATGCCGCTTCGGGCGAGATCTGCGGCCAAGACTTGGGCTGCTTCCTTTCCGTATGCGGTGGCTCTCCGGGTGCCCACGAGGGCGATGGAACGCTGGTCTTCCGGTTCGAGTGCGCCTTTGACGTAGAGTACGGGGGGTGGGTCGGGGATCTCCTTGAGCAGGTAAGGATAGCCCGAATCGTTCCAGTTGAAGGCAGAGACTCCTGCCTTTTCCAACCGCTCCAACTCGTGGTCCGGGTCGATGGACTTGCGGCCTTCTTCGACGAACCCGACGGTACGCCGGTCAAGACCGGCGGTCCTTAGATGGCGTATTGGGGCGTTCCACGCGTCTTCCATGGAGCCAAAGAAACCTTCAAGCAATCGAAATCGGACGGTGCCAAGTTGCCGCACCTTATCGAAGGAGAGCCAGTACTTGATATCGCTCATGGCGGTAAATTTAGCATAGCATACGGAAAAGGGGCTACAACGGAGGTGAGGTGGGTGGTGGCGGAGAGGGCGGGATTCGAACCCGCGAGGCCAGTTGCCCAGCCTACGCGCTTTCCAGGCGCGCCCATTCGTCCACTCTGGCACCTCTCCGAAGTAATGCGGATATTGATGCCCAAGGCACCGCATCGGCTGTAAAGTATGCAGTGACGGGGAATTTAGTGTCAACAGGAAGGGAGGGCCAGACCGCCGAATCCGGGCGGAAAGGCTGGAGCTAGCATCCGGTTCTGGAACGCTAGAGGCGACTGTTATCTATCCATCACTAAGACGTTGATTGAGGAGTGGATGGCGGAGAGGGCGGGATTCGAACCCGCGATACGCGCAAACGTATACCGCTTTTCGAGAGCGGCGCCTTCGTCCACTCGGCCACCTCTCCAAAGCCATAACGGCCACTTCTTCCTATTATATATAAGGGTTGTGCAATTTAGAAATAACTACGACCTTGAAGGAACGACGGAAGTCGATGCGGAATTGTCTTGTGGATTCTGATAGAATGGCCTAAAAGACCAGCTTGGGGCAGGATGCTAGCGGGCCTCGGGTGAAAGGAGACTAGAATTGGCAAATTACAAGCTGATTTCAGCAGATTCCCACGTGGTGGAGCCCAGGACCATGTGGTCGGACTACGTGGACCCGGCCTTTCGGCACCGGGCGCCGCACAACGTCGTTAACCCTCCGGGTCTGGCTCCCGGCGAGTACATGATTTTCGAAGGCATGGAGCCCAAGAGCATCGCGGGTTCCTTCAACGCCGGACGTAGCGCGGAGGAGAACCGGGCCACCCATGGGGAAACTCTGGACGACTGTCGACTCGGGGCATATCTTCCGGCGGAGCGAATTCCGGACATGGAGTTGGACGGGATAGAGGCGGAGGTCATCTACACAACCCAGGGCTTCCGAATGCTGGCCTTCACCAGGGACGCCGCTTTGCAGGCGGCGCTATTCCGGGGTTATAACAATTGGCTTTCTGAATTCTGCAGCTACAACCCGCGTCGCTTCATTGGGTTGGGGCTAATTCCTCTGTTGGACGCTGCGGAAGGGGTTAAGGAGCTGCGACGCTGCGCCGAGTTGGGGCTTCGGGGCGGTGTAATCATGACTTCTCCTCCCGACGAGATGAGCTACGGCGATCCCGTTTACGAACCCTTATGGGCCGCCGCGTCAGAACTGAACATGCCCATCAGCCTGCACGTTAACTCCGGCCACGGCCCGGAGACCCAAAAGATAGGAAAGTTTAAGAGCAACCACTATCTGGGCGTCATGAGCATGATCGACGAGGTGAAACGCTCGCTTTCTGAGATTCTCTTCTCCGGCGTACTGGCGCGTCATCCCAACCTGAAGATAGTGTCGGCGGAGAACGATATTGGCTGGATGCCCCACTACGTCTACCGGTCTGACGTTTGGTACCACCAGCAAGGTTGGAAGACGGTGACGGACCTGGAGATGGCGCCCAGCGAGTACGCCAAGCGGCAGATTTTCGGCACTTTCATGGACGATGCCGTGGGGCTGATGCTGACGGACTATTTCGGCGAGGATAACTTCGCCTGGGCCAGCGACTACCCCCACGGGGCTTCCACTTTCCCCAACTCCCACAAGATTGTGGACCAGAACTTTGAGGGGATTTCGCCGGAGGTAGCCCTGAAGGTGACCCGGACCAACGCCATCAAGCTCTACGACTTGGAATGACGCAGAGGGATTGTGAAACAGTGTGTAGGACAGACCTACAGAAGAAATGCGGGCGCCCACAAGGGACGCCCCTACGAGAACGTCGTGAGGCAGGGCATCGGAGATGAGAGGAGCGGCTAGTGGTTCGTAGAAACGAGACTAAGCGGAAGATGAAGGCGGGCCAGGTGGTCTTTGGGGTCACGGTGGGCGCGCCGGAGGCAACTCCGGGCATGGTGGAGATGCTGGGTCTGCTGGGATTTGATTACCTGGACGTGGTGTGCGAGAACGATTTATTAGATCCGGCGCGCCTCGAGGACGTGATTAGGGCGGCTGACCTGGGCGGTATGACCACTATTCTGAGAACGCCCTACGACCCCCGGTTGATACTGCGCGCTCTAAACGCCGGCGCCCAGGGCATTCTGGCGACGCGGGTGGCTTCCCTTGACGAGGTGCAGGCAGTTTTGGATGCGGCCAAGTTTCATCCGGAGGGTCGACGAACGGTGTATCATGGCGGGCGCGCCGGGAACTTTGGGCGAGATGTCAACGCGCCGGAGGGTTCCAACCCAGAAATGATTGGTTGGACGCAGCAGATTAACGAGGAGACCATTGTTGGGTGCACTATAGAAGAGAAGAGTGCGGTCGACGAATTGGATGCGATTCTGGCCCTTCCGGCCCTGGACCTCATAGGCATCGGCCCGGGCGACCTGGCTCACTCGATGGGTTGGCCGCCGCAGGATGAAGTTGACGCGCTGACGGAAAAGGTCCGGGAGGCGTCGGTTGCTGCAGGCAAGACTGTGTTTATTCCGGCGTCGGTGGAGGATATGCCGCAAGCTTTGGAGAGGGGATTTCGCGCCTTCGCCTTTTCGCCGCGGGGTGCGCTCCAGGCGGCGGCGGCGGCTTTTTTGGAGGGCGGGCGGGCAGCGGCTCGCTCCAAGGGGCTTTCTGGTTGATGAAGCCTAGGGAACACACGGCACAGGCTTGAAAATCGGTATTGACAAGGCAACTCTGCTAGTTTAGGATGCATCGAAATTGCTGCTTTCAAGCGGGCGAACGTGCTTGCTTGTGGGCAGAGCAAAATCTTGGAAAATTCCAGGAGGTGTATACGTGAAGTCTCCAAAGTGGCTTAGAAGATGGCAGATGTTGACTCTGCTGTCTATGGTCGCGCTAATGGCCATGGTCATTGTCGCCTGCGGCGGCGATGAGGTAACACCGGCTGCGACGGCGGCCCCGACTATGGCGGCTCCAGCGGCGGCGGCCCCTGCTACAGCGGCCCCCGCGACGGCAGTTCCTGCAACGGCGGCCCCCGCGACGGCAGCCCCTGCGACAGCGGCCCCCGCGGCTCCGACAGCAGCGCCCGCGGCTCCCGCGGCAACATCAATGGCCCCGACGGCGGCGCCTACGGCGACGCGTCAAAGGTTCATCCCTGAAGTGACGGCCACCGCCGCGCCCACACAGGCCCCTGTTATGGCTATGGAGCCGGTGCAGCCACGCCTAAGGGTTGCCATTGCTCCGCCGATCTCTCAGACTACTGTTCAGTTTGGCATTGGGTCAATTCAGAGTGCACAGGGTCCGATGACGGGGATGTTTGACACTCTCCTGCACAACGAGCGGTTCACGGAAGCGTTGGAGGGGTACCTGGCGGAAAGCTGGGAAATCAGCTCTGATGCACGAGATTGGCGGTTTGTTCTGAGACAAAACGTACCTTTCTACAGGGGCGGGAAGCCAACGGAATTCTCGATGACAGTGGCCGACGTCATTCACTCTTACGGCGTTAACAATTTCACGCCCTGGCAGGATGGCAACTCTGGACAGTTGACACCCTTCAGCTTTCCCACGCCGGAGTACTTTGACATCATCAGCGACCACGAGTTCGTCTGGAAGCTGGACCAACCCAGTTGGACTTGGGGTCAGGATATTAACTCTGACGACAGGCGTGGCGTAATCAGCAAGGAGCACTTTGAGGCCGTTGGTTGGGACGGCTACATCGAGGACCCGATAGGTACCGGACCTTTCACCTTCCTGGACTTTGAGGTCAATCAGGGCATATCGATGGAGCGGGTGGTAGACCATTACCGACAGACACCGCTGTTCCACGAGCTTGAGTTCTTCTACGTGTCTGAAGAGGTTACCCGGTCGGCGATGCTCTACACAAGCGAGACTGACATTTCGGAAATTTCCCAGGCTCTTCACGAACAGGCCATGAGCAGGGGCTTCCTGGTTGCTCACAGCACGACGCCCAGCGCTCGCTTCTTCATGTTCATCGGCGGCATGTTCGACGCGAATCTGCAGGACGGATATGGGAATTGTCCCCCCGCCGGTGACGACGGGCGGCCGATAAAGGCTGTGGACTACCAATGCCCACCTGGAAGGTATGAAATTGACGAAACTAGTCCGATGCGCGACATTAGGGTAAGGGAAGCTCTCAACCTGGCGATCAACCGGGATGAGATAAACGATGTCTTCTTCAAAGGCACGGCAGTAAAACAGACCCTGTTTAATTATCCCCAGGCATGGCCTCATCACCAGGACCACTGGCTTCCCTATGACTTTGACCCGGACCGGGCGCGCGCGCTTCTGAATGAGGCAGGCTATCCCGATGGATTTGACATGCAAATCCTTTTGCCCCCCGCCTCTCCCAGCCTGCCAGAAATCGGAGACATCATGGAGGCCCTTGTGTCCTACTTCGATGCGGTAGGCTTAGAGGCGGAGTTGAGCCCAATGGACTGGGCACAGCTTGCTCCATTTCTCAGGAACCGGGAGCACACCAGGGGAATCATTCCCTCCCGCTGGGGAGCACCGGTACCCGGTGACGTTGTTGGGGACTTCAGAAACAACGTGAACTGGCGACAGGAGTGGCAGGGACATCCTGAGGTGTACGAATTCATCGATAGGATGGAAGCGGCCACCAGCTTCGAACACCTGCAGGAGCTGGAAGTAGAAGCGACGAAATGGACGTACGAGAACCACTTGATGATTCCGCTGTTCTGGCTGATTGGTCAGGTGGTGTACAACCCGCAGACGGTGGAATCTTACGTGTCCCGACACATCCACATGGGACCGACCCGACACCACGAATTCACGGTGCCGGTCTATAAGTAGGACTACCCCAGACAGATAGAGAACAGGCGAACAGCCGCCCTCAATATTGAGGGCGGCTGTTCTTTTTTACGCAATGCGCGTCGACCCTTGCCTAATGGTCGACCAGGCCAGGGGGCTGAGAAGTCCGCATACGGAGGCAATTACAGGAGATACGTAAGGCGTAGCTGTAGATTGTGTAGCAGTTGGTACAGGGTTAACATGGGGTTGAAAGTAGCGTTATCCGTAGTGCCAATTGCCGTTGTTGACAGGCTATGAGGGTTACTATAATATGCGATAAATCCATGTAGGCTTGATTCCAGCCTAAAATGAAATTATTGGGGGTACTTATGATGAACACATGGCGACCCGCAACCTGGAAAGTATTGGCAATGTTGGCCTTATTTGGAGGGCTTTTGCTGGTGATTGTGGCTTGCGGCGGGGACGACGAGGAGCCGACAGCGGCGCCCGCGGCACCCACTGCGGCGCCCGCGCCGGCACCGACTCAGGCGGCGCCACAGCCAACGGCCGCTCCGGCGCCCGCGACGCAGGCAGCGACACAGGCCGCGCCCGTGCCTGCGCCGAGGGCTACACAGCCTCCCGTGCCTGCGGCGACGCAGGCTCCCGCGCCCGCGGCTACAGCTACGGCGACGCGGCAAAGATTCATTCCTGCGGTGACGGCCACAACGGCGGCGCCCACAGTGGCCCCTGGTACAACCATGATGGAGCCAGTGCAGCAGCAGTTGCGGGTGGCCATGTCTCCTCCGGGCGTTCAGGCAACAACCATGTGGAAGCTGGCCGGCTGGCAGAGCGCCCAGGGTCCTCTCTGCAACTTATATGAGGGCATGTTGCACATCGACCGCTTTACCGAAGAGTGGATGGGCTATCTAGCGGAAAGCTGGGAAGTCAGCAACAACGCCCAGGACTGGCACTTCAAGCTAAAGGAGGGCGTTCCCTTCTATAAGGACAAGCAGCCCACGGATTACGAGTTTACAGTCGATGACGTTCAATTCTCGTATATGGTGAACAACTTCCCGCCGTGGCAGGCGAGCTTCCCGGGAGCGGTGGGGCCCTTCTCCACTTTCGACGATGAGCACTTCGAAAAAATCAGCGACCACGAGTTCGTGTGGAA
This sequence comes from Dehalococcoidia bacterium, assembly GCA_965261665.1. GTDB lineage: Bacteria > Chloroflexota > Dehalococcoidia > Lucifugimonadales > JAPULR01. The sequence goes on from OZ253467.1 coordinate 1,753,981, forward strand.
GCTATCCAGCCCCAACCTGACCTGGGGCTACTGGAGCACGGACGACCGCCGCGGCGTGGCCAGCGAAGACTACTATGAGGATGTCGGCGAGGACGCCTACATAGACGATCCGATCGGGACCGGTCCGTTCACCTTCGTTGACTTCTCCATCAACCAGGGACTGAAGCTGGAAAGGGTGGAGGACCACCATCGGAAGACGCCGGAGTTCCATGAGCTGGAGTTCTTCTACGTACCTGAAGAGGCCACCCGCACCGCCATGCTCTACACCAATGAGGCGGAGATCGTAAGCATCGCCAGGAACCTTCACGAGCAGGCCATTTCCAGAGGCTATCAGGTGCAGAATAGCACAGTGCCAGCTTTCTATACCTTCATGTTCATCGGTGGCATGTTCTCAGCCACCCGTCCCGATGGCTACGGCAACTGTCCCCCTGGCAATGACGTCAAGCCTGACGAGAATAGGATGTGTCCCCCAGGGAGATATGAGGTAGACGAGCAAAGCCCGCTACGAGTGAAGGACGTTCGAGAGGCGATGAACCTGGCCATCAACCGGGAAGAACTGAACAAGACCTTCTTTGGTGACCAGGGCATCCCCACCACCCGCTGGGCCTTCCCACCCTGGTGGCCCCACGCCAACCCCAACTGGACTCCCTACCCTTACGATCCTGACAGAGCCCGGGAACTGATCACCGGCGCCGGCTATCCCAACGGCTTCGATATGGAACTCCACGTTACGCCTCCGCTGACGGGTCTCCCTGAGATAGGAGAAACGGCGGAAGTCATAGCACAATACTTCGAACAAGTCGGCATCAACGTGAATCTCATTCCCATCAACACGGCGCAGATGACTTCCAAGGCCAGAAACCGAGAGCACGCCAGAGGCGTCCACCAGACCCGGTTTGGCCCGCCCACCACAGGCGGCCTTGTGAACCATTTCAGAAACAACGTCAGATGGCGGCAGGAATGGCAGCAGCACGACGAGATTTACGATTTCGTCGACCAGCTGGAGGCAGTCAGTGACTGGGACACCCTTCGCGCCATCGAGGTAGAGGCGACGGAATGGGCGCGTGAAAACCATCTGATCATCCCGCTTTTCTGGGTGTATGGGCAGGTGGTGATAAATCCCAATGTAGTGGCCGCCTACGAGGGTCGGCACCTGCACATGGGACCGTCCAGGCATCACGAGTACACGATGCCCGTTTACAAATAGGTCTACCCTAGAAGACTAGAGAACAGTTGAACAGTCGCCCTCCATTTGGAGGGCGACTGTTTTCTTTTGTTGTCGGAGTGCGGGATGGCGGGTCGGATGAGGACTGTTACGAAAGTCGTCAATAAAAGTGCAGATATAAGTTGGGAATGTTAGAGGGTGGGATGGATGATGACTAGTCGTCGCATTAATTATCGACGTTGACACGCATATTGGGTTCCTATAATATGCGGTGAACGCTTCCGGGCGTGAATTGACCCTAGAATGTATTGATTGGGGGTATTTATGAGGAATGCATGGCGAAGCACAACCTGGAAAACGCTGGCAGTGTTGGCTCTGATGGGGGGTCTCTTGCTGGTGATTGTGGCTTGCGGGGGTGATGATGAGGAAACTCCCGCGCCTGCGCCGGCCGCCACGGCCGCGCCGACTCAGATGCCAGCGCCCACGGCGGCGCCGACTATGGCTGCGACAGCTGCTCCAGCGACGCAGGCTCCGGCAACCGCCGCTCCTGCGACAGCTGCGCCAACGATGGCTCCAACGGCGATGCCGACAGCTGCGCCCACGCCAACTCCTGCGGCGACCATGGCTCCGGAGCCGGTGGCGTCGAAGATCACCATAGCCATGCCGCCAATGGTGATTCAGGATACCCTGCCGCGGAAGGCGGGCTTTGGGGGCGTTATTCATATTCGCCCGGCCTTCGACTTTCTCATAGGCAATGACCGGGTGAGTTACGAGTTCGAGCCACAGCTTGCCAAGGAGTGGTCCGTCAGCCCGGACGGCACCACTTGGTCATTCAAGCTCCAAGAGGGCGTGATGTTCAACGACGCCCCCGGCTGGGAGGGCGTTGAATTCACGGCCGATGACGTTATCCACACGTGGCGTCAGGACACTATGGAGGACGCGGCTCTCACCGGCGCCGTCTTCTGGCAGCGCTGGCTCCCCGACGAAAGTTACTTCGACGTGAAGGGGCCATATGAACTTGACATGAATATAGCGGCACCGGAGCCGATCCTGGACTTTTGGGCTTCGGAGCTCACCTTTGTCATCCAGAGCGAAGACTATTGGAACGCCGTAGGCGATGAGGGCTATTCGGACCATCCGGTGGGCACCGGCGCATTCAGCTTCGTGGATCACGAGATCAATTCCCACTTCCTCTACGAGAAGGTGGACAACCACTGGCGGCAGACGGCTGAGATGGACGAGTTGGAGTTCAGGCTGATTCGTGAGCCGGCCACTCGCGAGGCAGTGCTGCTGACCAAAGAAGTGCAGATGGCTATCATCTCCAACACAGTCGAGGGCGTTCAGCGCATAAGAGACAGGGGCTTCGCGGTTGTTCGAAGCACCCAGCCTTCCAACATGGTGGAGTTCCACTGGGGCGGCCAGTTCTACCAGCTTCCGGAAGGGGCGACAGAGAAGTTTGGCGTGACTTTGAACGAGCAAAATCCTCTGCTCAAGCTGGAGGTTAGGAAGGCTCTGAACATCGCCATTAACCGTGAGCAGATGAACGAGGTCTTTTACGGTGGCGAGATGGCCTTCATGCCAGTCACCCACATATTCCCACCATCCGACTACGGCTTCAAGGATAGTTTTGTGCCGTATCCCTACGACCCCGAGGAGGCCAAGCGGCTTCTGACAGCGGCCGGTTACCCTGACGGCTTCAAGATGGAAGTCAAATTTGGCGCTTCCAGCGTGATTCCTGAAATTGGGGACATCACAGAGTCGGTGGTAAACTACTGGAAGGCTGTGGGTATTCAGATTGATTCAGTCGACCAGACAGATAGTCTTTGGGGGCAGATGAAGGAGTACGGATTGGACGTGGGAGCTGCCATGATAACCTTTGGCCGAGTGTCTCACGAGTTGCAGATGGTCCTGAACCTCAAGATACCTGAACACATCGACCAGAACTTTACTTCACATACCTTCGATCACCCAGACTTGGGACGGATGGTTAGGGAATTTGAGGTTACCATCGACAAGGCTGAGCGGGTCCGCCGGATGGAGGCTCTGGGCGACTTCCTGTACAACAACTACGCCACTGTGCCGCTGTTCTGGTACTTCCAGACCTATGGGTACGACCCTGGGGTGATTGAGGAGTATCTGGGGCTGAGGTCGGCTACGGTTAAGTGGGAGTACGCCAAGCTAAGATAGCAGCTAGACCCCTAAACCGACGAGTAGAAGGACATGAAAGTGCCCGGCCTCTCTGGAGAGGCCGGGCACAAGTTTTTGTTGAGAAATTTCACCGTCACGCTGGGTGACGGGTGCTCTGTAAGTGCTTACCCTAGGGTATCTTAAACTTACTCAAGCGACTCTTGGCCCATACTGCCGTGGAATTTACTGAATTCTGAAGCTTTCCGAAGTCCTTGAAAGCCCCGCTGTCCCACGCATTCGTTGCTTCAGCCACTACTAGCGGCATCTGTTTTGCAGCGTACTCACTGATTTCGACAACGCTAACTTTCTTGGTCAACTTGTTGACGGCAATTCCTGTGACAATTCCGACTAAGAGGGCAAGAATCGCTGGGCCTCCAATCACGGCGATAACTCCCATGACTGCCCCGGTTTCTAAGACATCCCTAAATGTTCCGTCCGCGAGTTCCTTGTATTCTCCGGACTGACGAGCTTTTTGGAAAGCCCTGGCAAAGGCCACAACCGTTAGTATCAGTAATAACGGGTTAGCGCCAAGAGCGACGTCCAGTCCCATTTCGCCAACGAGTTTGCCGAAAGTCTCTGTCTCGGCTTGTTTCCAGTTGAACAGTAGGGCTAATGCGCCTACTGCCGCGCCCAGCACTTCGGAAGCATCATAGGTGTTGAGGTCATAAAACCAGGCCTTGGGGATATGGAAAGTGGCATCAAGCCGTTCGGCTACGCCATCAAAGGTATCCTTGTCCCACGTTGCCAGGGGAAGGCCTCTTACTGTAGTTCCATCCCTTAAAAGGCTCTGCATGGTCTCTAAAGCTTCTTGGAATATGTCGTCGTCTGGGGAGGCGTTGCGGGAGGCTTCAAGTGCTTGCTTAATGGTGTGGCCGCCATCGAATAGGCGGTGATACCTGCCGCCCATTTCGGGCTTTGTTGCGGGATTGGTATATTTCGCATCCATCGCTTTGTCATAGATGGTAGCTTTTCCGTCAACCATCTTGTGCAGCAATTCATTTAAGCTTTTGGAGAGTTGTCTCGCCAATAGACCCTGGCTAAGAGCCGTTGCTTCAGAAGACGCGGAGGAGACTTTTGATGTTGCTGTTTTTTTCAGCTTGTTGAGGTTCCATTTTAGGTGGGATTATCGGCAGGGTTCACTCAACCTTTAGGCGTTGGCCGGTGCGGGAGGAGGCCTCGATGGTTTCGAGCAGACGGTGAATCTTGACGGCGCGGTCGAAGTCGGGTTCTACGTGCTGGCCCGAGCGGATGCCCTCGCCCATTCGCCGGAACATCTGGGCCACGTTGAATCCCGGACCTTGGGGAACCTCCGGCGGGACCCAGGTCAATCTGTTGGGGATGGCCAGTTCCTGGAGGGCGTTTTCGTCCTTCCGGGCACCGAAGAGGCGGGGCTTGGCGATTTGGGGATAGCTTTCAGAAGTGGATGAGAGTGTGCCTTCGGAGCCGTAGATTTCCATCCTCCAGCCGCTGGTGTGCCAGGGGACGTATGCGACGGTAGCGGAGACGGCAGCGCCGTTGGTGAGTCTGCCGCCAATGAGGATGTGGTCCGGGGAGGTGACGGGGACGTAGGTTTGAGTGTCGGAGACGAAACGATGCTTGAGTTGGGTGGAGACGTGGGCCGTGATTTCTTCGAAGTCTCCGACGCAGAAGGCGAGGGCATCCAGGGAGTGACCGCCGCCGATGGAGAGGGCGTGGGCACCGTTGGAGTATTCGGCTTCCCAGACGTCGGCGGATTCGAGGTGGATGCGGCCTGCGGTGAAGAGGGACATACCGCAGCTGAGGATCTGGCCGACATAGCCTTCCTTGAGGAGTTCTTTGAGGCGGAGGAGGACGGGGTCGCCCTGGGCCTGCAGACCAACCATGGTGTGGACGTTTTTCGATGCGGCGGTGGTGTTCATGGTCTCGGCTTCGGCTAGGGTTCTGCCGAGGGGCCATTCGCTGAAGACATGCTTGCCGGCGGCGAGGGCGGCCATGACCATTTCGTGGTGGAGGGTGACTCTGACGGATACGGAGATTACGTCAAGGTCGGGTTGCTGAACCATCTCTCGGAAGTCGTGGAAATAGCGAGGGACACCGTAGTAATCGGCGGCGGCTTTAGCGCTTTCGGGCTTGCTGGTGCAGAGGGCAGCGATATGGAATTCCGGGAGGTTCAGGAGGGCGGGAAAGTGGGCGCGTCCGGCCCAGCCGACGTGGGGATTGGCTCCAATGATGCCGATTTTTATTTGTTCTTGCGTCATGGTCGGTGTGATTGGGTTCCTCTCTGTGGGGTGGGGGTTTTTTGTTGCAGGAGTAGACGGTGGCTACGGAGACGAGATTCTTCGTCGCGGGGCCTCCTCAGAATGACATGTTGGAGTCAAGGGGGAAGGAGCAATAGGGGGTTAGCGGATGCGGCGGCCACCCTGGAACACGGCCCAGATGTTTCGGAGGGCTTGTATGTCGTACATGGGGTCGCCGTCCACCAGAACCAGGTCGGCAAGCTTGCCAACTTCCACGGTGCCCACCTGGTCCAGGGTGCCGGTGAGTTCTGCGGCCAGGCTGGTAGCGGCGCGGATGGCGTCCATGGGTTCCATTCCCGACTGTACCAGAAGCTCCATTTCCCGGACGAGGGTGCCGTGACGGACGGGCGCGCCGCCGGCGTCGGTGCCAGCGACGATCTTAACGCCATACTTCATGCACCGCTTGACGCTGGCGATGGAGGAGTCCCGCTGATGCTCGTAGCGCTCGAGGTCGGCCTTGGGCATGCCCCATCGGGCGGCAGCCCGGACGGGATAGTCCCAGGTAGACTGGGTAGGAACGTGGTAGGTGCCTTTTTCGGCCATTAGCTTGGCTGTCTCTTCGTCGATATGGGTTCCATGCTCGATGGAGTCGATACCGGCCTCCACGGCCTGCCGCGCGCCGTCGTAGACGCCGGGGGTGTCTGCGGGGCGGGCGTACCAGCAGTGGGCTGCGGCCTTGAGTCCAACGGCGTGGGCCATGTCTGCGACCAGCTTGGCAATCTCGAAGCCGAGGGTGCCGTATCCGGTGCCGTCCTCGTTCTCTCCGGTGGCGCCGACCTTGATGAGGCCTGCGCCCTGGGCAACCTGGGCGTTGATGGTGTCGCGCATTTGCTGGGCGCTGTTGACGGTGCGCATGCTGGCGCCGGGCCAGGTGGTTGGGAACTGGATCCACTGGCCGGAGGCGGTGATGCGCGGGCCTGGGATGGAACCGGCGGCGACGGCGCGGGCGAGGGTAATGCTAATGCCGTGGGGGGAACCCACGTCGCGGGCGGAGGTCTGGCCGGCCATGAGGGCGCGTCGGGCGTTGTTTACGGCCCTTTCAAAGAGCACGTCCCGGTCATCGGCCTGCTGGCTCATAATTCGAACGCCGTCTTTGCCGCCGTCGCCGCAAAAATGCTCGTGACAGTCGAGGGTGCCGGGCATGAGGGTGAGGTCCTGTCCGTTTATCTCCTCGTAGTGAGAGCGGTTGAGGGAGGAGATATCGCCTTCTCCAATCCAGGAGATGACGCCGTTCTCCACCACCACGCTGGTAGAGGGTACGGGCGCGGCGCCGGTGCCGTCGATGAGGTTAACGTTGCGAATGATGAGATTCATGCTGGTGTTTGTACCTCCAAAGTTAGGGGGTTGATTAGGCTTGATGGGATTGTAGCTATACCTTATAGAAGGGTCAACCGCGGTGGGGGTAAACGACTAGCGTGAGGAGCAAGATTGGACAGAGGAAAAGATGAAAAGTGTTGGGTGAAAAGCGATGAGACTGAGAAAAAGTCGCGAAAACGAGTGGGGAAACAAGTCACTCGTTTCAGGCTACCAGGAGTGGACTCGGACTCGTTTTTGAAAACGAGTAGAAGCCTTTTGGGGGGCGTACCAGGCGTGGATACGGTCATTTCTTGGGGTGGAATAGTCGTTTTATTTTTCATGCGGGTGAGAGTGGGATCTTTGTGCGATTAAGTATCGCCTTGGGCTGGGAGTTGTAGTGCAAAGAAGACGAGGAAGGATGGCGGCTGTATACATAGGAGTAGATTAGCAGGGAAGGAGAAGTTTGGGCAATGAGAGGATGTCAGTTGGTGATACGATGGGTTCTTACCTACGCAGGAACAAGAAGAAAGAGGGTGGCGGGAACAAGGATTGGCGGGAGTGATAGTGGTTGGAGTCTGCGAGATTACTCGACTCCGCTGCGCTTCGCTCAGAATGACGTGAGAGGTGGGTTCTGCAAGGCCAGGCGATTCCCTCCACCATCTTTTGTTCAAATAGTTAAGATAAACGAGTATTTGACAGGCATTCGTCAGACTTAGGTAATGAAGAAACCCTTACAATAGAAATACGGGTTTTGCCGATGGTAAGGGATCATCAGACCGTTCAGTAATTGTTGTGACAAACTGGCCTCGGGATTATTTACTTTCAACTGACAACAAAATCGGTTTGGTTCATCATGTTGACCAAATTGATGATGCGTTACACTCCAAGCTTACATTTGAAGCGTTGTCCTTCGCCAAAGACCATAAAGAACGATTCACTTTTGAAATTGCAGTAGAGAGAGCAAAGAAACTTGGATGTAGTCCTGTTATGCGTTGTCTCAAGTGTTTTCCAGGATACGGAGGAGAGATAAACTCTCCTCCAAAATAAAGTTCAGTGTTCCGACTGATTGGCAGTTTCATTGAATTCGTCATGGAAGTTGTTGGGATTGTATTCCTGGCAAGTTCCTGCGCGATAGGGACGTTATCTCTCGTTGCCCTTGCAGCATTGCCGTTATTGTAGTTATTCTCTTCATTCTTTGGTTGCTCGATTAACTTGAACTATTCTGTTGGAGCCCCAAGGTTTCGGTTTGGGGAAGGCTCGCTCTAGTAGCTGTGTAAGCCAATCAAGGTCATATATCTGCTCTGTGAGTCCAACGGCTTGGGCATGTGTTATACCTAGTGTGGTGTGTGGACGGCAGAAATTGTCGTAGAGGATGGAGAGTGCCAAGGCGTTTCAGTGGACTTCTATGCGCTTCGAAAATCCGGCTCCAACTCAAATTGAGTTGCGGGCCGAAAAATTGTCTGGGTCGCAGTTCACCCCCTCCGAAGACTGGACTGGGGAGGCTCTTCGCGGGAATAACAGTAGGGCGTGGAAAGGATGGGGTTGAGGGACAACGAGATTCTTCACTACGCTATGCTCCGTTCAGAATGACATGTGGGGTGGGTTGCGCTGCGCTCAGAATAACTATGGCCTAGTGAAAGGCCACGCAAGGGGATGAATATCAGGGTCTTATCACAGTCGGCCAGTTTGCCGGACTGGGGCTGGATTCCGGCCTCCGCCGGAATGACGGATGTAGGTAAGGGCGGGCGGTTCACGAACCGCCCCTACATGGGGAGAATGTTGTGTGGTGCGGAGTTCACCCCCATCTCAATCTTCCCCCATAGAGGGGGAAGAGGTTTGGAGGAGCGGAATGGCTATTTTCATGGTAGTGGTATTTGAGAAAGGGGCACTCGGCTGGGAGTCGCTATGGCGTTGTGGAAGGGGCGTGAACTTGCCCCTTTCTTGCATCTCTTGTATAGTCGCAGCAACATAGGCAAAGGGGGAAACGCCATGGAGTACAATCTTGTTTCCGGGGACTCGCACATTGACCTTAGCTGGTTGCCGGGAGACCTTTTCGTCGATAACGCGCCGGCGCATCTGAAAGATGAGGTGCCGCGAGTGGTTGACACGGAAGAGGGACCCCGGTGGGTAGCGGAAGGCACTGAATTGGGTGTGGCCGGCGGACTGGGTTTCGCCTTTACGGTGCCCCGACGGGGGCTGCGATACCGCATCGACAGGATGTATGACGCGGGATACTACGAGGGTGGCCCTCATCCCTCGACGCCGAACCTGCGCCTCAAGGACATGGAGATGGACGGTGTGGACGCAGAGGTGCTGTATGGCATGACCAACGCCGGGATGAGGATAAAAGACCTGGACCTTCTAACGACCACCTATCGGATATATAACGAGTGGGTGGTGGACTTTTGCAACACCGAACCTGGACGTTGGTACGCGCTGGCGTGCATACCCATCACCGACCCGGTGACCGCGGCGGAGGAGCTTCGCCGCGCCGCCAAGCTGGGGTTGAGAGGCGCGGATCTGTACACGTCCTTCACTTGGCCCATCTATATGCGGGACGGTTACTGGGACCCGCTTTGGGAGGCGGCCGAGGAGACAGGCCTTCCCCTTTCCTTCCACATCGGTGGCGGTGGCATCCGGGTGCCTCAGGCGCCAACGAATCGGAAGTCCGGTGAGGCCTACACTGAAGAGGAAGCGGAGCAGAACGCCCTAGCCTATCGAGGCACCAGCCTAACTCTGAGCCAGCTGGCAGGCGCCGAATGGCTGTTGAGCATTATTATGAGCGGCACTTGCGAGAAGTTCCCCGGATTTCAGTTTGTGTTGGGAGAGTGCGGCGCGGGCTGGGTGCCCTTCGTTACGGAGCGCCTGGACGTTCAGTACACGGACAACCTAATCGACGTGAAATTCGACCCGCCCCTGAGCCTCAAGCCCAGCGAGTATTGGTACCGACAGGGGGCGACGACGTTCCAGGACGACCCCACGGTTGGATACATGGCCAAGTTCATTGGCGAAGACAACTTGATGTGGGGTTCGGACTATCCCCATCCTGATGGTGTTTGGCCCGATTCGGCGGAGGTCATCGAGCGCACAATGGGGCAGTTGGATGAGGACGTGAAGCGGAAGATTGTGTGCGACAACGCGGTGCAGCGGTACCGCATGGGGCAGTAGAAAAAAAGGCGACGCGGGTCCTGAAGCAGCAAACCGTATGAGGTGGAAAACGTGATAAACGTTGAACTCACGATAAAGACGGAAAACACACTGAGAATGTTCGAGGAGGCGCGGAAGTATTCGCCGGCGGGGGTCATCGGTGACGGACGCTGGTACGAGCCGTATCCGCTGTTCATTAAGAAGACGCTGGGTTCCCGCATCTGGGACGTGGACGACAACGAGTTCATAGACTATCACGGGTCCTTTGGCCCAGCGGTGTTGGGTTATAACGACCCGCAGGTGCGGCAGGCCGTCATAGAAGTCATGGAGGACGAGGGCGTTCTTTCCGCCACGCCCCACCCGAAGGAGTTAGAGCTAACCCGTCTTCTCGCAGAGATAATCCCCTGCGGAGAGATGAGCATACTGTGCGGCGGTGGCGGTTCCGACCCGATATACAATGCCGTTAGAGTGGCTCGCGCGTACACGGGGCGCACCAAGGTCTTGAAGTTCGAGGGCGGCTATCACGGCTGGCACGACTATCTGATCGTCAGTGTTCGTCCCAGCCTGGAGGATGCTGGCCCGGCGGACAATCCCACCTCGGTGGCCACGTCGCCGGGTATGTTGCAGTCGACGGCGGACCAGGTGGTGGTGGCTCCCTTCAACGACAATGAAGCGGTGGAACGCATTGTGGAGCGGGAAAAGGACAACCTGGCGGCCATAGTGGTTGAGCCGGGTTACAGCGGCGGCTGCCCGGTGATGCGGGTTGACTTCCTACAACTCCTGCGGGACCTGTGCGACAAGCACGGCATCGTCCTGCTGTTTGACGAGGTTGTGACCGGCTTTCGGACTCACTTGGGCGGCGCGCAGGCGCTGCTGGGAGTGACGCCGGACCTGGGGGTTTTCGGCAAGGCCATGGCGAACGGGTTCCCCGTTGCGGCGCTAACGGGCAAGAGGGAGATAATGTCGCTGTTCCAGCCGGAGGGGCCGGTGTTCTTCCAGGGCACCTACAACGGCCAGGTGATTGGAGTGGCGGCGGCCCTGAAGACCATTGAGCTACTCCGAGACGGTGAGATTCATAAGAAATTGTGGAGGCTGGGCGACAAGATTACCGACGAGTTGAACGCTGTTTCGGACGAGCTTGAGATAGACGCACGCTGCTACAACTTTGGGTCTATATGGGGGATGTACTTCACACGTAAGCCTCTGGAGAACTACCGGGACATTGCGAATATGACGCTGCTGAACCGGGACAACCCCAAGGGGTACGCCATGAAGAACCACCTGATGAACAACGGGGTGTTCGTGACGCGGAGCCCGAGGGGGTTCATATCGGGGTCCCATTCGGACGAAGAGATCTACCGGACAATTGACATAATCAGCGACTTCTGCCGCACCCACCAAGAGGACCTGCGCTAGGTTTTTACCCCCATCCCTTCGGCAAGCTCAGGGCAGGCTCTGACCTTTCCCCATCGAGGGGGGAAGGGGGTTATGGTTGAGGGGCGGGTTGTTCTTCGGGTATGACGTGAGGGGGCGAGGCGGGGGGTTCGCGAATTGTCCCTACCAGAATTCAGCGGCTGAGACTGGATTCCGGCTTTCGCCGGAATGACGGAGGAGATGGGTTCCCGCATACGGAGACCTTTGCATAACTATCGAATCGCATTCAGATGGCGGTGTAGGACGACTCTTGCCATAGCTAAATCATGGGATTGTGGATTCCGGCTTCCGCCGGAATGACGGTTATTCAAAGGTCTCTATCCGCGAGGATAAGAGGACACTCCATCCCCGTAAAAAGTACGGGACGGGCGACCACAAGGGTCGCCCCTACGGGAGGGGGATGGGTCCCCGCATCCGCGAGGACAACGAGTGGGGTTTGGGGAGTGTTGGTTTAGTCGCCTTCCGGACGGGTTGGTTGAATGTAGCCAGGTTCAACGGTTATCAAGTTGTCCTCAGGCACTTTTGCGAATTTCTCTTCAATGACGTTGTGGACTTCCGTGGTGGATTCCACCTGTTTCTCGTGGGCTTTGATTCCGGCTTCATGAAACCTTTGTCTAATGACGCGCTGGGTTGCAGCCATGATCAGCCCTCCTTTCGTCCAAGATAGTTGCGGGCGCTAGAGATTGGGGTGCATCTTATGCCAGGGGGTGGCCTGTTCGTAGGCGTGGGCGGCCTTTAGAACTGTGGAGTCGTCCAAGAGACGGCCGGAAATCTGCAGGCCGATGGGCAGACCTTCCGGAGTGAAGCCGCAAGGAACGCTGACGGAGGGCGTGCCGGTCATGTTGTAAGGTCGAGAGAAGCTGCGTTCTGAAGCCACTGACGCGGCGGCTTTCGTTCCTGCCCCCGGGCCTGTGGGCAATCGTCCGGGCGGGGAGCCGGCAACAGGGCCAACCAACAGGTCTACGTTCTGAAGGACGGCGTTCATCTCGTCAATGACCAACCGGCGAATCTGTTGGGCCTTGTGGTACTGCATGCCGGTGATAACGGCGCCCGAGAGGACCTTCTGACGTGCGCCTTCGGTGTAGTCCTGGATGCGGTCGAACCACGGGGCATGGACCTGCGCTTCTTCGGACCAGGTGATGACGCTGCCGGCGAAGGTGGCGTGGGCCCCGGCGATGGGAAGGGAAACTTCCTGAATTTCGGCGCCCAGATCCATGAGCACGGCAATGGCGTCCTGAATGAGGGAAGCGATGGAGTCGTCGCAGCCTTCATTAAGCTCAACGGGGACGCCTATGCGAAGGCCGCGAATGTCGCCGGTGAGGGCGCTTCGGTAGTCCACGTCGGGGCCGTGGGCAGAGGAGGGGTCCTTGGGGTCGTAGCCTGCTACGGCCTGCAGCATGATGGCGCAGTCCTCAACGGTCCTGGTCATGGGGCCGGCGTGGTCGAGGGACCAGCTGAGGGGGAAGACGCCGTGGCGGCTGACAAGGCCATAGGTCGGTTTGTGGCCTACGATGCTGCAGTTGGAGGCGGGGCCGCGGATGGAGCCGCCGGTGCAGGAACCCATGGAGCCGAAGATGAGACTGGCGGCCACGGAAGCGCCGGAACCGCTGGAAGACCCGCCGGGGGAGTGGTCCAGGTTCCAGGGATTATGGACTTCCCCGTGGATTTCGTGATGATTGCCGCATGCGAACTCCAGGCAGCTGTTCTTTCCCACGAGGACGCCGCCGGCGGTATTGAGGTTTACCACGGCGGTGCAGTCGTTGTCGGGGACATAATCCTTGAATACCTTGGAGCCGTTGGTGGTGCGGATGCCGGCGGTGTTGTAGATGTCCTTGACGGCGTAGGGGACGCCGTGGAAGTCGCCGCGGTGGTTGCCGCCGGCGATCTCTTCCTCGGCTCGGCGGGCTGCGGCCAGGGCCTGGTCAGGGCATAGGGTGAGGAAGGAGTTGAGCTTACCGTCCAGCCGGTCGATTCTATCGAGGCAGGCTTGGACCAGGTCTACGGGGGAGACCTGACGGGATTTTACGAGATCCGACGCTTGGGAAAGGGTCAAGGAGGTCAAGTCTTGGGTGGTCATCTCTATCACGCTCCCGTGGGATGAATGAATTGGTGTTTGGTTGGAGTAGGTCGGTTACAGCTTGGTGAATTTGGCAACGCTGCGGACGTTTCCGGACATGTAGAGGTTACCCAGGTTATCGCCCCAAGCGCCGTGGCCCACGTCGGGGGACATACTTCGGTCGATGAGCTTGCCATTGAGGTCGAAGACGGAGAAGCGGGGGGTCTGGTCGGTGACGAAGACGCGGTCCTTGGCGTCGATGAAGATGTCCATGGGGTGGTAGAGGTCGCCCCACTCGGTGTAGTAGTCTCCCTCCGGGCTGAAGATTTGCACCCGGTTGTTCTCCCTGTCGCAGACGTAGATCCTGTCGTTGCGGTCGGCCCAGATGCCGTGGGGGGTGGTGAACTGGCCGGGGCCACTGCCCCGTTCGCCCCAGGAGCCGATATGCTTTCCGTCGGCGGAGAAGCGGTGAACGATGGAGTTGCCGTAACCGTCGGCGATGTAGATGTCGCCGTTGCTGGAGGTGGCCACGTCGGCGGGGGAGTTGAAGGGGGCTTGGAGGGAGGCCCTTTCGCGGTTGCCCATGCGGAGGAGGATTTTGCCATCGTTGGAGAACTTGAAGACCTCGTGGGCGTTGCGGTCTATAAGGAACACGTCGTCGTTGCCGTCAATGAAAATGCCGTGGCCGTCCATGAGCATGCCGTCCCCCCAGGTGTTGAGGAGGTTGCCGTCGGTGTCGAAGATCAGCATCGGCGGATCCTTGCGCTGGTAGACGTAGACCCGGTTCTGGGAGTCGGTGGCAACGTGGCTGACGTTGCCGTAGGTCCATCCTTCGGGAAGATTGCCGAAGGGGTAGCGGACTTCCCAGCGGTCGTCACCGGTACCAAAGATCGTCTTGTTGGCCATAGCGTCGCCTCCTGAGGTGTGGGTTGGTGAAGGGGGGATGAGGCATTATAACCCGTGGGCGGCGGGTTATGCCAATGGAGGGGAGGAGGGGGTGAAATGCAGAGAGAATGGGCTAAATTGTTGAGGCTGACTGAGCTATCCTGTGCCGGTACTGTATCCCAAGTAACGAGCAAACTGCCTGTTCGGTCATAGCTTTGCTGCGATGAGTATTCATATAGTATTGGGTTCTGATTGACAGGACGCGCTTTATGAAATCGTCATCGTGCTGCCTGATGAGACCCGCAAGTTTATTGCTCTCCGTCTCTGTCAACTCGTCGGCATTATCCAACTGGGTAAAGTAGCCAATAAGCTGATACGCCGGCGAAGCCCTCTTTAATACTACATCATCCACTACCTCTCCGATATCGGGAACGTTGATGGCATGCACAACGAGTTCAATGTTGACCATTGTCCAAAGAAAGGAAAAGTATTCAAGCGCGTTCTTGATCCTTTTAGTGTCCCAATCGGGATGTTGAGCCTTAATGAAGCGTACAACATCAGCTATTTCCTCTTGGCTCATAAGAAAATAGTTAACAAGACGAAGGCCACTATCGGCGACAACTTCGATAGTTTCCTTAATCTTTTCTCTCTCAAGATTGCCATATTTGTTCCTTAGAATCTGTCCCATTATCTTATTGTTTTTGAGAATACGATAAATTGCATTCGCTGGGCTATCCTCTGTGGAATCGTCTGCGACGTTATCCTCAACTGATTCAACTCCATCCTGCGCTACTCTTTCTTTCGCCCGTTCCTCCTCAACGCTCTTGGACGAGAGAATGTCATTTGGAATAGCCAAGAGGATATTACTAAACCTCGTTGTCTCGGCGGGATTTAACGTCGCCGGTTCCACAGAGTCCAAAGAACACATAGTCTGCAGTAGGATATCGTCAATAATTTCATTGTCTGTTGTGTGATGGATCGTAAACAGCAGGGTCAGATAATTGACCTTCCGATGACTTTCTTCACACATTGTACGAATTATTGGTTGTCCGACCTCTCTATTGTGTGCGAGGAATCTACCTAGAAAGTAGTAGTACATGTAATCGGTTCTAAACATTCCATCTTCGCTAATGATTCCGTAGACGGAATGCTTTAGTCTGTTGATTATCGAATGTTTTATGATGAACCTACTCCGGTATTTGGCAACGTAGGCCTGAAAATCATATGGTTTGTCGTCGGAACCTTCTCGGTGCTTATAAATGTCAAATGCCAAATGCTCAGCAAAGTTGAAACAAGCATTGATAGCGTCGTCAGAACGTGAAATCCCCGCACGCACTAGGCTAGAAAAGATCAATATGTAGTAACAATGACCATATGACGTGACTGACATGTTGCTAGGCATATAAGCTTCGTATGTTTGCAAGATAGAAAGTACAAAGAACGGGAATCTGGGAACTATCTTGTCGGATATAATTACAGAATTGACGTGGTCTTCTGCACGATCTATAAGTCCGTCACTACGAGCATCAATGGTTTCAGAGAGGGTTAATCTTCTGCGTATTAACTGCTCTTGTTGCTGGCGTGTCAATTGCTCGATCTTCAGTTGCCTAAAGTCAGCTAGTCTGGACTCGTCAATGAGATATGCATAGAAAGTGTCTGAACCAACAGTGACAATTATGTTGTCGAACTTTTCCTTGGCAAAGTCGATGAAGTTAAGTGAGTGCCGAGTTGTATTGAAATTGTCAAGTATCAGGGTCTTGCCATGTTGCTTCACCCAAAGAGAGTAGTCTCCATGGAACTGTTCCTGGTAAGCGTGGCTCAACATCACTTCGCTTGGTGCACTTGCGATGGTTCCCAAATCCAATAGTAGGGCTGGTTTAGCCATATCAATCAGTGAAAGATAGATGAATCTAGCAAGGGCAGTCTTGCCTGTCTTTTCTTCTCCAAACACGATGGACCACTTAGTGGATAGGAGTTGATCGAGATTAGAAAGAATTGTATGTTGTTCAGATTGCTCAACTTCTCGAAGATTGATGGAGGTCAGACGCAAGAAAACGAACAAGTCCTGCAATTTTAGATGGTCTTGTGATATGAATTCGGTGCTGTCGATTTTCCTCAAGAACTCTGCTTTTGGTGTGAAGGTATTTCTCAAATCAGAGACCACAGTTTTGATGCCCTCAAATACTTCCAGCCAAGCAGCATCTTTATTCACGAAACTGGCAACTGGCTTTGCATCAGTTGGAAGAGCCATAGTGTCATCATCCTTGAGTACGTCTTTCCAGGCACAGCTGCGCAAAATGATTGGTATTCGAATCACCTGTTTGTCGCCTGTTGCTAGCGTCTTTGCGAACTCCCATTCCTTCATGCATTCTTCCGATGCGATGAAGTCTGGGCTGAAAAGAAAGACGAATATGTCCGCTTGTTTCATCTTGGTGCGGACTTTCTTAGAAATGCTTTGACCAGGAAGAATCTGCTTGTCCGACCAGTTCTCAAGTAGGCCATCTCTTTTAAGCGCTGCGAGGGATGTTTCCATGGATTCCCTATAGCTCCCATCCTTGTGGCAATAGGAGTAGAACAATTGAATGGCCATTGGAGATTGTTCTTTCTTCATGAATTTCCTCTATCGTCCGAAGTGATATTTCCCGACGATGAATTTTTTATTGTGGTTATCTGTGTCTTGTCTTTTACACAGTAGCAGACATGGTCATGACCTTGATGGTTAGTTGCACACCTTTAGTCGGCTTTGGGGCCGTGGGGGGCGTTTCTGTCTTGGCTAGGAATCCAAATCGGGATCCTCATAGGGCCAGTCCATCTGGCGGGCCATAGAGATCCACATCCGGCGGGTCTGGAGATTGAACCTCTCCATTGAGGCTATCTGCTGTTGCTGACGTTCCATTTGTAGTTGTTGATGTTCCATCTGTAGTTGCTGACGTTCCAGTAGTTTGTCCAGCTTCTCGAGATGCACATCATGCTTCAGCAGATGCTGTTTGTTGTCCTTCATCATTTCAACTACGTGGCCTTGTAGATTGGAAATGCCACGCATGACTGATTCCAAGCTATTCACTTGGTTCTCAAGGCTTTCTACTCGGTTCTCTATAGCTGCCATTAGCTGCCTCTCTTATGCTTTTGGCGCAGGTTCGGATGGGTTAGTCGGCGGTGGGGCCGTGGGGGGCGTAGGCGGTGGCGTCGGGGTTTCTGGCGGCGAACTTGGCGCGGCCCTGCTTGCCCACAACCTTGCCGTCGTCAATGACAACCTCGCCGCGAACCATGGTCATGACGGGGAAGCCGACCAGATCCATGCCCTCGAAGGTGTTGAGGTCGCTGATGCCGTGCTCCTGTCCGACGGTCTGCATTCGGGCGGGGTCCCAGAGGACCACGTCGGCGTCGGAACCTACCTGGAGGGCGCCCTTCTTGGGCCAGAGGCCGAAGACCTTGGCGGGGTTTTCGCAGAAGAGCTGAACGAATCTGGGGAGGGTAATCTTGCCGGTGTTGACGCCGTGGCTCCAGACAACGGGCATCATGAACTCCAGCGTACTGAGTCCGGCGGCCACCTCGAAGATGTCGATATTTTCCGGGTTCGGCTCTTTAGCGTCGCCGTGCACGGTGCCGGAGAGGCTGCCCGTGAGCTTCAGGTTCTTGGTGTAGCCGGTAAAGTCGCTGCCGATGGTGCTGAGGCTGCCGGAAGCAACTCCTTGCCACATGGCGGCGACGTCCGGGTCATTACGCAGGGGTGGCGCCACCTTGTACTTGTAGCCGTGGTCTATCATCATGTCGTCGGTAAGCGTCAGGTAGTGGGGGCAGGTCTCGCCGTACAGTGGCAGCCCCTTCTGCTTGTAGTGGTCAAGCACCGGCACCACTTCGGCGGAGCTTAGGTGGACGGGGTAGAGGGGGGAGCCAGTGACCAGGGCCATGGTGGCTGCCCGGTTGACCGCCTCTGCCTCAACAATGGAGGGTGCGGCCTTGTGGTAGTACTCGGGGGAAGTTAGGCCCTGGCCCTTGAAGTGGTCTTCCAGATAGGCCTTGCAGGTGCCGTTTTCCGCGTGAACCATGACCATGCCACCGTTGTGCGCGGCGTGGTGCATCACCATCATCACCTGATCGTCGGGGAGGGCCATCAGGTTGGAGTAGTCGCTTTCGGTGGGTAGAACGAAGGGGTTCCAGGTCATAAAGAGCTTGAAGGAACAGACGCCCAGCTTTACCAGTTCAGGAATCACCTTGTGCAGTTCGTCCTTGTCTCGCATAGTGATGAGGCCGTGGCAGGTGAAGTCCGTGTAGGAGGTCTCCTCGGCGAACTCGATGAAACCCTTCACTATGTCCGGGTTGTACTTGCGGATGCCCCAGGCGTTGTTGAAGTGCTCGTGCCGGTGGGTCTCGGAGCCGATAAAGGCGGCGACGGTGGTAACGCCCCCGTAAGCGGCACACATAGAGTAGGTGTCCATCTTGTCGCCAAAGATGGGGTGGGAATGGGAGTCAATGCCGCCGGGCAGCACGTAATTGCCGGAGGCGTCGATGGTGCGTCTTGCTTCACGGCCGGAGAGGTCCGAACCTAGCTCGGTAACCTTGCCGTCCTGGACCAAGATGTCAGAGCGGGAGATGCCCTCGCCGGAGACAAGAAGGCCTCCTTTTATCAGTACGTCTGCGCGTTTGGTGGTCATGTGCCGTCCTCCATTTATGGTTGCCTTATGCTAGCACGGGGGCAAAGGAGGGGCAAGTTGGGCGGTGCTATAATGCATGGCCCATGAAAACTTCGGACTTTGACTATCACCTGCCTGCTGAGCTAATAGCGCAGCAGCCGACAGAGCCGAGGGACGCCAGTCGTCTGCTGGTGCTGGATAGAGCTTCCAGGGCGAATTGAGCACTCGGTGTTCCGCAGGCTGGGCGAGTATCTGAAGGCGGGGGACCTGCTGGCGCTGAACGATACGCGGGTTATCAGAGCCAGACTGCGGGCTAAGAGCCTATCCTAAAAACAAAATCATTGATAACCCGTAAGAGTAGCTCTAGGGAAGAAGCCGGAGTTGAAGCTACATTTCAGGGATGACCAAAGCAAAAGAACCCAAGTCACCCCGGCCCCGCCGCGCAGGCCCAACCAGGCCAGCCAACCCCACCACCAGTTCCTTTCAGGTATCCGACGCCCTGTGGGAGGTGCTGGCCCCACTGATTCCCAAACGGGTGAATACCCACCCTTTGGGCGGAGGACGACCCCGGGTTCCAGACCGGACCTGCGCCAACGGTATCTTCTACGTGCTGCGCACCGGTTGCCAATGGAAGGCATTGGACGCCACGGGCATTTGCTCCGGCTCGACGGCCCATCTGCGCTTTCAGGAATGGGCCGCCGCCGGGGTCTTCTTGCGGCTTTGGCAGGTGGGACTGGAACGTTATGACGAATTGAAGGGTCTGGACTGGAGCTGGTTGAGCATGGATGGAGCCATAACCAAGTCCCCTCTGGGCGGGGGGGAAAACCGGTCCCAACCCCACGGACCGGGGTAAAACCGGCGTCAAACGCAGTCTGTTGACCGAAGCTCGGGGTATTCCGGTGGGACTGGCGGTGGACGGGGCCAACCGCCACGACATGAAGTTGGCGCGTGCTACGCTGGACAGCCTCCCCGTGCAACGCCCGGCTCCCACCCCGGAGCGTCCCCAGGGACTGTGCCTGGATAAGGGCTACGACTTCGACGAGGTGCGTAAGACTTTGCACGAGTTTCGCTTCACGGCCCACATTCGCGGCCGGGGCGAAGAGGCTCAGGCCATCAAAAATGAAGCCGGTTTCAAAGCCCGGCGCTGGGTGGTGGAACGCACTCACAGCTGGATGAACCGCTTTCGACGCATTCTGGTCCGCTGGGACAAGTCTCCAGGCAACTACATCGCCTTTCTTCACTTTAGCTGCGCCCTTATCGCTCTCAGAGCCGCAGGATTATTAGGATAGGCTCTAAGCGGAAAGTGACGGGAGGAAGGGTGAAGTTCCTTCTGCTGCGAAGGTTGTCGGCAGGGATTTGGCAGGGGGTGGGCCGGCCGGGCCGAAGACTGCGACCTGGCGAGCGATATGAGGTGGATGACGCAGACGTGGAGGTGGATGTGGAGGTGCGGGAGAGGCGAGAGGACGGCACATTGACGTTGGGCCTCTCGACGGAGGTGGGAATGGAGAGTTGGGGGGAGATGCCACTGCCGCCCTAAATTCGGCAGTCCCTGGGAGACCCGGAACGGTACCAGACGGTGTGCGCAAGGGACCCGGGTAGCGCAGCGGCGCCAACGGCTGGTCTGCACTTTACCAGAGATCTCATGGATCGGTTGGCGTCGCGGGGGGTGAAGCGAGCGTATTTGACACTTCACGTGGGCTTGGACACCTTCCGTCCGGTGACGGAGGAAGACCCGCGGCGGCATCGGATCCATAGGGAATTGTGCCGGTTGGAAGCTGAGGCGGTAGAGAATATCAACGCTTGTCGGCGGAGTGGGGGCAGGGTAGTGGCGGTGGGGACAACGTCGGTGCGCACCTTGGAGCAGGCAGGCATCTGGTCGAGGCAGCGTGGAGCGGACGCAATGACGCCTGTTTCCGGATGGGCGGAGCTGCTGATTCTGCCCGACTAGTCCTTCAGGTTGGTGGACGCGATGATAACCAACTTCCACCTGCCCCGATCGACGACGTTGATGATGGCTTCCGCCTTTGCCGGGAAGGAATTGCTCATGGAGGTGTATGAAGAGGCTATCAGGGAGAGGTACCGGTTCTACAGCTTTGGGGATGCCATGCTGATTGTATGAACCTCAGGAGATTTAGGGCCGCTTTATGCAGCGGGAGAGGCGGGAACTTGTGGGAAGAGGGGGAATGTGGTAACCTACGGATATATACACATACGGATATATACGGATAAGAGGGACAAAATGGCGCTGGACAAGCGGGTAGAAGTGCTGTTCGATAAGGAAAAATTCTCCTACTTAGAACACTTGGCTAAACGCGAGAAAACATCCGTGGGCAAGCTCATTCGAGAGGCGGTGGAAACCGTGTACCAGGAAAAAGAGGCAGATCAGCGGCGCGGTGCACTAAAGCGCATCCTTGAAATGGAGCCTGTAGACTTTGGGCCCAATTGGGCGGAGACCTCGTGGGAAGATTTTAAGGATGAGATAGTAGAAGAACGGTATCGGGCCATAATAGGGGGTATAACATGGCGCTAAAAAAGCGTGTAGAAGTGCTGTTCGAACCGGAGAAATTCTCTTACCTGGAGAGGAAAGCGAAAAGGGAAAAGACATCCGTGGGCAAGCTCATACGGGAGGCGGTGGAAACCGTGTACCAGGAAAAAGAGGCAGATCAGCGGCGCGGTGCACTAAAGCGCATCCTTGAAATGGAGCCTGTAGACTTTGGGCCCAATTGGGCGGAGACCTCGTGGGAAGATTTTAAGGATGAGATAGTAGAAGAACGGTATCGGGCCATAATAGGGGGTATAACATGGCGCTAAAAAAGCGTGTAGAAGTGCTGTTCGAACCGGAGAAATTCTCTTACCTGGAGAGGAAAGCGAAAAGGGAAAAGACATCCGTTGGCAGACTTATACGGGAAGCGGTTGATGCTGTATACATCACGGGGAGGGATACAAAACGAAGAGAGGCAGTTGCACATCTCCTGTCTTCGGAGTACGACTTTGGGGCCTCCTGGGATGAGCTCAAGGAAGAGATGGTGGCAGAAAGGTATCGGGCCATAATAGGGGGTATGACATGGCGCTAAGAAAGCGTGTAGAAGTGCTGTTCGAACCGGAGAAATTCTCTTACCTGGAGCGGAAGGCCAAAAGGGAGAAGACCTCCGTGGGCAAGCTCATTCGGGAGGCAGTGGAGACCGTGTACCTGGAGAAGGAAGTCGCGGAGAGGAAGGCGGCTATTGATCGTATACTGGCGATGGAAATAGATCTCGGGATCGATTGGGCAGAGACATCTTGGGAAGAGATTGAAGAGCAGATGGCAGAAGACAGGACTCGGGATATTTTGAAGTGTATGGGAGATTCAGAAGTGCCGTCGTGAAAATGGTAGATGCCAACGTGTTCATCTACGCGGTGGGAGGGCCTGGCCCGTACAAGGAGTCCTGCCAGAGATTTTTGAGGTCCCTGTATATGCAGAGTAATGAGTTCCTGACGAATGTTGAAGTTTTACAGGAGATTCTGCATGTGTTGGGCAGAAGAGGTCGGAGGGCAGAAGCCGCCTCGTTGGTATTGGACGTGATGCGATCTCTTAGGTCGATAATTCCCATTCAAGCCTCTGAGATTAACGCTGCCATAGGGATCTTGGACGAATATCCTCAGATTAGTACGAGAGACGCCGTCCACGCTGCAGTGGTGCGGATTCACGGATTGGAGGGCGTGGTCAGTGCGGACCGTCACTTCGACGTTATCCGTGGGGTGACTCGATTTGACCCTCTGTACATGTTCCCGGACTAATTGTTCTGTGGAAACTGCAGGAGTTGGAGTGGGTTGCCGTCGGGGTCCTGGAAGGTGGCCACCCGTCCGCCCCATGACTCTCGCTCCGGCGGACGGATAAACACAACGCCAGAGTCTACGAGACGGTTGTATTCGGCGTGTATGTCATCCACACCCAGATTAATCATTATTCGGTAGGGTTCAGTGGTTGGGCCGTGAACACTTTCGTGCAAACCTAGATTCAGCCGCATGTTTCCGAAGCGGAAGACAACAAAATCTCCGTGGTCCGAATGCAATGGCAGACGGAGGGTATCTTTGTAGAAGGTCCGCATTTTATCCAAATTGGAAGTCCATAAGATTACACCTACCACACCCGTTATCATGCGCGATTCACCCTTACCCAGTCTTGGAGGGCCACAATGCCCTCACATGGCATTCTACTACTGGGCGAAAGTATTCAGAAGGGGTGGCAGGGGTTATACTGGAAGTTGACTGAGGAACGGAGGAGGAAGCCATGGAAGAGGCTGTCATAATCAGCGCGGTCAGGACGCCTATCGGGAGGTTTGGCGGTGGTCTGTCGGAGGTTTCCGCGGTGGACTTGGGCGCAGTGGTCATTGAAGAAGCGATGCGGCGGGCCGGCGTGACCCCTGAGCAGGTGGACGAGGTGATAATGGGCAACGTGCTGATGGCGGGCCAGGGTATGAACCCGGCGCGACAGAGCCTGGTGAAGGCTGGACTGCCGGTTCAGGTTCCGGCCATGACCATCAACAAGGTCTGTGGTTCCGGTCTCAAGGCGGTGGCGCTGGCGGCCCAGTCCATTCGGCTGGGAGAGGCGGACGTCGTCGTGGCCGGGGGTATGGAGAGCATGAGCCGCGCGCCGTACATAGTACCGCGGGGCCGGTATGGTTATCGCATGGGACATGGCGAGCTTCTCGACTCCATGATCAACGACGGTCTGCACGATTGCATGATTGACTGCCACATGGGTGTGACGGCGGAGCATCTTTCGGATGTATATGCCATCAACCGGGAGGACGTTGACCTCTACTCCATGGAGAGCCAGGCGCGGGCAGGCCGGGCGATGGAATTGGGGCTTTTTGAGGACGAGATAGTTACGGTGTCGGTCCCCGGTCGACGAGGGGATACCTTGGTTGAAACCGACGAACATCCGCGTCCGGAGGTTACGATGGAGCGGCTGGGCAAGCTTCCGGCCCCCTTTCGGAAAGATGGCATCATCACGGCTGGGAACGCTGCCGGAATCAATGACGGCGCATCGGCGGTGGTGGTGACTTCTCTGTCATGGGCGCAGCGCATGGGTCTGGAACCAATGGCGTCCATCCGGAGCTGCGCGTCGGCGGCGTTGGAGCCGCGCATGATGGGGGTTGCCCCCGCGGGCGCGGTTAACAAGGCGCTGGATAGGGCAGGCTTGGGACTGGAGGACATGGACCTGGTGGAGATCAACGAAGCCTTTGCCGCCCAGGTGCTCTCTGTGGGTCGAGAGATTGATTTGGACTGGGAGCGGACGAACGTTAACGGCGGGGCAATCGCGCTGGGACATCCCATTGGGGCCAGCGGCGCACGCATCCTGACTACTCTGCTCCACGAGATGGGACGGCGTGATGCGCATCACGGTCTGGCCACCCTGTGTATCGGCGGGGGTATGGGTATCGCCATGGTGGTGGAAGCCAACTGAGCCGTTTGTCGTGACGATAGACGATCTGCGCGAATTCTTCGGAACGACGTCGCCTATCATAGGTATGCTGCATCTGAGGCCGCTGCCTGGCTCCCCAAGGGCAGAACCTATCTCCGTTATTAGGGAGAGGATGCTCCAAGACCTGGAGGCGCTGGTGCAAGGCGGGGTGGACGGAGTGATTCTGGAGAACTATGGCGACGCCCCCTATTTTCCCGGTCGAGTGCCTCCCCACACGGTTTCTTGCTTGACGCGGCTGGCCCTAGAGGTGCGGGGACTGGCTTCGTTTCCCCTGGGAGTCAACGTGCTGCGGAGCGACGGCATTGCCGCTCTGGCTGTGGCCGCAGCGGTGGGCGCGGAATTCATCCGGGTAAACGTCTATACCGGAGTACGGGTGTCAGGAGAGGGGTTGATTCAGGGCGAGGCTCATCAGTTGCAGCGGTACCGCCGGGAGTTGGGTTCGGACGTGAAGATATTTGCCGACGTGGACGTTAAGCACTCCACCGGCCTGGGCGCGGTGGACTTGGCGGATGAGGTTACGGAGACGATTTTGCGAGGCCGGGCCGATGCCGTCATAGTTTCGGGCAAAGCTACCGGATCCGAGACCAGGTTGAACGACCTTCGACTGGCAAAGGCTGCGGCGGGACAGGTCCCCGTGTTGGCGGGTAGCGGTGTAACGACCGCTACGGTTGCAGACACCCTGCGTTGGGCGGACGGGGCAATTGTCGGGACGGGTTTCAAATTCGGCGGTGTGACGGACAATCCTGTAGACCAGGACGCGGTACGATCCCTGATGGAAGCTGTCAAGTCGTGACGGTATGACAGGTTTTTCGGAAATCGGTTACTACTGGTAAGTTGTCATAATTGTATGGAAAGACTAAATTGCCTTTATTCTAGCCAAGTTGCGAAAGAACTTGGCAAATTGGTGCAACGTGGTGGAGTCTTCCGGCGCAAGACCTTCCGGGTCAAAGTGCATGACATCATTTCTGACTTTTCTTACAGCATCTAAATTATCAATGAATTGCTCACGGTCAATGTTGAGATCAAGTAATTGCCAATACTTTGGGTTTTGCAATAAACGACAATAACCACCAAGAGTTAAGGTCTGCTGAGCCAGAAATCGTATGGCCGCCTTCATGGTTAGATGATGATTCTCTTAATTGATCTATAGTAAACTTTCCTTGCACAAGACTGCGAAGATGGCCCTCAATTTCTCCTATGAGCAAGAATGGACTAGCAAGGTGCAAAAATTGATGTGCAATATCGCTGCCTGTAACGATGCCTTTGATTTCTCGATTGGTGCCCCTTACCAGAACGTATCCATGCTCCGAAATGTCCCCGATTGCATCAAGCAGAGGAGCCTCGGAAGGCATTTCTTTGGCAGGGTCCATACAATCTCTGACCAGATTTCACTCGTTCTCTGACCAGATTTCACTCGTTACCTAAAGCGGTCCTGCTTCCAATTGACCTCCAGCTTATGACCCCCTTGATGTTGCGGTAGCTCTTGCCATCTAGTACCGGAAGTTGGGAATAATCTTTGAGTTGCATTAAGGTTGTAGCGGTGGGAAGAGGTTTGTTAGGATTCACAAAGGTCGGCGGTCGGTTCGCTGCCTCAAGTGCCCCAATTCGGACTGTTGGATCGTCCGGTCCCTCTACCGATTTATCTCCCGCCTCAGCCTTAAGCAGAATAGAAATCGTCGAGTCGATATAAGCAAACTCAAAGTCGGGAACGATTCGAAGTTCCAAATTCTCGAGTGTATTTCTGATTAGGCTGACGACAAACTTGGTTCGCCTTAGATAGGCGAACTCACGCAGTAGATTCCGGACGGTAATTTGTACCGGCTCTGGTCTTGCTCCAGCGGACGCTTCGCTCTTCATCCGCTTTGCTGTTCCTTTGAGATAATTTACGCCTTGCATTGAAATTGCCTCTTTGACTCTGTGGTAGTTTACCGGCAGTGTCTCACCATTTTGTTGAGTTTATAAAGATGACCTTTGTCCCCATTACCTTTCTCGATTGCAATGATGCCTATGCTATAATCACGCTTGCCAAAACTCATAAAAGGAGACCGAGAATGCAGCCACTTAGCGGCATAATAACATCGATGCTCACCCCCTTTACGGACAGCTACCGGCTGGACGAGGAGACCTTGGCCCAGGAGTTGGAATACCAGATTTCCAAGGGTGTTCACGGCATTTGCGTCCTGGGGGGCACCGGAGAATCGTTGAGTTTGACGAACGAAGAGCGGCTGCAAATGGTGAGGGTGGCAGCCCAGGTCATCAGAGGACGCGTGCCTCTGGTAGTGGGTTGCTTTGTCCCCAGGGAGGACGAGATTGCAGCCTTCGCCGATAGTATTCAGGATATGGGAGCCTCGGCGCTGATGTTGACACCGCCGCCCTTCTACAAGCTGACGCCGTCTCAATTTGGCCAGCTGTTGGGGAATTTGACTAGCCGGTGCAGTCTGCCTTTGGTTATCTACAACGCCCCGGGAAGAGTTGCGGTGAACATGGGCGCAGCGGCCATTGGCGAATTCACCCACCGCTTTCCTAACGTGGTGGGTGTGAAGGACGCCACGGGCAGCATTCGCGAGGTTATCGGAATGGGACATGCCATGAGTCCCACCGCGGGGCTGCTGCAGGGGTTGGACGACGGGTTGCTACCCGCCCTTGCTTCCGGCGCAACAGGGGGGATTCTGGCATTCGCTACTCCCATGCCTGAGATATTTGTGGACATTTACGACAGTTGGAATCGAGGGGATAACGAGCGAGCCCTAGAGCGTCAGATGTCCGTTATTCCGGTGATGAACGCGGTGGCCAAGGAGCCGATGCCGGTGCTGGTGAAGGAGGCGATGAAGGTGGTGGGACGTCCACTTGGACCAACGCGACCTCCCCTATACCCCCCATCGCCGGAGCATGCCCGGGAGTTGCGCGAAGAGGTGGAGAAGCTTCTGAACTCGTAAGCCTTGGACTGCTGGCGAGGGCTTACGATGACGTCGACCTGTGTTCTCACATATCGGAGAAGGGGTATTTTCTATGGTGTCATCCAAACAATTGAAGTCGCGCGTGTCCCAGGTCTACGCCGAGAAGATTAGGGGCGTTTCGTCCTGCTGCGACGACGCTTCGTCTGATGTCATATACCCGGCTGATGTGCTTGAGGGATTGCCGGAAGGTGTGGCCACTTTCGGATGCGGCAATCCTGTGGCGCTGGCCAGTCTGAGGTCAGGGCAGGTGGTGTTGGATCTAGGCAGCGGGGCGGGCCTCGACTGCTTTTTGGCGTCGAAGGCTGTTGGGCCCACTGGCCGGGTCATCGGAGTGGACTTCACCCCAGCAATGCTGGAGCAGGCCCGTCAGAACCAGGCGAAGTTGGGCATCGACAACGTGAGTTTCCGACAGGGAGATATAGAGGCGCTCCCCCTGGAAGGTGAGAGCGTGGACGTGGTGATATCCAATTGTGTGATAAACCTTGCGCCGGATAAGGACGCGGTGTTTCGAGAGGCCTTTCGGGTGCTTCGACGGGGCGGACGGTTGATGATTTCGGATATCTTGTTGGAGAGGTCAGCAACGGTGGAAGAGATGGAGGACCTGGCGTTGTATGCGGGCTGCATCTCCGGCTCTTTGCCAGTTGGGGAGTATCTGGGGAAGATACGCACGGCGGGGTTCGAGGAGGCGAGGTACGAGGTGGAGGCTCCGGTGAAGGATGGGGAGTTTTGGTTTAGCGCGGCGGTTTCGGCGCGTAAGGGGTAGGTTTTCACCGTTAGAGGATGATTCAACCGACGAGATTCTTCGACTCCGCTCCGCTCCGCTCAGAATGACATAAGGGCGGGGCGCTGCGCTCAGAATGACATGCGAGAGGCGCTAAGGATGACAGGTGGGGAAGGGACTCGGAGGCTAGGGGGCGAGGGTTACGGGGAAGGGCACGTTGGGGTATTTTTCCAGCAGACGATTCCATACCCTGCGGCCAATGAGGTCGGCTTCCCGAATGATGGTCTCCTCATCCAAATTGAGGATTCTTCCGTCCTTCATCACGAACTCTCCGTCTACCATGACGGACTCGATGTCGCTGGGCTGGCCGTTATGAACAAAGGCTGAAACTATCCGCATGGTAGGAACCAGGGTGGCGCGTTGGGTGTTTATGATGAAGAGGTCAGCTTTCTTGCCTATCTCAAGGGAGCCGATCTCGTCGGCCATGCCGATGGCCGACGCGCTGCCCATAGTGGTCATCATCAGAACGTCTTCCGGCTGAGGGTTGACGTCGTCGTCACGTAGAATGCGTTCGGTGAACAGGCCCGTCCGCATCACCTCGACCATGTCCTGGGTGTTGTTGTCGGTGCCCATGCCGATGGTGCAGCCGGCATGACGGAGGGCGGGGATGGGAGGAATGACGGCGCGGCGGGCGGCCATTGCGGGCTGATGGGAGACGTTGGAGCGGGTGGACCCAAGGAGGGAAATCTCCGAGGGATGCAGGAAGCGGACGTGGGCGGCGAGAAGGCGAGGGCCAAGATAGTCGTTGTGGAAGAGGCTCTGGGTGGGACGGACGCCCCGCATGAGCATTAGGGACTCCACCTCTAGCCGGCTCTGGTTGAGGTGAATGGTGTAGCGGCTGTCGTACTTTTCCGCCAATTCATGCACTGATCTCAGAAGAGACGGGGAACTTGTCTCCACCAATCCGGTAGACCCCATACAGGTTATGCGGCCCGTTTCGGTGCCATGGTGCCACTTTTCGAAGAGGTGGGTGGCCTGTTCCAGGCTCTCCTCACGCAGGCGGTCGGAATAGGCGTGAACGGGTTCGCCAGAGCGGAAGGTTGGAGGTACGACGCCGTCGGCGGTATTCTCGGCCAGCACCCAACGCATGCCGGTCTTATCGAGCATGTCGGCGTATCTGTGGATGCCGCCGGAGATTTCTACGGTGGTAGTGGAGCCGGTGCGGGCGGCCTCAATTGCACCAAGGGCGGCCATGACGGTTGTTTCTTCGTCGGAGACCATATCTCGCACGTCTTCAGGGAAGGCGAAGCTGGATGGAAAGCCGAAGTCTTCAGAGATGCCGCGGAAGAGGTTGGCGGTTAGGTGGGAGTGGCAGTTGATGAGTCCGGGGAAGATGGCTTTTCCCCGCCCGTCGATGACCTCAGCACGGGGGTAGATGGCGCGAATTTGCGGAGTGGGGCCGAGGGTCGCAATGCGACTGCCTTTGATGGCGATGGCGCCGTTGTGAAGGATGGAGCGAGCCGGGTCACAGGTGACTATGGTGGCGTTTTCTATGATGATGGTCTTCATGGCGGGCCTTTCGTTGTAGGTGTCCGTGGGAGGTTACCGGTCCTTGTGTGAAAAGGCGCGCTCTTCCCGGGTGATTATCTCTAGAAGGGCAGTCTGGCCTTCTGCCACTGCCTGTTGGGCCCTTGTGATGGCGGGGATTATCTCGTCGGGGTTCTCCACTCGTTCGTTGTAGCCGCCCAGTGCTTCGGCCACCTGAGCGTAGTTGCCCGTCAGGTACTTGGTTCCGTAGCGCTCGTTGGCCACGGGGAAGCGGTCCGAGTCGTAGATGCCCATAGCGGAGTTGTTGAGGATGATGGTGAGGATGGGGATGCGCTCCCGCACAGCGGTTTCCACATCGAGGCCCACCATGCCGAAGGCGTAGTCGCCCATGACGTTGACGGCCAGCTTCTGGGGCTCGGCCATCTTTGCGCCGAGGGCTAGGCCGAGGCCGTAGCCCAGTTGGGTGGACTTGCCCCAACCGATGAAGCCGCGAGGTGAGACGGTCTCGAAGAAGGGGACCATCTGGTCTCTGGGGCTGCCGGAATCGTGGGTAACGACGGCGTTCTTGCGGTCGATGGTGTTCATGAGGTCCCAGATGACGCGGTAGGGGTTTATGGGGACCTCGTCGGAGGTGAGCTTGGGCATCCACTCAGCCATCCAGTCGCTGCGGACGGCGCGGACTTCGTCAGCCACGCTGCCGTTCTCACGATGGCCGGTGGAACCGGCGAGGGCGTTTATTTCGTCAATAAGCTGGGAAAGGACCAGTTTGGTGTCTCCCCAGAGGGCGCAGTCGATGGAATAGTCCTTGTTGATGTCCGAATCGTCGTTGGTGGAGTGAATCATGACCGTGCCTGCCGGGATTTCCACGCCGAAGCCGGTTCTGGTGAAGCTGCAGCCGATGCCGAATACGAGATCGGCGCGGTTGAGAAAGTGGATGACGGGGCCGGTGGTGGTGGCGGAGCCTGTTCCAAGGGCAAGGGGATGGTTCTCCGGAAAGGCGCTCTTGCCGGAGAGGGTGGTCATGACAGGGGCTTGGAGAAGCTCGGCCAGTTCCTGAAGCTCGATCCAGGCTTCGGCGTAGAGGACGCCCTGACCGGCATGAATGACGGGTCGCTTGGCGGCTAGGAGAGCCTTGGCCGCTTCACGAACCTCTTGGGGATCGCATCCGCTGCGGAACTTTCGGACGGGCCTGTAGGCCTCAACGATGGAGTCGTCTACGTTGGTTTGGAGGATGTCCGATGGCAGTTCGAGAAGGACGGGGCTGGGACGGCCGGACCTGAGTTGGCTGAAGGCCCTCCGCATCATGTCGGGGATGCGGGCGGCTACGTTGACGCGTTCCGACCACTTGGTGACCTCTCGGTAGCTCTGGGAGGGGGTGAAGGTGGGACGGACGCCGGCCCTGTCGAGAGGGGCAGAAGCGGGAAGCAGGAGGATGGGTACGGAATCGGCGTAGGCCTGGGCTACGCCGGCGTAAGCGTTTTCGGCCCCGGGGCCCGCCTGCATGGTGAAGACGCCAGCGCCGCGTCCGTTCGTGACGCGACTGAAGCCGTCGGCGAGGTTAACTCCCACCCTTTCCTGGCGAAAGATGATGGGCCGGATGCCGGCAACGGCCGCGGCTTCCTCCAAGGAGTTGTAGGGGATGCACCCCATGAAGTCCACACCCTCTTTCTTTAGAATCTGAGCAACGGCGTCGGCTCCCTTCATGGTCCCTCCTCTTGTTTGATGGTTTCTACTGGTTTGTGGTGGGTTTCATCCTAGTACGCAAGAGGCCCACTGTCTAGGGGAGGGTGGAATGACAGAGGCGGCGGAAAGGATGGTAGAATCTTTTGGACGCTTGTGGCAATTGGACGACTTGGAGGTTAATGGTGGCGATAAAGTTTGGCACCGACGGTTGGCGGGCGATCATAGCCGAGGAGTTTACTTTCGAGAACGTGTCCATGTGCGTTCAGGGGGTGGCGAGCTACGTCAAGGAGTTGGGCTGGGGAGACCGGGGAGTGGTGGTGGGGTTCGACACCCGATTCGGATCGAAGGAGTTCGCCCAGTGTGCCGCTGAGACTCTGGCGGCCAACGGGGTCCCGGCGTTGCTGTGCCGCCAGACGTGCCCGACGCCGGTGGTTAGCTACAGCGTACCAAAGCGGGGAGCGGCGGGGGCGGTGATGATTACAGCCAGCCACAACCCGCCCCTGTGGAACGGAGTGA
The DNA here is from genome assembly GCA_965261665.1 of Dehalococcoidia bacterium. Classification (GTDB taxonomy): domain Bacteria; phylum Chloroflexota; class Dehalococcoidia; order Lucifugimonadales; genus JAPULR01. Next base: position 1,785,953 of record OZ253467.1, read on the forward strand.
AGTTCAAGCCGCACTACGGCGGCAGCGCGTCGACGGAGATTGTGGCGCGGTTGGAGGAACACGTGGCTGCGGCGGAAGCTGCCGGCGCAGCCCGGATGAGCTTAGGGGAGGCATCGACGCGGGGGCTGGTCAAGAAGTTTGACCCTGTGCCGGACTACATGGAGCAGCTGGCCCGTATGGTTGACTTGGAGGTGGTGAGGGGCGCAGGAATCAATGTTTTGGCGGATGCGATGTACGGCGCAGGCGCGGGTTATCTGCCCCGCCTGCTGGAAAACTCGGTAGGCTCCCTCAACGAGATTCGAGGTGAGGTGAATCCTGCTTTTCCAGGCATGCACCAGCCGGAACCGATAGCAGAGAATTTGACCCAAGCGTCGGCTCTGGTGGCTGGTGGAGGCTACGACGTCGGCATTGCCTACGACGGCGACGCCGACAGGCTAGGCGTCCTTGACGAAAAGGGTCAATACCTGAACACGCTGCAGGTCTTTGCACTGCTGGCCCTGTATCTTCTTGAGGTCAAAGGCGAACGGGGGCCTATCGTCAAGTCAATTACGTCTTCGGATATGCTATTTCGGTTGGGGGAGTTATACGGCGTTCGGGTTATAGAGACGGGGGTGGGATTCAAATATGCCGGGCCGCTGATGATGAAGGAGAATGCGTTGATGGCGGGGGAGGAGAGCGGGGGCTACGGCTTCCGTGGGCATATTCCGGAACGGGACGGGATTTTGAGCAGTTTGCTGTTCCTGGAATTCATGGCACGGACGGGAAAGCGGCCTTCGGAGCTCCTGGCCATGCTGCACGAAAGGGTGGGTGAGTGGCGCTACGGCCGGCGGGACGTTCCCTTCGATGACGGCAAGCGGGGGGAGTTTGAGAAGGCGTTGGCGAAAAGCGAGAGCGTCCCGGAGATTGGCGGCATGAGGGTGGTTTCTACGGACGCGGTGGAAGGCAGGCGGTTCCGTTTCGAGAAGGGGTGGGTGATGGTGCGGCTATCGGGCACGGAACCGTTGGTGCGAATTTATGCAGAGACAGCTTCGTATGAAGGGGTGGCGGCGCTGCTTGACGGGGCGGCGGAGATGTTGGGATTGTAAGGAGTTACGGGTGTACTGCCGTTAGCGCTTGGTGTATTGAGGCGCGCGGCGGGCCCGCTTGAGGCCGTACTTCTTACTCTCCTTGATGCGGGAGTCCCGGGTGAGCAAGCCGTTTCGGCGCAGGGTTTTCCTCAGGCCTTCGTCAAAGGCAAGGAGGGCGCGGGCGATGCCGTGGCGGACTGCCTGACACTGGGAGGAGACGCCGCCGCCCTTGACTTGGGCCATGACGTGAAATCGGCCAATGCTGTTGGTGGCTTCCAACGGCTCTTTGACGGTCACTTGCCAGATGAACCACGGAAAAGCTTCTTCTAAGGGTTGGTCGTTAACCCGAATGATGTTGCCATTGCCGAGGTAGAGGCGGACTTTGGCAATGGAAGTCTTGCGCTTGCCCGTACCGTAGTAATATTCTTGTTCAGAGCCTGATTGGACCAATTGGCTGATTACCTCTCTCTATTTTGTACTGGTTACCTGGGCCTGGTGGGGGTGAGTCTGGTCGGGATATACCTTCAGACGACCTAGCATCTCGCGCCCTCGCTTGGTGGTGGGAAGCATGCCCTTGACAGCCAGCTTAATTACCCGGTCGGGATGGTTTTCCAGCATGTCGCGGAGAATCGTGGACTTGAGATTGCCGGTGTAGCCGCTGTGGCGGTAGTAGGTCTTCTGGAGGAGCTTTCGGCCAGTGACCCGGATCTTTGAGGCGTTGATGACCACCACATAGTCCCCGGTAAGGACGTGGGGTGTGTAGACGGCCTTGTGCTTGCCTTGTAGAGTCTTGGAAATCTGGCTGCAAAGCCGTCCAAGAACCTGGCCGGTGGCGTCAATGACCTGCCAGGAAGCTGGAATCTCTTGGGGTTTGGCTGTATAGGTGCTGATTCGCTTCATGTTTTCAGTTCTCTTCGTTGGGCGGAAACCCTGCGTACTCCACTTTCATCAGGCACAGTCCCCGGGCGGGAAGCCCGGCAACGGACTTGGCCTCCATTATACCATTTTTCAGGATGCGTTTGACCAAGGAAATGGGGGCTTTTCCCCTTCCTACTTCCACAAGCAAGCCATTGGTTCTCAGAATCTGGTGCATCATGAAGGCGTTGGCTTCGGCTTCAATGAGAACCTGGTCGCCTTCTCTCCAAACATCCCAACGCTGGACGTGCCTCACAGTGGACTTCTCTTGGGGCATGGGAACTGTGAAGGGAGCGAAGTCGTGAATTCCCACTAAGTTCTGGGCGCTTTCGTGCATTGCATTGGCGTTCAGGGGAGAGCGAACCCAAGCGCTGCGGTCGTGAAGGAGAGGGGACGGGGCGCTTCTATTAAGTATGGTGTATCGGTAGGTGCGGGCCAGAGCGTGGCGTCGCGGATTGAAGTCCGGCGGTAGTTGGGAGGTCTGTTGGACCTTGATGTCCCAGGGGAGATGGTGGTTAAGAGCCTTAGTCCAGGTATCTTCCGGCAGACTGGAATCGGTCTCGAAGTCGACCACCTGACCAAGGGCGTGGACGCCGGCGTCGGTGCGGCTGGCCCCTCTTACGCGCACCTCCTGACCTGAGATTTTGGCAATGGCCTTCTCCAACTCGTGCTGTATGGTTGGCAGATTGGGCTGGTATTGAAAGCCTTTGTATCCGCCACCGTGGTACTCGACAATGAGGACCAACTTGTGGGTCGGCTGAGCTTGTCGGAGCAATGCATGACTCTAAGACGGAGCTTAGACGAGTTCCAGTTGGGCGAGGGGGGCGGCGTCGCCCTTTCGCTGACCCAGCTTGGTGATGCGGGTGTAGCCGCCGGCGCGGTTGGAATAGCGGGGTGCAAGGTCGTCGAATACCTTCTTGACCACGGTCTTATTTGGAATCTTTGCTGTGGCCAGTCTCCGGTGGTGTAGGGTGCCCTTCTTGCCGAAGGTTATCATCTTTTCCGCGAAGCTGCGGGCCTCTTTGGCCTTAGCTTCAGTGGTGATGATTCGCTCGTGGATGATGAGTTGAGAGGCGAGGGCACGAAGGAGGGCAATCCGCTGGGCCGTTGGGCGCCCCAGCTTTCTTCTGGCTATTCTGTGGCTAACCATTGGAGGTTTCCTCTTCTTCCTTGGGGAGGTCGTCTATGATGTCCTGAGGTTCTTCTGAGTCCGACTCGACGGATTCTTCTTGCAGGCCGTAGCCAATACTCTTGAGTCTCTCTTTGAGTTCGTCGAGGGACTTGACGCCGAAGTTTCTGATTTCTTTCAGTTCCTCATCGGACATTTCGAGTATCTGCCCAACCCGCTGGAGTCCGTGATTCTTAAGGGAGTTGAGGGTTCGTGGAGAGAGTTCAAGACGTTCGATCGGGGTCTGGTAAACTTCGACGGGAACCATGCGGGTGCGTAGCAGGTCTTCGGGAGTGATGGCGCCGCTCATGTCCAGGCTGTTGAACATGAAGAAGTGATCGACCAGAACCTCGGAGGCCTTCTTGAGGGCTTCCGAAGGAGTGATAGTTGCGTTGGTCCAAACTTCCAGGATGAGCCGTTCGTAGTCGGTGACCTGGCCTACGCGGGTCTTCTCCACGGTGTAGTTGACCTTGCGCACCGGGTTAAAGATAGCGTCCAGGGGAAGGACGCCCCGGGGCATGCTGTCGCCTGAGGAGGCAGGCTGGTAGCCCTTGCCAGGTTCCACGTTGAGTTCAATGGAGAGGGCGCCATCTGGGGAGTCGATTGTCGCCAGATGCTGTTCCGGGTTGAGGATGTCAAAGTCGGAGGACGTGGCGATGTCGCCGGCGGAGACCATTCCCTCCCCGGAAACCTCCAGACGCATTTTGCCGGGCCGGCCGCTGACGGGGCGTATGCGGACCTGGCCGATGTTGTATAGGATCTCCATAACGTCTTCTTTGACGTGGGGTATGACGCTGTATTCGTGGAGGACTTCCTCCATCTTGACCCAGGTGACGGCGGCGCCGGCGATGGAGCTTAGAAGGGTGCGTCGCATGGGGTTGCCGAGCGTAACGCCGTAACCTCGCTCCAAGGGTTCTATATAGAACTTGCCGTAGGTGTCCGTAACCTCAACGATGTTGATTCCTGGGCTGATGGGCTTTTCAGGGGCAATTGGGGAGTCTTCCACGAGGCCGTTGATGTCCAACATTGGTCAGCTACCTCGAATAGTATTCAACAATAAGGCGGGTATCGATGGAGGTGTCCAGTTCCTCGTCGCTGGGAAGCCGGCGGACGGTGGCTTTCAGGTTCTGGACGTCGAGTTCGAGCCACGCGGGAACGGGGCGTTTGGGAAGGTCTGCGGACATGAGTTTGGCGTATTCGCTGTCCTTTCGGGACTCCTTCCATTCAATGACGTCTCCCGGGCGGACTGAATAAGAGGGTATGTCCGTCTTGCGGTCGCTCACCGTGAGGTGACCGTGCATAACTAACTGACGGGCCTGACGGCGAGAATCGGCGAAACCGAGCCGGTAGGTCACGTTGTCCAGCCGTGTCTCCAACTGGCGGATGAGATTCTGGCCAGTGGATTCGGCCTGCCGGAAGGCCTGGTCCATGTATTTACTGAATTGGGCCTCCATGACGCCGTACATAAAGCGGGCCTTCTGCTTCTCGCGAAGCTTGATGCCGTGGTCCGAGATGCGGCGGCGGCGCATGGAGCGGTCGCCTGGGGGGGTACGGCGCCTGTCGACGGCGCACTTGGGGGTGTAGCACCGCTCACCCTTGAGGAAAAGCTTTTCGCCCACTCTACGGCAGAGCCTGCAAGCGGGGCCTGTGTATCTTGCCAACTTTTATTCTCTCCAGTTATTTTCTTCTATTTGGTGGCGGGGGCTGATTTGACAGCCGCTCGCGGATGAGAGCAAGAAATCCGTCTTACACTCTTCTTCTTTTGGGAGGCCTGCATCCGTTATGGGGGATGGGGGTCACGTCTCGGATGCTGGTTATGATGAGGCCGGCGGCTTGGAGGGAGCGTATAGCGGCCTCTCTACCGGCTCCTGGGCCTTTGACGAATACATCCACCCGCTGGAGGCCCTGGTCAAGGGCCTTCTTGGCGGCCTGCTCGGCCGCTCGTTGGGCGGCGAAGGCTGTGCCCTTCCGGGACCCTTTGAAACCGCTGGTGCCGGCGGTGGACCAGCCGATGGTGTTGCCCTGAACGTCGGTGAGGGTCACCTGAGTGTTGTTGAACGTGGCGCGGATGTAGGCGCGACCATTGGGAGCCACTCTCTTTTCGCGCCTGCGGCTTCTCTGTCTTGGCATTTAGGATAACCTCTGCATTACTTCTTCATTCCAGTGCGGCGACCACGGCCGGCAACGGTCTTGCGGGGACCCTTGCGAGTACGGGCGTTGGTCTTGGTGCGCTGACCTCGGACGGGCAGGCCGCGTCGATGTCGCAGACCGCGGTATGAGCCGATGTCGATGAGACGGCGGATGTTCATAACATTGCCCCGCCTCAGGTCTCCTTCGACACGGTACTCCTTGTTGATTATCTCCCGGAGGCGGTCCACCTGCTGTTCGGTGAGCTCGTACATTTTAGGGCGGGGATCGCTCTGGATACCAGCCCTTTCTACCACCTGTCTAGCGGTGTAGAGGCCCACGCCATAGATCCGGGTGAGGGCGATATCCACCCTTTTGCCATCCGGAACGTCTACTCCTACGATTCTGACCATGAGACCTCCTTAGCCCTGCCTCTGGGCGTGTCTGGGATTGCTGCAGATGACACGTATGATGCCTTTGCGTCGGATGATGCGACACTTGTCGCAACGAACTTTTACGGAAGCTTTGACTTTCATTCTATTCTACTTGAGCCTTTTGTTCATTCGCCTTGGAGTCGAGGGTCCAACTCCCGCTGGCGTCCACAATTTTGTTAACTATTTGAACCTGTAGGTGATGCGGCCCTGGCTGAGGTCGTAGGGAGAGAGTTCCACCAAGACGCGGTCGCCGTTAAGAACACGGATGAAGTGCAAGCGGATCTTACCCGAAACGTGGGCGAGAACCTTATGCTTGTTGGGCAGTTCCACCCGAAACATGCCGTTGGGAAGCGCCTCGGTAATTATACCCTCTACCTCTATGCCCTGCTTTTTTGCCATACTGCCTCTATTCTAGATTTTGGTTAGGATCTCTGCCTTGCCCGTGGTGATGGCGATGGTGTGCTCGAAGTGGGCAGAAAGGCTTCCGTCAGCGGTTACCACTGTCCACTGGTCAGAGAGGAGACGGGTCCTCCAACCACCTACGTTGACCATGGGTTCGATGGCGATGGTCATACCTTCCCGAAGCCGGGCGCCTCTGCCCGGCGGCCCGTAGTTCGGCACCTGGGGATCTTCATGAAGGAAGCGTCCGACGCCATGGCCGACATATTCTTGAACGATGCTGAAGCCGCGGGACAGGGCGTACTGCTCGACGGCGTGGCCCACGTCGCCGGTGCGCGCGCCGGGCACGGCGGCGGCGATCCCCTCCTGCAGGCACTGTTCGGTCACGTCAATAAGTTCTTGGGCTTTCTCTGAGATCTTGCCGATGCCTATTGTTACGGCGGAATCTCCGATGAAACCGTCGATGGTTGCGCCTACGTCCATCTTGAGCAGGTCGCCCTCTTTGAGGATACGACTGCCGGGGATGCCGTGGACAATCTCTTCGTTAACGGAGGCACAGATGCTTGCGGGGAAGCCCCGATATCCCTTGAAGGTGGGTTGTCCGCCTCGCTTGCGAATTTCTCGAAAGGCTAGCTGGTCCAGGTGGGTCGTAGCCGTACCGGGCTTGGCGGCTTTTTTGAGCATAGCTATGGTCTCCGCCACGATAGACCCGGCGCGCCGCATGGCTTGAAGCTCGCGGTCGGACTTAATGGTGATACCACCGTTATAGGCAGGCGGGGAGTTGGATGCAGTCTTTTGCTGGAGATTTTGCTTCATGAAGTTCTATTGTACGCTAAACGTGCCGTTTTTTGAAGCTCCAACCCGGGTTTGGATGTCCGGGCTGGGGAGGGTTGGCGAAGCTCTTCTTCGGCTGCCTGGATTCCAGGCAACGAAGCAGCCGTTGGAGGACAGTTTGGACGCTGCCGCTTCCGTATACGTCCATCAGCTTGTTCTGGCTGCGGTAGAATTCGGCCAAGGGGAGGGTTTGGGCGTGATACTCCTCCATGCGGATGTCGATGGCCTCCGGGGTGTCGTCTTCCCGCTGGAAGAGGGGTTCGCCGCAACTGTCGCAAAGGCCACGATTGAGAGGTGGAGCAGACGTGGTGTGATATACGTGCTTGCATGTGCGGCACACTCGGCGGTTGGCCAAGCGGTGCATCCTATCCTCTCGGGAGGCTGTGATAAGGAGAGTCCGGTCGACTTGCAGACCCTCGACTTGCAGGGCCTCGTCCAGCCGCTTGGCTTGGCTTACGTTGCGGGGAAAGCCGTCGAGGATGAAGCCGGAGGAGGAGGCCAGCACGTCGGGCAAGACTATTTTTATGGTGATTTCATCGGGCACCAGCAGGCCTTTGGAGTAGTAAGAACGGGATAGAAGGCCCAGGTCCGTTTCGTTGGCCTGATGCTGCCGAACTAGGTCGCCCGACGCGATGTGGCGCAGACCCATGGTTTCGGAAAGCAGTTTGCCCTGGGTGCCCTTGCCGGCTCCGGGCGGGCCGAGGATGACGAGCCGCTTGTGACTGCCGCCGTTCACTTCAGGAACCCCTCGTAGTTGCGCATTTGCAGCTGGGCTTCCAGCTGGCGCAGGGTGTCCAAGGCAACGGAAACCAGAATGAGGAGACTGGTGCTGCTAAGCTGGAGGGCCTGAATATCGGTTAGGGTGGAGGCCAGGAAGGGGACAATAGCCACAAAGCCGAGAAAGAGGGCGCCGCCGAAGGTTAGTCGGAAGATGACCTGGTTGAGATAATCCTGGGTGGGCTTGCCTGGCCTGATGCCCGTGACAAAGCCGCCGCTCTTCTGCAAGTTTTCCGCCAGGTTCTGCTGCTGGAATGTTATCAGGGTGTAGAAGAATGTGAAGACTACAACTAACACGAAGGTCAACAACCAGTAGAAGGCATTGTTGGGACTGAAGGCGGTGGAGAACCAACTGGCGACGTCGCCAACGAAGCCCTGGTTGTCGGCCAGGAAGGTGGCGACAGTGCCGGGGAGAATTACGACGGAGAAGGCAAAGATTAAGGGTATGACGCCTGCCATATTGACCCGTAGGGGCAAGTAGGAACTGCCGGTTTGTCTATACATCCTGCCGGAGCGGAATATGCTGCGGCCGTATTGGACGGGGATTCGCCGGTGGGCCTCGTTGAAGACCACTATGAGGGCGATGATGAGCACCCCGATTATGGCAAAGATGATGAGTCCGCCCTGGTCATTGTTCGAGAGAAAACCCTGTTGGATGAGGTTGGGGAATCCGGCCACGATGCCTGCAAAGATAATCAGAGATATGCCGTTGCCTATGCCCCGTTCGGTGATAAGCTCGCCGAGCCAGACGAGGAACATGACTCCAGCGGTCATTGATAGTACGGCGGCGACAGTGGGCAGGAAGGCATCGCCGGAGAGGCCGATGTTGTCGAGGACGCCGGCGTTGCGGAGCAGGAGCAACTGCCCATAGCCCTGGGCCATGGCTATGGGCACGGTGGCCCAGTGAACGATACGGTTGATCTGCTGGCGCCCCTGTTCGCCCTCTTTGGAGAGCTGCTGTAAGCGGGGGATTATGGGCACCAGGAGCTGCATGACGATGGACGAGGTGATGTATGGGAATACGCCGAGGGCGGCGATGCTCATGTTTCGCAGGGCTCCGCCACTGAAGAGGTCCAGAAATCCGAGGAGTTGGATGCGGTTGAAGAGGTTGTCCAGGGATCCCTGGTCGACGCCGGGGAGGGGCACCTGGGCCACCAACCGGTAGATGGCAAGCATGGCGAAGGTAAAGATGATCTTGTTGCGAAGGTCGGGGACTCGCAGGGAGTCGAGGGCCGCCTGAAGCAGGGCTGGACGGCCCCGGCCTTCTTGGGTCATCATGAGGGCATCACCTCTGCGACGCCTCCTGCACTTTCGATCTTCTGCCTGGCAGAGCCGGTGTACTTGTGGGCCAGGACGTTGACGCTCCTGGTGAGTTCTCCGTTACCGAGGACTTTCACCGGCAGCTTGAGGTTCTTGAGCAGCTTCATCTCCAGCATCACTTCGGGGGTTATTTGCCCTTCCAACTCAAGATTCTGGAGATCGGAGACTTTTACCAAGGCGTAGTACGTCTTGAAGATGTTGGTAAAGCCGCGGCGTTCCGGCAGCCGCTTGATGAGGGGAAGCTGGCCGCCTTCGAAGCCGGGCCTGGGGCCCTTGCCTGAGCGGGACTTTTGCCCCTTGATGCCCTTGCCGGAATAGGTGCCGCGGCCACTGCCGTCGCCGCGGCCTATCCGCCGACGCTGGCGGCGGGCTTTCTTGTTGGGTCGTATAAGATGCTGCATCATGACTATTCTTCAGACTCCGTTGAGGAAGGCTTCGCGGGCAGGTGTTCCAGTTCCTCCACGTGCAGCAGGTGGATGGTCTTTTGCACCATGCCGCGGATGGTGGGTGTGCTGCGGTGAACAACGGAATGGTGGAGGCGTCGTAGCCCCAGGGACCGTATGATGCGCCGCTGCTTCTGATTTCTGCCTATGGAGCTCTTCTTCCAGGTTATCTTGAGGTATGACATGTTTTCAGTGCCTGCTTTAGGGCCGATGCAGGCTGCTTCTCTCTTCTAGCCGGTGGCTGAATCTTCCTTGGGTTTGGGGGACCCCTTTCGCTTGGCCAGTTCTACAGCGGGGTCTCTGAGTTCGCCCAAGGCCTTGAGGGTGGCATAAATGACGTTGATGGGGTTGCGGGAACGCAGGGATTTGGCCACGGCGTCCTTGACGCCAGCAGCATCGAGGACGGCTCGCACCGGCCCAGAGGCGATCAGTCCAGTGCCCTGGGGAGCGGGCTTGATGAGCACTAGGGAAGCGCCGAATATGGCGCGGGTCTCCTGGGGGATGGTGCTGCCTTTAAGAGGTATTGTCATGGACTTCTTGCGGGCGGTGGCTCCCCCCTTTCGCACAGCGTCGGGGATCGCGCTGGCCTTACCCAGGCCGGCGCCGACCATGCCTTCGCCGTCGCCTATGACCACTAGGGCGTTGAAACGGAGATGCCTACCGCCTTTTACTACCTTGGAAATTCGGCGGGTAAAAACGACTTTTTCCGTAATGACGGGCCCCCCGTCGGTGGTAGGTCCGGGGTTTCGATTTCGACTTCGATACATCATCTAGATGATTAAGCCCTCCTCCCGCGCAGCCTCGGCCAGGTTCTTCACCCGGCCATGGTACTTGTAGCCGCCTCGGTCGAACACCACGCGGGAGATGCCCTTTTCCGAGGCTTTTTTGGCGATGGACGTGCCCACCAGTCGGGACAGTTCCACTTTAGTCAGCTTCTTATCGTCCACAGCCAAGTCCTTGTCGAGGCTTGAGGCGGAAGCCAGCGTATGATGCTGGCTATCGTCTATTATCTGGGCAGAGATGTTGCGGAGACTGCGGAAAACGGAGAGGCGGGGCCTTTCCGGCGTACCTATAACCCGCTGGCGCAGCCTCCTGTGCCGGGCGATTCGCAACCGGCGGCTATTTCTTTCCTTAGGCATTTTTCTTTTCCCTGGACGTAAAAGATTCACCGTAGTCATTGGCAGTTAGCACGGTACTACGGGCGAGGATTCTACGTAGAAAATTCTCCGTGGTCATGAGGAATCAGGCCTTTCGTCCGGCGGCCTTGCCGGGCTTGAGGTGAAGGACTTCGTCGGAATAGCGGATGCCCTTCTCCTTGTAGGCGTTGGGCGGCCGGGCCTTCCGAATTTTTGCGGCTACTTGGCCAACCTTTTGCTTGTCGTAGCCTGAAACGTGGACTCGGTTGTTGCCTTCCACGGTGAGGACTACGCCCTCCGGGGGGTCCACTTCAATGGGGTGGCTGTGGCCCACGTTGAGGACGATTCCCTGGCCCCGCTGCTGAACTCGGTAACCGACGCCCATCAACTGAAGGGTCTTCTGGTAACCCTGGGAGACCCCCTGTATGGCGTTGGCTATGAGGGTGCGGGTGAGGCCGTGGAGCGAGCGGTGGAACTTTCTGGAGGAGGTCCGTTCCACGAGGATGCTGCCGTTCGCCATCCGGACGTTTATTTCTGGATGAAGGGGCTGAATTAGGACGCCTTTAGGCCCCTTGACAGTGATCTGGTTGTAATCAAGATTGACCTGTACGTTGTCGGGGATGGAAATGGCCCTGCGACCAACCCTTGAAAGGGTCCGTTCGCCGGTCGTAACTGTTGCGTTACCAGACATAGCAGAGCACCTCTCCCCCGGTGCTGCTGTACCAGGCCTCTCGGTCTGTGAGCAGTCCCTTGGAGGTAGATATGATAGCGGTGCCGATGCCTCCGACCACGCGGGGAATTTCGCCCTTGCCCACGTAGATTCGCAGGCCCGGCTTGCTTACGCGCTTGAGGCCCCTGATGGCGGACTCTCTGCCTTCTCGGTAGAGGAGGTGGACCCGGAGGACTCGCTGGGGCCTGCCGCCGCCGACCTCGAAATCGCGTATGTAGCCCTCTCGCTTGAGAATCTGGCACACGGCAACCTTCACCTTGGAGGTGGGCATGGCCACAGAGTTGTGGCGCACTGCCAAGGCGTTGCGGATGCGGGTGAGCATGTCTGCGATGGGGTCGCTTATGTTGGACAAGATTGGCCTCTTAAATATTCTACCAGCTGGCTTTTCGGACACCGGGGAGTTCGCCCCTCAGGGCCATCTCCCGGAAGCAGATGCGGCAGAGTCCGAAGTATCGCATATAGGCGCGAGGCCGGCCGCATTTATTGCACCGGTTGCTGAACTGAACGCGGTACTTGGGGGTTCTCTTCCACTTTTCTATCTTAGATTTCTTTGCCATTTGGTCCTTACTTTATTGTGGTCTCGCAAAAGGCATTCCCAGAAGCTCCAGGAGCCGGGCAGCTTCGGCGTCAGTCTTGGCGCTTGTGGAGATGGTAACCTGGAAGCCCCGTATCTTGTCTATCTGGTTGTAGTCGATTTCGGGGAAGATCACCTGCTCCCGGATTCCCATGGAATAGTTGCCACGTCCGTCGAAGCTGGACTTGGGGACGCCGCGGAAGTCTCGAATTCTTGGCAGGGCCGCACTGAGCAGCCGTTCCAGGAAGAAGTTCATCCGCTCGCCGCGTAGGGTCACGGCGACGCCGACGGGCATGCCCTCTCGAATCTTGAAGCCGGCGATAGCCTTTCGGGCGCGGGTGATGACGGGCTTCTGTCCGGCGATGATGGTCAGGTCCCGAAGGGCTCCTTCCAGGGAGCGGGCGTTGTCCTTGGCCTCACCCAACCCGATATTGAGGACTATTTTGTTGATGCGTGGCACCTGCATGATGTTCTTGTACTTGAACTCTTGCATCATGCTTGGGGTTACCTGCTCCCGGTAGGCCTTGAGGATCTGGGGCTCCACGGAACCGTTGTCGGCGACAGCCGGCGGCTCCTGAGCCTTGCGGCGGGATGCGGCCGGAGCCGCTCCAGCTTTCCTTCCGGGCTTTTTTTCGCGCTTGGCTTTCTTAGTGGTCATCCTAGCTGATGGTCTCCTTGCACATTTGGCAGACCCGCACCTTCGCGCCGTCGTCCAGCCTTCTATAACCGACGCGGACGGGCTGGCCACACCGGTTGCAAACCAGCATGACGTTTGATAGGTGTACGGGAGCCTCTTGCTGGATTCTGCCACCCTGTCTTAGGCCGGGGGTGGCCCGCACGTGGCGGGTAATGACGTTTATCCCCTCCACCAGCACTCTATTCCTCTTGGGCAGAACCCGTTCCACGCGTCCACGCTTGGACTGGTCCTTGCCGGCTATGACCATGACTGTATCGCCCTTGCGGATCTTCATCATACCACCTCCGGGGCCAGGGAGATAATTTTCATATAGCCCTTTTCCCGTAATTCCCGAGCTACGGGGCCGAAGATGCGGGTGCCTCTCGGGTTGTTCTGCCGGTCTGCCATTATGACGGCGGCGTTATCGTCGAAGCGAATGTGGGAGCCGTCGGGCCGAATATAGGGCTTGGCCGTGCGGACGATGACGGCGCGAACCACTTCGCCCTTCTTGACGGCGGCGGCGGGCACGGCTTCTTTGACGGAGCAGACGATGATGTCGCCCACGCGGGCGTACCGTCGCCGGCTGCTGCCGGGGATGTTAATACACATAACCTTCTTGGCCCCGCTGTTGTCGGCAACGGTGAGGCGAGTGTAGGGCTGAATCATATCTGGCGCTCTTCCTTTGTGGGTTCGCCTTCCCAGGCTTCGTCGATGGGGGCTTCTTCATCGGCCACGAGGTCCGTTGGTTCCTCGCCGTCCTCCATGGTTTCCATTTCAGCGACGGCCTCCTCGAGGGCGAGGGCCTCGGCAGCCGCGTCAAATTCGGTGATGTCCTGTTCCGGCTCATCGGTGACGAGTACGGCCTCTTCCGGAGGCTGGGCCTCTGTGTCCTGGCCGCGCATCTGGGATTCCATGAAGGCCCTATCGAGTTCCATTGGGCGGACTTCTGCCACCTCCCGCCGTTCTATGACGTCCAACACGCGCCAGTTCTTGAGGTGCGATATGGGACGCGTCTCCTCAATGCGAACCAGGTCTCCCGTTGAGCAGTCGTTCGTGGCATCGTGGGCGTAGAACTTGGTGATGCGGCGGACGGCCTTTTGGTAGAGCCGGTTGCGTTGGCTCCACTGGACGGCGACGACGATAGTCTTGTCCATCTTGTCGGACACGACCCGGCCGGTTCTTACTTTTCGGCGTTCCTTGGTCATAGGGTTATCCCCTGAATCTCCCGCTCCCTCACGACTGTGCGGAGGCGGGCAATAGTCTTCTTGGCTTGGCCTATCTGGGCATTGTTGGCCAGCTGCCGGCTGGCGTTTCGAAATCTGAGGTTCATGAGTTCCCGCAGGGTGTTGTCTAGCTGCCTCTGTACAACCTGGTCGGAAAGCTCTCTAATATCGTCTATTCGCATGGGGATTCTACTCCGAGCCTATCAGGGATGCCAGGTTGTCCCTGGTGACCATCCTGGTGGGAATGGGCAGCTTGTGGGAAGCGAGACGCATGGCTTCGGCCACCTGACTTCGCTCCGCGCCCATGACCTCGAAGAGGATCTTGCCGGGCTTGACTACAGCGACCCAATAGTCCACGTTGGCCTTGCCGCCGCCCATGCGGGTTTCGGCGGGCTTTTTGGTAACGGACTTATCCGGGAAGACCCGCACCCAGACCTTGCCGCCGCGACGGAGGTGGCGGGTAATGGTAACCCGACCGGCCTCTATTTGTCGTGCAGTAAGCCAGCAGGCTTCCATAGCCTTGAGACCGTAGTCACCAAAGTTGACGGTGCTGCCCGTGGTGGCTTTCCCCTTCATCCGGCCCCGCATTACCTTGCGGAACTTGACCCGCTTAGGCTGCAACATCTTGTGCCTCCACGGCGGCGGTCTCGTCTTCCTGTGGGTCGTCGGCGTGAACGGTGACCTCGATGGTCTCCATCTCCTCGATCTGCTCCAGCGCAGGTTCCGGCTCGATGTTGCCCTTGTAGATCCAGACTTTCACGCCAATCCGCCCCATTGCGGTGGAGGCCTCGGCGTAGTTGTAGTCGATGTCGGCGGTTAGAGTGTGCAGGGGCACGCGGCCTTCCATTACCCGCTCGGTGCGGGCGATTTCCGACCCCATGATCCTGCCCTTGACGACAATCTTGATGCCCTGGGCGCCGCCTTGCATGGTGCGCTGGAGGGCTTGCCTTAACGCACGCCGGTAGGCGACGCGGCGGGTGAGCTGGTCGGCGATGTTCTTGGCGACCAGGTAGGCGTTTAGCTCGGGCTGCTGAATCTCCAGGATGTTCAGCTGGATGCGCTTGCCTGTTATCCTCTCAAGGTTGGCGCGCAGGCGCTTGACCCGCTCGCCGTCCCTGCCGATGAGAATGCCGGGGCGGGCTGAGTGGATGTTAATGACAAGGTTCTGGCTGTGGCGCGCTATCTCGACGGAGGCAATGCCGGCGTCGGAGAAGCCGCTGTACGCTTTCTTGACTTCGTCACGGATGGTGAGATCGCCGAGGACCATCTCACGGTACTGTCTGGCCTTGGGCACGAACCAGTTGGCCGACCAAGTCTTGTTGATGCCCAGGCGGAAGCCTATGGGATGGGTTTTATGCCCCATTGGGCGCCTCCTCGTCCACGACTACGGTAATATGGCATGATCTTCGGTGCATTCGACCCACCCGACCGCGGGCGTGGGGTTTGAAGCGGCGCATGGAGGGGGCAACGTCTGCAGTGATTCGAACTATGCGAAGGCTGTCCCTGTCGGCCAGCAGGTTATTTTCTGCATTGGCGGCGGCGGACTTTACCGTTTTAGCGACTACCTTGGCCCAGGGCGACGAGGAGAGTTCCAGGATGTTCACGGCTTCGTCGACGTTCTTGCCCCGCACCAGGGCAAGAATGGGCATAACGCGCTTTTGGGAAACGCCCACCTGCTTGGACACTGCCTGCACTGCTACCATGACTAGCGGGGACCTCTTCCGGCGCCGCGCATGGTACGGGTGGGGGCGAATTCGCCGAGCTTGTGGCCCACCATATTCTCGGTTATGAAGATAGGAACGTGCCGCCTGCCGTCATGAACGGCAATGGTGAGACTTATCATGTCAGGCATGATAGTGGAGGCTCTGGACCAGGTACGAATGATGGTCTTGGAGCTGGCGCGCTGGGCGTTGAGGACCTTCTTCTGGAGCTTCGGATGCACGTATGGTCCCTTCTTAGTGGAGCGTGACATGTACTATCTTCTCTTTCCCCTACGTCTGCCTCGGACGATTAGTGTGGTGGGTTTGCGCTTCTTGCGGGTGCGGTATCCCAGGGCGGGCTTGCCCCAGGGGGTCTTGGGGCCTGGCATTCCGATGCCGGCCTTGCCTTCGCCGCCGCCGTGGGGATGGTCGTTGGGATTCATGGCGGAACCGCGCACTTTGGGCCTTCTGCCGCGGTGTCGGGTCTTTCCGGCCTTGCCCCAGATGATGTTCTTGTGATCTATGTTGCTCAGCTGGCCGATGGTGGCGCGGCAGTTGGCGGGTACGCGCCGAATTTCCCCGGAGGGCAACCGGATGAGCACGTATACGTCTTCGCGAGATAAGATCTGGGCGGCTGTTCCGGCGCTGCGGACCATCTTTGCGCCCCGCCCTGCTTCCAGTTCCAGGTTATGCACCAGGGTGCCGGTGGGGATAAGCCGGATGGGGAGGCAGTTGCCGGGACTGATGCCGGCGTTGGGGCCGGACTCTACCTTTGCGCCGGGAGTCAGGCCGAGGGGCGAAAGGATGTAACGTTTTTCGCCGTCAGCGTAACTGATTAGCGCGATGCGTGCGGTGCGGTTAGGGTCGTACTCCACGGAAACAACAGTGCCGGGAATGCCGTCCTTGTTCCGCTTGAAGTCGATGAGCCTGTAGTGGCGCTTACTGCCGCCACCCCTGCGCCGCATGGTAATGCGGTTGGTATTATTGCGGCCGGCGTGCTTTTTCAGGGGCCGAAGGAGGGACTTCTCCGGCGTCTTACGGGTAATATCCGTAAAGGTCGGCAGCGCCGCGTTGCGGGTGCCGGGGGTTCGCGGATTAGGTATTCTAAGGGGCATCTCTACAGACCCTCTATCAGCTGGATCCTGTCGCCGGGGCGCAGGGTAACGATAGCCTTCTTAATATCTGGGGTGCGGGAGAGCTTTGGGCCGTAGCGCTTCAGCTTCCCTCGAACCTTTAATATATTAACATCAATTACCACGACGCCAAAGGATTTCTGAACGGCTTCTCGAATCTGGACCTTGTTGGACCTGGGGGCCACGTGGAAGACGTACTTGCCCTCCTCCTGAAGGAGGGTACTTTTTTCCGTGATAAGGGGCTTGACCAACACTTGTTGAAGTTCCATTTTACTGGCTAGGCCTCCCCTTCCCGATTTTCTGCTTCGCGATTGGGATTGGTTGAGTCCGGAGCGTCTTCGGCGAGATCCTCGTCAAGAGCAGTCTCTTCGGTTGCAGGGGATTCTTGAAGTAGAGGCTCGGAAATGACTTCCGGCTCTTCGTTCTCGTAGCCTTCCTGCTCAGCGGCGGAAGTTCCTATGGTTAGTACCTGGACGACTTCTGCCCCTTCGCCCCAAAGCTCCTCGGCGCGGCGGAGGGAGTCCAGTGTCATTACCAGGTTGCTGCGCTTGAGCAGCTCTCCGGCGTTGAGGAGGTTGGCGGGCATGGTCCAGACCCTCGGGATGTTTCGGGCGGAGCGAACAACGTTGCTTTCCGACGCTGCAGTAATGATGAGGGTGGGGCCGGTGACCTGGAGGTTCTTTAGGGCCTGTATCATATCCTTGGTGCGGCCTGTTATGCCGTCGAAATCCTGAACGAGGATGATGCGACCGGCTTCCAGCTTCTGGGCGAGGACGCAACGGAGGGCCAGGTGGCGCATGCGTTTGGGCATGGCGCGTCGGTAGCTCCGGGGGTGAGGCCCAAAGGTGACGCCGCCGTGCCTCCAGATGGGCGAGCGGATGCTGCCGTGTCGGGCTCGGCCAGTGTGCTTCTGCTTCCAGGGCTTGGCGCCGCCGCCGGAAACCTCGCTTCGCACCTTCACCTTGTGGGTACCCTGACGCCTGTTAAGCTGGTACATGACCAGGGCTTGATGCACCAGGCTGGCGTTGAAGGGCGCGCCAAAAAGGGTCTGGCTGACGGGGACTTCCCCCACCACGCGACCGTTGATATCTTTTAGTTCAAGCTCCATATCTGTACCTTGGGCGAACTACTCGCCTTTCTCCAATTTCTTGACTATAAGCAGGCCTTGGGGAGCGCCGGGAACGCCGCCCTTAACCAGTAACAGGTTGCGGTCTGAATTGACGTGGACCACCTCCAGGTTCTTGACGGAGATTCGCGTGTTGCCCATGTGACCGGACATCTTCTTGCCTTTGAACACGCGGCCGGGGGTGGTGCCCATACCGATAGAGCCGGGAGCGCGAAGGCGGTCGGACTGGCCGTGGGTGCGGTCGCCACCGCCAAAACCATGACGCTTGACGGTACCTTGGAAGCCCCGCCCGCGAGAGGATCCGACTACAGTCACCCGCTCGCCGGCCTCGAAGATGCTGGGGCCGACTTCCTGGCCCACCTCCAACTGATCCAAGCCTTTCACGGGGACCTCACGTAAGTACCGGAACGGGCCGTTGTTCTTCAGATGGCCCTGCATGGGGCGGTTGAGTTTTCTCGTTTGTCCAAATCCCAACTGCGCGCTTTCGTAGCCGTCCTTGTTCACGGTCTTTATCTGGGTCACGATGCATGGACCGGCCTCGATGACGGTGACCGGCACCATGCGTCCGTCTTCATAAATATACTGGGTCATGCCCAGCTTCTTGCCTAAAATTGCTCTAATCACGGTTTGAGTTTTCTCACTCTACAGCTTAATGGAGATGTCCACGCCCGCCGGTAGATTCAGGCGGGTGAGAGCGTCAATGGTCTTGGTGGTGGGTTCCAGAATGTCTATCAGCCTCTTATGGGTGCGAATCTCGAAATGCTCTCGAGAGTCCTTGTCGACGTGGGGGGAGCGGATGACGCAGAAGCGGCGTATGTGGGTGGGCAACGGAACGGGACCGGCCACTACTGCGCCCGTCTGTTCCGCCGTCTCCACAATCTGAGTTGCCGAAAGGTCCAAGGTCTTATGGTCGAAGGCCTTTAGGACTATTCGTATCTTCTGAGAGGTGGTAGCTTGGGCTGCTTGTCTTACCATATAATGCTCTGCTAACGCTTAAGAATGTCCTGAAGATGTCCGCTGGGAACGGGCTGATAGTACTTGAACTCCATGGTATGTGACGCACGCCCCTGGGTAATGGAGCGCAGGATCCCGGCATATCGGAAGGATTCCGCCAGGGGAACCAGGACGCGAATCTGCTGGATAGCTTCGCCCCCCTCGATGGTCTGGATCTGGGCGCGACGGGAGTTCAGGTCGCCCAAGACTGACCCCAGGAACTCGGCAGGGGTAACCACTTCCATCTCCATGATTGGTTCAAGAAGGATGGGCTTGCCCTTTCTGAAAGCTTCCCGGAAGGCCATGGAGCCGGCGGCCCGGAAGGCGATCTCGGAGGAGTCAACGGGGTGGAAGCTGCCGTCCACCAGGGAGACCTTCATGTCTACCACCTGGTAGCCGGCGACTGAGCCGTTTTCGGCGGCCTGCATGACACCCTGTTGCACGGGCCTGATGAATTGCTGGGGAATGGTGCCGCCTTTGATGCGATTCTCAAATATAAGCCCTTCGCCTCGGTCCAGCGGTTCCATTTCCAGCACTACGTCGCCGTACTGACCGTGTCCGCCGGTCTGCCGGACGAAGCGGCCCTGGGCGCGGGTTGGAGTGGTGACGGTCTCGCGGTAGGAGACCTTTGGCTGGCCCACGTTGGCTCCGACGCCGAATTCACGTCGGAGCCGGTCGACAAAGACCTCCAGATGAAGTTCTCCCATGCCGGAAATGACGGTCTGGCCGGTCTCGTCGTCGTGACGCACGAGGAACGTGGGGTCTTCTTCCACCAGCTTGCCGATGGATTCCATGAGCTTGTCCCGGTCTGCCTGGGTTATGGGCTCGATGGCCAGGGAGATAACGGGGGCGGGGAAGGTTGGGGGTTCCAGAATTACGGGATAGTCCTGGTCGCAGATAGTGTCGCCGGTAAAGGTGTTCTTGAGTCCTATTGCAGCGGCGATATGACCGGAGCCGATTTCGTCAACCTCTCGCCGGTGGTTGGCGTGCATCTGGAGAAGACGGCCCAAGCGCTCTCGTCGGCCCTTGGTGGCGTTGTAGACCATGGCGCCGGACTTAACGGTGCCGGAGTAGATCCGAAGATAGACGATCCGGCCCACGTAGGGGTCGGTGGTTACTTTCATTGCGAGGGCGGAGAAGGGCGCGTTGGGGTGGGCAGGGCGCACCTCCACTTCATCGGTGTCGGGATTGGCGCCCTCAACGGGAGGCACGTCGCCGGGGGAGGGCAAATAGTCCAAAACAGCGTCTAAGAGGGGCTGGATGCCGTAAGTCCTGAGGGCGCTGCCGCAAAGGACTGGTACGAGCCGTCGGGCGATGGTTGCCTTGCGTAGGGCGTTCTTCAGGTCGTCGACGGGGATGTCTTCGCCCTCCAGGTACCGGATCATGAGGGTGTCTTCCGTTTCCACGATGCGCTCTATCATGGCGTCCCGGTAGCGGCGGAAATCCTTCACGTGTTCGGAAGGGATGGGCCCTTCTTCGAAACTGGGGCCGCCGTTCCGGTAGTAGTAGGCCCGCTCTCTCATAAGATCCAAAACGCCTTCGAACTCGGCCTCTTGGCCCATGGGCATCTGTACGGCGAGGGGGTTGGCTTTTAGTCGATGTCGCATGGAGTGGATTGTGCGCTCGAAATCGGCGCCCACCCGGTCCATCTTGTTGACGAAGCAGATGCGGGGCACGTGATACTTGTCGGCCTGGCGCCAGACTGTCTCGGATTGGGGTTGAACGCCGGCGACGGAATCGAGAACTACAACGCCGCCGTCGAGGACTCGGAGACTCCGTTCCACCTCAGCGGTGAAGTCCACGTGGCCGGGTGTGTCAATGACGTTGATCTGGTAGTCCTTCCACAGGGTAGTGGTGGCGGCGGCGGTGATGGTAATGCCGCGCTCGCGCTCTTGGGGCATCCAGTCCATAACGGCGGTGCCGAGGTCTACCTGGCCTATCTTGTAGGTACGGCCGGTAACGAAGAGCACACGCTCGGTAACCGTAGTCTTACCGGCGTCAATGTGTGCGATGAATCCGATATTTCGGACCCTGTTTATAGGGAGAGGATTAGACATGGCGTGAGGCTTCCGGCCTGGGCTGTTGGCTACTTCCCCCTACCACCTGTAGTGTACGAAGGCGCGGTTGGCCTCTGCCATTCTGTGCAGGTCTTCTTTGCGCTTGACTGCGGTTCCCTCGGCGCGGGCGGCGTCCATGAGCTCGAGAGCGAGACGCCTTTGCATGGGCATGTTGCGGCGGGCGCGGGCAGCGGTGATGAGCCACCGCATGGCGAGAGCCTCGCTGCGATTAGAGGCGACTTCAATGGGGACCTGATAGGTGGCGCCGCCGACGCGGCGGGGCTTCACCTCCAGTAGGGGTCTGGTGTTCTCCAGGGCCTTGTTGAAAACGTCCATAGGTTCGCGCCTGGTCTCTTGGGCGACCGTATCGAGCGCCCCGTAGACGATACGCTGGGCAAGAGTCTTCTTGCCACGAGTCATTACTCGGTTGATGAAGCGGGAAAGCTCTACGCTGTTGAAGCGGGCATCCGGAGGACAGATCCTGGGTTCGGCGCGTCTTCTGCGGGACATGGTGAGCTACCTCCGCCGCGGCTTGGAGGAGCCGTACTTGCTGCGCCCGCGCATGCGACCTTCTACGCCTTCACAGTCGAGGGTGCCACGAACCACGTGGTAACGAACGCCGGGAAGGTCTTTGACCCGGCCGCCACGAATCATCACGACGGAATGCTCTTGGAGGTTATGGCCTTCCCCGGGAATGTAGGCGGTAACTTCAAAGCCGTTGGTCAGCCGCACTCGGGCAATCTTGCGGAGGGCGGAGTTGGGCTTTTTGGGCGTCATAGTTCTAACCTGCACGCATACGCCTCGTCTTTGAGGGGCGCCCTTGCTCCATATTACCTTGTTCTTCAAGGCATTATGGATCCAATGCATAGCAGGCGACTTAGACTTCTTGCGGGCCTTTACGCGGCCCTTTCGCACTAGTTGGTTTATGGTAGGCACAACTTTACCTCGTTATCCGGATGGACAGTTTGGCATTCTACAGATATTGCAAGCAGGTGTCAACTTGCCGGAGAGGCGTTTTCAGAGAAGGGAAGAGGGGAGAGATTGAGCATTAACCTGGGTTGTATACTGTCGGAGAACAATAGGAGTGCGAATGAATCTGCAGTAAATGAGCGAAGTTTCTCGCCGGCACTTAGGAAATGCGATACCCGTATATATTTTGAACCGCGACGGAAACTTTGTTTAGATGAGATGGGACAATAACTCAAACGATTGGGAAAGACGCAGAATGGTCTTCCCAAGGAGCGTCAAGAATAATCTCTTTATGGCCCAGAAGGGTAGATGCGCTTATTGTGGCCGGCTTCATCGAATACGCTACCTTGAAATAGACCACAAACATCCGTTTAGTCGTGGGGGCGGTGATGAGATAGATAATCTACAACTTCTTTGCACACCTTGTAACATGCGTAAGGGAATCCAGTCCGATGAGGAATTTCGACATCGCTACTGGCGTTTACTGCCTGGTGACGGAAGCATCCCTAGCCCACCAATTCCCCAAGAAGTATTTACATCTGAAACTCAGGTTACGATGGCGCCCTATGCGGTGCGTGCTATCTATCGCGAGCGCTTCGCCGCTTCCCGAAAGAGTCGCCGGGACGGGCGCGAGCGCTCCGCCGCTTCCCGAAGGAGTCGCCGGGACGGGTGCGGTCTTCTTGTGGCAGCAGGAATGCTCGTCATCCTTGTCCTCATAACCATGGTCCTTCTTCTGAGCTAAGAGCGCGGTTATATCTTAATGAAGTGATGACTTCAAAAGGTATCCGACCTGTGGGACGGAGAGGGTGACGCCTTGACGAAACGATGCGGCATCTGTGTTGGGCCGACAGCTTGAAGGGATGGCGAAGTCGTTGACAAGTTGGCTTCATTCCTGATACGGTGACACCACAGTTTATCCTGAGTGGCAGGAGAGTTCAATATGCTTGAGATTACGAACATTGCGGCGGAAAAGATCAGGGAGGTATTGGAGGAGGAGGGGAAGCAGGATGCGCCTCTGCGGGTGATCGCGCTGCCCGACGATCATGGCGGCGTACAGTATATGCTGGCGCTGGAGGACGATAATCAGCCGGACGATACGTCTCTTGATAGGAGCGGCATAAGATTCCTGGTGGACTCCGACAGTGCGCCCTTCTTGGAGAAGGCGACTATCGACTTCGTGGAGGACCTGACGAGGGTTGGGTTCTTGATTACCAACCCCGACTACCCGTCGATGGGTGGATGTGGTTCAGGAAGTTGTGGCTGCGGAAGTGGCGGCGGCGGCGGGTGTGGCAGTGGCGGCGGCGGAGGTTGTGGCTGCGGCGCTGGCGGTTGCGGCAGCGGTCACTAAACAGTTACGTTAGTTTGAATTCGAAGGGGGGGTGGCCTTTTGAGCCGCCCCCCCTTTTGTTGAAGTTGAGGCCAAGAATCAGGCGCCCGGGAGGGGCACCCCCACGAGGGATGCGGTGTTACTCCCCCTCGGTTATGTACTTGTAAGCGGAGAGGGCTGCGGTTATGCCGTCGCCAACGGCGTTGCCCAGCTGCCGGTCGGAGTTAACCCGAATGTCTCCGCAGGCGTAGACGCCGGGGATCTCCGTGGCCATTGATATGTCGGTATAGACATGGCCAAAATCGTCCAGGGGTACGTGTCCTTTCAAGAAGCCACTGTTGGACTCGAACCCAATGTATATGAAGGCGCCGGCGGTGGGGTATTTGTATACCTCCTGGGTCTTGAGGTTCCGCACCAGGGCGTGCTCCAAGTCCGGTTCGCCCTGAAACTCCTCCACTGTGTGACTCCATAGGAAGTCTATCTTGGGGTTGGCGAAGGATCGTTCCTGAAGAATCTGGCTGGCGCGCAGTTGGTCCCTACGGTGAATCACGGTGACCTTGTTGACGATGCCAGAGAGGTACCCTCCCTCGTCGAGAGCGGCATCGCCGCCGCCAACTACTACGACGTCCTGATTGCGGAAGAAGTTCCCGTCGCAGACGGCGCAGTAGGAGACACCGCGGCCGGAGAGTTCGTCCTCGCCGGGTACGCCGAGCTTCTTGTGGGAGCCGCCGGCGGCGATGATTACGGTCTTGCCGGCGTAGGTGCCCTCGGAGGTGTGGATGAGTTTAAGGGGCTGATCCAGGTTCTCGACACCCTCAACTTCTTCATAGCGCATTTCCGCGCCGAATCTTCTGGTCTGCTGCTCCATCATTACGGATAGTTCCGGTCCCTTAATTCCTTCCGGAAAGCCTGGGTAGTTTTCTATTTCGTCGGTAACCAATATCTGGCCGCCGTAGCCGAGCTTCTCCAGGATCAGGGTTTTCTGCATGGCCCTAGTGGAGTATAGGCCGGCACTTAGACCTGCGGCCCCGCCGCCTAGGATGATAACGTCGAACTGCTCCATGATTTTATCCTTCTATGTAGATTTGTTAGACCCAGCTTCTCGACTGGGCGCGCTTGAAATAGTCGGCGGTCAGTGCCAGACCTTCGTCCAGGCCGGTCTTGGGCCGCCATCCCATCTCTCTGAGAGATTTTCCCGAGTTTAGACTAATTTTCTGTACTTCGCCCAGCCTGGCGGGTGACCGGAGGTAGGATTTGCGAAATCGGTAGAGGGTACTGAGTTTTTCGAAGATGGAGTTGACGGAAGTGCTGTGTCCGGTGCCGATGTTGTAGGCGCCTGTAACATTTTCGTCGATGGCCAGCAGGTTTGCGTCCACCACATCTTGAACGTACACGAAGTCGCGCTCCTGATCGCCCAATCCGAAAATGACGGGCTGCCTTCCTTCCAGCATGGCCTGGGAGAAGATGGCTATAACGCCGGCCTCGCCGTGGGGGTCCTGGCGGGGTCCGTAAACGTTGCCGTAGCGAAGAGCGGCGTAATTCAGCATGAACATCTTGTTATAGAGCTCGAGGTACTTTTCGCAGACGGACTTGGAGAGGCCGTAGGGCGAGAGGGGCCGGATGGGGTGGTCTTCGTTGCAGGGAACGTAGTCAGGATCGCCATAGAGGGCGCCACCGGTGGAGGAGTAGACGAACTTCTCCACGCCATGTCGCCGTGAGGCCTCCATGAGCTTGAGCGTGCCTAAAATGTTGGCCTCGGCATCCAGGAGGGGGTTCCTCATGGAGGTGGCCACGCTGACTTGGGCGGCCAGATGGAAGACCAGCTGGGGGTTCTCCCGGCTGAAGGTTTCGTCCAGTCTCGCCTCGTTGATATCCGAGTGATGGAAGTTGATGCGGTTAGGTAGGTTGGCTAGCCTGCCAGCACTGAGGTCGTCCAGCACGACCACCCGATGTCCAAGCTCAAGGAGCCTGTCGACGAGGTGGGAGCCGATGAAACCGGCGCCGCCTGTGACGAGAACCGTCTTCGGGCTTACCAACCCTCTCGCATACTCCTCAATCTTCTGACCCGGTCGGCAATGGGCGGGTGGGTGGAGAAGAGTCGCATCATGCCTTGTCCGTTAAGGAAGCTCATGGACTTGCCATGCAATGGTTCCACGATATAGAGGTGAGCGACGGCCTGGTTGGCTTCCATCGGTACGCGCTTGGACCAGGTTTCCAGTTTCTCGAGCCCGTCGGCGAGGGCCAAGGGATTTCCGGAGGTCTTTGCGCCGGTGGCGTCGGCCTGGAATTCCCTGGTCCGGGAGACTGCGAGCCGGACGAGAGTGGCGAGGAGAGGGACGACTATGGCAATTAGTAGCAGGGCGCCGATGCCTATTGCTGATCCATAGCCGCCGCCTCCCCGGCCTCGTCCGCCAAATCCGCCGAAGATGAGGGCGAATTGGGCCATGAAGGCAATCATGCCGATGGCGGAGGCCGCGGTGGCGACCATTGTCATTATTAGAGTGTCCCTGTTGCCCACGTGGGCTAGTTCGTGAGCTATGACGCCGCCCAATTCTTCTCGGGTCAGCAGCTGGATGATGCCGGTGGTGGCGGCGATGCTGGCTTTCTTGGGACTTCTACCGGTAGCGAAGGCGTTAGGGGAGTCGTTCTGGATGATGTAGACCTTGGGCTTGGGGATTTGGGCGCGCATGACCTGATCGTCCACGATCATGTGGAGGTCCGGGGCGTCTTCGGGCGAAACCTCGTGAGCGCCGGTCATTCGGAGGGCCAGCTTGTCGCTGAACCAGTAGGAGAAGAAGTTAAGGGCGACGGCAAAGCCAAGGGCGATGATAAGGCCTGTCATACCGCCGAGGAGGGTGCCCACAAGAAGCAGTAGGGCACCCATCAGCATCATCAGGAAGCCAGTCTTTATTGTGTTCATGTTTTGTCGAACCTCGCCAAGAGGGTCTGTCTTACTCTCGTAGTTCTGAGAGAGGGGTAATTTCTATTATACCCGCAAGGTACGGGGATTAGGCAAGGGATTAGGCGTAAATCCGCCAATACCCGTTGCCCGTATTGTTGTTAAGAGGGAATGGGAGCGGGGAAAATACAAGGGTGAGTTCCCTCATAAGTTTGGACTGGGAGGAGGAGTTGTGGAAGGAAACGTATTTCCTCATTGTCTGAAGTGCAACGTGGGCCAACTTTGTCCCCTTTCGGACTACGGCAGCCAAGGGGCGGCGGTGCACTATAAGGCATGGGTTTGCACCAATCCGACATGCGGCTTCAACATGAAGATTCGCAACGGAGACATCTATTTTAACGAGCCGATAGCCAGCGGCGCTTCTCACGTACCGCGGATGCGGTAGATCGCAGGCTAAACCAGGTGGTCTCAACGTGCAGCGGCATTAGCCGCTGCGGTTGGGTCGTCTTTGCAAAACGATGGGGCAACGGCGCTCAAAGTGAGTTGTCAAGCCAGCCTAAGGCCGTGATGTCCCCAGCGGGTGCGTCTGATATCATAGGCCCAACGTAGAAGCGGGAGTGCCTGTGCAGATTAGCAACGGTTGGGTAGGCTTGAGGCGTCGCTTGGGGCCAGTCATAGGCCTGGGCCTGATGGGACTGGGGCTTTTATTATTGCTGGGCGTCGGGGCTTTCTTCATATACTCGTGGCGAGCGAATTCTGGCCTAGGCGATTTGCTCGTTCCGACGCCTACGGAGGTGCCGCCTACGAAGGTGCTACTGCCAACGCAGGCACCGGGCGAAGCATCGCGCGAGTTTTCCCCGGAGATCATCGCAGCCCAGAGGATGTTTCCGGGCGATGCGTTGCATCCGGTGTTTTGGGCCAAGCCGATGGAGGCGGAAGCTGGCTATGCGCCGGTGAATCCGTCGGTGCCGGAATTTGTTGCGGTGCCGCCTGGGCAAGGGGCAGCCCGACATTCTCTGCCTGTACCGGTGAGAATCGCCATTCCGGCCATCAATCTGGACTCCGAAGTCATCTCGCTGCGGATTCTGGACTTGGGCAACAGCTTGGAGTATGAGACGCCGAAGAACGTAGTGGGGCATATTCCGGAGACGGCCAATGCAGGGGAGGATGGGACGGCGTGGTTCTTCGGCCATTTGGAGAGCCCGATTCAAGGAGAGGGAAATGTGTTTGCCGATTTGCCGAAGATTCCGGATTTGCTACGCGACGGGCCGGTTTACGCCGAGGTGGAGAACGGGGAGTATACGTTTCTGTACAGGTTGACGTCTTCCAGGGTGGTGCCGGAGGAGTCGCTGATAGTCTACGACCAGGGGGCGCCTAGCATCAGCTTGGTTACGTGCGTACCACGGTTCCTCTATGACCACCGGCTGGTAGTGACGGGGGAGTTGGAGGGTGTGAAGGAGTCGGTAGCGGATTCAGCGTAGGGCGGCTAGCTTCTCTTCGGGGTCTAAGATGATATTCAACGGGTAGTTGGCGGGGATCACGGCTTGGCGGCTTGGGGCAAAAAGGGTATGCTTTTTCAGCAAACTGAAATCTAGTGCAAGGAGTCGTCATGTCCACCAACCAAATCGAGATGCGTGTTGAGCGGGATTCCATGGGGCCGATGGAGGTTCCGTCCGAAGCCTATTACGGAGCGTCTACCATGCGCGCCGTCTTGAATTTTCCTATCAGCAATCTAAGGTTCTCGCGCAGCTTCATCCAGGCTCTGGCGCTCATCAAGGGTACGGCGGCGGAGGTGAACGTAGAGTTGGGGCTTCTGGACGACGAGACGGGCGGCGCGATGTCCCAGGCGGCGCAAGAGGTGGCGGACGGTGGATTCGACGAGCACTTCGTCATCGACATCTTCCAGACGGGGTCCGGCACGTCGACGAACATGAACGCCAACGAGGTCATCGCTCACAGAGCGTCGGAGCTTTTGGCGGCGGAGCCGGGGTCTCGGAGGGTCCACCCAAACGACCACGTGAACATCTGCCAGTCGTCCAACGACGTGATACCTACGGCTATACACCTTGCGGCGCTGGTGCAGATGAAGGAGCGGCTGATTCCCGCCTTGGAGAATCTGCAGGGGGCGCTGGAGGAGAAGAGCCGGGAGTTCTGGCCGCTGGTGAAGACGGGCCGCACCCACTTGCAGGACGCGACGCCCATCCGGTTGGGACAGGAGTTTCTGGGTTACGCGGGGCAGGTGGAACGGGGAATCCGTCGGCTGAAGCACGCGCAGGAGGAATTGGGAGAGGTGGCCTTGGGCGGTACGGCGGTGGGTACGGGAGTCAACGCCCATCCGGAATTTGCCGAGCGGGTGTGCCGGAGCCTGTCGGAGAAGACGGGAGTGCAGGTGCGGGAGACGGACAATCACTTTCAGGCCCAGAACACGCTGGATTCGGTGGTGGAGGCGAGTGGGTCGCTGCGTACCATAGCGTTGAGTCTGAACAAGATAGCCAACGACGTCCGGTGGCTGGGTTCCGGCCCGAGGGCGGGACTGGCTGAGCTTGCTCTGCCGGAGGTGCAGCCGGGCAGCTCGATTATGCCAGGCAAGGTGAACCCTGTGATATCTGAGTCTGTGATACAGGCTGCGGCGCAGGTGGTGGGCAACGACCTGACCGTCGCGCAGTCGGCCCAGGGCAGCTATTTCGAACTGAACATGATGATGCCGGTGGCGGCGCACAATCTGCTGGAGTCCATCGACCTGCTGGCGGCGTCTGCGGACAACTTCGCCGACCAGTGCGTCAAGGGGTTGAAGGCGACGGAGACGGGGCCGCAGATGGTGGAGCGGGGGTTGATGTTGGGAACGGCGCTGGCCCCGGCCATCGGGTACGACGCGGCGGCGGCGATAGCGAAGGAAGCGGCGGCTTCGGGTGGGACGATTCGGGAGATGGCGCTGGAGCGGACGGAGCTTTCGGCGGAAGAGTTGGACGGCCTGCTGGACCCGGTGAAGATGACGGAGCCTGGGTTGGGAGGAGGGCCGTCGGGGGGTTAGGGGGACGATTTCGGCGCTTTTACCGACAACTGGGCTGTGACGGGTTCGCCGTTGGTGGTGTTCCCCAAAAGGGGGCTGTGGTTGTACGGTTCTATGGTATAATGGCAAACAAGCGAGCGGTGAAGAAGGAGGGTTTGTGATGGGAATTATGCACGTAGATGTGACGATACGAAGTATGACGGAATCCGACCGGGTTTGGGAGGGGAAATTCTTGGTGGACACTGGGGCCACGGATACTCTTGTTCCAAGACAGCATCTGGAGTCCATTGGGCTGAAGCCGGAAGCCCATCGAAGTTATGGCTTGGCGGACGGCAGCGAACTGCGATTTGGCATTGCGGGTGCCCGCATTGAATTCATGGGAGATTTTACGTATGGAACCGTGGTGTTTGGGGATGAGGACGCTGAACCGTTGTTGGGGGTGACGGCGCTGGAGTCGGTGGGGATTGAGATAGACCCGCACAATCACACGATGACGAAGCTGCCGGCGGTTCGGATGAGGGGCGGGTTCAGGGCGCGGTGGGGGTAGGAGGTCAAGCTGCATAAGGCGGCATCGGGGGGATATGATTTCGCGCAAGGGATACATAGGGATATGACTAATTTGCTCAAATGATTGTGGCACAAGTTCTCTGGACATCCAAACGTCACCGACATGACTTGCCGAACTTGCGGCAAGCTCGGCGGTGGGGATTCCGATGTGGACGGGCCGCCGAACCCTGATGCCAATTACTACAGGTATTGGCGGCGATAACGACAGTATTGTCGTGCTACTATTTTGCATCCGCGAAGAAGTTAGTCTTTGATTCGCTAGAAGATGAGATTGTCTAGGTTGGCACTCGTAATATCGCAGGCGTTGCTGTTCAGCGTCGTGGTGTTAGTGACCCTAATTGCCTGTACCAGTGGGGATAGAGCAGAGACCACACTTGCTCCCACTCCTATCCCTACACCCGTCCTGGGCCACACTTTCCAGGGCTCTATTCTCCAACTCAGCCTCGAGCAGGTAATCCGTTTGAAGGAGGTGGCCTATACGGAGGAGCCGGATGCTGACGGACTGGCCAAGGACCACGTGATCAAGCCCTCCGGTGAAGGGAACGAATTAGTAGCGATTCGCGCACAGGTAGGCAACCACGCAGCCAACCGGGTTGCGTTGGACATGGAAGCCTCCCGGGCTGAATTTCTGATGGACTCTGGTCAGTATCATTCCGTGAACACCTACGAAGCAGGCGTACCCACTGACGGCTTCCACGCCGAGAAGAATGTTTACATTCCCTTCCTCCGAGGCTCTCAGGTGTTGGATAAAGGGTTCAAACTGGATGGCTGGTTGATCTTTGACGTTCCCAAGGGTTCCGTGGCCCAGTCCTTTAAGTGGGAAGCGGGTGAGGAAATCATCATAGACATGACGTATCTGAGTGCCCCAACTCCTACGCCAACTACTATAGGTATTGACGGCGGTAGGGGTTTAGGGCTATAGGCTCTCTAGGTGCAATCAAACCCACTCTTTATGCGCTCTAGGTTCTGGAATAAAGAATTCCGACTCTTCCCGATAGAAGGATCTCTAGAGGGTTTACAATTCCTTCGGTGCGGCCTGGCTAAACTATGCTCATGCGTCTCAGGCGGCGAAATAGCTTGGCGATGTTTTCCAGCTTCTCCACATCTTCCGGGTCCAATCCTTCAGGGTCGAAGTGCATGACGTCGTTTCGCTTTTCTCTCACCCAGTGCAGCTTCTTCACGAACTCGTTGCGGTCAAGAGGCAGCGGGAGGCGGCTCCATAGCTTCTCCCTTCCCAATAACTGGCAGTACCCACCGAGGGTGAGTTCTTCTGGACCAGAGATAGAATGGTTGACTCCTGAATCAGATAGGGATTCATTCAGCTCTTCGACCGTAAATTTTCCATGGACGAGGCTACGCAAGTAGCCCTCTATTTCTCCGATTATCAAGAATGGACCTGCCAGATGAGTGAATTGATGCGCTATATCGCTGGAAGTTACTATCCCGGCTATTTTGTTCTTTTCGTTCCTTACTAGGACATACCCATATTGAACTACGTGGCTAATGGAGTCGAACAGGGGAGAACCGATGGGAATTTCAGGAACAAAAGCTTCCATGCAATCGCGGACACTCTGGCAATCTTGACCCATTGATATTCTAGCGCCAATGGACTTCCAACTAATGACTCCCTTTACTTTCCATTCTGTTTCCATGACGGGGAGTTGGGAATAGTCGTTTATTAACATAAGAGTGGTTGCTACACGGAGAGGTTTGTCTGGATGGACACTCACCGGCTCACGATTCGCTGCATCAATGGCACCGATCCGTACGGTTGGCTCCATAGGTTCATCTGAAGCTGTGATGCCCTTAATGGTTTCAGGATCAAGTTCAATCGAAATCGTGGCGTCTACCCAGATACCCTCAAAATCTGGAACGGTTCGAAGATCGAACTTTGTCAGATTGTGTCTGACCCAATTTACATTATGTCTAGTTCGTCGAGCACGGCCTAACAAGCCTAGGAGTTGACGGACTGTCATTCTCTCAGGGCTGGGGGCGGCTCCACCATCGAGTTCACGTTTCATCCGTTCAGATATATCTTGCAGCCGTGTCTCGGCTGTCACCACAGTTACATCACCTCCAGTCTAACTTGCCAAGTCTCACTGCTCCGACCATCAAGCTGCTAAGTGGCTGAACGAATTTTGTACCAGCTTGCAGATGAGTTGGCATCGACCAAAGGAGGAGCCACGATAATCCTCTTGCCACATAAACGAAGGTTGGAGCGGGTATCAATTTACGCTACGGCTTAGGCATAGTCAAATCTTGAAATCCACAAATGTCAATGCGAGCAGTTGACACATTGCGCGGCCTACACCTAGACTAGATGGTGAATAGAACAGCAAAAGGTTGGTTGGGGAGTAGTAACCCTCTAGCAGGGCCTAGAGAGCCGGGGAAGCTGGAAACCGGCGCCCAGGGCAGAGGAGTAAATGGACCCCCTCGGAGCTTGAAAGCGTACCGCTATGGGCGGACGTTGTGGAAGCTCCCACTGACCATCGGGCGGGCCCGTTACAGCCCTAACGTCCCAATCAATTTGGGACGTCCAAAGAGTCCCGAATTATCGGGAAACTAGGGTGGCACCGCGGCTTGACCCCGTCCCTTGAGGCGGGGTTTTCTTTTTGTGGGCCAGCCGGAGCGCCAATCGAATCGGCGTGCGGAAATAGAAACGACGGGTCGATGAGTCGAATATCTAAGCGAGGTTTTGGAGCTATGGAGGCAGAGGCCAAAGTGAACGGCAAGCGTCGCGTGTTCAGCGGCATACAGCCTTCGGGCAGCGTACAGCTGGGCAACTATCTGGGCGCCATCAAGGGTTGGGTGGAGCGTCAGTCGGAGAAGGAAAACTTCTTCTGCATCGTGGACCTCCACGCCATCACCGTCCAACAGGACCCGGCGGAACTGCGGCGCGAGACGCGATCTCTGGCGGCGATGCTCTTCGCCGCGGGGCTTGACCCGGAGCAGTGCACGGTGTTCGTGCAAAGTCACGTCACCGCCCACGCCGAAGGGTGCTGGATGCTGAACTGCGTAACGCCCCTGGGCTGGCTGGAGAGGATGACTCAGTACAAGGACAAGATTCAGCGGCAGGAGAGCGTTTCCACGGGGCTGCTGGACTATCCGGTGTTGATGGCCGCGGACATCCTGCTATACGACGCCCACGAGGTGCCGGTGGGGGACGACCAGCGGCAGCACGTGGAACTGACACGGGACATTGCCCAGCGATTCAACCATCTGTACGGGGAAACTTTCGTGGTGCCGGAGGCGGTGATACCGGAGGTGGGGGCGCGCGTGATGGGTCTGGACGCGCCGACGATGAAGATGTCCAAGAGCTCGGCTCACATACGAGGTCATGCGGTGAATCTACTGGACGATCCCAAGGAGATTGTGCGGTCAATTCGTCGGGCAGTCACGGATTCGGGCAAAGAGATTCGTTTCTCCGATGACCCGGCCCGGGCAGGTGTAAACAACCTGCTGGGCATATACAAGGCCATCACGGGCCGAACGGTGGAGGAGTGCGAGGCGGACTTCGCGTCGGCCAGGGGCTACGGCGACCTGAAGGCGCGAGTGGCGGAGGTGGTGGTAGAGGAACTGCGGCCCATACGGGAGTGGTATGACCAGTTGATGGACGACGTGGGAGAACTGGATAGGATGCTGGCCCGAGGCGCTGAACAGGCGGCGTCCGTGTCGGAGCCGAAGGTCCAGGAAATAAAGCGTCGCATCGGGTTGGTGCTCCCGGGAGAGTAGGGAAGACGGCGGGTATTGCAGGATTCTTTGTGAAGCAGAGAATGACAGAGAGGACTTATATGAAGAAGAGGATAGGATAGAGCCATGTACTATCCGTCATTAGAAGATGTAAAGGGTATGACGGGCCAGGGCAACCTGGTACCTGTTTATCGGGCCGTACAAGCGGACCTGGAGACGCCGGTTTCGGCCTATCTAAAGGTGGCAAGGCCGCCCTATTCCTTCCTGCTTGAGAGCGTGGAGGGCGGCGAGCGTATGGGAAGATACAGCTTCATTGGTACGGAACCTTACAAGGTTGTAAAGACCGGGCCGGGACATCCGGGCGGCGAGGTGGACCCGCTGATTCCGGTGGAAAAGGAGATGGACCGGTACAAGCTGGTTCCAGTGCCGGAGCTTCCGCGCTTTCATGGCGGCGGTGTGGGATACCTTGCCTACGATACCGTCAGCTACTTTGAGCCACGGGTGCCCATGATGCCCAAAGACCCTCTGGGTCTGCCCCAATCGGTGTTCATGTTCTCCGACACGCTGCTGGTCTTCGACCACCTTCGTCACGACATCAAGGTGGTGAGCCACGTCCGGCTTGAAGGGGACGTGGAGTCGGCCTACGCCGAGGCCACTGCGAAAATAGACCGGCTGGTGGAGCGTCTGTCGCAGCCCCTCTCGGCTCCTACTTTGCCTCTGAGCGCCTCGACGGACGGCCAAGGCTCTGCGTCCTTCTCATCCAACTTCACCCTGGAGGAATACGAGGAAGTGGTGGGGCGATGCATCGACTACATCTACGCCGGCGACTGCATTCAGGTGGTGAATTCGCAGAGGTTCAGCCGCCAAACGGACGCGTCGCCCTTCGAAATCTATCGCGCGTTGAGGAGTGTGAATCCTTCGCCATACATGTACTTTCTGCACATGGATGACTTCCACATCGTGGGAGCGGCAATTGAAACTGTGGCCCAGGTGGAAGACGGCATCGTAGCAACTCATCCCATTGCCGGAACCCGACCCCGAGGCGCCACGCCGGACGAGGACGCTCAGTTGGAGGAGGAGCTTCGGACCAGCATCAAGCAGAGGGCGGAGCACATTATGCTCGTGGACCTGGGCCGGAACGACATTGGGAGGGTGAGCGTCCCCGGCACTGTGAAGGTTACTCAGCTGATGGACGTGGAGCGTTTCTCTCACGTGATGCACCTGGTTTCCCACGTTGAGGGGCAGTTGAAGCCGGGAATGACGGTCTACGACGCCCTGCGTTCCTGCTTCCCCGCCGGAACTGTTTCCGGCGCGCCGAAGATCAGGGCGATGGAGATAATCGCGGAAGTGGAGGGGGAAATGCGGGGACCTTACGGCGGCGCAGTGGGTTATTTCAGCTATTCGGGCAACATGGACACGGCGCTGGTGCTTCGCACAGGCATCTATAAGGACGGAACCATGTACGTTCAGGCCGGGGGTGGCATCGTCTCTGACAGCAACCCGCGGGACGAGTACGAGGAAACTTTACATAAGGCGGGCGCTCTGTTCAAGGCGATGGACCGGGCCGAAGGACGGACGGGCTGAGATGATTCTTCTCATAGACAACTACGACAGCTTCACCTACAACCTGTACCAGTATCTTTGCGAGTTGGGCGCGGATGTTGAGGTGGTGCGCAATGACAAGATCAGCCTGGAAGAGATAGAGGCAATGGCCCCCCAAGGCATAGTCGTATCACCGGGGCCGTGCACTCCAAAGGAGGCGGGCATTTCCGGGGAGGCGGTGGCTCGGTTTGGTGAGAAGCTGCCGGTTCTGGGCGTCTGCCTCGGACACCAGACCATCGGCTACACCTACGGCGGAGTGGTGGAGCAGGCGCCGGAGATTATGCACGGCAAGACATCGATGGTGTACCACGACGGCAAAGGGTTGTACGAAGGCCTCCCTAATCCTTTCGAGGCCATCCGGTATCATTCGCTGATTGTTAACCCGGAAAGTTTGCCGGAGTTCCTTGAAGTAACGTCTCGAACAGAGGACGGGATCGTCATGGGGCTCCGACACAAGAGCTTGCCTGTCGAGGGAGTGCAGTTCCATCCGGAGTCGATCATGACCAGGGTGGGGCACGACCTGCTACGAAATTATTTGAAGAGGGTGGAAGCATACAGTGGATAAGCACCTAAACATCTTCTACGCCTACCGACATGGCAATTATCGGGATACGGAAAGGGAGCGTATTCTGGAGGACAACGTTACCAGGGCATTGATGATAGTTTTGAAGTCCTCGTGCGTACTGACCCGTGAATTTCTCATGAAGTTCGCGGGTATCGATACCTGCGGGCCTTACGAGTACGATCTTCAGAGCAAGTTGGAAAGTACGGACTCTGGGGTCAAGGATAGTCGGCGTGTTCCTGGGAAGCGGCTGATAGTTATTGCGAGAAAGGCTGAATGCCCCGGTGGCCCACAGCTTTCTGAAGACGCATTGAAGCAATTTGAGAGCATTTCCAGTCGTCGTCTCCAAAATGATCTCTTAAACCTGTGTGACCGAATTCAGAGTCAAGACCTTGGATCAGAGGCAATTGGAAGACGACTTAAGCGACTGCTTGGGAGGAAGTGCATCGACCTTGGTGATGCGCACCTAGGCAACGTTGATCTGCCCCGGTATCTTTATGATTTGACCTTTGGCAGCAGGCCGGACGCCTCGATAACGAGCGTAAAGACTAATGTGCTCTTCGAGAACAAGCTCCACGGCGGGGTTACGGACGTGCAGGTACAGCGCCACTTGCGAGAAAACTTTGGAGAGGAGTTTCAGCCGAAATACCTAGTTAGATCTTCGTCGGTGGGGAACGGAAAGCCAAATCAGATTCCTGTACTGCTATGGACGTGGACTGATGTTTATGAATTCTTCAGCCGTGCTTTGGATAATACGAACCTTGCTGGGAATCCAGTTTCTCGATTCTTGACACGGCAGAAACTGGACTATTTGGCGGAAAACAATTTAGGACCGGTGCACTTTACGCAGGATGACTTTGCTGCATGGGCATCTGGGGGAAATGACCGGATTGAAGAAGAACTCCACGAGCGTATAAAGGATTTGGGGGAAGCGTTGGCGAAGGCCTTGGGGAAGCATAAGATGGTGTCGCAGAAACGCATTCAGGACTACATTGGGATCAACATATTGGCAGATGAGTTTGCGCATGAATCCGTGGAACAAGTGCCGCATTGGTCTTTGGCATTGACGAGCAAAAAAGGGCTAACGCTCTACATTCAATGCGAAAGCAAGCCTCTCGTTGGCACGTTGCTAAAGAAGAGGGAACGACTTGAGCGGAGTCTAGTCGAAAAATTGTGTGCAATGAGTGACCTGTCGGGTCTCACGCTCAGTGTGAAAAAGAGGCTCTTCAAGCTCCCAGGCCTGTCGGAATACTTCTGTTACAGTGAAATCATCTTGGAGCAATGCAGGGCCGAGAGTGAAATACAAGCCGAGGTTCAACGGGTATTTGATGCCCTAGAGTACTTGCATAGTCCAAAAGCAAAGACCAAGGTCTTAGAGGAACGAAAGAACGATACAGTTCCAGTTACAAGTGTTAACGGGACTCATGGCTTTTCCTACGACTGGGATGCATCTACGCTCGAGAAAGAGGGTACAGCAATTATGGATAGAGTCATTGAAACGGCGAAGAAAATGCGGCCGTATTATGATGCAATCATGGATGCCTATAGGTGAGAAGAATGATTAGGGAAGCAACGGAGAAGCTTATTAAGGGTTCTTCCCTGGGGATGGACGAAGCGTCTGGAGTGATGACGCAGATAATGGAAGGAGAGGCCACGCCTGTGCAGCTTGCGTCTTTCCTAACGGCGCTCCGGATGAAGGGGGAGACGGCTGAGGAGATTGCGGGAATGGCGTCGGTGATGAGAGACAAGGCGCTGCCAGTGAAGACGGACGGTGTGGTGGTGGACACGTGCGGCACGGGTGGAGCTA
Organism: Dehalococcoidia bacterium; assembly: GCA_965261665.1. Classification (GTDB taxonomy): domain Bacteria; phylum Chloroflexota; class Dehalococcoidia; order Lucifugimonadales; genus JAPULR01. The sequence continues at coordinate 1,823,218 of OZ253467.1, forward strand.
GAGCCAAGACCTTCAACATCTCCACATCTACGGCCTTCGTGGCGTCGGGGGCGGGCTTGAAGGTGGCCAAGCACGGAAACAGGGCTGCCACGGGGACCTGTGGCAGCGCCGACGTACTGGAAGCCCTGGGTGTCGTTCTAGAATTGCCCCCCAAGGCTGTGGAACGGTGCATAGACGAGGTGGGTATGGGCTTCATGTTCGCGCCTACGTTCCATCCAGCCATGAGATACGCAGCGCCGGTCCGCCGGGATATGGGGATTCGCACGGTATTCAACGTGCTTGGCCCCCTAACTAGCCCGGCCCGCGTGAAGCGTCAGCTGCTGGGGGTTGCGGAGGTTTCGCTGGGGGAGAAGATGGCGAACGTGCTGAATCTGATGGGGTCGGAGCGTTGTTTGGTGGTCCACGGCGAGGAGGGGGCAGATGAGCTTACCCTGGGGGCAGAGAGCCACGTCTGGCAGCTAAGGGACGGTGAGGTCGCCTACAGCGTTGTCAATCCACAGGAATTGGGGCTGGTTCGAGCACCCTGGCAGGCTATTCGGGGCGGGACGGCGGCGGACAACGCCTTTTTGCTGCGTCGGATTCTCACCAGCGAAAGAGGCCCCCACAGGGACGTTGTGCTTCTGAACAGCGCCGCCGTGCTGATGGTGGGCGGGCTGGTTGAGAGTTTGCGGGAGGGTGTAGGGATGGCGTCCCAGGTAATAGATGATGGGAGCGCCCTGATGAAGTTGGAGGCGTTGGTGGAGGTCAGCCAGGAGTTGGCCTTCGAAGCCGAGAGCCGGTGATGTTGAGGAGCTGAGGATTTGGCGACGATTCTTGAGGAAATAGTTGCGGCGAAGAAGGGGGAGGTAGAGGCGCAGAAGCGGCGGGTTCCGCAGGCAGAGTTGGAGGAACGGGTGAAGGCCATGAGTCTGCCTCTGAATCTCTCCGGCGCGCTGCTGGGAGACCGGGTGCGGCTCATTGCAGAGGTGAAAAAAGCCTCCCCCTCCCGAGGGTTGCTGGCCGAGAATTTCGACCCGCGGGCGCTGGCCCAAGCCTATGTTGACAATGGCGCGGCGGCGGTCTCCGTCCTCACGGACCCTCGATTTCAGGGAACACTGGATGACCTGAAGGCGGTGTCGCAAGTGGCCGCGCCAAAGCGGACGCCCGTCATTCGCAAGGACTTCATCTTCGATCCGTACCAGGTGTACGAGGCGAGGAGCCGCGGCGCAGACGGCCTGCTGCTCATTGCGGCAATTCTCTCACCATCTCATCTCGCGGAGATGCTGGCGGTATGTCAGGAACTTTGGCTTCAGGCTCTGGTGGAGGTGCACGACGAGGCTGAACTAGATGCTGCGGTGGACGCGGGCGCGGAGATAATCGGCATCAACAACAGAAACCTGCATACCTTCGAGACGAGTCTTTCGGTGACGGAGAGGTTGGCGGGCCACGTGCCCCCCGGCAAGATAATCGTAAGCGAAAGTGGAATCTTCACTGCCGCCCACGTGTTACGGCTGCGGGATTTGGGTGTTAACGCCGTGCTGGTGGGAGAGGCGCTGGTCACCGCCACCAATACGGCGAGGAAGGTTAGGGAATTGGCCTTGGGCGAGGTTGCCTGATACGGCGGTCATTTATTTCACCGTGGAATTAGGGGCATTGAAACTTGGCAGTAGTCATCAAATTGCGGGCGTAAAGGGAGCAACCAAATGCTGAAGGTGAAGATTTGCGGTGTGCAGCGGGTAGAGGACGCCCTGACGGCTGTTGAGGCCGGGGCGGACTTTATCGGGCTGAATTTCGTGCCCAACCGACGCCGTCGGGTGTCGGTTGAGCAGGCCCGCCGGGTGGTGGATGCGGTGAAGGTGACAAGTGGCAATCCGCCAAGGCTGGTCGGGCTTTTTGCCGACCAGCCTCTGGAGGAGGTGCGGGAGACGGTGCACGGTTCCGGAGTGGACATGTTACAGCTCTGCGGGGCCGAGTCGATGGAGTTTTGCGAGAAAGTGTCTGTGCCTGTTTTCAAGGTCATTCACGTGCCGGGCGGATTTCAGAACGTCGAGGAGTTGAAGGAACTGGAGCGGCGTATGACGGCACTGCGTGAACAAGGATATCTGGCGACCCTGGACCGGAAGGTTGCGGGTTTGCAGGGGGGCACCGGTCAGACCTTCGATTGGACGGTGGCGGCCCAACTGTCGGAGGCAGGGTTCGAGTTCTTGTTGGCTGGGGGACTAACGCCGGAAAATGTGAGCCGCGCGGTGCGTGAGACCAACCCTTGGGGAGTGGACGTTTCCAGCGGCGTGGAGTCGGGTGGCGTCAAGGACGCGGAGAAGATACTACGGTTTGTCCACGAGGCCAAGCGGGCCGGCGCATGAATCTTTGAAAAAGGAGATAGCCATGAACGTAGATATACTTACAGAAGCCCCCGACGAGCGGGGTCGTTACGGCCGCTACGGCGGGAAATTTGTGCCGGAGACTCTAATGGTGGCTCTGGAAGAGTTGGAGGCGGCCTACCTGGAATACCGGCAGGACGAGGAGTTTCAGAAGGAGCTTGGCAATCTGCTTTCGACATACGTTGGGCGTCCCACGCCCCTCTATTTCGCCGCCAATCTGACCCGCCAGTTAGGCGGTGCAAAGATATACCTGAAGCGTGAGGACCTGGCCCACACGGGGGCGCACAAGATAAACAACGCCACGGGACAAGGACTGTTGGCCAAGCGGCTGGACAAGCGCAGGATAATCGCGGAAACAGGTGCGGGACAGCACGGGGTGGCATCGGCTACTGCCTGCGCCATGCTCGGACTGGAATGCATCGTGTACATGGGCGTGGAGGACATGCGGAGGCAGTCGTTGAACGTATTCCGGATGAAGCTGCTGGGGGCCGAGGTGCGGCCTGTGGAGACGGGAAGCCAGACACTGAAAGACGCTATTAACGAGGCCATCCGCGACTGGGTTACTAACGTGGAGACGACTCACTACTTGTTGGGTAGCGCCGTAGGGCCGCATCCGTACCCACTGATGGTCCGCGACTACCAGTCAGTTATAGGACAGGAGGCGCGCCGCCAGCTACTGGAGTCGGAGGGACGGCTTCCCGACTACGTGATTGCGTGCGTCGGCGGAGGCAGCAACGCCATCGGGGCCTTCCATCCCTTCGTGCGGGATGAAAAGACGCGACTGGTGGGCGTGGAGGCGGGCGGAGAGGGGAAGGAAAATTCCAGTCATGCCGCCACGCTGGTGGCCGGCCGGCCCGGGGTGCTGCACGGATCAATGTCGTACCTGCTGCAGGATGAAAACGGGCAGGTTGTAGAAACGCACAGTATTTCGCCAGGACTGGACTACCCTGGAGTGGGGCCGGAGCACAGCTATTTGAAGGACGCAGGCCGCGCCGAGTATACGTCAGTTAACGACGCCGAGGCATTGGAGGGGTTTCATATGTTGTGCAAGACGGAGGGCATTATCCCTGCCCTGGAGCCCTCCCACGCCATTTATTACGCCTCGAAGCTGGCGCCTAAGCTCTCGTCGGAAGAGATAGTGCTGGTGTGTCTGAGCGGGCGGGGTGATAAGGACATCCACATTGTGTTGGAGTCAATGGAGGGCGAGGGCGAATAGACGCCGGAAAAAGATTGATGCTATGATGTTTTCGCTATGAAAACGACCAAAATGACGCTGACTCTGGACAAGGACTTGGCGGATGCCCTGAAGGAACGTGCGCGGTCCCAAAGCAAGACCATAAAGCAAGTGGTCAACGACGCGTTGCGGCAGGGACTCTCGGTGGGCGTGAAGGAGTCCCCGCGGGAACCGTATCGGGTAAAGCCCTTTCATAGCGGCTTTGCGCCGGGGGTTGACCCAACGAAACTCAATCAGCTGAACGACGAGTTAGAGCTTGAGGAATTGCTCCGGAAACTGAACAAGTGATTGTCCCGGATCTGAATCTACTGATATATGCCCATAATGACGAAGCATCCCAGCATGTTGCAGCGCGTCGGTGGTGGGAAGGGCTGTTGAGCGGACAGGAGCGAGTCGGTCTTCCTTGGGTGGTAATCACCGGCTTTGTACGGTTGATGACGCATCCCCAATCGGTGGCGCGGACAATCTCGCCGGATGCGGCCATGGATTACGTGCAGCACTGGTTAGAATTTCCTCACGTGGCGCCGTTGAATCCTGGGAGTGAGCACCTTGTCCACTTTCGGCACTGCTTGGCCACAGTGGGAGTTGGTGGAAACTTGGTGACGGATTGCCACATTGCGGCCATTGCCATGGAGCACCGGGCGGAGGTACATTCCAACGACGGGGACTTTGCCCGGTTTCCAGGATTGTTGTGGCGCAATCCCCTCTGACGCGCGGGTGGTGGAGAGAATTAGCGGACGGATCACCCGATTCTAAAGCTACGCCCATGATGGCTTGGCGGGCGGCCTGAGGTTGAAAGGCGGGGTTCCGATGGCTACAATGCATGGGCCATGATAGGTTCTATACTACCGGCGGTTAGCTGATGCCCCAGAGAGTGGCCATAGTCGGCGTTGGCTTCACCCCATTCCGTTCCTCATCTCCCGAGGCTTCCTTCCGGGAGTTGATCTTTGAGGCGGCGGTGAAGGCATACTCAGACGCCGGAATCGAGCCGGGGCAGGTGGATACCTTCGTCTCAGTTAGCGAAGACTACCTGGAAGGTACGGCCATCGCCGACGAGTACGTACCAGACCAGCTGGGTGCTGTCCTTAAGCCCGTGCACACCATCACCGCCGATGGTATCACTGCCCTCGGCTCCGTATTTCTACAGTTGCAGACTGGAGAGTTTGACATCGCTGTGGTGGAAGGTCGCTCTAAAGCTTCCAACATCCTTTACCCCGCCCACGTGGAAGCGATGGCCCTGGACCCTGTGAATGTGCGCCCCTTGGACCTACATCCCCGGTTTGTGGCGGGGTTGGAGATGCGGGCGTTTCTGGAGAATTCCGGCAACACGGAGGAGCAGACGGCGGCGGTGGTAGTGAAGAATAGAGACAATGCTCAACTAAATCCCATGGCGGCCTACGGAGTTAGCATGTCCGTTGAAGACATAATGACGTCTAAGGTTGTTGCGGACCCCCTGAGAGAGGAGCAAAGTGCACGTACGGCAGACGGATCCATCGTCATGGTTCTGGCGACGGAAGAAGCGGCAGAGAAGATGCATGGCAGCCCCGTTTACATAAAGGGCATCGGTTGGGGTCAAGAAACCCCGAACTTGGAGGAGAGGGAGTGGGGCCGCGCCGGTTACGCGGTTGACGCCGCCCGCCGGGCGTACAAGATGGCGGGAATAATGGATCCGTCACGGGAGATTCAGTTGGCGGAGGTGGACGACACCTTCGCCTACAAGGAGCTTCAGCACCTTGAGGCGTTGGGACTGGCGCCAGCTGGTCGTTCCGGTGCAATGCTGGAAGAGGGAGTATTCGATTGCGGAGGTAATTTGCCTGTCAACGTGTCGGGAGGGAATCTAGGCTGCGGTTATACCCACGACCTTTCAGGGCTTCGAAGCGTTTTAGAGCTTGTCCTCCAGTTAAGGGGTAGGGCAGGGCAGCGTCAGTTGGAGTCTGTCAGCGTGGGACTGGCGCAATCGTGGCGTGGCATACCCACAGCCAGCGGCGGTGTGGCCATTCTGGAAGCCGCGCGATGAGGAGATATCGTGGCTTATAGGAACCGGGTGGCAGTTCTGGGAGCGGGTTTGACCCGGTTCATGCGCCGCGCCTTGGAGACACCCAAGGAGCTGGCGTTTCAGGCGGCCCGGGCGGCCCTGGACGACGCTTCGCTGCAGATTGACGACATGGACGCAGTGGTGTCAGTGACGGCCCCGGACGCCTTCGACGGTGTACACATGAACGGGGAATATCTGGCCGACGGGTCCGGCGGTCGGGGGAAGCCCTTCATGCGCAGCTACGTGGGGGGTGGCTCCGGCGTCTTCGGCATCATCAACGGCTGGTACCACATCGCGAGCGGCCATTTTGACACCTGCCTGGTGGTGGGCGAAGAGAAGATGTCATCTGCTCTTCCACATCCTCAGGGGTGTTTTAACGCCATTTACGACCAGTTTTTGGAACGGCCCCTGGGGGTGAACCTGCTGTGGATATTCTCCCTGGAGATGAACCGGTACATGAATGCTCACGGCGTGCCCATGGAGATTTTCGCTAAGGTAGCCCAGAAGAATAAGCGCAACGGTATGGACCACCCTTCGTCCCAGTCGGGTATCTCCGGAGATTTTACCATTGAGCAGATAATGGACTCGGAGGTAATGGCCTGGCCGGTACAGCGTCTGATGGTCTCGCCGATCAGCGACGGCGCCGGGGCCATGGTGCTGGCATCCGAGGAATTTGTGAAGAAACGGGGTCTGGATCCGGTATGGATAGAGGGGGTGGGCTGGAACCTGGACACTTCCTTCTGGACAAACCGAGACCTCTCCTATCCGAGGTACGTAGAGAAGGCAGCCCTCATGGCCTACAAAATGGCGGGAGTTACCGACCCACGGCGAGAAATTCACGTAGTGGAACCCTACGACCCCTTTGCCTACAAAGAGCTTCACCATCTGGAGGGGCTGCAGCTGGCGGATAAGGGCCAGGCGCCACGGCTGGTTGAGGAGGGGTTCTGGGACAGGGATACGGAGACGGGCATTCCGGCTACCCCCTCCGGCGGACTAATCGGCGTCGGTAATCCTATATCAGCGGCGGGCGTAATGAAGGTGGCGGAGATCTTCTGGCAACTGGAAGGTCGCGCGGGGAAGCGGCAGGTAAAGCGCGAGGTGCGGCGGGGGTTGGCCCAGGCATGGGGAGACCTTATGCAGGTGGGGACTGTGGTCATTTTAGGAAAGCAGAGTTAGATAACGTGAAACCTTTCGCCGGAAATTCTTTGACCGACGAGGCCCTGCGGCGTGGCGAAGTTCTCGTCACCCGTTGGCGGGGCAAGATGGAGTACGCTTGGGACACGGGCGCCGCCGTGGGCCGATTCATGGCGGGACTGAGGGACGGGGAAATTCTGGGCCTACGATGTTCCCAGTGCAAGCGCACCGTGGTGCCGCCGAGGGCCTTTTGCGAACTCTGCTACGTGCCCATGGACCGTTGGATGCGGTTGTCGGACACGGGGGTTGTCAACACCTTTTCCGTGAGCTTCGTGAATTGGGACGCCACCCGCCGGGAGACGCCGGAGGTCCCTGCCGTTATAGAGATAGACGGGGCCAGCCCCGGAATGGGAATTCTTCACGTGCTGGGAGAAGTGGGGGAAGACCTGGAGACTGTGCTGACGAGGGTGGCCATTGGCAAGAGGGTTCAAGCGGTGTGGAAGCCGCCCGAGGAACGTGAGGGGTCTATCACCGACATCCGCTATTTCAAGCTAGTTGACTGCGATATAGAAAGCGCTTAGGAGCGAGTGAGTCAGCAGATGATCGGGGAAATCGAGATGCCGGAGCGCATTAGTCAGTGGCGGGGAAACATTCCCATCCATCACCGCTATACAGTGGGCGTTGCTGGACAGCGGTTCTTCACCGCGCTGAGGGACGAGAAGATAATCCTGGCGTCGGAGTGTCCGAGTTGCCGGGAGCGGTTCCTGATACCCAAGATCTACTGCGAAAAGTGTTTTGTGGAAACGCCCGATTGGAGTCCGGTGGAAGGCCCCGGCTTCGTGAAGACCTTCACGCTGATGCATCGTAATCTGGACGAGGAAGCTCTGGCGGAGCCTGTAGCGGCGGCGGTCATCGGCTGGGAGGGTGTGCGGGGCGGCATAGTCCACCTGGTGGCTGGCATGGACTTGGCTCAGCTTCGGACGGGTATGGCCGTGGAGCCTCAGTGGCGCGAAGTCCGCACGGGCGGCATAGCCGACATACTATTCTTCAAACCCATTGACCGACCATTTCATCGAGGAGGCGCGTGATGGCCTTGGAACACATCAACCCTACCGACGTGGCCCCGCCACGGGGCTTTACCCACGTGGTAAAGGCAGGCGACGTTGCGTATATTTCCGGGCAGGTGGGCAGGAGGCCGGACGGCGCCCTGGCCGGTAGCGACATCGGATCCCAAACGGACCAGGTATTCCAAAACCTCAAAGCGGCGTTGGCATCGGTGGGAGCGGGATTCGAGCACATGACTAAGATTACCGTGTATCTGACCCACAGGGAGGACATACCGGGCTTCCGGGAGGCAAGGGATAGGTATCTCACGTCTGGCAACCCTCCGGCCAGTACGCTGGTGCTCATAAGCGGACTGGCAGAGCCGGAGTTCCGCGTTGAAGTGGAAGCCACGGCGGTCATTTAGCAGGTAGGAATGGGTTATACTTACCTGCACGAAATCGACCCGTTAACTCCGAGAGCAAACTTTTCTTCTAACGACTAATGGCATTAGACTTCGAAATTGGCAATACGGAAAAGCCCCGCGGCCATGCGCTGGTCTATTTTCGCGACAGCATGGACTCGGAGAAGCTATATGCTACCTATGTAGTGGTATTTCCCTTGCCGGTGAACATTGCCAAGTACGTCCCGCCATTCCTGGCCACTTCCCTGGGCGGGGCATCGATAGCAGAGATTTCGTCGTTCCCAATGCCGCCTGTGCCCGAGGACGTTGAGAGCTACGGGCGGCTGCTCCAGCTGGCGGAGGCGCGAGGGGACGACCTGATATACGGCGGCGTTCATTCGCCCCGGGACGTTGCTGGAGGAATGCAGGCTGTGGGCGAAATCGCCCACGAATATTCCGAGATATGGTCGAAGTTTGACGATTCTCAAAAGGTCCCCGCTTTGGAAGAGTCTGCGGAGGGGGGCTTGAGCGTCAGCGAGGTGATGTACAGCTTGTTGGGGGAGAAGGACCGGTTGAACGAGCTTTCCAAGCTTGTGGTAAAGTTCCGGTACGCCGTGGAGGGCCGGGACAGGGAGATGCGAGAGGAGGTGAGCAGTGAGCTTCACACCCTTGCCCGCTTTCTCCCCGAACGCTACTACGTGAGCAAGCTGATCAATGCGGCCGAGGACTTCTCCAGCCGCGGCACTCGCCTGGCCCAGCTATATCTGGAGCGGTGCTACGGTCTCTCAGACGAAGATGCGGCTAAGGTGGAAGACCTGGAGCGGGAGATTCGGGCAATGGAATCCTCAGACTAGCTGCCTGTCCCTCGAAGTCAACGCCTGACTTCCCCGGCGAAGGCGGTCTTAAATGCACTTGGCGCGCCTGAATCTGGTGAATTTTCGGGCTTTTCGTAGGCTGGAGATAGATTTGCCTGCGGGTCCAAGTCTTCTGGTCGGGGCCAACGCCCAGGGTAAGACTACCATCTTGGAGGCCGTCTATCTGCTGGCCATCGCCAAGTCCTTCCGGGCAGAGAACGAGCGAGAGGTGGTCAACTGGGAAGCGGCATCTACTCTGGAGCAGGCGGCGGTGGATGGGTTGGTTCAGAAGGAAGAAGGCCGCACACGGATTATCGTTGGGTACCAGCCCCATCATAGGGCCCGGGCCGGCACTTCCGACGGCGCACCCATCTACTCTGTTCGTAAGGAAGTGAGGGTCGACGGAGTGCGAAGGACGGCGGCGGAGCTGGTGGGGCTGATGAACGTGGTGCTCTTTTCGGCAGAGGACATACGACTCGTGCAGGGTTCGCCCTCTGTTAGGCGTCGATACCTGGACATTCTCATTTCGCAGTCCAGTCCTGCGTATCTACGGGCCCTTCAGCGCTATCAGAAGGTGCTACACCAGCGAAATCAACTGCTGAAGCTCATCCGAGACCGGCGGGCGCGAGGGAGCGAGATGGCCTTCTGGGACGAGCAGCTTGTGGAGTCGGGTTCTCTGATAGTTCAGCAGAGGGCGCAGACGATGGCTGTTCTGGCGGAAACTGCAAAGGTCACCTTGAAAGAACTTACGGGGGGCGCTGAGGACCTGCGGTTGGAATATCTGCCCAGCGTTGCGCCTGCCGCCGCCGAGGCCTGCTCCACGGCCTTTCTGAAGGGACTGGAAGCCTCTAGAGAAAGGGAGGTTAGGCTGGGATCGACGGCGTTGGGGCCTCACCGGGACGATTTCCAGCTACTGGTGAACAACGTCGACATGGGGGTTTATTCGTCGCGGGGCCAGGCGCGGACGTTGGCCCTGACGCTACGGCTTTCGGAGGCGCAGTACCTTACGGCCTACAAGGGGGAGCCTCTGTTGTTGCTAGACGACATACTCTCGGAGTTGGACGAACGGAGGCGGGCGCAGGTGTTGGAGCGGGTTCTAGAGTACGTACAATCGGCGATAACGGCCACTGACTTGGAGCCTTTCAGCAACGAGTACTTGTCCAAAGCGTCGGTATTCCAGCTGCAGGACGGCAAGCTGAAGAGGGCCGAAGGCTAGTCGTCGTTGAAGCGAAGCTTGGTGCCGGTGCGTGCTTCGTAGAGGAGGGCCACGGCGTCGGCGTCAAGGTCGCCCAAGTCCTGGCGTAGGGCGGCGCGGTAGATCTGGGCAAAGAGGTTGGAGGCTTCCATGGGCAGCCCCAACTCCCGGCCCAACTCCGTGGCTAGGTGCACGTCTTTGGCGGCCAGTTTCAGGGTGAAGCCGGGTTCGAAGTTTCCCTGAAATAGGGTGGTGGGGAATTTGCCCTCCAAGACCCAGTTGTTGCCGGAGCCGCTGGTAATGGCCTCGGCGACGGTTTTGAGATCCACGCCAGCCTCGACCCCGAGAGTGAGGACTTCCGGGAGAAATGCGGCGAGGCTCATGGTGACGAGATTGTTGCAGATTTTGCAGACCATGCCGCTGCCGGGCGGGCCGCAGTAGATGAGCTTGTCGCCGATGGAGCGCAAAACGGGTGATACTTTCTCGAAGATATCATGGTCGCCGCCGACCATAATGGCGAGGGTGGCGGCCTCCGCACCGGGAACGCCGCCGCTGACGGGGGCGTCGAGGGCGGATACTCCACGGGCCTGGAATTCCTGGTAGATGCGTCGGGCAGAACTGGGGGAGTTGGTGGAAAGGTCCACGTAGACGGCGCCTTCGGACGCGCCTTCCAAGATTGACTGGGAGCCGAGGGCGACTGCCTCAACCTCGCGAGGGCCGGGAAGAGACGTGAATATTATCTCGCTTCCCTCGGCCGCGGCTTGGGGGGTGGGCGCCCAGGCAGCTCCCATTTCCTCCAGGTTGATGGTAGATTGTCGGCCCAGGTCGTGAACCGTCAGTTGGTGACCCGCCTCCAGGACGTGGCGAGCCATGGGGTTGCCGATGTGGCCAGTGCCGATGAATGCGATTCTCATGAGGCCTTCTCAGTTGGGAGTTTGAGTGTGGAACAGGAGCGGTGGCGCACCGGTGCATTTGCGGTGGGGGATGGGCAAGGGGGTAGAGGTAATTGGCTGCCGAGCCTCGATTCGAAGTTGTAGCTAAAAGCAGGTTATTTTGCCAATTTCCCCACATATTATCCCCCGGTTCCAAGGGTTTAATGGACAACTACGCAGAAGTGACCTGCCCCCATTAGTTGTACCACTTGCTATGTTACACCGACAAGGGTAGGAACTGGGATGGAGGACAGGAAAGCCCCCGGGGCCGGGGCCCTGTAGCCGAGGGATCTGTGGGGAGTCATACTTGGCCATAAAATAGGCGTGTTAGGCTAATAATTCCCATCTTTGCAACCGCAATTTTAACCTATTCCAACAGAAACGTCCTTCCTGTATCGGCTATCTTCTGACGAGTTCGAGTCCAGTTTGGTGGGCCGGAGTGTACAAAATCTAGAACCGGGGCCGATTCCTGGCTTATTCCACCCTTTGGCATGGGGATCGTGTAGGTCAAGGTGGCTTCATCTCCCGCCACCTTGATGTCCTCCACGAAGTTGCGAATGAGCGCCTTTCGCTCGGGTATCGTCCCCTCCTTCAGGAACTCCCTCAAGTCCGCCACGTATTCCTTCATCTCCTCCGTGGTCGGCAGCTCAATCCTCCTCTGCTCCAACTGACGAACGGCGTCGTCCAGCGCAGCTTCCAGCTGCTCCTCACGGTGTCGTAGAGAGAAGATACGAGGGGAGAGAACCTCCAAGGTCAGGTCGCTGGTCTCCAGAGCCTCATAGAGCCTTCCAAGCCGCCTCCTGACGTCCGCTAGCTCTCCCTCTATCACTTCCACCCTACCGGCCAACTCTCCGGCCATGGCGTCAATCTCCTCGGCCACCAGGGTCACAAGCTCAACAATAGTTTCCTCGGTGAGAATTCTCTCCCTGATTTTTTCTACGATGAAGTCTTCAACCCTGGTGGCGTTCAGGTAGCGGGCCTCGCAGGTTCCTGCTCCATCCCTGTAAAGAGTCCCGCAGATGTAGTAGGCAAACTCGCCTCCCTTGGCTTTCTGGCCTATGTAGGCCCTGCCGCACACTCCGCACTTCAGCAGTCCGCTCAGCAGGTAGGTGCTTCCCACCCTACCGGGCCTCTGCACTCTCGGTGCCCTACTTCTCATGGCCTGATGCACGGCGTCGAACACCTCTCTAGATACCAGGGCGGGCCAGGCTTCTTCCACCCTTACAGGATCTGAAGCCTTCTTTCCTTTGACGGTCCGGCCCCATACGGCCGTGCCGGTGTAGGCCTCGTTCCTGAGAAGATAGGCAAGGCCGCTCTTGTACCAGCGTCTGCCTCTGTTGGTGATGCCTCTGTCGTTCAGCTCCTTGCAAATCTCTTTCAAGCCAGCACCCATAAGGGAACTCTGGAAGATCTCCTTCACCACTGGGGCTGTGGCCGGGTCCACCTCGAGGGTCGGACGTTCCTTGGCTCCGTCCCTGACCTTGACCCGCTTGTATCCGAAAGGAGCCCTGGAGGCCAGGAAGAATCCCCTGGACGCCGATTCTCTCATTCCCCTTGTGACTTCCTGGGCCAAATTTTCGCTGTAGAATTCGTCCACGCTCTCAATTATGGCCTCGAGGAGCCTGCCGGTGGGGGTGTCGTCGGCCTGTTCCGTGATGGAGACAACTCTTATGCCCTTGCGCCTCAGCATGGACTTGAAGGCCACGGCGTGCTCGCGCTTACGGGTGAATCTCGAAAACTTCCAGACCAGGATCACTTGGAAGGGGGAGTTGGGTTGGGACCCCTCTTCGATCATCTTCCTGAACTGGGGCCTGTCTGCGACACGTCCGCTCTCGGCCTCGTCCACATACTGGCGAGCGACTGTGTAGCCGTTCTTCTTGGCGTAGTCCCTGAGCGCCCTTAGCTGGGCGGCTACTGACAGTTCCACGTCCTGTCTGTCGCTGGATACCCTGGCGTAGAGGGCTGCCGGTGTTCGTGGATGCAAGAGTTTCTTCATTCTGTTGTCCTCATCCTGATATTTCTGTGCGGAATTAGCTTGCCCCTATTCGAACCCATACAATTCCGTCAACGTGTTCAAAGTGGCTGTCCGCGGATACAAGGTCTGCACCCGTCTCCATGGCTTGGGCAGCAATCCAGACGTCATTCGATGGAATGGGACGTCCCTTTGCTCGCAAGGCTGCTGCTATCCTGGAGTAGCGGTCCGCAGTAATTGGCCCCACTCCGACAAATGATGCGTAAGGGCTATCTAGGAAAGAGCGTAGGTCGGCGGCATTGCGCTCAAAATGAGTGCCACGACGGAAGCCGTACATGAGCTCTCCGACTACAATGGCAGAGAACAGTACCTCTTCAGCCCTTCTCACCAAGCCCGCGACTTGTTCATTGCCTCTCATCAGACCCGAATAGGCATTGGAATCTAAGAGAATCCTCATTTCCAGGCCGCTTCATCTATGGACTCAAACTCCTGCAGAGCGGAATCTATCTGGTCGGCTTCCTCCTTAGTCCAGGTCCCAATGAGGTGGTCCAATGTGGACCCTATGCTATTCCCCCTATCGCCACTGCTGGTCAACCCAGCCCCTTGTCTTAGCAGTCTGAGTGCAGCTTGATTCAGCGAGATACCTTCTTTCCTCGCCAAACGTCGCAAAGAGGAACTCAAACTGTCATCAAATCCTCTAACCGTAAGTTGGTTCACGTTAACTCTCCTAGTATGAGGCGTTAATGCTTCTATATGATTCATCATATACGACTTCGTCGAGTTCGTCAAAAGACATGATGAGGGCCATTTGTGGCGTTGAATTTATGGGAGCGATAAAGCGAGATTCGATTACAGGCCTAAATTTAGTTAAGGCATTATTTTCTATTGTGAGGTCTAAGTCTGCATTGTTAGCGAGGTATGCGCACGCCGCTCCGCCTCGAATCTTCCAAGGCTTCACTTGCCCTTCGATCCGGATGGCGACCGAGATTTACCACTGCTGTGGTGGTAACTGATCCCAGAAAGCCCATTTACTACCGGGACAAGAGATTATCATTGTTCACCAACTCTTTGAATCTGCAACCGTTCCACTCCAATCTTCTATGCAAAAAGCATTTGCGCAAAACACCGGGTAACCAATTTGCCGCACGATGGACACTTTGTCGTACATTCGGCGAGCATTTCCGGCCCGTGGTTCAATAGGTTAAATCCTTTCCCCAAGAGGCATGCATTGCGCTTCGCTATCCACGCCTCATATTCACTCTTGCAATTGTCGCACTTTACGTTGGCCTTTAATGTCGCAGTCCGAAACCTGTTGGCTTCTTTATGGAACTTGCCCGAGGAGGGACCCATCTCAATTACTTCAACTAACCCTCTGCATTGATCCCAGCCTGTATCTGAGTTGAAGTCAAAAAGATAAAGAATATCCAACGTTGGAACGCATACCTCTATATCTTGCCGGATATCTTGAAATACAAAAGCATACTCTAGATTTCTTTGAGGATCCTTCAACGCCTTGAAAATCCCCACCTCGAAACCAATCCATGCCTGAGTCCAGAATACACTTGATATTGCTTCGCCCAACAGAACAAAAAGCACTTTGCTCCTCTCAATCTCTATTGAGAGATCATCCGCAGGTGAAGCACTTGAATTGTACTCAGGGCTGAATTCATACATGTACGGCGCGACACCGACGTCACAGCAGGCTTTCGCCAATTTCTGCTTAATAGCTTGGTCTTTCCGCGAGTGCGAAACAAACGCCTGCGTATTGTGGGTAAGCGTACAAACGTCGCACCCAAAGTATCGAGAGTGTGTCACTAAAAGTCTCCCTTGCTCGAGCCCTGATGTAATATTAATAAGAATGCAAGTACGTTGGGGCTACGGCCCCCAGATAGTGAAGTTGTGGAATTCTACCTCCTGGTTGTTGTCGTTGTAGAAGCCCCCAGCAACATTTGCAAGTCCAGACTGCAGATTATGGCTTAGATCCAAGGTCTCTTGAAAAACACCATTGACGAAGAACCATCCTGTACCTCCCATGGCGATAAGAAGAATATGATTTCGATCTGAGGGACCTCCTTTCCAGTTGGAAAGCACGCCAAAGCCGAAAACATTCACATCACCATCCTTTTGATTCAAATGCGACCATATGCCGGTTTCTCTTACAATAAGGGCATCCAATTCTCGTCCCGTAAGGCTCAATCGAAAACCAATGGCATAGTCCCATTTCCCGCCATCAGGGTTTATGAATTCAGCTTCTACCAAGAGATCCTTGGACAAAACGCTGAACAAGGCTCTCGAACTTACCCCGACGTCAGAGCCAACGATGGTCCCATCATCTGGCCCATACCGACGACGCAGTTCGTATCCCTGAAATTCTTCGTATTCAACTGCAGTCTGCTCTCCTGCGACGGCAAGCGCTGTAAGTGCCACTTCTCCCTCCTCAGGAAAATCGCTTAGGTCAATGTGGGTGACAAAGACCTGATTGACGAATAGCCAGCCCAGGTCGCCCAATGCCATAATCATGACATGGTTCTTCTCACCTCCTTGCACACTTAGGCTCGAGGCACTGCCACTGACCACATTAGCATCGGAGCCTCTGGTCTCGATTTGCCACTTACCCAAGCTATTGAGCACTATCGCCAACACATTCACTTCTCCGTCATGGAGTCCAGCTCTTAGTAGTATTGAATACACCCACAAGGCATTCGATGGGTTGACGAAAGTAGCTTCGACCACCATATCATCAAGCGCAACGTTTGCCCTTACCAACTGGGGGTCCTGGTTCTCAGGATCCACCTCAATCCTTCCATCCAGGGGGCCAAAGCGTTTACTAAGAGGGTGTCTAAAAAGGGCGTCGGTGGAGCGAAGCATAAACGTCTGTTAGGCAACGAAGTCCGCCCCTCCAACTCCAGACCCTTCGGCTTCACTCAAGGTGACATGGAGCGCTCGGGGTAACAAAGGGATTTATTAGACACACTCTAAGGCTTGGCGTAGGGGTGGAAGTAGGACGTAGCGTTGATGGAGTGCCGGAAGGCGGTGGGGTATTCTTGAGGGTGTATAGTTGCTCCTCAATGGTGGGTGCAGAGACTGCGAATCCAACACCTTCAACGGACTGTCCGCTGCGAGTCTCTTCGAAACGGAAGGTGTTGATGCCGATAATCCCGCCAGTCGTGGAGAGCATGGGGCCTCCGCTGTTACCCGGGTTGACGGCTGCATCTGTCTGAATCACCAGACTCAGTCTTTCGGCATCGTAGCGAATGGCGGAAACGATACCGCGGGTAACAGTAGCCTCCCCTTCCAGTCCGAGCGGGTAACCCATTGCAAAGACTTCGTCGCCTGGACTGAGTGACGAAACATTTCCAAAAGATAGGGCACTAAAGGCACCACAGCAGATACGAAGGACGGCCAAGTCTCGCACGGAGTCAGTGCCGAGAGTCTCAGCCTCATACGTAGAGGAGTCGTCGACCTCCACCTGAATACCATTTGCGGCCTCAACGACGTGGAAATTTGT
Source organism: Dehalococcoidia bacterium (assembly GCA_965261665.1). Classification (GTDB taxonomy): domain Bacteria; phylum Chloroflexota; class Dehalococcoidia; order Lucifugimonadales; genus JAPULR01. The sequence continues at coordinate 1,839,886 of OZ253467.1, forward strand.
GAGTACCAAGGCGGCATCTCCGTCAACCTCGAAAATCACGCCAGAACCGGAACTCTGTCTAGTGCTGATTCTTACCACTGCAGGGCGCGCAGCCTCGATCATGGCGTCTATTGATGGTGTTCGCTCGGGCGTGGTCCTTGGCCTAGGAATAGGTGTGACTACCTGACTAGATACGGGTGTCAGTCTCGGAGTCGGAGTTTGTGTGGGTACAAGTGTTGGAGTTGTGGTTGGCTGAGGTGTTGGGACCGTATTTGGCTCAGCAACAAGAGTAACCTTTGGTGTAGAAGGTGGCACGGTTGGTTCAGGGGTAATGGTAGCCCCCGGTGTAGAAGGCGGCGAGATTGGTGGTGTCGCAACGGAGTCCGACGTAGGTATAGATGTTGCCATCGGTGTTGCGGGAATTACAGTCGGCGTTTCAGTAGTACCGGTTGAGCCTGAACAGCTAAGTGGGATCAGCATTGTCAAGGCTATCCCGATGGCGATCATGCCACGCATGTGAAGCCCCCATTGGCAAGAATGGATTCCTTCACCAGAAGCTACCATTCCCTGACACTCGACTCAAGGGGCCCGAATGCCCAATCCCGTCTGTGTGCCACCTCAACCTTGTTCGGAAAAATTTCCGTACTATTTTAGAAGTATTGCAAACGGCAGGTGGGAACAGGCAGAGTCAATCTGCGAATTTTGGATGGGAAACGGTGCTGGTCAATCGGAGCTGTGCTAACGTGCTGGTAGCGGATGAAGTGGGCGACCTTCCCGATTATTACAGAAGTCTTGCCCGTTCCCGCCCAAGCTAGCACCAGGGTGACTTCTTCGTCGGTGGCGACAGACTAAGCCTGTTCCTTCGTTAGAGAGTTCCTCAGAGTCACTTGCGTCGCCGCCTTAATGATGGGTACGGCATTGGAAATGTAGAAGGAGTTTGCTTGTCTTCTCGCAGCATTGAATCCCTCAACCAAATTCAGGGACGCTATACGTGTGAGCGCCTCCGTCGCTTCACGGCCTCGAATTCCTCAAATGTCTCCGGGGGCTCAAGGCGGGTGAGCGTCTCCGCAGCTTCTCGGTCTAGACACCTTCGGACGAGCCTCTTGCACTTCCGCAGGACTGGAGCGAGGTCTGCGTGAAGTTCTCGAGACTCGCCGCATCGGGCGCAACGGTCGTCGGCGAATTGTTGGCGCAGCCGCTTATCAAGCCGTTTTAGAAGAGGACTCATCAACTCGGCAACCGCGTCTGTTTCTCCAATTACGGCGTCCCTGACTCGCTTTGCTTCTTCCTCGTCAAGACCCCCAATTGATCATTCCGTGCCGTCTCCCAGACGAATGGACAACCGGTGCCAGAACCAGGATTGGCGAACTGTGATTGAATCGATCGCTCCAACTGGAATCTCTGTAGAATTGTTGTCGAATAGTCTCTCAACGAGAAGAGCCTCTCCGGTCACTGCCACACACATCGTCCCAAGAGTGAACAAGCGGTAGGGCCAGCCTGTCACTGCCACAATTCGGTTGACGCGCCCCATGTCAGTCCGCTTCATCGACCACTCGACTGTTGCGTATTGGTGCATGGTTGCGGCAAGAGTGCCTGACGAGGGGTAAGAAACATGCCATGTTGGATGGCGCCATCACAGAATAGGTTCATCCTCCTATCTCAGCACAAACCACCATAGGAGCACGCTGCCGACCAGCAGCGCCAACAGGATGAAGGACGTCACTTGGACCGCGATGAGACCTTCCTTCGCATCCCTGTGCGCGGCTTTCTCCTTCCGGTACTTCTCCTTCAACTTCTCGTACGGACGTCTGCCTACGGAAAGGGCTTCTCTGGCCTCGTCCCGCTCCCGCTCCAATTCAGCTGCTCCATGTTTCAACTCGGATATGGTCCCCTCCAACTTCTTCACAGTCCGCTTTAGCTCCTCCTCCCTGACGGCGGTCCGGACCAATAGTTGGTTGTCACTCAGATACTCCCGCCCGTGCATCCGCACGAAGACCCGTCGGCCTTCCCTGACAACCTCAACCTCCCCCTTCTTGATTCTCCGGTCCAAGGTTGACAGGGATATTTCCAACTCCCTAGCCGCCTCGGTTTTGGGAACCCAACGTTCTTTTTCTTCCACGGCATTCACGTTCCCATTTGGCTGATACGTCAACTATGGAAACACCATCCAGAATTGTCAAATCTTCGGCCATGTAGTTTACCTCTGTATTTCACGCTGTAAAAAGTGCAAGTTTTGACGTATCAGCCGTATCTCAGGCACGATCCGTAGCTGAATCTGGACATTTGCAGTAGGCAAGGATGACAGCAAACCCACAAATCAGGCCCTTCGGAGCGTGTCCAAGCCCTCATCCGGCACAAAGTGAAGATGGGGACGTATCGTCCCCTATCTGTGTCACCCTACAGGAACCATCTCATGACGGAGTGAGTTCCATCCATAGGCGCCCAATTCGGACAGCGCCATGCGTGGGGATTCAGGCTTCCACAGGGGGTACCATGACCTACCCAGTATCCCTTCTCGCAACAGCACAGGGATGCAGGACACCAGGACCGGGATGCCCATCTGTCTCATTCTTGCAGCCGTTCTGACGTAGGTGGCTTCCACGTCCTCCCTGTCAACGACGAAGAGGGTTGTAGGGAATGGGGGCAGGTCGATCCTTGGCTGATTCGGGTGGTGGTAGTACCTAATGTAGGGCCTCAGTCGTGCCGCAACACCCCTTGGGTGACGGGCGCGCAGCTCGTACTCAAAGAAGAACGGGATGTGGAGGCCTCTTGTTATCACCTCGCCGATGGCGTCGGGGGATATGGCCGCTTCTCCCCAGCTGAAGGAACGGTCGGACCTGGCAGTGGGGACCGACCACAGCAGTTTGTTGTCAGGGGCGATTCTGGCTTCGCCGGCGAGCTTCGACAGGAACCAGGTCACGCCGTCGGCGTGTTTCGTCTGTCTGTCCCACGTGTCGATGCGGTGACCTAGGTGCCGCAGGCGGCCATGCTGGTCTGTTGTGAGTTCGGTGCTCCAGATGCCCCGCGTGGTTGGCAGTTGGGCTCGGTCCCTGTGGGTGACGTAGCGTATACCCTTGTCAGAAAGCGTGTAGCGCGTGTCGCCGTGTTTCCCATGTCGTTCAACCAGGCCCCATTCTTCCATGAGGCTACGCATCATCTGGCTGACTCTTCCGTCGGACACAACCAGCCAGCGGGACAGGTGCTGCCGGGGAATCATGGGGTGGTCCGTCACCAGATCCAGAACCCGCTTCTCCGACGGTCTCAGGCCGAAGGTGGGTGCCGCCTTCACCATCCGCTCCGGGTCAGGGATGGAGGCGCGTTTTCGGCTCGGCGACTCGGTAAACCGCGCTCCTCCATATTCTCCTTGGGCGACAATCGCCTCCAACGAACAGTACTCGCCCTGGCTGGGGAAGGAGGTTTGCTGCCAGAGGTGGCTATGGCGGTCCATAAGCGTGTCCCTGGATTCGACGGCGACGTAGCATTCTTGCAGGTTCAGGTCTATGCAAAACCTCGCCGTCAGCCTCTCCTCCCACTTGCTGGGCGTCAGGACGAGGATTGCCCCCGGACGGCGGGTGTAGTCGTATTCTGCAATCGTCCTCAGCCGGTCGTAGAGCGACCGTCTCCGAAGAGCCAGCCCTTGTCGGACCACGCCAAACGTGCGCTCGTCGTGGAGAGTGATTGCCGCGTCGAAGCGACCGCGGCGGAAGAATTCTACTTGTGTGCGCAGCCCTTCCTTTCCAGGGGCCAGCGCGGCGGTTAGGCGATAGATGGAGGCTACGGAGTCCATGCGGCGGATGAGGAGGGATAGCCACTCCCTGGACATGGGATATGCCCGCACGAAGTCCGAGGCAGTGTCGTAATTGAGCAATTTTGAAGCCTCGCGAATGCCCTTGGCGGTAAGGAAGTATCGCCGACTTGAGGGGAGATGGGCGGTGGCATGGCTTACGCGTGCGACGACCCCATTGGATAGCAGACTGGCCAAGGAGCGATGAACGGTCGCCGGCGCCTCCCCAAGGATGCCCGCCAGTTCCACCGTGTCGATGAAGGGCATCCGGCTGAGGGAATGAAGCACATATTGATTGGAGAGGGGCATATGTGTAGCCTGGTTAGGTAGCGCTAGGAACTGGACCTAAACGTGACAGCTCTGTTGAAGTTCATCTTTGGAGCCTCGCGCAAATGGTTCTAACTCGTCAAAGTCTTAGGAGGAATGGCAAGATGGATACTATTGCTTCTTGGGGATTTCAACCACCAAAACCCGTTGGACGTTGGGCAGGGAACGATATTGTCAAACCACTAAGAGGGCTACCCAACGAGCGACCTCTCTTTGGCGACCATCCCACCGCAGAGGAACGAAGGATGCTTGGGCAAGGGTTTCATCCCGCCCACGCGTATTTTAGAGAATTCTACGCACATTGGCAGAGGCTACCTCCTGAAGTCAGAGAATTCTTCTGACTTCAGGTCTTCGCCAATGACTCGGAGGATGCAGAGGAAGACAGTTACGCCAATTTTGAGAAAGAATAATCTGGGTGCTGGCGTTAGCGATCGGGACGAGGTGCAAGTGCCCATTTTATGACGGCCTTGGGCGGCGGCTGAGTTCAGGTATCGCCCTCTCCAGGGATCTACGGCCCCGCCAACGGCGTTGAGAGCCGTCCTTGGTAGGGAATATCCCAGTTGGCCTAGTCGCAGAAAACGCCACAGGGTATGGCGGGAGCCACCAAATGCCTCGGCGGCGCGATTGAGGCCATTCCTATTGACGTAGGCGTCAATATAGTCACGGATGGCGACTGTCAATGGGTCGTCCGCCGTCACTTGCGAGTGAAGATCTGTTGTGGAATTGAAAGCCGTTGTACTCATCTGCATTAGGGTTTTGGAGATACACTAATGTTTTATTGTAAGGGCAAACCGTGCCCCTGGTAAGGCTTTTGGGAAAAGTGCTTACAAATTGATGACTCTTATGGGCCTAGAATGAGCCAACCTTTCTTGAGAGTGCCGTGACAGGACGTGGCAACGAGTGTGAGTGTAGAGTTACCTCAACTGCTCACAGGAGGTTCGCAACGCTTAGGACTGTTGCCCGGCCCCCGAGGTCACATCCTTGGCAGTTGAGGTCTGATAGGGAGGAAAGCATTAGGGGGCGAGGTCCTTGCTCTTGCCGACTGTCCCGGCCATGATTCACTGACGAGTGCCGCCGCATGTGTGACCCAACAATCAATCTGGTGAGGATTCGTAGACCGCGCCGCAGTGTCTCCCATTCCCTGTCGGTGTAGGAGAAGGAGATTTCCTTCCCTTTTATGCGAGTTCCAGTGTGATTTCGCCTTTCTTTGTTCCTTCGCATTTCCCCTCCAGTTTCACCTCGTCGATATCACGGGGCACACCTCTGGGGAAGTGACTGCCCATCTCATAGCGCATCACTTAGTTTCCGGTCTGATGCGGTTGAAGGTTATCCCCTCAAGGAGGTTTCATTGATGTAACCCTTCGTGAGGCGCTTCGGGGCGCTGAGGATCGTTAGGATGTGATGGGGGAGTGTATGAATTTAATGGCAACTGCAAGGTGTATCTAGAACTGTATTGAAGCTGTTGACAGGGCTAATGTCCTCCTTGGTCCTCAGCGATGTGCAGAAACGGGCGAGGGCTGCATCGCCGCCGGGTTTGCAGCGTATTATTGTTCTATACATAAGGCCTGTGGATTCCGTTGGAGTGCCTACTCCGGAGGAGATTGAGTATATAGTCAAGGCCATCGACGACGGTAAAGATCAGGATCAGACTGGGCTGAGTGTAGCCTCGAACCGGTGACTCTTGGCATTTTTGCGGAGATCCAATCCGATGTTCAGTTACTTACACCTAGCAGATTCACCTCTGCATAAGAGCTTCACTACACGTGTCTGTTAGTAAACGACTTTCCATTTTCACTCTTCACCCGGATATCGAGTATAGCCCGCTACAAATGTCTCACGTCCATGTTCCGGGAAGTGCTGCAATAGTACCCCACTGACAGGTGCATGCTAATTGACAGTATACACCTGAGTGCCCATAGCGACGAGGTCGCCACTTTCGATCAGGTTCTCCAATACTCGGAGTGCTCGTTTCCTTGTGTTCTTGGACACCTTCTTGAATCCCAGAAGTCTTGCTGCCTCCACTGCCGCCGCAATTCGGTCCATCCCGTATGAGTGCTTGACAACGGTTCTTAGAGCTTGGGCGATTTCTTCAGGCGGAACCGTCTCGAATCTCTTACCTTGAACATCTTGACGGTCTCGCACTACGGGCATGTTCATCTTAGTGCTCCAAAGGAACCCACCCTTCTTTACGACCATTCCTGAGCGCTCGGCACCAGCGATAGCCCGATTGAGGTTCTGCTTTATCCTGTGACCGATTCTCGCGACGCCCACAGCATCGGCGATTCGGCGCCGCACGTCGCTAACATGCACTGGGCTTTCGACCCGGACAATTTCAGTGATAGGGCCGAAGAGCAACGACTCAGGAGCTTCATGAATCTCGTAATAACCGAAGTCCACATGGGGTTGCGCCAGTTCGTATCGCTGGGCGGTTAGCGCACTCGCCTCAACTCCCCCATCCACACGATCGATGCGAGGTCTGTTCTTGTTCTCTATAGGGCGAGCAGTAGGAGTAGCAGCCTTCGCTTGCTCGATGGCCTGGACGGCGCGATTCAACTCACGTTCTGGGTTGTGGAACCAGTCAGTGCTCCAAATCCGATGAAGCCGCCAGTCGAGATTACGTAGGTGCTGCTCCCTGAGCCTGTCCCTGTCCCTCGCCGATCTGGAACTGTGGTAAGAGGCCCCATCGCATTCGATTCCGAGAATGTATTTCCCAGGCTGTTCCGGGTCCACAACCGCGAGGTCTATGAACTTGCCGCCTGTAGCCACCTCTTCATGTATATCGTATCCCCGGGAGCGAAGCTTGGTCGCCACCGCCATCTGGAACGGCGAATCTATCTCACGCCCCGACTCGCCAGCCACATCCTCAAGAACTCCGGTTTCTGCGTAGGCCAAGAAAGTCTTCAAGGCTCCAACGCCGCGAGAACTGGTTCGATTTAGGTCGATGTCGGCGGCACGCAGATTTGTGAAAACGTGGCAACGCCGCTTAGCTCGGGTTATGAGAACATTTAGCCGCCGTTCGCCGCCTTCCGCTGTCAGTGGCCCGAAGTTCATGGCAACCTGCCCCCCGGCATCCCGCCCGTATCCGATGCTGATGAATATGACGTCCCTTTCATCTCCCTGGACATTTTCTAGATTCTTGACAAAGAACGGTTCCTTGGGATGGTCATTGAAGAACACCTCGCAGGAGAGGTCCTGGCGGCGGAGTCTCTCCAGCTCGTCTTGGATGGCTTCTCTCTGTGCGGAACTGAACGCTGCCACCCCAAGGGTCAATCCAGGGCTCAGTCTGGAATGTTCCATGACATGTGCTGCCACAGCAGCGGCCTCTTTGCGATTTGTCCTGCTCCTACCACGGTCGTATTGTGTATCTGGAAGATGATGATACTTCAGACCAATGCTTTCTCTACTGGAATCGGGGCTAGGGAAGACCACAAGCCCGTTTTCGTAGAACTCCCGGTTTGACACGGCTATCAGGGATTCGTGGCGGCTCCGATAGTGCCATCTCAGCATCCTATCGGGCGCACCCTCGGCGCGGAATAGTCCCAAGATGCTCTCCATGTCCGCGACTACGCTGTCGTCATCATCATCGTCGTCAGGTTGTGTAACGTTATCGAAGAACCTAGTAGGCGGCAACTGCTTGCTGTCACCCACGACTACGGACTGGTCAGCGCGCATTAGGGCGCCAAGAGCATCCACGGGCCTAACCTGGCTGGCCTCATCGAACACTACAAGATCGAAGTTCGCGCTGCCTGGAGGCAGATATGTTGCGATGGACATTGGACTCATCATGAATACGGGTTTGATGGCTTGTATGGCATTCCCTGCTTGAATCATCAATTGTCGGACTGGAAGATGCCCGCGCTTCCTCTCGAACTGTCTCCTGAGAGTCCGAAGTTGTCCGCCGCCGTCGTACTTGGGAAGCTGTGACCAGTGGGAATAGGCCACCCTCGCACGATTGTGATCCAGCGCAAGCTCGTCCATCGAACAGAACTGTCCTATAAGTTCTTCATGTATGTTGCCGGCGAAGCCCGAAAGGGCGGATCGCTCCTTCAGAGCGCGGGACAGGACATGCTCATACCACGCTCGTTCAAATACGCTTCTTAGATGGTGAGCAGCCTCCGACCACTCCGCCCCGACCTCCACGAGCGACCCCAGCCCTTCCTCCCCGGCTTCGTGGGCCGCGCTGTTGAACCCCACAAGGTCATGGATGCCATCAATTCCGCCGGACCAATCGGTGAGGATTTCGCCCTGAGCCGCAAATGGGAGAGTTATCATCCCTTCGAGCTGCTCACCTCCTGGATTGGTCAAACTCACGCGAGCGGAATCCTTGAATCGCTTGGAGTTTTTCATTTCCAGGAAGGCTTGCAGCGCGTCCAGGCAGTTGACGTGAGAGTCCACCGCTGCCCTGACCTCATTCGTCAGGTTACCCACAACTTCTGTGTTTATGTCGTCACGAAGTGACCTGGCGGCGTCAATCGGTATGACGTCGTTGTCAACGTCAGTGAACAACGCTAGCGCCCACTCTACGATCCGGCGGATGGCTTTCCAATCGGAATCCGCACCCTCCCACTTCGGTCCCAGGGTAGCTTTGGCGACTGGGGACATCGAGTCTAACGTCCGCCGAAGCTCCTGCTCCTCCAAAATCCCATCCAGAACCTCGATTTGCCGTTCGACACCAACTGGCTGCTCGGCTCTGAATAACGCGGAGAGGCTGACGTTGGCTTGGGCAAGATCGTTGTTCTCTTTGCCCAATGCGTTGAGGATGTCGCCCTGTTGGGCAAAGCTGAGCGACAGGAGTCTGGCTCCACCCTTGATCTCCAGTACCATCATGGAAGAAAGCGTCTCAATGCGCTCAGTGTGAGAACCCGTGGCCTCTACAACCTGCTCCAACAGGCCCTCTATCTGCCGCGCGTTGATGTCGTCACGCAGGGCCTTAACGGAGTCAATAGATACGACGCCGTTGTCTACGTCGGTGTACAGGACAAGAGCCCACTCTACGATGTGGCCAACGGCATCCCAATCGGAACCTTTCCCCTCCCACCTCGTTCCAAGGACAGCCTTAGCAACAGGGGACAACCGCTCAAACGTGCGCCGACGCTTCTGCTCCTGAAGAATCGCATCCAGGGTCGCAATCTGATCCTTGATGCTGTCGGGGCGTGCAACGAGATACAGTTCCGAGAGATGCCTTAGGGCGCGTCGGTAGCTGGGAGACAGCAATCTCCAGGGCCTTCGTCCAACCGTCGAGAGAGCTCCATGTGTCTCTCGGACATCTGCATCCCACGCTCTTGGGTCCAACAGGTCGTCGTACTGAGAATGCAGTCTAACCCACGATTCACCGGCGTCCGCAAGGCGCTCCATTGCCCTGCGTTGGGACTGCTGCTCGAATGCGGGTAGGTCAACCCCCTGGATGTTGGGGGCCTTCGCCGCACGTTCGGATAGATGCATGAGATTTGCAACCTGTGCCGCATCTTCGGGGGAACTCAATCCCATGGCGTCAGCCAGGTGGTGGACACGTTCAGTCAGTGTTTTGAGCGATTTCAGTGCCGCGTCTATCCAGTCCTGGGATATGCCCGGGTTATTGGGAGCAAGGTGGAATTCGGGCGGAAAAAATGCTTGGAACTTACGCCCGACGGTAGAGAGGGTGTTATGAGTCTTGCGCACATCAGCATCCCATGATCTGGGGTCCAGGATGTCGTCATAAACGGAGTGCAGCGAGATCCACCTTGTCCCACCGTCCACGAGGTGTTTCATCACTTCGCGCTGAGAGGGCTGCTCGAATTCGGATAGAATGACACCCCGGATGTTAGGAGCCTTCGCCACTCGGAGGGCTACGGCGAGCAAGATGTCAGTATGTATAAGGTCTTCAGGCGTGCTCAGCCCCAAGGTCCTAGCGAGGTCGCTTACACTCTTTGCGGTCGTCTCCAATGACTCAACAGTGCTATCAATCCTCTCCTTTAGGACCGCCTGACCGTTCGGCAATAGCATGCGCAGCCTTGAACCCCAGAAAAGGTGCTGATCAGGGACTCCAACCCGCGCTAGCCTGGTTTGAAATTCTGAGACCACCCTGAGCTTCGACTTGAAATCGGCTGCTGTCCACTTGCCGATGTCGGCTATGTCTACTCGCGGCAGAGGAGTGCTCTGATGCTCTTTGTCGCGAATTCGAATGAGTTCACCGTACGCCACGAATGGGGCAACTTCAGTCTCGCCAACCGACGCATTAACCGCCTCGGCATACGCGTTAAGCCTGCTTCGAAGACGAGCAAGCCCAGCGAAATCGTCTTCTATGCCGTCGACGGTCGGAGCGCCTAGGTCTAGCGTTTTCTTCAACTCGTCAAGGACGGTCCGCTTCGTAGTCTTGTGGCTGTGCAGCTCAAGACAGGCTACGCCAAGGCCGACGCCGTCCAGTCGGTTCTTGACTACTTCAAGTGCGGCCATCTTTTCGGAGACAAAAAGGACTTTTCGGCCGTTACCTATCGCCTCCGCGATGATGTTCATGATCGTCTGGGATTTACCTGTTCCTGGCGGACCCTGGATGACGAGATTGCGGCCTTGGTTGACGTCGAAGATTGCCAGCGCCTGCGACGAGTCGGCGTCCACGACATGGTGGATGTGCTCAGGATCGAGGTGATCGTCCAGACGGTCTCCTTCGCCAATATTTGGATCAGGTTCCGAGAATCCACCTCCAAAAAGGGCGCGTATGATGCTGCTCTCGCGAGGACCGTATCCCGTCCCGTCAGGCCAGGTGGTTAGATCGAGGTCTCTGTACATGAGGAATTTGCCGAACGAGAAGAAGCCGAGAACGACGCTCTCACGGTCTACGGACCAACGGTCCAGCTCTCCAATGCGGTCTACAACGTCATCGAAGTACTCGTTCACGTCAAGGTCCTCATCACTGTGCAGGCCGGGTATATTAACTCCGAAGTCGTTCTTCACCTTCTCCATGAACGAGAGATTGGCCCCCAGTTCTCCGCCCGTGTAACGGATGTTGAATCTTCCTCGAACATCAGACCGGTTAATCTCCACTGGTACAAGTATCAAGGGCGCTCGACGCAGGAGGTTGCTGGCGTTGGATGCGTACCATTCGGCCATGCCTAGGGCAATGAAGAGGGTGTTTACACCCTGTTCTTGAATCAAAGTATTTACAGCGTGGTGGGTCTTGAGTAGTCGGGATTGCAGCTGACTGGCAGATTCGTTGGTCTGCAGGCGGCTATCGGTGTGCCGTGGGGCTAGGCCACCGTCGTCCTCCTCGGGTTGGTCTAATTCGTCACTAGGCCCTTCAATTGAGAGGACGGATGAATCAAGGGATACCTGCTTGTCCTCGTCTTGGCGGGCCAAGAAAGACATCGGGCGGGCCCTATGTACCAAGAAGTCGAAGACGGCGGATGGGATTTCGTCAACGACTTCTACGCCCCTGGACCTAAGTGGGCGGTAGTTGAGCAAGGGGTTACGGAGACTCAGGTCCAGAAGTTCCGTCCTCGTCCTTTCAATCTTGTCGACGATAGAGTTGCAGGTGTCCTCTCTGGAAGTTGCCGGGTCGTTGTCGGTGCAGTCCGATTTCAGAGTGGCCTCCGGTTCCTCGTCGTTCAAGCCACTCATTCGACTGTCGTCAGGATTAATACCGTGTGCCACCTGCGCCTCCTTTGAAATGTATGGTGCTCTATCCTCGTCTCCCTAAAGCAACTGTTCCCCTATTACTTCCATGCCGCTCCATCGTCCCCCGACCATCAGGATTGATTGACTGAACGGGCCGTCCTATGGACGTGCTCACGGAGGGCTCCGTTGATGTCTGTCTGGTATCCGCTGCTGTCACAAGCTCGGGCCTTGAACCAGGCGGCGATGTCCGCATCCAGCCTCAGAGTAATCTGCTGTTTGACGGGCCGAAAGAAGACGCCGCACCGGCCAGAGGCGGCGGCTGTTTGAGGGGAAGACCCGTATCATGCCTGGCCTCCGGTTTTCAGCCCCGGGGAATTGGGATGGGTGAAATCTTCCGGCCGGGCCTGCGCCCGGCAAACCGGGGTGTGCCATAGTTTCTACTGGAGTTGACCGTCCACCTCCTGAGCTTTCTAAGGAGTGAACAATTCGTCTCATTCTAACACGGCTATGTCTATTATGTGCGCATTGCTTGGGCCTGCTTCTGCATGACAGTGTGTATGATTCACTTTAGATCGGCAGGCGCAATGTTTCCGTAGAAATTCGACAGTCCATATGTACCATCACGGACATGTTAAATGCAACGAAAATCACCATGGACTGGGAGCTGCACCAGCAGGGACTTCCGAAAACCCATATTGTCCAGCGGCTGGAAAAGCACCGCGAGACCATCCATCTGTGTATAAAGGGAGTTGAGCGGGAAGGGTATCAGCCCTTCCTTGACGGCTACCGCAAGGCCTAGAAAGGTCCGTGGCTGAAACGGCGGGTAAGGCCTAAGGTGAAACGCTGGGTGTGGGCCATCAGAGAGCGGGAGGCGGGATGCTGCGAGCAAGAGATATCCTACTTTCTGGAACGAGAGCACGGGGTGCGACTGTAGGTACCTAAGATCTACGAGATTCTGAAGGAGAAATATGTGATCCGTTCCAAGTAGAAGAAGAATCATCGTAGAGGGCCGGTGCCCAAGGCCAGTGGCCCCAGCCAGGTGATTCAGATGGACACGATGATGCTTGGGGGACCGTGGCGTGTGGCTCGTCCAGGATGCCCAGTTCTCCTGAGTGAATGAACGGCTTGCGACTTAGGGCGTCGAGCAATTTTCGGTAGGAGAGGGCCATGCTTCGAACATAAACATTGAACACCCCGGCCGGCAACCGCCATGTGTCTGTGTAAGTGTGGGGCAGATTGACGAATCTATTGATAGCTGTACCGGCACACGGTATAATCAGTTCATGATCCGTTCGTTTCACCATCGAGGGTTGAGGCGGCTCTATGAGCGAGACGACCCCAGGAGGATAGCCGCCGACCAATTGGACCGAATCACCCTCGCCTTGGCAGACCTGGATGCCGCGGGCAAGCCGAGCGATCTCGACGTGCCAGGGTACAGACTACATCCGCTAAGGGGGGACCGAAGAGGATTGTGGAGCATTTCGATTACTGGTAACTGGCGGATCACCTTTAGGTTTGAAGCTGGCGACGTGTACGACGTTGATCTCGTCGATTACCACTAGTAAGGAGAGAGACCATGCCTATGAAGAATCCGCCCCATCCAGGTCGCAGCGTCAGGGAGAACTGCTTGGACCCACTAGGCCTAAGCGTGACCGAGGCAGCGGAGGTTCTGGGAGTTGCCCGTCATACCCTTTCGCGGGTATTGAACGGTCACGCGTCGATCTCGCCCGACATGGCCATCCGCCTAGAAAAGGCTGGATGGTCCAGCGCAGACTTCTGGTTGAGCCGTCAGACTGCATACGACCTGGCTCAAGCGCGCAAGAGTGAAGACAGAATACGGGTCGAGCGGTACCAGCCCCTACCCACTGTGTAGGGAATTCAATTGGGTTTCACTTCAGCCTATGCCCACAACCACAACCAAACTGACAACGGCAGTCGAGGAGTATTTCTCAGACTTGCGGCGCATCCGGGCGTCGGGTGGGGCCACCGGCGAACGGTCGTACTATCCAGCCCTGACCAACCTGCTCAACACCGTCGGCGGCGCGCTCAAGCCCCAGGTGTTTTGCGTAAGCGAGCTTGCCGACCAGGGGGCGGGCCACCCGGACTTAGGACTGTACGCCAAGCGGCAAGTGCGGAAGGGAACGCCGCGTCCGGGCCAGGTTCCTGAGCGAGGTGTCGTGGAGGTCAAATCCTTAGGCAACGATGCCTGGCTGACGGCTTCAAGCGACCAGGTCAGCCGCTACTGGGGTCGATACAGACTGGTGCTGGTCACAAACACGAGGGATTTCGTCCTGGTGAGCGAAGACTCCAAGGGCAACCCCGTGGAACTGGAGACCTTTCGACTTTCGGAGTCTGAGCAGGAGTTTAAGGCAAGGCTGGAGAAGCCTCGGGTCTTCGCCCGGGACAAGGGCGCCGGCCTGGGGGAGTATCTGTGCCGGGCTCTCTCTCATTCCGCCGCCATCGTGGAGCCGAGGGACCTGGCGTGGCTCCTGGCGTCCTATGCCAGGGACGGGCTAGCAAGGGTGGAGGCTGCCGGGGACGCGCCCTCCCTGCGGGCTGTCCGTTCCGCCCTGAAAGAGGCCTTGGGAGTACGCTTCGAAGGCGATCGGGGCGCGGCCTTCTTCCGCTCCACGCTGGTGCAGACCCTCTTCTACGGAGTCTTCTCAGCCTGGGTGCTGTGGGCACGCCAGACACCGGCTCCCAGCGGCTCTTTTGACTGGCGCACCTCTATATGGCACCTGAGAGCGCCCATCCTCCGCGCTCTGTTCCAGCAGCTGTCTTCGCCAACGCAGTTGCAGCCCTTGGGCCTTGTCGAGCTGCTGGACTGGACAGCCGCGGCCTTGGACAGGGTTGACCGCGCGGCATTCTTCGACCGCTTCGACGCCGGAGAGGCCGTGCCCTACTTCTACGAGCCTTTCCTAGAGTCCTTCGACCCTGACCTTCGCAAGCAACTGGGCGTCTGGTACACACCCGCCGAAGTAGTACGCTACATGGTCACCCGCGTCGACCGGGCACTGAAGGACGAACTGGGTATCGTCGACGGTCTGGCTGCCGAGAACGTCTACGTTCTAGACCCCTGCTGCGGCACGGGGACGTATCTAGCCGAGGTCCTGCGTCGCATCGCCGACAACCTCCAAGACAAGGGTCTTGGTGCACTGGTCGGAGCGCACGTGAGGCAGGCCGCCACCCAGAGGGTGTTCGGGTTCGAGATAATGCCTGCGCCCTTCGTCGTATCCCACCTGCAGGTGGGTCTGACCATGCAAGCGCTGGACGCCCCCCTGTCCGATGACGGGACGGAGCGGGCCGGGGTTTACCTCACCAACGCCCTCACAGGCTGGGAGCCAAGCGTGCAGAAGCCTCTGCCATTCCCGGAGCTTGAAGAGGAGCGGGACCGCGCTGAGAGGGTGAAGCGGGACACGCCGGTCCTGGTCATCCTAGGCAATCCGCCCTATAACGGCTTTGCGGGCATGGCTGTCGACGAAGAGCGTGAGCTAACCACGGCCTATCGGACCACAAAGCGTGTGCGCAGGCCGGAGGGCCATGGGCTGAACGACCTGTACGTGCGCTTCTTTCGCATGGCGGAGCGTCGCATTGCAGAGATGACGGGCCGGGGCGTGGTGTGCTTCATCTCCAACTACTCTTGGCTGGACGGCCTCTCCTTCACGGGCATGAGGGAGCGATACCTAGGGGCCTTTGACGCCGTCCGCATTGACAACCTCAACTGCGACAAGTACAAGACTGGGAAGACGACTCCCGAAGGCGCGCCGGACCCAAGCATCTTCTCCACGCCGGGCGATCCGGTGGGCATCCAGGTGGGCACGGCGATTACGACGCTGGTGCGCATGGCCGATCACAATCTCACGAAGGAGGTCGGCTTCCGTAACTTGTGGGGACAGGACAAGCTCTCCGACCTGACCGCGACTGCCGAAGCCGCGTCCGCTGAGTTGTACGACGCCTTTGAGCCTAGCCTGGCACTGGGACTGCCCTTTGCGCAAATGGTCGTCAGCGACGATTGGGCTACGTGGCCCTCGTTGATAGACTTGCTTCCCACATCGTTTCCCGGTGTCAAGAGTGGCCGCGATACGTTCGTGACTGATATAGATCTGGACCGGCTCAGGACGCGCATAGGTGATTACTTCAGGGATGACTTGAGCCATGACGAGATTGAACGCCGCTACCCACTGGCGATGCGAAACCCTAGAGAGTATGACTCCCGCGAAGTCCGTCATGTGCTGCTAAAGAGTGGAGGGCCGGAGGAGGCCGGATTCATACGCTACGCGTACAGGCCATTTGACACAAGATGGCTCTACTGGGAGGCAAGAGAGAAACTAGTAGATCGTCCGCGCCCCGACTACAAGCCGCATGTGTTCAATGGGAATCACTGGTTTGTTTTTCAGAACAAAGCACGCCCTGATTTATCACCCCCAATGGTTATTTCGGACATAGGGGACCTTAATCAAATGAATAGCGGCGTCTATTGTACCCCTGCGTGGCTCGTCAATGAAGGCATCGAAGCTAGCGTCGTCGGAGAGCAGCGCCGTCCCAACCTATCGGAAGAGGCACAACGCTACCTGGACCGCCTGGGCCTGAGCGTAGAGGACTTGTTCCACCACGTCCTCGCCGTGTTACACGACCCCTCCTACGGGGAGGCCAACGCCGGCGCGCTCCGAGCCGAAGGCCCGCGCATCCCGCTGCCCGGCTGGCCGGACGGCAATACATCGGGAGATGCAGAAGAGCTGGCGGCATCTGCGGCGCGAGGCCGGGAGCTTGCCGCGCTGCTTGACTCGGAGACGACCGTTCCCGGCGTCACGACGGGAGCGCTGAGGCCGGAGATGGCCGCCATCGCCGTGCCCTCGACCACAGACGGTGGCAACATGGCTGGAGACGACTTCTCGCTGATGGCCGGCTGGGGCCACTTCGGCCAAGGCGAGGCCGTCATGCCTGGCCGGGGGCGCGTCGTAGAGCGTCCTCACACGGCGGAGGAACGGGTGGCCCTGGGCAGCGCCGGAAGCGCCCTCGGCGACACCACCTTTGACATCTACCTAAACAGTCGCGCCTACTGGCGCAACGTGCCGGCCGCCGTCTGGCGCTACAAGCTGGGTGGATACCAGGTGCTCAAGAAGTGGCTTTCTTACAGGGAGCGTGGCGTTCTTGGAAGGGCGTTGCGACCGGAGGAGGTGCAGCACTTCATCGAAACTGCGCGGAGAATTGCTGCGATTCTGGAACTTACCGCCGTTGGAGCAGAGTAAGTGTCAATTTATGATTGATGCTGGAATTCACTTCCCCGACCAAAGCAATATAAACCGAGTTAGGGATGCCCTTTGGGATGCCCAAGGCAATGGTGCGTCCGTGATGATTGGGAGCGGCTTCTCCAAATGCGCATCAAAGGTGGGTCTTACAGAAGATGGCATTCCAATGTTGTCAGACTTGGCGGCTGAGATGCACAAGAAATTGTATCCCAGAAGTGTGATCCGATCACTGCAAGTAGAAATTCGAGAGGCAACCTCAGTCGATCGAATTCTTCCCCTAGCCCAGGAATATGAGATTGCCTTTGGGCGTACAAATCTGCACAAGCTCCTTCAGGAGATGATTCGCAACGAAGACCTGCAACCAGGAGAAATGCACACACGCCTTCTACAACTACCCTGGCGGGATGTATTCACTACCAACTGGGATACTCTGTTGGAGCGATCGAGACTGCAGGTAATGGATCGAGCATACAGCGTGGTAAACGACATGGGAGAGATCCCGCTCGCGAGCAGGCCACGCATTGTAAAGCTACACGGATCGTTCCCGTCCCAATTTCCACTTATCTTCACCGAAGAAGATTATCGTACATACCCAGGGAAATTTGCCCCATTCGTAAACACCGTTCAGCAAGCACTAATGGAATCGACCTTGTGCCTAATTGGTTTCTCAGGAAACGATCCCAACTTTTTGAACTGGTCCGGATGGGTACGGGATAACTTGGGAAGTGCAGCTCCCAAGATATATTTGGCTGGGTGGTTAGACCTATCAGATCATCGCCGGAGAATGTGGGAAAATCGAGGCGTCATCCTTATAGATTTGGCACGACATCCAAAGGCACAAGGGTGGCCTGAACACCAGCGTTACCTCTACTCAATTGATTGGGTTCTCCACACGCTGGCTCGCGGGCGTCCTTATGACCCAACATATTGGCCTTTGCCGATGACTCAGCACAGAATAGCAATTCCAACGTACCTTCAACCGGTTACAGAAGTGTCTTCCAATCAACCTAAATCTGAGCCAGAAGGCGAGCGAGAAATCGAAGATGGCGAGCTTCAGGAACAGGTTAAGGAGGTAGTTGAAATCTGGGCACATAACAGGGAGGTCTTTCCTGGCTGGCTGATTTTCCCCACAGGAGAGGAACGAGAGTCTCTTCGTAGTCGCACGAACAGTTGGGAAGGTCATATTCTGGCTGCAATCCCCAGTCTCTTAGCTGTAGAAAAACTAAATGCAGTCCATGAGCTGGTATGGCGGCGAGAGATCCTTCTGGAACCATTGTCTGACGAATTAGAGTCTATAGCAGCAGATACTCTATCGCGATTTGACTGCGAGAAACGCACAATCGACGGCGTTCACGAACCATATTTTGACTGGACCACTATCCGAGGGAAATGGCGAAGCGTAGGACTCACTCTTGTAACGTCTGCACGGCACGAGTTCGATGCAGGACTATTTACCAAACGGGCTGAAGCTATGGAACCATTCGTAAACGATCACCCCGACGTATATAACCGATTTTGTCAGGAACGTTGTCTACAGGCGGCATTCTCGATGGACTTTAATGAATTGGAGCGCCTAATCGATGAGTGGAAAGTTGGAGAGGGCGACCATATGTGGATCATTCGTAAAGCAGCTATGCTATGGGAAACGAATCGAAACAGCGAAGCAATTGCTTCAGTCCAGCACGCTTTGCAGGCGATCCGGTCGATGACCGACGTTGAAGGCAGCTTCGCACGGGCGTCACGGGAGGGTTGGACACTTTGGTCGGCATTTTCCATGGATAACCGGCGCGAGTTCCGTATGCGTTGGAACGAACTAGCCGCCCTAAAATGCGACGCAATGCTGGAGAGAGATCTCATCGCTCGTCGGATTCAGCACACGGGGAGTGCTCAAGAGGCTCCGGTCTTCGACCTCGGCATGCGACAAGTACAGGGCGTGCGGTTTATTGCTGATCAATCTGAACTTACCGCGTATAGAGTACTCCGCCTAACTGAAGTAGCCGGACTACCTCCTGTTACGAGACACGGTCGTTTTTCCGGTATTGCCGTGGCCGCAGACATTCTTAAACTGGCTGCAGAAGTGTTAGTGATGTATCGTCCTGAGTTGGCGATACGATTAGTCTTACGTGTATGCGGATATGACAAAGATGAGACGTTAATGCGTGTTCTCTCCAGAACTCGTGTGGCGTTACTTTGTACTAGCGCCGCAGAATCGATCTCGAATTCTTGTATGGAGGTGATCAAGTACGCACTACCTCGCGCGATACCAGCAGGAAAACCTGGGCCAGGAATCTTTTGGATCGAACGACTCAGGGTAGCGATGGAGGTGCTTTCGAGGGTGATCCTCAGGCTTGCCGCCAACAAGGTGGAGGCGATTTTGGATAATGCCATTGAATTCTACAGCAACTCTCAAATATCTCAGGATCCATTGTTGGGAAAACCCTTGGGCAATCTTCTCCAACGTGCTTGGGAAGCTCTTCCTAGGGAGCGACGGACCGCTCGATCCATAGACCTCTTGGCCATGCCAATTATGGGACTAGACAACTTTTCAGGATCAATCAACAGCCTTACCCCCGACCCCGGACAATTCCTGTCATCTGACGATCTTCCAGGGGAGCGAACAACTGAAGATGAACGATGGCAAGACGTCATAAGGTTCCTGATAGGCGGGCTGGAGAGTGGGCGAGAGCCTCGAAGAAGAGCGTCAGTGAGAATCTCGCTAGTGTCGGACAAGAAACTGCTGACGACAACCGAATCGTCATTAGTAGCGCAGGCACTTTGGAGTGATAAACATACTTCACCAGATGATCTCCCAAGCGGAACTCCCTTATATGATTGGGCGTTTCTACTGTTGCCAGAGCCGACCCCTGGCATTGCGGAGCAAAACTTTCGCCTTAAGTGGCTCTCTGGTGACGTCAATAGATTCCGAGATAGCATACATCGCGACGGTAATACCGTTTCGTTCTCCATTGGGGCGCAACCTGAGAATCCAGGTAATGTAGACGACATTCTGTGGAATGTGGGATTTGCCATTTCAGGCTTACGGAAAGTGGGGCAGAAGTTGAGCCTCACTAGTGAAGAGCAGAAATACGTCGAGGGCGCGATTGGGGAGTGGGTCGCTGCTGATATCCCTACGAACTCTTTGCTTCTTTTTCAAACTGCTGCGCGTCAGCCTACTGTTCGAGCGATTCGGGGATTGGCGTCGATTTTGGCTGAAGAGGAAATCTCAATTCCATTCGATGAGCGGCTTCTTACAAAATTCAGACTTCTCATTGACTCTGACACACCCTGCTTTGAGCTCGTCCCCCCGCTAGCCAAGCGGATGCCAAACCGATATGACGAACTAATCACTTGGTTGAGGACGGGGTTGGTTTCCGAAGATAGGGAAATGGCAGCAAGTGCTATATCTGGCTTATATTCTTGGATAGAAGCATCGGTTGCTGATGGAGAGTCACTACCGATACCGCCAGACGACATGCTTCGCGAGATCGGTATCATAATCGCTTCGCGTAGAAGAGTCTCTCTCGCACAGGCAATGCAGTTTGCCACGTGGGTGTTTGCCGAAGGAAAACAATGTCATCGCGATGCCCTTAGTGCACCCACGATTCAAGGACTAAGTTATCTCGCTGAAGAACTAAAATATGACCGTGTTCGCGAAGGAGAGGACTATACTGATCTCCCACTGCTGAGGTGGCGCTGCGTCCAGCTCGCAATGTCAATGGCAAAGAACGGCTTCAAAGAAACACCTGCTGTTCGCCTATGGTTGGAAGCTGCCTCGCAAGATCCGCTTCCAGAGGTCCGCCATGCCGCCACATCAATGCCCAACTAAAGAAGAGTCTAAGATGGACATCTTAGGCATTTGAGCATCACGTGAAACATTGCTTACAGGATGGCTCAGAAGAAAGCGCGATCGAGACAAGTGACTGGTGACCCTGCCAACTAAGTTATTCAAGATTTGGTCTAGAGGGAACCCTCGACAGTGCAGATTTGCCTGACAGTTTGAAAGCCTTCAATTTACCTTCGCCTAGAGAATTAATCTGAATGTAACCTTGAAGGTTCTTGATTTTGTCCAGTGTGGTGGGCCCGGAGAATCGGACAGGTGGCTAATTGAGAGTCCTGCTCCTAGACTAAGGGCAGAAGAAACTGTCGAGAAGAAGTGGGAGATGAGCAAAGGATGTAGGAAACACAGTGCAGTTTTTCAGGCAAAGGTCGCTTTCGAGCCGGTGAGAGGGGAGGAGGCGGTAACGGAGTTGGCGGCACGGTACGAAGTACACCCAGGATAGATTCAAGAGTGGAAGAAGGCCCTTAACCAAGGAGCGGCCAGGGTATTCAGTATCGGGCGGGACAGGAAGGTCGGGAGCGACGCAGCACTGATTGCGTGGCTGTGCTAGGAAATAGGGCAGCTGAAAGTGGAGCGGGATTTCTTGGCGGGGAGGTCTGGTACATGAGCAAGGAGCGGCGGTGGAAGATGGTGGATCGGGAACACCCTACTCTGTCCATTGTGCGACAATGTGCACTGCTGGGAGTGAGCCTGTCTGGCCTATATTACAGGCCCAAGGGGGCCTCTAGGGAGGAGATGGACCGAGAGACTCACTTTTTGGATCGAGACGAAGGAAGGCCAAGCCGAACCGGCTAGGTGTCCGTGTGAGCCGCAAGAGGATGCGGCGACTGATGGGAGTCATGGGTTGCAGGTCATCTATTGGCGCCCTCGCACCAGTAGAGGGGCCAAGGGCAACATGATCCATCCCTATCTGTTGAGGGAAATTGAGGTCACGAGGACCAAATAGGACAGTGTGGCGGACATCACTTACATCCCCATGGCCCGCGGCTTCCTCACCTAGTAGCGGTGATGGACTTCCACAGCCGCTACGTGTTGGCTTGGCGATTGTCCAACACCCTGGAGGCCGACTACTGCCTCGAGACGTTGATTGCTGCATTGGAGCAGGGAAAGCCGGATATGTTCAACGCCGACCAGGGTAGCCAGCTCACCAGCTAGGAGTTCACTCAGACTTTGCAGCAGCGTGGAGTGAACGTCTGCAAGGACGGGGACGGGGAGGTACCAGGACAACATTCTGGCGGAGCGACTATGGAGGCCGGTGAAATACAAGGAGGTGCATCTGAAGACCTACAACAACGCCGTCGAGGCAAGAATGGAATTGGGAGCCTAATTCCTGTTCTACAACAACCAGAGGCCTCATCAAGCCCTGGTCTACCGGACTCCGGGGGGCTAGAGAATCTTGCAAGTTAGCGGCGTCCCCTATTCTGTTTCTGATCCTATTTCGAATTTGCAACTAGGGCAACTGCTCATTGACCAAAGGCACCTTCAGGCTGTCCTTGACACCTAATGCCAAGCGTCTATGATTGCTATCGTTAGGCGAAAGAAGTTACTAGGGTCTCTTACAAATTTCAGATGAGGAGGAGTCATTCATGGCGCATCGAATGTTGGACGCCCTATTGCATAGGGTAAACATCGATAAGCAAGAATCTGATTTTGCCTATTTTTGGGCTCTACTACTGGCTGGTGAGGCCATGATGAAGACAATCGCATTAAGTCTCTTGGCCGGTATAGATGAAGACACCCAACGCAATCGCTATCGACTTGTTCACAAACTGGTTCGAGCTAACGGCCTTGGTGAATGGAGCGACACCATAGAGGACGCCCTCAGCGGACCGTCGTCACAATTCTTGGTGACAGAAGCTCAAAAGGAACGTGAAGAATTAACCAAGTCATGCACCAATGGCGAATGGCAGTTCGAGGCAGTGTCCAGTCTTAAAAGGAGCTTAGAACGACTGAACATTGATGCTGAGCAAGTGCCTATTCGAACGGATATGAAGAGGTGGTTCAGGCTTTTTGCTACACTTCGCAACAAAACACGGGGACATGGGGCAACGAGACCTGCTGAAAGCAGCAAGGCTGCATCGCATCTGTTCGAGAGCATCGACACAGTCTATCGCCACCTATTCTTATTTCAGCGTCCTTGGGTATATTTGTATAGGAACTTATCAGGAAAATATCGAGTAACGAGCCTGGGGAACGAGGCGCAGCAATTCGATCATCTAAAGAGGCACTCTACATATACCTATGACAACGGAGTCTACATTTACTTTGGATCGCCGAAATTGGTCCCACTCTTAACGAGCGATCCTGAACTAAGTGACTTCTTCCTTCCCAACGGCGGCTTCAATAGCAGGAGTTTTTCACTTCTTTCCTACGTAACTGACGATAAGCAGTCGGCGGACTCATCGCCATATTTGGTACAACCCAATGTACAAGACAGTGATACCCAAGGTTTTGGTGAACTCCTCCCTAGGGGCAATTGTTTCTCCAACGCACCGGTCCCAGCCAACGACTATGTCTCCAGGTCTATGCTGGAAGAGGAATTGTTCCAACTCTTGATGGATGACAGACACCCCGTCGTCACATTACAAGGTGCCGGTGGAGTCGGAAAAACGTCATCGACGCTGCAGGTAATTGAGAAGCTTTACGAACACCAACGCTACGAAGTAATTGTGTGGTTTAGTGCGCGAGATATAGATCTTTTAGAATATGGCCCTAGAACGGTGAGACCAGGAGTCTTGTCACCCGACGACATATCAAATCAATATGCAACTCTGGTTCTTGCACCGGGGGATTCGAGGAGGAGGAAGTCTAAACGGAAGCCTTACTTTGAAAGTCAGTTGGGTAAAAGCGATGGCGGAACGTGCCTATTCGTTTTTGACAACTTTGAGACAGTTCAGAATCCCGTGGAAATGTTCACATGGATCGAAAACTTCATTAGGCTTCCCAACAAGGTTCTGATCACTACGCGGCTTCGTGACTTTAGAGGGGATTTTCCAATCGAAGTTCACGGAATGACGGATATTGAAGCAAGGACATTGATCAAGCGCACTGCGTCAACTCTTGGAGTCTGGAATCTGCTTACGGATGAACGCATGGATGAGGTAATTAAGAAATCAGGCGGGCATCCATATGTCATAAAGATATTCCTTGGCGAAGTTGCAGATACCAAGACGTTTCGGTCTCTCAAGCACGTTATAGCCGGAAGCGATGAGATATTGACTGCATTGTTTGACCGAACCTTTAAGGCACTTTCCCCCTGTGGGCAACGGGCTTTTATGACCTTGGCTGCGTGGAATTCCGCAGTACCAAGAGTCGCCTTGGAAGCAGTGTTGATCCGTTCAACTGAAGAAAGGGCTGAAGTTGAAAGAGGAATAGAATCTCTCCTGCATTACTCTCTTGCGGAGACACGAATCACCACATCTGACAATCAGGAGTTCATCAGCCTACCGCTTGCCGCAAGCGAGTTTGGCAAGAGGCAATTAAGGACACATATACTTAAATCTGCTATTCAAGCGGATGTTCAAATCCTTCAGATGTTTAGTCCAAATACAATTTCTAATGTGAACCTGAATCTCAGGAAGGGGCTTGAAAGGTTCATGAGGAACGTATCTGCTCGAATCGAAAAAGGCGAAGAGTTTGCGCACTATGAACCAATTCTAGACATGGTCTGTCGGGCATATACACCTGGGTGGCTATTGTTGGCGAGGTGGCATCTGGAAGGTGATACAGATGAAGAAACGGAAAAGGCCATAAGTGAAATTCAGGCATTCTTGCAACAGGATCCGTTAGGACCTGAGTCTGCTGCTGCCTGGCAGATGTTAGGCCGCGCACACTGCAAGAAGGGCGATGCCTTAGGGGAGATTAATGCTTACGTAGAGCGATCACAGATTCACTCTGTCCCCTTCTATGATATTTCCAATACTGCTAGTCTCCTGAATCGGCGCTATAGAGAACTTAAACTTGAACCGGAAGGCAAACGTCTCCTAGCGCAACGGCTTCTAGATGTTCTTGGTAGACGTATCAATGAGGCGCAACCAGATGACTTATCTCGTATGGCATGGTTGGCACTTCATCTTTTTCAGAGAGATGATGCCGAGGACTATGTGAAGAGAGGACTAGAGTTGGACCCCCATAATCAATATTGTTTGAGCATTGCTGATCGACTAGAATTGCTCGAGTGAATCCCACAAGTAAGGTGTGTCGCATCAATTGACCGCCGGCATTGGAGCTTAGTCAAGAGAGTTAGAAGTGGAGGGAAACGTACAACCGAGGTGGGGTGAGAAGGGCGGAGAGAAAATGTACCACGGCGCCGACTTTCTGCTGATCTTGAACCTTCGTAATCTTGCCAACGCGCATGCCCGTCCGGCTTTCCGCAACCTATGTGCACAAGGAGGCTTACAATTCCGGAGGCTTGCACTCCCAGTGTGTTGATTTGGAGGTCTTGAGCATGAGCGATGAAGTCATGCGGGAATAATAGAGTGGCAAGGACGCGGTGGCCCAAGAATATAGTCACAACGTTAAGGGTCTTACCGCCTACCTTCAGGGAAAGATGCGAAGGGAATGCTAGAAGCAATCATCGGGGCGCACGGCGTTTGAAATTATCTCGAACGGGCCAGGTCAACGTCTCTTCAACAGCGCGAAGGAAATAGACTACTACATCGAAGAAGAGCGAGCTTCGAGGGACCGGCGGCGCTGGACCAGACATGCTTTAGTCGAGCTCATCACCATGTGCTGAAGAACCAAACTTGAGAATATGGATCATATGCCAATTCAACGTGGGCCCACAGGGCAGACTGTTAAGGTGACCGCCGTTTCCGCTGATGGTTGTCGCGTATTCTTTGAATTACGAAACGGTTTGTCAGGTTGGTTCGAACAACAAGAATCGGAGTACCACATTGGTGATGTCTTACTCCTTGTAAACGAGAACGGGCTTCAACGAGCCGAGGAGTTGCCCCGCAGTGCTTGGCCGGAACAATTGTGGACCGGGACCGTTAGGATCAAATCAGACGACACGACGGTCATCACGACAGGGAGCCAGAATCGTACGGTTCCAACAACATCCTCTGTGGAGTACGAGGTTGGCAACACGGTCGAAGCCGGAGATGTTCAGGGTGTTGTTCGAGTTCTTTCCAAAACACCCATTAGCCTAATTGATCTCCCTTCTCTTGATGATAGCGCTATTGAACAATTCCTCTGGAAACCCACAGAAGGCATGAACTTGGGGTTTGATGACTTTGGCGGGCTTAAAGAAGTTGTTGATAGGGCACGTGAACTCATTGAACTGCCACTCAAGAATCGCGAGGCGCTATCAGAAATCAAAGCTCGCCCCATCAAGGGTGTGCTTTTTACCGGAGAGCCAGGCACTGGAAAGACGATGCTAGCTCAGATTATAGCCTATGAGTCTGGAGCTGAATTCTACAGAATCTCAGGTCCCGAAATCTTCAGCAAGTGGGTCGGCCAGACTGAGGAGTTGTTGAGGAAGCTGTTCGAAAAGGCTGCGAACTGTGACAAGGCGATCATATTCTTCGATGAGATTGACAGCGTCGCGGCCCAGCGCGACGACACTTCGCATGAATCTTCAACTCGTGTTGTGGCACAACTGCTCACCCTGATGGACGGTTTCAATTCGAAAGCCAATGTGGTTGTCATCGCTGCCACCAATCGCCCCCAGGACCTCGATGTAGCGCTATTGAGACCCGGACGTTTTGACTGGGAGATACACTTCCCTATTCCAAAGGAAGCTGATCGACAAGACATCCTCAGCACGACCGCCCGTCGGCTTAAGGTGAAGGACCCTCTTCCTCACCAAGCCATTGCGGCCAAAACAGATGGTTGGTCCGCAGCAGAACTCGCAGCAGTCTTGACTGAGGCGGCTCTGTTGGCAGTGGGCGACGGCCGGCGCGAGATACGCGAAGAGGATTACATCGGCGGGTACCAGCGTAGGGCGCGATATAGGAAGCTATCCCGAGATGTCAGAGGCAGCGGAGGTGGTGATTGAGTGTCCCTTTGCGATTCTGGAAGTGGATTCGACGACGAAAGGCGCGTTCACCAAGAGAGGACTCCTACGGTGTGCGGAGGGAGTTTGTCTACCTGGATGAGGTATCTGTCCTCAGTATTCTGGCTTCACGGACTGGTCGTATCCCCACAGAATCTACCGAGAGTCGGAGCGCCTCTCATAGTAGCGAGGTGGAGAGTTCGGTAGGTGTTGGATTTGGAGGAGCCAAGGCCAGTCTAGGCGGCAAGATGCAAACCGGTCAGGTCCAGGCGTCGAGGGTATCAAGCAAGGCGATTATTCAGAGCAACTTCAAGAACCTTTACGACATCGAGCGCGCGGATCTCGTACTGAAGCCAGCCAGTCATGATCATCTACCTACAGTAGACTCGATTCCAGGTCTAGAAGGGCTACTTGGTTCGTCTGAGGGGAGTGGTCTACTAGTCGATGTTACCGCTCTCCATCGCGGCGAACTTCTAGAAGTAGAGGTGGACCTGGAAGCCGATCCGATATTCCGGATGGCCACAATCATCACAACGTTCGTCGAACTGATGGAGGACAACGCAGAGCTCATGCAGAGGGTTGTTCCAGGCCAGCTCCGCGAGATTCGTTCGGTTGCACGACTGCTCGAAAGTCTACTAGCGGGTCTTGTGCCAATCCGGGGACGCCTTGTGGATTTCGAGTGGATACGGATCGGGAGCCGTGAGTTGTTAGTGCATAGGTCAGTCCTAGAGCAAATGCCTGCCAATGCGTGTATCCAAGCATATCCTGCGTTCTTGGTTGGTGTAGCTGAGCGTGACCTCTTCTGGAAGGACATCAGACGAGTGTTGTTCTCACAGGCCCGATACACAGTATTCTGTCGGCTTGCCACAACTGGACTCATTGAACACTGGAGTCCAGTCAAGATGGCGGATGTTTTCTCAGGCATCACCTCAGATTTCGATGAGATGATCTGCGGATTGGGCGATGAGTTAATGTCTGGATTCAAGAGAGGCGTGCGCTCGGCTGCTGCCGGAACGGCGGATGATATCACCCCGACGATGTTGAACCAAGATGTGCAACTTGGAGAACGGAGTCTCACACGATACGCAGAATCAATCGCCCTCCACCACAAGCAAGACATTGACCCCACCGCCATTGAGGACCTGATCCGCGAGATCCCGCTCCCTGAGAATTGGCTGGACAGCGTCGATAGCTACCGTCCAGTGTTTGCGAAAATGAGAGAGAGGGTCGACGATCACTTGAATACCAAGACGCCTCCAAGTGTGGCACACGACTTACGGATCCAGGCCGTCAACCGGGCAAAGCTCGATGTACCCCCTAAGTGCAATGGGCCGAGAGGCAGTGGTAATCGGCCCGGACCCGCATGTGAGCGGTTCCTCGATTCAGAAATCGTCGCAATCTATTGGTAGCGTTTAGCTAGGCCAATAGTAACGCAGAAGACTTTATATCGGTGGATGATTGGCGTCAACTAAGGAAGGAATTAGATTTTCGATTCATAGGGCGTCCCATCGGTTCTCCCCTAACTGGGGATGAGGCAAATGAAAGAAGCCCAAATGCCTGAATCGCAGAGCCGACAACCGCGAGAATTCAATCCATTCCTTCAGCATGGTTAAGGGGATGAACCTCGGCCTATATGCAGTTTCGTGGATATCCCGCTTGAAGTACTCATTCGCGCTCGTTGCTTCGCACGTTGCCTCCCATCCGGGAAAGCCTCTAATTTGGACTCGGAGATCCTTACGTCGAATCACTTCTATTGGAGTTGACTCACGTATCAGTTGTGTAGTAGAAATGCATGCGATAGGAAGGAGCCAGGTATCTTGAAGAAGATTTGGTGCATGCGCATCTGCCTTGCGCCACCGATTATACAGAGGAAATACGTAAAACACCCCGTCTGATCCCCCAAGACTTTCAAGGGCTTCGTGTTGCTTCTTGTTGATACTAAATCTATAGCGGTTGTCATCGTAGAAGGTTGCCCAGGGTGATTTGAATTGGAGCAATAACGCAAGACCTCGAGCGTTTCGAATCTTCTCGTCCAATCCTTGTTCACGCTCCTCACGCTGCGTGAGACCGACCCACAAAGCCTTTCTGTAATGCCGATAGGTTCTCAGGCATTGAAGCATTTCCGAGCAGACATTTAACTCTAGCGATTTTTCTGATACTTCCTTTCTTCTGGTCACAGCATCCTCCGTTGTTTGCAGGGCCTAAGTTATGGAGCTAGATATCGCACACCACGTCAATCTCATTGTCAATCGCCACAGGATCATATGACCATCAACAATTCATCGCCGTAGACATAGATACACCCTGAGCATGCCTTGTGAAGAATATAAACAGGTCTTGGATTTGAGGTCAACCGCCTCCCTTAGAGCGTGTCTAATAAATCCCTTTGCTACCTCGAGCGCTCCATGTCACCTTGAGTGAAGCCGAAGGATCTGGAGTTGGAGGGGCGGACTTCGCTGCCTAACAGATGTTTATGCTTCGCTCCACCGGCGCCTTTTTAGACACCCTCTTAGGGATGCAAGCCTTCAATGAGGAAAGAGCCTTTGGCGATTGCTGGTTCCCTCGATGACGATCTGGTAGCTTGCGTTGGTCAGCCGGTCAAGGGTGCTGTTGCCGAGGATGAGGTCGTCGAACAGGCTTTGCCATTGCTCCACGTCCCTTTTGGAGGTGATGACGAAACTGGAGACCCGGTGACGGCTGATTGTGAGTTGGTAGAGGACAGCTGGCTGCTGGGGTGTGAGCCGGTGAAGGATCAGGTAATCTAGGATGAGCAGATCCGAGGAGGGGAATGAACGGAAGGTGCGGTCCACTGAGTTTTCCATCCTGGCTTGGGCCATTCCCCTGAAGAAGTTGTCGGCATTGAGCCAGGAAGCTCTTGCCCAAACCGGCGTGGCCCACCAGTTAATATATGTCAAACTGTAAAGGGCAAACGATAGCGCCGGCTAAATGTTGATCATGAACCTAATGAAGAAGGTTCTAGATTTTGTCCAGTTAGGTGGGCCGGAGTGTACTGTATTGCGAACTTTCCGGTGGGAGGTTTCGCTATAGGCACCGCATTGCATATTGTGCAACGGTTGGAGTCGGTCTCAGGTAATGAGCCCCATTCTGGCGGGAAAGCTTGGTTGAAGTCGTCTCTTCCAGCATACCACTGACCGTCTGCCTTGAGTCCACAGACTTGTCCATATCCGCTGCTCAAGGATGCGACGTAAGAGACCAGTTCAATCGCTGGTTCCGCCCCATGACGAACCCAGGCAGAATCTCATGCCGTTAAGCGCTAGCGCCGCCGCCGGATGCCTATGGAGACGCCTAGGGCCACGAGGTTGAGCAGCACGCCTATGAGCGTCAAGACCCATACGCTGATATTGCTGCCCCCCTCGGCCACCTCCAGCGCGGTTTCGGACACCGTCACGTCGGTGGGGGACACCGTCGCCCCGGCGGTATCGTCGTCGGCCACCGTGATCGCCACCCCGGCGATGGTCGC
Source organism: Dehalococcoidia bacterium (assembly GCA_965261665.1). GTDB lineage: Bacteria > Chloroflexota > Dehalococcoidia > Lucifugimonadales > JAPULR01. Next base: position 1,870,129 of record OZ253467.1, read on the forward strand.
GTCGTCGTACTCGTCGGTGCTCTGGGCGGCCACGACCGCGTGGGTGATGGACGCCGCGTCGTTCGCCGCGTCGGCGTCCTGTGCCGCCCGCACCGTCACCGTCTGCGCCGTGTCCCAGTTGCTCGTGGTGAAGGTCAGGGTGGTCTCGTTGCCGGACGTCGCGCCGTCGGTGTCCACCGTCACGTCCGTGTTGTCGCTGCTCACCGTGATCACCACGTCGGAGGCGGGCAGGGCGTCCAGCACCACCGTGTAGGTGGAACTGTTGCCCTCGGCAACCGTCAGCGTGGTTTCGGACACCGTCGCCCCGGCGGTATCGTCGTCGGCCACCGTGATCGCCACCCCGGCGATGGTCACGGCGTCATATTCGTCGGCGCTCCGGGAGGCGTCGACGGCGTGGGTGATGGACGCCGCGTCGTCCACCGCGTCGGCGTCCTGGGCGGCCTGCACCGTCACCGTCTGCGCCGTGCTCCAGTTGCTCGTGGTGAAGGTCAGGGTGGTCTCGTTGCCGGACGTCGCGCCGTCGGTGTCCACCGTCACGTCCGTGTTGTCGCTGCTCACCGTGATCACCACGTCGGAGGCGGGCAGGGCGTCCAGCCTCACCGTGTAGGTGGAACTGTTGCCCTCGGCAACCGTCAGCGTGGTTTCGGACACCGTCACCCCGGCGGTGTCGTCGTCGGTCACGGTCACCCTCACCCCGGCCACGGTGACCAGGTCGAACTCGTTGGCGCTGCTAGCGGCCACCACCGCGTGGGTGATGGACGCCGCGTCGTTCACCGCGTCGCTGTCCTGGGCGGCCTGCACCGTCACCGTCTGCGCCGTGTCCCAGTTGGACGAGGTGAAGGTCAGGGTGGCCGGAGACACCGTCACGTCGGGACTGCCGCTTTTGGTTACGTTGATTACCACGTTGGAGGTGGGCTGCGTGTTCAGCCTCACCGTGTAGGTTGCGCTGCCGCCCTCGGCCGCCGTCAGCGTGGTTTCGGACACGCTCACCCCGGCGGTGTCGTCGTCGTCGACGGTCACCGTCACCCCGGCGATGCTCACGTTGTCGTACTCGTTGGCGCTCCGGGAGGCGTCGACGGCGTGGGCGATGGCGGCCGCGTCGTTCACCGCGTCGGCGTCCTGGGCGGCGGACACCGTCACCGTCTGCGCCGTGTCCCAGTTGGCCCGGGTGAAGGTCAGCGTGGTCTGGTTGCCGGACGTCCCCGTGTCGGTGTCCACCGTTACGTCGGTACTGCCGCTTTTGGTGACGCCGATCACCACGTCGGAGGTGGGCTGGCTGTTCAGGACCACCGTGTAGGAGCCGCTGCCGCCCTCGGCCACCGTCAGCGTGGTTTCGGACACCGTCGCCCCGGTGTCGTCGTCGTCGGTGACGGTCACCACCACCGACCCGATGCTCACGTTGTCGTACTCGTTGGCGCTCTGGGCCGCCACCACCGCGTGGGCGATGGACGCCGCGTCGTTCACGGCGTCGGTGTCCTGGGCGGCAGCCACCGTCACTGTCTGCGCCGTGCTCCAGTTGGACGAGGTGAAGGTCAGGCTCGCCGGCGACACCGTCACGTCGGAACTGCCGCTCCTGGTTACGCCAATCACCACGTCGGAGGCGGGCTGCGTGTTCAGCTTCACCGTGTAGGTGTTGTTGCCGTCCTCGTCCACCGTCAGCGTGGCCGCGGACACCGTCGCCCCGGCGGTGTCGTCGTCGTCGACGGTCACCGTCACCCCGGCGATGCTCACGTTGTCGTACTCGTTGGCGCTCCGGGAGGCGTCGACGGCGTGGGCGATGGCGGCTGCGTCGTTCACGGCGTCGGCGTCCTGGGCGGCAGCCACCGTCACCGTCTGCGCCGTGCTCCAGTTGGACGAGGTGAAGGTCAGGCTCGCCGGCGACGCCGTCACGTCGCTGCTGCCGGTCCTGGTGACGCCGATCACCACGTCGGATGCGGGCTGGGCGTTCAGCCTCACCGTGTAGGTGGCGCTGCCGCCCTCGTCCACCGTCAGCGTGGTTTCGGACACCGTCACCCCGGCGGTGTCGTCGTCGGTGACGGTCACCGTCACCCCGGCGATGCTCACGCTGTCGTACTCGTTGGCGCTGCTGGCGGCCACAACCGCGTGGGTGATAGACGCCGCGTCGTTCACCGCGTCGGCGTCCTGTGCCGCCCGCACCGTCACCGTCTGCGCCGTGTCCCAGTTGGCCCGGGTGAAGGTCAGGGTGGCCGGAGACACCGTCACGTCGCTGCTGCCGGTCCTGGTGACGCCGATCACCACGTTGGAGGTGGGCTGGGCGTCCAGGACCACCGTGTAGGTGGCGCTGCCGCCCTCGGCAACCGTCAACGCGGTTGCCGACACCCTCGCCCCGGGCCTCTCGTTCACGGTGATATAGAAGCGCAGGCGAACACGGTCGCCGTCGGAATCGGTCGCGGTGTAGGTGAACCGGGTCCGGGGGAACGCCGCGCTGGGCGTGCCGGTGATGGTGCGGTTCGAGTTGAAGCGCAGCCCCTCGGGCAGGTCCGGCGACAGGCTGTATCGCAGGCCACCGTCGCCCTGAAGAGCGGAGGGCAGGCTCACCGTCCCTACGTCTTCGCCTACTGTGTAGACCTGGTCGTCTACCGTCCGCGAGGCGAACGTCGGGCTCTGGTTGGACGAACCTCCTCCTCCGGACGAACCTCCTCCCCCGGACGGCGGGGTTACGGTGTCGTCGTCGGTGACGGTCACCCTCACCCCGGCCACGGTGACCAGGTCGAACTCGTTGGCGCTGCTGGCGGCCATCACCGCGTGGGTGATGGCCGCCGCGTCGTCCACCGCGTCGGCGTCCTGGGCGGCGGCCACCGTCACCGTCTGCGCCGTGTCCCAGTTGGCCCGGGTGAAGGTCAGGGTGGCCGGAGACACGGTCACGTCCGCATTGCCGCTGGCGGTTACGCTGATCACCACGTCGGAGGCGGGCAGGGCGTCCAGGACCACCGTGTAGGCGCCGCTGCCGCCCTCGGCCACGGTCAGCGTGGACGCGGACACCGTCGCCCCGGCGTCGTCGTCGTCGGTGACGGTCACCCTCACCCCGGCCACGGTGACCAGGTCGTACTCGTTGGCGCTCCGGGAGGCGTCGACGGCGTGGGCGATGGCGGCTGCGTCGTTCACGGCGTCGCTGTCCTGTGCCGCCCGCACCGTCACCGTCTGCGCCGTGTCCCAGTTGGCCCGGGTGAAGGTCAGGGTGGCCGGAGACACGGTCACGTCCGTATTGCCGCTGGCGGTTACGCTGATCACCACGTCGGAGGTGGGCTGCGTGTTCAGCCTCACGGTGTAGGAGCCGCTGCCGCCCTCGTCCACCGTCAGCGTGGACGCGGACACCGTCGCCCCGGCGGTGTCGTCGTCGGTGACGGTCACCCTCACCCCGGCCACGGTGACCAGGTCGTACTCGTTGGTGCTCCGGGAGGCGTCGACGGCGTGGGCGATGGCGGCTGCGTCGTTCACGGCGTCGCTGTCCTGTGCCGCCCGCACCGTCACCGTCTGCGCCGTGTCCCAGTTGGCCCGGGTGAAGGTCAGGGTGGCCGGAGACACCGTCACGTCCGTATTGCCGCTGGCGGTTACGCTGATCACCACGTCGGAGGTGGGCTGCGTGTTCAGCCTCACGGTGTAGGAGCCGCTGCCGCCCTCGTCCACCGTCAGCGTGGACGCGGACACCGTCGCCCCGGCGGTGTCGTCGTCGGTGACGGTCACCCTCACCCCGGCCACGGTGACCAGGTCGTACTCGTTGGTGCTCCGGGAGGCGTCGACGGCGTGGGCGATGGCGGCTGCGTCGTTCACGGCGTCGCTGTCCTGTGCCGCCCGCACCGTCACCGTCTGCGCCGTGTCCCAGTTGGCCCGGGTGAAGGTCAGGGTGGCCGGAGACACCGTCACGTCCGTATTGCCGCTGGCGGTTACGCTGATCACCACGTCGGAGGTGGGCTGCGTGTTCAGCCTCACGGTGTAGGAGCCGCTGCCGCCCTCGGCCACGGTCAGCGTGGACGCGGACACCGTCGCCCCGGCGGTGTCGTCGTCGGTGACGGTCACGGCCACCCCGGCGATGCTCACGGCGTCGAACTCGTCGGCGCTGCTGGCGGCCACCACCGCGTGGGCGATGGCGGCTGCGGCGTTCACCGCGTCGGCGTCCTGGGCGGCGGCCACCGTCACCGTCTGCGCCGTGTCCCAGTTGGCCCGGGTGAAGGTCAGGGTGGCCGGAGACACCGTCACGTCGGGGCTGCCGCTTTTGGTTACGTTGATCACCACGTCGGAGGCGGGCTGCGTGTTCAGCCTCACGGTGTAGGTTGCGCTGCCGCCCTCGGCCACCGTCAGCGTGGTTTCGGACACCGTCGCCCCGGCGGTGTCGTCGTCGGTGACGGTCACGGCCACCCCGGCGATGGTCACGTTGTCGTACTCGTCGGCGCTCTGGGCCGCCACCACCGCGTGGGCGATGGACGCCGCGTCGTTCACGGCGTCGGCGTCCTGGGCGGCAGCCACCGTCACCGTCTGCGCCGTGTCCCAGTTGGACGAGGTGAAGGTCAGGGTGGCCGGAGACACCGTCACGTCGGGGCTGCCGGTCCTGGTTACGTTGATCACCACGTCGGAGGCGGGCTGCGCGTCCAGGACCACCGTGTAGGCGCCGCTGCCGTCCTCGGCCACGGTCAGCGTGGTTTCGGACACCGTCACCCCGGCGGTGTCGTCGTCGTCGACGGTCACCGTCACCCCGGCGATGTTCACGTTGTCGTACTCGTTGGCGCTCCGGGAGGCGTCGACGGTGTGGGTGATGGACGCCGCGTCGTTCACCGCGTCGCTGTCCTGTGCCGCCCGCACCGTCACCGTCTGCGCCGTGTCCCAGTTGGACGAGGTGAAGGTCAGGGTGGCCGGAGACACCGTCACGTCGGGGCTGCCGGTCCTGGTTACGTTGATCACCACGTCGGAGGCGGGCTGCGCGTCCAGGACCACCGTGTAGGTGCCGCTGCCGTCCTCGGCCACGGTCAGCGTGGTTTCGGACACCGTCACCCCGGCGGTGTCGTCGTCGTCGACGGTCACCGTCACCCCGGCGATGTTCACGTTGTCGTACTCGTTGGCGCTCCGGGAGGCGTCGACGGTGTGGGTGATGGACGCCGCGTCGTTCACCGCGTCGCTGTCCTGTGCCGCCCGCACCGTCACTGTCTGCGCCGTGCTCCAGTTGCTGTTGGTGAAGGTCAGGGTGGCCGGAGACACCGTCACGTCGGGGCTGCCGGTCCTGGTGACGCTGATCACCACGTTGGAGGTGGGCTGCGTGTTCAGCCTCACGGTGTAGGATCCGCTGCCGCCCTCGGCCACCGTCAGCGTGGACGCGGACACCGTCGCCCCGGCGGTGTCGTCGTCGGTGACGGTCACCCTCACCCCGGCCACGGTGACCAGGTCGTACTCGTTGGCGCTCCGGGAGGCGTCGACGGCGTGGGCGATGGCGGCTGCGTCGTTCACGGCGTCGCTGTCCTGTGCCGCCCGCACCGTCACCGTCTGCGCCGTGCTCCAGTTGGCCGTCGTGAAGGTCAGCCGCGCCGGCGACACGGTCACGTCCGTATTGCCGCTTTTGGTTACGTTGATCACCACGTCGGAGGTGGGCTGCGTGTTCAGCCTCACGGTGTAGGAGCCGCTGCCGCCCTCGGCCACGGTCAGCGTGGACGCGGACACCGTCGCCCCGGCGGTGTCGTCGTCGGTGACGGTCACCCTCACCCCGGCCACGGTGACCAGGTCGTACTCGTTGGCGCTGCGGGCGGCGTCGACGGCGTGGGTGATGGACGCCGCGTCGTTCACCGCGTCGCTGTCCTGTGCCGCCCGCACCGTCACCGTCTGCGCCGTGCTCCAGTTGCTGTTGGTGAAGGTCAGGGTGGCCGGAGACACGGTCACGTCCGTATTGCCGCTTTTGGTTACGTTGATCACCACGTCGGAGGTGGGCTGGGCGTCCAGCTTCACCGTGTAGGTGTTGTTGCCCCCCTCGGCCACCGTCAGCGTGGACGCGGACACCGTCGCCCCGGCGGTGTCGTCGTCGGTGACGGTCACGGCCACCCCGGCGATGGTCACGGCGTCGAACTCGTCGGCGCTGCTGGCGGCCACCACCGCGTGGGTGATGGACGCCGCGTCGTTCACGGCGTCGGCGTCCTGGGCGGCGGCCACCGTCACCGTCTGCGCCGTGTCCCAGTTGGACGAGGTGAAGGTCAGGGTGGTCTGGTTGCCGGACGTCCCCGTGTCGGTGTCCAGCGTTACGTCGGGACTGCCGCTTTTGGTTACGTTGATCACCACGTTGGAGGTGGGCTGCGTGTTTAGCCTCACCGTGTAGGTGTTGTTGCCGCCCTCGTCCACCGTCAGCGCGGTTTCGGACACTGTCACCCCGGCGGTATCGTCGTCGGTGACGGTCACGGCCACCCCGGCGATGGTCACGGCGTCGAACTCGTCGGCGCTGCTGGCGGCCACCACCGCGTGGGTGATGGACGCCGCGTCGTTCACGGCGTCGGCGTCCTGGGCGGCAGCCACCGTCACCGTCTGCGCCGTGTCCCAGTTGGACGAGGTGAAGGTCAGGGTGGCCGGAGACACCGTCACGTCGGGGCTGCCGGTCCTGGTTACGTTGATCACCACGTCGGAGGCGGGCTGCGCGTCCAGGACCACCGTGTAGGCGCCGCTGCCGCCCTCGGCCACCGTCAGCGTGGTTTCGGACACCGTCACCCCGGCGGTGTCGTCGTCGTCGACGGTCACCGCAAACGAGACGATCATCACGTTGTCGTACTCGTTGGCGCTGCTGGCGGCGTCGACGGTGTGGGTGATGGACGCCGCGTCGTTCACCGCGTCGCTGTCCTGTGCCGCCCGCACCGTCACTGTCTGCGCCGTGCTCCAGTTGGCCGTCGTGAAGGTCAGCCGCGCCGGCGACACGGTCACGTCCGTATTGCCGCTGGCGGTGACGCCGATCACCACGTCGGAGGTGGGCTGCGTGTTCAGCCTCACGGTGTAGGAGCCGCTGCCGCCCTCGGCCACGGTCAGCGTGGACGCGGACACCGTCGCCCCGGCGGTGTCGTCGTCGTCGACGGTCACCCTCACCCCGGCGATGTTCACGTTGTCGTACTCGTTGGCGCTACTGGCGGCCACCACGGCGTGGGCGATGGCGGCCGCGTCGTCCACCGCGTCGGCGTCCTGGGCGGCAGCCACCGTCACCGTCTGCGCCATGCTCCAGTTGCTCGTGGTGAAGGTCAGGGTGGTCTGGTTGCCGGACGTCCCCGTGTCGGTGTCCAGCGTTACGTCGGGACTGCCGCTTTTGGTTACGTTGATCACCACGTCGGAGGTGGGCAGGGCGTCCAGGACCACCGTGTAGGCGCCGCTGCCCCCCTCGGCCACCGTCAGCGTCGATTTGGACACCGTCACCCCGGCGGTCTCGTCGTCGGTGACGGTCACGGCCACCCCGGCGATGTTCACGGCGTCGAACTCGTCGGCGCTCCGGGAGGCCACCACCGCGTGGGTGATGGAGGCCGCGTCGTTCACCGCGTCGGCGTCCTGGGCGGCAGCCACCGTCACCGTCTGCGCCGTGCTCCAGTTGCTCGTCGTGAAGGTCAGGGTGGCCGGCGACACCGTCACGTCGGTACTACCGGTCTTGGTGACGCTGATCACCACGTTGGAGGTGGGCTGCGTGTTCAGCCTCACCGTGTAGGAGCCGCGGCCGCCCTCGTCCACCGTCAGCGTGGTCTCGGACACGCTCACCCCGGCGGTGTCGTCGTCGGTGACGGTCACGGCCACCCCGGCGATGGTCACGGCGTCGTACTCGTTGGCGCTCCGGGAGGCGTCGACGGCGTGGGCGATGGAGGCCGCGTCGTCCACCGCGTCGGCGTCCTGGGCGGCAGCCACCGTCACCGTCTGCGCCATGCTCCAGTTGCTCGTGGTGAAGGTCAGGGTGGTCTGGTTGCCGGACGTCCCCGTGTCGGTGTCCAGCGTTACGTCGGGACTGCCGCTTTTGGTTACGTTGATCACCACGTCGGAGGTGGGCTGGGCGTCCAGCCTCACGGTGTAGGAGCCGCTGCCGCCCTCGGCCACCGTCAGCGTGGACGCGGACACGCTCACCCCGGCGGTGTCGTCGTCGGTGACGGTCACCCTCACCGAGCCGATGGTCACGGCGTCGAACTCGTTGGCGCTCCGGGAGGCGTCGACGGCGTGGGTGATGGACGCCGCGTCGTTCACCGCGTCGGCGTCCTGGGCGGCAGCCACCGTCACCGTCTGCGCCGTGTCCCAGTTGGACGAGGTGAAGGTCAGCGTGGTCTGGTTGCCGGACGTCCCCGTGTCGGTGTCCAGCGTTACGTCGGGACTGCCGCTTTTGGTTACGTTGATCACCACGTTGGAGGTGGGCTGCGTGTTCAGCCTCACCGTGTAGGTGTTGTTGCCGCCCTCGTCCACCGTCAGCGCGGTTTCGGACACTGTCACCCCGGCGGTATCGTCGTCGGTGACGGTCACGGCCACCCCGGCGATGGTCACGGCGTCGAACTCGTCGGCGCTGCTGGCGGCCACCACCGCGTGGGTGATGGACGCCGCGTCGTTCACGGCGTCGGCGTCCTGGGCGGCAGCCACCGTCACCGTCTGCGCCGTGTCCCAGTTGGACGAGGTGAAGGTCAGGGTGGCCGGAGACACCGTCACGTCGGGGCTGCCGGTCCTGGTTACGTTGATCACCACGTCGGAGGCGGGCTGCGCGTCCAGGACCACCGTGTAGGCGCCGCTGCCGCCCTCGGCCACCGTCAGCGTGGTTTCGGACACCGTCACCCCGGCGGTGTCGTCGTCGTCGACGGTCACCGCAAACGAGACGATCATCACGTTGTCGTACTCGTTGGCGCTGCTGGCGGCGTCGACGGTGTGGGTGATGGACGCCGCGTCGTTCACCGCGTCGCTGTCCTGTGCCGCCCGCACCGTCACTGTCTGCGCCGTGCTCCAGTTGGCCGTCGTGAAGGTCAGCCGCGCCGGCGACACGGTCACGTCCGTATTGCCGCTGGCGGTTACGCTGATCACCACGTCGGAGGCGGGCAGGGCGTCCAGGACCACCGTGTAGGTGGCGCTGCCGCCCTCGTCCACCGTCAGCGCGGTTTCGGACACGCTCACCCCGGCGTCGTCGTCGTCGACGGTCACCGTCACCCCGGCCACGGTGACCAGGTCGAACTCGTCGGCGCTGCTGGCGGCCACCACCGCGTGGGTGATGGACGCCGCGTCGTTCACCGCGTCGGCGTCCTGGGCGGCGGACACCGTCACCGTCTTCGCCGTGTCCCAGTTGGACGGCGTGAAGTTCAACCGCGCCGGAGACACGGTCACGTCCGCATTGCCGCTGGCGGTTACGCTGATCACCACGTCGGAGGCGGGCAGGGCGTCCAGGACCACCGTGTAGGCGCCGCTGCCGCCCTCGTCCACCGTCAGCGTGGTTTCGGACACGCTCACCCCGGCGTCGTCGTCGGTGACGGTCACGGTCAGTTCGACGTTGGGCGCGGCGTCGAACTCGTCGGCGCTGTCGGCGTCCACGACGCTATGGGTGATTAGGGCCGCGTCGTTCGCCGCGTCGGCGTCCTGGGCAGCCCGGACCCGCACGAGCTGCTCCGTGTCCCAGTTGCCATTCGTGAAAGTCAGCGTACCCTGGTCGCCGTTTGTCGTGCCGTCGGTGTCCACCGCCACGTCGCTGCTGCCGCTCACGGTTACGCGCACCACCACGTTGCTCGTGGGTTGGGCGCTCAGTCGCACAGTGTAGCCACCGGATCTGATGCCCTCCGATATCATAATTGCGTCGCCAGGCACGACCAGCGTGGCTTCATCATCGTCGATGACGGCCACACTGACGGCGGCGATGGTGACGGAGTCGAACTCGTCGGCGCTGCTGTTGGCCACGACACTATGGGTGACGGAATCCGCGTCGTCCACGGCGTCGTCGTCATGGGCGGTGCGCAGCGTTACGGTCTGCGCCGTGTTCCAGTTGGCCGTGGTGAAGGTGAGCGTGGAAGATGACGGCGTCACGTCGCCGCTGCGGGTCACCGTGATTACGACGTCGGAGGCGGGCAGGGCGTCCAGGACCACCGTGTAGGTGGCGCTGTTGCCCTCGGGGATGCGCAATTTAGCAGGGGACACCGTCACCCCGGCGTCGTCGTCGTCGACGGTCACCGCCAGTTCGACGTTGGGCGCGGCGTCGAACTCGTCGGCGCTGTCGGCGTCCACGACGCTATGGGTGATTAGGGCCGCGTCGTTCGCCGCGTCGGCGTCCTGGGCAGCCCGGACCCGCACGAGCTGCTCCGTGTCCCAGTTGCCATTCGTGAAAGTCAGCGTACCCTGGTCGCCGTTTGTCGTGCCGTCGGTGTCCACCGCCACGTCGCTGCTGCCGCTCACGGTTACGCGCACCACCACGTTGCTCGTGGGTTGGGCGCTCAGTCGCACAGTGTAGCCACCGGATCTGATGCCCTCCGATATCATAATTGCGTCGCCAGGCACGACCAGCGTGGCTTCATCATCGTCGATGACGGCCACACTGACGGCGGCGATGGTGACGGAGTCGAACTCGTCGGCGCTGCTGTTGGCCACGACACTATGGGTGACGGAATCCGCGTCGTCCACGGCGTCGTCGTCATGGGCGGTGCGCAGCGTTACGGTCTGCGCCGTGTTCCAGTTGGCCGTGGTGAAGGTGAGCGTGGAAGATGACGGCGTCACGTCGCCGCTGCGGGTCACCGTGATTACGACGTCGGAGGCGGGCAGGGCGTCCAGGACCACCGTGTAGGTGGCGCTGTTGCCCTCGGGGATGCGCAATTTAGCAGGGGACACCGTCACCCCGGCGTCGTCGTCGTCGACGGTCACCGCCACCCCGGCGATGGTCGCGTCGTCGTACTCGTCGGCGCTCTGCGCGGCCACGACCCTGTGGGTGATGGACGCTGCGTCGTTCGCGGCGTCGGCGTCCTGTGCCGCCCGCACCGTCACCGTCTGCGCCGTGCTCCAGTTGGACGAGGTGAAGGTCAGGGTGTTCTGGTTGCCGGACGTCGCGCCGTCGGTGTCCACCGTCACGTCGGGGCTGCCGCTCCTGGTTACGCCGATCACCACGTCGGAGGCGGGCAGGGCGTCCAGGACCACCGTGTAGGTGGCGCTGTCGCCCTCGTCCACCTCCAGCGCGGTTTTGGACACGCTCACCCCGGCGTCGTTGTCGTCGACGGTCACGAGCCGCACGGCGTCGGGCGCGGCGGCGAACTCGTCGGCGCTGCTGGCGTCCACCACCGCGTGGGTGATGGCGGCCTCGTCGTCCACCGCGTCGGCGTCCTCGGCGGCCCGGACCCTCACGAGCTGCCCTGTATCCCAGTTGCCATTCGTGAAGGTCAGCGTATTCTGGTCGCCGTCTGTTCCGCCGTCGGTGTCCACCGCCACGTCGCTGCTGCCGCTCACGGTTACGCGCACCACCACGTTACCCGTGGGCTGGCCGCCCAGCTTCACATCGTAGGCAGTGTTGCTGCGGCCCTCGTTCACCCTTAACCCCCCGACATCCAAGACCAGCCTGGCGTCGTCGTCGGCCACGGTCACGGTCACCCCGGCCACGGTGACCAGGTCGAACTCGTCGGCGCTGCTGGCGGCCACCACCGCGTGGGTGATGGACGCCGCGTCGTTCACCGCGTCGCTGTCCTGTGCCGCCCGCACCGTCACCGTCTGCGCCGTGCTCCAGTTGGACGGCATGAAGGTCAGCCGCGCCGGAGACACGGTCACGTCCGTATTGCCGCTGGTCACCGTGATCACCACGTTGGAGGAGGGCGAGCCGTCAAGGACCACGGTGTAGGTATCGCTGCCGCCCTCGGCCACCGACAGCGTCGACGCGGACACGCTCACCCCGGCGTCGTCGTCGTCGACGGTCACGCTCACTTTTTCGATGGTCACGGGGTCGAACTCGTCGGCGCTTTCGGCGGCCACCACCGCGTGGCTGATGGAGGCGGCGTCGCTCACCGCGTCGGCGTCCTGGGCCGCCCGCACCGTCACCGTCTGCGCCGTGTCCCAGTTGGACGAGGTGAAGGTCAGCTTCGCCGGCGACGCCGTCACGTCTCTGCTGCCGCTCCTGGTTACGCCGATCACCACGTCCGCGGCGGGCTGGGCGTCCAGCTTCACGGTGTAGGTTGCGCTGCCGCCCTCGGCAACCGTCAGCGTCGACGCGGACACGCTCGCCCCGGCGTCGTCGTCGGTGACGGACACGGCCACCCCGGCGATGGTCTCGGCGTCGAACTCGTCGGCGCTTTCGGCGGCCACCACCGCGTGGGCGATGGCGGCCGCGTCGTTCACCGCGTCGGCGTCCTGGGCCGCCCGCACCGTCACTGTCTGCGCCGTGCTCCAGTTGGACGGCGTGAAGGTCAGGGTGGCCGGAGACACCGTCACGTCCGTATTGCCGCTGGCGGTTACGCCGATCACCACGTCGGAGGCGGGCTGGGCATCCAGGACCACCGTGTAGGTGGCGCTGCCGCCCTCGTCCACCGTCAGCGCGGTTTCGGACACGCTCACCCCGGCGTCGTCGTCGGTGACGGACACCCTCACGCGGGCGATGTGGAGGCCGTCGTACAGGTCGTCGCTGCTGGCGTCCACCACAGCGTGGGTGATGAAGGCCGCGTCGTTCACCGCGTCGGCGTCGTGGGCGGCCCGCACCGTCACCGTCTGCGCCGTGCCCCAGTTGGCCCGGGTGAAGGTCAGGGTGGCCGGAGACACCGTCACGTCCGTGTTGTCGCTGCTCACCGATATTACCACGTCCGACGCGGCCTCGGTGTCGAGGAGCACTGTGTAGGTCGCGCTGCCGCCCTCGGCCAGCGACCGCGCCTTGGGGGACACGGTCACCCCGGGGTCGTCGTCGTTGACGAACACTTCCAGGGCGATGAGAGGGACACTGCGGTACTCCTCAGCGCTGCTGACGGGGATAACGCCGTGGTAGATGGTGGCCGAGTCGTCCGCCGAGTCGTCGTCGTCGGGGGCCCGCACCGTCACCGTCTGGGGGGTGTTCCAGTTGGCCGGGGTGAAGAGCAACTCCACCGCCGCCAGGGTACCCAGTCCGGGCAGATCGAACGTGATAGGGGACCCGTCCACCGTAATGCCCCGGCTGCCGAGCACCCCTATTATTAGCGCCACGTTGGAGGTGGGCTTGGTGGTCAGGGCCACCGTGTAGGAGAAAGGTATGCCCTCCGTCATCACAATCCCGTCGGTTTGGGACACTCTCACCCCGGGGTCGTCGTCGGTGACGGTTACGCTCACGCGGGCGATGTGGAGGCCGTCGTACAGGTCGTCGCTGCTGGCGTCCACCACCGCGTGGCTGATGGCGGCTGCGTCGTTCGCCGCGTCGGCGTCCTGGGCCGCGGCCACCGTCACCGTCTGCGCCGTGTCCCAGTTGGCCGTCGTGAAGGTCAGGGTGGCCGGAGACACCGTCACGTCGGAGCTGCCGCTTTTGGTTACGTTGATCACCACGTCGGAGGTGGGCTGCACGTCCAGGACCACCGTGTAGGTTGCGCTGCCGCCCTCGTCCACCGTCAGCGTGGACGAGGACACCGTCGCCCCGGCGGTCTCGTCGTCGTCGACGGCCACCGTCACCCCGGCGATGCTCACGTTGTCGTACTCGTTGGCGCTACTGGCGGCCACCACCGCGTGGGTGATGGCGGCTGCGTCGTTCGCCGCGTCGGCGTCCTGGGCGGCCCGCACCGTCACCGTCTGCGCCGTGTTCCAGTTGCTCGTGGTGAAGGTCAGGGTGGCCGGAGACACCGTTACGTCGGGACTGCCGCTTTTGGTTACGTTGATTACCACGTCGGAGGTGGGCTGAAGGTTCAGCCTCACCGTGTAGGTTGCGCTGCTGCCCTCGTTCACCGTCAGCGTGGTTTCGGACACCGTCGCCCCGGCGGTATCGTCGTCGGTGACGGTCACGGCCACCCCGGCGATGGTCACGGCGTCGTACTCGTTGGCGCTGCTGGCGGCCACCACCGCGTGGGTGATGGACGCCGCGTCGTTCACCGCGTCGGCGTCCTGGGCGGCGGACACCGTCACCGTCTGCGCCGTGCTCCAGTTGGACGAGGTGAAGGTCAGCCGCGCCGGAGACACCGTCACGTCGCTGCTGCCGCTGGCGGTTACGCTTATCACCACGTTGGAGGTGGGCTGGGCGTCCAGGACCACCGTGTAGGTGGCGCTGCGGCCCTCGTCCACCGTCAGCGTGGTTTCGGACACCGTCGCCCCGGCGGTCTCGTCGTCGGTGACGGTCACGGCCACCCCGGCGATGCTCACGTTGTCGTACTCGTCGGAGCTGCTGGCGGCCACCACCGCGTGAGTGATGGCGGCCGCGTCGTTCACCGCGTCGCTGTCCTGTGCCGCCCGCACCGTCACTGTCTGCGCCGTGCTCCAGTTGGCCCGGGTGAAGGTCAGGGTGGCCGGAGACACCGTCACGTCGGTACTGCCGGTCTTGGTTACGCCGATCACCACGTCAGAGGCAGGCTGCACGTCCAGGACCACCGTGTAGGCGCCGCTGCGGCCCTCGGCCACCGTCAGCGTGGTCTCGGACACCGTCGCCCCGGCGGTGTCGTCGTCGGTGACGGTCACGGCCACCCCGGCGATGGTCATGTTGTCGTACTCGTTGGCGCTCCGGGAGGCGTCGACGGCGTGGGCGATGGAGGCCGCGTCGTTCACCGCGTCGGCGTCCTGGGCGGCAGCCACCGTCACCGTCTGCGCCGTGCTCCAGTTGGCCGTCGTGAAAGTCAAAGTGGCCGGAGACACCGTCACGCCGGCGCTGCCGCTGGCGGTTACGTTGATCACCACGTCGGAGGTGGGCTGCACGTCCAGGACCACGGTGTAGGCGCCGCTGCCGCCCTCGGCCACCGTCAGCGTGGTTTCGGACACCGTCACCCCGGCGGTCTCGTCGTCGGTGACGGTCACGGCCACCCCGGCGATGCTCACGGCGTCGTACTCGTCGGCGCTGTTGGAGGCGTCGACGGCGTGGGTGATGGACGCCGCGTCGTTCGCGGCGTCGGCGTCCTGGGCGGCCCGCGCCGTCACCGTCTGCGCCGTGTCCCAGTTGGACGAGGTGAAGGTCAGGGTGGCCGGCGACACCGTCACGTCGCTGCTGCCGCTCTTGGTTACGTTGATCACCACGTCAGAGGAGGGCCGGTTGTTCAGCACCACCGTGTAGTTGCTGTTGCCGCCCTCGATCACCGACACCGCTGTTTCGGACACCGTCACTCCAACCGCGTCGTCGTCGACGACGATCACCTCCACCACGTTGCTGTAGCTCAAGCCGTTGTACGGGTTGCAGATGCACCGTACAGTGTAGGATACTTGGGCCCTGTTGCTCCCCTCGGTGTCCTGGGCGGCGGACACCGTCACCGTCTGCGGTGTGCTCCAGTCGCTGGAAGTGAATAACAGACTCGCCGGCGTCCGCGTCACGTTCCCGTCGGAGACGAGAAAAATCCAGACCGTCACGCCGAAGGCGCCTGGGGGTGAGGTGTTCAGCACCACGGTGTAGGTGGCGCTGCCGCCCTCGGCCACCGTCAGCCGGGACACGGAGCTTGTCACCCCGGCGGTGGGGGTTTCGTCGTCGACGACGGTCACCCTCACCCGGGCGATGGTCACGCTGTCGTACTCGTCGGCGCTTTGGGCGGCCACCACCGCGTGGGTGATGGCGGCCTTGTCGTTCGCCGCGTCGGCGTCCTGGTCCGCGGCCACCGTCACCGTCTGCGCCGTGCTCCAGTTGCTCGGGGTGAAGGTCAGCGTGTTCTGGCTGCCGGACGTCGCCGCGTCGGTGTCCACCGTCACGTCGGAATTGTTGCTGGTCACCGCGATCACCACGTCGGAGGCGGGCTGGGCGTTCAGCGCCACGGTGTAGGTGTTGCTGCCGCCCTCGTCCATCCTCATCCTGGGCCTGGACACCGTCACCCCGGCGGTCTCGTCGTCGTCGACGGTCACCGCCACCCCGGCGATGGCCGCTGCGTCGTACTCGTCGGCGCTTTCGGCGGGCGACACCGCGTGGGCGATGGCGGCCGAGTCGTCCGCCGCGTTGGCGTCGTGGGCGGCGGCCACTGTCACCGTCTGCGCCGTGCTCCAGTTGGCCGGGGTGAAGGTCAGGGTGGCCGGCGACACCGTTATGTCGGCGCTGCCGGTCTTGGTTACGTTGATCACCACGTCGGAGGTGGGCTGGGCGTCCAGGACCACGGTGTAAGTGTTGTCGCCGCCCTCGGCCACGGTCAGCGTGGTTTCGGACACCGTCACGCCGACGGTGTCGTCGTCGGTGACGGTCACGGCCACCCCGGCGGCGGCCAAGCCGCTGTACGGGCCCGACGCGTTGACGGACGACACAGTGTAGCGCAGCTGGGCTTTGTCGTTCACCGCGTCGGCGTCGTGGGCGGCGGCCACCGTCACCGTCTGCGGTGTGCTCCAGTTGGCCGGGGTGAAGGTCAGCCGGTCCTGGTTGCCGGACGTCGCGGCGTCGGTGTCCGCCGTCACGTCCGGGTTGTCGTCGGCGATGATAATCGCCACGTTGGCGGAGGGCCGGGTGTTCAGCGCCACGGTGTAGGTGGCGCTGCCGCCCTCGGCCACCACCAGCGTGGATTCGGAGTTTGTCACGCCCGCGTCGTCATCGGCGACGGTCACCGCCACCCCGGCGATGGTCGCGGTGTCGTACTCGTCGGCGCTTTCGGCGGCCACCACCGCGTGGGCGATGGAGGCCGTGTCGTTCACCGCGTCGGCGTCGTGGGCGGCGGACACCGTCACCGTCTGCGGTGTGCTCCAGTTGTCCGGGGTGAAGGTCAGGGTGGCCGGCGATACGGTCACGGCCGAATTGCTGCTGGTCACCGTGATCACCACGTCGGAGGAGGGCTGGGGGTCCAGCTTCACCGTGTAGGTGTTGCTGGCGCCCTCGACCACGGTCAGCGTGGTTTCGGACACCGTCACCGCGGCGGTCTCGTCGTCGGTGACGGTCACGGCCACCCCGGCGGCGAGCACGCGGTTGTACGGGCCGGACCTGTCGGTCGTATAGCTTACCGCGTGGTCCAGCTGGGCTTGGTCGTCCGCGGCGTCGGCGTCCTGGGCGGCGGACACCTTCACCGTCTGCGGCGTGTTCCAGTTGCCCGGGGTGAAGATCATGAAGATCTGGTCGCCTGCGATACCCGCATTGGCGTCCACCTTCACGTCCTGGTTGCTGAGGTCAATGCGAATCAGCACGTCGGAGGCGGGCTGAGCGTCCAGGACCACCGTGTAGGTGGCGCTGGCGCCCTCGTCCAACGTCAGCGCGGTTTCGGACACCGTCACCCCGGCGGTCTCGTCGTCGGTGACGGTCACGGCCACCCCGGCGGCGAGCACGCGGTTGTACGGGCCGGACCTGTCGGTCGTATAGCTTACCGCGTGGTCCAGCTGGGCTTGGTCGTCCGCGGCGTCGGCGTCCTGGGCGGCGGACACCTTCACCGTCTGCGGCGTGTTCCAGTTGCCCGGGGTGAAGATCATGAAGATCTGGTCGCCTGCGATACCCGCATTGGCGTCCACCTTCACGTCCTGGTTGCTGAGGTCAATGCGAATCAGCACGTCGGAGGCGGGCTGAGCGTCCAGGACCACCGTGTAGGTGGCGCTGGCGCCCTCGTCCAACGTCAGCGCGGTTTCGGACACCGTCACCCCGGCGGTCTCGTCGTCGGTGACGGTCACGGCCACCCTGGCGGCGAGCACGGTGTCGTACTCGTCGGCGCTTTCGGCGGCCACGACCGCGTGGGCGATGGCGGCTGCGTCGTCCACCGTGTCGGCGTCCTGGGCCGCGGCCACCGTCACCGTCTGCGCCATGCTCCAGTTGGCCGGGGTGAAGGTCAGCCTGTTCTGGTTGCCGGACGTCGCCGCGTCGGTGTCCGCCGTCACGTCGGGACTGCCGCTGGCGGTTACGCTGATCACCACGTCGGAGGTGGGCTGGGCGTTCAGGACCACGGTGTAGGTGGCGCTGCCCCCCTCGGCCACCGTCAGCGTGGACGCGGACACCGTCACCCCGGCGTCGTCGTCGGTGACGGTCACCGCCACCCCGGTGACGGTCACGGCCACCCCGGGGATGGTCACGGTGTCGTACTCGTCGGCGCTGCGGGCGGCGTCGACGGCGTGGGCGATGGACGCCGCGTCGTTCGCGGCGTCGGCGTCCTGGGCGGCCCGCACCGTCACCGTCTGCGCCGTGCTCCAGTTGGCCGGGGTGAAGGTCAGGGTGGCCGTCGACACGGTCACGTCCGTATTGCCGCTGGCGGTGACGTCGATCACCACGTCAGAGGAGGGCCGGTTGTTCAGCACCACCGTGTAGTTGCTGTTGCCACCCTCGGCAACCTCAAGCGCGGTTTCGGACACCGTCACCCCGATCTGAGCCGCCGCCGCAACCGGGGCGTCCGTTTTCTGTTGCGCATTCTTGCCCGATCCTCGGCTGTCGGTGTAAGCTGCCGTGGCTCGCAGGTAGCTGCCAACGTCGGCGGCAACCGGTCTGTAGGTGGACGACGTTGCGCCGGCAATAGCGGTCCACGTGGTTTGGTCCGAGGATTTACTCCAGGTCCAAACGATGCTGGAAACACCCCCGTCGGGGTCGGTGACACCGGACGTCAGGTCTATGCCAACGACGGGCGCTTGGGACGACAGGGTTATCGCGCCCGCATCGTCCTCGTTGGTTACTGTGATGGTCAGTGTTACTTTGCTGCTCAAGCTATTGGGGTCGGTGGCGATAACATCGACCTGGTACGAGGATTTGGTCTCGTAGTCCAGGGGCGCGTTGGCCCGCAATTCCCCGGCGGTAGTGTCTTTGATGTTGAAGGAGGAGGCGTCGGTTCCGCCCAGGGAGTAGGTGATCGCCTCGCCGTTCGGCTCTTCGGCCGCAACAGTGGCGACGATGGTGGTGATATCGGCGTTCTCCGGCGTATCCCAGGTGGTGTCGGTATCGGTCGGGAACCGGGGAGCCACCTGGGGAGTGACCCGCAGGATCTTGTCCGCGCCGTTGCCCTTGGAGGTGGAAACATACAGGGCGTCATCCGGCCCCATCATCGGGGTGCGGAGCCGGCCATAGGCGGTTTTGAGTTCGCTGACGCTGATCTCGCTCAACAGGTCGCCGGACGAACTGAACTCAAGGACGCGCAATGTCTTGTCCTTGAGGGACGCCACCGCCAGCCGGCCAGCCCACGGGCCCCACCAGGCGCCCTCCAGGAAGATGCCGCCGCTGGTGGCCAGGCTTTGGTTCCCGGAGGCCCACCTGGCCTCGATGGCGCCGGGGAATTTCTCCAGGTCGGTCATGAGTGTTGACTCGTTGTACCCGGGTGTTGACTGGCTGTTCTCGAGCGCCGGGTCCCAGCCGTAATTGCCGCCGGCGGTCAACAGATTGATCTCGTCGTCAAAACCCGGGCCGTGCTCCACCAACCACATCTGGCCGCCGGCGCCGGGGCGCCGGGCCAGGCCCTGGGGGTTGCGGTGGCCGTAGGTGTAGATCAGCGGCGAATTGGGGGCAGAGAATGGGTTGCCCGGCGCCCCGGCGCCAGTCGATGCAACTACCCGCAGCACCTTGCCGCCCAGGCTGGTCAGGCTCTGGGCCGCCGATCCGGTTGCCGCATCCCCGGTAGCAATCCAAAGATAACCGTCCGGCCCGAAGCGCAGCCGGCAGCCGGAATGCTTGGAACCGCCGCCGGGTATCCCATCGACCAAGGGGTCGGCGACCCGGGTGGCCGCCGTATATCCAGCGTCCATGGTCCAGGCAATTACCTGCACCTTGTCCCCGGTATGGCCCTGGCAAGTATAGAACCGCCGGTTGGTGGCGAAGCCCGTATCGACGACTATCGCCATAAGCCCGATTTCTACAAAGACCCTCAGATCGCGGAGGTCAGCGGTGACATTCCGCACCGTTCCGTCGGCGAGGCGGACGCTCAGCTTGCCCGCGCGTTCGGTGAACAGCATCGTCCCGTCGGGCGCAAAGGCGATTCCCCAGGGGATGCTCAGGCCGGAGACCAACTCTTCCACATGAATCTGGGGCGCCGCCGCTTTGGCCGCCACACGGCCGGTAACACCATTCGCGCCCTTGCTGGGTCCGTGCCCGTCCTTATATCCCACGCTGGCCTGCAAGTAGAAATTCAGGTCGGCGGCTTGAACTTCGTAGGAGCTAGGGTAAGGTGCAGCACTTGGAACGATCGCCCAGCCTGTTGCCCCGTCCCTGGACTTATGCCAGCCCCAGAGACCTTGGTTAACCTCAGCTACGTCCGGATCGCTCACCCTGGCGCGCAGCACCTCGCCGACCCGTGGCTGGGCGGGAGACAGGATGACCGTTCCGGGCTCGTCCACGTTGGTTACGCTGATGGTCACGTCAATAGTGGCGTCGATGGTCGTGTCGGCACTGCCAGTGGCATCCTTCCGGTCGCTGGCCGACACCGTTACGCTGTAGGTGTCCTTGTCCTCAAAATTGAGGGCGGCTAGCGTTTGCAACTGGCCGGTGGAGGGGACAATGGTGAAGGACGCGGCATCGTCGCCGCCCAGGGTGTAGGTCAACGCATCGTTGTCCGCGTCCGTGGCCCCAACCGGCGCGCCGATGTTTGCGGCGGCGTCGGTGTTCTCGGCCACTGATCGGGCGCCGTTCTCGCTGGACGGGAACGCCGGTTGGCTGTTGGCCGCTTGCGCAGTAGCGCTGCTCAAGGTGAGGAAGGCTAAAAGTAAGGCGCATATCGCCGACAGAATTCGCTGCCGGCGGCGCAGCATAGTGCACATAATATCGTTTCAGTAGCGCTCTTTAAGTGTGCGGGAATACTGGAATCATCGTCTCCAATCTAAGATTTCAGTTGTCCAGGACGCGTTGACCCCAAATCCACCACCTAATAAATAAGAGAATGCCTAACTATAGCCAGTTTCACAGGAGGTGCAACCGGCATGAGCGAGGGAGCTTTGCCGTTCCAGTATGCGGAAGGCTGACCGTCTCCACCTTGCCTACTCTCCACCGGTACAGCCTGCCCTCCACCCACCGGCGCACCTTCCTCGAACACATGCTCAACAGGAGCTCCGGACTGTAAGGCGGCTGTATTATCATCGGCGGTCCCACTCTCTCCATCAGTTTACTACGGTGAGCAAGCGTTCCGTGTAGACCAGCGCTCCCACTTCCGTCTGATGCTTGAGGCCATTCACCGCCGCTATCAACTCAGTCTGTATCGAGTCGATCCTACTCCACGACAACCTCCCCCTACGACCGTCCACCACCAGCTCCTTCGGTCGTCGCTGCCGCCGCATCTGCGCGTGAAATACTCGGCGGGGCTGGGTTGCCTCCCACAGCACGCCCCGGGCCTTGAGGCGGCGGATCACCCGGTCAATGCTCTTGGCAGAGAGGAACACCCCCTCCTGGGCCAGCAGCGCCCGCAGCTTCTTCCGCCCCAATCGGGGATACTCCTCTCGCACCGCCTGGATGCGCTGCACCACGTACAGCGGTATCTGGGGCTGGCGCATTCGCTTGGGTCGCCGGCTCCAATCCCGCCAGACCAAAGGCGTCGTAGGCCCGCGCCCAGCGGCTGATGCTGTCGGGACTGAACCCGAAGTGCCGCGCCGTCAACCGCACCCTCCGCCCATTGTCGACGTACCACAAGATGGCCTTCTCGCGGCGTTTGGCTTCTGCACTGGGCTCCACCTTGGCCCCGATAGACGCCTTCCGCATCTCCTCTACCGCTGCTTCACTCCCACGCTCCAGTTGCCTTCGCCGACCTGGCCTCATGGCCACCCGCCACTCCACCTCCAACCCCATATTCTCATCCCGCTTGGCCACTCCCTGATACCCCGCATCTCCCCACACCCGTTTCTCCCTTCCGTGCAACAGACGGTGCGCCTCCGTCACGTCATGCACGTTGGCAGATGTGGTGCTCATGCTATGCACCACTCCCGTCTCTGAGTCCACCCCGACGTGCACTTTCATACCGAAGTGCCACTCGTTCCCCTTCTTCGTCTGACGCATCTGTGGGTCTCGCTCGCCAGCGCCATTCTTCGTCGACGATGGCGCCTCTATGATGCGGGCGTCCACTATCGTACCCTCCCGCAGCCCCTGAGTTGCCAGGTGGCGGTTGATCTCCTCCATCAGTCCCTCTCCCAACCGGCGCTCTTCCAGCAGATGCCGAAAGTTCAGTATCGTTGTCTCGTCCGGCAACGGGCCTGAGAGCCTCAGTCCCACGAACCGCCTCACAGACTCCGCCTCGTAGAGCAGATCCTCCATCCCGGGATCGCTAAGATTGTAGAACAGCTGCACACAGTGTATCCGCAGCATCGACGACAACTCGTAGGGACGCCGGCCCCGGCCCGCCTTCGGATAGCACGGGCGTATCCGCTCTTCCAGCAGACCCCATGGGATCAGGCCATCCATCCGCTCAAGGAATATCTCCCTACGGGTCTTACGCTTCTTGCTTTCGTACTCCAGGTCTCCGAAGGTCGGCTGCTGCATCGTGGCTTCACCCCAAGCATCTACTGTTTTCTGTTTCGCATTCTACTATGCCATAGACAAGTGGGGCTTGTTCAGAGTGTTCCTAGCATACCGTCCACTCATCTCTCGTGCTGCTGTCCGATATGTGCCTGACCCTCTTCAGGGCGCGGTCGCTGGCGGTCCGGCAGTATGGCGCATGCTCACGCTTTTGAGCGCGGCGATGATCTTCAGCCAACGTTAAAAGGTGGGGGGCCAAGTCCAGCGTGAGTCTCTCCTTCTTGACCTCGATTGTCGATCCCTCCTCAGGATGGTTCTCTCCCGTAAGAGTAAGCAAACACGAGAAAGACGTCAATGCGCGGTTCGAAAAAAGGGCAACAAAAAAGGCCCGCATACATAGACGAGCAGGGGAGGCTATCGTATTCAAACGATGGCCTCCCCTGTGTCTTAGCGGTCTAGCGTCCCGCGCCGACCGGCTCCTCCTCTCTTTCCTGCTCCATTTCCAGCGCCCACTCGAACAGGGACATGGCTGCGGGCTGAGGCTTCCGCCTGCGCCCCCTGGGTTTCACCGGCTCCACGGCCATGAACTCCGCCCAGGAGAACAGAGACTGCCGCGGCGCATCTGCCTCCTCATCGTGACCGTTACCATTGGCATGGTGCCCGTTGTCCAGGACAAGTTTCACCGTCGGCCCGATGCCATCCGTGCGGTGTCCGTTGGAGCCGTTGCCGTTGGCGTGGCTTCCGTTGCCGTTGACCCCAACGGCCTCCGGCTCTATCTCCACCGGCTTCCAGCCTTCGTCCACCATGTACTCCTCGGCGGTGGCCACGGCGTCCCTGGCCTGGGCGAAGACCTCCTCCACCGTTTCCGCCTCGTCTTCCTCCTCGGCGCCGCTGACGATCTTCCGGGCCAACGCCATCATCAGGTCGTCCCCGTCGTCGCCGTAGGCGGCCAGCCCGTCCTCCGGCAGCTCCCCCTCAACGGCGAGGGAGCTTTGCAGCTTCTTCGCCACCAGCTTCAGCGCGTCCGCTTGCAGGGTGTTCCGGTAGGACATGAACACCACCTTCACCGGACGGGTCTGTCCGATGCGCCACGACCGCCGCGACGCCTGCCTCATGACGTAGACACTGTAATCCGTCTCATACCAGCAGATCGTCTGGAAGTCGATGAGGTCGAGGCCGGTCTGGACCAGCCTGGGATGGCAGATGAGCACGTCGATGCCCTGCTTCACCCTGTCGGCCACCCAAGCCTCCCTCCGATCGGGGGCCACGGCGTCCGCCTTCATCACCGCCACCCGGAACCCGTGCCGGGTGAGGATGTCGTCCATCCTGCCGGTGATGTCCCTGGTGCCCGTGTGGGTGACGTAGACCAGCACCCTTCGGCCCTCTATCCTCTCCTTGGCTATCAGGTCCACCAGGGACTTCTCCTTGGGGTAGAGTTTTTCTTCCGACAGGGGTGGCACTTGGACGATGACTTCGCCGCTCTCCGGATCTAAGACTGTTTCTCCCCTTGTGCATCCGTCGGGGTATGCCAGGAGGGTCTGGAGGTAGGTGGACAGGAGCCGCTTGGATCCCTTGGATAGGGCGTCCGCCAGTTTCCGTCTCAGCTCCTCGAACACCGTGTTGTAGGCCGAACGCTGGGAGTAGCCGGTCCCATCTTCCCCTGAGTCCATCCCGGAGAGCATCACCTGCTCCGTGTAGTCGGGCAGGCCGGAGGCCACGTCGGCGAGTCTGAGGAAGACCGTGTTGCCTATCAGATGGAAGAGAGCGGAGGGCACCAGGCCCGGCCTCTCCCTGACCACCTTGCGGTACTTGCGGCGTCTGCTGTTGCGACCGTCCTCTATGGCGTCGTCGTCCGGCTTCCCCATGGTGCACTCCTCGAAGCCGTAGCGTTTTATCCACCGGTGCTCCTCGGAGCGACCGAACTCCGTCCTGATCTCCGGTGAAAACCGGTACAGCAGGTGGAACAATGTACTTGCATAGCCTCCCATAAGGGTTCCCGACAGGCTGAGGGACTTCCCGCATACGTCGGCCAGGATGCCTGCTGCGATCCCCTGGGCGGAACCCCGCCCCTTGTACTCATGGACCTCGTCGCCAATCAGCAGGTCGAAGAAGCCCTTCATCCGGTGCTTCACGTAGTCCGCAAGCAGGTAGCGGGCGAGGCCGGACTTGTCGGCCTGCCACAGGGGGCCGCCGCAGCACGGCGCAGGTGTGCTTGCGGCGGTTCAGGTCGGCGTCCGTGAGGGGCACGCCATCCTTGTCCACGATCTGCGCCGTGCAGCCGGGGCAGCAGGGAACCCGGGAGGGCTCGCCCGTCTCCTCGTCCCGTAGGAGCCTACCGGTGGATGCCCACCGCTGGTTCACGGCGGGCATCCACCGGTAGGACAGCTTGGCCTTCTCACGGCTCATCACCGTGAAGAGGGGGCCGGAGCCGGTGGAGATGCGGAGCCGCTCCAGGTCGGTGATGGACCTGACGATGACGGCGCGGGCGCCGGGCACCGTCTCCTCCACCTCCCGCTTCCACTTCCTGGTCAGGTGTGGAGGACAGAGGACGAGCACCCTCTTGAAACCCGCCATGTGGGCCGCTGCCGTGGCTATGAAAGTCTTGCCCGTGCCCATCTCCCCCACCACGGTGGTGCCCCTGTGGGCCTGTAGGGAGAGGACGGCGCCCCTGATGGCGTCCTCCTGGGCTCCCAGGGGGGAGCGGAGCAGGCGGGGGATGCTACCGGCGTACTCCGAAGGCCTGTACAGAGGCGGGTAGGACTCCACCACCCTATGGGCGATGGCGTCTCTGTATGTGTCTATGAACTCTCCGAGATTCATCTTTTTCCTCCTTGGTGCAAGAATGGGTTGCCTCCGAACTCGGCGAGACCCTGCCGGTTCCTGGGTGAGAACCGGCAGGGTCTCGTGGATGCGGCTCACCCTATTGGAGCCGTCGGTATAGCCTTGTCTATTGGATGTGCGGGATGGGATCCTTCCTCTTCGTGGCGGCCTCGCACCCGCCTCTCATGTGACTGTACTGGACGGGAGTGGCGACCACGTGGCCGTCCAGGATGTCCACCGATGCGGACTGCCAGGCGGGTTCGCCTGGACGGATGGGCTGCCCACAATCATGGCAGGCTTCCAGAATCATAGTCGTCTGTTTTTCTTTCCCTTTTCCATGGTTGAATGTTGGTTACGGATGGATGTCTACCGAAGTGTTTGCAGCCTTAGCAAAAGCGCAGGCCCCGCCGTCCCACTCGCGAGCAATGGCAGGGCCTGTGTGTATTGGCACCCTTCGATGCCGGCCCTTCGGCCTTCGGATCTACGCCTCTATGTCTGTGATAAGGCCGTCTTCCAGGTCCAGGGCCACCACCGTGGTCCTGAGCCGCTCCCGGTGCACCTCCCTCTCGGGGGAGTCCTCCACCATCTCCATTATTTTCGCGGTCCTTCCCTTGACCAGGATGCGTTTTCCTTCCGACTCCAGGCAGAGGTTGTCCAGGAAGCCCGCGGCCACCAGCATGGCCATGTGTCCCCTCCTGAGGGGCATGAGTGGGCGGGTGCGGTCAACCCTGGCGGGCCAGAGGGAGTCGGTGATCTCCACGCTGGCCCACAGCCCCGACCGACGGGCCTCCGCTGCTGCGGCCGCGGGGTCCACCGTGCGGGTGGCGAAGAGGATGTCCCCCATGGGCATGGTGGGAGGTGTGAACTCCGGGTAGCGGTAGAACCGCAACGGCTCCGGCTCCCCTTCGGCCCATTCCCGTACCTGTGCCTCGGCGTAGGGGTCCGGCGTAGGGTCCCCCTTCCGGTAGGCGAGCAACACCACCTGGTCGAAGACCTCCTGCTCGGGATGGGGGAAGGCCCAGCATCGGATACGCCTGTAGTGAGTTGAGAGGTAGCGGGCGGATACCGCCAGCCGCTGCCTGGGAACGATGAACACCAGCAGGCCCTCCTCCGCCAGGTACCGGGTGGTGTAGGTGAGGAAGGCATGCTCCGTTCTCTTATCCTGCGAGTCCCAATCATAGGGCGGGTTCAGGTACAGGACACTGAAGGCCCCGTTGGCGATGGAAGTACGGAACAGGTCTGCGGAAAGGGTGCGGTGTAGGCGGCGTGCCGCGTCTTCAGCCCGGTCGCTGTGAAGCTCGACGCCGTAGGTCTCCACGGAGATGGCGCTGGCACCGTGGAGCCGCTTTGCCAGCCTGTCCACGGCGTCCCCGACCCCACAGCAGGGGTCGAGGACGCGGAGGGTCTCCCGGTTGTGGTAGTAGTATCCTGAGGGTGTACCGATCAGGTCGGCGATCATGTCCACCACCCGGTCCGGGGTGGGATAGAAGCCTCCCTTGGCTTGTGCTGCCAGTCTCATCTTTTTCCTCCTTTTACTTAGTGTTGCGCGACGATGAACTTTGTATGTGTACGGCGTGTCCTTGAAGGACTGCGTGGGCCGTTCTCTGCAGGTGGAGTCGGTCTGGGATCTTAGTAGGGTAAGGTAAGCCGTCCTTTCGCTACGGCGCGGGAGAGGTCATCCCTGAGCCTTTCGGCATCGGGAGAGCACCGGTAGGCCGAGACGCCCACGGACTGGAGGGGGGAAATCTCCCCGCACTCCAGGCCCCGCTGCCAGAGCCAGTCCTTCCAGGAGCCGTGGAGAGGCAGGGGGCTACGCCGGTCCAGGAAGCGGTGATGGAGGGCCGGAGCCTCCTCCTCCGACTGGGCCAGGAGGAGAAAAGAGTCTCGCTCGAAGGCGAACTCCGCCATTTTGGTATACACGAGGGCATGCCAACCCCCGGACACGGGCAGCCGGGCGATCTTCGCCGTCCAGGTGCCGATGGTGTCGTAGGGCACCGAGCACCGCTGGTAGCCTCCCGAAAGGGGCATGCCGTCGGCGCCCCGTATGAGGTGGGCCACGTCCGGGGGCTGCTTGAGGAGGGAGGCCCAGATGGCCTTGAGGGCTGTCTGGGACCCCACCATGGAGAGGAACCAGAGACCGTCGGTGGTTTCGTCCCTAGCGAAGGCGTCCACGGTGGCGGAGAAGCCTCCGGCGTCGATGGTGTGCAGATCCTGGGGGTCTGTAGCGTGAGTCACAAGCATTTTCTTTCTCCTTGCTGTTGTGGTGGGCGTTGGTTGCGCGGCAGTGCGTCACCGCCGCGTGGGGGCCGGTGGAAGTCGGCCAACCGGTCATGAATTGATGTAGGCTGCTATTACAGAAGACCCCGTCCCTTGAAACTGACGTAGTCGTTCCCTCCTATGACCACGTGGTCCAGCAGGTCTATGTCCAGGAGCTTCGCCGCCTGCATTAGCTTCCTTGTGATGGCCACGTCGTCGGGGCTGGGGTCCGGGTCTCCCGAGGGGTGGTTGTGGACCACGATGATGCTGGGCAAGCCCTCCTGGACGGCGGGCCTGAGCACCTCCGCCGTCCTCACCTGGGAGGATGAAACGTTTCCCTGGTAGACCACCCGCTGGCCTACCACCTGGTTTCTGGTGTTGAGGAGCAGCACCCTGAGCTGTTCCTGGGCTAGTGGTGACATCTCCGGGCCTAAGAGGGTGTCTAAAAAGCGTTGAAGTGAGCTAAGCGTCGTAGCATCAGGCCAGTCATGGCGGCGTAGACCCACGCTTCCGTAGTCTGAGGCAATTCCTCATAGTCCTTGCTGAGACGACGATACCGGCCCAACCAGGCAAAGGTGCGCTCTACAACCCAACGGCGTGGAAGTATCTCGAAGGTGTGTTGACCGGATGGACGCCGCACCAGTTCCAAGTCCCATCCACCCATGTTTCGCGCCCACTCCACCAGCTTGCCTGCGTAGGCCCCATCAGCCCAGATCCGCTTCAACCGGGGAAACCGGCCTACCAAACGCATCAGCGCCAACTTAGCCCCGTCTCGATCCTGAATATTGGCCGGATGCACCACCACTGTCAACAACAATCCTGTGGTGTCTACCACTATGTGTCGCTTTCTTCCACAGACCTTCTTACCAGCATCATAGCCACGAGGCCCCCTTTTTCCGTGGTCTTGACCGATTGGCTGTCTATGATGGCCCCGCTGGGACTGTCAGCTCGCCCCCCAGCCAAGCGTAACCGGTCTCGCAGCGCTTCATGAATCCGCTCCATGGTCCCATCTCGACGCCATGTGCGGAAGTAGTGGAATGTGATGCGCCACGGAGGCAGGTCGTGAGGGAGCATTCGCCATGCGCATCCGGTGCGCAACACATAACGAATACCGTTCACCACCTCCCTGCGCGGGTATTTGATCGGCCGGCCTGCTGGTTTGGGAGCAGGCAGCAACGGTCCCAAGAGTTGCCATTCTTTGTCGCTCAGGTCGCTTGGATATCTCTCTCTGCTCATGGAACACCAATTTAGGCGCTCCCATATCTACATTACTACCACTACCAAGGACACTTTTTAGACACTTTCTAAGAGGAAGTAAACGTCCTCGGGGGAGCCTATGGAGGGGAGGTCCCGGGGAGTCTCCCGCCTGGTGGGCACCTGGTACCGGGCTGCCAGCTCTCCCAGCAGGTCCAGGTTGCTCCGGAGGGCTTCGAGAAGGGTGTCGGCGTGTTGGGCTGTGATGGTGGTCATGGGTTGCTCCTTACGCGTAGTCTCGAAAATGAAGCGGGGCCGCCTCCCTGTCGGTGGGAAGCGGCCCCGTGTAGTCGCGCCCCCACCGGTGGGGGCGTCTATGTGGGAATGTTTGAGTCTTTGGTCTAGAAGGGAGAGTCGCTGGTCACCGGCTCGGCGTTGTTGCCGTCCCCGGCGCCGTTGGTGGAGTCGAGGAACACCACCTCGGAGGCGTGGACCTCGGTGGAGTGACGGCGCTTGCCGTCATCCCCCATCCAGGAGTTCTGAACCAGCCTTCCCGCGACGTAGACTCGCTGGCCCTTGGCCACGTGGGTGTTCACCGCCTCTCCCTGCTTGCCCCATACCACGACGGTGTGCCAGTCGGTGGCGTCCTCCACGTTCTTCCGGTAGCGGTCCGTGGCCAGCCTGAGCCTGGTGACGGCGGTGCCTCCCGGGGTGTACTTCATCTCGGGGTCCGTCCCCACCCTTCCCAAGAGCTCCACTCTGTTGATGGTCCTTGTCATGTCATTCCTCCTCTATCGTTGATGTGGCGCGGCCCTCCCGCGCCTAGATGAAAGCGAGGCCATCTTCCTGTAAGGGAAAAAAAGAACGTGGTGCGCTTTCTGTGGGTGGAAGCGTCTAGTTGACCCTGACGTACTCCGACTCCCGCTCCGTGACTATCTCTGCCCTGACCTCCGGGTCCAGGAGGGAGTTGAGCCTGGGGTAGTTGATTGCGTAGCGGCGGGACTGCACGAGACTGACCGTGCGGCCGGCTATGGTGACCTTCGTGTCCCCCTTCCGGCGCATCCACGCCTTCAGAGTCTTCAGGGCGGCCCGCTTGACTTTTTCTGGTGCTTTCATGGTCTGCTGGGCTTTGGTGTAGACCGCCACCGCCTCCTGTGCCTCCTCGTCGCTCACCGCCTGTTGCTCCGTGTCCTCCAGCTTCTCTTCCCTTTTCGCCCTGCCCGGCTGGCAGATGTCCAAGAAAGGACAGTACCGGCACTGCCAGCTGCCTTCTAAGAAATCCCTGTTGGGCAGGGTGTCGGGATCCGGCCCGTGGAGGTTGTGGTGGTCGGTCAGCGGCTCCAGCCACCGGCTGGTGTCCTGCAGGGCCCGCTCCAGCCTGTCGGCGGGGATGAGCTCGAAGTCCCAGGTACGGCTACCCGTGTCCATGGTGGCTATCACGGCGTCCCGCATCTCGCCGAACTGTCCCAGGGTGTAGATGGCGGCCTGGGCCACCGCAGCCGGGTGGCTGCGCTCAGCCCCCAGGGTTCGCCACCGTTTGAATGCTTCCGGTCCCCTGGTCTTCACCTCCACCACCATTTCTTCCCCGTACGTGGGAGACTTTTCCTCCTCTTCGAATAGGAACATCTGCACCGTGGTATCCACGGCTCGTCCTCTGTTCACTGGCAGTGGCAACCGCACCGTGCCGTCGGGGTGGCCCGTCACCAGTAGCTTGGGACCCACTTTCACCGTGACCGTCTGGGGGTCCCGGGGATCGGCGGGGTCCACGCTCCAGCCGGCCCTTTCCATGGCCCTCGCCACCACCGGCTCAAGGGCGTTGCCTGCTTCCATGGCCATGAGGGATTTTTCAGTGGGGGGATTGGTGGGGACGTATCCCGTTGCGGCGTACCAGAGAAAGCGGCGGCAGTTCAGGGCCGCCGAGGCCCGGACCTCCAGAGCCTGCCCCGTACCCGATGCGGGGTTGCCGTCGTCGTCGAACCGCGCCGCGGGACGGGAGAATGTTTTTGCCCTGTCTATGGTTGTAGCTGTAGTCATCTCTATTCCTCCTCCTGTTCGATTCTGTCCTCTAGATAAGGAGCGGGACTGTCCGCAATTGAGGCAGTCCCGCTCCCATACGTGAACCCGTAGTCCATTTCCTCAAGCCATCGCCATGGCCTTTCCCGCTTCCACGTGCTTTCCCGGCCCCCTGTACTCCAGGTAATCCCTGAGCACGTGGGCTATGCCGTCGCCGATGCCCAGCACCGGCACGCTTGCACCGTCGGCCATGCTGTTGAAGAAGGGCTGCATCTCCTGGATTCCCCTGCACTGACGGATGACCTCGTCGAGAGGCGTTCCCCGTCGTAGGTGGAGGGAAATAAGGCGGCACACCAGCTCAGTGACGCCGCTCTGGAAGCTTCCTCCCTTGCCCAACCTCCCGAAGACCTCGTAGGGCCGGCCCTCTTCATCCACCGCCACGGTGACGTAGAGCTTGCCGAACTCCGTGTTCAGCCTGGTGGTGACGCTGCGTAGGCTCCTGGGCCTGCGTCGTGTGGTAGTTGTCGTGGTCATTTTTCTTCCCCTTCTTTCGTGTACTTCCGCAAACGAAAAGCGGGGCAGCCCCCCGGAGGAGACTGCCCCGCTGTATTCCTGGTATTGGATTGATTGGCCGGCTAGGAAGCCCTGGCCTGCCGTATCTTGTTGAGTTTGTTGGCGGCGGCCTTCACCAGGGGTGCCAACTCCGCCGCCCCCAGCTGGTCCAGGCCCCTGCCCGTCCGGGCTGCCACCGCCTCCTGCACCTGCTTCTCGTCGAAGCCCTGGGCTGTTCCCAGCTCCACTAGCCGTTTACGTAGCATCTGTACCTGGGACTCTTCGCTTCGGTTGGGCTGGACCTTTCCAGGTTTCGTCCCGGCCTGGACCGGAACCCTCTCCGGTCGGGGTGGAGCACTCAAGTCGACCTGGTCTCCGTAGAGGCCGTTGCCGAACTGGACTCCAAAGCTGCGTAGGGCCCGCTTCATGCCATCGGTTACCGCGCCCTTCAGCGCCGTGTCGTGCCCTTCCGGGGTCTCCTCGGCCACGGCGTGGAAGCCCACGTCGGTGCGGGAGGGCGCCCCGGCCACGGTGACCCGCACCGGTGTGCTGTAGGCCGAGGAGACCTTCACCTCACCGGTCCGGGAGCCCACGGTCTCCATCTGCCGGAGGGTCACGTCGCCCACCAGTTCATATCCCCAGCCGCCGTGACCGAAGATCAGGTTGGCCTGGTCGATGACCGTGTGTCCTTCCAGGTAGTGGTAGATCATGCCTGCTCTGCCCCTGCGCTGGGATACCAGGCCGAGATCCAGAGGCTGGGCCAGGGCCCCGGTGACGGCGGGGGGCAGCCCGTCCCAGAGCAGAGCCGGCTCCGCACTCGATGCGGGGTCGTGGTCGGTAACGATGGGGGCGCTGGGCTTGTGCCCATTGCCGTTCAGATGAACGAGGCCGTTGCCGGCCCCGTTGGGGTGGTGTCCGTTGCTGTTTCCGTTGAAGTTAGACATGTCGTATCTCCTTGTGGTGGTGTATTTCCTGTAGGGAAGGGGGAGTGCGGGTTTTCATAGGAAGAACTCGTGGTAGCGGGCAGGGCCCGTCGTGTAGTGGGCGCACTTACTCCTGGGTGGCGGACGCGGATACAACCGAGGGGAAGTGATTCCCACGTGCAAGCTCCCATTCACGGGGAATCAGGCGTGAATCAGTAGGGTGGCGGGGATTGCTATCGGGAAGAGCGTGCCGCTTGCCCAAGCAGGCGGAGGAAGAGGGCGTGTCCGTGGGGATGGGTGGCAAGCTCTGCCACGTCGCCCACGCCCTGGGGAAGAGTGACGACGGCCGCCCGTCGTCCAAGCAGGTCCGCAAGCCTCTCCGTCGCCTCCCGGCCCGCGTCGTCTGAGTCGAAGGCGAGGAAGATGCGGGGGCAGCCTCGGAGGGCTAAGGCCACCCGGTCAAGACCCTGGGTCCCTAGGGCGGCGATGGCAGGGAGACCCCAACCGGCAAGGGTAAGCCAGTCGAAGAGGCCCTCCGCCACGACCGCCCAAGACGGAGCTGTCCCGATACGCCCAAGCCCAAGCACCGGCTTGGGGCCAGGCAGGCTCTGGAAACGGGGTTTGGCCCCGGGGTTTATGGCCCTGCCCGCAAGCCAGCGGACAAGACCGCCGGAGACCTCCGGCACGACCACCATGCCGGCGAAGCGCTCCGCACCCTTTGCCGTGAACAGCCCTGAGTCTCTGGGATGATTCTCCGAGAAGCCGCGGGACTCCAGAGCCTGCCGCAGCCCGCGACCAGGCGAGTAACCGAGGCCCAGGCGGGCTGCAGCGCCGGGGCCGATGCCCCGGGAGGCCAGGTATGTCTGGGCCTTAAGGTTGTTTCTCAACTGACCGGCATAGTGCCGCGCCGCCGCGGTCAAGAGGGCGGGGTTGCGTGGAGGCAACGGCGCGGGTTGCCCACGACGAGTTGGGGCTGGACGAAAAGGATCCCTAGGCGCAAGGCCAGGGCTGCCGTCCAGCCGCCGAAGAGCCTCCGGCAGACTCAGGTTGTCCACCCGCTGGATGAAGTCCAGCACGTCGCCTCCGAGGCCGCCGCCGAAGCAGTAGAACCTCTGGGAATCGGAGTACACCGTGAAGCTGCCTTCCGCCTCCTCGTGGAAGGGGCAGACGCCCTGGCGGACCCTGCCCCTTCCTCTGAGTTGTACACCGGCCGCCTCCACGGTATCGCCCAAGGGATGTCTCGCCTTCAGCGCGGGGATGTCGACCGTTGTATTTGCTAGGCCCATGACGCACCTCCGGTCAAGGGCCGGAGGCCCCGGAGGCTGCGCCGCGACACGATCTTGCCGGGCCGCCAGCGCATTCCCAGCGCCGCCACCACCTCAAGCATTCCGCCTTCGGCGAGGGGCGCTAGCGCAGCCGCCCGGCCCGTGCCCTGGTTGTAGACCAGCACGCTCCGGTGGCCGAACTGTCTCTTCACCAGTTGCTTCCACTCGGAGTGGGTCCACCGCGCCAGATTCGGGTCGTCGGGCGTCATGTCCGCACCGGCGAGAGTCTCCAGCGCCCCGTCCAAGTCCGCAGCCTGTCTGAGCCGCCTGGCCTCGTGGATGGCGCGTACCACGGAATGGCCTTTCGACGTATCCACCACGTCCACCTCGGCGGAGTCCCTCCCCACCGGCGATTCCGGCTCTTCCCTGAACGTCAACGCGGCCATGAGCCGGTCCACCAGTTCCTCCAGGCTACGCTGGGGCCGCACTACCGTCCGCATGGTCCGAGACCTCGATGTGCTCACGGGCATCGCTCCCTCAAGAGAGTTCACAGCCGCCGTGTCCGGCTCCTCCCTGAACGTCAACGTGGCCATGAGCCGGTCCACCAGTTTCTCCAGGCTGCGCCGAGGCCGTACTCCTGTCTGTGTGGTCAGAGTTCCAGTCACCAATGTTGCCGTAGTCATCTTGTACCTCCTTAAGTTGTTGTGTCGTTTCCTGTGATCAACGCCCATCTTGGGCAAAGAAGAGGGGCCGCCTCGTAAGAGACGACCCCAGTCATTCGGCATGGATTGCAAGAGGGTAGCGGTATCAGCCGTCAGCGCCTGGACCGGCGCCCCGGACGGCGCGCCGTGAACCGCCGGACGAGCAGCACAGCAATGCCAATTC
Source organism: Dehalococcoidia bacterium (assembly GCA_965261665.1). Lineage (GTDB taxonomy): Bacteria > Chloroflexota > Dehalococcoidia > Lucifugimonadales > JAPULR01. The sequence goes on from OZ253467.1 coordinate 1,904,418, forward strand.
CGAGGGCGTTCAGGACGAAGAGTTCACCGTCTCCCGTCAATAGCAGGGGCCCGAACAGCAGCGCAGCAGCTACGGCCGCAACCGTGAGCCTCTTGTACCGCAGGGCAAAGCCTCCGACGGTTGCGGCGAGACCTTTGAATTTGGGAACCGTTGAGAAGAAATTCTTGACGTTCATTGACGCCTCCTTTCATCGTGTGCCCACACCGGCATCAGTGGTGCGGGTCGTGTGAGATGGGATCCGTTGACGAAGACGCACTCCCTCCTAGGTGGGATGTCTACGCAGAAGAACGGAGGAAGCGAAGAGAACGCAGCTTGCCCTAGGGTAGATGCATGTTGGGGAAGAGCTGCGCGCGGTTGAAGCGACCGGCCAACGGCTATTGAAGGAGCTGTCGGTCAGTACGTGCTATAGCTGCGGACCGGCCGTGGTCTGGCTGATACCGCAGTCAGGATGGTCCAGGCGGAGCTTTGGATGCACTCCAACCAGGAAATCCGTGGGCAGCGCGTAGGCACATGGGGTCCCGACCTTCGATGCGGTATCAGGGGAGCACGGCTCAACCTTTCCATCGGCATCACGCATCGGGAAGCGTTTGTCCCTCAGGGGCCGCCGTCGGGAGAGCCAGGCTCAATCCCTAGATCGGTATCCCGCGGGCGGCTGTTCGGAGAGCAGGGCTCGATCCTAGGCAGCCGGTCCCGGATTCGGGGGACGGGAATCCTCCAGGTTTCTAGGCAGGAAACGCTGGAAAAGCCAGAAACAGGATTTAGTGTTATCACCCATCTCCGTCACTGTCAACGGTTTTGGAGCGTTTCGGCCCAGATCACTTACTCTCATGGAACTGCAATGGAACGACGGCGCAGCACCCGCGGAAACACGACTTTGAGGAGGGTCGCGGGCCTACCTCCACCACAGCCCCAGGGTGAGGATGCGCCGCAGCAGGCGCAGCATCTTTCTCCTTGCGAGGGCCTTTCGCGTGTCGCGGAGCGCCTCCCAACGCCAGGCGGTCTGTCCCCTGCGACCGAAACCTCGCAGGGGCTGCGTCTCCGGAGGAAGGGTCAACCCACACTGCTCCATCATCGCCAGCTCCAAGGTCAGCAGCCGCTGCTCCGTGGTCAGCCACGACAGGGTATGGCCCCGGTTGGGATGGTTCTGCCTCAGCCGTCGCCACTCCTCCACCAACGGCCAGGCTTCACCGTAGACGCCGGCGTCGTCAGCGGCGGGCTCCTCGGTGACCAACTCCGGGTCCGTACGCCGTGGCACAGCCCGCTTAGACGACTGAAGCCCCTCCACCGTGGGTGAGGCCTCAGCCTGGGCCTTTCCGGCCACCGCCTCGCGCAACCTCACTGCCATTTCATTCACTCGCCCCTCCAGAGCGCTGACCCGCTCCTTCAACCGGGCCACATCGTGGCCATGCCGTGAACCCAAAAGCCTGTGCAACGCATCTCTCATGCGACCCGTGATCTGTCCCGTCTCCTCGGCACGGACCAGGGTGCGGTAGGCGACCCCCAGCATCTCCGCCGCCTCCATCCGTCCCTCCTCGTCCACCAGCTCCCGCAACAGGGCCTTCAGACGCAGCCGTCGCAGCTTCGCCACATCCCGACCACCATTGCCTCCGGACCGGGATTCCTCCTGCTGTCCATCCGTCCCCGCCACGTCTGCATGCGTATCGCTCACCGCATTGTCCTTCATGGGCCTGCCTCCTTCGCTCTAAGTGTCCTGTAGGGCCTCTCCTGTAAGGGGCATCCCGTCCTCCACGTAAGGCCCCGTTCCACGAATTGCTTACTCCCATGCGACAAAAATCCTTCCGATCGCCTCGAATTCCGACTTGCCTTTATGCAACTTCCACCCCCAATCGGTGGAACGGGCCCTTACCGCAAAGTGCTTACAAATAGTCCTTCCACTTGCCCTAATTCGGCCCATTTCACGCCCAGAACGGCCCACGACTTGCCTTTATGCAAATATCGCAATTCCTGTACACGGGTATGACACCACATCCGGCCTCCGAATATGAAGGCCCCGTGAGGGGGCCTCCCGTACGAGGCCCCCTCAAAGACCATGAAATTTCACCCCCCCACTCCTCAGTATTCACGGCAGGCAACGACGACAAGATCAACGACGTGGAGGTAGCGACGTGTCATTTCAACGGACCAACCGGAGATCTCGTAGGGCCGGAAAGTTTTTTCTCCTGGCGCTGGCTCTACTGCTGGCAATCTTGGCCGCCATCCCCCTGGTAGGCATGTCGGTAGGTCAGGCCCCGACGGGTGACGAGCCCGTCCTGGTGAACGCGGACCGGGAGTTCGTGGAAAGGACTACCTGGCCTTCAATCCCACCGGTACAGCCGGCCGCGTAAGCCGCGGGCGCGGACGGTCGGGGCGCAGCGCCGGCCGCCCATCCCATTGAAACGCGAGGAGAAACCAGCATTTCAACGACTTACCGGAAGACCGATATTTCACTGGTAAGAATCGGAGTACATGAAAAGGAGATTCCTATGCATGACAGACTACTGAGGCGACGAGAAGTTGAGAAAATCACGGCCATGAGTCGCTCGTCGATCTATCGGCTAATGCAGGAGGGTGAATTCCCGAGGCCCGTACGAGTCGGCTCCGCTGCCGTCAGGTGGAGGGAGGGCGACATCACGGTCTGGCTGGAATCGCGACCGGTAGCAAGGAGTGAATTTGGCTAGTCCAGTGTGCCCTTGATGTAGCCCTGTTGACCGGTCAGCCGGTCAGGTAGCCTGCCCACAGCTGCATCAGAGCGCGGCGGCGCTCGAAAAGATCGGACCTCGCGTAGGCCTGTTCGGTCGAGTTTCCCAGGGTATGAGCAAGGGCCGCCTCTGAGACAGCCCATGGAGTGTCCGTCTGCTCCAGTGTCCAGTTCTTGAAGCTGCTGCGGAACCCGTGGACCGTCGCGCGTTCCGCAAGGCCAACGGAACGGAGAATCTTCGTCAGCGTCATGTTGGACATTGGCACCCCCTGCTTCAGAGGTGACGGGAACACCAGGCCGGCTTCGCCACGGAAGGCAGATGCTTCGCCAAGTAGATCGACTGCCTGTCGGCTGAGGGGTACACGATGCTCCATTCCCGCTTTCATACGCCCGGACGGAATCCGCCATACTTGATCCTGAAGGTAGATCTCGTCCCAGGTGGCGCCCCTAGCCTCACCGGAGCGCGCCGCCGTCAGAACCAGAAATCGGAAGCACAACTTGGCTGGTATTGAGATTAGAGACACTTCAGCGATTGCGACCGGTGAACCGATTGCCCAATAGGGCAGGGATCTGAGGTGAGGGTTTACCGTGGGCATGGGAGCGACGCTTCGTCATGGCTTCACCTACCGGATTGGCCTCCATGAAGTCGTACGCCATTGTCCATTTAAGGATGGCTCTCATCCGCTTTCACGCGCAACGGCCTTTCTACGCCCGAGTTGTCCATATTGGGTTGAGCACTTCCAGAACTTCCCTGCGTTCGATACGGTTAGGGGTATTTGACCGAGCGTCGGCATGGCGTGACGCTCAAGAGTCTGTATCCAGCTTGCGATGTGCCTGGCGTTGCGCCAACGGGGTATGTTCGCCTCATGGACGACATGGGCGGCTTCCCTGAACGTCGGCATTGGGGGCGCTTGCTTCTCGGCCAGAGGATCGCGACCTTCCGCAACCGCGGTCCGGTTGTCCAACGCCTTCTCGCGAGCTCTGGCGAGGCCTACGGACGGAAATCCGCCCAGGCCGATATCGCGCCGGCGTCCGTTGATGGTGATCCGCTGGACCCACGACTTTCGTCCCGCCTTGCTGATGAACAGGTGCAGACCGCCGCCGCCGGAGTATCTCCCCGGTTCCTTGAGTGCCCTGACGCGAGTCGCCGATAGTGCCATACAGGTATCCCCATCGCGATTTATTCCCACATATGTTACCACACTTGAAGTGGGATACTGAAGGAATCATGCGGCACTGGTGGGGTGCCAATCAGCCTGTTTTAGCTATGAAAAGGGGTTTTCTGGGATAAATTGGGACACCGATAGAACGGTTGGTGGTGGGCCGTACTATACTGAATTGCGAACTTTTCGCTGGGAGGTGCTAATCTAAGGAGTGGGCCGCCAGCTATTCCCAGCTTGGTCCACACGAGCCTCTGGCCTCTCAGGGTTGGAGGCTCTTCCGTTGTCGGGAACACCGGCCCGGCCCATCAGCGGAGACTCGAACCACGTCATAGCCCCCAGATGCCATCGCTTGCTGCTGAGTTCAGGTCTACCGCCCACGAGTACCGCAACTGTTGGTTGTTATTGCCTAATAGCGATGAACGAGGCCGGTTGGGCAATAGCTAAACATTCTGGAACCAACTGCCCGCGAGCGGCGCCAAGTCCGGCCTGACCTCTAACCCGTTCTCCTCGCACCCCACAGCCCTGTTCCTGATTGTTCCCTGCCGTGGAGCGTGGGCTACCGCCGACGTCTGCGGACGTACACGGTGATGGCAACTGCCGCCGAGACGGCGAATGCGCCTACCAGAGCGATCAACCCTATTGGCGGGCCTTCCTCTGGTTCCGGCGCCGTGGGCTCCGGCGTGGGTGTGGCCGTCGGCGTAGGTGTGGCCGCAGCCATGGGCTCCGCAGTAGACGTGGGTCCCGGCGTGGCCGTGGCCGTGGGCGACGCCACGGGAGTCGGGCTGGGCGTCGGCTCCGGCGTCGGCGTAGGTGCAGATTCGGCGGTGGCCTGGGGTACAGGTATTGGAGCCGCCGTGGTTGTGGACTCCCGGGCAGGCATGGGAATCAGTCTAGCGGTAGGCGCCCGGGTGGGCATGCGAACGGGTCTGGCGGTGGGTGTGGGGGTATGTATGGGAGTGGGTGTAGGCGTGGCAGTTGGTACAGGCTTAGGGGTGGGTGTCGGCGTTGGCTCAGGTGCGGGCGTCGGCATGGGCGTCGGTTCCGGCGGCGGCGGACTGACGACGGACACCTCTATGGTACCAGCTGCGCTCAACCCTGCGGGGTCAGTGGCTGTTATGGAGAAGGATACTGTTCCATCTTCCAACGGGGTTATGGACAGGGTGCTGTCCTCGATCACGGCGGAGGCCACACTAGATTCTGCGTCGTCCGCCAAGGTGAAAGTTAGGGAATCTCCATCAGGGTCAACGAAGAACTGGCTGAGATCCAGGGTTGTGGCGGGACTGCCAGCAGTCAATCCAACAAGGGGCGACGGGGTGCCCACAGGCTCTTCGTTTACGTCAGGTACAGTTACGACGACCTCAATCTGTTGGGATACTGGAGACTTCCCGTCATCGGTGGCAACGACGGTAAGGGCGTATTCGTTGCTTTTGGTGGCGCTGGCTGGAGCTTCGTAGTCAAGAGCGCTGTTTAGGGACAGGGTTCCGGCTTCGTCTATCTGGAACAAGGCCGCATCGGGGCCGGAGAGAGACCACGCTACGGCGTCGCCCTCCGGGTCCTGGGCCTGGTACTGGGCGATGGGGCCAGTATTGTGCTCGGCTACCGAGATTTGGGTCTCTCCGGTGACCGGACCTATTTCGTTAACCCGTTTGATCTCTATCCTCACCTGCAGGTAGCCGGACTGGGAGGGAATACCGCTGTCGAAGGCAAGAATGCGAATCTCGTAGGTGTTGTTCAGACGGAAGTCGATGGGGTTTTCGTAGTCCGGAGGCGTTTTGAAGGTCAGGATGCCATCCTCCGAGATTCGAAAATGTTCTTCGTCCGAGTCTTCTATCTCCCACCTGATTGCCGTGCCCTCGGGGTCTTCAGCTTCGTAGGTGGCTACCGGTTCAGTGCTGTGTTCCGGGTATTGGAGGCTCCTGGGTCCCGTGATTTTAGGCGGACGGTTGGCGCTTCCGCCACCACCACCACCCGGCGTCGGTGGGCTGGCATTGTCGGTCTCAGTCACCCCGGCGGTGTCGTCGGTGACGGTCACGGCCACCGAGCCGATGGTCACGGCGTCGTACTCGTTGGCGCTGCTGGCGGCGTCGACGGCGTGGGCGATGGCGGCTGCGTCGTTCACGGCGTCGCTGTCCTGTGCCGCCCGCACCGTCACCGTCTGCGCCGTGTCCCAGTTGGCCCGGGTGAAGGTCAGGGTGGCCGGAGACACCGTCACGTCCGTATTGCCGCTGGCGGTTACGCTGATCACCACGTCGGAGGTGGGCTGCGTGTTCAGCCTCACGGTGTAGGAGCCGCTGCCGCCCTCGGCCACGGTCAGCGTGGACGCGGACACCGTCGCCCCGGCGGTGTCGTCGTCGGTGACGGTCACGGCCACCCCGGCGATGGTCACGGCGTCGAACTCGTCGGCGCTGCTGGCGGCCACCACCGCGTGGGCGATGGACGCCGCGTCGTCCACCGAGTCGGCGTCCTGTGCGGCCTGCACCGTCACCGTCTGCGCCGTGTCCCAGTTGGACGGCGTGAAGGTCAGCCGCGCCGGAGACACGGTCACGTCGGTACTGCCGGTCCTGGTGACGCCGATCACCACGTTGGAGGTGGGCTGGGCGTTCAGCCTCACCGTGTAGGCGGCGCTGCCGCCCTCGTCCACCGACAGCGTCGACGCGGACACGCTCACCCCGGCGGTGTCGTCGGTGACGGTTACCGCCACCCCGGCGATGCTCACGTTGTCGTACTCGTTGGCGCTGCTGGCGGCCACCACCGCGTGGGCGATGGAGGCCGCGTCGTTCACCGCGTCGGCGTCCTGGGCGGCGGACACCGTCACCGTCTGCGCCGTGCTCCAGTTGGACGGCGTGAAGGTCAGCCGCGCCGGAGACACGGTCACGTCGGTACTGCCGGTCCTGGTGACGCCGATCACCACGTTGGAGGTGGGCTGGGCGTTCAGCTTCACCGTATAGGTCCCGCTGCCCCCTTCATTCACCGTCAGCATCGATATGGACACCGTCGCCCCGGCGGTATCGCTGTCGTCCACCGTCACGACCATCGTGCCGATGGTCACGGCGTCGTACTCATCGGCGCTCTCGGCAGCCACGATCGCGTGGGCGATGGTGGCCGTGTCGTCCACTGCGTCGGCGTCGGGGGCCGACTGCACCCTCACCGTCTGAGCCGTGCTCCAGTTGGCCCGGGTGAAGGTCAGCCGCGCCGGGGACACCGTTATGTTGGGACTGCCGCTCTTAGCTATGCTGATCACCACGTCGGAGGTGGGTTGAGCGTCCAGCTTCACCTTATACAGGGCCCCGCTGCCCTCTAACATCCCAGTGATATCTGGGGGCACGTCCACGCCGGCGATGTCGTCGTCGTCGATGGTCACCGCCACCGAGCCGATGGTCACGGCGTCGTACTCGTTGGCGCTACTGGCGGCGTCGACGGCGTGGGTGATGGAGGCCGGGTCGTCCACCGCGTCGGCGTCCTGTGCCGCCCGCACCGTCACCGTCTGCGCCGTGCTCCAGTTGGCCCGGGTGAAGGTCAGGGTGGCCGGAGACACCGTTACGTCGGGACTGCCGCTTTTGGTTACGTTGATTACCACGTTGGAGGCGGGTTGAAGGTTCAGCACCACGGTGTAGGTGCGGTTGCCGCCCTCGGCCACCGTCAGCGTGGTTTCGGACACCGTCGCCCCGGCGGTCTCGTCGTCGGTGACGGTCACCGCCACCCCGGCGATGGTCACGGCGTCGTACTCGTTGGCGCTACTGGCGGCGTCGACGGCGTGGGTGATGGAGGCCGGGTCGTCCACCGCGTCGGCGTCCTGTGCCGCCCGCACCGTCACCGTCTGCGCCGTGCTCCAGTTGGCCCGGGTGAAGGTCAGGGTGGCCGGAGACACCGTTACGTCGGGACTGCCGCTTTTGGTTACGTTGATTACCACGTTGGAGGCGGGTTGAAGGTTCAGCACCACCGTGTAGGTGGCGCTGCCGCCCTCGGCAACCGTCAGCGTGGTTTCGGACACCGTCGCCCCGGCGGTCTCGTCGTCGGTGACGGTCACCGCCACCCCGGCGATGGTCACGGCGTCGTATTCGTTGGCGCTCCGGGAGGCGTCGACGGCGTGGCTGATGGAGGCCGCGTCGTCCACCGCGTCGGCGTCCTGGGCGGCCCGCACCGTCACCGTCTGCGCCGTGCTCCAGTTGGACGAGGTGAAGGTCAGGGTGGCCGGCGACACCGTCACGTCGGTACTGCCGCTTTTGGTTACGTTGATTACCACGTTGGAGGTGGGCTGGGCGTTCAGCTTCACCGTATAGGTCCCGCTGCCCCCTTCATTCACCGTCAGCATCGATATGGACACCGTCGCCCCGGCGGTGTCGTCGTCGTCGACGGTCACCGTCACCCCGGCGATGGTCGCGGCGTCGTACTCGTTGGCGCTGCGGGCGGCGTCGACGGCGTGGGTGATGGACGCCGCGTCGTTCACCGCGTCGCTGTCCTGTGCCGCCCGCACCGTCACCGTCTGCGCCGTGTCCCAGTTGGACGTGGAGAAGGTCAGCGTGGTCTGGTTGCCGGACGTCGCGCCGTCGGTGTCCACCGTCACGTCCGTGTTGTCGCTGCTCACCGTGATCACCACGTCGGAGGTGGGCTGCACGTCCAGGACCACCGTGTAGGCGCCGCTGCCGCCCTCGTCCACCGTCAGCGCGGTTTCGGACACCGTCGCCCCGGCGGTCTCGTCGTCGGTGACGGTCACCGCCACCCCGGCGATGGTCACGGCGTCGTATTCGTTGGCGCTCCGGGAGGCGTCGACGGCGTGGCTGATGGAGGCCGCGTCGTCCACCGCGTCGGCGTCCTGGGCGGCCCGCACCGTCACCGTCTGCGCCGTGCTCCAGTTGGACGAGGTGAAGGTCAGGGTGGCCGGCGACACCGTCACGTCGGTACTGCCGCTTTTGGTTACGTTGATTACCACGTTGGAGGTGGGCTGGGCGTTCAGCTTCACCGTATAGGTCCCGCTGCCCCCTTCATTCACCGTCAGCATCGATATGGACACCGTCGCCCCGGCGGTGTCGTCGTCGTCGACGGTCACCGTCACCCCGGCGATGGTCGCGGCGTCGTACTCGTTGGCGCTGCGGGCGGCGTCGACGGCGTGGGTGATGGACGCCGCGTCGTTCACCGCGTCGCTGTCCTGTGCCGCCCGCACCGTCACCGTCTGCGCCGTGTCCCAGTTGGACGTGGAGAAGGTCAGCGTGGTCTGGTTGCCGGACGTCGCGCCGTCGGTGTCCACCGTCACGTCCGTGTTGTCGCTGCTCACCGTGATCACCACGTCGGAGGTGGGCTGCACGTCCAGGACCACCGTGTAGGCGCCGCTGCCGCCCTCGTCCACCGTCAGCGCGGTTTCGGACACGCTCACGCCCGGAATGAAGCGGTGTCCGTAGATGGTAAGGCTCCACGACTTGAGAACCCCTGTTTGACCTTTTTGAAGGTCCTTGATCCGCAGGGTCCACATCCCGGCTGCGCCCTCGCCAAGGTGCCGGGCAGAGCTAAAGCGGAATTTATGGGTCAGCCCTCCACCCTGTAGTGCAGTTGGAGACAGCGTAGAAACATCCCCGGAGGGCGAGACCAGCTCAACGGTCAGGTCCCGGAATCTAGAGTGGTTGAAATGGGTGTTGACCTCCACAAACTCAAGGAAGTCCACAGAAGGGACTACGGTCAGTTTGTTGGAAACGGTGATAGGCACACCGGATGCCGGCAGGTCGGGGATGGCCAGATTCAAGGTGACGCTGGACGTAGAGGTAATTTCCCGCAAATCGGGGACGTTGGTCCAGCCCACAGCCAGGTCCACGGCCGCCTTGGCGTCCACCATGCCGAAGCCGTACTCGTGGTTGAAGTTGTAGTGGTCCGTGGTCGACCCGTATTTGAACGCGCCTTGCTCCCAGCCGGCGTTGCCCGAATCGTTCTTGCGGGCGGAGGCCGCCAGGATGAGCTTGACGTCCCGCCACGTCAAGGCGTTGTTGGCCTCTCTCATCAGGGCAACAACGCCGGAGACTATGGGAGCGGAGGCGCTGGTGCCTCCAAAGCTGCCCTTATACCGGGTTCCGTTGTCAGTTGTGGTAATTCTGGCCTGGTCGAATCTTCCACTGTTGGACGGCCCGCACACCCACAGGTTTGCTCCTGATTCCGAGTAGGCGCTGCGTATGTCGTCGTGCCCGACAGCGCAGACGGCTGTTACGGCGTAGAAATTCGCTAACTCGTTCAGATTGGAGTGGTCGAGGGGAGCTCCGTTGCCGGCAGAAAAGACGTAGAAAACGCCTTTCCCGCCGTATCCGGTGGTGACGCCGTTCTTGACCGCCGCTTCCCAAAGTTTACCACCAAGCTGCGGTCGGCCGGTGGCCGGACGCCCCCAGCTGTTGTTGGAAATGGCCGTGTTGGCCGCGTTGCGAGACATGGCGTCCGCATCGTTGTAAGCGGAGGCTTTCTTAAGTAAGTTGTATCCGTATAAATTGGCCTCGGGGGCTACGCCGCGCACCCCGAGGCTGTTGTCCTTCGCCGCGATAAGGCCGGCCACGGCGGTGCCGTGGCCATCGAATGGATAGTATATGTCGGTCAGGTCGGGGACATAGTTGTGATTCAATGAGGTGAGGACGTTGTCCGTTAGGTCTTCGTGCTGGTAGTACATTCCATCGTCCACGACAGCCACGTTGATGCCGGATCCCGTGTACGTGGGCCACACCTCCTCGACGCGTATGTCATGCCCACCACTGTTTCGGAACTGGTTATTGTTCTTCAGGTGCCACTGGCAGCCGTAGAACGGGTCGTTGATGCTGCTGCTGGTGCGGATCATGGAGCAGCGGTCTACGAAATGACTGTAGACGCCATCTACGATGGCCCTGACAGTGTAGCGTCCCGTGTCTCTCGCGTTCTCGCCCGTCACCTTCAAGTAGTATGTGCCCGCGTCCAACCTGCCCTGGAAAGAGAATAGGTCGTTAAAGTGAAATGAGTCTATAGGGGCCGGGTCGCCGTTGTCATCGGTCAGAGCGCCCCTGATATGGGTGACCTTGCTTCCTTCCCTCTTGCCTACTCCCCCGATGTTCACGTAAGTGGTCTCTGCGAGAGTCAGGCTGAAGTAGTCCTCGTCGCCGGTCGGGTCTATGGTTCCACCCGCCGTACCGCCGAGGGTCAGTGGCTGAGCGTCGGCGGTGGCGCTGCCCGGCTCTGTGATGGCCGTAGCGTAGACCGAATACGGCCCATCGGAACTACTTGCAAAAGAGCTGACCTTGACGTAGTACATCCCGGCGTTGAGCCTGTGCCGGATGAGGAAATTCCTCCTGCCACCAGGGAGATTACCGTCGTCGTTGGAGGCTATAAAAGTGCCGTTGCTCGTTAAAAGTTCACCACGGGTGTCAGGGAAGCCGGAGGCGCGAATGGCAACTTGCGTTGTCTCGGAAAGCTCCAGCTTGAAGTAGTCAACGTCGTTTTTCGGGAATATGATGCCGTTGGCGGAGCCGTTGAGATTCAGAGTGGTCGCGTTGCTTCTTGAGGTGGTGTCCGTGAACTTCTTGATCCGAAGGATATACGGCTCGTCAGTAGATCCGTAGCCGGTTACCCTAATGTAGTATATCCCGGGGTGGAGTCTTCTCCACAGGAAGAAGTTGTCCGGGTTGGGCGGCACGGTTCCTTTATCGTTGAACATGCGGAAGCTTCTGCCCTTCAGCTCGCCCACGGTATCCAGGTCGCCTAAAGTGTCAATCCAATAATCGGCTGTTCTTGGCACACTAAATCTGAAGTAGTCTTCATCGTCCGCCGGGTCAATGACTCCCCACACACGAGCGCCAGGCGAGACGACAGTGGCCGTTTTTTGGGCGTCGCCGTGGTCCGCGGGAGTTGCGCTGGTTGTGGCCGACCAGGCGCCGTCAACATCGTCTTTGTCAACCGCGCGCGCCTGGACGTCGTACTCCGTGCCGTTGCTCAGGCCGGTGACGGCGTATGCCAGGCTGCCACCGCCCTCTTCCCAGGCGTCCTCCTCCACAGTCCAGTTGGAGTCCATCGCCTCGTCAGCGCTGGTCTCGATGTAGCGCACGTCGTAAGCCGAAATGCCCGTGGTGGTCCCGGTGAGGGCGCTCCAGGAAACCAGCACAGCTCGGTCGTCGGCGCGAACGGAATCTATAGTGGGAGCGGGGAGCGCCGGCGTACCGGTCTTGGTGTCTGACCAGGTCCCGTCGCCGTTGGAGTTTACCGCCCGCGCCTGCACGTCGTACTCCGTGCCGTTGGTCAAGCCTGTGATGGTGTATTCCAGCGTACCGGATGTCCATGCGTCGTGTACCACCGTCCAGCTGGCCTCCACCGTCTCATCCGCGCTGGTCTCGATGTGCCGCACGTCGTAAGCCGTGATGCCGGCGCCGGCGGGAGCGGACCAGGCAACGGTGAGTGTGGTGTCGCCGGAGGTTACAGAGTCGATGGTAGGAGCGGCAGGTACGTTTTGCGCGCCGGCGTAGCCCAGGGCCAGCATAAGGCAGAGCATGGCGCATCCCGCCGCCGACAGCAGTTTGGCCGGGCTGAGCATCCTGGTCATGCGATAGATGACTCTGAAGAGACGTTAGCTTGCACGGGAACAGTGGGACACAACAACCCGTGGCATTCACAGGCAACAATCACTTCGGGATAGCTTCTCTTCCCCAGTTGGGGCTGGAGATTTCCACACCGTCCTGCACTGCCAGAGCGTTGGCGAGGTCCAGCGAGGGGAACCCTGGTTCCGTTTCAACGAAGAAGCCGTTAGCGACGTAGTCCAACTCCGACACGCGGTCCATCTTGATCCCGTTGTTGGAGAAAAATGCGTTCGTTTCCGCTTGGCTCCATTTAGAGCTGAGCACCAGCAGAACGCCGCCGGGGAGGGTCATCAGCGCGCCGGACTCCGAGCGAAAGACGGGCAGGGTATCACTCTTCGATTGTCCATCCGCACTCGTGACAACGTTAGTTCCACCCTCGCTGGCTGAAACGACGTCACGAGGCAATCCGCCGGAGTCTTCCTCGACTACCAGGTCTGTCTGAAGCTTCACCGTCATGGCCCTGTCGCCGTCATGCCAGGTGTAGGGGTCACCCTGGACAGGGCCAGAGGCGCCGGGGCCACCCTTATGGGCAGAATCCGGATCAACATACGTTATGGGTTCCTGTTCCTTGGACGACCCGATAGAGTCGACGGGCGCTAATTCAAGGCCATCGTCAGCAGACGACGCGGGAGCCGGCGTTGACACGGAGTCATCCACCAGGGGAGTAGATACGGTGGCGGTGGGCTTCAGGAGTGGCGATGTGGTCTCAGTGGGCGCTGCAACGGGCTGGTCAGTGGGCGCTGCAACGGGCTGGTCCGTGGGCGCTGCAACGGGCTGGTCCGTCGGCGCTGCAACGGGCTGGTCCGTCGGCGCAGTCGATCTGCACCCGGCCAGGACCGCCGTCAAACCCGATACAAGGGCAACTATAGCCAGCAGGACAACGAGTTTTCTCATTTCACTCGACCTGTATATCCCTCAATTATATTTGCTGGAAAGGCCATTGACCCGGTATCTCCCATATTGTAACTGTTCAGACTCGGTGAGGGGAATACTCCGCCCCTGGATACCCGCCTTCGCGGGTATGACGGAGAAATGCGGCGAACTTTCGAGAGGCCCCCTCAAGACTGAACAGTTACCCCATATTGGGAGTCTTCAGGCTCAAAGGGCAACCCAAACGAGATGGCAGCATTATAGAGAGGCCCTGCAAGGCTAGTCAATCCCCGGTCTATCCGATAAGAGATGCGATTCTTGCCGTGAACCATGTTTCTTGTCCATCTTTGTCGTCTTCGGGCCCCTGCCGTACTGAAATACGAACTTTCTGGCTGGAAGTGCCGCTGTGAATTATAGAAGAGTACCGTTATTGTAGATTTGCTTTTGCTGGTCACGCAGAGGGAGAAGTCTCAACGACCTGTCACTTATAGTTGCACCTCTTCGCCGTTTCCCCGATGGGCAAGGAAACCCGGCAAACAGTCCGGTAGGAAGGCGATTAAAATCCTTACATTCGCGTGAGCTACGTGACTCTCAAACGCTGGTCAGTTCCCGAGGGTAGTCTGTCAGGACTTCATGCCCGTCCTTGGTTACAAGCACCATGTCAACGGTCATCAACCCACCTAGGTCGGGGAAATAGAGTGAAGGCTCCACCGATAAGATCATGCCCTCTTCCATGGGCGTGTGATTATATATTCTCAGTTCTCCTAGCTCCTCTCTCCCCCAGAAGGGTCCAAAGAGCCCGAAGGAATGGCCCGTTCCAAAGCCCTTAAAATCAACGTAGCCTGCCTTTTCGAATACCCTGTAAGCAATCCGGTCGATTTCGGAGCAGAGTACGCCGGGTTTGATGGCGTCGATCGCTGTGAGGGCCGCCTCAAGTCTTACGTCAAAACGTTGTTTTATCTCCTTGGGCACCGGCCCAATGGTTCGCTGTCTGTGCAACGTGTGATGGTATCCCAAGGCATAGTGGTTCGTTCCAAACTGGATAACCTCTCCTCTTACGAGCTTTTTCCCGCTGGCCGGCGTGTGTCCCATCAAGCTCCTGTTGCCGGACTTACAGCGCGCCTGCCCGCTAGCGAACTCAATATCTGGAAACATCCTCACGTGTTCTTCCGCCGCCTTTAACTCTGCCGCTATAGCGACATCAACCTCCGTCGCACCTTCGGCTATGGCGTCCTCACCGGCCCTCACGGCAACTCTGCAAATTTCTGCACCCTTGCGCGCCAGAGCTATCTCTTCCTGAGACTTGATCAAGCGTTGTTTCATCATCGTGGTAGAGATGTCCACAAAGGTAGCCGAGGGCAATGTTTCCCTTAGAGCCTGTCTCAGAAGTCGTACCAGAGGAATTAACTTCGTTGTCCAAGACGACATAGGTGTCAACAGCGTCTCTAATAGTCGTATGTCGTAGTTCCCCAAGACATTATTCCGCCTTGCGTCGTACTTTTCGCCGCCTTCTAAGGTTGGCTTGGAGGTCCCTCTAATGTCGGAAAAGACCATATCGAAACCGGCGCCATTCTCTCTAGAAATCAGCCAATGCCAGGCGGTTAGCAATTTCGGTGGGGCATCTTCCAGCTTCTTCAACTGGTTTGCGAAGGCTTCTACAGCCAGCTTGCTGTCCAATAGAGGATCGTTGATTTGCCTCCGAACCAGGCCGCCCTCTTTATAGTGCTTGACCAAGTGATGGTATGGACGGCTAGGGAAGGCTAGGGGGTTGAGGCGTAGGGGTGTCTACCGCCGGGAGATTCAAGAGCCGTAGGTGGGGATTGAGTGCCTGGAGGCGGGGAAGGTCGAACTCGATAATGTTGTGTCCGAGGAGGAATAATGCATTCTCTGCAAGAATATCGAATTGTTCCAGGCTGCTGCTTTTGGGCCGTCTGGACATGGACAGGGACTTTCCAGAGTCGGGACGTTAGGCGGCCGCAGCCAATAGTCTGCAGTCGCCAGGCGAAATCTCGAGGTCCAGTGACAGACAACGGCGAAGGTTTGAATATGGCACTCCGAAGCTTGTTGTTGGCAAGGCTCTTAACTTCTCTTCGCCCCTAATACCTTAGGCCTAGGCAATCAGGCTCTAAGGATAGAGGCCGAGTGTAATAAAATTCGAGTTCTGCCTACTATCCAACAAGTCTGCAACTGTGAACTATCCTGCACTCGTACTGGAGACCTCTTGCTTGTACGGCAAGTGCTCTCACCAACTGAGCTAACCGCCCTCAAAGTGAGAGGGGTAGTGAGCTTGGCTGGGATAGAATCCAGAGTGAAATCCCTTCACCTCTTGGCATGCGCACGCCGAGGACAATGTACCACACCCTCTCCAGAAACGGCTAATGGTGGCTCTAGCAACTCAACTCGCCTACTAGACGCCCTAACTCTGCTCTTTGAGATCTGTTCATCGGCGAATTCGACATAAATGCACTCCAGCCGATGAATCGCTTTCCCAGCAAGTCCCCACTGTAGATATGAACCCCGAGATTGTCGACCTTCCTCTTGTCAAATCGCACGTTGAACGTACGCTCTATATGCTCTACGACTGTCTTGCCATTACCCAGTAGTAATTTGATGTTCTCGTTTTCTTGCAGAATTTTCTTAAAGAACGGGGCTCCGTCGTTTAGCAATTTGCTTTGAGCATCAGCCGAGCATTCCCTTGGGAGCTTGCTCCAGACGGGGTCTGTGGTCCATTGAACCAGGTCGAGAGAACAGGCCAAGTCGGGTTGATCAGTGCCATATTTGCCACCGTAATTGACTCCACACGCGTTTAGGATCGGCTTTAACATGGTGAAGTACCGATGAGTATGGTTTTCAAAGTATCGTGTTTTCTGCTCCCACACCCGGTTTAGGAGTTGTTCGTCTAAGTCGTCTCTGTCCAGGTTCGACTGTCAAGGGCGGCGAGACACGATCTTGCCGGGCCGCCAGCGCATTCCCAGCGCCGCCACCACTTCAAGCATTCCGCCTTCGGCGAGGGGCGTCAGGGCAGCCGCCCGGCCCGTGCCCTGGTTGTAGACCAGCACGCTCCGGTGGCCGAACTGTCTCTTCACCAGTTGCTTCCACTCGGAGTGGGTCCACCGCGCCAGATTCGGGTCGTCGGGCGTCATGTCCGCACCGGCGAGAGTCTCCAGCGCCCCGTCCAAGTCCGCAGCCTGTCTGAGCCGCCTGGCCTCGTGGATGGCGCGTACCACGGAATGGCCTTTCGACGTATCCACCACGTCCACCTCGGCGGAGTCCCTCCCCACCGGCGATTCCGGCTCTTCCCTGAACGTCAACGCGGCCATGAGCCGGTCCACCAGTTCCTCCAGGCTACGCTGGGGCCGCACTACCGTCCGCATGGTCCGAGACCTCGATGTCACCACGGGCATCGCTCCCACAAGAGAGTTCGCCGCCGCCGTAGCCGGCTCTTCCCTGAACGTCAACGCGGCCATGAGCCGGTCCACCAGTTCCTCCAGGCTACGCCGTGGGCACACTACCGTCCGCATGGTCCGAGACCTCGATGTGCTCACGGGCATCGCTCCCTCAAGAGAGTTCGCCGCCGCCGTAGCCGGCTCCTCCCTGAACGTCAACGTAGCCATGAGCCGGTCCACCAGCTCCTCCAGACTGTGCCGAGGTTTCACCGTGTCCATTGTCAGGTTGCCATCTACCAATGTTGCTGTTGTCATCTTGTACCTCCTCAGTTTGTTGTATCGTTTCCTGTGATCTACGCCCACCTTGGGCAAAGAAAGAGGGGCCGCCTCGTAAGAGACGACCCCTGTCATTCGGCATGGATTGCAAGAGGGTTGCGGTGTCAGCCGTCAGCGCTTAGACCTCCGCGCCTGACGGCGCGCCGTGAACCGCCGGACGAGCAGCACGGCAATGCCAATTCCAAGGGCGTTCAGGACGAAGAGTTCGCCGTCTCCCGTCAATAGCAGGGGCCCGAACAGCAGCGCCGCAGCTACGACCGTAACCGTGAGCTTCTTGTACCGCAGGACAAAGCCTCCGACGGTTGCGGCGAGACCTTTGAATTTGGGAACCGCTGAGAAGAAATTCTTGACGTTCATTGACGCCTCCCTTCATTGTGTGCCCACACCGGCATCAGTGGTGCGGGTCGTGTGAGATGGGACCCGTTGACGAAGACGCACTCCCTCCTGGGTGGGATGCCTGACGCAGAAGAACGGAGGGAGCGCAAAGAACGCAGCTAGCCCCAGGGTAGATGCATGTTGGGAGAGGTGCTGCGCACCGTTGAAGCGACCGGCCAACGGCTATTGAAGGATCCGCCGGTCAGTACGTGCTATAGCTGCGGACCGGCCGTGATCTGGCTGATACCGCAGTCAGGATGGTCCAGGCGGAGCTTTGGATGCACTCCAACCAGGAAATCCGTGGGCAGCGCATAGGCACATGGGGTCCCGACCTTCGATGCGGCATTGAGGGAGCACGGCTCAACCTTTCCATCGGCATCACGCATCGGGAAGCGTTTGTCCCTCAGGGGCCGCCGTCGGGAGAGCAAGGCTCAATCCCTAGATCGGTATCCCGCGGGCGGCTGTTCGGAGAGCAGGGCTCGATCCTAGGCAGCCGGTCCCGGATTCGGGGGACGGGAATCCTCCAGGTTTCTAGGCAGGAAACGCTGGAAAAGCCAGAAACAGGATTTAGTGTTATCACCCATCTCCGTCACTGTCAACGGTTTTGGAGCGTTTCGGCCCAGATCACTTACTCTCATGGAACTGCAATGGAACGACGGCGCAGCACCCGCGGAAACACGACTTTGAGGAGGGTCGCGGGCCTACCTCCACCACAGCCCCAGGGTGAGGATGCGCCGCAGCAGGCGCAGCATCTTTCTCCTTGCGAGGGCCTTTCGCGTGTCGCGGAGCGCCTCCCAACGCCAGGCAATCTGTCCCCTGCGCCCGAAACCCCGCAAGGGCTGCGTCTCCGGAGGAAGGGTCAACCCACACTGCTCCATCATCGCCAGCTCCAAGGTCAGCAGCCGCTGCTCCGTGGTCAGCCACGACAGGGTATGGCCCCGGTTGGGATGGTTCTGCCTCAGCCGTCGCCACTCCTCCACCAACGGCCAGGCTTCACCGTAGACGCCGGCGTCGTCAGCGGCGGGCTCCTCGGTGACCAACTCCGGGTCCGTACGCCGTGGCACAGCCCGCTTAGACGACTGAAGCCCCACCACCGTGGGTGAGGCCTCAGCCTGGGCCTTTCCGGCCACCGCCTCGCGCAACCTCACTGCCATTTCATTCACTCGCCCCTCCAGAGCGCTGACCCGCTCCTTCAACCGGGCCACATCGTGGCCATGCCGTGAACCCAAAAGCCTGTGCAACGCATCTCTCATGCGACCCGTGATCTGTCCCGTCTCCTCGGCACGGACCAGGGTGCGGTAGGCGACCCCCAGCATCTCCGCCGCCTCCATCCGTCCCTCCTCGTCCACCAGTTCCCGCAACAGGGCCTTCAGACGCAGCCGTCGCAGCTTCGCCACATCCCGACCACCATTGCCTCCGGACCGGGATTCCTCCTGCTGTCCATCCGTCCCCGCCACGTCTGCATGCGTATCGCTCACCGCATTGTCCTTCATGGGCCTGCCTCCTTCGCTCTAAGTGTCCTGTAGGGCCTCTCCTGTAAGGGGCATCCCGTCCTCCACGTAAGGCCCCGTTCCACGAATTGCTTACTCCCATGCGACAAAAATCCTTCCGATCGCCTCGAATTCCGACTTGCCTTTATGCAACTTCCACCCCCAATCGGTGGAACGGGCCCTTACCGCAAAGTGCTTACAAATAGTCCTTCAACTTGCCCTAATTCGGCCCCATTCACGCCCAAAAGGGCCTCCGACTTGCCTTTTGTCAAATATCGCAATTCCTGTACACGGGTATGACACCACATCCGGCCTCTGAATATGAAGGCCCCGTGAGGGGGCCTCCTGTACGAGGCCCCCTCAAAGACCATGAAATTTCACCCCCCCACTCCTCAGTATTCACGGCAGGCAACGATGCCAACATCAACGACGTGGAGGGAACGAGGTGTCATTTCAACGGACCAACCGGAGATCCCGTAGGGCCGGAAAGTTTTTTCTCCTGGCTGCACCCCTGCTCTTGGTAATCCTGGCCGCCATCCCCCTGGTAGGAATGTCGGTAGGTCAGGCCCCACCTGGGGGCGAGACCGTTCTTGTCAATGCGGACCGGGAGTTCGTGGAAAGGACTTCCTGGCCTTCAATCCCACTGGTACAGCCAGCCGTGTAAGCCGCGGGCGCGGACGGTCGGGGCGCAGCGCCGGCCGCCCATCCCATTGAAACGCGAGGAGAAACCAGCATTTCAACGACTTACTGGAAGACCGATATTTCACTGGTAAGAATCAGAGTACATGAAAAGGAGATTCCTATGCATGACAGACTACTGAGGCGACGAGAAGTTGAGAAAATCACGGCCATGAGTCGCTCGTCGATCTATCGGCTAATGCAGGAGGGTGAATTCCCGAGGCCCGTACGAGTCGGCTCCGCTGCCGTCAGGTGGAGGGAGGGCGACATCACGGTCTGGCTGGAATCGCGACCGGTAGCAAGGAGTGAATTTGGCTAGTCCAGTGTGCCCTTGATGTAGCCCTGTTGACCGGTCAGCCGGTCAGGTAGCCTGCCCACAGCTGCATCAGAGCGCGGCGGCGCTCGAAAAGATCGGACCTCGCGTAGGCCTGTTCGGTCGAGTTTCCCAGGGTATGAGCAAGGGCCGCCTCTGAGACAGCCCATGGAGTGTCCGTCTGCTCCAGTGTCCAGTTCTTGAAGCTGCTGCGGAACCCGTGGACCGTCGCGCGTTCCGCAAGGCCAACGGAACGGAGAATCTTCGTCAGCGTCATGTTGGACAACGGCGCCCCCTGCTTCAGGGGCGACGGGAACACCAGGCCGGCTTCGCCACGGAAGGCAGATGCTTCGCCAAGTAGATCGACTGCCTGTCGGCTGAGGGGTACACGATGCTCCATTCCCGCTTTCATACGCCCGGACGGAATCCGCCATACTTGATCCTGAAGGTAGATCTCGTCCCAGGTGGCGCCCCTAGCCTCACCGGAGCGCGCCGCCGTCAGAACCAGAAATCGGAAGCACAACTTGGCTGGTATCGAGGCTTGGGATGCTTCGACGATTTCGAGCGCCGAACCGACTTCCTGATAGGGCAGGGATCTGAGGTGTGCCTTCACCTTCGGCATAGGGGGCAACGCGCCGTCGATAGCTTCACCCGCCGGGTTGGACTCCATGAAGTCGTACGCCATTGTCCATTTAAGGATGGCTCTCATCCGCTTTCACGCGCAACGGCCTTTCTACGCCCGAGTTGTCCATATTGGGTTGAGCACTTCCAGAACTTCCCTGCGTTCGATACGGTTAGGGGTATTTGACCGAGCGTCGGCATGGCGTGACGCTCAAGAGTTTGTACCCAGCAGGCGATGTGGCCAGCGTTGCGCCAGCGTGGCTTGTTTGCGTCATGGACGACGTGTATGGCTTCCCTGAACGTCGGTAATGGTGGAGCTGGCCGCAATAGGGGCCATTGCTACGGCAACTACAGCTGCGGCGCAATTCTTGATTGATAAGACGTAGCAAGCCCAATCTCTTGCTGGATGGTACCGTATGTGGTACGACGGCGCTAAAAAGCCCCTTTTTACAGCTAGGGATACTCTGAACAAGTCTGGTGTATTGTGGCATAGTACTATGCCACACACAAAGTAGAGATGTTTGGGGTGAAGACACGATGGACCAGCCAACATTTGCCGACTTGGAATACGAGAGCAAGAAGCGGAAGACCCGGCGGGAGATATTCCTTGAGCGCATGGACGGTCTGGTCCCGTGGGAACAGCTATTAGAACGCATCCGCCCGTTCTATCCCAAGGCAGGCCGGGGCCGGCGACCCTATGAGTTGTCTGTGATGCTGCGGATTCACTGCGTGCAGATGTTCTACAACCTCAGTGATCCTGGTATGGAGGACATGCTCTACGAGGTCGAGTCGGTGAGACGGTTCGTAGGGTTGAGGCTGTCGGGCCCGCTCCCGGGCGAGACGACGATCCTGAACTTCCGCCATCTGCTGGAAGAGCACGAGTTGGGACAGGGTCTGTTCGAGGAGATCAACCGTCATCTGGAGTCCCAGGGGCTGCGGCTTCGGGAGGGAACGATCGTGGACGCGAGCATCATTGAGGCGCCATCGTCAACGAAGAATCGTGCAGGTAAGCGAGACCCTGAGATGCGTCAGACGAAGAAGGGGAATGAGTGGCACTTCGGGATGAAGGTACACGTCGGTGTGGACGCTGAGACGGGAGTAGTACATAGCGTAAAAACGACACCTGCGAACGTTCATGACGTGACGGAGGCTCACTGGCTGCTGCACGGTGGAGAGAATCGGGTGTGGGGCGATGCGGGGTATCAGGGAGTCGACAAGCGATTGGAGAATCGCGAGTTGGATGTGGAATGGCAGGTAGCGATGAGACCCGGGAGACGTCGGCAACTGGAGCCGGGAAGCTATGAGGCGCTCATGGAGAAACGCAAGGCGTCGACCAGGGCGAAGGTGGAGCATCCGTTCCTGTACGTGAAGCGGCACTTTGGATACGCCAAGGTGCGTTACCGAGGGTTGGCAAAGAACACGCAACGACTGACGTTGCTACTGGGGATGACGAACTTGATAACGGCGGAGCGGTACTTGGCAGCCTGACGAGGGCGAAGTGCGCCCAAGCTGGACAAACGGACGTAGATACGCCTTAGCAGAGCCGTTTCAGGACCACAAGACCTCTATCGACACACCGTAGGAGCAAGAAACACCTCGGACAGTCCACTTACTGTCCATCACATACCAGATACCCTCAGGTGTTCAGAGGTTCCCTAGTACTAATCCTATCTGGAAGCCGAGGCGTAGCCATCAACCTGGGTAGCGTGGAACTGCTTTCCCGCCCACAGCCGCCGCCCATTGAAGCCACCTTCTTTGACGACCTGATAGCTCGCTCAGACGTTGTGACTGCGGCGGAGTTCAGGACTGACGGGGACGCTCAGACGCGAAGATTTAGAAGTTGGCCCGATCAAGCCCTGGTGGGCGAAGTGCTGAACGAGTACATAGCTACCAATGCCCATGTCGAGATTCCCGTCGTGAGCGGCTTTGAGCTTCGGGAGACTTCCCACGGCGGCATTGACGGATGCCACGTCAACACTCGGCAGAGAACGGGCGACAACACCGCGCGCTGCGGCATCAACGCCAACCACCGGTCCTGGAGCGATTGGGACATCCAATGCGCCGATGCCGGGATCTTTTCCTTGCCCTGACAACTGACAACTATTGGGTTCTACACCCGAACCTGCGGCAAGACGGGACTCAGGGCGGGAGTATTTGGAATAGCACCTCGCGCGCCCCTGGCACCTGGAATAACGCGGTGGTCCATTCCAGCTTTGCCAGTCAAGCGGCCTACGGAGCTCACCTGATTACCTTGCGGGAGGGGGTCGCCCGGCACATGATCATCGCCATACTCTCAGCGAGCACCCAGATACCACTCACGCCGTGGGAATATTTCGTGGGGAACTCGGCATTCGCCATCAACTTCACGACGCCGCAGTCGGATACGGTGAGCGGGTTCACTCAGCATCTTTTCCAGGCAAGCAACCCGGAGATAGGGACGCTACACCGGTTGCAGCCGGCGGTGATGTTCTCCGAAGCCAATCAACTCCGCTTCAACCGCATCCAGCACCACGCCGACGCTCCGGCAAGGTTGGCCATAGATCGGGGAGATTCCACCCGAAGCATTGCAGACACCACCAACGCTCTTGGCGAGAGTCAGACTTTCTACCTCATTAACGTGACCTGCCAACAACATATCGCATGGAGGGTGTGGGACGTCGGCACCGTCATACTAGCGAGCGTCAATGACGACTCGGGGTACTACACGGCCACAGAGATTGAATCTGCCATGCGATACTCCGACCTCGGCCTCGCAACGTTACAGGACTGGTTGCAAGGCCTCAACGGCGCGAGGGAGCATATCCTGGCCCTGAACAACGGATTCAATTACGTTCCCTACTACGATGCCTGATTTACACCTGAGACGCGCTAAGAGGCCCAGAGAGGCCTTTCTCCCTCTTCCAGAGTATCCCAAAGAGAGGAATATGCGCCCGTCACCGTCCAAACAGAAAGACCCTGGTGGCTCTAGACCGGGGCCTTTCTGTTCACAGCGTCGGGGGAACGACGACCGACTACTTGGATTATATCTCTTTCTCCTCCTCGTCAAACTCCCCAAGAATCCCTCATCCTGTGACCCGCCGCCAACACTCCATAGCAGCCGCATTGTCGCGTACCTGGTAGACCTGTGTGGCGTTGTCGTCTTTCGGGTTGATTGGCCTATGCCCCAACCTCCATAGCCACTCGACAATCTCCTCCTCCGGGTAACCCTGGTCTTGGAGTCATTCGACCTTTTCCCACAGGGCAACAAAGCGGGCGTGGTTGTCCGCTTACCAAACGGCTTGTGGGTACAGTTCAGGGTTGGGCATTGGTCCTGACTCCCTTCACGTTGGTCTTAACCCACCTGTAGGCGTTCCAAGTGGGGTAGTCGTGGCCTTTATCAGCTATGACGCGGCCTATCTTCACCCACGCCTCCAACTGCTTGCCGTCGAACTGTGACAGGTAGTCCCAGAAGTCTGGAAAGCTCATTGTCTTTTCCGAGGCTTCCCGCCGCGCCTTGCGATATGTCCGACAGCTTCTGCATTCGTCGAATTTCGCGGAGTTGTAGAAAACGCTACCTCAATCGCAAGCCTCAATGGGGCTGCAGGAGAAGCATGTCTCGAATTTCGGGTCCTTATTCTCGCCGCATTCGGGACATTCGGTCTTGTCGGCCATTCTGCTCTCCTAAGCTTTCATCGTGGTAGTTGGAACGTGGTAACGCCGCGAACTGGTAGACCCTGCGTCGCCAAACGCAGCGGTCACGAAGCCAGCCCACTGCTGCATCACCGTCCTGCGCTTATTGAACAAGTCTGAGCGGGCATAAGCCGCCTCGGTACTGTTGCCTATGGTGTGAGCGAGGGCGGCCTCTCCGACGGCCCAGGGAGTATCGGTCTGCTCCATGCACCATGTCTTAAAGGAAGTCCTGAACCCATGGACTGTTGCGCGTTCTGCCAGGCCAAGGTCCCGGAGAAGTTTCGTTAGCGTCATGTCGCTCAACGGGTGGCCGGGCTTCATCAACGAGGGAAAGACCAAGTTGCTACCATCGGAAAGCAACTGCGCCGTCGCCAATAATTCCAGGGCAGCGTCGACCAGGGGCACGCGATGCTCGACACCCGCCTTCATCCTGCTGCTCGGTATCGTCCAGACGGCCTCGTGCATGTCGATCTCGTCCCAGTTGGCTCCCCTAGCCTCTCCGCTCCTCGCCGCCGTCAGCACCAAGAATTTGAAGCACAATCGAGACGAGAGAGACGAGGAAGACGCTCCAACCATTCTAAGGGCATCCCCGACCTCCTGATATGGGAGAGCGCGGAAGTGATTCTTGACTGCGGGCATGGGCGGGAGCGCGGCGTCGATAATCTCTCCTGCAGGGTTGATCTCGATGTACCCGTGCGCCATTGTGAACGCGAAGACGGCCCTGAGGTGTTGGCGGAGCTTCTTGGCAGCCGATGGCTTGGAGGTCCAGATCGGAGACAAAATGCCCAACACGTCGATCCGATCCACCCGGTCAATACGAACGTCCCCAAAGACAGGATAGGCATATTTCTCCATCTGACCCCGCCAGTTGATTGCCGTCTTCCCGTTCTTCCAACGAGGAACGTTCGCCAACAAGAAGGACTCTCCCGCCTCTCGAAACGTCGGGACCTTCCTGGTCTTGCGTCTCTCTGCCAGCGGGTCCCGTCCGTCGGCAACAGCAGTCCGATTACCTGCTGCCCTTTCACGGGCCTTTGCGAGGCTCACAGCAGGATAGCCTCCTAAGCCAAGGTCCCGCCGTCGTCCGTCTATCATGATTCTCTGTATCCAGGACTTCGATCCACCCTTCGCTATCTCAAGGTATAGACCGCCGCCGTCACCAAATCTTCCTGGTTTTGAGAGTGCCTTTATCCTTGCGACCGTAAGCTGCTTTGCTATTTCGCTATGTCCTATCCTTGGTTTTCCCCACATTTGAGGTGGAATCACCCATGTCATCCCCCCTCATTTTCACCACATTTAGTGTGGGGTAGGCTGGGATTGTAACGGAACGGCACGGAAACAGCAAGCCCCTGATTTAGCTACGAAAGGGGGGCTTTTGGGACCTTTACGGCCTTTGTGGGAGAGGTAATTGGCTGCCGAGCCTGGATTCGAACCAGGGTTGCGTGATCCAGAGTCACGAGTGCTACCACTACACCACTCGGCAACATTTTGAACTCATAGATTATACTACAGTTAGTTTTGTGCACAAGTGAAAGTGTGATAAAATCGCGGTGTCGTTGGCGCATTCGTCTAGTGGACTAGGACACCGCCCTCTCAAGGCGGAGATCACGGGTTCGAACCCCGTATGCGCCACTTTTCAGATGAGATTTTTGAGCAAAGCTGCTTCTTGAAATCTCACAAGACGATCAGGGATTCGAGAGTCTGTCCCTTCCTGAGCGGCCACTGAACATGTAATGTCTCTCCTTAACACCAAGGTGCTTTCGGCGCTCCGAAGGTGCGAACACAATCCTGGGGCGGTCCGTTGGATGGAAAGCGTACGAACGTGACGATGCTCCTTGCGGCGCGGGCCGTCCGCCGAGCCCCTTGGCCAGCGCTCGCGGTGATGGTGCTGCTAACGCTGCTGTCGGCCTGCGGGCCAACTCCGACGCCCATAACGAAGCTTGCCCCCGACCCCACAGCCACGCCGGAGCCGACCCCTACACCTACACTGGAGTCGACCCCCACAGCCACGCTGGAGCCGACCCCTACACCTACACTGGAGTCGACCCCTACACCTACGCCGGAGTCGACCCCCGCAGCCACGCTGCAGCCGGCCCCCCCACCCACGCCGGAGCCTACCCCCACGCCGCCCCCTACGCCCACGCTGCCGCCGCCCCCTACACCCACGCCGGAGCCGACCCCCACGCCCACGCCAGAGCCGCCCCCTACGCCCACGCCGGAACCGACCCCCACACCCACGCTGCAGCCGACCCCCGCACCCACGCCGGAGCCGCCCCCCACACCCACGCTGCAGCCGACCCCTACACCTACGCCGGAGCCGACCCCTACTCCCAAACGCCAATGCGAGCAGGCGGCGGCCCAGCCCATCACGCCAGAACAGGAGGCAGTTGTTGCGGAGTGGCATGATTCCCTGAGGCTGAGAATGCGTGTGTTTGCCGCGTATGCGCCTGCGGCATTCGAAGCGTACACACAGAGATTCAACTACTACTCCGGCGCGCACCAGCCATTTATTACTTTGGCCTTGTGTGATGAGGCGCTAGCCTTGCGACTGCTGGGGATGCCCTTCCTGGCGGCCGACGTGGGGGATACAGGGGATGGCGACGTCCTAGACGCCCTAGCGCGATTGACTGACCCCGACGTCGGCAACGTGGATGAATTGTTGTCGCATCCGCTACTCGAAGACGGCATCACGGAGATCGATAGAGCAGTCGTTCTGCTGTTAGTGCTGGAATATGAACGCCCTGAGGCCGCAGCGATGATTCAAACGATCCCGTGGATACAAGACATAATGCGCGAAGCCGCGCTAAGCGCAAATGATATTCAAGTGTCAAGAGCGCCCTTACACCACTATTCAATCTATTGGTTAGTTGAAATGGCGGACCGTTCGACCGAATCGCTGCGCGCATTCCTGGAATTGCCCTGGATGCAGGACCAACAAATCCAGACTGAGCATTGGCTAACCGACTCTCTCAGCACCGTCGAGGGCTCAATCCATAGCATAGCGACCCTCGTTAGACATATCGCGGAAAAAAGTGACAAGGGCATGGCCGATATTCTCGGGATGCCATTCCTGCAAACGCTCGAACCAGATGATCAAGACATATTGGACATCCTTTGGGAAACGTCGGATGCCGGAAAAAATTACACGGACGGAGAGACGCCGTTACGACAACTCCTATCCGATCCTGCATTGGAAAGTGGAATCACAGATGACAGCTTAGGCGATGTAGCTCTTGCCGATCTGCGAGTGCGGAACTCGGAGTTCTCCAGTGAATTGGAGAGTCTGCCCTGGATTCGGGATGGGGTGTCTCCCTCCGAAAACTCAGGTATTTTGTCTCTCTGGAAACTCGTAAAACTGGGCCCCGACATATTTCAGAGTGTAGTCCGCCAACAGTGGGCGGCGGACGGTCTCACTGTATATGAATCATCCGCCATACGCTCCTTCGAACAGTTGGTGATCACAGCGCGTAACATGAAGGCTTACCCGTGGCACGAGGAATACGTGCTGACTATTCCGGATAAGCCGTTCATGAGAAGTATCGGCCCTTCGGATGCCGCGCTCTTACGTTCAACAATTGAATTGCTTCAAAATGGCGGAATGAGAGAGCGGCCTGATCTACTGAGCACTATATTGGAATCGGGCGGGACGCAGAAGGCAGAGCGGCTGATCACTCTTCCTCTTGCCGGCGAGATCGCCTTGTCAGTTATCTGGCCTGCCGGACTGGAGCTCGACCGGACCTTGCGCCTTGGTGTGTCCGTATCCCGCACGATGGATATCTTCGAGAAGGCTGTGCGTGCAACTGAGGAATTCATGGGCCTGCCTTTCCCGCAGAAACACGCCAATATTCTTATTCATGGTTATTCCAACGCCTTCTACGGCAGCGGAGGCAGAATGGCGTTTGTAACTATCGATCCCGAGATAAGCGATTCGGTTATCATTATTACGCACGAGGTAGCACACGCATATTGGGCAGGAGGCGTTCGCTGGATTGATGAAGGCGGAGCGGACTTCATCGCATATTTGGATTCTGGCAATGTGGCTGATTATGCCTCGCCATCATGCATGCATTTCAATACCATATACGATTTAATGCGGGCTCTTCTACGAGATGGTCGCTACGAATACGACGTGTGCAACTACTCTTTGGGCAGAGGCATGTTTGTGGACCTGTATAACAACCTGGGAGAGGAGGCATTCCGTCGAGGGTTCACGAACCTGAATCTACGTATATGGGGCTTCGTGTCCAGCGAAGGATGCATCGGCATGGACGAAGGCGTGTGTTACCTCAAGGCAGCCTTTGTGGACAGCGCAGCGCCGGAGGAAGCGGCCGTCGCTGAGGAGATTATCAACCGCCGCTACTATGGAACGTCCACCAGCGCGTCGCGGTGAGACGCAAAGCGTTGCGCAAGCTGCTGGTCGTCGTCAGGTCGAACCCTCCTGAAGTCGTCTCTACAACCGGGATGTCGGCCTGTTCCTCTGCCAGATGAATTCCCTGTTCATGGCCCGCCCGTTGAGCTGTGTCAATCGAGGCGTCAACCCTGAGTCGAGCGCAGACTGGAAGGTGACAAAGTGATAGCTGAAGGTCCGGCCGTCCTCCGCATCCACATGGCCGTTGAAGTACCACCATTCCACGGGTGTCAGGTGGGCGCCTTCGTCGTTGGGGAGACGGACAATGCCCTCGGCTTCTCCATTTCGCCGTTCGCTCCCGGAAGTTTACGCCGCGCTCATGGCGGACGATATAGACGCTTTCCCCGCTCTGTGTTCCCACCGACGCCATGCCTGGCATGCCTTCCTGGTCCAGCTTGGTGTAATTGCCATGCACAGGGCGCGTCTAACCAAGCCCCGACGGATGCGGACGATTGGCGTCTCAACATCCGCGCGCTCGCCCAGGATGAATTACCAGACGACGAACCCTGGCATCTCATAGTTGAAGACATCACCAAGCCCGCCTTCATGCAGCCTCCAGCTGGCTCCAAGGACCGGAAGAAGGAATTCAAGAATATCGTGTACACCCCCGACGAAATGGATATGCTGGTCACCTCCAAGAACCACGACCTGAAATCAACCGTAGCAGGGCAAGCAAATGTAGACGATTAGATTTTCGCCCTGATTACCCTCCAGACCATGGAAGGATTCAGCGGGGCCGGCAATTACGGCGTCTTCCGCATGAACGGTGGGTTGGGGAATCGTCCCGCTCTCACACTCGCAGCTTTCAACAATACCCCCGGCACACACGTAAAGCGGGGCATTCTAGCTCTCCAGGAATTCTTGCCCGACATTCTGGAAAGAAGGGGAGGTGCCGAGGACAGGCATCCCAAGTTCGGTTTCGGATTGGGTTTTGAAAATGAGTGTGAACTCCAGCAATAGGCCCACCTTCCTGTTATCATTATATGTGGGGTGATTAGATTTGACTGACTGCCAAAACAACGCCATTCGCAACCTGGCCATCATAGCCCACGTCGACCACGGTAAGACCACCTTGGTCGACGCATTGTTGAAACAAGGGCAAGTCTTTCGGGCCCACCAACAGGTGGGCGCTTTGATTATGGACACTAACCCTCTGGAACGAGAACGCGGCATTACTATTCTGGCCAAGAACGCCTCGGTCTCCTACGGCGGTGTCCGAATCAACATTATCGACACGCCGGGCCACGCCGATTTCAGCGGCGAGGTGGAACGTGTCATGAATATGGCCGATGGCTGCCTGCTGTTGGTGGACGCCGTTGACGGCCCCATGCCCCAGACTACCTATGTGTTGCGCCAAGCCTTCCAGCAGAACGTCACACCAATTGTCGTCATCAACAAGATCGACCGTCCTGAGGCCCGCGTGCCGGAGGTGGTCGCGATGGTCCAAGACCTCTTCTTGGACCTGGTTACGAGGGAGGAACAACTGGATTTTCCAGTGCTGTACACCTCGGCCCGCCAGGGCTGTGCCACCACGGACCCGGATGTGCCGGGGGTGGATATGCAGCCTCTTTTCCAAGCGATATTGGATTCGGTGCCGCCGCCCACCGGCGACCCCGACGCCCCGTTGCAAATGCTGGTGGCGGCCTTGGACTACGACAACTATCTGGGTCAAGTGTCCGTGGGCCGCATCTCCAATGGCACGCTCCGGCTGCGGGATGATGTGGCTCTGCTGGGCAGCGACGGCCAAGCAACCACCCACAACCTCGATCGCATCTTCGTGTTCCGCGGTATGGAGCGAGTTGAAACACCCGAAGCCTACGCCGGGGACATCGTGGCCGTGACTGGCCCTGAAGACGTGTCCATCGGGGACACCATTGCTTCGCCGGAAAGCCCGGAGGCCTTACCGACTATCGACATCAACGAACCCACGGTGCGCATGACCTTCGGCGTGAGCAGCTCTCCCTTCATGGGCCGAGAGGGTAACCACTGCACTTCCCGCAATCTTCACGACCGGCTGATTAGAGAACTGCGGACTAACGTTAGCCTGCGAGTGGATACCACCCCCAGCCCGGATGTGTTTGTAGTCGCAGGACGGGGAGAGCTGCACCTGTCCATTCTGGTCGAGACAATGCGCCGTGAGCAGTTCGAGTTTCAGGTGTCCCGTCCCACACCCGTCACCAAGGTGATCGACAGCAAGGTATACGAACCCTACGAAATTCTGAATATCAGTACTCAAGAAGAGTGTGTGGGTGTGCTGACCGAGCATCTCTCCGCCAATTTGGCTCAGCTCCGGGACATGCGGTACGACGAAAACGGTTACGTCCACATGGAGTACAAGATACCTACCCGGGGACTGATAGGATTCGATCCCTTTTTTCTTCGGAACACCAGGGGCGATGGAGTGAAGAGCAGCTTCTTCACCTCCTACGAGCCTATGGAAGGTGAAATCAAGTCCCAGCGCGGCGGTGTACTCGTAGCGTCCGAGGGCGGCGCGGCTGTCACTTACGGCCTGCTCAACGCACAAGGTCGGGGAGATACCTTCATCGAGGCAGGGACTTTGGTCTATGCAGGGATGATTGTCGGCTCCCACCGCCGCTTAGGCGACATTGAGATCAACGTCTGCAAGGAAAAGAAGCTGACCAATATGCGGTCGTCGACGGCTGAAGTGACCAAGCGCCTCAACGCAACTGTGAGGATGAGCCTGGAGGAGGCCCTGTCGTTCATCTCTGACGATGAACTGCTGGAAGTCACACCCCTAAATCTTCGTCTACGCAAGGCGGAACTCTCTGCCTTGGACCGTAAGCGTAAACGCAGAGACGGAGCCCGCAGCCGGGATTAAGCCATCTGTTTGCGCTGGTGTCGACAGCAACGCTGGCGCAGTAGTTGGAATCGCCTTGGCGGGAGGACTATGCCTCGACTGGAGCACCGGAGGACTCACTAGAATCCCTGGCTTGGCCTAAATTCTTGGGGCAAAGGAGGTCTGGACGATGGTGAGAATGCCTATCCTCGGAAAAGCCCCATCAGTGCCGCACACTCAGCGTACTCCCCACTCAGTAGTAGTCGAATGGTTGTAGTGTTCTTGAGCCGCCCTCCATCAGATCTGGGTCAATAGAAGCGTCAGCTTGGTAATCTATCGGATTGCCGCATTGGGGCTATCATGGCCCCACTCACAGATTCCCCGTCAAAGTGCGGACCCACCATATTCTCCTCCCCGAATGTGGTCCAGGGACAAGAACCCGTTCTGGTTCAAGCATTCAGCCGGAAGCCTGGCTTTGATTGCCTAAAAGGTGATGTTATCCGTATGGGCGTACCTTGGCTTGAGGAGAAACTCTTCCACATTAGCCAGCCTATGGAAGATGTCTAATGGAAATCCAACTCTAAGAGCGATGGTCTGACGAGGAATAGCCAGCGGGCAGATTTCGAAAGCATCTCGATAAGGGGATTCGCAGGCCGGTATCATCAACGACCCGGGCTCTTTCCCCGTAGTCGACGCGTCGCTCCTGGTTTCTCTCAACGAGGAGGACGGCGAAGAGAACATCTCCACCGGCTGGCACGCCATTGAGTTCTTGCTCTGGGGCTAAGACCTCAACGACGACGGGCCGGGTTACAGACCCATCGAGGACTACACCACCAGCGCCAATGCCCAACGGCGGGCAACCTATCTTGCCGTCGCGTCGGATCTTCTTCTCTTCCACCTGCGGCAAATGGTGGACGCATGGGCGCCGGGAACAAACAACTACCGCGCTCAGTTCGTTCGCAAGAATTCGGACGATGCCCTGCAGGACATCATTACCGGCATAGGCGAGATGAGCCGCGGCGAACTTGCCGGCGAGCGCATGATCGTTGCCTACGAGGAGCGCTCTCAGGAGGACGAACATTCCTGCTTTGCCGACAATACCACCGCGGATATAGTGGCCAACGCTTTGGGCGTGCAGCGAGTTTACCTTGGTGAGTACGGCGCCGTCTCGGGTCCTGGCATAATGGATCTCATCGCAATGGAGGACGAAGTCTTGGCCGATAATCTGGCCGCAGAGATAAATCTCTCCGTCACCCTCGCCCGTGCAATTCCCTCCCCGTTCGACGACTATCTGCGAGAGGGCGTCTCCGACTCCTCCTATGGTCGGCAAAGGGTGCTGGAAACCATCGAGGCTCTAGAGGCCCAAACCGATACCATAGTGAGCGCCGCGCAGAAGGTGGGCATTACAATTAGCGTCAGCTAGGATGTCCGAGTGCACCCTCATTCGCCCGTTAGATCGATGGCAATCGCCGCCTGTAGAGACGATGACGAGGTGGACTTGAGCAAGGTTTACGATCCTCTGCTTGGAGGCGAGACTACAGCGTTTAGCGTCGGAACCAACGCCTTCGAGTTGTCGGCCCGGAATCTGCCGAACGACATCCGGCGGATCTTCGAGGTCGGGGATAGCTTCTTCAACCAGAATTGGGTCACTGCGCCCGCCAGCACGGAGGCTCGTGACGGTCTAGGGCCCACCCACAATGCCCTGTCATGTTCCTCCTGTCACAGCCACGATGGAAGAGGAAAGCCACCCGACCATCCAGATGACCCGGAACGCGGGTTGCTCCTTCGCCTGAGCGTCCCCGGCTTGGATGGTCCTGTAGACGAACCCCGGTACGGGGGCCAGTTGCAGGACCGGTCCACTCTGGGAGTTCCAGTGGAAGGTCGTATCGTTATCGACTACGTAGCGATGCCGGGCGTCTACCCGGACGGCTCGTCCTTCAGTCTGCGTCAGCCGTCGTACGGGATTGAAGACCTTGCCTTTGGTCCCTTGCATCCCGACGTCATGGTCTCCCCGCGGGTTGCGCCCGCCACCATAGGCATGGGCTTGTTAGAGGCGATCCCGGACGCGAACATCCTGGCCCTGTCCGACCCCGAGGACGCTAACTAGGACGGCATCCCCGGGCGGCCGAATTGCGTTCGAGACGTCCGAACCGGCGAGCTTGCTCTGGGCCGTTTCGGCTGGAAGGCCAACCAACCTTCCGTGAACCAGCAGGCGGCCGGGGCATTCCTGGGAGATATCGGCATCACGTCGAGCCTCTTCCCTAACGAGAACTGCCCGGCAGGCCAGGAAGCGTGCCGGCAAGCTCCTAACGGAGGTGAGCCGGAGATGCCGGACGAACGTCTTAGGAAAGTTACCATCTACACTCAGACGCTGGCCGTACCTGCAATGCGCAACATTGAGGATGAGAATGTGCAGCAGGGCGCTCGATTGTTTGTTCAGACCCAATGCGCCCTGTGTCACACGCCGAGACACACAACGGGAGACACCCACCCATTAGAATCGCTGCGGAACCGGGTGATTTTCCCCTACACAGACTTGCTTCTGCATGACGTGGGTGACGGACTGGCGGATTACCGGCCCGACGGACAGCCATCCGGCACAGAGTGGCGCACCCCGCCTTTATGGGGCATTGGCCTCGTAGAAACGGTGAACGACCACACCATGTTTCTCCACGACGGCCGCGCCCGCAGCATGGAGGAGGCTATTCTGTGGCACGGGGGAAGCTGAAGAATCGCGCGGGAAGTTCATGAACTTGACTAAGGGCGAAAGAAATGCCCTAATCCGGTTCTTGGAGTCAATTTAAGGAGTCGCCGCCGCGTGAATGCCGCCTCAACTATTTTCGTAACGGTTCCTGTCGGCCTCCTGCTCCTACTGGCCGGGTGCGGGTCGAGTAGTGGTCCCTCGGACAGGGACGTGCTGATAAGCCTGACGGACACGGTCATCGTTCCCGCCTACCAAGACTTGCGTTGGAGGCTGCCGGGCTGAAGCAGTCCGTCAATACCTTGTGCGGCGCGCCAAACGCTGCATTCTTGGACACAGCACGACAATCCTGGCGTGCGGCGCGCGGGGCTTGGATGCGTTCGGAAGCGATGTGGTTCGGTCCAGTAATGGATCGTCGCTCCACCAGTCTGCTTGACTGGTCGCCCACTGATACGTCCGGCATAGACCGGCTATTGGCCGAAGGTGCGCCCGACACCGTTGAAGAAATTCGCGACACGCTTGGGTCCAACCGGCGCGGTTTTGGCGCAATAGAGTATCTGCTCTTCCACAATGACGATCTGGCAGACTCTAGCCAGGCCGTCTCCGTCTGCCCCTACCTGGTTGCGATGGCCACAGTAGCTCACGAAGAGGGCGGCGCCATCCTGGCCGATTGGATGGAGGGGTCAGAAGGTCGACCCGCCTATAGGGACTATTTCAGCGACCGGGCCAGCTCGTCCATGCTTCCCTCCGCTGCCGTGGTGGACGTCGTTCGGACCGGATACTTTCTCATTCGGGACATCGTCGATGTGCGCTTGGCGTCGGCCATGGGACTCAGGCAAGACCCTCCCGACCCTTCTGCTATCCCCGGTACATCGGCGGACTACGGCCTCAATGACATCCGCCACGAGTTGATTGGAATGCGTAGGGTATACGAAGGTCCCGGAAACGAAGGGTTGGGTATCGGCGACCTGGTGTCGCAGCTTTCGGAAGACACCGACGCCCGTCTGCGGAAACAGTTCGACGAGGCAATGATGGCTATTGATGCCTTTCACGGGCCGTTCCGCTCCGCAACTCTACAGCGGACCCAGCAGGTGCAAACCCTCTATGATCGCCTCCTGGACGTGCAGCGCACCATTGCAACAGAGATCGTCAGCCTGTTGGGGGTGTCCATCGGTTTCACAGATACGGACGGCGACAGTCTGCGCTAGAGTTGGGCGGCGGCTTTTATTCCTTCCGTGACTATAACTGCGCAAAGAGTAATCTCTCACCGTTGGAAGAGCAGATGCTCCCGAATTGCAAGCCGCCTGACTTGCGCCGGTTCTAGACCGGTATCCCCGGCATCTCTTGCCGGCTTCCGAATCGTCTTTGGGACACTCGGAGTCGTGGCGATCATCCGCTTCGCGGCCATGGGCTGGGTCTCGGAGTTGTACATCGAACCGGCCCACCACTTCACCTACTACGGCTTCGGATGGGTTCAACCCTGACCCGGTTGGGGTATGTATCTGCACTTTGCGCTCAAGGGCCTGGCTAGCCTGGGAGTGGCCCTGGGATACCGTTACCGGCTGTCTATCACTGCATTCTTTCTCCTCTTTGCCTACGTGGAGCTCATCGACCAGACAACTTGCCTGAACCACTATTACTTCGTCAGCCTGGTCAGCTTCCCCATGATATTCCTACCACTCAATCGCACGGCCTCCCTCGACGCTCGGTCGACGTTGGGAGTGAAGGACACGCAAACCACGCTCCTGGCTGCGGTGTGGATTCTGAGGGCCCAGATTGGATTGGTGTACCTATTCGCGGGCATCGCCAAGCTCAATCCAGACTGGTTGCTCAACGCCGAGCCCCTGAGAATCTGGCTGTTCAACAACACGGATACCCCGATCTTTGGACCGTTACTGAGGGAAGCTTGGGCGCCCTACGCCATGAGTTGGGCGGGGGCCTGCTTCGACCTGACCATCGTCGGCTGGCTGTTGTGGAAGAGGACGCGACCCTACGCCTACGTCGTATTGGTGACATTCCACGTGATGACGCCCTGTTCTTCCAGTCCATAGGCATGTTCCCCTGGATAATGATCGGTGCAACGCTTATATTCTTCGACCCGGACTGGCCCCAACGTCTCCTGCGACGATTGAAAAGCCCGGCAAGCTCAATCCCGGAATCTGTCGCCGTTCCTTCACTTCCTGCCGAAGCAAAAGCCCTTTCCTGGCCCGTACGTGCTGCGCTCATTTTGGGTGCCGTCTTTCTTTCGATTCAGGTTTTCGCACCACTCAGGCATTTGGGATATCCGGGAAACGTGCGCTGGACGGAGGAAGGTTACCTATTCTCTTGGCGAGTCCTGGTGACGGAGAAGACAGGCTTGGTGAAGTTCCGGGTTTCCAGCACGGAATTCGGAACGGAGCGGCTGGTGTACCCGGAGGAGTATCTGACGCCCTTGCAGGTTGAGCGAATGGCATATCAGCCGGACATTATACTGGCTACTGCTCACTTAATTAGAGACGATTTCATAGCCCGGGGGCACCAAGAAGTTGAAATTCGGGCCGATGCTTACGTCACGTACAATGGGCGTCCTGCCACCCGACTCATAGACCCGAAGGTTGACCTTGCCGGCATTATCCATGGTTTGGGACCCAAGCCATGGATCCTAAAGGCTCCAACCTAGAAATTCAGAAAGGAGTGGATACATGAACAGCCCGAAAGACCTCAATGCACCTGCGTCTCATCAGGGGAAAGAGGCTCTATCGCCCTATACCGCCGCCCGAAAAGCGGGATTACTGCTTATCCTGACGGCGGTGGTTTCAATCATTATGGTGTTCGCTCGGGTGACTGCCGACGCTGACCAGCCAACCCTGCTGGAGTCGTTGCGCGCTATCGCCGAAAACAGGGCCATGTACGCAATCAGCGCAGTTGCCCGAATCGCGTCGGGAATTGCGTTGATTACTGCCGCCTGGTTCCTGCTGAAGACGCGGATCATCCGCCTGCGGCTCGCAACTCCCGTGGTTCCGCACGTTTTGGGTGCATCCGGCGCCGTGACCGCCCTCTCCGGAGTTTGTGCCCTTGCTCTGGTTCTGTCGGCGTCCGCCGGCGTCGACGTCACTGTTTCCGGACCGGTAGAGATAATGGACTTTCTCCGATCTCTGACGGGCAAGATGGGCTTTGCGATTGCAGGGCTGGCGCTGCTTATAGCGGCGAGGTACCAGTGGAAGATTGGTGGAACCCTCCGTAAGATTGCCCCGGCGTCGGTGGTAATCGGTCTAATTATGCAGTTAGTCTGGATAGACGCGGCCACAATAATGCACCCAATAGTGGGCGTAGCGTTCATGGTGTGGCTGCTAGTAGTTGGCGCGATGCTTGCAACGGGCCGAACGGAACGGCACTTCCACTCCATAACGTAGAATGCCCCGGCACCGATAGTTGTTACAGCATCTATAGTTTTTGATGGCAATTCCTGGGAGGAGGTCAACTGGCGGTAATACAAACTACCTATGGGGCCTTGCATCCCTTTGCACCATGGGGGGGGGGCGTGTCGGGCGCGGGTACACTTGCCTGGTATCTAACGCCTTGCCAGATACTTGAGATAAACCGATTTTGAGAACGGGAAAGGCTACTCCTCCACTGCCAAAAACGAGGGCCTTGAAGTGGTGGAAAGCTATAGCGAACCCTGGGAGGATTAGACCTAATAACGGACGTGTCCAACGAAATTTGGAGGTTGGATGATGGAAAAGCTATACAATGCAATCGCAGTGACGGACGTGCAAACGGGCAAGTGCTACATACGACATAAACAGTGTGTGGGTGGTAGTGATGTCATCACAAGTACATCGGTCTATTTTCCGGCCGAGCGCACAGACGCTTACACTTACGGTGACTGTGGCAAAGATATACCGTTGCGCCAGCCAAGGAATCCGAACCGCGAACGTGGTGCGTTTGGTGGCATATTTGACGAAGACTAAGGGGCATGAAAGATGGAAGCCAATGTTTTTAGGAAACTTGTGGATGCTTCAAATAGTGGCAGGGGAATCACTCTAAATCCGTCCGAGGTCTGGATGCTCTTGGAACTAACCGGTGACGCCATACCGTTGGCGGGTGACAAACTAGAGGAGCGTCTTGAATTCTTTGAAGAGTACGAGGCAATGAAACGACTTGACGACAATAACGCCTAACCCCTTTGATGGCACTGGAGTACGCAAAATCAGGCCCCGAACGGTGATGCTTGTATTGAGTGTAAATGTGTCTGAGGAGAGGGGGAATGGCATACGTCGAAAAACCATATCTGGTCAAGCGGAAATACTACAGTGAGCGGTATTTCAGGAATGTGGCGTTCTTTGAGGATGTGGCAAGCGCGCTTAAGGAATTTGAAGAGTTGCGCGCGATATCCCTCCGTGACTGGGTCCAAGTAGTCGATATCCGGACCGGGAATATCATGGCAGACAGCCGAGCGGAGTAACAGACCTGGTCCTTCGAATGTTCCAACAGCGGCCACTTAGGGGCGCATTAGCGCCGGACATAGAAACGGCGGCCCTATCTCTAACGCGGTGCAACGGAAGGTCTTGGCTTGCGGATCGCCTTCTAGGTATGGGAACCGCCCCCACTTGGTATTCAATCTGTACGCGGTCACGTGGTGCAGTTAAACTAACCGGGTCGACCTTAGTTGTTCGTGACGAGAAGATCCTCCCTAGGTCAAAGCATCAGGGCATGGACTTTATAGTGTCTTTGAACTTTCCTACTGAGGGGAGGCGGGTGGGTCAGGCCATGGGGGATTTACGGGGATGGGTGGGATGTCGTCGTATTCACCTCGTAGAGGGTCCAGGGTGTTTGCGAGATATTTCTCTGCTCCCCTTCGTTCGAACTCTGAGATGTTGGCCCACGTAACCATTAGCAGTCCCTTGGACTCATACTGAAGCATTCGACTTGAGGTGCGGTGGTGGTTAATGCGACCAGCTATGTCGCCTTGGCCGATGTATACGACCCTTGGTATACGCCCTCCATGCCAGATGATGTATACCCCGCTCGTTTTGATGTTCTCGGTATCAACTGTTTTGAGCGAGCACCAAACTCGGTGTCTATTGCTCATGCGCTGTGCCCAATATACTTGCAGAGGGGCCATGTAAACCGCCTGTGGTTGAATGTGGTGGAGCCGGTCGCCAGCCCTATAAGTATACCGGGCCGAGACCCGTGAAGGCTTGTATCAGCATTTGGTTTTGGGTAAATTGCTTTCCCGCGTGTAGCGGACTCTGTTCCTCTTTCCTTCCCCATGACAACCGGGTCTGCCAGAACATCATCGGCTGGTTATCTTGTATCATTGATCATATCTTTTCATCTTTAACGGACGAAGGGAGTGATCGAAATGCTTGGTCAAGTCCATGACCACATTGTCAGCGAGCTCCGCGAGAGCAGTCGCACGGATACTATTTTCGTGCTCACTGCCATTGTCTTCAACCTCATTGTCCTTGCCATCAACTTCGGCGTGGCTACGGAAGCCGCGGCAGAAGGTGATGCCGCCACTTATGACATCATATTGGTCGTGTTCATTGTCATGACGCTGCTGCTCAATGTTCTTGCCGTGGCAGGATTGGCACTAGGCAGGCGAACACGCAGCATGCTGCTCAGCGGTCTAATTGATATGTACCGGGACAACGACGTCGACAAGTATTACGATCCGGCGCTAGTGTCGAACTACGGCGTCCGCTATCTTCTTTTTTCCGGTGTGATTGCGGCCCTGTCGGTCACGGCGATAGTTGTCCCTCTAATTATTCGCTTTACCAACTGACGGCTGTCACCTTGAACCACGCTGAATCGGTCTAGGGCGACCGCCCAAAAATCAACTGCGTGGGGAAGACGCTACCAGCTATGCCGGCTCTGCCAAGAATACGGGTATCCTGCGGGACGTACTCTCCTGGTACTCCTGGTAGGGTGGGAAGGCCGCCACGGCGAGGTTCCAGAGACGCGCCCGTTCTTCCCCTTCTTCCAACTCGCGGACCCGCATCTTGTAGACCTCGGTCTCGTCTTGAATATCCACGTTGCTTTCCCCTCGAAGGTTATATACCCACTGGGGATTTGTGGGAGCGCCGCCACGTGAACCCACCAGTAGGTAGTTGTTACCGTCTTTCACCCGCATAAGGGGCGTCTTGCGTATGCCGCCGGTGCGGTTGCCCCGGTTGGTAACAACGATGACGGGCAGACCGGAATCCCGGAGGGTTGTCCCCTCGGTGCCGCCGCTGCTTTCGTAAAGCTTCACCTGGTCGCGCACCCACTGTGCGGGTGAAGGTATGTATTCGGCCATTGCTTCCTCCTTGTGCTTTTGTTGGCGTACTTGACCCTAATAATAGGACGAAACTGCGTTTCTCACCACCCAATTGGGCAAGAAGAAGTTGGCCATTTACCGTCAACGTTCCCCTTGGGCTGTGACTCTCCCGGACCTTCGCGTCAGGTGCTGTTTACCTTCCAGGCGCAACCTGATGGTTGAGGGATGTGCTCTCGCTGTATCGTATTCGAGGGTCCATATAGGCTCGAAGCACATCTACGGCTAGGTGGCACAGGATAAATCCTCCACCGAATAAGAGAACCACGCTGCTAAGCAGAGGATGAAAGCCATGGCCGCCAATTGACTGCAACATCAAGAGTCCGGCTCCGGGCCTTTGAAATACGGCTTCCGTCAATACCAGGGAAGTCATGAAGGCTCCACCTATAAGAGTGAAGGACAAGACGGGAGAAAGAGCGACGTTTCTTAGGCAGTGCTTCCAGACGATTTTCCATTCGGACAGACCTTTGATGCGGGCCAATTTGACGTAGTCACTTTCCAGGGCTGACAGCATGGCGGTCCGGGAAAGCTTCATTGACACTACAGTGGGCAGCCATGCCAAGGTGATAGCGGGCAAGATCATGTGGGAGAAACCTCCCCCTATTCCAGTGGGCAGCCAGCCTAGTTGGATAGAAAAGGCCCCCAGAAGCATGACACCCAACCAGAATATAGGCAGGGACTGCCCAAAGGAGACTACCACTTTTGCCCACCGGTCAAAGGGACTGCCTTTGTGATTTGCTGCCAGAAGGCCCAGAGTGATGCCCAAGGCAACACTCACGGCGAGGGCTAGTGCTGCCAATCGCAGGGTAGCGTGAAACCGCTCCAAAACTACATTCCCATAGCCATAGTCCCAGCCTCTCTTCAAGTTCCTGCCAAAGTTCCAGGCCTTATTCCAGTCGCCTTGGAATGTGTATTTCACATAGCGAGCGTATTGGATAGGCAGTGGTGGGTCTTCATAGGAAGGACAGGCACCGGGGCAAGCATAAGTGGGCGCCACATAGGTATCGTATGCTGTGGAGCGTTCCGTGCGGAGGAGTAAGAAGGTCAGGATGGACAGCGCGAAGAGGGCAAGAAGGGCCAAGCTTATCCGACGAAATAGAAAATACTGCATCCTGCATATCCCCCCTTGCTCTGGAAGTGTGATGATTCTGAAAACTACGTGGCAATGCCCTCAAGTTGAAGGCGTTGTTCCTACAACC
This sequence comes from Dehalococcoidia bacterium, assembly GCA_965261665.1. Classification (GTDB taxonomy): domain Bacteria; phylum Chloroflexota; class Dehalococcoidia; order Lucifugimonadales; genus JAPULR01. The sequence goes on from OZ253467.1 coordinate 1,945,981, forward strand.
GCACTGTCTGAAATAGAGCCGGCAAATGGTCTACGAACGTTTGATTGCAGTGACAGCTTTGCATGACGCGGTTAACTTTGTCAAATTCGAATGATGGTGCATTGAAGAATGATAATGCGTACTGCTATGGCCTTGTTTCTCACGGTGCTCGCCCTAGCGACTACTCTGGGCTGCGGTGGCAACGCCTCCGATGAAGAGGCGCAGCGGGAGGCTGTGGTTACTGCTCTGGATGCCTTTGCTACGGAGCTGGCGGCGAACCGACCAACCGATGCGGCCGCGTATACGGAACGCTTGCAGGCCTACCTGGAGGCCAATCCGTCATTCTTTGGCAGTGCGGCCGCGCTGCTGGACCGATGGGGCATCGTCATCTCCAGCCCCTACGTCTACCGCACAGCCGACGGTTACGCAAGCAATGACCTCGCTGATCCCTCTTACAACATCGAAGAGCAGGATTGGCTCATTGCACCTTTGACTGCAAACGCTGGTGTGTGGACAGACCCCTACTTCGACGCGGGCGGCGGTGAAATCTGGATGATCACTCGTTCTCTACCGGTGCGGGATGCAGATGGTATTTTCGTCGTCATCACCACTGATCTGGCCGTGGACGCTCCCACCCAGTAACGCCAAGCGTTGCGGTTGGCGCGGCGTCTCGTAACCTTCACAGGTTAAGTGTGTGAAAAGGACTACGGCCTTCAGCAGGTACTGAAGGTGCTTAGGCTCGTCAACTCGCGAGGTGGCGTTTAAGGGGGAGACTTCGCAGCGGGCACCGCGTTTCTCGTATCCATGAAGCAGGAGGATATGGTTATCCGTCTCGCTGTTGAGGGGTCTTGGCGCCAAAGCAAGAAGCCGGGGCTTGCCCGGCTTCTGTTTCTCTTAACCTCTGGATAGTGGAAGGAAGCAATTTAGTTTCGATTGTTACCTTGAAAGACGATGGGTTTTCACAGGGCCCTGTTTGCTGCTTCGGGAGCCTGGCTCAACCTAGGCAGCGGGCAGGGCGCCCACCGACCGACCTGGGAGTGAACTCGATTGTTAGTCGAGTTGGAACTCCTTAGAAAGGAGGTGATCCAGCCGCACCTTCCGGTACAGCTACCTTGTTACGACTTAGTCCTAGTCACCAGCCCCACTCTCGGCGCCTGCCTCCTTGCGGTTAGCTCAGCGACTTCAAGTGTTGCCGACTTCCATGACTTGACGGGCGGTGTGTACAAGGCCCGGGAACGTATTCACCGCGGTGTGCTGACCCACGGTTACTAGCGATTCCACGTTCACGCAGGCGAGTTGCAGCCTACGATTCCAACTGAGGCCGGCTTTGATGGGATTGGCTCCGGCTCGCGCTTTCGCAACCCGTTGTACCGGCCATTGTAGCGTGTGTGTAGCCCAGGGTATAAGGGCCATGCTGACTTGACGTCATCCCCACCTTCCTTCCCCTTGTGGGGGACCGTCTCGCTAGAGAAAACAACTAACGACAGGGGTTGCGCTCGTTGCGGGACTTAACCCAACACCTCACGGCACGAGCTGACGACAGCCATGCAGCACCTGTGACGGCTCCCTGGGTTTCCCCAAGGTCGTCCCCCTTTCGGGGTTCTACCACCGACATGTCAAACCCTGGTAAGGTTTTTCGCTTAGCATCGAATTAAACCACACGCTCCACCGCTTGTGCGGGCCCCCGTCAATTCCTTTGAGTTTTAGCCTTGCGGCCGTACTCCCCAGGCGGGATGCTTAATGCGTTAGCTTCGGCACGGAAGGGGTCGATACCCCCCATACCTAGCATCCATCGTTTAGGGCGTGGACTACCCGGGTATCTAATCCGGTTTGCTACCCACGCTTTCGCGCCTCAGCGTCAGGCACAGCCCAGAAGACCGCCTTCGCCTCTGGTGTTCCTCCCGATATCTACGCATATCACCGCTACACCGGGAATTCCGTCTTCCTCTTCTGCCCTCAAGCCGAGCAGTATCCCCTGACCTCTTCCAGTTGAGCCGGAAGATTTCACAGGAGACTTACTCAGCCGCCTACGCGCTCTTTACGCCCAGTAAATCCGGGTAACGCTCGCCCCCTACGTGTTACCGCGGCTGCTGGCACGTAGTTAGCCGGGGCTTATTCTCGAGGTACCGTCCTTACTCTTCCCTCGAAAAAGGGGTTTACGACCCTAGGGCCTTCATCCCCCACGCGGTGTCGCTGGGTCAGGCTTTCGCCCATTGCCCAAAATTCTTTGCTGCTGCCTCCCGTAGGAGTGGGAACCGTGTCTCAGTCTCCCTCTGGCTGACCATCTTCTCAGACCAGCTACCCGTCTTCGGCTTGGTGAGCCGTTACCTCGCCAACTACCTGATAGGACGCGAGCCCCTCCTAGAGCCCCGCAAGCGGGTTTCCTCCCTGCGCCAGGGCCCAGGGATCGTATGCGGGATTAGCCTGAATCTCTCCAGGTTATACCCCACTCAAGGACAGGTTACTCACGCGTTACTCAGCCGTTCGCCGCTTTCCCTCCGGGCGAACCCGAAGTTATCGCTCGACTTGCATGCATTAGACGCACCGCCAGCGTTCACCCTGAGCCAGGATCAAACTCTCTGGCAAATTACCTTACTTCCTTCCACTATCCAATTGTTAAGGTGCTAGGGGTTCAAAAAGCCTCTTTGCGGAGGCTCTGGCCCATTATACATAAGCTGGTTTACGCATGTCAACAGGGTGTGCTCGTTTGGTTCTTAGTGGGTCGGGGAATTGGCATCAGGAGAGAATGGAGTTTGGATGGTTCGTTTTTGGGATTCCAGGCGTGGGAGAGATTCGACTTGAAATACCAATTCGTGCCTAAAATTGTTCGTTTCAGGCGTGGGATTCGTTTCAAAAAAAGTCGGGCGTACAAATCATTACGAGTGATAATGACAAGTGCGGGGTGGAACGTAAAACGTAGGAGGGCGAGAATCCTCGTGAAGCTTCGGAGGAACATCGCAGAGTGGGGAGTAGCGTATGTGGGTTGTTTGGTATGCACGGGTTTGTTGAGAGATGGTAGCAGGGCGGCAATAGGGTGAGCAAGGGGAAGAGGTCAGGGTGGATGGGGGAGGACGTCGGGGCGCCGAATCTGGGCGCTGGAAGGGCTAATTCTCGATTGCAAGTCTCGCGTTGACAACCCTATAGGCAGGTGCTAAATTGCGCTGGATTGGCGCTTCCCAGGTATAGGCCTAAGGAGCGTCTTCTTTCCGGCTGAATACGGCGCAAGAAGGGCCGGGGAAGTCAATGATGTTGCCACGCTACGGTGCAATATGGATGAGGGAACCAGTACAGGACATTGGGACCGTCTGCAGGAGCTCTGTGGCTCCGTGCTTTCCCAACGCCCATTGATTCTTGCCAGCAACCGCGGGCCCATTGAGCACTACGTGCGCTACGATGGTCGCACCGAGGTCCGCCGAGGCAGCGGCGGAGTGGTTACGGCCCTCAGCTCCCTGACCAAGATGCTGGATTTCACGTGGGTGGCCACGGCCATGGGCGAGGGAGATAGAAGGGTGGCGGAGGAGAGCCGCGGGGCCAAGATCCGCTCTAAATTGCCGGGACAGCGTGCTCAGGTCCGCTACGTTTCCACTCCTCGCCGCATCTACCACAAGTATTACAACGTGTTCTGCAATCCGTTGCTGTGGTTCCTGCAGCACTACATGTGGAACTCACCCTACAGTCCCAACGTGGACTCGAACGTGCACGACGCATGGAACAACGGATACGTGACCGTTAACGAAAACATGGCACGCATGGTCATTGACGAGGGGCGTCAAAGCGAAAAGCCTCCCATCGTAATGACCCACGACTATCATCTGTACCTAGCGCCTGGGTTCATTAGAGAGGGGCTGCCAAACGCGGCTATTCAGCACTTCACCCACATTCCCTGGCCGGCGGCCCGCTACTGGAAGCTGCTGCCGAGCTACATCCGAAACCATATCTGCCGCAGCCTGGTTTCTGCCGACGTGTTGGGGTTTCAGTCCATAGACGACGTTCGTAATTTCCTGGATTGCTGTGAGGAGTTCCTGCCGGAGTACGAGGTTGACCACAATAACCGGGTCATCTATCACAACGGGCGAGCGTGCCACGTTCGGGCTTATCCGATCTCCGTGAACGTGGACGAGATAATGGGGATTGCTAATTCGCCCCGGGCCCTGGACCACGAACGCAGGCTGCGGTCTGAAATGCAGGGCAAGTCGATTATCAGGGTAGATAGGGCGGAACCCAGCAAGAACGTTATCCGGGGGTTCCGTGCATTTCAACTGCTGCTCTCCCGCTATCCGGAGCTCCACGGCAAGGTCTCGTTCATGGCCTTTCTGGTGCCGTCGCGTACCCACATTCGCCAGTACCAGCGGTACATGGACGACATTCGGCGCACCATTGGCGATATAAATTCGATGTACGGGACCCCGGATTGGCAGCCGATCAGACCCTACTTAGAGAACAATTACACCCAGGCCATCGCAGGCATGAAGGTCTACGACGTCCTGCTCATAAACGCCGTTATCGATGGCATGAACCTGGTGGCGAAGGAGGGGCCGCTGGTGAATACCAGGGACGGGGTTTTGATCCTCTCTGAGACTACCGGAGCGCACCAGCAATTAAAGCACGGGGCGTTGACGGTTTCGCCGGCGGACATCGAAGGCACTATGCAGGCCATGTATCAGGCGATTACAATGAGTGGGAGCGAGAAAAGGCGACGCGCTACGGTGCTTGCCGACAGCATCAGGCGGGAGGACATCAGCCACTGGCTGGTTTCCCAGATTGAGGACTTGGCGCAGCTGACGTAGACCGTGCCAACGTAGCTCAGAGGCAGAGCAGCGGTTTCGTAAACCGCAGGTCGTGGGTTCGATTCCCACCGTTGGCTCTTTTTTGGTGTATCTTTTCGGAGATTGCCGTGCGGCTAGAGTGACCGCCCCTTAATCGAAGTCTTCGTCCTCTGGCAGCCACTCCATATTTCTGGCGATTAGAATCCACATGCGCCTGGTCTGTTGATTGAACTGGTGCATTTCTTTCAGTTCTTCTCGGTGCAACCTAAGCTCCTCGTGATGCACTTGTAGCTGTTCCTGCTGCAGTTTCAGTTGTTCCTGCTGGCCAACCAAGAGGTCTGCCATCATGTTCTGGGTGGTGGCGACCTTGTCTAGAGTATCGCTCATGTGGTCGAGGCGTTTGACGACATCCTCAAGCGTGGCCATTACGTTCTCCCTATGCTGATTAGCCCTAGTGTATCGTGGACTGTGGCTCGCATTCAAGTTGTTCCCCTAGACCCCGCCTTTAGTCGTTGCAATGGTCGGTCGGTGGCGGAACCAGCGCACCTGCTGTTCGTAGGCGTGGGCGGCACTTAGGACGTTTGCTTCGTCGAAGGGGCGGCCCGCCAGTTGGAGGCCCAGCGGCAGCCCTTCCCTGGTGAACCCGCACGGAATGGTAACTGCGGGCATGCCGGTTATGTCGAAGCAGGCTCGGAAGTTGTAGGCCTCCAGGGTCCCAACCGCATCGCCCTCGCCGATGGGCCAGGCAGACTTATGGCTTGTGGGCATGGCTATGAGGTCCACCTCGTCCAGCATGGCATGAAAGTCTTGTCTCATGCGGCTTCGAATTCTCTGAGACTGAACGTAGTCGGCGGCGGTGAAGGCGGCCCCGGAAGCCAGATGATTCCACGTAGCGGGGGCGTAGTCGTCGGCGCGTTGGACGAGGTTCTTCCGGTGGATGGAGTAGGCTTCCGAGAGCATGATGGTCGTGTGGGCCATGCGATAGTAGCGCAGGGCCGGAATGTCTATCTCCTGAAGCCGGGCGCCGAGATCTTCGAAGACCTGCAAGGCCTCATCGAAGGCGGCAAGAATCTGTGGGTCGGTACCTACGTCGTTGGCGGAGAGGAAGCTGCGCGGCACTCCGATGACGAGGCCGTGGATGTCGCCCGTGAGGGCGGCGGCGTAGTCGGGAACCGGCACGGAACTGCTGGCGGGGTCCCGGGCATCATGACCGGCGATGGCCTGCAAGACAAGGGCGGCATCCTCCACCCGGCGGGTCAAAGGACCGCAGTGGTCAAGCGACCAGCTAAGGGGGATTACTCCGTGGCGGCTGATCCGGCCGTAGGTGGGCTTCAGGCCAACCACGCCACAGTTAGAGGCCGGGCCACGAATGCTGCCGCCAGTGTCGGTGCCGAGGGAGGCCATGGCCAGCCCCGCGGCCACCGAGGCCGCAGAGCCGCTGCTGGAACCGCCCGTGTCGTAGGCGATGTTCCACGGGTTCTTGGGCCGTGGGTAGAGGTCCGTCTCCAGGTTGCCGACAGCGAATTCTCCCATAGCCTGCTTGCCCAGGAGCACGGATCCGGCTTGGTTCAATCGCGTTACCACGTGGGCGTTGATGCTGGGAGTCCATCCCTCCAGGACTTTGGAATGGGCTTCGGTGGTGACTCCCTTGGTATAGAAGAGGTCCTTGAGGGCGTAGGGGATGCCGTGAAGGGGGCCTCGAAATTCGCCCCGGTCCATTTCTTGTTCGGCGCGACGGGCCTGGGCCATGGCCCTTTCGGGCAGAAGGGTTACGTAGGTATGTAGGGTTGGGTCGAGATGGTCGATGGTGTCGAGGTGGGCTTGAGTCAATTCCACAGGAGAGAGTTGTCGGCTTCTAAAAAGACTACCGGCCTCCGCGATGGTGAGAAAGCATAGCTCTTGCCAAGAATCGTTCATTAGCCTACGGTCTCCCTCCTTAAAATAATCGAGGCCCCTCCGCGCTGGAAGGGGCCTCGATTGGTGTTAACTGTGGTATGTCTCCTCTACTGGTAGACGGGCACTGTGTACTCCAAGCCCTCGGTCGGGCCCTGGTCTACCATGAAGCGGGTGAATCCGGGGTCAGCTATGACGCTGGGGTCATAGGCAGCCTGTGGGAAGAGGAAGGCGATGGGAATGATTACGTAGTTGTCGTAGAGGAAGTCTCCCATCTCGTGGGTCAGGCGGGTTATCTCCTCCGGCAGGACGGCGTTTCTCAGATTAATGAAAATCTGGTCCAACTCGTCGTACTCCCACTGTGGCGAGCCGCAGCCGCCCGCCACGTTGCTCATGGGGTAGCAGGTGTTGGTGCCGAACCGGTTGATGCTGTAGCGAACGGGGTAGGCGTAGCGGCCAATGTCCCGCGCCCGGTAGAGGGAGCGGATCTGGCTGAAGGAGCCTAGCTCAAGCAGCTTGGGGCTGATGCCGACTTCCGACCAGTACTGGCTGATGACCTCGGCAACTTCCGGCACTTCCGGCACTCCGGAGACCTTGGCCGTTTGGAAGTCGAAATCGAAGCCGTCGGCGTAGCCGGCATCGGCCAGCAGGCGGCGAGCCTCGTCGGGATCGTAAGGGTAGGGGACCCATTCGGATTTATGGTCCGGATGGTTGGGGGTGAGGCTGAACTGGGCCTGAGGAATGGCCGCGCCGGCCCAGAAGGTGTTGATTATCTCTTCCTTATTGATGGACAGATTGAGGGCCTTCCGTACTCGCACGTCCCGGAAGGGGTCGTCGGGTTCATAGCCGGGAGCAACGGGTTCAGTCTGGCCCTTCTTGGGGCCTGCTAGGTATGTCCTTTCTCCGTCGTAGTACTGACCGCCGATGAAGACGAAGACAGTCATGCCGGGCCGAGAGCCTGTAACGACGACGAAGCCCCGCTGGGCGGCCTCTGGCAGAAGCGACCGGGGTACGTCCGAGATGTGCACTTCCTGGGCCAGGAGCATCGCAAGGCGGGTGGCGTCTTCAGGGCCGAAGAGGTATTCGAGCTCGGGGAACTCGGAGGTCTTACGCCAGTGGTCCTCCACGCGCTCGTAGCGAAGGAACTGACCAAAGGCGACCTCGCTGAATGTAAAGGGGCCTGTGCCCACCGGGTGGGTGAGGTAGCCTTCCTCGCCCTTGAGCGTGAAGTAGTCGTGGCTGATGACGCCGGAGGGGGTCTGAGGGCTGAGCCAGGAGGATATATCGGCGGCGGGGCTGTTTAGCTTCCAGTTGAGTTCATAGCGGCTGAGGACGTCGAAGTTCTCGTTGGCGATGCCGAAGTTAGTCCAGATGGTGGGCCGGTTGGAGAGGTCGGACCCGAGGACCTGAAGGGTAGTCACCACGTCGAGGGCAGTTAGCTCCGCTCCGTCGAAGTCGGGTGCGGTGTGGAAAGGGATACCCTGGCGGAGTTTGAAGTTCCAAACGGTGCCGTCGGAAGACATGCTCCACTCTTCGGCCAAGCGGCTGGCGTCCTCAACGCCGGTTTCGGAATTGACGCCGACGACGTGTTCCATGTTAGGCAGAATGCCTTCCACACTGTCGAACATGGCCAGCGATTGATACTGGGGAGGCGGGATGGCGACCTTGAGCCTGGATTCGACGGGGACTTTGGGGGCCATAGCCGGTGTGGCAGGCGCCGCCGTTGGCGCTACTGTAGCCCTATACCGCGTGGGCGCCGGGGTAGCTTCAGTGGCCATTGCGGTAGGCATGGCCGTAGCTGGCATGGCCGTTGCGGTAGCGCTGGGTGGGGTGGTGGCTACGGGAGTGGAGGGCATCGCCGTTGGCGCTGGAGTAGCCGGCATGGCCGTGGGCGCCGGAGAGGGCTGGGGAGCCGGTGCGGCCGGGGTGGCCGGGGTGGCCGTGGGGGCCGGCGCGTCCGTGGCGTCATCCCCGCCGCAAGCGACGATTATGGCGGTCGCAAATACGGCTAGTATAAGCAAAAGGAATAGTCTAGAGGGTGGGAAGATTCTCATTAAAGTCGCCTCTCGAAAGTTTTTGTGGGGGCTCAACCTGGCATTGGGTATGAGCGTAGTTTTGGTCAGATTGAGTGCAAGGCGTAGTTTAGGTTGTCGCACTGAAAAAGGCAAATTGCGGGACGCGAGTGATTCGTCTTGAAAAAGGATGGATTTTGGGGGATTCATTTCGTTCCTCTTGGCTTTGAGGATGAATAGAATCTGAAATCGAACAGCGGGGTTATGAGGAATGGAAATCTTCCAGAAAGTCGCGGCGGACTGGGCGTGTTGTATACTCTTCACCTCTGAATACGAACCTGAATATGCAAAGGAGAAGCATCGATGGAAGAACGAGATTTCGTTGGATACGGGTTAAACCCTCCTGCGGTGCAGTGGCCAAATGATGCGAAAATCGCCGTTTCGGTGGTGGTCAACTACGAAGAAGGCTCCGAGTATTCGCTGCTGGATGGGGACGCCCATGGCGAGACCATGGGGGAGGTGCCATCGCCGGTGCCCGTCGGCGAACGGGACCTAGCCAACGAGTCCTTCTTCGAGTACGGCAGTCGGGTGGGCGTGTGGCGGATTATGAACATCCTGGACGAGTTCAACGTTAAGGCTACCTTCTATTGCTGCGCCTTGGCCTTGGAGCGCAACCCGGACGTTGCGAGGGAGATAACGGCGCGGGGACACGAGGTCTTCGGCCACGGCAACAGGTGGGAGGAGTATTTTCGGATGAGCCGGGACGAGGAGCGGGAGGCCATTCGCAGCGCCATTGAGTCCATTGAGCGGACCACGGGTCAGCGGCCGCTGGGCTGGTACTGCCGCTACGGGCCCAGCGTCAACACCCGCGAACTGGTGGTGGAGGAGGGAGGTTTCATCTACGACTGCAACTCCTACAACGACGACCTGCCCTACTACACCAACGTAAATGGTAAGAAGTGGCTGGTGATTCCGTATTCTCTTGAGGTGAACGACACCAAGTTCTGGCGGGGTGGTATGACCATGCCGGAGCATTTCTACGAGGTGGCGCGGGGGACCTTCGATCTTCTGTACAGAGAGGGTGAGACCCACCCCAAGATGATGTCAGTGGGGTTGCACTGCCGGATAATCGGCAAGCCCTCAAGGGCGGCGGGACTGCGGCAGTTTCTGGAGTACGCCACGTCTAATCCCAACGTGTGGTTCGCCCGCCGGATAGACATCGCGCGGCACTGGTTAAAGAACTACCCGTAAAGGTTTTAGTCGAAGTAGGATTCTAAAGGAAAGTTCAGTATTGGCCGTGTAGATTGACCGACACCGGAGGTTAGTTTTGCCGGAGGCACTATTCTTTGGCATGGACGATACGATTCTCGCCTAAGACGTCGTTTCAGAACGGTGTGGGCAGCAAGTGTGCGACACCTTTGCCTCGTGTATTGCTGGCCTCGGCGTGGAGGCCGCCGACATGTTGGTCAGCCTGCGCGACGCCCGCCATTGGTACTGTTGTAACCCGGATCACAGTCGTGAACTCGGCCTGAGCTTTGGTCTGATTCGCCCGAAAATAGTTGCTCTGGCCTTCGACAAGCTAGGCGCAACCGGGGACTCCGCCCTCGCCCTCGACATGGGCGACGCCTATCATACCTTGAAATCTGCGAAGTCGATAACGTCGGAGTTGGCGCCCGGCGCTCTCGACACTATCCACTATTTCCGACGCCATGGCGTAAAGCTCGGCCTCATCACCAACGGCGATGCTCAAGGCCAACGCGCAAAGATTGACCGCTTTAACCTGGCCGCGCTATTCGAGTCTGTCGTTGTAGAAGGCGAGTTTGGCGTGGGTAAACCCGACGCTCGCGTCTTTCAACATAGCCTCGCCGCCCTGAAAGTACATCCGTCCCAGACCTGGATGGTGGGCGACAACCTGCGCGGCGACGTCGGCGGAGCCCAAGCCCTCGGCATCTGCGGAGTGTGGGTCGATTTTCGGGGAAAAGGCCTACCGGAGGACAGTCCCATTCGCCCTGACCGCATCGTTCGCTCCATCGTCGAATTCATACCACGTGACGAGGGGTAAAGGGCCTGTTGGGAAAAGAGCGCTAGTCCCTCGTTTTGGTGCCTGGGGAACCGGTTCTAAGAGCGGAGTTTCCGCTTTCGTCTATCGTACCGGTAATTATAATATCCATCGAAATTCGTCACCAACTTCCCAGTCATCTGCCACTGCTTGACACAAAAGCTGGGTGCATCTAGCATACTGGCATTCGGCTACCTGCCTCCTTAACGGTTCGCGTAGCTCGAATTAATCTCATTTGCCGAGGTGCAGCGTGATGAAACCACGATGGCCCCAGGATCGGTTTGCCTATGTCTTTTTGGGGGTGTTGTTGCTTCTGACGTTCCTCATTGTTGCCTGTGGGGACGATGAGACGCCTACCGCCGCAGCCACCGCTTCCCCAACTCAAGCCGCGCCTGCCGCCGCAGCCACTGCTGCCCCAACCTCAGCCGCGCCTACGACCGCAGCCACAGCTGCCCCAACCCAGGCCGCGCCCACCACCGCCGCCCCGGCGCCAACTGCGGCGCGCACCCAGGCGCCTACACTGACCGCGGCGGCGCCAACCTCAACCCCCACTCCCACCCCCACTGCTACCATGGCGCCTAAAGTCCCCGTGGCGCCGCGCCTCATAGTTGCGATGACACCGCCGGCGCAGCAGACCCCCTCGCCCGTCAAGGCGTCGCGAGCTTCCGCCGCACCGCTGAAGCCCATGCTAGGCTTCCTCATCAAGGAGGACCCGGAGCGGCTCGACATTCACCACGACTGGCTGGCCACCGAGTGGACTTTTGACACCAAGGCCTGGACTTTCAAACTCCAGGAAGGTGTGCCCTTCTATCGGAACCGGCAGCCCAGCGAGTACATGTTCACGGCCAACGACGTCGTTGCCACCTACGAATCGGGCATTGCCGACGACTCCCAGGCTATCGGCGGTTTCTTCTGGAAGCGGTGGGTTGGCCCCGTCGAGAACTTCGAGGTCGTCAACGACCACGAATTGATCATGAACATGGATGCCCCCGACGTGGCCATTCCCATATGGCTGCTGGACGGCGTTGGTTTCCACATTATTTCCGGCGACCATTGGAGAGACGTCGGCGATGATGGCTACAAGGACGACCCCATTGGCACAGGGTCCTTTACCTTCAAGGAGCACGAGGTCAACAGCCACTACCTTTATGAGGCGGTGGAGGACCACTGGCGCAAGACACCGGAAATGGATGAACTGGAGTTCCTGCTTGTCAAAGAAGACGCCACCAGGGTTGCCATGCTCCTGACCGGCGAGGCGCATATCATCGACTTGCCGTGGAGCCTGGTTTCGCAGATAGAACAAGCAGGGTTCAAGAAAGTCTTGGCCACGCGCCCCGGTTGGTATCTTATGGGCGTCATCGGCGGCCAGTTCTACACCACTCCCGATGGTGAGGACTTGTCGGACCCCAACAACCCGCTTACCGACGTCCGGGTCCGGCGCGCCTTGGCCCTGTCCATCAACAAAGATGAGCTGAACGATACCTTCTTCGCCGGCGACGGTCACGTGCAGATAGCCCATCTCATGTACAACACGGAGCCCTCAGTTCCGCCAGGCCTGCAGCCATACCCCTACGATCCTGAGGAAGCCAAGCGACTGCTCGCCGATGCGGGCTACCCCGACGGCTTTGACTTGGAGCTGCCCTACTACATCCTGGCGGGTCTGCCGAATATCGGTGAAATTGTGGAGGCCATCGCCAGCTACTACCGCGCCATCGGAATCAACACCGAGACCAAGATCTACGAGGGTTCGGTGCTGAGGGAGTTGGGCCGGGAGAGGGAGATTAAGCAGGCCATTCGGTTCCTTAACAACGGACTAGTCTCCTACCAGATTGCCTATCCGATCAACTTGAGGCTTTCGGAACGAAGCAACCACTGGTTCGATCACCCCTACGTGGCCGAGTTCATCGACACCTTCGACACTACGTTGGAGGAAGATACCCGCGTGCGAATTGCGCGGGAGTTTGCCCAGTGGATGCAGGATAACGTCATCACCGTGCCCGTAGTCTTCATCTTCCCCGTGTTGGGCGTTGACCCCGGCGTTGTCGAAGAATACCGTGGCAACATGATCAACCTGGGCCCCACTATGGACCACGAATATACTAAGATGGTCAAGAGGTAGTCCGAAACCTAAGACTATCCCGAAACAGGAGAGCCTATTCAAGACCGTGAAAGGAACAAGACAAGATGAGAAAGAAACACACTTTTAGACTTTTAGGATACGCGCTCCTGGGAGCGGCGTTGTTGCTGACCTTGGTCATCGTGGCCTGTGGAGGGGACGACGATACCCCCGAACCGGCTCCGTCGACGCCTGCGGCGACGACAGCCCCACCTGCGCCAACAGCGATGCCGGCCACCCCGGCCATGACGCCGGCGCCAACGGCCATGCCGGCCACTCCGGCTATGACGGCGACGCCGCGTCCGACCCCCGTGGCCACGGCTCGGCCTACACCCCGGCCGACGGCAACACCCGCGCCAACTCCAACGGCGACGATGGCTCCAAAAGTCCCAGTTTCGCCCCGCTTGAAGGTGAGCAAGGTTCCTCCGGGAGCCCAGGTGACCATGATGTGGAAGACCTTCACCAGCGAAACCGGGCCTATGAAGCCCATGTACGAGTTCATCATCAACACCAATCGGTTCAATAGCGAGTACGAAAACACCATGCTGGCGGAAGATTGGTCCATGGCTCCCGACGCCATGAGTTGGACGCTGAATCTCCGCGAAGGCGTTCCCTTCCACTCCACCGATTCCTACACAGGGACGGACTTTACCGCCAAGGACTTCAAGTTTACCCTCCAGACGGCGGGCCGGGAGGACTCCCTCTCCGCAGGCAGCCAGTGGCGTAACCTGGGCGTTGAGGACAAGAACTTCGACATCGTGAACGATCACGAGGTTGTGTGGATTCTCGAACGGCTGGAGCCCCTGGGCGAGGGCTGGTTGGCCGAAGGAAACGTGGCCGGCATCATCAGCCAGGACTACTGGGACGCCGTGGGCGAGGACGGCTACCTGGACCATCCCGTAGGCACCGGCTCCTTCACCTTCGTAGAGCTGCAAATCGGTTCCCACATGCTCTACGAGCGGGTGGAGGACCACTGGCGAAAGACTCCTGAATTCCACGAGCTGCAGTTCTTCTACGCTCCTGAGAGCGCCACGCGCATTGCCATGCTGCTGACCCAAGAAGTGGCGATCTCCGAGGTGGACAAGTCGCTGCTGCCCCAGGCTATCGAAAAGGGCTTTGGCGTGGCCACCAGCACCCTGCCCGGCGCCAACCTCTTCATGATGATTGGCGGGCTCTACTACGACGAAGTTGTGAAGATTAAGATTGGATCACGGAAAGGTGAAGATCATCCCATTGCCCCAGGCTATATCGAGGGCGATCCCCTCCGGGACCTGAGGGTACGAATGGCGCTCAACTACGCCATCGACCGGGACACAATCAACGAGATCTTCTTTGACGGAGAGGGCATTCTCCAGACCATTCTGGGCATCCCTCCCACACGCTCCGACTACAGGGACGACTGGACACCCTACCCCTACGACCCGGACAGGTCCAGGGAGCTATTGGCGGAAGCGGGCTACGGCGACGGTGTGAAGATTGGCTTCATCACCACCAAGCTGAGCGCTGTACCCGAGGCTCAGGACGTGGCGGAAGCCGTCATTGGCTTCTGGAGAGAAGTTGGTGTGGAGGTCAGTCTGACCGAGAGGGAGTTTGGTCCGCTGCTGGAGCAGTGGCGCAACCGGGACATGGGACAGACTATAACCAGCATGCTCTACGGGGTTGGCAGCGACCCGCTTTCGATTCGGAACAACGGTCGCTACGCTATCAGCAGCGTAAGCGGCGGCACCGAGTCTCAGTGGGAGTTCCATGAGCTGGACGCGATTTTTGCCGAGACTCAGAAGTCGATCCTTCCGGAGGATATTCTTCGCACCGGCCAGGCCATGGGCACGTGGCTCTACGAGAACCACGTGATCATCCCTCTGTTCTTCCTTTCTACCAAGGTGGCTTACGACCCCGGGGTGGTCAAGGGTTACGACGTTGCCTTCGGCTTCTTCGGGCCGACGCGCTACCACGAGTATACGGAGGCGGTGTATCCCTAAGCCGCGTCGCGTAAAGGCTTGACTTGCACACTTTCGAAGGGCAAGGGGACTCGAACCCCTTGCCCTTCTTGCAAGACCCGTATAGGGTTTGACATAACACGAGACGAAGGGGGAGGCCATGACGGAATCAGAGCTTCCTAACCTAACTGCCGCCCGACTGTCGGACCTGATGGCAGCCCGGCAGGTGTCGCCCGTGGAGGCGACCGAGGCGTATCTACGGCGAATAAAGTCGATTGACCCTACTCTGAGGGCCTACCTAACAGTTGCGGCGGATTCGGCGCTGGAGCAGGCGCGGCAGGCGGAGCGGGACTTCATGTCGGGTGTCCGCCGGGGGCCGCTCCAGGGTGTGCCGGTGGCGCTAAAGGACCAAATATGGACTACCGACATGCCCACGACAAACGGCTCAAAGCTGCTTAAGGGCTATACCCCACCTGAGGACGCAACGGTGGTGTCAAAGTTGAAAGCCGGTGGGGCGGTGATTCTGGGGAAGCTACATATGGGGGAGTTCGCTGGAGCAGGTTTGTTCCGTAGGTCTTTTCCGGCAGCGTTAAATCCCTGGAACGTGAACAGGGCGACGGGGGGTTCGAGCAGCGGCTCTGCGGCAGCAGCGGCGGCCCGGCTCTGCGCCACGGCTCTTGGGGAAGACACGGGCGGGTCCATTCGCTCTCCCGCGTCCTGGTGTGGCGTTGTAGGTCTGCGTCCCACGTGGGGTTTGGTGAGTCGATTTGGAGTGTTTGCCGGGGGATGGTCTATGGACACCGTAGGGCCTATGGCCCGTACCGTTGAGGACTGCGCAATTACCCTGAGCGCCATTGCCGGGCCGGACCCCCGGGACGCCTATTCGTCTACGGCGGAAGTCCCTGATTATCGGAGCACGCTAAGGCGGGATGCTCGCGGGTTGCGGGTCGGCATAGTCAAGGAATTGACAATGGAGGACTTTGTAGATTCTGAGGTACAGGGCGCCGTGTTGAAGGCTGCGGAGGAGATGGGCAGCATGGGCGCGACGCTGCGGGAGGTGTCCATCCCGCTGGCGGCCTACGGCAACCTGATAATGTGGGGAATTCTTTATGTGGAGGCCACCGCCATATACCGCGAGTGGGCGAGGGAGTGTCTGCTTGAGGAGAACGAAGAGCTGCCCATCACCTACCTGATTGGCAGCATTTTGCCGGCAGAGTTCTACTACAAGGCGCAGAAGCTGAGGGAACTGCTGCGCCAACAGGTGATGCAGGTATTGGAGGATGTGGACGTGCTGATTTCGCCAACCGTCGAGTCAGTCGCACCGTCGGTTTCGAAGGAGACTCCTCAGGTCACAAAAGAGTCTGTGATAGAGAATCTGGTGCGAGCGCCCTTCATGGTCACCCCCGCCCATCCATTGGCGGGCATCCCGGCTATAAGCCTACCCTGCGGGTTCGCGTCGGGAGAGGACGGAATGCCCATCGGCCTGCAGATAGGGGGTCGTCCCTTCGAGGATGCAACGGTCATGGGACTAGCCCACGCCTATGAACAGCGGGCAGGCTGGTACAGAAGAGAGCCGGATTTGACGGCTCTCGGCGGTTAATTTTTCCCTCTGAGGAAAGTAAAAAGGCGTAGTCCAAATGCGATAGGGTCGAGTGGTTGGGTTGGTGGAACCGGGTCAAACGGCGAAGTCAGCCGTTAACATATAGAAATTGGGTTTTGGATGGTCGGGGCGAGTGGATTTGAACCACCGACCCCCTGCACCCCATGCAGGTGCGCTCCCGGGCTGCGCCACGCCCCGTCCGCAAGGGAGTATAGCACAGGCCGGGTTGGGCCTTCAACGCAAAGGGTGCGTTGGCTGGGCCTTTCGGTTCCCTCCTACAATGTCATAGCGAGGCGTAGAATCTAGACGTCCTACCCATACTGCTCACCTACTGACAGCCGGCCATTGCCCCGCTGCCCCCTTCCCTGTTACTCTCCCCACAAATGTTTCCTTTATCCGCAAACCCGTGCTTGCCATCCATCCCGTCCATAACCACGCCTTAATCCATGATTCGTTTCCACTGGCAGAAAAAAACGAATACCCCCCCTTAAAACCTCCGAATTCATGCCTGATCCGCCCTGATAAGACCCCATATTCGACTTCACTAACGAATCCGTCCCAAAGCTAAACGCGCTGAAAACGAATACCCAAAACCCATTCGTTTTTCAGGATGAATCTTTTCCTCTGGAAGAAGGAGGCCAAAGTGTCAGATTGGCCGGGATGATGGGGCGGCTTGTCGAGGGGCGGCGGGTGTGTCTACAATGACGGCGTATCTGCACCTAAGGGAGGCTGTATGCCCAAGTTGACCGGAGCTCATCTGGTAATGCGATGTCTGAAGCAGGAGGGCATCCGCCGCATCTTTACCATTGTCGGTGACACCATACTGCCCCTCTGCGACGCCGCTGTTGACGAGGGTATCGCCCTCATTGATACCCGCCACGAGGCCGCCGCCATGGGCATGGCCGACGCCTGGTGTCGCATCACCGGGGAGCCGGCGGTGGCTCTCGTCACGGGTGGCCCCGGATTCTCCAACGCCATCTCTGGCCTACCTAACATCTACACGTCGGAAAGTCCCGTGGTGTTCATAGCAGGATGCAGCGAGCTGCCAGAGCATGGGATGTATTCCTTCCAGGAGATCGACCAGATTGGAATGGCTCGCCCCGTCACCAAGGGTTCTTGGATGATTCACCACAAGAGCCGAGTGGCAGACCTTATAGCCTCCGCCTTTCGCACTGCCCTTTCCGGCCGGCCGGGGCCGGTGCACCTATCCATTCCTATGGATATTCAGGAGGAGGTTATTTCGGAAGAGGAACTGCCCCAGTATTCACCAGCCGAGTACCGTCATCAGGGCCGGAATCCGGCAGACCCCCGGTTGATTGAGGAGGCCATCCAGGCTCTTGCGAGAGCGGATAGGCCGGTGGTAGTGGCGGCTAACGCCGCACGATACTCCGCTGACACTAAGGAATTGCAGGACTTTGTCGAATCCACGGGTTTGCCCATCTTCACCGTTGAGCAGGCGAGAGGAATGGTCCCCGACGGGCATCCGCTCTGCTTTGGCTACGCCGACGCTGCCTTGAACCATGCCGCCCGTCACTTTCGGGAGGCAGACGCCGTGCTTCTCCTGGGCAAGCGGTTGGACCATCGCTACCGATACGGAATGTCTCCTTACTTTCACGACGAGGCCAAGATAATTCAGATAGACCCGGACCCCCATGAGTTGGGACGCAACCGTGGCGTGACGATGGGGATTCTTGGACACATCGGCGCCGCCGTCGACCAGCTGACGGAAGCCGCACGCGGTAAGACCTGGAAGAACCTGTCGGCGTGGACCACAACGCTTGCCTCAAGCAGGGAAGCGCAATTGCTAGCTATGGAAGGGCTGGCGATGGAGGATGCGCCTCCACATCCCGTGCGAGTCTTCAGAGAACTCAAGCCTTTTATTGATGATGATACGGTGCTGGTCTTCGACGGTGGAGACTTCGTTCAGTGGGGCCGGAGCTACCTAAGCGCGGGGAAGACAGGGCGATGGCTCCGGCTGGGGCCTCTTTCGCATCTCGGCTTCGGCCTGCCCTACGCCTTGGCGGCGCGGCTGGCCCATCCGTCCGCCAAGGTATTTCTGATGATGGGTGACGGGTCGTTGGGGTTCTACGCCATGGAGTACGATACGGCCCTTCGTCACAATCTGCCCTTCGTGACTATCCTGGGGAACGATGCTACCTGGAGCATCGACAAGAACTTCCAGCTGGCCTACTTTGGCCGGGCGGTGGCCACGGACTTGCGGCCCATGCGCTACGACCGGGTGGTGGAGGCAATCGGCGGCCACGGCGATCACGTGGAGACAGCGTCGGAGCTGGCCCCTGCGGTGCGCCGGGCGCTGGATTCAGGCAAGCCGTCGCTGATAGACATAGACATCAAGCCGGCCCAAAGTCCGCTTGCCGACGCGATGATTGCGCGTAGGCAAGGCGCCCGCCGGTAGGTGGTCTAGGGGCAGGATGCGCGTGAGGGAACGCTTCTGTTATAGTTTGTATCCGCATTTGATGTAGAGATTTGCCCACGCTGGGGAGTTAAGTTGGAAAGCAAGCCGGAACCAAGTTCGATTACGCTGGACACGATGTCCGTCACTATTATGTGGAAGGACGGCCACCGGAGCGTGTACTCCGCCCGGCAGTTGCGGCTGGTATGTCCCTGCGCCCAGTGCGTAGAGGAATGGACGGGTAATGCCCTGCTGCAACCGTCGTCAGTCAAAGAGGGAATCTACGCCGTGGACCACATGCCTATTGGCAGCTACGCGGTGCAGTTTCTCTGGAGCGACGCCCACTATACGGGCTTGTACACCCACGAGTTTCTGAGAGGCTCCTGTCCCTGCGAGGTCTGCACTCTCGAGTCGTGAAGACCGCTGAGGACTAGGCTAAATTGCCTGACGAACGATTTACGGAAACTCTTAAGGCCCAAGCTTGGCCGATATGGGAGCAAATCTTCCAGCACCCGTTTTTACTGGAGGCCAAGGCGGGCACTTTGCCCCTCGAGAAATTCCGCTACTACCTGATTCAGGACTACAAGTACCTGAGCGCCTTCGCCCGAGTGGTGGCGATAACGCTGGCCAAAGCCCCGAACTCGTCGGCGCTGGAATCCATAGCAAGACGGCTGTCAACGCCAATCGAGCGGCCTCTTCACCGGAAGCTGATGCCAATGTTGGGCATGACGGCAGCGGACCTGCGGCAGACGCCCATTTCGCCCACAAATCTTGCCTACTGCAACTACATGATCAGCGCTGCCAGTCTGGGCAGTTGGGCGACGGGCATTGCCGCACTTCTCCCCTGTCCGTGGACGTACCACGAGTTGGGAGAGGTTGTGGGAAAGATAGACCACTCGGTGTTTGGCCCGTGGTCGGCAGTGTACGCCGAGGGGTTGTTGGAGGATGGGGTTAACCTGTGGAGAGAGCTCTTGGACGAAGCGGGAGGTGGGGCCTCGGAGCAAGAACGGGCGGCAATTGTGGATGCCTTCGTCACAAGCAGCCGTTACGAGTACATGTTTTGGGAGATGGCCTACCGTCAGGAGCGTTGGCCTGTGTAGTCCAGGCACACCGGATTTGTTGACAGCGGCGCAGCAGGATTCATAAAATGATTGTGCGCAACGCGCCTGTAGAGTCCCAGTAGCTCAGTTGGACAGAGCGGCTGCCTTCTAAGCAGCGGGTCGCGGGTTCGAATCCTGCCTGGGACGCTTTTCTTTCCCTAATTTTATCTATTAGTTCCCGCAATAGTCGTTTTAGTCATCATTTAGCCTAACGTTCTGCGAAAATCCTAATCGCAATGGAGTCCAACCATGCCATCAATCCAACAAAATTACCCAATCAACCCCGACGCCAGCCCTACGAAGTGGCTAAAGTTTACGATTAACGTTCAGAGCATCGCGCCGGAGGTAGTGGACGAATTGTGGGGCAAACCGCAAGAGTTCAAGAACCGCCTGGCAAGTGAGACGGATGGCACAGTCGATGAGTCAAAGTTTCAAGTGAAGAAAATCTGATGCAGTTCTGTTTCAGGGCGGTTCGCATAGCGTCAGAAGAATAGGGATGCCCCTACGTAGAGATGATTACCGAACGACCGGCATAGGCCCTAGGCATTTTCGAAGTTCAGCATCCAGTTTACGCCAAACTTGTCGGTGCATGAGCCGAAGTACGCCCCCCAGAACATGTCGGCCGGTGGCATGGTAACCGTGCCGCCTTCCGACAGCTTGACGAACATGTCGTCCACCTCTTCCTTGCCGTTAGGCGCGTATGAAAGGGAGAAGTTGTTTCCCATGACGGTGGGAGGGCCGAAGGTAGATGGGGTGTCGCTGCCCATGAGCACCACGTCGCCGATGCGGTAGGAGACGTGCATGACGTTATCGCGCTCGTCCTCCGGCGGCGTGAAGTCCGGCGGGCCTTCCCCGAAGGTGGTTATAAGGTCGAAATCGCCGCCAAAAAGAGAGCGGTAGAACTCGAAGGCCTGCCTGCAGGTCCCGTTGAAGTGCAGATATACGTTTAGAAACATCTGTCCCTCCTGAGCGAGTTTCGTTAGCTACGACGCCCATCCAGGTCGCCTAATTCACTGTCCCATACCTACCAAGCGAAAACAAGGCATTGACAAAGGCGAGAACGGCTTTTACCATGTAGCGGATTCTAGCATCCCAAGGGCGGGTTCGTTGGTTCTGACGGGCTTGCTGAAAACATATTTTAGGAGGTGGTTATTTTGGCCTTACCTAGCAAACTACTAAACTGGAGGATTTCCCTCCTGTTGGCATGTCTCTTAGGGTTGAGCGTCATCATCGTAGCCTGTGGAGGCGACGACGATGACACCCCAGCGGCTACGCCGGCAGCGCCGGTGCCTACTGCGGCACCGACCATGGCCCCGACGGCGGCGCCGACTATGGTGCCTACTGCGGCGCCGACTATGGCACCCACGGAAGCGCCTATGGTACCCGTTTCCGCTAGACTCAGGGTGGTGATCCCGCCCCCGACGGACCAGTTCACCATTCCTTACGCCGCTAGCCAGACCACAGAAAAGATAATGCCCATCTACGACCACTTGGTCGGGCGGCATTATAAGACCAACGTAGAGCAGCCGGAGATGGCCGCGGACTGGGGCGTCGCTGATGACGGCAAGACCTGGACTTTCAATCTCAGGGACGACGTTCCCTTCTACAAAAACGCGGAGCCCATGGACATAATCTTCGACGCCGATGACGTGATATTGGTCTTTGAACTGCTGACCCAACATGAAGGGATAACGATCAAGACCCGTAGTCCCGGCAACTGGTTCAACAGGCTGGACTCCCCGGACAAGTGGGTAGTTGTGGATCCCCACACGCTTCGATTGGACCTGCCCAACATCAACTTGGATATCGCCTTCCTGCTTTCCGAAGAGTGGGAATCCGGAATAATAAGCCGTGACCACTGGGACGCCGTTGGCGGCGAGGATGGATACATAGCGGATCCGGTGGGCACCGGTCCCTGGAGTTTCATTTCTCTGGAGACAAACGTGGGCTTCGTCCACGAGAGGGTAGAAAACCACTGGCGTCAGACCCCTCTGTTCCACGAACTGGAGGGCGTCTTCATCAAGGAAGCCTCCACTCGCTTGGCCCTGCTCATAAATCAGGAAGCCCACGTAGGCACCGTGCCGCGAGACCTCTACGCGCAGGCGGCAATCGCGGGTCTCGTGGTTTCCAGGAGCACCCTACCTGGACGGCACCCCCACCTTAGACTGGCTTACTACCAGCCGGAAAACTACTGCGCCGGCAATCCGCCGGAGCCGATAGTAGTTGGGGGACGTGACTGCGGCCCCAACCCGTCTCATGACCCCAACGACCCGTTGCGTGACGTTAATGTTCGCTTGGCCCTGAATCACGCCATTGACCGCGATGCCATAAACCAGGCTTTCTTCGCGGGCGACACCTTCCCGCTGGTCGACTACTTCCCGCCCTGGCGTGATGACTTCAAGGACGAATGGGCCCCCTATCCCAACTCCGAAGGCAAGACCGGAGCAGAGGGCGGGTGGCCCTACGACTACAACGTCGAGAAGGCCAAGGAATACATGGCGAAGAGCAATTTCCCAGAAGGCTTTACGACAACCCTGGCCTACAGCCCTACCAGCAGCTTCTCTGAACAAGGCGACATTTCCGTTCAGCTCAAGCAATACTGGGAGGAAATCGGGATAACGACCAACCTGAAACCCTTGGAGACCAGCCTGACGCGATGGCTCGGCTCCGCTCCAGAACCCAACATCATGATCATCGCGTCGCCGTCCCTTGACCCCATCTGCACCGCCGTTACGTTCTGGTGGCGGGAAAACGGAAGGGGCTACCGAGAGCATCAGGAGATTTCCGACTTCAAGGCTGCATGCCGTACGACCACTGACATAGATGAGCGTAACAGGCTGGCACAGGAATTTGGCGACTGGTGGGTTAATAACGCCATCAGCGTACCTCTTTTGTGGGTCTTTGACGCCGCCATCTACAACCCGGGTATAGTGGCGGAGTATAAGGTTAACCTGCTGCACATGGGACCGATCCGTTACCACGAGTTCACCGTACCCGTGTACCAGTAGAACCCCATTAGTTAAGGAGTTTCAAAGAGGGCCTGGGGCGAGAGTCTCAGGCCCTCTCCTTTTGCCTGTCATCTAAAGAGGCAGGCGTAATGGCGGGCGGCGCGGCGTTGCCCAATGCCAAACAGGTTCTTATAATTGAGTGCGGTCCGAGTCCCTCCGGTCATGGCTGTAAATGACGGCTGACTTGGCAAACATAGCGTAGAGGTGTTTAATGCCCCATCAATGGTCGGATTCCGAAGCTGAAGGCAAGGATGAAATGAGTCTGTTGGTGTACCAGAGCCGGCTGGTCGGGGCAGATACATCCCTGGTTGTTTGGGGTGGCGGCAATACCTCCATTAAGACCACCCAAAAGGACTTTCGGGGGCGGGAAGTCAGCGCTATGACCGTAAAAGGCTCCGGGTCCGACTTGAAGACCATCGAACCCAAGCACTTTCCGAGTCTGGACCTGGAAGACGTGCTGGTTCTCTTCGACAGGGACGCAATGTCGGACGACGAAATGGTCTCCTACCTGGCCCAGTGCATGCTGGATCCGAAGTCGCCTCGTCCATCCATTGAAACTCTGCTCCACGCCTTCCTTCCGTACCACAGCGTGGTGCACTCCCACGCGGATGCCATCGTTTCGCTGACCAACACCCGCAACTACGACGAACTGCTGAAGAAGGTCTATGGAGAGCGGGCGGCCATTGTGGAGTACCTGCGGCCCGGCTTCGCCCTATCCAAGCTGGTGGGACAGCGGGTGCGTGAGAACCCTGACGTGGACGGGGTGATTCTGGTGAATCACGGTCTGTTCACTTGGGGGGATACGGCCAAAGAGGCATATTTGAAGCACCTGGACCTGGTGGATAGGGCCGCCGAGTATGCCGCTAATCGGGCTAAGGGAAGAACCATCTTCACTCCAGGTGAGGGAGGTCGGATCAGCGAAACAGAGCGGCGAAGACTAGCGGCGGGAATTGCGCCCGTTATCCGAGGGTTGGTTAGCCGGTCCAAGCCCACGGTCCTGCGGTATGACGACAGCCCGGACGTAATGGAGTTCGTAAACTCGGCGGAGGGAGCGGCCCTCAGCCAGGTGGGCCCCGCCACGCCGGACCATACCCTTCAAACGAAGATCAAGCCTCTCTGGGTAGAGCCGGGGGAACCTATCAGGCTGGACTATCTCATGGGGCACATACCGCGGGCCGTGGATCGATACGTTTCCTACTACAAGGGTTGGTATCAGGCCAACACCGACGGTCAGCACCCGATGCTGGACCCCCATCCGCGGGTGATTCTGGTCCGCGGCGTGGGAATGTGGTCTACGGGTAAGGACGCCAAGGCGGCCCTCATCGCCGGAGACGTCTATCATCACACCATCAGCGTTATGAAGGCGGCCCAGGCGGTGGGCCACTACGCCTCCCTTTCCGACAAGGACGCCTACGACGTGGAGTATTGGCCGATGGAGCTGTACAAGTTGACGCTGGCTCCCCCCGGCGGTGAGCTTTCCAGCAAGGTAGCGTTGGTCACCGGTGGGGCCCACGGCATCGGCAAAGCCATAGCGGAGCGGCTGGCGGCGGAAGGGGCGCACGTTGGTGTGGCGGACATAGACGCAGAAGGGGCTGACGAGGTGGCGCAGGGCATCGTTGATAGACAGGGTGTGGGGAGAGCCATGGCGGTCAAGATGGACGTGACGAACCCGGAGCAGGTCGCCGAAGCTTTCAATCGTCTCCGGCTGGCCTACGGCGGGCTGGACGTGCTGGTGTCCAACGCCGGCATTGCGCCGGTAGGGGCTATCCACGAGTTGAGCCTCAAAGACTGGCAGCAGGCCATGGACATCAACGCAACGGGCCACTTCCTGGTGGCGCGCGAGACCGTTTCTCTTATGCGGCAGCAAGGGATGGGCGGCAGCATGGTGTTCGTGGGGACGAAGAACGTGCCCTCGCCGGGGAAGGACTTTGGGGCCTACAGTGCGTCAAAGGCAGCGGAGGTACAGATGGCGCGGGTGCTGGCCATAGAAAACGGGGAGTATGGCATTCGGGTCAACGTGGTCAATCCCGATGCAGTGTTCCAGGGTTCCAACTTGTGGTCGGCGGAGGTGAAGGAGATGCGCGCCCGCGCCCACGGCATCAGCATAGATGGGCTGGAGGAGTTCTACCGGCAGCGCAATCTGTTGAAGCGGAGCGTGACGGCCGAGGACGTGGCGGAGGCCATCCTGTTCCTGGCCGGCCCGCGTTCGTCAAAGACTACGGGTACGATGCTGCCGGTGGACGCTGGGCTGCGGGACGCGTTTCCGAGGTAGGTGACGGCGTTCAGGCCTGTTTGACGTACTTGTGGACGGAGAGGGCGTTGGGCAGGGCCAGATATATATCGCCTTGGCTGTCCACCCATATTCCGTGAGCCAACGCCGCGTCCCACCGACAGAGGAGTGAGCCGTTTTCGTCCAGCACGCTTACCCGGTGTTCGCCCTCAGGCAGCAGGTCCAGCCGGCCTAGACGGTCCTGCTCCACGTACACCTCGGCCACGTAGAAGACTCCGTCCTGGTCCACGGCGATGTCCATGGGACGGCGCACGTTGTCCCAGGACGCCAGGTGGGAACCCTCGGCGTCGTAGACCTGGATGCGGTGGTTCTCCCGGTCGCAGATGTAGACTCGACCGTTATCGGTAACCAGGACGCTATGGGGTAGATGCAGGTCGTAGGGGCCGGTCTTTCCCGGCTGGCCCCAGGACTGCTTTAACTGGCCGTCGGCGGAGAAGCGGTGTACCCGGCTGTTCTGATAGCCGTCTGAGACGTAGATGTCGCCGTTTGGAGCAGGGACCATCTTGGTGGGATAGTTGAAGGGCCCGGCGGCGTGAGACGGCAAGTCGTTCTCGTTGTCGAAGTCGGGGCCGATGCCTGTGTCGGAAGCCTGACCACGGTTGCCAATAACCTGAAGGGGCTTGCCGTCCAGAGTGTAGCGTAGGACTACGCAGTCTTCCCTATCCACAAGGTACGCAACGTCGTCTGCGATGTATATGTGGTGGGGGCCGGCCATGGCATCTATGCCCCAGCCGGTCAGATGCTTGCCGTTGCGGTCGAAGACCAGAACCGGCGGCTGCTTGTCCCGCTGAAACACGTACACCCGGTCTTGAGAGTCGGTGGCCACGGATGCGGGCCAGCCGAAGCTCATGCCGTCGGGGAACTTGGCCCAGTCTTCCACAAGCTGGTAGGTGTACTTGCCCGAGCCTACGGTAGTCATCGCCAATTCTCCTCCGGGTTGCGAGATTATTGTGGTTGGGGCGAATGGTACCCCATTTGCACTGTTATACCAAGAGCCAGGCGTTGACGGGCAATAATCTAGGGTCTAGCCTGAGAATTCAAGCTCATCGGAGCCATTAAACAAATGGAGCGATTTAGGGGCGACTTTCGTCGCTGGATGACCTGTGCGAAATGATCGCATAAGTTAGGGAAGGACCGATAGTTGAGAGCCATTAGAGTGTCTACGGCATCTGCATTGGCCGCCCACGTTCTTGCTTGGGCAGCAGGCCTCTTCCTAATCTTCTGGCCTGCTTACAGTGGCCAGTCCGTAACAGCGGAACTTGATGGAGAAGCTGTGGCAGAGGCCACGCGCACCTCGGCTACGTTGGTAGAAGTGAACGGCCTCTACGTTTTACTCTTACTGTTGGTGCCCGTTCTGCTGACTGGGAGTGCCCTATTTTCTATTCTCTTCGCGCACAAGAGACAGGTCACCCGAATGGCGATGCTCTGGACGCCACTAGTCTTGCTGCTGGGATTCTGTCTTCTGGCTATATTCTCTATTGGTATATTCTACCTGCCCGCCGCTCTCGCAGTTATTGTGGCCGCATTAGGTGACCTTTCCGGCCAAAAAACCATTAGTGCAGGCCAACAGCAGTAGGGAACGGATTTCTTAAGCACAATGGGAAGGGGAATGTTTAGGGTAGGCCGACAAGATTCCTCAAGGGACCCGGGATCAGATTGTGGGGCGGTGGGGCTATTGGGATGGAGGCTAGGGGGCGCCTACTTCTTCCTCGATATTCAGGTCCTTTACGAGGCCCCAGATGTCGCGCCAGGTGTTGTCTTCGACAAAGATGCCATCACGTCGGCGCTCTTGCTCCGTTCGCCATTCGATTTCTCCGGGGTAGAGGACTTCCTGAAAGCCCTCAGCAGGTGGAGAGGCTTTCACGAACTGGGCGAATTCGTCCACGCTGGCCTTGAACTCCTCCAGGGGTCGAAAGGCGGAAACGTTGAAGACGGCGATGAAGCAACCATCGTTGTGACGCCCATGGGGGTCTATGCCGAAGCCGAGCCCGGTGAGAAGGCCGGAAAGCACCTCCACCACGAAGGAGAGGCCGTAGCCCTTGTGTCCCTGGTCGGCGCCCAGGGGCAGAATAGCGCCGCCGTCCTCGTAGTCCTGCGGGTCCGTCGTGGGCTGCCCATGCTGGTCAACCACCCACGAGTCAGGTATCTGCTGACGGCGGTTGAGGGCCAGACTTATCTTTCCGGCAGCGACGGCGCTTGTGGCCATGTCGAGCAGGACGGGGCCTTCCAGGTTGCTGGGTATAGCAATGGACAGCGGGTTGGTGCCTAGTCGACGGTCGCTGCCGCCGAAGGGGGCCACTGCCTTCGGCCCCTGGCCGGAATCTGCGGTAATCAGGCCAATCATACCGGCGGCGGCGGCCATGGACGGGTAGTCGCCCAACCGCCCGATGTGACTCTGCTGATAGACGGTCATGGCAGCTACGCCGTGGGTCTTGGCCTTCGCAACGGCCATATTCATCGCCCGTTCGGTGACAACGTATCCGAAGCCCCAGTTGCCGTTGATTCTTGCCGTTGTGGGTGTTTCGTCCTGAACCTCGAAGGGCGCGCCGGGGACGATGTGGCCGACGCGGATGCGTTGGGCGTAGACAGGCACCTGGATGACCCCGTGAGAATCGTGGCCCACCAGGTTGGCCCGCACGACGTGGGTTGAAACGACCTCCGCCTCCTCGGAAGTGGCGCCCATGGCAACGAAAATGGAGCGGCAGACTTTGTGCAGGTAAGAATGGTGGAAGGTGGGCATGGCTTTTATCCTCCTGGTCTCGTAATGGCTTGGTTAGTGGATGACTATGGCCTAGCTGGGCCAGCTTTCGTTCTGGAAGGGGGCCTCCCAGAAGAGATACTCGTATCGAGTGCTGGCGACGTAGACCTCTTCCATACGCTGCGCCGCGGCCGGGCCGTGGCGTGCGGCGAGGTCGTCGGCCAGATTGCGGACCCAGTGGGCCAGGTTGTGGAATTCCTCCGATGCGTACATCTCTATCCACTGGGCGTACAATGGGGCGTGTTGGGGTGGGCCCTGGGCGTTCAGGTGGCGGCCAATCTCCCAGTAACCCCACTGGCATGGCAGCAGCGCAGCTACCAACTCCGGGTAGGAACGGCGGTTAGCCACGGAAAGGAGGAACTGGGTATAGGCTGTGGTAGTTGGGGATGGAAGGGTTTCCTCTAATTTCTGCCGGGTGATCCCGAATTGGCGGCAGTAGTCCCGGTGCAGTTCCATCTCCGTGTTGAGGGTCTCGTGGAGGAGGCGGGCAAACCAGCTCATGGACTCCAGGGTCTCGGCGCGGGCCGACGCCAGGGCCAGTACTCGGCTGTAGTCAATAAGGTAGAGATAGTCCTGGCGAACGTAGAACTTGAACTTCTCAACGTCCAAAGAGCCGTCGCCTATGCCGGTTACGAAGGGGTGTTGGAGGATGGCGGCGCGAAGGTCTTGGGCTTTCTTCTCTGCCCGCTGGCTGAAGGTCATTGATGCTCCTTGGGTCGTGGTTACCCTGTCTCTATCGGAAGGCGGCCCGTCGTTGTTGGGAAAGGCAAGGATATGATACCAAGCACGGCTCCATAATTCACGTTGCAAAGTCTTGACCCCTGCAATAGTATGGGAAAACGTGAATCAGGAGGACGGAGTGTCCGAAAGAGGGCGATTCATCAGGAAGTTGGAGTCCATCGTGGGCCGGGAGTACGTCATCCACCACCCGGATGACCTCTTGGTGTACGAATACGACGGCTCCGTGGACAAGGCCATTCCGCGGGCAGTGGTCCTGCCTGCCTCCACGGATGAGGTTTCTCGCGTTCTGGCCGTCGCGGACGAGGCGGGCGTTCCCGTGGTGGGCCGCGGCTCGGGCACGGGCTTGAGTGGTGGCGCCATTGCCCTTCAGGACGGTCTGCAGGTGGCGTTGACGAGGATGAATCGGATTCTTGAGATAGACGAACAGAACCGGTTGGCTGTGGTGGAGCCGGGGGTCATCAATCTTCATCTCGACCAGGCGGCTCGCAAGCTAGGTCTCCGGTACGCCCCGGACCCTTCCAGCCAGAAGGCCTGCAGCTTGGGCGGCAACGTGGCGGAGAACGCCGGCGGGCCTCACTGCCTGGCATACGGCGTTACCAGCAACCACGTGCTCGGCATGGAAGTGGTGCTGGAGGACGGCTCGGTGACGTGGCTGGGCGGCAAAATGCGGAATCCGGCGGGCTACGACCTGCGGGGCGCATTCATTGGCTCGGAGGGTATGTTTGGACTGGCAACCAGGATTGCCGTTCGTCTGCTGCCGACGCCCCCTGCCGTGAAGACCTACCTGGCCGTGTTTTCCGACGTGCGCGGCGCGTGTCTGGCCGTTTCGTCGGTTATCGGACAGGGGATGGTGCCGGCGGCAATGGAGATTATGGACGCGCTGACCATAGAGGCGGTGCAGCGGGTGACGGCGGTGGGCCTGCCGTCGGGAGCGGGCGCGGTGCTGCTGGTGGAATTGGAGGGAGAGCATGAGGAGGTGGAAGACCAGGGAATGCAGGTGGAGGCCATTCTGACCGAGTCGGGGGCGTCGGAGGTCCGGTGGGCGGAGACGGTCAACGAGCGGGAGCGGCTCTGGGCGGCTCGCAAGAACGCCCTCGGAGCTTTAGGGGCCTTGGCGCCCAACTACTACCTGGTAGACGGGGTGGTCCCCCGGACGCGCCTCACGGAGTCCTTGGAGCGGGTATCGGAGATAAGCTCCCACTACGGCATTCCTATCGCCAACGTCTTTCACGCCGGCGACGGTAATTTGCATCCCTGCATTCTTTTCGACGAACGCAAACCAGGGGAAGTAGAGCGGGTGATGGAGGTGGGCGGGCGTATCCTGGAGGTGTGCGTGGAGATGGGTGGGGCATTGAGCGGCGAGCACGGGATAGGGTTGGAGAAGAAGGCTTACATGCCCCTGGTGTTTACCGACGCGGATATGGAGGTAATGATGCGGGTAGGTAGGGCATTTGCGCCGCAGGGCCGGTTCAATCCGGGTAAAGTGTTTCCAGGCGGGCCGGAATACAAGCACTCCATGCAGCGGGGGGCAGTTCTGGCAGCAGGGCCTGGGGCCCACGTATAGCCGCCATGGCTTTCGAGGTGGCCGCGTCGATTGTAGACAGGGTGAATCCCCTGTGGCTGGCGCCCGAAGCAGAGCTCGCCTCTTATGATGTAGACGGCTTGATCCCATCTGCCGGGGTGCGTCCGCCTTCTGTGGCGGCCCTGTCTGAAGTTGTTGCTCTGGCCAACGAGGAAGGGCTCGCGACTATTCCTTTGGGCGGAATGACGCAGCGTTCCCTGGGTAATCCTCCCCGTCGTTACGACCTTGCGTTGGATACCCGCAGTCTCGACCGGCTGATAGAATATCAACCCGCGGACCTGACGGTGACGGTGGAGGCGGGGATGCCTCTCGCCAGGCTGGAGGAGATTCTGGCCGCAGAGGGACAGTTCCTGCCGTTGGAAGCGCCCCGACCTTCAACGGCGACTATCGGGGGGATGCTGGCTGCGGCATCTTTCGGGCCGATGAGCTTGTCCTACGGATTGCCCCGAGACTGGCTAATTGGAGTGAAGGTGGTAAACGCCGACGGACGCATCACTAAGGGAGGCGGACGGGTGGTTAAGAACGTGACGGGCTACGACATGAACAAGCTCTACACCGGTTCTTTGGGCACTCTGTGCATAATAGTGGAAGCATCCTTCAAGGTTGCTCCGAGACCCGCCGCGTCGACGACGTTGTCGGCGGGGTTTTCAAGCCTGGAGGATGCCATGGCCGGGGCGTGGGGACTTGTGGAAGGTTACGGTGGGCCGGATGCATTGACCCTGCTGAACGCAGCCGCTGGGGATCGTTCAGGATTGGCAAACCCCGGTTATCTGTTGTTGGCGCGTTTTCTGGGGCGGGAAGGGGTCATGCGCGGAAGAACTGCACGGGCGAAAGCGTCTCTGAAGGCCAGCAGCGCAGAGGATGTTGACGAGTTGGACGCCCAGCAGGAACGTTCGTCGTGGCAGCGTGTCGTTGACATGCCATGGGTGGATGAAGGACTGCAGTTAGCCATCCGATGTTCGGCGCTCCCATCGGAAGTCGGGAGACTTCTTGGGAGGTTGGAGCGGGTGGGGAGCTTGACTTTGAGTCACGGCCTTACAGCCGACGTGGGGACGGGGGTGGTGAGAAGTCTGAGTTGGGGTGAGGCCCATCCCGACGACCTGAAAGATAGACTGGAAACGGCAACCCGAGAGATGCGCCGTTCTAAGGGGGCGTGGGTGGTGGAGCGCTGTCCCCCGGAGTTGAAACATGGTCTGGACGTCTGGGGGCCGCCGCCACCCGGACTGGAGATCATGCGTCGTCTCAAGCTAGCGTTGGACCCTCATGGCATACTGAATCCGGGTCGGTTCGTAGGAGGGTTGTAGCGGTGTCTACCAGCAAGCTACCGACATTCAATCCGCTGAGTCGGATAATGGACGAGGACCTGTATCGGTGCGTTCACTGCGGTCTATGTCTGAACGTCTGCCCCACGTACCTGGAGACGGGGCTGGAAACGGAGTCGCCCCGGGGGCGGATAGCCTTGATGAAGGGCGTGCAAGAGGGCCGCAT
Source organism: Dehalococcoidia bacterium (assembly GCA_965261665.1). Taxonomy (GTDB): domain Bacteria; phylum Chloroflexota; class Dehalococcoidia; order Lucifugimonadales; genus JAPULR01. The sequence goes on from OZ253467.1 coordinate 1,977,723, forward strand.
TGAGGCCAGCAAACGGGTGGTGAGCCATTGGGACCTCTGTTTGGGCTGCCGTGCCTGCGAGGCGGCGTGTCCTTCCGGCGTGCCATACGGGCGGCTCATCGAAGGCGTCCGGGAGGAAATTTCGGAACAGGGTAAAGCATCGTGGCGACACCGGCTGGTGTCGGCTGTCCTGCTTCGGGGTCTACTGCCCCGCCTGTGGGCGCTGCGTTGGTTGGTCAGGATGCTGCGCTGGTATCAGAGGCTAGGACTTCAAAGCCTCCTGAGACGCAGCAGGGTCTTGAAGGTGCTGCCTGGTTCGCTTGATAAGCTCGAAGGACAGACGCCTATGATCCCCGGCCAGTTCTTCAGCGCGAGCTCTCACGTTTATCCTGCAACGGGAACTAAGCGAATGCGGGTTGGGCTGCTTGCCGGCTGCGTGATGCCGCTGGTGCAAGGTCCAACCATGGAGGCGGCGGTGAGGGTGCTCCAGCGCAACGGCTGCGAGGTTGTGGCGCCGCCCAACCAGGGATGCTGCGGGGCGCTGAATTTGCACAGCGGCGAAGGTGCAAGCGCGCGCCGGATGGCCCGCCGAAACGTGGACGCTTTTCTAGCGGCGGGAGTCGAAAAGGTCGTGGTGGCGTCGGCGGGCTGCGGCTCCGCGATGAAGGAGTACGGACATCTGCTGAAGGACGACGCCGACTATTCCGAGAAGGCGAAGCGTTTGGGGGACATGACGGTGGACATCACGGAGTTTCTGGCGTCCCTGTCCCTGGAACGCCTACGGGGCCGCGTGGACTTGCGGGTCACCTATCAGGACGCGTGTCACCTGGCCCATGCCCAGGGCATTTCCGATGCCCCCCGTCAGTTGTTGGAGTCTATTCCTGGGTTGGAGCTGGTCGAAATGGAGGACGCCAGCCTGTGTTGCGGCGCGGCGGGCATATACACCATCACGCAGCGGGCTATGTCAGGGCGGCTGCTGGACTCGAAGATGTCTACGGTCTTGGCTACGGGGGCTGAGGTGGTGGCGACAGCCAATCCCGGATGCGCTCTGCAACTGGAGGCAGGCTGTCGTCAGGCGGGGGCCGACGTGAGGGTGTGCCATGTCGTAGACCTGCTGGACGAGGCGTACCGGGCAGAGGAGGGTTGAGGGGCTAGGGTGCGGTCTAAATTGCGGAGAAGGGGAAAATCCCCGTCTATGAGACTGATCCTTCTTGCAGGATGGTGCGAGTAGTTCGGGGGAGCGCGTTGATGATGTCGCCGGCGGTGGCGCCTCGGTCGCCGTGGGTGGCGCGCAGGCTGTCTGCGGCGGCCCCGTGGAGGTAGACACCGCAAGCAGCGGCATCTGCAGGCGTCATGCCTTGGGCCAGCAGGCCGGCGATGATTCCCGCAAGCACGTCACCCGTTCCTCCGGTGGACAGCAAAGGGTTGGCAAAGGGTGCGATGCGGCACGGGCCTTCCGGCAGAGCGACGACGGTGTATGCTCCCTTGAGAACGACCGCGTGTCCCCACTTGCTGGCGTACTCACGGGCCGTTTCCACGCGACGGGATTGAATCTCCTCGGTAGATAGTCCGGTGAGCCGGGCCATTTCGCCGGGGTGGGGAGTGACGACGGCAGGTGACACAATTCGTCGCCACCATCCCGGGAATTCGGCGAGAATGTTCAGTGCGTCGGCGTCTATCACCAGCGGCTGTAATGGTGCTTGCTTGGAGAGTAGCAGTCCTTCAAGGAACTGCTTTGCCGGCTCGGAACGCCCCATGCCGCAGCCGACGGCGATCGAGGAATATCTGGATGAGGCTTGCCTGATGGCTGGGAAGGCTTGTGGGTCGAGGCACCCCGATCCGTTGTCCGGCAAGGGCATCTGAATGGCTTCGGTGAATTTAGATGCCGCTATGCCGTAGATGCCCTGAGGCACGGCGAGGGTCACCAATCCGACACCGGAGTGAAGGGCGGCGCCCGCGGCAAGGCATGCGGCGCCGGGGTAGTTGACAGAGCCTCCGACAATGAGGGCATGGCCGTAGGTTCCCTTGTGCCCGCTGAGTCCACGTTGGGGAAGCTGCTGTCGGACCCATGATGGCGTTATCAGCTCCAGGGACATGTCCTTGGAAAGTTCAGGCGGGATGCCGATGTCCAGGGTATTGAGGACGCCCACGTAGTCGGCGGCGGGGAAGATGAAGTGCCCCACCTTGGGGAATCCCAACGCGAGGGTGAGGTCAGTGCGGGGAGTTAGGGGGTCGGCGCGCCCAGTGGCAGCGTCGACGCCTGTGGGAACGTCGACGGCAACGTAGAGGGGTCGCTTGTCTTTGGACAGTCGGGCGGTCTTGGACACTCGCGCCATAACGTCCGCTGGTGTGTCTGAAAGGGGGCGTGACCTGCCCGTGCCGAGCACCGCGTCGATGACTACGTGGGAGGAACGCAAGGCGCGTTCCAAGGCGCTCAGGCCGTCGTCGCTGTTGGCGGTGAGCAGTTGGGCCCCTTCAGATAGGGCGAGCCGCAGATTCGGGTCGTCGTCACGCCGGTTGGTGGCGAGATAGAGGAGGACGGAAGCGCCCCATCGGGCTAGATGGCGCGCCGCCACGAGGCCGTCGCCGCCGTTGTTCCCCGGTCCCACCAGCGTCAGAATTCGTCGCCCCGCTGTGCCTCCCAGGACCATCCTAATCTCCTGGGCTATGGCGAGTCCGGCCTGCTCCATCAGGTCGTTGGTGGAACGACCGAAGGTGGCGGCGTCACGCTCCAGACGCGCCATCTCAGTTGGGGTGACTACTTTCAAGAAGCAGGCTCGCGCCAGCCGACAACGGAGGCCACGGCGTAGTCCCGTGAGTGGGATATGGATATGGTCAGGTGGACGATTCCGAGAAATTCGGCTCGCTTGGCAGCCCGTCCGTGAAGTATCAGTGACGGCGGATGGCCACGTTGTCGCACCACTTCTATTTCTTTCCAGGCGATGCCCCGAATGCCCAGGCCCAGGGCCTTGGACGCAGCTTCTTTGGCCGCAAAGCGGGCGGCCAGCCGATTTTCCTTGCCGTTGCAGAAAGCTAGCTCCTCCGGCGTATAGATGCGGCGGAGAAAGCGGTCTCCCCAACGGGCGACAACGTCCCGAATGCGGTGAATCTCTATAATGTCTATACCGGTTACGAGCATGGCGATGACTCCCGCGGCACAATTGCATCCTGAGGCTGTATTATAGGCTTGGCATCGAAGAGTGTCGAACGGCTACTCTGGGATGAAAGGAGGCGACATGGCAAAGATCCTTGACGGACGGGCCACGTCATTGGAGATGCACAAAGAGGTGGTCGCCCAGGTAGATGACCTGCGCCGAAATTGCAACGTTGTTCCAGGGTTGGCGGTGGTACTGGCGGGGGACGATCCGGCGTCGGCGGTCTACGTCAGGAACAAGGCGAGGGCCTGCGAAAAGGTGGGAATTCGCTCCAAGACCGTTCATCTTGCCTCCGATGTTTCTCAGGAAGAGCTTCTGTTGGTCATCGATAGGTTGAACGGAGATGAGCGGTATCACGGAATCCTGGTGCAGCTTCCTCTGCCTTCCCATATGGACGAGGGGGCGGCGATTCGGGCGTTGTCGCCCCACAAGGACGTGGACTGCATTCATCCTCTGAACGTGGGCCTGCTGAGCCAGGGTGTTTCCGACTTTCTACCAGCCACGCCCGGGGGAATACAGCAGCTCCTGATTCGCAACGGGTTGAGCCCGGAGGGCAAGCACGTAGTGATTTGCGGACGCAGCAACATTGTGGGCAAGCCATTGGCGATGCTCCTGTTGCAGAAGGGGCCTGGCGCCAACGCAACGGTGACCGTGTGCCACACTGGAACATCGGACCTGGGACAGGTGACTCGTGAGGGGGACATTCTGGTGGCGGCTGTGGGACGTCCGGCGGCCATAACGGCAGATATGGTGAAGCCCGGAGCGGTGGTGGTGGACGTGGGCATCAACCGGGTGGAGGACTCTTCCCGTCGGCGAGGGTACAGGCTGGTGGGGGACGTGGACTTTGACTCCGTGTCGGAAAAGGCATCGGCAATCACGCAGGTGCCGGGAGGGGTGGGTCCCATGACCATCGCCATGCTGTTGGTGAACACTGTTACGGCGGCGCGGAAGGCGGCTGATTGACGTTCGTTGGATTGTTAATGCGTTGGGATCCGTCCCGCACCTCCGAGCCTTTTGATTCGTTCGCCCCTTCACAAAGACACGCAGTCAATATATACTGCCAAACTAAAGGGGTCGAGAGGCCCCAAAAATTTGTAGAGACGAAGGGGGAAGCGTATGCCCATTGGCGCAGGGCTTGAGAAGCTAAAGAGTTACCTGGAGGAGAATAAGCCCCGGCATATAAATCGCATTCAGCGGCTGATTCGGCAGCCCAGCGTGTCTACGGAAGACTTGGGTGTGGTGGAGTGCGCCGAACTATTGGTAGAGCAGCATCTGGAAGTGGGCTGCCAGGAGGCGGAGGTGATCCAGACAGGCGGACTTCCCGGAGTCTGGGCGTCATACGACGCGGGTGCGGCCAAGACCATAGTCGTCTACGCTAACTTCGACACCAGGCCCGTGCTCCCCAACGAAAAGTGGGAGCATCCGCCCTTCGGCGCGACCATAACGACGACGGGATCCGCCGGACGAGTGCTCATGGGCCGCGGCGCCCTTTCCTACAAAGGGCAATACGGGGCTTGGCTCAACACGCTGGAGGCCCTGATCGCGGTGGAAGGTACGCTGCCGGTCAACGTGATGATGCTCCTGGAGGGGGACGAGATTCTGGGCAGTCCCTACTACCGGGATATGTTCGCCAAGTACCGCAACCGATTGGAAAAGGCGGACGCAAGCCTCAGCCCGGGCGCGTCCCAGGGCGCCAACGGCACGGTGGGAATGACGCTGGGCTACAAGGGAATGATATATGCAGAACTTACCGCCAGCGGTGAGCGATGGGGCCGCGGTCCCCAGGGCGCACCTCTGCACGGCATGACTAAGTCAGTGGTTGACAGCCCCGTTTGGCGGCTGGTCCACGCCCTCTCCACTCTGACGGAGCCCGACGGCAATACCATTGCAGTGAAGGGGTTCTACGACGAGGTGCGACCGCCTTCTGAGGCAGAGCGCCAGGCCGTCCTAACGGGCAGGCCGTGGAATCAGTCGCTTCCCGGCGTGGCGGGCGCGCCCGTTCCCGCCGGAGACCTGAGCGACGAAGAGACTATTCTTAACTTCTACTACGGCCCAAGCCTAAACATCAACGGTATCCGGGGTGGGTTCACCGGCCCCGGCACACTGCCATTCAGCCTGCCCCACGAAGCCTCGGCCCGTTTTGATATTCGGGTGCCTCGCGGCTACCGGGCGCAGACGGCGGTGAGACTCATTCGGGAGCACCTGGACGCGGCGGGCTACGAAGACGTGGAGTTCCGCGCTATGGGGGCCTACGATCCCTCCAGCGCCGACCCCAATTCGGAACTGGTGAAGTCCGTCGTGCGGGCTTTCGACACTATGGAAGTGCCGTTAAGCATCGCGCCCTTCAGTGGCGGCGGCGGCCCGTGGTCCCTCTTTCCGACGGAGCTCGGCATTCCCATGGTTCGAGGCGTGGGGGTGGGCGGCGGCAACGCGGGGGCCAACGAATACCTGGTACTCGACGGCACAGACAAAATGGGCGGGCTTGTAGAGTGCTCGCTTTCCCACATTCACATGTTGAAGTCATACGCAGAAGGGAGTTAAAGATGAACCGGCAAAACCTAATCAGGATGATAGACGAGGAGCTTTCAGGAGAGCGTGCACTTGAGTCGGCCACGCACATGACCGACTTTTACAGGTCACCAGGGGGCCAGGGATACCACCGGGCCACGGACTTTGTGGCGGACCTCTTTCGCGATAACGGCATGGACAAGGTCTGGGTTGAGCGCTACCCGCTGGACGGCGAGACGAAGTTCGTCACCCAATCGATGCCCCTGGCATGGGACCCCATAAGCGCGGAGCTTCGTGTGGGTTCCGCCCAGGGCGAGCTCCTGGTTTCCTATGAGAAGTCACCTTCTTGCCTGCCTTGGTGGACGCCACCCACGCCCACGGGGGGCGTTACGCTGGAACTGATAGACGTGGGTACCGGCGAGAGGCCGGAGGACTATCAGAAACAGGACGTTCGAGGCAAGGTGGTGCTGATTCGCAGCACGGAGCGGGCCAGTGGCTGGGGACACGCGGCGAATCTGGCTATGGACGCCGGCGTCGCGGGAATCGTCACCGACTATCTGCTGTACCAGACGGCGCCCTTCCGAACGCGGGAGACCCTCCCGGATCCGGTGATGCTCCTCCGTATGCCCTCCAACCACAACAGCGCCTGGGCCATTGTGGTCAACTACCACGCAGCCGAGAAGCTGGCGGCTCTTGCGGCCAACGGCGGGACGAAGGTTTTTGCCGACGTGCAGTGCACGACATTCAAGGGAGAGGGCCAAAATCTGCTGACAGAGATCCAGGGTACCGATAAGGCTGACGAATACATCCAGTTTGTATGTCACGCCACGGCGGGGACCAAGCCCGGCGCCAACTGTGCCTCCGGTCCTGCTTTGCAGGCGGAGATGGGCCGAACATTTGCAAAGTTGATTGCCAGCGGGAAGATACCCCGTCCACGTCGGACCATTAGATTTCTGGTGAACGTTGAAGGCCAGGGCACGAAGAACTACGTGCACAACCACCCCAAGGCGATAGAGAATACGCACGTGGTTATTGCGCTGGACAGCGTGGGACACGACCAGGAGAAGAGCAAATCGGCGCTGCTGTTTTACCATTCGCCAGACTCGGTGCCCACCTATATCAATGACTTCTATGGCAGCCTCATGGAGCAGACGCCGAAAGAGACCCGCTGGGTTTTCCACAACGTAAATTCCATCCCCTTCGTGAACTTCCTGGAGCATCCTTATTGCCCCTGGAGCGACAACAAATACTATCCGGCCTTCGGGATTCCTTCGCCGCTGATAATGTCCTGGCCGGACCTGTACTTCCACACGGACCACCTGACGGCGGACAATCTGGACGCCAAGGTGTTCAAGCGGGGTGGGAACACGACGGCGCTTGCCGCCTATCTGCTGGCCTGCGCCGGCTCAGACGAGGCTGAGGACATCATGCGGGTCGTTGGAGCTCGCAGCCAGTCGCGGCTTTCCCGCATCGCCATGGAAGGCAAGGGCGGGCCGGAAGAAGGACGGGTTCGAAGCCGCCTGGAGAATTTCGCCCGCCGCGACCAAGGGGCAGTGGCTTCCGCTCTGACACTGGCGGACGATGGGGACAAGGCCAGACTGGAAGCTACCAGCGCGGCCATCCAGAAGCAGATCGGCGACAAGCTGGAGGAGGTCTGCAGCTGGCTGACCAGCAATGACGGCGCTCCAGAGGAATTCGCCCCCGGCGACGTGGTCCCACGCCGACTAGTCACTCGGGACGCTCCCGGCCTGGCGGGCACGGGCTATTGGGAGCTGTACACGATGTGGCAGGAGATGGAGGCCAGGGACCCGAAGATGCGCTACGACTCCCTGCGAATCATTGCTGACGAGATCTGGAACTTCGTCGACGGCAAGCGGTCGGTGAACGACATTGCCGAGGCCATCGGCTCGGAGTTTGACTTCGATCTGGAGTCCCGGCATGTGTTGAGGCTCTTCGAGGGGTTGGTCAACGAGGGCTTCGTAGCCCTGGACAGTCCCGGCTAGGGGACAAAGCCCCTCCGGCGCACATATTCTGGGGAGACCGATAGGGGGTAGACATGTCGCGGGCACTTAAGGTGCACCTGTTGCTGCTGGCCGTTGTGGTGGTAGCATCATTGCCGATATTCGGTTTCCAGTGGCACCTGACGCTGCACATTTTGGCTGCGATTCTGTTTGTTGGCGGTCTTGTATCGTCAACCTTGTGGATGGCGTTGGCCCACTGCAATGGAACGGCGGCGGTCATGGGCTTTGCTGCCAAGGCGACACGTCAGGCGGGACTGCTTCTCGTCGCTCCCGCCGCGGCGCTTGCCCTTCTGAATGGGCTGATGATGTCGGCGGATAGGTGGGGAGGGTGGAGTGGATTTCATGAGCACCGGTGGATAGAGATTGCCCTCGCGCTGTTTGTATTGGCGGTGGTCCTATGGGGAGCGTTTGTACATCGGTACATGGTCAAGCTGGCGCGGATTGGTGAGCAGGCCGCGACCGCCGACGGACCACTTAGCGTGGAAACCAACGCGCTGTTGAAGCGTTGGTACTTCTGGAGCGGTGTCACCCTAGCCCTGTCCGTGGCTATCCTCTATCTGATGGTAGTCAAGCCATGACACCGATTGTCGTTGTCTAGCCACGGGACGTTTGTCGTCGCACCCTGGGTGAAATTCGAAAGTACAGGTTCGCGATGAATGGCGGCGGGGTCAGGAATGGGCTGTACTACGGCTGGATAATGGTAGGGGCGTCCTTCTTCATCTCCTTCCTGACTGTGGGTGGACGAAACGGCTTCGGCGTGTTCGTCATTCCGATGAGCGAGGAATTTTCCTGGGACCGGAGCACTATTTCGCTGGCGGCGTCCATCGGATTCCTGCTTAACGGTTTGAGCCAGCCCTTCATCGGCCGGCTCTACGATAGGATTGGCGGGCGGAAGCTGATTCTGGTCAGCCTGGTGATAATCGGCATATCGAACTTGATGCTGGCGGCCACCAACCACATCGTGTTCCTGATAATCGTCTTTGGCGTGGTGATGGCGATTGCAATGAGCGGCGGTTCCATAAATACCACCGTGTCGATAATCTCCAAGTGGTTCGAGCGGAAGCGGGCGATGGCGGTGGCAATAGTCGCGGCAGGAGCGCCCACGGGCGGTCTGATTCTGGTACCGCTTTCGTCGTACCTGATAGAGCTGGCAGGCTGGCGGACCACCTGGGCGGTGTTGGGGGTGATGGTGCTGGCGCTGGCGGTGCCGCTGGCCTACTTCGTCATGCGGGAGCAGCCCCAGGACCTGGGGTTAATGCCCGACGGCGATGCCCGACAAACGTCGGCGGACGGCAAGGTGATTAGGGTGGTAAAGCGGGCGCCCTTGGAGTCGGAGAGGTGGGTCTCGTGCTTTGGCACCTTACCCATGTGGCAGTTGAGCGGGGCCTACTTTGTCTGCGGATTCACGACGGCGCTGATTTCCGCTCACTTTGTGCCCTTTGCTATTGAGGAGGGGTACTCCCAGTCCATGGCGGCCTCGGCCTTTGGCGTGATGAGCGGGCTAAACGTGGTGGGGGTGATGATGGCGGGCGCGCTTGGCGACCGGTTCGGGAGGAAGAATCTGCTTGCGCTTGTATACCTGCTGCGAGGAAGCGCTTACGTGATGTTGCTGCTGGTCCCGGGCCTACTGGGCTTGTGGAGCTTCTCGCTGGTGGCGGGCTTCTCGTGGATTGCAACGGTGCCGTTGACTACGTCGCTGACTGCGGACGTTTACGGACTGCGTAACATCGGAATTCTGGGAGGCATCGTGTTCACGGCGCACCAGATTGGTGGGGCCACCAGCATCCAGCTTGCGGGCGTACTGCGAGACGCGACGGGTTCTTACGATGTGCCTTTGATAATTGCCGCGGTGCTGCTTGTATGCGCCAGCCTGGTGAGTTTTTCCATTCGGGAAAAGAAGTATTCGGCCCGCTACCAACAAACGACCACGCCGGGGGAGCCGGCGCCTCAAGGGGCCTGACGTGGAGAAGCGGATTGACATAAACCACGGGGCGGGATGATGTTGGGGTTTCTTTCGGTAGCCGCCCATCACGGAGAGGCGGGAGATCCGGATCTGCTGGAGTGGATTATGCACCGGTTGGACTCGCTAATTGGCCTGGACCCCGCGGTGATAGTGATTATTCTGGCCGCAGTGATTGTCTTGATTCCGGTGGCGGTCATGGCTCTGTACGCGCTGCACCGCCGTAAGGCGTCAGCGTAAGAGGAAACCTCCAGCTCACTTGCAGTTCCACATCACTATTCACTAGCTACTGGGCGGTCTTCACCCAAAGGGAGCGTCCGTCGGTGGTGATCTCAACAGTTCCGTGAAGCGCTGTCATATACAGTCCGTTCTGGCCGACGAGTTTTTCAAGCCGGTCGATGACCTCCTGGTGTGGATGTCCGTGGCGGTTGTCTTCTCCCGATTGGACTACGGCCACTGCTGGATGCACTGCCCGCAGAAAGAACGGGTTGGATGAGTTCCTGCTTCCGTGGTGAGATACCTTTAGGACGGTGCTGGGCGGGGCTAATCCTTCCCGCAGAAGTTCCAGTTCGACCTCCTCCTCGATATCTCCAGTAAGGAGAAAGCTAACGTCGCCGAATTCCAGGCGTAGAACCACGCTCTGGTTGTTCGTGTCGCGGTCCGCAGGCTGGCCTGAATCGAGTGGAGGGTTGAGAACCTTCAGAATAAGACCATTGCCGAGATCTATGTATGCGCCCCTGCGAACGGAGATCGGCTCCAGAGATTTCTCCTCCAGGGCCTGCCGCCAACGGAGGTAGAGTGAGGAAGTTCCGGGTGTTCCCTCCGCTACTGCGTCAACGGCGTGGCGCTGGACGACGCCCACCAGCCCCGCCAGATGGTCTTCGTCCGTGTGGGTGGAAACCACCAGGTCAACGCGGCGGTCCCAGAAGGGGAGATGGGCGTTCAACGCTCGTATTGCGCCGACGGGGTCGGGGCCGCCGTCGACGAGCACGCGTTGGCCGGCGGGGGTGACGATGAGGATGCTATCGCCCTGGTCTACGTCGAGGAAGATGACGTGGAGGCGTCCGTCGGGGGCTGAAAGGCCCTGGGCCCAAGCCACGGCGGCTAATAGGGATAGGGCGGTGGCGGGTACGAGGAGTCTTAGATTGACTGCGCTAAACCGGAATGCGAATGGGCGTAGGAATTCTTGGGCCTTCCTTCGCACCGCATCCAGAGTAGGCAAAGGGGTCAGGGCTGCAAGGGTAAGAGGGGCGTAGTAGAGCCAGACCAGCAGGCCGCTGAACCGGGGCATCTCGATGAGTCCGCCCGGCAGGGCGGCGAACCCTTGGATGAGGGCGGTAAGGTAGGTTATGGACGCATAGGCCGACAAGCCGACCAGATTGCCCAGTGCTGGATGAATTGCATCGGCAGCGACTGTCAAGCCGGAGGTGATCAGGATGGGCGGAAGGGCGGGCAGGGCCAGAACGGTGGCGGGTATGCCCAGTGTTGGCAGCTGGTGGAAGTGGAAGGCCACCAGGGGCAGCGTTGCCAGGGTTGCTGCTACGGATACGACGGCGCTGAGAAGGGCACCGCGGGCTATGGAACGCGCGAATCCCTGGCGTTCGTGGGTAAGCCCCAGTTTCTCTTGGAGCCAGCTAGTCAGAGGTGGAGCCAGAAGGGCGATGCCGGCCACGGCCGCAAAGCTCAGTTGGAAGGAAAGGTGTTGCAGAATCATCGGGTCCAGCCCGGCCATCACACCGGCGGCAAGCGCCAAGGCGGGAAAGACGTTCCTAGGACGCCCGACGCCAACGGCCGTCAGATAGAGAGATCCCATGATTGCGGCTCGAACTACGGAGGGGGAGAGCCCGCTCAGGAGAGTGTAGGCCCAGAGGGCAAAGAGGGGAATGAGAAGGTAGTACGGCCTCCTCCGTCCAAACAGGTAGGCGGATCCAGCCATTGTCAGAACCAGAACCACGCCAACGTGCAAGCCGGATATAGCCAGTAGATGGGACGTGCCTGTGCTGCGGAAGCTTTCGCGCAGCTCTGCCGGAAGGTTGTCGCGCTGGCCGAGAAGAAGCGTTTGGGCAACGGCGGCCTGCGGCTCCGGCAAGGCGCGTTCCAGGCTCCTGCCCATCCTGTCCCTGAAGTCGTAGACGGTGGCGAGGAGCAGGCTTCCACCCCCATCCTCTTCGAGCTCCACCGTGGGGAAGTCCATCACGAGGTGGATGCCTTGGCGGGCAAGGTAGTCCCGGTAGTCGAAGGTTTCGAGGATGGGTGGCACGGCCAGTGAACCCTCGAGAATAAGACGGTCTCCGTAACGGAGGTGTGGTTCCCGCCGGCGGGACACAAGCTCCGGTGTGGGTCTGGCCGTCACCAGCACATCGGCGGTCAGCCCTTCCCATCCGTCTCCCCTGTCTATCGAGCGGGCTTGGAGGACAAATCGGAGGGCGCTTCCACGGCTCTCTGGAGGGCCTGCGATGGTTCCGTTGAGTCGTACTGACGACTGCGCTTCGTCCGGTACAAATGCGGGTGAAGATTCTGATGAGTCGGAACGAAGCAGTCCCAGGAGGAAGAGGGCGGCAAGAAGGATTGCGACGAAAGTGCTAAGGGATCTTCCTTCCTGCATGTTGGCCCAACTCCCGGCGGAGCGGCGTCCTGATAGGATTATGAGCAGGCCAATTCCCAGTAGCGCGAAAAGTGGGACTAGGATAGTCCACAGGGGAGGGTGCAGCAGAGACCCGAGGAGGAGGCCGCCGACCCACGCCGCCGTGAGGTGCAGAAGCCTCACGGAATAGAAGTATCGACGGTGATCAGATGCCGAATGTTCTCAAGAGTGGCCGGGCCTATGCCCGGAACGCTGGTGACCTCTGAAGTTTCGCCGAAGGGGCCGTAGGTTTCCCGGAACTGGATGATGGCTTCAGCCCTCACCTCCCCGATGCCGGGCAGCAACTGCAGCCGCTCTTGGGAGGCTGTGTTGATGTCTACGGGGTCGTCAGGAGAGAGGCCCGACACGTCGGGTGTGGGTGGGGAATCTTTGACAGTAGTGGTCGAGTGGGAACTTTCGGAAGCGTCTATTGTGATGGTTTCGTCGTTCTTGGTTTCTTCTATGAGGGGCAGGTGATAGTGCTGTTCGTCTTCGAGAAGGGCCGCCATATTCACGGCGGAGGCGTCGGCGTCTGGCAATAGTCCTCCGGCGTATTGCACTGCCTCCTGTAGCCTGTCCTCCTCCTGGAAGGAGTAGACGCCGGGTTGGGCTACCGCGCCACTGAGGTAAACCTTCAGCTGGGGTGGTGGCGTGGGCGTTGGGAGAGAGACTTCAATGCCGAGGCTGGTCTCCGGTCGAAGTAGGAGAACCAACACGCTGGAGACGGCGGCAACGGTGGCAATGATGAGGAGGGCGTTGGTCCACCGTTGGGAAGAAGCACCATCAGAGTTGCTGCTCTTGTCTTTAGTAAGAGCCAATCGGTGAAGCCCATCTGCTAGACCTTTTGTTCACCCCAGGAAGATAGCAGAGAGTGAGGCCTGAATTCAAGTCCTATGTTCTGGGGGATTGGTTTTCCTGCTAGATGGGCGGTCTCTGGATATGCCAGGGAGTGGCTTCCTGGAAACGGTGAGCTACTCTCAGCAGCAGCCCGTCGGAGAAGGGCTGTCCCGCCAACTGTAACGCTGTTGGGAGTTTGGGGCTTCCTTCGGCGGAGACGAAGCCGCAATGCACTGCCAGGGCCGGAACGCTGGCCAGGTTGAAGGAACCGGTCAAGCTGCGCCGACCGGACATCCGCGCCTTTGCCTCGTCCTGACTGAATATGCCCGGCTTATTGTTTATGAGCGGCGCCGGTTCCGAGGAGTTGGGAAGGGCTAAAACGTCCACCTTCTCCAGGGCCTCAAACACCTGCCTTCTCACCAGTTCCCGGAGCTTCATGGCTTTGTAGTAGAGCTGGCCCGGCACCACGCAACCCGTTAGGAAGTCCGTGCGGACGTTATGGTCATAGTCCTGGGGCTTGGAGGCTAGCCAGTCCCGATGCCCTGGCGCCGCTTCCACTTCTATGTGGATGCGGTTGATGGCGGCGGTGTAGGGCAGCAGCGGAATAGAAACTTCGTCAACGGTGGCCCCGAGACGTTCCAGCGTACCGATAGCCCTAGACACGGTGTCGCGGACCTGGGGCTGCACAAAGTCGGCGTACAGGCCTTCCTTCACGACACCTATCCTAAGACCCTTAATGTCGCCCTCCAACGCCGCTCGGTAGTCCGCGGACGGGCCTTGCGCGGTGTAGGGGTCCTTGGGGTCATGGCCGGCGATGGCCTGCAGGGTGATAGCGCAATCTTCGGCGGTGCGGGAGATCGGGCCGGCGGTGTCGTTTGACCAGGAAGCGCCCAGCATCCCGTAGCGGCTTACCAGCCCCCAGGTGGGGCGAAGGCCAACCAGACCGCAGTTGTTGGCGGGGTTGCGAATGGAGCCTCCGGTGTCCTCTCCCAGAGAGGTGGCGCAGAGGAAGGCGGCGGTGGCGGCGCCGGACCCGCTGCTGGAGGTGCCGGGGTTTCTCGCAAAGTCCCAGGGATTGTGGGGCGTACCCCAATGGTGGTAGACGCTGTTCCCTGTGGCGAATTCGCTCATGTTCAGCTTGCCCATCAAGATGGCGCCCGCATTCTTGAGGTTGGCTATAACCGTGGCGTCGTAGTCGGGAACGTTGGTCGCCAGGACCTTGGAGCCGCCGGTGGTGAGGATGCCCGCGGTGTTGAACTGGTCTTTGACTGCGACGGGCACGCCGTGAAGTGGTCCGCGGTATTCGCCGGCGGCAATTTCTCTTTCGGCCTGTCGTGCAGCGGCGAGGGCGTGGTCGCGGCTGACTGTGATATAGCTGTTGAGTTTGCGGTCCACCCGGTAGATTCGCTCCAGGTAGGCCTCGACAGCCTCAACAGGGGATACTTCCTGACGACGTATTAAGCGGCCCATAGCTGCGGCGGTTAGGAAGGGGATGCTTGCGCTGTTCACTGGCCTATCTGCTGGTAGGGGTGGATGATGGGCAGGGGTTCCACCTCGTCCAGCCCCGGGGGATTCAGGTCGTCGAGAAGCTCCCTGAGAGCGTTGATGTTGTAGGTCACTTCGGTGAGGTGGGGTTCCTGAATGTCCAGCCTTGCGGCTTTGCCCAGGGACCTAACTTCGTCTTTGGTCAAGTCAGCCATAAACGTCGTCCTTTGCTGTTGTGGTGTAGGGTATTTTGCTACTAGCGGGTAGACAAGTCAATAAGAAAGAATGACATAAAGGCGGGACTCAACGGCGGGATTGATGTGTCTAAAGTAGCAGGCCAGTCCGCGTCACTGTTATAATGGCCTTTACCACGCGCCCGCCTTGAAGACCCCGTGGCGGGCGCGTGCAAGCACTCTTGGGAATGGGACGTGACATGCGCTTTGGCCCCTTTGTTCTTCAGATAAGCCCGGATCCCAGCCTGGACAGCCGGATAATCGACAGCACGTTGAAGGAGGCGGAACTGGCCGACGCACTGGGCTACGACGTTATATGGCTGACGGAGCACTATTTTGGTGGCGATACGGTGTATGCCGACCCGGTTGTCTTTGGGGCCGCCGTAGCCGCCCGCACCCGCAACATCAAGATTGGGTTCGCCGTTGTGCAGATGGCCTTTCATCATCCGGTGAAGCTGGCGGCTCAAACCGCCCTGCTGGATAATCTCAGTCACGGGCGGTTGATC
This sequence comes from Dehalococcoidia bacterium, assembly GCA_965261665.1. Classification (GTDB taxonomy): domain Bacteria; phylum Chloroflexota; class Dehalococcoidia; order Lucifugimonadales; genus JAPULR01. The sequence goes on from OZ253467.1 coordinate 1,993,030, forward strand.
GTGGGGACGGGGCGGGGTTCCGCCTATAACGCCTACGAGTATATGGGCTTCGGCACCACCATCGAGGAAGGTCGGCGTCGGTTGGACGAGGCGGAAGACTTACTCCTCAAGTCGTGGACGGCCCAAGACCTGCACTATGAGGGCAAGTATTGGCAGGTGTCGGTGCCCATCATGCGTCCCAAGCCTTACCAGCAGCCCCATCCCCCGCTAATTCGCGCCAGCATCAGCCAGGAGTCTTTGCTGGAGATGGCGCGTCGAGGTCGCCCGGTGCTCACCGGCGTGGATAGCGTGGAGGAAACGGCTCAACGGCTGAAGCTGCACCAGGAGACTATGTTGGAGGCGGGCTTCGAGGAGCCCCACGTTAAGTGGTGCATGGGGGAAACCTGGGTGCGGAGAAGCGTCTACGTTGCGGAGAGCAACGAACAGGCGTTGGAGGAGGCAGTACCGGCTTTTCAGGCGGAGCGGGCGCACATCAGCGAGGCGCGGCAGAAGCTGAACCCAACAACATACGTGGACCCTATTCCAACGCCGCCGTCCATATCATCTATGCCTGAGCACTATCTGCTGGCGGGCACGCCCCGGTACGTGGCGGAGAAGATTGCGGAGCTTCGAGACGTGGGCGCGCGAAACGTTCTGCTGGGCATGAGTCCCAGCCACATGGCGCGAGACAAGGTTCAGAACTCCATGAAGCTTTTTGCGGAAGGGGTGGCGCCGCTGTTCCGAAAGGACTAGCGGGCGCTAGGTCTCAAGGTTGAAGGAGCGTCCTGCCATTTGCGCCACGTGGCGGCCGATGGAGAGGGAGGACGTGGCCCCTGGGGAAGGCGCGTTGAGAACGTGGATGGCTCCCTTGGTTTCCTGGATGCTGAAGTCGTCCAGCAGCGCCCCATTCCGGCTCACCGCTTGCGCACGAACGCCCGCGCCTCCTTTGGTGAGGTCTTCGGAGCGCACCTCCGGTATCAGCTTCTGCAGGTCCTTCACGAAGACGCCCTTCATGGTTGAGCGGTGCATTTCTGACAGGCCCACCCGCCAAGTGCGCATAGCCATTCGCCAGAAACCCACATAGGTCAGGTGTCGCAGGGTTTCCGGGAGGTTGATATTGGTCTTGCGGTAACCCTCTCGCGCCCAGGCGAGAACGGCGTTGGGCCCCGCCTCCACGTCGCCGTTTATGCGCTTGGTGTAGTGGACGCCCAGGAAGGGGAATCGGGGGTCCGGCACGGGATAGACCAGCCCGCGCACGAGCCTGCGGCTTTCCGGGCGCAGAACGTAGTATTCGCCGCGGAAGGGAATTATCCGAACATCGCTGGATCCGCCGAGGGAACGCGCGACGGTGTCAGCGTAGAGGCCAGCGCAGTTGATGAGATAGCGGCACCGGATGTCTCCCTGGTTGGTCTCCAGGGTCAGGTCATTGCCGTCCCTGTTGACCCTCAGAAGCTTATGGCCGGTGAGAATCTCGCCCCCACCCGCACGAATGTCGTCGGCGTAGGCCTGTGACACCCGGTTGAAGTCCACGACTGCGGTTCCTGGGACGTGGAGGGCCTTGATTCCGCGGGCGTGGGGCTCGATTTCTGCTAATTCGTCGGCGTCGATGATACGCAAATCTGGGACACCGTTGTCCTGTCCGCGCCGGTAGATCGCTTCCAGGCCGGGCAGTTCTGAAGGTTCTGTGGCTACTATTACCTTGCCGCACTGGTCGTACTCGATGCCCTTTTCCCGGCAGTATTTCTTGAGCCGCTTGACCCCTTCGACGCAGAATAGGGCCTTCCGCGAACCCTGCTTGTAGTAGACTCCGGAGTGTATGACGCCGCTGTTGTGACCCGTCTGGTGGAGGGCGAGGCGGGACTCCTTCTCCAAAAGGACCACACGCGTCTTGGGGTAGAGTTGTGTAAGGTGAAGGGCGGACGAAAGACCGATTATCCCTCCGCCAATGACTACCACGTCCCAGTGGGAAGAGTTCAAGTTCTTATGCCCTTGTGAAGTTCCACTACGAGATACAGTGAGTGCGACACGCCAACAAAGGGGGCAGGGTTCAAGTTCTTATTCCAGGTTGAAGGGAATCTCCATCTGGGCGCAGGTGTCCCGGAACCACCCTATGACGTCCGGGTGCAAGGGGATGCCGTTGGCAATGCGGTCCTGCTCCGCCTCCCATTCCATCTGGCCGGCGACCAACACCCGCTCGTTGCCTGGCGCGGGCGGCGTGTCCTTCAGGGTTTGGAGCCACGTGTCCATCTGGTCCTTGAAGGTGTCGACATCGGTGAATGCCTCGATGTTGTAGGCGGCGACGGTGTGGGCGACTTCTTCGGCGGGACGCGTTGCGCCGTAGCCGGTCCCGGAGAGACCGCCGCAGAGGATGTCCACCACGCAAGCGAGGCCGTAACCCTTGTGGCCGCCTGTCTGGGGGATGCTGCCCAGGGGAAGCAGCTGGTAGCCGTCCCTGGGGGGCGCCGGCACAGACTCCATAATGGGGGTTCCGTTTTCGTCGCCAATCAATCCTGGGAAGAGGTTTCCTCCTAGCCTTCGAACGATGTCGACCTTGTTGTCGGGGACTACGCTGGTGGCGGCGTCGAAGACGAAGGGCGGATGGCTTCCTGCGGGGGCGGCTACGGCGATAGGGTTGGTGCCCAGGCGAACGGTGCTGCCCAGAGATGGGAGTACCGTTGGACGAACGCTGGACATGCAAACGCCAATCATGTCGTGCTCCAAGGCCATCATGGCGTGGTAGACGGCCATGCCGAGATGACGGGAGTTGCCCACGGTGACCATGCCGATGCCCACGTTCCTGGCCTTTTCGATGGCGATCTGCATGGCCTTGGGGGTGATTACGACCCCCAGGGCCCGATCGGAGTCAATGGTGGCGGTGCCCGGGGTTTCCCGGACGATGCGCCAGTCGGGATTGGGATTCATTATGCCGTTCTGGTACCGCTCGATGTACCGTTCCAGCATGTTGGAGACGCCGTGGCTCTCCACGCCCATGAGGTCGGCCTTCACCAGCACGTCCGCGCCTGTGGCCGCGTCTTCGGCGGGTACGCCGACGTGCTGGAAGATGCGCTGCACTGTGGCGCGAAGGTCGTCGGGGTTGACCCTAACGCGAAGGTTCTCGGCTGAAGTTGCCTGTTCCGCCAACTGCTATGCCTCCATCTTTCCTGTGAAGTCTGTCGTTATGCCGTGCGGGTGAACTTCTGTACTCGCTGCCCTTCCAGCACTTCGCTGACGTAGATATCGCCGCGGGCGCAAACCCAGATGCCGTGGGCGCCCCAGAAGCTGCCGGGTTCTTGGCTGCGTTCTTCGCCCCAGCGGGCCAGCAGATTTCCCTCCAGGTCGAGTATGCTGACCCGGTCGCCCAGTTCGGACACGTAGACGATGCCGTCGGGATCGATGTAGATGTCCGTGGGCTGCACGAACCCGCCCCACGTGTCCAGGTGAAGTCCCTGGCGAGTGAAAATCTGGATTCGGTGGTTCTCCCGGTCGCAGACGAGCACGCGACCCTCGTCGTCTACCCAGAGGCTGTGGGGAAGATGAAACTCGCCGGGGCCGTCGCCGGGTTCCCCCCAGGATAGGATGTGCTCTCCCTGTGAGGAGAACCTATGAACGCGGCAGTTGCCGTAGCCGTCGGCCACGAAAACTTCACCGTCGGGGCCGACGGCGACTTTTGTGGGCAGGTTGAAGGGACCGGCGGCCTGCTTGACCACCCGACCCTTTTCGTCGTATCCGGTGTCGGAAGGCTGGTTAGGATTGCCGATGGTCAGCAGCAGTACGCCTTCGGCGGAGTAATGCTGGACCACGTGGGCGTCCCTATCCGCTAGCCAGTAGCTGTCGTCGGGGGCGATTGTGATTCCGTGGGGGTTGGCGAAGGCGCCTCCACCCCACGAGCGGAGGAAGTTGCCTTCCATGTCGAAGATTTGCACGGGGTGGGCGCTGCGGTTAAAGAGGTGCACCCTGCCTTGGGAGTCTGACGCTACACCTGCGACCTGGCCGAACTCGTGGCCTTCCGGGAGTGTTCCCCATCCTTCCGCCAAACGGTAGGTGAACTTGCCTTTTCCAAATTGGGACATGGGCGCTCTCCTTCCCGCCATTGGGCCTGCGGGGATTGTGTTGTCAGGTAGTGTACTTCAGGCCGTGTAGGGGGTCAAATGAAGGGTGCGCGGATGCATTTGAGGTGTCATGTATTCGTTGCCGAGGTTCGGATATTCGTTTGCAGGATGTTTGTGCCTGAGAAGGATTCGATCTAATTAACGAATATGGGTGGATTTGATACATTTCACGCCTGAGATTGATTGAATCAAGTGTAGAATTCGTTTTTTCTGTCCAGTGGGAACGACTCATGGATGGTGGCGAGGTTGGGCGAAGAGTTGTAGAGGCGAGCGATAGGGTTCTTCATGGGAAGGATGGTAGCAGGGAAGGGGACGTTGAGGCAATTGGGAGATGTCAGATGGGGTGGGGATCAACGTCTTGCCCGCCCTGGAATGACATGACGAAGTTGGGCGGTTGGCGAAGTGGCGGGGTCAGAGTTCGAAGGTGTAGGAGTTTTCGTTGACGGTTGTGGTGATGCCCTGGGGCGGGTCCAGGCGTGGGTGATCGTCCTGGGGAAGCTGGGTGAGAAGTGCGCCGCCGTCGTCCTGCAACTCCACGTCAAAGGTGTAGGAGTTGTCGTTGATGGTGGCGGTGATGGTCCTCCTGGAGGTTTGAACGTCGCCCTGTAGCGGTTTTAGCTGGGCTGCGGTTTCGCCGTCCTGGTCTTGGACCTCGTAGGGCTCGTTGTCTACCAAGACTCGGAGGCCCGCGCCGTGAATCTGGGAGGAGCGTTCCACGTAGCCCTTGAACCGCTCCATGGCCTCCTCCTGCTCCCTCAGCAGACGGTGGGCCACCTCTACGGAGACGGCGTGGAAGGTGACGGTGTTGCCGGGGAGGGTCTGGGCCACCTCAGCCAGGTCGACGGAGATGACCGTTGCAATTTTGGTATAACCGCCGGTGGTTCCCCGGTCAGCCATGAGTATGATGGGCTGGCCGTCGCCGGTAATCTGAACCGCCCCGAAAGGAATACCGTCGGAAACGATGTCCGCGCCCCTGCTGTGGGCGATGGGCGGGCCCTGAAGGCGGTAGCCCACCCGGTCCGATTGCTGGCTGACGGTAAAGGTGGAACTGAAGAAGGTGGCGATGCCCTCGGCGGTGAAGGCGTCGGCTTGAGGGCCCATGACCACCCGTAGGCGGTGCTCATTCAGCCGGTGGGGGACGAGGTAGTCGGGAATGGTTGCGGGGTTGGGGCGATGCTTATCGCCTCGCCGGATGGCGGAGATTCTGTCGCCGGGCTTGAGGGTGCGGCCTTCGTGTCCGCCGAGGCCGCCGCGGACGTAGGTGGAGCGGCTGCCCATGAGCACCGGCGCGTCTATGCCGCCCGGGACGGCTAGGTAGGCCCGCTTGCCCACCAGAGGTCCGTCGAAGGTAAGGAGGCTGCCCCGTTGTACGCGGAAGGCGTGCCACATGGGAGCGGGCTTGCCGTTGAGCCTTGGGGCCAGGTTCGCACCGGCGAGGGCGATGGTCGTGTCTTCCAGAAACTTGAGCTTGGGGCCGATGAGGGTCAGCTCCAGGGCGGCGCTACCCTCATCGTTCCCCAGAAGGATGTTGGCTAATCGTAGGGCGTACACGTCCATGGCCCCGGAAACGGGTACGCCGTAGCGCTGGAATCGGTAGCGGCCAAGGTCTTGCACTGTGGTATAGAAACCACCTTCTACGACCTCGAAGGTAGCCATGGTTATTCGGGGGCCTCTGTTCGGGTTTCGTAAGCGCCCCGCTCGATCTCATCGGCTATGGCGTCGAATTCTTGACGGTCTATGGGTACGAAGCGGATCAAGTCGCCCGGCTCCAGCAGGCTGGGAGGGTCCGCGTCGGGTTCGAAGAAATGGAGGGGAGTCTGGCCGATTATCTGCCAGCCGCCTGGGGTTGCGGTGGGATACACGCCGGTCTGCCTTTCGGCGATGCCCACGGACCCAGAGGGAATGATAGTCCGTGGGGTGTCCAGCCTGGGTGTCTCGATGCGCTCGTCCATGCCGCCCAGGTAGGGAAAGCCCGGGGAGAACCCCAGCATGTAGACCAGATATTGGGGGCCGGAATGGATGGCCACTACTTCGTCGACGTTGAGTCCGTTGTGTTGGGCCACGTGCTCCAGGTCGGGACCACCCTCCCCGCCATAGAGGACGGGTATCTGTACGCAGCGGGGTGTGGCGTGCTTTCCCGCCGACACTGAGTCTAGCAGGGCAGTCAATTCTTCCTTGAGGCGGGGGAGTTCCACTACCAGCGGGTCGTAGTGGACCAATATGGAGCGGTAGGAGGGTACTATGTCGAACACGCCGTCGGTGGGGTTCTCCTCTATTGCGACCAGCAGGTCACGGACGGCGCCATTGGTTTCGGGGGTGATGTCGTCCCCCAACTCGATGGCAAGGGCGCGGTCTCCGGCGGGTAGAAAACGGGGTTCGGCGTACATGGGCTAGACCAAGCTGCTCATGGGAACGATTTTAACTCCGGCGGCCTCTAGTCCTTCGCGAACGGCTCGGGCCATCTCCACGGCCCCGGGGGTGTCCCCGTGGAGGCAGAGGCTATCGGCCTGAAGCTCCACCTCCTCGCCGGTAATGGCGGTAACCTTTCCTTCTGTGACCATCCGCACGCTACGCTCCACGACGGCGTCCACGTCATGGATGACAGAGCCGGGCTGGGAGCGGGGAACGAGGGTTCCCTGGGCGGTGAAGGCCCGGTCGGCGAAGGCTTCCCTGGCCACGCGCAAGCCCATGTCTGCGGCCAGGTCCACCCACTGGGTGCCGGCGAGGGCGACGACTATCATCTCGGGGTCTACGTCGATGACGGCCTGGCAGATGGCTTGGGCAAGGGTGAGGTCCGCGACGGCCATGTTGTACATGGCGCCGTGGGGCTTCACGTGCTGGAGCTTTCTGCCCTTGGCGAAGGCTTGGAGGGCGCCTATCTGGTAGGTGACGTCGTTGCGTGCCTCTTCAGGGCTGACGCTCATGTTGCGACGGCCGAAACCCATGAGGTCGGGGAAGCTGGGCTGCGCACCTACTCCTACGCCGTGCTTCTCCGCCATCTCGACGGTGGTTCGCATCCACATGGGGTCACCGGCGTGGAAGCCGCAAGCGATGTTGGCCGAGGTTATGTAGCGGATAACCTCTTCGTCGTAGCCCAGCTTGTACATGCCAAAGCTTTCGCCCATGTCGCAGTTGAAGTCAATCTTGTCCGCCATGTTCGTCCTCCTGGTCGGGCTGAAGTGCAGTGTAGCTGAAGTGCATCGGTATTGTACCGAGTATCATTATAGTCAGATGCCCCTCGACTGTCAGCAAAGGCAGTAGTTTATCTTTCCAAAAAATTACACTATTGCGGGCGGCTAGGCAATGTTTTCTGGGTAGGTCTTGGGCATTGAGGAAGTGTGGCACTGGAGGCTCTTGCAGTGTAGAATTCGCAAGGCGGCAAAGCCAAGACGAGGAGGAGCGAAAATTAGCTTCGACACCGGTGAAGCCCTAACTATCACGCTGATAGGCATAGGCACCGCCTTTAGCCTGCTGATGCTGCTTTCCCTGTTCACCGCTATATTGCCCAGAGTGGCGAACCTTGGATCCGGTTCTAGTTCTAGCCTACCCTCCGAGGAGGAGACGTTGGCGGAGCGAAACAAAGCACTGGCCGCCACTATAGCGGTCACTGTTGCCATGAGTAGGGGACATCTCCCCGATGAATCCGGGGATTCAAACTAGGTTAGGTCGCCGCCCTTGGAAGAGCTTAGAGATTTTGTAAACGCCAGTGGCTTCGCCAACTTGGGCTGGCAGAATGTGCTCCTGTTAACGGTCGGGGCCGCCTTCGCCATTGTTGCCATAGCAAGGAAGACGGAACCCTACGTACTCCTGCCGATAGGCATTGGCATAATTCTTGCCAATCTACCCCTCACCGGCCTGACCCACTACAGCCCCGGCGCGGAGCAGCAGGAATCGGGCATCCTGGGCGTGATCTTCGAGTTTGCGCTGTTCAAGTGGAACATCCTGCCGCCGCTCATCTTCCTCGGCTTGGGGGCGCTGACGGACTTCGGGCCGATCATCGCCAACCCCAAGACGCTGCTGCTGGGAGCGGCAGCCCAGATGGGGGTATTTGCCGCCCTCTGGATAGCCTTGGTGGTGGGCTTCGACATCAAGGAAGCGGGGGCGATAGCGATCATCGGGGGCGCCGACGGGCCGACGACAATCTTTGCTTCGGCGCGGCTGGCCCCGGAACTGCTGGGCATTACCGCAGTGACGGCGTATTCCTACATGGCCAGCGTCGTGTTCATCCAGCCGCCACTCATGCGGCTCCTAACCACAAAGCAGGAGCGGGAAATTGTGATGCGTCCCTTGCGAGAGGTATCTCGCAGGGAGAAGCTGCTTTTCCCCGCCGCTACCATGGTCATCATCATCTTGGTGGTGCCGGAGTCCGCGTCCTTAATCGCCATGTTTATGATAGGCAACCTGTTCCGAGAGAGTGGCGTGGTGCCGCGGCTGTTCAACTCAGCTTCCAACGAAATTCTAAACGTGGCGACCATATTCTTGATGATAACCGTTGGCGCTCAGCTATCGTCGGAGCGGGTCTTTGATCTGGACACCATCAAGATTCTGGCGCTTGGATTGGGCGCGTTTTCGTTCAGCACCGTGAGCGGGCTTCTTTTCGCCAAGTTGATGAACTTATTCGTCAAGGAGAAGGTCAATCCCCTCATAGGCTCGGCGGGCGTTTCGGCGGTGCCTATGGCGGCGCGGTTGTCCCACAACATGGGCCAGCGAGCCAATCCCGCCAACTTCTTGCTTCCCCACGCCATGGGGCCCAACGTGGCGGGAGTGATTGGCTCGGCGGTGGTGGCCGGGGTCTTTATTTCGGTGTTGAGCTAGGCGCGGGTTGGGGCTGATGGGCGGTGATATAATGCGGCGGTTGGAAGCAATGCGAATGTTGAAAGAGTCACCGAAATTCCCAGGGAGGAAAAACTGAATGCCCCGGCTGCGTGTGAAAGTGGAAGACCGGTGGTACGACGTGGACGTGGGTCCGTGGGAGGGCGACCGGGTACGCGTGCTGGTGGACGAGGAGCCGGTGATGGTGTTTTTGGAGGACCTGCTGCGGGCCAAGGATGCGGCCACTGCGGAAGCCGACATCAAGCCGGATTCGACGGACGAAGCAGGCGACAATGCGGTTCGTTCGCCCCTTCCAGGCGTGATTCTCTCCATCGACGTGGGAGTCGGCGACCGAGTTTCGGCGGGCGGGCGGATTTGCGTCCTCGAGGCGATGAAGATGGAGCAGGAGTTGACTTCCTCCAGGAGTGGGAAGGTGAAGGCGGTGAGAGTGCAGAAGGGTCAGAGCGTGCTCATAGGCCAGACTATTGTAGAGTTGGAGTGAGGGACGCATCTTGATAACGAGGAGAGGGTGAGCATGGCGATTGAGCGGGTGGCGATTCTGAGTCCGGGAGACATGGGACACGCTGTAGGCAAGGCCTTAAGGCAGGGCGGGCTGGAGGTGATTACCTGCCTGAATGGTAGAAGCGAGCGGACGCGCGGTTTGGCTGAGGCCGCCGGCATCGTAGACGTGCCGGACATGGAGGTTCTGGTGGAGGAGGCGGACCTCGTCCTTTCGATAATGGTGCCGTCCCAGGCCACAGCCCTTTCGCAGGAGGTGGAACGGGCAATTAGAACTATTGGCGCCGAGATTTACTACGCCGACTGCAACGCTATTTCACCCCAAACGACACTCCAGATAGAGGAGATAATCTCCGGGGGTGGTGGATGCTTCATCGACGCGTCGATCATCGGCGGGCCGCCTAAAGGAGACTATCGTCCGCGATTCTACGTGTCCGGTGAACATGCTGCTGTGATGTCGGAGTTGGACGGCATGGGCATCGTGGTGAAGCAGCTGGGGGACGAGATTGGCCGAGCGTCGGGGATCAAGATGTGCTACGCCGGTCTTACCAAGGGCACATCGGCCCTCCAGGTGGCAGTGCTATCCTTGGCGGAGTCGCTGGGGCTTTCCGAGGAGTTGGCCGGAGAGCTTGAGTCCAGTCAGTCCCATGCTTTCAACCAGATGCAGGGGGGTATCGCCCGATTGCCAGCCCGCGCAGGGCGTTGGATCGGCGAGATGGAGGAGATAGCCGCCACCTATGAACAGCAGGGACTGCCGCCCTTCTTCCACCAGGGAGCGGCAGCCATCTATCGACTTCTCAGCCAAACGTCCTTCGCCGACGAACGGGCGGAGACGGTGGATGATAGCCGCACCACGGCTCAGACTATACGGGCCGCCGTTGACCTTCTGGATACGTCCAGCTAAAGTGGCTAACCTGCCCTCTACGTGATACCCTGACGTGCGAAATCATTGTGTGAAACCTTAGGAGAGATATCCAGCTTGTTCGCCAAAAATCGGTATTCCAAGAGGGTCAGTCTGTTCACAGAGTCTGTCATTCGGGAGATGACCCGGGTCAACAACATGCACGACGGCATCAACCTGGCCCAGGGCTTCCCGGACTTCGACCCTCCTAGAGAGCTAATAGAAGCGGCCAAGACGGCCCTGGACGAAGGGTTTAACCAGTATGCCATCACCTGGGGCGCGCCGTCATTAAGGCAGGCCCTTGCCGAGAAGTTCGACTGGTACAACGGCGTATCTGTCGACGCTGACCGTCACATTACGATTACCTGCGGCGGCACCGAGGCAATGTTGTCCACTATGCTGGCTGTCATCGACCCCGGAGACGAGGTGATAGTCTTTGAGCCCTTCTACGAGAACTACGGTCCGGACACGCTACTTTGCCAGGGTGCCCCGGTCTACGTGCGGCTCTACCAGAGGGGAGACGAGTTCGTCTTCGACGACGACGAGCTTAGAAGGGCCTTCAGCAAGAAAACCAAGGCGATTGTCATAAACACTCCCCACAATCCCACGGGAAAGGTGTTCAATCGGGCCGAGTTGGAGACTATCAGCGACCTCTGCCAGGAATACGACGTGCTGGCCATCACGGACGAGCCCTACGAGCATATTCTGTACGACGGCGAGTCCCATTGCAGCATTGCTTCCATTCCGGGCATGGGAGAGCGGACGATTACCATCAACAGCGTGTCGAAGACCTACAGCGTCACGGGCTGGCGCATAGGCTGGGCCATCGCGCTGGACGAGGGGATTACGACTGGCATCCGGCGTGCCCACGACTTCGTGACAGTGGGGGCGGCGGCTCCGCTACAGGAGGCCTCCACGACGGCTCTTCGCTTTCCCCAAAGCTACTACGATGATCTGGCCGCCGGCTACGTGGTCCGGCGCGACACAATGCTTTCCATCCTGGGAGAGATGGGCTTTGACTACGTGACTCCCAAGGGCGCCTACTACGTGATGACTCACTACCCTGATTGCGGCTTTGAGGACGAGAACGAGTTCTCCCTGTTTCTCTCCAGCAAGATAGGGGTGACGCCGGTGCCCGGGCGGGCCTTCTACCACCGGCAGGAGATGGGTAAGCCTTACATTCGGTTCGCCTTCCCGAAGCGCCCAGAGACCTTCGCAGAAGTACGGGAGCGCCTTTCTAGACTGGCGGAATATCGCAAGTAGGACCGCCCAATAACGGACGGCCCTACTGATTGTCAAGGTTGGGTTGAGGCGGGCGGCTATTGGCCCATGCGGTACAGTTTCACCGCGTTATCGCAGGTAATTTTGCGCCTGTCTGACGCGTCGAGCTTGCCCATATTGTTTTCAATGACATCCCTTGACCCCGGCCAAACGCCGTCGGGGTGAGGATAGTCGGAACCCCACATCAGGTTATCGACGCCGATGTGCTCGGCCATGTAGTTGACACACGGGTCCTGCTGGAAGGTGGTGGCCCCTTGCCTGTACCAGTATTCGCTGGGAAGCAGGCTCATGGTGGGATCGAACTTCTCGTCAAGGAGGCTGTCCTTGTACTTGATATCCATCCGCTCTATGACGAAGGGTATCCAGCCGGCGCCGCATTCGCCAAGGACGAAGCGGAAGTTGGGCAGCCTGCCGCACGTGCCGCTCATTATGATACTGATGAGCCACTCTGAGCCGGCCAATTGGCCCAGTGGGAGGGATGTGCCGACGAAGGCCAGCTGATTCTGGGTGGGGTTGTCGGCGCTGAAGGACTTCTGGCCCTCCTCGCCTTCTATTGGGCCAGGGACTTTGATTCCGCCGCCGCCGATATGGAAGGAGATGGGCAAGCCTGTTTCCGCCGCGGCCTCCCATAGTGGGTCCCAGTAGCCGTCCCGAAGGTAGATGGGGCGGGTCGTGCCACTGACGTATAGCTCTCCGCCGCGAATACCGGAGTTCTTGGCGGCCCGCCGGAGTTCTTCGCCGCCTTCTGCCGGGTCGTGGAGGGGCATACAGGCCAGGCCGTACCAGCGGCCTGGGGTGGCGGTGCAGAAGTCGGATACCCAATCGTTGTAGATGCGGTAGCTTTCAGCGAGGACCTCCGGGTTGCGGATTCTCATGCCGGCGGTGGTCATGCCGTAGAGGATCTCGGCGTCAATGCCGTCAATGGCCATGTCGTTGAGGCGAAGTTCCGGGTTGATGGCGTGGGGCCCGCCGTCGTAGTAGCCAGCCTCGTACATCTTGTCTACCTGTCGCCGGCGACCTCTGCTCGGCGCGCTGAAGCCGAATCCCAAGCCGCCGTAGACGCCCAACTCGCGCCCTTCGGTAACCCAGCGAGGGCCGCTGTCCGTGTCGACCACCTTGGGCATCACGTCTTTCAGATGGCTCGGGCCGTTCTTCTCGAACAGGTCGCCGGGCAGCCAACTCATGTCCATGTGGGAATCCGCCGAAACAAGGTTGTATTCCATGGAACTCCTCCCAGTGCAGATTGCGGTTACTATACCATAGGTTGTGGAGGGCCGTGGGCCGCCGTCGCGCCGTTCTAGGGGAATTCCTGCTATACCGGCGGTCCGCAATTCTTCCGATGCTTCCGACCATCTCATAACGCGCGCTTTTGTGCTATCCTGATGCGCGTATAGGTCGAAGCAACGGTGAGGAGTGGAGCGATTTCCGAGCATAATACTCTCTACTACGGCGACAATCTAGCAGTCTTGCGGGAGTACGTAGCCGACGAGTCGGTGGACCTGGTGTATCTGGACCCACCCTTCAACTCCAACGCGTCCTACAATGTTCTGTTCAAGGAGAAAACCGGCGAGGAATCGCCTTCACAGATACAGGCGTTCACGGACAGTTGGCAGTGGACGCAGGAAGCGGAGCGGACGTTCGAGGATGAGATAATGCTGAATCCGGCGGCTCCCGCCGCGTTAAAGGAGATGATAGCCGGATTTCGGCAGTTCCTGGGAAGCAACGCGATGATGGCCTATATCGTGATGATGGCTCCGCGTCTGGTGGAGTTGCGAAGGGTTCTGAAGCCGAGGGGCAGCGTGTATCTGCATTGCGATCCTACAGCCAGTCACTACCTCAGGGTTCTGATGGATTCGATATTCGGCCCTAGGAAATTCAGGACTGAGATAAGCTGGCGGCGCACCAGCGCGCACAACGACGCCAGGCAGGGTCGGCGTCAGTATGGGAACGTGCGAGACTCAATCTTCTTTTTTACCAAGGGAAGAAACTGGACTTGGAACTGGCAGTACACGGAGTACACGAAAGAGTACGTTGAAGACTTCTACCGATTCACTGAAGAAGGTTCGGGAAGGCGTTACCGCAAGGACAATCTAACGGCGGCAAGGCCAGGTGGAGACACGAGCTACGAATGGCGTGTCAAGCGTCCGAATGAAGGCGAATGGGAAGCGGACCTGACCAGCGAATACCTGAACCCCGTTGAAGGTTGGGAATACAAAGGCATTCCGCCCTATAGAGGCCGCTACTGGGCGTATTCGAAGGATGGCATGGCTGCTATGGCCCAGGAGGGCCGCCTCACGTATGCGAGAACCGGCATGCCCAGTTACAAGCGTTATCTGGACGAGATGCCTGGTGTACCCCTGCAGAATGATTGGGCCGACATACGACCGACATCCCGTAAAGAATATCTGGGTTACAAGACGCAGAAGCCGCAGGCGCTGCTGGAGCGCATTATATCGGCCTCGTCCAACGAGGGCGACGTGGTGCTTGATCCCTTCTGTGGATGCGGTACTGCGGTCGCCGCCGCCGAGAATTTGAAACGCCGCTGGATGGGTGTAGACGTTACCCACCTGGCAGTTGCCCTGATGAAAAGCCGTCTGAAGACAGCCTTCAATCTGTTACCCGGCAGGGACTACGCGGTTGTTGGGGAACCTCTGGATGTGGGCAGTGCCCGCGCCCTTGCCCAGCAGGACCGTTACCAGTTCCAGTTCTGGGCCCTCTCTTTGTTGGAGGCCTTTCCTAGGGAACAAGGCAAAAGAGGCGCGGACAGGGGCATAGACGGCGTACTCTACTTCCTAGATGGGGTTAAGCGGGACGCCAAGAAGGTCATTGTGCAAGTCAAGAGCGGACGGGTATCGTCGTCCCACGTCAGGGACCTACGCGGCGCGATGGAGCGGGAGAAGGCAGTAATGGGTCTTTTCATTACGCTGGAGGAGCCGACCCGGGAGATGCAAACCGAAGCGTTCGGCGCTGGATCTTACCGCTCTGATGTGTGGCAACGTAGTTATCCAAGGCTGCAGATTCGGACTGTGGGGCAGTTGCTGGCAGGCGAGGGGTTTCAGATGCCGTACCACCCGTCCATGTACTCTTCGGCTCAGCGAATGCGTCCTTCCATGGGAGAGCAAGGGATGCTGATGGAAACGCCGGAAGCGTACGTCACGGGAGCGTAACTCGGGTCTCCGTCTTCGCCGTCGCCGAATGGCAGTGGACGATAATGCTACCTTGAATCCAGACGTTGGACGGGCTACCCTTGGTTTCAACCTGGGTTAGGAGATGCAGTGATGGCAGTAAGAATCGGAGAAGGCGATTTCGTCTATGAGGTGGCAGATGGTTGGGGAAATCTGCCCGAAGGTTGGGGCTTCAAGGAAGTGGCGGCCGTAGGCGTCGACGCCAAGGGTCGGGTGTACGCATTCAATCGTGGGGAGCATCCGATGATTGTCTTTAATCGCGAGGGGGAGTTCCTGAACTCCTGGGGCGAAGGGCTGTTCCCACGCGCTCACGGCATCACCATGGGGCCGGACGACACTATCTATTGTACTGACGATGACGACCACACGGTGCGGAAGTGCACCTACGACGGGCGGGTGCTTCTGACACTGGGGACCAGCGGCAAGCCTGCGCCCTTCCACAGTGGCCACCCGTTCAATCGGTGCACCCACGTGGCCATCTGCCCCATCAACAACGACATCTACGTTTCGGACGGTTACGGTAACGCGAGCGTCCACAAATATGACGAGGGCGGGAACCTGCTCTTCTCGTGGGGCGGCCCAGGCACGGAACCGGGCCTGTTCAACATCGTCCACAACATCTCAACGGACAAAGACGGCTACGTGTACGTGGCGGACCGCGAGAACCACCGGGTGCAGGTTTTCGACTCCAGGGGGAAGTACGAGACCCAGTGGGTGAACATGGCCAAGCCCTGCGGTCTTTACATCGACGACGGCTCATTTGATGCTGATGGTCGGCAGCTCTGCTACATCGGCGAGTTGGGCGCGACCATTTCGGCCAACGAAGGCGCGCCCGGCCTGGGGCCGAGGGTGAGCATCTATAATCTGCAGGGTGAAGTGCTCGCTCGTCTGGGCGATACGGGTCCGGGCGAGGCGTCCGGCAAGTTCATCGCCCCTCACGGCATCGCACTGGACTCCAACGGCGATCTGTACGTGGCGGAGGTGTCCTGGACCACAGCCGGCAGCCTGTTCGACCCTCCTAGAGAGATACGCAGCCTTCAGAAACTGGTCAAGGTCAACGGTGGTTAGCCCCAAGCCGGGAGGAGAGCAATGACCAAGATTCTAGTTATTCAGGGCGCGGGCATGAACATGCGGGGGCGTGCACAGATAGAGATCTTCGGCACGACCACGTTGGATGAAATCAACGATGCAGTGCGGAGGTACGCAGAGGAGTTGGGCGTTGAGGTGGAGATTTTCCACTCCAACATTGAGGGCGAGGTGGTCAACGCGCTGTACGCCGCCCACGATGGCGACGTGGACGCGGCGGTCATCAATCCGTCGGGCTACACTACCGGAACGGGACCGCTACTGACGGCCATAACCCAGGTGCGCTTTCCCGTTATCGAAGTCCACGCGTCAAACCCCTCAGGGCGGGGTGTGGTCTCCAACGTACAGCCGGTTAGCCGAGGATTGGTGTACGGCTTTGGAGTCTTCGGGTACTACCTAGCGCTGCGCGGGGCGAAGGATCTGGCAGAGGCGGGTTAGTCTCGTGCACTGTTCCCACGGGCGGGTTTGAAACCCGCCCCTATTTGTAGTTTTCGTCCGGGGGCCAGATGGTGTGGCTGCCACGGCCCGCGCCGGAGGGGCCCTGATCGCGCCAGTCCTTGGTAGTTTCCAGCCACTTCTTGATATGGGGCGTCTTGGTGTGCTCCTTAAAGGCGGCCTCGTCCTTGTAGACTTCGTAAAGCCAGATCCGGTCGGAGTGGTCGGCGTCCTGGATGATGTCGAACCGGAGACATCCCGGCTCGTTCTCAACGGAGCCCTTGGCGTCTAGAATCATGGCCTCGATGAATTCCGCCTTGAAATCGTGCTTAATCTGGATGGGGGCAATGATAACGTACATCTTCTCTCCTTCAGTTGGTGGGCAAACTTGGGAACCATTCTATCAAGGCAGGATGGGGGCAACAATGGCGGGCGGGTGGACTAGATGCAGCGCTCCCATTCCCGCCCAATG
This sequence comes from Dehalococcoidia bacterium, assembly GCA_965261665.1. GTDB lineage: Bacteria > Chloroflexota > Dehalococcoidia > Lucifugimonadales > JAPULR01. The sequence goes on from OZ253467.1 coordinate 2,009,809, forward strand.
TAGTCGCGGAGTTCCTGTGGCAGCGTCACGGAACCGGCAACGGCGTTCTCCAGCATACGCCCGGGCCGGCTGGTGGCGGGAATCAGCACCGACACACGGGGGTCGGCCAGAATCCAGGCCAGTGCCGCCTGTCCCCACGTCTCTATGCCAAACTCCCGCAGGGGAGTGAGATCGGGCTGACGCTTCAGCCCCGTCACCACTGTTCCCTTCACCAGCGGTCTCATGACAATTACGCCGATGTCCATCTCTGCGGCCAGGGGCAGCAGTTCCTCCTCCGCCTCCCGCTCCAACAGGCTGTAGGGGATCTGGATGGCGTCGACCCGGCCGGTGCGCATTATCTGAGCCAACTCGTCGTATGAGGGGGGCTGGTAGTGGGTGATGCCAATGACGTCGATTCTGCCCTGAGCCTTCAGCTCCTCGAGGTAGGGCAGATGGGTGCGCCAGTCCACCAGGTTGTGAATCTGAAATACCTCGATGTGGTCCGTGCCAAGGAGGTCAAAGGAAAGTTGAATCTGGGCGCGGCCTGTTTCGACGCCGGAGCAGTAGACCTTGGTGGCCAGCTGAAACTCGTGACGGCGTCCCCGAATGCCGGCGCCGATGACGCCTTCCGCCCTGCGGTACATGGGTGACGTGTCCAGGAAGGTGGTACCCGCCGCCAAGCAGCTGTCCAGAATGCGGCGGCAGTTTTCCAATCCCTCCGCCGATTCCACGTTGAAGCCGGAAGATGAAGCGGAACCCATCCCGATTACAGGAACGGTAAGGCTGCCCAGCTGGCGGAACCGCATTTATTTTTCTCCAGTAAGTCAAGCTAGCGCAGGAATGCGGCAGCTGCGACTCAGATTACCTATGGGACCAATCGACGGATTCGTCCGACGAAGGAGAAAGGCCTAGAACGTCTCCCTCCGTGGTTACTCCCAGCCCCAGGACGGTGCGGTTGGCGTAGGCGAAGTAGCTGACTACCTGATTGATTTCCAGGATTTGGCCATCGTCAAAGCCCGCTTTTCTCAGACCTTTGATATGCTTCTCCGCAACAACGGAAGGATTTCGGGTTAGGGCCGCGGTGTATGCCAGGGCCGCCAACTCTTTGCCGGTGAAGGCTTCCTGGGGTCTGTGGCGGCTGAAGGCTGTGAGAATGTCTTGGGCACGGTCGTCGTCCTTCAGCAGGCGTCGAAGACCTTCATAGTGGTGGTCTATACAGTAGCCGCAGCGGTTCAACACGCTGACGAAGAGTCCCAGCGTCTCCAGGAACCGGACCGGGAGGGTGTTGCCGCTGTGGTGCAGCGTGGCCTTGTAGAGGGCCAGGTGTCCCTCCATGGTGTGAGGCCTGAGGCTGTGGGCCATCATGATGTTGTCGACGGCGTCGTTGGGGCCTTTGATGCGTCGGTATAGGTCCGCCAGCTTGCCGGTGGCCTTGTCAAAGGGAATGGTGCGTATCCAAGTCATGGTTGCGTTGCGGAGGTTTGCAGGGAGAAGGGATTTGGCGCCGCTTGTATAGCTACTGAGAGGGAGGGTGGGAACAACTAATCCTCACTGGTTATGCGCTATTCGGCTTCGAAAATCAAGTATATGCCAGTTCCGGTGGACAAGAAAAGCCTCTCGCCGAAGGTTACGCCCCGGGTTACATCGGGCAAGAGGTCGAGATAACGCACTTCCTGTCTAGTGACATCATTGAAATTCTCCAGATGACGGCACGATTCCTCTGATTTTGTTACGGGACCAATGTCAATTGACTCTCCATCGATCCTAAGATATGCCTGGTAAGAATTACATTCCGCCGACCCGGATGCGGAAGTTTCTTGGAACTTTACGGTGACAGTTGAACCTGGGACTATTCCCCATATGCTGTGGTACCCAACGTCATCCGAGCTTAGGTCCAGGATGTTCTTTAGCGACCATTCTCCTTGTCCTGCATCTAATCTGACCGCCGTCAGGGCCTTGAGAGTTAGCGTTTCCCCCCAATGTGTCCCAATCATTAGTTTCTCCCAGCCTTCTTCTCCAATTGCAGAGTATTGCTCTGCCCCCCAAAGAGAATCAGAGGAGTCCCCTTCCAGGCATATTTGATGGAGATCCCACGAATGGACTTCGTGGAATTCGAAGAGTCTTCCGATGGTGCGATATCTCCAAATGAAGTCCCAGCATTCACCCGCTATGGCAGCAAGTTCGTCGTCAAGGAATGCCAAGGTGACTGGATTCTCATTACCCATCATGCGCCATTGGGTCCCCGTTAAGGCTGGCTGATGCTCGGGGAATGGTGGCTGCCTCGCGAACACCAACGTGGATTGATTCCGGCCGTCAGAAATTTCTAACCAGTCGCCCTTAATGCGAAATCTTTCGCCTTCTTTCAACGCCGTTTGGTAGGCGTCTGCCTGCTTTTCGTGACGTCATTCACATCCTAGACGTGTAACAAATGCAATGCGGGCCGAGAATTCTCCTTCCGCAGATGAGCCGTCGGACTGGGTGGTTCGAGCTATGACACGGGGTGGGTCGTCTCGCCGAGACACCATTCCATAGTTGTTGCAACCATCGTGGCCAGATGCCAAGTCGTCAGACAGGGTAATGAAGCGTCCCTCAATTAGTGGTTTACCGTTTAGGGATTCCAGGTTCCACGTAATTCCAGGTTGGAGTGGATCGTCCCAGGTGGGGGCGGGCTCGGACGACCGACCGTCACCGTTACAAGCGGCGGTGAGGATGAAAAGTGCAAAAATGCCGCAAATGGCAACTAATGGCTTCGACATACTTCAGAGACCCTCGGACTGTAGGAAGTTCAGCAAAAGGGGCTGGGGCGACAAGGAAACCCCAAGCACATCGCCCCGTGGTGACGCCCGCCTGGACGTTCCCATTGCCGGATGCTAAATCAGAACTGAAAGTCTACTGCTATGCAGGCGATTGGTCAACGCCAGTGGGACGGCATGTCGTGGCGGTCGAAGAACTCCTCCATGTCCACGGGGAGGCCGGTGTCGTTGGACTCCTCGCAGGCGGCGATGATGCCGAAGGTCTTGAGGTGGTCGATGGCCGTGGGTTCCGGCTGCAGGCTGCCCTGGGCAAGCTGGTCGAGTATCTCCGAGACCATTACCCGGGCGTCGTCCACCAGCTGTTCCTGCTCGGGGAGGGGTATCTTCTCCATAACGTCGTTTTCGGAGCCGCGGATGATTCGTAGATCGGAGAATAGCTCGTACTGGAACAGCGCCCCGTCGTCGCAGTCTGTGCGCCATAGGAACTGGTCGAGCTTGGTCTGGCCCGACCAGGTGCCGAAATAGTTGACTTGCAACCCGGCGGTCATGTCGAAAATGGCGATGGTGGTCGCGTCGTCTCGGTACATGCTCCAGGGTGGGTTGGAGCAGCGGCAGGTAACGCGCTCCACCTCGGAGTCGTAGACGAAGCGGATTGAGTCTATGTGGTGGATGACCTGCTCGTAGAGCATGGGCTGACGCATGGTCAGCGGGAACTTGTTCAGGAAGGGCGCGTAGCCGTCGCGGTTGCGCCAATAGGAGTACCCGGCGAACCGGGGCGCGCCAATCCTTCGGCTGCGAAGAATCTCTCGGGCCTTGAGCACGGAGTGCTGGAAGCGGAAGTTCAGGCCCACGGCGAAACCCAACTTGGCGTCCTCTGCGGCCTTCACCATGCGGATACCTTCGTCGAAGTCCAGGGAAAGGGGCTTCTCCGAAAGTAAGTGGGCGCCGCTTTCTAAGACATTCATCACGTGTTTGTATCGGTCCATGGGCGGCGTGGCCAGCACCACGAAATCCGGCTGCAGGTCCTTCAGCGCCTGGTTCATGTCGTTGTAGCAGGTTTCCGGTTTTGCCTCGTACATGGTCTGCGCCCATTCCAGGTTGGCGTCGTCAATGTCCACGTATCCGACGGTCTGGGACTTGGTTTCCTCGTGAAGGATGCGCGCCCACTTCTTGCCGCGGGTGCCGAGGCCCACCATGAGAGTTCTTGCAGGTTGGTTCATGTCGTCAGAAGGTTCCTTTCTGCGTAGGTGAGGGTCTTGTCGAAAATGTCGACCATCTCCCGAATTTCGTCCTCTGTGATGGTCAGTGGGGGATGAATCGACAGTTTCTCCCCACTGCACCTCATATAGAGGCCGTTGTCCACCATGAAGCGGGTGAGCTTGCGGCCCACGTCCTTGCCTCCCAGGGGCTGCTTGGAGCCGTCGCCCCTCACCAGTTCCACCTCGGCGAGCAGGCCGATGGCTCGAACTTCGCCAACTGTGGAATGCTCCTTGAGGATCTCCAGTTGGGAGCGGAAGAAGGGGGCGAGAGCGGCGCTGCGCTCAACGAGCCGCTCCCTTTCGATGATTTCCAAGTTGGTGAGGGCCGCCACGGACACAACGGGGTGGCTGCTAAGGGTGTGGGACTGTACGAGCGTCCTGTCCGGGCTTCCGAGGAATCTTTCAAATACCTGCTCCGTAGCTACGACCGCGCCGATGGGCTGGTAGCCACTGCCAAGGGTCTTGCCTAGGACCATCAGGTCAGGTTCGAGGTCCCAGTGGTCGCCTCCGAACCAGGTGCCCGTCCTTCCGAAGGCTGTGACCACCTCGTCTGCAATGAGCAGGATGTCGTGCTTGGCGCATAGGTCTTTCACAACGTCCCAGTACTCCGGCGGGGAGACCAGCGCGCCCTTGGGCACGGGTTCGACAATCATAGCCGCAATGGAATCGGGGTCTTCGTATTCTATGGTGGCCTCTATGGAACGGGCGCAGCCCAGGTTGCACGTCCCGGTGCAGTGTAGACAGCGGTAGGGGTTCGCCTCCGGCACCATCACGCCCATGGGCACGGCGGGCTCGAAGATGAGCGACCGAATGGCTGGATCGCCGCTGACGCTCATGGCCCCCCACGTGTAGCCGTGGTGGGAGTAGTTGCGGTACAGCACCTTGTACTTCTTGGGCTTGCCGTCCTGAGCGTGGTACTGGCGGACAATCTTGAGGGCGGCCTCAACGGCTTCCGAGCCGGAGAGGGTGTAGAAGGACCGGGAGAGGTCGCCGGGAGTGAGGTCGGCCAGCTTCTTGGAGAGCTTGGCTGTCGGTGCGTTAGTGAAGGGCACCAGGCCGGAGCCGGTGAACTCCAGGTCCAGCATCTGCTGGTAGACGGCCTCGGCGATCTCGCGGCGACCGTGGCCCACGAGACAACAGTGGGAGCCGCCGGTGGCGTCGAGATAGCGCTTGCCCTCGCTGTCGATGACGTAGCAGCCCTCGCCCCTGGTGGCGATGCCCAGGCCGGTGGGGTCGTCCCGGCCTGAGAACTGGGCGTGGCTCATCCAGATATGGTCTTTAGCCTGGCCTATGAGTTCCTGGACGGTCTCTTCTGTCATTGCGTCTCCTTTGGAAGGGTCGGAAAGGTGCTGCCATTATGTACCATTTGATGGGCTATTCCAACAGCCAGTCGCTGTTTCGCATCGACTGGGCGATGAGCGACGCGGGGACGGAGCCGTGGGACAAGAAAGTGTCGTGGAATTTTTTCAGGTTGAAGCGGTGGCCATGTTTGGATTTCATCTCTTCACGAAGGGCCACGATGGCGTCGGATCCGATGAGGTACATCATAGCGGCGCCGGGGAACATGGTATTCTTCACTGCCTCGGCTCGGGAGGCTCCCGCCGACATTCCCACGCGTTCGCTATAGAAGTCTTGGGCCTGCTCCAAGGTGAGCTTCCCCGTGTGGATGCCCACGTCGACGATGGCCCGGGCGCACGCCCTGACGCGGGCGTGGTGGAGGGAATAGCTCTCCAGCGCGGTGAGGAACCCCACTTCGTCCATGAGCTTAACGCTATAGGTGGCCCAACCTTCGGCCATGGTGCCCGCGCAGAAGAGGGCCAGACGGGAGGCAACGTCGACGGCGGCAATCTGTCCGATGCGGGACGCGGCCCGGTTGTAGGCGTACCAGTTCTGGACGTGGTGGCCAAGGGCGGCGTGATGGACGACGTGGTTCAGCTTGATGACGCTGTTGTTGGAGGCTTTGAGCATCTGCATGCGCTCCGCTGCGGGGGCGCTCCAGTCGATGGGGGCAAGCATGTAATCAACGGCGGGGATTTCGTCGAAGGCGGGGGCGGAATGGTAGGGGAGGAAGTAGAGATGAGGAGCGGCACCCCGTGCCCATTGGGGGCGGGGAATGAACTGAATGGCGCATTCCGGCCAGGTGACGAGGTCGTTCTGCTCCGCCATAGCGCGGCATGCTCGCCACAGGCCGTAGTGGTGGAGGAAGTAGTGGTCCAGGGTCGGGTAGTGGTCTTGAAGCTTGGCAAGGGCTTCACGCCAGTCGGCGGCTCCGAAGTCGGCGGCGCCCACTTCCAACTTCTCCTGGCTCTCCTGCATCTGCTCCCAAGCGTAGGCTTCAACGTCAGCGGCATCCATGTCAAGGCAGTGACCCTTTTGGAGCATGAGATTGAAGGCTTCCTCGCCGCATCCGTAGGCGTCGTTAGGCCTGAGGACGAGGTCGGATTGGAGCCAGTGTTTGAACTGGCGGAAGGCGTCGGCGGCTTTACCGGCGGCGTCATCCGCCTCGTTGGACTCAACGTGGTTGTCGCGGAGGAGCTGGGACAGGCCGGTCTCCAGAAAGGCCAGGGCGCCGTCGCACTCCCTAATGGCCCGTTCCGTCCAAGCCGACGGAGCGGTGTCAATGTTTTCGCGTGCCTGCTGGAGCAGAGCGTCTATGGCGTTCATCCGCTCCGTAGCAGACTTCAACCGCTCATCAAAGGGAGCGAAGGGACGGCGAAACAGCGATAGTACGCCGAAAATAGCCTCGCCCGCATAGTAAGAAGGATTGCCTTGGTGGAAGTGGGTGGACTGGAACTCCCACTGCTGAATCTCCAGAAACCCCTCGGCCAATCTGCGGTCCATCTTCTGGGCTTCCGACAGGGTTTCCGGCGGCAGGGCAGCCAGATCTTTCTGAAGCTGCGTCATCTCCGAGACGCACGCGTCCACGCCGGATTCGGACAGGTCGGGAAGCCTGTGGTCGTAGTCGTGGACGCCGACGTAGGTGGCGTTGACGGGCCGATGGCGGTAGTAGGAGTCGAGGAACCGGTCAAGCCAGCGTGAGAAGCGATCTTGCGGTGTTTCCATGGCTATCTATCCAGGGGTAGGTCAACCCAACGCCGTTCGCGGCAGGAGAGTTCCACGGCGTTGATGACCTCCTGTACGGCGGCGCCGTCGACGAAATTGCCCTGGTTACGCGCCCCGTCTTCCAGAATCTCGTCTATGAAGTCTTTGATGAGGTTGGCGTAGAAGAGGCTGCGCCAGCTTTCCGTGGGCGCGCCTCCCCCCGGGTAGAACTTGTCGGGGATGGTCAACTCCTTGAATTCCACGCTGTCGGGCGTTGCGACCTTGATGGTCTCGGCCACGCCGAATTCTTCCACCATGCGGCAGATGATGGCGCCCTTGTCGCCGAAGATACGGGCCTCCACTCCAGGGAAGTTGCCAACGGTCACGAAGCTGGTCTGAACGGAACCGATGACACCGTTGGCGAACTCGGCGATGAACACGTCACCGTCGTCGATGTTCATGGGAGTGAGCTTGTCGCTTCCATAGACCATTCTTTCGGGGATGAAGTTGCGCATGGTTCCCACGACACTGGAGTAGTCGGCTCCAACCCACCAGCGGCCGATGTCGATGATGGGCCCGCCGTAGCCCTCCAGGGAGACCACCTGTATTTCGGACTGGTCTTCCCGCATCTGGGAGCGGCGCAGGGGTGTTTGAGGGTTGATCCACTGGGAGTTTTGCTCGTAGCCGTTGAAGATGTAGGGTTTTCCGACGAACCCCTCGTCGATGAGCGACCTGGCGTACTGCACGCCCGGGGTGTATCGGAAGGTGAAGCCCAGCTTGGTCTTGAGGCCTTTGCTCTCGGCAAGGGCGGAGAGGCGGAGGGTCTCGCGGAAATCCTGGGCCACGGGCTTTTCGCATAGGACGTGCTTGCCGGCGTCGATGGCGGTGGAGGCAAGCTGATGATGGGTGTTGGAAGGGGTAACGATGTCTATGATGTCCACGTTGGCGCGGGAGATCAGGCCCTGCCAGTCGTCGGTGGATTCCGGGATGCCGAAGTTGGCGGCCATGTCTTTGGCCATCTGCGGTTCCACGTCGCAGAGAGCAACAACTTCTACGCGCGGGTCCCGGAGCCAGCCGGGGATATGGGCCATGTTGGCCCAGCGGCCCGCGCCCAAAACTCCGACTCTGAGTTTCTTCTCAGCCATGCGCATCTCCTTGAATTCAATAGTAGGGCCTAGTATATCGTATTTGGCCGTCGTGGCAGGGAGATGGGTTTGACCCGGTTGAGATGGGCGGCAATCGCAGTGAGGCGGGCGACCACAAGGGTCGCCCCTACGGGGGCTTAGAGTAGAAAGCGGTGGATTCCCGTCCCCGTCTTCACGAGGGCGCAGGCTCTGGGTAGGAATAACGGATGGGCCAGGGAATGAGGTAATACATGGGATGAATGATGGGGCGTAAAGGGCCTTACCCTTGACACTGAGTTTGGCTGGTCTACAATCAGCTAATTGGGATCAGTTAGGGGTCGAGAATCTGCCCATCGCTGCGAAAGTCTGCGGCGCAGGCAGGGAATGCCTTAGGCACAGGAGGTCATCGCAATGCTAGACACTATCATCAGGGGCGGGACGGTGGTCACGCCCATGGGCGTGGGCAATTGGGACTTGGGGATACAGGGGGAGAAAATAGTCGTCGTGGCGGTCCACGGAGCTCCGCTGCCCGAGGCGCAGCGTGTTATCGACGCTTCCGGCAAGATAGTAGTGCCCGGAGGCATCGAGCCTCACATTCACGCCGCCTCCAACGTTCAGCCCGGCATAGAAGAGTCGGTGCCGGGAGTCGAGAACGCCGGCCCTCTGGAACACTCCCTGGGGGCCATCTGGGGCGGAACGACAACAGTGGTCGACTTTGCTCCTGTGCCCAACGAGGGCGATCTGGCGGCAGGCATCCACGACTATATGTCCGTCTGGCCGGGGAATGCGTATACGGACTATTCCACCCACTGCATCTACTCCAGCTCGAACACGCCCGACGCCATCTCCCGCTATGGTGAGCTTGTCCGGGCGGGCTTTCCGAGCATCAAGATATTCACTACGGACACGAAGCCGCCGGAGGGCCGCATTCCCATCAGCCTCGTGGCCAAGATGGACATGGGACGCCTCTCCGACCTGATGACGCAGATTGCCAGGCACGACGGCGTGCTGGCGGTGCACGGCGCGGACGATGAGATAACCATGTACAACTACCTCACCGCCCACGAGCGGGGCCGGTGGGACTGGCACAACGCACACCTCATCCACTCGAATCTGGTGGAAGACATGGCCTTCCGCCGGACGGTCTGGCTGGCCCAACGTACCGGCGTAGGCATGTACTTCGTCCACGTCACCGCCCACGAAGGTAAGGAGGCCATCGCCGAGGCCAGAAGTAATGGGATGCCGGTGTACGGCGAGGTACTGACGCTGGCCCTATCCTTCGAGTGCAGCCGGTACATGGAGGAGGACGGCATGAAGTATCACACCTTCCCCTCCCTGAAGTACGAGAAGGACAGGCTGGAGTTGTGGAAGGGGCTGATGAAGGACGACCTGGCCTTTACCGCAACCGACAGTGGGTTCACCACGTACCTTGACAAGATAGCCGGCCGGAACATGATGGACTTGAGGGGAGGGAACATCGGCATCGAGATTCGGATGGGGGTTGTGTACACCGACGCGGTGGTGAAGCGGGGAATGTCCCTGGAGCGGTTCGTCGACGTGACCTCCACCAACGCAGCTAAGATGCTGGGGTTCTACCCGCAGAAGGGGGCCATCGCCGTTGGGAGCGACGCCGACATAACCATCATGGACCCGTCCGTTCGCAAGGCCCTCTCGATGGAAGACCTTCACATTCGCGACTACAGTCCGTGGGAGGGTTGGGAGATTGAAGGCTGGCCCACAACGGTGCTTCTGCGTGGCAAGGTGATGGTGGAGGACGGCCAGCTTCTTGGAGAACCTACAGACGGGCAGCTTATCTTCCGGAAGATTGAACCGTCGGTGCTTCAGAGACCTGCCTTTTGACGTTTTTTGTCCTTCTTGCTGACGCTGTGAGATCACACCCTTGCTAGCCAGGGCCCTGAGCTGGCGTCCGCCGACGCCCTTCTATTACGGTTGGCTGATAATGGGCATGGCGGCCTTGGCCACCTTTACATGCACTGGCATCACCCAGGTGGTGTTGGGCGGCATTCAGGACTTCATCTTTGAGGATACGGGCTGGAGCCGGAGCACCATTGCCCTCGCAGTTACCCTCGGCACTTGGACCTCCGGGCTGATTTCGCCACTCATAGGCAGGCTGGCGGACAAACACGGGCCGCGGGTGCTCATGCCCTTAGCGACTGTTGCAATGGCCATCTCATTCTTCGCCCTCAGCCGGGTAAGCCAGGTCTGGCACTTCTACGCCGCATATATCTTCGGGCGCGGGTTGGGAAATCCGATACTCATCGGAGTGGTGCCACGAACGGTGGCGGTGAACTTCTTCAGGCGGCGTCGCAACCTGGCTCTGGCGTTGAACTCGCTGAACCGGCCCATCGGCAGCGCCATTAACATCCAGCTAATTGCGGTGATTGCATCAAGCCTCAGCTGGCGAACCGCCTACCAGTACATGGGCGCGTTGAGTCTGGCCATGGTGGTGCCGCTTATTGTCATAATGAGACGGCAGCCGGAGGACATCGGGATGCTTCCCGACGGCGCGCAGCCATCAACGGTAGAGACGGGCAAGGACGGCAAGCCAGTAAGGGCCGAGACAGAGGAGTTCAGTTGGAGGGCGGGTGAGGCTATGCGGACGGGGGCCTTCTGGCTGGTGGGCATGACCACCGTGCTGGCCATCCTGGGCGCGGCGACAATCGGCTACGCCATGGTGCCGTATCTGAGCGAAGAGGCGGGGATGTCCAGAACGCAGGCGGCGTTTGTCCTGACGCTGAGCACGTTCCTGTCGCTGGGGGTGCTGATGTGGGGCTATGTGGCCGACAAGGTCACCCCGAGGCGGCTGCTCGTCGCTGTGCTGATCACGTCTGCCGGCCTGACTTTGTACCTCCTGATGGTGGACTCTGTATGGGAAGCATACGCCTTCGGTCTTCTGTGGGGGCTGTTTTCCGGGACTACGGGCGTGCTTGAATCGATGTTGTTGGCCCAGTATTTCGGCAGGGGGTCCTTTGGGGCAATAACGGGCGCGCTGACGCCCCTTTCGATGGGGGCATTGGGGTTGGGCCCATTCCTTGGAGCGAAGGTGAGGGAGGTGTCGGGCAGCTACGACGAGTTGTTTGTGGTGTTGGCGGGGGTGTACGTCGCAGCGGCGGTGCTCATATACTTCGCCCGTCGACCAAACCTTCCGGAGCGGGCGCTGGTTGAGAGTGTGACGGTTTAGGTAGACGGAAGCCAGGGCAACCACAAGGGTTTGCCCCTACGGGGGATGGTTTGTCATCCCGGAGCGGGCGGGTGGTTGAGAGTGTGACGGCTTAGGTAGACGGAAGCCAGGGCAACCACAAGGGTTGCCCCTACGGGGGATGGTTTGTCATACCGGAGCGGGCGGGTGGTTGAGAGTCGGACGGCTTAGGTAGACGGCAGCCAGGGCAACTGCAAGGGTTGCCCCTACGGGGGGTCAGTTGTGTCATCCCGGTGCGGGCGTTGGTTGAGGTTGTGACGTCGTAGGTAGACGGAAGCCAGGGCAACCACAAGGGTTTGCCCCTACGGGTGGTGGTTGTGTCATCCCGGAGCGGGCGTTGGTTGAGGTTGTGACGTCGTAGGTAGGCGGAAGCCAGGGCAACCACAAGGGTTGCCCCTACGGGTGGTGGTTGTGTCATACCGGAGCGGGGGCGGCGGTAGGGGTTGAGACGGCTTAGGTAGACGGAAGCCAGGGCAACCACAAGGGTTTGCCCCTACGGCGGATGGTTTGTCATCCCGGAGCGGGCGGGTGGTTGAGGCACCAACTTTGTAGATAGGCGGAAGTTAGGGCAACCACAAGGGTTGCCCCTACGGGTGGTGGTTTGTCATACCGGAGCGGGCGGTGGTTGAGAGTGCGACGGCTTAGGTGGACGGAAGTTAGGGCAACCACAAGGGTTGCCCCTACGGGTGGTGGTTTGTCATACCTGAGCGGGCGGTGGTTGAGAGTGCGACGGCTTAGGTAGACGGAAGTTAGGGTAACCACAAGGGTTGCCCCTACGGGTGGTTATATGAGCGGTCATGCAGAAGGGGCTGGTTTGAAACCAGCCCCTTCTGCATGATAACTAGATTCTTCGCTCCGCTCAGAATGACATGAGAGCGAGTGGCGAGGTTACTCGCCCATGCGGTAGAGCTTTACGGCGTTGTCGCGGACTATCTGCTTGGTCCTTTCCGGGCCTAGCGGGGCGACGGTTTCCTGGATAATCTCCAGAGAGTCGGGCCAGACGCTGTCCGGGTGGGGATAATCAGAACCCCACATCAGGTTATCAAACCCCACCAGGTGAGCGATGTTGCTGACGCCGTACTCTTCCTGGAAAGTGGTGAAGCCCTGCCTGTACCAGTATTCGCTGGGCTTCAGGGTGAAGGGCGGGTCGAACTTCTTCTCGTACTGGGCGTCGTCGTAGATGTGGTCCATCCTGTCGAGGGCGAAGGGCACCCAACCGGCGCCGCACTCTCCCATGACAAACTGGAGGTCCGGGTACTTCTCGCATGCGCCGCTGAAGATAACGCCCATGAGCACCTGCACCATGGAGAACATGCCCAGGGAGCCGCGCACGGCCTGGTAGCCGCTCTCGTTCTGGCTGGGGGGTCGGCCTGCGACGACGAAGCCCGTATCCATGTCGGGGGTGGTGGGGATGGGGATGCGACCGCCGCCGATGTGGAAGGAGATGGGGGTGCCGGTCTCCACACAGGCCTCCCAAAGGCAGTCCCAATAGCCGTCGCGGGCGTAGAGGGGGTAGTTGAGGCCGCCTGCCATGAGGTCAGCGCCACGGATGAAGGGGTGGTGGTCGGCGACGCGACGGACTTCCTGGGCCGCCAGCTTGGAGTCGTGGATGGGCAGGCAGGCCAGTCCGTACCATCGGCCGGGGTTGCTGGCGCCGAACCGGTCCACCCAATCGTTATAGATCCGGTAGACCTCGGAGACCACTTCCATGTTCTTGAGGTTCTTGCCGGAGCCGGTGATACCGTAGAGGATCTCGGCGTCCACGCCGTCGATCTGCATGTCCATGAGCCGGAGCTCCGGGTCCACGGGGCGGGCTGGCCCGTCGTAGAAACCCGCGTCGAGCATCTTGTCGGTGCGCTTCCTCCGGCCCTTCTGAGGCGGGATGAACTCAAAGCCGGCGGACTGGGCTACGCCAAGTATGTTGTCGATTTCGGCCTTCCAGATGAGGCCTTCTTCCGTCTCGATGATGCGAGGCATCATGTCCTGTAGATGAGGCTGGGAGTTGTTCTGGACGAACAGATCTCCCGGAAGCCAGCTCATGTCGACATGAGAATCGCCGGATACAATATTGTATTCCAATCTAGCACCCCCTTAGAAACTGCTACCCAATGTACCAAATTTCCCGCTCTTTCGCTAGGGATGGGGGGCCAAGGCTACAAGGCTTTCCAAAGTTGATGTAGAGATGTCCATCTCCACCGAGATTCGCGGCTTCGCTTAGTATGAAAGGAGGTACACTCGGATTATCGTGATACAAGGTGGCGAAAACGAGTGGGGATTCGAGTGGATATTCATACACTCGTTTCATCTGATTGCAGGCGTGGCGAGGACTCGTTTTTGAAATCGAGTTCGGGATGATTGGGGGCGGTGTAGGCGTGGATTTGGTTGTTTTTGGCAGCTCGACTCGTTTTTTTAATTTTGGGAGAAGAGAGTCAGGGCATAAGACGCGATAATGTCTCGTGTTGGCGCCCAAGGCGTTGAAGAAGGATGCGGGGACTTTCATGGGGGAAGGGTAGCAGGGGAGGGAGATTTTGGGCAATGGGCGGATGTCAGTGTGGGATGAAGATGAGAAACAATCCTAACCAACCTGGATTTCTTGCGTAGGAGAGATTGGCTATAAGTTGAGGATATCCAGTAGCTGTTCGAGGCTTAAACGGTGATGAGAAGCAATGCTCTTCAAAATGCCGGAAAGTGTCTTTGTTTTGATTGGATTGTGACGTGGAATGACCTGATGATGTTGGCCATTGATTTCGGTAGTTACCCGTATATGAGAACCGCGTTGCCTGGTTGTCCTGTACGCCAAACGTTGAAGCGCTCTCTCCAAATCGCGCCCGCTGACATCGCGGGGCAGTTTCAAAGAGCGAGGATTTCGTCACGTACGAAATGGAGGCGAATCAGCGAGGGGCGCTGCATCGTCTCATCAAAGTAGCATTCGACTGCTTCCCTGACATTACTGCGCAACTCTCCTATGGTTTCGGCCTGGGTGTGGATGCCATATCCGAGCGCGCTAGCCGAATACCCGCCATCGACTTCGTCCTCTGTAACTTCAAAGATGATTTCTGAGATGGTTGGCACGATACTCTGCCTCCTGTCACCCCTGCAAAAAACGGACGAGCTACATGATCAGTATATCAGATGTATCGCTTTCTGACGCTCCGCATGGGACAGCATTTGCCACGACAAAAGTGGGAATCACCCCCATCCCAACCTTCCCCCATCAAAGGGGAAGGGGTTAGCGGCCTCATTCCAATTGAAGGGAGTGTTTAATTTATAGAAAGGGCGCGGGCGGGGTTGGTTACCATAATGGTTTGGATCTGGTCTTCGGTCACGCCAAGCTTGCGTAGGCGGGGCAGGAAGGTCTCGAAGATGTGGCAGTATCCGGTGCTGCCCCCGTACTTCATTTCGTAGTCGCGATTCCTGTCGTGGGATATCATCAGGTGGTCGACATAACCCCGTTGGATGAGGGCGTGGACAAGCTCGGCGCGGGTCTCGTCAAGAAGGTAGTGCTCCTTGCCGATGACGTCGAACTGGATGAAGCATCCCTCGTCGGCCAAGGTTGTGAGGACGTCTATGTCGGGGCGTTCGTCCACATGTCCAACGATAAGGCGGGTGGGGTCCACGCCCGCTTCCTTGAGAATCTGCAGCTGGTGGACGCCAACGGTGCCGCCGGGGACTTCCATGCGCCGTCCTCCGGTGGTGTGGGTGGTGATGGCGGCGCCGGTGCGCTTCTGAGCGATGGCCACGGCCTGCAGGACTTTGAGCTCTACGGCCTCTACGCGGGCGCGGTGGATGGCGGATTTGAAGACGCCGCAACGTCGTTGGCTATCGCCCACGCCCTGCTGGACTTCGGTGGTGATATAGTCGGCCAGTCGCTCCACCGAATAGTCGTCGACGAAATAGGGGATGTGGGGTTCGATATAGAAGCCCGACGTAGAGATGATGTGCACCTCCGCCGCTTCGGATAGGCGGGCCAGCATGTCAAGGTCGCGGCCCCAACCGTTACAGGTGACCTCCACCAAGGCTCCGCCGCCGGCATCTTTGAAGGCGCGAAGCTCGGACGCGACGAGGTCGAAGTTGTCCAGTTTCATGAAGCCGGATGGGTTGCGGGTGGAACCCATGACGTCGAAGCGCGGGCCGTAGTTCTGGTCGCACCAGATGTGCTCGTGGGGCAGGCATACGCCGAGGTCTTCTTCTTTGATGGGGCCGAGTACCGTTTGAATCATTGTTTATTCTCCGTTAGTTGGGTAGTGGAATGGGTGGGGAGATGGTTCCTGCGACGAGATTCTTCGTCGCGGAGCCTCCTCAGAATGACATGTGGGTTGAGGGGGGCAGTGAAAAGAGGGGATGGATTCCGGCTCGGAGGCCGGAATGACGGATGGGTGGGTTGGATGGGGTTATTTTCATGATGTCAATGGGTTTAGATTAGGAGGGAGCCTTCCCGTTTCAAAACTTCCAGGAGGAGCAAAAGTTCGCCTGTGTTGCGTATCTTCACTAGGCCGTGGGCCACGGCGTCGGCGGTGAAAATGTGCCCGGCGTCGGTGAGACCGAAAGAGGCGTCTCCGACAATCAGGCTCTGGATACCCCGGTCGCTGAGCTCGAGGCAAGTCTGCCGGACGCCGAAGTCCAGCATTGCGCCCATTATGACGACGTTGGCAATGTTGTTTTCGGCAAGAAAGTCTGCGAATTTGGGGTTGGCTAGGGCGCTCCAGCCGGGCTTGGAGAAGACGGGTTCGTCGGTCCCCGGCTGCCACTCTTCCGGGTGTTGGCCAAGGGGACCGTCCAGATTCCATGTCCAGCCTGTGGCTTCTTGAAATAGCGAGGGCGACTCGTCCGCCCCGTAGCCGAAGCAGCTGTAGGCCACCCGAATGCCCATCTGCCGGGACGCTTCCAGGACGCGAGGGATGTTGGGACGGATGAGGTCGAGCAGGTGGAAATAGTCGTCGAACTCCCGCATGAGAACTTTCTGATTGACCCGCTTCACCAGCCAGCCGTCGTCGGCGTCGGTGAAGGGCGAGTGGAGGTCCTGCAGAAGAAGGCAGGTGTTCTCCACCGTGATGTCCAGCGGGCGGGTCTCCTTGGTTATGAGGGTCAGGGGATGGCGAACCTGCATGGTCTACTCCTTACCGTAATTGGCCTGCCAGCTAAGCCGTTCCCGCACGTCGTGGGACTGGGGGGTGACTTTCTCGGGCGAGAATTCGAAGTCCCAGCCCTCGGCGGCGATGGCGTCGACGATGGGGCCCGCGTCGAAGCGGAGGCCGCTGTAGCGGCGTGGCGGCTGGTTGGCGAGCCAGACGAAGGCCTTGCCCAGCTCTATTGGATCAGCCCATCCCGCCTTTTCTTCGTCCGACATCCGGTCCACTTCCGACTGCCCCACGCCCGTGGGCTTGATCCCCTTGCCGGGGCCGATGGTGTTGAGGGCGATGTTGTAGGGGACGGCTTCGAAGGCGAGGGCCTTGACGAAGCCGTCCACGCCGTGTTTGCCGGCGCAGTAGATGACCTCGTCCACGTACCCCCGAAAGCTGGAACCGCTGGCTATGCCGATGATGTGGCCACCGCCCTGGGCCTTCATTACGTCCCAAACGGCGCGGGTCCCGTAAATGATGCCGCCCAGGCAGATGTCTAGCTGGCGTCGGGCCGAATCCAGGGAGGTGTATTCGAACTTAACCAGGGGCATGATGACGCCGGCGTGGACCAGAACGTCGAGGCGGTCCCAGCGGTCGACGACTTCTTGGACGACCTGTCGAAAGTCATCTGCGCTTCCGGCGTCGAGGCGGCGAAGCATGAACTCCGAGCCGTCTTCCTCATGGCCGGGGCGCGAGAAGCTCAGCTCATCGGTATTGATGTCGGTGGCGCAGACCTTTGCTCCGGCCTGGCCGAGAGCACGGGCTATTCCCCAGCCGAAGCCCTGGGCTGCCCCGGTTACCAGCGCTACTTTGCCATCCAATCGCATTCTACTCTCCCTTCGACCCAATCTATCGTTTTCTGTTGGTTGATTCTAACCCATGACCCGGCGGATGAAATTCAGGGCGTTGCCCCCTGACAGCTTTCGCACGTCTTCGTCGGAATAGCCCCGGGAGATGAAGCCGCGCACGAGATTCTTCCCGTCGGCGGGGGACTCCAACCCGTTGAGGTAGGGAGCGGGGACGTTGGTCATGAGCTTGCCGAGCATCTTCTTGTGGAAGGCGACGTGATCGCCGATGAGGGTATCCGTCCCGATGGCCACGTGGTCGACACCGACGAGCTTGACCATATAGTCATAGTGGTCCAGGACGCAGTTTATGTCCTGGTCTGGGTCGTCGCTGAGGGAGTTGGGCACGGCAGTAATGGCAATGAGGCCGCCCCTCTTGGCGCAGGCGGCGAGTTCGTCGTCCTTGCGGGTACGCCAGGTGGGGCGGAGGGAGTGGGAGGCGTTGTGGCTATAAATTATGGGCGTTTTAGAATGCTCGATGGCATCCATGGCCGTTTGCCAGCCGGCGTGGGAAACATCCACGGCCATGCCGAGTTCGTTCATGCGGTGGACCACGGCGATGCCGAAGTCGGAAAGGCCGGCGTCGTGGCGTTCGGTGAGGCCGGATCCGACGCTGTTCTGCAGGTTGTAGGTGAGGCCGCCCATGCGGACGCCCATGCTGTAGAGCACGTCCACCCGGTGAAGTACGTCGCCGATGGCCAGATGCTCAACAGTGGGAAGAATGCCGACCTTGCCCGCTTCCTTGGCCTGCAGGATTTCTTCGGCGTTGGTGACGATGACTGCATCGTCCCTGTGCATGCGAACGTCGGCAACCATCATGCCCACTTCGTCCGCAAGGTCTTCAAAGGCGATGTAGGACAGTTCGGGACAGCCTACCATGCCGCGGAAGGCGTTGGCGGTTGCGGCGGCGGCCCAGCCGCCGTGACGGATGGCATCGTAACCCCACTCGTACTGACCGAGGCTTAGGTATTCGATAAAGTCGTCCATGCTGTCGGGGCACACCATGGGGTGCTGGTGCATGTCAATCATTACCAGGTCTTCCATGATCCGCTGATAGCGCCTCTCTCCATCGGAGTCCAGCGGCAGGGTCATGGAGGGCACACGTCCCACCTGTTTGGTTAAGGCGAAGGGCAGTTCGTCCATTTGGGTATCCTTTCCGGGAGGGTTGGCGGTCAGCTACTCGAGGGTGAAGGGTATGTCCAGAGTGTTGGACAGGTCGCGAAGCTGCTCAAAGACTACGGAGTCTATCTTCGCGCCGGAGCGACGGTATTCCTGCTCGCGTCGGTAGTCGATCTCGCCCGGGACGAGGATTTCGTCGAAGCCGGGGCGGAGTTTGCTGGCCTTGATTTCGGCGATGAAGGCGTCCATGCGGGCTTTGAACTCCTCAACAGGCATGAACCAGGCAATGTCTATTGCTGTGAAACTGTGGGAAACGTCAAGCTTGGCCGGGTCCGAGTAGGGTGTCAATCCGAATGCGCCTCCTGAGAGAACGCCGGTGAGAACGTCTGTCATCATGGCGAGTCCGTAGCCTTTATGCTGGCCGATGCCCAGTAGTGCGCCATCCATAGCGGCGGCCGGTTCGTCTGTCTCCAAACCCTCCGGGGTGAGGGCCCAGTCCAGGGGCATCTTCAGGCCTTCCCGATGGAACCAGCGCATCATGCCCTTGCCGGCGGTGGTGAGTGCAATGTCGAGGACTACGGGAAAGGGGCCGCCTGCCGGAGCGGCAAAAGCCCAGGGATTGGTGCCGACGACGCCCGTAGCGCCGCCCCAGGGGGCCATCTCCGGCCCGGCGTTGGTGTAGGCGATGCCGATGCAATCGTGTTCCGAGGCGAACCGCGCGTGGACGCCTGAGGACCCGTAGTGGGTGCCGTTGCGTACGATGACGGTGCCGACGCCCACTTCTTTGGCCTTTTGGACGGCGAGGGACATTGCCCTCCGGCCCACTACGGAGCCGAGGCCGTTGTGAGCGTCCACGAGTGCTAAGGCAGGCGTCTGCTTTACGATTTCGAAATCTGCTCCGACGTTAACGAAGCCGTCGACGATGCGCTGACGATAGTCGGGCAGTCTGCGAACGCCCTGACCCTGGCCCGGAAGGCAGCGAAGCTCACTCTGGATGAGGCCGTTGGTGCAGAAGCGGGCCTCTTCGTCGCTCATGCCCATGGCGGTGAAGGCATCCAGGGTAAACTGCTCCAGTTTTTCAACGGGGACGGTGACCATGTCTATGGGCATGCGGGCACTCCTGGCAGGAGGATTGGACTTGGTTTTCGGAGGCAAGTTTAGTGTCTGAGTGGCGCCTTCGCAAGCGGACGATGGTTGGGACGGAGGCGATTAGAGGGAATGTGCGACATAGGGGTTGGGAAAGGAGGGCAGGGTCGTGGTAAACTATGGGCGACTCCTAGACCAGGTTGTTAAGACGATCCGCTTGTTGAGTTTGGGTATGTTGATGCTCTGTGCGGCGTTTCCAGGGACGAGGAGAATTAGTAAACTTAAGGAGCACCGCTAATGAACATCTATGTGGGGAATCTTTCTTATGACGTTTCGGACGAGGAGCTGGGCGAGGCGTTCAGCGCCTTTGGAACGGTAACTTCGGCCAGGGTTATTAGAGACCGGTACACGGACAGGTCCCGCGGTTTTGGGTTTGTTGAGATGTCGGAAGACAACGAGGCGGAAACGGCCATAGCGGAGTTGAACGGCAAGCCCATCAAGGGCAGGCCGATCAACGCGAACCAAGCCCGCCCGCGGGAGGAAAAGCGCAGGTCTTACTAAGGGGTTTCCACGAATTCCCCAACGAGATTCCGGCGCCCCCCCGGTTAATCTCATTGCAATGAAATAGCTGTATCATTCCCTTTTCTGGCCTCTAGAGAGGCCTTTGGGACCCCGCACCAGGTTCGACACACCCTTTGTGTCATCCTGGCGGGAGGGGAACCATTGAAGAGTCTTGTTGATTGGCGGGCGTAGTTAGAAATCAGGTAAGAATCTTCGGTGCGCCCGGAATGACATAAGTGTTGCGGAAGAATAAAGAAAGGGCGCCCCTAGCGGGCGCCCTTTCTTTATTATCCTAAGTGGTTGCTATTGGCCCATGCGGTAATGCTTGACTGCGTTGTCCCGCGTTATCTTGGTCAGGGTGCGCGGATCGAGGTCGCCCATAGTCTCCTGGATGATTGCCTTGGAGTCGGGCCAGACGCCGTCGGGGTGGGGGTAGTCCGAGCCCCACATCATGTTGTTCTCGCCAATGAGGTGGGCCATCTGGGCCACGTCCGACTCCTCCTGGAAGGTGGTGCTGCCCTGACGGAACCAGTATTCGCTGGGCAGCATGGACAGGGGCGGGTCGAACTTCTTGTCCAGGGCGCTGTCGAGGTAGATGTGGTCCATCCGACCCAGCACGAAGGGAACCCAGCCGGCTCCGCATTCTCCCATGACGAACTTGAAGTCGGGGAACTTCTCGCAGGTCCCGCTGAGAATGATGCCGATGAGCCACTGGACGCCGGAGAGCTGACCCAGGGACTGGGTGACGCCCTGGTGAGCCAGTTCGTTCTGGGTGGACGCGCCATTGGAGGAATCGCCGTTGGGTGGCGGGGGTACGGGGATGCGTCCGCCGCCGACGTGGAAGGATATGGACATCTGGTTCTTGGCCACAACGTCCCAAAGCGGGTCCCAGTGGCCGTCCCGTGAGTAGATGGGCCAGGTCACCTCGCTGGCGATGAGGTCTGCGCCGCGGATGGGGCCTTTGTCGGCGGCGCGCTGTAGCTCTTGGGCCGCCAGGTTGGGGTCGTGGATGGGAATGCAGGCCAGGGCGTACCATCGCCCGGGGTTGCTGTCACAGAAATCCGCCACCCAGTCGTTGTAGACCCGGTAGGTAGCGGCGATGGTGTCGTGGTCTTTGAGCCGCATGCCGGTGCCGGTGATGCCGTAAAGCACCTCGGCGTCGATGCCGTCTATTACCATGTCTTGGAGCCGAAGCTCCGGCGTGGTTGGATGGGGCCCGCCCTCGTAGAAGCCGGCGTCCCACATCCGGTCGATGCGCCTACGCATTCCTCGAACCGGCGCGCTGAATCCGTGACCGGCGGCGTTTGCCACGCCGAGAACCCCACCTTCTGCAATCCAGCGGGGACCTTCCTCGGTCTCCTCGATTCGCGGAACCTTGTTCTTTAGTGCTTGGGGTGCACCTTCGACAAACAGGTCCCCCGGAAGCCAGCTTAGATCTACGTGGGAATCTCCAGAAACAAGATTGTATTCCATGGCGCCCTCCCTTATTGCTTGAAGACACTCTATCACAGAAATGTCTGAAATCGCTATGGCCAGAGCTGTGGCAGCCATGCCAAATTGGGTAAAGGCCGGTAGCGCGTGTACTTGTCCCGAACGTGGTTCACCGTTTACAGTGTTTATGTAACCATTGTTAGAACCCCGTGGAGGAAAGTTTTAGCCGCAGGGCTGACTATAGGAGGCAGGCCATGGACGTTAATGAATGTCTCAACACTCGACTGACCATAAGGAACTTCAAGCCGGATAGGGTGCCCATTAGCGTGACCAGGAAGATTTTGGAGGCGGGCCGAGGCGCCCCGAGCTCCAAAAATCACCAGCCGTGGCAATTCGTCGTGATTACGGACTCGGAGATGTTGAAGCAGATTAGCGCCCTCGCCCCCAGCGGGCCCTTCATTGCCGATGCGCCAATGGCCATCGCGGCGTTTATGCGGGATGCCCAGCGGCCTGATCTGGATGCAGGCCGGGCCATTCAGCAGATGGAGATTATGGCCTGGTCCCTAGGGCTTGGCACCTGCTTCGTGGGCTTCCGAGATTCCGGCTCTGCTCTGAAGGTGAAGGGGCTTCTGGGGATGCCAGCTGACTTTGATCTCATCACGGTGCTGCCCTTCGGCTACCGGCCGGATTCCGTGAAGGGCCGCAACAGGAAACGCAAGCCCCTTTCGGTCATAGCCCACTTGGGCCGGTTCGGTTATCCCTTCCCGAGTAGATAGAAGTCCTTCAGTAGTTAAGCAGGAGCAGGGTTTATGAATACCGTAGGCAGCGGCCAGTACCGGTATCGGGTCATCGAGGATTGGGCGAAGCTTCCTGAAGGCTGGCAATTCGGGATTCTGGTGGGGGTGGCCGTAGACTCCCAAGACCGGGTCTACGTGTGTCATCAGCGGCAGGACCCGCCCATCATCGTCTTCGACCGGCAAGGGGGCTACGTCTGCTCCTGGGGAACGGGCGATATCAACGAAGGCCACATCATGTCCATCACCTCTGATGACGTGATGTACCTGGTGGACCGGGGCGCTCATCAGGCCCTACGGTTGAAGCTGGACGGGGAGCGGCTCATGGAGTTGGGGCGGAAGGGGCTTCCTTCCGACACGGGATTGACTGTCATCGGCGGAGAACCTCGGCGCGCCGCCGGACCGTTCAATATGCCCACGAGGATGTTCAGCGCCCCTTCCGGCGACGTCTATGTTTCCGACGGATACCGCAACGCCCGGGTGCACCGCTTCTCCGGCAGCGGCGAGCTTATCTCGTCATGGGGAGTTCCGGGCAAGAGCGCACCGGGGGAGTTCTACCTGCCCCACAGCCTCTGGGTGGACTCACAGGGACTGGTTTATGTGTGCGACAGGAAGAACAACCGGGTGCAGATATTCTCTCCGGAGGGCGAGTTCGTCAGCCAGTGGGCGGGGCTTACCAGCCCGGTGGACATGTGCATGGACGGGGATGAGAACGTGTTCTTGCATGAAGGGGGCACGGAAGAAGAGTCGCCGCGCATCACAGTGCTGGACAAAACGGGAACCGTTCAGGCCCGATGGGATACGCCCTATGGGCACCAGATTTGGGTGGACTCCCACGACGATATCTACATGGCGGTGTGCTGGGAGCAGCGCATACAGAAGTTCGTCCGCCAAGGCTAACCCTGTGGGGTTGGTGGGTCAGGTGAGGGAAGCGTCCACCGCTATGGCGGCGAACAGCAGCGCGAGGTAGGCGAGGGAAAAGACGTAGGTACCCAGCGCCCCCTCTATGCCGGGACTTCTCAGCAGCCGCGCGGCGCGATACACGAACACCAACCCCAGCACTACGGCCGCGCCCAGGTAAATCCACCCCACGGCATGTGTGGTGAAGAACATGGCTGTCAGCCCCAGCAGCAGAATTGCATACAGTAGAATGGCCTTTTTGGTCTTTTTTACGCCCATCACAACAGGAAGCATGGGCACTCCGACGCTCTTGTAGTCCTCCTTGAGCAAGAGGGCCAGCGCCCAGAAGTGGGGCGGCGTCCAGAAGAAGACGATGGCGAAAAGGTAGAAAGCGGGAAGGGCCAGGCTTCCTGTAACGGCGGTCCAGCCGATGACGGGTGGGAGCGCTCCCGCCGCTCCTCCAATGACAATGTTCTGGGGGGTTGTCCTCTTCAAGTTCATGGTGTAGACGAAGATGTAGAAGAGGGTGGACGAAAGGGCGAGAGCGGCGCTCAGGACGTTGAC
The DNA here is from genome assembly GCA_965261665.1 of Dehalococcoidia bacterium. Lineage (GTDB taxonomy): Bacteria > Chloroflexota > Dehalococcoidia > Lucifugimonadales > JAPULR01. The sequence continues at coordinate 2,033,606 of OZ253467.1, forward strand.
CAGGGTGGCGAAGAGTATGAAGGCGGCGACGTTGGTGGCGAATCCGAAGAGCAGCGCCTCCCGCGGTTGGACGCGTTGGGCCGCTACGGGGCGGCGGCTGGTCCTCCGCATTCGGGCGTCGATATCCCTGTCGAGAAAGTGGTTGAGTGCGTTCGCGCCGCCTGCGGCCAGTGCGCCTGCGACCAATACCACCGCCGCCAGCCTGAAGTCGGGTGGGCCTCCGGCGGCTAGGAACATACCCACCAGGGCCGTTAAGAGGAGAAGAAGGACTATGCGGGGCTTGGTGAGGGTGAGATAGTCCCTGAATACGGCTGTCAGGCGAAGGCCCGAGCTTTCGCTCGGCTGCTTCTGCCTCCCACCACGCCGTCGGGTAAGCGTCGGAATCACGACAACTATAGGCTATTGTACGGCGGTGTGGCGATGATGGCCTCTATCTTGGTGATAAACTCCTCCGTACGAACCACATAGCGTGCAACCTCGTCGACGCCAAACGTGTTTTCGTAGAAATTCGTGTGGAGATAGTTTGGATAGGCGAACAGGTCGTGGATTTCCGGGTCGACCGTCTCCTCGGTCAAGCGCCTAACGGCTTGGAACAGCCCGCGGTGGGAGTCGTGATCCCAAGTGCGGAACTGGGCGGCGGCCTTGACTATCTGGGCAGCGGCTCCCCAAGCTTTCTCCGACGCTTGGCGCAGGTCGCCGGCATCCAACTCGGCATGTGCCTGGCCCAGCAGACGGCGACTAGCTTCTCGATATGTGACAACGGGTGTAACCATTTCATTTCAACCAATGCATATATTATAGCGCAGGCGGCTATGCCACAATAGATCGTCGTCCTATGGGACGTCCCACTGTTATAGGGCGCCGCTTATATTAAAGGTCTTCCTGCTCCCACTTGCTTAAGTCGTCCTCATCAAGCCAGTTGGCTTTACGGGCGATGAGAATCCACAGCCGCCGGGTTTGGATGTTGAATCTGTTCATGCTTTCCAGGTTCTGTTGCATGCGGTCGATTTGCTGTTGCTGATGATTCAGTTGCTCTTGTTGACCCTTCAGTAGGTCTACCATCTGGACTTGAAGTTCAATAACATGGTCCAGGGTCTTCTCGACGTTGCCCAATCGGTGCTAACACCCTCTAATCGTACCTCGACATTCCCCAATCGGTGCTCAACATCCCCTAATCTACTCTCCCATGTGGTCATGTACTGTTATCCTTCTTGAGCTTCTCGCGCAGTTTTCATTCAGCTTGGCAAAATATGGCTTTCGACAAATCTCGTTAATCTATTTCTTGGGTAGGAAAACCAGCTGACTACTTGTACAACATTCACGATAGGCGGCATTGTCAGCGTTTGTCAAGGTCAAAAGTTCTTGCGACTCTTTCTAGAGATGTTCAGTTAATCTTGTACTCAAAGTAGGCAGCATATATTATTCCCTTCGACACGCAAGTTAAGGAGCGAAGCATGACAAACCTGGATTGGGGCAGCATCTACAAAGAGCTCGGCGCTAGACCCGTTATCAATGCCATCGGCAGCGTAACCCTCCTGGGTGGTTCCACGCCGATACCGGAGGTGAAGGTGGCCATGGACCGGGCCGACGACGCCTATATTCCGCTAATGGAATTGGAGGAGAAGGCCGGAGAGGCCATTGCAAACATGGTCAACGTTCCGGCGGCCTACGTCACATCCGGCGCGGGTTCTGCCCTTACCCTGGCTACCGCCGCGGTGTTGGCGGGTGACGACGACGAGAAGATCCAGAGGCTTCCCAACACCCAGGGGATGAAGGACGAGATTCTAATTCAACGCCGCCAGCGGTATTGGTATGACCGATGCCTGGAGTTGGCGGGCGCAAAGCTGGTGGAGTTTGGCTCGGACGAGGCTACCACCAAGGATGACCTGGAGCAGGCCATCGGCGAAAATACCGCTGCCGTCCACTACGTGGCCGTGGAGCAGACGCCGGACCCGCAGGCGCTTTCGCTGGAGGACACGGTGGAGGTTGCCAATGAACACGGGCTGCCGGTGCTGGTGGATGCCGCCGGCCAGATCTATCCGCTGGAGAACTTTGGCAAGTACGTGCGAATGGGCGCCGCCTTCCAGTGCATCGCCGCCAAATATCTGGGCGCTTCGCAGTCGGTAGGGCTGGCTTTGGGCAGCGAGGACTTCATGAGGAAACTGTCCTTACAGTCCTTTATCGGCTATGAAGGGAGGCGCATCAGGGGCGTGGGCCGTCCGCAGAAGGTGGACCGTCAGGAGATTGTCGGCGCGGTGGCCGCCGTTCGTCACTGGATGACCATGAACCACGAAGAGCGGCTGGCTAAGGCGGAGGGTCAGTGTCGGACGATTCTGTCGCCCCTGCTTGGGATTCCCGGACTGGAAGCGACGATGATGGGTAACATCATCGGCCACCAGCCCTTCGGCGTGCGGATCGACGTGGACCCGACGGTCGCGGGCAAGACCAACCACGACGTTGTCAACGCGCTGAAAGAGGGAGACCCGCCCGTTTGGACACGAGTGAAAGATGGGGAGGACTTCATAGCCATCCACGTCTTCGGCCTGCGAGACGGCGAGGAAAAGATAGTCGGAGAGCGCATCGCGGCACTTTTTGACGGGTAGCGAGTAGTGGAGAAGCGTTAGCGGCGGGGGCCGCCGTTGACCGAAAGGGTCTGACCGCTGATGTAGCCGGCGTAGTCGGAGACCAGGAACATCACCGCATTGGCGATGTCTTCCGGCCTGCCGGGACGCTTCACGGGAATGCTCTCCATCAACCTTCGCTGGCCCTCTGTCCCCATTGCCTCCCATTGAAGTTCGGTGGTGGGGTTGGAGCGGATGAATCCCGGCGCGACGCTGTTGACGGTTATGCCGAAGGGTCCCAACTCGTGGGCTAGCTGTCGCACCAAGCCTATCTGTCCCGCCTTGGCGGAGGCGTAGGCTTGGATGCCCGTGAGGCTCACGCCCAAGCCGGCGCCGCTGGAAATGATGAGGATTTTTCCTGCGCCCGCCTGCTTCATGCCCGGCGCAACGGCTTGAGAGCAGATGAAGGCCCCCTTGAGATTCACGTCGAAGATGGCCTGCCACTGATCCAGGCTGACGGTTTCCAGGGGCTGACCCGCCTGTCCGATGGTGCCACCGGCGCTGTGGACGAGAATGTCCACCCGGCCGCTTCTAGCCGAGGCTTTCTTAACCAAGGCCGACACCGCTTCTGCGTCGGAAACGTCGGTGACTGAGGAATGGACGCTGCCGCCCATCTGGGGTTGGGCGGTGTCTACGGTTTCTTGTAGGACCTCCGGTAGAATGTCGCTGGCCCAAACGTTGGCGCCTGAGGCGGCCAACCCGTGGACGATAGCCCGTCCGATGCCGTGGGCTGCTCCGGTGACCAGCGCGGTTTTTCCGCTGAATTCTATGTTCATTCTTGGACTTTGAAGCCTGCTAGCGCGCGGGCGCCGGCTACTTCATCTCCTTCCGGTAGACTTGGAGGCGAAAGCGGATGTTGTCGACGACGAAGATGCGTCCTTCACCATCGACCTCGACGCCCGTGGGCAGGGTGAAGCGGTATTCCGGCTCGAAGTTTGTCACCAACCGCCGCTTCTCGTTGTCGGCGACGTTCAACCGCAGGTATTCCACGCCGCGGGGGGAGAGATCTGCGGAGTCTCCGTAGAATGTGGTTAGATGCCTGCCGTCGGCGTCGTACACCTCCACCTTGTCTTGACCCCAATCAGTGACATAAACATCCCCGTCGGCGTCGACGGCGACGTCGCTAGGGCGGTGCAGTTTGCCGGGTCCTCTGCCTGCCTCGCCGAAAAATCGCAGAAACTTTCCCTGCGGTGTGAACTTCTGAATCCTGTCATTGCCCCAATCGGCCACGTAGATGTTGTCCTGCTCATCAACGGTAATGCCCCAGGGCTTGTTGAACTGGCCAGGGTGAGAGCCGGGGGCGCCGAAGGTCATCATAAACTCGCCGTCGCGGGTAAACCTGGACACCCGATGGTTGCCCTGCTCCGCGATGTACAGGTCCTCGTTGGAGTCGAGGGCGAGGCCCGCCGGTGCGCCAAGATGACCTGGCTCGGAGCCGCCGACGCCCCACTTGCGCAGGAAGTTCTTCTCCTCGATGTCCTCGCCGTTGAATTCAACGGTGGTGTCGAAGACGGAGATGCGGTTGAGCCACTCGTCGGCTACGTAGGCGAGTCCCTGGTTGTCGACAACGATGGCCGTGGGCCAGACGAAGCGGCCGTCCGTTTCGCCTTCGCCGCCGAACTTACCTATCTCATCCTCGTCTACGGTAATCTTGTTGATGCCGAAGACCCAGTCGCCGTCGTGACCCCGGTTGACCACGTAGAGGTTGTTGTCGGCGTCCAGGCTCATGTGGACGGGGTAGCAGAATATGGCGGCGTTGCCGATGGTGTGGCTGTAGCTGAATTGCCTGCCGCGGACGGTTGTAGCTTGCACCAGTTGTTTCATCTGGGGTGTTGTGTCAAGGAGAGACGGACGAGAGCGTCGCACCTGGTCGCTCTACGCCATTTCCTTGCGGTATATCTGCAGGCGCAAGCGGATGTTGTCGGCGATGATGATTCGGCCTTCGCGGTCCACCTCGACGGCGGTGGGGCTATCGAAGTAACGCTCCGGGTCGAAGTTCGTCACCAATTTACGCTTTTCGCCATCCACAGTGTTCAAATCCAGGTACCGAACGCTGCGTGGGGATAGCTTGTCGTGGTCGCCGTAGAGGGTGGTCAGATGCCCGCCGTCGGCGTCGTAGATCTCGACCTTGCTCTGACCCCAGTCGGTAACGTAAATGTCCCCGTCGGCGTCGACGGCTACGTCGCTGGGGCGGCGCAGCTTGCCGGGGCCGCTGCCCGGTTCGCCGATGGTTGCGAGGTATTGCCCGTCAGGGGTGAACTTCTGAATCCGGTGGTTGTTCCAATCGGCCACGTAGAGGTTGCCTTCACTGTCGACGGTTATTCCCCAAGGCTTGTTGAATTGGCCGGGTCCGGAGCCGGGACCGCCAAAAGTCATCAGGAACTCGCCGTCTCGTGTGAACTTGGACACGCGATGGTTGCCCTGCTCCGTGATGTACAAGTCCTCGTTGGCGTCAAGTACCATGCCCGCGGGCGCGCCAAGCTGTCCGGGCTCGGAGCCGCCGTCGCCCCACTTGCGCAGGAAGTTTCCCTCTTCGACATCCCCGCCGTTGAAGTCAACGGTTGTGTCGAAGATGGAAATGCGGTTGAGCCATTCGTCGGCCACGTAGGCCAGTCTCTGGCTGTCGATGACAATGGCGGTTGGCCAGACGAAGCGGCCGTCGGTTGAGCCTTCGCCGCCGAACCTGCCTATCTCGTCTTCATCCAGGGTCATCTTGTTGACGCCGAAGACCCAGTCGCCGTCGTGGCCTCGATTGACCACGTAGACGTTGTTGTCGGCGTCGAGTCCCACATCCACGGGATAGCGGAATATGGTCAAGTTGCCGATGGTGTGGCTGTAGCTAAACTTTCGGCCGCGAACGGTTGTTGCTTCCATTTTTTCTCCTAGATTGGGGGTGTTGCCTTATAGGATAGAGGGCCGTTATCCCAGCTGGTATTCCCGGCACGAGGTGATGAGCTTCAGCATGGTGGCCACGCGGTTGGAAAAAGCTACGTGCTCTTCCTCCGTGTCGCCGCGATGCAGGTCGCCCTCAGGGGCGGCGTGGTCAATAAGCTGGCTGCGGGTGCCTTCGTCGACCTTCATGGGGCCCAGCAGGTCCAGGCAGCCGTCGACTAGGTCCGACGGGGATAGCGTTCCCTGACCGGAGAGTCTCTCCACGATGCTTTTGACGCCGGGCAAGTTGGGGTCGCCAATCCTGTCGGCGGCGAAGTTGATGCGCTGCAGGAGTGCGCCGCTGTCTATCCACTCCGGTCCGGTGTGCCAGCCCTCCACACTGGGGGGGTTGAGGATAGCCTGGCCCTGGATGGAGGGTTCCATGCCGATTTCGAATATCCAGGGACGGTAGTTTTTGAAGTCCTGGGTCAGCCTCATGGTGCTGACGACGAGTTCGGTGGGACTCTTGACTTTCCCGAACCAGACGCTCTCGTCCTTGAAGAAGTCGGATTTGAACAGCACGCGGAGGGTTTCCCGGATGTTGTAGTTGGAAGAGACCAGGGCGTCGCAAAGAATGGCGATGGCCTCGGGGTCCCGGGGCGGCTGGTCCTGCCAACTGGGCACCTGCACCTCGTCGGCGACGAAGAAGTTGTAGAGGTGGCGGGCAATGAACCTCGGGGTGGCCGGATGCTTGAGGATGATGTCTATAACGTCCTCGCCGTTGAACCGGCCCCGCTGGCCCAGAAACACTTTTTCTCCGTCGTCGTGGTCGTCGGGGTCGTACTTGAACTCCCAGGGGAAGCGGTTGTAGAGCACGCCGGGGAGGGTGGGGCCGATGGTCCAGCCAGTGAAGGCGCGGGCGCACTCCTTGACGTCGTCCTCGGTGTAGTTGCCCTGACCCATGGAGAACAGCTCAAGGAGCTCCCGACCCCAATTTTCGTTGGGAGCGTCCTTGTGGTTCTCGTTGTTGTCGAGCCAGAAGATCATGGCGGGGTTCTTGGCAATCTCCACTAGCATGGTGCGGTAGGGGCCCATGCCAAGGTCCCGGAACATGTCGATCTGGAGGGTCATCTCCAGGGGGCTGGCGACCTTGGAGTTGGCGGTGGCAAAGATGTGGTGCCAGAGAAGGGCGACCTTCTCTTCCAGGGGCCGGGGCGTGTTGATGAAGCGGTACATCCAGTAGCCGGACATATTCTCCGGGTTGGCGGGCACCTTGAAGCCGGGAGTCATGCGGAAAAGCTCGTCGGTGTCGAGGGGTGGGATCCCGTGGGCTTCCGGCTCCAGAAGCTCTTCGACGGTGGCTTCGTAGCCATTGGCCACGCGGCGCTCGAGTTCGTCCCTGTCTGCGCCGAAACCGGCTCGCCTCATGAGGTGGGCCATCAGCGCAATGTCTTTGTTCGCCATACTATCGTTCATGTCGTTCACCTGTCCAAGAAATTCCCCTGGGGCGTAGCCTGTGGCTACCCGCCCCGCACGATTAGAGTTGCGATGAGTCCGATAAGGCCGCCCAGCAAGCCGCCGCCCAGGGCGATGTTCGCCAAAAGCAGGCGGTCTATGCGGGCGTTGACCGCGGCCAAGCCAGCAGTCAAATCCGCCCGCATCTGCTGAAGTGACGCTGATTGCTCTGCCATTCGTCCTTCAATGCGGCCCAGCTGCCGCTCGGTCTCTGGGTCCCCAAGCGGAGTTGCCATAGCTTCCTCTCTTGTGTGGTAAGAGTTTGTTATCGTCATCTCTGTGCAGGATTTCCCCAATGATATCCGTGAATTTGGTTGGTAGTCAACAAAGGGGATGTTTGGTGGCAAATTGCGACCATCTGGTCATCCGATTTTGCCTATGCTGTAGCGAGTTGTTATCATGCGTCCACTGATGAGAGTCTTCGGAGGAAATAGGCCAAATGTCCGTACCTACCCAAACTGAACTGCACCGACCACTGGTGGAGATAGCTGCCTCCAAACCTGAGCAATTGACGTACTTGCAATTAAAAGACGAGATAATTTCTCGTCTGAATTTGACTGACGAAGACGTGCAGGAACGGACATCAACCAATGCTTCACGGCTAATGACAAACATGGGATTCGCGCTCTCCCGGTTAAGGCGGGCTGGCCTTCTGGACCGTCCTATGAAGGGGACATTTTTCATCTCCACTGAAGGCAGAAAATTGCTTCGAACACATAGTGGCCATTTCAGCATTCGCATGTTGGACGCGCTGGTCGAACAGAAAGAGACTGGAAAGGCACAGACTCCCTCTTCAATAACCAATGATGCCGGTCTGGACGATGACCCCGAAAAGAAGATAAGGGAGGGATTTGAGGCTATTCGCCAGAATCTCTTTCGCGAACTATTAAGCAAATTGCTTGAAATGTCGCCAGATGACTTTGAAAAATTAACGCTCACGTTGCTTGAGAGACTTGGTTACGGAGAGGGAAGGGTTGTCGGTAGAAGCGGCGATGGCGGCATTGACGTGATAATCAACCAGGACACATTGGGGCTGGAGAAAGTCTATGTTCAAGCTAAGAGGTGGAAGAATAACCCTGTCGGGGGGCCTGAAATTCGGAATTTCTCAGGGAGCCTTCAGTTAAGAGGTGCGTCAAAGGGAGTGTTTGTTACGACTTCAAATTGCACAAAGGACGCTAGGGAGTCTGCCAAGCAGATTTCCCAGTCTAATCAAACCATTCTCTTGATAGACGGACAGGAATTGGCGTCCCTAATGTTCGACAGGGACGTTGGGGTCATCACGGAGCAGACCTACGCCATTAAGAAGCTAGACGAGAACTACTTCACTGAAATCTAGACTAGGTATGCTCTACCGGTAGTCCCGCTCCTTTAAGTGGGCGACCATTTCGTCGTAGTAGTTGTCTATGTAGTGCTGGGCGATGTCGTCGGCGGTGGCCTGCCAGACCCCTTCGTGGGAGAGCATATAGGATAGGGCGTCGTTCAGGTGGTCGATGCGGCTGGGGTGGCCGGTGAGGGCGGGATGCAGGGAAACGCACATCTGGGTGCCGTTGTGTTCGCCTTCCTCGTACATCACGTCAAACTGGTCCTTCAGGCACTGGGCCCAGTAGTCCGGCGGACAGCCGAACCGGTTGAAAGTACCGTCGTTAAGGTCCAGGTTGTAGGGCATGGAGAGGAGACGGCCCGCCTTGACGTTCATGGGGAAGGGCTGATCGTCGTGCCCCCAATCGGCGTTGTAGATGAGGCCCGCCTCAGCCATCAGGTCGGGGGTGTTTTCAGTGGGGGAGACGCCGGGGGTCAGCATCCCCTTCAGCTGCTTGCCGGTGTGCCGGTAGAGGGAATCCACGCAGTCCTTGAAGAAGGCCCGCTCCTCGTCTAGGGAGAAGTGGTTGAGGTACCGGTTGTTGAAGATGCCGTGGGACATGTAGTCGTAGTCCCGCTTGACCATGGCGTCGCGGATTTCAGGGAAGAGGTCTAAGACGCCCTCGTTAAGTGAGACGGTGCATTTGATGTTGTGCTGGTCGAAGACCTCCAGCATGCGCCAGAAGCAGACCCGGTTGCCGTAGTCGTGGCTTCCGTAGGTCATGACGTCGGGCAGGGGCGTTCTGCTGTATGAGGTGCGGTAGAAGCTCTGACCGAAGTTGGGTTCGGGGATGAAGTCCTTGAACTCAATGTTGGGCGTTACCCAGAGGGCGACGCGGGCGTTGCCCGGCCAACGGACGACGGGCCGGTCGATTATGGGAGCGTAGGGGGATCTATTCGGTTCCAGCAAGGTTAGCCTCTTTGGGGAGTTATTCAGGTGGGTTGAAGGGGATGAATACAAGCCGGCAGTCCGAGGGAATTTCGATTGAGTGGGGTGGGCTGGGAGCCGCAAGTTGCAGTCCGTCTTTCTTGGCTTCTATGGCATAGTCTTTGAGGGCATCCTCGGCGTTGCGAAGGACATCGTTGACAGTGTAACCCATAGCCCCGATGCCGCGAATGTCCGGGAAGACGACACCGTAGGCCCCATCTTCTCCGTCTAGAAGTGCGGGAAATTTAATCATGGCGCTAAACCAATCCGTGACTCTGGTCTGAATGAAGATGTAGCGATTCGCTTCGAGTTGTCTATGGGCGCGCCGGGGCCGCTTCCGACTTGCGACGGGCGGCAGCCAAGTCGTAGTTGAGTTGCATTCGCAGCCAGTAATCCGCCTCACTCCAGCCAATCCGTTCCAGGGCCAGGGCAATGGCGGGAGAGACTCCAGAGCGACCATTGAGCAACCTGGAAGCGGTGTTTCTCGCTACTCCCAATTGCTTGGCGAATTCAGTAACCGTCCAGTCATTTGCCGAAACAGCTTCTCTTAGTATCTCCCCTGGGTGACACGGGTTCATTGCATCCTCCCTAGTGATAGTCCTCCAGGTTCACGTCTACGGGCCGACCGCCGACAAACCTAAAGGTAACTCGCCAATTCCTGTTTACGCGAATGCTCCAGTAATCACTTCGGTTACCTCTCAAGCGATGAAGGCGGAAGCCCGGATAGTTTACCATGTGTGCGTTGGTGGCTGGAGCAAGAGCGGTCAGAATGCGGCGAATGCGGGCAACTTGGGCGGGATTCAGCCGGCTGGCGTCTCCCTGCTGCCAGAATCTTCGTAACCCGGGATGACGTAATTCCATGTGGGCACTTTAGCATGCAACCGTGGTTGTGTCATGGCGCTAGAGGATCCGCTCTCCCCGCCGCATTACCATGGTCATGCTTCTCAGGGCTTTTACGTTCTCCAGGGGGTTCTTGTCGACGACGATCAGGTCTGCGTCTTTGCCAACTTCCACCGCGCCGACCAGATGCCCCACCCCGAGGGCATGGGCGTTGAGGCTGGTGGAGGAGCGAATGACTTCTATATTGCTCATGCCGGCCTCCGCCATTATCTCAAGGCCGATGCAGTAGTCGCCAAAGGCGGAGATGGCGTCGGTGCCGGAGACGATGGGGATCTGCCAATCCGTCCAGAGGCGGCCAAGGAACTCCAGCTGGCTTTCGCACTTGCCCTTGGCCCAATCGAGACGCTGGCTTTCTTCCGGCGTGAGACCCTCCCGCTCTTCCTTGTCCAGCAGGGACTGCATTCCGCGGAAGCCCGTCTGCACGGTGGGGCTGATGTAGGTACCCTGCTTGGCGATTCGCTCCGCCACGTGGGGGTCGAACTTGTAGGAGCCGTCGGGCTCGATGAACCCGGCGTGTTCTATCATGTCCACGCCGGCTTCCAGGGCGTTGACGATGCTGCCGGTGGCGAGGCAGTGGGCGGTGGTGGGCTTGCCCATGTTGTGGGCTTCTTCGACGATGGCGCGGAGTTCTTCGACGGTGTAGGAGGGTCGGCGAAGGTCGGTGATGGCCGTGCCGCCGCCGGAGGCCATTATCTTGATGTGGTCCGCGCCGTCCTTAACAAGTTCACGGACGGCAGCGCGAACTCCTTCCACGCCGTCGGCCTGCTGGTTGCACCAGTAGAAGTGTCCGCCGGTGACGGTGACGGGCCGGCCGCAGAGGAGCAGCCGGGGCGCGGTGACGTAACCCCGTTGGGCGCCCTCCCGTAGGTTGAAGGTTACCTTGTTGCGGGCGCCGTTCTCCCGGAGGGTTGTGACGCCGGCTTTGAGGTGGATCATGGCGTTCTTGGCAGCCCGCAGCAGCATGATTTCGTCGGTGTCGGACTCGATAACGTCCTCGTAGCTGGAACCGGGAACGCCGAACATGAGGTGGGTGTGGGAGTCGATGAGGCCGGGGAGCAGGTAGCTGTCGGGGAAGCTGTAGTGGTGGACGTTGGGCCCTTCCGGCAGGGCAATTTGTCCCTGGCGGTCCACGATGGTGATTCTGTTGCCCTTGGTGACGACAACCGGATGGTCTATAGCGCGGTTGCCGGTTCCGTCGATGAGGGCCTTGGCTTCGATGACGTTTACCCGGTCAGGGTCGAAGGGTGCGGAGCCGCCGGGCTCCAGCCTGTCGAGACCTTTATAGAAGCTCTGGGGCGGTACTGCGATGCCAGGCGGGTAATCGTCCAAGATTTTCTCCCCTTTTGCTGTAGGTTGAGTGAGGTGGGCGCCCACAAGGGACGCCCCTACGTTTGATGGTTATTCGACGACGAGATTCTTCGACTCCGCTTCGCTACGCTCAGAATGACATGTGGGGGCGTGTGCTGGGTTCAGAATGAGATGTGGGGCGCGCTCGGCAGAGGCGCGCCTAAGAGGCCGTTGCCAGACTCCGGTGGTAGTCGACGATCTCGCCGGCGGAGGCTTTCCAGATGCCGCCGTGCTTGGAGATGTGGGCCAAGGCCATGTCCAGGTACTTGCTGCGGAACCCGGTGCCCATCAACCACGGCTGGAAGTTCAGCACCAGCATCCGGCCCGTTTCAGCGCCTTCCCGGTACACAACGTCGAAGGAGTCCATAATCATCTTGGCGTAGGTGTCCACCTGGATGCGCCCGTACCAGTGGCTGCGAACGTCCACGAGGGTCAGGTTCACGGGCATGGAGTAGAGGTCGCCGGTGGGGGTCTTCATGGGGTAGGGTTGGTCGTCGTTGGGCCAGTCGCAAACGTAGCTAACGCCCTCGTCGGCGAGGATGGCGGCGGTCTCGGCGGACTCGCCGAACTCGGCGCCCATCCATCCCCGGGGCGTAGTTCCCGTGGCCTTGGCTACGGAGTCAACGGAATGGCGGATGTACTCCCTCTCCTGGTCGGGCGTCATCTTGCTGGTAAGCAGCTGGTTGACGGCGACGCCGTGGGCCATGAATTCGCAGCCCCGCTCCTTGAGTATTCGCACCACGTAGGGGTAGTTTTCGGCGGTCAGGGCGTCGATGGCAATGGTGGGCGTGATGCCGTACTTATCCAGAATCTTCAAGACGCGGAAGATGCCCACCCGTGGGCCGTACTCGCGGACGGAGAAGCCGATGACGTCGGGGAATGGACGACCGCCGCCGCTGACTCCGCCGGGGGATTCCGGCGCCTTATAGGCCCATTCCGGTTGAGACCCGGGCATGCCACCGTTCATAAAGTCGTTGGTCGGCTTCCACTGGTAGTGGTCCATGCTTAGGATAACGCACAGGGCAACCCGGGCGTTATTCGGCCACTTCAGCGTCGGACGCGTCGGCAGGGGCGACCAGTCGTAGTAGGGCATGTCATATCCCGGCTTGCGCTCTGCGGGCATATTCGTCCTCCAATTATCGTGTTGGTCGGAATTCTTGGTTGTGTCTAGCTGTAGTCGTGCTTTTCCAGGTGGGTGACCATCTCGTCGTAGTAGTTGTCCATGTAATACTGGGCGATATCGTCGGCGGTGGTCTGCCAGACGCCCTCATGGGACATCATGTAGCCGAGCACCTCGTCCAGGTACTTGATGCGGCTGGGGTGTCCCATGACAGAGGGGTGAAGGGAGACGCAGACCTGCCGACCGTTCTCCGCTCCCTCCTCGTACATGACGTCGAACTGGTCCTTGATGCACTGGGCCCAGTATTCCGGGGTGCAGCCGAACCGGTTGTAGGTGCCGTCGTTCAGGTCCAGGTTGTAGGGCATGGAGAGAAGACGGCCCGACTTCACCTTCATGGGGAAGGGCTGGTCGTCGTGGCCCCAGTCAGCGTTGTAGATCAGGCCCGCCTCGGCCATCAGGTCGTGGGTATTGTCGGAGGGAGAGACGGCGGGCGTGAGCATTCCCTTGAGCTGCTTGCCCGTGTGCCGGTACAGGGTGTCCACGCAGTCCTTGAAGAAGGCCCGCTCCTCGTCGATGGAAAGCATGTTCAGGAAGCGGTTGTTGTAGATACCGTGGGACATAAAGTCGTAGTCCCGCTTGAGCAGGGCCTCCTTGGTGTATGGGAAGTGCTCCAGTATGGCCTCGTTCAGGGAAACGGTGCAGCGGATCTTGTGGTGGTCGAAGACCTCAAGCATCCGCCAGAGGCAAACGCGGTTGCCGTAATCCTGGAGGGCAAAGGACGCCACGTCCGGCGGGGGAGTGCGGCTGTAGACGTTGCGGAAGAAGCCGCCGTGGCCGTCGTTGGGCGCGGGCATGAAGTCCATGTATTCCACGTTGGGGGCGACCCAGAGGGCCACGCGGGCGTTGTTGGGCCACCGGACGACGGGGCGGTCGACGATGGGGGCGTAGGGAGAAAGGTTGGGTTCCAGCATTCCGGCATCTCCTCGTTAGCTTAGTTCGCGCAGGCGGAAGACCGTCCTCGCCTGCAAATGGCAGTTTAATGGCGTTGCCGAAATCAGTCAACGCTTGTCTGGGTGGCGGCAGCCGTTCGACTAGTAGGGGCCGGTTTCAAACCAGCCCCTACTTTAGATGTGGGGACTTTACAGGTCTGGCCGGCGCTTATGCCACGGCGTGGTCTGCTCGTAGGTGTGACCCACGTTGAGAATCCTCTCCTCTTCATAGGGGCTTGCCATGAACATCAGGCCGATGGGCACGCCGTTGGTGTCGAAGCCGCAGCGGACCGTCATGGCCGGGGTGCCGAGGAACGCCGCGACGATTGTCACGTCTCCCGTGCCCGTGCCAAAGCGCCCGCGGGCTTGCTCCCGCTCGGTGACGGGCTTGGCGTATCTGATCTTCCCCAAGGTGAACATCAGCGTCGGGGCTATCAGCACGTGGTAGGGACTCAGCAGCTTCAGCCACTCGCGGCGCATGATGGCACGGGCGCGGGTGGCCGTTTGGAGGATATGCCCCGGTATCAGTAGGTCGACGATGAGGCGCAGACGCAGGTTTCGCCCATAGTGTTCCGGGTGCGCGCGCAGGTTCTCCACGTGGACGTGACCGGCGTCGCTGCCGGTGACGGGGCTGGCGATTAGGCGAGCGTCCCGTAGCATGGGCAACGATACTTCCTCCACGGTAGCGCCGAGGCTCTCCAGATGCTTGGCGGCGGCGGTCACCGCGTCGGCAACCTGGGGTTCGCAGAATTCCGGGTCCATGAACTCCTGAATGAGGCCGATGCGCTTACCCTTGATGTCCTGGCACAGGCCCTGGGTGTAGTCGGGCACTGGACGCTTGGAAGTGAGGGTGTCCTTCGGGTCGTAGCCGGCAATGGCGTTAAGCATCAGCGCCGCATCCTCCACGGAGCGGGTGATGGGCCCGGCAGAGTCCATTGACCAGGAGAGGCTGTGCATCCGGTAGCGGCTGAGCCTCCCCCACGTGGGCCGGAAGCCTACAGCGCCGGTGGCGGATGAGGGGCATCGTATGGAGCCGCCCGTGTCCTCACCGAGGGAGATGGCGCACATGGAGGCGGTTATGGCAATGGCCGATCCGTTGCTGGAGCCGATGGTGTCCCGCTCCAGGTCCCACGGATTGCGGGGCGGCTCTCCGAACTGCCACCGGTCTCCCAAGCCAGAGGCGAACTGGGTCATGCTGGTCTTTCCAATGAGCACGGCCCCGGCCGCCTTGGTGCGCGCTACGACCGTGGCGTCTTCCGGCGGCACGTTCGCCGACAGGCTTCGGGAGCCGGAGGTAGTAGTTACTCCCTTGGTGTCGAACTGGTCCTTGGCCGCAAGGGGCAGGCCGTGGAGGGGTTGCAGTGGGTCGCCGCGGAGTACGGCTTCCTCGGCGCGGCGGGCGTCGGCAAGGGCTTCCTCCTGGCAGACGGTGACGAAGGCGTTGACCTTGGGGTTCAGCCGGTCGATCCGGTCTATGTAGGCTTCGGCGAGCTCCACCGGGGAAAGCTCTTTGGATGCTATGAGCCGGGCCATCTGAGCGCCGGAGAGGTCCGTGAGTACGTTGGCGTCCATGCTTTTACTCCCTTGACGATGTGCTTCGGCCTCTGGGTGGAAGGCCCGGGCCGGATTGGTTGCATCTTACGCCAAGGAAGGGAATTAGCCAAGGGGGAGAGGCTCTACACTGCTTTAGTCAAGCTCCAATATCCCCGACTGGTCATTCACTACCTTGCGTCTAATCGTTCTTACGCGGAAACCTGGCGCCTACGGCCACTAGAGGTTTGATGCCGCTGACGTCAGTCTTGGCGCGGGCAACGTCCAGATCGTACATACGCTGAAGATTCAACCAGAAGTCTGGAGTCATGCCCAACGCCCTTCCGATACGCAATGCCGAATCAGCCGTAATAGACCGCCGGCAGTGGACGATATCGTTTATTCGTATCTGAGGCACTCCAATGGTCTTAGACAGTCGGTATTGGGTTATACTCAACTCCTCTAGAATCTCCGCAAGGTGTTCCCCAGGATGGATCGGTTCTGTGGATGACATAATCTCCCCCCTCAGTGATAGTCAACGACTTCGATCTCCATCGCACCCTGGTCCGTCCATATGAAGCACACCCGCCACCGGCTATTGATGCGGATGCTGTATTCGCCTTCCCTGTCTCCCCGCAGGGTCTCCAGCCGATGTGAGGGAGGTACACGAAGGTCGGTCAGCGCCGCTGCAGCTACCACTCGCTGTAACCTGAGCCGAGTACGCCGCTGTATGTCTTGCGGCAATCGCCGAACTCTTTGGCCAGCGAAAAGTCGTTGAGCGTCGTCATTCCTGAATCTCTTCACTCCCTACTATACTAACGGATTACGTTACTAATGTCAAGAATGCGTATCGCCATGTTCGTCTTGTGCATTGACGCTCTATCAGGAGTGAAGGGTTGACGGCTAGTGGTAGTGGCAGGTCGCTAACAGATAGTTGGGAGGGAATGGTTGAAGGTAGGGGCTGGATTTCTCGAGGCACTTGCAATGACGGGAGGAGGACTTAGGATTTCACGGCCAGAGCGCGGCGGGCGGCGGCGAGGTCGTATTCTGCTTGCAGCCTCATCCAGAAATCGGCGTTGCTCCAACCTATGCTCTCCAAGGCCAGTGCCACGCTGGGAGAGATTTTACAATGCCCATTCAGCAGGCGAGAAACGGTGTTGCGGCTCACTCCCAACCTATCGGCGAACTCTTGGGTGGTCCATCCGACCTCTGTCAATGGGTCTTTCAGGATCTTTCCCGGATGGACTGGATTTCTCTTAGTCATGGCCTGTCATTCCCTGCTAGTGGTAGTCTTCCAGGTTCACGTCTACAGCTTGGCCGTCGGAGAACCGGAAGGTAATTCGCCAATTGCCGCTTACCCGAACGCTCCAAATGCCCCGCCGATTGCCCTTTAAGAGATGCAGTCGGTACCCAGGCATATTCAAATCGTCGGGTTTTGTGGCTTTATTCAAGACAGTAAGGATTCGGTCAATCCGGGCAACATTTGCAGGATTCAGTCGACTGGCGTCGTCGCGCTCCCAGAATCTCCGTAGACCTCTGTGCCGGAACTCCACTCCGAGAATGTACCATATGGCGTGGCATGATGGAAGATGGACAGGATAGCCGCTACCCTATTCTCGTAGCATCGTATCTAAATTTTGCCGGATTACGCCTCCTAATAAGAAGCAATTACCTTTGACACCCAAATAGTGGGGTGAAGAGGTGGGGAGGCGGCTAGTGGTAGTGGCCGGTCGCTAGCAGATAGTTGGGAGGGAATGGTTGAAGGTAGGGGTGGGATTCTTTGAGGGACTTGCAATGACGGGAGGAGGACTTAGGACTTCACGGACAGAGCGCGGCGGGCGGCGGCCAGATCAAACCGAGCTTGCCGTCTCATCCAAAATTCGGCGTTACTCCATCCAATGCGTTCCATGGCCAGTGCTATGGCAGGAGAGATTCCACAACGCCCATTCAGCAGTCGGGAAGCGGTGTTGCGGCTCACGTATAGCTTGTCTGCAAATTGCCCTACGCTCCAGCCCTCTGCTTGAAGGCAATCTTTAATAGTTTCTGAAGGATGGGTTGGATTCCTTGCAGTCACAGCCTTTCCCCCCTGCTAGTGGTAATCTTCCAGATTCACGTCAACCGCCTGTCGGTCAGCAAACCTGAAGGTAATTCTCCAGTTGCCCGTTACCCGAACGCTCCAAACACCGCGGCGATTACCGTGAAGCTGGTGGAGATTATAGCCAGGCAAGTCAATGTCTCTAGGGCCTACGGCATCCTCTAGGTTGTCTAGTATCCGGCTAATCCGGGCGACGTTTTCGGGATTCAGTCGACTGGCGTCGTCGCGCTCCCAGAATCTCCGTAGACCTCTGTGCCGGAACTCCACTCCGAGAATGTACCATATGGCGGGGCATGATGGAAGATGGACAGGATAGCCGCTACCCTATTCTCGTAGCATCGTATCTAAATTTTGCCGGATTGCGCCTCCTAATAAGAAGCAATTACCTTTGACACCAAAATAGTGGGGTGATAGATTCTGTTATGACGTATATAGTCGTAAATCAATACTAGGCGGAGGGGTAAAATGTCGGAAAAAGATTTTGCTCTCATGGCCCATCTCATGCGGAGGGCCGGATTCGGCTCCACCCATGAGGAGCTTGAAAAGCGTGTGGCCAAGGGGTACGAAGCCACGGTGGAGGAACTGCTTTATCCGGAGTTGCAGCCACCAGCTCTGGAGGACGAGGACCTGCTCAAGCGCTATCACGTGGACGGCAACAATCTAATGGGGCTGGAAAGCTGCCAGACCTATTGGATCTACCGGATGGTCAACACACGGAGGCCCCTTGAGGAGAAGATGGCCCTCTTCTATCACAGCGTCTTTGCCACGGGCTACACCAAGCTCAACCACCCCAAGGCCATCCTTAACCAGATAGAGATGTTCCGCAGGTTGGGCATGGGCAGCTTTCACCGTATCCTGGTGGAGATTTCCAAGGACCCGGCCATGATCTTCTGGCTGGACAACAAGGACAACCACAAAGGCGCGGTCAACGAGAACTTCGGACGGGAACTGCTGGAGCTTTTCTCAATGGGCGTGGGCAACTACACCGAGGACGACGTGCGGCAGGCTTCCCACGCCTTCACAGGCTGGACCATCGCCGACGCCACCCTGCACCAGGCCCGAACGGACCGGGACTCCATCTGGCCCTACGGCCGGCTGGACTGGCACTTCCAGTATCGGGACGACGACCACGACGATGACGAAAAGGAATTCCTCGGACACCGGGGTTCCTTCAACGGCGAGGATATAATCGACATAGTCTGTCGCCATCCGGCCTCCGGTCGCTTCGTCGCCCGTCACCTGTACAACTTCTTCGTCGCCGACGAACCGCAGGTGCCGGCGTGGAATACGACGCCGGCCAGAAACCCGGAGGCGGTGGAAACCCTGGCAGAGACGTTCAACGCCAGCGGGTACGACATGCGGACAGTGATGCGTACCCTGTTGAATTCGGACTTCTTTAAGGAAGCAGCCTTCGCCAAGATTAAAAGCCCCACAGAGTTCGTTGTGGGTACTGCGAGGCTCACTGGAGGCTACTCCTTCCCCCAACTTGACGACCTGCGCTTGGCGGAGGAGACGGGGAACATGGGCCAACAGCTGCTTGATCCCCCCAGCGTGGAGGGCTGGCACACGGGCGTGGAGTGGGTCACCACCGGCAGCATGGTCAGCCGGGTGAACTTTGCCGCCGCCGAGTTTGCCGACACCAATCGTCCGGGTGTTGAGTCGATGATCGGTCGTATTCGGCAGCTGGGCGCGTACTCTTCCCCGGAGTCGCTCGTAGACGAATGCCTGGACCTTCTGGGCTACATGAACGTTTCGGAGGAGACCCGGGCTGACCTGGTGGCCCACGCAGAAGCGGCGGGGGACTTGAACTTTGACACGCCGGAGGAAGCCCGGGAGTCGGCTGAGCGGATCGCGCAGCTTCTCCAAGTTATAACCGCTACAACAGAATACCAGTTAGCATGAGGCGAAGATGAGCACGAAGACGGCAGCCAAGCTGCAATACAGCCATACAGTAGGGTTCATGTCGCTCCAGGGAGGCCGTGGCTTTGCCAATCCCGTAGACCTGGCCTTTGACAGCGACGGGGTTATGTACGTGCCCAGCCGGGGTGGAAACGACGCATTCGACGACCATGTGTCGAAGCGGGTGACCAAGTGCACCGTCGACGAGGAGTACCTGGGGCAGTTCAGCTACGGCGGCAAGGAGGACGGCCAGATAATGTGGCCCTCATCCATAGCCATAGATTCCCAGGGTCGGACATACGTGTCCGACGAGGCGTTGAATCGGATTTCGGTTTGGGACAAGGACGGTCAGTATCTGTACAAGTGGGGCCAACGGGGAAGCGGTGAGGGTGAGTTCGACCGGCCCGCAGGCATAATGTTCGACGCCAACGGTTCCTTGCTGGTGACAGACAGCCTTAACCATCGCGTCCAGCGGTACACGCCCGACGGCCGGTTCCTTTCACAGTGGGGAAGTTCCGGCGACGGAGACGGCGAGTTCAACATGCCCTGGGGCCTGGCAGCGGACAGCGACGGCAACGTATACGTGGCGGACTGGCGCAACGACAGGATCCAGAAATTCTCGTCAGACGGGGAGTTCCTGAAGGCGTGGAGCGGTTCCGACGCCGACGATGGGGAGTTCAACCGTCCGTCGGGCCTGGCGGTGGACACTGACGGCGTCCTTTACGTGGCGGATTGGGGTAACGAACGGGTGCAGGTCCTGACCCAGGACGGCGAATGCCTGTCTAATCTGCGAGGAGAGTCGGGGCTTTCTAAGTGGGCCCACGAGTACTTCACCACCAACATGGACGAGTTGGAGGAACGAGAGAAGGCGAACCTGGAGCCTGAGCTAGAGTACCCTCCGGGAGACCATCTGCGGCAGGAGTCGGCCATGGTAGAGAAACTCTTCTGGGGCCCGACGACGGTCAAGATAGACGCGCAGGGTCGGGTCTTCGTCGTGGACACCGCCCGCGCGCGGGTTCAGGTTTTTGAGTGGGTGGGTTAGGTTATAGCTTATATTGAAGGGGGTAGATTGTATTGCTGGATGAACTGATAGCCGTTATTGAGACCCTGAAGTCTCGCATAGAGGCCCATAGAGCGATACTTTCGGCCAATGAGACCCGGACTCGCGGATCGTTAATAGACCCGCTACTCACCGCTTTGGGTTGGGACACGGCTGACCCCTCACGAGTGACGTTAGAATACGACATTCACGGCAAGCGGGCAGATTACGGCCTTCTGGCAGCTGATGGTAGTGCTTTGGTTTTCCTAGAGGCAAAGCGTCTAGGGGAATCGCTGTCTAACCACCGTTCGCAGATTACGGCCTATGCCAGCGAGGTTGGCATCCGGTTTCCCGCTTTGACCAACGGCGATCAGTGGGAGGTGTTTGACAATTCCAAACTAGTGCCAATAGCCGAGCGTAGAATACTAAACATTTCCGTAGCACAAGATCCGACTCCGCAAGTCGCGCTGCAATTTCTTCTGCTTTGGCGTTCCAGCATAAATTCGGGTAATCCTCAGCCTCCCACAATGCCCATTCTTGATTTCTCCCACGATACTTCTCCACAACCTCAGTCGTCGCTCCCAGAACCAGCAGAAGTAAGCCCAGGTAAAGACAAGTGGAGCAAGTTGGATGAGTTCAGGACGGCGGATTTGAAGGGTAAGCCTGCACCGACCGCAATTAGATTTCCAGATGGAACTGAATCCCCGATTAGTGCCTGGGCGACTGTCTTGGTCAAAGTTGCTGAATACTTGGTTCGTACCAACACCCTAACTAAGGACAGTTGCCCCGTTATTGCCCCAGACACAAAGCCTGGATATTGTATTGTAAACACAGAACCAGTTCACCCAAACACCGAAGACTTTTCGGGTGCTAGGGATCTCTCGAATGGCCTTTATTTGGTCGGTACGGGGCGCGTTCGACAGGCCAAGAGGCTAATGGATGCACTCGGCCAGGATCCCGCCCAGGTGTGGCTGAAGACGGGCTGACGGAGTTGGCTGAGCGTAGTTTGGAAAACTGTTCTCGTCAATCGGGGTTTATCTCTAGTCGGTTGCAATCTTCTGCAAAATGAAGGAACGGGTAGGCTACTTCATCCTAACTAGCGTTGCAGAGAAGGACAAAGATGGCTTCGTCGCAGCTTGTTTGGAATTAGGCGCCGTTGCGTCCGGAGATAGCATTGAGGAAGCCTTTGAGAATCTGGAGAAGGCAGTTTTGGCGCAACTGAAGGCTTTAGAAGAAGCGGGACATAGGGAGCGGGTATTCAGGGAGAACGGGGTTCAGGTAGTGCCGTCCATCGACGATGCTGAGGCCTCCACCAAGGCGATTGGACCAGACAAAGTAATGAAGATCAGCCGACACCAGATTATCTCCCACTGCTAACGACCAGCACCTTCCGTCCCTTCGATCAAAGCTCCTTAGGGTCTCCTAAGGATTCTGTGGTTCCTGTGATATAGTGGGCGGGCCGATTTGTGTCGGCGGAAACGCCTTCTACGCAGGAGAATGAGCGGGATGCAAGAGCGCCTAGAAGCTCCAACAAATCAGATTCTGGCCCTCGTGCGGGAGTTCGTCAGGCGGGAGGTTGCGCCCCAGGCCGCCATCCACGACAGGGACGACACCTACCCCCACGGGCTCGTCGAGCAGATGACGGAGCTGGGGCTGTTCGGTATCGCCGCGCCGGAGGAGTACGGGGGTTTGGGCTTGGACCACGCCACCTTCGCAATGATCTTCGAGGAACTCTCAAAGGGGTGGATGAGCATCACCGGAGTGCTGGGTACACACTCAATCCTCACCTACACCCTCGCCCGTTTCGGCACGTTGGAGCAGAAGCGCCGGTGGCTTCCCCGCCTGGCCAGCGGCGAAATGCGGGGCGCGCTGGCCATGACGGAGCCCAACGCCGGCAGCGACGTTGCAGCCATCCAGACCGTCGCCGTCCGCGAGGGCGACGAATACGTGGTCAACGGGCGCAAGCTTTTCATCACCAACGGCCGGCACTGCCACGCCGCCCTCTTGATGGTCAAGACGGACCCGGACGCCCGGCCCGCCCATCGGGGCATCAGCGCCCTAGTCATAGAAAAAGGCCCCGGCTTCACCGTCGGCCCCAACATGGAGAAGCTGGGGTATCGGGGTGTGGACACCTGCGAGCTTATCTTCGACAACTGCCGTGTGCCGGCGGAAAACCTGGTGGGGCTGGAGGAGGGCCGGGGTTTTCGTCAGGTCATGGAGGCGCTGGAGGCCGGACGCATCAACATCGCGGCACGCGCTGTCGGCGTCGCAACGGCAGCCTTTGAAGAAGCCATCCGCTACGCCCAGAGTCGGCGCGCCTTTGGCAAGCCCATCGCCCAACACCAGGTAATCCAGACGATGCTGGCGGATATGGCGACGAAGATTCACGCCGCCCGCCTGCTGACGTACGACGCTGCGGCCAAGAAGGACCGGGGCGAGCGTTGCGACGAGGAGGCGGGGATGGCCAAGCTGTTTGCCAGCGAAATGTGCGCCGAGGTGACGCTGGACGCCATGCGCATTCACGGCGGCTACGGGTACGTGAAGGACTTGCCCCTGGAGCGGTACTACCGGGACGCCCCGCTCATGATTATAGGAGAGGGCACCAACGAAATTCAGAAACTTGTCATCGCCCGCAGCCTGCTGCGTCGGTACGCAGTCTAGACGCGGCGTCTGAGGAGGTTAAACCAGAATGACGAATCAGCGTTCGAGCTACGGCGGCCTGTTCGAGGACTTCGAACCAGGCCAGGTGTTCAAGCACTGGCCCGGAAAGACGATTACCGATTCCGACAATAACCTTTTTTCGCTATTAACTCGTAACGACAATCCACTGCATTCCGACGCCCACTACATGAAGTCGCACCAGCATGGGCGAATTCTGGTGAACGGGACGCTGGTCTTCAGCCTCGTCGTTGGGATGAGCGTCCGTGACACCAGCGGTCAGGCTGTGGCGAACCTGGAGTACGAGCGGGTGGTCCACGATGGGCCGGTGTTCGTCGGCGATACGATCTACGCCGAGACGGAGGTGCTGGAGGCGCGAGAGACCAGCCGGGGCGATAGGGGAGTCGTGTATGTAGAAAGCCGGGCCTTCAACCAGCGCGAGGAGCGGGTCTTAACGTTTAGACGGCGATTCCTGGTGGGGAAACGGGGATAGTGGTCGCTTCGCCTGGCATGGACAGATTCAGCGCGAATGGGAATGGGTTGACAAGCATTGAACACAATGATAACGTTGTGTCGTGATACCGCAGCTTGACGGGGGTGGACTCCTGCCGCCGGGAATCCATAGAGCTTCGTGGAGCGAATTTGCGGACAGGTTCGGGGGGACCGCATGGAGGGGAATCCTATTGACTGGTCTAAGAGCCGCAATGGTTAGCTTGAAGGATGCCGGATGCAAGACGGTGTACGTTGATGGCAGCTTTGTTACCCGCAAAGAGGCCCCGGGGGACTTTGATGCCTGTTGGGAAGAAGATGGAGTTGATCCTACAATTCTCGATCCCGTCCTTCTCACGTTCGATGCCGGAAGGGCCACGCAGAAAGCCAAATATATGGGCGAGTTGTTTCCGGCGTCTACAATCGCAGACGAAGACGGGTTCTCGTTCCTTGAGTTCTTCCAAACGGACAAAGAAACGGGAAGGCGGAAGGGTATCGTAGCCATTGATTTGGGGGAATTGGGATGATCAAGAACGAAAGGCAATACAGAATAACCCGGGCCCAGGCGGCGAGGTTAAAAAAGTCCCTTGAGGCCGCAAGAAAGCGCGGAGGTGGGAATGGTGAGGAACCACTTGGGCCGTCTGCTTCAGTAACAGTCCGGGAGCAAGCGGGCGTGTATGGCGGCTTGCACCCGCTCATTGCGAAGGCCCAGGAAGATGCCATGAGCAGCCAGTTGGTGGATTTGGAGGAGGAGTTAAGGGACTATGAGACCCTGAAGGCCGGCGGGTTTGACTTGGATACGCTTAGTGCAGTGGGCGAAATCCCCAGAATGCTGATAAAGGCTCGCATCGCAAAGGGGCTAAGTCAGAAGGAGTTGGCGGAAAGACTGGGTCTGAAAGAGCAGCAGATTCAGCGCTACGAGGCAACGGATTACGCCACGGCGAGCCTGGCGCGCATCAGGGAGGTGGCGGCGGTCTACAGGGTGGAGGAGGAGGGGTAGGGGTTAGAAGGAGCCTTGCCGCCGGTCTGAGATTTGGCGACGGATGGCCTGCGCCACGGGGCCTGGATCGTCTATCTCCTGCATTCGCACCATGTGCCGGGTGCTTATGCCGCTTGCTACCATGACGCTGCCCCGTCCGGTAAGCATCTCGATGAAGTTTCTAGTCTCCGAGATGGCGTTTATGGAGTTGACGGGTATCTCCGTAGTGTCCAGCCACAGGAATTTGTAGGCGTGAGCCACCTTTTGATTGGTCACGTAGTAGTTGGAGTGGTGGTTGTATCCAGTAGCGGAGGACGCTGGTTAGATATAGGAACAGGCCGACGAGGAAGAACGACGAACGGATAAACGTAGGGCAGGTACGTGAACGCCATGATGTTGCCGAAGTCGCTCGACTGAACGGCATGCTCAAGGTTATTCAGTGCAATTGCCGGTATCATGGAAGGATTACGCAACTCTTGGAGACGCTTCATCCGGCATCAGATTTGGGGCAGGCCGACTAAGAACGCTGCCGTAGAAGCCGATGAGGACGATGGCGTCGCCTAGAAGGTCTCTAGTCCAAGAAGATCAGAGACAGGTCCGACAAGTCGGCGTCGATGATGCCGAACACGCCAATCAGAAAGAAGGGCAGACCCAAGGCTGCATTGGTTGCCAGACGGGGGATGATGTTCATGACACGGCCAGGCAGCATCAGTCTTCTTGCAATCTGCACAGCCCTCGGCGCGGCTTTCCTTGGAGTAGATTCTTGCGGTGGCTCACTTGGTTGAACGTCATGTCTCTTATTCGCCATCGCTACCTGCCTCTGAATAGCTGAACAAAGGTGCCGACGAGCGTTAACACAATGCCAATGATGGAGAGGGCCACCGGGTCCATGAGGTCCCAATCTCCGGAGTTACTCTGTGACGGGAGCGAATTGATGAAGAAACCGCGTTCAGGGGTGGGTTCGGGAGCAGGCGTGGGCGGTGGGGGAGCCGAAGCGATGACGGTTGGGGGTGGGGAGGGCGTGGGCTGAGGAGTGGAAGCCAGGCTAGCGCGGGCGATTGAAGTGGGGTTAGCGGTGGCGATAGAGGGGGATGGCGTTGGCGGGGAGGTACTCTGAGTTTCATCGCCAGTTGAGACCCAGCTAGGGTCTGTATCGTCAGCCGAGTTGTGTGTGATTTGCGTTTGGTCCGACCCGTCCGCATTCATTGTAAATATCTCATATTCCCCGTCTCGGTCTGATGCAAATGCGATTCGCTGTCCGTCCGGGGACCGTCTTGTGTCATTGTCATCCGCACAGTATGTCGAGTAACTATGTGCCCGACCGGAGCCATCGGCGTTGATCACGAATATCTCAGTTTCCCCGTCTTCTCCGGCTAGGCTTGATGTGAATGCGATGCGTTGACTCATCTCGCGACCAGCTTAGGCCTGACCCCAGCCGAGCCTAAGCGAGTCGCTTCTGGAATGTCCCAACCGAGTTCATCACGAATGTCAGATCGCTAAGGAACATAGAGGGAATGGGATGCGCTGGCCGTCCAAGTTGACCAGCTTGCGTTGCGTATTCCATTCTGATGTCTTTGGTTAGTTGTTTATGGCCCGATCCCGTCCGAGTTCATTACGAAGCTCTGGATGTGACCCGTA
Organism: Dehalococcoidia bacterium; assembly: GCA_965261665.1. Taxonomy (GTDB): domain Bacteria; phylum Chloroflexota; class Dehalococcoidia; order Lucifugimonadales; genus JAPULR01. The sequence goes on from OZ253467.1 coordinate 2,059,583, forward strand.
GTCTATGTTCCATGAAGAGGTTGGAATACGTCATCCGCGGTGACCAGCTTTGCGTCAATGTCCGAAAGCTCGTTGGTGGTCAATCGGGTTTGGCCTGACCCGTCCGTGTGCGATCACATATATCGACGATGCTTCCGTCTCGGTAGGAAGAGAATGCTATGCAGTCCTCTGTCCGGTGACCAGTTTGGGTCCATGTCCCGAAACTCATTGTTGGTCAATCGGGTTTGGCCTGACCCGTTCGTGTTCATCACGTAGAGCTCTTGGTTGCAATCGCGATATGCAAGGTTGGCAATCTTGCCGTCGTCCGCATGATTCGGATGTGCTGAGAAGCCAACGGCTAAGTCTGCAACAGTGAGGATGAATGCCTTGAGTAGTTTCATTTATTTCAGGCTATCTGGGGCTCTAGATCGACTGAAAGCCTACCAACGAAATAGGTAGCCGGTGATAATTGCTTATATCGGCTAATAGCTCTTCACCTGCCAGTTCCCGTCCCAGTAAGGAGGTTCGTATTCTGAAAGGCTCGGGATCCGTACGGAACGGAGGCAACGCAAACTACGAAGTCCCCAATAGACTTTCCACGGCAAGATCGTCTTGAGGGCGTAAGCTGTATCGAGTTTCTGGTTCTTTTGAGTGTGATGGCTTCTGTCGTAGTTTTCATAACTTCCCGTACAGGCTTCGATTCAGAGTAGACATTTTCGCATTGGCTGATGTTGAGTAGCGGAATGAAAGCCATTCTTCTAATATGGCTATTGAAGTTTGTGTCCCGTCGGTTTGCCAGGGAAGTCATTCCCAAATACGGCTATGTTGATCCTTCGCTGCGCACGAAAACATTTAGTCAAAGAGGTCTCCTTGAAATAGTCGTAATTTCGCTGAGTAGGTTTCAGTGAAAGTAACCGAATTCCTGATGGCGTCTGTGGTCTTTCAAAGGTTTCTCGAAACAGTTGTGGACGGCCAAGGAGCTTTAACTGTTTGTTGATCTCAACTTGCTCTTGGATGACGGCATCGTAAACCGACTCAAAGACCTCGGGAACATTTTGCAAATCTCGGTAGTCTGCTACGAATTCGTCGGCCACGCAAAACGGATACCGTGCACCTGAAACTCGTTCATGATGCGTTGATGATATATCCCGGGAGTGACTCCAAGTGGTGGAGGTAGATTACCACCATTCTCGCCGCCTTAGATAAGCTATATCCCATTCCAAAGCCGAATGTCCACTATTGGTCAAGCTGCTTCGGCAGTCTGTCCAACCGAGTTTTCGTCGATCTGAATTGTGCGACTCAAAATCGTAGAAGTAGAAGGGATACCGCGGGTAGCGTTGATTACCCATCCAGAACATCTACAGTTGGAATCCCGATGGGCAAGAGCTTTGAGACATGCGGAGGTACCGTCCAGTTCAGTGACATCGGCTGGCGGTTATATCGACTCAGTATCGATTAAAGCACTTACAGACGCTTCAGTTGGATATAAGCTTATCAAGCTGGGCTTGCGTTTATCCATGTGTAGCAATTGTACTTCAACAGGGGCGTCAAATGCTTTGATGAATGGATTGGTTTGATGGGGCGATGGAACGAAAATCCTGCCAGCTTTAACCATCTGGATTGCCAAAAGCAATACATCATGTGTATCAACTGGCTCAGGGACTCTGCAAAGTCAGATAGTGCAAGACCAATTTTAGTCACAACGAGACTCAGGTCGTCATCAACCACTTGATATTGCATATGAGTTCGCTTGTCAAGGTACATGTTCCACTCTCCCTTAGCACAGGCTATCACTATATAGTATGCAACGATAAATTTTGGAGGATGGTTCACGGTCTAACATAACCACCTCGTTAATGAGTGATCTTAGCACTCACTGATTGGATATCTCAAATGTGACAGTGGGGCAACGTCCTGCTCCCGGGCCTGGGGGGCCATGGCTTCTACGTCGCTGACCATGTCCAGGACGGCGGGCTTGTTGGCGGCGAAGGCGCGGGCCATGGCGTCGCCGATATCCGACGGGCGTTCCACCCGCTCGGCGTAGCAGCCCATAGCTTCGGCAACCCGCGCCAGGTTAACGTCGCTGAACATCATCAGATCGTCGTAGGCGCGTTGCGTGGCATTGCCGTCGTAGGCCCGGTCGATGGGCCCCTTCTCCTGGTTTAGGGAGCGGTTGTCGTTGACCACTACGACCAGGTTCACGTTGTGACGCAGCGCCGTTTCGAGTTCGCCGATGTGATACCAGAAGCCGCCGTCGCCGGTGAAGCAGAGGACAGGGCGGTTGGGCAGGGCGAGCTTTGCACCAATGCTTCCGGGCAGCCCCCAACCAAGGGAGCCGACGCATCGCATAAAGTTGTGCCCTGGCTCATTCAACTCCATCATCACGCCCGTCCAGATGCCGGAGTGGCCCGTGTCGGAGACCACCATGGTCTCGGCTGGAATATGCTCCGCAATCTCCTTGACTATGCGCTCCGGTCTCATGGGGGAAGCGTCGGATTCGACCAGGGGCCGGAACTCCTCCCGCCACTCACCGACGATTTGTGCCACCTCGTCGAGCACGTCCTGTCGGGGACCGACGGGCTCCAGGACGCCGATGAGCCGCTGGAGGGAGACCTTGGCGTCGCCTTGAACGGCGGCCGTGGCGGGGTAGTTTCGACCCAGTTCCGCGGGATCTATGCCTATCTGCACGGTTGCGACGCCTGCTGGCGGGACCCGCCATTCCCACGTGGCCATTCCGCCTAAGCGGGTGCCTATGGCGATGACCAAATCCGCCGACGATACTATCCGGTTGGCGCTCCAATGGGAGTACCTCCCCACCACACCCACGTTGAGAGGATGGTCGGCGGCAAGGGTCATCTTGCCGTTAAGAGTGGTCGCTACGGGAATGGTAAGCATCTCCGCCAGCTGGGCCACCTCAGGCCAGGCGCCGGAGGCCATGACGCCGGAGCCTGAGATGATGACGGGTCGGCGGGCCTGAGATATAAGCCGAGCCGCTTCCTTCACGTGGTCCATGCTAGGTTCGGGTCGGAAGGCGGGGTATCGGGCATGTCGCTCCTCGACAACAAGGTCCAGGTCGGCCTCGGCGTACAGGGCCTCGTCTCGAACGTGCAGATGCACCGGCCCAGGCGAGCCGGTGGTAGCCTCGCGGAAGGTCTGTCGCAAGGAGTCCGGCATCCTGGAGACCTTGTCCACGTCGTAGCTGGCCTTGGTGACGGAGTGGAAGGGGGCGGCGTGGTCGTACTCCTGGTAGACGTGGCGGTAGCGGTGCTCGGCGGGGATGGCGTTGGTCATGGCGATGACGGGTGACTGGCCCATGAAGGCGTCGGCCAGCCCCGCGGCCAGGTTCGCCGCGCCGATGCTCTGGGCCATGCAGATGCCAGGGCCGCGGGAGGCGCGGGCGTAGCCGTCGGCCATGTAGGCCGCGGCCTTTTCGCCGTGGGTGACGACGCGGCGGATGTCCATGTGTTCCATTTCCGCCATGACGCCAAAGAAGGCGGTGGGCACCTGGAATATGCTTGTGATGCCGTAGGCCTCAAGCATTTTTGCGATGTAGCGATTTCCGGTCATTCTGGGCATGGGCGGACCTCCGTTGCTTGGGAATGTGGGCAGTATGCTGGGCATAGTATCATCAAGGTGGTGGGCCGTGCACATTGGGGGGATGTGTCTTGCTGAACGGAGCGGTTGCTCCATGAGCGTGTTTGACAACACATGCGCTAACACATATATTCGGCTGATTCTGTAGTCTATTGAATTGCGGAGACATCCCCACATAATGCGAAAGTCTTTCTCCAAAACCATATCTATCTCTCTACCCAAGCTCCTGCTGGGTCTGCTCTTCGTCCTAACCTTAGCGCTAGTCCTTCAAGCTTGTGGGAGCGGTGACGGCGCGGACGACCAAGCGAAACCTGCGCTTGACTTTGTTACGCCTACCCCCAGATCCTGCACTGCTGCTGATGTCGACAACACCCAACCGGTGGACGAAGATGTCATTCAACTGGCCTGCGACAACTCCAACTTCGCCTTTGATCTTTACAGTGCTCTGAGCGACGGTGAGGACAACCTTTTTTTCTCGCCCTTTAGCATCTCCCAGGTGCTGGCGATGGCCTATGCCGGGGCGAGGGGAGAGACGGAGTGCCAGATGATGGACACTCTCCGGTACGGCCTCCCACAGGACAGGCTGCATCCCGCCTTCCATGCTCTAGACCTCGCGTTGCATTCCAGGGGTGAGGATGCTTTCAATCCGTCCGAGTCGGAGGAGGATAATCCAAATTTCCGGCTGAACATTGCCAACGCGGTCTGGGGCCAGGAAGGATTAGAGTTCAGTGGAGATTACGAGGAGACGCTGGCGAAAAACTACGGGGGAGAAATGCGTCGCCTAAACTTCACGGCTGCACCCGAGGAATCCCGTGTCCTGATTAACGATTGGGTCGCAGAAGAGACCGAGGGCAAAATCCAAGATCTGTTCCCACCGGGGACAATAGACGCTCAAACCCTCTTTGTGCTTACCAACGCTATCTATTTCAACGCTTCATGGCTCTGGCCCTTTCCGCCGGATGACACTGTTGAACGTCCCTTTCACTTGTCGAACGGCGGTACGGTCGAAGTCCCCATGATGACCGACAATTTCCACTATAGGCACGTAAATTACGCTCAGGGAGACGGATTTCAGGCTGTCGAAATTCCCTATCGCACCTGGGAGATGTCGATGATAGCCTTTCTGCCCGATGAGGGTGAATTTGAAGACCTAGAAGACTCATTAAATGCTGAGATTCTGGACCATGTCGTAATGGAGTTAGAAGAAAGAGATATTACATTAACTATGCCCCGGTTTGAATTCGAGTCGGAATTCATGCTCGGCCAAACACTTGCGAAAATGGGGATGTCCGACGCCTTCAGCGGGGTAGCCGACTTCTCCGGCATTACCGACGTGAGCGAACTGTGGATTTCTGCAGTTGTTCACAAGGCATTTGTATCGGTGAATGAAGAAGGTACCGAGGCGGCAGCAGCTACCGGCATGGTGATGCTCGCGTCTGCGCGGCTTGATAGAGAACCCGTTGTCTTGGCCTTGGACCGGCCCTTCATCTTCCTGATCCGGGACGAGCCGACGGGTGCTATCCTATTTCTTGGCCGGGTGATGGACCCAAGCCCAACACCGTCATCCTAACCGGACCGCCCTTTTGACATCCGCATCACCACTGATGCCCTATTGGTCAAATATGTCATAGGATTCGGTGCCCTTACCGGCTGTTGGGTTTGCTTCACGGAATTGTATTATGTGGTAGACTTTCACCAGCGTTTAGCGGCTCCTTAAACACATCCCGCAAGCGCAACCAGCAATAGGAGAGCGATATGACTACAAAACCAGGAAGCGCCGCGGCCCAGGCGGCGGAGGCGTGGTCTAATGCGGACATTCGGGACTATCTGTCGGATTCGGCGCTAACCGTCGGGGCGGGAACGGCCACGGACGCCGGCACCGGCTGGCAGCTTCCCACCCCGCATCCGGACCCCATCATCGCCGCCGGCGGTATTCCCGATGCGGGCACCCTCCCGTCTGGTGAATTGGAGGCGGCCTTGGGGCGCATCCTGAACGACAAGCCCCAGGAAGCGCTTAGGTACGGCGGCGTTCTTGGTTTCGAGGGACTTCGAGAGGCGATGGCGGAGCGGCAAGCCGTTCTCGACGGTATGAGCTTCGAGCCGGACAACTTCATCATCCACAACGGCGGTTCCGGCTGCCTGGATAATCTGTGCCAGGCCTTCATCACGCCCGGCGACGTCGCCATTGTGGAGGGGCCGACCTATTCCGGCACCACCCGCGCCATTCGCGGCCACATGGCCGAGTTGATTGAGGTGGCGGTGGAAGACGACGGCATCTCCGTTGAGGGCGTAGCCGACGCAATCCAGAGGGCCAAGTCTGAAGGCAAGCGGGTCAAGTTCGTCTACCTGAACCCCGACTTCCAGAACCCCACGGGCACCACTCTTACCGAGGCGCGACGGGTGGAACTCATCGATCTCTGTGCACGCGAGCGGGTCCTCATCGTGGAGGACGCCACGTACAGCGAGCTCTTCTTCGACGAAGCGCCGCCCCAGTCTATCTACTCCATGGCCAACGGCGCCGGTGTGCTGAAGATCGGCACCTTCAGTAAGGTTGTCGCAACGGGCTTGAGGGCCGGCTGGATTCAGGCTTCCAAGGAGCACATTGATGCCCTGGGCCGGGTGCGGTTCGACATGGGAACCAGCCCGCTGCTGCTGCACATGCTGGCGGAGTTCATTTCGTCCGGTAGGCTGGACCCCCACATCAGGAAGATGCGGCCCGTCTACGGAGAGAAGTGCGCCGCGCTGAGCGACTCGCTTCGGGAGCACTGCGAGCCCTACGTGCGGTTCAACGCGCCGGGCGGAGGCTTCTTTTTCTGGTTCGAGTGCCTCGGCGCAACCTCCAAGGAGGTATCTGAGGCGGCGGCACATGAGGGACTGCTGTTCCCGCCGGGCACAAATTTCTATCTGGACAAGGAACATGAGCCGGACAGCCACATACGGCTGGCCTTCAGCAACGCCTCACTGGAGCACCTGAGGGAAATCGGCCCGCGGCTCAGGCGGGCGTTTCAGAGAGTGGTGGACTAGGGGTAGAGCAATTCTATCCTTACGGTCACCCATTGAGACTCAGAGCGCGAACCACCAACTACAGGTTAATTCTCAGGGCTTTCTTCTTGCTGGTTGTTTCGTTTCCCTTGCTTGCTTCGTCGGTCACGTTCTGTGAGTCGGGCGACATCTACAACAAGTCCTACGATCAATCTGACGAATTCTGGTCTCGATGGGAAAATGGCCGAGAACAAATCATACCTCAATGGACTCCGGACGGTTCCCAAATCGTCTTTGGCCATCACGGACGGATATATACAGTCGATGCAAACGGTACGAATCTGAACCTCCTCTCAGGTTCAAATGCTTCTCTCGGACCAAATAGTCAAACCCATGAAATAGACTTTTCGCCCACCATATCGCCGGACGGGTCCCAGATTGCATACTCGACTCTACGATATGCAACTGGTGGGCTTGGCAATCATACTTACGAGTTAGCAATCCAGGACATCGAAGGCGGAGAACTCCAAAGGGTCACTACCAACACGTGGGATGACGTGAGCCCATCTTGGTCTCCTGATGGGTCCAGAATAGCATTCGTATCAGAGAGGGGAAGTTCTCCGCACGTATACGTGGTCGCGCCCGATGCGACCGACGAGCGCAATGTCGCACCTGGAGTTACGGCTCAGTTCAATGCGCCAGTGTGGTCACCTGACGGTAGTCGATTGGCGTTTGTGGGCGAAGAGAAAAGGCATCAAACTGTAGATTGGATAGACACGTATTTCAACGACAAGTCCCAATTCGTTACCAAGACCTCAAGTCACACAGTTTACAGGGAGGCCTTGTATATCGCAGGGGCCGATGGATCGGATCTAACGAAGTTGGTTTGGGCTAATAGCGCGGATGCGACCCCGAGCACCCGTGTAGGCATCAATGACTTGATCCTGCCTGAGGAGGAAGTTATTGAGTTTCGGTGGTCTCCAGACGGCAAGCAAATAGCGTTTCTTGCCAAACGCTATGGTGGGGCAAGTTCGCTTTATGTGGCAGAGCTAGATGGTTCCGAGGTCCGACAGATATTGGATTCTTACGAAATCTGGGAATCCAAATCGTACACTTCCATGTGGATACTAGGTTTCGGATGGTCACCCGACTCTTCAAGTATCAACCTTGAAATAGTGGGAGCCGATTATGATTCTTTAGCCAGTGAGTGGGAAAACACATATGCAATACACACTATTGCATCAGACGGTTCTGGATTGCGTACACTAACTGAAATGACTGACGATAATTTCGTGGAGAGCTACCTTGAATGGCCCGGCATCATGATGCGACAATCGCGGACCAATTATCGAGATCCATACGAACACTACCTTACCTTGCCAGGAATGTTGGAAGTGGCCGGTCCGGCTCGGATCCTCAGATACGACTGGGGTTCTCATTATTTTGGCCCTGACAATCGAAAGCCGTTGTTGTCTATCGTACCTTGGGACGGTAACGATGAGAAGGTGCTAGTGATGACTGACGGCCTAAGGTTGAGCTTGCAGAACGTTGGTAATTGAGGTCGTGGACGATCGGTACGGCCCCCCACTTCTGGACAACTGCCCCATGTCTCGCTATTCTGCTATACAAGCTCAAGGCACGGGAGCTGTCTGGAGTTCCAATTTGCCGTAGATAGAGTGCCTAGTGGACTTGCCAAACGCCGTTGACCCCCGTTCAATCCTCAAGGCCAGCTTTGGCTATGATAGCTTCTGGCGCCCCCAGGAAGAGATCATCCGCGATGTTTTGGCCAAGCGGGATGTGCTTGCCGTCATGCCCACCGGGGGCGGAAAGTCCCTCTGTTATCAGCTTCCTTCTCTGATTCTTCAAGGCGTCACTTTAGTGGTGTCGCCTCTCATAGCTTTAATGAAGGACCAGGTGGACGCGCTCAATGCCAACGGCATTCCCTCGCGATTTCTTAACTCCAGCCTATCCTATCGTGAGAGTTTGCGCGTACAAAAAGAAGTAAGGGATGGAGCCGTCAAGCTCCTGTACGTGGCGCCGGAGCGTCTGCCCATACCTGGGTTTCGTCGCCTCCTACAGGAAATCAACCTCAGCTTGATAGCCATTGACGAGGCTCACTGCATCTCCGAATGGGGCCACGAGTTCCGTCCCGATTATCGCAACTTGTTGGACTTAAGACGTAGCTTCCCATCAACGCCCGTCATAGCCCTGACCGCCACGGCGACTGAAAGGGTCCGCAAAGACATCACCGACCAGCTGGGGTTAGGTCAAGACCGGACGTATATCTCCAGCTTCAACAGGTCGAACCTCAACTATTGGGTGCGGCCCAGGGACAGGAACGTTTATGGCGAACTCATTTCACTGCTTGAAGAACACCGCGGCCAGTCCACAATCATTTATTGCTTCTCCAGAAAAGACACTGAGAACGTGGCCAGTCAGTTGAACGTCAATGGCTTTTCTGCCCTTCCCTACCACGCTGGCTTGGACGCGGACACGCGAAGGAAAACCCAGGACGACTTCATTCAGGATAGAGTGCCAATAATTACTGCGACCATCGCCTTTGGCATGGGGATAGACAAGCCGGACGTGAGGCTGGTTGTGCATTACAGCCTGCCCAAATCCATTGAAAGCTATTACCAGGAGACGGGTCGAGCAGGTAGAGACGGGCTGGCCAGCGATTGTGTAACTTTCTTCAGTATTGCAGACAGGGTCAAGCAGGAATACTTCATCCGCCAGATGGAAGACGACGTCGAGCAGCGCAACGCCCGCCAGAAGTTGGACAAGATGGTGGAGTACGCGCAAGCGACGACCTGCCGCCGCCGCTTCCTGCTCGGCTATTTTGGAGAGGATTGGAAGGAAGAATCCTGCGGCGGGTGCGACGTTTGCTTGCAACCCAGGAAGACATTCGACGCCACCGAAATTGCCCAGAAGGTCCTGTCGGCGGTGGCCCGAACCGGAGAAAGGTTCGGTACGAACCACGTTGTGGATGTGCTCGTAGGGAGTAAGAACAAGCGGATTTCTACCGATGGCCACGACAAACTGAGCGTCTACGGCATCGTTACGGATTTCAGTAAGGCACAGTTGAAGGAGTTAGTTGTACAGTTGCAGGGCAAGGGGTTACTGGTTCGCAACCAGGGCGATTACCCCACGCTGGCTCTATCCGAAGCAGGCTGGAAGTTCTTGCGGGAGCGTCAGACCCTGACGCTGGTGAGACCGGCGGATGCGAGACGATCGTCTCCATCAAATCGCCCAGCAGATCCCGTTGTCTTCGATACAAAGTTGTTTGAAGAATTGCGGGCTCTACGAAGACAGCTTGCCGAAGAGAGAAACGTCCCACCCTATGTGGTCTTTGGCGACGTGTCCCTCAGGCAAATGGCCGCGATATATCCCCGGGACGAGCACGAATTCTCCGATATACGTGGGGTGGGCCGTTTGAAGCTGCAAGAATACGGCTCAAAATTCACCAGCGTCATTCGAGCCTACGTTAAAGCAAACAACATAACTATAGATAGGGCAGTGAGCCATAGACAGACGGACAACAACCTCGGCAGGGACGGACACCGGAATGGCCTGAGCCCTACTCACGAGATGACGAGGCAGTTGTTGGAAGAAGGGCATAGCCTGGACGAAATAGCCTCGAAGCGAGGGTTGACCACGTCCACCATAGTCGGCCACATTGAACGCATTGCCGCCAGCGGGGTGTTCGCAGACGTGAGCGGTCTAGTGCCGAGTGGTGAGAGTTTGGCAAGAATCACGGCGGCATTTGAGGAAAATGGGACCGCCTTCATCGCTCGGGTAAAAGATCAGCTAGGCGAAGAATTCGACTACGTGGAGTTACGGCTGGCCCGCCTGCACCTCATTCAGCAGAAGGGGCTTTCGAACACTTAGATTTCTTGGGGCGTATTCCTTTCTCCGCTTCTGGACAACCGCCCCATATCTCGCTATTCTGCTATTCAAGCTTAAGGCACGGCGTCGGTTAGAATGCGATGCCGAATTGTATTTCGAATTAAGGAGGCTGGAATGAGAAACGGATTCAGGATTATCGACGGGGACGGGCACATGCAAGAGCCCCTGGACATTTGGGACAACTACGTTGAGCAGTCGTACCACCACCGCCGCCCGCTGGTGAGCGGTCACGTGGGCCGGTATCTCTTCAACTATCACCCGTGCGAGGCTTTCCCGGAGGGCCGTGGCTCCGTTCGACCGGAGAGCGTGTTCGCCGACTGTGAGGAACGATACGGCGACGCCTGGCGCAACTGGTGGGCGCTCCCCGACCGTCTGACGGAGATTGACAAGGAGGGGTTGGACATTCAGGTGGGGTTCCCCACCAACGGCAACAGCGCCACCTCCGAGAGCATCACGGACCCTAAGCTGCAGTCTGCTCTGGTCCGTGCATACAATAACTGGGCGACGGACTACTGCAAGGACTCGGACGGCCGCGTGCAGTTCATCGCTCAGGTGACCCTGTTGGACGTGAACGAGGCTATCGCAGAGGCGCGTCGGATGGGACCCAACGCCCAGGCGACGGCGATCAATCTTCCCGACCCGGGCGACTCCCGTAAGTGGTCCGACGAGGAGTTCAACCCCCTGTGGGAGACCCTCGACGAGCTAAGCCTGGCAGCCTCCTTCCACGGTGGTGGATCCCAACAACGGGTGTTCAAGGACTACACCACCACTCCCACCCTTGCCTCCGTGAGCCACGCTCTTTCTTTCCCATTGGACGCCATGCTGGCGATGGGTACGCTCATTTTCGGCGAAGTGCTGGATAGGTTCCCCAACCTGCGGGTGTCCTTCCTGGAGGCCAACGCCGGCTGGGTTCCGTGGTGGCTGAGCCGCATGGACGACCACGCAGTGGGCCGACAGGGCCGCTTCCAGTACGGCGAAGATGTCCGACTGAAGCCGAGTGAGTACTTTGACCGCCAGTGCTTCGTGGCTTGCGACGCCGACGAAGGGCAGTTGGAGTTCGCGGCTTCCCAGTTGAAGGACAACCTTATCTTCAACACGGACTGGCCCCACCCCGACGCGCCGATTCCGGGCGCGGTGGACAGCTTCCTGGGCCACAACATCGAAGAGGGGACGAAGCGCAACATCCTGTGGGACAATTCCGTAAGGCTGTACGGCCCGCGAGTGCTGGGCAAGAACTAACGCAATCAGCGGTCTGATAAATCGGGAGCGGAGTGATGTAGGGGCAGGTTTGAAACCTGCCCCTACATTATAATCTCCAAGCCCACGCCCTTTTGTACAGCCGCCGCAAAAACCATCCGGGCGGCTACGGCGTCTTGGGCCGCTACGCCCACCGACTTGTAGAGAGTGACCTGCTTGTCGGAGGTACGGCCCGGATGCCCGCCCGACACCAGTTCGCCGATTTCCGCAAGGACGTGACCTTCGTCTATTACCCCGTCTCTGATGGGCCAGGTCAGGTCGTTGGCGCCCGCCGGACTTGGGGCGAGGGCGGCTTCGCGAGTCTCCACAAAAACCCTTGACAAGCGTACAGTCTCGTCGTCCATTTCCCGACCCTGGAAGTTCAGACCGACGGAGTTGACGTGGGCGCCGGGGTTCAGCCACCAGCCCAGCAGCACAGGCGAATCGGCATGGGTGCAGGCGCAAATAACGTCTGCGCCAGAAACGGCGTCCTTGAAAGAGTCTGTTCCTTGCGCTGGTATGTTGAGTTCCGCCGAAAGCTCGTTGGCCAACGCCTTGGCCTTGTCGGCGTTTCTTCCGGCAATCCGTATTTCCGTGATGGGGCGAACGCGAGGGATGGCGATGGCGTGGGCCTTGGCCTGCACTCCTGTGCCCAATAAAGCCAGAACTTCCGCATCGGGGCGGGCCAGCAGGCGCGTGGCGAGGGCGGAGCCGGCGGCGGTGCGCATGGCGGTTATGTGCTCGCCGTCCATGACGGCAGCGGGAGTGCCTGTTTCGGAGTCGAACACGGCAATCAATGCCTGATGGCTGGGTACGCCGAGCTGGTGGTTGTGAGGAAAGACGCTCACCAGCTTGACGGCCAGCGACTTCGAACCTGGCAGGTAGGCGGGCATGACGATAAGGTTGCCCTCCCGCTCGCGAACCTGCGCGGCAATGCGCTGGGGCTGGGACACGCCACCGTCGCTGAGTTCGACCATGGCCGGTCCCAGGGCGTCAATGAGCGCGTCCAGGTCCAGCAGACGCTCTACCTCGTTCCTGTTGAGAACCAACATGGGCGCAATGCTAGCCGCAGCGCGGGGAACGGTCAACCATCATCCTTTTCCCTCCGATGTACGCGCCGCCTAACGAAGTCGGAAGAGCTTCCGCAGGAACCATATGAGAGGCTTGAATATCAGCCCAAGGACTTGGTACTCGATGCTCTGACGTCTGCGTGCTTCGGCACGCTGGCACTGCCGGTGATCCCATGGTCGGACGCCGCACTTGGGGAGACTCCAAACTCCGAGTTTTTTGCGTCGGGCTGTTCGTTCGGCGTTGGCCAGTCCCAGGCCGTTCATCTCGCCGTAGCGAGTGAAGCGATAGGCCAAGCCCGACTCCACCATCTGCCGGTTGACGGACTGGCCAAGTCTTCTCTGGTAGAGAACGCCGACGACGCGGCCAAACTGGTCCTGCGGCTCCCAGACTTTTAGGGTGAATCGTTTGCCCTCCGCGATTCTTTTAAGCCGATGGGTGGCCTCCCGGCCAAAGGGCTGGTCGTACTCCGGCGCGTCGATGGCGTGGAGTCGGATTTCCAGGTTTTCGCGGGCGCGTCCAAACCAGCCGAGGCGCACCGCCATCATGCCGTCGCCGTCCTTGACTCGACGAACGCTTACGGAGAAGGAATCGCCCCGGCGGAGGTTCATAAGGTGGGGCCCATTGAGAATATGCCTACACCTGCGGCTACTCCGTTGCTTCCTCGAAGCTTTTGTCCGTTTTGGCGGCCATGATGAAGTCGTTGCGGTGTAGGCCGCGAATCTTGTGAGTCCACCAGTCGATGGTCACCCGCCCCCACTCGGTCACCAGTTTGGGATGATGCCCCTCATCCTCGGCCATCTGGCCGATACTGATTGAGAAGTCCATGGCCTGCTGGAAGTTACGGAACCGGAAGCTGCGACGCAACTTCTTTACGCCAACGTCTTCGATGAGTTCCCACTCGGCGACTATCGGGTGCAGGTCTGCAATCTCCGAATCCGTCACCCTTGGTGCGTCTCTTCGGCAGGCCACACATCTTTCTCGTACAAGTTCCGTCATTGGGAATCCTCCCTTTGCGCCGTCATCGCCGGCGCGGATTCTAGTAAGACCATCATAAGGTCATCATGTTCTAAAGGAAAGGTGAAGCCTTGGACCAGGGCAGCTAGATTCCTCGAGGGACTCAGAATGATATGCGTGGGGGATTGGAACGACATACAACACAGGTTGGACTTCCGCCAAGAACGGCTAATAGGTAGCCAGCCGACAAATTTGCTAATACAATAGAGGCGGTCTGCCTTCACGACGGGGAGTTGGCTGGCGAGCTTTGGTTAAGGAGACGGAACATGGACAAGGACATCGCATTGATGGCGCATCTCATGCGTCGCGCCGGGTTCGGCGCATCCCGGGACGAACTGGAGGAGAGGGTGGCCAAGGGCTACGAGGCCACCGTCGAGGAGCTTCTGGAACCGGAAGTCAACGGTATCCCACCCTTCCACGAAGGGATTCTCTATCGACACTTCCAAGGGTTTCGGAACCCGGGCAATCCCTTGAACATGCAGTCCAACTGGATGTATAGGATGATCAACACCCCCCGGCCTCTGGAGGAAAAGATGGTGCTCTTCTGGCATCACGTTTTCGCCACGGGCTACTCCAAGGTGGACAACGGCAATCAGATGCTGGCCCAGATTGAGACCTTCCGTCGGTATGCGCTGGGCAACTACCGGGACATCCTGGTGGAGCTTTCCAAGGACCCGGCCATGATCTTCTGGCTCGACAACAACGAGAACCACAAGCACGCCCCCAACGAGAACTGGGGTAGGGAGCTGCTTGAGCTATTCTCCATGGGCCAGGGCAACTATACGGAAGAGGACGTTAAGGAATGCGCCCGCGCCTTCACCGGCTGGACGATTTCCAACAGGCTGCCGCGGAACCCCTACGGCCGCTTCCTGTGGGAATTCGAATATAGGGAAGATGACCACGACGACACCGAGAAGATGTTCCTCGGGCAGCGGGGCCGGTTCAACGGCGAAGACATCATCGACATCGTGATTCGACAGCCGGCGACGGCTCGGTTCGTCGCTCGTCATCTCTACAACTTCTTTGTCGCCGACGAGGTACAGGTGCCCAGCTGGCAGGATGTGGCCCCGAGAGACCCGGCGGCTGTCAACATCATTGGGGACGCCTTCATAAGCTCCGGCTACGACATACGCTCCACCCTCAAGATGCTGTTCAACTCGGACTTCTTTAAGGACGAAGCCGTCCGGTTCGCCAAGGTCAAGAGTCCGGCGGAGCTTATCGCTGGCACCATGCGGCTTGTCGGAGAGTTCCGGTATCCCAAGCCGGGCATTACCGCGCTGGCGGAGGAGTGCAATTATCAAGGCCAGGCTCTGCTGGATCCGCCCAGCGTCGAGGGATGGCACACCGGCGGCGAGTGGATCGATAGCGGCGCGCTGCTTCGGCGCATCAACTTCGCCGCCGACCAGATGGTCAAACAGGAACTCCCAGGCATCCAGTTCATCATTGAGAAAATGTCCTGCCACGAGGCGCTGGATGCCGAAGGATTGGTGGACGGCTGTCTCGACCTGATGGGGCCCGTGCAGGTGGAAGAGCAGACTCGCCGGGAACTCATCGACCACGTGAGCAAGAGCGAACCGGCGAACGGAAACGGCGGCGAGCCGCGTAGCTTCTCGGACCGGGTCGTCGGCGCAATGCAGATAATCGCGTCGACCAGGGAGTACCAGTTCGGCTAATCGCTGGGCTGGGCGTTCGAGTAGTGGTCTAAATCATTCACACAGGGAGCAAAAAATGCAGACGGTTATGGTTAGGGGCCGAACCTTCAACTACAGCCACGTGATGGGTATGGGCACGCCTGGGGGCGCGGGGTTTCGAAACCCGCTGGACCTGGCCCTGGGAGATGACGGCATGATATACGTGCTGAGCCGGGGTTCCGAGGCGGAGCCGTGCCAGCGCGTTACCCTGATGACCGCCGACGAGGAGTTCATCAGGGAGTTCAGCGGGCCGGGTGAGGGCGACGGAGAGTTCGTTTGGGGTACGTCCGTGACGTTGGACTCAGAGGGCCGATTGTACCTGGCTGATGAGTGGCTTCACCGCATCACCATCTTCGACAAGGAAGGTAATTTCCTGTCCAAGTGGGGCGTTCCCGGTTCCGGCCCCGGGCAGCTGAACGGTCCGTCGGGCCTGGCTTTCAACAGCCGGGGAGAGCTTCTTATCACGGAGAACCTGAATCACAGGGTGCAGAGGTTCACCCCCGACGGCCAGCACCTGGGCTCTTTCGGCTCCGAGGGAAACGGAAACGACCAGCTTATCCGTCCTTGGGGCATCGCCGTGGACGGTGAAGACAACGTGCTTGTCGCCGACTGGTACAACAATCGCGTCCAGAAATTCTCGTCGGAGGGCGAATATCTGATGACTTTCGGCTCCCCCGGCACTGGCGTCGGCCAGCTTAATCTGCCCACCGACGTTGCGGTGGACGCCGCTGGAGACGTTTACATAACCGACTGGTGGAACAACAAAGTCGAGGTTTTCGATGGCGATGGCGTCCATCTGACCACATTCATTGGCAACGCCGAAAAACCCTCCAAGTGGGCGCAACAGTTCTTGGACGACAACCCTGACTATCGCAAGGCGCGAATGCGGGCCAAGAGCCTGGAGCCTGAGCAGCGCTTCTACTCGCCGGTGGCGGTGGAGGTGTCCGTGGATGGCCCGATTTACATCGTGGAGGACCAGCGCTGGCGCATTCAGGTCTACCGCAAGGAGCAGGACTGGGTGGACCCCCAATTCAACCTCTAGACCAGGCTTTAGACTTGGCAGATTCTCAGAAAAGGCGGCGAATACATGGGTAGCGAACAGCTAGGTTCCGAGAATAGGATTCGGGTGGACCCCAATGGGCTGAGGACCTTCGCTGCCGACGTGCTTAGCAAGCTGGGCGTTCCGTCAGAGGATGCGGCCATGGCGGCGGACGTGCTGGTCTACGCAGACCTGCGAGGGGTTGAGACCCACGGCATGTCCAACAATAACCTGGGCCGCATCTACGTCAGGGACATCCAGAGCGGCAAGATTATACCCAAAGTGTCCCCAACCGTGGTTCGCGAAACGCCCGTGACTGCCCTGCTGGACGGAAACTTCGGCCTGGGACTCTCCGTGGGTGTCCGGGCCATGAACATGGCCATAGAGAAGGCGCGCAATTCCTTCATCGGCATGGTGGCGGTGAAGAACAGTCACCACTTCGGCGCTGCCCAATACTTCTCCATGATGGCCGTTCCCCACGGGATGATCGGCATCTCCAGCACCAACAGCAACCCCATAGTGCTGCCCACCGGAGGCCGTGAGCCGGTCTACGGCACCAACCCCATAAGTGTGGGCGCGCCCTCCGGCAGCGAGCCGGACTTCTGCCTGGACGTGGGCACAAGCGCCATGGTGTTCCAGAAGCTGATTCTGACTACCCGCCTGGGCACGAGCATCCCCTTGGGAGTGGCAGCAGATGACGAGGGCGTCCCCACGTCGGACCCCGCCGTGGCGGTGAAGGCGCGGAAGCTGCTGCCGTTAGGAAGTACGCCGGAGTTGGGCAGCCACAAGGGTTACGGCCTGGGAATGCTGGTGGACGTGCTCTGCGGAATCCTTTCGGGCCACGGCGCTTCGATACAGATGGACGCCCATGAGAACTACGGAAGCGTGGGGCACTTCTTCTGCGCCATCCGTGTGGACGCCTTCCGGCCTCTGGACGAGTTCCAAGGGCAAATGGACGACATGTTCGATCGTGTTCACAAGACGGAACCGGCCAGGGGCTTCGACCGGGTGCTTGTGGCCGGAGACCCGGAGCACGCCAAGGAACAAGAGCGAAGGAGCAGGGGAATTCCCCTGCTCCCTGCAGTTGTTGACGAACTCAAAGAACTGGCTAACGACGTTGGCGTACCCTGGACCCTGACCGGCGCTTAGTCTAGCCTCTAGCCGCCGTTCTCCAGCCCGTACATCTCTACGGCGTTGTCCCGCAGGATGCCCCGCTTCTGCTCCTCCGTCAGGTCTTCCCGCTGCCAGATGTGGTATAGGCTGTCGGGGTATTCGTTGTCCCAGTGGGGCCAGTCGGAGGCGTAGAAGAGGCGGTTCTTGCCCATCACCCGGATGACTTCCGGAATCAACTCTTCGCCGGGCTCAGCGTGTATGTATACGTTGCCGCCCTTGATGTAATCGCTGGGCTTCTTCTTGCAGTTCGGCGTTTCGAACCAGCCCCGCTTCTCCCACTCCTCATCCATCCGGTCGAGGAGGTAGGGGACCCAGGTGCATCCCGCCTCCAAGTATCCAACCTTCAGGTTGGGGAACTTCTCATAGACCCCCTCGTAGGTCATGTGCATCATTTGCATCATGGCGGAAACAGGGAATCCGATGGTGTGGCGCTGGATGAACTTGGTGTACTTCTGGGACTCGGCGGTGGCGTGGCCGCCGTGAACGGCGATGAACGTGCCAAGCTTTTCCGCTTCCTCGTAGAAGGGGTCGAGGCGCTTCTCGCCCAGGAGCCCGAAGCCCACGGCGGCGATGAACACCCCGTTGTAGCCAAGCTCCGTTACGCAGCGGCGCATCTCCTTGATGGACTCGTCCACGTCCATGAGGGGCATGAGCGCCACTGATTTGAAGCGGGGGCTGAACTTCAGCCACTCCTCGGAGACGTAGTTGTTGTAGGATTTTGTTAGAGCAATGAGGTAGTCGGGGTCGATGATACGCGAATAGCCCAGCAGGGTGGTTGGGAAGACGAAGACCGTCTCAAGGCCGCCGGCGTCGGCGTTATCGAGCCACTCCTGGGGAGAGGGAAAGTCGGGGCCTCCGTGGGCGCCCAGGCGTCCGCCAAGGCTCGAGTCCATGTAGTCCTTGCCGGCGATGACGCCGCCGCCAACGATACCGTCGCCGCTTGGGATGTAGCTATGGAAGTTCTTGATATCCGCGTAGGGACCTTCAAGATACTCCATTAGCTTGGTTTCCGGTTCATTGATGTGACCGTCGGCGTCAACGGCTCCAAAGGGTACCTTCATTGCTAACCTCCCACGTAAATCTTTGGACAATCAGGATCAGGATATCGCAAGCCTCTTAATTCTTCACCGGAACCGCATACTCCCAATCGTGCACCTGCCAGATGCCGGCGCTGGTATAGTCGGCTATTACTCTGGTATTGACGATGTAATCAGTGAAGACCCAGAAGAGAGGAACGTATGGAATGGTCTCCTGTATCACGTCACCAAGGTTCAGCAGCTTCTGATTCATCGCCTCGACGCTTGATGTGTTCTGCAGGTCCAGATAGAGTTCGTCGAACTTCTCCGACGTGAACCCGGCCCCTGGCCTGCCGCTCCAACTGTAGATTTCGAACCGAGCCTCGATGGGCGCATAGGTGGAGTGCCAGATGTAGACGAAGCCGGCGGTTTCCTTTGCTCTACCGGCGCCGCCCCACGTGCTTCTTTCGGTAGTTACTATTTCAAGCTCAACGCCAATCTCCTTCCACATGGCCACTACGGCTTCGGCGATGTCAAGGCCTTCCGGGGCTATGTCAATGAAGTAGAGCGACCACTTGTAGCCGGTGATTCCTTCGGGATAGCCGGCCTCTGCCAGCAAGCGTTTCGCTTCCTCTGGGTTGTAGGCGTGAAGCTCGTTGAATCTTGCCTCCCATTCGGGCTTCCAGGGACCCAGACCCGGATGGAACAGCGACACGATAACGGCTTCCCCATCGCCGTTGTAGAAGGCGTTGTTGATGGCGTCCCGGTCAATGGCCATTGAGAGTGCGCGCCTGACCTTTACGGCGTCTTCGCTGTGTCCGTACCAGGGAAGATTTTCATCCACCGCCGGCTGTCCTGTAGCGGTAAGGAAATCCATTGGGTAGTTGCCGCCAAAGAAGATGTTAAGGTGCAGCGTTGGAAGCGTAGTAGTGACAACCTTCAGATGGGGTATGCCCTCGGCCTGCCTAGTGAGCGTCTTGGATACCACAGTAGTGTGAGTTTCCTGACTCACCATCATGGCTATCCTGGTAGCTTCCTCGTCGGAGAACACCAGTTGCAGCTCAGGAAACTGCGGATTCACCCGGTAGTGGTCGTAGGAAACCGCTTCCCAGAGGCTGTATTCTGAAGACCGTATTTCTGAGAACTGGTAAGGGCCGGTGCCGACGGGATTGTCGCGGTAGCCGTCTTCTCCAACCAGGTCGAAGTAGTCTTTGCTGGTCATGAACAGGCCTTCGCTGCCCGCCACGGCCTTGTGGAGACGAGTGTAGGGGCCAACCAAGTCGAACCTAACTTCGTTATCACCAACAGCCGTGATACTGCCCACAACCTGTCCGGCGGTCCCGTCGGGGAGCGGCCATCGGCTGCGATAGCTGTGAACGGACACCTTAGCGTGGGTCCGGTTGAAGGAGTGGATCACGTCTTGGGCTGAGAAATCGCTACCGATGCCGTGCCAAGGGATGCCCTCTCGCAGCTTGAAAGTCCACGATCTGGCGTCTTCACCGACGGACCATTCGGTGGCCAGCATCGGGTAGTACTCTCCGGTTATGTGATGGTCCCCCACCAGTGACTCGGCGTTTGGAATTAGGAAACCGCCCACCACGTTGTGCACGGAGGCTTCCATGCGCTCGCCGTAGGCCGGATTGGGCATAGCCACCTTCAGACGGGATTCCACGGGCATCATCGCCATTACGGGGGCTTCAGTTGGGGCGGGCGTGGGCTGGGCCGTGGGGGCGGGCGTGGGAGCCGGCGTAGCCATGGCTGACCGAACAATCCTCGCCACGTCGCTTTCGCTCAGGGGTTCCGTCTGCCCGGCGGCCGCTTCGGCCAGTGCCGCGCCGATGGCAGCGGTAACGTCCTCTTGGTTCACGCCCTCGGCGGCGGCGGCGGTCACTGCGCTATTCACCATTGCCTGCATCTCGACGCTGGAGATGCCCTCCGGCGCGCTCTTGCTTACGGCGTCTTCTATAAGCGTGCGGATTTCAGCTTCCGACAGAGGCGGCTGCGCCTTTGCCATTTCGTCGCGGATGGTTTGTTCCATTTGGGCCGTTAGGCCGGCGGATACGCCGGCGGTTATTGCGGATACGTCTATGGTCGCCGGAGCGGGCAGCGGTTGAGGCGTCAGCTCGGGCTCATCGTCGCCGCAGCCGAAGATTAGGAATGACAGCGCCAAGAGGCTCGCTATGGCTGCCAGTGTTGTGAGTTTAGAGGCCTTTACGTATTGCAACATTTTTTCTCCTCATTCTTGGTTGACCGGGTTCGGATACCAAAAGCTTCCTATTTCTTTACCGCCTTCATGTACTCCCAATCGTGGGCTTGCCAGATGCCGGCGGTCTGGTATTCAGCAATGACATCTGGGTTGATAATGATGTCCGTGTAGACCCAGAAGAGGGGCAGGAAGAATACTGTGTCCAGGATGGTATCGCCTATAACCCTCAGCTTCTCGTCGTAGACCGTGAGATCCGGCTCGGAGATGAGGTCTTCAAAGAGGCGGTCGAATTCCTCGGTGGAGCAGCAGCCGGCGAAGCCCTTGCTGTAGGCGTAGATTTCGAAGCGTGACTCGATGGGCTGCCAGGTGGAATGCCAGGAGTAGACGTAGCCCTTAGTATTCTTCTGGCGGTGGTTACCTACCCAGGCGCCGCGTTGGCTCTGGAATATGCCCAGGTCGACGCCAATCTTGGCCCATTCCGCCAACACCGCCTCAGGCAGAAGGTTGGTCTCCGGGGCGACGTCTATCTCGAATGCGGCCCACTCGTAGCCGCTGAATCCGTCCGGATATCCGGCTTCGGCCAGAAGCTGCTTTGCCCCTTCCGGGTCGTAGGCGTGGACGTCTTCGTACTGGCTTACCCATTCGTCACGCCAAGGACCGAGGTTTGGGTGGAAGAGGGATGTGATAACCTTTTCGCCTCTGCCGCCATAGAATGCGTCGTTGAGGGCGTCGCGGTCGATGGCTTTTGATAGGGCTGTTCGAACTTTTATAGCGTTTTCGCTGGTTCCATACCAGGGAAGGGACTCGTCGATGGCAGAATCTCCGTCGATTGTCTCGGTGCCCGGAATGAAGTTGCCACCGAAGAAGATGTTGAGATGGTAGGCTGGAAGGGTTGTTTGGATGACCTGAAGGCCTTCCTGAGACGCCTGTTGAGTCAGGTCTTCACCCACAACGGTAGTGTGAGCTTCGCGTGTTTGTAACATCGCGAAGCGGGTGACCTCTTCGTCGGCAAAGATCAACTGGAGTTCCGGGAATTCTGAGTTCGCCCGGTAGTGGTCATAGTCTGCAGCTTCCCAAAGGCTGTACTCGGCCGACTTGAACTCCCTGAATTCGTATGGGCCGGTGCCCACGGGATCGGTGGAATAGCCGTCGGCTCCCACTTTGTCGAAGTAGGTCTTGCTGGTTATGAACAGGCCCTCGCTGCCAGCCAGTGCCTTGAACAGGCGAACATAGGGGAAGTCAATTTCGAACCGAACGGAGTGGTCGTCAACAGCTTCAATGCTTTGGACGATGCTTCCGGGTGTGCCGTCCAGCTGGGGAAAGCGGGCTATGTAGGAGAAGACGGACACTTCCGGGTCCACCGCTCGTTTGAGGGAGTGGATGACGTCCGCCGACGAGAAGTCGCCGTTGTCGCCGTGCCAGGGCACGTTCTGGCGTAGGTTGATGGTCCACGTTCGGGCGTTATTGCTTAGTTCCCAGCCGCTTGACAGCATGGGATAGAACTCGCCGGTGATATGGTCGCTGCCCACCAAGGATTCGGCGTTGGGAAGGAGGAAACCGCCGATGGAGTTGTGGACGGATGCTTCCAAGTTCTCTCCGTACTGTGGCACGTTGATGGCAACCTTCAGCCGGGACTCCACCGGCTCCGGCATCATTACCGCCGTTGGCGTGGGAGTGGCGGTGGCGACGGGGGTGGGTCGGGGCGTTGCCCTTGGAGTCGCCGTAGGTTGCGGGGCGGCAGTGGGGGCCATGGTAGCCGCAGGCGCGGACGTTGCCGCGGGAGCGGTGGTGGGCGCGGCCGTCGGCTGAGGGGTCGGCTCAGGCGTATCGTCGCCGCCGCAGCCGAATATAAGGAAGGTCAGCGCAAAGAGGGCCGCCATGGCTGCCAGGGTTGCGAGCTTGGAGCCTGTTACGTATTGCAACGTATTATTCACCCTTTGTGTGGCTAGTTCGTAGGGCATTTTATGGGGTCAGTCATTACTCAATGCCAAACCTGGGCCGATACTACATTAACCGAATTTGGTAGTCAAGAAGCGAGGGGTGAAACAAGGGCAGCGGGGTTCTTCACTGCGCTCAGAATGAAGTGGCAGTTTGGATAGTAGGGGCAGGGTTGCAACCCTGCCCCTACTATTTGGTGGCGGCGATGAGGTTGGTGGCGCTAACCCAGGGCCGGGCGCGCCTTGTGCCATTCGGTTGCCTGCTCGTAGGCGTGTCCCAACTGTAGTAGCCGCGCCTCTTCCAAGTGGCGTCCCATCAGCTGGAGGCCAATGGGCAGTCCATTCCGGTCGAATCCACAAGGTACGGAAAGGGCTGGAAGCCCCGCAACGCTGGCTATGGACGTGACTCTCAGCAGCAGATCCAGGTAGTCCACCTGGACTCCGCGAACGTCGATTAGCTGCCGCTCCTGGGAGATTGGGACTGCGGGGGTCAAGCAGGTGGGTGCAACGATGACGTCCACGTCCTGGAAAACCTCGGCCAACTCCTGGCGCAAGACCGCCGCCATTCGCTGCCCCTCCAGGTACTCCGCCATGGTGTAGGAATCGCCCCGGGCCAGGTACTCTTTCAGGTCGTCGTCGATGTTGTCCAGCCGTTCTTTGGGGAAGACCTGGCGGTAGTCCACGGCGGATTCCGCTTCGGAAACCACCGTCAACACGCGCTTGGACTCCGCCGAGTGGGGAATCTTTACGTCTTGAAGTTGGGCGCCCAAGTTCTCCAGCGTCGTCAAGGCTTCGCGCATCGCCGCCTCCACTTCTTCCGTACAGTTGGCGCTGACGAATTCTTGCAGGACGCCGACACGTACACCCTCAACGTTCCCATTGAGGCAGGCGGCGTAGTTCGGTACGGGGCCTCGGATGCTGATGGGATCATTGGGATCGAATCCCGCCACGACGCCGAAGAGGAGGGCTATATCTTCCACGCTTTTGGCGAGAGGGCCCAGCTGGTCGAAGGACCAGGAAGGGCCAAGGGCGTTGTGACGACTCAAGAGTCCGAGAGTTCCTCGAAGCCCTACCACGCCCGACCAGGATGCCGGTATCCGAACGGAGCCGCCGGTGTCGGAGCCGATGGAGGCGAGGCACAGAGATGCTGCGAGAGAAGCGCCGGAGCCGGAGCTGGAGATGCCAGGTGAGCGGCTCAGGTCCCACGGGTTCCGACACGTTACCGGAATGTTGCGGCGGAAGTGGCAGTCCACCTTGCCCACCAGAACGGCGCCGGCCTCCTCCAGCCGTTGGTGAACGGCGGCGCTACGCTGGGGAACGTAGTCCTGATGACTGCTGTAGCCGTAGGTTGTCCTGATGCCGTTCGTGTCGATGAGGTCTTTCAGTGTGTATGGTATGCCGTGGAGCGGCCCCCGGTAGTCGCCCTTGGCGATCTCCTCTTCTGCTTGACGCGCCTTCGCCATGGCGTAATCGCCAGTGACCGTCGTGAAGGAGCCGATCTTGTGGTCCAGCCGTTCGATTCGCTCCAGGGTAGCTTGAGTCAGCTCCACAGGCGAAAGTTCCTGGTTTTCCAATAGCTTGGACGTGTTTGCAATGGTTGCCGTCGTCAGATCTATGGTCGTCATGTTGCGCCTCCCGGTCCCGTATTGGAACAATCTTATGTTCAAAGGTAAACTTACACAAGCTACGGTATCATTTTACATAATGCGCGAGGAAGGAGACCGCAACATGGACGTAATGCAGCTGGTGGCGGAGACTTTTGAAGAGATAGACGCGGACTTGGAGACTGCACTGGAGGGGCTGACGACGGAGGAGGTGGAGTGGCGGCCCGGCGACGAGGCCAATTCCATCGGGTTTACCCTGTGGCACCTGATTCGAGCCGAAGACTACTGGCTCAGCGATTTTGCCCGCAAGCTGCCCCACATCTTCGAGCGGAACGGCTGGGTTCAGCGTTGGGGCATGGCCGGGGCCGGTACCGGCGCGGGCTACGGGAAGGAGGAATTGGCGGCCTTCGTCACGCCGCCGATGGGAGAGCTCTGGCAGTATGGCCGAGAGGTGAGGGAGCAGACGCTGGCGTACCTGACCAGCCTCAGGGCGTCCCAGTTTGACGACAGGCCCGATACGACCAACCCGCGGCACCAGGGCTATACCATCGGGCGAATGTTCGGCCACATTCTGTGCGAGTTGAGCCAGCACTTGGGCCACGTCCGCTACCTGCGGGGCCTCCAGCGAGGAATAGATAAGTAGGGACGCGGGGGCCTGTGGTAAAATCGCCGCTAAGGCAACCATAGAACCGGCAAACACAAGGAGCGGAGGTGCAGTCATGGAGTCCAACGTGGTATTGGCAACAGGCGAATTCGATGTCGTCGGAACGAGGCCCATCCGGCACGACGGCACGGACAAGGTGACGGGCCGGGCCCAATACGGTGCGGACGTGCATCTGCCGGGCCTGCTTTACGGCGCCATGCTGCGCAGTCCTCATGCCCACGCGCAAATAAAATCCATCGATGCATCAGCAGCCCTGGCCATACCCGGCGTCAAGGCAGTGGTCACAGCTGCAGACCTTCCCCAGCCCTCCGGCGAGACGGCGGACCTGGGCGAAGGGGCCATGACGAATCCCAAGTTCCTCAGCAACAACGTGCTGGCGGCTGAGAAGGCCCTATATAAGGGGCACGCCGTTGCAGCCGTGGCCGCCGACAGCCCTCATCTCGCGGAGGAAGCCCTTTCGGCCATTCGTGTGGAATACGAAGTTCTGCCGGAAGTCACGGACGTCCTGGAGGCGATGGAAGAAAACTCGCCGTTGCTCCACGAAAGATTGGAGACTTTTTCCTTCGCCGGCATTCAACCGGGGGGTCTTCGTCCAGACGACTCCGAAAAAGGCAGCAACGTTTCTAACCACTTCGTGTTGGAGAAGGGAAACCCCGCAGAGGGTTTCGCCGATGCTCACGTCACCGTGGAGCGGGAGTACCGCACGGCCACGGTGCACCAGGGTTACATTGAGCCTCAAAGCGCAACGGCCCTGTGGAATAAGGACGGCGAGGTGACCATCTGGTGCAGCTCCCAGGGCCACTTCGCCATTCGCGACAACACTGCGCTGGTTCTCGATATACCAGTGTCGCGGATCAAGGTCATCCCCCTGGAGATAGGTGGAGGATTCGGCGGCAAGTTGGGCACCTATCTGGAGGCCGTGGCCGCGCTATTGTCGAAGAAGTCTGGCCAGCCCGTGAAGATGACGATGAACCGTGCCGAGGTCTTCGAGGGGACGGGCCCCACATCTGGGAGCTATGTGAAGGTGAAAATGGCGTCCGACCGCGAGGGGCGGATAACCGCCGCGGAGGCCCTGCTCGTCTACGAGGGCGGCGCATACCCCGGCGCGCCCATCAGCGGCGGCGCCCAGTGCATATTCGGCGCTTACGACATACCCAACGCCCGGGTGGAGGCCTACGATGTTGTTGTAAACAAGCCCAAGACGTCGGCCTACCGCGCGCCGGGAGCGCCTGCGGCGGCCTTCGCCGCAGAGACGGTCATCGACGAACTGTGCGAAAAGCTGGGAAGGGATCCCCTGGAGTTCCGTCTTAGCAACGCTGCCACGGAGGGCACGCGGCAGATTAGCGGTATCGCCTTCCCGCGAATCGGCTACGTGGAGACGGTGAAGGCGGCTCAGGAGCATCCCCACTATTCAGCGCCCCTCTCCGGCCCGAACCGGGGCAGAGGGGTGGCGACCGGTTTCTGGCGAAACAACACCGGCCCTTCCACCGCCTTCGCCAGCGTCAACTCCGACGGCACCGTTAGCCTGGTGGAAGGTTCGCCCGACATCGGCGGCACCCGCGTTGTGGCCGCCATGCACGTGGCGGAGGTGCTGACCATCCCGGTGGAGGACGTGCACCCCCAGGTTGCCGACACAGATAGCATCGGCTACACCTCCAGCACGGGCGGCAGCAGCGTGGCCTTCAAGACTGGCTGGGCCTGCTACGAGGCGGCCCAGGACATCAAGCGGCAGATGATTTCACGTGCCGCGACCGTCTGGGACGTGGACGCCGCCGACGTTGAGCTGAAGGGCGGCTCTCTCGTCCACTCCAAGGACCCGGAACTGAGAATGAGCTTCAAGGAGTTGGCGGGAATGCTGAACGGGACGGGCGGGCCGATTGTGGGCCGTGCGTCCGTAGACCCGCGGGGCGTGGGCGGAGCCTTCGCTGCGAACATAGTGGACGTTGAGGTGGACCCGGAGACGGGCAAGGTCCAGATTCTGCGGTACACCGCCGTTCAGGACGCGGGCAAGGCGGTACATCCCGGTTACGTGGAGGGGCAGATTCAGGGTGGAGTGGTGCAGGGCATTGGCTGGGCCCTCAACGAAGAGTATTTCTTCGACGAGAGCGGACGCATGACCAACTCCACCTTCCTGGACTACCGTATGCCTACCTCGCTTGACCTGCCCATGATCGACACGGTAATCGTCGAAGTCCCGAATCCGGGCCACCCCTTTGGCGTTCGTGGGGTGGGAGAGGTGCCTATCGTTGCGCCAATGGCAGCCATCGCCAACGCCATCCACGACGCTGTCGGGGTGCGTATGACCAGCCTGCCCATGACTCCCGGCAAGGTGCTGGAGGAGCTATGGGAGAAGGCTGGCTAGGCTAGACGAAGCTGCAGATTTCCCGCAGGCAGCACTTCTCGCAAAGGGGCGTAGGACGGCAAACGTCTTTGCCGTGACGTACAAGCAGCGCGTGGTATTCGTTGAACAGGCGGGTGTCTGCGGGTAGCGCTTCGTGGAAGAAATGCTGGAATTCGGTGTAGCTGCCGGCTCCCGCGTACAATCCCACCCGATCGATAATTCGGCGGGTGTAGGCGTCAATGACGAAGTAGGGCTTGTTCGCGGCGTAGATAAGAATGTCGTCCGCCGTCTCCTCGCCGAGGCCATGGATGGACAGCAGTTCCCGCCGCAGAGCCGGGCCGTCCGTGTTCAGCATATTGTCGAGGCTGCCGTCGTGGACGTCCCAGAGATGGTGGATGAACGCCTTGAGTCGACGCGCCTTCACGTTGAAATAGCCGGAGGAACGAATCAACAGGGCAAGTTCGTCGGTGGGAACGTCACACAAGCCACGGGGTGAGAGAATTCCCGCCTTCTTCAGATTGTTCATGGCCTTCTCAACGTTAGTCCACGCCGTAGCCTGGGTGAGGATTGCGCCTATAATTACTTCGAAGGGGGAATCGCCGGGCCACCATCCTTGAGGCCCGTAGGCCCGGAAAAGCCGGTGGTAAACGTCCATGAGGGGTTCAGGTCTACCGGAAGCAGCGTTCATTCCAGCCGAGCCGGAATTTTGCGGTGTAAGGCGATGCCGCAGCGGGTGACTCGGCTGTTGTAGGCGTAGACCTCCACCCCCTGAGCCGCAGCGTGCCGGAGGGCTTGTGCGAAGGCAGGGTCCGCGGTGAGGTGAGGACGGAACGCCTCAGCGTCTGCCCTCTGAACGACGAAGAACGCAGCGGCCCGGTGCCCGGCGGCGACGGCTTTGACCAGTGTTCCGAGATGCTTCCGTCCCCTCTCCGTCGGCGCGTCGGGGAATAAGGCGACGCGGTTCTCTACCAGGTTCACCGACTTGGTCTCGACGTAGCAGGTGCCCTCTTTCCCGGAAAGCATCAGGTCGAACCGGCTCTCCTCGAACGTCACCTCGCGTCGGACTTCTTGGTAGCCGTCAAACTGTTCCAGCCGTCTGTCGAGGAAGGCCTCCTCAACTAGGCGGGGAGGCAGCCGTGAGTCCGTGGAGCAGAGAGCAAAGTCTAAGTCCACCAGCATCAGGTCAAAGGCAGTCTTTCGTTCGGGTTTGGCCGCCGATCGAAGGAGCACGGGACGCCCCGGAACCAGCAGTTCCCTCATGCGGCCCGTGTTGGCCACGTGCACCATAACTTCCCGGCCCTCCATTCGGACGAGGGCGGCGAATCTGTTCAGACGTCGGATGAATCGAGCCTCTACCAGTTCAGAATCGAAACGCATCAGAGCCTGATGATAACAACGGTTAGGGGCAGCGACAACGTTCGTCGCCAAGGCTGGTATACTTAGGAATGTTATGACTTCGTTCTTGCAGAAGTTGGAAGCATCCTGCCAGGCCAACCGCAGCCTGCTCTGCGTGGGTCTTGACCCCGACCCGCGCCTGATGCCGACGGCGGACATTTTCGCCTTCAACCGGGCCATCGTAGACGCCACTCTCGACCTGGTTTGTACATTCAAGCCAAATTTGTCCTTCTACGAGTCACAGGGATTGAAGGGACTGCGGGCCCTGGAGCAGACCATCGAACATATCCGAAGTGTCAGCCCGGGAGTAATTGTAATTGGCGACGCAAAGCGGGGAGACGTGCCCAGCAGCAGCGTAGCCTACGCCACCGCAATGTTTGACCATTGGGGCTTTGACGCCGTTACGGTTAACGGTTATCTGGGACGTGACTCGGTGGAGCCCTTCCTTGAATACGACGGCAAGGGTGCTTTTGTCCTCTGTCGAACGTCCAATCCCGGCGCTGTAGATTTTCAGGATATTAAGAACAAAAAGGGTGTGCCCCTATACCAAAGTGTGGCCCGCTCCGTCGGTGGTTGGAGCGCGGACGGCAACCTTGGGCTGGTGGTTGGAGCAACGTACCCCGATGAGTTGAAGGCGGTGCGGGACATTTGCCCACAGATGCCGATTCTCATTCCCGGCGTGGGTTCCCAGGCCGGAGACTTACGGGCGGCAGTCATCAACGGCACCAACGCCTCAGGCCGCCGAGCCATCATCAGCGCCTCGCGAAGCATAATCTATGCCAGTAGTGGCCCGGACTTTGCGGAAGCGGCTCGGCGGGAGGCTTCCACCCTGCGAGACAGAATAAATGACATTCTGGAAACGGAAGGCTTGGGTTGGTCCTGAAGCTGCATTTGGGCGACACGGTGCGGCTGATGAAGGCCCATCCCTGCGGCAGCTTCCAATGGGAGGTTGCGCGCCTCGGCGCCGACATTGGCTTGGTCTGTCTGGGGTGCGGCCGCCGGACCATGCTGCGCCGTTCTAGACTGGAGCAACGTCTGCAAGAGTTGACGGCCCGCACGCGCCCTGAATCTTAACAACAACGCTATTTTATTGACGGGCCTTTGACCCTGTTGTTAGACTCAATCTATACGTTCATTCGGAAACACAGCTTTGACTTCAACCAGAGATAAAACCAAACCCGGATCATCGGCTGAAAGCCGCCGGTTAAAAGAGCGGCGGGAGTCGTTCAAGACCTCGTCCAACATCCCCGTGAATCGGGTCTATGGGCCGCAAGACCTCGAGCAGGCGGAGCCGCCCGGCGGGTTGGGCTTTCCGGGAGAGTTTCCGTATCTGCGGGGCATTCACCCGACGGGCTACCGCGGCAAGCTCTGGACTATGCGAATGTTCGCTGGATTCGGCATGGCGGAGGAGACCAACCAGCGGTTCAAGTATCTCCTGGACGGTGGCCAGACGGGTCTAAGCGTTGCCTTCGACATGCCCACCCTCTACGGCTACGACACGGACGACCCAGCGGCGGCGGGGGAGTTCGGCAAATGCGGCGTGGCCGTATCGTCCCTGGCGGATATGGAGGTCCTCTTCGACGGCATCCCGTTGGACAAGATCACAACGTCCATGACCATCAATGCGCCCGCAGCAATCATCTGGGCCATGTACATCGTGGCGGCGGAGAAACAGGGCGTCGACCCTCGAACCCTGGGCGGTACTCTCCAGAACGACATCCTGAAGGAGTATTCGGCGCAGAACGAATACATCTTTCCGCCTGCGCCTTCCATGCGGTTGGTGACTGACACCATAGAGTTCGCCACGGAGCACCTTCCGCGCTGGAACCCAATCAGCATCAGCGGCTACCACATCCGGGAGGCAGGCTCCACGGCGGTCCAGGAGATGGCTTTCACCCTTGCCGACGGGTTCGAATACGTCAACTGGTGCCTCGAGCGGGGGTTGAAGATAGATGAATTCGCGCCCCGCTTGAGCTTCTTCTTCAACGTTCATAACAACTTCTTCGAGGAGATCGCCAAGTTCAGAGCGGCCCGGCGGGTGTGGGCGAGGGAGATGGCAGAGACCTACGGCGCTGAAAACCCACGGTCCCGCTGGATGAGATTTCACGCGCAAACGGCGGGATGCTCCCTGACGGCCCAGCAGCCGGAGAACAACATCATCCGGGTGGCCGTTCAGGCCCTGGCAGCGGTACTTGGAGGATGCCAGTCCCTTCACACCAACTCCATGGACGAAGCGTGGGCGCTGCCTTCCGAGAAGGCCGCGCTTCTGGCCCTGCGAACTCAGCAGATAATCGCCGAAGAATCCGGAGTCGTCGACACGGTGGACCCCTTGGGCGGCAGCTACTACCTGGAGACGCTGACCCGGCAGGTAGAAGAGGCGGCCTACGACTATTTCCGGCGTATTGAAGACGTCGGCGGCGTGATTCCCGCCATTGAATCCGGTTACCTCCAGCGGGAGATTGCCGACGCCTCATACGCCCAGCAGCGGGCGTTCGACAGTGGCGAAGAGGTGGTGGTGGGCATGAACGCCTACACCGACGACGGAGACGTGGGCATCCCGCTGCTTAAGGTGGACATGGAAGGGGAACGGCGGCAGCTACAAAGGCTGGACGAGGTACGTAGGAGCAGGGACGATCGTCAGGTGGCTTCGACCCTGCGGGAGTTGGAGGCCGCGGCGGGCCGGTCGGAGAACCTCATGCCGCCCATCATAGAAGCAGTTAGGGCCTACGCCACCCTGGGCGAGATCATGGGCGTGCTGCGTAATCGGTTCGGGGAATACGTCCCCGCCTGGGGCATATAGGGGGTGGCTATGTCTGAGAAGCGGAATCTGTTGGTCGCCACGGGCAACCCCGGGAAGATGAGGGAGGTCTCGCACATTCTGAAGGGACTGCCCTTCCGAGTTCTATCTCTCCAAGACTTGGGAATGTCCATGACCGTCGAAGAAACGGGCGCGACGTTCGCCGAAAATGCTATCCTGAAGGCCAACGCCTACTGCTCCAGCGCTGGAATGCTGACCATGGCCGACGATTCGGGGTTGGTGGTAGACGCCCTTGACGGACGGCCCGGAGTTCTGTCGGCCCGCTACGGCGGAGAAGGACTATCGGACCCCCAGCGGGTGGAGCTTCTGCTGCGGGAGTTGGAAGACGTCCCGTGGGAGAAGCGGACGGCCCGATTTCGCTGCGTCATCGCCCTCGCTTGGCCCCGCGGTCAGGTCGAAACCGTCGAGGGGACCGAAGGGGGCGTCATCCAGTACGAACCCGAGGGCTGCAACGGCTTCGGCTACGACCCTATCTTCCATCTTCCAGACAGGAGCTGCACCATGGCCCAGCTTTCTACGTCTGAAAAAAACCTTATCAGCCACAGGGGACAGGCTGTCCGGAAGGCTGCGGAACTTCTTATGAAGACGCGCACGGCGGCTTCCTAGAAGGAATCTTTGGAACAGCGAAAGGTCGCAGCTATGCCAGCATTGAAGGATAAACTCGGAAGGCCCTTGGGAGACCTGCGGGTTTCAGTGACGGACCGGTGCAACTTCCGCTGCCCCTATTGCATGCCTGCCCAGGTGTATGGAGAGCGGTACAAGTTCCTACCCAGGTCGGAAATCCTGTCCTTCGAGGAGATAGCCCGCCTTGTTCGGCTTTTCGTCGACCTGGGTGTAAACAAGGTCAGGCTAACTGGGGGCGAACCGCTGGTGCGGCAGGGGCTGGAGAAGCTGATATCCATGCTGGCGGAAATACCCGGTGTGGATGATCTCACGCTGACCACCAACGGCTACCTGCTGGCAAAGCAGGCGGCGGCCCTCAGGGATGCGGGATTGCAGCGCATTACCGTCAGCCTGGACAGCCTGGATGAAGAAGTATTTAATCGTATGAACGGCCTTGGGCTGAGTGTGGCTCCCGTGCTGGAGGCCATCGAGGAGGCGGCCCGGGTGGGGCTGCATCCAATAAAGATTAACTCCGTCGTCCAGAGGGGTGTCAACGATCACACTATTCTGGACCTGGCGCGTCGGTTCAAGGGCACGGGTCATGTTGTTCGGTTCATAGAGTATATGGACGTTGGGAATATCAACGGCTGGAGGCCGGACGAGGTAGTCTCGGCTTCGGAGATCGTCAGCATCATCAACGCAGAGCTTCCAATCGAGCCGGTGGACCCCAACTACCGGGGCGAGGTGGCCCGGCGCTTCCGATACGTGGATGGCGACGGCGAAATCGGCATCATTGCGTCGGTGTCGCAACCCTTCTGCGCCGACTGCACCCGCGCTCGCCTCTCAACAGAGGGAAAAATCTATACCTGTCTGTTCGCCGGCGTGGGCCGCGACCTGCGCGAACCCTTGAGGAGCGGCGCCACCGACGCAGAGCTGACCGACATCATCGCTGGCACCTGGGCGCGGCGCACGGACAGATACTCGGAGGAGCGCTTCGAACTGGCCGCTTCCCCACGACGGAAGCCCAGAAGAAAGATCGAAATGTACCAGATTGGCGGCTAACCCGCGGCCGGGCATTGTCCCAACGGAGATGCAAGTATGATAGATATCTACACCGACGGTTCATGCCTTGGCAACCCCGGCCCGGGCGGCTGGGCGGCCGTCATCGTAGAAGGTGGAGTCAAGAGGGATCTGTCGGGAGGCGCGCCGCGAACCACCAACAACCGCATGGAGCTGGCAGCTGCTATCGAAGGGCTGGAGGCCGTCCCGAAGAATGCGGCCGTAACGGTCCACAGCGACAGTCAGTATCTGGTCAAGACCATGACTCTAAACTGGAAGCGAAAGGTCAACCTGGACCTGTGGGGTAGGCTGGACTCGCTGGTGGCGAGTCGAGAGGTGCGGTGGAAGTGGGTCAAGGGCCACGCCGGTCACCCGGGAAATGAGGAAGCCAATGACATAGCCATTCGGGAGGCTAAGGACTTCGCCAGTGGCCGTGGAGGGCTGGGAGCGAAGGCTGCGAAGAGAGAGACTGCGAGTAGGACGAAGGCGGCGGGCGTCCAAGCCGCTCCCAGGGACGAACCGGCCAGAACAGCGGATGTCGGTGCGGGCCAAGCGCCGGAGAAGGGGCTTACTCACCTGGACTCCCAGGGACGGGCGCAGATGGTGGACGTGGGAGATAAGGCGGTGACCAAGCGTGAAGCCGTGGCGAGGGGATTCGTGTCAATGCTGCCTGAGACCCTGGCCCTCATTACCGGAGGCAAGGTCGAAAAGGGCGACGTGCTGGCCACGGCGCGGTTGGCGGGCATCATGGCTGCCAAGCAGACGTCCCAGCTGATACCCCTCTGCCATCCGCTGCCCCTGAGCCGGGTGACGGTTGAACTATCCCCCGACGCGGACCAGGGGGGCGTGGCTATTGAGGCGTCGGTGAGAACGGAAGGCAGGACGGGCGTTGAGATGGAAGCTCTGACGGCGGTGTCCGTGGCCGCTCTCACGGTCTACGACATGTGCAAGGCCGTCGATAGGGGTATGCGTATCCAGTCGGTCCGTCTGGCAAAGAAGAGCGGCGGACAGAGCGGCGATATCGTACTGGAAGACTGAAACCTGGGACAGGTTCATTGACACCGCTCGGCGGCGTTGGCTATATTATCTAGCGGAGATTGGTCGGCGGCTGGCTGACCCTCCCTCGGTGGCAACGTAGCTCAGGGGTTAGAGCGGGCGCTTCATAAGCGCTAGGTCACTGGTTCAAATCCAGTCGTTGCCACCAAACCCCCTTTTAGACACCAAGCGGATGTTGAATGCCGTTAAGCACGACGCCTAGAGGTTGCTTTGACTTATCTCAACGCATCCCATATGGAAAGTGCGACGTTAATTACCGTTGCAGCGGTAATGGCCGCTGTGAACCCCAAAAGCCACTTGTTCCTACGATTCTCATTCCGCCGCTTCAGTTCATTAAAATAGACTTTGGGTGGAAAAGTACCCTCTGCCCAGTCGTCATGTCTCTTGATAATCTCATCGTCGGATAACTCTCGCAACTCTTTAATCGTATTGGCCAATGCCTCAACCTCCTGTTTTCTTTTGACTTGCTCTGTGGTACAAATCACTGCCTGAGACGTGATTTAGCTTGGGATTTTCTTTGCTCTTGTGTGGTAAAAATCCCATCTTTTACCACCCTTTCAGCCTTGATTTAGCCTAGAATCTCCTTAACCCTCAGTCAGTCGTTGCCACCATCTTTTTCACCCTTTGCGGCATTGTCGCCTGTCCGCCTACGCTTCCATTCGGCCTTAAGTCGGATACAGCAGTTCCAGCAGGTCAAAGAACTGCGGGCAAGTTTTCATCACGCAGTCCGCGCCCAGAATGCCCACCCCTGGCGTCGCCAGTCCAGCAACAGCGAAGGCCATGGCGATGCGGTGGTCCTCGTATGAGTCGATCACCGCGCCGCTTGGAACCGATGGGTGGATGGTTAGCGACATTGGCGTTTCGTTGAAGCTTACCCCCAGCCTCGATAGCCCGTCGGCGAGGGCGCTTATTCGGTCCGACTCCTTGCTTCTAATGTGCCCAATGTTCTCTATGGTCGTGGACGACTGGGCGTAGGGGGCGATGCAGGCCAGCGTCATAACAGTGTCGGATATCTGAGACATGTCGACGGTAACTCCGTTGAGGCGGGGCGGGCCGGTGACGGTCACCGAATTCCGGTCGGAAGTCACGACGCATCCCATCTGCTCCAAAATATCCAGGAAGTGCACGTCGCCCTGAACGCTGTTGCTGCGGGAGAGGTCGGGGACGGTGACGGTCCCGGCGGTGACGGCGGCGGCGGCAAAGAAGTATGACGCGGTGGAAGCGTCGGCCTCAACCACGTGGTCCCCGCCCTGGTAGTGGGCTGGAGCTGGAACTCGGAACCTTTCGTAGCCGTCTTGAATGACCTGAACGCCAAAGCGGACCATGAGGCCGCAGGTCATATCGACGTAGGGCCGGCTGACGGGTACCGACGTCTGAATTTCCAACGGAGTCTTGGCCATAGGCGCGGCCATGAGCAGGGCGGAGAGGTATTGGCTGCTGACCTGTGCGCCCCCCAGCGTGAGCAGACCGCCTGCGATACCCTGGGTTTCGATGGTCAGTAGGCCGTCCACGTCCGGGGGTAGGCGGATAACAGCGCCTTGGGAGACTAGGGCGTCGATGAGGGGTGTCATGGGCCGACGGCGCATCTGAGGGGTGGCGTCGAAGAGGTAGCGGCCCCGTCCTGCGGCGGCCGCGGCGGCAAGGAAACGGGCGGCGGTGCCGGCGCTGCCGCACCAAATACGGGCACTTTGGGCGGGTATCCTGCCGCCGGAACCCTCGATAAGACATTCGTCTCCGTCGTCGCTGAAGGACACCCGAAAGCCCAATGACGAGAGAGCCTGGGCGAACACGTCCGTGTCGTCGCTGTGGAGGATGCCGGAAATGCGGGATGTTCCGCGGGCGAGGGCCGCGAGCAGCAGCAGCCGGTTGGTGATGCTCTTCGACCCCGGTACGGGCACAACGGCGCGAACGGGGCCTGCGGCGGGTCTGATCCATCGGACGTTGTTAGAGGAAATCAATGGCATCTCTCTGGCATGAATGGTACAGATGATTATAATGGAATATCCATCATTGCAGGACGGGGAGAACGTGGCAGACAGACCAAACTGGTATGGGGGACACCCACCGGCGTGCACCTGCTGGCGGTGCAACGAGAATCGACGCGGACGTAAGACCTCCGGAGAGAGGCGACGACGCTCCCCACGCAAGGGCGGCATGGGCTGCCTATTGGCGGCATTTCAGATTGCGGTTGCGAGTTTCGGGATTGCTGCGGTCATATTGGCAATGCATTAGTCAATACGAGTGGTGAGAATGTAGCGGGATAGAATATGGTGATTTCTAAAGCGTTACGACACTGCCTGCAATGAATTTTGGCGTTGTAAGACAGACGAGGGGCTAGTTTGACGAAAAAAGTCTACCCCACAAGAGACCCTAGACCGGGACATGAGTGGGTGGAGTGCACGATGTGCAGCGGAGAAGGGGAAATCTTAAGCCGCTGGACCGCTGGTGCTGACAGCGGGAAAATCAGATGTCCTAGATGTTTTCGGCTTGGATGGGTAGAGGCGCCAATAGAGCCGGTCCAACGGGGAAAGAAGGATCCCAAAGGAGCAGGCCATCTGTCCGGCCCGATATGGGACTGGCTGAAAGAGATGAGTGTCGATGAAGAACTTGAGGGATCACCCCAAACCCGGCCCAAGAAAGGAACGTCCCGAAAGGCAAGCGAACCGTCCAAACCGCCCGTGGATCCACCGAAAAGCACGCAGAGGAAGAAAAAACGACGACGGAAGCCTATCCAGGCACACCTACCTGATCCACCTCAATCTCCGCCGCCCGGTTGGACACCGCCGCGTCATCCCCCGACGTTTTTCCCACGCGATAGTCGGCCCGGCAAAGGTGGTCGAAACGTTTCTTTTCCACAGGCTTTCTTTTGGATTCCATTGGCGGTTATCCTGGGGATCGTTGGATGCGTAGCTCTGGTTGTGTGGAATGGTTCGCAGGACACTCCAGTGTCCGGTTCAACTCCAACTCGCGAAACGCGCGAATCGCCCGCGCCAACGGTCACTCCAACGCCTACGTCAACACCGCTCTCGCCAGTTGCCATAACGGTACCTAGGCCGGTCCCCACGGCACGGCCAATGCCGATGCCCACGACTGTGCCGACAATGCCGCTACCGATAATTGTTGCGACGCCATTTCCAGCTCCTACACCGCCACCGACTCCAGTTTTTCCTCCGACGCCCGCGCCAGTGCCTGCTCCTGCACTTTCACCGCCTCCGACGCCCGCGCCAGTGCCTATACCTACGCTTCCACCGTTGTTGACGCCAGTGCCTGCTCCTACACTTTCACCGCCGCCAACTCCCGTCCCAACGCAGACACTACTGGAAGAGTTGCGGGAGTATGCCCTGGAACTCATCAACACAGACAGACTAAAGCATGGTGTGGGCCCTGTCGTCCTAGGAACGAATCTAGCGGCGCAGCTTCACGCTGAAGACATGCTGGAGCACGACTATCTAGGTCATTGGTGGATCGATGGGCGGAAGCCCTATATGGTGTACAGTGTTACTGGAGGAAGAAGTTACGTTTCAGAGAACGCCGCCTCCTCCGGTTGGACACTCAACAGATGGCGGGAGAAGAATTGTGACTCTCCACGGGTTAGGTGTCTGGTAACGACGCCTAAAGAGGCACTAAAGAAGCATCAAAACAGTATGATGTATGACGACGCTCATGCCGATTGGGGCCATCGGGACAACATTCTTGATGAGGGTCATAGAGCGGTAAACATTGGCATCGCTTTCAACAATCGGCGCGTAACGTTTATCCAACACTTTGAGGGAGGGGACGTAGAGGCGGACGCGCCGCCAAGCCTTGGCAACGACGGCATATTGAGCTTGTCTCTTTCCAAGAAGCGCGCCGGCTTGAGCATCGGCGAAATAGTATCCATCTACTACGACCCTCCGACTGTTCCCATGACACCTGCGCAGATTGATGCCCTGGACAGTTATTGCATTGGCGGTGGGGCAACCACTCGTTGCGGTGACTCTGTGATAGATGTGTTGAAGCCACCGCAGCCAGGATGGCATTACAGCGGTTTGTACGCCAACGAGGTAGTGGCCGACGTGTGGGAGGAGTCTGACAATTCGTTCCAAGTTGTTGCATCCTTGGGGAATCTGGTCAATGACCCAGGCGTCTATACGGTGGTTGTATGGAAAGCAAGCGACACTGGTTGGCTGTCTGAGACGCTGTTGGAACTTTCTGTTGTGAGGAAGAACTAGGTTGACCTCGTCTTTTCCCCTCTGCTGGTAAGTTGTAACCTTTCACCCTGGAGGTACAAGATGTCCATGAAAACCCTCATTAAAGATTTGGCAAGCATTGATAGGATGCTTTTTGTGGTGGGTGGGGGCGCCTGCGTCAGCGAGATGTACAGCGACGGCCAGACGGAGCCGCAGTTTCACGATAGGTGGGGCATGATTGAGTCCGGCCCCTGGCACCTCCACCTCGATATGAGCAGCATCAAGCAGGCCCAGTTCGTGGAGGCGGAAGACCACGGCGCGCCTATGCTCTACTACGTCCGCTTCTCCGACGCCTCCGACGACACTCTCGTCCGCGCCTACTTTCCCAACCCCTATCTAAATGACGCGGAGGAGCGGACGGAGTTTCAGCCTGCCAAGCTGGCGGCTTTCGAGGAGATACGGGACCGGCACGTGAACGGCGATGACGTGGTCTTCGTCAAGCGTCCCAGAAGCGCCTAGCCGGAGCGGACTGCTAGTCCCTCAGCCCCCCTGTCGGACCAGGTTGAGGGCCGTACCTGCCTTGAACCACTCTATCTGCGACTCGTTCAGCGTGTGCCGGAGTATCAGCGTCTCCGTCGAACCGTCGGCATGGTGCAGTGTGCAGTCCACCGACTTGCCCGGCGCTAACCCCTTCAATCCGGTGAGACTCACCCTATCGTCCTCACGAATCCGGTCGTAGTCCGCCGGGTCCTGGAAGGTCAACGCCAGCAGGCCCTGCTTCTTCAAGTTGGACTCGTGGATGCGGGCGAAGCTGCGCACGATGATGGCGGTAGCGCCCAGGTGACGAGGCGAAAGGGCGGCGTGCTCCCGGCTGCTTCCCTCGCCGTAGTTATTGTCGCCGACGACCACCCAACGCAGCCCCTCGGCCTTGAACCGGCGGGCTATCTGCGGAAACTCCTGGCCCGTTTCGCCGGTGACGGGATTCAGCCCGTGTCCCGTCTCACCTGTGTAAGCGTTGGCTGCCCCAAGGAACATGTTGTCGCTGAGGTTGTCCAGGTGGCCGCGGAAGCGGAGCCACGGCCCCGCGGGAGAGATGTGGTCCGTGGTGCACTTGCCCTTGGCCTTCAGCAGGATCGGCGAGTTCAAGAAGTCTTCGCCGTCCCATGGGTCAAACGGGTTCAGCACCTGGAGCCGCTGGCTGTCCGGGTCGATGACAATCTCAACATCGCTGCCGTCCTCGGGAGGGGCCACGTAGGTCTCTGCGCCCGGGTCGAAGCCGTCGCTGGGCACCTCCGGCGCAGTCTTGGGGGGTTCCAACGTGTAAGTGGAACCGTCGGCCCCGGTCAGACTGTCCTCCAGAGGGTTAAATGACAGGCTGCCGGCCAGGCTGAGGGCCACCACAATTTCCGGGCTGGCGATGAAGTTCATGGTCTCGGCGTGCCCGTCGTTGCGGCGGGGGAAGTTGCGGTTGTAGGAAGTGAGGATGGTGTTTGGCTCACGCTGCTTCACCTCGGAGCGACGCCACTGGCCGATGCAGGGGCCGCAGGCGTTGGCGAGTACCGTGGCGCGGATGTCTTGCAGCGCCTTCATCTGACCGTCGCGCTCGATGGTCGCCCGGACCTGTTCCGAGCCGGGGGTGACCAGCAACCGTACTGCGGCCTCTGCCCCGTGGGCCTGGGCCTGGTTCGCAACGTCGGCGGCGCGGCTCATGTCCTCGTAGGAAGAGTTGGTGCAGCTGCCGATAAGGGCCACGGAAATGTCGTCCACGTAGCCCTTTGCCTTCACCTCATCGGCCAGATGGGAGATAGGACGGGCAAGGTCCGGCGTATGGGGGCCGACCACGTGAGGCTCCAGCGAGGAGAGGTCGATGTCGACGACTCTGTCGTAGAACCGGTCCGGGTCTGCCTCAACCTCGGGGTCCGCCTCCAGCAGATGCCGGTGTTGACGCGCCTGCTCGACAAGAGCGCCCCGTCCCGTCGCCTCCAGGTAGAGGGCCATGTGGTCGTCGAACGGGAAGATGGACCCCGTTGCGCCCAGCTCTGCGCCCATGTTTGCGATGGTGGCCTTGCCGGTGCAGCTTATGGTCCGCGCACCGGGGCCAAAGTATTCAATGATGCTGTTGGTGCCGCCGGCGACGGTCAGCACACCTGCCAGGTAGAGAATAACGTCCTTCGGCGCCGTCCAGCCCCGGAGCTTGCCGGTGAGGCGAACGCCGATGCGTCGGGGGTACATGACCTCCCAGGGAAGGCCGGCCATGACGTCCGCGCCGTCCGCGCCGCCAACGCCGATGGCGAGCATTCCCAGGCCGCTGGCGTTGGGTGTGTGCGAGTCGGTGCCGATCATCAGGCTGCCCGGGAAGGCGTAGTTCTCCAGCACCACCTGGTGGATGATGCCCGCGCCGGGTTTCCAGAATCCCATGCCGTACTTGGCCGAGGTCGACTGGAGAAACTGGTAGACCTCGCTGTTCTCAAGCAGGGCGTCGGCGGTGTCGGACCGGCTCCCCACCCGCGCCTGAATCAGGTGGTCGCAGTGGACGGTCGTGGGGACGGCTACGCGGCTGCGGCCCGACTGCATGAATTGCAGAATGGCCATCTGGCCGGTAACGTCCTGGTGTGCCACCCGGTCGGGACGGAGGAGCAGGTAGCTTTCTCCGGGGTCCAGCTCGCTGCCGGCGGGATCGTCGAGATGGGAGAGGAGGACCTTGTCGGCCAGCGTCAGTGGGTGGCCCAGTCGCTCCCTCACCGTTTGGAGCCGAAGCTCCATTTTTCGGTAAACCTCGGCCACGAATTCCGGCGTTGACTGGTTCCTATCCATGAAGCCCCCTTTTTGCTGTGCTGTCGCTGGAGTTTGGCTAATGATAGCATTGGAGATGCGGGCTGAAAACACCTGCAGTAGAATGGCGACTGCGCCCCACAAGCTGAAGGAGAATCAAATGCAAATCGAAACGCTGGCTGTGCACACAGGTCGGATGGTGGATCCTTCGACGCGGGCGGTTACGCCGCCCCTCCACATGTCCACCACTTTCGAGCGTGACGCCGACGGCTCTTACCCGCAGGGATACGTCTACGGGCGGTCGGACAACCCAAACCGCCGCTTGTTGGAGGAGTGCGTTGCAGCGCTGGAGAGGGGCGAAGACGCGGCAGCATTTTCCTCCGGCATGGCGGCGATAATGAGCGTATTTCAAGCGCTGCGCCCCGGCGACCACGTGGTGGCCCCTTCGGACATCTATCACGGCACCGCCCGGCTGCTGAGAGAGATCATGGCCCCTTGGGGTCTTCGCACAACCTTCGTTGACATGTTGGAACCGGAGGCTGTAATAGGAGCCATCGAGGATTCGACGCGGATGTTGTTTATCGAGACTCCCTCCAACCCCTTGCTGAAGATTACCGACGTAGAGGCGGTGGCGGAATTCGCCCGCGAGAGAGGTATCCACACAGTCTGCGACAATACGTGGGCAACGCCGGTGCTCCAGCGGCCCTTGGAGCTTGGGGTGGACTTGGTCGTGCACTCCAGCACCAAGTATCTGGGAGGCCACGGTGACGTGACGGGGGGCTTGGTGGTGACTTCCCGTAAGGAGGGGCTGTTTGAAAGGATCCGACAGGTACAGCAAGACGGCGGAGCGGTGCCCTCCCCTTTCGACTGCTGGCTGCTGCTTCGAAGCATCCGAACCCTTCCCTACCGTGTCCGTGCCCACACGCGAAACGCCGCTCATGTCGCCGAGTTTCTGGACGGAAATTCGCGAGTGGCGGAGGTGTTCTATCCGGGTCTGGCCGCACATCCTGGGCATGAGACGGCCCGCCGACAGATGCAGGACTTTGGCGGTATGCTGTCATTCCGGGTCAAGGGTGGAAGGGATGCCGCCTTTGCTGTGGCCGCCAGGACGTGGCTGTTTACCCGGGCAACGAGCTTGGGCAGCTACGAAAGCCTAATAGAGCATCGAGCGTCCATAGAGGGGCCGGAGAGCGCCACGCCGCAAGATTTGCTGCGGGTGTCCGTGGGGCTGGAAAACGCGGAAGACCTTGTTGCGGACCTGGCCCAGGCCCTGGAGGGATGAAGGGCTGCGCCGATACTTCTAGCCGTATTTCGCGTGGTTACTTGGCGCGGTCTGCAATCAGCGCTCGTACGACAGGAGCTAGGAACACTCTGAACAAGCCCCACTTGTCTATGGCATAGTAGAATGCCAACCAGAATAGAGAGAAATGCTTGGGGTGAAGCCACGATGCAGCAGCCGACATTCGGAGACCTGGAGTACGAAAGCAAGAAGCGTAAGACCCGTCGGGAGATATTCCTAGAGCGGATGGATGGCCTGATCCCGTGGGGTCTGCTGGAAGAGCGGATACGGCCGCACTATCCGAAGGCGGGCCGGGGCCGTCGGCCCTACGAGTTGTCAGCGATGCTGCGGATACACTGTGTGCAGCTGTTCTACAACCTTAGCGACCCTGGTATGGAGGACCTGCTCTACGAGGCGGAGTCGGTGAGGCGGTTCGTGGGACTGAGGCTGTCAGGCCCGTTGCCGGACGAGACAACAATACTGAACTTTCGGCATCTGCTGGAAGAGCGCCGGTTGGGGCAGGGCCTGATGGAGGAGATCAATCGCCACCTGGCATCCCAAGGGCTGAGGCTGCGGGAGGGTACGATAGTGGACGCCAGCATCATAGAGGCGCCTTCGTCGACGAAGAATGGCGCTTGTGAGCGAGACCCACAGATGCGTCAGACGAAGAAGGGAAATGAGTGGCACTTCGGTATGAAAGTGCACGTCGGGGTGGACTCAGAGACGGGAGTGGTGCATAGCATGAGTACGACATCCGCCAACGTGCATGATGTGACAGAGGCACACCGGCTGCTGCACGGAGGAGAGAAGCGAGTGTGGGGAGATGCGGGGTATCAGGGAGTGGCCAAGAGGGAGGAGAATGAGGGGTTGGAGGTGGAGTGGCGAGTGGCCATGAGGCCTGGGAGACGGCGACAATTGGAGCCTGGGAGTGAAGCAGCGGTAGAGGAGAGGCGGAAGGCGTCTATCAGGGCCAAGGTGGAGCATCCATTCCTGTGGGTAAAGCGGCGCTTCGGGTACGCCAAGGTTCGCTACCGGGGATTGGCCAAGAACACGCAACGGTTGGCGTTGCTGTTGGGGCTTACCAACCTGATAACGGCGGAGCGTCACCTGGCGGCTTCATAGGGCCTAGGTGCGCCCAACTACGAGGTGTGGTCACTACCACGCCCCGGCTGGAGTGACTTGGAGCCACGAGCGCTTCCCTGGGTACACCGTAAGAACCCCATGTGAGGCTCCTGCCTCTCTTACAACTCCCACGGACTATTATATGCAACCTGTATCACGTTGTTCAGAGGTTCCCTAGTTCCTTGGGAACTGCCATAACCGTCTGCGAAGAGTCTTCAAAAGAGGCCTCGTCCTCAGCCACTTCCTCTTCCTCGGTAAGGGATTCGTAGTGATTGAGCACACTTTGGACGCGCTTCTCATCCCATCCCGGCGGGAAATTAGTGGCGTTCTTCATCTTCCGCTCCTTCTCATACGTCGCCGAAAAGCGGCTAGGGGTTTCCCTCTTAGCTCGTATGCCGTTATCACAAAAACTTGTCCTGGATCGCGGTCTGGGACGTAGATAACCCTGAGATAACGTCCGTCACGAGTCTTGCCAACTGCAATTCGTGAACTTTCTCGCCCTGGACGGTCCTCTCCGGGCGACGCGAGGATGTCCTCGACTTCGCGTTCTTCGACTCCATGATTGAAGATGTGAGGTTCTCCGCTCTCTGCGTCAATGTAGAACCTGATGCTCATAACTATAGCCTGTATCCCCGCCTCAAGTCATCCCAAACAATGTCAGTCCTGTACACCAGTTCAGAAAGGCTGTCACTTTGCCTGGAGGGATGAAGGGACCGTTAGTCGAGGGTGGCGTCCAGGGCCAGT
This sequence comes from Dehalococcoidia bacterium, assembly GCA_965261665.1. GTDB lineage: Bacteria > Chloroflexota > Dehalococcoidia > Lucifugimonadales > JAPULR01. Next base: position 2,104,053 of record OZ253467.1, read on the forward strand.
AGGCTTTGCAGTAGGACGTTGGCTCCGTTGACGCAGTCCTCAGGCGAGGTGTATTCCCGCGGCGAGTGGCTGACGCCGTCTACGCTGGGCACGAAGATCATCCCCGCTTTGGTAATTTCCGCCATGGATTGAGCGTCGTGGCCTGCGCCGCTGGGCAGTGAGGTGATATCCAGACCGAGCGTCTTCGCCGATTCTCGGATAAGGTGCCGGATGTCGTCGTGCATGGGCGCGGGTGAGGCCAGCCCGATCTCTTCTATCTCTATGGCAACGTCATAACGTTGAGACAGGGCATCACTCACCTCACGGAAGCGGTGAGCCGCCTGCCGAATGCGTTCGACCGTTTCGTCCCTGAACTCCACGCTAAAGTCCACACGGCCGGGGATGACGTTCTCCGCGTTGGGGCTGACGTCCACCATGCCCACGGTCCCGACGCGGCAGATTTCTTCGTCGGTAGCTATTGCGTTGACTGCCTGTATGACGTGGGTGGCGGCCAGCAAGGCGTCTCGGCGGTGGCCCATGGGCGTGGTACCGGCGTGGTTGGCCGTGCCCCTGACGGATACGTTCATGCCGATCCTGCCGGTGATTGCCGTTACGTCGCCGATGGCAACTCCGGTCTGGTGGAGAACAGGGCCTTGCTCTATGTGCAGTTCCAGATAGGCGGAGAATTCGTCGGAGCTGCGGGACGCTTCCATGATTTTGGTGACGTCGCCGCCCACGTCCTTAAGTCGCTCGCCGATAGACACACCGATTTCGTCGACGGCGGTCAGGTCGTCCTCCTCCAGCAGCCCGACCATGGCGCGGCTGCCATAAAGCCAGCGTCGGAACTGGGTCCCCTCCTCGTTGGTGTAGATCAGCACCTCGATGGGATGGCGGGTGATTACGCCGCTGTCCTTCAGGGTCTGGACGCACTCGATGGCCCCCATCACTCCGAGGGCCCCGTCGTACTTGCCCCCCTTGGGCACCGTGTCGGTGTGTGATCCCATACCTACGGCGGGAAGGCCGGCAACCGCGCCTTCCTTGCGTCCAATGACGTTCCCGGCGGCGTCCACCCGAACACTCAGGCCCGCCTTGGCCATCAGGTACTGGACGAACTCCCGTCCCTCCACGTCGGCGGGACTAAATGCAATCCGCTGCATCCCCTCCGGCGTTTCGCCGATGCGCCCCAGGGATTCCAGGGTTTCGGCTAATCTTTGGGCGTTGATCTTCAGCATGGCGGTGTGTCTACCTCAACCTATGCCATAAAAGTCTGGCTTGAGGCAGCGTTGGGCCTCGCTCAGGACGTAGTCTCTCATCTCTGGGGGAATGGTGACTTCTCCTGCTGCTGCGTTTTCGATAATCCGTTGGGGCCGGCGAGTGGCGGGAATCAGCACGGTGACGCGCGGGTCCGCCAGCAGCCAGGCCATGAGGGCCTGCCCCCAGGTGCGGATGCCGAACTCCTGCAGCGGCTCAAGGTTCGGCTTTTCTATCAGGTTGCGAAATAGCTGACCGGCTCCCACTGGGCGCATGACGATGATGCCAATTCCCATTTCCTCGGCCAGAGGCAAAATCACGTCCTCCACCTCCCGCTCCATGACGTTGTGGGAGATCTGCACCGAGTCGATGCGACCGGTCCGCATGATTTCCGCCATCTCCGGCAGAGCGTCGGGAGAATAGTGTGTGAGGCCGATGACGCCGATCTTCCCTTCGGCCTTCATCTCCTCCAGCAGGGGCAGATGGGTCCTCCAGTCCACCAGGTTGTGAATCTGCATAACCTCGATGTAGTCGGTCCTGAGCAGCTCGAAGGAGCGGGCCATCTGCCTGACCGCCGTATCCCGTCCGGTGCACCAGACCTTCGTGGCCAGTTGAAACTTGTCCCTCTTGCCCTCCATTGCGGCGCCAATGACCTGCTCCGAGCGGCGGTACATGGGGGAGGTGTCTACGAAGTTGCTGCCCTGGGAGATGCAGTTGTCCAGAATCTGCTTGCGAATTTCGATCTCGCTCATGGGCACGTCAAAGCTGCCGGCGGAACCCATGCCGACTACCGGAACTTCCAGGTCTCTAATCATGCGGGTTTGCATGGTCTAATCTCCTTGGGACGAAGCTGCGTCGTCCTTTTCAATGGTGTATCGGAAGTCGCAATGGCTTGCGCCCTCCATGATGGTCTGAGTGCGGGCCAGATTGATGCGGGGGTTGAAGCCGGTGGAGAGGGCGCCGTCCCGTCCACAGGAGAAGATGCCGCCCAGGTCCGCCATTCCCAGTTCTCGATACATCTCGGCGTAGCGGCACCGGGTGACGTTGAACGACACCCGAGAGTCGTTGTCCTCCAGGGTGTCAGTTTCCAGCGCGCCGCCCCTTACCCAGGGGTCTTTACTCTTGGAGAATGCGGCCATGTCGTCGCCGCCCATCCGCGCAGAAAGGGCGCTGCCCTGCTCTTCGGCAATCTTGACGATGACCCTGCGGGCGATGCCGTGGGCGCGTTCCCGCCCAATCTCCTCCTCGAATGCGCGAATCATCGGACCAAGAACCAGCGCCTCTATGTGGCGACGGTCCAGAACGCTCATGTTGTCAATGTCCAAACTCATTTTTCTTTCCCTTTGTGATATACGCTGCCTAGCCTGTCATTACTATGAACATAGACCGTACAAGTGCTGTTCACGCAGACATTGCAACCTATTTCGTAGAGGCGGGTTTCAAACCCGTCCGCTCCCCTACCGCGCCTCCGTTTTCATAGAAACGACTTGTGAGGCACCCTAACGCTGCCCCTTGCCGGCAGGAACTTCCACCGCCAGGGTGTGGATGGCGTTGTTGGCGTACCCCCGGAAGTTCCACGGAACGCTCTTGGGCTGCCCGTTGCCTGCCGAGTCGGTGGCGCGAGCCATGAATATAAAGTGCCCCTGCTCCTTCGCCGCCCAGGGGAATTCCCACTGACGCCAGGCGTTGTGCTCGGACGATCCCAGGAGGCTGGCTTCCGACCAGCTTCTGCCCCCGTCGGTGGTCACCTCCACCTTCGTAACTTCCCCCACTCCCGACCAGGCGAATCCTCGAATGACATAACCGCCCGGCTGTATAACCTCGCCGTGCCTTGGTGCAGTGATGATAGACTTGACCCTCAGGGTGGTAACAGGCTTGCGCGTCGGATCGTCCTCCACGCCCTCATCAATGAAGACGTAGCGCCGCTTCTGAAAGAACCCCTCGAAGGGCTTGTCAACTACTTTGATGCGAGTGAGCCACTTCACGGACGCCATCCCGTACCACCGAGGCACCAGCAGGCGGAGGGGAAACCCGTGGTCGGTTGTCAACGGCTCGCCGTTCATCTCGTAGGCGAGAAGGAGTTCCGGCCTCATGGCCGTTGCCAGGGGAAGGCTTCGAGCGTAGGGTAGCTCCGTGGAGTAGACAACGCCGTCTTCCTCCTCTTCGCCCGTGTCTGCCCCGTGGAACACCACCTCCAGGGCGTCTCTATTCGCGCCTGCCCGCTCCAGAATCAGCGAAAGGGGTACGCCCTTCCACAGGGCCGTGCTGACGGCTCCGTGCGCGAACCCGATGCCCTCCGCCGGCGGCGTCAGGTAGGACCGGCTGTTTCCGGCGCACTCCAGAGTGACGACGGACTCCTGGCTGGGCAGGCTCAGAAGCTCCTCTAAGGTCAATTCCAGGGGTTGGCTAACCAGTCCGCCTACATTCAGCCGCCACTCGGTTGCGTCAATCTTAGGCACGACGCTGAAGTGGTTTCGAACGTAGAACCGCTCCGTGGGAGTAATGGGGCTGTCCAGGGAGGTTATAAGCGACTCTTTTACGGAAGGGTCTTCCGAAATCGTGGTCAGGGCGGGGGAGTCGTTGGCGGCAGGACTGCTGTGGTCCATCAGCATCTCTAGGATTCGCCTCCGGAATGGAGATAGGTGGGCCGCAGGCTAACCGACAATTTCCGTCGAGCTGCCCGCGCCGGTAAGGGTGATGTGGGAGAATGACGAATCGGCGGTGGCGCCGTGCCAGTGCTTCTCGCCGGCGGTGACGTGGATGGTCGTGCCCTCGGTAACCTCGTGCTCTTTGTCCTCCGTGGCCACGATGCCCCGTCCGTGGGTCACTAGGAGAATCTGGTCGCTGGTGTGGATGTGGAACTTGTTACGGGCGCCCGCGTCGAAGTTCACAACGCTGAAGTTGAAGAACTTGCTGCTCTTCTCCGTTACGAGGTCCTGGCGGGAAACCGCGCCGCCGAAAAAGATTGGGGCGTCGCTGGAGTCCTCCTTGGGCACGTCTGCAATCCTTATTACCTTCACGTTTCCTCCTTGAATTTGGTCGCTTGTATCTTGGGGATCGCCGCGGTAGGCGGCAATCCAAGGGCCACCATTGTATCAGGTGAGATTGTGATAGCCAACCGAGTGGGCGGGTTCCGCCGAGCCCCGACCGTCAAGATTGGGGGCAGAATCATCCCCATTCCCCCAAACCCCTTAGTCGGTGATATACTACCGCAGAAGTTCACTCCCGCGGGCCGGAGGGCCGACATGAAAAGCATTCAGGATAGACTGGCGGAAGTGGTGTTCCAGGAATTGATTCCTTGGAACGGAGGGTTGAAGTGAAAAGCATTGAGATAGATCGCAGTAAGATGCTGAAGGATCAGCCCCACACGGGCCATAATCGTTGGCACCCCGACGTGGAGCCTACGGTGGAGGCGGAACCCGGCGAAGAAGTGGTTCTGGAAACCAGGGACGCCTGCGACGGGCAGATCCTCTTCGGGGATTCCGTCGAAGCTGTATCCAGAATCGCCCGTGGCGTGGTGCACCCCCTAACCGGCCCGGTCTACGTAAAGGGAGCGGAACCCGGCGACCTGCTGGAGATAGAGTGTCTCGACGTTATACCGGAGGCGGCAGGCTGGACGCGCATCAGCCCCGGCATGGGTTTCCTGCGGGACGTTTTCCTTGAGCCGTACCTGGTGCACTGGGCCATCAGCGACGGTTGGGCTACCTCGGAAATGCTCCCCGGCGTTCGTATACCCTACGGGGCCTTCATGGGCACCGCGGGCGTAGCGCCCTCTCACCAACAGCTTGAGGAGTGGACGCGCCGGGAGGCGGCTCTCATGGAAAAGGGTGGCATCGTCCTTCCGCCTGACCCCACCGACGCTGTACCTGCGTGCGGCGCTGTGGCCCAACACGGACTGAGAACGCTCCCCCCTCGTGAAAACTGCGGAAACGCCGACGTCAAGCAGCTGACCAAGGGGTCGCTGCTCTACGTCCCGGTAGCCGTCGAGGGCGCGTTGTATTCGGCGGGTGATGGCCATTTCGCCCAGGGAGACTCGGAGTGCTGCGTGACGGCCATCGAGATGGCGGCCACTCAGGCAGTCCGATTTCAAGTGCACAAGGGCGAGGCGGAGCGGCGGAACATCCGATGGCCCCGATTCGCCCACCCAGGTTACTTCCAACCGCCCCAATGGTCCGCACCGCAACGATTCACTGCCACAATGGGCATGCCCGTCACCGACGACGGCGAGAACCGGGGCGAAGACCTGACCCTGGCGGCTCGAAACGCCCTGCTAAACATGATTGACCTGCTCCAGGAGCGGGGCTGGAGTCGTGAGCAGGCCTATGTCATTTGCAGCGTCGCCATTGACCTCAAGGTCAGCAACGTGGTGGACGTTCCCAATTTTGTGGTCAGCGCCTTCCTGCCTGAGGATATTTTTGAGAATTAGCCGCATGGAACCAACCAATGTCATTCTGAACGGAGCGAAGCGCAGTGAAGAATCTCGTTGATTGGGTGACGTTGACGCAAGGCTTACAAGGTTCCTCGAGGGACTCGGAATGACATACAATTCGCCCCCACCATCCAAAATTCAATACTGGAGAGAGAACAAATGATGTTTAGCAGAAACTTCATGCCGGAAGGGGGCAGCGCCCTCACAGCCCACAGACCCGTGATTACAAGCCGCCGTGGAATGGTGGCCTGCGCCAACTACGAGGCCTCGCTGGCCGGACTGAAGATGTTCCTCCAGGGCGGCAACGCCGTTGATGCGGCCGTGGCTGCGGCCGCGGCTCTGAACGTTGTGGAGCCTTTCATGTCGGGCTTGGGTGGCATCGGGTTCCTGCTCATCAGCCGCAATCACGGTCAGGAGCGTCGGGTGTTGAACTTCTCCGGCGCGGTGCCCCAACAGGCCGTGCCCGACAAGTTCACGCCGGAGAATCACAGCGTGGGCGTTCGATGTCCCCTGGTGCCGGGTAATCCCCACGGCTGGCTGACCATGCTGGATACCTACGGCAGCCTATCCCGCGAGGCGGCGCTAGCGCCCGCCATCGAACTAGCAGAGCAAGGGATCGTCATTTCGGGCTCCGACAGCAGATATTTCGAGGTGAACGAAGGCCGGCTGGCCCAGTTCCCCACCTCCAAAGAAGCCTATCTACCTAACGGTCGCCCTCCCCAGCCCGGTAACATCCTGAAGCAACCCAACTTGGCCCAGAGCTTCAAGACCCTCGCCGCGGAGGGGTTGGACGGCTTCTATCGGGGCGCGGTGGCCCAGGAAATAGACCGGTTCATGCGGGAGACTGACGGGTTGATTACCGCGGAGGACCTGGACTCCTACGAACCCAACTGGGAGACGCCCATCAGCACCACCTATAAGGGCTACGAGGTGGTCACCACAGGGCCGAATTCCAACGCCTTCCAGGTGCTGGAGACCCTGAACATCCTGGAGGCCTTCGACCTTCGCAGCATGGGCCATAACTCCGCCGACTACATCCACATGGTCTCGGAGGCCATCAAGGTTGCCGTCCCCGACCGGATAGCCTACGGCGGAGATCCCAACTTCATGGACGTGCCCGTGGCCGGCCTGCTGACCAAGGAGTACGCCCGCGGTCGAAGGGGCCTCATAAATCACAAGCGGGCCTCCACGGTGATTGGGGAGCGGTATACGCAGAATCCCCCGGAGGACGCCATCCTGGCCGGGACTCCGAGTGTCTACACCAGCGGCGAGACCACCCACTTCTCGGCGGCGGACGGGGATGGCACGGTGGCCAGCATCACCCAAACCCTGGGCGCGGGCTTTGGCTGCGGCGTGGTGGCGGGCAACACCGGCATTCTGCTGAACAACAACATAGACCTGATGGACATCGTTGGGGGAAGCGACAGCCGGCTGCTGGTGCAGCCGGGCAAACGACCAGGAAGCAACATGGCGCCCATACAGGTATTCAAGGACGGAAAGTTCATCCTCTCCATCGGTACCCCTGGCAGCTACGGCATTCCCCAGACCACAACCCAGATGGTCTTGAACGTGCTGGAGTTTGGCATGAACGTGCAGGAGGCCATCGAGGCGGCGCGATTCCGCGTGATGACGGGCGTGACCATCAACATGGAGGAGCGGGTGTCCCTGGCAGCGCGGGAGGAACTGGCGGACCGGGGCCACGACGTCGGTCTGCTCGGCGAGTGGGGAATGGAAGTAGGCGGCGGCCACGCCATCGCCGCCGACCCTGGGTCAGGCATACTCATGGGCGGCGCAGACCCGAGACGTGACGGGTACGTGCTGGGCATCTAGCCGGACGAAGGCATTCCCGAGGGGCGTCCTTGTTAGACGCCCTTTGCTTCTTGGAGTACGTCACATCGCCGTAGGGGCAGGTTTCAAACCTGCCCCTACCATAATCCATGGTTCCTGGTTCGGGGATCGCACAATCTCTCGATAATACGCGCAAGGTTGCATCACTGAGGGCAACCACAGGGGATTGCCTTAGGAGACAACCTTGCGCCGAATCCCATCCCGTGTAAGGGCGTCCCTCGTGGGCGCCCGTCTTCTCGATGACGGATGAAAGCGTCACAAGGACGCTAAGACAGTGGTCGGCGTTAGCCGGCCACCTCGACAATCATCTCAATTTCCACGGCAACGCCGCCGGGTAGGGTGGCCAAGCCGACCGCCGAGCGGGCGTGACGGCCCTTATCGCCAAGTACGTTCACAAGTAGGTCAGAGCAGCCGTTGACCACCGCAGGGGGTTGGGTGAAGTCCGGGTCGGAGTTGACCATGCCCAGCAGTTTAATCACCTTGGTAACATTGTCCAGATCGCCAATCTCCTTCTTCAGATTGGCCAGCAGCTTTAGGGCGCAGTTCTGCGCCGCCGCATACCCCTCCTCCACCGTCAGGTCTCTGCCTAGCTTGCCCTTAAAGGCGGTGCCGTCGGGTCGGCTGGGCGTGACACCGGAGAGAAACACCACGTTGCCCGTCCGACGGGCGGGGATGTAGTTGCCGCCGGGGGGCGGCGGCACGGGCACGGTGAGGCCCATCGCGTTTAGCTTATCTTCCACTTGTGACAAGATTCTTCCTCCTGATTTTTGAACTCTGCGAAGATTTATGGGTGTGTGATACCGGTTCGCTTGGACGCTTTATGCATCTTCCTTGGGTACGTTGCAGACGTCCAGAGCGGTTAGTGCGAGGACTTTAGCCACCTGGTGCATGTGGCTGATTAGGGAGTATTCGTCGGGGTTCGACGAGGATTCTATGCCGCCGGCGGGGCCGTGAAGAAGGCAGGGAACGCCCGCCTTCAGCAGCTTCGACGTGTCGTCGCCGCTGTAGGACCAGGGCAGTACCGTGCCCACCCCATCCGGCTCCCGTCCCGTGACCGTCCTGTACTGGCGCAATACGCTGTCCAGAATGTACTCGCCCTTGGGCAGGTCAAACGGGTCTACTATCATCGTGAAGGCCTGGTACTTGGGCGGCGGCGGCATCTCGATTTCGTAGCGGAACTCCGGGTCTTCCCGTCGAATGCCCTCCAGGGCCGTAACCACGTCTTCCTTGACCATCTCCGAAGTGGTGCCGGGCGGGAATCTAACGTCGATGACAATGGAGCAGTAATCGGCGTTGTAGGTGGCTTCCGAACGGTTGTGGTCAGGGCCTATCCCGCCAATGATGGTGCCCACGTTGAAGCGAGGCAGGCCCGGCAGGTCCGGACGTGGGGCGTGACGGAACTTAATGCTCTTGAGGACGGGGATGACCTTGCACATCTTCTCGATTGCATCAATGGACTGCTCCGCCAGGTTCATGTGCCGAGCGATGCCGATGGTATGGATGACCATTTCCGCAGAGCCGGCGTGTACAGTGACGATGTTGTCTGCACCGAAGGGTTCAGGGACGACGGCCATGTCCGTCAAAGGACCGTTTTGGCATAGATAGTCGGTCCCGACGCCTCCCTGAAGCTCCCCCGCAACGCAGGCGACTACCAGGTCGCCCTTCAGCGGCACTCCGGAGAGCCGCACTGCTTCGGCGGCTTCTATCATGGCGGCAACGCCGCTCTTCATGTTGCGAATGCCCGCGCCGTATAGTCGGTCGCCTTCAATGTTTGGCGTCCACGGGTCCCGCTGCCACTGATTGGCAATGGGGTTGATGTCTATATGCCCGTTGAGCATGAGGGACTTGCCGCCGCCCGCGCCCTTGAGCACGGCGATGGTCTGGAACCGGCCTGGTTCCACTTCCTGGAGCATGACCTCATAGCCGCGTTCCTGGAAGAAGTCGGCTAGGAAGCGGGCTGCATCGGTTTCCTGGCCCTTGAAGCTGGGAATGCTGATGAGTTTCCCGGCAAGGGCCAGCATCCTGTCCTTGTCTACGGCGTCAAGGATTCGGGCGACGTGGGGGCTTGCGGACTGTGGTGCGCTCATCGACAAGAAGTTTGCCCTATGCAGACGTGGAGGTCAAGGGGAGGCATTTCTGTGTGTAGAAATCCGACAGAAGCAGAGGATTTCGCGTATAGCAAGGCCGCCTTCTTTTGCAGAAGCGGGACATCATGTATAATTCTTAGAACATAAAATAAAAAGAGGTGCCTTTTGGGAACATTCAATTGGCCCATCCGGTTGGACAGTATGGACGGCAAGAAGTCGTTGGAGATAGAGGCCATGGTTGACACCGGAGCCAGCTACACCATCGTACCGGCCCGTTTGCTAAACGACATGGGGATATCTCCAATAGACAAGATCGAGCTTGTGCTGGCGGACGGCAGGACGGTGGAGTACGGTATCGGAAGAGTTTGGGCCACGATAAACGGCAACAGCGAGGTCACTCTAGTGGTCTTCGGAGCGGATGAAGCCCGCGCCTTGCTGGGGGCCTACACCTTGGAGGGACTTCGCCTGGCAGTTGACCCAACACATGCCCGTTTAGTCCCGGCCACCTCTGCGTGGGCGTAGTCCCCGAAGATTCTCCTCTATCCCACCCGCGATTCTAGGTCTGGTTGAGCCGACGCCTACCTGTCCCTAACCCATCCCATACAACTCGGCGCAGTTGCCACCGACCAGCATGGCTCGCTCCTCGTCGGGAACGCCTTCCATGATTTCGTCCAGAATCCTTTGGGATTCGGGGAAGGTGGACTCGGCATGAGGATAGTCCGAACCCCACATGATGTGGTCCACGCCAATCATGTCACGGAGCCGGATGCCCAAGTCGTCCTCCTGGAAGCCGTGGTAGACGTTTTGACGCATGAAATCGCTGGGCAGCGCGTCTGTCTGGAAGCGGTGAGTGGCCTGGGTATGACGCTCTACGTAGGTGGCGTCCATGCGCTTCATGAAGAAGGGGATCCACGAAAGTTCGTGCTCCACGTTGACTACCTTCAGCATCGGATAGCGCTCGAAAACACCGGAGAAGACCATGTGGCCCAACGACATGCGCACCCAGAAGTCAGAGACGCTTCGTTCGGCGGCTGACTGGGTAATTCGGCCCTCGGTCCGCATCTGGACACTGCCGGGGCGCTTGGTTCCCACGTGCAGGCTCAGGGGAATTCCCAGGTCCTGGGCCGCCGCCCAGAGAGGGTCGTACATGGGCAGGTCATAGGTCTCCGAGGGACTGGGGTAGACGGGTATCATGGCCCCGCAGAGGCCCAGCTTGGCGGCGTGTTCCAGTTGGGCGATGCCTGCAGCCATGTCGTCGTCGACCAGTACCTGGGCGATACCTTTCAGACGCCGGGGGTAAGCGCTGCAGAATTCCGACAGCCACCGATTATAGGCGGTGAAGACCTCCCGCATGAAGGCGGCGTCCGGCACGGCGTACATATTCCCCGCAACGGACGAATAGAGAACGCTTCCATACACGCCATCCACGTCAAGGTCCTGAACGTGGGCGTGAGGGTCGTAGCCGCCGGGCGGGACGTTAGCGAAGCTGCCTTCCAGGGTGATGTCCTGGGGTCTGGAGAAGCGCATCCCAGCGGAAGACGCGCCTCCTAGGGTGCCCACCACTTCCCCGTCGCAATGCCACTGGTCGTGGGGGTCGCCAACCTCCAGGTGGGGGATGCGCTCCCCGTGGGCGGCGTCCATGCGGTCGCTCCAGAGTTGAGGGGGTTCCACCACGTGGGAATCCGAGGAGATAATCAACGACTTGGCGCTCATGAAACTTCTCCTCCTACGCCCTGTGGGCGTTCTGGGTCTTATTTTCTACGTTTTACCTGGTTGCCGGCCTCGTTACGGGCCCTAGTTAAGGTTATAGAGCTCGGCGCAGTTGCGCGAGACTATCATCTCCCGTTCGTCTTCGGAAACGCCCTTCAGAATCTTCTCCAGAACCCTCTGGGACTCGGGGAAGGTGGACTCGGCGTGGGGATAGTCGGAGGCCCAGATAAGCTTGTCGACGCCAATGATGTCCCGGTCGCGAATGCCCAAGCCGTCGTCCTGGAAGCTATGGTAGATGTTTCGGCGCATGAAGTCGCTTGGCTTCATGCCATCCTTGAACCGATAGAAGGCCTGGGTGGGGCGCTCGATGTAGGTGACGTCCATCCGCTGCATGTAGTAGGGAATCCAGGCCAGGTCGTGCTCCACGTTGACCACCTTAAGCGTCGGGTACCGCTCGAAGACGCCGGAGAAGATCATGTGGCCCATGGACATGCGGACCCAATAGTCCGTGTTGCTCCGGTCCACGCCGCTCTGGGTCACCTCGCCCTCGGTGCGCATAACGGTTGAGCCTGGCCGGTTGGTGCCCGTGTGCAGGCTGAGGGGAATGTTCATCTTGTGGGCGGCAGCCCAGAAGGGTTCGTAGATGGGGCTGTCATATGTCTCGTGCCCCCTGGGAAAGACGGGAATCATGGCCCCGCAGAGGCCAATCTCGGCGGAGCGCTTCAACTCGCTGATGCCAGCTTCGATATCGTCGTCCAGCAAAAGCATTGCGATGCCCTTGAGCCGGTTGGGGTAGGTGTTGCAGAACTCAGCCAGCCAATCGTTGTAGGCGCGGAAGACGTCCCGCAAAAAGGCAGGGTCCGGTATAGCGTAGAGGTTCAGTCCAATGGAGGGGTACAGAACGTCGGCGTAGACACCGTCCACGTCCAGGTCCTGAACGTGGGCGTGGGGATTGTAGCCGCCGGGGGGAACGTCGGCAAAGCTGCCCTCCAGGGTGATGTCCTCCGGGTTGGAGTAGCGCTTGCCAGCCTGGGAGATGCCGCCCAGAACTCCAACGCCTTCCCCGTCGCAGTACCACTGGTCGTAGGGGTCGCCGGTGACGAGGTGAGGAATCCTATCGCCGTGCTTGGCGTCCATCCTGTCCGTCCACAGGTCGGGAGGTTCGACTACGTGGGAGTCTGAGGAGATGATCAGCTTCTTAGACATGGTAAGCTCTCCATTCAACTTGTTCGGCTCGTTAGCTCGACCTACAGGGCTTTCGACGCATCGCAAGCCGTGGGCCGGGATTTTGAGCAGAATTGTACTGCAACCCCGAATGGCTTGCAATCATGGAAGCGGACCAATTTTACATAATCCGACCACGGGTAGAAACGAGGCTCTCGCTAAAGGACGAGGAAGAAAACCGGTTTCAGCCTGACTGCTCGGTGTACAGCCAGGGTTCGGTGAGGGGATTGCTCTTCGACTCTGCGAAGGTCGCCCGGAAGCGGTAGAGGGTCATCTCCGGTTCGATGGGGGCGTAGGGAAGATGCTCCGTCTCCTCTATCTTCGCGACTATGAACCAGGGGCCGGGGGTGTTCAGAGCTTCCTTGAGGACGGTCTCAAGCTGCTCCTCGCTGCTGACGGTGGCGGTGTGGGGTATGCCACAACCTTGAGCTACCCGCTCCAGGTCGGTGCCCATGGCGGTATGAGAGGACTGGTGTCCCGTTTGTCCCCACTCCTCGTTGTCCCAAACGATGACGATGAGATTCTCCGGCTTCTCCCGTCCGATGGAAGCGACGGTCCCCAAGTTCATCAACATCGACCCGTCGCCGTCGAGAGAAATTATCTGTTCGTCGGTCGAAAGGGCCATGCCGAGGGCAATAGACGAGCAGAGCCCCATGGACCCCCAGGTATAGAAGTTGCGGTCTCTGTGACCCGCGTGCCAGAGCTCGTCCGTCGTGGGTCCGAGATTGCTGACGATGGGCCGGTCCCCCGCTTGCTCGAGAACTACCTTTGTTGCTTCTATTCTATGCAAGGGAACCTCTATGGAGCAGCGGAGTCATGCACAGCGCCACAGGCTCCCGGCTTGCGTAGCAGAGGTCCAGGGCGCCGTCGAGGATGGTGTCCAGCTGTTCGGTGGTGGTGAGGGTGTAGTGGGGAATGCCGAAAATGTCCAGTATAGGCTTCGAAGCCCTCCCCATGGCCACCTGCGCGATGTTGAATTCTCCCAACTCGCCCCGGAGGTTGATGAAGAAGGGTATCGGCGTCCTGCAGGGAAGGCAGAGACTTGCAATGGCGTTGATGCAGTTGCCCAGGCCGCTGGACTGCATGAATACAGCAGACCTGCGGCCTACGGCATAGGCTCCCACGGCTACGCCTATAGCCTCTTCCTCCCTGGTAGACGAAACTACCTGGAAGTAGGGGTCTTCCTCCATCAGCTTGGTAGCCTGGTAGATGCTGATGTCCGGCACGTATGCGATTAGAGAGATTCCCGCCTTTTTGAGGGCGGCAACCAGAATGTCGGCCCAGGTCAACGGCTGCCTCGCTAGCATTTATTTTGCGCCGGCGCCACGATAGCAGAGGAGCGTCGTTCTGTCAAAGCCGCCCTGTTAAAGTAATGACGCGCCGGAACCAAGGGCGCAAAAGCCACCGGTCCGGGCTATCCCCGCCACCTCTGAGGGCTGCGCGCCCGTAAAGTTAGTTGGCTTAGGTTACAGCTGCTAGGCCGTAAGCTTGCCGATGCGGAACATCTTGGTGCCGCATTCCGGGCATACGCCGCGAGTGGCCGGCCGGCCGTTCTTCATGGTGATCTCCTCCGGATCCTTCATTTCTACTTCCTTTTTCCGACACTTGACGCAGTAGGCTTGCATTCCTATAACCCCCGTTCGTAATTTGTTTAATCGTACTGTACATAAACCCAGGATTCACTAGACCTAAATGCAAGTTAACGTGAATTTCTGGAATTTAGGCTCATTTTCCCTCGTTTTACGCCTAGCTCGTACAACTTTAAGGAGTGAGACTGACCTAGAATCCTCGGGAACTACGAATCCCAACTAGTGAGAAAGAGTGTCTTTTACCCGAGGTCGGTAGGCCGACGCGTGGGGTATTTTTGACGACTATAATGGGACGGATATGTGAACATCCGGACGGACTCAGTCCCGCCGATAGACCGTCTCTCCCCCTACGATGGTCCGCTCCACGGGAATATCCATGATGGTCCGGGGATCGACGTCTCGCGGGTCTTCGCCCAGAATCACCATGTCCGCCAACTTGCCTGGCTCAATGGAACCCTTGATGTCCTCCTCAAAGGAAGCGTATGCGCCGTTAATGGTATAGAGCTTCAGGGCCTCTTCAACGGTGATTCGCTGCTCCGGGCCCCAAACCTGGCCGGTATAATCTTCCCGCGTGACGCAGCTCTGGATGCCCATCAGGGGCGGCAGTGGGCTGCAGGGGTAGTCGGCTGCCCCGGTGGAGTTGATGCCGTGGTCGATGAAGGACCTCTGGGCGAACATCCACTTCAACCGCTCCTCCCCGTAAAACCGCATCTTTTCTCCGTGGTAGTAAACGTAGGAACAGAAGGGCGTAACCACGCAGCCAAGGGCCTTCATCCTTTGCAGCAGGTCCGGGTTGACCAGGCTGCAATGCTCGATTCGGTGCCGGGGGTCCTTCCTGGGAAAGGCGCGCTGGGCCTTCTCGTAGGCCGTCAGAACCATGTCGATGGCCTGGTCGCCGTTGGAGTGTATGCACACCTGGAAACCGGCTCGGTGCATCTCAAGGACCCTCCGCTCCGTCTCCTCTGCGTCCATAACGGCCAAGCCGTGATCACAGCAGCTGCCGATATAGGGCTGGGAGAGATATGCTGTGCGGGTAGCGATAGCCCCGTCGGCCACCATCTTGATCCCCCCGATGCGGAGCCGGTCGTCGCCAAGACCGGTACGAACGCCCGCGTCGCGGAGGGCGGGGAAGTGGTCGCGGTACATGAGCAGGTAAACCCGGAGAGGAAGCTCGCCCGCGTCCTTGGCCTCCTGGTAGACCCGCAGATCGTCGTTGGAGACCATGGCGTCATGGACGCTGGTGAGGCCCGCTTCTGCGAACATGCGACAGATGAGGGCCAGGCCGCGACGGCGGTCGTCGTCGGTGTGGGTCGGCAGGACCTCCCGTAGGACGGGATAGATGGCGGCGCCGTAGACGCGACCGTCGAGTCCGCCGGTGTCGGGATCGCGCCCCAAGCGGCCGCCGGAGGGGTCCGGCGTGTCGTCGTTAAACCCGGCCCGCCGCAAGCCGAGGGTGTTGAAGAAATAGACGTGGCCCGCCTGGTGGGCAACCATGACGGGGTGCTCGTCGGAAACAGCGTCCAGGTCGCGGCGGTGTAGAAAGCGCTGCTCCGAGGTCTTCGTGTCGTCGAACTTGAAGCCCAACACCCACTCGCCGATGGGGGTATCGACGGCGCGTCCCTTGAGGCCCTCCTGAATTTCGCCGATGGAGCGCAGGTCGCAATCCTCCTGGGCCACGTGGCGGACGCCGCTGCTCATGACGTGGGTGTGGGCGTCAATGAACCCCGGCAGCACGGTCTTTCCCCCAGCGTCCAGAACTGCCGTAGCACTGCCTTTGAACCGCAAAATATCTGTGTCTGCCCCCACCGCCAGAAATCGCCCATTCTTAATTGCGACGGCACTCAACGACGGCGCGGCGGGGTTCATCGTAATAACGTTGGCGTTAAGGATAACCGTGTCGGCGTGAATGGGCATGCTAACCCCCGTCGGGGTGGTTCTGATCATAATTTTCTGCCATTTCCCGGCCCTTTGAGGTAAGACGCCAGACGCCCCAGGGAGAGTTGGTTTCTAAGTGTCCGTATCTCTGTAGCTTAGGATATGTGGTCTGAATTCGCTTTTTCCAAACTAGCTTGCCTGAACTGGTTTTCACCAAATCTCCGGGCATAAATTTATTGAGAAGTCTATCACCGACCTGCTTTATTACATCCCTCGCCCGGCCCTCTCCACCCATGGCCAATAGGGCCAATAAGATGGGTTTGGTATATTTATCCGCGTCCAATCGATCTCCTTTCCCACTTCTGCGCTTGCCCCTATGACTATGTGTAGTGGCCTTGGCTGCACCTGTAGAGAAACCCATATTATTGGCCTCATGAGTCAATGCTATATTCAGTCTCTGTCGGACAGCCTCAATCACAACGGGATCGTCTATAGTCGGGACTTTCAACTCTTCCAGGCTATCCTTAAGAGAGGCCAGCGTTTTTCTTTTTTCGGACTCCCATTTGGTAAACATCCGATATCGTTGTATCTGGGTTTCCGGCTTGCGCTCTGAAGATAGCTTCGCTATGTAGCTTTCGAATTGTATTTCTAAGAGATGATCATCCCTCAAATCCCTTTCTTCCCTATCAATAGACTCACTTAGTTCATTCTGCTCCGCAAGGGCTTGAGTAGACATGCGTTCCTTTTCTTGTTCTAGCAGTTCTTGCAGCAAAAGGGCTAGCTTCTTGTCCAAGTCATTGGGATCGACTATTGTTTTAGCCTCAGTATTGTACTTGGCGGGCGCGTTTTTGGTGGAGTCAATCGTGGGTAGGTGAGCTTCCAAGTGCGCGTCGTCGTGACATAAGTCGCATACTTCGTCGTGGGGATAGGGGCAAGTGACCAGACGCGACCAGCGTTTCCAAGCGCGCCATTTGCCACAACGTTGGCAGTTTTTGCCAAAGGGAGTGCCGCACCACTTGCACGACTGGCTGCTTACTGAAGAAACCCGTTTACAAAGCTTACACCAAACTACCGGGGCGGCTCCGTCTGACAATTGTATGCCACGCGGTAGAAGCGACCATTCTCTATTGTCCTCAGGCAGGCCGTGCTCCAAGGCGTTGCCGGCCAGGTCCAGAATCAAGCAGTCGTTGCCGTTTTCCTTGGGGCGAAGGCCACGTCCAATCATCTGCAAATACAGTGACAAGCTCTTGGTGGGTCGGGCTATGACTATGCAAGAAGCGTCGGGGAGGTCGAAGCCCTCGGTGGCCACGACTACGTTCACCAATACTTGCAGCTTTCCAGTGCGAAAGCTCTCGATTGAATTGGAGCGATGGCTGGCAGCAGTGTCTCCGAGGATCAATCCTGCGTCTACGCCTGCTCCGTTGAAGACTGCGGCAAGATTCTTTGCATGGCCAACGGATACGGCGTAAATGATAGTTGGGCGGCCTTCAGCTTGCTCTTGCCAGAAATCCAGAGCGCCGGCGGTCATTACCGCATTGGTGTTGGCCTCTTCGATCCCCCTTTCAGTGTAGTCGCCTATAATGTCTATTTCTCCACCCAGGATCCGGTCCTCATCACGGGGTACAAGCACCTGCGTTTCGCATAGGAACTCATCGTTTTGCAGTTCGCTTACCTGTGGTCCAAGGATTAAATCGCCGAACAGGTGGTCAAAGCCTTCCTTCTTGGACAGCCGCCACGGAGTGGCAGTCATGCCCAAGACCTTGCCCGGCCATTGGCGAATGGCCCTCTCCCAACCCGGCGCCGTGGCATGATGGGCCTCATCAATTATCAGCAGATCGTTTTTGTAGTAGCTACTCCATACGCCAGCGGCCTTGGTTCGTAAACCAACCGTTTGCGCCATCAGAATGACAACGCTGTTTGCTATACTTGGTGCTCTTTCACCAGGCACCCATCGAGCATCGGTAGTTGCCAGTATTCCGGCTTCGGTTAGCATACGCTCGGTTTGACTGGCCAACTCCTTGCGGTGGGTGAGCCATACGGCCTTGCGTCTTCCTGTCAGGTAGTCTCTTAGCAGGTGGGCCGCTATCACCGTCTTGCCCCCGCCTGTGGGCAACTGCATCATTATCGGCCTGTCGGTAATTTCCAGTGCCGCCAGAACTTTCCGCAGGAGTTCTCTCTGATATGGTCGTAGTCCTGTCGATGCGCTTACGAATTCCAAGTTTGGCAAAACTCCTCATGGCAACATGAGATTCCACCCAGAATATATCATAAGCCAACGGACTAGCGATATTGCCGTACGCCAGAGGCAGTGTGCCTGCTGCGGGGACCAACTTCATTGGATAATCTGTTCATAAATGATAAAATTCTGAGAAATGGACACAGACGAAGGATGAATGGAAGGGACGAATGAAGGACGCTGGAATGCCAACAAACACCCATGAAGAATACGTGCATAGACGTCCCCGTCGCAAAGCCAGCGAAACGGGCCGCTTGGGTATGGAGCTTTACAAGCGGGACATCCGCCATAAAGTGGAACCCGAACATATCGGAAAGTATATAGCCATTGATGTGGACAGCGGCTGTTGGGCCTTGGGCGAAAGCACGATGGAAGCGCGCAAACGACTTGACGACCAGAAGCCGGAGGCCGTTGACGTCCTAATGGAGTGGATTGGATACGAGGCAGTATTTAGTATAGGAGGCGGGGCTCCACGGAGAACGAAGTGGTCCGAGGAGTAGTCAACGATCGTTTGGAAGCTATAGTACTTCTGTCCGTCATCGGTCCATCCAGTCGGACACGAGAAATCGAGGCGGTAATCGACACCGGCTTCAATGGGTTTCTGTTCTTGCCCGCCGAGTTGGCAGAGGACCTTGATCTGGAGTTTGCCTATACCAGCCCGGTGGTTTTGGCCGACGGAACAACGGACAGGTTCAACGTATTCAACGTCATGGTGATGTGGGATAACCAACCCAAACATGTCCTCGCGCTTGCTTCCCAAGGTGCGCCTCTGGTCGGCATGGGCCTGCTGCACCACCACAGCCTGTATGTGGAAGTGGTTGAAGGCGGGCAGATCATCATTCTAGCCTCAGAATAGCGTCGTTCGCCGCCGCCGTCAGTCGCCTGATCCTACATGCGCATCGCTTGATCTCCGGCCTACCGCTGTTTGACGGCAGCCAACCCCCCTTCATATACTGCTCCTTTGACGGCAATTCTGTTCGCGGAGGGTTAGATATGGCGGTCGGCCCCATTAACATCTACGAGTACGAACCCCTGGCCAAGGAGCGGCTCTCCAAGAGCAAGTACGATTTCATCGCCGGCGGCGCCACCGACGAGATTACCCTGCAGCGCACCCGACGCATCCTTGACGCCATAGTCCTTCGTCCCAAGGTAATGGAGGACGTGAGCGTCATCGACACGAGTACGTCGGTGTTGGGCCACAACATCAGCTTCCCCGTGATGCCCGCTCCCTCCGGCGCCCACGGACGGGCGCACCCCAACGCCGAGTTGGCGACGGTGAGGGCCGCGGGTGATGCAGGCACCGTCATGCTGCTCAGTTCCGGTTCCACCTTCACCATGGAGGAAGTGGCCGAGGCCGCCACGGGGCCCATCTGGTTTCAGCAGTATTTCTACACCGACAGGGGCATGACGGTGGAAGTGGCCCACCGCGCGGAGGAAGCGGGATTCTCGGCAATATGCCTCACCCTCGACATCAAGACCACGTCGAAGAGGGAGCGCAACATCCGCAACGAATACGTTCCCCCTCAGACCGGCAACTACCAGTGGGCCAGCAACCTGGTGCGGGACCCTGCGGCCTCGTGGGACTACCTGGAATGGCTGGCGTCGAAGACCTCGCTTCCCATTGTGATGAAGGGCATCATGACGGGTGAGGAGGCGGCCCGTTGCGGACAGTACGGGGCGAAGGCCGTCGTCGTTTCCAACCACGGGGCGCGTCAATTGGATACCACTTTCGCCACGGTGGAAGTCCTGCCTGAGGTAGTAGACGCCGTGGACGGTCAGGTTGAGGTGTATATGGACGGAGGCGTTCGCCGCGGGTCGGACATCGTGAAGGCCGTAGCCTTGGGTGCCCGTGCCGTACTCATCGGCCGCCCCCTGTTCTGGGGTTTGGCCGTCAACGGAGAAGCCGGGGTCCGGCACGTTCTTCAGATTCTCAAAGATGAGCTGGAGATGACGATGACCCTATGTGGTCGCCCCACCCTGGCGAGCCTGGACCGGACGCTCTTGGGCTTCCGCTCCCCCCTCCTCGACGCTCTGCCGGAGGTAGGCGGTTCTAACTTCTAGGCGTGGCCGGGGCCTACAACCTGCGAATCCTGGTCTCCAGCTTGTCGCCGCAACCGGTACAGAAACTAGCGTCGGCACGGCTGAGGGTGTGGCAATTGCTGCAGTGAAGCGGTCCCCAAGGTCGAGCCACCGCCGTCCCGCAGAAGCTGCAATATCGGCTAACGACCAGGATTAGCTGACGGCATAGGCTGCAGAATATGCGGGGGTAGTTACGTCGATACCTAAAGGGAGAAACCCTGCGCGACCAGCGTAAACGACTGAAGAGCCACCAGCAACCGAGACCTACGACTGCGAGGCCAAGAAGGGGATTGGCGAATACGGCTACGTTGAAGAGTCCGTGCAAAAGGGCGGAAACAACCAACCCTACCGTAACAAGTCCCTTTCCCGCCCTGCCCTGTGCCTGGCAACCAAGGGCGTAGCCCCAGAAGCTGGCGCCTACGACGTGAAACAGGGTGCTGATGGGTGCACGAACGATTATGACCTCCGGGCCGTAGGCAAGCATGTAGAAGAAGTTTTCCAATGAAGCGAAGCCAAGACTGGCAGCAGCGGCGTAGACCAGTCCATCCATTGGCTCCTCGAAATAAAGGGAGCGGAACGCAACCAGCCTTACTGCTAAGAACTTGCAGACTTCTTCCACTGGTCCCACCACCAGAAACATGGCCAGTGCCACGTGACCGATGGCAGCAGTGGGTTCTCGTAGGGCAGATTCGTCGATGAATACGAATTCCATGATGGCGGCGGGAATGGTTGCTAACAGACCCACGAAGAAGGTAATGGCCAGCAGACGACGAGGGGCGGGACGGTAGACCTTCCGCCGGGCGAAGAACCAGAGCCAGAAAAGCCCGGGAGCAAATGCGAGGACAATAAAGACCGGCACTGCCACCGGTGGAGATTACCTATTCCTGACTACAACGGTGTCGCAGATCTCGTCGTGAAGGCCGCGCTTGTTGTCGCTGAAGGCAATCATCAGATATCCAATGAAGAGAACCAGGCCGGAGAGTATAGTTGCGAAATAGCGCGCCAAGGCTCTGCCAGGACCGAGCTTGGAACCGTCAGGACGTAAGACGTACAAGCCCAAGACCCTCTTGCCCACCGTGGTGGAGTAGACGGAAACACCGATGGTGTAGTAGAGAATCACTATCAACCAATAGCCAAGGTCTAACAGTGTGAAGGTAGTGCTTTCCGAGTCTACCTGATTTGAGTCGAATGCATACGCGATAGCAGCCAAAATAATATAGACAAAGACAAGAACAATAGCATCTATGAAATATGCAGCTACCCGGATCCAGAAACCAGCAGGACTTCCTGCCCTGTATGAAGTTGGCGCTTGCCCGGGGACTTGAGTAGAGGAAGTGCTTCGTTCGTCAAAAGGCAGACCGCAGGAAAAGCAGAAAGCAGCTCCGGGCTGGATAGCCAATTTGCAGCGGGGGCATGAATGGGTCGTTGGTGTCGGGCCGGAAGAGGCTGGGAATGTGGGAGCGGCTTCCTGGCTCCAAGTCTGCGAGGGGGTGCCTCCAACCTGGGTGTCGTAGGGCCGGGTGTCTTGTGAACCCGTAGGTTCGCCCCCCGAAAGGGGATCGCCGCATTGACGGCAATAGCGGCTTTCGAGAGAGTTTCGTACATTACAGGCGGTGCAGATCCGCTCAAGGCGCGCCCCACATCCGGTACAGAACACGGCGCCCGCTCTGGCGGGAATACCACATTGGGGGCAACTATCCAAATGTTTGTTGGTCAACTAAAATTCCGCAAATCTGGTGGATATTCGGAAGCGTTGGCGGGAAGGTCTACAAATATCATAAGCTTTAGAATGAAACTAGGGTTCAGCCGATAGTATAGAGAAGTGCCTAGGGCGTGGCAACCGATGCTAGCCGGCTTGCTGGGCGCGAGGGAGAGCTGTTGACCGGGGTTGCACTCGTTCCATTATGTGCTTGCCCGACGTAATCTCCGCCGTGCGCAACTCGTAAGCTTTCTGGAGGTTCAGCCAGAACTGGGGCGTTGTTCCAAAGTAGCGCGACAGCCGGAGGGCCGTGTTGGCCGTAATGCCTCGCTGACCTTTCAAGATGGCCGTTATCCGGTTGGTGGGAACGTCCAAAGCTCTTGACAGGGCATTGGCAGATAGGCCCAACTCCTTTAACTCCTCCGCCAATATCTCTCCCGGGTGCACCGGTCTCATGCCATTTCGAATGTTCACGTCAACGCTCCTTATCGGTGATAGTCAACTATCTCTACGTCGTGGGGTCCCTCGCCTTCCCAGCGGAAGCAGATTCGCCATCGACGGTTGATCCTTATGCTGAATTGGCCTATCCGGTCGCCCGAAAGGGACTCCAACCGGTTGCTGGACAGGCTTGCAAGATCCTGAAGGGATTCGGCATTGTCTAGAATCGTCAACCTCCGGACAGCTTGATCGACAAAGCTTTGGAAGGTTCGGATTGTCCGGCCTTCATAGAACCGTTGAGTTCTTCGATCTCTGAATCCCAGGATCAATATAATGCATTACGTAATAAGTAAATAGCTTGTGCAATCTAACAGCATTTTCCGCCCTCCACAACCCCCCCGTCGTTGACGGCTTCACCTTTCATATCTATAATCCCGTTCGCTGGGGCTGGAGAGGGTATCCTCCGCAGGGTGCCCCCCCTAGAATTGTGCCAGCGTTTGTTTGAAGGAAGAGAAAAGTGGACCCAAGCAAGATAGGCGTATATCTGCAGCCCCAGGAAGGCAAGCTGGTGCGTATCACCTCGCCCTACTGGATTCCCGAGACGCCCGAGTGGGTCATGATCACCAACGACCCCAACGTCACCCTTCTGGCCGCCAGGGAAATCATCGGCGAGCGTGGGCTGATGGAAGATTCTCAGAGGGCGTTGTGGTCAAGGCTGCCAATGCGGGACTAGCAAGCCGGGCTCGAGAAGTTCAAAAAGTCCGGCTCTGGGAGAAAAGATGACCGATAGGATAGAGCAATTTCTGGAGGATTCCCAAGCCTTTGTTGGCCAGGAGGCCGCCGACGTTCCCCAGGGGACGGACTTGGCGGACTGGCTTTCAATCCGGCGGCTTTGCGCCGCCCTGGGAGATCCTAATCCTCTGTACAAAGACCCCGCCGCCGGCGTAGGCACCAAGTACCACAGCATGATTGCGCCCCCAACTTTCGTTGCCGCAATCCGGACTCCCACCGCCGCGGCCGCATATCAGACGAAAGACTATGGTGTCACCAGAATCACCCGTCGCGCCTCAATGGAGTGGGTAGACGTGATTCGCGTGGGCGATCGTCTGACCAGCAGCCTCAATGTGACGGGCGCCTCGTCGGGCCAGCCCATGAGCGGCAGGACCACCGCCAACGTGGACTGCCGAGCCGTCTATCGAAACTCCTATGGCGGGCTTATCGGCTCCGCCTCTGGTACGACGGCGTTGGTCCCCTTCCGAACCGGCGAGGCTATGATTTGCGACCGGGATATCTACGAGTATTCCGACGATGAAATCGCCCACATCCAGCAGGGAATCGAGGGCGAGCCGCCTCCCCGGGGCCGCCTGCTCCGCTACTGGCAGGATGCCCAGGAAGGTGAAGAGCTGCCCCAGCTGGTGAAAGGCCCCCTGAGTCTATCCGACATGATGGCCTGGACGGTGGCGGAGCAGAAGACCATGCCCCTCGGCTCGCCGGTCTACAAAGACCTGAAGCGGATGCCCGGTCGCGTTCGCACCAATCCCTCGACAAACTGGCCCTACTGGGACGCAGACCAGGAGTACGAAGACATTCTCTCATGCAGGGACGCCGGATTCGTCGCCCCCTTTAGCCGCGGGATGCATGTGGTCTGCCTGGCGGGGCAGGTGGTTACCAGCTGGATGGGAGACGACGCCTTCCTTCGCTCCCTCGACGTGGAACTCCCCAACCATTTCCTGTACGGCGATACCATGTGGCTGCGGGGACAGGTGTCGGACAAGTACAAAGAGAGGGTAGGGGTGGGCGGGGATACCTATTTTGCAGTAGAAGTGCGAATCAGCGGCGTCAACCAGTTGGGAGAGACGGTCGCAACGGGAAGGGCCGTGGCGTATCTGCCGTCGCCCGGCCATCCGGTGTCGCTGCCCATCCCCTACTATGGCTATTCCCCTCTAGGCCGCCGATTCCGAGACAGGAGCAATGAATGACAACTGAACAAACCTTCGAAGAGGCCATTGACGAATACATAGAACTGACAAGGGCGATGATTGGCGAGGAAGTTATGGAGAACCTGCCGCCGGATCCGCCATCGCCCATCGACCAGTCGGGGCCGCCCTACGAAGCCACCCTGCGGCTGGACGAGCGGACCGTCCGAAATTACGCCTTGAGCATCGGAGACGACAATCCCCTCTACACAGACCCCGAATACGGTCGCCGCTCCCGTTACGGCTCTCAGTTGGCGCCGGGGCCGATTCTCGCTCTCATCCGCTATCCGTCGGCCCACGGCGCAAAGCGCCCCCAGGGTTATCCCATGGCCAACTTCATCTCCGGCACCGCCTGGGAGTTCTACGACGTCATTCGCGCCGGCGCCAAGTTCCGCTCCTCCAAGGTGACCAAGGAGCTGATTGAAAGGTCCGGCTCCCAGGGCAAGCTAGTCTTCCTTATTTCCGAATGCTACTATCATGACTTCCACGGAGACATGCCCGCCAAGTGCTACGGCACTCAGATTATGGTGCCCCAGCGAAACATGGAATCGAGCCGCGCCGTACCCCGTGAACGGTTGGGACAGCACATGATGTACGAACGGAAGGCGTCCCAGTACAGCCCGGAACAGATAGAGAAGTACGTGGGGATGATAGAAGGCTTCCAAACTCGTGGCGCGGAGCCGCTCTACTGGGAAGACGTGCAGGTTGGCGACGAGATTGGCCCCTACGTCCTTCCGCCGTGGACCCTCCAGGACCAGGTGTCGCGCCACTTCATGGACTACTGCACCAAGGCGGCGGAGAACCTGCCTGGCGACGAACTGGCCTTCGAGCCTTCCTACCACCACTCCCGCAAAACCGGCGAATGGGTGCGGGTGCATCCCATCACCCGCTGGCCTTGGACACCCGGCTCTGAGCACGAAGACGCGTTGCTGGCCATCTACCGCGGACTGCCCGGCCCCTTCGACTTCGGCGTACAGCGGGTCCAGATTCCCGCCCAGCTGCTTACCAATTGGATGGGCGACGAAGGGTTCATCCGACGTTTATACATTGCCATGAGGAAGCCCGTGTTCTACGGCGACGTTACCATCTACAAGGGCACGGTTGTCAAGAAGTTCAAGGAGATGCAACGAGGTGAGGAAGGCCCCGGAGCGGCCCCAGGCGAGGCTGAATACCACGCCGTGGGCATCGACATTGAAGGCACAAACCAAGTGGGAGAGGCCCAAGCCCCCGGTTCCGCAACTGTATATCTTCCCTCCCGCGAATCCGGCCCGTTGCAACTTCCCGTTCCCCATCCGGCCCGCCCGCCCTTTGTGGGCTACAACACCTACCGGAAGAACTGGTACTAGGTATGGCCTTCCCTTCTGAGAGATTCTGCTGGAGCGTAGACTAATGGCGCTGCTGCTAGGTGACGCCGAAGTCAATCAGGTCATGTCCATGGCCGACTGCGTCGAGGTCATGGAGGATGCTTTTCAACAGGCCGGGCAGGGCGACACTTGGAACCGCCCCCGCTCCCGCATACGGCTGCCCCGCGGCTTTCATCATCTGATGGCGGCGTCGGTGCTCGGCAGCGGCGTCTTCGGCCTCAAGACCTACACCAGCTTCCGCGCCGGGACCCGCTTTCTCATACTGCTGTACGATATCGCCAGTGGAGATCTTTTGTCATTGGTCCAGGGCGCGCGCTGTTCGCTGCTTCGCACCAGCGCCGTCAGCGCCGTTGCCACCCGCCACATGGCCCGTCAAGATGCCGCAACCGTTGGCATCATCGGAACGGGTTTCCAGGGACGAGGCCAACTGGAAGGCGTGTGCGCCGTCCGCAATATAAAGTCGGTGAAGGCCTATGACCGGTTTCCTGAGTCGGCCTCTAAGTTCTGCGCCGAGATGTCGGAAAAGTTGGACTTGGAATTCCGCCAGGCCGAAAGCGCCGAAGAATGCGTCCGCGGCTTGGACATCGTCATCACCATGACCACCACTCGCCGGCCCGTTCTGTTGGGCGAATGGCTGGAGCCGGGCATGCACGTCAACGCCGCCGGAAGCAACCACTGGATTCGTCAGGAAGTGGACGACAACGTAATTCGTCGGTCGGATCGCATAGTGGTTGACAGCTTGGAGGACGCTAAAATAGAAGCGGGCGACCTGCTCTATTCCATCGAGCGAGGCGTAGTGAGATGGGACCAGATTCACGATCTGGCTTCCGTTGTGGCGGGCCGAGTTTCGGGTCGGGAGTCCGCCGAAGAAATCACCCTATTCGAATCTCAGGGCATCGCCGTCAGCGACGTTGCCGCCGCCGCTTACGTATATCGCAAGGCCAAAGAACAGGGACTTGGCGTGGAAGTCCCCTTGGAGTTATAGCCTTTGACTGACGACGCCACCAAGAAGAAGGGGCCTCTCGCGGGCCTGCGTATCATCGACTCCACCACCATGGTGGCCATGCCAATGGCCCTTCACATCATGGCCGACATGGGCGCGGAAGTTATCAAGGTCGAAACGCACACGCTCTTTCGCACCGAGGCCGCCCGTCTCCTCTACGCCGACAACGAACCCGGCGACGAGCCGTGGAATCGGGATGGTTCCTTCAACACCCTTCAGCGCAGCAAGCTCGGCGTTACCCTGAATCTGAAGGTCGCGGAGGGCGTTCAGGCCTTCAAGGAATTGACCCGCATCAGCGACGTTGTGGTGGAGAATAACCGCTCCGGCACCATGGACCGTCTGGGCCTTTCCTACGAAGAATTAAAGAAGGAGAAGCCCGACCTGATCTACGTCTCCAACACCGGCTTCGGACATACCGGCCCGTGGAGGACCTACGCTGGGATCGGGCGGATGTTTGAGCTTACCTGCGGCCTCAGCCAGTTCACCGGCTACCCGGACGAGGGTCCGCGTCGGGTGGGCAAGTCCTTCTTCGACCAGCACGTGGGCTGGACCGCTGTCTTCGCCATCCTCGCCGCCCTCCACTACCGGCAGAAGACGGGCAAGGGCCAGTGGCTTGACCTGGCCATGTACCAGATCGGCGTTGCCACCATGGGTGACGCTGTGTTGGACTACGAGGTCAACGGTCGCAACGGTCGCATCATGGGCAACCGTCATCCCTATCAAGCCCCCCACGGCGTCTACCCCTGCAGCGGCGATGACAAGTGGATCGCCATTGGCATCGAGAACGACGAGCAATGGCAGGCCCTGTCCAAAGCTATGGGCAGCCCGGCTTGGAGCCTCGAAGAACGGTTCGCCGACGCGCCTTCCCGTCTGAACCATCAGGACGAACTCGACGGTCTCTTGGGCCAATGGACAGTTGGTTGGGACCACTCGGAGCTTATGGGCGTTCTTCAAGGAGCGGGAGTTCCCGCCGCCGCGGTGTTGAACAGCCGCGAGGTGCTCACGAACCCGCACATGAGAAACCGGGGTTTCTACGAGCGGGTCAACCACCGCCCGGACTCCGGCATCGGCCCCAAGATATACTTTGGCCGCCCTTGGAAGATGTCCAAGACCCCCAGCCGCATCCAGAGGCCCGCGCCCGGTTTGGGAGAGCACAACGAGTTCATCCTCGGCGACCTCTTGGGCCGCGACGCTGCCGAGATAGAGCGGCTGTACAAAATCAACATGCTCGGCAAAATTCCTACTGACCTCCCCGACTTCAAACCTCCCTCCTACCAACGCCAGTTGGAGGAGGGAACCCTCGCCGGTTATGACCCGGACTACTCCGATATCGTTGGGAATGAGTAAAATGCCTGAAACCGCCCTGGGGCAGTTCAAGATTATTGACCTGAGCACCCACGTGGCCGGGCCTCTGTGCTCGAAGATGTTCGCCGACTACGGGTCGGAGGTCTTGAAGGTGGAACCCGCCCCCGCCGGAGACCCGGCCCGCGGCGTCGGCCCCTTCTTCCACGACGACCCCCACCCGGAGAAGAGCCTCCTCTTCTTCTACCTGAACTGCAACAAACGCGGCGTCACCCTGAACGTTGAGACCGCCGCCGGTCGGAAGCTGTTGCTGGACCTCGTCAAAGACGCCGACGTTCTGTTGGAGAGTTTTCCGGCTGGCTATCTCGCTTCCTTGGGCCTTGGATACGAAGACTTGGAAAAGGTGAACCCGGGGTTGGTGGTCACGTCCATAACCCCCTTCGGCCAGTTCGGCCCCTACCGCGACTACGCCGGAAGCGACCTGGTCTACTACGCCATGAGCGGCATGATGTACTCCAGCGGCGCCCACGACCGGGAGCCGCTAAAGCACGGCCACCCCCAGAGCTTCTACATGGGTGGAATGATTGCCGCCTACGCCACGTCCGCCGCCCTCTTCGCCCGCCTGATGTCGGGCGAGGGTCAGCACATAGACTTGTCCCTCCAGGAGTCGGTGGCCGCCCACCACTACGACAGCGCCACCCGGTACTCCTACACCGGCACCATCGAGCGCCGCGCGCCGAAGAGCGAAAGCGGCTCCTTCAAAGGCACCCGATTCGAGGGCATCGTTCCGGCTGAGGACGGCCACATCGCGCCCACCATGCAGAGAGGCCGCCCCACAGCGCCCTTCCACGAGTACGTTACGCTGTTAGGCTACCCGGAACTGGACGACACTCTGTTCGCCGATCGGCAGCTAATCGCGGAGCACCGGGAAGAGCTCGACGAGGTGTTGCTGCCTCTCTTAAAAAAGTGGAAAAAAGCCGAATACTTCAACACCTTCATGTCGGAGGGTTTCGTAGCAGGAGTGGTGCAGACATCTGAAGACCTGGCCAACTGCCCCCAACTAGAAGAGCGGGGCTACTACGCCGAGATCGAACATCCTGTGATGGGCCGCCTTCGCGTGCCGGGCGAGATGTTTCGCCTGCCCGAATGTCCGTGGTCCCTGCGACGAACCGCGCCCATGCTGGGCCAGCACAACAAAGAAGTCTACTGCGAGGAGTTGGGCCTTTCCCAAACGGAACTCGTAAACCTCAGGCAGCAGGGCGCAATCTAGCCCTCCCCCCTTTCCCGTCGCGCATGCTGGAACTCACTCCCCCTTCTCCCTTTCCCTTCCCCCTTGAGGGGGGAAGGTTAGGATGGGGGTGAAATCTTCCCCCTCCCGTACGGGCGACCCTTGTGGTCGCCCGTCTTGCGTTCCCCCCTCCCGTGTCCTCGCGCATGCGGGGACCCACCCCCCCCAATCGCCCAACCAATCTGTACGGACGGTTCGCGAACCGTCCGCTCCCCCTATTATCATCCCCGCTCCCCTCCCGTAGGGGCGACCCTTGTGGTCGCCCGTCTTGCGTTCCCCCCTCCCGTGTCCTCGCGCATGCGGGGACCCACCCCCATCCCCCATCCCCCATCACATGTCATTCCGAGCGCGGCGCAGCCGAGGAATCTTGTAGCCTTCGCGCCCGTCTCCCATGACCCACAGAGACTCACCCCTCCGTTTCCCCCGCGCAGAGCCTGCCCCCGTGACGACGGATGCGGGAATCCATGCCCGCCCCAGTTGGGGCAACCCTTGAGGATGCCCGTCTGCGTTGCGTTCCGTGCCCTCCACGTAGGGGCGGTTCGGGAACCGCCCTCCCCCTCAACCAGCATCACCTGCTTTGCACCGTAGGGGCAGGTTTCAAACCTGCCTCCCCCGTGTGCGCCCACCCGCCTCACTCCCTCTTCCCCCCATGTCATCCTGAGCGCCGCCCTGCGCCGCTCCCCATCTCATTTTGAGCGTAAGTACACCGCCCCCCTAATCTGTGGTGATGCAGGTGACCGTGTTCCTAATCCCGCCTATGTTTCGGATGTCCTTCTGCAAAATACCCAGTATGGAC
Source organism: Dehalococcoidia bacterium (assembly GCA_965261665.1). Taxonomy (GTDB): domain Bacteria; phylum Chloroflexota; class Dehalococcoidia; order Lucifugimonadales; genus JAPULR01. The sequence goes on from OZ253467.1 coordinate 2,134,226, forward strand.
TCAACGTCGGCAGCCACCACCTCCGCCACGATGTCGTAGGGCCCCAGCACCTCGTGGACCTCCACTAACCCCTCAAGCTTCCGCAGCCCCTCCAAAACGTCCTTGGTGTAGGCAATCTCGGAGCTTATCAGCACGTACGCCTTGGTCATGGCGAAACCCTCCCCAACATTCGGATGTTCCGCCTCCAGCTTACCACCGATTAGGACTGGATGACCGCCCTCAACCTTCCCGAATCCGCAGCATCAGCTTGTCCCCGTCCTCCCACGGCTGACTAGCCATCGGCCACGAATACGTCCCCGCCGCGCTGTCCACGGTGGCGCTGTCGGTGAAGAGGGACAACGCCACGCTGCCGTCCAGCGCTATGAAGTCGAACACCTACTCGTACAGGGACACGTGGGTGCCCAGCGTCAGCACCACCTGGTTGTTGGCCCAGTCAAGGCTTGTGATCTCAGTGGCCGTCCCGCCTACGGTGAACGACGTCGGCTTAAGCACCCCGTTGGAGCCGTCGGCCTTCACCGCCGTGCCCACCGCCACGGGGTCGAAGAACGCCTCGTGTAGCGTGCCTGCTGGTGCTACTGCTGTAACTTCGTCCTTGTATATAGATTCTGGTCGGTAATCACAGGGTATCTGGTAAGGCATCTGATAGTTGAATTCCACCTTGTAAAGGCCTGCCGGAAGCGGGCGATTCGGGCCGAAAGCGAAACTGTACCTGCCGGGGTCATCGTCATCATCAATGATGGTAGTCCCAAAGTATGCTGCGTCTCTGCCTTCTTCAAAGAAGTTTCTATAGACTGAATATTCTCCATAGACATCCCATCCTTCTAGGACCTGAGTCGCAGGGGGTCTGTGCCGGAGGAAACCGTCAAGGGTCGCACCAAAGGCACATGGTCCTGGTAAACATTCTCCCGACTGTATTTCCCGCCGATACAATCTTCATGCCCAGCTATGTCAGCACCTTGGTTAATCTCTGCTGTAATTTCGGAGATTCTGCTTTCCAAAGCAGTCAGAGTGATTGTGGTAGGCGGGTCCGTCTTTCCGTCTATGATGTACTCAGGATTTGTGTTTGACGCACTCCTGTCTCCAGACGAGCTATCGCTAGGCGAAGACGCTGTGTTCTTGGCAGGAGCCCATACTTTGTGAATCGTGTCGATGGAATACTCCCACGAAGCGATCGGCAAGCTTCTTAGTACGAAGTTGTAGGTTGTTGTCGTAGTTGAGGAACCAGGAGACTTGGCCGGAGGGGGATTCGTTGAGCCCGAATTGGCAGTTGCACTGGTCAAGGGTCCTTCCAGGAAAAGAACTCCGGGCCTACTGTCATATTCCGTATTGCGCAATGCAATTGTTGCTTGGGCGTTTTCTAAGGCTTTTGACCTAATGGTCGGCTCGAATTCATCAATCGGCGCCTCAACCACGAACTCGGTAGGCCCGGTGCCTTTGAGGTACTGAGAACTCCGAAAGCGCAGTGATTGCACTGGCAGATAAAGGTCGCCGTCCGCCTCTACCGCAGCCGTCACTGAGACCAAGGTCGCGACTACGACTATGTCGGCCGCAAATATCTGCATATCTAGGGACGGGGGATAATCGTATTCCAAATACGCATGAACGACTACACTCGACTCAACGTCTTCAACTTCGTGTGAGGGGTCTGGGTCTTCCTGTGGCTGCTCGATAGTGACTGTTGTTGAAGTTGGCTCTGTTGGCCGTTGCGGACGCAGGGTGGGCTTGGCCGCGGATGTGGATGTAGGGCTGGGGGTAGCAGCCGTAGACTTTGTTGGCGCCTCTGTTGGCCGTTGAGGAGTGGCCATTTCCCGAGCCGTTGGCTGTTGCGGAGTGGCTACGGTTCGAGCATTAGGCTGGGCTTGGGCCTGACTTTCCAGCTGGGATTCTGCTTCCGGAGGTCGCTTGGTTGGATCCTCTGACCCACCACAAGCAACTATCGCCACCGCCAAGAACATTGCTGCCATCATCCCGAGTCCCTTCACATCCCCTCCTTAACGCCCGCCATTATACAGGGTCTGAATCATACGGCTATGGCAACGCCTATGCCGTAATGTTTCAGGGCAGGACGCAATCCAAGGCCGCGACCCCCCCCGATACAACCACCAACCCTATTGACGCCAAACTCGGCGGGCTTGAGAATAGCACTGCCCACGGACAAATCATCCGTCTGGCCTCAATTCTCAGAAAATTCCCCTTTGCGGGTGGCGTGAATGCCTTCCAAAGGCCCAAGGAAAGGGATCTTCTATGGCTGGTGGATAGTCCTCATAGGCCTGATGGTCAACGCCGTCCCCGCCGGTCTCTACTTCATCGGCTTTGCCGTCCTCTTCCTGCCCATCACAAGGGAGTTGGGCATGAGCCGGGCCGCCGCTTCCCTCCCCTTCTCCCTCACCCGCGCCATCGCCGCCGTCCAAAGCCCCATCATCGGCGTAGTCATAGACCGGTTCGGCCCCGGACGAGTCCTCTTCGTCTGCTCCCTGCTGGCCGGACTGGGTTTCATACTCCTCAGCCGGGTGGAATCCTACCTGACGTATTTCCTGGTGATTCTGCTGGTGCTTTCGCCGCCAATCATGGGCGGATTCGATTCAACGTCCATAACGGCCACCTGCCGTTGGTTCATTCGAAGGCGGGGCATGGCGCTGGCCATCACCGTCCTGGGATTCTCCATCGGTGGCGCCGCGATTCCGCCCATCCTCTCCGTGGCCAGCGACGCTTTTGGATGGAGGACAACCCTCCTCGTCGCGGGCATGCTGCTCTGGGCTATCTACCTGCCCCTCAGCACTCGGATGTACAGCTCCCCGGAAGAACTGGGCCTGCTGCCGGACGGGGATCCGCCGCCGGAAGAAGATGACTCTCCCGGATCAACCCGTAACACTCAATCGCCGCGCAGCCCCGCTGGATACGAAGGGATGCGTCTAAGTGAAGCCTTTCGCACGCCCACCTACTGGATCCTCTCCCTCTCCCTGGCCATGCGGGGCATGGTGTTCACATCCATTTCCATCCACGTGGTGGCCATTATGATTTGGAAGGGCATTGACGAAGGGACCGCCGGGCTGCTCATCGCCGGCATGGCCATATCCTGGCTCCCCATATCGCTGTTGATGGGATGGATGGGGGACCGGTGGAACAGAAAGGTGGTTGCGGGAGCGGGAGCCATCGTGAGCGGCGTGGGAATGTTCGGCCTGGCCTACTTGGACCAGGTGGCGCCGTGGCAGATGATGCTCATCTTCGTCATGTGGGCCTTCAGCGAAGGCGGCCTTCCCCTGGGTTGGGCCATGCTGGCGGACCAGTTCGGTCGCAGGAACTTCGGCGTACTCCGGGGAGGCATCATGGCGACCTTCGGCGTTCTCGGTCTTGGAACGCCGCTCTACGCCGGATGGATCTTCGACACGACCCAAAGCTATCAGTGGGTAATTCTGCCGGCGGGGGCGCTTCTGGTCACCGCCGGACTGCTAAGCTGGGCCATGCCTCAATTGGCTACCGCAAGGCCGGATGCTGGTCGCAATTGAACGATCGGCGGGCTTAGCCTGGCAGGATCGGCCGAATGTCCCTTCCTACAAAGGGGCATTCACCACTCCATGTCCCTCATACCTGACGACAGGCTGTGATAGCAACTCTCATTCTTGGAATCTGAATCGCCTTCATTTGCGTATTAACTCTAAATGGCGCAATGGTAAAATGTAATATCATGTCTTGCCGGAATCTTTAACGGCATCGTCATTAAACCGAATACTCACGAGGAGAACCTGAATTCATGAAGTGGTCTTTTGTTTTCATCGCAACCCTGATGGCCGTGTTCATTCTGGCCGCCTGCTCTAGTCCAACGGAAACTCCCGCACCGGCAACGCCCGTCGCTACCCCCGCGCCGACCCCGGCAGCTACCCCTGCTCCCCCACCGACACCTGCCCCCACTCCGGCGCCCACCCCCGAACCCACGCCCGCGCCGGCACCTGCCCCAACCCCCGCCGCTACCCCGGCCCCCACACCTGCGCCGACCCCAACGCCGACCCCTGAACGCACCCGGGTTCCTCGACCCATCCCCACTCCGGCCCCAACCCCGGCGCCCGAGCCGGCCCCCAAGTACACGTCCTTCGAAGACCTGGAATTGGGCGTCACATTCACGCATCCCGAATCGTGGGCGTCCGTTCCCGTGGACGAGGACGCAGAAGGAACGTGGACAATCCTTGAAGGTAATGACGGCATCACCCTGCAACTCATGGTCGAGTTCAACGAGCCCGACGTCGACCTCCGTCACGTTCTGGTCAGCGCCATCGAATCCCTCCTGGAGACCGGTGCAACACCCTCCCTGGAGAGTTTGAGCTCCTTCACCCTGGATAGCGGTCCGCCTGCCCTTCGCGCAGACCTGCTTATCGAGTCGGAAGGCGCGAAATCGCCCGTCAGCATCCAGGTGATAAAGCGAGGCAGCGCAAACTTCATTCTCGCCGTTTCCAGTCCCGCCACTGTTTCCCAGGAACAGCGCGACGGTATAAGGGAGGCCTTTAACACCTTCGACACCACTCTCCCGGCCCCCTACGGCATTGCTCGGGATAGCGCCTTCACCATGCCCCTCGGCGAGCCCAGCACCCTTGACCCCGCCGTGGCCCGCGAGACCACCTCCCACTTCTACGTCTCCAGCATCTACAGCGGCCTTGTCCGGCTGGATCAGGCGCTCTCCGTCAGTCCCGACCTGGCCGAGTCCTGGGTTGTGGACGATACCGGCACGGTGTACACCTTCACCCTGCGAGACGGCATCACCTTCCATGACGGCAAGCCCATCACCGCCGCAGACTTCAAGTTCTCCATCGAGAGGGCAACGGACCCTGAGCTTCACGGCGACACCGCCCTTCTCTACCTTTCTGACATTGTGGGAGCGGTTGCGAAGATGGCGGGAGAAGCCGACGAGGTTTCCGGCTTCCAGGTGGTGGACGACCGTACCCTCCGCATTACCATCGATTCCCCCAAGGAGTACTTCCTGGCCAAGCTCGCCTACCCAACCGGCTTCGTTGTGGACTCCGCCTCCGTGGGCGTCCAGGGCGAAGAGTGGTGGATGGACGCGGAGATCAACGGCTCCGGCCCCTACCAGCTGCTCCACTGGTACGCCGACGAGGCAATCATCCTCAAGCGCTTCGACGGCTACCACCAGCCCGTTGCCATGGAGCACATAATCTCCCCCTTCGATGCCCTGCCCGGCGCGAACGCGCTGGACATGTACCAGTCGGATTATTGGGACGGCATCTTCGTGGGCGCGAGGTCCTTGGACGATTTGAGGGAGAACGAGGCTCTCTCTGGCCAGCTTCACGAATTCGACCAGCTGACCAGCTATTTCGTGGTCATGGATACAGAGTTGACACCCCTGGACGATGCCAATGTCCGGCGCGCCCTCGCCATGGCGCTCGACCGGCAGAAGCTCATCGATGACCTATACGGCGGGAACCTCCTGCTGGCCAACGGGATTCTTCCGCCGGGCATCCCCGGATTTTCCGAGGATCTGCAGGCCATTCCCTTCGACCCGGCGGAAGCCAGGAAGCTGCTGGCCGAGTCTGCATACGCCGATGACTTCCCGGAGATAACCTACATCACGGTGGACAGGGACGGCGAGCCATCGCTGACAGTTCAGTTCATGGTTGACTCCTGGAAGGAGAACCTCGGCATCGACGTAAACGTGAACTTGGTGGAACCCGAGGAGTATTACTACAACCTCAAAGAACAGGAGGGGCATCTCTACACCTACGGCTGGGTGGCCGACTACCCCGACCCGGAGAACTTCCTGGATCTGCTCCTCCATTCGGAGGCTCAGGGTTCCCGCTACGTCAATGCGGCCTTCGACACCCTGGTGGAGCAGGCCCGCGAGACCCAGGATAGGGAGGCCCGCCTGGATCTCTTCCGTCTGGCCGAGCAGCTGCTCATCCACGACACCGGCATCATCCCCCTGTTCCACGTTCAGGACTACGTTCTGCTCAAGCCCTACGTTCAGGGCTTCGCCATCAGCCCCGTAGGCCAACCCGACATCGCCAACATAGAATACCCCGGCACCCCCTAACCCTCCCTTCTTTCCCCTCCCTTCCCCCCTTCACGGGGGAAGGCCAGGATGGGGGTGCAAACCTTCCCCCTCAGGGGGAAGGTTAGGATGGGGGTGAAATCCCCCCCTCGTAGGGGCGACCCTCGTGGTCGCCCGTCTTGCCCCCATCCCACCCGCTGTCCTCGCACATGCACGAACCCATCTCCCTCCCTTCCCCCCTTCACGGGGGAAGGCCAGTATGGGGGTGCAAACCTTCCCCTCTCTCCCCTCCCTTCCCCCTTGAGGGGGGAAGGTTAGGATGGGGGTGCACTCCCACTCCCCCACATAAACTCCCTCCCGTAGGTGCGTCCATCGTGTGTGTGCCCCAGCCGTTGTCCTCGCACACCCACGAACCCATCCCCCTCCCGTTGTCCTCGCCGCCGGGTACTCCCTCCCCTCCCCGTGTCCTCGCACACGCAATAACCCATCCCCATCCCTCCCCCCATCCCCCGTAGGCGCGCGTCCATCGTGTGCGCCCTTCCCCTCCCGTGGTCCTCGCACACGCGGGGACCCATCTTCTCCTCCCCGTGTCCTCGTACACGCACTAACCCATCCCATCCCCCTCCCCGCTCCCCTCCCATCCCCCGTAGGGGCGACCCTCGTGGTCGCCCGTCCCACTTTTCCCGCGCATAGCCTCCCCCTCCCCCAACATCAACACGCCCCCGTTGCATCCGCCCCCCTTCAGTTGGATAATACCCAACAATGCTGCCACACATTGACTACAACGACCCCAACATCAGGAACGCCGCCGCCGAGGTCCTCCGACGCCACGAAAACAACGAAGCGGAGGCGAACATCACCACCGCCGTCCGCGACTTCCTCGTCGCCACCCGCCTCGTCCGAAGCAACGACGTGGTCGAAGAAAACCCCCCGGCCCTCGGTTCCCGCCGCGCCGTCGACCTCACCGCCCTCGACACCTTCATCGAATTCAAGCGCAGAATCGGCTCCCACGGCGGCCTCGAACCCAACCCCGACTTCGTTGCCCAGCTCGACGACTACCTCGAGCAGTCCGACAGGCGCGGGCGCGTCCGCATGGGCGTCCTCACCGACGGCAAGCACTGGCTCCTCCGCTGGCCCCACGCCGGCCCCGTCAAGACCACCCTCCCCTACGCCTTCACCTTCGACGACCCCGACCGCTGGTTCAACCTCTTCGAGTGGCTCCGCGACCACGCCTTCGCCGTCGTCCAAAACGAGACCCCATCCCGCGAGACCATCCCCGCCCACTTCGGCCCCAACAGCCCCCACTACCAGCGTGACATAACCCGCCTCACCGCCCTCTACCGGGAGCACAAGACCGCCAACACCATCCGCGTCAAGACCCAGCTTTGGCAGAACCTCCTCACCGCCGCCCTCGGCGAAATGGCCAGCACCCCCGACCAAATGGACGACCTGTTCGTCCGCCACACCTACCTCACCGCCGTCATCGGCATGGTCGTGCAGGCATCCTTCGGCATCGACGTCTACGGGCTGGCCGAAACCAACCCTGCCGACCTCCTTTACGGGCGCGAGTTCCGCAGCAAGACGGGCCTGCAGGGCGTGGTAGAGTCCGACTTCTTCGCCTGGCCCACCGAGGTCGATGGCGGCCTCCCCTTCGTCAAGACCCTCGCCCGTCGCGTCGCCCGCTTCGACTGGCAAAAGGCCCCCAACGACGTTGCATCTATCCTGTATGAGACCGTCATCCCTCCCGACGAACGCCGTCAGCTTGGCGAGTACTACACCCCCGACTGGCTCGCCCGCGCTATGGTCCGCGAGGTCGTGACCGACCCCTTGAACCAGACCGTCCTCGACCCGGCCTGCGGCTCCGGCACCTTCGTCGCCGAGGCCGTCACCCACCTGATAGAAGCCGCGAAGAACGACGGTTTCACCGGCAAGGACATGCTGGAATGGCTCCGCATCCAGGTTTCCGGCATCGACGTTCATCCCGTCGCCGTTCACCTCGCCCGCGCCGCCTGGGTCCTCGCCGCCCAGCCCGCCATCCAGGCCGCCGTCAACGAGGGTTTCGACGAAAGCGTCACCGTTCCCATCTACCTGGGCGACGCCCTCCAGCTCCGCTTCCGCACCGGCGACATGTTCGCCGAGCACAACGTCACCATCCAGGTTAACGACGAGCGAAACACGGAGCTGGTGTTCCCCGTGAGTCTCGTGGATAGGCCCGAGGACTTCGACGCCCTGATGGGAGACGTGTCCGAAGCCCTCGAAAAGGACGAACACCCCTTCGTTGTCCTCGACGACCACAACATAGTGAATTCTACCGAAAGGGCAATCCTGGAAGGCACCATCGACGCGCTCCAGACCCTTCACAAGGAGGGCCGCAACCACATCTGGGCCTACTACACCCGCAACCTCGTGCGCCCCGTCGCCCTCTCCCGCGGTAAGGTCGACGTGGTCATCGGCAACCCCCCCTGGCTCAACTACAACCAGACCGTCAGCACCCTGCGCACCGAGCTTGAGCGGCAGAGCAAGGACCTCTACGGCATCTGGCAGGGCGGCAAGTACGCCACCCACCAGGACGTTGCGGGGCTGTTCTTCGCCCGCTGCGTTGACCTTTACCTTAAGGACGGCGGCGTCATTGGCATGGTGATGCCCCACAGCGCCCTCCAAGCCGGCCAGTACGCGAAATGGCGCACCGGTACGTGGCAAGCGAAACCCAGAGGTAGAGGGAGAAAGCGCATTCCTGGCCGCGCCTTGTCAATGGACTTTGGCTGGAAGATGGCCTGGGACCTGGAGGGACTGGAACCCAATAACTTTTTCCCCGTTCCAGCCTCCGTAGTATTCGCACAGCGCACGGGAGCGATTGGCGACGCAACACCCCTCGCTGGTAAGGTGGAACGCTGGCTGGGCAAGCCAGGACCGAACGCCGACAGGAGTTCTCGCACAACCACATTCGATACGTCAGCCCAGGGTGAATCGCCCTACGCAGGATACTCCAGGAACGGAGCGATAATCCTCCCGCGATGCCTGTTCTTCGTGGAGGAAACCGATAACCCGGTCATCATTCAGGCGGGCCGAACAATTACAGTGAACCCCCGCCGAGGTTCTCAGGACAAGAAGCCGTGGAACAGCCTGGACCTGACCGCCATCACTGGTCAGACAATTGAGAAGGCCCACGTATTCGATGTCCACCTTGGAGAGACGTTAGTACCCTACGTCACGCTTACCCCGTTAAAAGCAATCTTGCCTTTGAAGAAGGGCGAATGGCAAATACCCATAGACGAAGCGGGTGTCAGCAGGGTTCGCACAGGTGGCCTTGAGATGCGGATGCGAGACCGATGGCGTACCGTCAGCCGACTCTGGGAGGATAATAAGTCGGCTGCCAACAGGCTGGACCTGTTAGGCCAATTGGACTACTACGGCAAACTGTCATCCCAGTTGGAATGGCAGAAGGATCTTGGTACAAGGCCAGTACGGGTAGTGTACAACAAATCAGGTGAGCCTACGGCTGCGTTGCTTGGCAACAACTCGGTTGTGGTCGACAATCTTTTGTATTGGATTACATGCAAGGATACGGATGAAGCCTACTACCTACTGGCCATTATCAACAGCGACACGTTGAAGGAAGCGGCGGCTCCGTTCATGTCCAAGGGCCAATTCGGAGCACGCGACTTGCACAAACACCTATGGAAGCTGCCCATACCGGAGTTCGACGCCGACGTCCCGCTCCACGCTGAGATATCCGACGCCGGCAGAGCGGCGGCGGCGGGCGCGGCCCAACGCCTGTCCGAACTTCGCGCCCAACGCGGCGACAACGTCTCCGTCACCATCGCCCGCCGCGAACTCCGCGCCTGGCTCCGCACCTCCCCCCAAGGCGCAACCGCAGAGGCGGCGGTCGCCCGCCTCCTAGCAGGCTAGGGGGCATTATGAGATGTACGCGCTCCAGTAACTCAGTGCAACAGTGAATGGCTCCTCTATCCAACGCTGAAATCGTGGCACCAGACTTTCGGCATTGTCTTGCCACGCGAATGTAAACGCATCCGTGGCGCAATTCTTGAATTCAAGGTTGGGTGATTCTTCTGGATACTCTTTGTTACTGTCCTGGTAGTCAACGATTTGAGCAAAGGCTGTGGCGGCCATTATACCAGTCAGTTGGCGGCCAACGTGGTGAAAGGAGTTTACAAAAATGAGGCGCGGTGCTGAACTACGGTCCTCTGGATTAATTGCAAGTTTAATGAAATACCTGTCTTCATTAAGGTTTGCCCAGTGATTTGCAGCTTTTGCGGTTTCTACTAGTTGCAAACGATACCAGTATTCCCTGTTGTCTTGTGGCCCACCGGACTCTACAGTGCACTTTACGGTTAATCCCGCATCATTCAGGCGCTGCTCAATGGAGTCTATTTGGGACTCGAGATATTTCACAGCAGTGTCTTGCATGGTAGCGGCAAGGCTATTGACTGACCGCATCTCGGCGAGTCTGTCTTTCTGCCGCTGACGCACACGGTCCGCAATATGGTCTAGTACCTGGCTAACCATACCGGTTCTCGCGGCCGGTGCAGGCTCTCCCAATGCATCCAAGATCATCCGTCTTTCCAGTCGGACTATGAAGTTTACGAAGAGATCCAGGTCCCCTGCGTCAGCCAATTCGAGGGAGGCGATATATTGCTTCCTGTCATCCCTAGATATAACGATGGGTAGATACCGTTCTTTAGCCAGGTACCAGGTAAGCAATGCACGGGCTACTCGTCCGTTTCCGTCTTGAAAGGGGTGAATTTGGGTGAAGCTATGATGTAGCCAGCCCGCAACTAGAAGTTTGTGGTGGCCACTGCCCGCCTCGTCATATTCTCTGAAAAGGTCAAGAAGGTTGTCGACTTCGCTGTCCACCTGCTCAGGTGGACAGTACTCGTGAATCTGCCCATCAGGACGAGTCGGATTGTTGGGTAGTTTCTTGAATCCACCCTTGTCCAACTCGGTTTCGAAGACACGTCCAAACTGGTCAACGGCGGTGTAGGTTTCTTGATGCCGAGTCAGTAGCTGGTGCAATTCCCTGATAAAGTGCTTTGTAAGCGCCGTTCTACGTCTAATGGATTCAGTCACGAATTCCGCTGAGGCCTGATGGTCCTTCAGTACCTCTACGAGTTCGTAAGGGTCGCGGTCCGCTGTACCGTGTTCAATTAAGTCAGGAATTAAACCGTGTTCTACTAGGGTATTCGTTGTGCCTCTGTCGATATTGTATATGCCTTCGATGATGCCTGTTTCAATGGCCCAACGGCGGTACACTCGCTCCAAGAATTCTCGGTAAGCGTCAGGGTCCGACTTTACGCGGTGATCCCGGAAGTTAGTCCACTGTTGATGAAGAGAATCGACTTCCTGGAAGTCAACGCTGTAAGATTGGGAATCAAGACCTGCCAAGGGCCGCCAAATGTGGGAAATCATAGCGTGAATCCTCATCGATGGTCGGTGCATTCCTATGCTGCATAGCAATATATGACTTTCAAGAATGTTATTCAACGTTGCATAGCCTCCGTTGAGCTGTATTCGCACCCCACATGTCATTCTGAACGCAGCGTAGCGGAGTGAAGAATCTCGTTGGCATAGGCGCCCAATTCCTGCGAGATTCTTCGTTGCCCCAGAAACTAGTCGTCAGCGGAAATCAAACCAGTCCAGCGACAGGTCCTCCCATCTTGGATTGAACCCCTCAATCAATGCCACCTTTTTGCGAAGCGCCCATCCCTTAATCTCCTTTTCCCTCGAAATTGCCGCCTCAACGCTGGTGGTCTCCTCGTAATACATGAGGTTCGTCAAGTTGTATCTCTTGGTAAATCCCTTTGTCAGGCCGTTCTTGTGCTCGTACATCCTCCGATGTAAATCATTTGCCATACCAGCATAAAGTGTCGTTTTCCTCTTGTTGGTTACAATGTAGACGAAGTATTGATTGGTCTTGCTCAATCGCATCGAGGTTTCCCTTCGGTTACGAGATTCTGCGCTATCGCTCAGAATGACATATAGCATAGCTTGCGTTGATATTGGATCTCCCCCAAACTGCCACCTCCCGATTGCCTCCCTGCCCCCCTGCTAACCTACCCCCGCCGCCATCACTTCTACCACTTCAGGACAGCCGTGTTTGGCAAACGCTAACGGGTGTATAATCAGAAACGCAGCATCCCACAAGCCCCCAATAGAATCCCTTGCCACCAGATAGAGAGCGCCATGACAGCAAATTCAGACAGGCAAGAGCCAAACACCACAACTAAGGAATCCGACATAGCCCTCAGTTCAGGCACGGATCTTAGGGAGATCTACTTTAACCGCGCCATCGCCTATCTGCGGCGGTCAGAGTGGGACAAGGCCCGCGCCGACCTGACATCCGCCAGTGAAAGGGGATTCGATATCGCTGCCGTCTTCATTGCGATTTACAAAAGCGTCGGCAAGTTCGAGGAAGCGATGGACATAGAACTGCCGGAGGACATCGCAGACCTGGTTGACCCCATCAGCGAAGAGGAGGATGCCGCCCTGGCTAAAGCCATCGAGGAAGGCCTGGGCTCTGAACCGGTCAGCAGAGAGTGCATCATGGCCATTCTACGGGGTGGGGATGCAGGTTGAGTACGGCAACAGGTTCGCACGGGACCTGAGACGAGTCAACAACAAAAATTTACTTCGAAAAATCCAAAGCAAGATCGAAGACCTGGAGGCAGCGTCGTCCCTTAGGGACATTACAGGAGTAAAGAAGTTGCAAGCTGTAGACAACTCCTACCGCATCAGGATTTGGGACTATCGTTTGGGCATTGAGCTCATGGGCAACAAGGTCGAATTGGTAAGGTTTCTGCATAGGCGGGACTTCTACCGTTCCTTCCCGTAGCCGCCCCCCCAACTGCCACCTCCCCGTTGCCCCAACTCCCCCTCCCCCGCTAACCTACCCACCGCCGCTATCCCTTCCACCACTTCAGGACAGCCGTGTTTGGCAAACGCTGACGGGTGTATAATCAGAAACGCAGCATCCCACAAGTCCGCAATTGAATCCCTTGCCAACAGATAGAGAGCGCCATGACAGCAAACCTAGACAGGGAAGAGCCAAACACCACAACTAAGCAACACGAAAAAACCCTGAGTCCAGGCGCGGACCCCGCAAAAGCCCACTTCAACCGCGCCATCGCTTGGCTGCGCCTTTCAGAATGGGACAAGGCGCGCGCCGACCTGACATCTGCCAGCGAGAGAGGGTTAGACGTCGCCGCTGCTTTCATCAAGGCTTACAAGAGCGCCGGCGAGTTCGAGGATGCGATGGGCGTAGAACTGCCCGAAGACATCGCAGACATGCTTGACCCCATCAGCGAAGAAGAGGATGCCGCCCTAGCCAGAGCCACTGAGGAAGGCCTTAATTCCGACAAAGTAGAGCAATTGAAGGCGGCCGCTGGCGGCTGGGTGGGCATGCATGACCCTGAGGAGTTGAAGCGGATGCTCTACGAAGCCCGTATCACTGGGTCACGTGAACCTCCGGTTCTATAGTTACTTGAAATACCTGATAGATACAAACTGGGTCATTGACGCTCAGCATAATCGCAAATCGGTTGTGAGACGTCTTGAAGAGTTGGCTCCTGCTGGCCTTGGAGTTAGCATCATTTCCATCGCTGAGCTTTACGATGGAGTCTTGGGTGATCCTGACCCGGAAGAGAGCGACCGCGCGTTGAGCAAGTTCCTTCTTGCCTTCGTGGTATTGTCAGTGGATAAAGAGATATGTCGCATATTTGCCAGGGAAAGGCGGCGTTTGAGGGCTGCAGGAACACCTATATCAGACTTCGATCTCTTGATCGGAGCAACCGCAATTCGGCACAACTTGACGATTCTCTCCAACAACCGCCGGCACTTCGAGCGGCTGGAGGGTTTGAGCGTCATTTCTGTATGAGCGGTACGATGGGAGAGTTCCCCTCATAACTGCCTTGTTCCTCCCCCCACTGCCACCTCCCCATTGCCCCAACTCCCCCTCCCCTGCTAACCTCCCCCCATGAAAACCCGCCGCACCCCCTCCTAACCTCCCATTCGTTTCCTCAAAATTTTCAAAAACAAATACGAATCCCCAAAACATCCAAATCTGTGCCTGAAATGCCTCCAAAACACCCATTACTCGTTTCTTGGAACCAGTCAAAACGAGTCAATCCCACGCCTGGCATTCCTGAAACGAGTGCCCCAAAACCCCCTCGTTTCCCGCAAACGAGTTCCTCCACCCTTCAGACCCGCCGAAAATGGCGGCCTGACACCTAAAATTTGCGGCAGTGTCGCCAAGTGTGCATAATGGAGGCAGAATGCTCGGTAGACACTTCCTAATCGCGGACTCGGAGGAGCTTTTCCATCGGTCCGAGTCCCGCTGCCAACAGCCGGAATTCAATCCTCCGGCAATTTCCCTATTGAAGAGAGAGACATAATGCCATACAAAGACGTTGCCCAATGTTAGGGCTGTTTAAGAGAGCTTCCAGCTCAAAGTCAAAAGCCAGAAGCCTGCGCAAGTCACCCAAGGCCGCGCTCTACGTCGACACCGAGAACCTCCTCGCCGCGGCCCAGGGAACAGTGAAGGCCGTTCTTGAAAAGTGGCCGGAAGGCGCCCCGCGCCTTTCTTCGCTGCACCTCTACGTCAGGGCGGACCGGGTTGCCCTCTGGGAAATGTGGGCCACGAGCCGCTTCCCCGGCCTCACCGTTACCGTCAAGGGAATTCAGCACTTCAGCCACAATCATTCCAAGAACTCGGCCGACATGGCCATCGCAATGGACGCCGTCGCCGATTTCGTAACCGGAGAGGCGGAGTTCATCGCCGTGATGAGCGACGACAGCGACTTCATGCCTGTCTTTGCCAAACTCAAGGAGATGGCGAGTGGAAGGGCCCCCTTCCTTTGGCTCGTAACCGACCGCGTCAAGACCCGGTCCAATACCATCGAAGAATACTTCCCCAGCGACCACGTTCACACGGTCAAAGTCACCGCGCCCCCCAACGAGATGATTCTGTTGAGGCCCGCCGAGGATTCAAGGTCCGCCCCTGACACGAGGGTCGCCGACGCGAGGACCGCCGACGCGAGGACCGCCGAAACTATGAGGATCGCCGACAACAGGGTCCTGGAAGAAATGGTAGACCTCATTATCCGGCAGACCCCCATCGGCTCCTTCAAAAGCACCGACTGCCTGCCGATAATCAAGTCCCGGTTCCCCCACCATCCAATATCAAGGATGCAGGGTGGAAGCTTCGGAACAGAATTCACCAACAAGCTCTGGCCCCTTCTTGAGAAACGGGGGGTCCTCGTACGGAGCAAGCGACCCCGTAAGTACGAGATAACGCCCGAAGTCAAGAACGCCATGCATCCGGTGAGACGAACGACCTCGCAGTAACTCAGCCCCAGGCTCCCGTCCAAAAAGCGGCCTCCCTGAAATCGCTATGACTTCAGGGAGGCCTTTCAGCTTACCCTAACCTACTCTAGTTAGTCTTCGTCGAAGTCCTCTGGCATCAGCACGAACTCGGGGTAGGACTCCATGCCAAGCTCGCCGGCGTCTTGTCCCAAACGCTCCACCGAAGGAGACACCCGCGCCCCCATAGTCCTCGCCAGTCCTTGCCACACCAGCCAGGATACGCCGAATGCAAAGGCCCCTACGCAGACAATTCCGATAAGCTGTACGTGGAAGGTGGCGCCGCCGGTGAAACTGGCCGCAAGCGTGCCCCAGATGCCGGCAATCAGGTGAGCGGGAATGGCCCCGACCACGTCGTCGACTCTCAGAGTCTCCAGCAGTTTTATGCCTCCAACTACCAACACTCCGCCCACGGCGCCAACCAGAAGGGCCCATTGGTGGTCAACGAAGTCTGGTGAAGCCGTTACGGCCACCAGCCCGGCAATGGCCCCGTTTAGCCCGGCGAAGAGATCAATGCGACCCATGATGGGCCGTGAGACCAATATGGCCGCCACCACTCCGGCCGCCGCTGCCAAATTGGTGTTGACTATGACTACGCTCATGGCCACCGCGTCGGCTGCGCTTCCCAGGGCCAGTTGGGACCCGCCGTTAAACCCGAACCAGCCCAGCCAGAGAATAAAAACTCCAAGGGTTACTACCAAAATGTTGGAAGGTGGAGTGGCTCTGGCAGTGCCGTCCTTCCGGAACTTACCCAACCTTGGCCCTATTATCAGTATGCCGGCCAGGGCCGCCCAACCGCCGGTGCTGTGGACTATGGTTGATCCCGCAAAGTCCACGAAACCCATGTCGGCCAGCCATCCACCGCCCCAGTGCCACGCCCCAATCACGGGGTAGATTATCGCGGTCAGCACCAGCACGAACACGAAGAAGGACCACATCCTGACCCTCTCCGCCAGCGCGCCGGACACAATGGAAGCCGCAGTAGCCACGAAGACCATCTGGAAGAACCAGTCCGACATGACGGAGTATCCGGCTCCTTCTGCGAGCACCGCCGCAACCGCGCCTGGCTCTCCATTCAGCAGAGCAACCTCGGCAGCCGACGACTCGTAGAAGATCCTGAAGGATCCGATGAGACCGCCAAAGTCCAGGCCAAACAGGCTCAACTCTCTGCCAACGCCCACGTACATCAGGTTGTAGCCGAGAATGAAATACGCCAATCCGGCGATGGAGTAAATGCCTATGTTCTTTAGGCATATCATGGAAGCGTTCTTTGTGCGAACGGAGCCGGCTTCCAGCATCGTGAATCCGGCAGCCATCCACATGACCAGCGCCCCCCACACGAGGAAGGCGAAGGTATTAAATATAAAGACCGCTTCTTCCTCTACCCCGGCCGCTTCTGCCGCCGCGGGGCGGAAAACAAACAGTATGAGAGTGGCTATTCCGGTGGCCGCCAATAGGGTAATCAGACGGCTCCGATTGAAGGCTCCTACCATTGTCTTCAACTAATTTCCTCCTCTTTGTTGACTTCCTGTTGCACGGTCGATGGTTCTAATTCATCATCAGCTTGGGCAAAATGAGACAGCCTTGCAACAGTCGGCTAAACATTGGGCATATTACCATAACTACAAAGGCAATACCAAAAGTCAGAAGTGCCTCATAAATGTTGGGGGAGTCGTGGGTTATTGGAGATGCCTTGCGGTAGATGTCCTAAATCAGGCAGCGGCTGCCCTTGACAGCGGAAGGTCTGTTCTTCAATCATCCCATTGCCGCTAACACCACGGTTGGCGATGTTTCATGGCCAAGCAGCAACTCAAACAATATACAAGCGCCGACAATTGCGGGACACGCCGCCCTGAACCGGCGCGCAAAGCATCGGCGGGCGGTCTCAAGTGAAACGCGCCATCCTTCGCTTCATAGGCAGGTGGCTGTCACGAGAACTTCGGGACGCTCGCGCCCGGTGGCTCTACGGCCTGCAGCTAGGCCGAGTTTGGCTCACCGTTCCCATCACCGCCGCCAGCATGTACGTGCTTTGGCATTGGGCCTTTGGGCTGAGTTTCTACTTCGGCATCTCTTTCGTCGTTGCCGCCTCCCTCGCCATACTTCGGGGCCCCACGTCTTCACCCACCCCTTCCGAATGGTCCTGGTGGCCGTGGCGGTGGTCATCGGCTCCTTTATCCTACCCAGCTTGGCTGGCGACGCGTGGACAGCCTTCCGTAGAGGCGACACCATCACCGCCCTGGTCCTCGTAGGTGTCGTAGTGCTCTTCTGGCTGTTGAAGAGATACCTGGAGACAGGCCAGATAAAGGGCCGCAAAGTCCCCTCCAGTCGCAAACGCCGCAAGCCCCGGAAAAGATAGCGCGCCGCCGACTTTCGGCTCGGCTTTGGCATGCCAATCTCAACAGAAGCTTGGCGTGGCCGATCAGACCTTTGCCGAATTGCGATTCGGAAGGGAATCAGATTCCACCATCGGTTGACGATGCCGTTGTAAATGCGCCACTTGCTGTCTTTGTGATAAGATGTGTCAAGCGGCGGCGGGTGCATCATTTATGACTATTCGCATCTGCCCTGCAAATCTGAGGAGGTGAACTGAGCCTATGCTAGGAAGAATGATAGGAGCCGCACGCTTGAACGTCGACACCTACGAAGACGTTGAGCATGATAGTGGCGCAACTTTGCAAGCGTTGTTGGTCGTGGTTCTCGTATCCATCTCCAGTTTCGTTGGACAACTACTGTTGGGCGACGATTCCAATGTGGTCAGCGCGTTGGTCAACGGTATAACCTCGGGAATCATAGGCTGGGCTTTGTGGGCGCTTTTCACCTGGTTAATTGGAGCCACGTTGCTGAAGACAGCGCAGACCGAGGCTAACTGGGGACAATTGGCTCGGTGTACAGGTTTCGCCCAGGCCCCGAGGCTTCTAAATGTATTCTTGTTTATTCCCTATGTTGGGCCGGTTATTGTTTTAGCCGCATGGGTTTGGTCCTTTATAGCTATGATTATCGCCGTTCGCCAGAGCCTGGACTACACCTCCACCTGGCGAGCGTTCTTCGTAATTTTGCTTGCCCTCATCCCGGTGGCCATTGTCAGCTGGATTGTCTTCCTTTTGACTGGGGGCGTGACTGTTGAGGAAACGAGCGCGATGATAGTCGACAGCGTCCTGCAGGTGTTTACACTCTAGAGAATAATGACCTCAAATCCCCGGATGGTGGGCCGTCTCCCTTGATGGCCCGCGCCGGGGGGTTGGTCTCCAACGGACGCGACTTTAGGATCCGGCAACGTAGTCGGGCGGCCCTGCCAATGGGTTGTTGTGTCAGTCAGAGACATGCCCGGCGGAAGCCTAGTCCGGTAGCAGTTTCGCTGTTGAACGGATTGAGTGGGCGTCCTCACGGGGAATAGCATAAGCAAGGAGTCAATGATGGCCGAGTATCTACCTTCGTCCAAGGATTGGGTGCGGGAGCAGGTGGAGCAGTATGAAGCCAGTGGCGGCACTGCGGCGACGACGCTGCGAGACACGGGTCTGCCTGTGATTATCGTAACCAACCGCGGAAATCGGACGGGGGCCGTGCGAAAGACGCCGCTGATGCGGGTCGAGGATGGCGACAACTACATACTTGTGTCCTCCGTGGGTGGCTCCCCGAAGAACCCCTTGTGGGTGTATAACCTTCGCGCCCATGCCGACGTTCAAATTCAGGACGAGGCGGACGTGTACCGGATGCGGGTCCGCGAGGTGGAGGACGGCGACGAGCGGGTGCGGCTGTGGAAGCTGGCAGCGGCGGCGTATCCTCCCTACGACACGATGCAGCAACAAAGTTCCCGTAAGTTTCCTGTTTTCCTCGCTGAACCCGCGTAGGTAGATAAAGGGGCTAGCAAAACTAAGGGAGCTAGGCTCAGACTAGAATTGTCCCCTAATCGTGGGTGCGATTCCGGGTCTCAGAACTCCAAGTCGCCATGCCAGTGCAGCTTCCGAAGCTCGACTGGCATCAGATCCCGGAAATCTTCAGCCCTCAAGATCAACTTATACAGCCAGTGATCAGATGGCAGAAGTCCAGCCGCCTCCTCTGGAGTTGCCCATTTGTGTTCGGAATGCTCCTCACTCAGTTGAAGGCCTGACCCATCGCCCAGGGAGCATCCGAAAGCTATACCGACCATCTCGTTCTCTGGCGTGGGTTCGCCGCGATAGAAGTGTGTGGTCCCGAGAAGACATTCAATGCGTACTTCAAGGCCCAACTCCTCAAGCGACTCCCGCTTCAAGGCATCTATGAAGCCCTCGCCCTGCTCGAGACGACCGGAACCGGATTCCCATTGTCCGGGAGCGAAGTCCTTGGTAGCCGACCTTCTCAGCAGGAGATACCGTCCATCGGTGCGACGCCACACCAGCATCCCGACCATCGCTATGAAGCGCCCGACTTCCACTACTATCTGACTATCCGCCGGGGGGAGATGCAAGGCCCAGGTACTGGCGCCAGGCGGTCTCCAATTCATCGTAGTCCAACCCATACACCTGCTGGATTGCCTTTTCATCCGTTGATCCCTGGGCAAATACGGCGAGCAGCTCCTGCATCTTGGGCCAGCCGTGGGTGTCTAACAGATAGTCGACAAGGCTGTAGCTGAGAGCGTAAGAGAGGATAGCTCCTGAATGACCGGCGGGGAAGCTGCTGTTTAGGCTGCGCAGGCTTATCAGGTCGTCGTCGGCGATGGCTTTTTCGAGGGCGGTACGCTGAGAATTTGGCAGGCCGCCCTCGGCGTAGACCGCAAGCCCTTCATCCAGCCAGGTGGGCAGGCCCCCGAAACAGTTGAAGGTGACCTCTTCGACCAGAAGATGGGCCAACTCGTGGACTACTCCCGGCAGGTCACGTTCGAATTCCGCTGGGTCCACCGTTATCAGGATAATGTTGTGTTGTACGTAGGCCAGGCCGCCGGTCCACGTCTGAGCAAAGAGCACCGCTCCTTGCACGTCTTGGGAACTCTCATATACGAAGAGGGTGATAGGCTCAACAAGCTCTTTGCCCAGCTCCAACGTTTCCAGTCCGCTGCGGACACCGTCCGCAATGCGACGCCCGAAATCGTCCCCTCCAGCGTACCAATTAAAGGTAACGTTGCCGTCGGTGTGAGACTGCCAGTCAAAGCGCTCGTCGGCAAAGGCCGTTTCTTGTCTGGGCGTTAGGAACTCCCGCCCCTCGTCGTCTGTCACCCGCCAGCGCCACCAGATAGCGGCGCTAGGAGGCATAGACCCTCTCCGCCGCATATCCCACTCCCAGGTAACGGAGACCTCCTCCCCTGGTTCTATATCCGTCCGAGCCGTCCAGTAGGATGTGGAGGCGCATGAGAAGACGTGGTTAGTCCCGAACTCCACGTCAACGGTCTCGATGGGTCGTTGTCCGCCGACCTCCAGATGAAATGATATGGACTCTGGAAACTGCAGCGTTGCCTCGCTGACCTTTACCTCGAAATCCGGCTGCAGTTCTGGAGTGACGGGCGCAGGCGTAGGAGTCGGAGCAGGTGTGGGGGTAGGCGTACTTGTTGTAACCGCAGTCGCAGCGGGTGTGGCAATTGGAGTTGGGAAGGGTGTGGATGTGGCAGCTGGGATAGTCGTAGGCGTGCCAGCCGGGGTAGGAGAAGGTGTGGCGGTTGGCGCACTTGTCGGAACCGGTGGGGCCTCGGTCGCAGGTCTGCTAGTCGGCGCCGTAGTTGGGGTGGGCGTCGGCGTAGGTGCGGGTGTGAGGGCGGCGACCGGCGTAGGCGACGGAACGGGAGCAGATGTTGCGGTTGGCGTTATGACGGGTGACGGCGACGGCGCGTCGCAGGCTGCGAAGGCCAGGGCGACTGCCATGCTGAGTGCTGCGGTTAAGAGCGATCGTATCATTGGTCACGCTCGATTGCGATGTTTTGCAGCTGCGGCACGCCGATGGGCGTAAGCTCATACCCCTTTACGTAAGGACGCACCAGCACGTTCTCGCTGCTATGGCGTAACGGTACTGCCACCCAGTCCTCCAAAATCAATCGCTCCGCTTGCTGATAGAGGCCGGCCCGACGGTCCGGGCCCGCCTCCACCGACGCCTCCTCGAGCAACGCGTCTACCTGCTCGTTGCTGTAGGCGAACCGGTTCTCCGCGCTCTCGCTGTGAAAGAGCACGTGCAGGAAGTTCTGAGGGTCAGGATAGTCGGCGCACCATCCCGCGGTAAAGACGCCTAACTCTTCGTTGTCCAGTCTTTCCAGGAAGTCGGAGAACTCAAAAACCGTTACGGCCTCCACTTCCAGACCCAGATGCTGCCGCCACGCCCAGTGGATGGCTCCGCTGTTGGCAAAAGACTTGATGGGAGGCGGGTTCTCCATTCCGCCGTAGCCCGACTCTTGCAGCAGCCTTCTTGCTGTCTCAGGATCAAAAGCTGAGGGATCCAGAGCCTCGTTGTAAGCGAACATACCCGGTGGCACAAAGCCGGCTGCACGCTTGGCCAAGCCTTTCAGAGTAACTTCCAGACGTTTGTCCACCTCCATGGCCATGGCCATGGCCTGGCGCACCTTCGGGTCATTGAAGGGCGGCTGGGACAGGTTGAATCCCAAATAGTATGTACAGAGGTCAGTTCCCTCCCTTAGATCGTTGTTCAAAGCATTGGCAGGATCGCGGGCGCGGTCTATGTTGTTAGCGCCGATATAAGTCAGGTCAATCTCGCCTCTTTCGTACATCTGGATGGGACTGCCTGCAAAGATGCGATAGACGGCGTGGGCCAGTTCTGGCGTGCCTCCGTACCAGTCCTCGTTGCGCTCCAATACAAGAAGCTGATCCTTCTGCCAGACCTTCAGCTTAAACGCGCCGGTGCCGTTGGGAGCGTCTGCCCAGTCTTCGCCACTCTCCGCGTTAGCGCGGTCAACCACAAAGGAGGTCGGGTAGGTAAGCTTTGACAAGAAGTATGGGAACGGGTCGGTGATGGTCACCTGGAGGGTATGGTCGTCCAGAACTTTGACGCCCTCCAGGCTATCGGCCTCGCCCGCCGCCAGGGCTCTGGCTCCGACGACGTCGCCCAGGTAGGTCTCCGCCACCGGCGAATCCGTGTCCGAGTGCAACGCTCTTTCCCAGGAATACTTGACGTCACGGGCCGTAACGGCTCGTCCGTCGTGGAAGCGGGCGTTGTCCCGCAGGATGAAGGTGTAGACGGTTCTGTCTTCGGACACCTCCCACCCTTTCGCCAAATCCGGCACGATCTGCAAATCGGTGTCGAGCTTCACGAGGCCGCTAAAGATGGAACCGACCAGGTCTCCGGCCCCTCGGCGAGAGAGCGCCGGGTCAAGGGTGACGATCTCGCCCCAGTACTGGAACAGGGAGTCTTCCCGCGACGCTCCGAAGGGCATGGGTGTCTGAAGGGTAAAGCTGTCTGTAAAGGCGTTGGCTTGTGGCTGAACTGCCGGCCACGACTCTTCCTTCGTTCGGACGCGGAGCAGAAAAACTTGGGAGCCGCGGACGACAACGGTCCACACCTCAAAGGTGACGGTACCGCTTTCCTGGGTTGTAGCCATTGTAACGCGCCGCCCCGAATCGGCCCCCTCATAGATGGCAGGCTTGCTGCTTCGTATTTCGTCGGGGCCGTATTGTCCGATTTGGCCGTCGGCCCAGGCTTCCGCGGATGAATCGTCACTCAGTGTGAAGATCCATAGCTGCGCGTCGGTTTGAGGGAAATCTTCCACAGTTTCTATGGAAAGCAGGGGAGTTTTGGTCTCGTTCTCATGCCCGACCCATCCCTCTGGTAAGGTCACGGAAAAGCCTTCAGTGGTGTTCTCGTAAAGACCGGTAATCGGTGGGTGATCTTCATGAAGCGGTGGAGAAGACCACGCTAATGCGAGGGTTACGCAGGCAATGGCCAGCAGGACCGCAACGGCTAAGGACACTCTAAGCATTATTCAATGATAAGGCCACCAGAGGCCACCCAACAAGAGGGGGCCGATGTTGAGAATGGGCGGTTGCAGGGCTTGGTTCGCTAGATTCCCATGGGCCAGACCCACATTAACAGGGGAATGGCAACCGCAACTATGACGATTACCAGCGGGAGGCCCATCCTCCAGTAGTCCCCAAAGTGGTATCCGCCCGGTCCCATGACAATGGTGTTGGACTGGTGGCCTATGGGAGTGAGGAAGGCCGAAGATCCGCCTATTGCCACGGCCATGAGGAACGGGTCCGAGGACGCGCCAAGGGTATGTGCCACTCCGATGCCGATTGGCGCCATTAGTATCACGGCGGCGGCATTGTTGATGATGGAAGACAGCAGCATGGTGGCAACCAGCATGACTCCGAGCACCGCCCATGGCGGCAGCGCGCCTCCCGACTCCGTGATGAGCATTGCGATCCGCGCCGCGCCCCCCGTTGTCTCCAGGGCCTGGCCCACGGGGATCATGGCGCCTAACAGGATAATGACAGGCCAGTCTATGGCCTGGTATGCCGCCTCCAGGCTGAGGAACCGCGTTATCAGGAGGACCGCAACGGCGACCACGAAGGAAATCTGGACCGAAAGGACTCCGAAGGATGTAAGCAGTACGGCAGCTACGAACACTGCGAGGGGGAAGAATAGCTGCCGCTGCTGTCCAATCCTAATCTCGCGCTCGGCAAGAGGAAGGAGTCCCAGCCGGGGAAGGGCTCTTTGCACCAGGTCCTTCTTGCCCTGAAGCAAAAGCACGTCCCCCACCTTGAAGATGACGCCGCCCAGGTGCCGCATGAACCTGGTGCCCCTTCTGGACACACCCAAAAGGTTCACTCCGAAGGACTCGTGCAGGTGCAACCCGTGGGCTGAGCCTCCTTCCGCCCGGCTGTCCGGTCCGACAATAACCTCTACCATAGCCACGTCGCGCCCGGTCAGAGTCTCGTCGATCTCTGCCTGAATATCCCGGGAAGAACCTTCTAGGGCAAATCCCGTCTTGTCAACGAATGTCTTTATCTCCTCAGGGTCTGCTTCGATGATGAAGATGTCATTGGAGTCGATTATCTGGAAGCTGGAGGGAGCGCCGTGGACCACTCCCTTGTGGAGCAGGCCGACGATTGCCACGTCGTCTTCGGTCAACTCTTCAAGGTCTCGCACCATCTTGCCTACGAACCGGGAGTCCTCCGGCACCCGCACCTCTGTCATGTAGTCCTCTATGTGCAGCGCGTCGCCCATGGTGAGGGGAGCGGTCCGAGTCGGGAGCAGCCGCCACCCGACCAGGACGATGAACGTTACTCCAGCCAGGGCCACTCCCAGCCCGACCAGCGTAAAGTCGAACATGTTGAAGGGTACGCCACTCTCTTCCATCCGGATGTTGGACGCAATGATGTTTGGCGGCGTCCCTATCAGGGTAATCATGCCGCCCAGAAGCGACGCAAAGGCCAGAGGCATCAGAAAGAGCGATGGGGGATGCTTGCTCCTGCCCGCAACCCGCATTGCAACCGGCATGAGCAGGCTTACGGCCCCCACGTTGTTCATAAATGCTGAAAGAAAGGCCCCTAAGACGGACAGGGACGTAATCCGTACGGGCAGGTAGTTGGGGATGCGCAGGTACCAGCTGGCTATGACGTCTACTACGCCGGAGTTGTAGAGAGCGCGGCTCAGTATCAGGACGGCCGCTACGGTCACCACCGCCGGATGCCCGAAGCCCAGGTACGCCTCTGAGGCCGGTACAATGCCGAGAACGGCCAGAATCAGCAGGGACGCCAAGGCTACGATATCGTACCGCCACTTGCCCATAACGAACATGACCAGGGCAAAAACGAGGACCCCGAATACTATAATTTCATCCATGGTTCACCCACGTGTCTATACTGCGCCCTGCCAGACGGGAAGTTAGCTGTTCCTTGTGTATCCGACTCTCTAGTAAATTAGACGCCTGCTGTCTGTCTTTGCACAATTCTTTTGGACCCATGGCATCTGCAAGGCCGATCAAATCTCTAGGGCTTTTGAACAACAGATATTTCATAGGCTCCTATCTTCCAACATTGGCCATCAACCTTCAACCACAGAATCGGACCGTGTTGCCGTATCACACTGGGTACAGAGCCCTCCGCACACGGAGAGGCTCTTCGCTTTTGGTCTCATTTGGGAATTTTGACGGGTTGCGGTAGGGTGAGCGGCCTTACACTTCAAAGGCGGAAGCGGGCGAACCGGGAGGTTGCTTGAGACTCCCAGGGCAAGTTGTGCTACAATTCCGTGCCGTGGACAGAATCTCAAGATGTAATTTTCTTGGCTGGGTATTGCATCAGAGACAGGAATCTAAAATACAAGAGGACAACTGCAAGAGTTCCCTTTCGATATCCTTTAGTGGCTTACGGAGAGCGAACGATTCTTAGAGTTGTCGAGGCGCGTCATATACATCCTTTCTGCTCTGGGTAGATTCATAACCGGTTGGTACGTTCTTGTACCGGTCTTTGTTGGTTTGGGCGTAACGGCGGGCGTCTGGATTTTCTTTAATGTGTCCCCTGGAACGCCCAAGATTGGCGTGATTAACGTCCCCTTCACCGTGATCACTGAGGGATCCGCCCTTGCAATTGGCGACCTAATCAACTACGCCCGTCGGGATGACTCCATAAAGGGGGTCGTGCTCAATCTAAGTTCTCCGGGTGGAATCGCCGGCGCCAGTGAGCGCTTGTACATTGAGACCCGGAAACTGCGTGAGGAGAAGCCTGTGGTGGTAGTGATGGGCGACCTAGTTGCTAGCGGCGGGTACATGATGTCAATGGGCGCTTCCTACACCTATGCTCAGACGTCTTCCCTGGTGGGAAACGTGGGCGTAATCTCCAGCGCGGGGCCGCTCATACCTGAACTACCCGACGAGTCCATGGTCATTAGTAGTCCCTACAAGCTGGAGGGACTTACGAGAAGAGACCGCATGGCGACAGTTGACGTGCTAAAGACCTCCTTCGGCCAAATGGTAGTCAGTGAACGGGGGGACAAGCTGCAAATCTCCAGGGATGAGTTGGTTGAGGGGCGAATCTATCCTGGAGCGGTAGCAGTGAGGCTGGGATTGGTTGATGACATTGGCGGCCAAAGCGACGCCATACAAAAAGTGGCTGAATTAGCGGGTATCTCCAACTATGACTTTGTGGACGTGAACCTGGAAGTGCTGCGCGAACTCTTGGAAGACCTTCAGAGAATCTTACCTACCTTTGCGGGGCAAGAAGAGGGTGATGCCGGCCTTGCAGACGTTTTAGCTGTTGTTTCAAGGGACTCCAACCAAGATGAGGACTCCCCTTCAAGAACGTCCTACGAAGGCTCCAGTAGTGGAATGGCAACGCTTCAGGCCCTGCGGGCAATGATGCTTAGCGGAAATCTTGGGCTGACTGATGAAGATCCACTACCGGATTTCCCCATGGATATAAACCAGCCAAACATGTACTACTTGTATGTGGGACATGGCCCGTAGACTGCTACTACTGGCCCTACTGCCCTTAGTAGGCGGTGGTACCTTTGCGGGACTGTACTTCTTCTATTACCAGGGGAACTATGCCCCTCCGCCCTCGGTGGACATCCCCTTTGAGCAGATATCTTCCCCCGGAATAGCCGCAGCGCCTGCCGTGGACTCTGGAAGGGTTCAGAACCGGGGAGGCCTGCTCGTAATAGACGCTCTTCATGAGAATTTCTTTAAGGAGAGCGAGATAGTCACCCTCAGTTCATGGGTGGCTAATCGCGGGTATGACGTTGAGATCATCGGTGAGTCCACTTCAGGGGATGGGCTGAGCAATTTGCAATTGCTTGAAGAAAAGCTTAGGCAGGCCGACAGTTTCCTGGTTATGCTCCCTCAGCAGTCATTTTCGGACGCTGAGACGGACCTGGTTGAGCGGTTCGTTGACAAGGGTGGGAAGTTGCTGCTGGTGTCAGACCCGACCCGTCCAAACCAAATCAACGTCTTGGCCAAGAAATTCGGATTGGAATTCCGGCCGGATTACCTCTACAACACGGTGGAATACGACCAAAACTTCCGGCACATCTTTGTTAGGGATTTTCAGCCTGATGCCCTGACTAACGGCTTGGAGACTATAGCTCTGTATATTTCCGGCTCAGTACGTTCTTCGGGAACTGGACTCGCGGAGACTGATGTCAACACAAGATCTTCGTTAATGGAAGCGGACCAAGGCTTCTATCCGATTGCCTGGGGCGACCGCCGGAACGTCCTGGCCGTTGGGGACTTCACATTTATAGTTCCTCCGTACAACTCGCTGCTAGACAACGACAAGCTGCTGTCCAATTTGGCTGACTATCTGACGAATAGCGAAAGAAGTTACGATCTGGCTGATTTTCCCTATTTTTACAGGGAGGACCCGGAAGAGAGTGTTGACATCTTGCTAGGCGAAGACTCCCTTTGGGATAGTGGAGTGAAGATGAGAAACGGACTGTCGGTGGCTGGTGTGTCTTCCCGCATCAGCGCGGTTGAAGACGTGAGCCGCGATGCGGTGTTTCTGGGGTTGTATGATAACGTTCTAGATGTGGGTCAATATCTCCAAGCCGCCGGGATAAGCATCGACGATGTCGTAAACGTCCCCTCTGCCCTTCAGCTGGATCGGGTGGGAACGGCCATTACCCTCCTTCATCGAGAGGAAGGCCGCCATGTGCTTGTGATACTGGCGGATACGTCTGAGGCGTTGTCTGAGGCTGTGGAAGCTCTGCTCAGCGGAGACTTCAGAAAAGACCTGGTGAACGATTTTATGGGGGTGCGCAGTTAGGCCATGAAGTCACGATTCCGAACGTATCTATTGCTGTGCGTATCCCTTCTATTCTTGGCCTTCTCATTGGCATGCAGAGGGACTAGCAGCCCCGAAACCGTGCCGGTGACGCTTCCCACGTTCTCACCGCCCCAATCCGCGAGGCCTCTTTCGGCCGGGGCATTGGAGCAACTGAACGAGTTTTCAACCCAGCATCAGGTCATCGCCCAGGAGTGGGACCAATTCCATCGTGACTTGGACTTGTGGCGCGTTGGCCTTACGTCCTGCAGCAGGAGCTCCGCAGAAAAGGCGCTTCAAGATTTCACAGTGAGTTTCAACGCCGTGACGGAACAGGCGAGAGACTTGCCCAGAGCCGAGGTAATACGGGAACTCGCCGATTCTCTGATTGCTGCTTCCGAGTCGGAAGAAACAGCGTTTCGCCAGCTGCGGGACCGTTGGCAGCCCAATAGCCCTTCCATATTTGAGGCCGTGGAGCAAAGCCGCTCTGAGGCAGCCAGCGCCCAGCGACAAGTAGAAGACAAGGCAGAAGATCTCCGCGAAGAGCTTGACGAGATGACCGACCCAGGCGAACTGCGGACGGTTAGGGAGCTTTCCGTCGCTCTTGGCCCAATTTCGGATGCGTGGACGGGAATGCACGATGATTACGCGGTGCTGTGGCGGGTAGTAGGCGACTTGGACGATGCAGAGATAGCCTCCCGGCTTAGAGGTCTCGTCGAACGGTTCAGGTCCCTGATGGATGACATAGATAGACTGCCCGATTCGGACGCCGTCGAGGAAGAGATTGAAATGCTTCGACGGGCAGCGAATGCCGAGTCTTCTTCCCTGGCAGGGCTGTTTGAAGCACTTGTGAAGGCCGAAGAAATGGGCCCTCCGACTAATGACGTACCTTTACTTCCTGAAGGCGATGAAACCACATCGTCAATTGAGCTGCACCTTGAGGCGATGACCGCTGCCATCGATGAGGCCGAGGCAATTCTCAGGGACACAAAACGGACCGTCAGAGACATTCTTGATGGTAGCGCGTCGGAGGACTTGGAAGAAGTTCTATCCTTCGTTAGCGAGTACGAGATGCTTCGGGACGAGTGGGACGCGTTCCACCAGATATACAACGAATGGCGGAGAACCGAGGGAGGGTGTGATCAGGGTGAAGTGCTTGAGACGTTGGGCCAGTTTAAAACGCGCATTGGCGACATTGGCCGTCGGGTACGCGATCTTCCCCAGTCAGGCTATCTGCTGTCCGTTTACAACCTTCTTGTGGATGCAGCGGACAGGGAAGAAGGGGCCATGCGGGCGTTGCAGAACACCTGGCAGCCCTTCACGGTGGATGCCTTTATCGCGATAGACGGGGAGAGGGACAACGCCAACGGGCTGCGCCGCGAGGCGAACATAGCCCTCCAGGAACTCCGTAGCCGCACCGAAGGCTATTAGCCTTAAGCAGCTGCACAGCCCCGGCTCACCGAGGGACGCTCCTACGTTGAGCTTGGGTGCTGTTGACGAAGAGTCGGCACTTTTCCACAGCGTGGCTGCTGACAGTAGCGTCAGTAGCATAGCCGGAACCGCGGTGGGCTTGGGATCAACAGCCCTGGGGTTTCAACCGTCCACGATGTTGAGACACGAAAGGGCTGGGAGCAACATCCGGTTCTTCAATGACCATATCTCCGATTAGTCCATAGGCTATCGGACCTTGGATGAGCTGTTCCTCTGAATTAGGTCGCGTACTGGATCAACCGATTGGCACATAGTCAACTTAGGCTTTGACACCGTAAAAAGCATGACGTGCTTTCGCCAAACTTGGAGGGACGTTGTCTGAGGGAGTGCCGAAACTTGGCATTTAACGTAACGTAAGGCAGCGAAAAGGTATCAACTCTAATAGTATTATGTATATCAACTATGGGCCAGACAGTTCATGGAGAACCTGACTGCCAGGATAGTGGCTGCAACTGGGAAGACGACTAATGGGGAGGCTAACCAAAGGGGCGTTGAGGAGAACACCTTTTGCGTGTCTTGTGAATCTGAACTACTTGCTGTGAAGTGTCGATTAGTGGAAATGGTTGAAAATGTATCAGGCTGTGCAGGGTACTAGTGAGGCTTCTAGTAGTCATTGCTGTTGCCGGATTTGTGGCTGCATTTGCAACCAGCATCGCTCTGGCGCACGACAGAGCTTATTGCGAAGCTGGTGGTGAGTTTGATCGTTACCACGAGGATGTTAACGATGGTCCGCCTGGTAGATACCTGCTATATGTCCATACCAGTCACGAAGATTTGTTTATAAAGCGGGGTAGCGGCGTCTCAAGTCTAACTTACAGGGAATTTGTAGGCCCGACTACTATTGAAGACCAAAATGTTATTGAAGCCTTAGGGATAATAATTTCTGTTAAGGAGGGTGATACATACTACGGGATCACCTACAGAACAACCAGAGTAGGAGCCGTAGTCCTGATATGTTTCAACGATAATCTGGGATTGTTCCATCCAATCCCGCTGGATGGCTCCTCATCCCCACCGCCACCACCACCACCGCCACCACCGCCTCCTCCCCCACCCTCTGACGACGCCGACGCCTACCCCCGAACCGACGCCCACGCCTACGCCCGAACCGACACCCGCGCCTACTCCTGCGCCAACTCTGATCGCCCCACCCAATATCTTTGCTACAGCAACCCCAACTCAGGCTTCTGCCGTTGCATCAGCGGTGGCGCCAATCCCACTACCAACAGCCGGTCAGGGGGATCAAATCGCTTTACGGGAGTTGGAACGGCCCCCAATCCCGGTAATTGGCGCCCCCGTACAGCGGGTGCTGAATACCCTGAGCGGTATAGCGTCCAGTCCCAGGAAGCGCCTGACGCTGATCATCATCCAAGGCATTGCAATACTCTTTGCATTTGGGGTCTTCGCCTACCTGATACTACGTCGTCGCTAGGCGATGGACTATCGCGTACTCAATACAAGAAGACTGGTCCGCTCTCTATTCTACCTGCATCATCTATTACGTCGTCGCGGCAACGCGGGTAGCCGGCAGGTTCATTACAAACTCAGCGTACTCTCCGTCCACGGTGTTCACAGACAGGTCACCACCCAGCCTACGGGCCACGTCTGCGGCAACCGGTAGACCCAGACCTGCTCCCTCTGTGCCGCTGCGCGTTGAGAAGAATGGATTGAATATGTGGCTAAGAACATCATCCGGTATTCCGGTACCATTGTCTCTAAGCCGTATCGTAACCGTGTCATTCTCAAGTCGGGAAGAAACAGCCATTGCCGGCTCGTAACCATCGTCCGACTCTTGCATTTTCGCTCGCATTGCAAAGCAAGCATTAGACACCAAGCTCACTATAGACTCGCCGAAATCTCCCTCGACCAACATCAATTCTCCCACTGATTTGTCTAGGTCAAATTCAGTCTTCATGGAGAAGTCCTGCCAGTTGCCAGTGAAGGCGTTATACCCAGATACCACAGCATCGCGTAAGACAGCGTTTAAGTCTGTCATGGCAGGCTCGCCGCCCACGACTCCCAATCCTCGCATTCGCTCAACGATTGCCAGCGCGCGCCCTCCGTTGGATAGGACTCGCTTTAGACTTCCGGTCAACTCTTGGCTTATTTCGTCCAGCAGGGCCGTATCGTCCGTAGACATTCTATTTCGATAAGACTCCAACATCTCGAACAATTCATCGTAAAGATCTATCGAACCCTCGGTGAAATTCTTGACAAAATTCAAGGGATTGCTAATTTCGTGGGCGACACCGGACACCAGTTCCCCCAGCGCCGCCAATTTCTCTTGGGCTACGAGGCGAGCCTGCGTTCGCTTCAGCTCGTCATTGGTCTGGCGCAGTTCCTCGTACAGCTGCTCGACGAGGTTCAAACGTTGCACTTCCAAGGCTTGTTGTCGGAATACCTCCAACGCGTTCGCCAACTCTCCGATCTCGTCGCGACCGACTTCGGGCACCGGAGTTTCCAGGTCGCCGCCAGCCATTCCTTGCATACGCTCTGACATGCGGGAAAGCCTTCGCACCATGCCATTTCCAACCCACACCCAGGCCGCGAGGGTGGCAACAATCGCGCTGATAACGCTGATGCCCGTCAACAGAGTGCGTCCCTAGTCAAAACTGCTGACTGCTAGGGCCAGGTTATCCGAAGAATGGGCTTGCGATGCAGCCAACAAGCCAGATACAGATTCTCCCAAGTTCGTGCTCGACTGGTCGAATAAAGCCGTAAGGGACCTGAGGTTTTCCGTAAAAGCCAGCTGTTGGCCGCGAACGAAGAAGACCCCTTCTCGCTCTGCCAGAGACGCCACTTCCGGGTCGATGCCTACATCGAAAAGAGCGGTGAACTGGTCCCAGAGCACTTGAAGGTCAGCCTCATTATCCGCCAGCCAGACCAGTTGCAGCACTGCCAAGGCCGCACGTGACTCACCCACATCGGACGATATGTTTGCCGCGCGCGACTGAAAGTCAGCGGCTGCTTCGTTTGCGTCCAACAACGAGTCACGGTTTGCGGTAAGGTTATCAATCACCTCGGCCAACTCGTTGGCTGAATCGTTTACCGACTGAGCATTCAGAGACAGTGATGGAACGCCTCCAACGACGTTCAAAGCGGACCCGAGCCGGTCCAAAGAATCTGTGACGGACTCCGTTTGAAAGTCTTGGACGCCGGATTCAGGTTCGGCCATCAGTCCCAACGCCAAAACCCGCAAACGCTCGGCCTCCCTAGCCGCTTCCCAAGAGGCTTCCAGCGCCGGCACGGATACCGACTCTAGCTCGTAGTTCAGGTCGCCGCTCTGCTCAAAGTAGAAAACTGCCGTCGCACCGGACACCAATGTTAGGAATACGGCAAAACCCAAGGCGAGATACAGCCGCACCCCGATACGTCGCCACCTATCGACCAAGAAACGCATGTCAAAAGCCCCTTTTGTGTCCTCCGGGAGCGAGCAAGCGGATCTGGAGAAGCTTGCTTTTGATGTAGAGATCACAAGAATGGGGATCTTTTATCAAGTGCCCAGCCTATTCTGTATGGCTTAGTGTGCAAAGTACAGAACCATCTTTGAGACGAGGTTGGACGACGTATGAACCCAGTAACATCTTGGCGCTTTCACTGTTACGTAATTGAGCAAGTCCACTTTTCTCAACCCAAGGGTTTCTTCTGAACCGGTTCTCGGGGAACGGGCCGGGACCCAAAAGATCCGCTAACACGTGAGCAAAGTCAATTGAACGGCAAAATGTGCTTGCTTTAGAATCACGTCTTGTTAGGGTTGCAGTGATTGGTTTGAATTCTAAAAGCGGTAAACTCCTTGCTTATGCACCGAGGATGACCGCGACTGTGAAAAACTACTTAGCTTGGCCAGAAGGAAAGGTATTCAATTCAGCCCCACTTTGGCAAATGGCTCGCTCGCAAAGTCCTGACCGATGCTCTTCTGACAGGTAGTGCCATCCATGGACATTAACAACATCGTAGACAGCGTTTTTCCCAACGGATTGAGCTTGGAAGCCGGTCTTGAGCTGGTGTTGCCGGTGAGCTTTTACGTCCTCGGGATAGTTGTGTACGCCGTCTTCATCTTCAAATTCTACCGGTTCATTGCCTCGCGAGATATGTTCGCTTTAGACTTGTCCCGACACGAGCAGTCTCGTTATCTATGGGTGCGACGTTTCCTTCACGTCGTCATGTATACCTTAAAGTACCTCATCCTATTTCCGGCCTTTGCCTTCTTCTGGTTTGCAGTCCTCACGTTTATTCTTGCGTTACTTTCAAAAGAACGACCAACTTCGGAAATATTGGTGATCGCAATAGCTACGGTGGGGGTCATCAGGATGGCTGCGTACTACAGTGAGGAGCTATCGCGGGATGTTGCCAAGATACTGCCGTTCGCGGTGCTGGGTCTGTTCCTTATTGATGCTTCATTCTTTGAAATGAGCAAGTCTCTAAATGTGCTTAGAGGCGTAGATGAGTATCGTGAAAGTATCCTTTACTACATGCTGTTCTTGATCGCCCTGGAATTCGCGTTGCGGCTTATTCTGGGATTCGTAACGCTCTTTCTTCGATGGAAAAATACCCCGATGAGGCCCGTTGGTGAGCATGCCGGGAGTAACGATGCGACAATGCCGTCAGTAGAGTGGCCGGATTGGGAAGAAGATGTAGGCAATTCTCACTCTCCCACTGATACTGAACCAAAAGGCGAGAACCCTCCGGCTGAAGAGGATAAGCAAGAACAGCAAAGCGATGAGAAGACCAATGTTCCCGCCGGCCCTAAAACTTCTTCGACATCGTAGCCGAATAGCGTAATTTGCCTATACGGTCCGCCGCTGTTAGTTATTCCAACTGATCTGCTACACCTATGTGGCTAGAACGGTAACAGTGGGAAGGTCGGTGGCATCTTGACCATATTCAGGGGAAGACACTGCTGATGAAGCTCAAGGTTGTGGGTGTTCTAGCGACCGATGCTCTGGTGCAAAGGGCTAATAGCATGGCGTCCGCTAATCCCTTCCATGCAATTGTCGGATTGACATAATAGCTGCACAACTTACCCGAGCAGGTTATCACGATCTTCGCCTGGCCCCACTCTGGTCTGGCTCCGCTCGCTTCCTATGTTGATGTTTCACGGCGCCAAAGGGGCCTGGCTCTAGTTAATCCCGTTGGCGTTCTTCCCCATTGACGCATCGTGGTTTAACTCCAGGTATTTCTCTCTATTCTGTTTGGTATTCTACTATGGTATAGACAAGTGGGGCTTGTTCAGAGTATTCCTAAGCCTCGCCGCGGGAGCCGACGTATGCCACTACCAATGCACGTGAGATGCTGTAAGGGTAGCAGAACAGGTTGGATTCAGATGGGGCGAGATTGAGCCTAGAGTCGCTGCGGTCGCAATATCAGTAGTAGTCGTAATGATAAGTGTGGCAGCCTTCTGGACAAGGGGGTTTAAATCGGACCGCTGCACCGTCGCCGTGGTAATTGGCTCAGACTGACAGCCGCCAAATCCCAAGGTCAGCAGAAAAGTTAATCACAGAAGAAGGCGCACTATGTCCAAAACGTTATAACCCTCCCACTTGGTTCAACAACACGTTCCTTGGGACCCCGGGTCGTATCTCTGATTTCCGACGCTGGCGCGGAGAGTCAATTAGCTGCAAAGTGACAGGGAACGGAAACCATTGGCAAGAACTTGTCGACGAGCAGTGCTGTATGTTCGACGCTGTATGTAAGCCACGTGAACTTGATTCCACTGACACAGGTTTAGCATGATATATCTGGTTTTGCACAGATAACGATATCGCATCTAGAATCGCAATTCCAAAATGACAACTTTAATCGGTGGAGAGATGATGCCCCATATAGGAGGATGACGGCCTGTATATGGTCGTCGATATCGAAAGCTGCTGCACTTACGTGGAGGGCAGGGAGAAATTGGGCTGAAGGACGGACAATGGAGATAGGCCACAGGCCTCTGCTCCGCTGACGTTCTTAAGGACCTTTACACTACATGAAAGTCGGACACTGAGAAATCTTTAATCCCCAGGCAGATTTGCCGAGTTTTAGCGAATCGTCTAATGGGGCAAAAAATTTGACATTGTTGACTACCAGAGTTTACCATCCTGATTCGAAATAACCGTGGTTCGTAGGATCATGGATGCGTTTTGCTCCATTGGGACTACCTGTTTTAACACCACCTGCGGAGATGTAGATTTGAAGAATTCCTTCTCTATCAAGTTTTCCCTGACCTTAGGTTCGCTAGCTCTACTATCCATGATTGCGCTTCTGATAATGGCTTGTGGCGGAGACGAAACGTCAACCGCTGCGCCCACGCCTGCCGCCACTTCTGCGCCGCAGCCCGCGACCCCAGTGGCTCCGGCTCCGCAGCCAACGGCTGCGCCGACCCGGGCGCCGCAAGCAACGACAACCGCGGCTCCAACCCCGGCCGCAACGCAGCGGCCAGCTGCCACCGTAGCGCCTGCTCCTGCGGCGACGGCTACAGCAGCTCCAACCCCTGCCGCTACAGTGGCGCCCACGGCGGCGCCTACGGCCGTCCCCACGGCCACGGCTGCCCCGCCTTCGACAATGACGCCGGTTTCCTCCCGAATAGTCGTTGCGGCTCCTTCACTGGCCTGGTACACCACGTTGCCCCACAAGGGCGGCTTTTCCGGGTCTGGCCAGATCCGGCCCGCCTTCGAATACCCCATCGGCTCCGATCGATACACCGGCGTAGAAGAACCCCAGCTGTTCCGGGAATGGGAGATGGCGCCGGATGGCAAGGGTTGGACCTTCAGACTTCAGGAAGGAGTACCCTTCCATTCCACGAATACGTTCACAGGGCCGCAGTTCACCTCAAAAGACTTTGTCCACAGCTGGATGAAGTATGTTTCCCCGGATGCTCAGGTAGTCGGTTCCGGACTATTCGCCCTCTGGGCCGACAGCGAGGACGCCTTCGTAATCGTTGACGATTACGAAGTTAAGATGACCCTTAAGGTTCCCAATCCCGTGCTGGCAGTTTGGCTCGGCGAGATTTCATTCCTCGTGCAGAGCAAGGACTACTACGATGCCGTCGGGGAGGAGGGCTACGCTGCCCAGCCCATTGGCACTGGCCCGTTCCGATACGTGGAACACTCCATCAACAGCCACTTCCAATATGAAAAGGTGGAGAACCACTGGAGGAAGACACCAGAGATTGAGGAGCTCCGGTTCATCGGTGTCCAGGAGACGGCTACCCGCATGGCCATGCTGTTTAATCAGGAGGTGCAGCTGGCTTCCATTTCGCCCAACCTGGTGCCCTCGGTGCGGGAGCGAGGCTTCCAGATTATCTACAGCACCCTGCCGGGCAACTGGCTGGAGGTCCAATTTGGTGGTCAATACTATGCAGTACCCGAGGGGGTGGAGCCGAAACTGGACGAATCGGATCCGTTGACCAACTTGGATGTGCGGAAAGCATTGAACTTTGCCATTGATAGAGAAACTATGAATGACTCCTTTTACGAAGGACGAATGGTGCCTCAGACAATTTCCGACATTCCACCCAATGCCAAGGGATTCCAAGACTCGTGGACGCCTTACCCTTACGACCCTGATGAGTCCAGGAGGCTTCTGGCCCAAGCTGGTTACGCCGATGGATTCGACTTGGACGTTCGTTGGGGCCTGAATCCGTCTATCCCAGAGATTGGCGACATTGCGGAAGCCATTACTGCCTACTGGAAGGAAGTAGGAGTCAACGCAAACCTGGAGTTCGTAGAGTCGTCCAGGTTCAGGAACCTACGTCGAAACTGGGGAATGAACAACGCCGTGTCCATCTCCGGCATCGGCTACATCAACCTGGAGTTCCAACTTCCTCTGAACATGAAGCTCCAGGCCACCAGCGAGCATTGGTTCGACCATCCGGAGTTGAGCACGCTGGTGGACGCGTATGCGGAAGAGCTGGCGCCGGAAAGGCGTGAGCAGCTAGTTACAGAGATAGGGCAGTTCCTCTATGACAACCACTCGACGGGGCCCATGTTCTGGATTCTTCCCGTAATGGGGATGGACCATAGCATCATTGAAGAGTATTCAGCCCACATTTCGGTGTGGGGCCCCACGGCCAAGTACGAGTATGCAACCCTGGTGAAGAGATAGAGGGCGTTAGGACAGCGGAAGAATATAAGTCAAAATAGGCTAAATGGGTAGTCATCATAGCGCTGGGGAAGTTGAAACTTCCCTGGCGCTTTGCTATTCGCCGTTGATTGCCCGCCAGAGGTCCTCACCGTTGGACTTCCACCAACCGTGAAGGATTGAAATGTCAGTCCCTATTGAGAAGTGGCGGACTCCCATGTCCAGGTATTTTCGCGCTTCGTCAGGAGTATGAATCTCAGCGCGCGCCGGTATGCCTGCAGCGATGGCTCCCTTGAAGACTCTGTCGTGGGCAGTCACTACATCGGGATGGCTTTTCTGCCCCGCCCTTCCGATGCTCACCGAGTAATCAGACCCTCCCCACTGCACCATATCCAAACCTGGGATTTCTAATATCTCGTCAAGTTCGTCTACTGCGCCCCTTTTCTCGATCATCACCGCAACAACGGTGTCCTGAAGCGCCTTCACGTATTCAGCCGTTCCGCCGTAGCCCATGTAGGTATGACGACGGGTGGCAACGCCGTACCATCCCTTGTCTTCCGGCGTGTCCGGCTTGACGGTCAAGATCTGCTGGCGCACGTCCTCAGCAGACCTTGCGTCCGTGAACAGTACGCTTCCGAACCCTGATCCGACGGCGCGCTGCGCCAGGTATGCCTGGTGGCTCTGGTCGACCTTGATCATTATTCCCATGTCGAATAGCTCCGCCGCTCGCGCCATGTTGTCTAGGTCGTGGAGGTCCGAGGGTCCATATTCGGCTACGAACTCCACGTAGTCATAGACGCCGGCGTGCCCGATGGCCTCGATAACTGACGGCCACGTCGAATGTATGTGAGTGCTTACGGTTGGCTCGCCGGATTCCAGCTTTTGCCGGAGTGTATTCGGTTTCATTCCAATCCTCCATTGCTTGCCGTTCATCTGGGACATAGGATATATCATATCGAGGCTAAGGTGTAAGGCGACAGTGAGATTAGGAGGGCTGGCCGGTGACTGATAATAAGACGCGTAGGACAGATGCTAGCGTTGAGGAGTTTCTGACTTCCGTTGAAAGCAAACGCCGCCGTGAGGATGGATTCACGCTTCTGGAAATGATGAAGGATATTACCGGACTGAAGCCTGAGATGTGGGGCCCAAGCATCATTGGTTTCGGCAGCTACCATTACAAATATGAATCCGGTAGGGAAGGAGAAATCTTTCTGACCGGCTTTTCGCCAAGGAAGCAGAGTCTTTCGATGTACATCATGGACGGATTCGATGGCCGCGAGGACCTGCTGACCAAGCTGGGAAAGCATCGTAAGGGCACGTCGTGTCTGTACATTAACAAGCTGGCAGACGTGAACATAGACGTACTGCGCGAACTGGTAAAACGGTCATTCGAGCACTCCAAGTCCAACTCGGAATCTTGATCCTCACCGTCTGAACTCCCCACCGTTGGGAAATGGAGGCTGTATTTCAAGAATGGACTGAGCGGTAGGCGGTATAATAGCTATCAAATAGCCCGGAAAGGAATGGGTGGACAGAGATGAACGCCGAGCAAGAAATCAACAGATCCTTGGAACTGAAGGACACGTGGGAGGGACCGTGGCCTGCGACCCGGGCTATGCCGATGTCGTTCTTCCGAACTCCCCTGGTGAATGACCTCGATACTCTGAACGCGGATATTGCATTTCTCGGGGTGCCATACGACCAAGGCACGTTCTCGCGGCCGGGAGCACGATTCGGGCCCAACGGCGTACGCGCCTACAGAGGCATCTACGATTATTCGGACCCGTTTGAGGACAAGGAGGCCCGGGGCTTTTATGATATTGACAGGCAGGAGATGAGGCTCCGTAACGTCACCATGTCCGACTGCGGAGACGTGACCATCATCCCTTCAGACGTGGAGAATAACTTCGCGAAGATATCCCATGCGGTAAGAAAGATTGTCGCAAGCGGATCGTTCCCTGTAATAGTCGGAGGTGACCACTCCATCACCTTTCCGTCGGTACGGGGATTCAACAGTTACGCAGACTTGGACGTGGTCCACTTCGACGCCCATATGGACTTCAGCCACGAGCTTCAGGGCACCTTCTACCATCACGGATGTCCGATCCGGCGCTGTTTCGACCTGCCCAACGTTAGGAACGTAACTTCGCTGGGGATACGCAAGGCTAGTCCAAACATCTATAAGGACGCCATATCCAAGGGCGTGAGAATAGTAACGACCGACCAGTTCCGGGCCATGGGGCCGGAGGCAGCAGTTGCCGAAATTCCAGCAGGGGGCAACGTTTATCTGACTGTGGATGTCGACGTGATGGACCCTGTGCAGATGCCAGGCACTGGGTCTCCGGCGCCGGGTGGCTTCTACTACTTTGAGATGCGGGACGCGCTGATAGCTCTGACCAAGCGGGTGAACATAGTCGGGTGCGACTTTGTGGAGGTGGCCCCGCCTTACGATCACGCCGAGACGACGACGGGGTGTACAGCCAAGCTAATCATAGACATGCTGGCTGAGCTGTTCCCTTCTAAGTAAGGACGGCGAGGGCAGGTCGGCACCTGCAGTTTCAACCCGGCAGTTTTAACCTTGACAACCCGTCTTCTCAAGTTAGAATCGGCCATAAGACTCGATTTCGAGGCCAAGAAGGAGGAATTGACATGCCGTTTTATTCCAGAGGAGACGTCCGTATCCGCTATGAAGATGTGGGATCAGGATTCCCACTTCTCGCAACACCGGGCGGGGGCTTAGATTCCATCACGGCCAATTGGCCTTCTCAGGTATTTAACGCAATGGAGGAGTTCAAGACTGACTTTCGCTGTATCACTATGGATCAGCGCAACGCAAATGGCGGAGAGTCCAGCGGCCCGGTCCAAACCAACGACCCATGGGGAGCGTTCGCCGCCGACCAACTCGGACTGATGGACCATCTCGGGATAGACAAGTTCTTATTCATAGGCTACTGCATAGGCGGGCCATTTGCTCTCAAGCTCATTGAACGGGCGCCTGATCGAGTGGTAGCCGCCGTGCTTTGCCAGCCGGTTGGTCACGCACGGGAAACGCCGGACGCCATGTATGACTCCGGCAGAGATGTTTGGGCCCCCGTTCTCCGTGCCCGTCGGCCTGAAGTGACGATGCAGACTGTAGAAGAGTACCTGCACAACCTTTACCGCCTTCAGCCGGACTTCATGTACAGCGCATCGCGGGACTTCGCGAAGTCATGCCAGACCCCGATGCTGGTGATGCCCGACGACACGCCTTCCCACTCATACGAGGCCGCAATGGACCTCGTGGAGTTGGCTCCCAAGACACAGGTGACAGAGTATCCCTGGAAGGAGTCAAAAGAGGTGTTCGACAAGACGATTAACCAAGTACGCGACTTCTTCCTGGCCCATCAACCTTTGACCGCCAATCTCTAAGGTGGGATACCGCAAATCTGCTGCGTAATAGGGAGTCAAGAAGACGAGCATGACAAGCCAGCGACGACTGGAAGGGCGCGTCGCTCTGGTGACGGGCGGCGGACGTGGGATCGGCAGGTCCATTGCACTGGCTTATGCGGCCGAGGGCGCAAACTTGACATTAGCGTCCAGAACCAGGGAAGAGTTGCAAGAAACATGCGGCGCCATCACTGCCAAGTACGGGACGGAGGTCCATACGGTAGTCGCGGACGTGAGTAGCAGACTGCAGGTCGAATCTATGGTGGCGAGTACGCTGGAGTGGTTTGGCGCCATCGACGTTCTGGTCAATAACGCAGGCAACCTGGGTCCCGTGGGGCAACTTTGGGAGAATGACCCGGATGAATGGACGCGTACTATAGCCGTCCACCTGTACGGCACCTACTACGGCTGCAGGGCGGTAATACCGCATATGCTTGAGCGCGATTGCGGTCGCATTGTCAATTTGGCAGGTGTGGGCGGCCCCAACGTCACCGCTTACGACGTGGCCAAGACGTCGATCGTCAACCTCACCGAGAACCTGGCCCTAGAGTTGGCCGACACGGGAATCACAGTGAATGCCATCAGCCCAGGGTCTATCCACACCCGCATGTGGGAGGAGACCCGGGACATGGCCCTGAAAATTGGCGACACCGCCATGTACCGCCAAGGAGTGGAGGTTACCTCGGGCAAGGGAGCATCAATTGAAAGAGCGGCTAAGTTGGCGGTCTTCCTGGGCAGTGATGCTTGCGGTAAGCTGTCTGGACGCCTGGTGCGAGCTGTCA
Organism: Dehalococcoidia bacterium; assembly: GCA_965261665.1. Lineage (GTDB taxonomy): Bacteria > Chloroflexota > Dehalococcoidia > Lucifugimonadales > JAPULR01. The sequence goes on from OZ253467.1 coordinate 2,176,027, forward strand.
CCGACTGCTTTGAGAACTTCCCTTCCCAAACGGATCGGGTCATGTCCTCTGATGCCTATCTGATGCGTCGGGTGGAACCGGACAACACTCTGCCTTAGTCTCGTCCGGAATCGGGACCTATATTTTGTGTGACAGAATCCGTGAAGTTCTGACACAGCTGCGAATAAGACGCCTTTGCTGAGTTGCTTCCTTGCGGTAGACATTATAGATCCTTGGCGGAAAAAGCGTGACATGAACGACAGCTTTCCGACGTAAGACACCGCAATCGCCGGGAAGTCGGGAACTAAACCGCGCCAGGTTGCGTATATATCTATATAGCCCAAGCTTTTCTCATCATGGGTGTCTTCCGATGTACACAAGATTCACAACCACCCTACTTGCGATTGCGGGCATCTTGATTGTCCTCGTGGCAGTTGCAGCCTGTCAGAGCGAATCGGATACATCCAACAGTACCTTGGAAGTGATGTCTGGCCGGAACCCCAACGCATCTGTAAGCGGCACTGTAACCTACCGAGAGCGAATATCCCTTACGGAGGGCGCAACCCTCGTGGTTGAGCTGCGGGACACCAGCTACGCCGACGGTCCGGCTCCTCTTATTGCACGTCAGACCATCTCCAGCCCAGGTCAAATCCCCATCAAGTTCAAAGTCGGTTACAACCGCGAGGATATCAGCTCCCGCAATAGATATTCGATCAGTGCAGATATTATCGAACCCGACGATCGCCTAGCCTTCACCAACGATACCTCCTACGAGGTGATTACTAATGGGAATCCCGACAAAGTAGATATGCTCCTCGTGTTGGTCCAGCCTCCAGCAGAACTGGTCCCAAAGGGTTCCACCGAGAAGGATTGGCGAACCTGGGTGGAGGCACCCGTCTCAGTAATTTGGGCCAACTTAATTCCGAACGAACCGAAACATTTACTTCGGGTTGCCTACTATCAGTCGACGATAGAAGGGTGTGCCCGACCTGGCAGCCAGGAATTGCAGTTGGACGGCTACGACATTATTGTCCGAGTAACGCTTATGCAGCCGCCACCAACCTCTTGGGCAATTCCCTGCCATGAGCAGGTGGTGGAACTTGACGCCGTGGAACCCATCAATTCGCCTCTTGAACCTGGGCAAACCTACCGGGTGATAGTAAACGGTCTGGAAACGACCGCCTTCACTGTGCCGTCGCCTGGCCTTCGGGATACCTTCATCGCCGAGTCGCCCATTGAGAGTGTGGAGGTGATTACGTTGGAACAGACGCCTCCCCAATACCAACTGCATGTCGTATCAGGCATGCCCAGGGGAAGTGGTTGCTCGCAATTCAACGGATATGAAATTCAGAGAAGAGGGTCCAACAAGATAGACGTGGTCATCACTCATCATCAGGTAGCCGATCTGTTGGTCGCTTGCATTACCGACTACCCCGTAGTAGAAACCATCGTTTCCTTGGGTTCGGATTTTGAGCCGGGTGTGGAGTACACCATTAGCGTTAACTCGGAGGTTGTCACGGCATTCTTAGGGCGCTAGCCGTTGAAGCCAGCAATAACGGGAATTGCGATGATTAGGATGGGCCTTATCGGTTCGCGCCTGACCAGAAACCTGGCTAGCCAAGTCGTCTCTTATGCAATCTATCGGCCCGTTAAGATGCTTTTTTAGAAAGCACTGATCGCTTTGTTCAGCAATAAACTCATGAGGGTCTTGCTTTAGGGAACATCCCAGTCCTGTCTACATGTTGTAAGTGATCTTAGCCGCAGAAACGACACCTCGCGTTTTGTCCCGAGAATATCAGATCGTCGTCCCCGTCCTGAATAGCGAAGTCAAGAAGTACCCGCATGGCCTTGGCCTGGTCGGTAAGCCCGTAATTCTCGGCTATCTGGCCGAGCCACTCGGACTGTTCCTGCTCTATTTCAAAAGTCTGTGCGATCTTGTTTTTTGGCATCTTTAGAGTCCTCCAATTCCTATTTTCTAGTGCCTGATTAGTTTTAGCGTTCCGACTTCCACAATTATCATCGTCTCGTTCCTTATGGTGATTCCGAAAACCCGATGGAACGCGGTGGGCCGCGTCGCGCTCAAGTCGTCAGGTTCCGACACGTAGTAACGCTTCGATAGTTGTACCATTTATAGTGTTCCAGCGGCAAGCATGGGTTCCATGCTTCAAGAAAACGATGCACAAACGTCATAAACGACTCGGAGAACGGACTCTTGCTTGAATCTACGCTTATATTCCTCCGATACTTCGTCGGTCAGTCTTATCAGATCGCCTCCTGTGGGAGCTAGGACTACAAGCAGCTTGGATCGCTCCTCATAGGCCAGACCTTGAGAGTCTCTCCAATGGCCCTGGCCGTCTAAAACGGTTAGACCGTTGGGCAAGCGGGGTATCACTGTGTCTTCAAGAAATGCATCCCACGCCGCATCATCCACAATCTCTCCGGAATCGTTGTTGCGGCCCATGAACAATTGGTACTGCACGAAATGATCGCTTCCGTCAGGACAAGATAGTGGGGCAGCATTTACACATACGCCCACCATCAGGAATGCAAAGGCCACAAAGGTTAGAGCTACCACGGGCATCAGATGACTCCAGCAGATTGTCTACGGGCCAGCTTGTCAATTGGATACTACGTATGTAGTGGATGATTAGCAACACGGAAGTGTTCTGTCAACAGACTTGCATGATGCCTCCGTATCTCTTGGGGTCTCACTAGGCTGCTGTCTCCACCACTTGCGGTCCGTTGTTGCGGGCGGAGTTGACCAAAGTGGACACCTGGTAGGTTTGCATGAGTTCAGAAGGATAAGCTGTGAGGGCGTTTTCCAATACGGCGACGTCCTGCACGTCCCGGTCCAGCCAAAACTCCTCCATCTCCCTGGGCAGGATCACCGGCATTCGGTGGTGGATGGGTCTGAGCAGGTCGTTGGCTTCAGTGGTGATGACGGTGCATGAGGGGATGCGGTTGCCCTCGGAGTCTCTCCATATCGCCCACAGCCCGGCGAAGGCGAAGGGTTCTCCAGACTCCATGATGATGCGCATGGGTTTCCTGACACCCCCAGCCCGCTGCCACTCGTAGAAGCCATCGGCAAGGACGAGGCAGCGTCTCTTTCTCAATGCGTCGCGGAAGGCCGGCCTTTGGGCCACGGTCTCCGCCCTTGCATTGATCATCCTGCTGCCGATGGAGGCGGTCTTGGCCCAGTGTGGAATCAGACCCCAACGCATGAACCCAGAACGTCTGTCCTCGCCGCCGAGCACAGTGAGGACGTTTTGGGTGGGGGCCACGTTGAAGTTTGGTTCCAGGGCCAATCGGTTGCCGTCGAACTCGAACCGGCTTGCCAACTCTCCAAGGTCCGCTGTAAGGCTGAATCTTCCGCACATGATGGCTCCATAATGTAGCCTTGGGCGACGCTATGCAAGGTCAGCCGACGTGATAAGGGTCAGTGCCGGTCTGAAAATGAGGGCACAGAAACCGGCGGACAAGCAGAGCTTAAGGGAGGGATCCCAGAGTTTGGGCATTTGGAATGGGTGACAACGGAATGCAACCCCAATCGTCGCCTGTCGGGTGAATTGTAGGTGTCTCCAAAAAGACGCCTTCCGGTTGATAACGCACTTGCAGTCTCGTAGGCAAACAAAGCAGAATCCAAGTAAGTCGGTCAGCCCCATGTTAGAAATGGAATAATTCCGACGACGTTAGATTTCAGAAGGTGTAAAATCGATCTGTCGTGAGTGCCACAAAAATCGTTGCCACCATAGGCCCCGCTACATCCTCACCGGACCGGATCGAGAAGTTGATAAGAGCGGGTGTGGATGTAGTGCGTCTCAACTTCTCCCACGGGTCCCATGAAGACCACGAACAAGTTGTGCAGATAGTTCGTGAGACTTCGGCCCGCTTGGGCCAACACGTGGCTGTTCTTCAAGACCTGCAAGGTCCCCGAATACGCACAGGCCCATTGGGGGATGGTGGCCCACTGGAGTTGAAACAGGGATCGGAGATTGTTATCTCCCATGAGCCGATAGAAGCGGAAGAAGGCAGAATAAGCAGCACTTATCCTGACATATATCGCTTCCTTGCGCTGGGGAATCGCGTGCTTCTGGACGATGGTCGCCTGGAAGCCGAAGTGTTAGCCATTGAGGGCCGGGATATCAGGTGCCGCGTGGTCAAGGGTGGTCTGCTTGGCGCCTATCAGGGAATCAACCTGCCCGGCGTAGTTTTGGACATTCCCACATTCACGGAAAAGGACCGTGATGATCTTGAAGTGGGCCTCCAAATGGGAGTCGACTGGGCGGCAATGAGCTTCGTTAGAAGCGGAGAGGATGCTACCCCGTTGCGTGAACTGATGCGCCAGCGCAATTCACGTGTGCCTATTATCGCCAAAGTTGAGAGAGCAATGGCGCTCCGCAACTTGGAGAGCATCTTGAACGCCTTTGACGGAGTAATGGTGGCCAGGGGCGATATGGGCGTAGAGCTTGCCCAGGAAGAAGTGCCCGTGTGGCAGAAGACGATAATTCGCCAAGCTCGGCAGAAGGGCAAAGTATCTATCGTAGCCACCCAGATGTTGGAGTCGATGATCAACGAGCCAAGGCCCACCCGAGCCGAAGTCTCTGACGTGGCCAACGCCGTCTGGGAAGGGGCCGACGCCGTGATGTTGAGTGGCGAGACGGCCATAGGGTCGTTTCCGGTTGAGGCGGCGGCGATAATGGAACGTATCATCGATAAGACCAAAGAGGTATACGTGCCAGAGGAGACGGATGTGAACGGCCGAGTCGTCCAGGAATCCCAAGCAGTGGCAATGGCGGCTTGTAACCTCGCCCACGGACTGGGGGCTCAGGCGATTGCGGTGTTGACACGTTCCGGCGTAACTGCTCATCGGGTGTCGAAGTGCAGGCCCGGCGTACCCATTCTAGCGCTCACCGGAGCGCCATATGTAGCGCGGAGACTGAACCTGTGGTGGGGCGTGGTTCCGGTATTGGCCGACCTGCCCCAGGTCACCGTGGACTCCTATGGAGTCATTGAAAGTCTGTTATTGGAAAAGGGCCTTGCAAAGCACGGCGACAAGATAGTCGTAGTCGGCTCTTCACCTCTGGCAGCGCGAGTCCCTACCAACTTCCTCAAGGTACTACGAGTGGGAATGTACATCTGAAACCAACAAGTTTGAGAAGGAGACCTTCCATTCAGACCAAGTTACCAAAACCACCTTTCGTCGAGTGACGTTAAGGCGCATCATTCTGTTGATATTGAATAAGCCCCTGTTTGTTGTCTTGGAATCTCCTGGGGTGCGGGCGGATAAGCGGCTTATAGTTTCTGTTGGGACATTCTGCGGCACGGCGCCCGCTGGAAGCGGGCTGGTTGTAGAGGTTGGTATGATGTATTGAAGTTGACTAATTTTATTCCGAATCTGAGGAATCGAGAGGTGGCGCGTGTTTGACTTGATAGTCGAGAACGGGATGATCATAGACGGGACAGGCAGTCCCGGCTTTTACGGAGCTGTGGGGATCGAGGGTGAGAAGGTACGCATCCTGCGGGGCGATGTTTCGTCGGTGGAGGCCAGGGAGAGGATTGACGTGTCTGGCAAGGTTGTGTGTCCCGGATTCATTGACATGCATGCTCATTCCGGCCTAGTCATGCTGGAAAAACCTCGCCACGAGCCTAAAGTAAGGCAAGGGGTTACAACGGAGCTCATAGGCATTGACGGTAACTCCTATGCCCCTTTCCGGAGCCACGAGGACTTCCTACGGTTTGTTGAGCTGAACTCAGGCCTTGATGGCGACCCGACTCTTCCGGGCAAATGGTCCACAGTGGCGGAATATCTGACGATGTTTGACAACAAGGTAGCGGTGAACGTGGCATACGTTATTGGGAACTCACCCCTCCGGATAGCCACCACGGGATGGGAAGACAAGCCGGCCTCAGGGGCAGACCTGGAGAATATGAAAGCCATACTGAGGGAGGGAATGGAGGAAGGAGCATACGGAATGTCGACGGGGTTGGACTATCCCCCTGGGAGCTACGCCAGCACCCAGGAGCTGATAGAGCTATCGAGAGAGGCGGCGCGGCTGGGTGGCATTTACCACACCCACGTAAGAAATACTTTGGGGGACCAGTACCTCGACCCCTTGAAGGAGGCCATAGACATTGGCCGCTACAGCGGGATTCCGAGCCACATAACCCATCTCTCACAGCAGAAGCGGCATCCGGGAGGGGCGGAGCAGATCCTTGCACTGGTGGAGAAGAGCCGGGATGACGGCGTTGACGTAACTTTCGACATGTTCCCATCCTTGTACGGCAGCACTCGGCTCACCATCCTGTTTCCGCAGTGGACCATGGACGGCGGACCGGAGCGGCAGAAGCAGGTGCTGGAATCTCGGGAGGGACGGGAGCGATTGAAAGAGGAGATGAAACCAGGCGCTGTGTCGTACGATGAGATGTGGCTAACCTATTTCAAAAGGCCTCACAATCACAGGTTCGAGGGTAAGTCCATAGCCGAGACGGCGGCCCTTATGGGCAAAGACGAAGTGGATGCGATGTGCGACCTGTTGCTCGAAGAAGACCTGCAGGTGTGCTACGTGATGGCCGGAACGAACGGCATGACGCTGCCGAAGTTCATCAATCACCCTCTATCAATGATTGGGAGTGACGGAGTGCTTCTGGGCGACTATCCCAGCCCGCGTACATACGGTACCTTTCCCACGGTTTTGGAAAAGTTTGTGAGGGAAGAGGGGGGAATGTCTCTGCCGGAAGCAGTGCGCAAGATGACATCCTTTCCCGCCCAGCGTTTGGGGATACCCGACCGGGGGCTTCTCCGGGACGGGTTCAAGGCAGACTTGGTGGTGTTTCACGCTGGGACGGTAGGGTCTCCAGCCACGCGAAGCCATCCCAAGCAGTTCCCCGTTGGAATCAGCCATGTAGTGGTGAATGGAAGGGTGGTAGTGACGGAGGGACAGCACACAGGTGTACTGGCGGGCAGAGCCCTAAGACGAGGACGGTTCGAAACGTAGATAGGAAGCCGCGGTTTCAGTCACCCTTACCGTATCAACCCTGTCACTCGATAGACCAGTTCCATATCGAGGCGCTCACGTACCAGTGCCGCGAGCTTGTCGTACTCAGCGCTTGGGTCGATATCTTCTCCGGCAGGCGGCAGGGGCACCCCTTTGCGTGCAGCGGCAAACTCCAGGATCGACCGGCGGACGGCTCGATTGTGGAAGAGTCCGTGAAGGTACGTGCCCAGAGTGATGCCCTCATAATCTAGAGCACCGTCAGATATGTTCACTTCCCGGCCCGATCTAGACGTTAGGATGAATGGGTGTGACAGGCCTTCGACCGGCCTGGAACCCATGTGAATCTCGTAGGCGATGATTTCCGCGCCCTGGCAGCTGCTCAGCATTCCGTTGGCGTTCCCCACTCTGCCTCTCACCTGATGCGTTGACTTGCGGCTGAGGAACGTGGTGGATGTTGGAGCTAAAGTCCAGCACCTGTTCGGGCCGAAGGCCCAGTCGTCGCAACTCTGCCGCGCCCAACCCACCATGTACCGTCGTCACTTCGACCTCCCCCTCAGATCAGTCCCAAAATCGCATGACGCGCCGCCAACAGGCCTAGGGCTAGGAATAACACGAGTGCGGCCGCTCGCTCCCCGATTCGGACAGCTTTGCTAATGTCGTCAGCGTCCGGCTCCGGCATTTCCTGTCCCAGGCAATAGTGCCCAACCTTTTCCAATCGCGCTCCCAGTAGTCCGGCCATTGCGCTCATGGTCCATCCTGCATTGGGGCTGGCGGTGAGGCTTTGGTCTCGCAGCATGGTCTGCCAGCCACAGCGAACTGGGAGCCGACAAAGAGATCCGGCAATCAGCAGCAATAGGGCGCTGAGGCCCGCCGGCACAAGATTAGCGACATCGTCCAGACGCGCGGACGCCTTGCCGAGGTATTCAAAGAGAGCCGCGATGGCCGAGCATCCTGTCCAGAGTATTGATCGCCCTGTATGCCATGGCGCCCGGCACGCCCAGAATAGCGAATGCAAGCCACGGCGCGATGTAGCTGTCCGTGGTGTTTTCGGCCACTTATTCTATCGCCGTGGCTGTCACCAGGGATTCAGGGAGCGATGTAACGTCACGGCTGACAAGATTCCTCAAACTGATTTGCGCGTCATTTAGACGGCCTTCCAAAAGGGTTTGTCGGGTCTTTTCCGCCGCCACGGTGAGACCCTTGACAGTGAAAGTGGTCCGAAGTATTACTGCCCCGCCTGCCACGTAGGTTATAGGTCCTAATGACTTCAGAACGTTCATTACTATAAAGGCAAGGACGCTCCAAAAGCCGACTACCGCTACAACAATGACGCAGCCATATAGGAACGCACCATCGGCCTCTGCAGTGCAGGGCGCTTCAAGAATTCCACGGTGCGTCCGATCCATACCACAGGGTGGATCTTCAGCGGCGGCTCTGGCAGGAGTCGGTCAAGCATCACCGCGAGCACAAGCGCGTTCAGGGCCAGAACGTCCCGCCAAGTTGAGAACATCATGAAACAAGCATCAGCGAGTTACGTCCTGCGAAGTTGGCCCTATGCATCATCGGCATCCAGTCTTCATACAACTTGCTATTATAGTTAGGCAAAGTCTTGGTTCGCGCAAGTGGCACAACGTTCCGTCGTACTAATGCCGTTAATCGGCCGGCGGTTTAGTTGAGTGGAAGACGCCCCTTGACAGCCCACAGGGAGCGGCATATCATCTGATTCATCACTGATATATAGCCACTAACCGTTCAGGTGCCCACCTAGGGAGAATAGGGAAGGCGGTGAAAATCCGCCGTGGTAGCGCCACTGTAAGCGGGGTTTGAGGCCCAAGTCCACTGTCGGATTGCCGACGGGAAGGGCAAGGCCAAGAAGTTCCCCCGCAAGCCAGGAGACCTGCCTGAACGGAAGGTGACCACTCTCCGCACCAGAGAGGGGCCCTCCAACTTCGGGCTTGATGCCCGATGAGAGCGACACCAAAGCCTCCGGCGGAGAAAAGCCGGAGGTGTTTTTGTTTAAGGGCATTGGACTCGACAGACTGAAGTCTTACCGACAAACGGGCGTTACCGCACGGCTGGCAGTTGGCTCGGCAGTTCTTGGCCTGATTGTCCTTGCGGCCGCCCTGCTGTCGCTCAGTCTTGGACCCGTCGAGATACCCGTCAGCCACGTTGCCGCCATCATTTTATCGCCCCTCGGACTAGACTTGGCGGAATTTGGACGGACCGAAGAGCTTGTTATCCAGCAGATACGGTTGCCTCGGATAGTTGTCGGCGCATGCGTGGGAATGGCTCTGGGAGTCGCCGGAGCAACCATGCAGGGACTATTTCGTAATCCTATGGCAGACCCGGGCATCATTGGGGTATCCGCCGGTGGCGCCGTGGGTGCTGTGGTGGCTATAGCGATAGGAGCGGCCGGATTTTTCTTTCTCGCACTGCCCGCGTTCGCCTTCGTGGGCGCTATGGCCGCCTGCTTTCTGGTCTACGGCATTGCCGCCGTTGGAGGGCGCTTCTCCATGGCCACGCTCCTCTTGGCAGGGGTGGCGGTCAACGCATTTCTGGGGGCAGTGGTAACCACCATTATCATCCTACTGCCCGACAACGCAGCTCTGCGAGAGATCCTTTTCTGGCTTGCGGGTGGCCTGGACTCCCGAACTTGGGAGCACGTACAGGTATCCGCTCCATTCATCCTTGGTGGTATTGGTGTAATTCTACTCATGACCAGGGACCTGAATTTGCTAATGCTGGGGGACGATGAAGCCCGGTCCATGGGCGTTCGAGTTGGCCCAGCCCGGATAATTCTACTGGCGGCCGCGGCGATGGCGACAGGTGCCGCCGTAGCTGTCAGCGGAACCATCGCCTTCGTAGGGCTCGTGACTCCGCACGTGCTCAGGCTTCTCCTCGGGCCGGACCACCGGGTGCTAGTGCCTCTGAGCGCCGCAGGTGGAGCCATCTTCGTCCTCTTGGCCGATACCGTCGGTAGGACGATTATCCAACCGGCGGAATTCCGCGTCGGCGTGCTTGCCGCCTTTGTAGGCGCACCCTTCTTCATATTCCTGCTGATCAAGAACAAACAACGGGCATACTCACTATGAGGCAAATGGACTGAAAGGAGTCTCCATGTCATTACGCCGATCTTCCATACTGACGTTATCCCTGGCCATCTTAATTGCGATTTGGTTGGCAGCCTGCTCTTCGGAGATATCCACGCCTGCATCTACCGCCGTTCCGGCTCCAACGACTGCTCCCAGCACTCCACTAACTTCTCCACGACCTACGCCAGCACCCACTACCCCGGATCCTACCTCAATGCCTTCACCTACGCCTACTAAGGCGCCTTCTACACCGACGCTATCAACTCGGAAGCCTGCTACCTCGACCCCAACCCGGGCTCTATCTACGCCTGCGTCGACGCCAATTCCTAAGCCTGAGGCTACTCCTACCGCAACAGTTTCACCCACGCCGAAACCTACGACAGTGGTCACTCCTACGCCTCCGACGCCAACCCCCATGCCGTCACCTACCCCGGACCCGGTATCTATGGCATTGGCGGACGTTCCCGGCATCGTCGACCCGGCCAACCTCGGTTGGCCGCGTGAGGTGGAGGGTCTAAACGGGCTTGTGAGCATCCCCGCCAAGCCCCAGCGCATCATAGGCGCCTCCATTGGCCACGATGAGGTGATCCTGGCATTGGTCCCTGTCGAGAGGCTGGTCGCCGTGGGGAACTTCAGCAAGAACGCTACATACTCGAACGTGTACCAGTTGATCCAGGACAAACCAGAGATAACACGAGACCCGGAGACCATCATAGCCCAGGCTCCCGATGTTTTGGTCACTAGTCCCTTTTTCCCGGCGGAAGGAATAGAGGCCCTGACCAGGGTGGGAATTCCGGTGGTCCAGACAGAGCTTCAGCACGACGCCAAGGCTCGAATCAACAATATCCTTTTGGTAGGATACATTCTAGGCGAGGAGGAACGGGCTTTAGAGTTCGCGGCGGAGGTGCGTGAGCGGTACGAGTCTCTAGTTGTAGTGACTGCTGTCGCCGAACCCAAGCCAAGGGTCTTGGCTCTCACCAGCTTTTCCGATAGCCTGTGGACAGCCGGCGCCAACTCCACCGAGGGAGGCGTCATTTTCGCAGCAGGCGGCATCAACGTTGCCGAAGTTGCAGGCATTGAGAGCAACAAAACCATAAGCCTGGAGGGAGTCATCACAATGGACCCGCAGGTGATAATCATCCCCCAACCCGTGGAATTCGGTGCGGAGGAGTTTAGGGACAGCCTACTAGCTAACGAAGCTCTGGCCAATGTTCCCGCAATCAAGAACGAGCAGGTCCACGTTTTGGAGAGCAAGCACGTTACGACTCTCTCCTACTGGAACATTCTCGGTGCCGAGAGGCTGGCGCGGATTCTCTGGCCGGACGCCTTTTCCGAAGATCCCTCCCCCACTTTTAGCTTGGTGGAGTGACCTAACGTGAAAGATAGCAAGGCGGAGGCCGTCTCAGCTCAAGACCTCTCTTACCGGATAGAAGCCCAATGGCTGCTTGATAATGTGGATCTCCGCGTAGAAAAGGGACAAATGGTCGGGCTGATAGGCCCCAATGGTGCAGGAAAGTCGACCCTCCTACGGGCCATATCCGGTATTCTTCGCTGTCAAGACGGCACCGTGATGCTGGATGGTCGGGACCTTAAAGCCATGACGACCAAGGACGTGGCCGCGGGCCTCGCATTGGTGCCCCAAATTGCCCCTTACACCCATGGATTCACCTCCATGGAGCTGGTGCTAATGGGCCGTTACCCTCATCTGGGGCGGTTTCAGGTAGAGGGTAAGGCAGATGAACGAATCGCCAGGAAAGCCATGGCTATTACGGAAACGGACCAGTTTGCCCACAGGACTCTGGACACATTGTCCGGTGGCGAGAGGCAACGAGTCTTCCTGGCACGGGCCCTTGCACAGCAGCCTCGAATGCTCCTGCTGGACGAGCCGACGTCGAACCTTGATGTCCTACACCAACTCATCGTCTTGGGCCTTGTCAGACAGCTGGTGGACGACGGCTTGACGGCAGTTGCCGCCTTCCACGATCTTTCCATGGCCGCCCGCTACTGTGACAAGCTGGTGGTCATGTCTGGAGGGAAGGTTATTGCCACGGGATTGCCGGAGGATGTTCTCACCCCGAGGCTGATAGAAACGGTCTTCAAGGTGAAGGCCGCGGTATACCAGGACCCGGTCACCGGCTCTATGGCCGTGAGCCTCATCGGACCAGCAAACGGGTCCAAGCCGTCGGAGACAACAGCGTTAATGAGAAACTCGTCTCATAAGGGAGGCGGTATATGACTCCATCAGGAAACAAACGCGGCGCCACCCAATCAGCAGGGCGACGCCGTGTTCGGCAGGGCCTTGTCATAGTGAACACCGGCGCCCGGTTCGGTGAGCAGCGGGCTGCACAAAAGCTGAACATCCCCATGGAAGCCTTGGGGGACGGATTCACCTGGCTCTCCAAAGACTTGGAGAGAACCGAGGCCCTGGCAGTGCAGCAATGGGACAGGTGCAGAGACGCCATCTTAGAGGGCGTCGAGGACATCATCGTCCTGGACGAATTTACATACGCCCTTCATTACGACTGGGTCCCCGTCGCCGACGTGGATGACACTTTGAAGCGACGGCCCGATACCCTTCACGTCATAATCACCGGCAGGTACGCGCCCCAGAAACTGATAGACTGCGCGGACCTGGTGACGGAAATGAAGCTCATCAAGCACCCATACGAGGATAGGGGTCTCAGGGCCCAGCAAGGCATAGAGTTTTAACCATGACCCTGGACGAGATCATCACTAACATACAGCCAATCGACTCGGAAGCCAGCCGGCGAGCAGCCCTCCGGCAAGCGGACCTGACGAAGCCGCCCGGAAGCCTGGGCCAACTGGAGGAACTGTCCATTCAGCTGGCCGGAATCTTGGGCACGGAGCGTCCATCCATCAGACGTAAGACCGTCATAGTGGCCGCCGGCGACCACGGCGTAACGGCTCAGCGTGTCACCGACTATCCACAGGTGGTGACTTCTCAGATGGTGTTGAACTTTCTGGCAGGAGGCGCGGCGATCAACGTAATCGCTCGCAGCGCTGGAGTAGATTTGGTCATTGTGGATGCGGGCGTGGCCTCTCCCATTCCCCCTCACCCCAACCTACGAGTAGTAAATCTGGGCCGCTCCACAGGCGACATTAGCAAGGGGCCTGCCATGAGACTGGACAGCGCCGAAGCCAGCATCATGGCGGGAGTTGATCTAGCACGAGAGGCGGTCGATGGCGGTGCCGATGGCATCGGCACCGGTGACATGGGCATAGGAAACACAACGTCCTCCAGCGCAATCACATCCGTTCTCACAGGACGGCCGCCTCATGAGACAACTGGTCGCGGCACAGGAAGAACCGACGCCCAGATGGAGCGGAAGATCGCAATCGTACAACGTGCCTTGGATGTGAACCACCCGAATCCTACCGACGGTCTGGACGTCTTGGCGAAAGTTGGTGGATACGAGATAGGAGTCCTAGTCGGAGTGGTTCTTGGCGGCGCGTTGGCCCGCCGACCTGTGGTGCTGGACGGGTTCATCTCGGGAGCAGCGGCCCTGATAGCCCACCGGCTTTGCCCAATCGTGGCAGACTATCTCGTCGCCGCCCATCAATCGGCAGAATTGGGCCACGCCGTTGTGTTATCTCACTTGGGATTGCGACCCCTGCTTAACCTGGGCATGAGGCTGGGAGAGGGTACGGGCTCGGCTTTGGCAATGCCACTGATAGAAGCTGCTGCGGCCTGCCTCAGTGACATGGCAACCTTCCAGGAAGCCAGCGTTACCGATCGGCCGTTGGGATTTGATGCCGAGAGCGGCCCATGACGAGCCTCCGGCATGCCTTCGGTTTCCTGACCATCTTCCCTGTGGCGCCCCTCAAGACGCCTCCCACCGCATCGTCCACTGCATATTTTCCGCTGGTGGGTTTGGCCCTGGGCGGTATCCTGGCCGGGCTGGATTTAGCCGCCAGACAAGTCCTTCCCATGCCCGTCGTAGGTGCGCTTCTTCTTCTGGCCTTGCTCATTACAACCCGGGCAATCCACATAGAGGGATTTTTGGACAGCTGTGACGGATTGCTGGGTGGCAGCAATCGGACGCAACGGCTCAGGATCCTTCGGGACTCCCGTGTAGGAGCATTTGCCGTTGTTGGCGGCGTCGGGTTGCTCTTGCTGAAGTGGACACTGCTGGTCGACACCCCATTTGAGGTGCGAACGGAGATGTTGGTGCTGTTTCCGTGCCTCTCAAGGTTTGGTATGCTCTCCACCATGGTCGCGTTTAGCTATGTCAGGGAGCAGGGGTTGGGAACGTCCTTCAGGATTGGACGCAATTGGAGGCAGTTAGCCTTGGGCTTCATCATTGCGGCAGCGGCAGCCGGCGTACTCATGGGCGCCGCAGGTCTGATCCTGCTGACTGTCTCCCTCGCCGCCTCGCTGGCCTTGGGTTGGTGGGTCTCAAGACTCATCGGAGGAATGACTGGGGATACCTACGGCGCAGTCAACGAGGTTGCGGAGGTCTCCGTGCTGCTCCTGGCAACCGCCCTCTTTCCCGTCATGATCAACCTCTTCAGGTCACCCCTGTGGTAGATGACACTTTGAATCTCCCCGTATTTACGGCCCAGGTTGATTGAAGAATGGGTAGCTGGAACTTGGTGCGTCACGGCGAGACACAGTGGAATCTGCAGGGGCGGATACAAGGGCATACTGACGTACCCCTTGCCGAGCTTGGCCGCCGAAATGTTCGGGCGCAGGCGAAGCGTTTGGATGGGTTGACATTCGCAGCCGTTTACGCAAGCGACCTCTCCCGCACCGTTGAGACAGCGCAGATTCTTGTCAACGACGCCGACGTCTCTGTCCAAACCGATCCGAACCTTCGAGAGTTTTCCTACGGCCAGTGGGAAGGCCTCACCCTCGAGGAGGTCCAGGCGCGAGACCCGGAGGACTTTGCCCTACGCTTTCGCCAGAGGGATGTTGAGTTTGCCGCTCCCGGGGGTGAGAGCGCGATTCAGCTACTCCAGCGAGTACGTCGTTTCTACGTTAAGGCCGCCAGTGTCCACGGTCCGGAAGAAAACCTTCTCGTGGTGGCCCATGGCGGGTCCATCCGAGCCCTGACCCTCTGCCTCCTTGGCCTTTCTGACGAACATTTCTGGCGTTTTCAGGTAGACTGCGCCAGCCTCTCTGTAATCAGAAATTATTTCGACGGACGGGTACTAGAACACTGGAATATCACCGCACCCTTGTGCGCCGATTCATCGAATGGCGGGCCATGAGTAAGAGTCTGACCCTTGTCCTCGGTGGCATCAGGTCCGGCAAGAGCAGTTTTGTCCAGCGTCTGGCGTCCGGTGGCGACCGCGTACTTTTCCTGGCCACGGCCCAGGCCGGAGACGCAGAGATGGCGGCGCGAATTCAGGCCCATAAAGACAGCCGTCCTTCCGATTGGGACACTTTGGAGGAGCCTCTGAATCTGGTCGCATCCCTGTCTCCTGTGCAGCATAACTACGACATCGTAATCCTGGAATGTCTCACCCTTTGGGTCAGCAACCTAATGCTCAACGTACCAACCTCAGGGACTGTCAAAGTTGATATTCCCTCAAGAGTTCGAGAGATTCTGCGACTGTACAGCAGCGGTCGCGCATCCTGGATAATTGTCAGTAACGAGGTGGGATTGGGCGTTATTCCCTCCACGACATTGGGGCGCCGCTATGCCGACGAGCTTGGCCGAGTGAATCAACTCATAGCCGCTGCCGCCGATTTCGTCTACTTTATGGCCGCCGGCTTGCCGCTGAAACTCAAAGGGGAGGGAAATAATGATTTCAACGTTCTCGGCTAGAGACCGGGAGCTCGGACCGGGTTGAGAATGGCAAGTTGACGGGCAATTAACGCCGCGAGCCTACCCAAAACCGCTTTGCCAATCTCAAACTCCTTGCTTTCCCCGCCCCCACATTGGATGACGGAAGGATGGATTGCCTTCCTTGTGCCATGATCTCTGGGTCGGAAGCGCCTCGGCAGGAACCTTCTCTTCAGTGGCCTCTTTGAGTGATACCTGCCTGCGCACCGGCCAACTCGCCGAGAGCCCGTTCAGATGGTCCGCCAAGTCAATTAAAGCGGCCAGGTTATGAACAGGTAGCAGATCATCAATGTATGGCTCTGCAGCCTTCATTCCCTGGGTCAACGCCGCATATCCTTCCCTTCCTGCCAGGGGATTTAGCCAGATCAGGCGTCGGCAACTGCGCTGGAGGCGGTGCATTTCTTCGCTGAGGACTTCGGGTTCGCCGCGGTCCCAGCCATCGGACACGATCAGCACTATGGACCCCCAACCCAGGGTTCTCCGCGCCCATTTGAAGTTGAACTCCTTGAGGGCCGTCCCGATACGGGTTCCGCCGGACCAGTCCGGTACTGCCTTGGCAACGCCATCCACTGCCTGATCAATATCCCGCTGCCCCAGCTGCTTGGAGATGCGCGTGAGCCGCGTGGCGAATAGAAAGGCCTCCACCTTGCTCTCCAAACCTGCGTAAAGGCTGTGTATGAAGTGAAGAAGCATTCGAGTGTAACTCTCCATGGAGCCGCTCACGTCGCAGATGACCACAAGCCTGCGTGGCTTCTCTTTTCGGCGGCGGCTCTTTAATTGCAGCATCTCGCCTCCGAACTTGATGCTATGCTGCAAAGTTCTCCGCACGTCCAACTCCGGTCCTCTTCCGCGCTCCTTACGTCGTGTACGTCTAACGCCGGGGTTCCAATGGAGCGAAGCCAGCATCTGTCTGGCATGGCGGGCCTCTTGAGGTGTGAAGTCGGCGAAGTCCTTAACCCGGAGGACCTCTCTTGCGCTGAAGGTTCTTGATAGGTCAATCTGGTCGGGCGCTGCGCCTTCGCTAGCTTCATCCCCGGCGTACCCACCGGGCGGTGGAGGCCCCGCTTCTACACGTCTATACCTACGCTGTTCACCCATGGACCGCAGGTCAAGGGAAGACATGCGGTTCTTCCTCTGACGCCAGAACACGGCAAAAGCCTCATCGAACACGGGCAGATCCTCCCTGCGGTGCACCATGAGAGTCCGGAGTGCCGATCGCACGTCCATACGGCGATATACCCCAATGTCCTCCAGGACCCGCACGGTATCCAGCATCCGTCCGGTGTGAACATCAAGGCCAAGCCGTCTAAGCAGGCGACCAAAGAGCAGCAGGTTGTTTAGGAAATGGCCGGCTTCGCCGCTAGCCACGCCTCCTCCCACGACGAGTCCCGGGATTCAGCGCGCGATTTACCAACGCCCGGGTCTGCTCCCCACGGGTGGCCTCCAAGTCCTCGCGATACTTCAGCATGACGCCGAGAGTGTCGTCGATGACCGAGGGGGTCAGCTCATTTTCGTTAAGGCTTACCAGGGCGGCCGTCCAGTCCAGCGTCTCCGCAACGCCCGGCACCTTGTATAGCTCTGTGGTACGCAGTTCTTGTACGAAAGCGGTCACCTGGCCGGCCAGCTTCTGCGACGCCTCAGGCATCTTGCTTCGGACTATCTGCGTCTCCTTGGCTAGGTCGGGATAGTCAATCCAGTGGTAGAGACATCTTCGTTTCAAGGCGTCGTGGATTTCGCGGGTACGATTAGACGTAATCACCACAATGGGAGGTGCGTCTGCCTTGTAGGTCCCAATTTCCGGAATGGTGATTTGAAAGTCCGCCAGCATCTCGAGAAGGTAGCCCTCGAACTCCTCGTCTGCTCGGTCGAGTTCGTCTATGAGCAACACCGTGGGGCCCGTTCCCTCAAGAGCCTGGAGGAGTGGACGCTTGATAAGGAACTCCTCGCTGAACAATTCCTTCTCAGTTTCCTTCTTGTCTATGCTGCCGGACGCCTCCATTAGTCTTATGTGTAACAGCTGACGCGAATAGTTCCATTCGTACACCGCCTGGCTGACGTCGAGCCCCTCGTAGCATTGCAGCCGGATCAACCGCGCCCCGAATGCGGTTGCCAGAGCTTTGGCAACCTCAGTCTTTCCGACGCCGGCCTCCCCTTCCAAGAAGAGCGGACGATTCAACCGTAACGCCAGGTAGACGGACATGGCCAATCCACGGTCAGCGACGTACAGTTCTTTGCGAAGGGTGGCTTGCAGCTCGTCGACCGATTCTGGCACGCGTACCGGAGATGTATTCACCGACTTCCTCGTCCTTCTGGCGTAAAGCGCCGGATAAAGATACTCAGGAGATGAGACCCATGGTTGCACCTTTGCAGGCGGGAACGCTCTGGTAAGTTAGCTTGCCCTCGACACGGCTGTACCCAGGGCACGGCGCACGTACACAGACGCCATCGCCTTTCGGTATTCGGCAGAGGCGAAAATGTCACTCATCGGTTCACCGTGAAAGTCTTCCGCCACGGCTGCCGCTGCCTTGTCCAGCGCTTCTTCGCTCAGGTCAGATTGCAAGAGGGCCGATTCCACAGATGACGCTCGGGTGGGGACCGCTTCCACACCTCCAATAACCACACTCGCAGATGAGCATCTCCCCCACGAAACCGTGACGATGGCGGCGACTCCTACCACGGCGTACCGCGATGCGGGGTGGGCAAACTTTACATAAGTCGAGCCGGACCCTTTCGGTACAGAGGGGACGGACACGCTAGTTAGAATCTCGTCCTCTTCCAGCGCATTCTCCAGCAATCCTGTGGCGAAATCGGCCGCGGCAATGTTTCGCTGGCCTGCCGGGCCGGTCACGTTAAATGAGGCGCCCAGCGCTGTTAGTACCGCCGGCAGGTCAGATGCCGGGTCGCTGTGGGAGATGTTCCCCCCGATTGTGCCTCGGTTGCGCACGGCCGGGTCTCCTACCATGCCCGACGCTTCCGCCAGCAAGGGCGCGCACTCCTTCACCAAATCACTGTCCGATATAAAAGATTGGGTCGTCAGGGCGCCGATGGACAGCCCGTCCTCTTTGGCGGTTATACCCCTCAGCGCTTGAATGCGGCCGATGTCCACCAGCACGGAGGGCGTAACAAGCCTCAGCTTCATCAGGGGAATCAAGCTGTGGCCTCCTGCGAGGACCTTGGCCCCCTCATTACTGGCGAGCAGTTCTATCGCCTCGGACACTGAGGCGGGGCTATAGTAAGCGGTCTGTGCTGGATACACGGCTATGCTCCGTTTTGTGCGGTATTGATTGCCCGCCACACCTTTTCTGGTGTCAATGGCATATCTATGCGGGTCACTCCCAAAGGTCGCAGGGCGTCCATCACCGCGTTGTAGACCGTTGGAGTAGAAGCGATGGTCCCCGCCTCTCCCACTCCCTTCAAGCCCAACGGATGATGAGGCGAGGGAGTAGTGTTTGACTGTACGTGAATATCTGGAAAGCCGTCCGCGCGAGGCAACGCGTAGTCAAGCATTGTCCCCGTCAGGAGTTGGCCGTCATCATCGTAGACGACGCCTTCCCAGAGGGCCGGTCCCACTCCCTGCACTACGCCACCATGCACCTGACCTTCCACTATCATGGGGTTGATCTGTGGGCCGCAATCGTCCACCGCGTAGTATTTTTGCAGGTCTATCTGGCCGGTAGCCGGGTCGACCTCCACCACGGCCAGATGTGCTCCAAAGGGGTAAGTGAAATTTGGAGGATCGTAGAATGCGCTTGCTTCCAGGCCAGGCTCCATTCCCTCCGGCATATCCCAAGCGACGTTGGCCATGAGGGCTATGTCCTGTATCGTCTTGTGCTGGTCGGGAGACCCCCGCACAAAGAAGCGGCCATCCTCGTACTCAATGTCCTCAGTCGCGGCCTCCAACAGGTGGGCCGCCAGAGCCTTGGACTTTTCTTTGATCTTCCGGGTCGCCAACACCACTGCGGCGCCGGACACGGCCGTGGTGCGGCTGCCGTAGGTGCCCCAGCCCATTGGCGTTAAGTCGGTGTCACCGTGAATGACCTTAACATCGTCCACGTCTACACCGACCTCATGGGCTACTATCTGCGCGAAAGTGGTCTCTTCACCTTGGCCGTGGGGTGAAGACCCAACCATCACGTTTACCTTGCCCGTGGGGTGGAAACGAATAATAGCGCTCTCCCATAGGCCACCCTGGAACCCCACTGCACCCGCTACCTGGGAAGGACCGAGACCGCATATTTCAACGTAGGTGCAGACCCCAATGCCAAGTAAGCGTCCCTCATCCCGCAGCCTCCGCTGCTCCGAGCGAAGCCCGGAGTAGTCCGCTGCGTTCAGGCAGATGTCCAGCGTCGCCTCGTAGTTGCCGCTGTCGTAAGTAAGACCGGTCGCAACGTCGTGACCGTTCTCAAACTTGGGTATCAGATTCTTCCTGCGCAGGTCCACGGGGTCCATGCCAAGTTTGGCGGCGAGCAGGTCCACCAGTCGCTCAATTAGCATGGTCGCCTCAGGACGCCCAGCGCCCCGGTAGGCATCGATCGGTGTGCCATTGTTGAACACGCCGTAGACAGTGCCGGAGATGTTCGGGATGTCGTAGGACCCGGAGTACATCAACCCGTGCAGAATCGTCGGAACCCCCGGGCTGGCGGTCGATAGGTAAGCCCCCAGGCCCGCGTATACCGTGGTGCGGAGTCCCGTGATCTTTCCGTCCGACGTGGCCGCCATCTCCACTTCTTCTATGTGGTCGCGCCCCTGGGTGGTAACCTGATAGTTCTCGCTGCGGGTCTCTGTCCACTTCACAGGGACGTCGAGCTGCATGGAACAGAATACGGCGATAGCTTCATCTGCATAGAAGGCGATCTTGCTGCCGAAACCGCCTCCCACTTCCGGTGCTATTACGCGCACCTTATGCTCCGGAACGCCGGTGACAACGGACGTCAAAAAGCGGGCGATGTGCGGGTTCTGGGAAGTGCTCCATAGGGTCAGTTCCCCCGTCGGCGCCACCCATTGGGCGATGGCTGAACGCGGCTCCATGGCGTTTGCTATCAGCCTCTGCAGCGTTATGGTGTCACCGACCGTAACGTCGGCCTCGTCGAATGCCGCATCGGCGTCCCCGCCGGCTACCGCCCACGTGAAGGCTAGGTTGTTGGGCACGTCGTCGTGTATCTGCGGGGCGCCCTCCTGGGTAGCTTCTTTAGGGTTGATGACCACTCTGAGGGGCTCGTATTCTACCGAGATGTATTCAAGGGCGTCCTCTGCCGCATAGCGGCTCTCCGCCACAACCACCGCGACGGCGTCGCCCACGTAGCGAACCCTATCCTTGGCAAGGGCAGGATGGTCGGGAGTCTTGAGGTCGGAATTAGGGATCAGCCAAGCACAGGGAAGACCGTTCAGTGTTCCTTCTGTGTCCTGTCCTGTATAGACGGCGATGACGCCCGGCTGCTGAGCTGCCTCGCTGGTATCTACGGACTTGATATCCGCGTTAGCGTAGGGGCTGCGAAGGATAGCCGCATGAACCATACCGGGCAGCTTAATGTCGTCGGTGTAGGACGCGCGCCCCGTGATGAGCCTTGGGTCCTCGCGACGGCGGATGCCAGAGCCGAATATTCGTGTGGTCATAACCTAAGAGCCTCCCATTACGCGTGCAGCCTCTTCAATGGCGAGCACGATGTTCTGGTAGCCCGTGCACCGGCAGAGATTACCCTCGAGGCCGTGGCGTATCTCCGACCGAGTCGGCGAGGGGTTCCGGCGCAGCATTTCCTCTGCCGCAATTATCATCCCCGGAGTGCAAAAACCGCATTGCAGGCCGTGCTTGTTCCAGAACGCCTCTTGTAGAGGGTGTAAATCTTTCCCATCAGAAAGCCCTTCGATAGTGGTCACCTGTGACCCGGAAGCCTGGACCGCTAACACGGTGCACGCTTTCACCGCTAGCCCGTCCAACTTTACCGTGCAGGAGCCGCACTGGCTCGTGTCGCAACCCACTTTCGTTCCCGTCAGCCCGGCTTCTTCACGAATGAAATGCACGAGCAACTGACGCGGCTCTACGTCGCCGCTATAGGTCCTCCCATTGATTGTAATCTCCACCGGAACTTTCACAATGCACCTGCCCACTTAGCTGCATTCCTAGGCATCAATGCCTACCCACACCGTTGACGGAAAGTGTAGCAGATGCGGCCCGTTTGTCAACGCTATGAGGGAACGTCGGGCCTTTCCTCGTATGGATTGCCGCCCTCTGTTATAATTCCTCCATGAAATTGCAAGGGAGCTACCGTTTCCACGTATCGCGGGAACGGCTCTGGGACGCTCTTATGGACCCATCTTTCGTGCGAGAGTGCATTCCTGGCGTTAAGACCTTTACGCCACTTTCACCTGATAGCTATCAGGTGGAGATTGCCTTGCGTGTGGGCATAGTATCCGCCACATACAAGGGCACTATGGAGATAGTGAGCAAGGATGCTCCTTCATCCTACCGCATCGTTGTTCGAGGCTCCGGCGTTCGAACAAACCTGTCAGGTGGTGGCCAGATTGACCTTGCTACCGAAGATGGCGCGACAAATCTTAACTTCGACGGCGACGTTCAGGTGACCGGGGTTCTGGCTAGTGCCGGCCAGCGTCTAATGGGCAACGTGGCCAAGCAACAGATTGACCGCTTCTTCAAGTGCTTGAGTTCGAAGATAGTTTAGGTGGAATCTGAATGCTCGTGAAGGCGTCACAATAGCGACGGAAAACTCCACCCTTACGCATAAGTCAACCACAAGTTCTTTCGGAGGTCCCTTCATGGAAAACGTTATACCTGCGCACTTCCAAGCCATGAGATGGCGATGCATCGGACCATTTCGGGGCGCCAGAGTAGTCTCCGTAGCCGCTGACCCCAGTAATCCCCTTGTATTCTACTTCGGGGCCACCGGAGGAGGCGTCTGGAAGACTATGGACGCCGGAATTCATTGGGAGAACGTTTCAGACGCTTTCTTCAACACGGCCGCTGTAGGCGCCCTGGCAGTCGCCCCCTCCGACCCCAATGTCATTTACGCTGGCACCGGTGAGTCGTGCTTCCAGAGCAACGAGTCTCATGGCGACGGTGTATATAAGTCCACCGACGGCGGCCGGACGTGGACCAACGTCGGCCTGAGCGACACGAGGCACATAGCCAAAATTCGCATCCACCCTTCAGACCCGGACCTGGTCTACGTAGCCGCCCTTGGTCATACCTGGGGGCCGAATGACGAGCGCGGCATCTACCGCTCGAAAGACGGGGGCGGCAGTTGGGAAAAGGTGCTCTTCAATTCGCCGGAAGCCGGCGGCATAGACCTGACCATGGACCCCTCAAATCCCCAACACCTCTTCGCCTCACTCTATCAGCTCCGTGGGATGCCCTGGACCCATCGCAGCGGCGGCCCTCACAGTGGTCTCTTCCGTTCTGTCGACGGCGGAGACACCTGGACCGACATTAGCCGGCGGCCCGGACTGCCCGAGGGCGTGTTGGGTAAGATTGGAGTTTCTCTATCGCCTCCTATGCCAAACCGGGTTTGGGCCCTCATAGAAGCCGAAGATGGAGGCCTTTTCCGCTCTGACGACTCAGGAGAAACTTGGCAGAAGCTCACCGGCCAGTCAAACCTCTGGTGGCGAGCCACGTACTATATCCACGTCTTCGCCCATCCCCAGGATCCGGATACCTGCTACGTCCTCTCCGTTGAGTTGTGGAAGTCCACCGACGGGGGCCGCACATTTGAGGGTCAACCAATGCCCCACGGCGACAACCATGATCTCTACATTGACCCCAACAACCCCGACAGAATGATTGAAGGAAGCGATGGCGGGGCTACAGTCAGCCTTAACGGTGGTCGCTCCTGGTCTACCCTTTACAATCAGCCCACCGCCAGCTTCTTCCACCTCACCACCGATAACCAAGTTCCCTACCGTGTGTATGCCACTCAGATGGATAACACCGCAATGAGCGTACCCAGCAGCACCAACGACGAAGCCATACTATGGAGAGACTGCCACATTGCCGGGCCCGCAGAGAGCGGCCACATCGCCGTTCATCCCGGTAATCCCAATATCGTTTTTGCAGGCGCCATCGGAAGCTCGCCGGGCGGTGGCGGCAACCTGACCATGTACGATCACTCCACCGGTCAGACTCGCATGATTACCGCTTGGCCGGAAAACCTCGGAATGGTTCCCGGCAAAGACAACAAATACCGGTTCCAGTTCCACTTTCCCACCTTCCTCTCGCCCCACGACCCCAGTGTGCTCTACATTGCCGCCCACGTCGTATTCCGATCCACCGACGAGGGGCACAGCTGGACCATCATCAGCCCGGACTTAACTACCAACGACGTGTCCAAGATGTCGGAATTGCACGGCGGCCCTATCAGCATACAGGTGGTAAATCCCTTCAACATGGGCAGCATCCTGGCCCTTGACGAGTCTCCGCTACAAAAGGGCCTCCTCTGGGCCGGCTCTGACGACGGCCTGGTGCACATAACAAAAGACGGCGGAGAGAACTGGGAGAACGTTACGCCTGCTGACCTTCCATCTTGGGCCATCATCACCGTCATTGACCCCTCACCGCACGATCCCGCCACGGCCTTCCTTTCCGCCACCCGCCACAGGATGGACGACACTAAGCCCTACCTGTTCAAGACACACGACTATGGACAAACCTGGACCAGGATTACCGACGGCATCCCCCAGGATGACTTCACCAGGGTTATACGAGAAGACCCTGAAAAACCGGGCCTCCTTTACGCTGGTACTGAGACAGGCATATACGTCAGCTTCGACGACGGCGGCAATTGGCAACCCCTTCAGCTAAATCTGCCTCGAGTCCCGGTCCATGACCTTGTCGTGAAGGAGAGCGACCTTGTAATCGCCACTCACGGGAGGGCCCTCTGGATCCTCGACGACTTGACGCCTCTCCGCCAGCTTAAAGACGGCGTTCCAGCTTCTTCAGATTTCTTGTTCAGCCCCCGTCCAACTCGCCGTATTGCACTTCCGCAAAGTTTTCCCTACCACCCAGGGCAGGGCAAGAACTACCGTATGGTGGGCGGAGAAATCGTGCCGTTCTACGAGCGTCAAAGCCCAAACGGCAATGTACATCATACTTACCTAACCGCCGGCGCAAATCCCCCCAAGGGCGTGTCCGTAACCTACGTCATGAACGACAAACCCCGAGGAGAGGTCAAGCTAACTTTCCTGGACTCCTTGGGACACGTCATCAAACAGTTCTCCAGCCGCACCGACCAGGGACAAAGCGCGCCCGTGCAACCAGGGATGAACTGTTTCATATGGGACATGCGATACCCCGATGCAGAGGGTATTACCAGCATGGAAGGGCCCATTGCACCCCCAGGCGACTATCAGGTCCAGCTCGCCGTCGGAGATGCCATTGACACCCAAACCTTCCAAATCATCAAAGACCCCCGCGTAACCGCCACTGAAGACGACCTCCAAGACCAGTTCAACCTGCTCATCAGGATTCGGGACGCCATCCAGGGAACAAACAAAGCCGTGGCCCAAATTCGGGAAACGCGCGACCGCATTGAAGGGTGGGAGCGAATCGCTTCCAACCACCAACCCTACGCCGAGTTTTCCAGCGCCGCCTCTCGCATAAGGCAAGAGCTGTCGTCTATTGAAGAACAGCTTGTACCAATTCTAGGACCGAATCCTCAAAAGCCTCCTCCGACCAGACTTGGCCCAAAGCTCGCTTCCCTCTCAGAAGTGGTAGACAGTGGCGACTTCCCACCCACAACCCAGGCCTGCCAGGTATTCCAGAAGCTCTCGGCCGCTGTGCAAGAACGGCTAGATCGCCTCGACCACATATTGGGTGAAGACATCCCAATATTGGAAAAATCTCATTAAGGTCCTTGGATTATCCTAGTTTCCGATAAGCGACTGCAGACAGCAGATACGATTGTCCTTTGAGATGGAGACAGCTAGAAGGTAAAGATCCCGTGCCGCAATAAATCAGGTATGATTGCTTTCTGGTTTCGCGAACGGAATGCCTCCACCGCCGAATATAGTTACGTGATCTGAAACTGGACTTTCAAAAGTGCGCGCCCCCGTTGTGAGACGGATAATCGGTTGTAGTATCCTATTGGTGTACTTCTGACGGTAAAGGAACCTCCGACCAGCAACCTGGGCAGGAGTTTTGAACGATGTCAACCCGACATGCAAAACTCCTATACACCCCACACCTTTCCCCATTTCCCGAGGGATGGTACTTCGTCGCAAGCCGACAGGCCGTAATAAAGGCCACGCTCATCCGGAAGACCTGGATGGGGGAGGACATAGTCGTCTGGTGTGACTAGAACGGGCGGGTCTGCGTAGCCGAGGCCTTTGCCCGCACCTAGGTTCCTACCTAGGGCCGGCTGCCGGAGGACGGCTATGTGATGGCCGGCTAGTCTGTCCCTTCCATGGATTTGAGTACGATGCAACCGGCCAATGCGTTGCCACTCTCTTTGCCGACCCGCCTAAGACTGCGAGGTTGAGGTCTTCAAGATACGGGAGATTAACGGCCTGATTTTCGCTTGGTGGGGGATCGAAGGACGTAAACCCCAATGGGACCTGCCCGTTGATTCGCCTGACCAAGCCGGATGGAGTAATTTCAAGATTAGAACCGTCCCCTTCCCGGCCATCCCCAGGAGACTACGGAGAACTCGGTTGACCTGGCTCACCTACGATACGCACACGGCTACGCCAATGTTAACCGCGTCGGGCGGATGTCTGTAGACGGACCCTATCTTCAGAGTCGTTTCGACTTCAGGAGGGCCGTAAGGATCGCCAAGATAGCAACGATTTACCTTGATTTCTCCGCTTTCACACTTGTTTGTGGATTAGGCTACTCCTTTGTGGAGATCCGAGAACACTCCATTGGAATGGACATGCGCCTCTGGGTGCTGGCAACGCCTGTGGACGGGAGGCTGATTGACCTGTCGCTGGTCTCGCAGGTGGAGACCTTTGCATAACCGTCATTCCGGCAAAAGCCGGAATCCAGAATCCCATGATTTAGCTATGTCAAGAGTCGTTCTACACCGCCATTTGAATGCGATTCGATAGTTATGCAAAGGTCTCCAGGTGCGGGAGATTCGTAACCCAAAGAGGAAGGTTGCTGGCTTGGGGTTTCTCCCGGTGGGGCTGCGCGCGCCCATAATGAACAAGTTCATCTCGGCTCTGCAATATCGTGACGTGCTTCAAGATGTGGTCATCTGGAGCCGCAAGCAGTACCGGCCTCGCCCGCGCCTCTGTCGTTCCGACGGAGAAATCATGCCCTTTAGAGCCTATTGTGCTCAGTTCTATCCCGCGCCAAGTGATTCAGCGAGTCCACGCACGTTTGCTCGTGCTGGTACTGTGGAATGAGCGTTGGAACTTGCCGTGATTCTTTGGATCGCTTGCCCGAGAATGTCCTCTTCCCGAACTGCCGAACAGACTATTTCGACCGATTGGTATGGCTGGAAGAGCAATAGCAAGGTGGGTTACTTTGTGGACAGGAAGAATCGCATTGAATTCTCTTGGTGGAGCCGTGGAACGACAGGCGCTACCTCTACTGGCTTTCCCAAATGGAAGGGTATGTCATGAGCAATTTTCTCGGTCGGATGAACTGGCTATTCACGGTTCGCCCATATCTCACAATTCTTGTCCTCATCATCATTACCGTAGCGCTTGCCGCTGGAGCCACGCGGCGGGCGCCTCCACCTGAGACAGCGTCGACCCTTCCAGAGGATAGCCCCGTAGCCGCAGTTTTGGTTGAGATCGATGATCTCTTTGGAGACTCTGGAGAGGCCAATGTTGTAACCCTTCTTTTCCGCGGTGAGGCCCTCACGCCCAACGGACTCTCTCAGATGGACAACCTTATCAGTGGCGTAGTTGCTGATCCAAGTGTTGGCGAATTGCTGGCGCCTGCTAATTCTGTCTTTGCGCCTTCGTCGATAGTCAAGGCGCTGCTCCAAGTGGATGGGTTTGGGTCGGTCTCACAGGCCGAGATAGACGCTATCCGCAGCATCCCTGAGATCCAGATGGCGCTCGACGCGATGACCGGTATCGACATCGACGGGTCTTCAGTCGCAATTGCTACCATCCGATTGCACGACACGGGCGACGAACGAATCGAGGACGCAGAACGGAGGGTGCAGGAGCTAGCTACAGGCGATGAGGGCCCGCTAAGCATCAGCAGCATCTCGTCAGTGGTGATTGAGGACGAATACTAGAAAGCCACCGAGGAGGGTATGGACCCGCTGATTGGGCTGGCGTTCCTGCTGATTGCGGCGCTCATCCTCCTGTTTATGCGCACGATTTCTGACCTGCTGCTCACGCTGGCAGGGCTTCTCATGTCGATGATATGGATCATCGGGGCTGAGGGCTGGCTCGGTCCGAACGCGCTGGGACTTACGGGCCCTCCCAACTCTCTTACCGCGATGGTGCCGATAATCGTCATCGGCCTCACAGTGGACTATGAAATACAGATTGTCTCGCACTACCGCGAGCAGCGCGCTGCCGGCGAGCGAGTGGTGGGGGCAGTGCGGTCAGGACTACGAAACGTCACCATCCCTCTCGTGCTGGCCGCCGTCACAACCATTGTTAGCCTGTTAGCAAGCCTGTTCTCCCCAATCGGAATTGTTGGCGACTTCGGCATCATAGCGGGACTGGGTGTGGGGATGAGTCTGTTTGTGATGCTGACGCTGGTCCCGGCAGGCCGGACGATCATCGACCGCAGGCACGAGGCACCTTGGCGATGCCACGCCCAATCTCAGATGCCTTGCCTGACGTCAGCCGGATCGCGGAATGGCTGGGAAGGAACGTTACCCGTAAACCTGCGCCCTACATTATCGGCGTGATAGTGGTGACAATTGGGCTCGGGTTTGCAGCCACCGACCTCAAATCGGAATTCAGCATCCGTGACATTCTTCCACGAGGCGGGACCTTGCTTAAGGATATGAACACCCTTGACGCGGCCGTAGGCGGTTCAACGGAGATGGCCAGCATTTTGGTTAAGGCCGAAGCCACGGAGACCCGCACGCTTCTGAACCTTCAAGACCCCACCACGGGTTTCGGGGATGAATCGCGTCGTCCGCAGGCGGCGGCAGGACCCATCCAGGCATCGTACGAATCGCTCGTACACGACTGGATCACTGACAACGGGGAACCCGGGGACAAGTATGACCTTGAGCTAGCAGAGCTTTTCCAGAAAGCCTCCACGGGCGTACAACTCGACGCAAGGTTGATGCAGGAGTTCCTTGATAAACTTGAGGCTAAGGATCCCGCTGTCGAGCGCCTCCTGGTCAACGATCCGGATGGAATCGACGCCACGCTGCTGCAATTCCCCGCCTACTCAGGTGATCCTTCGCAAACGAAGGCGATTCAGCAGGAAATCGAGGCACTCTGGCTTGGCGAAGACGACACCATCACGGCGACTTCGGAAAGCATCATCTCAGTAACGGTTACGGACGCCATCACAGAGCGTCAGACCCAGGCCATTACTACGACCATCCTGGCGGCTCTGACTGTCCTTGCCGTCTTCTTCTGGATCGCAGTTCGGCAGCCGGCGCTGGCGGTAATTGCAGTGGGACCGATTGTGCTTGTACTCATCTCGGTGCTGGGTACTATGGCGCTACTAGGCATCCCCTATACAATCGTCACCTCAATCATCACTGCGCTTTCTATCGGCATCGGGGTCGACTACACCATCCATATAATTCACCGCTACCGCGAGGAATACTCACATGTGCGCGACCCGGAGAAAGCGGCGATACGGACGCTCTCGACCACGGGTTCGGCGCTGCTGGGATCTGCATTGACAACGGGGCTAGGGCTAGGAGTGCTTGTGGCCTCGCCGTTAGCTGCCTCCCAGCAGTTTGGCATAACGGCAGCGATTACGATCGCATACTCACTTATTGTCTCCATACTGGTGGTGCCGCCCGCGATGACGGTCTGGGGTGCATATCAGAATATGCGGCTTCGTTCGGCAGTGCAGTACTGGTCCGAGGAACTCGACGAGGCGATTGAAGCCGTTCATCGGCGTCATGGACAACTATAGGAACTGTCGCAGACGGTACGGCAGGAAAAGCGCTAAAAGCCTGCCTAACCTGGTAGTGTGATCAGTCGGCAGCGCGGCATTTGTGGGCTGGACGCAACTATCGCATTGGGTGTCTGGTGGCCGCAGATAAAGGGTTCCCTGGCGCTTTGCTTTTTACAGAAAGCTACTGGGGCTAATGGCGCATTAGACGCGGACCTCGCGCCTCTGCTCTGCGATCAGGAACTTCAGATTCTTGCTCGGTTTCAATGACGGCAACGGGTTGAACTTGAGCTTGTAGTTCGAGGGAGACACCTTCAGTGTGAAGTAATGCGCCACCATTAGCACATTGACGGCTAGCTGCAGTTCCATCCACCGGGAGCCAAGGCACGTGTGGGTACCCAATCCGAAGGGCGCATATCCTGGATTCCGATGTTCATTACGAGGAGCCTTATAACGGTCTATATCGAATTTAAACGGGTCAGGAAAGACGTCCTCCATGTAATGAGAGTCTGTTTGGGCAATATAGATTCGGGAGCCGACGGGCAGTTCGTAGTCCTCGACCACGCACGAATTCATCACGTTTCGGATGGACATGGGTACAATCGGGTACATACGCAGACACTCCATGAGGAAGCGGTGCGTGACGTCAATAGCGGACGGGGTGAAGTCGTTCCCGTCAGGATCGCCGCTCTCGAACAAGGCAGCGGCTTCACTCTGGATTTTGGCGTAAAGTTCTGGCTGCGCGGCCATAGCGTACACTGCGAAGCTAAACGCATCGCCAAGATATACGCTGGCAATTAACGCTGCTGAAAGTGCGAGCTGAAAGTGCCAATCGCAAATTCGACTCTGGGACGAACTGCGGGTCGCTTGCGTGCAGGCTCAATAGGTCATCCGCAAGGTCCCGCGGACTTCCAGCCCGTTGAGTAGGCGTGTGTACATTCTGGATCCGGTGAATCAGCGTATCCACCGCTTTAGCACGCCGTCTCATGTCCGGGGTTTTCAGCATGAATTTGGGCAGGATTTTCATTATGTGAACACTAAGTGCTCGTTCTTTGTACTTGACCAGGTCGTCAATGATATCTTGGGAATCAACGCCTACTGAGAGGGGCGAGAGTTGTGCGTTTATCATTCGACGGCACAAGCGCGTCGCGGAGTAGGATTCTCCTACCGTCCAACTCGCCATAAACTCCCGAGCATGATGATAGACTTGGTCTAGCTGCCCCATAATCCTTCCACGTGAATACGCCGCTGAAAGCGACTTGCGGAGCCGGAAATGATCGGCGCCATCCAGGGAAGGCAATACTCCAGAGGCGCCATAGACTTTTTCGAAATCAGCGAAATAGTCCTTGGCTCTTAAGTACATGCGCCCGCGTCGATGCACCCAGTGATTTGTCTCAGGGCCAGCCAGGAAAATCATGGGCTTAACCAATGGCGGCCGGATCTGGAACACCGGGCCATATTCTTGTGCAAGATCCGCAAAGAGCGCGGGAATGTTGCCGTCACGAATATGAGGATTGAACAACAATTTACGCAGGGAGACGGCGGGGATCTTCTTGGTCAGGGCGGAACGTCTAAGCAACGGGCTCGCGATGTTTCCGGCGACCGCCTCAGCAATGGTACGGCCAATTAAGGCCGTACTACAAATCAACTTAATGCGTTCCTCCGCTTCCTCGTCCAGTTGGAACATGAATCGAAAACGTCGTATGCATTGATTAAGCTAATGAGGATAGCGTCTCTTGGATCGGGAATCTCGTCATCGAATAGCTCCCTGCCGATGCGTGTCTTGACGAACTCAACCAAAGTGTCTTCCGAGAACCCGCCGGCAAACTTCCCCATTCGCGCATTGCGAGCCAGGGTCCAGAATTCGCCCGCGTGCTGTTCCAATATCTTCATATGGACCAGCAGATCTAAAGTCAGGTCAATTACAGACTCTGCATGGGGAGCGAGACGTTCTATCCAATACAACGTGTTGTGGAGAACAGGTTCTTCCGCAATTTCCTTTAGGATTGTGTCCATGGTCGGGTCCCCCGTTTCCGTGGCGTCAATCAGGAAGAGGGACTCCAAGTCCGTGTCTATTCGTGATAGGAGAGAGAGTTCCGCAAGCACGGCACCCACGATAGCGCAGTTCAAATCCCACCCGGAACCTGGCGAAAGTACCCGTTCTCCTCGTTTAGAAGCATGAGGATGAGTTCTCCGGGCAAAATTAGTGTTTGAAGCGTAGCGTCCTTTGTGGTTGTAATCATCTTGGTCTCCTTGGGTTATCTCTATGCTCTCACACCTAAAACGCTTTCCATTGTGAGATTCAGTACAATTCTTGAGCAGCATGAGGGCAAATTCTCGGATTCCTTCAGTGCTGATAGAACCCAGATTAAAAGGCCTCTAACGAGTCTCCTTCGGTGGCTACATCGAGCCACCGAAGGACCGAGAAGGGCGTAGACAGTCGCTGGGGATTAACCCTTCGCTGCTTTCGCTTTCTTAAAACGCCAACCATATAAGATGTTCCCGTAATAGTTGAACGACCGCCTGGCTTCTGGGTCGTCAAAGGGATAATCCGCACCCATCTGCTTTGCTGCGGCGAAACCACTCACGAAGCAGGTCTCCTGACTGTTGATCAACCTGTGGGCGCCGCAGTGCCAAGTACGCCTTTTGCCCTGAATGAAGCGGAACAAGTAGATAAGGAATGCAAGCAGCAACAGAAATATCGAAAGAAATAGAGGTTCCGTCATCCTGCGGCATGTAAGCTGTTATCGCATTTCCCCCAATCTAATGTCGTGCCTCGTAGAACTGGAAATCAAATAGGTCAGTGTGATGATCAATCCCCACGCGGCTGCCAACCCCGAAATTCCTCCGCCAACTATTGCTATACGCCGCGATGTTGCACGTCTCGCGTCGGTTGACATAGCGCAATTGTGCGGTTGTCGCAGACCGCTCGCTAGACGATAAAACACCTCTAATGCGGTCTTGTAATCGGAGGGAGAATCGTTGTCCTCTGAGGATTAGGTGTGCAATGGTCTGGCATCAACAAGGTGAATCCGAGTATACTTGAAAGGAATAGGGCAGTTGAGATGAACGAACTAACCAATAGATTGAGATACATGGCTCTGGCTCTTTGTCTGTCCCTGGTCGCTTTCCTAATGGCCGCGTGCGGTGGCAATGAGTCAGCCACCCAAGCTCCTAAGTCTCAGCAAACCGCAGCGCCATCTGTCGGGGCCACTGCTGCCATTTCCCAACCATCCTTAGACGTGGGCAACAGAGTGGGCCAAACGGCTCCGTCCTTTGAGTTGACAACTGCAGGAGGTGAGAATCTCACCTTGGACAGCTTCCAGGGCCGCCCGGTTATTCTTTACTTCTTCGCCACCTGGTGACCTGTCTGCCGTGCCTCGTTGAGGCAATTGAAGGAAGTACATCCCGAATACTCAGACCGGGTTGCTGTTCTTAGCGTTGGAGTTGACCCAACTGAGACGGGGCAAAAGATCCTGTCATATAAGGAGTCCGAGGGATTCTCCTGGGACATGACAACAGCAGACGTGCAGATGTTGCAGGACTACAACGTCACCAGACAGGCCGCTTACATGGCCCTGGACTCCAACGGTGTCGTCGTTTCCGGTGTCACATACGGAAGCGAATCGGTGGAGGACTGGCGAGAGTTGTTCGAAAGCCTAGTTAGCCCCTGATTCTCACCTTGATTTCTTCAATAGGTTTTCCCTAGGGTCACAAACCCGCCATTCAAGCGGTGCGAGAGGGAACTCCTGCTTGGTCGCCACAGTGAAGTCGCTCAAAATCCAGACCACAGCATGGTCTAGTGAAGTCCGCTTAGGGTGCCAGTAGCAGGCAGCGACTCCGACTTAATCTTATCGGACAGCCCGTTGCGGAGATCCGTCGCCGCTTCGATTCTACGCCCAGCGATTGACTCGGTCGAAGCGCTTGAGCACCGCGTCGCTGGGCGGCGAGGTAAGGCGTGCGACGACGATGCCTGGCAGCGCCGCAATCTCCATATCAAATATACCCCAGGGGCCTCTGGAGCTGAATTGCCAGATGCTGACGATCGCCGCGCCGGCTACGATGGATGCCAACGCGCCCCAGAAGTTAAACCGACGCCAGTACAGGGCAAGAACCAGTGCCGGCCCGAAGGCAGCTCCCATACCTCCCCACGCGTAGGCGACAAGGCTCGCTATTGAGTCCGGAGCCATGATGGCTGACACACCCGCTGCTCCGCCAATAACCAGCAGCAGAAGCCTACCCAACCACACTCTGCCAGACGCCCCCAGGGTCTGAAGGTGCTCCATTCGCCGTGCAAGGCGCTTCATGAGCGGAAGGTCGTCCGTCGCAATGGCGGACCCCAATAGCAGCTGGGAGTCCGCTGTGCTCATGACGGCTGCTACCACCCCCGTGAGCAACAGACCGGTGAAGATGGGCAGGAAGAAGGCTTCCGATGCTACAAAATACACTCGCTCTGGATCGTACAGACCCTCGTCACCTACCAGGGCCCCCATTAGGCCCATCTCAGCCAGTGTGGGGCGTGCCACGAGCCCCAGCAGGAAACCGAATGAGAAGATGAGCACAACCCATATCATCCCAATGTTTCGGCTGCTGTTAAGCTTCTCTTCGCTTTCGATGGCCATAAACCGCTGCAGCACCCGCTGGGAGCCGAAGGCGCCCAGGCCCCAACCGATGGCTTAGAGGACGAAGATTGCCGAAACTGTGTTGCCGTCGGCGTCCGTGAAGGGATTAAAGAAGCCCGGCGAACCCCCAATGCCTCGAAAGGGCTCATCTGTGGCAAAGATCAGCGTAAGCGGTAGTATGACGAAAGAGACTGAAATACGTCCGTTCGGGAGACGGCCATGAACCCGCCAATGAACGTGTAGGACGCCACGGCCACCAGAGTTAGGAGGACGCTCGGGTTGTGCCCCATCCCGAAGATAGATTCCAGCAGCTTAGCCCCGGCTATCAGCCCGGAGTTCTGGAAAAACTAACATCGTCCAGCCACTGGTTGTCGAGGAGCTTGCGCTTAAAGCCGTCGTGATGCTGCCCATCCTTCTACCCGCAAACACGTAGTCGGACATATTCCTCATTCGGCTCGCCCCGTGAACGGCTATGCCAGTCAGCGTTAGGAAATAGGCTGCAAAGACGGCAATTATCATGAACTGTTGCTTTTGGCGCTGGTCTCCGGCAATAGTATCCGGTTGCCCACAAAATCAGACTTTCAGTGCAACAGCGTATCAAGGAGCTCCTGAATGGGCAACCGACAGGACCGTATTTGTTTGAGATGAATGAATCTCCAGTAGAATTGCGGTCTACTTGACGAAATTGACTTCTTTCCCCCACCTGTCTAAGATGACCTTCATTAGGAAAAGGAAGATTTAATGGCAGATAGAGACATCGCGCTACTAGCACACCTAATGCGACGGGCGGGCTTTGGAGCCCCCAGAAGCGAGTTAGAATCAAGGGCTAGAAAAGGCTATAAAGCCACGGTGGATGAGTTGGTATATCCGCAGGCCAATGGCATTCCTCCCATAGACGAAAGCATCATTTTCCGCCACAATCCCGGCTTTGAGATTCCCGGCGGTCTTCCCCACAATGGACAAGCCCACTGGATGTATCGTCTCATCAACACGCCAAGACCCTTGGAAGAGAAGATGGCCCTCTTCTGGCATAACATCTTCGCCACGGCCCATTCAAAACTTGACAACTGCAACCAGATGCAAGCCCAGATAGACATGTTCCGCCGCCACGGAATGGGTAACTACCGGGAGTTGCTGGTCCGGTTGGCCAAAGACCCGGCCATGATCTTCTGGCTGGACAATAACGAGAATCACAAGAGCGCGCCCAACGAGAACTGGGGACGGGAACTACTGGAATTGTTCTCCATGGGTCAGGGCAATTACACTGAACAGGACGTCAAGGAATGCTCCCGTGCCTTTACCGGCTGGACCATTGCCCCAAAGCTGCCGCGCATGCCCTACCTACGGCATCTCTGGGAGTTCGAATACTTACCAGACGATCATGATGGCGGTGAGAAGGTGTTCTTGGGACAGCGGGGCCGGTTCAACGGAGAGGATATCATCGACATAGTCGTGCGCCAGCCTGCCACGGCGCGTTTCATGGCGCGCCACCTTTACAACTTCTTCGTCGCTGATGAGGTACAAGTGCCCAGCTGGTTGGATGAAGCCCCCAGGGATCCTGCCGCTGTAAATCGCATCGCCGCAACTTTTGTAGACTCCGGTTACGACATCCGGGCAACCCTGCACATGATTTTTAACGCCGATTTTTTCAAAGACCCCTCTGTTTGGCACACCAAGGTGAAGAGCCCCGCTGAGGTGATAGCTGGCACTATGCGCCTGGTTCAAGACCATACGTCTCCCAAGCCCGGCATTGGACCCATTGGAATGGAAACTGCTTACCAGGGACAGAGTCTCTTGGACCCACCCAGCGTCGAAGGATGGCACACCGGCCAGGAGTGGCTGGACACCGGCGCTCTGGTGCGACGCATCAACTTTGTTGCCGATAGAGTGGGAGAAGTTTCTCTGCCAGGAGTGAACGACATCATTCAGCGGCTGGCTGCTGCCGAGGAGAATTTGTCTGCTGAAGAGTTCGTAGATGGCTGCGCAGACCTCATGGGTCCCGTTCAGATAGATGCCGACACCCGCCAGGAGTTGATTATTCATGCACAGGCCGGCGGACCCGTGCGTAGGGGGCGTTGCGAGGAAGAAAGATTAGCCTTCTCCCGCCGGGTGGGTGAAATGCTCCGGCTGATTGCCTCCGCTCCCGAGTTCCAGCTTGCCTAAGCCCACTTCACTATCGGAGGCATTATCTCAATGCAAACTGTGACGGCGCGCGGCAGAGTCTACAACTACAGCCATACCATTGGCATAAACACCCTAGCCGGCCGCGGTTTCAGGTATCCCGTAGACCTGGCCATGGGAAGCGATGGCGTAATCTACGTTGTGAACCAGTCCGACGAATTTCAGAAGTGCCAGCGAATAACCATAGCAACCATAAACGAGGAGTACCTGGGCGAGTTCGGTGGCTACGGGGAGGACGACGGCCTATTCGTCTGGCCCGTCGCCATTGCTCTGGACAATGACGAGAGAGTCTACGTTCTAGACGAATGGCTTTGCCGAGTTTCCGTGTTCGACAAGGATGGCACATTCATTAAGAAGTGGGGCAAACCGGGTAAGGATGTGGGTGACCTCAATAGTCCCGGCGGACTTGCCTTCGACCAGGACGGAAACGTTTATATTACCGAAGAGTTGAGCCACAGAGTCCAGAAGTTCACCAAAGACGGCGAATATATCTTGGGTTGGGGTGAAGAGGGCGCTCGCCAAGGAGAATTCAACCGCCCCTGGGGTATCGCCATCGATAGCTGCGGCGACGTTTACGTGGCCGACTGGCACAACGACCGCGTACAGAAATTCAGCCCGGAAGGGGAATACATTGCGACCTTCGGCGCGCCGGGAAGTGGTCAGGGACAGTTAAAACACCCCAGTGACGTTGCCGTGGACAAAGATGGCGACGTGTACATTACCGACTGGTGGAACCACAAGCTGGAGGTCTACGATTCTGCGGGAGGTCACATCGCCAGCTTCCGCGGTGATGCGGAACGACTGTCCAAGTGGGGACAGGAGTTTGTTGACGCCAATCCTGACTACATTAAGGCCAGGCTCCGAGTGAAGAGTCATGAACCGGAGTGGCGTTTCAACCGGCCCTGCGCCGTCGAGATATCAGATGACGGTAAGGTGCTTGTTGTCGACAACCAGAGGGCTCGAATCCAGATATATCAGAAGGAGAACGGCTGGGTAGATCCCCAGTTCAACCTCTGACACGTCCTGCTGGGCCGGCCCCTTTGAGTGCATAGAACGTTTTGCCGACACTCAACGGCTCCTAATGGGAATTATATACAATACTAGACGACCGATGGTTGCTTGACAACCCAAGGGGCGGGACGTGTAGACTTGAATCACTAGAGGAGGAGAGAATGCCATGAATGAGTCACGACCCGCACCGCAATCTCCAGAGGAACTAGCCAAGGCCATTTTCCGCAACGCCGATAGGAAGCTACAAGGCCAGACCCCGACGAGCAAACCCGCCAAGTAATTCCCCCAGGTACAGGAACGAACCATTGAGGGCCTGACTGAATTGTCAGGCCCTTTTCTATTGTCCCTCGATAGCCGATCGTGTTATTCTACGCTCGCCACAACGGACTCCCTTCAACTACCACATGCGTTCAGCGGTGGGGCCTCGTGCCCCCTTCTTGGTAGTTGGCGGTGGCGTCTGTTGTGGCGATAGTCCCATCTTTAACGCTAGAAGGGGGGGTCCCTATGGCCGTAGCAGGCATGGTTCTTGGCATTCTTGCCATCGTTTTCAGCTTTATTCCCTTGGTGGGGATTTTTCTCGCTATCCCGTGCGGTGGGGTAGGACTCATTTTGTCCGCCGTTGCCTTGGCTCGGAGGAAAGAGGGCCAGGGAAAGGGCATGGCCCTTGCCGGATTGATTCTGTCAATCGTAGCAATCGTTCTCTCGATTATCTTTGCGGTAATCATTTATGCCGTCGTCGATTCCGCAGTGGATTCCCTCAACGACTTGTCCACCGACTCCGATGGTGTGATTAGAGACTTGACCGATTCACTCTCCAATGAGGGCGGGAGGGCCTACATGAATAGGCAGCCATGTATAGACGTAATGGCCGAGTACGACGCAATGAAGTTGGTAGGCCACGATACGGCAGTCATGCACGTCTCCAGTGTCTACAATGCAAAGGCGGGGTTCTCAACTTATGTCGCTGTGAGCGACGCTGCTTCACGTGTCAGAGACTGTAGTTAAGCCATCGAAAGTCAAGGTTTATTGCAGTCGGTAACCCGTTTGTGCTAGGGTAGCAATCACAACTGAATAGAAAACGGCCCCACTGCAATGGGGCCGCGAGGTAGACCATCGGATTGTTTTAAAAGTCAATCCCAGTCTACTACCTTAGTAGAAGTGTGTCAACCTCCTATTCGGAAACAGTGGAGGTTGAACATGGCGAAGCTACAAAGATGGGAGCGGGATATCCTCGAACTCTTGGGATACTACTGTTACCGAAAAACAGATGGGACGTTGCATCTGGTGCTTCAGGCGGACCCGGAGGCCACTAACACCACGGTCAGCCCACAAGACCTTGACCGGGCAATCGGAACATTTACCAGGCTCGCCGAGCAAATACTCAAAAGAGGCACAGAAACCTAGCTAATCAGGTCGCTGTACCGGAGCCGCTTGCCGACGGACCCACTGGCCATCCGAGCCATCTGATTCTCGGTGTCCATAGGACGTTGATTGTGGCGGCCCTCAAACTCCGTGACGTAGCGGTCTAGGTGCTTCACCGACATTTGATGGTAGGTTCCCACGTATCCACGCTTGAGCATCGCCCAAAGGCTCTCAATGCCGTTGGTATGAGCCTTGCCGTGGACGTACTCACGGACGCTGTGCTTGACAGTTTCATGGGGGAAGGGAAGGCCGTAGTAGGCCCTGTTTTCGTCTGTGTAGACCATCGTCCCTACCTTGGCGTGAGTGGCCACAAAGCTGTGCAGATGCGCCCTATCGGTGCGTTCAACCACCTGAGCCGCCACTTGCCCGCTAGACCTGTCCTTGGCTCCAACAACCGCTGTCTTGCCAACCGGCCCACGTCCAGCCCTTAGCTTCTTGGATTCATGCTTGTTGGCCTCTTTGCCGCCTATGTAGGTTTCGTCTACTTCAACCGGCCCCTCAAAGAGTGACCCGTCGGATTCCCAAACCTTGCGTATACGATGGGCCATGTGCCAAGCGGCCTTTTGGGTAATGCCCAGATCCCGGTGTAGTTTCATACTGGATACGCCTTTGAGGTTGGTTGCCATGATGTAGAGGGCCAGTACCCACTTGCGAAGTGGAAGGTTGGAGGATTCCATGATGGAGCCAGTCTTGACGCTGAAATACTTACGGCATTTCCCACACCAGAACGGCATAGGCTTACCAGTCTTGGTGGTGGTGGTGGTGGGATTGGAGCACCTGGGGCATTCCCGTTTGCCGTTGGGCCAGCGGACATTCTCAAACCAGTTGCGGGCTGATTCCTCGTCTGGGAACTTGTCGAAAAGCTGAATAAGGCTTAGTCCAGTCCTGAAAGCCTTGCCGGGGCCGCGTCGCGTTACCATGTTTGAATCCCCCTAATCTCTATAGGTAGATTCTACATGATTTAGGCGTGGTTGTCAAGTATTGTATATAATTCCCTTAAATAAACCTACGCTTAGCCTGCTTAGACCCTAGCCAAAGACTGGCTTGTTGACCATCAGATACAGGGAGATAAGCGGCAGCACAATTGCAATTCCTCCCCAAATGTACCAGCTGCGAAGCGATGAATAGAACCGCTTGGGTAGTGCGTCCGGATAGGCCGATGGATCTGAAAGCACCACCATTCGATGTTGCACTGGAATCAGAATTCCCACCCATATAATCCCTGAAAGTGTGAACAGCGCTAGAGCAACCGTTATCCAGGTGATTGGGCGAAAAGCGCTCCACCCACCCCATCCGGAAAATACCATTGCAAACCCATTCATCAATATCAACAGTACGCCGGGCAGCGTGAACAGAAAGTCGGCACGGATGACCGCCTTGGTAGAGAAGTGTAATACATTGATGCTCCGTGTCCGCTCTGCCATCAGCATCCATGCCCCCGTGACAATGATATTTCCGAGAAAAATCACCGCCCCTGCAATGTGTAACAACGTATGCCATCTATAGGAGTACAACGGTAGGGATGCCACCACTGCCGCAACGACAAGAAGTCCATAGAAGAACCATTCCTCCTTATGTATCCCAATATCAGTCCCTCTAGGCGAGTCCCCGCCAAGTATAGAAGATTACGACCGTCGACTCCGAATGCAAAACCGGCAGACCATTTCGGAGAACTGAGCTTAACCGAAATTAGGTCACCCTGTCATTGCTCTAACGCCGCGAGACTACCATGTTTAGAGTATTGGGCCTTTTACGGGTTTCAGAGGATTGCGCTCGACAGGTTTTGACATAACCTAATGAGACAGAGACATGGTATTACACAAACATTCTTATGCGGCGATGATTGACGTAGTCGAGTCAAGAGGCTCCGTGCTCTTGCTGAGTGCGCGAGGGCACATCAACACACAAAGCGCCGCCTTGTTCGAGGCGAATGCCATGCGTACCATAGCCGATACGAACTCCCATGTGGTAATAGAGGCCTCAGAGGTCACTTATCTAAGCTCCGCCGGACTGCGGGTGTTCCTTCGTCTGTGGAGAGAACTAGGAAAAAGTGATCGCGTCCTCTCTATCTGCAATCTCAAACCCTACATAAACCAGGTATTCGAACTGTTGGGATTTGATAGGGTTATCAACATTTATTCAGATGTGGATTCGGCCTTGGCCGTTGCCGCAGACCAGCCGGATAACAGGTCTTCGTAAGGCGGGAAATGCCCGCCAAATGGTCCGAAGCTGACCCGCCACTTTTAACCCTCTTTGCTCCTACGGCAGAACCACTCTCCCGATGACAAGAGCGTTATTCGCTCTATACTCATGTCTCGACTCTTAATATCAATCAACGCGGCGGCAGCTATGATTGAGTGTGGCCGTTAGGTTTGTTGCTCTCGTGGATCTAGTGAGTGTGTGGTCGCGTCAGAGTCATTTTGGTGGGCAGTCATTTGGGATTTCCTTGCCCAACTACAGTCACCAATGGCAGATCCTCTGTCATCTAGCCGCGGTGCTATACTATAAATGCAGGTCTTCATCCATTGGGTCTGCACTGAACCATTGCCGACAATAATCGCAGGAGCTTCCTTCCCTTCCTTCGACTGAGGAGTGAATAGCCTTTGTTCCGCAATCTGGCACGTCGGAAGCTTCGCACCGCTCTGACAATCCTCGGCATTACGGTAGGAATTTGGGCGCTTATGGTCATGAGCGCCATGGCCAACAAGCTGACGGCTATAGTAGAGGGCGGGTCAACCTATTTCGACAACAAGGTCGTGGTCAGCGACGCGACAAACCCGGCATTTGCGTTCGGACTGACTCCCATTCCCATCGGCGTAGTTGACCAGGTTGCCCATATTCCCGGCGTGGCGGTTGCAGCGCCCCGGGTGCAGTTTCTCCTTGACCCTGATGATAGCGGTACAGGCTTTAACTCCCCGGATTTTGTGGTGGCCTTCACTGCGGGGTTCGACCAGGGGTACGAGACATTTAGACCGGGAATTGCCCAAGGGCGCGAGACCACGTTGGCGGATGAAGGACGGCATGTCGTGGTTCTGGGGGCCGATTTGGCCAGGAAGTTTGACATTCGCCCAGGTGACACATTTGACATCCGGGGGTTCGCCTTCGAAACCATTGGTGTGCTGGAGCCCTCTCTAACTTTCTTTGACACTACCGCCGTTATCCCGTGGGCTGCTGGACAGGAGTTGCTGGAAAGCACCCATTTACTACCGGAAGGACTGGAAAGGGATACACTAGAACTGACGTCAATGGTCATCGTCTACCCGGAAGATGGGGCCGACAAAGCCACCCTGATCCAAGCCATTGAAACAAACTTCCCGCAGTTGCGAGCGGTTTCTGGCGATGACTTCGACGAACAATTTGGTTCCACCATCGCCATATTCAATGCCATCATACTAAGTGTGGCACTGATAAGCATCGTGGTTGGCGGTCTTTCTGTGATCAACACAATGACGATCAGCGTCGCGGAGCGTAAGCGAGAAATCGGCATAAAGCGGGCAATCGGCGCGACACAGGGAATGATAATGCGAGAATTGGTCTGGGAGGCGGGACTGATGGGATTTGTGGGTGGGTTGATCGGGCTGGGCTTGGCAGCGCTTGTGGTTTATTTCTCCAACGACGCAGGTCAATCAACCGGGACCGTACTTTTCCGTTTGACACCTTGGATTGGGGCGCTGGGCGTTTCCTTCTCTACGGTGCTGGGAGCCCTTGCCGGCGTACTCCCTGCATGGAGTGCGGCTCGTCTGGACCCTGTAGAAGCGTTAAGGCAAGGCTAGGAACGGCACATGGCTTTCTTGGAAGCGCGCAATCTGCATAAGACCTACCGGCTAAGCCGCCACAACGTCGTGCGCGCCCTTCGCGGCGTCGACGTGTCCGTGGAGGCTGGAGAAATGGTGGGGATAATGGGTCCTTCAGGCTGCGGTAAAAGCACGTTGATGCACATTCTGGGCCTGCTACATTCGCCGGATGGAGGGATAAATCCTCCGCCAAGTCTGTTGATCGATGGGATCTATGTTGCGTCGCTCACGGACAGAGAGCGTACACAGATTAGAGCAAAGCGGATGGGGTTCGTATTTCAGGCGTTCAACTTGCTTTCTACTCTGACGGCGCTGGAGAACGTTGCACTCCCTGCCGAATACGCCGGCTGGCACAAGTCGGCTGCTAGGGAGGCTGCGGCGGATGCCCTGACGCTGGTGGGGTTGAAGGAACGGTTGGCGCACAAACCAATGGAGCTGTCCGGTGGACAGCAACAGCGTGTTGCCATTGCTCGGGCCCTTGTCACGAAACCGGCGCTATTGCTGGTGGACGAACCTACCGGCAATCTGGATTCTGAGAACACGGAAGAAGTCCTAGACCTTCTGCATCGGTGTAACCAAGAGCTTGGGCAAACGATATTGCTGGTGACCCACGACACAAGAGTCAGCAGGGCGTGCGGTCGCATTCTCACCATGCAAGACGGGGTTATTACTGGATGGAACGAAGTTCGGGCGAGCCTCTGACTAGCTCTGGTTTACGTAAGGTGTGCGGGATACGCTGATCGCTTACTAAACAGATAACTCCTCTCGTTGAACGGTAGGTTGTCGGGATGAACATTGCCACTGGCGTCGGGGGCCCCATAGGCCATCAATACTGCCATTCAAGTGTATCCGAACCACTACGGAGACAAGGCGATCAAGGCTAGTCCAAGGACAATGAAGGAAGACCCCAG
This sequence comes from Dehalococcoidia bacterium, assembly GCA_965261665.1. Lineage (GTDB taxonomy): Bacteria > Chloroflexota > Dehalococcoidia > Lucifugimonadales > JAPULR01. Next base: position 2,219,849 of record OZ253467.1, read on the forward strand.
TAGTCGGCCTCGTCCAAATCCCTCCTTCAAAAAGAACACACCCATAAAGACGCCCACCACTATACCAACTTCGCGTGCTGGAGCAACATAACTCACCTGGGACAATGTAAAGGCAGTGAGCACCATTCCGTAGGCAAGAAAGACCAGCAAACCCGCTGCCACTATCGGCCAAGCGTTCTTTTCCCACTCCCGTCGCACGTCAGCTAGTCCGCACTTGAACAGTATGTACGGGGCAATACCAATGGCCGAACCCACGGTGAGCAGATACATGTATAGGAAGGGCTGAGTGTATTCCACTCCTCGTTTGTCCACCAGAGCATAGAGCGTGATGGTCAGCCCGGTGAGGACAGCGTAGCGGACGCCACCGTCTCGAAGCAGAAATGTCGGCTCGGTTAGGATTTGCCGGAAACGACCCCACCACGAAACCAGGAAAATGCCGGCAACGATGAGGGCGATGCCAAATACGGCAGGCAGGCTCACACTCTCACCCAAAATCAATACTGCCAGCACAGGAACCAGCATCGGCCCGACACCCCGGGCGATAGGATAGACCAGCGACAGGTCGCCCTTGGAATAAGCCCGCCCTAACAGGATGAAATAGAAGGCGTGCGTCCCAGCGGAAGCTATGACCAGCCAGTATCCTGGCCACGATGTGGGATAAAGCCAAAACAGGATGACACCCAGAGGTAACAGCACGACACTTCCGACGACAAGAAGCATCCAGACGAATACCTCTTGGTTGCCGGAACGTTTCAGCAGAAGGTTCCACACAGCGTGACACAGGGAGGATAGTAGAATCAGTGTTAGGGCTAAAGCAGGCATGGGGGAATTATAGTCTGGCCTCCCGGTATCTTGGTGCCCGGCATGGGAACTAGTGAACAGTATTGCAATTGCCGTTGGATATGGTACTACCGGTGCATTGACTTACGACATGGTGATCCTAGCGGACAACTGAATCACCACGTCGGTCACACTGTCCAGTCCGCAATGGTTCTCCGCTCCCAGAGACGTATTGTGCTCTGGCGCCCTTTCCGTTGTAAAATGCCTTAAACAACTCCAAGCACTGAAGTAGCCACAAGGTTGGACATCTTCAGGTAAATTTACGCCAATTATGGAGGCGAACTATGCCGACACCGACTCTCATAATCGACAGCCAGGTACACTGCTACGAGCGCAACCGCCCCGAGCGTCCCTGGCATGGACACTTGGAAGGGCCTGAGGAGATGACCGGCAACGACATGGTAGCGGCCATGGACTCTGTCAGCGTGGACGGTGCAATCCTCATATCACCCTTCGCGATGTACCAGTACGACGCCAGCTACGCCCTTCAGGTGCACGCGAAGTATCCGGGCAAGTTTGGTCTGGTGCGCCCCTTTGACCCGACATCCAAGTCAATCGCTGACGACATGGCCGAATGGGCGGCGACGCCGGGAGTGGTTGGGGCTCGCATTATGCTCATCTCCTATGATTTCGACGCAGACCATCCCGGCCTCAACGCCATACTGGCCGCCGGCGGTAGGGCGGGACTCCCGGTCAACGTTATGGCTTCGGGCAAGCTGCCCGTGTTGGTGGAGCTCGCCCGCCGTAATCCCGACACGCAGGTCATTATTGACCACGTTGGACTAACCCAGCCCTTTATACCGCCGGCGCCACCTGAACCCTTCAAGGATCTGCCCGATGTGCTGGCGGCGGCAGAGCTGGACAATATCGCCATCAAGATTTCCGGCGCCTGCACCCTGTCCCACAAGCCATTCCCGTACCCCGACATCTGGGAGCCTCTTAGCCGGGTGTTCGACGCCTTTGGTCTGGAGCGGTGCCTGTGGGGTACCGACTGGACTCGGGCCATTCGAGTGCTCACCTACGAGCAGGCAGTAGAGGCATTCCGGGTCACCGACAGCCTCTCGGATTCCGATCGCGCTGCTTTAATGGGTGGGACACTGGCGAAAATTTACAAGTGGTCGCCCACCCTATAGGCCTTTAGTGCCCTGTAATCTCTATGTATTAACTGTGTCGAGGTGAAGTCTTGGGAAACTCACAACTTTCCGGCAAGGTTCAGACCGTTCTTGGCACAGTGGATCCTTCCACGCTTGGAATGACTTCCACCCACGAGCACGTCTTCATCGATTTCGTGTGCATGTATGCCCCTCCACAAGAGGCTGCCTCTCGACACCGTGGCGAGGAGAAGGTAGCGCTGGAAAACCTTGGTTGGGTGCGGTACGACCCGTTCCGAAACTTCGACAACCTGAGGCTGCTCGACGAAAAGATGGCTATATACGAGATCGGCCTGTTCAAGGCAGCTGGGGGAGGGACCATCGTTGACGCCACCACCATCGGCATAGGCAGGGACCCCGTGGCTCTTGTAAATGTCGCTAAAGCCACGGGAGTTAACATAGTAATGGGAGCAGGCTACTACCTAGACGTGGTGCACCCTTCCGACATGGACGCCCGTTCAGAGGAACAGCTAGCCTCGCAGATCATCGACGAGTTGACCGTAGGAGTTGGCACAACCGGAGTTCGGGCGGGCATAATCGGAGAGTTGGGCTGCTCCTGGCCCCTAACCCAGAATGAACGGAAGGTGCTGCGAGCGGGGGCCTGGGCGCAGAAAGAGACCGGCGCCGCAATTCTCATTCATCCCGGTCGCAACCCGCGCGCTCCCTTTGAGATACTGGATATCCTTGAAGATGCAGGAGCAGACATCAGCCGCGTCATCATGGGACACCTGGATAGGACGATTCTCGACACCGCCACGCTGTTGGAGTTCGCCGACCGCGGGTCTGTGCTGGAGTACGACCTATTTGGCTGGGAATCGTCCTACTACTCCCTGGGCGACCACGACATGATTCACGACGGACAAAGGCTCGACTACGTCGAAATGCTGATAGAGGCTGGCCACCTGGAAAAGATAATTCTTGCCCAGGACGTATTCTCCAAGGCGCGTACCTTCACCTATGGAGGGTATGGCTACGGACACCTGATTGAGAACATCGTCCCACGGATGCGCGACCGCGGATTTCCAGAAGAGCACATCCACCAAATAATGATCGACAATCCGGCGAGAATTCTTTCGTTCGAGTAATCACATAGTGATTAACGGAGAAAGGGCGATTACAGGATTGACAAAAAGTCAACCCTTGAGATTGTCGCCAGGGCTTGTTTTCGGGAGACTCTTGTCTTCCGCTCAGAGAGGCTCACCGGAGCGTTGCCGGATCGGCTTAACCTGACACGTTCGCATTCTGGGGATGGGCGGCGGGAGTCAGGGCTGGAAGCACAGAAGATAGGCCCAGCCTGGCGCTCCGCTAGCCATACGGCAGCCCCCTAAACCGCGCCACCATCGTTCCCACTTCCGTCCTCACCTGATGCCCCTTTTCTAGGGGCGCCATATTCCCTTCGCTACTTCACCAAGGAATACATTCTTGCGCCGCCATCCTGGTCCGTTTTGTCGCACCTGGACATCCATCGATATGAAAGATTTACCAACGCAATTGGCCCATTTCACTAGAAAATACACAAAAGCAGGACACCAAATTACTAGAAGAGGCCAAAGCCGACACATTACGATTATTGGGGGAATCCAGAATTCCAATTTGAAATAGAAGGGCCTTAATGCGGCCAGGGTAGCCCTTCTGTCATCTGGTGATTAGAAAGTGTTGCACTTGTTCTCGAAGACACGACTGAACTCAGCGAATATTGCTTTTGCAACCGGAATCGCTAATTTCCATATTCATAGAGATCTGTGGCGAAGCCTCGGATGGCTTTTCCTGGTAGTAGCGGCCGTTTTTGTTATGGCTGCGCTTACAACTAGTGTGTCTCAAGCGCACGACGCGAACTATTGCGAAGGCGGCAGCGACTACGATCACTATATAGAAGATATTACTAGCGGTCCGCCGGGCGATTACTTGCTGTACGCTGAGTCCGAACACGATCACCTGGTGGTAAAGAACGGGGATGGAACCTCCAATATTTCGATAGCCCAAAGCCCTAATGACTTTAACTATCTCGGCCATGACGTCAGCCTTCCGGAAGATCACAGCGTCTTCAAGATTACCTACACAACAAACAAAACAAATGCGGTGCTAAAGATATGTTTCGAAGATAATCTGGGATTGTGGTATCCGATAGATTCGGATGGCAACATTCAGCCCCACGTTAACAACACGCCCGAGACAAGAAATCTACCCATTCCAAGACAGGACGTGGAGATTCCCGGCGGCCAGACCGTAAACCTCGGCGACTATTTCATAGACCCCGACAATGACACTCTCACCTACACGCCCGTTTCGTCTGATCCCGCCAAAGCGACGACCTCTGTATCGGGAAGCACCCTGACAATCACACCCTTGGCCGCCGGCGTAACTACCGTTACCGTTACCGCCTCCGACAGTACCGACTCTGCAAGTGCGAGTTTCACTGTAATTGTCTACGTCCAGCCGCCCCTACGCACAACCACGGAGATGTCAGGCATAGTGGATCACAACGAAGAGACTTCCGTGACCGCAGGCAGCCTGACTGTAATATTCCCCAGCGGCTCCATGAACAAATACTACCAAGCAAGAATTGATCCGGAAAGTGATGACTGCGGTACGCAGGCGCCTGAGAACAACGAGTATCTCTGTCTCTCGGTGGACCTCTTCGATCTGGCGGCGACTCCCATAGACGAGGCCCTGGACGAGAACGCCAGAATGGTCCTGACCTTGGACCGGACACAAGCTACCGCCGTGCAGACCGCCATCGATGGCGACACATTCTCCTTGTACAAGGGAGACGGTACATCTAATTCCTGGAACGAGATAACGGAATGCCCAGATCCAGTTGGATCATCTGAGTGCTATACCTTTACGACTACTAGTAACGGCGGCGCCATTGAAGTCATCAACATCATCGGCTTCAGTGACTTTAGAGCAAGCATTCCGGCGCCTGAACCACCCAGGCGTCCGGCTTCAACGCCCACAAGAACCGGCGGTGGTGGCAGCAGCAGCGATGTCGTACGTCCCAGGACGAATCAACGCCCAAGACTGGACGTCGACGACCCCGACGATGATGAGTTGGAATGGCACGTGGACGGTCTGGATAGCAAGGCTTTTAAGGTATCCGATAGAGGTGTGCTCAGATTCAAGACTCCTCCGGACTTTGAAAACACTGTAGATCGTGACGAGGACAATAGATACGAGATCAGGGTGAGGGTGGCCGACGACGGGCCTCCCAGCAGGTCCGATTCGCAGGATGTGCGCATACGCGTCACTAACCAGAACGAGCTCAACGCCATCATTGGCAATACCGAGCTTACAATCCCAGAGGGCGAAACTGGCCTTCTGGCTCAATACCGGGTGGAGGACCCTGAAAACGATGCCATCACCTGGTCAGTGGGCGGGCCCAACGCCGCCAACTTCCAGATTGACCAGGAAGGTAATCTCTCGCTGGAGAGTGCCCTGGACTTTGAGACGCCCAGCAGTGCAGCAACGAGCAACGTACACTCGTTGACGGTCACTGCCGCCGATGATGGAAGCCCACAAGCGTCTTCCGAACTCAACGTAGCCGTTACCGTGTCCAACGTGAATGAGGCTCCCGTAAGCGCCACCATACCTGGGTTTGAGTTCACTGTTGGAGACAGCCCGACGGTTGTGCAACTTGACGACTTCTTCACCGACCCGGACGGCGACTCGTTAACCTATTCTCTCGACGGGCTGGCTAATTCCACCGTGGTGTCAGCAACCTTGGATGGCAATTCGCTTTCAGTCTCACCGGTTGGGCAAGGTTCGCTGTTGTTTGGCTTGTCCGGAACCGATGCCGGAGGTCTGTCTGCCGCCTCTACAGTAAACGTGACAGTTGTAGCTGCTCCTATCGTCCGAACACTGGACCCCGATCGCGATTACGATGAGATCATCAGACCAATCGTCAGCCGATATTCTGATCCCTCTTACTCCCTTGTGCTGAAACCCATACTCGACCCGGCTGCATCATCGGCGCTTGAGGAGCCTCCTGCTGCAACTGAGGGTCTAACGCCAAAACCTGCTCCCGCAGTATCCTTGCGTAGGTTGCCCGCTGCCACGCCGGCTCCAACGGTGACGGCTCCGGCGCCGGTGCCCGCGGTCCCAACGCCTACGGCGGCGCCAACCCCCATCAGGACCTCGATATCACGTCCCACGCCCTCGGCGCAGCCAACGCAGCCGGTATCCCGGGGAATCTCAGCCCCTGCTACGAAGCAACCAACTGTGGTCCCCGTTCAGCGGTCTCCCGCAACTCCAACAGCGACAGCTACGCCTGCACCGGAACCCACAACAACCGCGGTCGAAGACGATTCCCGGAATGGACTCCCTCTCTGGCTTATTGCCCTTCTAATCATGATTGCTTTGTTCGCCATTGCTTCTATACCCCTCTGGATAGTTAACCTTCTGATAATAGGTGGTATTGTGGCCCTGGCAATGGCCTTAGCTTCGGTCCCGCTCTGGCTGATAATCCTTTTGGCAATAGTTTTCTTGATAGTCCTGGCTTTAGCGGGCCTCGTCTACGGCATAATTACCAGGGGCTGGTAGGTTAGATCTAAGTACCTGGGAATTTTAGATACACCTAAATTACCCGTTGGCCGCAACTGACGTCGTGCCACGGATTCAGACGTTCCAACGGGCTAACCGATGTAGACTCCCAGGGTTGAAGGGGGCAGATCCAGTGATTCCCCTCCAATCGTTGATTGGGTAGTTCCGTTAGTCCAAGGTGCCGAGAGAACTTTCTAGCCGACTATCGATGGGAGTCTAACCTGGCTTGGAGGCGATTGCGTGACCGAAGGCGAAGCCGCCACAGGCGCCGGGATAGTCCCTCCAAAGGTCTAACTCTTTGCGCCACCTGTCGAACTTCTCCTGAGTGGCAAGACCCAACTTGATAGCTGCTGCTATAACACCTGGAGTATAGAACCAGTCGCTGATGAATCCGTGTTTGAATTGAACGTCTTCCTTTGTAGCGAAGAAGTCAAAGGAGGCCCCGGCACGGACGTCGTTAAACCCTGCTTGAAGAAAGATGTCTTTCAACGCCATACCCATTTCAGGGTGCCGCCGTTAGCAGCTAACAGGTCTGAGAACACCGCCCACGCGTCGTCCACTCCGCCGTCTTAAGGTGACAGGAAAGAGCAGGATACGAACATCTCTCGGCTGGCGATTATTCCGCCGGGCTTCAGGACCCGTTTCACTTCGGCCAGCGTGGCCATCCTATCAGGAACGTGCATTAGAACGGCATGGCAGTGGGCCACGTCGAAAAAGTTGTCTTCAAAAGGTAGGGCGGTCACGTCCCCAACATGGAAAAACACATTTTGATATCCACCTTTCCTGGAGGCTGACCTCGCAACCGCAATTTGAGATTCCTCCATGTCGATGCCGTGTGCCTCGCCCGGATTAACTGCATTAGCCAGGCCAACAGTAATTGACCCGGGCCCACAACCGAAGTCCAAGAGGCGAAGGCTTGGCTTTAGATAGGGCAGCAGGTGGGCCGCGTTGGTTTCAGCTCTGCGGCGGCGTAGAAGCTGTTAAAATGCGCCGCTGTAACCCATGATGTAGTTGGGCTCTCTAAAATCTTTATCTTCCGAAGCTGTCGATCCTCAATGTACCTGCTCTGGATTTTAGGCGATATATTGTCGCAAGTCTATGAAACCAATTCAGCGGACTCCACTCTACGCAAGATTTCCGGGGAGGCCCAAAGTCAAGTCTATTCTTCGAGTGATAATAAGACACGCTTTATGGCACGTGAACGGTAGTGATAACTATGGTAGTGTTACCTGAGTGGCGGCGTCTTATATTACATAACCCCTAGCGTGTATCAAGGGCGTTTGAGCAGAATCGGACTTTCTTGCGTATATCCTTGGGGAGTATGGCTTTGCCACAATGGACTTTGGGGAAACAGGCGACGTGGTGATAACGATAATGCCTATTCTCTCGTATCTCTGAGCTATGACTTCTCATGGGATTTTGGCGTCATCGTAAGGCAAGCAATGCGAACACAAGTCTATGGATAACGAAGAGCTCGAGACGAGAGAGCCTCTTATTCCAGGTAAAGCAGATAGCTGTCATCGTTGGCCCTAAGAAGTTGGTGAAATTATCATGAGTAACAATTATGCCGAAAACCACGACCTGGAAAAGTTGATACGTTGGCGTAAGGATCTCTCCAAGGAAACCGTCAACCATTTCCCGGTACACGCGGTGTTTCTAGTATCCTCAAATGACCGGCTGGCCCACGACGTATTCCGCAGCTTCCGTAGCAGTTTCGAGTCCCTCAACGCCGGGTTTCGGCACCTTACCATCTTTGGACAACACGGCCTGTCCTCCACCGCACGCCGCCTGTTGCGGGAGTTCCGCTTAGACGATGACGAATATCCCACCCTGGTCCTACTGGTAGGAGCCGAAAGTGAATCAATGTTCACTCTGCCGCTACCCGCTGGTGATTCTCCCATTGACCTCAATCTGGACGAAAACCGACCGTGGCAGCTAGTATTGGCGGCCGTGGAGGCCGCCGCCAATGAAGACTCTATCCTGAAGTTGGCGTCGGGCTCAAAGGTCGTCGGACCGACGGAGACGGGAGAGCCACTGAAGAGGCTGGTAGACCGGCTGCTTGGGGAACTATAGCCTTTCCACGACCGGCCCTACCTGGTTCCCACGCGACGGATTTCCGCAGCCATTATCGTGCCCGCCATCCTCAGATTCCTGGGAACCCGACGAATGACCAACGTTGTGGTTCAGCTACAGTATGCCGTCAATTACCACGTCCAAAACCGCTGGGCGGCCCGACTCCACCGCTTGCCGAATGGCCACGGCCAACTCCTCCGGGTCTTCTATAGTACGTCCGTAGACACCGATGGCATTGGCTATCCCCGCGATGTTCAAGGGCAAGGGAAAGTCCATGCCCATGTACTCTTCCGGCCGCGCTTCTTCCAGTACCTGCGTTTTATAGATGTCCATGTTGATCTTGAGTATCCGGTACGAGCGGTTATTGCAAATCAGGTAGACCACCGGGATGTTCTCGTTGGCCGCCGTCCACAGCGCCTGCACCGTCATCATCGCGCTGCCGTCGCCGACGACGGCAATGACAGGTCGGTCAGGGTGGGCCAATTTGACGCCCATCGCGCTGCCCATGCCCCATCCGATGGCCCCAATCCGTTCCCCGTAGATACTGTCAGCTTCGTTGAATTCGATAGCCCCGTGAAGAGCGTCCTTAGAACTGATGGAGTCGTCCACGACTATGGCATCGGCTGGCAGCGCCCGCGCCAACTCGGTCATCATTCGCTCTGGAGACATGGGCTTCTGCTGCCACCGTTGCCGCAGCCGGGCCTCCCAGGCATCCCGATTGGTGGATTTTTGCTCGGCTACTGCTGTGGCGCGCAGACGGCCCGCCTCCCGTTGCAACCCGTTCATACCATCGCCGACTGCATCGATCAAGCACTGGAGGGCGGTCCTGGGGTCAGCGATTATGCCAACGTCAGTTGGCTCAGATTTGCCGACTTCCCCTTGGGCTGAGTCCACGTGGATCAGTTTGGTGGATGCGGCCAGGCTTCGTCCGGAAAAGTAGAAGAAACCGGAGAAAACGTTGGTGCCCACTGCTAGGACTACGTCTCCGGAGGACAGTATCTCCCGCGACGCAGGTAACGCCGGATTGATTCGGCCGAGAAATTGAGGGTGTCCCGACGGGAAGTTCATCCGTGCGTAGGACGTGGTGTAGACCCAGGCGCCCAGCAACTCTGCCAGCCTGACAGCGGCGGCCACGCCCTGGGACTGGGCCAACCGGTCGCCCACCACCATTATGGGGTGCGCGGACCGGGATAACAGGTCGGCGGCTGCCTGTATTGCCGCCGGGTCTGGGTTTAACCGAAAATACCCGGTGGATGAGGGGATAATCTCCATCTCTGCAGTGTCTTCCAGGGCATTGGCGGCAAAGTCTACAAAGGTGGGGCCGGTGGGTGGGGTCTTGGCCTCGTTGAATGCCCGTCGCAGCATACCGGGCATTTGCTCCGGGTGGGTGACTTCACCACTCCACTTCGTAAACTGGCGCACCATCTCTACCAAATCGGAGCGTCCCTCGGTGAACTTGCGAATGTCCTTATTGCCAGCGGTCAGCACAATGGGAACGCCACCATCCATTGCATGGTGCAGAAGGCTGATGCCGTTGGCGAGGCCGGTCTCGATGTGCAGATTGACCAGGGATGGGCCGTCCGTCGCACAGCTGTAGCCATCGGCCATTCCCATCGCCACCCCTTCCTGGGTCACGAGCACATATTTGATGTCCGGATAGTCCAACAATGAAGACATAATTGCGCTTTCGCTGGTTCCGGGGTTGCCAAAGATGTAACGCACTCCCTCAGCCCTTAACATCTCCATCAGGCCTTGTTTTCCGGTCATTATTGGCATGACATTCTGTCTCCTTTACTGCCTTGGGAGCGACGGGGAGAATCGGTATTTACCTTGCCGCCGCTCTTCGACGATTCGCTCTAAGAGGATGTGTGACTATAGGCGTCCACGTCCATTTTAACCTTATCCCTCATGCCGAAAATGGACTGGGTTCCCACGCCTAGGAAACAATGGGCAACGTTGCCTAGATTACTTACACAAGCTCTCAAACGTTGACTCCAATGATGACCATTCGTAATAGCAGACACCTGCTCAGCCTGTACCCGGAAGTGGGAGATTAGGTCGCGGGATACTGCTGCTAAACTGATGTGGCTTGGAGATCAATGCAGATTCCAAGCCTAACATAATAGGTCTTCTGGAGGCTAGGCATGGGCACGCGTTCGCTCCTTGTCCAATTTCTCTCAGATCTATAAGTAACATCCACCGGTGCAGTCCCGTTTTCCAGTTGCCTACATTCACTCACCATTTGACAAAAGGAAGTCTTGCAGCATATATAGAATAGGGCAAGATATACCCCTGCTTTGCTCCTCTAATCATTTATTCTACTGTCTCGCCTAGCGCGCTTTTTGCGCCGGATTCCGCCCTTCCCAGGTCCGTCTAACCGGAATCTGCACCCTATAACTTAGTGGAGGCACCCAAAATGCAGAGATACTTAATCTTTCGGGTTGGCCAATCTATCTTAGCGCTCATTGGTGTCTCAATACTCGTCTTCTTCCTGGCCGCTGTGAGCCCCGACGACCTGCTGGATAGGATACCCACCGGTGTTCCTCCGGACTTCGAACTGCTAGTGAAGGCTTGGGGATTGGATAAGCCCATAGTCGTCCAGTACGGCCTGTACATGAAGGATGTGTTGCAAGGCGACTGGGGGCAATCTTGGAAATGGGGCGGCGGCGCCCTTGAGATAGTCCTCGAAAAATTCCCCGCCACGGTCCAACTGGCAGCCTTTACTCTGGCGATCAGCACCTTCCTTGGGTTATCCATCGGTACGTTTGTGGCTATCAAGAAGGACACGCCCTTCGACTGGGGAGGTAAGATAATTACCCTCCTTGGGCAGTCCCTCCCCAGCTTCTGGCTGGGCATAGTGCTCATGTGGGTTTTCGCCGTCCTCCTTGGCTGGCTGCCCACCTCGGGCAGAGGGGGCATTGCCCACATGATAATGCCGGCCATTACCCTGGGTTGGTTCAACGTGGCGGCCCTCATACGCCTGACCCGCTCCGCCATGTTGGAAGCGCTGGACAGCGAATACGTGAAGTTGGCCCGAATCAAGGGCCTGTCGGAATGGAAGGTTATTTGGAAGCACTGCCTGCGCAACGCCGCCATCGCGCCCCTCTCCCACTTCGGACTGGTGGCCGGCTCCCTGCTGACCGGTTTGATGGTGACGGAGACGGTGTTCGCCTGGCCCGGCACCGGGCTGCTGGCGGTGGAAGCGGTGCAGGCTAGAGACGATAAGGTGGCGCAGGCGGTGGTCCTGTTCATGGCCGGCATCTTCATCGTCTACAACCTCGTCGTAGACACTCTCTACGCTTACCTGGACCCCCGCATCCGATACAACTAGAAGCCTCGGAGAATAGAAGAATTCGGAGCTTTCCAAGCAGAGGCTAACTAATCATTGCATTGATAGTGCAATAGTCAACTCGCGGTTGAGAAAGTTGCTGCTAGGGTGAGGACGGTAAGCAGCCTCATGGGCCCGCTTACCGTCCTCACCCATTTCACATCTCCTTCCCTGCCTCAGCTGTCAAGACTGGCGGGAGCGGTGATCGCATTCGCCGCATTCGGCACATAGCGTTATTGAATGAGCTAGTGCGAGCTAACGGTGTCACGGGCGCGGCGCGTCATGGATACCAGGAACAGACTGCGCAAGGCGAGAACTCGATCTCAGGTGGTCAATAACTCTGTACTGATGGTTCAATGTAGCCACATTTCTTGTACAATTGTATGCTCCACCAGAGAATGGCATTTGGCGCGGTGACGCAGTTAGGAGACCACCATAGCCTCGCTTGTTCCTCGTGCAACGTACCTAGCAGCCCTATTAGGGGTCCTATTCGTTGTCGCCGCTCTAAATGCCTGCAGCGATAGTCAGGCACCCGCGGTTACCGAAACGCCCACGCCTAGTGCCACTCAAGCGCCACCGCCCGTGCGTACGCCGGTTCCTACAATTGCGCCAACCAGCATACCCACCGCCCAACCGGCGACGGCGCCTGGAGTGCCGTTGGGACTGACAGCCACGAACGATGGTGAAAGGCAGATTGACCTGTCGTGGACCGCGCCGTCCGACGATGGCGGAGCGGACATCACCGGCTACCGTATTGAGGTGTCGGAAGACGGCGCAGCCTGGAGCGACCTAGCGGACGACACCGGAGACACCGACACCACCCACGCGTACACTGGATTGAATGTGGAAACCACGCGTCACTACCGAGTCTCCGCCATCAACTCCGCCGGCACGGGTCTGGTGTCGAGCATTGCCACCGGAATTACGGCTCCACCAACATTCCCCAACGCACCAAGTGGGTTGACTGCCACAAGGGACGAAGAAAGGCGGATAGACCTGTCCTGGACGGCCCCGTACGACGACGGCGGGGCAGAAATTACGGGCTACCGCATTGAGGTCTCCGATGACGATTCGACATGGATCGATGTAGTTGCCAACACCGAAAGCACTGCCACAACGTATTCACAAACTGAATTGGAAGTGGATACCACGCGTCAATACCGAGTTTCTGCCATTAACTCCGCCGGTACGGGTCCGGCATCGAACGTTGCTATCGGGATTACGGCACCCGCAACGGTGCCCACGGTATCAAGGGGATTAGCCGCCACAAAAGACGCAGTAAGACGGATCGACCTCAAGTGGTCCACACCGTCCGATAATGGCGGAGCGGAGATTTCTGGTTACCGCATTGAGGTGTCCGAAAACGGCTCGACTTGGAGCAATCTGGTGACCAACACGGAGACAATAGCCACCACCCACTCCCACACCGGATTGAGAGGCGAAACCACGCGTCACTACCGAGTCTTTGCCATCAACTCTGCCGGTACGGGACCCGCATCGAATATTGCTACCGGAATATCGGCACCCGCCACCGTACCAGCCGCGCCAACTGAATTGACGGCCACCGCCGGCTTGGAAAGGCGAAGCGACCTGTCATGGTCCACGCCGACCGACGACGGCGGTGCGAACATCACCGGCTACCGCATTCAAGTGTCTTCGGACAATTCGACGTGGATCGATTTGGAAACCGACACCGGATCTACCGACACCGCCTACCCCGACACCGAATTGAGGGGTGGGTCCAACCGTCACTACCGGGTCTCGGCCATCAACTCCGCCGGCGCAGGTCGGGCGTCAAACGTCGCCACCGGGATGACCGCTCCCGCGACCGTACCTGGTGAACCGAGAGAGTTGACCGCCACTATGGGCCTGGAGAGGCGGATTGACATATCGTGGTCCACGCCGGATGACGATGGCGGCGCGGATGTCACGGGATACCGAATAGAGACATCGGATGACGGCTCAAGCTGGAATGACCTCGTTAGCAACACCGGTGCAATCGAGACCACGCACACTCATTCCGGATTGAGGGGTGGAGCCACGCACCACTACCGGGTTTCGGCCATCAACTCCGCCGGTACGGGAGAGGCGTCGAGCACTGCCATCGGTATAACAGCTCCCGCAATGACGCCTGATGAACCGACAGGATTGACCGCCACTACCAACTGGGAAAAGTGGATAGACCTGTCGTGGACCGCGCCATCCGACGACGGTGGGGCCGACGTCACGGGCTACCGCATTGAGGTGTCGCTGGACGGCTCGACCTGGAGCAACCTGGCGGACAGCACTGGATCAACCGACACCACCTACTCCCACATGGGATTAACGGCGGAAACCACGCGCCACTACCGGGTCTCGGCCATCAACTTCGCCGGCGCGGGTACGGCGTCTAACGTCGCCGTCGGGACCACAATCATGGCGACCCCAGCCAGTGACAGAGCCGCACTTGTTGCTCTCTACAATGCAACGAACGGCGCGAATTGGACTAACAACAAGAACTGGCTGAGCGATGCTCCCATGCGGTACTGGTACGGCGTTACCACTGACCGCGGAGGTCGCGTTACTGTGTTGTCCCTCGAAGGCAACCAGTTGAGCGGGGAGATCCCGCTGGATTTAAGCAACCTCTCACACCTGGCATACCTGAAACTACATGAGAACCGCTTGAGTGGACAGATTCCGCCACAGCTGGGCCTGCTCACCTACCTGGTAACCCTGAACCTGTATCAAAACCAGTTGACCGGACAGATCCCGCCACAGCTGGGCAATCTCACCTACCTGGTATACTTGAAACTATATGAGAATCGGTTGAGCGGACAGATACCGCCGGAACTGGGCAATCTCACCTACCTGGTAACCCTGAACCTGTATCAAAACCAGTTAAGCGGACAGATACCGCCGGAGTTGGGCAACCTCTCATACTTGTGGACCCTGTACCTGTATCAGAACCAGCTGAGCGGACAGATACCGCCGGAGTTGGGCAACCTCTCCTCCATGCGATATCTGGCCCTAAATGAGAACGTTTTAAGCGGAGAAATACCACGGGAGCTGGGCAACCTTTCTTCCCTGGTATACTTGTATCTATGGGGTAACCGGTTGAGTGGAGGGATCCCGCCGGAGTTCGGCAGCCTCGCATACCTGGAATCTCTCAGTCTAGGTGAGAACCAACTCACCGGGTGCGTACCTTGGGAATTAGGTTACATAGAGGACAAATCGGTTGTCGGTTATCGGTTTTGCTCAGGCTCAGATCAGATGCCAGCAGGCACTACACCCGCGTCAGACAGGGCCGCGCTGGTAGCGCTCTATCGCGACACGGACGGACCGAACTGGAAGCAAAACGGTGGCTGGCTGAGCGAGGCTCCAACCGGACAGTGGTTTGGCGTCACCACTAACGGCAATGGTCGCGTGATTGAGCTGGACCTCGACGCGAACTGGTTGGACGGAGAGATTCCGCCGGAGCTAGGTGAATTATCATATCTACGAACCCTGTCCCTAAGAGTGTGTCTAATAAATCCCTTTGTTACCCCGAGCGCTCCATGTCACCTTGAGTGAAGCCGAAGGGTCTGGAGTTGGAGGGGCGGACTTCGTTGCCTAACAGACGTTTATGCTTCGCTCCACCGACGCCCTTTTTAGACACCCTCTAAGACAGAACCAGTTGAGCGGAAAGATCCCGCCACGGCTGGGCAGCCTCCCACACCTGGTATTCCTCTCCCTGAGTCAAAACCAGTTGAGCGGACAGATCCCAACGGAACTGGGCAACCTCTCAAACCTGCTATACCTGGCATTAAATCAGAACCGGCTAAGTGGGGAAATCCCGCCAGAACTGGGTATCCTTCTCAGACTGGCAACGCTGGACCTGGCTCAAAACCGGTTTAGCGGACAGATCCCGCCACAGCTAGGGAATCTCTCATATCTGACATATCTGTCCCTATTTGAAAACCGTATAAGGGGGAAGATTCCCTCACAGCTAGGTGACCTCTTGATACTGGAAAGTTTGAGGCTTAGTGATAATAGGTTGAGAGGAGAGATTCCGCCTCAGCTGAGCAATCTAACCAAATTGAAGAGACTGAACTTGGAAGCGAATGATTTGACCGGCAGTATACCGCCTCAGCTCGGCAGCCTCTTCAAACTAGAATGGCTGTTCCTCAATGATAATCGGTTTAGTGGAGAGGTCCCGCCGGAGCTTGGAGAACTCTTCAATCTGACAAGGTTTCAGATCGGCGGAAGCAACCGATTAGCAGGGTGCATACCCGGTTCCCTTTGGAATGTGCCGCACAGCGACTTTGACGAGGCCGACCTCCAGGTGTGTGAGGGTACAGACATAATACAAGTAGAGGCGCCCGCAACGCAGCTGTCCGCTCCACCCTCCTCCCTAGGTCTGGACTCATACTACGAGAAATACCTCGACGCCGGAGGGATCCCCATTGCTGCATCTTCGCTGGTGCCCGACGAGGCCCTGTTTCGCGTTCAGGACATCATCAACGAGATGCTCTCCGATCGGCCGGCGCTGCACGACGACATGGCAAGGCTGGGAGTCCGCGTGGCTATCATGGCCCGAGGTTCCGCCGTCAGCAACCTTCCGGAGTTCCGTGAGTTTTCCCGATACTGGGACACGAGGGTAGAGAAAGGCGGTCTTTACTCTCGTGGTAGCTTGCGCCTAACCGTTATTGGAGAGGAGAACCTACTCTGCCAGGCAGATGATGTTCGTGAAGGATACGACGTATTCGTCCACGAGTTCGCTCATGCTGTTGATCATGCGGAGCCATTCAGAGGTTTTAGGGCGAGGCTGGAATCGGCCTACGAAGACGCAATGGATGCAGGTCTCTGGCCGGCAACCTACGCTTCAAGGAATCCCAGTGAATACTGGGCCCAGGCAGTCGGGATATGGTTCGGCTTGGGAGTCGAGCTTCATTTGAATACACGTGCGGCATTGTTGGAATACGACCCGGCACTCGCCTCCCTGATTCAACGGATCTTCGGCGACGCGGAAGTCTCATCGTCCTGCAATCTCGCTATCTCCAGTCAAGGCGCGTAACGGATTCGCGAAGTGGCGATTTGTCCTGCTTCCAACCGGAATGCGCGGCTATCTATAGTCCCCTCAGTGTTTCCTTCTATAATTTCTCAGTCGAAGTCACCTTTGCAAACCCAACGCGTACAGATCCATTCGAGTATGGATTCTCGATCGCAGGCGTGCCCAAAGGTGGTGTTTCAGACTACATAGAAATCAGGGTCACCAATAGCGGCACTTGGAACGCGTACATCCAAAAGGTCGTCAATTCGTCCGTTCAGGTCCAGATTGATCAGTGGCGAATCGAAATTGCTGGAGGGGACATTACCGTTCCATTCGACACTAGCGTTGGGGGATCGAATCTGCTCGACTTGATCGTTATCGAAGACGAGGGATGCCTACACGCCAATGGCAATTTAATCTCCTGCTTTGATATTTCTGGCCGCGCCTCGACAGAGCAAATTTTCATTTCTTCTGAGGGCGGCGACGTCCGGTACTACGGCTTAGTAGCAAAGAAAATTACGGCGAAAACAGAGTAGTCCGAGGTTACCCACTAATTGCCGTCCCATCATCACGGTCCGATGGTTGGGCAGTTAGGGCCAACCCATCATCTACATCTATAGCACGGACATGAACCTCACGCTGAAGGTTCTTCGTTCTATATAGCTAGTGGACCCATAGGCGTGCGCTTCGGCTACGCCGAACTCGACTGTTTTGTCGCCGCCCTTGGCAGCGAGTACATGGAACTAGCTAGAATCTCGTGTAACATCGCCAGGTCATAGTAATCAAGTCGTGCCCCCGTCTGCTTCTTAACCGGGCGCACAACGCATCAAACCTACACAACTCTGGATACGAAGGTCAGCCTGTGGAATATCGTAGACGCCGATGTGCCTAACCCTGCTCAGGAGGGAAACATGACGAGCAGACCCGCTCCCTACCAGAAACCCACAGAATCGAACAGTCCGCTCGGTATGTCCAAGTTCAGCATCCGGCGATACTCGGTGCAACATGTCATTTTACTGTTCTTGGTTCTAAGCCTTATCACGGCCATGAACGTATACGCTCTCCGTGAAGGCGAAACATTGTTAATGGCTCTGGCAGCGGTCACCCTGTTGTTAGCGCTAGCGATGAGTGGCCTCACCATCTTCACTGGTGTCAGGACCGTGGCCATCGAAATTTGGATTCGGCGGCTGGGCATGGGAGACTTTGAGTACCGTATCGAGCCTTGGGGAAATGACGAGGTGTCCAAGGCCTGTGAAGCGTTGGAAACTCTACGCCAGAGTTCCATTCGGGCGTTGCAGTTAGATAGAGTACAGCAGCTTTCCGATGAGCTGCGGGATAAGAATGATGAGCTAGAACAGGCGTTGACAGACCTCCGGCGTACGCAGGACCAGATTATCAGCCAGCAAAAACTGGCTGAACTCGGGGAGCTCTCATCAGGCGTCGCTCACGAAATGCGTAACCCTCTTCAATTCGTCCAAAATTTCGCCTCCTCCTCAATCGACATTGCACTGGAACTTAAGGAGATGATCCAACAGCCTGACAAACTTGCCGAAGAAGATGCTGAAGAACTAGTTAAGGACTTATCGGACAACATGGAACGAGTCTTGCACCATAGTAACCGGGCCAATGGGATCGTGTCGGCCATGCTAACGCTGGATCGAGGCGCTGCAGGTGGATTTCGTCCCGTGGATCTAAACAAACTGGTAGCTGATCAGACCAATCTAGCTCACAGGGCCGTGCAAGTACATGACTCGGACTTCTTCGCAGAGATCATAATGGAACTGGATTCGAGGCTTGAAGAAATTATCGTGGTCCCTGAAGATGTGGCGAGAGTAATTAGCCAATTTGGTATCCAATGCCTGTTAGGCGATGTTGTACAAGGCCAGGGAAAGCGCAAGCGACTATCAGCCCGAACTGAAAGTCGCTACCGCCCACACGGAAGACGGCGTCACGATACTGGTCCGCGACAACGGGACGGGTATGACACGGGAGGTAAGGGAAAAGATGTTCAATCCATTCTTCACTACCAAGGAGAGCATAAGAAATACCGGTCTAGGATTGAGCCTCGCCTACGATGTGATCAGGGAGCACGGCGGCAATATCAAGGTGGATTCGGAGCCAGGAAAGCATACTGAAATGACAGTAATCCTGCCGAAACGCCCATGAAGCTGGCATCATAGAGTGATCGACAGCTTTGTCCAAACCACTCACCCGTTGGTCATGTTAGGCCTCTTCGGTAAAGGCCCAACATCAAGTTTAATGGCCACGGACGCTGGCCTGTCCAATGTCATAGCCCCAACAAAGGAGTAGACTGCAATACCAACTATCAGCCCATACGGCTCTTGGGATTCGCCGATTACAACTGACTCAATCGTGGCCGACTCTCTGGCGTTGGGACAGATTGCTCTGGACGGCGGTGATGTCTACTGGGTGGAAACGCGTCCAATGGAGGCAGGGCGGCATGTAGTGGTGAGACGGACGCCGGATGGGGCCACATCTGATGTCACTCCGGCTCCGTTCAACGTTCGCACCCGCGTTCATGAGTATGGCGGTGGCGCCTATACAGTCTACGGTGGCACGGTCTACTTCACGAACTTCGTCGATCAACGGGTCTATCGACAACCTGTCGGTCAGAATCCTATAGCTATCACACCTGAAGGTGACATACGCCACGCAGACTTTGAAGTTGATTGGTCGCGCTCGCGGCTCATCTGCGTTCAGGAGAACCATTCGGACCAGGGAGAGCCTGTCAATTCGGTGGTTGCGGTCCGAATGGACACCTCTGATGGGGTCATAGCCAATCCGAAGATGTTGATTTCAGGGAGTGATTTTTATTCCTCTCCCCGGCTGAGTCAAGACGAGTCTCGGTTGTGCTGGCTAAGCTGGAATCACCCGAACATGCCCTGGGACGGTACGGAGTTGTGGGTTGGCGCACTGAACGGCGATGGCAAGGTTGGCGAACGAAGGCTGGTGGCCGGAGGAATTGACGAGTCCATCTGCCAACCGGAATGGGGCCCCGACGGCCGTCTGTACTTCATTTCGGACCGCAGCGGGTGGTGGAATCTCTACCGGTGGGACGGCCAAACAGACCATGTGGCTTGCGAGTCCATCCTGCCCATGGAGGCGGAATTCGCGCGGCCGCAGTGGGTATTCGGAGCAAACTGCTACGGATTCGTCTCGGCGGACCGGGCCATCTGCGCAGTCAACCGCAGTGGCGTCTGGGAATTATTGGACGTCGATTTGGAGAGCGGGTGCTGGACCGCGTTGAAAATCGGCGGCTACTCGGCAATGGACCGGTCAGACCTGCGAATTGACGCAAACCAGGTACTCTTCGAGGCAGGTGGTCCCACCGAACCAAACGCTTTGCTACGGCTGGACCTTGAGTCCGGGCAGCTTTGCGTGTTGCGATGTTCCAACACGACACCGGTTGACCCGGGGTACCTTTCTATCCCGGAAACAATAGAGTTTCCAACAGAAGGCGGATTGACAGCCCACGCATTCTTCTATCGTCCGCAAAACCGGGACTTCGCGGCGCCCGAGGGTGCCAAACCTCCGTTACTATTGAAAAGCCATGGCGGCCCCACAGCAGCTACGTCCAACGCCCTTGACCTGGAGATACAGTTCTGGACAAGCCGGGGATTCGCAGTCGTGGACGTGAACTATGGAGGTAGCACCGGGTACGGAAGGGAATACCGGCGGCGTTTAGAGAGGAACTGGGGTGTGGTGGACGTGGACGATTGTGTCAACGCAGCCCTATATCTGGTTGATCAGGGTTTGGTTGATGAGAGGCAGCTAGCCATCGATGGGGGAAGTGCAGGGGGATACACCACGCTGGCAGTGCTGACCTTCCGAGACATATTTTCCGCAGGGGCTAGCTACTACGGAGTGAGCGACCTTGAGTCCCTGGCCCGAGACACCCACAAGTTTGAGTCGCGTTACCTGGATTCACTGGTGGGACCCTATCCGAAAGACGCCGCAGTCTACAGGGAAAGGTCACCAATTAATTTCACTGAGCGGTTGTCCAGTCCGATCATATTTCTGCAGGGGCTGGAGGACAGGATAGTGCCACCTGACCAAGCAGAGACCATGTTCAACTCGGTACGGGCGAAGGGAATCCCCACGGCGTATCTGACATTTCCGGGGGAGCAGCACGGATTCCGGCAGGCGGGCAACATCAAGAGGGCGCTCGAAGCCGAACTCTACTTCTTCTCCCGTTTATTCGGGTTCGAACCGCAGGTTGAAATAGCGCCAGTAAATATCGAGAACCACTAGGCCGGCCTCGAAACCGCCAATGGTGGTCCTGCGAAGAGGGCCACCTCAATTGTTAGCAGATGTCCACCGCAGACGGAGGTGCGGGCCGTATCCGCAACTCTCGAAGCAATTCGGCGTTGAACGGGTCGACTCCAGCCTTCAAATCATTTATCCAAGTGACGCGGCTGGGTTGATAGTGACTGCGACAAGCATCCTTCTGAGAAGTTCCCACCCATGTAAGAAAGGACTCAAAGTTTGTGACTGCCTCGTCGTATTCACCCATCACAGCGTATACCAAACCTAGGCTGTCCAATACCAAGCCCTCAGGACGTTCCTCCAGTGCCACATTACAGTAGGGCAGCGCCTCATCTGGTCTGCGTTGCACACCCAACTGCCAACATAAGGTGTTGTTAAACGCGAAATTACGAGGCTCCAGCTCTTGGGCGTGAAGTAGGTCATCGGTGGAATCGGTCCAGTCCTCACTAGGGCCAAGCAGCGCACTTAACACCAGGACCCGGTTATAGTAGGCCGTAGCGCTTTTCGGCTCCAGTTCTATGGCCCTGGCGTACTCTTCGCCCGCCCTCCCCAAGTCTTCATTCTCGCCCCTCTGAAGATAGGCATTGCCACGGTTTACATAAGCGATTGCAAGTTTGGGATCTATGGACAGCGCCTTATCTACGTCGTCAAAGGTTCGCTCAAGGTCTCTTTCATCGCCCCGTTGCAAATACGCGCTGGCTCGGTTGACGTACGCCCTTGAGTATTCGGGGTCCAGCTCTATCGCCCTCTCGAAGTCAGCAATAGATCGAGAGAGGTTGTGCCTATCGCCATGCCGCAGGTGCGCGACCCCTCTGTTCAAATAAGTACCGGCACTACGGGGTTCTAGGCCCAATGCTCTCGTTAAATCATCAACTGCAAGCGCCACGTCGCCCTCGCGGTCCCGCTCCAGGTAAGCCAAAGCCCGATTATTTAGGGTGTCCACGGACCTTGGCCGCACCGCCAACACCTGGGTAAAAAGCCATACCGCCTCGTCCAAGTCGGCGTATGTTCCACCCATGTACGCCAAGCCTAAGCGGAACTTGATTCCGGCCAATGTGTCAGGATTGACGGGCTGTTGTGACATAGCCTCAGACAGAGCAGCCTTGGCCAAATCGTGCTCGTCACGTTCCAAGTACAGTTGGCCTAGAACCATGAGCGCCACTGTACGCACTTCCCCGGTAAGAGCCTCGTTGATGGATGTGGGGAGATCGGCAGGGGATAACGAAATATCCACCACCTGTGGGTTGTAGCCTCCCTGGCCCTGCGGTTGTGATGGCACGGTGAAATTCGCCATTGCCCGACCACTGTCATATTCACCCCAAATAACCATGTCGGCCCTAGATTTTAGAGCAGCGGCGGCAGCCTCGGTCTCGGTAGAAATCGGATCAGTCCACTCAACGACTCGCACGTTGGCTAGTCCGGCCGTCGACACAGCGCGTTCAACTTCGTCCGTAAGACGACCCTGGATATTGAACCCCTGCTGCCCGCCGGTGTAGTTGACGAATGGGGCCATCAGGATAACCGACTCTCCATCGGCAGCAACGGGAAAATCGGGTTGTCCCTCCGGCCTAAACAGAAAGAAGTAACCAAGAGCGGCAACCACTACGAGCACTGCTGCACCGCTAACCACAAGAGTTCTGCTTAAGCGATGGGGAGTAACAATCGGTGGCTCCGCAGCCCCCTCCGTCGAATCGACCGTTACGGCGGCAGCCGGGGCGTCGGGGGGCTCGTCTGGAGAGAATCCAGCGGCGGTCAGCAGCTCGTCCCGCTCGTCCGAGGTTAGCCGCAGAACGTCGGCGCATCTCACTACGTCCTCGCGGTGGCGAGGACGACTGGTCACCCCCTCCTTCCAACGGGTAAGTGTTAGGCGGCTGATTCGGATTCGACGGGCTAGTTCCGCGTCGCCGATGCCGGCTCTGGTCACATATTTGGTCAGTAATTCGGCAAAAGTCGGCAAGTGATACCACTTAGCTTCATGTTTCGCCTCGAATGTAACACCTTCGTAGTGTCACTTACACGAGAGCAAGGCGAAACTGAGGGAGTGCAAAGGCCACTATTATATAATGAGGAGGGCACTAAGATGGGTAAACTTTACAGAGTTCTCATATTCGGGGCGTTACTGTCAGTGGTACTTCTGGCGTTGGCAGCATGTGGCGGGGACGACGATGGAGACGAAACTCTTGAGCAGACATGGGGCCTGGATTCCGCACCGATGGCTCCTGCAGCTTGGAGCACAGCGGTAGAGCAAGAGGGTTTCAACACCATAGGTGGGTCTGCCACGGTAAACGACGCCGCCTACGACCTCACTTTCTTCAGACACTACGGCGTCAACCCCTTCATCGATACCGAGGACGATCACCTTTCCACTTTCGCCATGGACGTTGATACTGCGTCATACACCGTAGCGCGCAGATTCGTGATGGACGGCAACCTTCCGGATCCGGACTCGGTCCGGGTTGAGGAGTTCATCAACTATTTCGACTACGGCTACGAGCCTCCTTCGGATGATGCCTTTGCCATCCACATGGAGGGATCCCCTTCCCCCTTCGGTGGGGAAAACCATTGGTTAATGCGAGTTGGTCTCCAAGGCAAAGAGATTGCCGCCGAGGACCGAAAGAATGCAACCCTTATCTTCACCATAGACGTCTCCGGTTCAATGAATCGTGAGGACCGTTTGGGATTGGTCAAGAGGTCCCTCAGGCTTCTGGTGGACGAACTTCGCCCATCGGACGAAGTGGGCATTGTAATCTACGGCTCTCGAGGGCAAGTGATTCTAAAGCCCACCAGTGGTGAGGACAAGAATAGGATCATTGAGGCCATTGATGGTCTCCAGTCCGGCGGGTCCACCTTTGTTGAAGAGGGGCTCGAGCTGGCTTACGACATGGCTGTGGATCAGGTGGAACCGGGCCGGATTACACGGGTAATTGTGCTATCCGACGGCGTTGGGAACGTCGGCAACACTTCAGCAAACTCCATCTTGCGTGAAGTTCGGAGCCAAGTGGACAGAGGCGTTACCCTCACCACGGTGGGTTTCGGCATGGGTAACTACAACGACGTTCTGATGGAACAGCTGGCCAACGACGGTAACGGCAGCTATCACTATGTGGATGACATATCCGAAGCTCAGCGAATCTTCGTGGAAAACCTGACCGGGACCCTTCAGACCATAGCCAAGGACTCCAAGGTTCAGGTGGACTTCAATCCTGAAGTTGTCAGCAGATACAGGCTTCTAGGCTATGAAAACCGTCGGGTGGACGACCAGGACTTTCGGGACGACACGGTGGATGCAGGCGAAGTTGGCGCCGGTCACAGCGTCACCGCCCTCTACGAACTCAAACTCCATGACAGTGCTACCGGTAACGTGGCAACGATTTTCGTCCGGTACGAAGACTCGGACTCTGGGCAAATAGTTGAGACCTCCCAGACTCTCCAACGGTCAGATCTGCTGTCCAGGTTTGACGATGCTTCTACTCGCTTTCAGCTGGCGGCGGTAGTGGCTGAGTTTGCGGAGATTCTAAGAAAAAGTTACTGGGCCCAAGATGGGTCTTTAACCCAGGTTCTCGCCGAGGCTCGGCGGTTGCAAGACCTGCTGGACAGCGACTCGGACGTGGCGGAGTTTGCCGACATCGTCAACCGTGCCCTCAGGGTTCAAGACCGCCTGGAACGTTAGATGAGGTTATGCCGGAGGCTCTTTACCTAAAGGGCCTCCGGCATACTTACGTCGACGACAACTCGGGTCGAGTCTCACATTCACTCCTCAAACACATCCCTGTTCATATTCACCTTTTCAGTCCTGATTGGCAGGCGCTGGCTTTCTCAGTGTCTTTATCCTCCAAATCACAAGACAGAGGAGAACTATCATTATTCCCGACGTGATCTGCGTGGCGTGCGGCGCCCCTAGCCGCTCCGCCAAGAACCCGGATGCAAGACTCCCTAGGGGCAACAGTCCCCACGGCAAAATGAAGAGGCCGGCAACTCTCCCTCGGTATTCATCCGCTATCGTGCTATGGATAATGGCGCTGCTTATGGAGAACGATATCATCATGGCAGCACTGATGATGATCAGGTTGACGTAGGCTGTGGGGAAGAAGGCGTTGATTGAAAAGATGCCCGTCGCCATCGCCATGGCGCACATGCTGGCCAACACCACCATGTTTTTCGACCTGAAATCGCCCTTGGTAGCAAGAATCAACGTGCCCAGGATTGATCCGGCGCCCGCTGATGACATCAGTAACCCTAGACCCCTCGCGTCCACTTGGAACACTTCCGCGGCGTAAACCGGCAATAATCCCTGTATAGACGGCATCACCAGCAGGGCAGGCAGAGAAATCAGTGCGAACAGCCCGATCAGCGCGGGCTCCCTGGAGATGTAGCGCACTCCATCAACCACGTCCGCAAATACATTTGACAAGCGCATAGCCGGTCTGGTTGATCGCGACATTTGGAGACCCATCACTACCACAACTGCGCAGAGCTGTAGTCCGCCCTCCAACGCCAGGGCAACTCCTGGACCCGCTAGCACTATGATCAAGCCACCCAGGACTGGAACCACGAGCCGTGGAAGGGAAAAGGCCAAGGAACTGAGGGCAAAAGCGTTAATCAGATTCTCCTTGGGAACGATGTTTGCGATGAGCGACGTGCGCGCAGGTTCGCTCACAACCAATGCCAGACCCATGAGGAATATGTACGCGAAGATATGCCAAGTCTGGGTTTGACCTGTCAAGACGATGACGGCAAAGGCTATGGTTACTGTGGCCTGGTAACCGTAAATGCCCGCAAGCAGTTTCTTTCGGTCGAATCTATCGACCAAGACCCCTCCTACGGGACCTACGAAGAGGATTGGGAGGGCTTCCAGACCCAACGCTAGACTCGTCCAGAACGCCGACCCTGTCACTTCGTAAGTCAGCCAGCCAACGACGATTTGCTGTAACCAGTAGCCTGATGAAAAGAACAGCATAGCCAGCCACAGAAGCAGGAAGCTCCGGTAACCGAAGGAGTCAAAGGTATGGACCCGCATCCGGATGCGGACAGGCCCGATGTGTGGACGTCGAACGCTGTGGCTGGATACTCCCCGGGGTGCAGTTCTTTCGCTAGTGGGGGGCTTCTCTAAGGCTCCCGTGGCCTCTTCCGAAGGAGAATCGGTTGCGTTAACGTCGCTCGAAGCGCACCCGGTGTCAGGCGAACTGGAACCGGCTATACCGGGATACTGTCCAAGGTCGTCCTTACTCGACTCCTCAGTTGCCTTGGTCTGACGAGCTACGTCGGCTATGTCCGATTCATTGCGCACAGGCGCCAAATTTTCGGGTTCGATGGGAGATGCCGACTTACTACAATCCCTCGCGATATCAGCCGGCGCAGCGTCAACGTTCCGGCAAGGGTCCAACGAGTCCCGTGATTCCAAGGCGCTTGCGCTCCACTAATAAGTTCAACTGCGATTGACCAATCCAGGCGAGGCGTAGGGGCGATCCTCAAGTCGCGGTACGACCTCCCACCTGTAAGAAGTTTAGCATCTAACGACAAGTTTTGAGAGTCTCCGAATCATAGCCTCCGAGTACCCGCCAATTGCGGTCAGGTCAAACGTCGTGGAGAGAGTTCGAGTCCCATATAGGCGTAGACGAAAGAAGCGGGCCGTACTGCCCTATACTGCGATGCTTTCGATCGGTAGTGATCCTACAGGTTATTATCGGAACAGTGGGTTTCAGATTCCCCTGACCTCTCTTAGGGCGAACCTAACATCACTTAATACCGCCTTAATTCCGTCGAAATAAACGCGTGCACCTCACATAATAGAATTATGCACACCATGAAACACAAAAAGTAGACTCTTGTATCGTCTTTGCATCCCTTGCGCGGGCTGAAGTCAAACCCAGACCCACTTGGAAGAATGCCATAAAGAAATCTACGGCTATAATGTTTCCCATCGGTGCGGACTAGGAAACGGAAATTCGGGGAGGATGCCATGCAATACGACGTCATTGTTGTCGGTGGGGGAGCGGCAGGATCGGTGTTGGCCGCCAGATTGACCGAAAACACAAGGACCTCGGTCTTGCTGCTTGAAGCCGGCAATGATTATCCCGACTTCGCCAATCTCCCCGACGAAGTAAAGTTCGGCCACACCAGGTATGCCGAGTCCCCAGACTCGGAACACAATTGGGCCCTGCGGGGAACGATCACAGAGGAGCAGGGGGAGATCCACGTGGCGCAGGGCAAGGTGATTGGCGGAGGATCCTCCATTAACGGTCAAGCGATGCAAAGAGGATTCCCCGAGGACTTTGACTCTTGGGCTTCCCTCGGCAACGACGAATGGTCCTATGCAAAGGTGCTGCCGTTCTACAAAAAAATGGAGACTGACCTGGACATCCAGGATGACTTTCACGGGACTGACGGGCCGATGCCGGTAAGGCGTCGCCACTCTGCCGCTTGGCCGGACATCCAGAAGGCATTCTATGACGCTTGTTTGCAAGAGGGGTTCGGCGCCACCGAGGATACGAACGGTCCCAACCCCTCCGGCGTTGGCGTGACTCCGACCAACAACCTTGACGGCATGAGAATGAGCTCCGCCGTCACTTACCTGAATCCTATCCGTCATTGCCTAAACCTTACTGTCCGGGGAGGAGTTTACGTAAGAAAGATTTTATTCGAGGGCTTGAAGGCCGTCGGGGTGGAAGCAGAAAGCGGCGGAGAGATATTTACAGCGCGGGCAGGCCGGGTTGTACTGAGCGCCGGTGCAATCAGGTCGCCCCAATTGCTCCTGCTATCGGGAATCGGCCCCAAGGACCAGTTAAAGGAATTTGGAATACCCTTGGTTCACGAGCTCCCCGGCGTGGGACAGAGCCTGTGGAACCACCTCAGCGCCCACCTAACTTTCAAGGTCAAAGATGGGAAGACCCTTACCACTAGCCTTGATGCGCCGCACTTCAGCCTGCATTACACCTCCCGTGAATCCAGGGAAATCAACGACATGGCGCTAAAGACCAGCACTGTGGTCGACGAACGAGAGGAGCGCGTGCCCGGCGTACGCACCAAGTACCTGACGGCGGATGTCCCACCCGAGCGAGCGGCGCGCATATCGTGCACCCTGGGGCTGCCCGAAGGCTCGGGATACGTCAGGTTAGCCTCTTCCAACCCTGGCGTTCAACCGTCTTTTAACTATTGCTACCTCCAGCATCCCAACGACATGCAGCGGGTGAGGGAAGGCCTGCGATTCGGCGCCAGACTTCTGGAATCCGAGGCGTATAAAGACGTGGTCGATTACAGGATCAGCCCGGCGGACGAAATTCTGTCCGACGACGACGCTTTGGACCTGTGGATACGCCAGACCGTGGGCACTGGGAGACACGTGTCCGGCACCTGTAGGATGGGGCCGGGCAAAGACCCGATGGCGGTGGTCGACCAATACTGCCGGGTCAAAGGAGTGCAGAAGTTATGGGTGGCCGACGCTTCAGTGGTGCCGCGAATTCCTAGATCGGGGGGCCTCCATCCCACGGCTCTCATGATCGGCGAGCGTGTGGTGGATTGGATAGCAGCCGGTTAGCTAAACTCACCATCTGTTAGGATAGAAAGATAGGTGATTCGTATCCAGTGAAGGAGGCGCAAACATGTCAACGTTAGTGAAGCGACACATCAGAGTTGGTTCAGTAGAGCAGCTCAAGGAGCGTGGCTGCACCGTGGTTACAGGTGGGGGACACACAATTGCGGTGTTCCACCACGATGGACAGGTTCGCGCCGTGGACAATCGATGTCCCCACATGGGTTTCCCCTTGGATAGGGGCAGTGTTAAGGATGGAATTCTCACCTGCCATTGGCATCACGCTCGTTTTGACCTCGCGGGCGGCGGCACGTTTAACCCCTTCGCTGACGACGTGCGCACCTTTCCGGTAATTGTCTTAGATGGTGAGGTGTGGGTCGACCCATATCCGCCGCGACGTGATGAAGGACGGCACTGGCGGGGCCGGCTGAATAATGGACTGGAGCACAATATACGTCTGGTCATAGCAAAGGCGGTACTAGGGCTGCAGGCCGCCGGCGCGGACCACCGGGAGTCGCTGAGAATAGGCGCTCAGTTCGCCGCCACTTATTCCGCCAACGGTTGGGGGCCGGCTATGAGCATCCTGACCTGCACTGCCAACATCCTCCCTAAGCTGCGCGAGGAAGACCGCCCACGGGCGCTGTACCAAGGCCTTCTTCACGTCGCTAGAGAGTGCGCCGGCAAGGCCCCTCGCTTTCCCATCGACGCGTTGCCCACCGGAGAGACGCGCCCGGAGGTGTTCGCTTCATGGTTTCGCAACTTCATGGAGGTTCGGGATGAGGAGGGGGCCGAGAGATGTCTGGCCACCGCCATCGAAGTTGGAGTCTCCAGGGAAGAGATCGCCAGTATGATCTTCGCTGCGGCTACCGACCACATCTATCTTGACGGCGGCCACGTGGTGGACTTCGCAAACAAAGCCTTCGAATTGCTGGACCACCTGGGGTGGGAGCTGGCGGGGCAAGTGCTCCCTAGCTTGGTAAATGGAATGGCCCGATCTCGCCGCAGCGAGGAGCTCAGCCAGTGGCGTAATCCTATCGACATCGCCTCTATCGTCTGGGAGGCAAGGGCGGAACTACCGAGTCTCTTGGCCTGGGGACAAAGAAGGTCTGGCAGTTGGAATGAAGCCGACTCGCTGGCTTCGCAAATGTTGGGTGACTCACCAGGGGAAATCATAGCTTCCATCAACGAGAGCATCCTAGCCGGGGCCACCGCCGAGCAGCTTGGAACCGCCGCCGCCCATGCAGCCTTCCTCCGCATGGTACATTTCCACACATCCAACGAGTTTCGAGACTGGGACACGGTGCACAATACTCTGACCGCCGCCCATGGCCTGCATCAAGCCTTGAAACGGACTTCCACTCCGGAACTGCTGCGGGGAGTGTACGACGTTGCAATGAGCATCTATCTCGATCGTTTCCTCAATATGCCAGCCATGCCGCTACCTGCGGAGACGCCTGGCCACGACTCCCACTCAGAGCAGCTTGACCGCCTACTGGAGATGGTTAACGTGCGCCAACAGGTTGAAGAATTAGCCAAGGCTGCATCCGACTACCTCGCCGGCGACGGACCGACGGAAGACCTTCTGGCCACCATGGGGCGGTTGATGCTGTGAGAGGATGCCGATTTCCACTCGTTTCAAATTGTCGACGCTGCATTCAGCCAGTTTTCTTCGCGAGAAGGCACGCAGTCGGGACGCCACGTTATGATAGGACTTTCTCGATTTCTTGCTGCCCATTCTCCCACTTCCCGGGCAGAAGGCCAGACCTACCAGATTGCCCTTCGTCTCCAACGAGGCGAGGAAATCTACCGATAACGTCCTTTCAACAAAAGAGGCTGTTTGGGGACGGTCTCTTAGGAAAGGCAGGGGGGCAAACTATGAAATTCAATGTCGATGGTCATCTAGCCACTGTAGAGCGCTCTGTGTCGTCGCTGGAGTGGGATGGAAGGCCCGCTCGCACGGTCACTCTTTCCCGAATCTACGAGTCGGCGATTGAGGACTTGTGGGACGCTCTGACCAACGCCGAGCGCATCCCGCTCTGGTTTCTGCCGGTAAGCGGCAATCTCGTCCCCGGCGGACGCTACCAGTTGAAGGACAACGCAGGCGGCATGATTACGGCCTGCGAACGACTATCGCATTTCGCGCTCACATGGGAATTCGGCGAGGACGTCAGTTGGGTAGAGGTACGCTTGTTTGCCGACGGAGATAGCCACACGCGGCTTACACTCACCCACACCGCTCTGTTGTCGGAACACTGGAACACGTACGGTCCGGGTGCGGTGGGCGTAGGCTGGGAGTTGGGACTCATGGGACTGGCGATCCACATCGTGCAACCGGACGAGCCAAAGCCCGACGAAGTCGCTTTTGCTACTTCTACGTCTGGCAAGTCGTTAATCACAGGCAGCAGCGAAAGATGGGGACACGCGTCTATAGCAGCCGGAACGGACCCCGACGCCGCGGGAGCGGCGGCCCAACGCACCACTGCGTTCTACACTGGCGAATCAATCTAGACCGTCTAACGACAGACGTTGCCAACCGTAGAGACTCCGAAGAGAACGTGAGCCTTGCGGTCTACGGCATCCTTAATGGATGACAGCAATGCGGCAGCGACCAAGCAAGTACCAAGTGGGCCCGATAATATCCACACATCCGCAAGTCTAGGTTAGGCAGCATATCGCTCTACAGCGGCGTAGGCCATAGAAGCAACTCCGGCAAAAGCAGACCTGGGGTCCATGGTTTTCATGTTCTTCCCCATGATCAGAGAAGTTCTCGAGGCCTTCCTTGACGAAGAAGGGGACCAGAAACAGGGCAGACACGGGATCAGCCCACCACCAGGAGAATAGGCTGTTGAGCCCCAGACCCACCAGGATGGTCAGGTCCTGAAGATCGCAAAACAGGCTTTCCATGGCCTCCGCTCTCAAAGACCTGGACTGCATCCTGGTGGCTATGCGCATCTTCCCTACGTAGAGGCCCGTCATGACGACGGCGCTTGCTACCACAATAGCCACGCCTGCAAGGCTTGGCTGTGGCTCAGGCAGCCATCCCAGGAGGTTGGCCCCGGAATGGAGGAGAATGTATGCTGCCAAGAGGAAGAAGCTGAGACCCAGGAGCCTTTGAGCCCTTCTCTCCGCGGCCTCCGCCTCCAATCCGTCTCGCTCTGCCCTCAACCGCCACACCAAGACCCCGCCCGCAAGAAGCTCTACGATGCTGTCTATCCCGAAAGCCAGCAAGGCCACGCTTCCGGCCTGCACTCCCGCCCACAATGAGACCCCGGCTTCTACTAAGTTCCACAGAAGACCGGCAAGTACCAGAATGAGCGCTGTTCTGCGAAGGGCGTCCGATTCAAGCAACAGAGATGATCTCTCCTTGATTGAGCTACCTTCCTCCGTTAACGCCGAGCCATGCGGAAGTTACTCAAGCGTCAGGGTATCTGCCGGATCCGACAGTGCGATGCTTGAAGGCGCTATTCCTGGCTGTTAGCTGAGGCTTTCATTTCAAGCCATGCCTGACGCGCGTCTTCTACCGACCCTTCGTCTTCAATGGTAGTGATGTCACCCGGGTCCTGGTCGAGGACCACAGCTTTCAAAACCCGTCGCATGATCTTGCCACTTCGAGTCTTTGGCAGCATGTCCACGAAATTCAACTCTCCAATGACGGCGATTGGTCCAAGTGTGCGTCGAACGGCCTGAATTATCTCCTTACGAAGTTCATCGGAAGGCCGGATGTTACCTTTCAGAACTGCAAAAGCGGAAATGACCTCTCCTCTTAATTCATCAGGACGCCCCGTAACACCGGCTTCTGCCACGCTGGAATGAGTGAGCAGGGCAGACTCCACCTCCACCGTACCAATACGATGGGCTGCAATCTTGATCACCTCGTCGGCGCGGCCTGCAAACCAGACGTAGCCATCCCCGTCGACGTGTGCAGAGTCCCCGGCAAAATAGACCTGCTTTCCAGGTATCCGAGTCCAGTAATCGGCGGCGTACCTGTCCGGTTCACCCCAGAGGGCGGGCGTCAAGCTGGGGAACGGACGCTTGATAACCAGAATCCCCTTCTCTTCCGGGCCACACAATTCACCTTCCGGGGTCATGACGGTCACGTCGATGCCAGGCAGGGGTATGGCGGCGGAGCCAGGCTTGATAGGCAGCAATGACAGGCCGTAGGGGTTACCGATGATAGGACCTCCTGTTTCCGTTTGCCAATAGTGATCAATCACTGGTATCCGGTTCCCAAAAGCCTCCTTCTGCAGCCATTCCCAAGCGGGAGGATTCAAAACCTCGCCGGCGCAGAATACACGCTCTAGAGAGTCGAGGCTGGACCTCGGCATGGCGCTCTCTCCGTAGCGCGTCAAGAGCCGTACCGCGGTGGGCGATGTGAAAATGCCAGTTATTCCAAACTCTTCGACGATACGCCAGATGGCGTCGTGGGTTGGATAGTCAACGGCCCCCTCATAGGCAATGGTGGTGCAGCCGGCAAGAAGAGGAGCGTACACAATGTAGCTGTGCCCGACGATCCACCCAATGTCGGACATGGCCCACCAAACATCGGTAGGTTTCATACCAAAGCACCACTGTGCCATGCAATGAATACCTACCTGGTAGCCGCCGTGGGTGTGGACCACTAGCTTGGGCTTGGCGGTGGTGCCGGAAGTGGCCAGGATGAAGGCAGGTTCGTTAGCCTCCATGCGTGTATATTCGTTACTTTGCCCCTCCGCTTGGGCAAGAAATTGGTCCCAGGATATGTCTCTACCCGGGGTCATGGGTACTGTATCCTTGCCCCGGTGAAGAACGATGACGTTGGTAACTGAGTTTTCCCCGACGGCAAGAGAATCGTCAATAATGGATTTCAGTGGGATGTCAGCGCCCTTGCGATATGTGATGTCTGTAGCGAATACGAGCTTGGATCCGCTGGACTGAATCCGCTCTGCTAGAGCGCCGGCTCCGAATCCGGCAAAGACCACGGAGTGTATCGCGCCGATGCGAACGGTGGCCAGCATTAGGACGATGGCTTCAGGGCATACCGGCATGTAGATAGTTATGCGGTCGCCCTTCTCGATCCCCATTCCCCGTAAGGCGGCTGAGACTATGCCAACCTGGTGGTGAAGCTGAGCATAGGTGAGGACCACCCTTTCTCCGCGTTCGTTAGCATAAACCACGGCGGCGCGCCCACGTTGGGGGCCTTGGGCATGGCGGTCTACGCAGTTGTAGGCCAGGTTGGTTTCCGCGCCGGCGAACCATTGAAAGTGCGGAAAGTCCCACTTGAAGACCGTGTCCCAGTCACGAAACCAGGGCAGGGACTGAGCGGCACGCTCCCAAAAGCCGTCGGGGTCTTGGGCTGCGTCTCGTATCCACCTATCGACCAGCGGATTTATGGCGTCCATTTCACAACCTCACTTGGCGGAGTAGGGAGCTGCGGGGGTGGGCTGATGATAGCATTGACCTCCCCAGCCTATCAAATGGCTTTCACTGTGAGCCTGCAATGTAGATACAATGCCCTTAGCATCCCTGAGAACCTCGCTACCA
Organism: Dehalococcoidia bacterium; assembly: GCA_965261665.1. Taxonomy (GTDB): domain Bacteria; phylum Chloroflexota; class Dehalococcoidia; order Lucifugimonadales; genus JAPULR01. The sequence goes on from OZ253467.1 coordinate 2,254,123, forward strand.
TCCGCTCGTGAAATCAGCGCCTGTTAACGCACATCGTCTCTATATCGCCGAAATTCTCGATCTTTGAAGTACGGTTAAAGTTGTCATCTGGGATATAGCCGGTGGTGGACGCCACAATGAAGGGGAGCCGTCCTGTGGGTTGATGGCCTGAAATTTGGAATTTCCCCTGTCTAAAGCGAAGGAACAGCCGTTTATCTCCCAGATTAAGGACTGCCCCTTGAAATGAAGAAAGGCCTGGGATTTCAGTCCCAGGCCTTTCTTTTGATACCTTGGATTTTAGAGGTCTATTGCTGATACACCGGTACAGTCCACTCGTGGTATCGGATGGGCCCCACGTGGAGCTGGTTGACCTTGTACTCGGACACGATGCTGGGATCATAGGTGCCTTCGCCGAATATCCATAGCAGCGGCACGCTAATGGCGTTGTCAATCCACCACGTACCAAACTCCTGAGCTAGCCTTATGCGCTCTGCCGGGTCGGCAGTGGCGTCGCAGGCATGTTTATACTCGGATATCTCAGGGTGCTCACGGTATCCAACACCAAGGTCCCGCCACCAGAAGGAAGGCGCCACACAGATTGGGTCTAGCGAGGGGGCGGCAAAGAAGGACCAGTTGGATATGTCGGCGCCCCTAGCTCGCCTCGTCAAACTACCTTCAAAGGGTACGAGCTCAGTCTCGATTCCAATGACTTCCCAGTAGTTCTTAAGAGTCTCTACAATATCTCCCTGCTCCGGTACTGTCCCGCTGGAGCTTGAAAACCAGAGCTGAGTCTTGAACCCATCGGGCCAGCCTGCTTCAAGCAGGAGCTCCTTTGCTCTCTCAGGGTCGTAAGGATAAGGCCATCCACCTTCGCGTCCGGTCTGTCCTTTTTTATTGGGATAGGGTGCCCATTCATCCAGGAAGTCTGCCCGCCAAGGTGGGAAGTAGTCCACTAATGGGAATCCTTCTCCGAAGAAGAAAGCGTCGTTAATTTCTTCTCGATTTATCGCGTAGTTCAGTGCCAATCGCACCTTGGTGTTCCGCATTGGGTCGTTGACATCGTATCCAGGAGTTGGGCCACACTCACGACCACCTGGTATCTTTTCGCCACCTGGGCAGTAGTTTTCAGGCTGGTAGAAGGGGATGCGCAAATGGGGATGATATCCCGGCAAGGTGCTCCTTGCCGTCACCATCCCAGCTGCTTCCGCCACACCCCGCAAACTTCGCGAGATCTGCACAATGGCGACTTCTCCGTTAATCAACTGAGCTAGGCGGGTGGCGCCTTCTTTGACGAAGAGGATCTCAAACTCGTGGAACTCCGGTGTCTTCCTCCAATGATTGTCTACCCGCTCATGGAGCACATTCACGTTGAGGTTCAAATCAATATAGCTCCAGGGTCCGTTGCCTATAGGATCGGCCATATACCCGTCCTCACCGCCAACGGTGTCCCACCAAGCCTTGCTCGGCATGCCCGTGTTCCACTTTTCAGAGACAAAGAATGGGAGATCTAAGACAATCTTAGGCAACTCAATTCTAAGACGGTGATCGTTTTCTACAATCCAAGCGCTTTCATCCCTCCCCAGCCTTCCGAGCCAGAGGCCGGGACTTCGCGATCTATCAGTCAGGATACCCGTCAAGAGGTTGAATGCAAGAACAGCGTCTTGGGCGCTGAACATCATGTCCGTGGGTTTGCCATTCCTATAAAAGGGAACGTCATCCCGAAGATTAAAGGTCCAGACCCTCCCGTCGGGGGTCACCGACCAGTCGCTAGCTAGCTCCGGCTCTTCGACGTCTGTTTGATAATGTCTCCCCACAAGGTGTTCGTAGATTGGCATTATCTTTTCTGATGTCTGGGCCTGGGCGTGGGCCATAGTGAACTGGTCCGAAGGAGGAACTACGGATACTATAAGCCGCGGGGACACAGGAATTTTTTCGACCATTGCTTGTGTTGCCGTGGCCGTTGGAGCCGCTGTAGCTCTTGGGGCCTGCGTGGCCGGCATAGCCGTGGCCGTTGGAGCCGCTGTAGCTCTTGGGGCCTGCGTGGCCGGCATAGCCGTGGCCGTTGGAGCCGCTGTAGCTCTTGGGGCCTGCGTGGCCGGCATAGCCGTGGCCGGCGCAGCCGTGGCCGGCGCAGCCGTAGCTGGGGCCTGCGTGGCTGCGGCTTCATCATCCCCGCCGCAGGCCAGAATGAGAAGCGTCAACCCAACTAGGCTTGCCAGTAACAGCGGTATTTTCCAACGAAATAGAGTATGGGGGTAATTCAAGGTAGACACCTCCAAATTTTATGCTTGGCAGTAGGTCAAGAGCATGTGGTGACTCGACTATTAATCTAACAATCCGCTACATACTAATAGCGACAATTCACCTTTGTCAATCCCTAGTTCAAACTAAAACTTTACATGGTGGAATAAAGCAAGTTATTGGAAGATAAGCTACGTATTCCGCAAAGTAACCTTAGTCCTTGTCGACCTATAACCATGGTTGAATCTGGTGATTGCCTGCCATTCCTGTACAAATGACTCTCTTGGAGATCCTGAACCGTTAAATTTAGGGATTTACGGTATAAGACACCTCAACACTCTGAGCTTGCATTGGGAAGGGGTTGAAGAAAATTATCACGTGCTCACCGTTCACCTCGGCCTCCACAGACACAGTTCCAGAGTCCGTGATTTCATCTATGGTCAGCAGAGAGGTTTCCAAAGGATCTGATATGACCACCTGAACACCCCCCGAAGCCTTGCCTTCTCCGGACATGAAGTTTTGACCGCCCGTGATATTGGACTCCACATCAAAAGTTACTTCCAGAACGTCCCTTGCCATTAAATCTACAGTGACCTCACTGGTTTCGTTGGCCGATAAAAACAGCGACTCAGATCCGGAAAAGGACATGGACTTTGCGGGCGCGTCCGTTGGAGGGGGAGGGGCAGCATCAGTACCGGCGGCCGTCGGGGCAGCCGTGGTAGCTGGGGCAACCGTTGTTGCCACAGTAGAGGCAGGTGTGGACCCATTGGAGTCATCTCCCCCTCCACATGCCATCACTACCAGAATAGAAAGTACCAGCACGGTTATGTATACCAAGGGATTGCTGAGCTTGCTGTGCATCTGAATCATATTATCGTCCCTACTTTATGCCGACAAACTTGAGAATAGTGCAACTCTACACCTTAGCCAATGAATGTCCTGAGATCAGCCTTTCTCCATAGACTTTGACGGAGTTGTCCCAGAGAATCTTGCGCTTGGACTCATCGGAAAGGGGCTGCTCCATCATGTTTGTCAGCGGCTCCGAGGTGGCAGAGTCGGGGGTAGCCAGTGTTGAAGACGATGTTGTCATCGACGTACTTGCTGGAGGGTTCAACCTTGGGCGCTTGACCCGCCACTATGTCTTATAATCCGCTATATGCTAATAGGCACAATTCGCCTTTGTCAATCTCTGCGTGTATTGAGGCACGGGCAGGTTGGCGCTATGGAGAGGCGCCTCGGCACTGGACTTGGAGGGGCGTGGGGACGGATCGCTGCGGCGGTGCGGGCCACCATCGCATAGCCATCGGCGGACAATTGGCTTTCTTTGGCAGTGGCTCCTTAGCTGGACCGAGGGTCTAATCAACAATTTGTCGAATTTCGTGGTGTATAACTAAATTCAGGACGTAAGACGGCATATGTAAAGTATATGAACTCAGGGTTTGACATATAATCCCAATTAATCTATTATGATTTCGTCTTTTGTTACAGTCTTTGCAAAATATTGGAATTGAACCCATGGGGTTAGGAGGTGGACTCTGATGAAACTGCAATGGTCTATGCACCGAAGCGCATCCTATCTATTAGGTGCTCTGATAATTCTAACCGTGCTCATTGTGGCGTGCGCCGACGATGCTGCCCCTACCCCTACAGTTGGCCCGGAGGCAACTGCCACCCCTACGCCAACTCCAACATCACAACCTGCTAAATTGGAGCTTCAACGGCTGAAGTTAGCTTCAGCGCCCTTGAGCTATGACACCAACTTCACCTGGCTCCAGGGCCGCAGCGGTCAGGTGGATAAAAGGCCGGCCCAGGAGTTCCTTATTGGCACCGACCCAAGCACCAGCGCCTATATCCCCGAGCTTGCCGTCGCGTGGGAAAGCTCTCCCGATGCCAAGAACTGGACCGTAACCCTCCGTAAAGGAATCCCATACCACGAGGATCAGTGGGGTACTTTCAGAGCTGCGGATGTACGCCACGCCGTCTTCCTTCTTACCCAGCCTGAGGCTATTCAAAGTAGTTCCGGTAAGTGGCGCACACAGATGGGCATAGATAAGGAAACGGATACGATAGAATCGGTAGAAGCCATAGTAGAAGATAAGATTGAGATTGTAGACGATCATAAAGTCATATTCCATCTGGAGGTAGCGGTCCCGGAATTTTTTGACGCCATCTCCGGGACATCAGACCTGGTGATGGAGAGCAAAGCTCGGTGGGACGCCGGAGGCAAAGAGTTGTATGGGACCAGGGTGATAGGGACAGGCGCCTTTGAGTTCATCGAACGAAAGCCAAGTGAACACGTCCTCTACAGACGCCTAGAGAGCCACTGGCGTAAGACCCCGGAGTACAAGGAGCTACAGTTTATCTGGGTACCTGAAAACGCGACTCGATTGGCCATGTTGGTGAATGGAGAGGTGCACATAGCAGGAGTGCCCCGTGCGGTCCAGAAGGAGGCCGAGGACAGGGGTATGAAGGTTGTTTCCAGTACCCTGCCAGCCTTTCAACTAATGTGGATGTTTGGTGGGCTATACTTCGGTGGGGATGGCAAACTCGATCCTGAAGTGCCCTTCGTCAATAAAGATGTCAGGCGGGCCATGAGTATGGCTATTAACCGCCAAGAGATCACGGACAAATTCCTGTCCGGGAGAACAGAGCCACTCAGGGTAGTGGGGTACCATCCCGTCCTTGACGAAAATTACTGGCCTGGAATATATAACCCCGAATGGGATAGCCGCTTCGATGAGCAATACGGGTACAACCCCACCAAGGCTAAAGAATTGCTTGCTCAGGCAGGATACGCCGACGGATTCGAGTTTCCCATGTTCATCTTCAAATCGGGTGTGCTCCCGTCGTTCCCAGATATATCGGAGGCTGTGGCCCAATACTGGCAGGCTATAGGTTTAAAGCCAATAATAGAGGAGGTGGAATTCTCCAGGATTCGCCAGGGATACAAGGCAAAAGAGATGCACGGTATCTCTTGGGGGATGACCGGCGGTCGGATAGATACATTGTTCCACCTGCAGGTATACAACAAAACCGAGAAGTCCGTAGTGCATGTCTACGAGCATACTTTCATAGATGGAAACCTTGAGCAGATGGACACCGTTGTGGACAGTGGGGAAAGGGCCATACTTTTGAGGGAGATTGGTGACCATAAGTTCGCCGAATTCGCTGAAATCCCGATGTACTGGATGCGAGCTGAAATAATGGTCAATCCCAAGTATATAGCCGAATACGTTTTCCCTGGTACTGTTACCGGTATCTACTCACACCTGGAGTTCATAAAAATAACACCACAATAGACCCTTACCTGCGGTTAGAAAACTTTGCGATGGCTCGGCAGGGACACGTTCCCCGTTGACGGATTTGACTGAGTCGGATTAGCGGGCTTTAGGAACTAGTGATCACTCCATTCTGGGCTCCCCTCAGAGTCTGCGCGAAGCATGGCCATAAAGAGAGCAGATACTGCTGAGACTTGCCTTCAGATTGGTATCCCAGTCCCAAATGCCCTCATGCATGAAAAATGGGCGATTCTGTACGGTAGACAGTACTGTTTTCGAGATGTCGTTGGGCGACCTCTGAACCCAGCGATCGCCTAAGCCAACCCATGTAAAAGCACGAGGGCAAGCACATCCTTGTCGATTTAACGTGCCACGTGGCACGACAGTCGGGTTAGGTCAGCCCCTCGCAGTGCTCAAGCATCTGCCCGTTGTCGCTGCGGCGTCACCACCAAAAGCAGGGACGGCAGACCTGAGCTGCTCCTCCGTGGTTCACTGCCACGCCCCGGATTACCGCCCATATCCGGTCGCCGAGTCGGCTCCAACCCCTGTCGGCTTAACATAACAGGTGGCGCCACGTCGGCGCAGGTCAGTACCCACGGCCCTTAACAACTACAAGCACTGCTCTGGGTTCACTCCAGGTCAAAGCGATCCAGATTCATCACCTTGTTCCACACGACCACGAAGTCGTTCACGAACTTCTTCTGAGCATCATCACATCCGTAAACCTCAGATATAGCCCGGAGCTCGGAGTTTGAACCGAAGACGATGTCTACCCTGGTGCCGGTCCACTTTAGATCACCGGTCCGGCGGTCGCGCCCCTCAAACACTCCTTCAGACGTGGGAGAAGCTTGCCATTCGGTATCCATGTCGAGCAAGTTGACGAAGAAGTCGTTCGTCAACGTCCCTGGTCGATGCGTAAAAACGCCGTGTTGAGATTGCCCGATGTTCGCACCCAAGACGCGCAAGCCTCCAAGGAGCACGGTCATCTCAGGAGGAGTCAGAGTTAGCATGGCTGCCCGCTCCACTAGCAGCTCCTCCGCTGATTCTCTGTGTCCAGACCCGAGGTAGTTGCGGAACCCGTCGGCAGTGGGTTTGAGAACTTCGAACGACTCGACGTCGGTCCACTCCTGCGATGCGTCTGTACGCCCAGGCGCAAAGGGCACCCGCACGTTTTGCCCGGTATTCTTTGCCGCCTTTTCGACGCCTGCGCACCCGGCCAAAACTATCAGATCGGCGAGGGATACTCTCTTCCCATCGGTCTGCGCGCTGTTGAACTCCGTCTGGACCTGCTTCAATGTCTGCAGGATTTCCTTGAGCTGTACCGGGTCGTTCACTTCCCAGCCCTTCTGCGGCTCGAGACGGATGCGTGCCCCGTTCGCGCCGCCGCGTTTATCAGTGCCTCGGAAGGTTGCCGCTGACGCCCATGCGGTCGTTACCATTTGAGAAACGGACAATCCCGACGTGAGGACTTTAGCCTTGAGGTCTGCGATGTCCTGCCCTTCGATCAGCCGATGATCGACCTCGGGGATAGGGTCTTGCCACAACAACGGCTCTGCAGGAACCAGGGGTCCGAGATACCGGCTTCGAGGCCCCATGTCGCGGTGGGTCAACTTGAACCACGCCTTCGCAAAGGCATCTTCAAGGTCCGCTGGGCTATCGAAGAATCGCCTTGCAATCGGCCCATAGTTCCTGTCCATCCGCAGCGAAAGGTCCGTAGTGAGCATCATTGGGGGGTGTTTCTTCGACTGATCGTGAGCGTCCACCACCGTGGCGATTCCACCGCAATTCTTGGGAACAAATTGCGATTTGCCAGCCGGGCTTCTTGTCAACTCCCACTCGTAGTGGTGCAGGTTTTCCATGAAATCGTTGTCCCACTTAACAGGGTTGGCAGTCCAAGCGCCTTCCAAGCCACTGGTGAACGTATCGATGCCCTTGCCGCTGCCAAAGCTGTTTTTCCAGCCGAGGCCTTGCTCCTCTATGCTGGCCCCCTCTGGACTAGGGCCAATACAGTGCTCGGAGCCGGCGCCATGCGCTTTTCCGAATGTGTGTCCGCCGGCAATTAGCGCGACCGTCTCTTCGTCATTCATAGCCATCCGGCTGAACGTTTGTCGAATGTATCTCGCCGAATCAACCGGGTCAGGGTTGCCGTTCGGTCCCTCCGGGTTGACATAAATCAGGCCCATGTGGTCCGCTCCAAGGGTTTCCTCGAGTTCTCCATTGTCCCCATGTCGCTCGTCTCCAAGCCACGCGTCTTCAGGCCCCCAGTATGTATCGTCAGCCTCCCAGACATCCGGACGTCCGAATCCGAATCCAAGGGTCTTGAAACCCATAGATTCCAGGGAGCAGTTTCCGGCAAAGATGATTAGGTCACCCCACGAGATCTTCCTTCCGTACTTCTTCTTGATTGGCCAGAGCAAGCGCCGCGCCTTGTCCAGGTTCGCATTGTCAGGCCAAGAGTTGAGGGGCGCAAAGCGTTGGTAGCCGGAGCCTCCGCCTCCACGGCCGTCACCGGTCCGGTATGTGCCTGCGGCGTGCCACGCCATACGGATGAAGAGCGGCCCATAGTGCCCGTAGTCGGCTGGCCACCAGTCTTGCGATGTCGTCATCACCTCCTCGATGTCCCTCTTCAGTTCATCTACGTCGAGAGTCTTGAACTCTTCAGCATAGTTGAAGGCCTTGCCCATGGGATCTGACGCGGGGGAGTTCTGACGTAGGGCCTTTAGGTTCAGCTTATTTGGCCACCAGTATTGGTTCGAAGTCATTTCGTCCATCCTTCTGTCAATGTGCTAACGATTGCCCAGCCTTCCAAGATCGTTGTGCAAGCGCTATTGAGTAGTCTCAGTCGTTACCTTTGAGGAGACCCCCCAAGGTCTACCCCAAGCCTAATCGGTTCTTGCATCCACTAGCGGGGTTGCTCTACCCCACGGGATTGCGTTCGGTGTTTGTATCTTTGGCATTCAAGTCACCATCGTTACCGAAATGGGCCGCTTCTGCGCAGTGAATCAATCAGATGCCCTTGGCCTCTATATCGCCTGGAAGAACCTTGTAGCCGAACACTAACGTGTCAACGCCGGAGCCGCGGATGTATTTCGTCCGCCTCATTACTTCATCCCAGTTGTGCTCGTCGATCCTGAGGTGCAGATCGATGGGACCATCGCCTTCGACCACCACGTCCGCATTGAAGGTAAGAGGGACCTTGACAGTCCGGTCATCTCGACCCTTGATACCGGGGTGGGTGTAATCAATCGATCCATCGGTTCCAGCCGGGTAAATCTTGCCGATGAAGCAGTACGCGTCGTTCCGGTCATCGCTTCCCGCATCAACTGGGGCGACCATGGAGATCGACGCAATTCTGAACAGTTGCCATCCGAGGTGCTCTTGTCTCTCTTTCATCTCACCACTCCTGTCATCTTTTCTCTCACTTGATAATACGTATCATCAATGCTCTTGGATTTCTTAGGAATCGGCAATCTGTCCCTCTTCCCCTCTACCTTATCTGACAGAACTGCAAAGGGCGTCCTGGTCTTTCTATAGATGTCAGACATTGTTGTGGGTGTAAGGGCTGAGTTCCATGGGACGATGAAAACTTCGCGCGTCAGATAGTGTTCGAGGGCAACGGATCACCGCTGTCCTGCTTATCTCTTTGAACTTCTCGACGTAGAGGTATTATGAGAGACTAAGCCAACGAGCGGTATTTCAAGGCCACGATTGGTCCCGGATTACGAGATAGAGGTGATCACAAGACTAACCGTGCTATCAGAGTCATGCATGACTCTAGGCGCAGAAAATAAACAGGTTTCTACACTCTTCGTGACAGTCTAGCTGGCCTCTAATCCTGCCAGCTCGCTACCGACGCTCTCCGCCTGCAACGACAACCTCTCCCACTCCTCCCAGAGGGACTGTGTCTCCTCTTTGAGCACACGGTATTGCTCCCCTGAAGCAGCAATCTGAACTGGATCGTCAAATAGGTCGGGGTTGGAGAACATTGCCTCCATTTCCGTTATGCGGGCCTCGTGGTCAGCCAGGGAAACGTTTATGTTTTCTATCCGCGTCGCAAGCCTACCTGCCTCTTTGCTGAGAGACCGGCGTTGCTGCTCCTCGGCGCTGAGTGGTCGTCCCCGACGACGCCTGGACGAAGCTTTTTTCGAAGCATCCACGGCTCCTCTGGTGGCTGTTGATTTGGCTTTCTTCTTATTGTCCCTTGTCTGCTTCCGGTAGAGATAACTGTCGTAGTCCCCAGGGAAAACCGTGTTCCTGCCACCGTCTATTTCAACAATCTTGTTTGCAACCTGGCGAATTAGTGTACGATCGTGGGTCGTGAAACAAATAGTGCCGTGGTAGTCACCAAGGGCGTCCGCGAGAATCTCCCTGGAAGCAATGTCTAGGTGGTTGGTCGGCTCATCCATCAGGAGAAGGTTGCTCGGCTGGAGGAGCAGTTTCGCCAGCGCAACCCTGGCCTTTTCACCGCCGGACAGCACGGAAATAGGCTTACGGACATCATCACCGCTGAACAGGAAGCCGCCGAGGGTGTTGCGCAGGTTCTGCCCCGATTCCTTTGGCGCCGACTGCTGCAACTCCTCAAAGATCGTATTGCCGGGGTTGAGGAGCTCAAGCACTTGCTGTGCGTAATAGGCCGTGGTTACGTTATGACCGGTCTTTCTCTCTCCCTTGTCAAGTGGAATGACGCCGGCAAGCATCTTCAAGAGAGTCGTCTTACCCGCGCCATTCGGTCCGAGTAAGACAACCCGGTCGCCCCGAGACAGCGTCAGGTCCAGGCCTCGGTAGACCACGTTATCGCCGTAGGACTTGCTTGCATTGGTTAGTGATATGACATCGGAACCGCTGCGCGGGGGCTTTGGAAATGAATAGCGAACTTTCCTGGTAGCCCTTGGCAATTTGATGATCTCCATTTTCCCGAGTTGCTTCAACCGACTCTGTACCTGGCCAGCCTTGCTAGCCTTGAAGCGAAACCGCTCAACAAAGCGCATTTGCTTCTGTACCTCGCGTTCCTGCCTGGCAGAGGCCGCTCGCTTGACCTGAAGGGTGCGCTCACGTGCAACTAGGTAATCGTCATAGTTGCCCCTGTGAATCACCGCCTCATCCGTCTCAATGGCAAGAACCTTGGTTGCGATCTGGTTGAGAAAAGTGCGGTCGTGAGATGTGATCAGCACTCCGCCTTGAAAAGAGGTCAGATACTTCTCAAACCACAGGTTTGCCTCAAGGTCAAGATGATTGGTTGGTTCATCAAGGAGCAACAGGTTGGGTCTCCGGTACAGAATTTTGGCGAGACTTGCCCGCATTACCCACCCGCCACTGAACTCGCTCATGGGCCGGAGAAAGTCATCCTGCGCAAATCCAAGTCCCAAAAGGATCGCCTTGGCTTCGTGCTCGCGGTATCCGCCACCCGCGGCCTCCAAGTCCATGTCTAGCTTGCTGAGGCGTTCCAATAGACACTCCTGGCGCACGGGGTCGGTTTCCGATGACAGGGCCACCTGCGTGGCGGCAATTTCGTTTACCAGGGCATTTGCCTCGGACCGGGCGTCCAGCACCTCTTGGAGCAGAGGCTTACCTGTAGACGAACTGGGCTCTTGCTTGAGATAGCCCATAGTAACGTTACGCTGTTTGGAAATGCTCCCTGTTTCCGGCACGATTTCGCCTGTGAGAATGTCCATAAGCGTGGTCTTCCCCGAGCCATTCGGGCCTATTAGCGCAATGCGGTCGCCGCCGGATACGCTAAATGTGAGCCCACTGAATAGGGACCCGTTTGTATAGGATTTGCTGATGTCGGATGCAAATAACATATCGTTGTGCTTGATTATTTGGTCAATGAAATTAGAATTGAGGGCTCTATTTTATAGCCCGCGGACAGAATATTGTGTTGTCAGAACTGCTGACAAGCCTCGCGCTCCGGGGACAATTCCCTTAGGCACTGCCCCCTCTCCCTTTTCGCTCGGTGTACTTGCTGGTCGCTGATGGTAGCCCGTCATGCAAAGAGTCTCAAATAGCTTGCCCTCTAGGTCTTGGTTTTCCTCCACTGTCGGCATCTGCATCTTCTCATCGCAACCAAGCCTACCTGAACTACACCGGCCTTGAACAAGAGGCGGTTGAAATTGGGGGCTTGGCTTTGTTCCAATCGATTTTACACCATTAGTCCAACCAAAATTACGTTTTCCACCATCCAACCCAAGCTCCCTTGAAGCACCACTAGTCACCCTGACACGCTGCAGGCTGTAAACAACAGGGAGATAATAGACCACGAAGGCGAGTACGACCGCCAATAGCCGGGGGTTGAAAACCGGACCACCCGCCACCTTCATTAGAGTTAAGCGGAGCATAATGGAAGATGATTCACAAGGTTCAAATCTGGTCGATTCTGTACGGTAGACGATACTATCTTCGAGGTTTGGTTGGCGTATATCTGATTCTAGAGACGTCTGGGAACAACCATCGTAAGAAAACGCGTCAAGTTGAGACCCTTCTTGGCTTAACATAACAGGATAGACTACTAGCGGCGGCAGCACAGAATCAGTTTCTAGCACCCCCTGAGCCGACCTCTCCCACACTCTAGATGGCTGCAACTCTGTCTAACCAACAGAGTCCGCCTCAAAGGTCGAGGGGCTAGAAGGCTCGCCCAGATTCCGAACTGCGGCTATGATGTCATTGACGTAGATCCACCACTGGTGCGCCTCCCACACCTCGGCCCTACCCGGCTACCAGCATCTCGTCGGTGCTGAAGAGAGGCGAAAGCAGCCTGGGAGAGTCGTCGGTGATCAACACCATGTCCTGCAGGTGCCAGTAGCCGATGTGCGGCTCGAGGGCCACTACCATTCCCTCCTCCAATACGCGCGTGCTGGACGGCACCATGTACGGCTCCTGCTGGTGCCACCAGGCTCCGACGCCATGCCCGGCCAGGGACACGTTGCCCTGGAATCCGGCTTCGTGGAAGCTGTCATTGGCAAAGTGGTAGATGTCCTTCGTCCGCGTTCCGGGACGGCACCGCTCGATAGTCGCTCGGTAGATGTCCCTCACAACTTGGTAAATCCGCTTCTGTTCGTCTGAGGGCGGGCCCACGCAGACGCTCCGCGACTGGTGGCCCGGATAGCCGTTCAGGTATGAGACATAATCGTTGCGGACGATGTCGCCTGCCGCGAAGGCGAAGTCGCTCTCGCCGCCGTAGGCCACGGTGTTGCGGCTGGAATTCAGGATGCCGTGGGCCCAGTTGGCGCCCCGGCGCAGACAGCTCTCGATTATGCGGCTGTGCACCAGACGTTCTGTGTCTCCGGGCCGAACGGTCGGCAGTACCTCCAGGTACGCTTCGTCCAGCAGCCGGGCTCCCGCTTCTAGCGCTGCAACCTCTTCGGGTGTCTTGATCCAGCGTACCCGGTCCATCAACTCAGTGCTGTCAACGATTCGCGCCTTTGGCAGCAGCCCTCCAATTTCCTCCCATCGGATCGAACTCACGTAGCTCTTTTCAAACCCGATAGTCTCCTCAGCCAACCCCAGTTGCCGCAGCACGTCGGCGGCTCTCTGGTAGGGCGACTCCGCGTAGTCGTCGATCACCTCAATTCTTTCCAAGCACGAGTCGCGGCGGGCCAGCGGAGCGGCGTAGGAGTTCAGCACCATCACCGGCTCGCCCGTCCGTGGCCACACCAACAAGACCTCCCGCGGCGAATCTGGAAACTCCAGGTGCCGAGCCAGCGTGCCGGGATACGCGAAGCCGGCCAGGTAGGTGAAGTTCTTGCCTGAGCGGGCAACAATCGCCGAAATGCCTTCTTCGTCCATAAGCCGGTGCAGCCGCTCTACGTTCGCGAGCCTCGGCCGCGGGTGTTGGCGATCGCCGCCACTCTCGTTCCTGTTCGATGTAGTCAATACAACTTAGTCCGAAAGATTAGTGATTGGATTTTGCCAATTGCCAGGAGCGGCGCTTTTGGCATACCGAGCTACCACCGTCCCTTTTGGGGGATCCGGGAGTGCATTCTCCTCCAGTTGACACAGTTAGCATAGTCCTAGTCATCATTGTGGTGTTCTTCTCGGCGACTCCGCAATCGTAACACCGGCCCCATTCCCTCTGCAATCGTGGCGACACCGAAATCACGTCGGCGTTGACTTCATAAAGAATGTGGGAGTAGCCTACCCTACAACATTAGGCGAACTCTCCTCTCCACAGTAGCCCTGCTACAGCATTCCCTAGGCGAGGGAAGTTCTAGGCTAGTACCGTACGAGAGCCACAATTAGGCCCAGAAGAGGGGGGAGCAAGTTGAGTCCTGCGCCGGCCGTTACTGTGATCAATGCCAAGGCCGTAATTGACGGAACTGGAGCCAATCCTCTGGAGAACGCTGCCATTGTCGTCGAAGGATCCACCATCAAGGCAGTCGTGCGCCAGGGCCAGGCCACGCTTCCCGAAGGCCCTCACGTACGGACGTTGGACTTTCCCAACGGATATCTCCTGCCCGGACTGATAGACTCCCACATCCACTTGTCATTTGGGGTCTACGGTTCCTCCCACGAAGAATTGATGAACAATGACTCGGACCAGGTCATGCTGCTGCGAGCGGCCCAGAACGCCTTCACCCATCTCAAGAGTGGCGTCACAACGGTGCGAGAGAACGGCGCTCGGAACCAAGTCGCCTTTGACCTGCGCGAGGGGGCCCGCAGAGGTTACGCCACCACGCCGCGTCTCTACCTCTGCGGACGTCCGGTAACCATCACCGGCGGCCACTTCCACTGGTGCAACCAGGAAGCCGACGGGGTGGACGGGGTACGGGCCGCGGTGCGAGAACTCATTAAGGATGGCGCCGACCATATAAAGATTATGGCTTCCGGGGGAGCCACGACGATTACGGACAACCGTAAGCCGTCTTTCAGCGTGGAGGAGCTCCGGGCCATCGTTGACGAGGCCCACAATTTTGGCAAGCTGACTACGACCCACTGTTTGGCCACGCAAAGCCTTACTAACGCGCTGGACGCAGGCCTGGATATGATCGAACACGCCGGGTTTAGAGAGCCTGATGGTTCCTACAAGTTCGATAATGCCATCGCAGAGCGCATCGCAGAGCGGGGGGTGTATGTCTGCCCCACGGTGCAGACGGGATACCGTCAGCGAGAGGCCCTGATGGCCAAGGAGTTGGAACGGCCCTTGACCATCCAGGAGCAGGGCCGATTGGACGGTCTAAAGGCCAAATGCGAGAGTCAACTGGAATTCTTGGGCCGTATGTGGAACGACTTTGACATCAACATTGTCTCCGGCACTGATGCCGTCGAGATTCTCGGAGACTACTGCCTGGGTCTGGAGCTAATGGCCCAAGCGGGCATGAGCAACATGGACATTATCAGGGCTTCCACCAGCGTGGCGGCTCAAGCTATCGACGCAGGGCATCTCATAGGTACCGTGGAGCCTGGCAAGGAGGCCGACCTGATAGTTGTTGACCAGGACCCGCTGCAGGACATCCGGGCCCTCCGCTCCATGAAAATGGTCATGCGAGCAGGAGAGCAGATAGTCTAGGACAGGATGATCTCCCCCAGCCGCTTTCTAACGCGAAAGTTGACAAAGACACACGTCAAAACTAGTATTGCGCTATCCCTCGGGAGGTTGCACGCGCCTTCCCGACAAATTTCCTTTAGGAGGCTACGTATAATGAATAGGAAACTCTTATGGACGGTGGCGAAACGATTTGCCTTCCTTGGAGTCCTGGCTCTCCTCACTCTCTTCATCTTCGCCTGCGGCGATGACGGTGACGATGGTGCGGCTCCTGCGGCAACGACAGCGCCGGCAGCCACCGCCGCGCCAACTATGGCGCCCACGGCGGCCGCACCCAGACCCGTGGCACCCAGGCTGCTTGTGACCATGGCCGCGCCCGCCGGGCAGGTTAGCTGCCACTGCGAAACTTTCCAAAGCGCAGCAGGCCACCTGCACAACCTTCATGACTACATGGTCGGTCTGGACCCGGTTACGGGCGAGGAGGAGCCCACCCATCTGGCCGACAGCTGGGCAGTGGACGCAACGGGCAAGAACTGGACCTTCACGCTAAAGTCCGACGTTCCCTTCTACCAGGATGGGCAAGCTTCCGACAAATATAGCTTCAGCGCCGCAGACGTGAAGCATACCTGGGAAGTTATGGCCGGCATGAAGGGCGATTCCGAGCCCGCCGGCGACTGGACACCAATGATGGACAACGCCGATGACGGCTGGACCATCGTCAGCGACACGGAGATACAGCTCCATCACAAGCTCATTGAGTTGGAGCTCCCCTTCCGGCTCTCGGAAGAGTGGACCTTTGGCGTCCATGACCTGGAATACTTCGAAGAAATCGGCGGGCTGGACGCTTACAAGAAAGCGCCCATGGGCACGGGCGCCTTCAGCTTTGTAGAAAAGGTTGTAAACCAGTACATTCTTTACAAGGCCAACAAGCCTCACTGGCGCCAGACCCCCGAATTCGACGAGCTCCAGTTCCTTTGGACACCGGAATCAGCTACGAGGGTGGCCCAGCTTACAACAGGCGAAGCCCACATAGCTGAGATTCCGAGGGACCTGCAGGATCAGGTGGTTGCCGAGGGTATGAAGATACAGAAGTCCACGCTGCCCAGTTTCCACGTCTGGATTAGGATTCCCTGGTACCTGCCAAACAAATTCAACGGCGATCCCACTCCTAACTACGACGAGAACGACCCAATTCGTGACGCCACAGTGCGCCATGCCCTAAACGTTTCCATTGACCGCAACCTGATAAACGACAAGTTCTTCAAGGGCGGCGGCATCCCCGACCCCGTTGAGTTCTACCCCCCATGGCGCGCCGACTGCAAGGACGAATGGGCGCCCTTCCCCGGCCCCGACGGCAGCACCGGCTGCACAGGCGGCGGTTGGCCCTATCCCTATGATCCCCAGATGGGCCGCGATCTCCTTGCTGAGGCCGGCTACCCTGATGGCTTCGACCTGACTTTCTACGCATCGCCCAACCTGGGCGGTGTCCCTGAAATCCCGGACGTTGCCGAAGCCATAGCCAGCATGTGGTCCGAGATTGGCGTCAACGTAGACCTACAGGTTGTACAGTCCGGCGAAGTACGCACACTCCAAACTGCCCATGACTGGACGGGCAGCGTCAACCTGGTACGCTACTCCGTAGACCCCATCTCCCTATCCCTAAGCTTCCTCTGGAGAGAGTCCACGAGGGCATTCATGGAGTATCCCTTCATTACCGATTGGAAGAAGGCCTACGACCAGACTCTGGACACGGACAAGCGGTTCGCGGAGTCTCAGCGCATGGGTGACTATTTCCACGACGAGCACCTAACCGTACCCCTGCTCTGGCTCTTCGCGGAAGTGGCGTTGAACCCCAACGTCGTGGCGGACTACGAAATCAGCATGTTGCACTTCGGCCCCGTCCGCTACCACGAGTACACAAAGGCAGTAATGCAATAGATACTGCATAGCAGAATCCGCATTCTCTTGGCAGCGGCGCCCATATATGGGCGCCGCTGCTATTATCTTTCCGCCTGACCCAACGACCCACGAAAAGCAGTGCGAATAACGTCTCGTTTTGGATAGCCAACCAGGTGTGAAGCCTGAATGCACATGCACACGTACGTGATCATTACATCCGCTCCGCCCGTTCTTCGCCCAAGAGAACCGACGCCAATCCGTGCGTCCATCCTACATAAGCATTCAAGAAGGCTTCCGCCACCCTTGCCTCATCAAGGCCTTTCTAAAGTCCTCCGCAGGGACAGTTCGCCAAACGCCTATCCGTACACTATTCCAGCTTCGGACGCTGACATCCTCCAATTGCCGTAAATCCCCCTACCCTGCTAACCTACCTACATGAAAAGCCGCCGGCCCCCTTCTCAACCCCCGACTCGTATCTCCCCAGAAAAATAAAACGAGTCATCCCCAAAATGCAAATTAGATCCACGCCTGTTACACCCAAAATAACACCCTTTTTACCCCATACTCGATTTATAGATCGAGTCCCTCCCACGCCTGGCAATTCTGAAACGAGTCCCCCGAAAACCCACTCGTTTTCAAAACGGCATTGCACCTGCTCTATACCCTCCATCCACCACTTTTATTTATGGCTCTATCCAATATTTTTCTCAAAATAATCTAAAAGCCATCTCGCCCTCACCGGCGCGGTTGACAACCATTCTTGCCACCCCTTATATTCCACCTACCCTCTGGCCAAAAGATGCCTAGAGGAGGGCATTTGATGACACTTCACTGGGCCATTACAACAGGAACCCGCTTTCTATCCAAAACCCTTCCCGCCCTGCTCTTGCTGATGGCTCTGTCGTTGGCAGCCCAAGCCTGTGGCGGCGGCAACGGTGGAGACGCCCAACAGCCTGCCATTCAGCCAACCCAAGCCCCCGCCCAATCAACAGCAATTCCCAGCCCGTCTCAACCCACCAGTGGCACGGAGGAACTCTTCATTCGTGCCAGTAGCGACAACGGCTTCACCCTCACCCTCAATACCGGAGACACAGTTGAACTGGACTACACCGTCGAATCCCGAATCCAGGGCCGCTCTGAGTCTGGCGGTAACGTTGGCGGAATAGCAAGCGGCGTCCAATTCGCAGTCACTGACCCCAGCGGAAACGTCATCTTCCAAGCTGAACAGCTTTCCCAAAACCAGGCTTCCATCACCGCGCGGGTTTCCGGTGAACACACCTTCAGCTTCATCAACAGCTTTAGAGCCCAGGGCCAATCCGTAACCGCCGATTACGTCATTAACCCTTAGATCCCCACAGAACCGCAACCATCACCGTCAACTGCCCTCTAACACACCCTCGCGGCTGACCCATTTATGGCCGCACCACCTCGGTGGCCAGAACCATCCAGCCTAAGTCCGCGTCTAACTCACTACGTCTGATTCCTTATTCCCTTGTAACGCTATAAACCTCTGAACAACTTGAGATGAGCCGTTCAGCCTGAGGTAGGCCCGGAAAACTAGACAGGTGGCTAAGTGAGCGTCCTGATCCAAGACTAAGAGCAGCAGTATCTGTCAAGAAGCAGGAGGAGACGAGACAATTTCGGCGTCTTCGCCAGTGCATAATCTGACCTTGGTCACCCTCGTTAATGCGTACTGTAGGTTGGAAGCCCTGGCTACTTAACTTTATAAACGCCAAGCAGACGAGAACCCACAGGCCCGCATCAGACTAGACTCCTGCGATGTTCCGCACTTCCAGCACGTGGTCGATGGTGTAATCCGGCGGCGGCAGGTCCGACGGATACGACCGACCCCTTCTTATCCAGGCGGTCATCATTCCGAAGCGTTGCGCCCCGTCTATGTCTGCCACCGGATTGTCCCCTACGAATAACACCTTCGCAGGATTCTCAAGAGCCGTGGCGGTGAGAGCGTCGCGAAATATCCTCTGGTCCGGTTTCGCGTAGCCAACTTCGCCCGAGACTATGATGAAAGGAGCCACCTGCTCCAGTCCCGCCGCTCTGCACTTGCCCCGCTGGCTTGCGGCTCCGTTGGTCACTATGCCCCAGGGGACCTGTCGGTGATTGAGTCCGGTTAGAAAGTCTATGATTTCCACGTCCGGTTCAATATGTCTCTTCGTGGCCGACCGGTACCATACTCGCAGGGATTCCGTATCCAAACCCGTCTTGGGCCAATGGCTAAGCCACTGTGACCGCATCCACTCACGGTCGGAATAGCCGTCGCCTTCCCAGCAGACCATCATGTCCACCGCCTCGTCTCGTGCCATTGTTGTCAGGTTGTCAAGATGCTCGTCATAGAAGTTCCCGGCAACCTTCGCGAAGACAGCGTTCCGATCAAGGAGAGTGCCATCCAGGTCAAATATCAAGCCATCCACTGCGGTCATAGCACACCTCCATTCCTCCGGATGTAGCACGTACTTCTACCCTGGCGTAGATAAGTGCCTCCACGATTGCTGTCTCTCATCGACAACCCCTATCGACCGCACGTAGGAACCTCTGGACTGTCGCCAGAAATGCCCGCCCCTCTTCAAAATGTGCCCAGTGAGAACTGTTTTCGAAGACGACAGTCTCTGCTTTCTGGAACAAGCTGCCATACCATCTGACAGTCTCTGGAGTGCTGGTGTCGTAACGGCCGCACGTCAGGAGAGTTGGAACCTCTATCTCTCCCGACCGGACTGTCCCCTCGTAGTCTCCAAGATTCCCTGAAACCCTGAAAGGCTGGTCGCCCCACATGATTTTAGAGACCTCCCTGTTCCTTTCCCCTATAGCCTCGCTCATTGCTGCAGGCCACGGGTTCAGGTTGCGGAACATGTGCCGTTTTCTGAATTCCGTTAGTGCAGTCTTGTACTCAAGACGCAGACCGGTCTCACCCTTTTCGTAACGGTCCAGGATCGATCGGACATCTTTGGGCAAACAATCTCTGAGTCTCTCTTGGTCCTTCGTCCACCTTGCAGCGCTCAGTATAGGACTTTCCAACACCAGGCTTCTGATTCCTTCTGGCTTCCGACGTGCATAGTCTACGGCGACCATGCTTCCCCACGAGTATCCCAAGATGTGGACCGCGCCGGGCGCAAGGCCGCTTCTCACCTCGTCGAGCTCGTCAACAAACCGGTCGATCTGCCACAAGTGGGCATCATCCGGTCGGTCCGATTTTCCACAACCCAGCTGGTCATAAGAGATTACTGGCCTGTCGACGCTGAGATGCTCCAAAGGCATCAGCTGTTGGTGAGGAATGCCAGGGCCGCCATGAACGACCAACAGAGGAGGCGCACAGGCGCCACCAACCTGGCGGCAGTACACGCTGCCACCCGATACCGGAATGAAACTCTCTTCCGACCCTATCAACGTGGCCCATCAAGTCCCAAGAGACTAAGGAGAGCGTCCATGTGACGGAAGGTCTCAATGCCAAAGTCTTTCAGGTCCTGCACATCTCCGTCGGGACAGAAGCCCAGCACGCGCATACCCGCTGCGAGGCCGGCTTGCACTCCCACCCGGCTATCCTCAACTACGACGCACCGGGAAGGAGCCGTTCTCAGTTGCTGCGCCGCATACAGGAACAGATCAGGGCAGGGCTTTGCACGAGAGACCATGTCGGCGCTGAAGATTCTTCCTCCAAATTGATCAGCTAGACAGATGATGTCCAGAATTGCGGCGACTCTCTCGAGCCTTCCATTGGACGCAACGCATAGAGTGACATTCTTTACGGATAATTGTCGTACCGCCTCCTGTAACCCCGGCGTCGGCGTCAGACTTTGCCTAAAGGTCTCCAGCAGCATCGATTCCCGGCGGTCCCTGATGCCCTCAGGGAGAGGGTGTCCCAACTCCTTCTCGACCAGAGTCAACATGGCGTCATCGGTGAGTCCGCTGGCCCTCGCAGCTACTTCTTCCAGTGCAATAGTATGCCCAGCTTCCTCAAGAAGGACAGAGACGACTTGGTTGTCCAGGGTCTCCGTGTCCGCAAGAACGCCGTCACAGTCGAAGATAACTAAGAACACTCTGAACAAGCCCCACTTGTCTATGGCATAGTAGAATGCTAAACAGAGAACAGTAGATGCTTGGGGTGAAGCGACGATGAGTCAGCCGACATTCGGAGATCTGGAGTACGAAAGCAAGAAGCGTAAGACCCGACGGGAGATATTCCTAGAGCGGATGGATGGCCTGATCCCGTGGGGTCTGCTGGAAGAGCGGATACGGCCGCACTATCCGAAAGCGGGCCGAGGCCGTCGGCCTTACGAGTTGTCAGCGATGCTGCGGATACACTGTGTGCAGCTGTTCTACAATCTGAGCGATCCCGGGATGGAGGACCTGCTATACGAGGCGGAGTCGGTGAGACGGTTCGTGGGACTGAGGCTCTCAGGCCCGTTGCCGGACGAGACAACAATACTGAACTTCCGACATCTGCTGGAAGAGGGCCGGTTGGGAGAGGGACTGATGGAGGAGATCAATCGCCACCTGGCAACCCAGGGTCTGAGGCTGCGGGAGGGTACCATAGTGGACGCCAGCATAATAGAGGCGCCGTCGTCGACGAAGAATGGCGCTTGTGAGCGAGACCCACAGATGCGTCAGACGAAGAAGGGGAACGAGTGGCACTTCGGTATGAAAGTGCACGTCGGGGTGGACTCAGAGACGGGAGTGGTGCATAGCATGAGCACCACATCCGCCAACGTGCATGACGTGACGGAGGCACACCGGCTGTTGCACGGAAGGGAGAAGCGGGTGTGGGGAGATGCGGGGTATCAGGGAGTGGCCAAGCGGGATGAGAATATGGGGTTGGACGTGGAGTGGCGGGTGGCCATGAGGCCTGGGAGACGGCGACAATTGGAGCCTGGGAGTGAGGAAGCGGTGGAGGAGAGGCGTAAGGCGTCCATACGGGCCAAGGTTGAGCATCCGTTCCTGTGGGTAAAGCGGCGCTTCGGGTACGCCAAGGTTCGATACCGGGGATTGGCCAAGAACACGCAACGGTTGGCGTTACTGTTGGGGCTTACCAACCTAATAATGGCGGAGCGTCACCTGGCGGCTTCATAGGGCCTAGGTGCGCCCAACTACGAGGTGTGGTCACTACCACGCCCCGGCTGGAGTGACTTGGGGGGCATTACGGGCTTCCCCGCGTACACCGTAAGAACCCCATGGGAGGCTCCTGCGTCTCTTACAACTCCCACGGACTATTATATGCAACCTGTGCCACGTTGTTCAGAGGTTCCCTAAATCAAAGGGGCCGCTCATATCAACAGCCCAATTGTAGAGCATTTCGGGGGCATGAGTTACCCATCAACCAGACCGTCGTATCAGGGATATGAGACGAAAATGCGAAGTAGTCATAGGATGAAGAAATCCAACCAGATCAGGCCAAGTGGAATAAAAGAGGTTGGCAAGGGCAACGAGTTTTGAGAGAATCTTCTTCTACCCCATCGCCCTTTCAAGTTGTGAACCGGGGAGAGCATCATCGGACACCATAGAGCTCTGATAGCATCCTTCATCCTGCAGTGGAAGCAGCTTCTCCCAGACTGGGGAAGCCTTTCCATATTCCTTATATTTGTGCCCTACATGGCAATCATGGGTTGGATAGTGGGCAAGAACCCAGACCCGGCAGTGCTGACTTTCGTAACCTTTGGCGCCATATTCTTCACCATCTGGCACCTCACAAGCTACCGAGCCGGGCATTCCCTTCAGGCTGAGTTCTTAAACCAGACCATTGATACGATGCTGCTTGCCCCGACCCCCTTAGCGGTAATCGTCCTGGGAAGGGTCCTCGCAATAGTTGCAGTCGCGGCGATTTCGACGCCTATCTCTTTCTTGGTATTCACCATCGTGGCCGACGGTCTCCCCCAGATTTCAAGTCCGCCAGTATTTGCTTTATCTATTCTGTTGGTCTCTTTTGCTCTAATCATCGTCAGCTTCTTCTTCTCCCCTCTCTACGTACTAAGCGGCGGCGGCAGGGGCTACGTCAACGCGGTGGCGCCCTTCGGGATAGTATTCAGCGGATTTCTCTATCCGATCGACGTGCTGCCGGTCTATTTGGAGCCCATCGCCTGGGTATTCCCCACCTCTTGGGGTATGGACGCCGTAGTGCTGGCTAGTAGGGGCGGCGGATTCACATCCGAGGTGCTCTTCGACTGGGTCATGACGGGAGCTCTGTCCGCAATCTGGTTGTCGGCGACCCTGTGGATGTTCAAAAAAGTGGAGAGCAGTGTGCGCAACTCAGGAATGTTGGGGAGAGTCTGATGGTGTCGGCCCTTTCCAACATATGGCTGCAAACCTACCTGGGCTATAGAGCACGGTTCTACTGGTCCACGCCCTCTGCGTACATCCTCAACGCTGTGATGGTGCCAGTCTTCATGATGCTCGGGTTCGGGTTCTTGGCCTCCTTTGCCGTCGACCCTGACCTAACCCGTCACATCGTCGTTGGAATGTCAGTAAATGGAGCCGTACTGTACCTGATCAACGAGGTAACCCTGGGGTTCTATGGAGAGAAGTGGACGGGAAACCTGACGACAATCTTCTTGCCTGCAGGGAACCGCATCGTCCATTACTTCGGTCGAGGTGTAGTCCATTACCCCCACGCCATCTTCACCATAGCCGTTGGCCTACTAGCCGGAGTCCTCATCTTAGACATAGACTTTTCCAACGCCAATTGGGGGCCTCTATTGGTGTAGGTGTTGTTGGTTGTGACCTCAATCATCATGTTCATGCTGCTCATGGGCGACCTTGTCCTTCTGCTCCGTGTTTTCCAAAATCTGTACATGGTCGTATTGGGCATTCTTGTTGGGTTGACCGGCGTGGTGGTGCCGGTATCAAGTTTGCCGACAGCATTTGAGGGCATTGCCCAGATTCTGCCAATCTCCCACGGGCTTGTGGCCTTAAGGGATTCACTAGCAGGAGCGGGCATTGGAGACGTGGGAGGCAACCTAGCTCTTGAGGCCGTCGTCGCGCTCGGCTACGCTCTAGCGGGCTACGTAGGCTTCATATTTGCAGAGCGGGAGCTGAAACGCCGGGGTATAATGGAGCAGCAGGGTATTTAGCCCGTATCGAGGAAGGCATCCATGATTGAATTGATAGGTCCCCAATGGACGCCATAATCTGCCAGGGCCTCGGACGCGTATACACGTCCCGCAGTCTACTGGGCCAGTCACGCTCCACCGTCGCCCTTGATGCTCTGGACCTCAATGTATCCCAGGGACAAGTATTCGGCATCCTTGGGCCCAACGGCGCCGGTAAGACCACCGCCATCCGCATACTCGCCACCCTTCTCACTCCAACCAGCGGACGTGCCAGCGTTATGGGATTCGATGTTGTAAAGGAATCCAACGAGGTACGGAAGCGGATAGGCCTAGTCCTGGGCGGGGAGCGCGGACTCTATGGACGCCTGTCAGGAAGGGACAACCTGCGCTACTTCGCCGCCCTCAACCACATGAAACCCGGCGAAGCTCGGCAGCGCATCGGCGAGCTGTTGGAACTAGGGAACCTCTGAACAACGTGATACAGGTTGCATATAATAGTCCGTGGGAGTTGTAAGAGACCTTGGAGCCTCACATGGGGTTCTTACGGTGTACACAGGGAAGCGCTCGAGGCCCCCAAGTCACCTCAGTCGGGGCGTGGTAGTGACCACGCCTCTTCGTTGGGCGCACGTAGGCCCTATGAAGCCGCCAGGTGCCGCTCCGCCGTTATGAGGTTGGTAAGCCCCAACAGCAACGCCAGCCGTTGCGTGTTCTTGGCCAATCCCCGGTAGCGGACTTTGGCGTACCCGAAGCGCTGCTTCACCCACAGGAATGGATGCTCCACCTTGGCCCGGATGGATGCCTTCCGCCTCTCCTCCACCGCTACTTCACTCCCACGCTCCAGTTGCCGCCGTCTCCCTGGCCTCATGGCCACCCGCCACTCCACGTCCAACTCCCTATTCTCCTCCCTCTTCGCTACTCCCTGGTACCCCGCATCTCCCCACACCCGCTTCTCTCCTCCGTGCAACAGCCGGTGTGCCTCCGTCACGTCATGCACGTTGGCGGATGTCGTGCTCATGCTATGCACCACTCCCGTCTCTGAGTCCACCCCGACGTGCACTTTCATACCGAAGTGCCACTCGTTCCCCTTCTTCGTCTGACGCATCTGTGGGTCTCGCTCTCCAGCGCCGTTCTTAGTCGACGACGGCGCCTCTATGATGCTGGCGTCCACTATCGTACCCTCCCGCAGCCTCAGACCCTGGGTTGCCAGGTGGCGATTGATCTCCTCCATCAGTCCCTCTCCCAACCGGCCCTCTTCCAGCAGATGTCGGAAGTTCAGTATTGTTGTCTCGTCCGGCAACGGGCCTGAGAGCCTCAGTCCCACGAACCGCCTCACCGACTCCGCCTCGTAGAGCAGGTTCTCCATCCCGGGGTCGCTAAGGTTGTAGAACAGCTGCACACAGTGTATCCGCAGCATCGCCGACAGCTCGTAGGGCCGACGGCCCCGGCCCGCCTTGGGATAATACGGCCGAATCCTCTCTTCCAGCAGACTCCACGGGATCAGACCATCCATCCGATCAAGGAATATCTCCCGTCGGGTCTTGCGCTTCTTACTTTCGTACTCCAGGTCTCCAAAGGTCGGCTGACGCATCGTCGCTTCACCCCAAGCATTTCTCTCTATTCTGTTTAGCCTTCTACTACGGCATGGACTAGTGGGGCTTGTTCAGAGTGTTCCTAGTTCAGGAACGGGGCGTGAGTGGCACTTGTCTGCGGTGATCTGTAGAGGCTGACTCTGCGCTTGAGGCGCGTCTGAAATCCATGCGGGAGCAGGCGGAAATTCTGCGGATATCCTCGCAGAATGGCAGCGCGAGGGGCGATTGTTAGCATCAACTACGTTACATAAATTATTGACAACTAGAAACGCCCAAACCTAGAATCAAGTAAGGCTCTAAAGCTAGCTGTGGCGGGTGGAAGAGAATCACCCCGTCACGCTAGGCCCGCGACGAGTTGATGATGCGGGCGGTAGGGCTGTGCCGAACGTTGACGAAAGGGCAGGTCTGAGAAGGACATGTTACATATTCTAGTTGGCATTGTTGCGTTAATAGTAATAATTAGTTCGATATGCGGAGGGGGAGAGGAGCCTGTGGTAGTGGCCCCAACTCCAACTCCTACCCCCGTAGTCCAGAGGGCAACCCCTGCGCCTGCGCCTGCCCCGACGGCGACGGCGGCGCCAGCGGCTACGCCGATGGCTACCATGGTTCCCCAACCCATTCCCGTGGCAACTGCCATGCCCACGGTTGCGGTTGTGGCGCCCCCCACGGCGACCCCGGAGCCAACAGCTCGCTTCCGGCTTACCCCGGAGCCGACTCGGACCGTGCCGCCTACGGCGGTTGTGCCACCTGAGATTGTGGCTTCCCGCTTGAAAGTGAGCATGACGCCGCCGGCCCATCAGATGACGGTTTTCTGGAATGGGTTCCAGAGTTCCGGCGGCCCGTTGACACCCATGTACGAGACGCTTCTCGGCAGCGACCGGGTAACGCAGGAGTTGTACCCGATGCTGGCGGAAGAGTGGTCCATGGCCCCGGACGGCATGTCCTGGAGCTTCAAGCTCCGGCAGGGCATTCCCTTCTACCAGAACAAGCAGCCGACGGCCTACCAGATGACCGCAAAGGACATAGTATTCACCTTTGAACAGGACCAGATGGAAGGGCGACCTTGGGGTTCTCCCTGCTGCAAAGGGATGACGGTGGACGACTTCGACATCAACGGCGACTACGACATCACGTTCAACCAGGGCAAGGTGGACGTGACCACGGACTACCAGATGGGCGGACAGAACATCTTCATGATTAGCAGCCGCGATCATTTCGATCAGGTCGGAGAGGACGGCTACGAGGCCAGCCCCATCGGCACTGGACCCTTCACCTTTGTGGAATTCAGAACCAACCAATACATCCTCTACGAGCGGGTGGAGAATCACTGGCGGAAGACGCCGGAGTTCCCCGAGGTACAGATCTTCTACGTTCTCGAGGATGCCACCCGAATGGCCATGCTGCTGACGAATGAGGCGCACATCGCCGCCGTCGCACAGTCGCTGATGCCGACGGTGGTGGAGCGGGGCTACCTGAGGGTGCCCAGCACCAACCCCAGCTTCGCGCTGGTTACCATTATTGGCGGGCTATACTACGAAGATGAGCGAGACCCAAGCGAGCCGATGACGGACGTGCGGGTAAGGGAGGCCATGAACCTGGCCATCGACCGGGACACCATCAACCAGGTGTTCTACGAGGGCAAGTCACTGCCCATGCCTGTGCCGGGCATCAAGCCCTTCCAGGACATCTACAAGTGGAACGCGTACCCCTACGACCCGGACAGGGCCAAGGCCTTGCTGGCGGAGGCGGGATACCCGGAGGGCTTCGACTTCGAATTCATCTTGGCGAAGATGCCGGGCATCCCTGAGGCGCCGGAGATCGGTGAAGCCATGGCGCCCTACTTCCAGGAAATTGGGTTGCGTCCGCATATACGGGAGACTAACTTCGGTGACCTGGCAACTACCTATCGGACCAAGGACGCAAGGAACAAGATACTGCTGTTCCGCGGCTCGGCGGTAGCGGACTTCCAGTGGATACGGGCCATCCAGGGGGCGCCTTACGGAAGCATAAACGCTCCCGCCGACGAGGAGTTGGTGGCACTGACGGACGAGTGGGAAATGATAGTGGACCTGGACGCCAGGAAGCAGGCGACGCAGGCGATAGGCGACTGGTTCTACAACTACTACTGGGCCATACCGCTCTTCTGGGTGAGGGCGGAGGTGGCGATCAACCCCAATGTGGTTGCTGACTACACCTCGGACCAGATTCACTTCGGCCCCAGCCGCCATCACGAGTTTACGGTGCCGGTGTACCAGTAGGGGTTAGCTCGTAAAAAATCGGAAACACCGAAGGGGCCTCGCCTGACTTAAAGGCGAGGCCCCTTCTTGTTGGGCCGGTGTGGGTGGAGTGAGGTGATGCATTGTCATGACACACTATCTAGGTGCTATAATAGCGGTACTAATTTGCTACTATGACTACTCTAGTTGTGACATATCGTGAGGCGAGCCGTAGCCTGCTGGCCCAGGCCCATACAGAGCTTGAGGCTGGTGACTTGCGTCAGGCGTCGGAAAAGGCTTGGGGGGCGGCCGCACAGATGGTCAAGGCTGCCGCGGAGTTACGGGGATGGGAGCACGACGGGCATCGATACCTATGGATCGCCGCGAGGGAACTTTCCAACGAAGCCGACGACCAGGAAATCCACGATCTGTTCACTAATGCTAACGGCCTCCACGTCAACTTCTACGAAAACACCTACGACACTGACAGGGTTGCCCTGAATATTTCCAGGGTCGAGCGGTTTATGGGCAAAATCGAAGTTATGCTTAATAGTTAAGGTGCTCGCGCACACTAGGCTGAAGGACGAGAAGGTTCTTCGGTTCGCTTAGAATGACGCGGGCCGACGCGAAATAGGGGCTGGTTTCAAACCAGCCCCTACGGGGAAATCGGTCCCCGCATCCGGAGACCTTTGAATAACTTCAGAAACGCATTCAGATGGCGGTGTGGTACGACTCTTGCCATAGCAAAATCATTTGATTCTGGATTCCGGCCTTCGCCGGAATGACGGTTATTCAAAGGTCTCCCTCCGCGAGGACAATGGGGGTTGGGGTTAGGCTTGGGGGATCTTGTCACCGTAGAGGCGGACGGAGTTGTCCCAGAGGATCTTCTGCATGTGCTCCCTGGAGATGGGCTGGTCCAGAAAGGCGTCCACGGCGCCGGGGAAGGGAGCGTCGGGGTGGGGGTAGTCGGTGTTGAAGATGATGTTCTCCCCGTCCATGTACTCCACGGCCTGCTTGAGAGCGCCCTCGTCGGCGTCGCAGGCGATGAAGCACTGGCGCTTGAAGTATTCGGTGGGCATCAAGCCGACACTGCCGTTGGATTCCGCGTGGGCACGGAGGAAGACGCCCTGTCGTCCTTCCGTGTGGTCGTCGAGACGGGCGAGCCAGAAGGGGAGCCAGCCGGCGTTGGACTCGTAGAAGGCGGCCTTGAGGTTGGGGTACTTTTCAAGGACGCCGCCGTAGATCATGCCGCCGAGGGCTAGCATTGCGCCGACGGGGTGCATGAGGGCATGGTTGAGAGCGCCGTACTTCTTTCTGATGGGATCGAAGGATTGGGCAAGGGGATGGGAGGCGCTGCCGTGCCAGCAGACGGGGATGCCGGTTTCCTCGATGGCCTGCCAGAAGGGCTCGTATGCCTCGTCGCCCCAGGAGTTGTCAATCTCCATTGAGGGGTGGAAGATGCCCGCTATGTGGGGGGATTCGGCCATGCGGTAGATCTCCGCCACGCCGGCTTCTGCGTCTCTGGAGGTGGCGTGGGCGATGGCCTTGACGCGGCCGCCGGAGTCGCTGCAGTAGTCGATTGCCCAGTTGTTGTAGGCGGTTACGAGGGCGGCGTGAAGCTCCGGGTCTTTGGCCCAGACATTGGAGCCGAGGAGCTGGCAATTAGTAGGGAAGGCTACGGCCATGTCGATGCCCTCCTTGTCCATGTCCTTCAAGCGTTCCGGCATGGACCACCAGGACCGATATGCCTCGCCGTAGCGCTCTTCCATGTGGCTGAAGGTGGACTCGTCGGAGGCAATGACCTTACCCTTGGGATAGATCTCGCAGGGGCCGTACTTGTGGATGATCTTTCCTGTGTGGCCGATGATGTTCGGGGCGCGGTGGGCGAAGGCCTGGGGCATGTAGTTCTCCCACATGTCCATGGGTTCTTGCAGATGACCGTCGCCGTCAATGACTTTCAATCCCTGTCTCATTGAGGTCTCCTTATCGTCTAGAGGGTATTTTGATTAGGTTGAGGAGGCTCACCCCCATCCTAACCTTCCCCCATCAAGGGGGAAGGGAGAAGATGGTAGGATGCCGCTGTTATTGTCTAGTTTCGTCCGCTGAGGAGGCGGGAGCCGTAGAGGCCCACGGAGTTGTCCCAGAGGATCTTCCGCTTCGACTCTTCTGAGATGGGCTGCTCCAGCATGTTGGGGACCGGCTCTTCGGGGGCGGGAGCGTCGGGGTGGGGGTAGTCGGTGTTGAAGATTATGTTGTCGTCGCCAACGTAGTTGATGACGAACCCTATGGAGGGTTCGTCCGCGTCGGCGGCTACGTAGCACTGGCGGGCGAAGTATTCTTGGGGAGTGGCCTCGAGGCGCTTTTCGTCAAAGAAGACGGACTGCCGGCCTTCGCAGCATTTCTCCAGCCGGTTGAGCCAGAAGGGTACCCAGCCGGCGTTGCCCTCCAGGATGGAGATTCGCATATTGGGGAAGCGGTCAAGGATGCCGCCGTACATGAAGTGGCCGATGGAAATCATGTTTTCAAAGGGGAATCCGATGGCCTGGGAGAGGGCGCGGAAGGCCCCGTCCAACTGGTTGTAGCGGTCGGAGGACTGGGGCCCGCCGGGGCCGCCGCCGTGGAGGGAGAGGGGGAAGTCCAGCTCTTCCGCGGCCTGCCAGAGGGGGTCGTACTCGGACTGATGCCACCAGGTCCCGTCGACGGGCTTGGGCATCTGGAGGGAGACGGCGCCGAGTTCTCCGACGGCGCGGCGGGACTCCTTCACGAATTCGTCGATGTTGCCACCTGGGACGATGGCGACGAACTTCAGCCTGTCGGGGTTGGTGGCGCAGAATTCATAGGCCCAGTTGTTGTAGGCGCGGGACAGGGCTGCGCCGAGCGGGGCGTTGGTGAAGGACACGGTCATGGCCACTTGGGCGTTGGTGGCCAGGCAGACCTGTAAGTCCCAGCCGACGCGGTCCATGTCCTCGATGCGGCTCTCGACGCTCCACCAGTTGTTGTAGCCGTGGGTGAAGCGGATGGGGATGTCCTGGGTGAGGGTCTTGGCGCGGAGCGCGCCGGCGAACTGGTTGCCAGGGATATGGTCGCTGGCCTTGTAGGTGAGGAGGGACCGCTCCCAAACCCGGTCGATTATGGGACGGTGAGCGTGGAATTCGGGCTCCACGTACCTGTCCCACATGTCGACAGGTTCGTACATGTGGCCGTCTCCGTCGATGACTTTAAATCCTTTATACATAGCTGTTCCTCCTTGCAGATGAGATGATAGATTATTGGCCCATACGGTACCGGTCTACGGCGTTCTGGCAAGTAATCTTTCGGATGGCGTCCTTGTCCAGCTGGCCCATGGTGTCTTGTATGACCTGACGGGAGTCGGGCCAAACGCCATCGGGGTGTGGGTAGTCGGAACCCCAGATGAGGTTATCGACGCCTATGTAGTCGGCCATGTGGCCAACGCAGGGGTCCTGCTGGAAGGTGGTGGCGCCCTGTCGGTACCAGTATTGGCTGGGTTTAAGGTCGAGGGGCGGGTCGAACTTTTCGTCGAGGAGCCCGTCGGTGTACTTGATGTCCATTCGCTCGATTACGAAGGGGACCCAGCCGGCTCCGCATTCGCCGAGGACGAATTGGAAGTCGGGGAATCGCTGGCAGGCGCCGCTCATGATGATGCTGACGAGCCATTCGGAGCCGGCAAGCTGGCCGAGGGGGGCGCTGGTGCCCTGGAAGGCTAGCTGGTTTTGGGAAGGGGTGTCCGAGAGGTAGGCTGCGGAGAAGTCAGCGGCTTCCTCCGGGGGCTGGACTTTGAGTCCGCCGCCTCCGCCGATGTGGAAGGATATGGGCATTTGGGTTTCGGCGGCGGCTTGCCAGAGGGGGTCCCAGTAGCCGTCCCGGACGTAGATAGGCTTGACGGTGCCGCCGACATAGAGGTCGGAGCCGCGGAGGCCGAGAGCGGCGACGCGCCGCAGTTCTTCGGCGGCTATGGTCGGGTCGTGGACGGGGACGCAGGCTAGGGCGTACCAGCGGCCGGGACGTTGATTGCAGAAGTCGGCAACCCAGTCGTTGTAGGCGTGGAAGGTGGCGCCGACTATTTCCGGGTCCTTGATGCGAATGCCGGCGGAGGTCATGCCGTAGAGGACTTCGGCGTCAACGCCGTCGAGGGCCATGTCCTTGGCGCGGAGATCAGGGTCCGTGGGGTGGTATCTGCCTTGGTCCATGCCGTCGAGGAAGCCCATTTCAATCATGCGGTCCATGCGGCGGAAGCGGTTCTTGAGGGTAGGGAGGAAGCTGAAGCCCGCGCCGCCAGCGACGCCGAGGACCTGGTCGCCGACGACCCAACGCTCGCCTTCGTCGGTTTCGGTCACGTGGGGCATGCGGTCTTTGAGGGATTGGGGGGCGTTATCGATAAAGAGGTTGCCGGGGAGCCAGCTCATGTCAACGTGGGAGTCGCCGGAAACGAGGTTGTATTCCATAGGGCCTCCGAGGGAGGGATTTTCACCAATATACTACATTTTCGGTGATGGGGCATCCGATAACGGGGGTTGATGGGGAGTGGGGATTCGTTTTCGGGAAGCGAAGGGGCATTCGAAGATTGGTTTCAGGCGTGGGACCGATTCGAATCCAAAAACTATTATGGGGGTGTTTTGGGGTGATTCAGGCGTGGATTTGATGGTTTGGGGGATTCGTATTTGTTTTTCTAATTATTGTGGAAACGGATGGTGTTTTTGTGTGTGATGTATCGGCGCTGGATGGACACTGGATTGGTGAGGGCATGGAGGAAGGGTAGCAGGGGGAGGGGATTTTGGGCAATGGGGAGGTGGCAGTTTGGGGGAAACAAGGGATGCCGATACGGGGGAGGGGGGTTGTTACACCATTTCGTTGGGGGGCAGCTCGGTGAATATCTCGCCGAGGGCGGCAGCGGCCTCCCGGCGGGCGTTCCATTGGGCCCACAACCGCCGTTCTTCTTCACGGCCTTTCGACAGACCTTCTTGGCGAGCAGCTTCCAAGCGCTTCTTTCGACGGTCTTCCAGCCACTTTTCCAGGGATTTGGCTATTACCACTGCGTTCCTCACCAATTCGGTTAGGGCGTAGGCGGCGCCGGCGGAGGCTGCCATCACGTCGGCGGAGGGGCCCAGGACGGCGCGCCACGTTTCTATTATATCTTGATGCTGCCCTATCTCTCCACTGATGACCACGGCTTCGCTGGAGATTGAAAGGACGGTGAAGATTACCAGGTACTAATGTTTGGTTTCCGCCAAGGCGGTCCAGATGGATTCCCTGGGTTCCGGTTCTCTGATGATGTTTCCCCTCTTTTGGGCCTGTTTTCGGAATTTTCGTTTGGAATGTAGGGGAGGAAGGCGATTCTGTCAATGGAGGAGGGGACGAGGAGGGGATGCGTGGTGGGGGCGGGCGTATGGATTCCCGCCCCATTTTCACGGGGGCGGGGGTTGTGTGCGGGGATGACGGGTTATTGGTGGGAGTGCGGCGTGCAGGGGTGGAGGAAGGGTGGAGTCGGGGGGAAGGGCGCTAATCGGCGCTCAAAATGGTTTGCGAGCCAGAAAGCAGTACAAGGGAGTGAAGATACCGGCTTTACCGCCTGCGACTAAAGCATTGGCGGTCCGGTCCATGAGCCGGATGACGTCTGCGGAGCCTTTCGGAAACACCCGGAGCATTTCGGCCAGCTTCGATGCTCCAATGAAGGCCTTGCGGCCCAGCGGAATCCTGCGCAAGGCGTTGTCCAACGACCCGGTCCGGGTTTCCATCGGTTGATACCACGGCGTTGTCGATCCCCCCTTGACGTTTCGGTCCATTCCCTCAATGACCTGGAATCCCGCCGTTTCTAGATCTCGGTTCACTTCGTCCATCGTCGCGATATCCTTGAGTGCAACGCCATGCATCAGATTTCCCTTGAGGGCCAAGTGGCGACTGTCGTTCGGATCGAACTTGTCGGTCATACACATTTCCTGACCCCAGAAAAGGGCTCCGGGTTTCAACACGCGAAATATCTCGGCGAACGCGCCGGCCTTGTCCGGCGCATGGCACGTCGATTCGATAGCGTAACCCCTGTCGAATGTGTCGTCTTCGAAGATACTCATATCCATGAAGTTGCACAGGACACAGTGGACAACATGGTCAAGCTCGGCTTGGGCGTTCAACGACTTTGCCCTTCGCAACTGAAGTTCGTTGTTGTTTACCCCGACTACTCGGACACCAGCCTCCCGAGCGATCCGACGCATTGGGCCGCCGACTCCACAACCGACATCGATCACCGTCATGCCCTTTTGCAATTCCAGCTTGGCGATCATCAACCGCTGATGCCGAATTTTGGAGTCCTCCAGACTCTCCTCAGGTGTTAGGGGCGCGAAGTGGAGGGATTCGCCCCAGCCGAACATCATGAACTCACTGCAAAGGTCGTAGTATTCTTTAACGGTTTCCGTGTGGTTGTACCCGTCAGCGTTGATATCCTCAGAGGCTGCCCTGTCGATCCACCCGTCAAAGCGTTCCACGCGATGGGCGACGTTCGACCCACGGTAGGCTGCCTTCAGCCGGTGAGGTAGTTTGCCGAATTCCATGCCGTGGTTTCTCCTTTTAGCTCAGGGTACAGTTGTGGGCTGAAAAAATTCCCCAAGCTCACGCACCGCCGCGTGGGATAGGATGATTGGTTCTTCGACGACGTAGGGTTGCCGACGTCGGCGACAAGAGCGGACAGGCAACGGCGAAGGCCATTATCCGTTCTGGCGAACTCGGCATCGGAATAGTTCCCCCTGAATGTCAGAATTCTAGCATCTACACTAAGGTCTATCAACAAGATGGGTGCGTTACGTGGATTTATGGGGGTAGATAAGGGATGGGAGCCTGCGGGGGACGTTCCTACGGGGGAGGAGGCGAGGTAAGATGGATTCTCGTGTGCACGAGAATGAGGAGGGGGCCACGAGGGACGCTCAGGATGGGTCCCCGCATGCGCGAGGACACGGGATGGGGAGTTTTCACCCCCATCCTAACCTTCCCCCCTCAAGGGGGAAGGGAATTGGGGGAGGTTGCAGACGTCCAGGGCGGTGAGGGTAAGGACTTTGGCTACCTGCTCCATGTCGCTGATGCGGATGTATTCGTCGGGAATGGTGTCGGACTCGGAGCCGCCGCCGGGGCCGAAGAGAAGGCAGGGAACGCCTGCCTGCCAGAGGTGGCACGTGTCGTCGCCGGTATAGGAGTAGGGCAGGACGGCTCCAAGGCCCTGGGGTTCCCCGCCGGTGACGGTCCTGTACTGTCGGAGGACAGCGTCCAGGATGTATTCGTCCCTGGGAAGGTCGAAGGGTTCCATGACGACGCGGAAGACCTTGTGCTTGGGGTCGGGGGGCATTTCGATTTCGTAGTGGAAGTCGGGGTCGTTTTCGGCTATCTCGTCCAAGGCTCTCTGGATGTCGGCCTTGACGGACTGGGAGGACATTCCGGGGAGATATCGAACGTCTACGATGACGGTGCAGAAGTCGGAGACGAAGTTGGGGCCGCGTAGGTCGTAGTCGCGTCCGCGCCCTCCAATGATGGCGCCCACGTTGATTCGGGGAAGGCCGGGCAGGTCCGCGCGAGGGGTGTAGGTGAAGTCCACGTTGCCGATGGCGGGGACGG
Source organism: Dehalococcoidia bacterium (assembly GCA_965261665.1). Lineage (GTDB taxonomy): Bacteria > Chloroflexota > Dehalococcoidia > Lucifugimonadales > JAPULR01. The sequence continues at coordinate 2,289,469 of OZ253467.1, forward strand.
CCTTGCACATGTTGGCGATGGCGTCGACGGCCTCCTCCTTGCGGCTGATGTGGCGGGAGTTGCCGAGGACGTGTACGGCCATTTCGAGGACTCCGGCGTGGACGGTGACGACGTTTTCGGCCCCGAATGGCTCGGGGACGACGGCCATGTCTGCGAGGGGGCCGGTCTTGCATAGGTGGGTGGTGCCGACGCCGCCCTGGAGCTCGCCGACGACGCAGGCGAGGATTAGGTCGCCTTTTAGCTTCGTGCCGGAGCGTCGGATGGCCTCGGCGGCTTCAATCATGGAGGCGACGCCAGCCTTCATGTTGCGGATGCCGCCGCCGAATATGCGGTTGCCTTCGATGGAGGGAATCCAGGGGTCGCGGTTCCAGCCCATTGCGAGGGGGTCCATGTCTATGTGGCCGTTGAACATGAGGGACTTGCCGCCGCCGCTGCCTTTGAGGATGGCGATGGTCTGGAATCTGCCGGGGTCTACCTCCTGGAGTTCTACGCTGTAGCCGCGGGACTCCAGGAACTCGGCGAGGAAGTGGGCCAGGTCTGATTCTTCCGTCTTGAAGCTGGGAATTCTGACCATGTTCTGGGCCAGGTCCAGCATGGTGGAGGTGTCTACTGCGTTAACTAGGGTTTGAGCATGGTTGGAGGGCATGGCGTTTCCTTTTGGGAAGATTGGGGGCTTGGAGGCGAGATTCTTCGTCGCGAGGCCTCCTCAGAATGACATGTGATGGCGGGGCCTCCTCAGAATGACATTTGGGGGGTGTTGTGTTGCCTTCAGTGTGGGTCCCCGCATTCGCGAGGACAAGAGGCGGCGGGCTTCCAGAATCGTTTGCCGTTCTCCCGGACGACGTGGCCGAAGCCTGGAAGGGGGAAGTGGCAGGCGACGACGGTAATGTTTTGGTCTTCAACGGTCTTGAGCATGGCGCGGCGGGTCTTGTTGGAGAGGGGCCAGTCGTAGTCGAAGTGGCAGTTCCATGCGTCTTCGGTGACCTGGGCGGGATGGACGAGAACGTCTCCCTCGATGAGGGCCTTCTGGCCCTGGGAGGAGACGAGAACGCTCATGTGGCCCGGGGTGTGGCCGGGAGTGTGGATGGCGCGGACTTCCGGGGTGAGGTCGGTGTCTTCCGTGATGGTGTCGAGGAGGCCGAGTTCGACGAGGCGCTCGACGGAGGGTTCCATGAAGGGGATGGACTGTTTGGCCTGGATTTCGGGTTTACGGAAGTGGTCGAGGTCTGCCTGGTGAACGACGTAGCGGGCGTTGGGGAATGCGGGAACGAACCGGCCTTCCTGTTCGATGGTGTTCCAACCCACGTGGTCGCTGTGCAAGTGGGAGAGGAAGACGGTGTCCACCTCGTGGGGCTGGACGTTTTGGGCGAGGAGGTTGTCCATTAGCTCCCCTTCGAGTCCGCCGATGGATTCTATGGGGCCGGGGCCGTAGCCGGTGTCGATGAGGATGGTCTGTTCAGGGGTGCGGAGGAGGTAGCAGCCGATTTCGATAAGCATGAGGTCTTGATGGAAGGTGTCGGGATATCGCTGGCGGAAGGGTTCCCAGGCTTCGGCGGGGACTTCGGTCCAGAGTTCATCAAGGGGCATGGGGAAGGGGAAGCTCATGTCGGTGACGGCGATAATCTGGACGTTGCCGACGGTCATGGCGAGATGGGACGGCATGGGACCTCCGTGGGGGGGATGGTTGGGAGTGGGTTTGTCGGCGATTATAGGAGGGGGGGCTTGGATGGTCAACGCCGGAGGAGTAGGAGGAGGGAGGAAAGATGGGTCCCCGCATTCGCGAGGACAAGGGAGCGGGACGCGGGAGTAACGCTCCCAGCGCTGCTATTCCCATTCTCATTGGCTTATTACTCTTCATTGGTCAACTTAATGATGTTTTCTTTAAACGGCTCGACGGCTTCCACCAGAGAGCGAAAGTTTGAACCATCCCGGTCCTGGATATACACGATGCCAGGTTTATCTTCCCACTGGAAATTTTTGAGATTTCGTGTCGCGATCTGGGAGCCGTCGGGCGACCACGACGCGTCCAGGATGCTGCTAAATTGTAGATTTTCGCCATAGGGAATCCTTGGTGGTCCGTAATAAGCAGGCGGAGATCCATTTAATGGAATTCCATAGCCATGGTCTTTGAGCAGCAACTCGGAGCCGTCGGACGACCACGTCAGGTCGCCCATCCAGGGCCCCGCTAGAAAGTCCCATGGTCTTGGGAGGCTGGGGCTGATCAGTATGGGACGGGGTAAGGTAGGCCGCCGGCGAGTTACCCCGTGTTACCGGAGCACTTTTCCGTCGGCCCCCTTCCGAACCGGACGTGCGGCTTTCACCGCATCCGGCTCTCCAGTGTCTTCAGAGGTCGGTAGTGTCTATCGCTACTGCCGTGGGTGTCAGTCCGTTTTGGGGTCCACGAAGGGGGCGGGCTATCCGAGCTTGTACGGCCGTATGACGGCCTTGAGCGCGAGCCCGGCCAGACCAGTGCCGATGCCTCCGGCGAGTGCGATAGGGCAGGCAACGTAGGCGAATACCGCCGTGTAGCGGATCCCCGTGAGCACTATGCCGTCGTAGGAGTCGCGAAACACCAGCCAACCGGGTAGCCAACCACACAGCAACAGCAACCCCATCATGACACCGAAGGTCACTAGGAAGATGCCAGTCCTAACCAAAGTGCGGCTAAGCTGCTGCATGTTGGCCCCGCGTTATGTGTGGGAACTCGTGTCCATAACGGTTCTAGTTTACCACGCTTGAGACACTACCTACTTGTGCTTGCGCGGATTCCAACTGCCGTCGTGGGCGTTCAGGTGGCAGGGACGACAGACCACAATGGTCTTGCGCCGTCGCGCCGCCATGACCTGTACCCACTTGGGCTTTTCCCGTCGGCCTTTCACGTTCAGGTCGCGAAGCGCGCGGATGTGGTGGACTTCAACACCCACCGTGGAGCCGCACATCTCGCATTCGTCCGCTAGGAGCCGTTCAATTTCTCCTGCAAGCCCTCTTCAGGAGTGGGCGTGGAGATGGTCGTCGGCGTTGGTGTGGCGGAGGGCGTTGGAGTAGGTGGGGGCGGAGGGACAGCTGTTGGTGTCGGCGTTGTTCTGATGGCGCTGTCGCCAGGTCTGGCCTGCATTGTTCCTTCTGGGGTTCCATCGTCATCGCTGCCGCAGGCAGCTGCGCCCACAAGGACGAGGAGGGCCAGAAGGAGAAGAGGTGATTTCAGCATCACCGCGTCACCTTGATTGGCACATGGCTTATTCGGCCAGGCTGTCTAGGAGACGGGCGGGCGCTTTTCGATCCAGGGGCGGGCCTTTTCGAAGGCGGCGGAGGCGGCGATGACGGTCTCTTCGTCGTACATCCGGCCAACGATGTGGAGGCCGACGGGGAGGCCGTTGGAGGCGAAGCCGGCGGGGATGCTGGCGGCGGGGTGGCCGACGACGTTGATAGGGTAGGTGAAGGGGTGGAAGCTGAAATACTTATGAGGGTAGGAGGGCTTGCCGGCTATCTGCTCGGGGAACTGGCCTACGGGGACGCCGGGCACGGCGAGGGTGGGGGAGACGATGAGATCGAATTGCTCGAAGACGTCGGCCACCTGAGCTTTGAGTTGGTCTCGCCTGCCGAGGGCGCTGGAGTAGTCGGCGACGGTTACTTTTGAACCCATATCCAGAAATTCTCTTGCGTAGTGGGTCATCATGTGGCCGTGGGTGTGACGCATGTAACCGTAGTTGAGGAAGGCGGCGGACTCGTAGATGGGGCCAAAGGCCCGGTATGGGTCGTCCATTGTGAGTTTGGCATCGCCTATATGGGCTCCCAGAACCTGGAAGACCCTAGCGGCGTCGGAGGTGATATGGAGGACTTCGTCTTCGACGGACGCGAAGCCGTAGTTGGGGCTCCACGCAATGCGGAGTCCCTTGACGCCGCGTTTGAGGGCGGCGAGGAAGTCGGGCGTTTTGTGACGGAGGGAGTTGGGGTCGCGGGAATCGTGGCCGGCGAGGACCTGCAGGAGCAGGGCGGAGTCCCGGACGGTGCGACTCAGGGGCCCCTGCTGTCCGAATAAGTTGGGCGAGGGAGGGCCTTGGACGCCGGAGTAGCCGGACACACGGCCCTGGGTGGGTTTGATGCCGTAGAGGCCGCAGAGGCTAGCGGGGATGCGAATGGAGCCGCCGCCGTCGCCTCCGGTGGCAAAGGGGCAGAGGAATGCGGCAGTGGCTGCCGCTGCGCCGCCGCTGGAACCGCCAGGGGTGTAGTCGGGATTCCAGGGGTTGCGACCGTGGTCGCCGAGGCGGTTTTCGCACATGCCGACGAGGGCGAACTCGGAGGTATTGGTCTTTCCAAGGATGATGGCGCCCGCATCTTTCACCCGTTCGATGACGGCGGCGTCCTTGTGGGGTATGCGGTCTTTGAACAGGAGGGAGCCGGTGGTAGTGGGGATGCCCTTGGTCATCTGGGTGTCTTTGACGGAGATGGGGAGGCCGTGGAGGGGGCCGAGGTCGTCGCCTCTCATTATGGCGTCCTCGGCAGCTTTGGCGGCGGCCAGGGCCTGGTCGTAGGTGACGAAGAGGTAGGAGTTGAGCTGCGGGTCCAGGCGGTCGATACGTTCGAGGAAGAGTTCGGTGAGTTCTACGGGAGAAACCTGCTTGGATGAGATGAGTTGGAGCAGGTTGGCGGCGGAGGAGTAGGCAAGCTGTTGGTTAGGCATGGCGTAGGGGCTCCTGTAGAAGGGTGTGGGAGCTGTGGGTAGAAGGTTCTTTCATTCGAGGAGCTTTAGGAGGGTGACTACGGCGGCGGAACCGGCAACGATGAGACCTGCCATGCGGAGCATTATGCGGTTCTCTAATTCCGCGAAGCGGGTGTTCATTGCACCTCTAAGTTCGGCAATGTCCGCCTTTAATTCTGATTTTACGTCGGCAAGGTCGGCTTTGGTGGCCAGGTGTTCGTAGCCACCCTCTAGTCGGCTGACCCGTTCGCCCAAGTCTTCAGTGGATGTAGTCATGGGACTCCTCAGCAAGTTAGCCTTAATATACAGGATTTGATGAGGGGATGCTATGAGAGAGGCAGGCGGCTAGCACGCTTGTTAGACATTGAGTATACTGGCACGGGTATGGGCCTATTACTTTGGTGCAGGAGGCTAATATGAACGCAGAAAATGTAGGTCTTGGAGGGTTTTTGGAGAAGGCGAAATCCTTGCACCGGGGGACGCCCCTCATAGACGGGCACAACGACTTGCCCTGGCAGTACCGGATGCGGGCGCAGAGGGCAATTTCTAAGATTGACATTGGGGAGCGGCAGGAAGAGCTTGGGCTTCATACGGACATTCCGCGGCTGAGGGAGGGGGGTGTTGGAGGGCAGTTCTGGTCCGTATACGTGGATACCGGTTTGACGGGCGCGGATGCGGTGCAGGCGACGATGGAGCAGATAGACGTGGTTTACAACATGATTCGCGCCTATCCAAGCACCTTCGGGCTGGCCCTTACGGCGGATGGGGTGGAGGAGGCTTTCCGGAGCGGGAAAGTGGCGTCGCTAATCGGTATGGAGGGCGGGCATTCTATCGGCGGTTCCATTGGGGCGCTCAGGATGCTCTACAGACTCGGCGCTCGATACATGACGCTTACACACAACAAGAACGTGCCTTGGGCGGACTCCTGCACCGATGCACCTTCGGCTCACGGACTGACGGAATTTGGCCGGGAGGTGGTGCGAGAGATGAACCGGCTGGGGATGATGGTGGACCTGTCCCACGTATCGGCGGAGACTATGCACGACGCGCTGGACACGTCAGAGACTCCGGTGATTTTCAGCCATTCTTCAGCGAGGGCCATTGCGTCGCATCCAAGGAACGTGCCTGACGACGTGTTGTCGAGGATGCCGCGGAACGGTGGGGTGGTGATGGTGACGTTTGTGTCGGGGTTCGTTTCGGAGAGGGTGTTCGCGTATGAGAAGGCTTTGGAGGTGGAGCGGCAACGGTTAATGTTGGAGGATATGGGAGGCGATGGGAAGGTTGTTGAAGCCGGGCTGTCGTGGTGGAAGGAGGAGAATCCGAGGCCGCAAGCGATGCTAGCCGACGTGGCCGACCACATTGACCACGTGCGGGAGGTGGCGGGAATCGACCACGTAGGAATCGGGGGTGATTTCGATGGGACGGCATCGTTGCCGGAGGGGTTGGAGGACGTGTCAAAGTATCACCTGTTGACGGCGGAGTTGATTCGACGGGAGTACCAGGACGATGAGATACGGAAAATACTTGGGAAAAACGCGCTGCGAGTGATGCGGGAGGTGGAATCGGCGTCGGAGGGCATGGAGCGCGGGCCTTCGGAGGCGTTGTTAGAGAAAGGAGGTTAGGAATGATGACCGGATCTATCTCGATGGTCACTATAGAGGAAATACGAGAGGCGGCGGATTATCTGAAAGGCCAGATTCACCGTACGCCGATGATGGGGTCAGAGTATCTGAGCGAGCGGGTGGGGGCGCAGGTGGTGCTGAAGCTGGAGTTATTCCAGAAGACGGGGTCATTCAAGGTGCGGGGAGTGCTGAACAAGTTGAATGCGTTGTCCGATAAGGAAAAAGAAAGCGGGGTCATATCCCTTTCGGCGGGCAACCACGCCCAATCTTTGGCGTATGGGGCGACGCAGCAGGGGATTGCTTCACTGATAGTGATGCCGGCGGGGGCGAGTCGGACCAAAATCGCAGCCACCGAGGGTTACGGTGGCAAGGTGCATCTGGCGGAAGGGGACCTGCAGGAGGCGACGGATGCGGTCCAAAGGGAAGGCGGCCAGACGATGGTGCATTCCTTCGACGACCTGAAGATCATTGCCGGCGCGGGAACGGTGGGGCTGGAGATATTGGAGGATGAGCCGGAGGTGGACGTGGTGGTGGCCGGCATTGGTGGTGGCGGGCTGATTTCCGGCGTTGCGGCTGCAATGAAGACGGAAAAGCCGTCGGTTAGGGTGGTGGGAGTTGAGCCTGAGGGAGCGGACGGCATGAGCCGCAGCCTGAAGTCCGGACGACCGGAGACGCTAGACAAGCGGGATACGGTGGCGGACGGGTTGGCGGCGCCCTTTGCGGGCGAGTACACCCTGGCGCACGTGCAGAAGTTGGTGGACGAGGTGGTCAGGATTTCGGACAAGGAGATATTGGAGGCGATGGTTATCCTTATGGAGAGGTGCAAGCTGGTAGTGGAGCCTGCCGCGGCGGCGTGTGTGGCGGTGCTCTTGTCCGGGAAGGTGTCGGTGCCGCCGGGGAGCACGGTGGTGTGCATCATCAGCGGGGGCAACGTGGGAGTGAGTGAGCTTAGGGGCCTGCTGTCTCAGGTCGAATAGGGGACGCTACCAAGCATTTGAAATTAGCGAGGATGGCTGGGTCCGCAGAGAGGGTCGTTAGGCATTAGCAATGGGTAACGAAGCTGAAGCGCTGCTCTCCATTGGCCTCTTGATCATAGTGGCCAAGGTTGCGGAAGGTGTTTTCCGCCGATTTGGTCTGAACTCGATAATCGCCTATGCGACGACAGGCATATTGCTGGGGCCGGTGTTGGGGGTGGTGGAGGTGACTCACGAGCTAAGCGTACTGCTGGGCATTGGCATCTTTGTATTCTTCTTCCTGATCGGGTTGGACGAAATAGATATTTCGGCCTTTGTGGCTTCCATACAGGGGCGCTTCTTCGTAGCCGCGATAGTCTCGTTGAGCATAGCGCTCTTGGGAGCCTTGGCGGTAACGACGGACATAATCTTCGATTTCAACCTGGGGTTGAGCTTTACGGCGGCGTTGGCGCTGTCGGGGGTGCTTGCACTTTCCAGCCTGGGACTGGTGGCCAAGGTGCTATCGGACGGCGGGCATTTGAGGAAACCCGTAGGGATACAGATTTTCACGACGGTTATCATTGCGGAATTGGTGGCGCTGCTGGTGGTGGGGTTCACCATTGGGGGCGAGCAGCAAGGAGATACCGCCATGAACACGGCGGCCAAGGTGGCCATTCTGCTGGGCCAGATTGCGGGGTTCACCATTTTGACGTGGGTCCTATCGCGAAAGATTGTGCCCCTTCTGATAGTGTTCCTGCAGAAGCATTTCAACGTTCCGCAGCTGTCCTTTGGGTTGCTGTTGGGCGGGCTGTTTCTGATGGTGATCCTTGCGGAGAGGATTGGCCTGCATAGCACCATCGGAGCGCTGCTCTTCGGGGCGGCTCTATCCGGTCTGCCGCACCAGCTGAAGGTTGACATTATGCCGGGAATGCGGAGCGTCGCCGGGGGGTTATTCGTGCCGTTGTTTTTTGCGTCGGCGGGGCTTCACTTCAGTTTGGCGTTTACCAACCTGCCGCCGTGGACAATTGTGGCGCTGGTGCTGATTTCCCTGGCGGCGAAGGTAGCGGGGGCCTTGATAGGCTCCTACCTGGCCCGTTTGGAGATGGCTCTGCCAATGGCGGCGGGGCTAATGGCCAAGGGGGTGGCGGAGGTTGCGCTGCTGCTGGTCCTGTTCCAGCACGGCGATATATCGCGTGAAGTGTTTTCTTTGATGGTTCTGGTGATGCTCTCCTACATACTTGTAGTTCCCATGGTTATCAACTTCGCCATCAAGAAAACGAAGACCCCGGAGAACGTCGTATTGCCGAGGGTGGTGCCGTCTTCCCTGGTAGGCTTCGCCCTGGACGGTGTGAAGGTGAGGGAAATTCTGGATAGGTCGCGTTCTTATCCGGGGCCGGGAATAACGGTGAGGAGATTTGTTGACACGTGGGTAACGTCGTATCAAGATGACTACGTGGTTGTGGATAGGGGAATCTTTGTGGGCATAGTGTCGCTGAGCAAGCTCAGATATCTGCCGAGGGATGAGTGGGCTACCGTGCCGCTGAGAAACGTGTTGCGACACGAGCTTCTTACGGCGAGTCCCGAGGACCTGATTGAAGACGTGCTGCAGAGGATGACGGAGCGGGGGTTTTCTGTGATGCCAGTGATAGACGATGAGAGCCGACAGTTTCTGGGATCGGTAACGAGCCATGACGTGTTGGACCACATGCTTTCGGCGGCAAAGGGGGAGCACGTATCCTAGTGGCTCAAGGCTGAGACGGGGTTCTCCGGCATTTTGGATAGGAGTAGTTGATTATGGAAAGAGTGGAAGAAGTTCTTTCCATTCTAGACGTGGCGTCCCAGTTCCCGCCGGACTATATGAGACAGGTGACCGGAGAGGCTCTGCAATTCCGGGACCAGGTGTCGCAGGGGGCGAGAGATTCTCTCAACGCGGCAATCAACAACAGTGGCATAAGATTGGATGGGTTCCGTGATGTCAGCAAGGCGGACGCGGACAAACTGGCTGGGCCGGCTATTGGGGAGATTGGGGAGGGCAACGAGAAACTGCTGAGGTCCGTTCTGAGGACGTGGATGGAGTCCAGAGAGGTGCTGCGGGCGCAGGTGGCGGAAGGATTGAGCAGGTTGGGGGTTCCGACGGACGGGCTGTGGGGAAGGGGTGATGGGGCAATAAGTATCTGGGAAGAATCGGAATGGTCTGAGAAGCTGCGAATCCTCATGTCGGAGGTGAAGGGCGCGGATGAGCTTGACGTGAAGCTGATGATGACTTGCGTGTCCGGGTTGGGGCCTGAGCCGCCGGAGGAGACGCAGCCGGAGTCGGAAATGTTCAGCCGTTGGCTGGAGGAGTTGAGAGGACTTCCGGCGGAAGCCTCCGACTGGGATGAGTTGGAGGCCTTCGTACGAGAAACCGAAGGCATTGCCCAGGAGAAGGTGGTAGAGCGGGCGCGGGGCCAGATAAATGAGCTGGAGCAGCTTATCGGGGAGTCGGAGGAGGAATTTGGCGACGAACTGGAGTATCTGGAGATTGACTTGAAGGACTGGGTGAACGAGGCCCAGGAATATCCTGCCGTTTTCCCTCAGGCTGTGTTGGTGGCTGAGGCACTGCGGAACAGCCTCTCGGACTACGTAAAGCTGCGGGCCATAGGCAGGACCAGGAGCGAGGAGGCTGAACGCAGGGTGGCACGGGAACTGTGCGAGGACTCTATCTTTGGATTGGTGTCGGAGTGGCGGGAACTGGTGAGTGTTGCGAAGTCGATCAAAGAGGAGATTGGGCAGACCGTTGGTGTGGAAGAAGAGTCGGAAGTTAGCGAAGGGGTGGAGGAGGGAGGAGAGTCCGAGGATGCAGCTGTAAAACCGAAAGGTGTAGGAGAACTGCCTGGGGAAGCGGAAGTGGTGGAGGTGGAAATGCCGTTGGCCGCGGCGGTAGCGGAGGAATTAGAAGAGGCGCGGCGGGAAAGTGGGAGGCTTCAGGAGGAGAGGGCGGCGTTGGATTCGGAGAAGCGTGGGCTTGAGGTTCAGGTGTCGGGCCTGGTGGGGGAGGTGGACCGGCTTCGTCAGGACTTATATGAAAGTCAGCAGAACGAGAAGGTCTGGCGGGGGCAGTTTGTTTCGGTCAGCAAGTCGGTAGGAGGGGAGAAGGGAGAGGACCCCGGCGAGATTGCGGACGTGGAGGATGCGGTGGAGAGGGCACGTCGGGCGTTTCCGAATGAGCTGGTGGTTGTGCTGAATTCCAAGTCGGACGTTGCGACGCCGTTCAAGAGGCCCGACGAGGTCTACAGCGTGCTTGCCTGGCTGAGTACGGAGTACCACCGGGCGCGGACGCGGGAGGTGGGCCGGGACCCGCAGTTCGACAAGCTGCTGAAGGAGGCGTGTTCAGGGTGGTTTTACAAGCCCAAGCAGACGGACGAGACGAAGGACCAGTACCCGGAATGGTATCGGACGAGGGTGGAAGACCGGGAGTACGAGTTGGACATGCACGTTGGGAAGGGGACGAGCTTTGACCCGCAGAACACTATTCGGGTAGCGTTCGACTGGGACGAGGAGGAGAAGCGGGTGGTGGTGGGGTATATCGGGCGGCACCAGAAGAACCGGAGGTCTTAGGGGAAGGGTCCCCCGTCTTCGCTGGGGTGGGCTCTGCGGGGAAAGATGGGTCCCCGCCTGCGCGAGGACAACGGGGGGGGACGGGCGACCACAAGGGTCGCCCCTACGGGGGATGGGAGAGGAAAGTAAGGGCGGGGGTTCCCGAACCTCCCCTACGGGCGCACGAGGGAGAGAAGATATGGGAATAGTTGAACTTAAAAGAAAATTCACATTCAACTACCTAATGGGAATAGAGAAACATGCCAAATTCAAGCATTACTGACACTCTTCCAGGAAACTACATATATTCTGGCATTGCAGAGATCCGAACTTATTTGAACTATAACGAAGCATGGACAATGCAGTTTCCGTTCGACAATTCACCTATTCATGCTCAAAGCAAGCTGCCGGGCTTTCAGAAACTCCAGCCGTCAAGAAAATACGACGTTGATGAAGTGAAACGGCACTTAACCCGTGGCAAGCTTACTTTGAATCTCATAAAGTATATAGACGTCTGTGAAAACCCTGATTTTGCTAAAGCAAGTGCAATGTGGCTACCGGTGCAAGCTTACTATGCAATGAATGGATTCGGTTTGGCGGTGCTAGCTGCGTGAAAAGGGCCAGAGACACTTCCCAAAACACATAGTTCCTTCTTGTCTGAAATAGCTTCAACCTACGTACAGAGGCTTTTCCCTAAGCCATATTCAGCGATGCTAATGAATGGGCATAGAACTTTCGGCCACATTGCTCCAAGTTTTATTGGCGTTACTGATGACCGTACGCCAATAGGGTCTGGTTTCAATCTAAGGAGGCCTGACCCAACAACAAGAGATGCCCATATTTCACAATGTCTCGACACAACGCGCAGAAGACTAATTTTTGAAAGGCTAAAGACTGAGAGAAAAAAGAACAGAAAACCTGGGAAACAACATGGCGTCGTTAGGAAACAAGACCAGATCAAGATTGCGCGTGCATTTCCGCCAACAACAATACTTAACTACCTCTACCGATCCCGGATCAAGTCAAATTATGAAGACGTCACTATGTACCAAGAAAGTGACAACCACGCTCAGCTTGTGCTGGACTTGGTCGAAAGCACTCAAAGGCTTGCGACCACGTTGTGCACTTTGCTCTTGGCTATTCTGTGGCAAGTTATCGACAAATCAACGCGCTGTCTTCTTGAGAAGGATGTTGGCTTAGAAACTTTGTTGCAGCACATTCAATGTGTCAAGACGGTCGGTTGAGGTTGATATTTTTCCAATAAGATGGTTCCCCAATTGCCCCGATTCCGTATATGGCAATCTTGGCACTTTTGTCATGCGATAAACTCGCAAACGAAGGGCAACACCTTTGGGGGATATTGTTGTGGGAAAGCATTACAGACATGTCACGATTGAATAGCGGTGTGAGATTGCCCGACTATGTTCGGAGGGGTGCTTGATGCGACGAATCGCTGCAGGTCTGGATCACTCGCCATCGACGGTTGCTAGGGATCTGAAGCGTAATGGCCCCTGGAGTAAAAGTTATCACCCCGTGCATGTGGATCAGTGGGAGTGGGACGGGCGACCACAAGGGTCGCCCCTACGGGGGATGGGATGTGGGGGAAGGGGATGGGTCCCCGCACCCGCGATGACAACGGATGGGGAAGGGATGGATTCCTGCCCCCCCCGTCTTCGTGGGGACAGGCTCCGCTCGGGAATAACGGGAGTGGGACGGGCGACCACAAGGGTCGCCCCTACGGGGGACGGGAGGGGAAAGGAAGGGCGGTTCCCGAACCGGCCCTACGAGATGGTCGTTGGCCGGTTTAGCGGGTTAGGGGTGTGGGGTGGATTCGGCGGCTTGGGCGGTGCGGACGCCCTCTTCCACGTTGACGCGGCGGAGGAGCAGGGCGCCGGCGACAATGAGGAGGAGAATTGCTGTCACGGCAGCTCGCGTGTCGAGCAGGGACGTGGCGAGGATGTAGAGGATTGGGCCGAGGACGGATGAGGCGCGACTCATGAATCCGAAAAAGGCGAAGAATTCTCCGCTTCGGGTGGACGGGGTTATCTGGGCGAATAGGCTTCTTGCCAGGGCCTGGCTGCCGCCGATGATGAGTCCTACCAGTACGCCGAGTATGAGCCACTGGAATCCAACGTCGATGCCTAAGGGCTTCCAGAGGATACTTCGCATGAAGGACGGCCACCAGCTCATGGGGCCGGAGCCGATGATTGAGGGATGGTCGGGGCCAAGCGCGGTCTGACCATTCATGGGGCCGTCACGGAAAGACAGGCTGTGTTTGAATTCCGGCGATTCCATGAAGGCTTGAGGCAGGTCGCTGGCTTTCTGGGAGCTTAGGGTGTTGTCCGGCTGTAAGGGCCATTCGCTTCCCTGCCATTGGAGCCGGTCATCCTGGTCCCATCCGCCGGGAACGGCAGCTATTTGGTATTCGTTGGTCCGGTCGTCGTAGTTCAGATGGAAGTCGTGGTCGGAGTGGTTGGTGGGAGTCAGGGGAGCCAGGGCGACGCCGAATAGGACGATGACTATCCATGCAACAAGGGCGACGCCGAGGGCAGCCTTGGTGGAAGTGCGGTAGGCGAGCCAGTTGAAGGCCATGGCGCTGGGGACGGCGACGAATTGGATGATGGCGATGGTGGCCATGTTGAAGGCCAAGCCGATTCCAAGGGTGTCGGCGGCGAACGCTCCGGCGATGACCAGCACGGTTTGGATGCCGTCGTTGAAGAGAAGGTAGGAGGCCAGGTAGTTGATAACTACCCTGAATTGCTTGACCTGCCGGGCGGTGTTTCGGAGCTCGCTGAAGGAGAGGGAAATGGCGGAAAAGAAATTGAGTCCGCGGGCAGGTTTGTGGACGGGGGGTTCAGGGACGACGAGTAGGGTCCAGAGAGCCCAAGCGAACCACCAGAGACCGATGGAGGCGATGGCGGCCCGGGCGGCGAGGTCTTCGTAGGCGGTGTCCTGGGTGGCCAGAATGAGGACCAGGTGGACGACGAGTAGGATGCCGCCGCCTGCGTATCCGTAGGCAAAGCCTCTGCTGCTGACGTTGTCCCAGAGGCGTCGAGGGGCAACGTGGGGGAGGAAGGCGTTGTAGAAGACGAGGCTGCCGGAGAAGCCGACGTTGGCAAGGATGAAGGCCCCCAGGAGCCACGCCCAGGGTTGGCCGGTGTAGGCTGAAAAGAATATCAGGAAGGTGGAGAGGCTTCCGACTATGGTGAATATCCAGAGGAGCGTTTTTTTAATCGGGAGCCGGTCGGAGAGGATGCCAAGGAGGGGTGAGGTTAGGGCAACAGATAGAACGGAGACGACTATGGCGAGACTCCAGACGGAGCTTCCGGTGAGGGTGAGGCCCAGAAGCGTGGTTTCTTCACCGAGGGACTCTTTGAAGAGGAAGACGAAGTAGACGGGGATGATTGCGGCTACGCCGCTGGTGGCGTAGCCGGAGTTGGCCCAGTCGTACATGCACCAAGCGCGTATGATGCGTCGCTGGGGGGTTGGGAGGTACTGTAGGGAGGGCTTGGAGTTTTCTGGCGGCCTAGTGTTCATGGATGGCGGTATGATACAGGAAATCAGGGGAGGAAGGGGGAAGGTTGGGGGGCGGGGGTGTAGGGGGTGAGATTCTTCGACTCCGCTGCGCTGCGCTCAGAATGACATATGGGGGTGGCGCTGCGAGCGGAAAAACTGAGGGTTATCGAAGGCATCGTTGGAGGATGGCATTGGGTGCGGGAGGAAGGTTTCTATTGTAATGGGAAAGGCGAATCCATTAAACTCAATTGATTCGCTGGCTACTTCATTGTGGTGGAGGATGAGATGAAGACGATACGGTTGGCACTGCTCCTTTCATTGGTTGTCGTGGCTACGGCGGCATGCGTTCGTTTGGAGGTCGGGTTCATTGTAAACGACGACGGGTCAGGGGTTTTTAACTACCAGATCGCCGTGAAAGACGAAGTTAGTGCGATGGCGGATATGGCCGGGGAAGACTTCAGCATGGCAGACGAATTGGGAGAGCTGCCGCCAGGGGCTGAGGTACAGGACTACGAGGAGGATGGCTATACGGGCGTGATTGTTACGGTGCCGATCTCTGATTTCTCTGACGCGGAGGCTGTAGGGGCAGTCCTCAGCGGGTTGGGTGATTCGACCGAGAGCGATTCCCAACCATTCGACGTTCCCTCCATAAGTAAGGATGAGGATGGCGCATGGCAGTTTTCCATGCTAATTCCCAGTGGGGAGGACTCCGGGGATCTGATGGGCCTCGGCGGGTCAGAGGATGGAATGGAAGAGCTTGCGGGTATGCTTCTTGGTGATGCGTGGTTCCGGGTGCGCGTGAAACTTCCTGGAGAACTTGGCGAGCACAACGCGGACCGCATTGAGGATGGCGAACTGGTGTGGGAATTGGATTTCTTTTCCACTGAATCACGTCAGTTAACGGCTCGCTCCGTCCCGGGGAATGGGCTTCCGATAGTTTCCATCGTCGCCGGGGTTGCAGGAGTTGTTGTATTGGTTGCGCTTGTTTCCCTGGCATACGTCCGCCGGCGGAGGTAACTTCAAATGGTGGTTGGGTGGGGACGGATTGCCACCTACGTATTCATAAGGACGGGCTCCCCAAGGAAAAAACGAAAGTGGGTTGGGTGAGTGGACGGCTTATAGGGGAGGGAGGACAGGGCCAAGAGATTCTTCGCTACGGTTGGAATGACATGTGGGAAGGGGGTGAAGATGGGTCCCCGCATTCGCGAGGACACGAGGGCGGTCTACCCCATCCTTCCGACAAGCTCAGGGCAGGCTCTTTGTGGGAACAATGAAAATGGGGCGCTGTGGATGGTGGTTTGGGGGTTAGCTGCCTTTGGCGCCGGTGATGTCTCGTCTTAGGAAGAGCCAGAAGGCGGCGGCGGTGAATACGACTATGTAGGCCAGTATCACGAGGAACCCCTGGAGGGTGTCGGGGCTTCTGGCTGACCCCAAGGCCTCCGCTGCTTCGGTGTTGCCCGCGAACATCCACTCGATGACGTTTCTGTTGAGGAGACCTTCGTTGATCTTTTCAAAGGCGTCATTGATGGCCAATATGGGAGGGAGGACTATCCATTCCACTATCAGGTAGCCGAGAGAAAGGCCGATGCCGGCGGCGCTGGACTGGGTGAGAATGGTGAGGAAGGTTGCTATGGTCACGAAGGGGATGATGGCGTAGATGGTCTTGCCGAGGAAGACGAAGGCGTCGCGCCACCCGTCGGAGAAGACGATACTTCCGTGTTCGGCGGGCGGGATGAGTTGGGCCAGTAGGCTGGTGAGGGCGGTGACGAGGACTATGACCAGGATGGCCCCGACGCCTATGAAGACCATGGTAAGCATTTTTGATGCCAGGAACTGGGCGCGGCCCGGCCCGCTGGCAATGGAGGCCCGCAGGGTGCCCCATCCGTATTCGGACCCCATGGCCGAGGCGGTGAGTATGAGCAGCAGGATTATTCCGAAGGCGCCGGCTTCGAAGCTGAAGAGCATGAAGAGGGATAGGAGTGCGCTAATGGGAAGGGTGAAGAAGGCTCGGCTTTCATCAGTTGTGGTGTAGCCTTCGCAGGCTGGCGTCCAGTCTTGAAGCCCTGTGTAGAACGCGTCCGTATCTTGGGGAGACAGGCCGGAGGCTTTCTGCCCTACTACGTCGCCTTGCAGGAGTTCGGCGCAAGTGACTTCGATGACGCCTTGATTGCTGGCGTATTCGTAGGAGGGGATGAGGGAGCCGATGGAGCCGCCGGTGATGTGGAAGGCGGCGTAGAATCCCCAAAGGAGGGCCTGAGCGATGAGGATGGCGATGGCCAGAAGAACCCAGGGGAGCCAGCGCCTTCTGATTTTGAACCATTCCCAGCGGACGAGGCCAAGAACGTGAGCTATCATCAGGCCTGTTCTTTGTCGCCTGTGACCTGCAGGAAGTAGTCTTCGAGGGAAATCTGGATGGGGGCGGTCTCGATCACGTAGACTTCTTGGCGGCTGAGGGCTGCGGTCAGTTCCGCCGTACGCTCTATGGGGGCGGTGACGATGAGGGCGTCTTCATCGGTGGTGATTTCTTCGACCCAATCGAGGGCTGCAAGGACGCTGCGTGCCCTTGAATTGTCGGTGGTCTTCATGCGGATCTGCTCCCGGCCGACGGAATGGAGGAGTTCGGCGACGTTGCCTTGGGCGATGAGCCTGCCCTTGGAGAGGATGGTCACGCTGTCGCAGACCTGCTCGACCTCGTGGAGGAGGTGGCTGGAGAGGAGAACGGTGCGGCGTCCGTCGCCGAGGCTGCGGATGATCTCCCGGACTTCGATCATGCCCTCCGGGTCGAGGCCGTTGGTGGGTTCGTCAAGGAAGACCAGGTCAGGGTCGCCGAGGAGGGAGTAGGCGAGGCCGAGGCGTTGCTTCATGCCCATGGAGTAGGTATGGAAGCGGGAGTTGGCGCGGTCTGCGAGACCTACCTGGTCCAGGAGACCGTCTAGTTCGTCAGGGGAGCCGCGCTGGGAGATGCCCTGGAAGTAGGCGAGGTTCTGACGACCGGAGAGGTAGGGGTAGAAGGAGGGGGTTTCTATGACGGCGCCGATGCGACGGAGGGAGGCTTCCAGGTTTTCGGAGCCATCGAAGAGGGAGAAGGTGCCGGCGGTGGGTTTGAGGAGGCCGAGGAGCATACCCATTGTCGTAGTCTTGCCGGAGCCGTTGGGACCGAGGAGGCCGTAGACGCGACCGCGCCTAACCTGTATGGAGAGTCCGTCGACGGCGAGGATCTTGCCGTAACGCTTGGTGAGGCCGTCGGTTTGGATGACGTAGTCGGTCATGCGGGGGTCACCATCAATGTTTTTGGGGATGCCGACTTCATTCCAAGAGCCTCAGTGCGGCAAAGAGAGCGCCTGAAATAGCAATGAAGAGGGCACCGAGTCTGAGTGTGATGCGGTTCTCCATTTGGGCAATCTTGACGTCCATCTCTGCAAATCTGGAATTTACTTCCCCGCGGAGTTGTGCGACGTCGGCTTTTACTTCTGCAACCTCGACTCTTACGTCCGAGATGGCTACTTTGGTTTCTGCAACGTCAGCTTTAGTGGCTACGTGTTCGTAGCCGCCTTCCAGCCGGCTGACCCGCTCGCTGAGTTGCTCTGTTGCCATGGGACTCCTGAAGAAGTGGAATTACCTTCCTACTATACAGGAAAGAGGACAGGGATTCTATCTGGGGCAGTAGATGTTAGGATGAGAGTGGATTCCGGCCCCGTTTTCACGAGGGCAGGCTCCGCGCGGGGGAGTGGGGGCAAGGGATGGGTTCCCGCCTTCGCGGGAACAACGGAAGGGGGCGCGGGAATAACGGGAGTGTTTGGGTTAGGGGTAGACTTGGGGGTTGGCGCAGCGGGGGAGGGGCCGACCTTCGAGGCCGGCGACGAGGTTTCGAGCGGCCAGGACGGCCATGCGGGTGCGGGTTAGTACGGTGGAGCTCCCAAGGTGGGGGGCAACAACCAGGTTTTCCAGGGTTAGCAGAGGGTCGTTGGGATCAATGGGCTCAGGCTCTGTGACGTCGAGGGCGGCGGCGGTGATGGTCTTGGAGTGGAGGGCGTGGTAGAGGGCCGTCGGGTCGACGACGGGACCGCGGGCGGCATTAACTAGAATGGCGGTGGGCTTCATCTGCGCCAGTTCGTCGGAGCTGATGAGGTGGTGGGTTTCAGGGGTTAGGGGCACGTGGAGGCTGACGTAGTCGGACTCGGCGAGCAGGGTGGGCATATCTACGTACTGCATATCGTAGAGGGCTTCGGCCTCGGGCTTGCGGGTGCGGCTGTAGTAGAGGATACGCATGTCGAAGCCCCGAGCGCGCTTGGCCATTTCGAGGCCGATGCTGCCCATTCCGACTATGCCAATGGTGGCGTTGTGGACTTCCGCGCCAAGCCAGAATAGGGGATGAAAGGCGATTTTCCAGCCGCCTCCTCGCACCCAGCGTTCGGCTTCGGTGAGCCGTCGCGCGGCGGCCAATAGGAGGGCGAAGGCCTGGTCCGCTGTGGCGTTGGAGACGACGCCGGGGGTATAGCCTACGGGGATGCGCCGCCGGGTGGCTTCCGCCACGTCTACGTTGTCGAGACCCACGGCCATCTGGCTAACGACTTTGAGATTGGGGGCGGCGTCGAAGAGTGGAGCGTCTATGCGGTCCATGATGTTGGTGAGGATGCCCTGAACGTGGGTGGCCTTCTGACGAAGGGTGAACGGATCCGGCGGCTCGTCGTGGGGCCAGACTTCCATTTCGGCGTGGGCGGCGACGAGGTCAAGAGCATCCTGGGGGATGGCCCGGGTTACGAAGACTTTCGGTTTATTCATGGCGTTACTCGAGGGCGGAAAGGGAGCGGGTCACTTTTTGTAGACATCGGGGTTGACGCAGTTGGGCATGGGTTGGCCGTTGAGTCCGGCGAGGAGGTTCTCGGCGGCCATAGTGGACATTCGGAGGCGGGTGGGCACGCTGGCGCTGGCGACGTGGGGCACGATGATGCAGTTGTTGAGGGTGAGGAGGGGGTCTTCCATTGTGATGGGCTCAGGCTCGGTGACGTCGAGAGCGGCGGCGCCTATCTGACCATCCTTGAGGGCGTGATAGAGGGCGGTGGGGTCGATGACGGGGCCGCGGGCGGCGTTGACGAGGACGGCGTTGGATTTCATGAGGTGGAGTTCGTGGTTGCCGATGAGATGGTAGGTTTCCGGAGTGAGGTTGACGTGGACGCTAACGAAGTCGGACTCTCTGAGGACGGTGTCTATGGGGGCGTAGGTCATGTTGTATTGACGCTCCACGTCTTCAGGGCGGCGGAAAACGTCATAGTAGAGGATGGGCATGTCGAAGCCCTGGGCGCGCTTGGCCATTTCGAGGCCGATGCGTCCCATGCCGAGGATGCCGAGGGTGCCGCCAAAGACGTCGGGGCCGAGATAGTGGAGGGGGTGCCAGGTCTTCCACCGGCCGGCTTTGACGGCTTCGGCACCTTCGACGAGGCGGCGGGCGGCGGCCATGAGGAGGGCGAAAGCCATGTCCGCGGTGGTGCCGGTGAGGACGTCCGGGGTGTAGCCGACTGGAATGCCGCGGCGGGTCGCTTCGGCCACGTCAATGTTTTCGAAGCCGACGGCGATCTGGCTGATGGCGCGCAGGTTGGGGCTGGCGTCCATAAGTTGGGCATCTACCTTGTCGGTGAGGAGGCAGAGGAGGCCGTCGACGTCGGCGACCTTCTGGAGGAGGGTCTCGCGAGGAGGTGGGAGTTCGTCGGGCCAGAGTTCCACGTCGGCCTCGGCGGCGATCATGTCGATGGCCTCCTGGAAGATGCGTCGGGCGATGAAGACTTTGGGTTTGGGCATGTCGGCTCCTGGGCTGAGATTTTAGCAATTATATATTAAGGAGTGGGCAATGGGTATGTTACGTGTATTGGAGTGTGGGAGGGGAGGGGCGGAACCTGGCAGCGAGATTCCTCGGCTTCGCTCGGAATGACACGCGTCGGTACGGATTCGGGGTCTATTCCTTTTGACATGGGTCCCCGCATGCGCGGGGACACGTTTGAGTGATTTTTCGCATTTCTGGCCAGTCTGCATGGGTCCCCGCATGCGCGGGGACACGGGGGAGGTGGAGTTGGGCGTGGGTATGGCGCGTGTGGGTGCGGGATGGGTTCCCGCCCACGTGAAGACGGGAGCAGGCTCTCCACGGGAACAAACCGGGGGGAGTTAGTCAGCCAGTCTAATGTAACGGGCGACCACAAGGGTCGCCCCTACAGGGGAAGGACGGGATGACATGTGGGGAGGGAGGGATGGGTCCCCGCATGCTCGAGGACACGGGGAGGTGGAGTTGGGCGTGGGGATGGTGTCGTTGTTTCGTTTTCGGCTGTTGCCTATAATTGCGTCAGTTGTTGAATAGGAGAACAGGCATGAGCGGAAACGGCAAAGTGAACATGAGATACCGCAGCAGCGTGATAATGGACGGGCCGGACAGGGCCCCGGCACGGGCGATGTTGAGGGCAGTGGGGCTGGGGGACAAGGAGCTGGGGCAGCCCTTTGTGGGCATATCCAACCTGGCCAGCGACGTTACGCCCTGCAACGTGCACCTGTACCGGGTGGTGCAGGCGGTCAGGCGTGGCATTGGTGAGGCCGGAGGCACGCCTTTTGAGTTTGGCACGTTGACTGTCAGCGACGCGGTTTCGATGGGCACCCAGGGCATGAAGGCTTCGCTGGTGAGCCGGGAAGTTATCGCCGACTCCATCGAGCTGGTGTCTTTTGCCGAGGGGTTCGACGGGCTGGTGACGGTGGCGGGGTGCGACAAGAATATGCCGGGGACGATGATGGCGGCGGCGCGATTGAACATCCCGTGCATCCACGTCTACGGTGGCACCATAATGCCTGGCCGGCACAGGGGCCGGGACGTGAACATCCAGGACGTTTTCGAGGCGGTGGGGGCCTACTCCAAGGGGAGTATAAGCGGCGAGGAGCTTCGGGAGGTGGAGTGCGCGGCGTGTCCGGGGGCGGGTTCCTGCGCGGGGCTGTTCACGGCCAACACCATGTCGTCAGCCATCGAAGCCCTTGGGATGAGCCTGCCCGGGGACGCATCCATTCCGGCGGAAGATCCCCGAAAGGACGAGGCGGCGGTGGAGGCGGGACAGGCTCTCCTGAATCTGATGGCGAAGGGGATTCGGCCTCGGGACATAATGACGAGGGAGGCCTTCGAGAATGCGATAACACTGGTCATGGCGATGGGTGGATCCACAAACGCTGTCTTGCATCTGCTGGCCATTGCTCGGGAAGCGCAGGTGTCGCTGTCAATCGACGATTTCGATGAGATCAGCCAGAGGACGCCGTACATTACGGACATGAAGCCGGGGGGCCGGTACGTGATGGCCGACCTGCATCGGGTTGGAGGGGTTTCGCTGGTGATGAAGCGGCTGCTGGACGCGGGGCTTCTGCACGGCGACGCGCTGACGGCAACGGGCCGGACGCTGGCGGAGAACCTGGAGGGAGTGGATGCCGGCGGCGAGCAGCGGGTGGTCGCGTCGGTAGAGTCTCCCCTGGGAGCGACGGGAGGACTGGCGATTCTGAGAGGTAATCTGGCGTCGGAAGGGGCGGTGGTGAAGGTTGCCGGCAAGCAGCACCTGTATCAGCGGGGTCCGGCGCGGGTGTTCGACAGAGAAGAAGATGCTTTCGCGGCGGTTCAGGCACAGGATATCAAAACCGGGGACGTGGTGGTTATCCGGT
Source organism: Dehalococcoidia bacterium (assembly GCA_965261665.1). Taxonomy (GTDB): domain Bacteria; phylum Chloroflexota; class Dehalococcoidia; order Lucifugimonadales; genus JAPULR01. The sequence goes on from OZ253467.1 coordinate 2,311,509, forward strand.
ACGAGGGGCCGAAGGGAGGGCCGGGGATGCGGGAGATGCTGACGGTTACGGGGGCGCTGATGGGCCAGGGGTTGGGGGAGCAGGTGGCGCTTATGACGGACGGACGGTTTTCAGGGGCGACTCACGGTTTGATGGTGGGTCACGTGGCGCCGGAGGCGGCGGTCGGTGGGACGATTGCGCTGGTGGAGGACGGGGATACGGTGGTAGTGGACGTGCCGAACCGGCGGCTGGACGTGGAGCTTTCAGAGGCCGAACTGGAGCGTAGGCGGTCGGCGTGGAGGCCGCGGCCGACGGGGTATCCGACGGGGGCGCTGGCGAAGTACGCCAAGCTGGTGTCGTCGGCTTCGGAGGGGGCGGTTACGGGGTGAGGGGGATTTGGGAGGCAAAATTGTCAAAATAGGCTGATTTCATGACTGAATTCCGATAAACTTCTAGAAATACGCAGAGACTGTAGCGTAACCGTGTAATCAGCCACAGATGTGCCTCGAAGGATGTTGTAGTCCTTTTGAATGAAGGCGAATGTCGTAATGCATTTGACTTGATATAAAGCGTAATCTGTGAAATAATTCTCCGCCCAGTCCGAGTTTCAGATTGAAATTTGCGTCTGGCACAAAATTCGTAGGAGGAATGATCATGGTAAAACAGAAGGTAGCTCGACGATTTCCGATTCAGTCCTCGAAACATGGTGCAAGGCGTTGCCAACAGCGAGGAATTCGGCAAGACGCTCTTTATGTTGTGTACGCGTATGGAAAGCAACGACATAGCAGAGGCGGAATCTCGGTGTTTATGGATAAGGATTCTCGGCGCATGGCTGAGAAAGATATGGGGCATAGAGAGTTCAGACGCGTTGCAGAGAGTTTAGGAATCTACTTGGTATTTTCGCTGGATGGCTGGTCTCTGATTACGGCCGGCCACCGCCACCGACGCTTTCGTTCGTCATAGTCCCCGCTTGTTCGGCGATTTGCGTGCCGGCGCACTCTCATCGTTTCGTAGCAGACCTGCTATGGCCGAGCCGTGGGTGACGCCGGCCCGCGATAGATACAGGGCATTTCTTCGTTGGAATGAAATCCGTAGAGACCGTTGGCTAAAGCGATGTTTTCGTCGGGCAATCGGCGGCGGCGACGACGGTAGGGATCGGTGGATACAGCGTCTATACCGTGATACGGTAGTGTTGGCGGCATGTGGCGCAACGGTGCCTATGGTCTATAAAGTACAGAACCAGAGGGGGTGTAATGGAGATTCTGGTTGGGGTTTTGGCAGCGGCGGTGGTGGTTCTCGTGGTGGTTGTCGCGGTTATGGTCAATCGGATGAATCCCAAGGGATTGGACGATAGGCTGAAGCTGGAGTTTCAGAGCCTGACGCAGTCTGCGTTGAAGGAATCCAGGGAGGAGTTGGAGCGGGAACTTTCCAGGCACACCTCGGCTGGGTCGCAGGAACTGGAGGGGAAGAAGGCGCTCATAGACCAGCAACTCTATAACATCAAGGCTGAGCTTGCGAGAGTCACGGATCTGGTGAGGGTTCTTGAGAGGGACAGGGAGGCCAAGTTTGGCCAGCTCACCGAGCAGATCAAGAACGTGGGCGAGCAGGCTGCAGCACTGACCTCTTCGACGGGCACGCTCCGGGAAGCGCTGGCCAACAGCCGGGCGCGGGGGCAGTGGGGGGAGCGGATGGCAGAGGATATCTTCCGGCTGATGGGTTTGAAGGAGGGGGTGAACTACCGGAAGCAGGAAACCATGGGGGCAAACGGATCGCGACCGGACTTCAGCTTCCTTCTGCCGGGTGAATTGACGTTGAACATGGACGTTAAGTTTCCGCTGGACAACTACCTCCGTTACCTAGAGTCCAGGGACGATTCGGACCGTTCCGCCTTCCTGCGGGACGTGAGGCAGAAGGTGAAGGAAGTCAGCAGCCGGGGATACATTGACACTTCCCAAGGGACGGTGGACTACGTGCTGCTGTTCATTCCCAACGAGAGCGTGTACTCCTTCATCCACGAGAATGACCCCACGGCTTTGGACAAGGCCCTGGAGCAAAAGGTTATCTGGTGCTCTCCATCCACCCTCTATTGTGTATTAGCGGTGGTGAGGCAGGCGGTGGACAACTTTGCGTTAGAGCGGACCTCCAACGAGATAATCTCTCTGATGGGGGCGTTCAACGAACAGTGGCAGAAGTACCAGGGGAGCGTCGACACTCTGGGAAGTCGTCTGGTTTCCACGCATAAGGCCTACGAGCAGGTTCGGGGGGCTCGCAGCCGTATGCTGGAGCGGCCCTTGAGTAAGATTGAGGAACTGCGGCAACAGCGAAGGCTGCCGGTGGAGGCGTTGGAGGAGGTTGACGGTGTGATGGAGGGTAAGGCGGAGGAAGAATAACCTCAATCGGGCGGAGTAAATCGCTAGGACGGTTTCTCTGTGTGGCAGCTAGATTCGGAGCAGCGCTGTTTCCCATTTAACGTCGTACAGAGGGGATTGGACTTGTGGGCGGCGGGCTGGCAGTCTTCGTGGCCTGCTTCCTAGTCTGGCTGATCCTGGGTGAGGGAGCGTGGCGCAGTGGGGTTGGGATATATGAGGCTCAGCTGAGCGTCCCGGACCGACTTACGCTTGTCGTGAATTCATGCCAGGGAGCGCCACAGGTATCTTATTCGCGAGAGACGGAGACTGAAGTAAGGGTAAAGGTGGTGGCGTTCTCCACTCCATTTCACGGTGGATGTGACGGTCAAGATATTGCCAATGTCTTCTTGTATGAGCCTCTGGGACAGCGACTATTAATAGACGCGCACACCGGAGCCCAAGTAGAGGTCAGGGATGTGGGGGGTCAGTGACGTATTAAGAAGAGTTAATCATGGGGCAAGAATACTGATGGTATAATTCTAGACTTAGTATCACTAATTCCACGCAAGGCGATAACTGGTTGGCACGAGAGACCGTAGACCATAATGGGCTATGATTCGTGCCGATTTAGATAAGAACTTGAAAATCGGGGGGCTGATTTGCCGTACGCTTCGGACATGGAAGTCAAAGGAATTACTGTCATATTGCATAGGGTAGGATTGCGAACGCTTCTGACGGCGCTTGCCGTTGCCGCACTATTGGCGGTGGCGCTTACCTTGGGGAGCGTCGGGGCTGTGTCGGCCCAGGATGACGCTGAATGCGAAGTGATCGATCTCGGCGCCCTAGACTCCGAGGCAAACAGCCGGTTGGAGGCCACCGGGCGGTGGACCACTGAGGACTGCGATTCGCGTTTTCGTGCAGGCAGCGATGCTCATTACTATCAATTCCAGCTTGTGGAAGCCGGCCAAGTTAGAATTGACCTGAGTTCCGACGGCGGCGACGCCTACGTTCATCTGTTGACGGAGGACGGAAGCCGCCTCGCCCACGACGACGACAGCGGCCCTAGCGTCGACGCCCGCATCGAGGCCAATTTGGCTGCGGGGACATATCAGATTGAGGCCACGACGGTCGGCGGGCGCGGGCGCGGCCCATCGGGCTTCACGATTTCCATCGGCCGCGTCACAGGCTGCGACACGGTCCATCTTGGCACGGTTGAGCCGGGTGTAGAACTGACTGCATCCGACTCTTGGACGCTCGACACCTGCGGCTCGTATATCGTCGTGGAGCATCCCGCCCACAGCTACTCCTTCAACTTGGCGCAGAGCGGTCGCGTACTTATTGATCTGATATCGGAACACGGCGATCCTGTCCTCTCCCTAGCGTCGCCAACCCAAGGCGTGATCTCCGCCAATGACGACGGTGGTGGGGGACGCAACTCGCGCATTGAGCGATTCCTGACGCCTGGCGTCTACCTGATAGAGGCGACGACCTATCTGGAGCGCGATCTCCAACCCTTGCATGCCGACTTCACCCTCGTCATCCAGATGGTGGACGAGGTGGCAAGACAGAGCAGCTTCCAACTCAAGGTTGAGGAAACTCATGCTCCCCACGAGGTCGTCGCGGGTGTGCCATTCCCGGTCCACTACCGCATTGGCAATCTGGGCCTTGGGGACCTCGCTGAGGTGGGCGGTAGTGCATGGGTGTATGTGGTAGCTCCCCGCTTTTATCAGCCGGGCCCTTCAATTAGCGCAACGGACGGACAATGGGAGTCTGGGGTCTCCTACCATACCGGAGATAAAACGGCCAGTGTAACAAGCACTCCAATGAGGGGAGTAAAACCTTTCCAGGTAACGCTCAACGAACCCGGTCCCTTGTGGGTATTCGTGGGAATGATTACTTACAATGAGGACGACGAAGAGGTGGATTTTCACGGTAACTGGCGAAACCTGATGGTATTGAGCGGTTTCGTCTTTGACCCGACTACGGTGAATGTGGACGGTCTGGGATATGAGGTCTCGGCCGTGGCTGATGAGGAAGGGGAGGTAACCACAACCGTTAATTCCTCAATCACCCCGGACTCTGAGGCCCCTGAGTCCGTGCGGGCGAAGGCCCTGTATACTGCCGGTGTGCTCACGCAGAGGCTGGAGGGCCTCTTCGATAGGCCCGCCGTTGCCAGCCTGCCGACCACTGGCGAGGGTCAGGCGTCCAACGTGGCGGATCCCTCGTCTAGGAACTTGCTTAAGCTTTACGGGCAGCAGTACTCAGGGGTCCTGCGGGATTCCGGGATGAGGACGTCCCTGCGGGAAGGCGAGTCGGTGAATCCGGTTGCGGTGGAGGACATTCTTCTGGGCATGGCGGAAACGGCGTCGGCCCGGGCCGTTTCCATCATTGCGACGTGGGAGGGGCTTCAAAGCCGAGTAGGGAACGCGTCGCCCATGTCCTTTGATGATGCATTTGCTTTGCACTCGCAGCTGGTATACGGGGAGAAGGTGCTTGCGCCGATTATTGCGACCGGAGCAATCATCGAAGCGGCGCGGGACGCGGAGATGGGTTGGGAGGACGAGGACGTTCAGGCAATGATGGAGGACTTCGAGGATACCTACTCGTGTCGCAGTCCTGCATCGATAGCTGTTGCTCTCCGGAGGGCCGACGTGCTGGACCTCACTTGGATGCTTTCCGCAGATACGGAGATGCGAGCTGCGTCACCTATCTATGAGCTAGCGGTAGACGGTGTCCTCTGCGCTGATGGCGCCGATGACGAAAACATGCAGTTTTTTGAGAGTCTCTCCATTAGTGGCAGCGCCAGCTTCTTGAAGATGTTCGACATAACTCCGCTCCCGGCGCCTGCGGCTCCGCCTTAGAGGGTGTCTAAAAAGGCGCCGGTGGAGCGAAGCATAAACATCTGTTAGGCAGCGAAGTCCGCCCCTCCAACTCCAGATCCTTCGGCTTCACTCAAGGTGACATGGAGCGCTCGAGGTAGCAAAGGGATTTATTAGACACGCTCTTACAGACTGCGGGTTGTCTCCAGGCTCGGCGACGACGGCCGGGTTGAGCACGGGGTGGAGTTGAGCAGCGGGGAGCAGATTCTACCGGAGACAAGACACCTTCCCGCCGATGCCGTCGTCGACGAATGGAGCGAAAGCAGCGACGTGATGGTGGGAGAGGACGTCATCGGGAAGATTCAGTCGCGCCGTCTGGAAGACGGGCGGGTTGAGGTGGCCTACATAACGGCGAGTGGCAGGACCGTAACTCCAAAGGTCCGGTATCTACCGTCGGAGATGCCAGAGGGGGTGTGGTTCAGGAGCAGCATTGTAACTGCACCGGGGCCGGATGATTCGTAGGGGGCGGCTCCTCTGAATAGAGGGGCGCGTGTGACATGATTGCGGTAGGGGCAGGTTTGAAACCTGCCCCTACTGATGAATTGGCCTATTGTTCTTCGTCGCGGCGGGCGATTGCTTTGATTAAGCCGCTGAAGATCCAGGAGTGAATGGGGTAGAGGGCGTACCAGTAGACGAGCCCGGGGAGGCCCTTGGGAATGAAGGCCGCGGTTTGATCCAATCGGGAGGCGCCGTTGGGGGTCTCCCGGATTTCGTACTGAAGCCAGGCGCGGCCCGGCATCTTCATCTCGGCCTTCAAGCGAATGAACCTGTTTTCTTCCAGGGCCTCCACTCGCCAGAAGTCGACGGCGTCGCCGACGCGAAGGTCGTCCGGGTGGCGCCGGTGACGAGGATAGTCTAGGGCATGGGCGATGAGACCATGACGTTGCTCGAGGGGGATCGAGGGGGTCGGAATGGCGAGGGATGCTGGGTGCTTCACCCGCTAGGGGTTAATGAAGTATTCCAGGTTGACGTTTAGCCCTTCCAACTGATTAGAGTTGATGAAGACAATCTCGTGGCGGCCCGTGACCTCTACCACCACGTCCACCGAATTGTCCGCCGACTCTTCCGCCCTTATAAGCTGCTCCTTATTAGGGTCTAGCACCGCCAGCTGCACTCCGCGCTCCTGGTGTCCTGTGCCACCGAGCCCGGGACTGATGCTCACCGCGGAAGTGTAGACGACGCGCAGCAGGTCGCCGGCGGTGAGTTCCACCTCTACTTCGTCGAACTGGTCGGCGCTCAGGAACAGCTTTTTCTGCTCGGAAGTTGAAACCCTAGCCGGCGCCGGCGTCTCGGTTGCCGGCTGTGCGGTTGGCGCGGGCCGGTTCTCAGGAGGAGGTTGTGTCGGAACCGCGCCTTCGTCAGACGTAGAACCTCCGCAGGCGGAGAGAATGCCCCCGCCAAGAATGGCCAGCGCTAAGGCAGCACCCAAAATCATGCGCGAAAATGTCGTGAATCCAAGTCCATAGCCGTTCCGAACCTTCATCGATAATCAACCTTCTATAACAAGTTTCTCCAAGTATATTTCAAGTTTGCCGCTTGACAAAGCCTTAGCGCAAGTCTAGCCTTTGCCGATATCGCCGTTTCACCCCAATTCCTGGGGTGAAATAGGCTATTGCACATTAGAATTGGAGAAAATGATTTGCAGACTCTGCATCAACGTATCAAATCCAAACTTAGAATACCCGGTATTCTTGTCTCCGTAGCATTGCTTCTGCTGCTGGCGTTGACGATAGCCGCCTGCGGTGGCGACGACGAGCCCGCTGCAACGGCGGCTCCGGTCGCTACAGCCACAGCAACGCCTGCGCCCACTATGGCAGCGATGGTTCCGGTTAAGACCCGGCTCGTAACCGCCAATCCTGTGGACGGCGAGCAGTTCACCATCCCCTACCCCGGCAGCCAGGTTTCCTGGGCAAAGATGCCGGAGTACGAGCACCTCATTGGCCACGACATTCGCAGCAACGAGGAGTTGCCGGAGTTGGCGCTCGCCTGGGACTCCGGTACGGACGGCAAGACGTGGACTTTCGAGCTGAGAGAGGACGTTCCCTTTTATAAGGGCGGCGAGCCTTACGGGAACTTCACCTTCAGCGCCAAGGACCTGACCATGACCTGGGACCTGCTGATTGGTGACATTGGAAACTTCCCGACCACGTTGACCAGAAGCCCCGGTCGCTGGCACGGCCTTCTCGGCGACCCCGAAGACTGGGAAGTTGTTAACGACTACAAGGTCACCGCTCACACACCAAACGTGAACCTGGAACTTCCCTTCAACGTATCGGACGTTTGGGAATCCGGCATTTTGAGCCGCGACCACTGGGACGCAGTAGGCGGCGAAGAAGGCTACCAGTCCGATCCCGTCGGCACCGGACCGTGGTCCTACGTCAGCCACGAGATCGACCAGTCGTACCTGCACGAACGGGTGGAAGATCACTGGAGGAAGACACCTGAGTTCCACGAGTTGGAGTTCCTGCAGATCCAGGAGCCTGCCACGCGCCTAGCCATGTTCTTCACCGGCGAGGCGGACATCATTCCCCTGGTGGCTGACCAGCGGGAGCAGATTCAAAGTGGCGGCTACTCCATCAGCAAGGCCACCCTTCCCAGCGTGAACCAGTCCATCGCCTTCGTCTACTATCGTGAGATGAACTACGTGGACCCGGAGACGGGCGAGCCGCCCTCCGGTGGCCGTCCCAAGGGTTCACCCGAGGCCTACGACCCGGACGATCCGATAAGGAACCCCCAAGTTCGGCTGGCCCTCAACTACGCCGTGGACCGCAACGAGCTCAACGAGGTCTTCTACAACGGCGAGGCCTTCCCACTGATTGACGAGTACCCCACCTGGCGCTCCGACTGGCAGGACCGGTGGGCGCCTGTTCCCGGGCCTGACGGTAAGATCGGCAAGGACGGCGGCTGGCCCTATCCCTACGATCCCGAGGCCGCCAAGCAGATGTTGGCCGACGCGGGCTTCCCCGACGGCTTTGAAACCCGCATAAACTGTCTGCGCAACCACCGGGTCGTCCCGGACTGGCCCTCCATGTGCGAGCAGATCATCCAATACTTCGCCGCCGTGGGCGTCACAACCAAGCTGGAGATAGACCAGAACTTCGGTGAATTCCGCGCGAAGGCGCAGGCCGGCAAGGACTCCAGTTGGATGTACGGCGCTTCCCCCGGGTACAGCCCGATATGCAACCGCATCCAGTTCGGGTTCCCTTACGACAGCGGAGTTGGCTACCGAGAATTCGAAGAGGTAGACACCCTCCAGGAAGTATGCCGCTCCGCCACCAGCGTGGAGGAGAGAGACGCGGGCGCAATTGTCTTTGGCGACGCCTGGCACGACAAGGCATTCACCATACCCCTGGTTTGGGTCTTCTCCCAGGTTGCGTACAATCCCGACGTTGTGGAAGACTACACGGTGAACTTCTCCAACTTCGGAACGTACCGATACCACGAATACACCGTCCCCGTGTACCAATAAGCTCACAGGGACAAGAATTTCCGCCGCGTTAAGCGCGACAAAAGGCCCCGCCGTTTCACCCCCAGACGGCGGGGCCTTTCCTATTTTTGGGGCGGGGGGTGGCTATGGGAGGTGGGGCGATGCGGCGGGGGTGGCTAGGATGGTTTTGATATAGAATAGGAGTTCAATGACGTTCAAGATGAAGCCGGTACGGATAGCAACCGAATGACAACCTTACCTGGTCAAGACCGCAGCCACGAAAGCGTCCTGAACATAACGCTGGCCAGGGTCTTTAGAGAACGTTGCGGCCTGAATGCAGCATCCGAAACACTCCAGGGCGGCCCCCAGCCGGACGTCCTCATCCGTCTATCGCAAGGCCCAATTATCGTAGAAACGGAGTTTGAGCCTGCTTCTACCGTCGAGGCCGACGCCCTCTCCCGCTTTGGCATGGAGATAGACGGACGGAAGATTCAGAACACCTTCGCCGTGACTGTTCCCGCCGCCCTCCGCACCGCGAGCCAATCGCGCCTCTTCGAGCGGTTGGCATCGACTACCTTAGCCTGGCAGGAGTGGCGCAGCGACGGGACCTCCGGCCCAAAGCTGAACGGGACACCTATTGAACTTGGCGACGTAATCCGTCGAACTACCCCGCCGACTAGTAATCTTGACGAAGCCGTTGATGCCCTTGACGAAGGGGCTAGACGCGCCGGCTCACTCCTCTACTCCTCCCCCGGAACCCTTGGCCGCGTCGCAAAGATTTTCGATGCGGATCCGAGCGACGAAGTGGCCAACATGGCCTCGCTGGTAGTCATCAACGCCATGATCTTTCAGGAGAGGTTGGCCAGCGCCGAAGTCGCCTTCCAGCCGGTGAGCGCAGCGATGCTGGACGGCCGCTTCTCAAAGACGAGGCTCCTTCAGCTATGGGAGCAAATCCTTGACATCGACTACTATCCCATCTTCGGCATGGCTCGCGACGTAGTAGATAAGCTTTCTGACGTTGAAGCTTCGGCGGTTCTGGGCGAATGTTCGAGAACTGCCGCCATCCTGTTGGGCATGGGCGCCGTCGGTCGTCATGACCTCGCTGGGAGGATATTCAACCGCCTCATCGCTGAAAGAAAGCTGCTGGCTGCCTTTTACACCAGCATACCAGCCTCCTCTCTCCTCGCCGGCCTCGCCTTGTCCCCGGACCGCTGGAACGGCGTTGACTGGAGCGATACCAAGGATATCTCCAAGCTGCGGGTTGTAGACCCGGCCTGCGGAACCGGCACCCTCCTCATGGCCGCCTATCGGCAGCTAGTACAGAACCATGCCACGGCGGCCCAGAATGAATACGATGACCCGTCTCTCCATAAGGCTCTGGTCGAAAAAGTGATCACCGGCGCTGATGTTGTGCAGGCTGCCATACACTTGACCGCGGCAACCCTCGCGTCAATGTCACCTTCCGTGAGATTCGAGCAGATGCAGCTTCACACCCTCAGATTAGGTTCGGAAATACAAGAAGACCTACAGGGGAAGGAGTACAGGGATGTTTATCTTGGCTCCCTGGAATGGCTGGCGTCTCCTGATATCCAGTCCTTTTTTTCCGCCACCGAAGAGCAGATGGGAGCCACCGCAGGAACGGGAAGCATCGTCCGCCGACCTAACGCAGACCTCGTCATTAGCAATCCCCCCTTCATTAGAAGGGTTAGCGCCCCCGGTAAGAAGGAAGCCATTGCGCGGGTGTTCTCCATTTCGGAAGGCGACGAGGACTCAAAGAGGGCGATTTCCAAACGCACTAGCGCTCTGCTCAAGGGCGCTGCCGCCAACCAGATAGCAGGGCACGCCTCCTCGTTTACGGTTCTTGCCGATAGGATGGTCAACCCAGGGGGACGTATCGCCCTCGTCCTACCTGTTACAGCCCTATTCGGCCACTCTTGGCGTGCAATACGCGGGATGCTGGCCTCCCGCTATGAGATAGAATTCGTAGTTTCGTCCCACGACCCGAAGCTGCGCTCCATGTCTTACGACACGGGTATAGCTGAGGCTCTGTTGGTTGCCCGGCGCTTGAAGGAGGGAGAGACCCCCTCCGGGCGCGGCAGATTTATCAATCTCTGGCGTGCCGCATACCAGGAAACTGACGCCCTGGCCCTAGTGCGAGCCGTGAACGCCGCTTCCTTCTCACCTCTACTCCGTTCCGACGGACCGCCGGTGGGCGGCAATCCGTTGATGATCGGCGGTGAGCCGTGGGGCGAGATTATCGACGGACCGGTGAATGAGGATTCCTGGAAAGCTGCCCGATGGAAGCGCGCCCTCGTCGGCCAGTTTGCCTCTGCTCTGGAGCGGGGCGAACTTTGGACGAAAGACGGCGGTCAAGTGTCCAGCCGCGTGCCGGTGGCCGTCTTGTCAGCAATAGGGAACGTCAGCCCCGATAGTGCCCAAATTCGCGGCACTCTTGGCGCATTCGACAGCTACCATGGATACAACGAGCATGCCCAATTCCACGCTCTCTGGAGGCATAAGGAGGCGATTCACCAAGGTCTAAGTTCGGATGTCAACGCTTGGCTTGTGTGCAAAGCCGGAAAAGACCATACCCCGATTTGGTCTCAATCTGGGCAACTTCACGTTACCCGAGATATTCGGTACGACTCACAAAGAATAATGGCAACGCTTACCAATGTTCGTGCGCTTGGGGTTCGGGCCTGGCACACCTTAACTGTGTATGAAGATGATGCTGTGACAAGATCCAAGCTTGAAGTGGCCCTTGCCCTTTGGTGCAACTCCACTCTCGGAATGGTGCTGCACGCGAACCATTCCAACCGGTCTCAATCAGGAAGGGGGATGGGCAATAAAGGAATGTTGGAGACCATGACTTCCCTTGACGTTCGAAAGCTGCAACCTTGGCAGTTGGACGAGGCGCAGGCAATCTGGCGCGACTTCCGCGTCCGCAAATTCCAACCCTTCTACCGCTGCGCCGTCGACCCGACCCGCATAGCCCTGGACGAACGCCTCGTTCGGGACATGCTGGGTCTTGGCGAAGACGCCGTTGCCGCGGTGGCTAATCTCCGCGCCCTGTTGGCTTCTGAACCGTCCATCCACGGCTCCAAAGAGCCGGTGTTGCCGCCGACACGCTGACTGCAGGGGAGAGAAGGGCGGTTCGTGAACCGCTCCTACGAAGAGGGAGTCGCTCGTGCTTGCTTTCCGGCATTCTTGATTCTATGGTGAGGGAAAAGTCAGCTTAGGAGCGCGTTGTGGGCTTTTCACCCCACGGGATTCGGCATTCTTCGCATCGTCCTGTGGTTATGGGGTGGAAGGGGATGGTCTGCGCCAGTCATCCTCTCGCATCCCAGGCGGGCAGGCGAATTCTGTGGAAGGGCGGCCAAGGGCGTCCAACGCTCTAGGGTGGGGTCCTTATGTTGTCATGCAATCGGCCGCACCTTTACACCTCCAAACTTCTTGCGCGCGGGCGCAGTGAAGGCCATGCTAGTCCGACTCGGATTCAAACATCACCCGTACCACGGCTTTGGCCCGTTCCACGTCCTGGGTGCATCTGTCCGGCTGCAAGGTCCCAAACGCGGCGAGCATTATTGCGGGTTCGCCGTGTAGCCCGGAGACTACCACTGACTTGCGGTTTATGACCTTGCCGATGAGTGCCGCTGCGGTATCGTCGATGTAGGCAGTGCTGCGGCCGAAATCCATAATGATGGCCTGGCTAGCCCGTATGTCTCCGCCAAGAATCCTGTAAAGTTCTCGCGCCGAGGCCACAGACACTCTATCGGGCATGACAATCAGCCCCACTCTAGATTCGTAAGGGGCGGAGTCGGGTCATATCGCGGTATCCGGAAGCGGCACGGACACTAGCCGCTCCAGTTCACGCCTGTGCGACCGTGTAACGTCCACGAGAGTGGAGAGGACCAGCCTGACCAGTATCGCCATCGTGAAGCCAATGAGCACAGCGACCGTGGCGGTTGCGAGCATTACCACCGTATAGCCGAGAGTATGCTTCGGACCTGTCGCAGGAACTCCCAATCTATGACCCGGTAGCCCGTGACGATGATGATGCCCGCAAGCATGGACAGCGGGATCTGGTTGAACGGCACGGCGAAAGCCAATGCGACTACTACCGCGGACGTGACGCCTGCAACCCTGCTTCGACCACCCATTTGGAGGTTGAGGAATGTAGTCGAGCTTGCGCCGCCGGGATTACCTCCGATCAAGCCTGCCGCAACGTTACCGACACCTTGGGCCATCAGTTCCCGATTCGGCTGATGCCTCCCGCCGGTGGTGGCGTCGGCCTGCAAGCAAGTTAGCAGCGTCACGGCAGTACATAGCAGGGCCATCGTGAAGGCAGGGGGAATGACCTCTGGGTTAAACGCCGGCCAAATTAGCGCTGGCAAGCCTCGCGGGATCTCCCCTATCACGGGAGCGCCTGTGAACCAGATAATTCCGGCGGCGGTCCCCGCCAATAAAGCGACGAACTGGCCCGGAGCATACCTGGCCAGTCGGGTTGGCCAAAAGCCCCCGACCGCCACGGTTATCCCAAAGATGGCAAGGGCGTCAAAATCGACCGTTGCGCTAGTCCAGGCTTTGACGCCGCCGACGACACCACCTGGCGCTGAGGGCAGACCGATGGCTGGGAGAACCTGGGTGACTATCAGAACTATGCCCGCGGCGGTGAAGAACCCCGACAGCAGCGAGTGGGGGATGTAGACGATGAACCGTCCCAATCGGGTCAAGCCGAAGACTATCAGAAAACAACTTGCAGCTAACGTATCAATTGCAGAGCCTGAGACCGCCGTGGTCTCACCGCGAGTGCAATGAGCAGGATTTGAACAACGACCACAGCAAGGCGGAAGCCGACGGCTGGCACACGATCTTTGGTCTGGGTTGTCGTCTGTCGAACTCCAACTGATTTCCTCCCATCGACGGGCCAGTTGCCTTTTAATTGTACCGGATTGGTTTATAGAACGTAACGTCGACCAGGTTAAATCCACTCAACGAGTCTCGAACCACCCCTACTAGAATGGAGACGGCCTCCCCTTGCTTTCCGTCATTCTTGATTCTATGCTGAGAGAAAAGTCAGCTAGGAGCGCGTTATGGTGTTTTCACCCCACGGTATCCGATATTCGTCGCATCGTCCTGTGGTTATGGGGCGGAAGGGGATGGTCTGCGCCAGCCATCCTCTCGCATCCCAGGCGGGGGTGCGGATTCTGCAGAAGGGCGGGAACGCCGTCGACGCGTCGGTGGCGGTGGCCGCCGCGCTGAACGTGGTCGAACCGCTGATGTCCGGCATCGGGGGCGACGGATTCATCATGGTCTACACCCGCGCCGACGACACGGTGAAGGTGGTGAACGCCACCGGGCCGGCTCCTTATGCTGCCACCCGCGAGCGATACCTGCCGGAGGGGATTCCGCTGAAGGGGATCCTATCGATGTCGGTGCCGGGCCTCTTGAGAGGGTGGACGGAAGCCCACGAACAGTACGGCGTTCTGTCCCTTTCGGAGGTACTTGAACCCGCCGTTGAATTGGCCGAAGAGGGATTCCCCGTTAGTCATACCGTCGCCAACGCTATCGCCGCTGACGAGTTGCTGTGCGAGTTTCCGACGTCCGCTGCCATATTCACCAGGGACGGGCGGCCTCTCAGGGCAGGCGAGATTCTCTATCAGAAGGACCTGGCTGGCACCTTCCAGAAGATCGCGCAAGAGGGGGCGGGTGTCTTCTATGAAGGGGAAATTGCCCACGCCATCGCACGGTTCGTCGAGGAACAGGGTGGGTTGCTGACTATGAAGGACCTGTCGGACTTTCGGGTGCGGTGGCAGGACTCCATCTCGACAGGATATCGGGACTACTCCGTGCACGAGGCGCCGCCCAACTCCAGCGGCCACGTGCTTTTGCAGGAGTTGAACCTGGTGGAACGCTTTGACCTGAAGTCTATGGGATGCAACACCCCCGAGAGCGTTCACCTGATGGCAGAGGCTAAGAAGCTGGCGTTTGCGGACAGGGAGGCGTACCTGGCGGACCCGGAATTCGCGGACGTTCCCATCCCCGGCCTGCTGTCCAAGGAATACGCGCGTCATCGGGCGGAGTCAATCGACCTGGACCGCGCCGCCCTAGACGTTGGCGCCGGCGACCCCTGGCGATACCAGAATCCGCCGGGATCCGCTCCTCGATCCGTCAATAACGTCGGCAGGCCGGTGGAAGACACCACCTGCTTCGTGATTGTCGACCGTTGGGGGAACGCGGTGTCGCAGCTACAGAGCCTGCAGAGCGCCTTTGGCTCCAGCTTAGTCGCGGCGGGCACAGGCGTCCTTCTCAACAACCGGATGAGCTACTGGCACCTGGAGGAAGACCACGTTGACTGCCTGCAGCCCGGGAAGCGGGTGCGGCATACAATGAATCCGGTGATGGTGTTCCGCCAGAGCGATGAGGGACGACAACTGGCGCTGGTCTGCGGCACCCCCGGCGCGGACACGCAGGTCCAGACGAACATGCAGGTCATCACCCACGTACTGGATTTCGGCATGACCGTTGCCGAGGCGGTGGAAGCCCCACGGTGGAGGCATCTTCAGAACCCCACGGAATCCACATATCCGCACACTTGCGACGATGAGTTGTGGCTGGAAGGTCGGTTCTCTCCGTACGTGCGGCGGGCGTTGGAGAAGCGGGGGCATGAACTTAACATAATTGGCGACTGGGAGGGGACGGGCAGCGAGATGATGATTCAGGTGGATACCGAACAGGGCGCGCTCCACGGAGGAGCGGACCCTCGTCGGGACGGCTACGCGCTGGGGTGGTAGGAGTGCCTGACGGGCGACCACAAGGGAGGCCCCTACAGGAGGGGCGTTGTCGGGTACGGGATTCACCCCCATCCCCCGTCTTCACGAGGGCAGGCTCTAACCTTCCCCCATCAAGGGGGAAGGGATTTGCAGGCGCGGAAGGGGCTGGGTTCCCACCTTCCCTGGAACACCGCGAGGGGGACGGGCGACCACAAGGGTCGCCCCTACGATGGTGCGGTGGGGCGACATGATGGGGAGCGAGTGGGGGATGATGCTCTTGCCGCGGCGCAGCCAATTCCGTATCATCTGAAAGCCATTTCAGCTTAGGAGTTTCCCCGAATGAACAAGGCGCCCCGTTCCGTTCTTCTAGTGACCCCCCATCAGGATGACGCCGAGGGAGGCTGCGGCGGCTCCGTCGGCCTGTGGACGAAACAGGGCGCCAAGGCCGCCTACGTGCTGTGCACCAACGGCGACAAAGGCTCCAGCGACCCGGCCATGACGTCGCCCGCTTTGGCAGCCATTCGGGAGAAGGAGCAGCTCAACGCAGCGAAGGTCCTCGGCGTCGAAAGCGTGGTCTTCTTGCGGCACCCCGACGGCGAGTTGGAGGATACGCTGGAGCTTCGGCGGCAGGTGGTCCGAGAAATCCGGCGTCACAAGCCGGAGGCGGTGATGTGCATCGACCCCTTCCGCACCACCTCTCACACTCACCGAGACCACCGGGTGAGCGGCATGGTGGCGTTGGACGCGGTGTTCACCTACGCTTGGAGTCCTCACCAGTTCCCGGAGCAGATCAGTGAGGAGGGGTTGGAGCCTCACCAGGTTAGCGAAATATATATGTGGGGCAGCGAGCGGCCGGATACCTACGTGGATATTTCCGACACGGTAGACGCCAAGGCGCTTTCGTTGAGCAGACACGTGAGCCAGATGAGGGAGCCGGAGCGTCTACGGGAGCGAACGCGGCAGAGGGCGGAGAATATCGGGAAGCGGGTTGGTTTGCCGTTTGCCGAGGCTTTCCGGCATATTGAGCGGAACACCAAGACGCTGCACTGGGCCGAATTCTAATCAACGAATGACGTCACCCCTTAGAAATCTTCCCAGCGTTGAACGGGTGCTTGCCTCAGAACCCATTAAGGCGCTTGGTGGCGAGTATAGCCATTCCTGGCTGGTAGACGCCGTTCGGCAGTGTATCCAGCAGGCGCGGGTTCAAGCTTTGAATGGCCGGGCGGCGCCTTCTCTCGAAGAGATAGCACGGCAAGCCGCCCAGCGTGTGCAGCGGATGGGCCGGATTCAGCCGACGCCGGTCATCAATGCCACAGGTGTAGTCATTCATACCAACCTGGGCCGGGCGCCACTCAGCCTGGAAGCCGCGGCCGCCATGAACGCCGCCTCAACGGGGTACAGCGACCTGGAAATCGACCTGGATTCGGGCCGTCGTGGTTCGAGGCAGGCCCATCTTCAACGGCTTTTGAACCATCTGACGGGGGCGGAGGCATCGCTTCTGGTCAACAACAACGCTGCTGCCGTGTTGCTGGGCCTCTCGGCGGTTGCCGCCGGGAAAGAGGTCATAGTCTCCCGTGGGGAAGCGGTGGAGATAGGTGGCGGCTTCCGAATACCCGACGTGCTGGAGCAGAGCGGCGCAACCCTGGTGGAGGTGGGGACGACCAATCGGACCTACGCCCGCGACTACGAGGCGGCGATCACCAAGAACACCGGGGCCTTGCTAAAGGTGCACGCGAGCAACTTCAAGATAGTAGGTTTCACCCACGCCCCCGACGTTGAGGAGTTGGTGGATGTGGGTCGAAGACACAACGTTCCCGTGCTTCACGACGTTGGCAGCGGGTGCCTTCTCGACACGCGACCATTCGGCTTGTCCTACGAACCGAGACCGCAGGACAGCGTCAAGGCAGGGGCCGACCTGGTCTTATTCTCCGGGGACAAGCTGCTGGGAGGTCCGCAGGGGGGCATTGTGGTTGGCGCAAAGGATATGGTGGACTTGCTGGCTAAACACCCCTTGGCACGGGCCTTTAGAATAGATAAGATGAGTCTCGCGGCCACCACCGCCACCCTGCTGCACTATATGAAAGAAGAGGCGCTGCAAGCCATTCCCGTCTGGCGCATGATTTCTGAATCCAGCGAGGACATCCGCGAAAGAGCAACATCGTGGGCCGCGACCCTCGGCGCGGGTTCAACCGTTCAGCCGGCAAGGTCGACCATCGGCGGTGGGAGCCTTCCGGGCGAGTCCCTTGATTCCTGGGCCCTGTGCATCCCTTGCGGTGATGTTCGAGGGGGCGCGTCGGCCGTTGCGGCCCGGCTTCGGGCGCAGTCCACGCCCGTGGTGGCCCGAATCGAAAACGAGCAGGTCTTGATGGACCCGCGCACTGTCCTGCCGCACCAGGACAACCAACTTTTGACCTCAGCCGAAGCAGTTTTGCGAGAAATATGACCAACTTTCTACTAGTTCACAGCGAGTGGCACAACGCATCTATGTGGGACGACGTAACGCGGCATCTCAGGAACTCCGACGATGGTACCAACGTGGGCGACATAACCGCCGTCGATCTGCCGGGACACGGCGCCCGGCGCTCCTTTGATATCAGCCGCATAACCGTTGACTACTACGTCAACGCTGTGGTGACGCCACCGCGAGTCAACCTGCGGGACAACGTTACGCTGGTGGTCCACTCCTTCGCCGCCACTTTTGCGCCCCAGGTGGCTAAGGCCCTTGGGAGTACACTGAGCAGGATAGTCTTCATTGGGGGAATGCTGCCCAAGGAAGGGGCGCAGCCCATTGGAGAGCTTTCGTTCCTGACTCGGAAGTCTGCCATACCATTCAGATTGTCGGAGAAGGGATTCAAGCCTCTCGAACCGCTTCTGGCGAGGAGCTTGTACAACGACGTTGGGGCGGCGGAAGCGTCCATTCGGGCGGGAAGGCTCGTGCCGGACCCGTATGGTCCCTGGGTGACTCCGGTGCCCGCGCTAGATTTCCCTGAGCACGTTGAGTTGACCTACGTTGTCCTGACTAACGACAAGTTTTTGTCTGCTAAACGGCAGCGAAGTTACGCTTCGAGGTTGGTCAAGGCCAAGGTGGTGGATATAGGGTCGGGGCACATGGCGCCAGTGGCCCAGCCGAGACGGGTTGCGGAGATTTTGCTGGAGGGTATTGCCTGAGGGCAGCGTTACCAGCTTCGGGTATCTCCAAGGGCGGAGAGTAGGGCGGGTATCATGGCGGAAGGCGGGCGCCGGTGAGGGACACCCCCAATGGGAACGGAGACGATGCAGGGTGTGGGCGAAGTGACAGGGTTGGCAGATTGACGAGCAACCCCCTGTGCTATAATCATTTCTTGACCCAAGTATCTCCTGAAACCCCTTAGACAAGCGACATGGAAGACAAAGAGTTCCTACAGAAGATGAAAGCCAAGATTGAGACCATGGCGGGTAAGCCCGTCTCTTTGGTTATCGACCACAAGAATACCGACCGGCTCGAGGTGGACCCCGATGAATTCGAGCCAAAGGTAGTCGTGGGATCTGCTGTCCTGAAGTATCCCGGATTTGCGCGGATGTGCATCGAGTACGCCGTTGCGTCCATTCGGCGGGGGCGGCGAATCAGCGCGTTGGAATTTCACATGGTGCTGGGGCGGAATTAGGCAGAGTTGCTGACGTAATTGTGGGGGGGACGGGCGGTTCGCGAACCGCCCCTACGGGATGAGGGAGAGGGGATGGGTCCCCGCATTTGGAGACCTTTGCATAACTACCGAATCGCATTTGGATAGTGGTGTGGGACGACTCTTGCCGTAGCTAAATCATGGGATTCTGGATTCCGGCCTTCGCCGGAATGACGGTTATGCAAAGGTCTCCATTCGCGAGGACAACGGAGGGGATGGATTCCCGCCCTCGTCTTCACGGGGGCAGGCTCTTCGCGGGAAAAACGGGCGTGGGATCTCAGCTAGAGGCTTTCTACCTCGGCCATGAGGGCGGAAATCATCTCTGACTCCGGGACAACTTTGACCTTCTTGCCCTTACGGAATATGACGGCGCGTCCGGCCCCGGCGGCAATGCCCACGTCGGCGTCCTTGGCTTCCCCAGGGCCGTTCACCTCGCAGCCCATGACGGCAACCTTTATTTTCTTGTCGATCTTCTGCAGCAGCTTGTCCACGGTGTTGGAAAGGCGGATAACGTCCACGTCGGCCCGTCCACAGCCGGGGCAGGCTATGAGGGTGGTGCCCTTCTGGCGGAGGTTCACCGACTTGAGGATTTCGTAGCCAGCGATTACCTCCTCGCGGGGGTCGCCGCTTAGGGATACCCGGATGGTATCTCCGAGGCCGTCGTACAGCAGATATCCCAGTCCTATTGCGCTGCGGATGGAGCCGGACCTGACGGTGCCCGCCTCGGTGATGCCAAGGTGGAGCGGGTAGGGCACGAGCTTGGCCAAGCGCTGGTACGCCTGAATGGTGGTGGGAACGTCGAATGCCTTCAGGGATATCTTGATCAGGTCGAAGTCCAGGGACTCCAACAGGCCAATCTCCCAGAGGGCGGTGGCAACCATGTGGTCCACCACGTTGTACTGGCCCTTGACGGCCTCTCCCGCCTTGGGCAACTGGTTCACCATGTCCATGATGCGGGAGAAACCCCTGGACTTGCCGATGCCTCCCACGGGGGGCAGGCTGCCGAAGTTCACGCCTATGCGGATGGGGATGCTGCGTTCCTTTGCCGCCCGGACGATCTGCTTCACCTTCTCCGGGTCGCGGATGTTGCCGGGATTGAGCCTCAGACCGTCCACGCCGCCGTTGATGGCTTCGAGGGCCAGCTGATGATGAAAGTGGATGTCCGCTATTAAGGGGATGTTTATCTGGGAGCGGATGGCGGGGATGGCCTTGGCTGCTTCCATGTCGGGCACGGCGCACCGGATGACGTCGCAGCCGGCTTCTTCGACCTCGTGAATCTGCGCCACGGTGGCGGCCACGTCCCGTGTGTCCGTCTTGGTCATGGACTGGACGGCAATCTCGGCGTCGCCGCCAATCTTCACGCCGCCCACGTAGATTGCTTTGGTAACCCGGCGCTTGGCCATCTGGAACGCTCCCAAATTAGAGGATTTTTACGGTTCAGCCTATAAAGCTCTCGCCTCTCACGAGGCGGACAATGTCATTGTAGCTTACCATCAGAACCAGTGTAATTAAAAGGGCAAAGCCCAACATGTGGACCAGCCTCTCCTTCTCCGCGGGTATCTTCTTTCCACCGCGAATCCATTCAATGATGACAAAGAGTAAGCGGCCGCCGTCGAGGGCGGGAATGGGCAGGATGTTGAAGATGGCCAGGCTGATGCTGAGAAGGGCGGCGAGGGGGAATAGGGTGTCAAGGCCCCCGATGTCTACGGCCTCCTTGGAGCCGCTGACGATGCCGACGGGGCCGGAGAAGGGAGCGGGTGCGTCTCTGAACAGCCAGTGGGTAATGGAACGCCATGTGAGGGTTATCACTTCTACAACCTGGGCCGCGCCCTTGCCGACTGCCTCCCAAGGGTAGTAGGAGAGGCGCTCCACGCGTTCGTTTTCCAGGCCCAGCCGCACCCCCACGTTCCCTTCACCCTCCGGCGGGTGCCACCGGGGAATTAGGGAAATCTCCCGGGCCCGCCCGCCGCTTTCGAGTGTGAGGGACAGGTCGGAACCGAGATTGCGGGTTATGCCGGCGGACACCTGGTTGGTGCTCTCGACCGGTTGGCCGCCTACGGCGAGGATTCTATCGCCGGGGCCGATGCCGGCTTCTGCCGCGGGGGAGTTCGGGCTCACGTCTCGCACGACCACGTCGCCGACGGTTACGTCTCTGGGAACCATGAATAGTGCGGCGAATATTGCCACAGCCAGCACGGCGTTCATGAAGGAGCCCGCCACCAGGATGGCCGCTCTTACGCCAGGGGACTTGGACGCGAGGCTACGGGGACTGGTGGGGTCTTCCTCACCCTCCAGTCGTACGAAGCCACCGAGGGGCACGGCGTTGAAGGTGTATTCCGTTTCGCCTTTTCGCCACCCAAAAAGCTTGGGGGGAAAGCCAACGCCGAACTCGTTGACCTTCACGTTGAAGAATTTGGCCACGGCGAAATGGCCCAGCTCGTGGATGACCACGAGGGCCACGACCATGGCTATCATGGCCAAGACGAAGATCATTCTTTTCCCCCCGGCGGATTCATTGGGGTGAGGTTTTGTGGCAAGCCGGTACTATGCTCGACTACGAAGTTCATTGCAGAGATGCCGCCATCTCTCTAGCCGCCGTCCGTGCCCATTGGTCAGCTCCCAGGATGTCCTCCAAGTTGTCCGCGGACGCACCTTCGTGTCGTTCCAAGACTCCCTCCACGACCTTGGGGATTTGGGTGAAGGCCAGACGGCCTTCCAAGAAATGTTCGACGGCCACCTCGTCGGAGGCGCAGAGGACGGCGGGATAGGTGCCGCCCCTTCGTCCCGCCTCCAGGGCGAGTGGGAAGCAGGGATACAGGGCGGGATCCATAGGTTCGAAGGTCATAGTCATGGCCTGGGAGATATCCAGTCGGGGAATTCCCTCGTTGGCTTGTCGCTCAGGGTAGAGCATGGCGTACTGGATGGGAAGCTTCATGTCTGGGGGGCCGATCTGCGCCTTCACCGAGCCGTCCTCGAATTCCACCATAGAATGAATGAGACTCTGGGGATGGACGACAACCTCGATGCGCTCCCACGGGACGTCGAATAGCCAGCGGGCCTCGATGACCTCGAAGCCTTTGTTCATCAGTGTAGACGAATCTATGGTGATACGGCGGCCCATCTTCCAGGTGGGGTGGTTGAGGGCCTGCTGGGGGGTAACGTTCGATAGGTCTTCGTGGAGCCTGGTACGGAAGGGGCCGCCGGAGGCAGTGATGATGAGACGGCGGACGTCTTTAGTTTCTCCCTGAAGGCACTGCCAGATGGCGCTGGGCTCGCTGTCGACGGGAAGGAGTTCGCCCTGACCGTTGCGGGCGAACTCGCTAACAAGCTCGCCGGCCATGATGATGACCTCCTTGTTGGCCAGGCAGACCCTGCGTCCTTGCTGAAGGGCGCGGATGGTGGGGAGAAGGCCGACGCGGCCCACGGTGCCGACCATGACGATGTCGGCGTCGTGGTGGCAGACCATCTCTTCCATTGAAGTAAACTCTGCCTGGTCCAGCATGTCTTTGGTGAATTCCGGCGACGGGCTGTAGAGCATATTGGGGTTGAACTCCGATGCTTGGGCACGCAACAGGTCTACGTTACTGCCCGCGGCCAGCCCCACAACGCGGAATCTGTCCGGGAAGGCCCGTACCACGTCGAGGGTCTGCCTCCCAATAGAACCCGTGGAGCCCAAGACAACCAGGCCTCGCGCAGTCAAATAGCCCTCCTAACAAGGTAAGGTAGATTCGGTGGAACCATTCAGGTAATTATATAAGCAGCAACGTAGAACGTCACGGGAATGGTGACCAGCAGCGAGTCCATTCTATCGAGGATGCCTCCGTGGCCCGGTACGATGACGCCGGAGTCTTTGACGCCCGCCCGTCTCTTCATAAAGGACTCCGCCAGGTCTCCCATGGCTGCGGTCAGTCCGAGCAGAAGGCCGAGAAGAAGCTGGCCCAGGATAGAAACGGGCAGGCCAAGCAGGGACGAAAGGCCCACGGACGCGCCAACGGCGAAAGCCAGACCGCCGGCGAATCCCTCCCAGGTCTTACCAGGGCTCACCGTTGGGGCCATCCGGTGGCGGCCCAAGAGTTTGCCGACGAAGAACGCGCCCGTATCGGCGGCAAAGGTCATGAGCAGGGCATAAAGGAGCCAGCTGCGGCCGTCCTCCAGTCCTGCAGCCCCCTCACGCAGGAGCAGGGCGTGGGACAAGAGGAATCCGACGTAGATCGGCCCGACGGCGGTGTGCAGGCAGCTTCTGGAGGTTGGGCGGTTCCTTCTCGCCAGGGCGAAAACAATAAGAGGCGATAGACCCCCGGCTAGCAGGTATATTGAAAAATTTCCGTGTTGGGCGGCCAATTGTCCGTGAACCACGAACAGCGTCGTCCAAAGGAAGGCGTAGGGCCAGAAGGCGTCCGCGCCCCACGCCTTGGCCATCCGGTTGAACTCCCATAGACCCACGAGCGCGGCAACACCGACTACGATGGTGAGGGCGGGGAAGCCCATCCAAACGGCGCTAAGAAGGGCGGGAACGCCGACGACGCCAACGAGGATCCGGGTCTTCATAGGGTTAGCTGCTGCGCCCCTCTAGATTCTGCATTGCGCCCTGCGACGTTCGGAATTGTAAGTGTAAGGTAGTTCGATGACAGCATCAGAGGGATTGCAGGGTGAGTGAGGTGGATTCCCGTCCCCGTCTTCACGGGGCCAGGCTCTTCGCGGGAATGACGGGTGGTGTGGAGCGAGACTGTGGGTGGGCGACGGGCGGGCGGTTCCCGAACCGCCCCTGCGGGGGGGAATGTTGTCGGGCACGGGGTTCACCCCCATCCCCCGTCTTCACGAGGGCAGGCTCTAACCTTCCCCCATCAAGGGGGAAGGGATTTGTAGGCGCGGCGCGGGAATGACGGTTATGCAAGGGTCTCCCTTCGCGGGAACAACGGAAAGGGGTCCGTCCGGGCAGCATTTCAGGCGTCAGGGTTTAGGGCGCCGAACTTTCTCTTTCGCCGGCCATAGGCTTGTATGGCTTCCTCCACGTGCTCGGGGCCCAACTCAGGCCAGGGCACCGGGGTGGTGTAGAATTCGCTGTAGGCCGACTGCCAGAGGAGGAAGTTGCTCAGGCGGTACTCGCCGCCCGTCCTGATTATCAGGTCCGGGTCCGGGATACCCCTGGTGTAGAGGTACCGGCTCAGCATCTCTTCGTCGACATCTTCAGCCTGGACTCCGCTACGAATGATCTCCCGCACGGCTTCGACGATTTCGCTGCGTCCGCCGTAGTCGAAGGCGACGCTTAGGGTTACGCCGCCGTTGTCCTGGGTCAACTCCTGGACGTGGGAAACCGCTTTCTGGAGGTCCGGGAGCAGGCGGTCGCTCCGGCCAAGATGCACGAGCCGAACTCCCTGCTCGTGGAGTCCTGGTATCTCATCTTGAATGACCTGGCGCAGGATGGCCATTATGCCGGAGACTTCGTCGTCGGGGCGGCTCCAGTTCTCCGTGGAGAAGGCGTAAAGGGTGACGAACTTGACGCCGTAACGGGCAAGAATATCTAGAACTGAGCGGATCTTCTGCACACCGGCGCGGTGGCCTTCAATTCGGGGAAGGCCGCGGTCTTCCGCCCATCGACCGTTGCCGTCCATGATGATGGCCACGTGTCTGGGAAATTCGCCTGTGCCTACGCCATTGTCAATCATGGAAAATGTTAGACCCGGCTTTCCAGCCACTGGACGATTGATCCCGCCGTTCATGAGACGATCTAGACCGTCATCATCTCGTCTGTCTTGGACTTCCAGAACCGATCAATCGCCTCTACGTGGCTATTGGTGGTCTTCTGTAGCTGCCCTTGGGCGCGCTGATTCTCGTCTTTGGAGATTTCCTTGTTTCGTTCCAGAGAACGGAGCTTGTCTTGGGCGTCGCGACGTACATTGCGGACAGCGACCTTCCCGTCTTCGACTTTCTGCCCGAGGGACTTGACGAGTTCCTGGCGTCGTTCCTGGCTGAGAGGCGGGATGGGAACGCGTATGATTACCCCGTCGTTGGAGGGATTGAGGCCGGTGGGAGATTGTTGGATTGCCCTTTCGATAGCGCGCAGCGCCGTGCGGTCATAAGGCTGGATGGTTAGCAATTGGGCGTCCGGCGCTGAAATAGTTGCCATTTGGCCCAGGGGGGTGGGGACGCCGTAGTAGTCCGCCGCCAGATTTTCCACGAGGGCGGGGCTGGCCCGACCCGTCCGAACCGACTGGAGGTCCCGCCTGAGAAACTCGATTGCCATGTCCATGCGTCGGGAGGCGTCCTTTAGAATTTCCTCAGGGGTTGGGCTGTCGGTGATGTTAGATGCGGACATTTTGCGCTGCCTCCGAAATGGTGGTGCCCACCCGGTCTCCCTGCAGAATCGAAACCATGTTGCTGGGCTTGAAGATGTCAAAAACTATGATGGGGAGGTTGTTGGTCATGCAGAGGGAGAGGGCGGTGTTGTCCATGACCTGGAGCCGGAGGTTAATTGCCTGCAGATAGTCGAGGTTTTCGTACCGTTTGGCTCCGGCGTCCTTGTTGGGATCGGCGTCGTACACGCCGTCCACGTTGTTCTTGGCCATAATGAGCACTTCGGCGCCAATCTCAATGGCGCGGAGGGCCGCCGCCGTATCGGTGGTCATGTAGGGATTTCCGGTCCCCGCGGCGAAGATGACCACGCGCCCCTTCTCCAAGTGGCGTATGGCACGACGGCGAATGTACGGCTCTGCGATGGACTGCATGTCGATGGCAACCTGTATTCGGGTTTCCAGTCCCTGCCGTTCCAGGGCGTCCTGGAGGGCCAGCGAGTTTATGACGGTGGCGAGCATACCGGCGTAGTCGGCGGTAGAGCGGTCCATGCCATGGGCGGCGGCTTCGGCTCCTCGCCAGATGTTTCCTCCGCCGATGACTACGGCCATTTGCACATCCCGGTCCTGGGCGACCTTTATCTGGCCGGCGACGTAGTTAGCTGATTCCGGATCAATGCCGTACTCTGACTTGCCGATGATGGACCGGCCGCTCAGTTTGAGCATGGCCCTGCTATACACGGAACCCGCCATCCCGATGGTTACTCGCCCAGGGCGAAGCGGGAAAACCGGTTGATGCGAATGTTCTCCCCTACTTTGCTGATGGCTTCCTGGACCAACTCTTCAACCCGCCGGCTGGGGTCCTTGATGAATGTCTGCTTCAAAAGGCAGATCTCTTCAGGTGGTCTGGTCTCTCCCGGCTCCACGTCTTCGTCCGTTATGTACCGGGGAGACATGGCGGCCACCTGCATGGCCAGGTCGTGAGCCAGGGATCTAATTTCTTCGGTGCGAGCCACGAAGTCCGTTTCGCAGCCAATCTCGACGATGGCACCCAAACGGGCGCCGGGGTGTATGTAGGCCTCCACCAGCCCCTCGCGAGTCTCGCGGTCGGCCCGCTTCTCGGCTGCGGCCAGCCCGGAGGCCTTTAAGATATTCTCTGCCTTGTCCAAGTCCCCCCCGGCCTCTTCCAGCGCGCGCTTGCAATCCATGATCCCGGCGCTGGTTCTGGAGCGGAGGGCTTTGATTTGCTCTACGCTAACCTCCAAGGTCAACTCCTAAAACTCTGAAATTATTTCTACTTAGTTCCCGGCGCGGCGGTGGGGGCCGCTTTCATTGCCGCTTCCAGCTCCGCAATGTTAACGTCAATCTCGACGTCGACGGTTTCCTCGCCGTCGGCCAGTTCCTGTTCCTCCCGCAGCCGCTCTTCCTCCAGGGCGCGTCTCATGGCGAGGCCCTCGACAACGCCGTCGGCCATTCGGGTGGTAATGAGCCGTATGGACCTGATGGCGTCGTCGTTACCGGGGATACGAAAGTCGATGAGCTCCGGGTCGCAGTCCGAGTCGATTATCGACACAAGGGTTATGCCGAGCTTACGGGCCTCCGCTATGCAGATGTTTTCCTTGGGCATGTCCACCACGAAGAGGGCGTCGGGCAGCTTGGTCAAGTTTCGGACGCCGCCGAAATACTTCTGTAGGCGCCTGAGCTTCTCTTCCAGCTTGAGCCCCTCCTTCTTGATCATGTTGTCGAAGTAGCCCTGTTCCTTCTTGGCTTCCAGTTCAAGCATGAAGTCGATACGCTTGCGGATGGTGACGAAGTTGGTCATGGTTCCGCCCAGCCAGCGCTGATTTACGTAGGGCATCTCGCAGCGTGTGGCCTGTTCGGCGATGGACTCCTGCGCCTGCTTCTTGGTGCCGACGAACAGAACCTCGCCGCCATCGGCCACGATGTCGCGCACGGCGTTCATGGCCCTTTCCATGTATCGCAGGCTCTTCTGGAGGTCGATGATGTGGATGCCGTTGCGCTGGGTGAAAATGAAGGGCTTCATACGGGGGTTCCAGCGTCGGGTCTGATGCCCGAAGTGGACCCCTGCCTCCAAGAGAGACTTCATAGTAACGGGCGGGCGCTGTTGCATCGTCTGATTCTGCACTTGTTGGACCATGAACGCTATCCTTGTTCCTTCTATAGAGTGTAATTGCGACGTAAAGAGAGAGGAAAACTCAGCAATGGAGTATAGCACAACGCCCTAGGGCGGGGAAGGGGAGGGGAATTTGCTCATTCAGGGGCTTGTAAGCCCTTGAAGTTGCTAAGCAGGTTCACCAAACTACACTTGTGACAGTCTTGGCAATACATCGTGACATTGGAGAAGTAAATCATGCGAACCATACGCCTAGCGTTTGCGCTAGTGGTTGGACTAAGTGCCCTATTGGTTGTTGGAATCGCGTCCGCAACTACTTATCATAGTAGTTTGGTCACCCATGACCTCGGATTGGATGGTGAATTCAAGACCAGGTACTCGCAGACATATTCCGACTTCACTACCGAACATATTACGATGGGTGCCTCGTATTTGTACGCTAAGGCTGTTGATGGTTGCCTCCACTATAGGGACGGCAGGCTTGTAGATGGTGAAGGGCATACGCACCCCTCTGGATTCACGGCAGAGACTATAACCCCAGGTCAGTGTGACCCACAGGCCAAAACATACACCTGGGCAGATTGGCAGGGGGATACTTTTGACCATGGAACGCAGGGAGGAATATTTGTGGAAGTATTTGTAATGAAAGCGCTTGGAGGATCACGAGCGGGTTGGATGACGTGGTGGTTGGAAGATTTGGAGATCGATTCTCGATGTGCTTCATGTTGACGTGGCATCCTGGAAGCCCAAGATGCGTAAAATAAACGACGGAGAGCAATTTCATGCTTTTTCTTAGTAAACTGTTCCCTAATCGCCGCCTATTGAGTTTCGTGCTTCTTGGTTTGGCATCAGTGGGTTTAGTGGTATTCGTAGCTTCAACCCAAACATCTAACGAAACCACGGTAGAGAGAACACAAAGAAGTAATGGCGTTGAAGCCGAGTTGAAAGCAGTTAAGGTGGTGCAAGGTGGTTTTGCTGTAGAATACAACTATAGGTCAACTTCCGACAAAACAGTCTATCAACTAGGGGGAGCCTCTATTACCACAAGTGATAACTTAAAAGTGGGAGCCACTCGGGGAGGGTCTGTGGGAGACGAAAAATGGTCCGACATAGTATTGATGCAACCCAGGAGTAGTGTAAAAGAGCAACCTGCTTCAATTAGTCTCGGATCCTTCGTATCATTCGATGCAACAATAGGAGGATCTGCGTCATTAGACTTGGGAGAAGACTATTCATCAATGATTGGTTCATCACAAGATGAAAATAGTAGCTTGTCTCTTAATCAGTCTTTAGTAGTTGGCGATGGCCGATATAAGATTTCTGAGTTGATAGTCGATCGAGAGTCTCCTCGAAATAGGTTCATCATTGTTATTCTCCCCCAGAACACTGCCGCAAAGAAACGGGAATTGGCAATCCCATCATCCGCAGTAACCCTAACTGACAACACACCTCAGCAGTATAAGTGGATCGGAACTGAAACTAGCTGGTCAGAGAATGAAGACAGCATAGAATGGCAACGCCTTTCCTTTGACGGCTTTCCGTCGGCAAGCGCAAATCAGCTTAACCTGCAGATACAGGGGGCCGGGGTATTGGCAGGACCAATTGTGTTTCAAAACATTACACTGCCGTAGCGGTATATCCCAAGACTTACAAGGGCCATATAAGCAGGCGGAAAGGGATGAAGTCCCGTAACACAAATATCTCTATGTTGTGCGAACGCTTGGAGAGCAACATGGGCCGAGAGGGAAGGATGCACAGTGCCGACTCTCTCGAAACTACCTATTACATGAGAGGAGACCAACTCGGCCAATGCTAGGAAGAATGTTTGGAGCTCTCTTCCTCAAAGCCAACACCTACGAGGACGTTGAGCACGACAAGGGGGCAATCTGGCAGGCCTTGTTCATCGTTGTCCTGGTATCTGCCGCCACCGTTGGCGGCGAACTGCTTTCAGGCCAGGAAACGGGATTGTGGTGGACAATAGTCAGGGGCGTAATTCGGGGAGTCGCAAGCTGGGCCGCCTGGGCATTGTGCACCTGGTTCATAGGGGAAATTATCTTCGATGTCATAGAAACGGATGCGGATTGGGGCCAACTGGCACGTACCACCGGGTTCGCACAGACCCCTGGCATCCTGAACGTACTCATCTTCCTAACCCCAATCGGCGGAGTTATCTATTTCGCTGCGTATGCATGGACCTTCGTGTGCATGGTAGTCGCCGTACGACAGAGCCTGGATTACACGTCGACCCTACGGGCGGCGGTGGTAATACTCGTAGCTTTCGTACCTGTGTTTATATTGAATGCCGGAGTTCTGGGGTTGACCGGAGGCATCGATTTTTCTGGCGCAGGCGGCGGAGTCGGGTCTCCGGTTATCCGATAATCTCTTTTTGTTGAACGTGCGATGTATGCAGTTCCAGTGGCGAAGTTGGCCAGCCTCGCAATTGAGGAGTTCCTGAGTTGGGCGCAGGCATAGATCTAAAGATTTCTTGGATCGTCCCAAAACCTGCTATTGCAATAGTAGTAGCCATTGCCTTGGTTCTGCCCGTCGCTGTTGGCTGCTCCCAGCCCGCCACCACAGCGACGCCCATCCCTACTCCGACAACCGCTCCCATCATCTCCACCCCAGTGCCGACTCCTATCGTTACACCCATCCCCACTCCGACAGCTGTCACCACCATTCCCACCTCCACCGCGACACTCATCCCTACTCCAACTGCTACACCCACAGCTACAACTCCTCCAACGCCTCAATCGCGCCTTGAACTCGCCCTCTCATGGGTGCCCCTGGAATATGCTGACGTATTCATTGAGTTCGCTGATCATGCCGCGTCGCGGACATCCACCGGCCTTAAAAACGCAAGAAGTTATCAGGACCGAGAGATGCTAGACGAAAATGAACGGCAACGGTTCTACGAGGGCGTTGGCAATTCGAATCATGACTTAAGTGGATGGGGGATTCTTGTGCCGGAGAAGTACGGCTTTGACCCGTGGGCCTTCGACCTGGGCGTGTGGGCAGCCATTGGTAACCGTCCAAAGCCAGAATTCACCGTCACAGAGGGTGGATTGGATGCGGCGATCGTTAGAGAAAAGCTGGAGGCGATGGGCCAGCAGGAAGAAGAGCTGGCCTATCAGAAGGCGGAGTACAAGGGAACGACTTATTACACCCGCTCAGAGGATTATTTTTTCCCACGGAGTGATCCTCCATTCATAAATGCCACGCTGCATCGGGTGGTTGTCGAAGA
This sequence comes from Dehalococcoidia bacterium, assembly GCA_965261665.1. Classification (GTDB taxonomy): domain Bacteria; phylum Chloroflexota; class Dehalococcoidia; order Lucifugimonadales; genus JAPULR01. Next base: position 2,342,242 of record OZ253467.1, read on the forward strand.
CGATAGGATGCTGGCCGCCCCGGCAACCTTCATCATCGAAGACCTCATCGACGTGCGCGAGGGAGATGCACCGAACCTTCTTGAAAGCGAAGCCCATCTGTCGCTGGCCAGGGAGGTGGGCGAAGGCCTTATCGGCGGCGCATTCATCACACGGACCCGGATAACCGGGAGTGCAATGGGAAGCTATGAAGGGGAATACAGACTCGGAATGTCCACCTGCTGCGGGAAAGACCCTGATGTCTTGGACGTCTACCTTGAAGGGCCTCACCGCTGGGGAACCCTATCCGACTACGACTTGGCGCTGTTTGGATACCGCGACGTTGGAGAATCCCAGGAGACCGTAATTGCTCTCTACTACCCGGACCCGGACGCCGCCGAGAAGGACTCTCAGGGACTCAAGAAGCGGTGGGACGGCTTCCACTTGCATATAGATCTAATTCCCGTTTCCGACCTCTGCTCTCCCCTATCGGTGCGGGTGGTTCGCAAGGAAAGGGCATCCATGTTCATTGGAACCTGCGACGTGATAAGCACCGAGAACGAAACTCGATTCTCCCATGGCCCGGACCTCTGGCAGGTGCTGACCTATACGGGCAGATTGGAATTTCTGGTCGATGACCTGGAAGTGCACAAAGAGAGGGTGCGAGAGAGATATACCAGATAGGCTGATGAAGTGCTGCTGGCACAAATTGCGCTAGCCCGATGTTGGGTGGGGTGATATACTTGCGGCGTTGTTTTAGCACTTTTCTGGAGGGTCCATGCCTGCCAACACCTTCGACTTTTCGGACCGTATTGCCCGGGGGATTCCGCCTGCGCCCAAGGCCGCACCAGGCGGGGGACGCGTCGCTTTCGACTTCACCACGGCGTTTCCGGACCCGGACTCTTTCCCCGCCGACGGCCTCTTGGAGGCCCTGGGCCGCGCCCTGAAGGATGAAGGCAAGGACCTGGTCTATTACCCCCACCCCCTGGGGCATCCCGCGATGCGGGAGTTCATCGCCCAGAAGCTGGAGCGCGAGCGGGGTATGAACGTTTCACCCGACCAGATTTTGCTCACGACGGGCTCCGGCCAGGCCGTGGCGCGATACGTGGAGCTTCTTACTGATCCCGGCGACATAATCCTCACGGAGAAATTCAGCTACTCCGGCACCATGGGCATCATGCGACGCCACGGCGCCCGGCTTGTGGGCGTCGACGTGGACGAAGAGGGGATAATCCCCAGCGCATTGGACGACATCCTCACCAGCCTGCGAGACCGGGGGCAGAGGGCGAAGTTTCTGTACACTATCCCCACCTTCCAGAACCCCACCGGCACCGACATGAGCCTTGGACGACGACAGGACGTGCTGGACGTTGCCCAGCGCCACCGCCTCCCGATCTTCGAGGACGACTGCTACGCGGACCTGCGCTTCGCCGGAGAGAACTCTCCCTCCATCCAGTCCCTGGACCAGGAAGGGTCCGTGCTTTACTGTGGTTCATTCTCCAAGATAGTCGCGCCTGGCATGAGATTGGGATACATGGCCGCGCCTCCATCGATCATCGACGCGGTGAAGGCCATACACCTGGGAGCGACGCCCAGCCAATTTTCGGCCCTCGCCACCCTTTACTATTTGCAGGACCATTTGGACGAACACGTTCAGGATCTGCGAGAAATCTTCCGTTCAAAGAAGGACACGGCCGTTGCCGCAGTTGGCGAATACTTCGGTTCCAGGGCGGAATTTATCGACCCGAACGGCGGTCTGTATCTCTGGCTGAAGCTGCCGGAGGGCACCAACACTGCCGCCGTTCTGGCCAAGGCGAGGGAGCGACAGATTAGCTACGGCCCCGGCACGAACTTCTCTCCCGGACAGGACGCCTACAACTACTTGCGGCTGTGCTATGGCCACCTGACCCACGATACTATTCGACAGGGGATTGCGAACCTAGCGGCATTCTTGGAAGAGGAAGGGATGCTGGAATAAATCTTGGTAGGTCTTCCTTCATCGAGCAGGTTGTTGGGCGGGGAGACATATTCTAGAACTCCATGAATCTGACTGGTATGATAGGGCGTAGATAGGTTTGTAATGCACTTGAATATCCGCAGCCTGAGCGTGATTCTGCTGGGAGCAGTCCTCCTGATGGCTGCTTTCGTCGCGTCTTGCGGCGGTGATGTTACTGTCATCGACACTGACGCTACCTCTGAGCCAACTGTTGCGGCCGCTCCACCAGTCGAAACTGCCCCTCCGTCGACTCCCGCCGCTCCTACTTCAACCTCGACGGCGACTACGGCTGCGGGTACAACGCCCCCGGCAACGCCGACTTCGGCCCCGCCGACCAGCGCGCCCACCCCCACGCCGTCTGCACCTACAGGAGCAGCGCCAACTTCTACACCTGCGCCGGCGGCAACGGTTGTTGTGTCGGCATCGCGAGAAACGCCCGCTCCGGTTGAAAGCTCGACCGCTGCGCCGGCACCGCCTGCGGTCACTCCTGCGCCTCCCGCTCCGACGCCAACGGCCCCTCCGCCGCAAGCTACTCCCACCGCGCCTCCGCCAACAACCCCGCCTACGGTCGCGGTCACGCCTGAGCCGCCGCCCACTCCTGCGCCGACACCGGAGCCTACTCCAACGCCAACTCCGGCCCCCACGCCGGAACCCGTGGCAGTGGAGATGGGTTCCATGGTTGGGCAGCAGGGAGCGGACTTCACGTTGACCTCGGTGGACGGTGAGGAGATCAACCTATACGGATTACGTGGCAGCCCGGTTATCCTGTACTACTTCGCCACCTGGTGACCCAAATGCCGCTCCGCGTTGCGGAGCCTCACACAGGTATACGGGGAGTATGAAGACCGCATCCATTTCATTGGTATTGACGTGGACGGGGGCGAAAGCGAGGGGCAGATCCGCTCTTGGAACAGTTCCAACGGCTTCACTTGGCCCATGATCCCTGCCGATGGACAGGTCCTGAAGGATTACCGGATAACCGTGCAGGCATCAGCCGTGGTACTGGACGCCAACGGCATCATAGTTTCCCGTTCCAGCTACAGCGGATCCGACAAGTGGCAGAGCCTTTTCGATTCCCTATTGGGCGGCTGAACCCAAGTCAAGAACACGGGCCGCCCTTCTACGGCAGTCACGCATAGGGATTTGCCGCCACCGCAGGTAGTCTAGTCCCCCACTTCTCCGGTACACTTGACGCTGTCCTTCCTTGTCGGCATGAACGGCACCGGGTGGGCAGATCGTACCGGAGGCACGAGCGCCCTGGCGGCAAACACTCCAGGCTATGCGTTGGCAAGCGGGGAATCGCCCAATAGATGGCGCACCCTAGCCCTGATGTCACTGGCGACGTTGATGAGCCTCAGCGTATGGTTCAGCGCCAATGCCATTGCGCCCGCGCTGGAGGCGGAGAGGGGCTACTCCCAAGACTATCTGGCGTGGCTCACCATGGCGGTGCAGTTGGGCTTCGTGGCGGGGACTCTTATCATCGCCTTTACCAACCTGGCGGACCTGGTCAATACGCGCACCCTGTTTGCCATCTGCTCCATCATGGCGGGCGTCGTCAACGTGGCGCTGGTATTCGTGCCTCAAGACCTCGCCTACGCCCTTGTCCTGCGGATTCTCGCGGGCGCCTTCCTTGGCGGGGTATATCCGCCGGGTATGAAGATAATTGCGGGTTGGTTCAAGTCCGGCCGGGGTATTGCCATAGGCGCGATGGTTGGCGCTTTGACGCTGGGATCCGGCTCGCCCCACCTTCTAAGCGCTGTTTTTACTGCCCAGTGGGAAACTACGCTCTTTGTGAGTTCGGCCCTAGCGGTCGTTTCCGGAGGGGTGGTCTATTTTCTGGTGGCCGACGGGCCCTTCGACGTTCCGGCGCCCAAGTTCAACCCGCGGTTCGTGGTTAACGTGATGAAGAATCGGGCCTCCCGACTGGTACTCATAGGCTATTTAGGGCACATGTGGGAACTGTACGCCATGTGGGCGTGGATTCCGACCTACCTGCTGGCAGTGTTCGGCGGGCGGAGTTTGGGGGGCGGCTCGTTGGGACTGGCGGGGCTGATTGCGTTCCTGGTCTTCGTGGCCGGCGGAGTTGGGAGCTTTGCCGCGGGCTGGTTTGCCGAAAGGTGGGGGCGATGCCTGGTTACCAGCGCGGCCATGGTCCTGAGCGGGGGGATTGCGCTGTTCATCGGATTCATCGATGCGGACTTGAGGTGGTTGATTGCCGTGGCTGCGTTGGCTTGGGGGGTGTTTGTGATAGCCGACTCGGCGCAGTTCTCCACGGGCATGACGGAGCTTTCCGATGAGGCCTACCGGGGCACGGCGTTGACCTTCCAGACGGGGGTGGGTTTTCTGTTGACGATATTGACGATCCGGCTGGTGCCCCTCATAGGCGACGGCGCCGGTTGGGGGTGGGCATTCGCCTTTCTCGCCATTGGCCCGGCGGTGGGCATAGCCGCGATGATGAGACTTCGGGGACTGCCGGAATCCCGACAGATGGCTATGGGCAGGAGATGAGAGTACGGGTGTTTTGGTCGATGGAGGTTAGGAGGTATGCTTCGACAGGGGATTGGCGGCCCTTCGACGGGTCTGGGTCATCTCGTAGTTGGCCTGCCGTCGCGTCCAGAAATCCGCGTTAGACCAGCCGATGCGCTCTAGGGCGAGAGCGACGGATGGCGTTATTCCACAATGTCCGTTGAGCAGTCGCGAAGCGGTGCTGCGGCTCACTCCTAACTGGGTAGCGAAGTGGACTACGCTCCAGCCTTCAGCCTCAAGGCTGCGACGGAGGCTCACGGATGGATGTGAAGGGTTGCGTAAGGTCATGGCTCCTCCTAGTGGTAGTCCTCCAAGTCCACATCTACGGCTTCGACACCTTCGAAGCGAAAGGTTAGACGCCAATTGGCGGACACTCGTATACTCCAGGTCCCACGCCGGTTACCGACCAGTTGGTGCAGCCGCAACCCGGGCAGGTTCATGTGCGCGGGACGCTGGGCGGCGTCAAGGTCGTCCAACAAGTCGGAAATGCGATTCAACATGTCCGGCGGCAAGCGACGTGCGTCATTGCGTTCCCAGAATCGCCTCAGGGCACTATTCCTGAAGTGCACTACTTGTTGATTGTACCATGCATCGGCGCATTGGTTTCCCCAACGGAGGCCAGGAGGTAGGCTTTTAGAAAATCGTCGATGTCGCCATCAAGTACAGCGGTGGCATCGGATACTTGGTGCTGACTGCGGTGGTCTTTCACCATACGGTAGGGGTGGAGCACGTAGCTCCTAATCTGGCTCCCCCATTCTGCGGAGACCCTTTCGCCGCGAAGCTTCGCCATCTTCTTGGCTCTCTCCTCCAAACGTAGCTGGAGCAGGTGGGCTTTAAGCAGGGTTGTGGCGTATTCCCTGTTCTGGTGCTGGGAGCGCTCCGTCTGGCAGCTCACGACCAATCCGGTGGGCAGGTGGGTCAACCGAACGGCTGAGGCGACCTTCTGGACGTTCTGGCCCCCCGGTCCGCTGGAGCGGAAGAAGTCTATTTTGAGGTCTTCGGGCCGGATCTCCACCTCTGCGTCTTCCTCGTCGGCGGTTGGGAGCACAACGACTTGGGCGAAGGAGGTGTGGCGAAGGTGGTCGCTGTTGAAGGGGGAGAGGCGCACCAGCCGGTGAACGCCCTTTTCCGCCTTGAGGTAGCCGAAGGCCAAGGGTCCGGAAATCTCCAACGCCGCGCTCTTGATGCCCCCGCCGTCGGCATCGGACAGGTTAAGCATTTGCACCTTATAGCCACGGCGTTCCGCCCATCTAAGGTACATTCGGAGGAGCATCTGACTCCAGTCCTGGGAGTCAACGCCACCGGCGCCGGATTGGATGGACAGGATGGCGGGCCGTCGGTCGTAGGGGCCGGAGAGGGTGAGTTCCATCTCCTTTTCGCGCAGGTCGTCCAGGAAGGAATCCGATTCCTTGGTTATCTGCGGCTCCAGGGAGTCGTCCCCTTCTTCCAGAGACATTTCCACCAGTTCCAGTAGATAGGCGCCCTGGTCGCGAAGGCCATGCCAAGTCTGCACAGTGTCCTTCAAGTGGGTAAGCCGCTGCATGTGCGACTGGGCCTTTGGTGGGTCCTGCCAGAAGTCCTGGTTATAGGACTCCTTCTCTATACGCGCAATTTCGGTCTCTTTGTCGGGAACGTCAAAGATGCTCCAGGATCTGGTTCACCCTCCGGGTCGTCTCCTGCAGCTTGTGTCTCAACTCTTGCACTTGCGCTTCTCCAGTGTTTGCCGTTGCGGTATTGAAGGGATTGACGAAGGTATCAGCAGCTAGGCTGACGCGCCGTTGGGCGTTGCATAGGTCAGGCGACCGGCGGCGGCCTGATGGGCCAAGCGAGTGGGTTCCGGCAAGCGGAATCCGCGACAGCAGGAAAGGACCCACTTGACGGCGGTATCCAAGTCTATCTTGTGGCCCACTGATACGTATACGGGGGCGACGTTGGTACGCGTGCGCAGGGCCATGCCCAGGTGATCTTGCCGGTCCATGAGGGGGACTTGTGCGCCCCGATGTTCGTCCAGGGACTCGTGCTTGCCGGTAAGGATGGACTTGCCGCAGCCGATGGCGGGGAGGTCCATGATCAGCCCCAGGTGGCTGGCGATGCCGAATCGACGAGGGTGGGCAATGCCTTGTCCGTCCACCATGATGAGGTCAGGGATGGTGGTCAGGGTTTCCAGGGCCTGAACCAGCACGGGGACCTCCCGGAATGACAAGAGGCCGGGGACGTATTTCATGGGAGGCTCGGCTTGAACGGTACGGACTTCGCGGATGGTGAAGGTGGGGACGTCTAGGACAACTACGGCGCCGGTGGCGAGGCCCTGCTTGTTAACGCCGGAGATGTCGACGCCGGCTATGAGCCGGGCGCCCACGGGAACGTGGTTCTCCCGCAAGACCTGCTGGGCCAGCTGCTGTTGTATGCCCCTTGCTTCCTGAGGCGGAACGTTCCAAGGGTGCAACTCTTTCAGCTTCATAAAGAAATTATACCATTTTGGGGCCGATTCTGGAATTGGGGGCGGTTGGTGGGCGGCGAGATTCCTCGTGGGACTCGGAGCGACAGGTGGGGGAGAGAGTCATGGTTTGGTTGGTGGCGGTCATGTATAGTAGCCGCCTATCCTCCCAAAAGGACAACGGAGACCGGCGGACATTGGATGAGCTAACGATTCTTGCCGCCCTGGGGCTGGTGGCTCTGGGGTTTTTTGCCAGTGGCTACGGGGTGCTCATCGGCTCCGGCGGAGGCTTCATTGTTGCGCCGTTGCTCATCATCCTGTTCGGCATGGACCATAACTTGGCCGTGGGCACCAGCCTGTTCACCGTAGCGCTGGCTTCCATATCCGGATCGGTTTCCTATCTGTACCTAAAGCGGGTGGACTTGCGGTCCGCGCTTCTATTCAGCATGGCCGCCATACCCGGCTCGCTGCTGGGGATTCTGGGCTTGAAGGCGGTAACGGAGGGCCCCTTCGAGGTGATATTCGGCTCTTTTCTCAGCCTGCTGGGACTTTACGTAATGTTTCGTCCGGAATACAAGGCGAAGCCGCGACCTCCGGGGGAAGTCCGTGGCATCCGCATGCCGGCCCGGGCTCGCGCCTTCGGCTCCAAATTACGGCGAATAAAGACATCCGATCAGGGCACGTTCCGGTATATGTACAACGAACCCGGGGCGGTAGCCACTAACGGACTTTTTGGGTTTCTCTCCAGCTTCTTCGGTATGGGGGGCGGCCCTGTTCGGACGCCGATGCTGGTGTACCTGTTCCGCTTTCCCGTAATCATCGCCACGGCCACGTCCGTATTCACCCAGGCCATCTACACCAGCATCGGGACGGTGGGGCATGTTATATACGGCAACGTTGACATTGTGCCGGCCCTGCTCATAGGTGTGGGAGTGGTGTCGGGGGCGCAGATGGGGGTCTACGCGTCCAAGTTCTTCCGAGGCGGCTGGATTCTGAAGCTGCTTGCGCTTGCGCTGCTGGTAATTGGCATTCAGCTGATCCTGAAGGGATTGTAGTTGGCGTGATGGCCGCGAGATTCGGCTTCACCCTGAAGGCTACTAGTGGGAAGGCCCGCGCCGGTGTCATTGAAACGCCTCACGGGGTCGTTGATACGCCGGCCTTCATGCCCGTGGCCACCCAGGGCAGTGTGAAGGGAGTGACGCCACAAGAGCTTCGAGATCTGGGAGCGGGCATCATTCTTGGGAACACATACCACCTCTATCTCCGGCCGGGTATAGAGGTCATTGAGGCGGCGGGAGGGCTTCACGAGTTCATGGGTTGGAAGGGGCCGATCCTGACGGACAGCGGCGGGTTTCAGGCGTTCAGTCTGAGGTCGATGGCAAAACTGACGGACGAGGCGGTGGTCTTCCGATCTCACCTGGACGGCAGCCTGCACCGGTTCACGGCGGCGGCGGTGATAGCCTACCAGGAACGGTTGGGGGTGGACGTGATGATGTGCCTGGACCAGTGCGTGGCAGCCGACGGTTCGGAGGAAGCCGTTCGGGAAGCCATGGAGCGGACGCACCGGTGGGCCGCACGCTGCCGTACAGCATGGAAGAGCAGCCGACAGGCCCTTTTCGGCATTGTTCAGGGTGGGATTTCGAAGGAGATGCGGCGGGAGTCGGCCGAGTTCATTGTCGGCTTGGACTTTCCAGGCTACGCCGTGGGCGGGCTGGCAGTGGGAGAGACGAAGGACCAGATGTATGAGATGGTGTCCTTCACGGAAGAGTTATTTCCGCCGGACAGGCCCCGATATCTGATGGGCGTCGGGTCGCCGGAAGACTTGGTGGAGGGCGTGTCGCGAGGCATGGATATGTTTGATTGCGCCTTGCCCACGAGGGTGGCGCGCAACGGGGCACTATTCACTCCCGAGGGACGGATAAACATAACCACGGCACGCTTTCGAAGGGACCACGGGCCGGTGGAGGAAGGGTGCGATTGCCTGGCATGCGCCGGCTTCTCCAGAGCGTACCTTAACCACCTGTTTCGGACGAAGGAACTGTTGGGTCTGCGCCTGGCATCCATCCACAATCTGCGGTTTGTTCAGAGGATGATGGAAGAGATGCGGCGTCGGGTTATGGGGGGTGACTTCGCGGCGTTCGCCCAAGAGTTTCTAGGGCGTTACCGTCCTACGGACGAGGCGGCGAGGATGGCGCAGAAGCGGCGGTGGATGCGGGCCCGCGCCGGGGGTTAGGGTTACGGATTGAGGAAGGATTGGCTATCATATATTTGAGGAAGGTGGTAGTGGGGGAAGGAATGAGGAAAAAGTTCATGAAAGAAGATGGACTGGCGCTGTCGGACAACGCGCGAAGCGACCTTGCTGAAATCGTTAGGCGAATCGTAGAGGCGGCGGAACCGGAAAAGGTCATTCTCTTCGGTTCCACGGCCCGCGGCGAGGCGGGGCCGCACAGCGACATGGACTTTCTCATTATCAAGTCGGCGTCCAATAAGCGGGAACTCAGTGCGAGGATCCGTCGCGCGCTGTATGGCGTTAAAGCCGCCGTTGATCTGGTGGTGGCCAGTCCCGAAGACGTAGAGAGGTACAAGGACAGCCATGCCTTAGTAATCAAGCCCGCGCTGAAGGATGGAATTGTAGTGTATGACGCTGCCTGAACGCTTTCCCCCTGACGACCCGCGAGAGTGGGTGAACCGTGCCTAGATCTTGCCGTTGGGCGGGGGTTCGGAGAAGTCCTCCCCTCGGGCACTGGCCTCTTTCCACCGGGCGTACCAACTCTCCCACGCCTGCCGTTCTTCGGCGCGGCCCTTGGCCTCGCCTTCCTTATGAGCAACTTCGCGAGCGGCTTCTATACGCCTCTTGCGCCAATCGTCCAATGCTTTTGCGATTACCACTGTTATCCTCCCTGCCTCGGTTAGGGCGTAGGCTCCGCCCAAGCTGAACGTCATCGCGTCGGAGGAAGGGCCGAGCAACGCGAGGCACGTTTCAATTATACCCTGACCCGTTCCAATTTCTCTAGCTATGATTAGGATTTCCCAAACGGTGAACAAGAGGGTGAAAATCCCGAAGTACCAGTGTCTGGCTTCCGATAGGGCGGTCCAGACAGTTTCCTTGGGCGGGGCCTGGTTTTCGATGGCTCGTCTCCTTCGCTCTAACGTTGCATTTAGAGGGTATAGAAGAAGAGCATTTGAGTCAATGGGCGCGTAGAAGACGCCGATCACACCCTACTGAGGGGCTGTTGTTTGGTTAGAGCTTCCCCCTTATTCCTCGCTTTAGTAGGGAAGGATTGACCTTCGCTCATCAAGGAAGGGGGGTTGGGTTTGGTGGTTTCCGCCGTCGAAGGAGAGGAGGGGTTAGCCGCCGGCTACTGCGGGGACGATGCTTATCTCGTCGCCGGACTGGGTGGCGGTGTCCACTCCCTGGAGGAACCGGACGTCTTCACCGTTGAGGTAGATGTTGACGAAATAGCGCAGTTGGCCTGATTCGTCCATGAGTCGTTCCTTGATGCCGGGGTAGGCTTCCTCCATGCCGTCGATGAACTCGGCGATGGTGGAAGCTTCCACCTCCACCTTGTCCTGATTGTTTGTAAGCCGCCGAAGGGGTGTGGGAACCCTCACCATAACTCCCATTAGCCGGTAACCTCCTTAGAACCAAAAGGGTGAATTATTTTACTATGTTGATGGCGAGTGATGGGGACTTCAGCCCTCCACCACGTCGCCCGCGATGGGGTCAACTCGAACGCCCAGGGAACTGACCCAGGCCACGCCTCGTTGAATTTCGTCCTGGGGGCCTTCAAGCTCCAGAATCACCCAACCCATCTCGTCTCGAACGTCCGCGCGTCGGATGTTGGTAATCACGTCGAACTTCTGCCCCAGGTTGTAGATGATGGGCTGGGTAACGAGGGCAGTGGGGAAGGTAAATTTTGTGCGCTGCTTTTCCAAGTCGTTCACCTTGCCATCAGGGTGTGGCCGTTCAGGGCCGCTTCAAAGTCTCTCATTGTGGGTTTGATGGTCAAGGGACGGGCAACGTCGCTGACTACTTCCTGGGTCTTGAGGCCGTTGCCGGTGATGAAGGCCACCGTCAACTCGTCCCGTCCGATGAGGCCCCGCTTAACCAGATTCTTCAGGGCTGATATTACCACGCCGCCGGCGGTTTCGGTAAAGATGCCTTCGGTTTCCGCGAGGAGCTTCATGCCTTCGGCCACCTCTTCCTCTTGCACGCCGTGGGCGGCTCCGCCGGAGCGCTTCATGGTGCGAATGGCGTATATGCCGTCGGCGGGGTTGCCGATGGCCAGTGACTTGGCGATGGACTTGGGACGGACGGGCATGACCATCTCTTCGCCGGCGTTGAAGGCATCGACGACGGGGGAGCAGCCTACGGCTTGGGCGGCGTACATTCGGGAGGGCACGGGACCTTCCATGAGACCGACCTCGACCATCTCGTCGAAGCCCCTCCAAATCTTTGAAAGCAAGGCGCCTGAGGCTACGGGAACGACGCAATGGGCGGGGAAGCGCCAGCCAAGCTGTTCGGCGACTTCCAGGCCAAGGGTCTTGCTGCCTTCGGCGTAGAAGGGGCGCATGTTGATGTTGACGAAGGCCCAATGATAGCTGTCGGCGATTTCGCTGCAGAGACGGTTTACCTCGTCGTAGCCTCCGTCGACGGCCACTAGGGTGGGGCCGTAGATGGCGGCGCCGATGACTTTGCCGGCTTCCAGGTCGGAGGGTATGAAGACGACGGAGCGCATCCCCGCGCGAGCGGCGTGGGCGGCCACGGAGCAGGCCAGGTTGCCGGTAGAGGCGCAGCTTAGGGTGTCGAAGCCAAACTCCAAAGCCTTTGTGGCGGCCACGGAGACCACCCGATCTTTGAAGGAGTAGGAGGGGTTTACGCTGTCGTTCTTTAGATAGAGATTATCGAGACCCAAGATCTTGCCGAGGTTGTTGGCCTTGATAAGAGGGGTGTATCCGGCGTGAATGTCCACGGCGTTATCGGCGTCAACGGGCAGTAGGTCCTTGTAGCGCCAGATGGTGAGGGGGCCTTCTTCAATGCGTCGTCGGCTGGTGGCCTTGGCGACGGCGCGGTAGTCGTAGGCGACCTCAAGGGGGCCGAAGCAGAAGTCGCAGACGTTTAGAGGCTCCACAGGGTACTCCCGGGCGCACTCTCGACATCTCAGGGCGGTAACAAAAGACACTTGCTGCTCTTTTCAAAGGGCGGGGCTACGCCTCTTTTAGAGGCGGCCAACGGTTGGGGATGGTATCAGTCGCCCCGCATTCTGTCAACGATGGCGCGGTAGATATGGCGGGGATGGGGATACCCCGGACGGCGCATTATGATGACATGAAGGGTGATCACGAGGATCGCCCCTACGGGGGACGAAAAGAGGAGGCGGGTTCTAGTAGAACCCGCCTCCCATGGAGCGTCGGCGGAGGTGTCCCCCGCTTCGGCTTCGACGACCTTAGGACTTGATGGCGATCTTGTGGACCTCGGCCTTGGTCTCCTCGCTCTTGGGAATGGTGATGGTGAGGATGCCGTCCTCGAAGGACGCTTCGGCCTTCTCCGACTGCAGGCCCCTGGGCAGGCGCATGGTCCGGTGGAAGGCGTCGAAGCCACGCTCCTTCATCACGTACTGCTTCTCCTCCGCCTCCTTGCAGCCCTTCAGGACGAGCCAGTTGCCGCTGATGTTGAGGTCTACGTCGTCGGCCTTGAAGCCGGGAGCGGCTGCCCGCAGAACCAGGGACTCGTCCGTGTAGAAGGCGTCCATGGGGAGGGCGCCGTTCTGGGGGTGGTGGGGGTTCATGGGGTACATGAGGCCCAAGTTGTGGGGAAACGTCCTGAACATGCCATGCTCCATCCCGCGAAGGTTATTGAAGGGGTTCCGGCGCTGAATTGCCATTGAGTATGCCTCCTAGAATTGTTCTTGTTCGTTTCAGGAGTCCTGTTGGAACCTCCCTAAACTGACAATAGTGATTGTATATAGTTGATAGATAGTTGTCAAGTATCATTATCATTAAGTTGATAAGTAAGATGTCAAGAATAATCTAACTTAGTTGACGAAAAATTGTATTGACAGTAAAATACAGAGTAAGGGTCCGGCATTAAAAACTGGCAGAAGCCGGTGTCCTGAGAGGGTCGTCATGGCCAGCTACTATGACATTCTAGGCGTTTCAAAGGCAGCATCGGAGGCTGACATACGAAAGGCCTACCGTCGCCTTGCCCGCCAGTACCATCCAGACGTGAACCCCGACACCGACGCCGCAGAAGCGAAGTTCAAGGAAGTCAACGAGGCGTACCAGGTGCTCTCCGACCCAGAGATCCGCAAGAAGTACGACGTTTACGGCGAGAAGTGGAAGTACGCTGACCACTTCCAGCAGGGGGAGGCCTCCCAAGGGAACTTCGTGTGGAGGTCGACGTGGGGAGGCGAGCGTCCCTTCTTCGAGGGCATGGGCGGTGACCGCTTTGACGGTCTGTTCAGCGGGGGCGTGCGCGGATTCTCTCGGGCCGTGGTGGAGCATCCGGTGTCCGTCACGCTCGAGGAAGCCTACGTCGGCACGACCCGGTTGTTGAACGTTCCGACTACTTCGCCTTCGGAACCTACCCGGAGGCTGGAGGTGACGATTCCTCCCGGCGTGGACACCGGCTCACGGGTCAACGTTGGCTATCGGAACGGACGGGGCGGGGGCATCAGATTGAGGGTGACGGTCCTTTCTCACGCGCGTTTCCAGAGAGAGGGCGCCAGCCTGCGGACGGAAGTGGAAGTGCCCCTGTTGGACGCGATCCTGGGCGGCAACATTTCCATAGAAACCCTCAAGGGCCGCGTTGAGCTGACGATTCCGACGGAGACCCAGAATGGCCAGACCTTTCGGCTCAGTGGCCGGGGGATGCCCCATTTGAACGAACCAACGAGGTTTGGGGACTTATTCGTGAAGGTTCGTGTCGTGGTGCCCAGGGGCCTCAACGAGGAGGAGCGGCGGCTGTTCCGGCAGCTTCGCGACCTGAGATCGGGAAGGAGTTAGACAATGGCATTCGAACAAGGCCACAGCACGGAACCGTGCTATGTCATCAGCATTGCATCCAGAATGGTAGGATTGCATGCTCAGACTCTGAGATACTATGAACGAGCGGGGCTGCTCTCTCCCTCCCGCTCTATGGGCCGACAACGTCTGTATTCGCCGTTGGACGTGCAGAGGATTCTCCGCATCAAGGCCCTGACGGAAGATATGGGCGTCAACTTGGCCGGGGCTGAGGTGGCGTTGAGGCTCATGGCGCAGATCAAGGAGCTTCAGGCGGAAAACGAAGGCCTGAAGAGAGAGATAAGGCGGTTGAAATCCAGGGCTGCTTCCGAGAAAAGAGCGCCCCAGAGGAGGGTTTCTTAAGATGGTACTGAGGCGTAATCGATTTACAGAAAAGGCCCTCGAGGCCCGTGAAGATGCCGAAATTCTTCTGGGGCAGTACCGGCACAGCCAATTGGACGTAATGCATATGTTGCTAAGCTTGTTGCTTCAGAAAGGGGGAGTAACGGAGCAGATCCTCCAGCAGCTTGGAGCGTCCGTGGATGATCTGAAAACGCGGGTGGAATCGGCGTTGGATGCCACTCCGAAAACCGTGCATCCCACGAACCAGGTGTATCCTACGCCCGGCTACGCGCGGCTGGAGGAGTACGCCGCAAACGAGTCCAGCCGATTGAAGGACGAGTTAATAAGCGTGGAGCATCTCCTGATAGCGGTCACTATGGTGGAGGAGGAACAGGTCGCCGGGGCCAGAATTCTTGCTGCGGCCGGAGTGACAAAGAACAGCGTATACGCAGCCCTCCAGCAGATCCGGGGTTCCCATCGGGTCACGGACGCACGGGCGGAGAGCAAGTACCGCTCCCTGGAAAAGTACAGCGTGGACCTAACGGACCTGGCGGCGGCTGGCAGGCTGGACCCGGTGGTGGGTCGGGAGGATGAGATCCGGCGGGTGATGCAAACCCTCATGCGCCGAAAGAAGAACAATCCGGTGATCATTGGCGAGGCCGGGGTGGGCAAGACGGCAATCGCCGAAGGGCTTGCCCAGCGCATCGCCGACGGGGACGTGCCGGACAGCTTAAAGGACCGCATCGTCAAGGCCCTGGACATGGGCAGGCTGGTGGCGGGCAGCAAGTTCCGCGGCGAGTTTGAGGAACGTCTCAAGGCGGTTATCGACGAGGTAAAGGACGCAAAGGGCAAGATATACCTGTTCATCGACGAGATTCACTCCATGGTGGGCGCGGGCGGCGCCGAGGGAGCCATCGATGCGAGCAACCTTCTCAAGCCCGCTCTAGCCCGCGGGGAGTTTCAGACCATTGGCGCAACTACCATGAGCGAGTACCGGAAGTACATCGAGAAGGACGCGGCCCTGGAGCGGCGCTTCCAGCCCATCTACCTGGATGAGCCATCCGTTGAGGATACGGTGGAGATCCTCAAGAGCCAGCGGCCCAGGTATGAGGAGCACCATAAGGTGAGGATAGAGGACGAAGCGTTGGAATCGGCGGCAAGCCTGAGCCACCGCTACCTCACGGAACGTCATCTGCCGGACAAGGCCATAGACCTGCTTGACGAGGCGTCGAGCAAGCTGCGGCTAGACGCGGACAGCCCCCCCGCTCATCTGAAAGCGCAGGAGGAAATGGTAAAGAGACTGGGCGAACGGGAGGATGCGGCGGCCCAGGAGGGTGACTACGAGATGGCGGCCCAGCTAAAGATGGAAAGGCTGCAGTGCGAGACTGAGTACGAGGGCGCACGCGTAGTCTGGGAGGCTGAGAACAGCGATCAGCCCGTGGTGAGCGCGGATGACATCGCCCAGTTGATCACTAACTGGACCGGCATACCTGTTTCACGGCTGCTGGAGGGCGAGGCGGAGCGGCTCTTGAACATGGAAGACCGCCTACACGAAAGGATTATTGGCCAGGACGAGGCGGTGCAGGCGATCTCGGAGGCCATACGCCGATCCCGCTCGAAGCTCAAGGATCCCAAGCGTCCCATCGGCAGCTTCATATTCCTGGGGCCCACGGGGGTGGGCAAGACGGAGTTGGCCCGGGCCTTGGCCCAGTATCTCTTCGACAACGAGGAAGCCCTGGTGCGGATAGACATGTCGGAGTACATGGAGCGGCATACGGCGTCGCGTCTTGTGGGCGCCCCGCCGGGGTACGTGGGGTACGAAGAAGGAGGGCAGCTTGCTGAAGCGGTACGGGCCCGGCCCTTCCGCGTGGTGCTGTTCGACGAGATCGAAAAGGCCCACCCGGAGGTGTTCAACATCCTTCTCCAGATTTTGGAGGACGGGCGGCTGACGGACGGTCATGGCCGGACGGTTGACTTCCGCAACACCGTAATCATCATGACTAGCAACCTGGGTACTGGCATGGCTAACAGGGCCGCCGTGGGCTTCCGGTCCGACGGCAACGGCGTTCTGGACGAAGAGCGTCTCAAGTCCACGGTGCAGAACGCGTTGAAGCGGGCCTTCCGGCCGGAGTTTCTGAATCGTGTCGACGAAATCATCGTCTTCAACGGCCTGACCCAGGAGCAGATCCGGGAGATAGTGAAGCTGATGGCCAAGGAGATTCAGGACCGGCTGTCGGAGCAGCGGATAGGCCTGGAGTTGACGGAGGACGCCCTTGGCTGGCTGGTGAAGGAAGGGTACGACCCGGTGTACGGGGCGAGGCCGCTTCGCCGGGCGTTGCAGAGGTTCGTGGAGAACCCTCTGGCCAAGATGCTTTTGTCGGGGGAGTTGGAGGAGGGCAATGCGGTGACGGTGGACCTGGAGGACGGGTCCCTTAGTTTCCGCAAGGCGGAGGCCGCTTCTATGGCGGCGGTCGTCGATGCCGGAGTGGGTGCCTAGAAACAGGCGGGCTATTCATAAATTAGCCGGCCTGTGATATTCTAGTGGCAGCACTATTTTTGACTCTCACCACGCTCAGGCACGAGAGAAAATCGGCTTTGCCAATGCACTATTTATTTTTTCTCAGGATTTCCCTCAGGCGCCAAGCGGTGGACGGGAGGAGCAGTTAGGTAGCTAGTTAGTTGGCTGTAAGGTTGACATCCCTGGTCGTCTTTGCCGTCATAGGCTGGCGGGTTAGCGTCGCCTTGTCTCTGGCCTCCAACGAAGTTGCGGACTACCTACCGTGGGGCCTCGCATTCACCGCCGTCGGTGGCCTGGTCGGCGGCCTGCTGGGGCCCGGCTTGGTTAACACCCTTAAACGGCTGGTTGACGAAGCCAATCGGGTGTCCCTTAGCACCATCGTTTCCGGCACACTGGGACTAATCGTCGGCTTGATAGTGGCGGCCCTCGTCTCCATTCCCTTCTTCCAGTTGACGGAAGGATTGAACTGGATAATACCCCTCATCATCATGGGCACCTTCGCCTTCGTGGGCCTGTCCATCGGACTGCACCGTGAGCAGGACCTTCATCTGATACTTCCCGGGGCGGGCGGGGGTTCAAGGGCGGCGAGCGGCGCCAAGGTTCGCATACTTATGGATACCAGCGCTATCATAGACGGCCGCATCGGGGACCTTAGCGAAACGGGCTTTGTCCAGGGCACCCTCATCGTTCCCCAGTTCGTGCTGGACGAATTGCGCCACATCGCCGACTCAAGCGACTCAATACGCCGAACGCGCGGCCGGCGGGGTCTGGAGGTCCTTTCTCATCTACGCCGGAACAGTGACCTGCCCATCCAGTTTACCGACGCGCAGGTACCCATGGGCGGCGAGGTGGACACGGAGTTGGTGCGTATGGCCAAAGACATGAAGGCTTACATTCTTACTACGGACTACAATCTCAATCGGGTGGCGGAGCTCAGCGGGGTGAACGTGCTCAACGTGAACCAGCTGGCCAACGCCCTCAAGCCCGTGGTGCTGCCGGGGGAAACCCTGGCTGTGAACATCATTCAGGAGGGGAAGGAGATGGGTCAGGGGGTGGCGTTTCTGGACGACGGCACTATGGTTGTGGTGGAAGGCGGACGTCGCTTTATCAACTCCATCCAGGAGGTTACCGTGACGCGGGTACTCCAGACGGCAGCGGGGCGAATCATTTTCGCCCAGACCAGAGGCATGTATAGATGACGCCAGACGAAGCCTCCTTTGCCGGAACGGTGGGAGCGGTGATTCTGGGCGCGGGCAAAGGCTCGCGCATGGACGGCCTGGACAAGATTTTCACGCGTGTCGGCGGGGGTCCGCTTATTTCTTACTCCCTTAGAACGTTCGCCACTTTGTCGGCTGTTAGTCGCATCGCGTTGGTCCTGTCGGAGGAGCGTTTGAAGGACGGACGACGGCTGGCGACGGCGTTCGGGATGGGAAAGGTTGCGGGGCTGTGTGTGGGCGGGGAGCGGCGTCAAGACTCGGTGCGGGCGGGGCTGAAGGCGCTTGGGAGCTGCGACTGGGTGGCCGTGCATGACGGCGCCCGTCCGCTCGTGGACAGGGCAATGGTCCTGCGAGGCCTGAAGGCCGCCGCAGAAACGGGAGCAGCCGTCTGTGCCGTGCCCGCGAAGGACACAATCAAGGTTGTTTCGGAGGACGGCGCGGTGCAAGAGACGCCTCCCCGGGAGAGGCTGTGGCAGGTGCAGACGCCCCAAATCTTCCGCTATGAGCTGCTTCTGCAGGCCCACGAAGAATGTCGCGGCGACTTTACAGACGATGCGTCCATGGTTGAAAGCCTGGGCGCTGCGGTGAAGGTGTTCATGGGTTCCTATCGCAACGTCAAGGTGACCACGCCGGAAGATCTGTTGGTTGTGCAGGCGCTGATGAGAATGCCGAGAAGAGAGACGGCGGTTCAGTGAGTATGCGAGTGGGCTTGGGCTTCGACGCCCATCCCCTGGTATACGGGCGGCCGTTGATTCTGGGCGGGGTTGAGGTTCCTTTCGACAAGGGGCTTTCCGGTCACAGCGACGGCGACGTGGTAGCCCATGCACTGATGGACGCACTCTTGGGGGCCGCCGCCCTGGGTGACAAGGGCGTGCATTTCCCTTCAAGCGACCCCTCCCTTAAAGGCATCTCCAGCCTTCTCCTGTTGAAACGGACGGCTTCCCTGGTCTCGGCCCGTCGGTGGCGGGTGGTCAACGTGGATGCTACAATACTGGCGCAACAGCCCCGACTGGGGCCTTTCATCGACGGAATGCGAGAGAATTTGGCACAAGCCCTGGGAACGCATCAGGCGGACGTGAGCATCAAGGCTACCACCACCGACCACATGGGGTTCGCTGGCCGAGGCGAAGGTCTGGCGGCCTATGCTGTCGCGCTGTTAGAGGCCAAGGCATGAGACTATACAGCACCCTTTCCGGCGTGGAGGAAGACTTCGCGCCCTCCGGCCAGTCGGTGAAGATGTACGTTTGCGGCATCACGCCCTATTCCTCCAGTCACGTGGGTCACGCCTTCAGCTCCGTAGTCTTCGACGTTCTCCGCAGATACCTGGAGTTCAAGGGGCACAAGGTTCACCACGTGCAGAACTTCACCGACATTGACGACAAGATTATCGCCCGTTCCACTGAAGAAGGGGTCAGCTACCGGGAGCTTTCGGACAAGTATATTGAGGAGTATGCCGGGGAGATGGAGCGCCTGCGGGTTATGCCCGCCCACGTCTACCCTCTGGCTACGGAGGCCATTCCCAGAATGCAGGAGATAATCCGCAGGCTGGTGGAGAAGGGCCACGCTTACGAATCCGGCGGCGACGTGTATTTCCGGGTCAGCGGCTGCGAAGGATACGGCAAGCTTAGCCACCGCTCCATCGAGAGCATGATTGCCGGGGCGCGGGTAATGGCATTGCAGGGGAAGGAGCACCCCATGGACTTCACTCTCTGGAAGGCGGCTAAACCTGGTGAGCCCGCCTGGGAGAGTCCGTGGGGTCCGGGCCGGCCGGGCTGGCACATCGAGTGCAGCGCCATCGCCCTGGAACACCTGGGGGAAACCCTGGATATTCACGGCGGAGGCCAGGACCTGGTATTCCCCCACCACGAGAACGAGATTGCCCAGAGCGAATGCTATACCGGCGTCTCGCCCTTCTCCCGATTTTGGGTCCATAACGGATTGCTGAATATGGGCGAGAGCAAGATGAGCAAGTCTCTGGGCAACCTGATCGGCGTGTCGCAGGCCTTGGAGGGCCACAGCGTGGACGCCCTTCGGCTGTATTTCCTGAGCTCCCACTATCGCAGCCCGCTGAATTACAGCGACGATGGTCTGGATGCAATGGAGCGCGCTGCCGCCCGCCTTCGGAACGCCCTTCGTCCAGGCGCGGACAGTTCCGACAACGGGAGGTTGGACGCATCCCCCTTTGAAGACCGGTTCACCGATGCCATGGACTCGGACCTGAATACGCCCCAGGCCATGGGCGCGCTGTTCGACCTGGCCAGGGAGATAAACCGGGCCAGGGAGCGGAGGGGGGCGGTAGACGCTGCCCAGTCCCGACTTCGACGGCTGGGGAGCGTACTGGGACTGGCTTTCTTGGATGACGGGCAGGGACAAGAGTTGCCGCTTGCGCCGCTGATGGACTTCTTTCGAGAGACGGGATCGCAGCTCAACGCATCGGGGCAGCACAAGCTGGCGGGCTGGGTGGAGGCCCACGCGCAGGATGAGGACGGGGCAACTATCATAGAGACACTGCTGGCCATTCGCAGGGAGCTCCGTCAGGCCCGCGAATACCAGATGGCGGACGCAATTCGCGCCGGCCTGGGCGAAATGGGCGTCACTCTTGAGGACACCGCCGACGGCACGGTTTGGCGGCTGCGGCAGTCTTCGTAGTCCTGAGCTTGAACCAGGGTCTGGGATGCGTATCGCGGGTCTCACCGGCCTTCGTCTCCTCCTCAATAGGAAGGTTGCGGAGTTCGGTGTCATTCTCACACAAGACTCACCAGCTACGGCTGGCGCATTGGGTTTGAATTGCTCTATTGGGACTTGATAGATAGGCTCAAGGGGCTGCTCGAACCCTCCAGGGTTGTGACGGACGAGGAGGAGGTGCGCCGCTACTCGCAGGACGCTTTGAGTCCGAGCCGGGCCTTCGACGCCGCTCCTCTTCTGGAACGCAGAGCCGACGTGTTGGTGAGACCGAGGTCTACGGAGGAAGTGGCGTGGATTGTGAGGGTGGCCAGGGACTTCGGCGCTCCCGTAATTCCCTATGGCGGCGGCACTGGCGTCATGGGCGGGTTGACGCCCTTGCGGGGCGGCATCATCGTAGACCTGGGTCTGATGAACGGTATTCTGGAAGTCAGCCGGTCTAATATGACGGCCACGGTGGAGGCGGGAGTAATCCTTGAGGACCTGGCGTCGGCCCTGACGGAGCAGGGCTTGATGTTGGGCCACGACCCCTGGAGCGTTCCCATCGCCACTGTCGGTGGGGCCATATCTACCAACGGCGTGGGCTACCGGGCCGCCGCCGTGGGGCCAATGGGGGCGCAGGTGCTGGGCCTGGAGGTTGTGATGCCTTCCGGCGGCGTGATAACGACCAGAAACGTTCCGAAGGCTTCCAGCGGCCCCAATCTCAACCACCTGTTCATTGGTTCGGAGGGGGTCTTCGGCATTATCACGAAGGCCACGCTGAAGGTCTACCGACAGCCGGAGGAGCGGGTGTTCTCTACATTCCGGTTTCAGACCTTCGAGGATGGATTCGGCGCGGTGTCGGAGATGTTCGCTTTGGGGCTGCGTCCCGCCGTGGTGGACTTGGCCGACGACTTCGAGGGGATTCATCTGTACATGGTCTTTGAAGGTTACAGGGAATTGGTGGAGGCCCAGAGGCGTCGGTCCGCCGAAATCTGCGTCAATAAGAAGGGACGGGACATGGGCCCCACGGAGGCCGTCATCTATTGGGACACCCGCTATCAGGTCGCAGAAGCCTATCGAGACAGCATGGCCGAATCTGCGGGAGTCGAAGAGCAGAGACCCCAGGGTCGTTCCTTCGACTATCTACACGTGGCCTTGCCGGTGTCGAAAGTCCTGGAGTACCGGCTCCGATGCGAGGCCATCTTCAAGGAATACGATGTTCGGGCGACGGAGTTCGCCATCTGGACGGAGCCTGAGCTGTTTTCAATGGTGCTGGTGCCGGGGACGGCTACGCAGCCTGAGGACATGCCAAAGGCGGTGGACGAGGCGTTGATGTTGGCCCAGGACATGGGCGGGATAATGGAGTATTGCCACGGCGTGGGAGTGAAGCTGGCGCACCTGCTGCCCAGGGAGATGGGCGCTGGCTTGGATGTGGTCCGGGTGATGAAGATGGCCCTTGACCCGCAGAACATCATGAATCCCGGCAAGTTGGCGCTGTAGGGGAGCGGTGATAGGCTTTCTGACAGGTCCAAAAGCTGAAACCGGCTTAATGAGAACCTGCAGTAGGAAGGACGTCTGATGTTTAAACTGATTGCCCCGCGGGACCTTGCACCAATCCCCGCCGTCGCGACGGTTTCGTTCGTGGCCCTGGCCATTTTTGCTTGGACTGAGAGGACCATCGTCGTTGATCCGGAAGGGCTGTCCGTTTCCTACTGGCCCTGGAAGATGTGGCAAATCGCCCCTTTGCTGATGGGGTTCGGCGGGGTCTGGTGGGTCTGGATGAGCACGCGACGCGTTCCCTGGGTCCGGAGCCTAGCGTTGGGTATGTTGGCCCTGGTGGTGCTCGCCAACGGTTACGGCGGCCTATTCGGCGACCATTCGGGTAACGTGTGGCGCACCGTTAATCCGTTGTTCATCGGTTCCTCCAGCGTGGCGGCGGTGATTCTGTGGCGCTGCGGATGCGTTGCGGGGCGCGTGGGCGCGGTGGTTTCGTTGACGCTGGGCGCCCTGGTATTTGCCAACGGCTACTTTGTCAACAATGGAATTCTCTGGCACGTATTGGACCCCGTGCGGATGCTTACGGAGCTGGCTTGGGCCGCCGGCGCCAGCCAGGTCAACGTAGGCACTACCGAAAGCGGCGAGTCGCTGGGTAACGGCTGAGGTCGCGCTCTTAGGGGTTGCGGCGGACGGTAACGGGGTCGGCTGGAGCCAGGGACAGCTTTGAGGCGGCGCTGCCGTTCTTGAGCGCAATCTCCAGGGTGTCGAAGCTGCCGATGATGGCCAGCAGACCGTTGGCTTCGGCGTAGCTGTCACTCAGCCCTTCTATAACTGCGCCGCCTACTTCTATTTGGACATTGAGGGGTGGAGGGCGCCCACGAGGGACGCCCCTACGAGGGTCACTGGGGGCGTCATCGACTGTCAGGAGGTCGGCGGGGATATCCGTGACCAGGTTGCCGAACCTGTCCACGTGGACGATCCTCCCGCGGAGGACGTCGCCCCTCCAGTGAGGCATCGACATAGGCAGGCAGTGCAGACTTCCGACCTGGTCGCCCAACTCAGAGGGTAGCACGCCCTTGGAGAGATGGGCCGCGACGGGGGCGAAGAGGTCTCGGCCATGAAAGGTATGGCTCAGGGGCTGTAGCCAGTAGGCGGGGTTGGTCAGGTGAAAGGCCCTCCAGCCGACAGGAACCTCCACCGGCCCTCCTTTAGTCGAAGGCCGACCGAGGCCGTGGAGGAGGACGTGGGTGAGCAGGCCGTTGTCGGGGGCCAGGAAGCGGCACTGGGGAGTTTCCAGCAGGACGGAGCGCCGATTCGTCCCGACGCCCGGGTCCACGACTGCGACGTGAATGGCGTCCTTGGGGAAGTATCGCCGGCTGTGATGAAGCAGAAAGGAACCTTGAAGGACGTTTTGGGGCGTAATCCCGTGGGTTACGTCTACAATCTCGGCGTCGGGATTGATGCTGAGGATGACGCCTTTCATCAGGCCCACGTAGGGGTCCTGAACGCCGAAGTCCGTCGCCAGGGTGATGACGGGCTTGGGAGAAGGCAAGGCTCTGTCCTTAGATCAACCTCACCCTGATGATGGAGACGATGATGAAGAGAAGTACGATGGCGATGGTCGACCGAAATAGAACCAGCTCAACACCACGTCGGACCCGGAAGGTGGTGTTGGCGCTGCCGAACAGGCCGCTACCCAGGTCGCGCACCTGGAAGAGAATGACCAGAACCAGCGTCACGGATATGAGAATCTGAATGAAGTTGAGAATGGTTTCCAACTAACTGCTCCCGTCGGTGTTTTGAAGGTTGTTGAGTTCTTGCTGCATCAGGGTGTTGACCACGGCGGGGTTGGCCTTGCCGCGGGTAATTCGCATCACCTGGCCTACGAGGAACTTGGAGGCGGTCTCTCGCCCGCCCAAGAAGTCATGAACGGCCTTGGGGTTCTGGTCGATGGCCTGCCGCACCGCCTGCTCCACCACCGAGGAATCACTTATCTGCACGTAGCCTTCCTCTTTTACGATGCGCTTCGGGGCCTTGCCGCTCTCGAAGGCCCTCTGCAGGACGGTTTTGGCCAAGGAATTGCTGAGTTCGCCGGTTTCCACCAGGTCTGAGAGTTGTCCGAGATGTTCGGGCTTCAAGGGGGACTCGCCTATGCTGGCCAGGCCGTCGTCCAGCAGGCGGGAGACCTCCCCCAGCATCCAGTTGCTGACCCGCTTTGCCCTCTGTTGAATCGCCTTGGCCTTGGCGTTCTGTCCGTCCACGGCCTCCTCGAAGAACTCCGCAGCGGGCCGGTTGGCGGTGAGGAGTCCGGCGTCGTATATCGGCAGGTCGTACTGGCTGACGAACCTGCCCCGCCGCTGGGCGGGCAGTTCCGGCAGCGACGCTCGAATCTGCTCCACCCATGCAGGGTCCGGCAGAAGCTCCGGCAGGTCCGGCTCCGGGAAGTAGCGATAGTCGTGGGCGTGTTCCTTTGAACGCTGGCTCACGGTAACGCCGCGGTCATCCACCCAGCCACGGGTCTCCTGAATCACCCGCCCGCCGTCTTCCACGACGCGCTGCTGACGCTCCACCTCGTACTCCAAGGCGCTGAACACTGAGCGGAAGCTGTTCATGTTCTTGACTTCCGCGCGGGTCGCCAGCTCGGTGTTGCCCATGGGACGGATGCTCACGTTGGCGTCGCACCGGAAGTTCCCCTCCTCCATGCTGCCGGTGGTAACGCCTACGTAGCGGAGTATGGTCCGGAGGGTGGTCAGATACTGTCGGGCCTCCTCTGGGGAGCGCATGTCCGGCTCGCTGACTATTTCCATGAGGGGCACGCCGGAGCGATTGACGTCCACCAGGCTGAAGGTCTCGCCGGTGGAGGTGCGGACGTGCTGGAGTTTGGCCACGTCCTCTTCCATGTGGACACGGGTAATGCCGATGGTGCGCTTCTTGCCGTCGGCCTCCACGTCGAGATGACCGCCGACGGCGATGGGCATGTCGTACTGGGAGATCTGGTAGCCTTTCATCAGGTCGGGGTAGGCGTAGTTTTTACGGTCGAACTTGGTGCGGGTGGCGATGGAGCAGTTGAGGGCCAGACCGGTGGCAATGGCGTATTCGACGGCCTTCTTGTTGATGACGGGAAGGACGCCGGGCATCCCCAGGCAAACGGGGCAGACAAGGGAGTTGGGCTTTGCGCCCTGGTAGTCCGCCCGGCAGGAGCAGAACATCTTGCTCCTGGTCTTCAACTGGACGTGGACTTCCAGTCCAATGACGGTCTCGTATTTTACGGGGGCCGAAGTGGTCACGCTGCCTCGTCAAGTAGGATTGGGATGTGGAAACGCCTATGCAAGTATATCAATCTGCAGGGAGATGCTTCAATGGATGGGTGATTGCGAAATCGAAGGGCAGGTTGGCGCTTTGCGCGAGCGGGCGGCCACGTATGACGGCCCTAGGGGAACGGGGGTGGATTCCCGCCTTCGCGGGAAAACGGATAGGTAGGGCGCTCACGAGGGGCGGCCTTATGTTGAAGCAGGCCAGGCTTCCTTTCCTAGCAGGAGGACGAACCGGCAATGACCTTTGTACTTGATGGATACGCCCTCGCTGGTTTTCATGGCCAGCACCAGTTCCTGGGAGTCGCGGCTGCCTACGGGGATTACCAGCCTCCCGCCCACGGCCAGCTGCTTCAGGAGGGATTGGGGCAGTTGGGGCGCGGCGGCGGTGACGAGGATTGCGTCGAAGGGCGCTTTTTCCGGGCAGCCGAGGGTGGTGCCTGCGGGCACCACCTGGACGTTGGTCAGGCCCACGAAGCGAAGCAATTCGTCGGCATGGCGCGCCAGGACAGGGATCCGCTCCACCGTCACTACGGAGCCACGATGGGCAAGTAATCCTAGAATAGCCGCCTGGTAGCCGCTGCCTGTTCCCACTTCCAGCACCCTGTCCGTGGGCGCCGGCTGGAGGACGCTGGTCATGTGGGCCGTCATCAGAGGCTGAGAGATAGTCTGGTCGTAGCCGATGGGCAGTGGCTCGTTGCTGTAAGCCTGGTCGCGGAGTTCCGGCGGAACGAACAGTTCCCTGGGCACACGGGCCATGGCTGAAAGGACGTGACTGTCTTGAACCTGACCGCTCAGCCTTAGAAAAAGGGCGTCCTTGGCGTCTGATAATCGGTGGGTCATAGTTCTTGACTTGGTGGTAGGTGCATTCCTGTATCTTCAGTATACACGGCTTTGGGAAATTCTTTCCCACGGCAAGCGAGCCTTCACCAACCTAGGCGGGGTTTTTGGTACAATTGAATTACCGATTTTATCGCAGAGGTGTGGTGCAAACTTGAATCCATCCAGCGCCAAGGCGGGCACAGCCGCCACCCCCAGCAAACCCCCGTCGGACATGGACATCCTCGACCGGAAGCTGCTCAACATCATTCAATCGGGGTTTCCATTGGTGGACGAGCCCTATGCCCAGGTAGGGGAGCAGTTGGGCATCGACGAAGCATCGGCTTTGGATCGTCTGGCCCGCATGCGGAGAACCAACGTGGTGCGCCAGATAAGCGCCATCTTCGACACGCGTCGTCTTGGTTACAAGACTACGCTGGTGGCTATGGCATTTCCCCCGGACGCCCTGCACGACGCCGCTCTCATCATCAACGAGCACCCCGGCGTGAGCCACAACTACGCCCGCGAAGGTTCCTACTACAACCTCTGGTTCACTCTGGCGGTGGCGCCCGACGACAACCTGGAGGAGACGGTGAATGGGATGGCGGCCCGTACCGGCGCCCTCCAACACCGCTTGATGCCGACAATCCGGTTCTTCAAGATTGGCGTCAACTTCGACATGGTGAATCGACGCAGCGCAGCCTTTAACTATAGCCCCGACGGTTACAACAAGCAGGTGTCTAAGGACTGGAACCGAGCGGTCTCCCTCTCCGAATTTGATATTCGCGTGATTCGCGAGTTGCAGGAAGACCTGCCAATGATTTCGCGCCCCTTCGACGCTATGGCAGAGCGGCTGGGCCTTTCCAACGATGAGCTTTACAAAACGGCCGCCGAGTTCCAGAAGCGGGGATTCATGCGCCGGTACAGCGCCGTGCTGCATCATCGACGGGCGGGCTTCAGGGCCAATGCGATGGCTGTTTGGATTGTCGACGAGGAGCGGGCTGAGGAGGTGGGGCAGATTATGGCCTCCCATCCCACCGTGACCCACTGCTACCAGCGTCCTACCTTCCCCGACTGGCCGTACTCTCACTTCTCCATGATTCATGCCACTACGCCCGAGGGCTGCGAGGAGTCAGTGGCGGAGATTGCCGAGGCCACGGGCCTGGACGAGTATCTCGTTCTCTACAGCAGCCGGGAGTACAAGAAGACCCGTGTCCGGTACTTTGTCTGATTCTTCATTTCCCAGCTACTACCCGGTATACCTCAGTCTGAAGGGAAGGCGATGTGTGGTGGTGGGCGGCGGGCCTATTGCGGAGGGCAAGGTTAGGAATCTGATGAAGCACCCATGTGAGGTTGTACTCATCAGCCCCCAGGCGACAGACTCGCTGGAGCAGTGGACCGAAGATGGACGCATCGAGTGGGAGAGGCGGACCTACCGTGAGGGCGACCTGAAAGGGGCGTTTCTGGCCATCGGCGCAACGGGTGTACTCGAGGTGGACCGGCAGATGGCGGAGGAAGCCGAACGAGAGCGGGTGCTGTTGAACATTGTGGACTACGTGCCCCTGTGTATGTTCATCGCGCCGTCCATAGTTGAACGGGGACCGGTCACATTTGCCATCTCCACCTCCGGGGCCAGCCCCGCCCTGGCCCGCAAGCTACGGGAGTCCATGGAAAAGAGCGAGTTGCTGGACTTCGCCGAAGTTGCCGACCTGCTGTCGAAAGCGCGGGCGGAGGTCAAGCGGCGTGGGTTGAAAATACCGCCGGACCGTTGGCAGGAAGTTATCGACAGGAAGCTCGTCGAAGCGGTGCGGGAGGGTCGAGAAGAGGAAGCATTGGAGGGCATCCTTCAACAACTGGCCACTGACGAGGAGTCGTAATGAAGCGGGTGGTTGTAGGGACTCGAGGAACGCCGTTGGCGCTGATTCAAACCCAGGAAGTTGTGGACAAGCTGAGGGAGAAGCGCCCGGACGTGGAGTTCGAGGTGAAAGTGCTTCGCACCGCCGGGGACCGATCGGCGGAAGCTCCCCTACGCAGCCTGGGGGTGGGGATTTTCGTCAAGGAGATTGAGGAAGCGCTGCTGAGGGGTGAGATTGATATGGCGGTGCACAGCCACAAGGACATTCTGCCCCTGCTGGCGCCAGGATTGACCGTGGGCGCAGTTGCGGAGCGGCTGGACCCCCGCGACGCGCTGGTCAACCGCTGGAACGCCGGACTGGAAGACCTGCCCGCCGGCGCCAGAATTGGCACTAGCAGCCCTAGACGGGCCGCCCAGCTAAAGAGGTGGGCGCCCCAGGTCAACGTCTTGCCCGTGCGGGGCAGTGTGGGCACCCGCATCGGAAAGGCTACGGGTGACGACTACGACGGGGTGGTGCTGGCGGCGGCGGGGATAATTCGGCTGGGCCTAGAGAAGAAAATAGCTCAATATCTCCCCGCAGACAAATTCGTGCCCGCGCCGGGGCAGGGTGCGCTGGCGGTGGAGACTCGGTCCAATGACCATGCAACGTCGTGGATGCTGCGAAGCATCGACCATACGCCGACGCGCCGCGTGGTTATGGCGGAGATGGCTTTTCTGGAGCGGCTGGGCAGCGGCTGCCAGGAACCGGCGGCGGCCTACGCGCGAGTGTCCGGCGAAACGATGGTGATGCAGGTATTCTTGGCCTCTGATGACGGTGAGCAGTCCTACTATACGAAGGCGAGAGGGCTGGCTTCCAATCCCCACGAGTTGGCCATGGAAGCTCTCCAGCAGCTCATCGAGAGGGGAGCTGGTGCCCTCGTGCCTGGGCTAGGGCGGTGAAGATGCGTCCGAGAATTGCGGCTACTCCAGTCGCCCGATGGGTCCTTCGCGCATGTTAAATCCCCTTGGCGTCGTGTCTCTGGTAGGGGCAGGCCCCGGAGATCCGGGGCTTATAACCGTCAAGGGCTTGCAGCGTCTCCGAGAAGCCGACGTGGTGGCCTACGATAGGCTGGTGGACCGCCGCTTGCTGGAGGAGGCGCGGGAGGATGCAGAGCTCATCGACGTGGGGAAGCAGGCGGGACAGGGTGGCGCGAGGCAGAGGAGCATCTACCCCATCCTCATCGATCGGGCCCACGAGGGCAAGCGCGTGGTGCGGCTGAAGGGTGGGGACCCTTTCGTGTTTGGTCGGGGCGGTGAGGAAGCTCAGGTGCTGGCAATGGCGGGTATTCCCTTCGAGGTTGTACCCGGCGTCTCATCCGCCGTGGCCGCTCCCGCGTACGCCGGAATCCCTCTCACCCACCGCGATGCCGCAACATCCTTCACCGTGGTCAGCGCCGTCGAGGACACAGAGAAGAGGGAATCCGCCATACCGTGGGGTGTGCTAGCCCGGACACGGGGAACGTTGGTGGTAATGATGGGTTGGGGCGCATTGCCGGGGGTGGTGGAAAAATTGCTGGGGGAAGGGATGTCGCCCTCGATGCCCGCGGCGGTGGTGCAGTGGGGCACGGAACCGTACCAGAAGACTGTCGTGGGGGTGCTTCGGAATATCGTCGAAAGGGCGCGGGAAGCGGACTTCGGCCCGCCGGTGGTGGTGGTCATCGGGCGGGTGGTGGAGCTTCGTCGGGAAATACGGTGGTTCGAGGACAAACCCCTCTTTGGCAAGCGTGTACTGGTGACACGTTCCAGGACCCAGGCGTCCGTGCTGAGCCGGATGCTCACGGAGGAAGGTGCGGAAGCCATAGAGTTACCGACCATAGAAATTGCGCCGCCTGTGGATTTTGCGGCGCTGGACGAAGCGCTGCTTGATATTGGGGGCTTTGGGTGGGTGGTCTTCACCAGCGTCAACGGGGTGGCGGCTTTCTTCCGCCGGATGAACGAGTTGGGTATGGACGCCCGCGCCTTGGCCAGCAGCCGTGTATGCGCCATTGGGCCGATCACTGCCGCCGCCCTGGAGCAGCGCGGCATCCGTCCCGACTTCACTCCGCCCAGGTACACGACGGAGCGGTTGGTACAGGGGTTGTCGGAGCATGGGGTAGCGGGCGTCCAAGTGTTGATGCCACGCACAAACATCGCTCCAGAGGATGCGGCCCGTGCGTTGGAGAAATTAGGGGCGCAGGTGCATCAGCCCGTCGCCTATCGCACGCTGAAGCCTGCAGGTTCGGCGGGGAAGGCCAAGGGCCTGCTGGCCCGTGGTAAAATTGACATAGCAACCTTCACGAGTTCCTCCACCGTTCAGAACTTGTTGGAGCTTCTCGACGGAGACCCCGCGCCTCTACAGGATGTGTTTATTGCCTGCATAGGTCCGGTGACGGCGCGAAAGGCGCGGGAGTTAGGCTTGAAAGTGGGCGTGGTGGCCCGTCGTCACACGGTGGCGGGGTTGGTGCAGGCCCTGAAAAACCACATGCAATCTTCCTTGGAGGCATAGCCCAGAATGTCCCCCTCCCCAATAACACGGCTGCGCAGGCTGAGAGAGACGGACGCTATCCGTTCGATGGTGCGGGAGACGAGTTTGGCCGTCTCAGACCTCATCTATCCCATCTTCGTCACCCACGGACGGGACCGACGGGAGCCGGTGGGCCCCATGCCAGGCTCCTATCATCTCTCGCTGGACAAGCTATTGGACGAGGTGGACGAAGTCGCTCAACTTGGCATCCCCGGCGTCATCATCTTCGGGCTGCCGGCCCGCAAGGATATGCTGGGTTCCGAGGCCTACGACAGAAACGGCATCATCCAAGAGGCCATCCGCGTCATTAAGAAGACCATCCCGCACCTGCTGGTGATAACGGACGTGTGTCTCTGCCAATACACCAGCCACGGTCATTGCGGGGTCGTCGACGATGGACGGATAGATAACGACTCTACGCTTGAGCTTTATACGAGGACAGCCCTTTCCCACGCCGAGGCAGGCGCCGACATGGTTGCTCCTTCCGGCATGATGGACGGGCAGGTGGCGGCTATACGCGCCGGGTTGGACGTCGGCGGATTCGGACATCTGCCCATCATGGCCTACGCTGCCAAGCATGCCTCCGCCTTCTACGGCCCCTTCCGGGTGGCGGCGGATTCTGCCCCACAGTACGGCGATAGACGCAGCTACCAGACGGACCCCGCCAACGGACGAATGGCTCTGCGGGAGATACAGGCGGACATCGACGAGGGTGCGGACATAGTGATGATCAAGCCTGCGCTGCCCTACCTGGACGTAATCGCCCGCGCCCGCGACAGGTTCGACCATCCCATCGCGGCCTACAACGTGAGCGGGGAGTATTCGCTGGTGAAGGCCGCCGCCGCCAACGAGTGGATCGACGAGGAGCAGGTGACGTTGGAGCTTCTGACGGGCATTCGAAGGGCAGGCGCTGACATAATCATCACCTACCACGCCAAGGACGCCGCCCGCTGGCTGCGGCGGTAGGGCTAGCGCCCCGCCGCGAAATTGCGTTCCCGTAGGGGCGTCCCTTGTGGGCGCCCTTCCCCGGCCAATGCCAATCTTCCGTAGAGGCGGGTTTCAAACCTGCCCTCGCCCTGGGCTACCCCGGTCGGATTCCCGCCAACACTGAGACCGTTCGCTCCCACGAGGCATTGGCGTCGGGGCCGGTTAGGACGGGCGATGCGATGATTTCCGTTATCCCGTAGGAAAGCAACCTTTCAACGCCCTCGGCTACCTGCTGCGCGTTTCCGTGGATGGCGACTGCGTCGATCATGCCGTCGCTCCACTCGCCCGTCCGAGCTTCCGGGTAGCCGGCGTCGACAAACATCTGGGCGTAGAATGGCAGCCGCACGTACATGGCCATCTGCTCCCGAACGGCCCTTCGCACTGCGTCGGCGTCCTCGTCGACGGCGATAATGGCGTGGGCGATTAAGGGAGGGGTAGGCCGTCCCGCTAGTTGGGCCGCCGCGGTCATGGCAGGCAGGGCTGAGTCGCGGAGGTAGACGGAGGGGCAGACCCAGCTGATTGCGCCGTCGGCCTCCTTGCCGCAAAGCTGGTAGGAGCGTCGGCGGAGGGCTGAGGCCATGACGGGGACGTCAATGGGCGCGTCGATTTCACCTCGCGCTGTGTAGAAGCGTCCCTCAAAGTCCACCTCTCCCTGTTGAAGCAGAGCCTTGAGGATGCGTAGGTACTCGCGCAGATGAGTCAGGGGAGCGCGGAAGTTTACGCCAAAGGCGTGAATCATGCCGTCGCGGTGGCTGGGGCCCATCCCCAAGCGGAAACGACCGTCGCTGAGCTGGTGGAGGACCTGCACCTGCTGGGCCACGGCGATGGGGTGTCGGGGCCAGGTGGGAACGATGGACGTTCCGAGGAGGATGCGGCTTGTCTTGACGGCGGCGGCGGCGAAAATCGTCAGCCCGTCGGGCCGGGCGCCGCCGGTGGTGAGCCAAGCGGCGGACACTCCCAGCCCCTCAGCCCGCTGGATCATGGCGACAGCTTCAGAGGGGGTGCCGGAGATGGCAAGGCCGATGCGTTTTTGGGTGGTCATGGTCAACGCCTCAAGCGTCCTAGAATGTCACTCCTATATACGACTCTCAGCAACGCAGAATCCTATCTTGGGGGTTTAGCCCACGAAGGATTACGTTTCATGGATCATGCTAGACGATTTAATGATAATGTTTATTGTCCTTCGGAAGTAGTCCTCAAAGATATTGCCTTGTTGTTCTGTTAGTACAGGAGAACGGAAATAGCTAGGGGGGAACTCTTCTAGGTATTCAACGAGACGCTCCCTGTCGATATTATGAAGTGCGTGGCTTAGAACAATGCCAAGTGCCATTATCCGCCCTTCTAGGGAAGCAAGCCATTCTTCGTGACTGATGGCATCATCTTTATTGCCTGAAAGTAAGGCTTTGTTAGGTGGGACAATGAGGTTTTGTAGAACGATGTGAACGTCCTGCCCTTGAGATTGTTCTTGTTTCATGCGTTATATCCTCTGTTCTTAATTGTTGATGGTGTGCCTGGCAATTCAACCTTGCCGTGTAGCAATCAGCTTCGAGATTCCTCTCAAATCCATTATACACCGATACTCAGGCTTGGTTAAAATTGACTCCAATGAACCAGAGCGTTAGGATGAAAGTCCTCTACCACGAGGATATGCTTCAATCCCGATGTGTGCGACGAGCAAGGGCATGGCTTCCCATGCCCCCTTGATGCGCACGTCTGGAGCAGGCTCCTTGTGGTAGAGAAGCCAAATCCTTGCCGCAAGGGGGCTTCTGTATTGCGAGACTTTTTTACGGATTTCACGGTCGGGAAACGGATAGCATTCAGCATTGTAGCAACCATCTTACTTATAATGGCAGTCTGCGTTCCTTCACAATGTGGCAATGACGAGGGTGAAGATGAGACTCAAGTGCAACGTTTTGCGGAACCAGGTAATCCCGCAGAGCCATGTCCTTCAACGCCTGTAGCGGCAGGCCAACCATTCAACGTGAATCTTGCGCTAAAGGTCGAGATAGAGAACGCAATCAAGACACAATTGAATCACCCGCTCTCATATCAAGGAGGTGCAGTCAGGAGTAACAGGCAACATACGTCAGAAAGTGTTGACGGCACATCTTATTTGGATAGGTTGTTTGTGGAATTCAAGGCACGTTCTGATTCAGCCGTAGCACTACAATCTAGAGAGGCTCATGTATACCTAAGTGAGAGCATTCATGGGCAGTGTTTCATTACTAAGGTGGAAATAGTAGACGAGTCTTGATATATCGAATACAAGAGTAGAAAGAAAAATGCGAAGTCAAATATATAAGCCCCAATTTTAGACATTGAAGATGTTTGGTGGGAGGGCATTGAATATATAGACACCGTAGACCGTATTACACTGGACGCCAAGTCCCGAATTGATGGAAGTCACGACCCTCGATCTACTTTTGGAAAATAAGGAAGGAAAATTATGAAAAGAAACCCCTTACCGCCGGTTAAGTCGGTACAGCAAGTAGAAATTCGGCACGTCACCACGGAATGCAAAAATGGCATAGGTATCGTTCTGCACTGCATTGGCTATGACCCCAGGAGTCAGGAAATGGTATACGGATTACCTGAAAATGTGGTGCGAGAATTCCATAGGGAACTCACAGAAATTATTGAAACTCGCTTTCAAGCAACCACTCAAGAGTGACTTGGACGAATGCGCACAGCCCTTTAGAGATACGATTGCGCTAGAAATGTTGAAACAAGTCTACGGGCTGACCGTGCACATACACGATTGGCCTATTTCCACAGAGCCGGGCAAGTGGATGGCCGAGATACCAGAATTGCCCGGTTGTAGGGCATGGGGCGATACCCCAGAGGAGGCGAACGAGATCATCTCAGACTTGGCGGTTCACTTTATGGAGGACGAGGTTACGGAGAGGGCGCCTACAACGGACGTCCCTACAGGCTGAGTAAGACGGGCGGTTCGCGAACCGCCCCTATCAGTGGACGAAACGCGATAGACTGGGTGCTTCTTTGTTTTATTGTTGTGGTACACTGGTTACACAGTGGTGCTAATGTGAAGGATGATAACGTTCCCAAATGGTTCAGCGATTTCGCCGTACAGAACCAGAAGGAGCACGGGGAACTCGCCGAAAAAATAGCAAGTATTAACGGCGACCTCAGTAAAGATATAGAGAAGTCCAAGGGCGACCTCCGAGATAGCTTGACGTGGCGCATTGTAGGGGCTGCGGTGGCGGTTTTGTCATTAAACATAGCATTTATGAGCCTGGTGTTGCCCAAGTTATTGGAGTAGTCGTTTCTCCGCAAAGAGAGAAGGGGAAATCTCTTCTGCGAACTTAACTATGTAAGCCCCTTTTTGATGGGAGTCATTGTTTGTGGGGCCTCCGTGAAACTTGAATCCATTGCAAATCTGCTTCCAGGCCCCTAATCCACAGGCGCGGCTGCTGGGCGACGGCTGGGAGCAAGCACCTTCTTTAGGTAGTGGCCGGTGTGGGAGGCCTCCACGGTGGTGATGTACTCAGGGGTGCCTTCTGCCACCACCTGTCCGCCCTTGTCGGCGGGGCCGGGGCCCATGTCGATTATCCAGTCGGCGTTCTTGATCATGTCCAGGTGGTGCTCGATGAGAATTATCGAGTTGCCCGCGTCCACCAGCCGGTGCAGCACGTTCAGCAGTGAGGCGCAGTCGGAGAAAGAAAGCCCCGTGGTCGGCTCGTCCAGCAGATAGAGGGTCTTGCCAGTGGCCCGCTTGGAAAGCTCGGTAGAGAGTTTCACTCGTTGGGCTTCGCCGCCGGATAGAGTGGTGGCGGGCTGGCCCAATCGGATGTAACCCAGGCCCACGTCCCGCATGGTCTCCAGCTTGTTGCGAATTTTCGGGATGTTCTGGAAGAACTCCAGGGCGGTGTAGACCGTCATGCCCAGAACTTCAGCGATGCTCTTCTCCTTGTAGTGGATCTCCAGAGCCTCGCGGTTGTAGCGCCGGCCCTGGCAGACCTCGCAAGGGACCGTAACGTCGGGAAGGAACTGCATCTCCACGTGGGTGTATCCCTCTCCCTTGCAGGCCTCGCAGCGCCCTCCCTTGACGTTGAAGGAGAAGCGTCCGGGCTTGTAGCCTCGGACCTTGGATTCGGGCAGGCTGGCGAAGAGGTCACGGATGGGGGTGAAGGCGCCCGTGTAGGTGGCCGGATTGCTGCGGGGAGTGCGGCCAATGGGGGACTGGTCGATGTTTATCACCTTGTCCAGGTAGTCCATACCCTCAATGCTGTCGTGCTTGCCGGGACGGTCCTTGGCGCGGCTGATGGTCTGGGCCAGCCTCTTGTAGAGGATTTCGTAGACCAGGGTGCTCTTGCCGGAGCCGGAAACGCCGGTGACGCAGACCAGGCGGCCCAGGGGGAAGTTGACGTCGACGCTCTTGAGGTTGTTTTCGCGGGCGCCCTTGACCTTGAGGGCCGCGCCGTTGCCAGCCCGTCGAGCCTCCGGCACCGGAATGGTCTTGCGTCCGCTGAGGTAGAGGCCGGTCAGGGACTTGTCGGAAGACATGACGTCTTCGATAGTGCCGGTGACGACCACGTTTCCGCCGTGCTCTCCGGCGCCGGGCCCCAGGTCAACGATGAAGTTGGCGGCGCGCATGACCGCTTCGTCGTGCTCTACCACGATTACGGTGTTGCCCAGGTCACGCAGATGGTTGAGGGTGCCGATGAGCCGATTATCGTCGAATGGGTGCAGGCCGATGGTGGGTTCGTCGCAGACGTAGAGCACTCCCGTAAGGCCGGAGCCTATCTGCGTGGCCAGACGGATGCGCTGGGCCTCGCCGCCGGAGAGGGTACGCGCCGACCGGTCCACGGTCAGATAGCCCAATCCGATGTTCTCCAGGAACTGAAGCCGGGTAAAAATCTCTTTGAGGATGGGCTGGGCAATGGCCTTCTCCCGGGCCGAAAGGGGGAGGATAGCGCCGTTGGTGGAACTCTCCGACGCCAGCCCGTTGGCCCACTGGAGGGCCTGGGTTACAGGGAGGGCGCACACGTCCATGATTCCCTGTCCGTCTACCTTCACCGAAAGGGCCTCCGGCCGCAGGCGGCGGCCTTTGCAGGACTGGCACGGCCGGGCAGCCATGTAACGCTCGATTTCGCGCCGAATGTAGTCGGAGTCCGTATCCCGGAAGCGGCGCTCCAGATTCGGAATTACCCCTTCGAAGTTGGTCTTCCAACTGTAGACACGGCCCCGCTGGGTGGTGTGCTTGATGGTGACGGACTCGCCCTCGTTGCCGTACAGGATGAGGTTGATGGCCTGCTCTGACAGTTTATGTATGGGTTCCCTGGTAGAGAAGCCATAGCTGCGGGCGATGGACTCCAGCATACTGCCGTACCAGGGGCTGGAGGAACCCGCCCTCGACCAGGGTAGAACGCCGCCTTCCCGCAGTGACAGGTCTTTGTTGGCGAGCACCAGCTCCGGGTCCACCTCCAGCTTGTAGCCCAAGCCGGTGCAGGCGGAGCAGGCTCCGTGGGGGCTGTTGAAGCTGAAAGTCCGCGGCTCTATCTCCGGAAGGCCGGTACCGCAGCTTACGCAGGCAAACTGCTCGGAGAACTCCAACTCGTCGCCGCCCTCGATGGCGATTTGGACCACGCCGCCGCCCTCGCGGAGGGACGTCTCGACAGAATCGGTGACGCGGACCAACTCCAGGTTTTCATCGATAACTAGGCGGTCGACGGCAAGCTCGACGTAGTGCCATCGGCGCTTGTCCAGGTTTAGGCCTTCCGCGTCCTCGACGCGCATGACCTCTCCGTTGACGCGCACTCTGGCGAACCCCTCCTTGCGGGCCTCGCTGAACACATCTTTGTGCTCGCCCTTGCGGCGTCTAACCTTGGGAGCCAGCACCATTATGCGAGTGCCGTTGGGAAGACTGAGGATGGAGTCCACAATCTGCTGCACCGTCTGGCGCGCCACGGGCTGACCGCAGCCAGGACAGTGGGGCCGACCCGCGCGAGCGAAGAGGAGGCGCAGATAGTCGTAGATTTCCGTGACGGTGCCTACCGTGGAGCGGGGGTTGTGAGACACGCCCTTCTGGTCTATGGAGATTGCGGGCGAAAGCCCTTCGATATACTCCACCTCCGGCTTTTCCATGCGGCCCAGAAACTGGCGGGCGTAGGCGGAGAGGGACTCCACGTAGCGTCGCTGGCCCTCGGCGTAGATGGTGTCGAAGGCCAGCGAGCTCTTGCCGGAGCCCGAAACGCCGGTTATGACCACCAGCTTGTCCCGAGGAATGGTCACGCTGACGTTCTTCAGGTTGTGCTGGGTTGCCCCGCGAATGACGATGTTTTCCTGTGGCATCTGCACCTTTTCCAGACGTGATTCAGTCCCCATTCTAGCACTACCGGGGCGTAAACAGTACCTCCCATCCTCCGTCTCTACAGGCTCCGACGCCCGCTTAACGACAACGTGCGGTTGACACAAACAGCGTGCTCTAATACCTTGGTTGAAACTCGGGACCTTCCGAAAAAGGCTGACCACCTGGGCTAGGGGGACGGATTATGCTAGATATTGTTGGAATTCAGAGAAGAGAGTACGAGGAGAAGGGGACCCTATCTTCCCGGAATTATGACCATCCTTCCCTTTTCGACCGGGTGGTCTTGAAGCTGACAGACGAGGAGCTGGAGGTGAGCTTTCACGCGGCGGAGCGACCACGTCAGGTGGGATTGAAGATGCCGCGTGAGACGGCGGTGGCGGTGGCCAATCTGATTCTGGCGGCCACGGAGGGAGACCTAACCTCTGTATCGGCGGAGTTGTAAGTTTAGGCTGTCGTATCGGTCGACATTATGAGGTAGCCAAGTGGTCAATGGCAAAGCAAATGTGCTAAACTTTCGCACAAATGCTTTCAGTCCCTACATCGAGGGCACAGTGGTTCATTCTGCTATTTGTGCTGCAATTTCTAGGCTGCTTGGGTTTGGTCATTTACCAAGAGATTGCAGGTAATACTACAGATAGCGCCTTAGAGACCGCTCTTGCTATCGGCAAAGGATTTTCTCCATTTGTTATAATCATCATAGCGACAAGTGTGATTGCAGTAGAAGGTGTAGCGATGTTGTATGACTTGTACAAGCGAGAAGTAGAGGAAAGAACAAGTAGAAGAAACAAGGAGGAAATGCTGCGGCTTTCTCAGGAGTGGGAGAAACTCAGTCAAGAGGAACAAAGACAGCAAGGTATTACGGAATTTCTCCGCAATAAGTGGCCCGAACCTGACAAAAAGAAGTAGGGTACAGAGGTGTTGTATGACTTGTACAAGCGAGAAGTAGAGGACAGGGCGGAGAAAAAGACTACAGAGGAAATTTTGCGACTCTTTGGAGAATGGGACAAGCTAAGTCTAGAGGAAAAGAGCAAGCAGGACTTTGAGGTTTTCGTACGTAGTAAGTTAGCCCGACCAGACAAAAAACGGTAAACCGAAGGTTTTTTCGTTCCCCGCAACCGCGATCTGTACAGTCAGCTACATAGTTACCCTACGAAAAACCAACGACTGCCTGTTGCCGCCCTACCAGCCGATGCGGCTGAGTGGACGGCTCATGTGTCCCTCGTCTTCCAGCTTGCAACTGGCCTCGATGGTAGGGCTTTGACTCGGTTTCCCGGCGTGCTTATATCTGCGGGACCGCTTCTGCTTCTTCATCTCTTCTTCCACCATGTTGAAATCGAACTTGGAGATGAGATGCAAACTGCCCTGGAAGGCAAGGAACCATAATTCAGGGGTCCATCGCCGGGTAAAATCCATGCGCGGGGCTATCTGGTAGGCGTCTATGTACTGGGACGGCTGTAATACTACGTCGGGCTGTATGCCCACCCGGTAGGGAAAATCACTCCCGCCCTCCACATTCCACAGGGGCGAGTGGTCTATGACCAGGGCCTTGGTCACTGACGCCGAGGCCGCAAAGTACCGGTCCTGGGAGATGTACAGCAGCACCCGGTCGCCCGGTGCCATGCGTTGAACCTTGCGCCGGTGTTGGGCCATGAGCCCCACCATGTCGAAATTTCGGTTTTTGGCAATTTCGTAGTTTGTTGGACTTTTTACAACCATCCAGAAGCTTTTAGGCATAGCGAATCAAAACCCTATTGAAGTTGATATCTACGTTTCCATTATTGCACATCGTCGCGTCTTTGTTAAAGGTGGGGCCTGCCCTTGTGCCTTGCTGGATTCTCCCCTTACTATTGATGCTGAATATCAAATCCCCCGTGCCTCGCGAACAAGGGCCGGGTTCAAGAATAGGAACAAAGGGTGAAATCCTCCGAACATAAGAAGCGTCTCATGGACCTGTTGAGGCGGCGAATTCTGATAGCTGGCGACGCCAATGGCACTCGGATACAGGCGTTGGACCTCTCTGAGGAAGACTTCGGCGGGCCTGAGTACGAGGGCTGCAACGAGTACCTGAACGTTCTCCGTCCGCAGATAGTGCAGGACATCCACCGCTCCTACCTGGAAGCGGGGGTGGACATCGTTATCACCAATTCCTTCGGCAGCACGCCCCTGGTGCTGGACGAGTATGGCCTGGGCCACCGGGCGCGGGAGATAAGCGAAGCGGCGGCCCGGAACGCCCGGCAAGCCGTGGATGAATTTTCGACGCCAGAGCGCCCTCGTCTGGTCGCTGGGTCGATGGGGCCTACAACCCGGTCGATCTCGGTCACGGGCGGCATCACTTGGGACGAGCTGCGGGGGCATTACTTCGTCCAGGCATCGGGGCTTTGGGAGGGGGGCGCAGACCTGCTTCTGGTGGAGACTTCCCAAGATACGCTGAACGTTAAAGCTGCCCTGGCAGCCATCGAGGACCTGTCTGATAAGCTGGGAGTGGAAGTCCCCGTAGCCGTCCAGTGCACCATCGAAACTATGGGCACCACCCTGGGAGGGCAGGACGTAGAAGCCTTCTACTCCTCCGTGAGCCACCGCAATCTATTGTGGGTGGGTATGAACTGCTCCACAGGGCCGGAATTCATGCGGGACCACCTTCGCACTCTGGCTTCCATCTCCCGGTTCCCGGTGTCGGTGATTCCCAATGCCGGCCTACCTGACGAGGATGGCAACTACAACGAGACGCCGGGGAAATTTTCGCAGACGCTGCTTTCCTTTGTGCGGGAAGGTTGGGTCAACGTCCTTGGGGGCTGTTGCGGAACGACGCCGGATCATCTGCGGCCTTTAGTGGAGGCCGTGGAAAACACCGCCCCTAGAGAGGCTTCGAGCCGTCAAGCCGTGGTCTTCTCCGGCCTGGAGGCGTTGACCGTCGACGAGGACGTCCGTCCGGTGTTGGTGGGCGAACGCACTAACGTATTGGGCAGTCGTCGGTTCAAGCGGCTCATCCGCCAGGGCAAATTCGACGAGGCATCGGAGATAGGCCGGCGTCAGGTGCGCCGGGGCGCTCAGGTGGTTGACGTTTGTCTCCAAGACCCGGACCGGGACGAGATGACGGACGTGGTGACCTTTCTAAAAGGCCTGGTTCGCAAGGTGAAGGCGCCCATTATGCTGGACTCCACCGACACCGCCGTCCTCGGAGAGGCGCTGAAGCACACCCCTGGCAAAAGCATAATCAACTCCATAAACCTGGAAGACGGGGAAGAGCGGTTCGAGTCGGTGACCCCCCTGGCCCGGAGCTTTGGGGCGGGTCTGGTGGTGGGGTGCATCGACGACGACAAGGAGCAGGCCCAGGCTATCACCCGGGAGCGGAAGCTGGAAATCGCCCAGCGTTCCTACCGGCTCCTGACAGAGAAGTACGGCATCCCGCCTGAAGACATAATCTTCGACCCCCTGGTCTTTCCCATCGGCACAGGCGACAAGAACTATCTGGGTGCAGGCGTGGAGACGGTGGAGGGTGTTCGTCTCATCAAGGAACATCTGCCCCGGGCGCGGACGGTGTTGGGCATCTCCAACGTGTCCTTCGGGCTGCCTCCCGCAGGTCGGGAGGTGTTGAACTCTGTGATGCTGTACCACTGTGTGCAGGCCGGTTTGGACATGGCCATCGTCAACACGGAAGGACTGGTGCGCTACGCATCCATTCCGGAGGACGAGCGGCGGCTGGCGGAGGACCTTATCTGGTGGCGTGGCGACGATCCCATCGCCGCATTCGCCGATCGATTCCGGGAGCGTCGGGTTCAGAGGCCCGAATCGGAACGAAAGAAGATGCCCCTGGACCAGCGGCTCTCCTCTGCCATTGTGGAGGGCATCAAGGAGGGGCTGGTGGGAGACCTGAAAGAGGCGCTGTCGGGCCGTTCTCCCCTGGAGATAATCAACGGGCCACTGATGGAAGGGATGAACGAGGTGGGACGACTCTTCGGCCTGAACCAGCTTATCGTCGCCGAGGTGCTGAGCTCTGCAGAGGTGATGAAGGCGGCGGTCTCGTACCTGGAGCCGCTCATGGAGAGCGGGGAGGTGGCGACACGGGGTACTATTGTCCTGGCTACGGTCAAGGGAGACGTGCACGACATCGGCAAGAATTTGGTTGACATAATTCTCTCCAACAACGGCTACAGAGTTATCAATCTTGGCATCAAGGTGCCGCCCCAGGACCTGATACAGGCCTACCGAGAGCACCGGCCAGACATGATTGGCCTCTCCGGGCTCCTGGTCAAGTCGGCCCAGATGATGGTGGAGACGGTGCGGGACTTCAGCGAGGCGGGCATAGATTGTCCGGTGCTCGTGGGCGGCGCCGCCCTGACGAACCGGTTTACCCGCTTGCGGATAGCCCCCGGCCACCGGGGGGTGGTGGGATACGCCCGTGACGCCATGTCCGGCCTCAACTTGGCCCATCGACTGGCCGACGCGGACGAACGGCAGCGTATGGCGTCGGAACTAGTCATGGAGACGCGAAACATGGAAAGGGAGGAAGCGTCACGAGAGCAAAGGCCCCGTGCGCTCCGGCCCCATTCTGCTGGGTCAACCGTCGTGCCGGTGCAAGGGGCGCCCGCGCCACCGGACCTGAGGCGGCACATGCTGAAGGACTTCGACCTTTCGGAGATTTTTCGATACGTGAATCCCGTGATGCTCTACGTTCGACACCTTGGTTATCGCGGTCGTTTTGTGGAAGCCCTTGAGGCAGGCGACGAGAAGGCGTTGGAGCTTAGAGAGCGGGTGCAGCAGGTGGAGGACGTGATGATTGAGCGGGGTGACATCACCGCCAACGCCGTGTACCAGTTCTACAGGGCTGCATCGGAGGGAGACAACCTGCTAATTCTCTCAAGCGACGGCGAGAGTATCCTGGAGCGGTTCCGCTTCGGACGACAGTCAGGCGGCGACGGACTGTGCCTATCGGACTACGTGTTGCCTAGAACCTCCGGCGCACCCGACTACGTGGCCACCTTCGTCACGACCGTCGGCCCCGGCGTGAGGGAGTTGGCATCACGGTGGCAGGAGAAGGGGGACTATCTTTCGTCCTACGTACTGCAGGTCTTAGCCTTGGAAGGCGCGGAGGCTTTTGCCGAACTGCTGCACAAACGGCTGCGGGCCGCATGGGGCCTCTCGGACCCCGATGATTTGACGAACATGGACCTGTT
This sequence comes from Dehalococcoidia bacterium, assembly GCA_965261665.1. GTDB lineage: Bacteria > Chloroflexota > Dehalococcoidia > Lucifugimonadales > JAPULR01. The sequence continues at coordinate 2,385,434 of OZ253467.1, forward strand.
TAAAGCCAACTACCGGGGTCGCCGGTATTCCTTCGGCTATCCCGCTTGTCCCAGGCTTGAGGACCAGGAGCAGCTTTGGAGGCTGTTGGAGCCGGAGAATACCGTTGGGGTTTCTCTTACGGAAGGGTCTATGATGGACCCGGAGGGTTCCGTGAGCGCCCTCGTGATGCACCATCCCCAGGCCAGGTACTTCAACCTGAGTAGGGATGACGTGGAGCGGCTGGAGTCGGAATTACGGTAGGTAGGGCGGGGAATCCGGCGGGCTAGACCAGCATTCCCCGGTGGTAGCAGGGAAGCTCCCGTTCCGTGGTCAACCGCACCTGTACGCTTGTACCCTCCGGGTAGAACTCCAGGGTCGGCTTCATGCAGTACACAATCTCGCCGTTGTCCATGATGATGGTGTAGAGGGTATACGCTCCGTAATAGGCGGAAGATATCAGCCTGCCCTGGCCGTCTTCGCTTGGCTCGAAGGTCAGGTCTTCGGGGCGCGCCATCACTTCCAAGTCATTCGAGTAACGGGGCGGCGACTTACGCTCGACGGGGCCTGCTGCGGTATGAAGGCGCCCGTCGGAGAAGGTGGCGGCTAGGAAGCCGGCCGTCCCTACGAATCTGGCCACGAAGGTTGTGGCGGGGCGCTGATACACCTTCTGGGGCGTGTCCACCTGCTCCAGCCGCCCCTGGTTCATCACCGCCACCCGGTCGGCCATGGTAAGGGCCTCCTCCTGATTGTGGGTCACGAGGAGGGTCGTTACCTTAGTCAGAGAGAGGATGCGCTTCACGTCCTCCCGCACCTGCTCGCGGAGCTTGGCGTCCAGGTTGGAGAAGGGTTCGTCCATCAATAGTACAAGGGGGCGAGGGGCCAAGGCCCGGGCAAGGGCCGCACGCTGCTGCTCGCCGCCGGAGAGCTCGTGGGGCATGCGATTTGATAGGTGGGTGATCCCAACCAATCCCAGGACTTCCGACACCCGGACCGACAATCGCAGCTGCTCCATCTGGCGGTTGGGGTCCTTGGAGAACCCCGCTCGACGCACGGAAGGAAGTCCGTAGCCGATGTTCTTCTCCAGGGTCAGGTGGGGAAAGAGGGCGTATTCCTGGAACACCATGCCAATCTTGCGCCGCTCCGGTGGGACGAAAGTCCGCGGGCCGGCCACGGTGCTTCCGCTGAGTTCGATGGCCCCGGAGTCGGGTGACTCGAATCCGGCCAGAAGTCGGAGGGTGGTGGTCTTGCCGCAGCCGCTGGGGCCGAGGACTACGAGCAGTTCGCCCTTTGAAACCTCCAAGCTCAGGTCTTTAACGGCGGCAACGCCACCATAGGACTTGGAAAGACTTGAGCAGCGAAGGACGGTATCATTCATCGTCCCTGCCAATGCTGTCTGATGATAATGAGGCCCATGGGCACCGATGATACCAGGATCAGCGCCAGGGCGTGGGAAGCGGCCTGAGTGAAGAAGGCTTCCGACGAGGCAGACCAGATGGACGTGGCCAGGGTCTTGAATCCGGCGGGCCCAAGGATGAGGGTCGCCGGCAGCTCCTTCATAATCAGGAGGAAGGTGAGGCTGCCTCCGGCGATCAGTCCAGGCCGCATGAGGGGCAGGTCTATGGTGCGAATTACCGATAAGGGACCTCTGCCCAGACTGCGCCCCGCTTCTTCCCACCGGGGGCTTATCTGGAGCAGGGAGGTCCGCAGAGCGCCAACGCCGGCGGGCAGGAAGAGGACCAGGTAGGCGAAGACCAGCAGGGCCGTTGTCTGGTAGAGGGCAGGGGCGTACTGGGAGCCGAAATAGACCAAGGAGAGGGCCACCGCGATGCCGGGGAGGGCGAATCCAACGTGGGAAGCGCGCTCCAACAGGGCGCTGGCCCGGCTGGGGAAGCGGACGGAGAGGAGCGCCACGGGGAGGGAAGCCGCCAAGACCACCGCCACGGCGACGGCGGAGACGCCCACGGAGTTTGCGGCGGCGCTCCACAGGTGTGGAACGGCCTCGCCGGCGGAGACCCCCCGGGCAACCCACCAGCCAAGGACGGACATGGGCAGCGCGAGAGCGAATAGCACAATGGCGGCGCAGAACCCTAAGGCGGGCCACCGCCAGGCGCCCAGGAGAAGGGGTTGGGCCGGACGGGGAGCGCCGGAGGAGCTTCGATGGTAGGCGGCCCGGGTACGCGTCCCAGACTCTGCAAGAAGGACACCGGCAGCAAAGAGGGCAAGGACGAGGCAGAGGCCCGCCGCCAAAACTCTGTCCAACGAGGAGTTGTACTGGAGGTAAATGGCCCAGGTGAAGGTCTCGTAGCGCATGAGGGATACCGCCCCGAAGTCGCTGAGGGTGTAGAGGGCGGTGAGAAGTGCGCCGGAGGCAATTGCGGGCCGGAGGAGGGGCAGGGTGATCCGGCGGAAGGTGCTCCATGCAGAGTGACCCAGGCTGCGAGAGGCTTCCTCCAGGGAGGGGTCCATCCGGCTGAGGGCGGCCTGAGCGGGAAGAAGCACGTAGGGAAAACTGAGAAGTGTCAGAGTTATCATCGCCCCCGGAAAGCCGTAGATCTCCGGCAGCCGTTCGATGCCGAAGGGTCCTTCCAATGCTCTCTGAAGCATGCCTCTGGGGCCAAGGGCCACTATGACCAGAAACGCCCCGATGTAGCTGGGTATTACTAGAGGGAGGGCGGTAAGCACGGCCCAAACTCTGCGAAAGGGGAGGTCCGTGCGGGTGATGAGCCAGGCAAGGGGGACGGCTATGAGGATGCAGGCTGCCGTAACTGCGGCTACCAGAAGGGCGGAGCGAAGGACAATCTGCAGGGTGCGAAGTCGGAAGAGCAGCTCCCAGAACTCTGCGCCGGAGCCAATCCCTCGTATGAAGAGATATAGAAGGGGGAGGGCAATGGCGACGGCCACAACTGCGGCGGCGCCCACTAGGACGGGGTGGGGCCCCGCTCGACGGGTTATCTTTGAACGGGCCAAGGCAGCACCTTGGCCCGTTCCGGGTTCGTTAACGGACGCCATTGGGATGGGTCAACGTTGCGGCCTCAAGCTGGCGAAGATTGGGCGGATTATAGCACGCAGTTTTAGTTGGGCGGAGTTTCGCGGCTTGATGATGAGGTCGATGGCTGGAAGTGATGCCCCTGCGGGGGAGGGTGGTGACGGGCAACTCCGCAGCGGCTTTTCGGGATTGTCTTGGCTTCTCAGGGCAGGATGCCGACGCTTCGCAGCATCTCCTGCGTCCCCTTCAGGTCGGCCAGATTCCCCATCGATATGGAGGGGTTGTTTATCTCATCCAGGGGAGTCAGGAGACGGTTCACATTTACGTCCTCCACGAGAGGATACTCGTAGGTCTGGCTGGCGAAGTATTGCTGGGCCACGGGAGAAAGCAGGAACTCCAGTAACTGGGCGGCAGCTTCGGCGTTGTCGGAGGCGGAGAGAATGCCTGCGCCGGCCACCATTATCAGCGAACCTGGCCCTCCCGCCGCCAGGTGGTGGTTTCTGGCAGCGAAGCTTTCCCCTTCCTCGGCCAGGAAGCGGTAGAGGTAGTAGTGGTTGACGAAACCCACGTCAATCTCGCCAGCCCCCGCCGCAGCGACGGTGGGTGTGTTCTTCTCGTATACCTTGGGATTGTTGGCTTGAATAGCCTCCAGCCACTGGCGGGTGCGCTCGTCGCCCCAGAGGTGGCGCATGGCTGTGACCATGGTCTGGAAGGAGGCGTTGGTGGGGGGCCAGCCAATGCGACCCTTCCACTTGGGGTCGGTGAAGCCCCACAAATCGGCTGGGATATCCTCGGGCGAGACGGTCTCCGTGTTGTATACGATGACCCTGGCGCGGCCGGAAATGCCGACCCAACGGCCTTCGGGAGAGCGGGCCCAGGAAGGCGTCTTGTCCAGAATCTCCTGGGGAATGGTCTGCAGCATATGCTCAACTGATCCCAGGCCGCCCGGGTCCTGGGCGAAGAAAACGTCGGCGCGGGTGTTGTCGCCCTCCTCGGCCAGGGTTGCGGCCATCTGGGAGGTGCTGGCGTACTTGACGCTCACGTCTATGCCGGTGGCGCTGGCGAACTGCTCGATTATGGGCCCGACGAGGGACTCGCTGCGGCCGGAGTAGATCGTCAGAGATTCTGCCTCATCGTCGCCGCCGCAGGCCGCGACGATCCCCACAAGAAGAGGCAGCAGCAGAGTGGCGAACACCATTGCCCGAACCGACGCTCGGCGGCGCCCTGGGGTTGGGCCGGTCTGGGTAGTGTTATAGTTGCGTTTGCTCCAGGCCATTTGCATCTTCTCCTTTGTGGAAGATTAAGGTTGCTGAAGGGCTGAGATTTCGGTGTCTTGAAACAGTAAGTGTATACGCTGTTATAAGTGTGTCTACCCTAACTATTGTTGGTATATACACTAACAATTATCCCTTGTCAATACCCCGTTCGCAGAAATTTTGCAGACCCCTGTGGCGGCGTTCTTCGGTTTGAGCGGCCCAATCGAACGATGGGTCTGCGTTGAATCTTGATAACCTTCCTTGACGCTGTTTTGGGGCGATGCTAGATTTTGTCTTGTTTCTAGGCCAGCCACTCTACAAGACGCCGGACTCTTAATGCATCCACTCGCCAAACAGATCCTCCAAGGAAACAAGCGCGCCCTCTCCAGGGCCATTTCCATGTTGGAGCGAGACGATCCGCTCGCCGCCCGGATTATGGAGGACGTTCATCCCCACGTGGGCAATGGCTACGCCGTAGGTATAACGGGCCCGCCGGGGGCGGGAAAGAGCACCCTCATCACCCGGCTTACCCAGGAATACCGGAGTCAGGGCCGTTCCGTGGGAATCTTAGCCGTGGATCCTTCCAGCCCCTACTCCGGTGGCGCGCTTTTGGGAGACCGCATCCGCATGGAGGGCCACTATCTGGACCCTGGGGTGTTCATACGCAGTATGTCCACCCGCGGCGCCCACGGGGGCGTGCCCAGAATTGTCAAGGGAGTGGTACGACTGCTGGACGCTGCGGGTAAGGACGTTTCCCTGGTGGAGACGGTGGGGGTGGGTCAGACGGAGCTGGACGTGATGGGAGTGGCCGACACGGTGGTAGTGGCGCTGGTTCCGGAGGCAGGCGACGCCATTCAAACCCTTAAAGCGGGACTGATGGAGATTGCCGACGTGTTTGTCGTCAACAAGGCGGACCGGCCCGGTGCCCAGCGTATGACCGCCAACGTCCGCTCGCTGCTGGCCATGTCGCCTGCGGGGAGCGGCTGGCGGCCGCCGGTGGTGGAGACCCAGGCGGTTGAGGGCACGGGCATCGAGGAACTAGTCGATGCAATTGAGGAGCACCGGAACTACTTAACAGCATCAAACCTGCTGGAAGAGCGGCGACGCAAGCGGCGGTCTACGGAGCTAACAGAGACGCTGCGGGATAGGCTGGCAAAACGGGTTGAGGGGCAGATTGCCCAAAGCCCTGCACTACAGTCGATGGTTGAGAGGGTAGAGGCGGGGGAATTGGAACCATACACGGCGGCCCTGGAACTGCTGGATGAGTTTCTTCTTCCGGGAGATGAGGTGGGACAGGACGACTAGAGCCGTGGAAAGTGGGCGGACTGCAAGGGTCTGCTGACAAGGAACGAGGGCGGCATTATTGCCGCCCCCGTTGCGTTTGTAAGCCTATGTTTCAGATCTGGGAAAAGGCTACTAAGTCTTGTCCTTGCCGTTATCCGGCCCGCCTCCGCCTCCCAGGTTCAGGAAGGGCTGCAGCATGGATGTGAACTCCATTGGGAATATGAACTTGGTGGAGGGGCTGGAACCCATCTCCTTGAGCACCTCGAAATACTGCAAGCTCATGGTCTTGTTGTCCACCTTCGAGGCCACCTCGTAGATGCGGTCGAGGGCGGTGCTGAAACCCTCGGCGCGAAGGATGGCGGCTTGGCGGTCGCCTTCGGCCTCCAGAATCTCCGACTGGCGTCCACCCTCGGCCTCCAGGATTGCAGACCGCTTCTCGCCTTCGGCCCGGTTGATGGCGGCCTGCCTCTTGCCTTCGGACTCGGTAATGTCCGCCGTCTTGATGGCAGCGGCAGACTTCTCCCGCTCCATGGCGGCCTTGACGCCCGGTGGCGGGTCTATCTCGTTTATCTCTACCTGGCTCACCTTGACGCCCCAACGCCCCGTCACCTCATCCAGGCGAATCTGAAGGGCGTCGCGCACCTTTTCCCGCTCCGCCAGCGCGGATGCCAGGCTGGTTGAGCCGATGACGGCCCTGAGGGTGGAGAGGGCCAGGTTCACCACGGCGGCCTCGAAATTCTGCACGTTGAGCACCGCTTGTTCCGCGCTCTCCTCCATCACCCGGTAGTAGATTACAAAGTCCATGTCCACCACCACGTTGTCGCTGGTGATGTACTTCTGGGTGGGCACCCGCTGCACCCGCTCGCGAAGGTCCACCTTCCGCCCGTCCTCCATGAAGGGCACAACGAAGCGGAGACCGGGATGGGAAACCCGCTCTAGGCGTCCCCACCGGAGCACCACCATCTTCTCGAACTGCTTTACAATCTCTAGTCCAAAGGGCATGTCGTCCTCTCTATTCTTCCTGCACAGATAATGAAGGGCTGTCCATATCTTCGATAGGGGCCACTTGTAAGACGGCGCCTTCCATGGCGACCACCCTTACCCTCCGACCCTCTGGAATCATTGTGCCATAGATGCAGTAGGCTGTCCATATTTCCGTATTTATCCGGACCGTGCCCCTGGGGTCCAACGCCGTTGTGACCACCGCCTCGGAGCCTATGAGAGGCGAAAGGTCCAATACTTTCTCCATCTTGTGCTGGCGAACTATGGTCGTTAGCACCCAGGCGGCGGTGATGGCGATGACGGCTACGGTGGGCCATAAGACCCAGGGGCTGACACCAAGGGAGGGCGCCGTTGGCGATGGCGTGCCGAAATGGGCGAACAATAGCAGACTTCCTAGGATGAAGCTTATGGTGCCGCCTATGCCCAACACTCCGAAGCCGGCCACGAATATCTCCAGGGCAATGAGCGCCAAGCCGACGAGGATCAGGGCTGCACCGCCCCAGTTGACGGGAAGATTTCCGAGGCTGATGAAGGCCACTACAAGGAAAACTACGCCGGTCAGGCCTGGAATAACGAGGCCGGGGCTCCAGATCTCTACGACGAGGCCCAGCCCGCCAAGAGTGAGGAGGATGAAGGAGATGTTGGGGTCAGCCAGAATGAAGAGCACACGGTTAATTAGGCCCATGTCGAGCCGCTCGATTCGGACGTCCCTGGTTGAGAGGGTGCGCGTCTCCTCGCCGACGGCTACAGTCCTGCCATCAAGCTTCAGGAGGAGGTCGTTGAAGTCTTCGGCAATGAAATCCACCACGTTGAGGTTGACGGCTTCTTCGGATGAGAAGGACTTGGCGGAAATTACGGTGCTCTCAAGCTCTTCCACGTTGCGTCCCCGCTCGGTGGCGATGGCCCGCATGTCGGCGGCGGCGGCGTTGGTAGCCTTGTCGGACAGGGTTTCCGGCAGGTCTTCGCCGCCACTGCCCACCGGGGTGGCTGCGCCGATGCTGGTGCTCGGCGCCATCACGGCCACGTGCGCTGCCGCGGTGATGAAGGTCCCCGCCGAGGCCGCCTGCGCCCCCCGGGGCGAAACGAAGACTACCGTCGGAACGGTGGCGTTGAGCAGGGATTCGGAGATCTTGCGGGTGGAGGAAAGAAGGCCGCCGGGGGTGTTCAGCAGTATGATTACAACCTCGGCCTGTTCATCTTCGCCTTTCTCCACGGTACGCGTGATGTAACGCTGGGATATCGGGTTGATGATGCCGTCCACGTCTGCGACGAGGGCTGTATGGCTCTGTTGTCCCTGGGCGAGCGCCAGCCCGGCCAGACCCAGGAGAAAAGAGGCTACGAAGACAAGCAGTAGAAGGACTCTTGCCAGGCTCCGAGGGCGGGATCTTAACATTCTGCACCCTCCCAAATCTGCTTCTACAACTGGCGGACTAAGCGTGTCCCGTCTATAAGTCAATGATGATGTGGAAGGGGGATTGTGTCAACAAGATTCTTTCATATTGTCTCCGGGCGTGCTTTGCGACTGTAAATCTTCACCGAGAATCTTGTCGTATTACACTTAAGGGCTCCCGCCGAAGGGGCTTCGTTGACAGGCAAATGCGGCCCCACTTAGACTAACGGACATATTTGCGGGCGCTGGAGAAGGGGGACAATGACGGAAGTTCGAAGAGTGGATGCGGTGGTGGCCGATATCATCGAGAAGGAGAATCGGCGCCAGAGGACCAACATCGTCCTCATTGCGTCGGAGAACTACGCCAGCCGCGCTGTCCTGGAAGCTCAGGCGAACCTGATGAGCAACAAGTACGCCGAGGGCTATCCCGGCCGCCGCTACTATGCCGGCTGCCGTTTCGTTGACGAGGTGGAGGACCTGGCTCGGGAGCGGGCAAAGGCGCTATTTGGGGCAGAGCACGCCAACGTGCAGCCCCACAGCGGCGCCCAGGCAAACATGGCGGTCTACTTTGCCCTGCTCAAGCCCGGCGACACGGTTATGGGGCTGCGTCTCGACCAGGGGGGGCATCTTACCCACGGCAGCCCGGTGAACTTTTCCGGCAAGTTGTACAACTTCGTGGGATACGAGCTGGAGCCCGAGACGGAGACCATCGACTACGATGCGGTGGAGCGGCTGGCGAAGGAACACCGGCCCAAGCTCATCGTGGCGGGCTACACCGCCTATCCACGGACCATCGACTTCCAGCGGTTCCGGCAGATAGCGGACATGGTGGACGCAAGGCTAATGGTGGACATGGCACACGTTTCAGGGCTAATTGCCGGTGGAGCCTATCCTTCGCCCTTCCCCTACGCCCAAGTGGTGACCTCCACCACCCAAAAGACCCTGCGCGGCCCCAGGGGCGGCATCATCCTGTGCGAGTCAAAGCTTGCTCGCCGGATAGACCGGGCGGTGTTTCCCCACACGCAGGGAGGCCCCTTCATGCAGGTAATCGCCGCCAAGGCCGTGTGCTTTGGCGAAGCCATGAAGCCCGAATTTCAACAATACGCCCATGCGGTGGTGAAGAATTCCCGCACGCTGGCGGCCACGCTGGCGGAAGAGGGGCTGCGAATCGTGTCCGGGGGCACGGACAATCATCTGTCCCTGGTGGACTTGCGGCCACTGCGAGTGAAGGGGAACGAGGCGGAGGCTACGCTGGAGCGGGCGTCCATCATCACCAACAAGAACGAGATTCCCTACGACCCTGAGCCGCCCCGGGTGACCAGCGGTCTGAGAGTCGGCTCCGCTGCCGTCACCAGCCGGGGCTTCGGCCCGGAGGAGATGAAGCAGACGGCCCGTTTGATAGTACGCGCTCTTGCCGCCAAGGAGGACGATGACGCTATCGCCGCCATCCGGGAGGAAGCAGAGATGTTGGCTTCGGGTTTTCCGGTGCCGGGCATCGACGACTAGCGCTAATCCCAGATCTGTAATCCAAGGGCACTAGAAGGGAGGATGTAATGGCGGGCGTAACGGAACTGCAGAAGGCCATTCTGGACCTATCCGAGACCGAATACACCGAGCTTCGCCGCTGGTTGCGAGACCAAGACTGGGAAAGGTGGGAGCGCGAGTTCGACGAGGACGTGAGGGCTGGCAGACTCGACGCTCTGGCGGCAGATGCCTTGAGAGCCAAGGCAAAGGGCGATGTCCGAGCCCTTTAGATGCACTGGACAGAGCCTCGTTTTGGAGGTGCTTCTACGAGCTCCCTGCATCGGTCCAAGAGACGGCCCGGAGAAGTTTTGCGATTTTGAAAGCGAATCCCAGATACCCCTCGTTGCGGTTTAGAAACGTAGGACGTTACTGGTCTGCGCGAGTGAGCGCTTCCTACAGAGCAGTGGCAGTCCAAGACGGAGAAGATTTCATCTGGTTCTGGATTGGCGACCACGACGAGTACCTGCGGGTTATTGGCCGATAGAATTCCAGACTTCAAAAAATGAAAAACTGTTATGACGGTTGTGATTGCATTAGCAACCCTCACTATCGTCAAGCTAGCCATGTTGAGGGGATGGGGCCGAAAATGCTATAATCGGCGCCGACTTGTAGGAGGATGTATTGAAACAGGACTATGAGCTAATGCTGGTGTTGAATCCCGCCCTCAGCCGTGAGGAGGACGCCACCGCCCGGGAGCGGGTACGGGAGTTAATTACCTCCAACGGTGGGACCATCGCCAAGGAGGACGTTTGGGGAACCCGTCGTCTGGCCTACACCATCAAGAAGGCGGGCCAGGACTACATGGAGGGGGTCTACTCCCTGTACAGGTTCGACCTTGAGCCGGACAAGGTTGCCAGCATACAACGCCCCCTGTCGCTCTCAGAACAGGTGCTGAGGCACATGGTAGTTCGGACCGAACCTTCTGCGAAGATTGAAGAGTCTGCGAAGGTTGACGAGGTTGAAGAGCAGGAAGCCCCAAAGCCTGAAAGCGGGCCGAGTCCCGCACAAGAAAGCCCTCTGCAGCGTTAGTTTTGGGAGCTAGAAGAGGAGGCGCAGGCGAGCATGGTACGCGGTCTTAGTAAGATAACGATAATCGGGAATCTGGGCGGTGACCCGGAGATGCGGTATACAACCAATGGAGACCCGGTGACTAGTTTTAGCGTGGCGTCAAATCGCAGCTATCGCACTCGGGGCGGAGAAGACAGAGACGAGACGGAATGGTTCCGAGTTTCAGCCTGGGGTCGCCTGGCGGAGGTTGCGAACCAATATCTCACTAAGGGAAGCCCGGTATACGTGGAGGGCCGCTTCAGCACGAGCCGATGGACGGGGCGAGACGGCGATGAGCGGACAACGAGCGAAATCAACGCCACCGAGGTTGTGTTCCTGTCTGGGCGAGATGCAGATGGCGGCGGTGGTTACACGGGCGATCGGGCGCGGAACGATTCTGGCGGAGGCGTGGACCCGGACGATTTGCCCTTCTAACATACAAGGCGGCTTATATCGAGGAGACGATTGACAGATGACAAGACCCCCCTTTAGAGCAGGTGGAAGACCAGGCGGCAGGCCAAGACGCCGTTACATTCCCAGGCGAAAGGTCTGCGCCTTCTGCGTGGACAAGGTTCAGGATGTCGACTACAAGGACGTGGGCCGGTTGAGGAGATATCTCTCCGACAGGTTCAAGATTGATCCCCGCCGCAAGACGGGCAACTGCGCCCGGCATCAGCGGGCCCTTTCTCGGGCCATTAAGCGGGCGCGCATCGTTGCGCTCCTGCCCCTCAGCCCCGACCATGGCCGCCTGATGGCCTAGAAAACCTTTCTTGCCGCAGCAGCGTATTCCAAGCATCACCCGGCCGCCGGCTCCTTGCGAGCGGCCTCAAGGGGTTGCGTAGATGGCATCACCCCAGCGGGGAGGCCGCCCCCCACGGACCGGCAGGCGTGGCGGCCCCCCGGAGTCCGACGATAGGCGGATAAGGCGTGTCCGGGAACAGAGCAGCCTGGCGAAGAAGCGTGTAGCTTTTATCTTCCTCGGCTTTGGTCTTATGGCCATTGCCGGCGTAGCGGTCGCCTACTGGTATACCCAGCTTTACAAACCTCCGAACGTGGAGGCCGCCGTCGTAAACGACGCCCGGTTCAGCCAGGGGGACCTGGTGAAGCGCGTGAGGATGATACAGGCCACTCAAAGCTGGAACCCCGGCTCCTTCGTGGATTTAACCTCTATCCTCCGCGTTTTATACAATCCGGACATTGAAATCACTTCCGGTCCCTTCACTCTCGGTTGGGTACAGATGGAGCTCCTGAAGCAGGCCGCGCCTGAGTTTGGCGTGGAGATTACGGAGGGAGACTTAGACGAGACCATACGCGTCATATTCACTCCCACTCCTGCGCCTGGCGAGATTGCCACTGAGGACCAGCAAGAGCGGGAATACAAAGAGCAGTATGAACAATATCTGAACTTCAATCGAATCTCTGAAGCCGATTTTCGTCGACTGATAGAGGAGCAGCTCTACTTCTACGACATGAGGGAGGCCATTGGAGCCAACTTGCCTGCGGAGGAGGAGCATCTGGAGGTCTACTGGCTCCGGACACCCGTCCGACCCGACCCTGCCCTTGGCGAGCCTGCCAAATGGCAGGACCTGGGCGCAATCGTCGAGCGTCTCGAAGAGGAAGAATTCGAGGCGGTGGCCTACGAATACAGCCCTGCATTCGACCCTAGATATACCGAATCCAACGGCTATGTAGGTTGGCTTCCCAAAGGCGCCTTCCCAAGACTGGACCCGCATCTCTTCGGCGACGATGCGTTAGAGCCTCTGGAAATCGGCGAAATCAGCGATCCATGGGAGAGCAGTGGCTACATGTACTTCATGAAGGTGGCGGATGGGCCGGAGGTGCGGGAAGTGGAGCCTAAATGGAATGAAAGACTCAAGGACATAGCCCTCCAAACCTGGCTGGAAGATAGATTCGAGGTGGGTACCGGCGAGGGTTGGGTGAGGGTGAAGTATGACAGCAAGATCTACGCTTGGGCGGCGGAACAGCTGCGTCAGACGGCCGAGCAAAAGAGGGGAGTCACTCAGGGGAACGAAGGGAATTGAACCCTTCCCAATCCATCGGCGTGGGACTCCTGGGCCTGGGGGTTGTGGGCGGGGCTACAGCCCAGGCGCTTCGACTTAGACGGGTTGCCCTGGCTAATGCCATTGGCGCTCCCATCCGACTAGTCAGGGCGCTGGTTAAAGATCCGACGAAGCCGCGCTATCTTAATCTGTTTCCCAGTGTACTGACCACGAACGCGTCCCAGGTTCTGGAAGACCCCCATATTCAAATCGTCGTGGAACTAATGGGCGGCGAGGAGCCGGCGGGGGCATACGTACGCAGGGCCCTGCTACAGGGCAAGCACGTAGTCACGGCCAACAAGGACCTCATGTCGCAGCAGGGATCGGCCCTGCTGGACTTGGCAGACGAACGAGGTCTGAATCTCCGATTCGAAGGAGCCGTTGGAGGAGCAATACCCATAGTAGGTTCCCTGACGGAGGACCTGCTGGGAAACGACATAAGCTCTATCTATGCCATCATAAACGGAACGACAAACTTCATCCTGACTAGCATGGCGGACGATGGCATGGGACCCGAGGAGGCCCTGAGTCTCGCCCAGAAGTTGGGCTATGCCGAGGCGGACCCCTCCAAGGACGTTTCGGGCTTGGACGCCGCCTACAAACTGGCCATTCTGGCCTCCCTGGCCTTCCACACGAGGATAGCCCCCCGCCAGGTGTTCCGGCAGGGAATCGCCGGCCTTTCCGCCAAGGACTTTAGGTACGCTCGTGAACTGGGCTACGCCATCAAGCTGCTGGCAATAGCCAAGGCGCAGCGGTCGGGCGTCGAGGTCCGGGTACATCCGGCGTTGATACCGGAAGGGCATATTCTGGCCAAGGTTGGGGGCGTATTCAACGCTGTGGAGGTGGCAGGCGAGCCGGTGGGACGAGCATTCTTCCATGGTTTGGGCGCAGGGGCGGACCCTACCACCAGCGCCGTTCTGGGAGATCTGGTGCACGTCGGCCGTATGTTGGTCGCCGGCGTGCGGCCATTGAAGAGGGTCCCCGACGATGCAGCCCTTCCCGTGAAGGAGATGGCGGAAGTTGAAACCCGCTACTACTTTCGTTTGAACGTACCTGACCGGGCAGGCGTTCTGAGCCAGATTACGCGAGTCCTGGGTGACCAGGATATCAGCATCGCGTCCATAATCCAGAAGGACGCTGACGCGCTGACCGGGACCGCGGAGATTGTCATCACCACCCATCACGCCAGGGAAGCGGCGGTGCAGCGCTCTTTGGCTTTGCTTGAGGGACTGGATGTGGTAAAAGAAGTTAGTAACATGATCAGGTTGGAGGAGTTGCCGGTTTAAGGGCCGGGCGTTATGAGTTGGGGAGTTCTTGAGAAGTATAGGGAGTATCTACCCATCGGCGACGCTACGCCCATGATAACCCTGGGGGAAGGCAATACGCCCCTGGTGCGCTCCTACAGACTGGCTGAGGAGATTGGCTGCCCGGAACTCTATTTCAAACTGGAAGGCTGTAACCCCACGGGGTCCTTCAAGGACAGGGGAATGGTGGTGGCGGTGGCCAAGGCCTTGGAGGAGGGAAGCCAGGGGATTATCTGCGCCTCTACGGGGAACACCAGCGCTTCCGCCGCCGCCTACGGCGCGCGAGTGGGCGTGCCGGCCACGGTGCTGGTGCCCCAGGGGGACGTGGCCTTTGGTAAGCTGGCCCAAGCCCAGGCTCACGGAGCGCGCATCCTGGCCATCAACGGAAATTTCGACAAGGCCCTTTCCCTGGTAAGAACCATTACAGAGCGGCACCCGCTGACCCTTGTCAACTCGGTCAATCTGTTGCGGCTAGAGGGGCAGAAGACCGCCGCCTTCGAGATAGTCGACCGGCTGGGGGATGCCCCGGACCTGCTGTGCATTCCGGTGGGCAATGCGGGCAACATCACGTCGTACTGGAAAGGGTTCTTGGAATACCAGGCGCGTGGCAAGTCCCAGTCGCTTCCGAGGATGATGGGATTTCAGGCCCAGGGGGCGGCGCCCCTGGTGGAAGGTCGGCCCGTGGCCAGTCCCTCAACCGTTGCTTCGGCCATCCGAATCGGCAGGCCGGCTTCATGGCAGGGAGCCATAGACGCCCGGGACGAATCCGGCGGGGTCATCGACTCGGTGACGGACCGGGAGATTCTGGACGCCTACCGCCTGCTTTCCAAGAGGGAGGGCATCTTCTGTGAGCCGGCGTCTGCGGCCAGCGTGGCAGGAATCATCAAGCTGCACAGGAATGGCCTGGACCTGAGAGACCTGCGGGTGGTGTGCATTATTACCGGTTCCGGCCTGAAGGACCCGGAGTTGGCCGTGCGATTCATTAGCACAGGGGTAAAGGAAGTCTCCTCGGACCTGGAAGAGGTGGAGGCTGCCTTGCTGGAGTTCTCCGCTTAGGGCCGGGCCATGAACGCGGACGAAATGATACGATCCAGCGTGACGAACATCCTGCGGGCGGTGGGGGAAGACCCGGAGCGGGAGGGTCTTCGAGACACGCCCAAACGTGTTGCCGCACTCTACCGGGAAATCTTCAGTGGGATGGGCTTGGACCCAAGCGAAGCTATCAACGCAGTCTTCGAGGAGGAGACCCGCGACGTGGTAATACTTAAGGACGTGGGTTTCTTCTCCACCTGCGAGCATCATCTGCTGCCCTTCTTTGGCGTGGCGCAGATGGGATATGTGCCCAGGGGTAAAGTGGCCGGAGCCAGCAAGCTCGTCCGCGCCCTGGACGTGGTGTCGAGGCGGCCTCAATTGCAGGAGCGTCTGACCTCCCAGCTAGCCGACGCGATATGCGCGGCGTTGAACCCGGCGGCGGTGGCCGTTGTGGTGGAAGCGGAGCATTTGTGCATGGTCATGCGAGGGGTGCGAAGGCCGGGTAGCAAGGTTGTGACAACTGCTCTCCGTGGGCCTTTCGCCGACGCTGACGCCTGCCCGAAAGAACTGCTGTCGATGATGCAAAGGGGCTAGGATGGCTGAAGTCCAATACATCGGATCCTTTGACGCTGCCAGCGAATGGGGGCGTCTTCTTTCACAGAGCGTGGTGAATACTCCCTTCCAAACCCTGGAATGGCAGCGGGTTTGGATGAGGGAGGTGGGCGGTGGCGCTGCCCCGCAGTTTCTGAAGGTTGTTCACGAGGAGCAGACGCTGGGAATGGCCTCCCTGCGACGGGACGGTGGGGCGATCACTTTCGTGGGCGACGAAGACCTGTGCGACTACAATGACTTTCTGATTCTCCCCGGCCATGAGCGGCTGTTCTTCGAGGCTCTCTTGGACTACCTGGAACCGATGGAATGGGACGCGCTGCGTCTCTTTTCCCTGTCTGAAGAATCCCCCACCTTGGCGTTGCTGCCGGAAGCGGCGCGCTCCAGGGGCTGCGCGGTCGAAATCGTCCAGCAGGAGGTGTGCCCGGGCCGGGACCTTCCCGAGGACTGGGAGGAGTATGTGGCCGGGCTGACCAAGAAGCACCGCCACGAGCTGCGCCGCAAGCTGCGAAGGTTGAACACGGCCGAGGGGGCGCGTTGGTACTCGCTGACAGACCCCTTGGAGGTCGAGGAGGCTATGGGCGACTTCCTGGAGCTTCTGTCTATGAGCCGCCAGGATAAAGCCGAATTTCTAACTCCCCAGAGGGAAAAATTCTTCCGTGCGCTGGCATCGACCCTGAGTCGGCAGGGGCTGTTGAGCCTCTTTTTCATGGAGATTGAAGGGTCCCGGGTGGCGTCTGCCATGACCTTCGACTACGGTGGCTCACGTCTGCTCTACAACAGCGGCTACAACCCGGCCTTCGGCTACTACAGCGTGGGTCTGCTGCTGAAGGCGCTCAGCGTAAAGAGCGCTATCGAGGATGGCAAGAGCTACTACGACTTCCTTCGGGGCAACGAGAGATACAAGTACCACCTGGGTGGCATAGACAAGCCAATCTACAACATGGTTATCAGCCGACCTTGACGTCGTCCAGGGTGGCCTTGATCAGCTTTCACACCTGCCCGATAATGGCCCCCGGCGCAGGCAAGGTTGGCGGCATGAACGTCTACGTCAGGGAGCTGGCCAACCGGTTGGGCGACTTGGGCGTTGGTGTGGACGTGTTCACCCGCAAGCACACGGGCGAAGACTCAGACGAGACAGTCGCGAACGAAAACGTGCGGGTGATTCATCTGGCGGGCGGGCCGCCGGACGCGCCTCTGAAAGACCTGCTTATGCACGTACAGCCCTTTGCTGGCGAAATACTGGACTTTCAGAAGAAAAACGGGACGCGCTACGACGTGGTGCATTCCCACTACTGGCTTTCGGCCTTGGCGGGGTGCTGCGTAACTCAGAGCAGCGGGGCCAGACACGTGGCGACCTTTCACACCCTGGCGGAGTTGAAACGTCGCGCCCGGGCCGGCGAGGACGAGCCGGGCTTCAGGAGTCGCGCCGAGGGTGACATAATGCGCTCTGCCGACTGTATTACCGCCTCTACCCCCCATGAAGCAGAGGCAATGGTGGAGCTTTACGGCGCTCCCAGTGAACGACTGAAGATAGTGCATTGCGGCGTGGACACGTCTTTGTTTCGGCCTCTGGACGCGGCAGAATCTAGGCGCAGGCTGGGACTGAACGGCGAAAAAGTCGCGCTGTACGTGGGCCGCATCGAGCCGCTGAAGGGGGTGGAGTTCCTGCTTCGCATAGCCGCCTGCGTGGATGGGGACGTACCATTCAAGCTGCTGATTGTCGGGGGAGACCCGGCGTCGGAGCCGGAACCGCGGCGGCTGGCCGAAATGGCAGCGCGGTTGGGGCTGGACGATGTGGTTGAATTCGTTGGCCGCACGCCACGGGAAACTTTGGCTACATACTTCTCCGCCGCCGACGTTTGCGTGGTGCCCTCCTATTATGAGAGCTTCGGCCTCGTCGCCTTGGAGGCCATGGCCTGCGGCGCCCCGGTGATCGCAACCCGCGTGGGCGGGCTGCCCTGGGTGGTGAAGCATGGGCACAACGGCTATCTTCTGCCGTGGCGGTGCCCGGAGCGGTTCGCCGACACCCTCACCATGATTTTCTATAACGAAAGCCTTCGAAATTCCCTCAGCCGGACAGCTCTGGAGACCGCAGACGCCATGAGTTGGGACAGGGCGGCGGGGAAGTTTCTCGAACTTTACGGGTTAACATAGAGTTAACATAAAGCCTGTAAAGTAATATAATACTCGGTATCGTTGCCGACTCGTTGCTAAAATTGGGAGGATGTCATGCCCCGTCCAGCGGGCATTTTGAGATTCATTGGGGGCCATATTCGTGGCCGCATAATAGCCGGCCTGCTTATCCTGCTGCCCCTGGGGGCCACCTACCTGATCATCAAGTTCGTCTTCGATCTAATCGACCCACCCCTGGTGCAGTTGATTGACGGGATTACAGGCAGGCACATCCCGGGAGTGGGCCTTATCACCTTCCTGGTAGTGCTGTATCTGATGGGCATGGTGGGAAGCTTCGTAATCGGGAGAAAGCTCATCCTCTTCGGGCATTGGCTCGCCGACCTAATCCCCATATTTCGCTCCATCTACAGTGCGGCCAAGCAGACCGTCGACGCCTTGGGATCGTCGAACATAGGCATCGAGCAAAACCGGGTGGTGCTGTTGGATTTTCCTTCCAAGGGGATAAAGTCCATTGGGTTCGCCACGTCCACCTTCCGGGATGCTGATGGCAGAAAAATGGTGGCAGTTTACATTCCGACGACGCCGCTGCCCACGTCCGGCTACTTGGCGCTAGTGCCGGAGGAAGAAGTGCTGTCCACCACTCTATCCGTGGACGAGGCGATGAGGATTGTGATTTCCGGCGGGGTGCTCACGCCGAAGGATATTGCAGAGAGGGTTGAGACGCCGAACGGTGAAGGGCCCGGGCTGGAGGACGCCAAGGGTAAGGATTAGTCGGGGCCGGGTGCGGCCTCGAACCAGTGACTTTCGGAAACCTTGGTGAAGCCCAAAGAGAAGTATAGCCTGGTTGCCGGAGTGTTTGCCCCGTCGACCTCCAACTCCACGTGGTCTACTCCGAGAGAGGCGAGGTATTTCAACCCGACCGTCAGCAGCGGCTTGCCCAGCCGCTGTCTTCGGTAGTCGGGGTGAATCCCAATCATGAAGATTATTCCTACTTGCTTATCGGCATCCCCCGCGAGGTAGGTCCAGCAGTAGCCATAGACGGTTTCACCCTCGCAGAGGAAGATTATCCCGTCGTGGCTGGTGACGCTCATTTCTGCGCGATAGGCAATTTCCTGGGAGGTGTTGGGAGCAAATCCCCAACTGCCGCCAAAGGCGGCGTTCTGGATGTCCGTTAGCGCCTCTGCGTCGCCTTCCTGGCCATAACTTCGGAAGGAGCAACCCTCCGGGGGTTCGGCTGGGGGCAGGTCTTGAATCTCCCAACCCATGGTCCAGTATGTGCGGATGTGTTGGAAGCCCCGCCGCAGGAGCAGGTCGCTCTGGGGGGAGTTGGGCTTTGCCTGAACGTGGAGCACGTTGGCTCCCAACTGGCCGCCGCGCCGCAAGGCCGTATCCAGCAGCGCCTCCTCGACGGCGGAGGCGTCCCCGTCGGGATGGGTCTTCGACATGAGAACGGTCCGGCTGATGGCAGGCTCATGGAAGATGAGGCCGTAGCCCTGCAGGACCCCTTCCGATTCGTAGAGGAAGAGATCTTCCTCGGGGTTCAGGTTCGGCTGGCTCAGAAACTCGGTGACGAACCGTTCCTTGGGGGCTGTGGAGGCGTGGGGCGATTGCAGCAGCCGATTCTCTAACTCTGCCAGGGCGGGTGCGTCTTCCCACCGGAAATTGCGTATGGTCAAAGGTTTGCTTTCTCGCTAGGCGGGTGGGGACCTGGTCCCCCTCGGTTTGCCGGAAATGCGGGGCGCGGGGCCCCTTCCATCCGCCGCAAGAAAGGGGCAGCGTTGCCCCTTTCTGCTGTGAAAATCTCGTCTTGACACCGAATTGAGATTGTAGCAGAGTAACTTGTCACTAACAACCTAACGCATGGAGGCGGCACGTGGAAGAGGTTCCCCAGTCTGCATTGGTAGTTACTCCCCATCCTGACGACGCTGAGATTTCCTGCGGCGGCGTGGTGGCCAACTGGATTCGGCAGGGGGCAAGTGTCTATTACGTGCTTTGCAGCGACGGCAGCAAGGGCACGGACGATCCCGACATGACGCCGGATAGGCTTGCGAAGATCCGCTACCAAGAGCAGCTGGAGGCGGCGAAGACCCTCGGCGTCAAAGAGGTGGTGGCCTTGGGCTATCCAGATGGAGAGTTGGAGGACACCCGGGAGTTCCGCGGCCATCTTGTGCGTGCGGTGCGCCGCTTCCGGCCCGAGGTGGTAATCTGTCCCGACCCGTATCGCAGGTCCTTCTACTTCCATCGCGACCACCGTATCGTGGGACAGGTGACTCAGGATGCCGTTTTCCCCTACGCCAGGGACCGTCTGCACTTCCCGGAGTTGGAAGCGGAGGGGCTGGTTCCCCACAAGACGGGTACGCTGATGCTGTGGGGGCCGGAGGAGATAGACACCTACGTCGACATTTCCGATAGCATGGATATCAAGGCGGACGCCCTGAAATGTCACCGTAGCCAGCTTGGAGGCTTGTCGGAGAACGAAACCGTCGGCTGGCTTCGTCGCTCGTGCGCCGAGATGGGGAAGAAAGCGGGCTTCGAATACGCCGAGGGCTATCGAGTGGTCCGGTTCCGCATCTAGGGGCTTATGAGAGCCGAATTGTTGGGGAGAGCGGGCAAGGCCGCGCTGGACTTTCTTCTTCCTCTGTACTGCGTTGAGTGTCGAAGGGAAGGCCGCGGCGTCTGTAAGGAATGCCTGGCCGGAATGACGGAACTGCGGGCCTACTGCGAGGTATGCGCTCAGCCAGGGTCCGCCCGCCGGTGCCGACGCTGCGTCGTGACGCCGCTGCCCATCAGCGGCATCCGGGCGGTCTATCCCTTCGAGGGTGTCATCCGCTCCGCCGTCCACGCCCTCAAGTATCGAAACTACCGCGCTCTCGCGCCGGAGCTCGCCGACATGATGGCTCGGCGCTTTGACGACGCCGAGATTCACGCCACTCTGTTGGTCCCCGTGCCCATGCCCCCTCGGCGTGAGAGGAATCGCGGCTACAATCAGGCCGAACTGCTGGCCAGGGAACTTGGCAGATTGATAGGCGTTCCGGTGGCGAAGGGGGTTCTGGAACGACTTGTCGATTCTCCGCCGCAAGTTCAGCGTGGAACGCGGGCGGCTCGTATGGAGATAGCCGAGGGAACTTTCTCGACTACGACAACCGTTGAGGGAGAGGCCGTTTTGCTGATCGACGACGTGGTGACCACGGGCAGCACCATGGCAGCCTGCGCCAAGGCCCTCTGGAAAGTGTCGGCGGTCTCGGTATGGGGTCTGGCCCTGGCTCGCGAGGCTTGACGAAGGGATGTCAACGAGCATCATATCCACGCTTCCCTGTAGGGAAAGGACAATGCAGTAGCCCATGATTAAAGCTGTCTTCTTCGATTTCTACAACACTTTGGCCTACTTCTGGCCGCCGGTGCAGGAAATACAAGCGTCGGCCTGCCGGGAGATTGGGCTGTTCGTAGAGGAAGAGGGGATACTGCGAGGGTATGCGGTGGCGGACGAACTCTTCAGCCGCGAGAATCATGATCGTCCGCTGTATCTGCGGTCGGAGGAGGAACGCGACCGGTTCTTCTCACACTACGAGCAGCTGATTTTGCGGGGGGCGGGCTTGGACGTGAGCGCTGCCCTTGCCGAAAGCGTGTGGCGTGTGAGCGCGACGGTCCCCAAGAGTTTCGCGCTTTTCGGTGATGTTGCGCCGACGTTGGCCAAGCTCAAAGAGATGGGATTAGCCACTGGCGTCCTTTCAAACTTGCACGAGGATCTGGCGCCCATAGTGGCTGAATTGGGCCTGGCTCCCTACCTGGACGTGATGGTTACCTCGAAAGAGGTGGGGGCCGAGAAGCCCGCCCCCCGAATGTTCGACGCCGCGCTCCAGAAGATTGGAGTTCTACCCAGGGAGTCGGTGCACGTGGGGGACCAATATCACTCCGACGTTCGGGGGGCCAAAGCTGTCGGCATGAACGCTGTTCTGCTGGACAGGGGCGACTGGCATACGGAAATAACCGACTGTCCGCGAGTGGCCAGCCTAATGGAGTTGGTGGATCTGCTTAACAAGGATGCCTTCGGCTAAACCCCGCGGGGGAACGGCGTCTACAAGCTTCCGACGGGCAGGCGCGAGAACCGCTCCTGGAACTCCTTCAGGCGCTGCAAGGTGAGATCCAAAACCGCCCGCCATTTCGACCCCATTAATCGGCGATTGAGCTTTATCTGCCGGTTGCCCACGGAAGCCCAGCCGCCTAGAGACCGCTCCATGACCAGGCGCGCCCCGCCAACGTTGTCCTTCAGCGTGACGGTTATGTCTGTGTCGGACGACGTTATGGATTGAACGCCCATCTGCCGGGCCATGATCTTGAGGGATACCAGGTAGAGCAGGTTGTCCGCGGCCTTGGGCAGGCGGCCAAAACGGTCTCGAAGCTCCTCCCGCATATCCTCAATCTGCTCGTGGCTTCGCAGGTCCATTAGCCTCTGGTAGACGTTCAACCTGATGGGTAGATGGCCAATGTAGTCTTGCGGAATGTGGGCGGAAAGAGGCAGGTCTACCCGCAAATCACTCTGGGCTTCGCTTTCCGGGGCGGCTTCTTCGGCTCTTTCCGCGCGCAGATCTTGGACAGCCTGGTTCAAAAGCTTGGTGTAAAGTTCGAAACCGATGGCGTGAATGTGCCCGCTCTGCTCCGCGCCCAGGATATTGCCCGCACCCCGAATCTCCAGGTCTCGCATGGCGATGCGGAAGCCGGATCCCAGCTCGGAAGCCTCCAGTATGGCCTGAAGGCGCTTTTCCGCACCTGGCGTTATGCGTTTGCCCTTGGGCACCAGCAGGTAGGAGTAGGCGCGGCTGCTGCTGCGTCCGATGCGCCCCCGCAGCTGGTAAAGCTGGGATAGCCCGAACCGGTCCGCCCTATCGATAATAAGGGTGTTTGCGTTGGGAATGTCCAACCCGGACTCGATTATAGTGGTGCACACCAGTACGTTAATTTCCCCTTCGCTGAAGGAGAGCATTGCTTCTTCCAGCCGGGATTCTTCCATCCGACCATGGGCGACGGCGATGCGGGCTTGCGGCGCTAGCTCGCCCAGATGGGCGGCGACCCTGTGGATGGAACGGATGCGGTTATGCAGGAAGAACACCTGCCCTCCCCGGTCCAACTCCCGCTTGACCGCCTCCTGGATGATTTGCTCGCTGTACTCCCCCACGTAGGTCTTCACCGGGTACCGTTCCTCCGGCGGCGTGTCCATGGCGCTCATGTCACGCACCCCGGATAGGGCCATGTAGAGGGTGCGAGGAATGGGCGTGGCGCTGAGGGTGAGGAAGTCTACCTCGCGGCGCAGTCTCTTGAGCCGTTCTTTGTGGGATACGCCGAAACGCTGCTCTTCGTCCACTATGACCAGCCCCAGGTTGCGGAATCTCACGTCCTTTTGGATGAGCCGGTGGGTGCCGATAACGATGTCGATGACGCCCTTGCTGAGGTCTTGGACTATCCGGCGCTGCTCCTTTGGAGTGCGGAAGCGGCTCAGGACCTCCACCCGAATGGGGTAGGGGCCAAGCCGATCGACGAATGTAGCGTAGTGCTGCTGGGCCAGAATCGTCGTGGGCACCAGCAGCGCCACCTGCAAGCCGTCGTTTATGGCCTTGAAGGCGGCGCGGAGGGCCACCTCCGTCTTGCCGTAGCCCACGTCGCCGCAAACCAGCCGGTCCATGGGCCGCTCGTCCTCCATATCGGCCTTCACCTCGTCAATTACACGGGCCTGGTCGGGAGTTTCCTCGTAAGGGAAGGCGTCCTCCATTTCCCGCTGCCATACCACGTCGGCTGAGAAGGCGTGACCCCTGGCCACCCGCCGGTCGGCGTAGAGGTCAAGAAGCTCCTTGGCAAGCTCCCGTGTAGAGGCCTTGACACGCTCCTTGGCCCGGGCCCATTCAGAGCTGCTGAGGCGGGTCAGAGTCGGGGGGAGGTCGCTTGTTCCCACGTAGGGAAAGATGCGGTCCAGGTGGTCAGTGGGTAGATATAGCTTGTCCGACTCGGCATATTCGAGAACCAGGTACTCCCGGCTTTCACCGTTGGCGTCCATACTGGTGGTCCCGGCGAAGCGGGCGACGCCGTGGTCTTCGTGGACGACGAAAGTTCCTGTTTCCAGTTGGGAGAGAAACAACGCCTTCTTGATGGGTCTTTTGGTGCGGCTGCGGCGTTCCTTGGCCGTGCCGAAGATTTCTAGGTCTGTGAGCAGCAGAACCTCTCCCTCCGGCAGCGTCAGCCGCCAACCCTGCTCCAGGGAGCCGGGGGCGATTACGACACGGCCGGGTTGAAGGCTTGGGTTTGCGTCGTCGGCAAGGACGGAGCCTATTTCCGCATCCGCTAGTATTTGGGCCAGCCTGCGGGCGTGACGGCTCGCCAGGACCACAATGCGGCCGCTTCGCATTTCCTCTCGAATCTCCGTTGTGAACTGTTCCATCCGGCCGTAGTAGGAAGGCGCGCTGCGGAACTCGAACCCCAATCCCTCTGTGTTCCACGGGGTAATGTCCAGGACCGGCCTTCGATCAATTCCCTCGGTGAATTCAGCCCACTCCAGTGTGGCCTTGGGAAAATTGTCCGGAAGCTCGCCTCGGTCCACCCGGTCTCGCCGCATCCTCTCAACGTGTTCCTGAAGGGACTCCGCTTCCTGCTCTATAAGGCTTCGTCGGAGGAAGATGACGATGGCCCCGTCCCCCAGGTGTTCGAGTATGGACGATTGGTTGATGAGGCCGTGATAGAAGTCCATCTCATCCCAATTTGCCCCGGCGAATATGTTTGCCAGGTCCTCCTGAAACCTCCCTTGCACGCCATTGGTGCACCGTCCGAAGTCCATCTCCGCCACCAGCCGGTCTATGTCCCCCCGCTCAACGTGGAGAGGGAGAGACTCCTGGGCGGGAATTATTCGCGTGCTTTCCACAGGCTTCACGGAGCGCTGGGTTACAGGGTCAAAGAGGTGCAGGCTTTCGATTTCGTCTCCGAACAAGTCGAGGCGGAGGGGCAGTTCTGAGTTGGGAGAGAAGACGTCGACGATGCCGCCCCGGATGCTGAAAGAGCCTGGAATCTCCACGGAGTGCTCCCGCCGGTAGCCCATCTTCACCCAGGCCTCGGTTAGTTCACCCAATGGGACTCTCTGACCCACCGTCAGCGTGATGGCGCTTTGCTCGAAAGTGGACTGGGTCAGAGTCTTCCGCAGGGCGGCTGCCAGAGACGCCACGACTATTGGCGGGTTGGCCTCGGAAGGTTGGCCTAGGGCGTCCAGGGCCATGAGCCGTCGATTGCTGGTGGAGGCGTCCACCGTTATCCGTTCGAAGGGGAGAACGTCGGGCTCGGGAAGGGGTAGAGCGGATTCGTCGGCGCCCAAGTATAGAGATAGCTGGTCCAGAAGGCGTCGGGCGTCGTCCTGTCGCGGCGTCACGACCAGCATCGGACGTTTCAGGTTACGTCGGAGCGCACCGAGAAGCAGAGCGGTCCCGCCGGCAGACACGGAGGCGGTGGCGCTTCCGCCGTCTGCCAGCCTTTCGGACAGCCCCTCGAATGCGGGATGGCTGCCCAGAAGGGGCAACAGGGCTTTCAAGGACACGTGGGCTTTCTTCGTCTAACAGATATCTGGTCTGGCAGGGGGCAGCCAGACCTGCCGTCTATTGTATTCCCTGGAGACGGGCGGTTCAATGGGCAGCGGCAGCGGAGCCGGCTTCCTCAGTTTGTCGGAGTCTCGGACGCGAAAAACTCCCACCCAAGACTATCCTTGAATCCATTGCATACGTTCCTCGTCCAGTACAGGTGCTATTGGGTTGGCTTAACTAGAAGCAAGCCCCTTCTAATGCCGCAGATACGTTCCTAAAATGCGAACCTTGACGTCATATCCCCGTGGTAACTATAATGACGAAGGCTGTAGAAGCCGCCTCATGGTTGACGTTCCCCGGTCCCCCGCCCCCGCAGGGCGGACCATGCCAGGTAAGCCCGTGGCGGCTTCCGGCTGATCCAACGAAATGAGACTGGGTTAAAATGTTGGAAAACTCCGACCAGCCAACTGATACATACTCGACCGCCTCGACCGCCCGCCGCCGCGGATGCCTGCCGTGCGGTATCTTTTTGAACATTCTCCTCATAGCGCTTGTATACGGCGGCTTTTGGATATATCAACAGGGATTCGTACGGTTCAACGATGACGGCGGCTTTGTCCAATTCGGTCGCGCCGAAGAGATCAATGAGCGGGAAACATACTCCCCGGACGATAGCCTTCCCGTCACCGATCCTCCTTCCCGGCGCACACGAACCCCTCAAGCTGCCAAGACCTCCACTCCACGCCCTCCCCGCCCCACGGACAGACCCGAAATCACGCCCACGCCCGCCACCCCTGAGCCGCCGCCCAGCCTCTTTAAGAAAGAAGACGCCGACGGTGACGGCCTCATTGAGGTCTCCTACTTGGAGCAGTTGAACGCCATCCGCTACGACCTCAACGGAGATGGTGAGCCAAACGATAGACGATATATCCAAGCCTACGAATTAGCCTTCCCGGCCAACTCAGAGGAATCGGTCTGCGATGGAGGCTGTAAAGGCTACGAGCTGACCCGGTCGTTGGACTTCAGCGAGGCTGAAAGCTACGCCTCCGGCGCCGTCAATTACAGGTTAACCGGAGGCAGCGGATGGCGCTCCATTGGAGACCGCCGGAATTATTTTCACGCCACCTTCCACGGCAATGGACACACCATCTCTAACCTCTACATCTCCTCCAAAGAAGGCCCCGTTGCTCTTTTCCGTTACACCGGCACCTCAAGCGTCATTCGTGACATCGGGCTTGTCGGGGTCGAGGTGCATGGCGAAGACGATACAGGCTCCCTCGTCGGCGTTAATCACGGCGTCGTGCTCTCCAGCTACGCTACCGGCAGCGTCTCCGGCAAAGCTGTCGTAGGCGGCTTGGTCGCCCTGAATATCGGCCCGGACAAAGAATTCCTTGGCCAATCCGCTGTCCAGACTCGCGGCATAATCAGTTCCTGCTACGCGGCGGTGAACGTGTCCGGTAAAACAGACGTTGGCGGGCTGGTCGGAAGGATTCAGGAGTTTGGACTCGTCGTCACCAGCTATGCTACCGGTGACGTCACAGGCGACGTAGTTGCCGGGGGGCTGGCCGGCAGCCAAAGAGACGGCATAGTAAGCGCTAGCTACGCCACCGGCAGCGTGTGGGGCGGCGCCCGCGCCGGGGGACTCATGGGAAGCCATGTCGATAGTACGGTTGTCGCCAGCTACGCCACCGGCAAAGTATCCGGCTTGAAGGCCGTCGGGGGACTCATCGGAACTGACAGTAGCAGTACCGTCACCGCCAGCTACTGGGACACCGAAGCTTCTGGCCTGGACATCCCCGACGCCTCCGAGCCCCTCCCGTACATTCAGGGCAGGACCACTGCCGAGATGCAGTCGCCCACCGGCTACACCGGCATTTACCAGACCTGGAATGCCGATCTGGATGACGCCGACGCCGACGGCAACGTGGCCACCGGTGCTGATGACTTTTGGCATTTCGGCACAAGCAGCCAGTACCCCGTCCTGAAAGTCGACTTCGACGGTGACGGCGCTGCAACCTGGGAGGAGTTCGGTCCCCAGAATACCGCCGCTGCCCCTCCAACCTCTCCCGATGTGGGCCGTGCGGCACCCAACGGCAAATACGACGCTGACGGCGACCGGCTCATTGAGATTTCCACCCTGGAGCAGCTGGACGCCATTCGCTACGACCTCGGCGGCATCGGGATGCCAGACGACGACGACAACATAGACGTCTACGCCGCCGCCTTCCCCACAGATGAGAAGGAATTTATCTGTGACCGACGCTGCAACGGCTACGAGCTTACCCGGTCGCTGGACTTCCAGGAGACCGACAGCTACTCGTCCGGCGAGATCAATGACGGGTGGACCTCCGGCAGCGGATGGCTGCCCATTGGAATTAACAAGGATTGGTTCAACGCCGCCTTCCACGGCAACGGACACACAATCAACAATCTGTACATCAGCCGTCGCACCGAACGTGTGGACCCTGGCGTAGCCGGCCTCTTCGGCAATGTCGAATACTCAAGTGTCATCCGTGGTTTGGCCCTGATCGATGTTGAGGTAACCGGAGTTGATGATGTCGGCAGTCTGGTTGGCCGGAACAGAGGCACAATCAGCGCCAGCTACGCCACCGGCGCCGTTTCTGGCAACAGCACCGTGGGTGGACTCATAGGGGCTAATGCCGGCAGCATTAGATATTGCTACGCCGCTGCCAACGTGTCGGGCGTGGGAATCGTCGGCGGCCTGGCCGGCGCCAACTCAGGCGATATCATCGCCAGCTACACCACCGGTAGCGTCTCGGGCGGCCCCATCGTCGGCGGGCTAATCGGCCTAAATTCCGGTAGCCTCAGAATTGCCTATGCCATCGGAAAGGTTGAAGGGGATGAGCGCCTCGGTGGCCTGGTTGGATGGCATACATCTGGTGCATATTCCGACAGCTATTGGGACACTCAAACCTCTCGCCAAACAAACGCTTTCGAGCTAGGGGACGCGGAGAATGTCCAGGGCAAGACCACTGCCGAGATGCAGTCGCCCACCGGCTACACCGGCATTTACCAGACCTGGAATGCCGATCTGGATGACGCCGACGCCGACGGCAACGTGGCCACCGGGGTTGATGACTTTTGGCATTTCGGCACAAGCAGCCAGTACCCCGTCCTGAAGGTTGACTTCGATGGTGACGGCGCCGCAACCTGGGAGGAGTTCGGACGTCAGCGCACCGCCACCCCGGGCGCCGGATAGCTCACTGTCCATCTCAGTCAACCCTTTGGCGTAATGGGCAGCGGCAGGGGAGCCGGTGACGACTGGTCGTTCTTGTTGGCCATTAGGGCCCCTGATATAATGAATTGTCCTAACGCTATCAGGAAGCCGCCACAGGCAATGACTAGAAACACCGCCCCCGAGGCCCTCAAGCAAAAGCTCACTGGTTCTTCACGTCGATATCAACGTATCGTCGTGAAGGCGGGCACCGGCGTTCTGACGGGGGGGAGCGACACCCTGCACGCCTCCACCATGGAGTCGCTGGTGGCCCAAATAGGCGATCTCTACAGACAAGGCAAAGAGATGCTGCTGGTCACGTCTGGGGCCATCGCCGCCGGCATGAAGTCCCTGGGCGTCGCGGAGCAGGCCCGCCACGTCCCCTTCCGCCAGGTGCTTGCCGCCGTGGGCCAAACCCATCTGATGCATGCCTACAGTTCTCTGTTTGAGCCGCTGGAAATCCCCGTGGCGCAGGTGCTCCTCACCCGTAGAGACCTGGAGGATAGGCAGGGATATCTGAACGTGCGAAACACGATCCTTTCCTTGCTGCAGCGTCGCGTGATACCCATCATCAACGAGAACGACGTGGTGGCGGTGGACGAAATTGGCCCGGTCTTTGGGGACAACGACACGCTCTCCGCTCTGGTTGCCAATCTGGTTGACGCGGACCTCCTGCTGGTGTTGACGGACATGGACGGCCTGTTTACCGCCGACCCCCGCCGGAACCCCAACGCCACGTTGATCCCGAAGGTGGAGCGCATCGACTCCTATATCGAATCCCTGGCCGGAAAGCACGTCAGTACCTGGTCGAGGGGTGGGATGGTCTCGAAACTGGAGGCATGCAAGCTGGCGACCCGTTCCGGCGTACCGGCGGTGATTTGCAACGGGCGTCTGTCCAACGTGGTGTGCCGGGTAGCGGGCGGCGAGGCCGTCGGCACCTACTTCGCCACGTCGGTGAGCAAGATGGAGAGCCGCAAGCGGTGGATGCTGAGCGGACTGGCGCTCCACGGGGACATCATCGTGGACGAAGGGGCTGAAGCCTCCCTGCGTCGGCGGCACGGCAGCCTCCTGCCGGTGGGGGTGAAGGAAGTAAACGGCCCCTTCCAGCGGGGCGACGTGGTTTACATAAGCAACTTGGATAAGGAGCGGTTCGCCTGTGGGTTGGTCAATTACAGTTCCGACCAGGTGGACGCGATAAAGGGATACCGGTCGGACGGTATCCTGGAACTGATAGGGTGCAGCTACGGTCAAGAGGTGGTGCACCGGAATAACCTGGCGCTTATCTAGGCGTCTAGACGGGGGGATGTCGCGGCAGAAAACCGGGACATACAAGAGTCCACACCCGATATCGAGGCAGAGTACAGAGCATGATTACAGCAACGGAAAGCATAGTTTCTCAGGGAAAGCGGGCGCGACGGGCCGCCAAGGAGTTGGCCCGCTGCTCCTCGGAGCAGAAAGACCGGGCCCTGCGCAATATCGCGGAAGCCCTTATGGATTACGAGCCTGCTATTCTGGCGGCCAACGAGCTTGACATCCAGGCAAGCAGGGAAATGGGCCTCTCCGACTCCCTGCTGGACCGTATCCTTCTCACCGGTGCACGATTGGAGTCAATGGCCGGCGACCTTCGCTCCATTGCCGGGCTCCCCGATCCGGTGGGGCAGGTCTTCGACATGCATACCCGCCCCAATGGCCTGCAGGTAGGCAAGAAGCGGGTGCCCCTCGGAGTGGTGGGGTCCATCTACGAAAACCGGCCCAACGTGACCATAGACATCTCCGCCCTCTGTCTCAAGTCGGGCAACGCCTGCATCCTGCGTGGCGGCAAAGAAGCCGTCAACTCCAACAGGCTGCTGGCCCGGCTGGTGCAGGATTCTATCGAAGCTGCTGGGATTCCCCGGGACGCCGTGCAGCTGGTGGGCGATACGGACCGCCGGCTGGTCACAGCCATGCTCCGTATGGACGAATACATCGACTTGATGATTCCCAGAGGCGGCGCTGAATTCATCCGCTTCGTGTCGGAGAACGCCGCCATGCCCGTGGTGGCGGGAGGCGTCGGCGTGTGTCACACCTACCTGGACCGCACCGCGTCGCTGGACATGGCGGTGGCCATCGCCAACAATGCCAAGACCCAGCGGCCCACGGTGTGCAACGCCCTCGACACGCTGCTCGTCCACGCGGAGGTTGCCATCAGCCATCTTCCCGCCGTGGCTCGCCAGTGGGCCGAATCGGGCGTTGAGATGCGGTGCGACGCGCGCGCCCTGAGCATTCTAGCCCCCATGGATGGACTGAAGGTAAAGCCCGCCGAGCCGGAAGATTGGGGTACCGAGTTTCTCTCCCTGGTGGCAGGCGTCAAGGTGGTGGACTCCCTTGATGAGGCGTTGGAGCACGTTGATACCCACGGCTCGGGCCACTCGGAAGCCATCGTGACGGAGGACTACTCCGCGGCGTCCCGGTTCCTGGATGAGGTAGATGCCGCGGCGGTCTTCGTGAACGCCAGCACCTACTTCTGCGACGGGGCGCAATTCGGCCTCGGCGCCGAGGTGGGCATCAGCACCCAGAAGTTCCACGCCCGCGGGCCAATGGGCCTGCAAGAACTGACTACGTACAAGTGGATCATCCTCGGGAGCGGCCAGATTCGCATCTGAAAGGACGGAGCGCCTTGGAAGACTTCACCTTCGAGAGAGATTGCCGCACCCCCTATTCCGAGTCATACCTCATAGTCGAGAATGACCGGCCTGTGGGCAGGATTGAGCTTCACTTCACCTCTACGATCGTCCACGGTACCCTCTGCATCACCGAGGACGCCGGTCAGGAGGGGATCCGGGAGGTAATCCGCGCCATTGACCAGGAACTGGTGGACGTGGCGGGAGTTCGGCGTGAGGAGCTTATCATCCACGTCTTCGAGGGCAGGGAGGTCGGGATCTACGGCGACCACAACTTCGAGCAGAACGGCAACGGCTTGGAGAGGATATGAACGGAAACATTCCTGCGCCGCCCCCGGTGGTCCGCCTGATACAAGAGCTTCACCGGCTGCCCGGCATAGGCCCAAAGAGCGCCCAGAGGCTAGCCTACTTCATCATCCGACAGCCGGAGGAAGAAGCCCATGAGTTGGCAGAGGCCATTCTCGGCGTCAAGGAGCGCATTATCTTCTGTTCCGTGTGCCAGAACCTGACGGAGATAGACCCCTGCGATCTGTGCAGCGGCTCCCGACGGGACAGAAGCCAGGTCTGTGTGGTCGAGGAGCCGCTGGATGTTCTTGCCCTCGAACGGGCAGGGTTCTACAAGGGCCTCTACCACATCCTTCACGGCGTGATCTCTCCAATGAACGGCGTCGGGCCCGACGATATTCGGATCCGTGAATTGCTGCCCCGGCTGGAGGATGGCACCGTGAAGGAGGTCATCATCGGCGTCAACCCCACCCTGGAGGGCGACGCCACGGCCATGTACCTGCACGGCCTAATAAAACCGCTGGGCATCAAGGTCTCAAACCTGGCTAGGGGTCTGCCCGTGGGCGGTCACATCGAGTATGCCGACGACATTACTTTGAGCCGTGCCTTCCAGGGGCGGCAGGAGATCTAATGGCTGCCCCGCGTCTCTATAAGACGGAAGGCATCGTGCTGAAGACCTCCGTCATGGGGGAGGCGGACCTGTTGGTTACCCTCATATCGCAAGACGGCTCCAAGCTGCGCGCCATCGCCTGGGGCGCTCGTAAGATGAACAGCCGCAAGATGGGCCACCTGGACTCTCTCACACGGGTGGACTTGGCCCTCTACCGTAGCCCACGCATGTCTAGCGTCAGGCAGGTTGTGACTTTGGAGGCCTTCGCCGTCCTGAAGGGTCGGTTGGATGCCACGGCTAGGGCTTTCTATCTCGCGGAGTTGGTGGACGGGTTCGCCGTAGAAGGTAGCCCCAACCCACACCTGTACAGCTTATTTCTGGACACCCTGCGGGCCGTGCAGGAAGCGCCGGAGGACAACGAGCCGATGCTAAGGTTTCAGCTGGAACTTCTGCGCGTCAACGGGTTCATGCCGGAACTTTACCGGTGCGTGGAGTGCCGCAGGGCAGTCGAGGCGGGACGACATCGTTTCGTCGTAAGCCTGGGCGGAGTAATCTGCACCGAATGCGCTTCGAAGCGCGAGGGGACGGCGCCGTTGTCCCTGCCGGCGCTCAAGGTCCTTCGCCACTTCCACCGGAACGGTGAAGAAGATGCGGCGCGCATTCGCATCTCACCCCCCCTCTACGAGGAGGTCCGGGCGATTCTGGACGGCGCCATCCGGTACTGGCTGGACAAGGACGTTCGCTCCAGGAGATTCGTGGTGCAGGTGCAGCGTCAAAAGGAGTGGGCTGCGGCAAGCCTTGAAGCCAAAAGTGTATAATTGCCGGAGTAGCCATGTTTAACAAGGTTCTTGTAGCCAACAGGGGAGAGATTGCCTGCCGGGTCATCCGCAGCTGCCAGCGGTTGGGAGTGCGGACGGTGGCCGTTTACTCGGAGGCGGATGCGGACGCCCTGCACGTGCGGATGGCCGACGAAGCCTATCTTCTGGGCCCTCCCCCCGCTTCGGAAAGCTACCTGAACATCGTCAAGATAGTGGAGGCGGCGGAGACTTCCGGCGCGGATGCCATTCATCCCGGCTACGGGTTCCTTTCGGAAAATGCCGCCTTTGCCGTTGCGTGCCGGAAGGCCGGTATAAAGTTCATCGGCCCGTCGCCGGACGTCATGGAGAAGATGGGCGACAAGGTCATGGCCCGTAAGCTGGCAAAAAAGGCTGGCATTCCCGTCATTCCGGGCACCAACACCGCCGTTGGAGACCGCAACGCCCTGAAGCAGGCGAAGAAGCTGGGGTTTCCGGTCATGGTCAAGGCCGCGGCCGGTGGCGGTGGCATCGGCATGCAGATTGTCTTTTCCGAGGACGAGCTTTCGCCCATAATTGCACGGGCCCGCCATCAGGCCCAGAATTCCTTCGGCAGCCGCCGCTTGTACTTCGAGCGGTATCTGGAGCACGCCTCCCACATCGAGGTCCAGATTCTTGCGGACGAGCGCAAGAAGACCATTCATCTGCTGGAACGGGACTGCTCCGTGCAGCGTCGAAATCAGAAGATTCTGGAGATAGCGCCGTCCATCAAGATGACCCAGAAGCTTCGGCGTCTTCTCACCAAGTACGCCCTGAAGCTGGCCAAGCACGTCGGCTACACCAACGCCGGCACCGTGGAGTTCCTGGTTACGCCTAAGGGAGAGATCTTCTTCCTGGAGATGAACATGAGGCTCCAGGTGGAGCACGGCATTACGGAGATGATTACCGGCGTAGACCTGGTGGAGATGCAGCTCCGTATCGCTTCCGGTGAGAAGATGCCCTACCGGCAGAAGGATATCGCCAGCCACGGCTTCGCGATGGAAGCGCGGATCTACGCAGAGGACCCGGAGCAGTTCCTCCCCTCCTCCGGCACCATTTCGGCGTTGCAAGAGCCCCCGACCCATGAGCACGTCCGAATCGACGGGAGTATTCACCTCGGCTACAAGGTGGACATCTACTACGACCCGCTGCTGGCCAAGCTCATGTGCTGGGGTGAGACCAGGGAGGAAGCGCGCGCCCGGCTGGCCGAGTCCCTGTCCAAGTATCGCGTGGAAGGGGTGAAGACGAACATCCCGTTCCTGCGACGGATAGTTGACAGCGAAGAGTTCATGTCCGGGGTGTACGACACCTGGCTGGTGCATAACCTGACGAAGCCGGATGCGGATTCTAAGAACGGCGCCGGGGGGCTGCTGCAAACGGAATCGGCGCGACGGGAGTTGGCCGCGGCCACCGCCGTGGCGCTGGTTGCCGCCTCTGAGGAGGCCGAGGATAGGATGCGCCAGGGCAACGGGCACGTTCCGAGTCCGTGGAGAATGGCCGGACGGATGGCTCAGGTGTCCACCTGGCGGGCTGACGGCAGGGGCTGGCGTTGAAGCAGGTCAGGGTCAAAATTGGTGAGAAGTGGTACACCGTGGAGGTGGAGGAACCCCTCGGCTCCCCGGCGCGGGTCACCGTGGAGGGAGAGAGCTTTCTGGTGGAGGTGGATAGGGGCAGCGCCCGCCGTCCCCATTCCCGGACATTCCGCCCTCCCGTGGGCGCTCCCGCATCCCGCAGCGGCGCAGCCGTTCGGAGCGCCGCCGACGATGGCATCATAAAGTCGCCCATGTCGGGCAAGGTGCTGGCCATCCGGGTAAAGCCCGGCGACAAGGTGGCCTCCGGCGACGAGGTAAGCGTGGTGGAAGCCATGAAGATGGAACAGAGCATTCGGGCGCCGAGGGCTGGCACGGTGAAGAAGGTTCACGTGAAACCCTTACAGCAGGTGAACATCCACGCCCCGCTCGTCGAGCTAGACTAACCCTTCCCCCTTGATGGGGGAAGGCTAGAGCCAGCCCTCGTGAAGACGTGGGATGGGGGTGTTATCCCCTACCCCTCTTCTCCCTTCCCCCTTGAGGGGGGAAGGTTATGATGGGGGTGAAAGGGTCGGATCCCTAGCTACTGACTTGGAGAGACCAACCTGGATTCCCTCTTACGCCCCAATGACGCAGCTTGTTCAGGGGTTCCCTAACCCTTACGCACCAGCTTCTGAAGGCTACGCATCTCCCGTGGAGGCTCCAGCGTCCGTCCCATCATAGTCCACGACACCTCACCCACGTATACGTCTCCGTGCGAGTCCAGGCATATCCCGTGGGGGCTGACGAACTGTCCCGGCGCCTCGCCGGCGTAGTCGTCTCCTAGCACGGCTACCCGGTTTCCCGACTGGTCGTAGACGGTTACCCGGTGGCCGAAGTTCGGAGCGTCGTTATAGTAAGCGTCGGCGATTAGCTCCGCGACGTACACGTTTCCGTCCGCTCCAACCCGAATGCCCGACGGCTTCCAGATGTTGTTCCACATGGCCTGGAGCTTGCCGTTGGTGTCGAACACCTGCACCCGGTGGCATTCCCTGTCCGCCACGTACACGTTGTCGTCGTTGTCCGTGGCGATGTTGTGAGGAATCACGAACTGGCCCGGACCTATGCCAGGGGAACCCCATGACATGATGTGCTCGCCGTCTGCGCTGTACTTGTGAATCCTGGCGTTGCCGTAGCCGTCAGAGATGAGCAGGTCTCCCGTCTTGTTGGAAACCGCCAAGCCCGTCGGAAGGTTGAACGAATCACCGCTGAAACGGGGCGAAGGCTTGTCCGCGGTGCCCAGCGTCATGAGCAACTCCCCATCCGTGGAGAACTTTCGCACCGTATGGTCGCCGTTGTCCACGCAGTAGACAGCGTCGTCGGGGCCGATGCAAATGCCGTGGGCATTGCCGAACACCTCAGCGCCCCACGCCTTGAGGAAATTCCCATCCCTGTCGAAGACCACCACGCCGTGGTCGCCCCGGGAGAAGGCGTACACCCGGTCTTGGCTGTCCACCGCTACGTCGGGGGTTTCCTTCAAAGACATCCCATCCGGCAAACTGCCCCATCCTTCCGCCACCTCAAAGCTCAAAGCGCCGCTGCCCACTACTGTAGTCATGGAGTTCCTCCTCTGGTATATTCGTGCCAATGCTATGACTGGTACGCATACTTGTCAATGCGGCGCGC
The DNA here is from genome assembly GCA_965261665.1 of Dehalococcoidia bacterium. Classification (GTDB taxonomy): domain Bacteria; phylum Chloroflexota; class Dehalococcoidia; order Lucifugimonadales; genus JAPULR01. Next base: position 2,421,411 of record OZ253467.1, read on the forward strand.
CGCTGGCAAGCCACTGACGAGAAAGGAGTCAGAAGAATGGATTTAGGACTAACTGGAAAGAAAGCACTGGTGGCAGGTGGAGGACGAGGCATCGGCAAAGCCATCGCAATGGAACTGGCTCGGGAGGGCGCCGACGTGGTGGTTGCCTCCCGGAGCCATGACGAGCTGGAACGGACGGCTCAGGAGATATCGGACGCCACCGGACGGTTGGCATACCCTCTAGCCTTCGACGTGACGAACACGGAGCAGGTAAACTGGGGCGTTAAACAGGCGGCTGCCCTGTTGGGCGGACTGCATATTTTGGTGAACAGCGCCGCCCTCCCCGGCGGCTCGCCGGAGGCCATCGGTCCCGTCGAAACGGTGGACGAGGAGATACTGAAGTGGGACTTCGACGTGAAGTTCGTGGGTGCGCTGCGGTGCGCCAAGGCCGCAATCCCCTTCCTCAAGAAGGCTGGGTGGGGCCGTATCATTAACATAAGCGGCGGCAACGCCCGCGTCGCCGGAAACCTCAGCGGCGGGGCTCGCAACGTTTCAATGGTGCACTTCACCAAATCCCTCTCCATCCAGCTGGGACGCCATGGAATCACTGTAAACTGCATTCACCCTGGGACCACCCGCACGGAGCGCACCACGGTAACATTTGCACAACGCGGTGAGGTGCTGGGCGTGGACGCCGCCGAAATCGAGCGGCAAGACTTTGCCGCCGGCTCTCCAGCCGCCAACGCCATCGGCCGCATGGTAGACGCTCAGGAGGTGGGTTACGTGGCGGCTTACCTGGCCTCCGACAAGGCCTGGGCCGTCACCGGCGAGGTGCTGGCAGCCGGCGGCGGCGTGGGCAACGCCGTCTACTACTAATGTGCGGCAGATTCCCTGTAGGGGCGGTTCGCGAACCGCCCGATCCCATTCGGAGAAACGGCGTATCTGCCTGAGAATATGTGGCGACTGACTGAAGACCATCTGGAATCCATCGCCATTGGCGCCGGAATCCTCGGCACCGGTGGCGGTGGCAATCCCTACGTGGGCATGCTCCGCGCTCGCGAAGCCCTCCGCCGTTATTCTCCCGTAGATGTCCTAACCCCCGAGGAGTTGGACGAAGACGCCCGCGTCGTTTGCGTCGGCGGCATCGGTGCGCCGACGGTGGGCATCGAGAAGATGCGGGACATCCAGGCCTACCATGCCCTCCGCGCCCTGGAAGACTACGTGGGCGAAAAGGCGACGGCGCTGATTTCCAACGAAATGGGCGGCAGCAACTCTCTGGAGCCGATCATCCCCGCATCTATCGCCGGCCTGCCCATCGTCGACGGAGACGCCATGGGCCGCGCCTTCCCTGAGCTTCAGATGAAGACCTTCTTTATCTATGGCGTTCCCTGGTTTCCCTTGGCCCTGGCCGACGAAAAGGGAAACTCGGCCATCTTCCCCAAGGCCATCAGCGCCAAGTGGATGGAGCGCATGGCCCGCGCCGTCACCATCCAGATGGGATGCATCGCCTGCTACGCCCTTGCCCCCATGTCGGCGGAGCAGATTCAACGCACCGCTGTGCCGCACACCCTCTCGCTGGCCTTGGATCTGGGCAACGCCGTCAAGGACGCCCAGGCCCGTCACGAAGACCCCATCGAAGCCATAATGTCGGTTTACCCCGGTCGAGTGCTCTTTCAGGGCAAAATCGTCGATTTAGAACGGCGCACCACCACCGGCTTCGCACGCGGCAAAGTCGTCATCGACGGCGTCGGAAACTACGCCCCGGGCCAGATGTCCATCGAGTTTCAAAACGAGAATCTAATCGCCTCCATCGACGGGCAGGTGGTCTGCTTAGTGCCGGACCTCATCTGCCTGGTGGACTCGGAGCGCGGCGAGCCCATAACCACAGAGCTTCTGCGATACGGCTTTCGGGTCACCGTCTTCGGCTTTCCCGCCCACCCCCTGTTGAAGACCCCACAGGCCCTGGAAGTCGTTGGGCCGGAAGCCTTCGGCTACCCCCACGAATTCGTGCCGATGGAGGTTTGAATGGGCCGGAGTGGACTGACTGGACTTTCTCACGCCTTCACCAACATCGGAAGGAACGACTCCGATGCTGGTTAGGATTGGCGTAGACGTAGGCGGGACCAACACCGACGCCGTTATCATGCAGGAGGAAAAACTTCTGGCCCAGGCCAAAGTCCCCACCAGCCCCGACGTGACCTCCGGTATCGAAGCGGCAATCGGAGCCGTCATGCGCGATGCAGGCAGCGACGTGCAGCCGTCGGCGGTGATGCTGGGCACGACCCACTTCACCAACGCCCTGCTGGAGCAGCGGGGGCTGGCCAAGACCGCCGTGCTGCGTCTATGCCTTCCCGCTACCACCCTCTTGCCGCCCCTCTGCGACTGGCCCGATCCGCTTAAGCACGCCATTGGCGGCCGCAGCTACATGGCCCACGGCGGTCACGAGTTCGACGGCCGCGAGATTTCTCCATTGGACCCTGAGGAGATTCGTAACGCCGTGCTTCAGATGCAATCCGAAGGCGTGCAGGCCGTCGCCGTGAGCGGGGTATTCTCGCCCATCGAACCCGGTCACGAAGAGCGGGCCGCCGCCGTCATCCGCGAAACGGCCCCCGAACTTCGTGTGACGCTCTCCCATCGCATCGGTCGGGTGGGGATCCTGGAGCGCGAAAACGCCGCCGCCCTCAACGCCGCCCTTTCCGCCGCCGCCGAGCGGATAATCCCCCGAATCCACGAGTCTATGGGCAAGCTCGGCCTGGACGTTCCCCTCTATCTGAGCCAGAACGATGGCACCCTCATGGACGCTGACTTCGCCACCCGCTATCCCGTGTTCACCATCGCCTCCGGCCCCACCAACAGCATGAGGGGCGCCGCCTTCCTCTCCGGCATCCGCAACGGCATCGTCATGGACGTGGGCGGCACGTCCACCGACGGCGGCGCACTGGTCAACGGGTTCCCCAGGGAGGCGTCCGTGTGGGTGGAGATGGCGGGCGTCCGCACCAACTTCCGAATGCCCGACGTAGTCAGCATAGCTCTCGGCGGCGGCAGCATCATTGAGACGACGCCCCTGCGGGTGGGTCCCACCAGCGTCGGCCATAGACTCACCCAGGAGGCGCTAGTCTTCGGTGGGAAGACGTTGACCGCCAGCGACTTGGCCGTGGCCGGCGGTCTCGCTAAGATGGGCGACCCCGACGTCGTCCGAGACTTGGACCGCAGCCTCGTAGAGGAAGGGCTGAGCCATATTCGAAATATGCTGGAAGACGTGATGGACAGGGTAAAGCTGAGTCGAGGCGACGTCCCCCTGGTGCTTGTGGGCGGCGGCAGCGTCCTCGCCCCCAACCCTCTGACGGGAGCGTCCGAGATAGTTAGGCCGCAGCATGCCGAAGTGGCCAACGCCATCGGAGCCGCCATCGCCCAGGTGGGCGGACAGGTGGAGAAGGTCTACGCCCTAGAGCAGATGAGCCGGGAAGAGGCCCTAGCCGACGCCCGACGCCTGGCCGTCGAAAGAGCAGTAGCCGCGGGCGCACAGCGCGACACAGTAGAGGTGGTGGAAGTAGAGGAAATCCCCCTAACCTACATCCCCAGCAACGCCGTCCGCATCCGCATCAAAGCCGTCGGCGACCTAGCCTTTGGCGGAGGCGCGTAATGTCGGTCACTTAGCATCCCAGGGATTAAGGATATCCAAGTCCATACCGCCAAAGTCCTTTACGTTACGAGTTACCATCGTCAATTCATAAGCTCTGGCAACCCCTGCCATCAGGGCGTCTCCCAAATCGATGGAGCGACCATTCCGTCTGGCACCCGCTCGAAACTCAGCCGCCCATTCTGCCCCTTCCCTGTTTAGGGGCAAAATGCGTTCGGCGTAGGTCGCGAGAATATTTGCCTGCATCATGGACAAACGATTCCGACACCTTCCCTGCGGGAGGATCCTCAACCCATATTCGATTTCATGTATAAGTACAGAGGAAACCCAAATGTCCTCTCGACCAGCCAAGAATCCCAAAATCCGAGGCGATAGTATATCTCTGGTAAGTTCCGAGATTACGTTGGTATCCAGCAGATACCCGCTCATGGCTCGTTATCGTAGTCCACAAAGGGAATTGGACGATTGGACTTCCTATTCGGAACCTTGAAATTTGTGCCGCGCGGCGTATTTTCGACTAGCCACTGGCCAAAAGGCATACGCTCTTTCTTGGGAGGCTGCGTCTTGGCATACCAGGCGTCGGCTGGAACAACTATGAATGGACGCCGTGCGCCTATGCGCTGCGGCCCCTCGGTTTCTGCGAGACGCAGAATCTCCGAAAGCTTGGCCTTGGCCTCGGCAACAGTCCATACTCGCTGGGGTTCGGACACAACTATCAACCCCCTCCCAAAGACTCTTCAAACATAGTCCACATTAGACCATATATGACAGTCGGAAAACAAACCAGCAACGCCATCCGCATCCGCACCAAAGCCGTGGGGGACCTGGGGTTTGGGGGGTAGGGGGTGGCCGGGCGTGGTTACATTCGCCCCGCCGCGTAGTGCAGAGCTGCCTTGACCGCCTCGTGGGAAACGGACGGATAGCTCTCGGCAATTTCCTGAGCGGACAACCCCGCAGCGAGGTTGTCCAAAATGACGGTGACCATCACGCGGGTGCCGGTAATACAGGCTTGCCCGTGACAGATATCGGGATCGACGGATATGTATTCTTGCCAGTTCATAGTCAACCCTCCTTCTGCGTAACGAGAACTAAATTATCCCACCCCAAGGTTCAGCGGCAATGCCTTACCCTTGGCCACGTCCAATTTCAGGACCTCTAGCCAAATGCGCGTGGCCTCCTCAACTTCCGCTCCTGTTTAGGTGGTCATCAGTCATCTTGCCATCAGACTGAGAGGCCGGGAGTCCAACGTAATGTTACTTTGTTCAACTAAGAAAGTACCGTCCTGCCGTGCCTAGAACGGTTCCAATAAACTCTGCGATTCTGCTCTGTGATAAACTACTCGGCTGATCTAAATCCGAATTACGTTTATTTGAGTCGAAACTGCGACCTTTCCAATGTGCGTACAGGGCATTCATGGTCTGGACACCTTCATATAACCATTGTGATGACTGATTCATTTCTCGAATGTCGACGGGTGTCGCTAGGTAGTGTTTACTCTCGTTGTCCCAAAACACGTTAAGGCTAAATCTGGGATTGCTTACCAAACAGGGAAATTCCTTCGGAGTGGGTTGGAACATCATCTTAATTGCGTATGTGGAGATGCCTTCTCCAACAAACTCTATTTCGGGCATCTGGTCAGACGATGGGACGGTATCGTAAGACTTCTCTATAAATCTAATGACCTTGGAGTTGTCAATTTCCCAAACTATTCTTCCATGCTCAAGAGGTTGGGTGGCTCTCTGTGTTGGAATGATGATTGTTTCAGACATTGATGATTCCATCTCCCGATAAGTTCATTGGGCTGTAACCAGAATTGCCTAACTTGATGCTCCACACTCTCATCCCCACATTCCCACGCACCAGCCGCCGCAACGAGTGGCAAAACGAGGTCTCCCCCCTCACATCCCCATCTCCTTCAGCCTAGCCATCAGGTATTCTTGTGGCCGATCTCCCTTTAGGGAGTTGCAGGCCCCGCAAAGAAGTTGCAGGTTTTCCAGGTGGTCGGTTCCGCCCCTGCTTTGAGGTACGACGTGGTCGATGGTGAAGTTGCGGAACGGGAACATGACGTTACATCCTGCGCACAACCCCTCCTGTTTGCCAAACAACTCATGCTTCCTCTTGCGGTATGGGATGGGGGCTTCGATGTCGGTACGGCGGGGAATGTCGGTGCGCGACGTTACGTAGCCGTAATGGAACAGGCTTCCCATCGTTTGCCGCAAACGGTCGTTCACCTGCCTAATAGCATTGGGAGAGATGTCTATGCCTACCCATTGACGTTCCAGCCTGTCGGCCACGACGCAAGTTGTGGCGCAGCCGCAGAACGGGTCTAGGACGAAGTCACCAGGGTTAGAGGAAGCCTTGATGATGCGTTCCATCAGGGCCAAGGGTTTCTGGGTGGGGTAGCCGGTGCGTTCCTTTGCTTGGGAGTTTACAGGTGGAATATCAGTCCAGTTGTTGTTTGGGACCTGGCCAGGATTGGCTTTCAGATAGCGCTTAAGCCTTGGCACATATCCCTTGGTCGTAATGTGAAGCATGTCTGCCTCAGCGAGTGCTTCGAGTCTTTCCGATAGGCTGCTTATGCTCTTGTATCCCGGAATTACGTTGGCCTCTATCCAGGTGGCATACTTCCCCGTTCTAGGTACGGACCAATGACGCCCAATAGCACCAGGGTTGTACTTTCGCCAAGGACTTCCGCTTTCTTCCTGAGATAAACCTGAACCTGTAAGGCTAACGTCTTGATACGAGCCTCGTTGATCGGTATATCGGTAGTGACTCTTGACATAAGCTGCATTTAGGGGAGTGCGGATACTGTCTGCGTTGATGGGCCTATGTCCATAGAATAAGAGCCTATCGGTAACGTTTCCGAAAGTCTTGGAATCGCTGTGAGCGAAGGTACGCCGCCAAGTAATCTCAGCCTTGAAACTTTCTGACCCGAAAATAGAGTCCATCAAGAGCTTGAGATAGTGGCCCGCCGTTGGGTCACAGTGCAGATAGATGCTGCCGTTGTCTTTCAGGACTCTCCGCATTTCTAGGAGTCGGACACCCATCATGCAGAGGTACGACTGCATACTCTTGCCGTGGGTGATTCCCGCCGTCTCTATCACCTTATACATTGCAGGGTGCACGTCGGCGATGAGGCCCATCCAGGCTACGTCCAAGTCCGAAAGGGTCCAGGTGTCCTTGAAGGCGGCCCCAGCGGCCTTGCTACCGATGGGGGCGGCGTAGTTGCGGTTGGAGTTGAAGGGCGGGTCGAGGTAGATTAGGTCGACACACTCGCTGTTCATGCCACGCAGAACGTCCAGGTTGTCACCTGTCCACAGAGTGCGGTTGGCGAAGTTAGGGGGGTGGTCACTGGCTTCAATCTCTAGATGCCTACTGATAGGTGAGATGTGATGCATTTGGAACGAGAATAACACAAATGGCCGATGGGGAAATTATGCCGTTAAACGATGCACAGACATCTTCAGAAAGCGGCAACATCCCCAGCCAATCCCCCCAGTTGCCCGAGCCCTTTCCCTCAGTGCGACACTCGCGCCAATACCACAGCCTTCACTACTTCCGCGTTTTTGTCCCCAGAACTCATCAGACCAACCCCAACCCCATGCTTCCCCTCCCACCTGTTCTTGCCAGTGTTCAAAGCTATCTTCGCCAAAACAACCTGCTCGGTTGTCAAGTCGTCATAGCCGCATTCATAGCCATTCACGACAACGCGAAGGTTGGGAGGGTATTTCGATAAAACCCGAATCAGTTCATCTACAGTCATAAGCTCGCCTGGCATAGCGTCTTCCTCGTGTGGATTAGACGGGGACGCTTACATGATAGACAACGTCAGCGTCTTTGGGCGCATCCAGGCCATCGTCCCTGAGCGTTGAGAGGTACAATGCTATGGCTTCCTTGACGTTTTCCAGAGTCTCAGGAATTGATTCGCCTTGAGAGTAGCAGCCGGGCAGGGCGGGAACCTGCACCCAGAAGCCACCTTCCTCTGCTTTGTGTACCACGACTGAGTATTCCATAGGCTGACCTCATAGCAATTTTTGGAATTCTTCCGGCGAAATGCCTGCCCGCTCGATTGCGTCCAGCAGGATGCCTACTTTAAGCGCGCCTTTGTGGACTGGCAAGACTACCATGCTTCCATTGGGATGTTTCAGAATGTGATGACTTCCACGGATGCGCGCAGTTTTATATCCCATGCGATGGAAAGCCCGAATCGCACGGCTGGCCCTGACATTTCGTAGTATTCTTCCTCCTGAAGTCATTGCGAGGGTTCTTTAGGCAGTTAAAGCTTCTCTGCCAATGTGCATTGGGGATGCTCTCAAATTCTCCTGATTGGCCCCAATCGTAGCCGTGCCGACGCTACTTTCCCGTCCCACCGCGACCTCGCTTCGTCCTCAACCAAGTGTAGGGGTTTGAATCGACGGCTAAAGCGAAAAAACCTTCCGAAACCTCTTATCGCTCCGAAACGGTCCCACTATCGCCAGGTTCAACCGCTTCTCATCCACTAGCTCGCGGGCCACCCGGTTCACGTCCTCGAGGGTCACCCCTTCGATGGCGCTCACCACTTCGTCCACGGTCGACACCTGGTTTAGCAGAAGCTCCTGGCCGCCCTGCCACATGGCCACGCTGCGAGTGTCTTCCATTCGCAGCATGATGCGGCCCTTGGAATACTCCCGCGCCTTTTCCAACTCCCGCTCGGAGAATCCCTCCCGCATGGCCGAAAGCTGGCCCATTATGGCCGCCAGCGACTTCTGGCTTCGGGACGGGTCCGACCCGCAGTAGACCACCAGAGAGCCGCAGTCGAGGTACTGGCTCAGGGAGCTATGAACGTCGTAGGCCAGCCCCAGCTTCTCGCGTATCTCCAGGAACAGGCGGCTGCTCATTCCCTCCCCCAGCATAATGTTGACCAGGCTCTGGGCGAACCTATCCGGGTGGTCCAAGGGAAGGGCGGGCATTGCGACGCAGATATGCGCCTGTTCTGCCTTCTTGTATTCCATCCGGAGGGCGGCTTCCTGCTGCTCAACCTTTATCGGCTCCCACAGGCGGGGCTGGCGCGGTTCCCACGATGCCGCCGTACCTTCAATCTCCTCCAACACTTCCTCGTGAGAAACGCCGCCGGCTACGGAGATTACAACGTTGGAGGGGCCGTACTGATTCTGCATTAGCTCCAGTAGGTCATCCCTCGTGATGGCGTTTACCGATTCAGGCGTGCCCCCCACGTCGCGGCCCATGGGCTGGTCGGGCCAGAGCATCTCGTCAATGAGCAGGTCCACCCGGTGGGTGGGATAGTCGTTGCTCATCCGCAGCTCTTCCTGGATTACCTGGCGCTCCTTCTCCATCTCCTCGCCGTCGAGCAGAGGATTCAACACCATGTCGAGCAGCACCGCCAGGGACCGCTTGAAGTGAGGCTTCGCCACCTTGCACCAGTAGATAGTAATCTCCCGGTCGGTGCTGGCGTTCATCACGCCGCCCACCCCTTCGATGGCCTCGCTGATGTCCTGGGCCTTGGGCCAATTCTTGCTTCCCTTGAACAGCAGGTGCTCAAGGAAATGCGTGGAACCCGCCGTTTCGTCGGGTTCGTATCGGGACCCCACGCCCACGAAGATGGCTAGGGACACGGAATAGGTGTGGGGCATGGTGGAGGTGAGGACACGCAGTCCGTTGTCCAACACCGTGCTGTTGTGGTTCAGGCTCATGGAGGGTTCAGCGATTCCTTGACGCTAGCTTCGAAGCCAAGCTATTTCGCCGTGGATATCCTCCGGGTGGGGCTTCGAAGCGAAGACGGCGTATTCTTCTTTGGCCGCGCCGATAGTCGTGTCGTCGCCGTGGCCGGGATAGACGTGGGTATCCTCCGGCAGGACCAGAAGACGGGAGGTGATGCTTTCCACCAGCTGCTGAAAGGCCTCCGGTGAGCGGCTGGCGCCGGGCCCGCCGGGGAAGAGGGTATCCCCGGAAAAGAGATGTTTGCCCGTGAGCAGGCAGACCGCGCCGGGGGTGTGACCCGGTGTAAACATCACCTGGAGCGTAATATCCCCCACCGGAATGGTATCTCCGTCCTTGAGGAAGAAGTCGGCGTCATCCGCCGAAAGATTGGGGGCGTCCTCTTGGTGGATGCCCAAATCCTTGCCGGTTCCGTCCTTTACCACACGCACCCCTGCAATGTGGTCCCCGTGGCCGTGGGTAATGAGAATGGCCTTGATCTTGGCGTCGCCAACTTCGTTCAGCAGCTTCTCCGGCTCCCCGGGGGTGTCGATGATAACGGCCTCGCCGGTGTTGGGACACCGCAGGATGTAGCCGTTGTTGTTCATGGCGCTCATGTGGGGAACCTTGTAGATCTGAACCTCGCCATCGTAGTGCAGGGGCATGCTTCCTCCCGAAACAAATTTCAGCCCAATGGTAGCAAATCAGGGGGTAAATTGAAACTGCACCTTTCCCAACCACCCAGCTCTCCCACACTGACATCGCGCCCTTGTCCCAATGCCCACCCCTTGCTACCCTACCCCCATGAAAGACAGCGCCGCACCCCCTCTTAGCCACCGATTCGTTTCCCCCAGAAAAAATAAAACGAGTCGAATCGCGAATGACAATTAGATTCACGCCTACATCACTCCAGAATTCCCACAAGAAACCAATACTCGTTATTTAGATCGAATCAGTTTTACGCCTGGAAGTCCTGAAACGAGTCCCTCAAAAACCCCCTGGTTTCGCAAAAACGAGTCTCTCGCTTGACACCCGCAAATTCGCCTAACTAACATTAGTGCACCATTCAGGAGGAACTCCCATGTTTCCCCGGAACGTCTTTCCCATTACTTCCGAAGTGAACGACGCAGGGCATCTGGTCATCGGAGGCTGCGACGCTGTAGACCTCGCCGCGGAGTTCGGCACCCCGCTGTACATCTTCGACGAAGCGACCCTTAGAGGCCGCTGCAGGAGCTTCGTCCAAGAGTTCACCAAGCGTCATCCCAACACTACCGTGGCCTACGCCAGCAAGGCCTACGTCAACCCCGCCGTCGCCCAAATCTTCGCATCGGAAGGCCTTGGGCTGGACGTGGTTTCCGGCGGCGAACTGGCAGTAGCCCAGATGGTGGACTTTCCGAAGGAACTTGTCTACTTCCATGGCAGCAACAAGACCGCGGAAGAGTTGGAGCAGGCCGTAGAGTGGCGTATAGGCCGCATCGTCATTGACAGTTTCCACGAGCTTTCCCTGCTGGACGAAGTGGCCGCTGCCGCGGGCGTTTCCCAGGAAGTGCTGTTGAGGGTGTCCCCCAGCATCGACCCCCACACTCACGAAAAGACAACAACCGGCGTCCTCGACAGCAAGTTCGGCTTCGCGATCGAAACGGGCCATGCCGCGGAGGCCGTTCGCCAAGCCGTGGCCGCCCCCCACCTCGACCTGAAGGGGCTGCATTTTCATTTGGGCTCCCCCATCTTCGAGCTGCAACCCTATCGCGACGGCGTGGAAGTGGTGCTGGAATTCGCCGCCAGCATGAGGGAGGAGGGATTGAATCTCCAGGAGTTCAGCCCGGGTGGAGGGTTCGCCATCGCCTATACCGGCGACCAGAATCCTCCCGCCGTCGCCGACTACGCCGAAGCCATCATCGGCACTATGACCGCCGAATGCGAGCGGCTGGGCTTCGACCTTCCCCATCTAACCGTGGAGCCGGGACGGGCCATCGCCGGTCCCGCCGGCGTGGCCCTCTACAGGGTTGGAGCGGTTAAGGAGATTCCTGGCGTCCGCCGGTACGTGTCCGTGGACGGCGGCATGGGAGACAACATCCGACCCGCCCTCTACGACGCCGCCTACGAAGCTCTCGTCGCCAACCGCATGAACGACAAGTGCACCCAGGTTGCCACCATCGCTGGCAAATACTGTGAGTCGGGGGACGTTCTGGTGAAGGACGTTCTGCTGCCCGCCATAGACGGAAGGGGCAAGGACCTAATCGCCATTCCCGCCTCCGGCGCCTATTGCATCCCCATGGCCAGCAACTACAACCTGAACCCCAAGCCGCCCATAGTGCTGGTCAACGACGGTCAGGCCAGGGTCATTCGACGACGGGAGACCTTCCAAGACCAGATGCTTCTCGACGTTGCCTAGACACCTACGTCATTCCCCCATTCCCGCAAAAGGAGACCTTTGAAAAACCGTCATTCCGGCGAAGGCCGGAATCCAGAAGGGTCTAGCAGATGAAACAGCCTTGTGTTTACCTCCTTGCCAGCAAGCGCAATGGCACCCTATACGTGGGGGTGACCTCGAATCTCCTTCGCCGAGTCTGGCAACACAAGAACGACGTGATGGAGGGGTTCACGAAGCGTTACGGCGTTCATAATTTGGTCTGGTATGAGAGTCACGATACGATGGAAAGTGCCATAACGCGAGAGAATGCGATTAAGGAATGGAAGCGGGCGTGGAAGCTTTCTTTGGTCGAAAAGGATAACCCTGCATGGCTAGACTTGTATGAAGGATTGTCTTGAGATGAACTACGCCTTGCATCACTATAGGATGAATAGAATTGGGCCTAGATTCCGGCTTTCGCCGAAATGACGGGACTTAGATCGTAATATGGAGCCTGTCGGCTGGTCGCTTTTCAGAAATTTGTTCAACGGCGCGACGCGTTGGCAAGAGCGGAAATCTAGTGATAATGGCCCCGGTTATTTCCCCAATATCAAACGTACTTACCGTCATTCCGGCGAAGGCCGGAATCCATCTTTCCTTCCCAATTACTCGCATTTCTCAAGATGTCCGCGAAGCCTGAGAATTTCCTAGAACCCATGTGGCAGGTCATAGGGCAAAATAACGCCCTACATATTTTAAAGACCAGCCTCGCAACGGGGCGGCTCTCTCACGCCTACCTGTTTGCCGGACCGTCCCACGTGGGCAAGACCACCCTGGCCTTGGACCTGGCCCGGGCCGTGAATTGCGTCTCCACAGTGATCGCCCCTCCGTGTCAAGATTGCATCCAATGCCGTCGGATTGCCGGCGGCCATCACGCCGACGTTCGGCTCATTGGGATTAAAAGACAGGAGGCAGGGGCTTCCCGGCGTAGGGAGTTGGGTATTGCCGAGGTCCGTTCCGTCACCAACCAGTCGCATCTCAAGCCCTACGAAGGGGCTTCCCGCGTATTCATCTTCGAAGACGCGGAAACCATGAGCGAGGAAGCGGCCAACGCCCTGCTGAAAACCCTGGAGGAGCCGCCGCCCCAAACCCTGCTCATCCTCCTCACCTCCCAGGAAGACCGACTGCTGCCAACTATTCGGTCACGATGCAGCCGCATCGAGCTTAGCCCAATGGGCGAAGAACCCCTGGCCCACCACCTGGAAGAGAATCACAAGGTCGAAAACCAGGAGGCCCGTCTGCTGGCCCGGCTATCGAAGGGTTGCCTGGGCTGGGCGCTGACGGCCCTCGAGGACCCCCTGTCGCTGGAACGCCGCTCCACCGAATTGGACCGGCTCATAGGCCTGCTGGGAGCCACCGTTGAACAGCGCTTTCACGCCGCATCCGACGTCGCCAATCTCTACTATCGTGACCGGGAGGAGGCCCTTGAGACCCTTGATATCTGGTTAAGCTGGTGGAGGGACTTGCTCGTGCTGCGAGAGGCAGGCCCCGAATGGGTCTACAACCAGGACTACGCTGAGAAGCTGCAAGAGTGGAAAGACGCCTACACGCCGGGTCAGATAGTCGGATTCATCGGCGCTATGGCCAAGACCCTCAACGCGCTTAACAGCAACGTCAACGCCCGCCTGGGGTTAGAAGCGCTGATGCTGGACGTCCCGGTCCCGTCGGGCCGCTGATAAGAGCCGACTTTCTCCGGCCTCAGTCCATCTCCCAGGGAATGAACTTTTTCCACTCATCCAGAATGGTGCGCCCGTAAAGCACGTAGTAAGGGCTGGGGTATGGGGCCTTGGGCAGCTTCAGCAGCATCATTCCCGCCTCCCTGGGCGTCCGTCCCGCCTTCCGGTGGTTGCAAGGTATGCATGCGCTAACGATGTTTTCCCATGTTTGCTGCCCGCCCTGCCGCCGCGGCCTCACGTGGTCCATGGTGAGCTCTGGGCCCCGCTGGCCGCAATACTGGCATGTGTGACGGTCCCTCAGGAGCACTTCCTTCTTTGAGAGCTTGCGCTTCACAAAGGGCCGCTTCACCATGTACGCCAGCCGGATTATGCAGGGGAGGTCAAAGACCTGCCTGGCGGTCCTAACCTGCCCCTGTCCGTTCTCCAGCATTTCCGCTTTCCCTCGAAAGATGAGCAGCAGAGCACGACGGGCATTGCAGACGTTGATAGGCTCATAGTTGAGGTTTAGGACGAGTACGGGAGAGTTCAGCATTTGAGGCCATTATAGATGTGAAAAGTCCGCTTTTCCACCGCCGCCCCCGCGCCCCCGTTCCACACCTAACTTTGAGAAAAACGGTAATCCTATGACTGTAATGACCCACAGAAAGAACCCGCCGTAGAGCCAGCCACCGATGATATCCGTGGGCCAGTGAACGCCCAGGTAGACTCTCGAATAGCTCACGACTGCTATCATCAAGACCAACGAAGCCTGCAGCGTGAGACGCAGCTTCCGAGGCCGCACGTAGACGTGGCAAAGATACGCGATGAACCCGAAAAACAGGACGGCATGAAGCGTTGTGCCGCTGGGAAAGCCCGAACTTGGCGCCATGGTAGTCCATTCCTGCAACAGAAGAATCGGGCGCTCCCGGTCGATGACTTCGCGCAAGCCGAGCGTCATCAACTCCAGGGGAATTATCAGAAGGCTGGCCATAGCCTCCCATCGACGTCCCCGTACCCAGAGCACGGCGGCCAAGGCCAATAGGGACGCGACAATTACCCACGGGCTGCCTAGACAATCCAAGGACTGCAGCGCTTCGTTGAGCAGCGGCTGTTCTGTCTGGCGCACCGCGTCCAGAATCGCCTCTTCCCCCGGAAGCGTGGGCACGACTGATACCAGGACCGAAAGCCCAGCCGCTGTGGCCGCCAGTCCTACGGGAAGTAACAACCTGGCTCTTGACATTGTTCGTGACGCCATCGCTTCTCTAACCCAGCGCAAGATAGTTGAAAGATCACCTGCCATCCGATGCCGGTGCAGTTAACCAGATGCTATAATAACCGTGACAGTCCTTGCTAGTCTTTGCCAGTTCATCGAACGACGACACTATTGTCCAAATCCACCCTGATAGCCATTGATGGCGCTGTGGCAACAGGTAAAAGCGTAGTTGGGCGTTTGCTGGCCCGGAGACTGGGCTACCGCTTCCTGGACACCGGCGCCATGTACCGAGCCGTTACGTGGCTGTCAATGGAGCGTGGGGTAGACCCCGAAGACGAGGTGGCCCTGACTGATTTGGCCACCGCCGCCTGCTTCCAGATGTCCGACCAGGGCGACCAAGTTCTTGTCGACGGAGCGGCAGTCCCCCTTGAACAGCACCGAGCCCGCATTGATAGGCTGGTGTCCGTCGTAAGCAAGGCCCCCGGCGTTCGGGAAGCCCTCGTCCACAAGCAGCGGCAGATAGCCTCGGAGGGCAGCATAGTAGTGGCGGGGCGGGATATCGGCACCGTGGTCGCGCCCGAAGCTCAGGTGAAGCTCTTCTTTCAAGCCTCCGGCAGGGAGCGGGCCAAGAGGCGATACAAGGAGCTTGTGGAGAATGGAAAGCGCGTCGAATTCGCCCAGGTGCTGAATGATTTGGAAGCCAGAGACAAGCTGGATTCGGAACGGGCCCACTCTCCCCTTCGCCTCGCACTCGACGCCCACGTCATCGACACGGACTGTCTCACGGTCGAGCAGGTGACGGCTAGGGCCTTGGCAATAATCGAGGAGGGGTAGGGGAATGCTCTACGAAATAGGGACGACATTGGCAAGGGTTCAGTTCACCCTGTTCTCGCGCTGGATTGTAGAAGGACGAGAGGCCGTCCCTCCCCGGGGGCCGTTGATAGTGGTCGCCAACCACCTCAGCAATGCCGACCCTCCCGTGGTGTTGGCTGGCTTCAAAAGAAAAATGAACTTTCTAGCCAAGGAGGGGCTATTCGGACACCCCATAGGGTCCTGGTTCTTTACCCGATGCGGCGTCCATCCCGTGCGGGAGGGGCGGGAGGACCGGACTGCCCTCCGGTGGGCGCTGAAAGTACTGGACCGGGATGGAACGTTGCTGATGTTTCCCGAAGGATCGAGAAGCCGAACGGGGGGGCTTCAGGCTGCCAAGCCGGGCATAGGATACCTGGCCTTCAAGTCGCAAGCTCCGGTGTTGCCCGTAGCCGTCACCGGCACGGAGAACGTGCCGGGCTTCTGGCGAATCGCTTTTCCCCTCTGCGAAATGCGTGTGAGAATTGGCGAGCCTTTCACTTTGCCCGCCATTGAGGGCAGGCTCAGCCGCGAGATACTCCAACAGGGGACAGATATGATCATGGGGCGAATTGCCCAGCTCCTACCGCCCGAGTACCGGGGTCACTATTCCACGTCGGCCACGTCGTCATCAGACTAGACAGAACTTAACGGATACGACATTCACAGCCGAAGGGAGTTTGAATGAGGATCTACCTGGCGGGAAACATGCACACCGATTGGCGGTACAGGGTCGCCTCTGCCATAAGCGGCTGCGAGTTTCTGTGGCCCCACAAATATCCCAAGGACGGAGGATCCAGGGGCAAGGGGGCTGACGTATTCTTTCCGAGAGACGTGACGCTGCTCAAGTCCGCAGACTTGGTCTTCTGCGTCATCCAGAACGAGGGCAGAAACATCGGCACGGCGGCGGAAATCGGAATGGCCTACGCATGGAACAAACCGGTGGTGTTGGTAAATCTGTGTCCGGAGATACCCAGCTTCAACTTCCTGGAGAAGGCCTCTACCACCGTGTGCTACACCCTGGAAGATGGACTGGAAATTCTACGGTTCCTCACCGTCGCCGGCCCCGGTCACACCCCCTGAACCCCACCCGACGCCTCTTGAATTCACTGGTTCTTGGGCAGAGGTATACAATAGAATGTACATAACGTAATGTTACTGACATCTTTCATTACAGGCAGGTTGAATCCAACCCCATGACCGTGGTCGACGACATAAAAGCCAAGCTCGACGTCGCAGACCTGATTTCCGGCTACGTGTCCCTTCAGAAGTCGGGCGCCAGCTTCAAGGCCCTCTGTCCCTTCCACACGGAGAAAACGCCGTCCTTCTTCGTCTTCCCCAACCGCCAGAGTTGGCGATGCTTTGGAGCCTGCGCCACGGGCGGCGATGTCTTCTCCTTCTACATGCAGCGGGAGAACGTGGACTTCCGCCAGGCTCTGCAAGACCTGGCCCGAATGACAGGGACTGAGATTCCCTCCAAGCAAAGGCGGAAGAGCGAAGACCCTCTCTTCAAGCTCACCGAATCCGCTAGCCGCTTCTTCACTCGTAACCTGGCCTCCTCCCAGGGTGTCGAAGCCCGCGCCTACGTGGAGGGACGAGGGATCACCTCGGAAACCGTCGCCAAGTTCCAGCTTGGTCTCAGCCCCAATGACGGTTCGGCCCTGCGGAGCCATCTCCTCTCCCTCGGGTACACGGAGAGCCAGCTCTCCCTCGCCGGTCTGGTTTCCCAACCCCAGGAAGGCGCGGGACAAGACCTGTTTCGCCGTCGCCTGATCTTCCCCATCTGGGACGCCGAAGGGCGTATGGTAGGCTTCGGTGGTCGCGCCCTCGACGATGTCATGCCCAAGTACCTGAACTCCCGCCAGGGGCCTATCTTCGATAAGAGCAAGATCCTCTTCGGTTTTCACCTGGCCAAGGACTCCATCAAGAGCACCGGCTCGGCGGTGGTGGTAGAGGGCTACGTGGACGCCATCATGGCCCACCAGAACGGTTTCGGCAACGTGGTCGCCTCCATGGGCACGGCCCTAACCAGCTACCAGACGGACCTACTCCGTTCGACCAAGGAAGTCGTCATGGCTCTGGACCCCGACGACGCCGGACAGGAGGCCACCCTGCGCAGCATGGAGACCTCCTGGAAGGTGATGCAGAGGCAGGAAGTCTCCCGCTCCCAACGGGGTTCCGTCTACCGCAGGCCCGGCGGCCCCACCCTGAAGATTGCCCCGCTTCCCGCAGGAAGAGACCCTGACGACATCATCCGGGAGGACCCGGCCCAGTGGGAGCGGCTGACGACGGAAACTCTTCCCGTTTTTGAGTTTCTCTTGAAGGTCTACGCCCGCCGTTTCGATCTCTCCACAGCCCAGGGAAAATCTGACATGGCCGGAGCCGTCTCTCACCTGGTGTATGCGGAGGACGACCCATTCGAGCAGGACCGGCACTTCCGCACTCTGGCGGAACTTCTGCGCGTCCCCGAATCCACCCTGAAAGCGAGAATGGACCGGCCCAGGCCCCAGAGAGCGCCCCAACGGCTGCGCCGGGCGGATGCGGCGGCGGCCACGCCCTTCCAACGGCTGGAGCACGATGCCCTGGAGGAGCAATGCCTGGCCCTGTTGCTGCAAAACCCCGAAATGGCGGACATGGCCAACGGCCTACGTTCGGAAATGTTTCAGCGAGTAGAAAACCGAGAACTGTTTACAAACTGGTTGCAAGGCATCACAATAGAGCTATTGGATCAGGGAATTCGCAGCCACCTAGATTATCTGTCAGACAAGCCGCTCCCACCCGCTGACCCCAAAGAGAAAGAGGCGGACCTTTCCCAGTGTATTCACCGCCTGCAGGAGCGGCGGCTTCGGCAGTTGAAGACGGAGGAGGGTTTGCGTCTTTCTGACGTTAACCCGGAGGAGTTCAGCCAATTCGAGGAGGAGATTCTGAAGATTAACAGCGACATGGAAGCTCTCTTTAGAGCCAGGAGCGTGTGAAGTTATGGTAAGCACAAGAAAAACCCGAGGGACTCGCAAGGCGGATGAAGAGTACCTGGAATCCGTGGCCAACGGTCAGGAAGCCAGCGAAACCGTAAACCTGCTCGGCGTGGGCAGCGCCGCGGCCAAGGCCTTGGAGGTGATACCCACTGCCATAACCACCGCCAATGTGGATGCGGGCGAGGATTCCCTTGAAGATGGCGCTCGACCCCTCAGGGTAGTCGTTCCCCATTATGCCGTTCAGATTCGCACCGAAGACCCTGACTGGGAGCCGGACTTGGAGGGCGCTGAGGTCCTTGACGACCCGGTCCGCATGTACCTGCGGGAAATCGGTCGTGTTCAGTTGCTTACCTCTAAGGACGAGCGGGTACTGGCCCGTAGCATGGAGGGCGGAAAGCAGTTGGACGTCCTTGAGGAGCAGCTGCGGGATGGCTCTGGCCGGCCCGTTCCGGCTTGGGAGATGAGCATCGCCCTGTTGAAAAGGCTGGTTAACGCCGAACCGCTCGTCATGTCTCTGGGCCGGCGCCTCGGCATCTGCGAAGAGCTCACCCTTTTCGCAATAATCACTAATAAGGAAGTGCGGGACGCCATTGACGTCCTACTGGACCCGGAGCTCATGGAGAGGGTGGCCGGCGACCTGGACCTGGAGATGGTCGAGGTTGGGAAGGCTATCATCCAACTCTCCCTGGACAGCTGGGTGTTGCCGCCGGAGAGCGCCAACGTTTTTGGGGACTGCAGCCTGAGTGAACTACAGGTAAAGTTGGAAGAGGGCAACGGGCCTGAGATGCTCCAGCCCGTGGAACCCCGACTCCGGTACCACATCGTGCGCATCAGGTCGGAAGCCTTCAAGTCTCAGCAACACTTAACGGAAGCCAACCTACGGCTGGTGGTCAGCGTTGCCAAGAAGTACATCGGCCGGGGCATGTCCCTCCTGGACCTGATTCAGGAGGGGAACATTGGCCTCATACGCGCCGTGGAGAAGTTCGACTACCGCAAGGGGTACAAGTTCAGCACCTACGCTACTTGGTGGATTCGCCAGGCCATTACGAGGGCCATCGCCGACCAGGCCAGGACCATCCGTATCCCCGTTCACATGGTGGAGACCATCAACAAGCTCATGCGCCACAATCGCCGTCTGCTTCAGGACTTCGGACGGGAGCCCAGCCCGGAGGAGATTGGCCGGGAGATGGACCTGACGCCGGAACGGGTGGAGGAGATAATCAAGATTTCCCAGGAGCCCGTTTCACTTCAGACCCCCATCGGCGAGGAGGAAGACAGCCACCTGGGAGATTTCATCGAGGACCAGAGCGCGCCAGCCCCCTCCGACGCCGCGTCCTTCCAGCTGCTGAAAGAGCAGATCAGCGACGTTCTGCATACGCTCACGGACCGGGAGCGGCGCGTGCTCCAGCTGCGCTTCGGACTGGAAGACGGGCGGAGCCGCACCCTGGAAGAGGTTGGGCGGGAGTTTGGGGTTACCCGCGAGCGCATTCGCCAGATTGAAGCCAAGGCCCTGCGTAAGCTGCGGCACCCGACCAGGTCGAGGCGTCTCAAGGACTTCCTGGAGTAAGGTCCTGAAGGGGGGCTAGTTCACGCTCTCTACGGTAACGACGTAGCGGGCCGGTTGCTGGCTGGTTTCGGCCAGGCTGCCAATCACCAACACCGCCTCGTCCACGTCGTCCAAGTTTTCCACCGACAGGCTTGCCCGGTTATTCTCATCCAGCATCACCGGTGTCACCGTTGCGTCGTCGCCGCGAACCTCTATCAGGTGGACGGCAAAGTCCTGCGGCATACGATTGTCCACCCGGTAGAAGCCCTGAGAGACCCAACCCTGATTGGCGGAAGCGTCGTCGTAGAAGCCCAACTCCGGTATCGTTACGCTGTCCAGGCAGATGCCCGGCCCGGTGATGGCGTCGTCGGTCACGTAGTGGAAGCGCACAAGGACCGGTCTCCCCACATAGTCTGTGAGATCAACCGAGTCGGAAACCCAACCTTCGCTCTCGCCGGTATAGCCCGGCCCGTAGGCGTTCAGGGAGGGGTTGTCAGTGCTGGCAAGGGATCCCTGGAGGATGTCCCACGTAGAGCCGCCATCGGTGGAAACCTGCACGTAGGCATAGTCCCAATCCTCTTCGATGGAGTACCAGGCCGTGAAGGTCAGCGTGGCCTGCTGTAAGCCGGAGAGGTCGAACTCCCTGGTCAAAGTTGTGCTGATGGTATCGTCGTAGTTCCCCCACCAGCAACGGCCGCCCGTGGGTGGGTCCTTCGGCAGCAATCCCACGGTGGAATCAGCGGAAAAGTAAACGTCGGCTCTTTCGGCCTCCAAGTCCAACAACAGATACCGGGCTGAAAATTGGGGTTGACCGAACTCGTAGGTTCCATCGCTGCTCAAGACGTCAGTGGCATCTATGGAGGGCCACCAGTCGGCGTAGCCGTAGGGGCCGACCTCCCTCGATTCCGAAAGATAGCCGGCAACGGTCCATCTGCTAAAGATGGACCGAAAGGACTCGCTAGTCCCCAAGGATCCGAGATACCTGTCGACGGCCTGGATGCCCCGATAGTCGATTCTCAGCAGAGGCTCCAGGCTTTCGGGAGAGCCTGCCTGTTCAGTCAGGAACTGACTGAACAGGAAAGAGCTTCCATAATATGGGCTGGAGTCCAGGTAGCTCAGGGGCCAGTAGACGAGGGAAGTGGGCGCTGAGTGGACGAAAGCCTCTACCGACGTGGGTCTCCATCCCAGCCGCTGCTCCGCCACCTGGGAAAGGCCCTCGTTGAGCCAGGTGCTCTGGCCGCCGTTGAGATTCCAGTTGACGGCGTGCTGAAGTTCGTGAGCGAGTACGGAGAGGTAGGTTTGGCTGCCTATACGAAGGGCCGCCGGGTTAATGTAGACCATCTTTCGCTGATTGCTGTTCTCGTGCACCTGCACCGGATATTCGTCGGCGGAACTGTAGTAACCGCCGAGGCCCCGGGTTGGTGCGTGGAGGATGGTCAGGCGTTGCCCTGGAAGGTCGTCAAGACTCCAGAGAGGTCCGAAGGATTCTTGGAGACCGGGGAGGATAGAATCTTCAAAGGCAGTCGCCGCTTCCACCAAGACGTCGTCGTTGAAGCGTATTCCCTCCTGAACGTACCAGTAGGCGTTGTCGGAAACGTGCTCTAGTTTTGCCAAAATCTCGTGGAACTCCACGGGCTCCACCCTCGCAAGCACCTTGAAGGTGTCAACCGTACCTACCTGCAGGTCCGCTGGAGTTTGGTGGCGGAGGTAGGGGATGGGTTCCTGCGACTTGTGACGAAGGGAACGGGCTAGTTCGTACAGGTCCCGGCGTGTTGATGTGGGTATGTCGACGGGTTCTGGTGGGGTTGCCGTCGGGGTGGGTGTTGCCGTGGCTGAAGGGATAGGGTCGGCGGCGGGCGACGCTGGTCTGGAAGAGGGGACGGGTTGCGCCGTGGTGGCCGAAGCACGGGTGGCAGCGGGGGTTGTAGTAGGTGAACCGTGGTCCGGGGTTGCAGTGGCGGGGTCATGGGCGGGAACTGTAGTGGGCGGTATGGTCGTTGTCGTAGCTGTGGGAGAGTCGCCCTCAGGCGTTGGAGGCGCATCGACAGTACAGGCGACCAGCAGAAGCAACCCTGCCAACAGCGTGAGCAGGCCGCCCGCCCAGGCCACGAGGAAGACCGACGATTTCCTAGTTATGATGTTTCGTCCTATCTGCCATCATGGGCCTGATACTATAGGTATCAGCGGGAGAGTTGTACATCTTTGCATGTGCATTCATCGAACTGCGGCCTTTTCAGGGGCGATGCAGAGCCTTGGCGTTCGCCCCAACTTCAACGAATTATACGGCAGTGATGGGCTGTCAGATTGCCCGCGCTGTGGCCTCAACGGGACCGGCAAACCGTTGCAGTTTTACATAGTCCGAAATATTGCTGAACCCCAGGCCCTCTTGTATCTTTCGGTGGAAACGTTAAACTAGTTGGCGACTGGTCCAATCCACAATCGACAAAGGAACGTTTCAACGAATGAGGGCTAATGAGCAAGGAAGGTAAGGAACAATCCACCGGAATGACTCGCCGCGGCTTTCTAGGCCGCGTATCCTTGGGGCTGGCGGCAGCGGCGGCCCTTTCCATGCCTATTCGCAATCTTCTCAACGGAGAATCCTCTACCACTGACCCTGCGGACGGACTGCCTGAGGATTCCATCTACCGCCCTAAGGATGACTCGCGGGGCGACGGCTCACTTAACGCCTAGCCTCTCTTCACCCAGCGTCGCTCTCCACCCCACTCGAGGCATCAGCGACGCCCAAACTGCCGCTCCAGATTCTGCGAGCTCAGGTGCAACATTGTGGGTCGACCATGGGGGCAAGTATGTGGGTTCTCAGCCTTCTCCAATAGGCTGATTATTTCTCCCATCTCCTGATGGCTCAAGCTCATTCCGCCCCGAACCGAACCGTGACATGCAATGGACGCCGCCAAGGCCTCCCGGCGTCCCCCCAGGGATGCCCCGTCCCGCCGCATCATCACCAGCACCTCTAGCAGCGCCTCCACCGGATCCCCACCGCTAAACACCGCCGGCACTGCCCGCAGGACGTAGGACTGGTCGTCGAAGGATTCCAGCGCAAATCCGTAGGCCTTCATCTCCTCTGCGCCATCCTTCACGAATTCCTGATGCTCGGGAGACAGTTCCACGGGCACTGGCTCCAGCAGGGCCTGTACCGACGGGCTGCCTTGCCTCATTTCCGCGACGATCTTTTCGTATAACACCCGCTCGTGGGCGGCATGCTGGTCCATGAGGAATATGCCGTTGGGCCCCTCGGCCACTATGTAGGTGTTGCTTGCCTGTCCCAGCACCCGCAGGGCGGGCGACTCAACGGCGGGAACCTGGACGGGGGTAGATGGAGGAGGTAGAGAAGTAGAGGGGCGGGTTGCCAGGGGCGAGGAGACGAAGGATGGTTGGAAAGATGTGGCGCTCTCCGTTGGGCTGATGTGAATCTGTGGCACAGGCGTGGATGCCATCAGCACCCGTCGGACCGCCCTTTGGACAGCGGAAAAGACCTGGGCGCCCTTTCGGAACCGCACTTGCGCCTTGGTGGGGTGCACGTTAACGTCTACGTCTTCGTAAGGCAGGCGGACGTTTATCACGGCAACCGGGTATCTTCTCTGGGGCAGCAGCCCGTGATAGGACTCCTCCAGTGCCACGTTTAGCATCCGGCTCATAACCCAGCGTCCATTGACGAAGAAGGTGATGTGCTGGCGATTAGAGCGGTGGAGGGAAGGTGGGCCAACGAAACCGTCGACCTTGAGTTCACCGGTAGAATCTTCCCATTCCACGGCCAGCGCGTCCTTGGCCACCTGCGGCCCGTAGACAGAAGCCAGCGCGTCTTCCGCCCGCCCGCTGCCTACGAAGTTTAGAGACTCCCGTCCCTCCACCGTAAGGTGGATCGCAACTCTCGGGTATGCAAGGGCAAGGCGCGATACAAGCGTCCGAATGCGGCCGGCCTCGGCGGAGTTTGAGCGAAGGAATTTACGGCGGGCGGGTACGTTCTCGAACAGACCCTCGACGGTTACCATGGTGCCGGGGGCGCAGCCAATTGGCCCATGCCGCTCTATCCGACCCCACTTCAACGCTACCTCCCAGCCGTTGGGGGACGACTCCCGTCGGCTCACCAGTCTCACCTGGGCAACGGAGGCAATGCTGGGAAGGGCTTCGCCACGAAACCCCAGGGTGCTGATGCTGTCCAAGCCCGACGCGTCGGTGAGCTTGCTGGTGGCGTGGCGCTGGAAGGCCAGGGGAATTTCATCCGCCTCCATGCCGGAGCCGTTGTCGACAACTCGGATGAGATCCACGCCACCGCCCTTCACGTCCATCTGGACGCGGGTTGCGCCCGCGTCCAGGGAGTTCTCGATAAGCTCCTTGGCCACGGAGGCGGGCCGCTCGACGACCTCGCCGGCGGCAATTTTTGCGGCCAACTGCTCGGAAAGAAGCCTTATTGCCATGATACCGATGTTTTCACATCCGAACGCACAAGACAACCCCAAACCATTTACGGAAGGGTCTCAAGACCCTAAGAGGGGCCGGAAGTCGCCCCTGGCCCGAAAATGAGCGTCCGAGGAACGGCCAGTTTCGGCAAACTCCGTTGCCGCTGTCAAAACGCGCGCCATTGCCCCGTCGTCTTTCCCTCGGGCGTAGTAGGGGGGAACCCACAGCCCACCGAAGGCCGACACCACCTGCGGGTCGTCGTCGGTAACAAAGTCGGGCATAATCGGAACGCCCAACTCCTCCAGTCGTTCTGGGTAGTCATAGAGGGGCTTTTGGTATAGCCCGGAAACAAGGTTCTCCAGCCTGTGACGTTGGACCGTCGCCCGCCTAATCCCCATGCCGGACCACACGTAGACCTGATGCCCCATTTCCGTCAGAGCGGCCATGGCCTCCCTAACGCCGGGGCGAAGGGAGTTGTCCATGCCCAGGATAGTCTGGTCTACGTCGAAGAAGATGTTCAAAATGTCGTAGCGGGCTATGCTCCAGACAGAACGCTGTCGATGGCCTTCTTCCCGCCTCCCACAATCAGCCTATCGCCGATCCGAAACATTGGCCGGCGTATGAGCCGGGGCTCCTGCGCCATGAGCCGGACGAGGTCTTGAGGCTCCAGGGTGGCCTTGTCCAGGTTCATCTTGCGGAAGCTGGGGCTTCTCCATGAAAAGAGTTCCGAGGGCGGTGCCAGTGTCATAAGCTCCTCCAGTTCAGCCTCCGACAAGGGATCCTTGAAGAAGTCGCGCTCCTCGATTTCCACGCCCTGCTGCGAGAGCAACTCTCTCGCCTTTCGACAGGAGCTTCAACGTGCCCACCAGTAGAGAGTAATCTGCTGTGCCATTCTTTCTCCTTTTACGGTAATTGATTTGCATATCCAGGAATGTTCAACTAGCCTGCTTCCCTGGCCATTGACTGAAGCTCGTACAGCTTGTTGATGGCCTCCAGGGGTGTCATGTTGGTAACGTCCAGCCGCAGCAACTCTTCCACCAGCGGCGGTGTCAGAGAGAATAGGGGAATCTGCTGGGATCTTCGCATCGCCGGCCCGCCGCCATTGAGGGGCTTCGATTGGGGTAATGATTCCAGTGCCTCCAAAATCTCCCACGCCCGGTGAACCACTGTTTGGGGCAGACCCGCCAGCTGGGCCACGTGGACTCCGTAGCTCCGGTCGGCCCTGCCAGGAACGATGCGGTGCAGGAACACAAGCTGCCCCCCGCTTTCGCTGACGGCCACCGTGTGATTCTGCACCCGAGGCAAGCTCTCCGCCAGCTGTGTAAGTTCATGGTAGTGGGTGGCGAAGAGGGTCCGGCACCCCAGCTGCGGGTCGTTGTGAATATGCTCGGCGACCGCCCTGGCGATGGACAACCCATCGTAGGTGCTGGTGCCCCTTCCTATTTCGTCCAGAATCACCAGGGAGCGACGAGTGGCCTGATTGAGGATAGCCGCCGTCTCCACCATCTCCACCATGAAGGTCGATTGACCTGCTGAAAGGTCGTCCTGTAGGCCCACCCGCGTGAAGATGCGGTCCGCCAAGCCCACGGTGGCGGCGTCGGCGGGGACGAAGCTTCCAATCTGCGCCATGAGGGTGATGAGGGCGGCCTGCCGAATGAAGGTGGACTTGCCGGACATGTTCGGGCCGGTAATGAGAAGGAGCTGGGAGTCCTGGCACGAGAGATACAGGTCGTTGGGTACAAAGGCTCCGGGAGGGAGGATTCTCTCCGCCATGGGATGCCGCCCGCCCCTTACGTCCAGGACCGGTTCTTCCACGAGGGACGGCTTAACGTAGCTGTAGTTGTCGGCCGCCTCCGCAAAGGATGCCAGGACGTCCAGCAGGGCGATGGCGTGGGCGAGCTCAAGTATGCCCCGTGCCTCCTGTCCCATCTGGGCGCAAATCCGGGCGTAGAGATCCTGCTCCAGGCGCTGAATCCGCTCCTGGGCGTCCAGTATCTGGGCCTCGTAGCCCTTAAGCTCCGGAATGATGAACCGCTCCCCGTTGGTGAGGGTCTGACGCCGCTCGTAGCTGCTGGGCACCTGGTGAATGTTGGCCTTTCTGACCTCGATATAGTAACCGAAGACCCGGTTGTAACCCACCTTGAGGGAGCGAATACCCGTTGCCTCTTTCTCACGACGCTCCAGTCGGGCAATGAACCGGCGGGCCTCGCGCACAGAGGAGCGCAGTTCATCTAATTCCGGGGAGAACCCCTCCTTTATCACCTCGCCGTCGCCTGGGCTGCCGGTGGCTTCCTCCCTCAGTGCTCTCTCCAGCAGGTCTTCATGTTCGTTGAAGGAGCGAATTCGCCTTCTCAGCCAATCCGCGGACTTAGCGTCGTCCCCTTCCAGCAAAGGCCTGATGGCTGCCGCCGCCCGTAGGCTTTCTTTGAGGGCGAGCAGGTCCCGTGGCGATGCCGTTCCCAGCTGCACCCGGCTCATTATCCGCTCCAGGTCCGACACCCGGGAGAGTATGGAGCGTATCTCCTGCCTCCGAAGCAGATTAGAATGAAGATAAGCCGTGCCATCCAACCGTCGCTCCAGGTCGTCCATGTTCAACAGCGGCTGCCCGATCCATCGGCGAAGGAGCCGGGCTCCCATGGCCGTGCGGGTGAAGTCGAGGGTTGAAAGCAGTGAAGGCCCACCTTCTCCCCACCGTCCGCCATCAAAGAGTTCCAGGTTCCGCCGACTCTGGGGATCCAGCGTCATGAATTCTGAGACGGAGTAGGTTTTGAGGGAGGTTACCTGGCTTACTATCTGGGGCTGGGTGGCGGCCAGATATCCCAGAATGGCTCCTGCGCTGCTCACGGCCAGGGGCAGCTTTTCACACCCGTAGGCTTCCAGGGTGAGCGCTCCAAAGTGGGCCAGCAGGGTCTCGCGCGCTCTGGAAGCGTGAAACTCCTTTGGGGGCAGGGGCACGGAGACTTCCACGTTCAGTTCGTTGAACGCATCTTCGTCCTGGGGCACCAGGATCTCGGCTGGCGAGAGTCGATTCACCTCGGCGGGCAGATGGCTTAGGGGCATCTGGCTCACGGCAAATTCGCCGGTGGTGATGTCGATGTACGCCAAACCTGCCTCGGTACCCTCCACGAGCAGGGCCGCCAGGTAGTTATTGGACTGCTGGTCGAGCATGGAAGGCTCAACAATGGTGCCGGGGGTGACCACCCGCACCACGTTTCTATCCACCAGCCCCTTGGAGGCGGCGGGATCGCTCAGCTGCTCGCAGATGGCGACCCGGTGGCCCGCTTCGATAAGCTTGGCGAGATAAGACTCCACCGAGTGGGCGGGAATGCCGGCCATGGGGACTTTGACGCCCTTGCCCATACTACGGGACGTAAGAACGATGTCCAACACCCGGGCCGCCAGCTTGGCGTCTTCATCAAAGGTCTCGTAGAAATCTCCCAGACGAAAGAGAAGGATAGCGTTGGGATAACGCTGCTTGATGCTGAGGTACTGCCGGCGAATGGGAGTCAAGGCATTTCTTCCTGTCTACATTAGCATTGTACCCCAAAGAGAAGGGCGGGGAAACGGCGGCTCTACCCCTCCTTTCAAAATTGACTTTCAAAGAAATCCGTACATATAATGCAACATCCCCAAAGGCCTGTGAGTCTTCCGTCTGCTGCCGTATTTTGCGACTTAGCTTTTGGGAAGTTTAAGTGAGTACGAGTATCAGATAGGAGGTAAGCAATGGAATTAATCTTTTTGATGGTCTTGCCCGCAACTCTTTGGGCCCAGTCCTGGTATTTCTTGGACCTTTACAACAACACCAAAACCCTTGGAGTAATGGCGGCGGCAGCGGCGATTGTGCTGGGGGGCATGGTGATTTTCACAGGAGGCAGCTTCACTTCCCTGGTGGGAGGTCCCCCGGAAGTGGCAGACGTGGGCGCCGTTTTATCAACCTTCGTAGTTCTCTGGGCGATGTACCTGGCCCTTCTGGCGGGGGTTCACCTGGGAGGGTTCGACGAGCGTACCCTGGGGCTCTATTCCCTCTTCCTTTCGGTGGTCTCGATTCTCTACACCATCTACTTCTTCGCTGGAGGAGAAATTCTAGGGGGTGCTCAGGTTGGTTACTTGATGCATTGGCCATTGGCCATAGTGTCCGCCCTTCTGGCTGGCTTCGCCCTGCTGGTGTTCTTTCACCTGGCTCCGCCCTACCCGAGGCTCCGGTACGTTACTGGCTGGTACACCGTGGTAGTCTCCATAGTGTCCACCATCCTGGCCGGCCTGATCCTCCTCGGAGTTGCCGTCAACTAACAAACCGCTCCTAAGACATAGGCAGCGAAACGGCAGCAGTTTGACATAAGTAAGGGGGCCTCCAACTTTGGAGGCCCCCTTCTTCGTTGAAGAAATTTGCGTTACTGCTTCCAGAACCGCTCTTCCTTAACATTGAACCCTCTTGGAACCAGGCGCTCCTTTACATCCTCTATCATACCGGGGTGACCGCAGGCGTAAACCAGAGTTGATGAAGGTTCCAGTCCCAGCTTCTCTATCTGTTCGTCCACGATCTGGTTGGCGCGGCCCGAAGGCCCTGTCCAGCCGTCATTCCTCGACTCGTTGGGACGGCTCACGGTGGGAATGAACTTCACGGTGTCCGGATGGCTGGCCTCCATTTCTTCGAGCTCTTTATCATAGACGAATTCGTCTATGTAGCTGGCCCCTTCCAGCACGTAGAAGCGGTGGCCCTGGCCTTCGCGGTGGAAGTAGCTTCTCAGAATGCTCACAAAGGGCGCCACGCCGGTTACAGTGGCAATCATCAGGTGCGAGTTGTACTTTTCGTCCAAGGTGAAGATGCCCTTGCACCTGGGCCGGATGGT
The DNA here is from genome assembly GCA_965261665.1 of Dehalococcoidia bacterium. Classification (GTDB taxonomy): domain Bacteria; phylum Chloroflexota; class Dehalococcoidia; order Lucifugimonadales; genus JAPULR01. The sequence goes on from OZ253467.1 coordinate 2,450,644, forward strand.
CATGGTGTCCCCCTCTTGCATCTTCCACATTAGGGGGGTCAATGCGCCGTCCGGTTCCGGCACCAGCTCTACGAAGATTTCCAGGTCATCCTCGTGAGGCGCGGAAACTATGGAATAGGCCCGTTCGATTCCCTCCAGGCCAAGGGTGCAATACTGGCCGGGCTTGAAGGTCATGGCCGTTTCCGGCCTCATCTTTATAATCATCAGGTCTTCCGTAATTTCCTTCCGCTCCACCAGAGCGGCCTTGGGCAGAGTTATCTGTCTGCGCGCCATAGCGTCCTCTTTGGTTCTAGATTCCCCCTCAAGCTCTGGGAGCCTACAATTCCACCTTGACCAGCCGGGCGCCCGCGATATTCAATCCGGCTATCTTCGACATTGGGTCCGGTGACTGACTGGCTTCCACTTCCACCATCAGCTGGCCGAATAGCTGGGTGGAAGACACCACTCCCCGCTGCAGGCCCTCCTTGAAGGCCACTCTACCCGTGAGGCTGGAGCCGTTGGTCTGGACCTCCACGAGGTCTCCCTCTCGAAGCCCCAAGATCTCCCCGTCGTCCCGGTGGAGTTCGATTATCTCCTCTCGCTCGATACGGTTGGAGAGGCCCTTGATTACAGTCATCTTTCTTTCTGACTGTAGAAGCACACGGCCAGGGGTGAAGAGCAGTGGGAAAGCCGCATCGCGGGCGAGGTCAGCCCCACGAAACTCGGGAATGTGAATCTGGGGCTTGCCTTCTTTGAAGCCGTCTGCGAAGAGAATCTCCACACCCGAGCTTTCAGCATTGGGGCAAGGCCATTGGATGCCATGATACTCCTTGTCGGAGTAGAGCACCTGGGTGGGCATCGGATTGCCCACGTCAGGCCGAAAAACCAGCCGTCCCTCGTTCTCCAGTCTTCGGTGGCTCACTCCACCATAGATGGTGGAGACCCTGGCGATTTCGTCCATTACCGCGGCGGTGTCGGGGAAGTTGAAACCCTCCGCGCTCATGCGCTGGGCCAGTTGGCACAAGGCCCAAGACTCCGGCTTGGCGGAGGTGTTCTTGGGAGATATAACGGGTCTGACGGACTGGATGCGGCGTTCGAGGTTGGTATAAGTGCCGGTCTTTTCGGCGAAGGAACTGCGGGGCAGAACTACGTGGGCTCGCTGCGCGGCGGCTCCCATGAAGCTGTCTTGCACTACGAGGAAGTCCAGGGCGTTGAGTGTGGTCATGGCCTCGGCGCTTGGCTCCGACACGTCACCTATCATGAAGAGGGCCTTCACGCTCCCGGGACGCAGGATGTCCTGACAGCCCAAACCCGGAGTCCGTGGGATCTCTTTGGACCAGTCTTGCTCTACCCGCGCACGTGCTTCGTCGTCCTCTAGAGGCGCGAATCCGGGAAGGTGGGTGGGAACGCAACCCACGTCCCAAGCGCCCTGGCTGTTGGTTCCCGCCTTCAACGGGTATATGCCTGAAGCGGGCTTGCCCAAGCTACCCGTCAACAGCGAAAGGGTTGAAAGAGCATAAACGCAATCCCGATGCAACTCTTCCGCCACGTTGTCCATGCTATAGACGATGGAGGAAGGCTCAGCCGGCCCGTAGACCCGCACTGCTGCGTCTATCATGTCCTTTGAAATGCCTGTCTTCGCCGATATTTCCGCCATTTCCAGAGATGCCATGGCCTCTCGCAGTGGGTCCAGGCCGGTGCCGTTTTCATACAGCCAATCGCGCCGCTCCAATCCCTGATGCAGCAGCGACTTTACGAGGCCGTTTAGCAACAGAAGCTCCGTGCCGGGCTTGGGTCGCAGCCACAAATGGGCGTAGCGGGTTAGCTCTACCTCGCGCGGGTCGATGACTATGAGTTTTGCGCCCTCTTTGACGGCCCGCTTTATCGGCACCGCCGCCACGTTGTGCTCTTCCGTAACATTGGCGTTGAAAACCAGAATGCAGTCGGCGCCTTCCAGGTTCCATATGGGGTTGGTGGCCGCTCCAAATCCCAGGACCTCATGCAGGGCCTTTACCGCCTCCGGCTGAGTGTTGGATGCGTAGTCCACGTTGTTGCTGCCCATGACCGTCCGCGTGAACTTCTGGGCCAGGTAGTGTTCTTCGTTGGTGCTGTCCGATGCCGAGAGCATGGCGAAGGAGGGGCCATGGTATTCGCCCAGCCGCTCTGCAACGTAGTCCAGGGCCTCTTCCCAGGTAGCCTTCTCTAGCATTCCGTTGCGCCTAATGAGCGGCGTCTTCAGCCTATCCTTGCTGTTCACGAAGTCCAGGCCGAATTTCCCCTTAAAGCAGCCCTGACCCCGATTAGCCGGAGAGCTAATCTCCGGCACGGAGCGCACGACTTTACCAAACCGGTTCACCTCCAGATTCAGCTGGCAACCCACGGGGCAGTGTGGGCAGATGGTTCGTTCCACCTGCTGAGCCTTTTCCCACTTGTGGTCGCTCTCCACCAGTGCTCCGACAGGGCAGACGTCCAAGCAGGCGCCGCAAAACTCGCAGCCCGACTCCAGGAGGGAGGTTCCGGCGGAAGTTCCTACCAGAGCCTGCCCCGCTCGCTCGGTAAAGGTGATGGCGTTGTCGCCGCGGACCTCCTCGCAGACGCGTACGCAGCGTCCGCACACGATGCAAAGGTTGTAGTCTCGATCGTAGAACGGGTCTCCCGTCTCCACGGGTAGGTCCCGGTACTTGTACTCCAGGGGCGACTCCATCTCCATGCCCAGGTAGCGCACCGTATCTTTAAGCTCGCACCGCTCGTTCTTGGGGCAGGTGACGCACCGGTCGTTGACGGACACGTGCCGCAGGCAAACGTCGTTGGGTCCGCACAAGTCTACCCGGTGGCAGGTCAAGCATCCGTGGGGGTGGTCGGCAATGAGCAGTTCCATGACGTTTCTGCGCAGCTCGTGGACTTGGCTAGAGGAGTTCCGCACCTCCATGCCTTCGGCGACGGGTAGGGTGCATGACGCCGGGTAGCCACGTCCGTTCTCGACCTCCACGACGCACATGCGGCAGGCGGCGAAGGGCTTCATGCCGGGGTGATAGCAGAGGTAGGGGATGTAGATGCCCGCCTCTATGGCGGCCTCCAGCACGGTCTGATCTCGGTGCGCCTCGACCTTGACGCCGTCTATGGTGATGGTAATGCGGTCTTCGTCCATGATGCTACCTCCGTACCCGAGTGGGGGAATGCCAGGGACCTGGGCAGGTTCCCGTGGCGCAGGTCTTCTCTCTTAAATGCTGTTCGAACTCCTCCCGGAAGTAGCGTACCGCGGAAGACACCGGGTTGAAGCCCAGCTGTCCGTGACCGCACAGGGAGCCGGCCTGCATGCTCCGGCCTACCCGCCCCATGAGATCCAGGTCTTGCGGTGTGCTCTCCATTCGGCAGATGCGTTCCAGCACCTCCAGGAGGTGGGTCATGCCCGTTCGGCAAGGGAAGCACTTGCCGCAGGACTCATACTGGCAGAAGGCGATGAGGGCGCGGGTGAGGTCCACCACGCAGGCGTCTTCGCTGGCTGCGATAAGGCCTCCGGACCCCAGTATGGCCCCTGCCTTCGACATGGCGTCGAAGTCTAAGGGAATGTCCAGGTCAACGGCGCTAAGAACTCCGCCCAGGGGCCCGCCTGTCTGGAGCAGCTTCAAGGCTTTGCCGTTGGGAACTCCTCCGCCAACCTGTTCCACCACTTCCCGCAGAGTCATCCCCATGGGGACCTCGGCCATGCCGGTGTAGGCCAGGTCTCCGGAGAGGCAGAGAATGGCCGTGCCGGTGCTGCGATCCTGGCCGATGCCAGCGAACCATTGGCCGCCGTTGAGAACTATCTGAGGCACGTAGGCAAGGGTCTTTACGTTGTTAATGTTGCTGGGCTTGCCGAATAGTCCAATCTGCGCCGGGAAGGGCGGGCGAAAGCGGGGCATGGCCCTCTTCCCTTCTATGGATTCCATGAGGGCGGTTTCCTCGCCAGCCACGTAGGAATCCCCCGTCAGCGAGACTTCCATGTCAAAGCAGAAGTTGGAGCCGAAGATGTTGCGTCCAAGGATCCCCAACTGCCTCGCTTGCTCTATTGCCCGCCATGTGCGGTCAATGGGACCGTCGTGGCCATGACGGATGAACACGTAGCCCATGGTTGCGCCGGTGGCGTAGGCTGCAAGGATCACACCTTCTACAAGGCTATGGGGGTCGCTTTCCAGGATACCTTTGTCGTTGAAGGCTCCTGGGTCGCCCTCCTCGCAGTTGACCAGGATATACTTGACAGGGCTTCTGGCTCCGGCTAGAAAGTTCCACTTCGTTGCCGTGGGAAATGCGGCGCCTCCCCGACCTCTAAGACCAGAGTCGCTGACGGCCTGCCGAACCTCGTCCGGCGTCATCTCCGTCAACGCCCGGTGGAGGGCGGCGTAGCCGTCGTTTGCCACGTACTGGTGGATGTCCATGGGGTCCACCTGACCGGCGTTACGAAGGGCAATCCGACGCTGCGGCTTCATCATGGGGTGTTCCCACAGTGGGGGTATGCTGTCCGGTGAAGGGGCACCGACGGCGCCCAGGGCTGCGTCGGCCAGAGGTTGACCGTCTAAGAGGTGGGTGTCGACGATGCGGGCGGCGAGTTCCGGCGTTACGTTGCGGTAGACCACTCGGGAGCCGTCGGGCATCGAAACATCCACCAGAGGTTCGGCAAAGCAGGGGCCCAGACACCCTACTTCGCTGATCATGGCGTTGACATTCTGCTGGTCCAGCCGCTCTACGAGGGAGGCGATCACCTCGTCGGCGCCGGCGGCCTTGCCGCAAAGGGCGGTCCCTATTCTAATCCAGGGCCGGGTTCCTTGGGTCAGCGCTCGCCAGCGCTCCAGACCCTGGGACCTGATATCTTCAAAGCTAGGGGGCACCGCCGGCCTCCTCAGACATTCCATTCCTGATTTCTTCGAGAACGCTGCCCGCCTTTTCCGGCGTCATTCTGCCCATGAGGTGATGATCCACGCTGATTACGGGTGCGTTGGCGCAGGCCCCCAGACAGGTATTGAACCGGAGGGTTACGTTGCCATCCTCGGTGGAGCCTTCCTCCCGTACACCCAGCGACTTCATGACCTGACGGATGACGGGCATTACACCCTTCACGTGGCAGGTGGGACCCCAGCAGACCTCTACCCTATGACGGCCGGGAGGGTCGAACTGGAAGTTGGTATAAAATGACGCCACGCCCCAAACGTCGTTGATGGTGGAGCCGGTGACGCGGGCAACTTCTTCGGCGGCCTCCGCAGGAATGTAACCCATCTCGTCCTCCACCGCTAAAAGGCAGGATAGAACGGTGACAGTCTCCGGCTTCTGGTCCCTGATGGCCCGAGCGGCGCGCTGTCTCAGGGTTCCGGGGTTAGAGGTCACAACACCTCCGGACTAATGGAATTGAGGGCTGGTGAAGAGGTCACGCAACCTCCGGTATTGCAAACTGACAGGTTGCTGGAATGGTAGCACAGCCCTTGAAAAGGTTCAATTGCGCGCACTCTCCCAAGGCATGTCCGTCCCCCTCGCCTCCTTGGGAGTAATCTCCTTGCTTTGTTACTAATGTCCGTGGTCTTTCAGCACCATTCGCGCTACCTTCCGCCCCAGCTTCACGCTGTAGTTGGTGCCCCTGTCCTCCGGGTAGATCTGGGTTGTGTTGGCCAGGTAAAGCCCCGATATGGGCGTCCGAAGCTTGGGTATCTGACTTCCGTAGTTGACGCCGATTATGGGCTGGGCCGCATCGACCTTGTGATGATGGTAGTCAACAATCCAGGACCGGTCGAAGTTGGGATTAACCCGGGATAGGTGAGGCAGATACTCCTCCAGAAGCTCGTCCGGGGTCATCTGATAGATCGGTTCGTCCGTGGCCGGATAGTTGGTGAGATAGACCACGTGATTTCCGCCATAGAGATCGGGTGACACGAAGTTGGTCTGCTCGATGATGCCGACGAAGGGGATGGAGCGGTCCGCTATGTTCAGCCAGTATTTATCGGTGAGGGGCCGGTCCAAAACCAGAATGGCCAGCACGGCCGAGAGATAGGTAACGTTGCTCAGGCTCTGCTTGTAGGCTTCCGGCAGCATGGGGGCCAGGCGGGTGAACACGTAGGAGGGCGTTGTTGCGATTATGGCGTCGTAGCGCTTTGACTCCGGCTGCCCGCCGCGAGTCTGAACCTCCAGCCCCACGGCCTTTCCGTCTTCAACTATTACGCGTCTGACGCCGGTGGAGAGGCGCACGTCGCCGCCCATGCGCTTAATCTCCCTGTCCAGGGCGTCGAAAATCTCGGCGAAGCTGCCCATGGGATAGCCCAGCTTCTCCTTCTCCCAGATACGCTCCCTGGAGGCTACCCGCAGGTATATCTTGCCCCAGAGCCAAGCCATGCTTATCTTTTCATAGTGCCGCCCGAACTTGCCGCGCAGCATCGGTTCCCAGATTACCTCGTAGGGTCGGCGGCCCACCCGCTTCTGAAGCCACTCCAGGGCCGTAACCCCCTCGAAGCGCTGCCAATTCTTGGTCTTCTGCAGGTACAGCGTCACCAACCCCAATCGGATCCTGTCCATCAGGCTAAGGGGCGTGAAGGTCAAGAGGTCTTTGGGAGAGGCGAAGTTCCATATCCGGTCGCCATGGAAGAGGCCGACTTTTGACTCTATCCATCGCAGCTTGGGTCCTAACCCCAGCTGGTGAATGAGGTCCACAATGTCCGTGTCGCTCTTGAACAGGTGGTGATAGCCCTTTTCCAGCAAACCTCCACCGACTTCAAAGGTGGACGCCTGGCCTCCAAGGAAGGGGGCGACTTCGAACACTTCCGGCTTGTGTCCTTTGAGGCAAAGGTCGTAAGCGGCGGCCAAGCCCAGCGCCCCGCCGCCGATGATGGCTACGTCCACCGTTTCTCCTGACTAGGGGCCAGCGGTCCAGACTTCTTCATGGGTTAGGCGGGATATCCCTTCTCTTCCCGTCTTAGAAGTCGCGAGAGGGAAAGGTTGCCGAACCAGAGGTAGAGCAATCCCAGGACCGTCACGGGGAGCAGGGCAGTCACATGGACCAGGACGGCGTATGCGCCGGCCACTCCTTCGCCCCCGCTTGTCCCAGTTCCGAGGCCCACGAGGGCAAGGGCCGCGACGGCTGGAGCCTCGAAGGTGCCCAGCGAGCCGGGGGAGGAGGGAATGGAAGTGGCCAAGTTGGAGACTGCCGTTACGAGAATGACCACGGGTATGACCATGGCGGCAGGTTCGAAATAGCTTGGCAGGTCGAAGGATAGGGCTACGATGAGATACATGCTTCCCTCCAGAAGCCAAACGGGGAGAGACAGCAGGAACAACCCCAGGTGACGCCGGGGTTCTCGAAGCACCGACAATCCTTCTATGAACAACGAAATTAGTTCTCGAGCCTTGGGTCTCAAGGGTTTGGGCAGCAGATTTGCCAGCCTTTCGATGAACCCGCTGAAACCCGGCTTGAGGGCAATGAGGGTCAATACAACGATCGCGGTGATGAACACGAGGGCCGTTATTCCGCCCACAATGGCCCAAGTTATCTCGGAAGTCGTCCCGGAGCCGTCCACCAGGCCGCCAAAAATTAGGAAGGGAACGGCCAAGGCCACGAGGAACAGCAAGGTCAGCCCGTCGTAAATCCTCTCAACTACGACCGTTGCCAAGCCGGTGCTGGTGCTCAAGCCCTCGCGCCGCTCCAAGTAGTAAGCCCGGGCAATCTCGCCCAGGCGGGCGGGCAGAAGGTTATTGGCCATGTATCCCACGGTCACGACAGGGAAAAGGCGGGCGACGGGAATACGGCTCACCGGCTCTAGAAGGAACTGCCAGCGCAGGGACCTGAAGAATAGCGCGACGAAGTAGAGGGCAATGGCGGGGAGGATGAACCGGTATTTTGCGGCGGCCAAGGCCTGGCCCATATCTCCCACATCTACGATTACGAAGAAGAGGAGGAGAAAGGCGAGGCTGACGCCCATTCCCAGAAGAATGCGGGGGCTGACTAACAACTTTTTTCTCCCGTGGTCAATCTTCTCTCACACATACAATCCCATGAAAGTATAGCGAGCGTTGGGCCTTCTGTCTTTAAGTTGGGCTACGCGGTCGCGAGATTCATGATTCTCTAGGCTGGTAAGTGTAGAACTTGGAGTCCCACCACTCTTCATCGATGCGACGATACAGGACGTAGTCCAAAGCGTCTTTCCAGGTAGAGCGACGGGGCGCCATGTCGGCGGCGAACTGTACGTCCTGCCACAACTCATGAAAGATACTCTCTTCCTTCCGCCGCTCCCCCGGTCGTCGGTACACCTCGGGGAACCAGAGAAGCTCTTTGTACGAGCCACCTTTTTTGTATGCCGTGAGGTGGTCATTGAACTTGAATCCATTGGAGTCCAGGAGCAACAAGGCTTCCACTGACGGCGGGGCCGATATGGTCTGGCAGCCCTGCTTGTCCTCGTAACACTGGTATTGGATGAACTCGTCCTGTCGCGCGTACCAGTTCAAGGGATACCACAGCTCGTAGTCCACGTGGACTTGTGCCTCGGGGTCTTCGAGGTAGGGCTGGTCACGAATATCGTTAGCGACCTGGCGAAGCTCCGCGCTGGCGCCGGCGTACACAATCATCTCCACTGTCCCGTCGTCGCTCACCCACGCCGTCCGCAGGGCGACGAAGGCGGTGAATCCCAGGAGCAGGGCAGCCACGCCCAAGCCGCCCAGTGCAAGACCCCGCCGTACGCCCAGCTTATCAACCAGTGCACTGAAGCCGAGGGCGAGGACAACAACTGCGGCTAGGCTTAGCCACCCTCCAAGAGTATTGACGCTGCTTGCTTCTAACAGCCGGAGCGTGAGATTTACTAGCGCCGCCAACAGCAGGGGCCCGACGAGGATTATCGCACCGTTTAGGTTGGGCACGAGCCTTCGCCAAGGCAGCCCCTCAAGCACTTCGCCAAGGAACTTGGCCGAGAGGATGATGAAGGGCAGTGTGATGTTCACAAGTAGCCAGGGCATCTTTTCGCTGGCTACGGTGTAGGCCCCGATGGTGGCCACGGACCAGAAGACCAGAAACAGTGACAGGGGGCTTCTCTTTCTCAAGTAGTAGATAATGGCAACCACGCCAACAAGGAGAGGCAGAAACTCGTACACCGAGCCGATTAGCAGGTAGTAGTACCAGGGCTGGTTTCCGCGAGCTACATCCTGTTGGGCCAGCCAGTAACCCAGGCTCTGCCAAACCCCGGTGAAGGCCCCGCCGAATCGGGAGCACGCTGATTCCACGGCGTCGTTGAGAGCCGATGGGCATTCGGTGAAGGGGCGGCCAAATGCGCCGAATACGGCGGTGTAGAAGGTCAGCCAGATGGTGTAGAAGATGCCGGCGCAGACGAGCCAAATCCGCCACTGCCACATCAAGCCCACAACCACCGAAACTGCCGCTACGGACACCAACACGCCACCGGCGATGAGGTAATTTCTGGCAATCTCCAACTCTGCCAGCGACATGGCGGTGTACAGCAATGCGAGGGCGGCCACCGTCAGGAAGGCGCCCATGGCGTACCTGAGGCTGTAGCGGGCGAGGTAGAGGGATGCGAGTGCCAGGGCGGCTATCCCGCCTCGGAATATGTGGTGGAAGAACCCCAGATTGGCGAAGACGCCCACGTTGACGAAGGGTTCTCCCCAAAGTGGCAGTCCCGTTGGATTCGACGTGTCGTCGCCGGAGTAGGCCAGGACTACGCTCTCACCGAAGATTCCCTGTAGGGCGGAGGCAAGCGCCGCCCACTGAGGCAGAGTCAGCGTAACCAATAGCAGGAGGAATACCCCCGGTCGGGTCAGGTTCGAAAGACGCAATCGCCCCATGGCCCCGGATCTCACGTCGTTAACGGCAAGTACCAGTAGGAAGAGGCCGAAGACTGCTACGATGATGTATGCCGTCTCTTTGGAGGCGAAGGCCAGGGCCAGCACTGCGGACGCCATGTACAGATATCGGTCTTTTCCCTCTTTGATGTATCGCCACATGAGAATGGCCAGGCCCAGGGCGAAAACAGCCATGTAGATGTCATTGCGGGAGTAGCGGCTGAAGTAGAAGAGGGCGGGCGAAAAGGCCAGCATCACCGCCGCCAGAAGCGCCCCGGTCCGGCCAATGTAGTCGCGAAAGAAATAGGGGAGTCCGACCAAGATGACCCCGAAGAAGACGTATGTAAGGCGGACGGTGTAGTCGCTGTCCCAGAAGATGCCGAACACGGCGGAATTGAGAAAGAATTGCAGGGGGCCGTGAATCCAGGGTTCGTGACGATATCCGTCACCGGCGAAAAGCTGCCAGCTGTAGAAGGCGTGAAGTCCTTCGTCGTAGTGGATGGGCCGCCCGCCAAGGTCCCAGAGGCGCAGGGCCAAGGCCAAGAGCATGACGACGCCGAAGGCCGCCAAATAGGGAGAAATACCTATCTTTCCCAGGGGATCCAAGGCCCGCCAGTAGCGGCGGTTTGGAGATTCAGCGGCTTTGTTCAAGATTCAGACGTCCTCTGGAATACAACTACGTCGCCGCTTCTAAAATAGACCTGCATAGAGCGTAGAAACTTCTCCTCGTCCACGGGGCCATACTTGGCCCGTTCTCTGGCCCCAAGGTATACGTAGCGAGCGTCATATTTGTCAAGGAGGGCTGCGAGTTCCGTCGGGTCGTCGGACTGGTATATGGTGGCCACGTCCTCCTCCCGTCCGGCCAGGGGCAGGTGAGAACCGCGCCACTGGGCCTCGTGGCCAGGCCAGTTGAGTATGGAAGGAAGGCCGGTGCTGGAGGCTATACGTCCGAATTCGGAGTAGGACGACCCCACGGCCTCCACCAAAACTCCCCTGGGCGCCCGGTTTCGCAGTTGGAGGATAGCGTCGTACTCCCCGGATGCGCTCTTCTTTACGAACGCCAAACCGTCTAGCGTTGAAGGCTCCGACGAGCCTTGCACCCTATCGAGGGCGGCTCCCAGAGGGTAGTAGAGAGAGCAGAGGATCAGCGCCGACACCAGCCCAACCCAGGCGTAATCCCCAAGCCGCAGGATTGCAATCTTCGGCAGGGGCCGGGAGAACCAGTAGTAGATGCCAAAGGCGGAAGCGACTGCCAGCAGCAGCCAAGCCTGGTAATAGAGCTTGAAGACGGTGTTCATACGCAAGGGGAAGAAATCTTCCACGTAGAAAAGCTCTGTTCCCATGAGTAGATAGAACCCGAGGGCGGTGAGGGTTAGGCAGAACACAAGGGGCGTAGGACCTGTGCGAGCCCTGGCCAACGCGCTGTAGATTGCAAGTCCCACGATGGCCATTAGAGGCAGTAGCTTTGCCAGCCTGGATCCTACCAGGGTCAACGCCGAAAGTAGGCTGTCGTCGAAGGTCTCAAGCGGTAAGATCACCACCGCCCAAATCAGGAAGGGGAGAGCCGTGACCGCCAGGGCGAGGGACAGAAAGCCGTCGGACCTTCGTCCGACAGCTGGCAGGCTCCATAGCTGCCGGACGAGCACGAAGGCGGTGACGGCCAGGAAGAGACCCCAGATGAGCAGGAAGTGGATGGGGCGTGTGCTCACCTCCCGGAGGGGAATGATTCCGGCGGCCTGACTTTCCAGGTTGAGGTAGAAGGGGAGAAATAGGAACACAGATGCAGCTAGGACCGGAAGGCCCACGACGGCGACGCCGAGCAGGGCAGGACCAAGACCGGCTTCTTGACGTCGTAGTCCTGCCAACAGCAGGGCTGCCAGGAAGAGCACACCAAAGGTCGGAACGTCCCACGTGTTGACGAATCCCAGCGCGCCCAGGGAAAGCGCCAAGACGACACACTCCCACGGGTTGCGCCTCAGCCACGCCAATCCGGGCGGCTCTTTTGAAAGCAGCAGGTTCAGAAGCAACCCCAGAGCCAACGCAAGGAAGGGCAGGGCCATTACGTGGGCGTGAAGGTCTCCCAGAAGGAAGCTGAAGAAGGGAAACTCAGTGATGGTGTAGTCCAGACTCCGGCCGTCCACCACGGTGTCGATGACTCGCGTGTCGAGCCACCACCAGTTGAACTGGTCCGGGAAGAATCCGTCTACGCCCCCACTCGCCCGCAGATTTTTGACGCCGACCCAATCCCAGAAAGCGGGCCCGCCCCAACCTTTTGCCTGCGCCAAGTGCAGAATTCCCACCAGGTTGCTAACCAGTCCAACGAACAGCGGCGCGGCCAGCGAGAAGAAGACGGCCTTTAGTCGAGAAGCACCGGCCAGTCGAATGAGGTTGTACAGCAGCCCGAAGACGGCCGTCGACACCAGCGCAGGAATGAGAGCCATCGCCAGGTTGTATGACACGTTGGAGGGAAGGCCGGCCAGCTTCGTCAACCCGCTCATGGCGAGATGCCCGAAGTGGTAGTAATTCACCGGATGGCCGGCAAGCCAGAAATCCTCCGGCGGGTAGCTGGAAGCGCCCATAAGGGCGTTGAGAAATCCGAAGTCCATGGGCTTCTCGGTGTGATTGATGGCCGGAACCTGCGCTGATATAAGCACCCATCCGAGAAGGAATACCAGGAATATGATTTCGCCTGCCAGGAGATGCCAGCGTTCGCGCCTTAGAAACTCCAATAATTCTGGCCACCACCGCCAGGCCAGCCAGCCAGAGGCCAGGGCAAGGACTAGAACCAGCCCCCAAACGGTGAAATTAGATTGCGGCGCCAGCTCCGCCAGACCCATCAGCCACAGGGCATAGCTAACGAGCAGTACGCCCAAGATCTTGCTCAGCGTTGCGCCCCTGTCTGGTAGCCGCTTGAGCAGCCCGTAGGCTAACGGGAAGGCAATGAGGCCCAGAAGCTCCACTACCAGGAGCCAAATCAGAAAACTGCTCACCGGATATTCTGCCGGTGCCCTATGGGCATGCTAGTCGACGGGGGCCAACAGGGCCTCTACGAACTCCTTGGGATTGAAGGGGGCCATGTCTTCCATGCCCTCGCCGGTGCCGATGTAGTCGATGGGAATTCCAAGTTCCCGGCTTACCGCAAGGGCGATGCCGCCCCGTGCGGTGCCGTCCAACTTGGCGAGGAAGACACCGGTGCACCCGAGAGCGTTTGTGAAAGCCCGTGCCTGGCTCAACCCGTTGTGCCCCGTGGTAGCGTCCAGCGCCAGCAGGACTTCGTGGGGGGCGGAAGGCTCCAGCCTCTTAACGACGGAATGGATCTTCTTGGCCTCCGCCATCAGGTTGGTCTTGGTGTGAAGACGGCCTGCCGTATCAATAATCAGGGTATCGGCGCCGCGGGCGCGGGCCGCCTGGAAGGAATCGTAGGCGACGGCCCCCGGGTCCGCGCCCTGGGAGTGAGCGACCACGTCGACTCCCACACGCCGCCCCCAAATTTGCAGCTGGTCGATAGCGGCGGCGCGGAAAGTATCGGCGGCAGCCAAAAGGACACTGCTTCCGGCCTCTTTGTAGGCGTAGGCCAGCTTTGCGATGCTGGTTGTCTTACCCACGCCATTGACCCCTATAACCAAAATCACGTGGGGAGGCTTTTCGGTGGTAGTCGGCTTGCTGGCAGAGTTTTTGCTTACGGACGTGAGGAGGGCCACGAGCTCTTCTTTAAGGGCGGAGAAGACCTGTTCCGGCTCCTGTAGGGAATCTCTTCGAGTCCGATCTTTAAGGTCTGCGACGAGGTCAAGGGAAGTCTCCACGCCAACGTCGCCGGAAATGAGAATCTCCTCCAACTCCTCCCAGAGACTATCATCCAGGCGGGAACGGTGCAGAAGGCCCCGAATGCGCCCGAACAAGCCACGGCGGCTGCGATTCACTGCCGATTCCGTCTTGGCCTTGTGATCTCCGTCTCCTCTGCGTAAGAACCTGAGCATGGCTGCTATTCTTCGCAGGCTGCGGGCGAAGCCGCAAGCGCCTTCAGAGCCTTTACCGCCGCCTTCCGCTCCGCATCGACCCTCCGGCGGGCGACGCCCACACCGGCCACCTGGTCTTCCAGCACCACCTCCACGGTGAAGGTGCGTTGGTGGTCCGGCCCCTGCTCGTCCACCACACGGTACTGCGGCAGTGGCTCGTGGCGGGCCTGGACCACTTCTTGGAGGTGAGACTTGGGATCCATCGGCGCGTGCCCCCTCAGCTCGGCTCGCTCGATCTCCGGGGCCAGTAGCTTCAAAATCATCCTTCTGGCTGCCTCGGGGCCCTGGTCCAGGTAGACAGCGCCGATAACGGCTTCCACAGCCGCCGCCAAGTTGGAACTGCGACGCCTGCCCCCGTTGGCCTCCTCACCTCGCCCCATGAACAACTGATCGCCCAATCCAAGGGACTCCCCTGCGGCGGCTAAAGAGCGCTCCTGGACGAGATGGGCGCGCAGCTTGGTCAACTCGCCCTCTGGAAGGGAGGGAAAACGTCGGAAAAGTTCGGCCGCCACCACATACCCCAAGACGGCGTCGCCGAGGAACTCCATACGCTGGTAGGATGCCCTGACCGCTTCGGGAAATTCGTTGAGAAAGGAAGGGTGGGTAAGCGCTTCAACCAGAAGACTGGGACTGTCGAAAGACAGTCCCAGCTTCTCTGCCGCCCACTCTGCTTCGGACAACCCTCCCTCTGTATCTACGATGCGGGGGTGACTCCCGCCGGCCACGGGGGCTGCGGGCGCTTGATCTCGCCGATGTTGACCCACTGGGACATCATCTTCACCAGGCCATCGTACATCTCTCCCGCCTCTTCCTTGGACGGATAGAACATCTTGAGGAATACAGAGCCTCCGTTGTCGAAGGCGAAAGTCGGCACGCCAAAGGCGCCGTACTTCTGTGTAGCCTCCATATGACTCTCCCCGATGGTGGTGAGAATGGAGGGGTCCTTCATATCCTCTTGCAAGTGACCCACGTCCAAACCTGAATCCTTGGCGATGTCAAACAGCACGTCCGGGTCGTCCAGATTCTTTCTCTCCACGTGGCGGGCTTGGAGTAGTCCATCGTGGAAGGCGTCGTACAGGGCTTCGCCCTGGCGCATAGCGGCGATGCCGGCTATGTGGGCCAGCATGCCTCTAACTTTTTCCTCCGCCGGGCGCTCCCAAGCCTTCCAATCCGACCCCGCCTTGCTGTTGGCTTGGGCCAGAACGAAGGGCCGCCACCGGATGTTTGGCCGCTCGCCCTTATCCTCCTCGACTCGTCGCAACCAGACCGTTGCGTTGTAGACGAAGGGTCAAGTGTAGTCGTAAAAAACCGTAATCTTTTCCTTTTCCATAACACCCTCCTTTTGCTGGAATTTTAGCCAGAGGAAGGCTGAAAGTCAAAGAATTCCGACGCTACTCGGAGGTGGCATTGCCCCGTGATATAATGCAATGGAGATGAACACTGCGCCTCTTTCCGAACTTGCATACAGCATGGTAGACGACTTTCGAGAATCTTTGGACGACCGCTTTACAGGCCTCTTAGAAGCGACTCGGTCTGAAGCCGGACGACTAAATACGCCCCTCTATCTGGTGGGTGGGCCGGTGAGAGACCTGTTGTTGCGTCGTCCCTCCACGGATCTGGACCTTGTTATGGAGGGCAACGTGGAAGTATTGGCCCGCCGGGTTGCTGAGGCTGTCGGCTCGAAGGCCCTCCTCCACCGCCGATTCGGCACTGCCACGGTAAAGGCGAACGGTGTGCGGTTGGACCTGGCGACGGCCCGCAAGGAGGCGTACGCTCGCCCCGGCGCGTTGCCGTCAGTGACGGCGGGTACCATTGAGGAAGACCTACAGCGCCGGGACTTTACCATCAACGCGATGGCACTGGGCCTTTCGGGACGCCACGTCGGCCGGCTTCTGGACCCCGCCGGTGGACTTGCAGACTTGACCCAAGGCGTGGTGAGGACTCTGCACAGGCGTAGCTTTGAGGACGACGCCACACGCATTTTCCGCGCCATACGGTACGAGCAACGGCTCGGCTTCCGACTGGACTTGGATACGCTCCAGCAGCTTGCTGATGCCCTTAGCGCCGGGATGTTGGCGACGGTCAGCGCCGACCGGATGCGCCGGGAGGTGGCGTTGATTCTGAAGGAAGAACGGCCTGTGCAGACCTTGCTGCGCGCCGGGGAGTTGGGCGTGTTGTGTAGTCTCTACGTGCCCCTGCGGCAGTGCCAGTGGCTCCGGGACTTTCTCAAAGAGCCTGCCCGGACGGAAACTCTGACCTTGGTGGCTGCCCTGGCTTACCCGATGAGCTTTGAAGAGGGACAGGGATTTATTGCCCGCTTGAATATGCCATCGGCATGGGCCAAGGCGGTAACGGGCCTGACCCGATTGGTTGCAGTCGCGCCTACATTGGAAGACCCCAGCCTATCCCCTTCGATGCTCTACCGAACGTTGGAAGATTGTCCCGTGGCCAGCATCTGCGCCCTCATGCAACTGACGGAAAGTTCCGTTGTAAAGCAGAGATTAACGCATTTCCTGGAATGGCAGCGTCACGTGCGGCCCCTCCTGGGCGGCGGCGATCTGATCGCTATGGGGGTGCCACAGGGACCGCAGGTAGGCGATATCCTGCGTCGGATTCAGGACGCCCGTCTGGAGGGTGAGGTTATGACAAAGAACGACGCGCGCGCGCTGGCCCTACGGTGCTTGGCGAGCCTGCAGGTCTGAGATTGTTGGCCGATGGGGGGCGGTGACGCCATGTTTCGTGTAACTGAAGGAAACGTAAAAGTAAGATTGTGAAGCCATCCAGGGGGACAAGATAAGCATGAGAGCGGTTTATATCGAAAGCCACGGCGGGCCGGAGGTGCTGCAATATGGGGAACGGCCTGAACCCTCGCCCAGAGCGGGGGAAGTGAAGGTGAGGGTGCGGGCGGCGGCCTTGAACCGGTTAGATACCTACGTCAGAACCGGACGACGGGGCCAGCGTCGAAACTTCCCGTCGTTTCATATCCTGGGAGGAGACTCGGCCGGGGTGATAGCCGAAGTAGGCTCCGACGCCCATTCCCACATGGTAGGACGAAGGGTCGTCATCAACCCACGCATTCCCTGCGGGGCCTGCGACTTCTGTATAGATGGCAGCGACGACCTTTGCCCTAGATTTCGCTTCTTGGGCAGCAACTGTGAGGGCAGCTACGCCGAGTTTGTCTGCGTACCCGCCACCAACGTGCATCCCATCGCCGACGGCGTGACCTTCGAGACGGCCGCCGCAACGCCGACGGTGTATCTGCCGACCTGGAACATACTCATTCGCAAGGCCCAATTGAAGCCCTGGGAAACGGCGCTGGTCCTCTCGGCATCGGCAGGCGTGGGCACCGCCGCTATCCAGGTGGCCAAGTCAGTGGTGGGAGCCACCGTGATAACCACCACCAGCAGCCCGGAGAAGGCGGCCATGGCCAGGGAACTCGGTGCTGACCACGTAATTGACTATAACAAGGAGAGTATCCCCGATAGGGTTAAGGAGCTTACCCACGGGCGTGGGGTGGACGTGGTGGTGGACCACGTGGGTGCGAAGTTCTTCGAAGATGCCTACAATTCGCTGAAACGCGGAGGGCGTTACGGACTTTGTGGAGTAACCTCCGGCTATGTGGCAAACCTGCAACTGGGCACTCTCTTCACCAAGCAGCTACAGGTGTTTGGAGTGTTCATGGGATCACGCTCCGACATGTCCCAGGTGACGCAGATGCTGAACCAGGGCCGAATACAGCCCGTCATCCACAGAACGTTCCCTCTGGAGCAGGCCTCTGCAGCCCACGAGATCATGGAGGAACGGAGCTTCTTCGGGAAGCTGGTCCTCCAAGTTTAGTATCCCGTAGGCCTGGTTGTATGCGGTTTCGGGGTGCTGGAGGTTAGCGGAGAACCCGCTCGACCAACTGCTGGATCCGTAGAGCGGCCTCGAAGTTGGGGAGTTCGTGATGTTCGCCCCTGATCATTGAAGCTACTGAGTCGAGCTGGGTTGGTACGTCGGCCCAAGAGTCTAGGGAAACGGGTTCCCAATGTTCACCCTCTTTTGTCTCCAGCGTAGTCCAGTTGAGGATGCGGAAGGTTTTTCGACTGCCGTGGAGAGTCCACGTCAGAACGTCGTCCTTGACTTCCCCAACGCGGCCATCCAAGGTGATAGGGATGTTGCCGGTGCTCATCTGGGCGTACACCTGGGATTCAGCCAGGGAGGGGTCGTCGGGATAGACAACCACGGAGCTGTTCACGACGGGAACTCCTAACAGCTTGCTGGTAAGGTAGGCGAAGTGAGAGAAGACCTCCCGTACGAAGCCACCTTCCTTTCGGTAGTCGAGCCATCCGGCGGCGTTTCTCTGCCAGCCACGAGGCCATTCGGCGAACTGGAACAGCATCTCCACCTTCACAGGGTCGCCAACCAGACCGGTGGCGAGGGCGTTTCTAAGGGCGCTGTATATGGACCCCGTGGCGTAGCTAAAGTTTACAGTGTTGGGCAGCCCCGAGAGCTTGGCGTCCTCCACTAGACCGCGGGCTTCCTCTAAACTGACGGCCAGAGGCTTTTCGCAGAAGACGGGCTTGCCCATCTCCAAAGCCAACTCGGAGTACTCCACGTGGCTGGACGGGGGTGTGGCGATATACACCAGGTTCACGTCTTCGAAGGACACCAGCTCTTCAGCGCTTCGGGGAATCTGGATTTGGGGATAGGCGTTCCAAATCGTTTGGCACTGGACTACGTTCATGTCCCAGGCGTAGCGAACGTCGAACTCAGTATGGCCGTTCATCGACTCCAGCATGCGCCGTCCCATGGTTCCCAGGCCGATGATGCCAACCTTTAGGGACATCTCGTGCTTGAAGACGGTGCGGACCATACGCCATCTGCTGGATTGGGGTAGTGTCACGGCTAGCGAGACCTCCGCCATTCTTCATATCTAGCCTGCAGATCCGGCGGCAGGTCGCCGTGGACCTGGTTGACGGAATAGCCCTCCTCCAGCAGAGTACGGGTGAAGGTCTCCTCCACCTCCTGGGCGATGGCGCCCTCTATGACTTCTTCGGCGATGGCCTGAGGGCAGACTACTACGCCGTCGTCGTCTCCAACGAGCAGGTCGCCGGGGTAGACGGTGACGTTGCCGCAGTCCACGGGCAGCTGGACGTCCGCAGCCCAATGCTCGGACATGTGGCCGTAGCCGTGGGGAGCGCGGACGAACACGGGGAATTCCTGGTCCCTCAGGTAAGGAACGTCGCGGATTGCTCCGTCGGTGACCAATCCGACGGAGCCCAGATATTGCATTCGAGCCACGAGCCTATCGCCGAAGATGCCGGCGTGCACATTCCCGCGGGCGCTGACTACAAGGACATCCCCTGGTCCGACGGATTCCACGGCCACATGCTCCGGGTAGAGGTGGCGCGCTTCAATGGGGATTGGGAACATGGGGTGGTCTTCCCTGCGTGGCAGGTAGCGGAGGGTGTAGGCGCGACCGGCAAAGACGGAGCCGGCCTTGAGAGGAAGCACGCCGGCCATATAAACGAACCGGAACCCACGCTTGTTGAGTTCCCAAGAAATGGTGGCGGAACTGGCCTGCTTTGCCTTCTCCAGGAACTCAAGGGAAAGGAACTTATTGGGCGGCTTTAAGGGTGAAGGGTCTGAACCTTGGGAGTTATTGTGGGATTCCATGTTCTACCTACTTCCCTAGTCTTGGCTGCCGTCGCGTCGGCCCCAGCTATCCCAGAAGGTTACTTCCGCCACGGGGCGGCGGCTGGTGGGGCCGTAACCGTCGCCCTCAGCGATATAGCCGACGGGTAGGAGGGCGGCGGTTTCCACGCTTTCCGGGATGTCTAGGAGGGCCTTAATTTCGTCTTCAAAACCCTTGTGCAGGGTGGTTAGAGCACTGCCAAGGCCGAGGCCGCGGGCGGCCAGTAGAATGTTCTGTACGGCGGGGTATATGGAAGCGCCCCGGCCCATGGAGGTGGGGCTGCCGTTGTGCTCTATGCAAGCCAGGATAAGGGCGGGGGCTCGGTGCATGTTCTCCGCCAGGTAAGTGGCGGACCGTCGGACCCGCGGGGCCAGTGAGGGTGGGGAGGAGGCTTTGGCGCCGTAGACCCTCTCCCAAGACTCGCGGTAGTAGCGACCGATGCGTTTCTTTAACTCCTGGTCACGGATGATGAGGAACTTCCAGGGTTGGCTGTTGCCGCCGCTGGGGGCCTTCACGGCGGTTTCGATCAGACGCTGGAGGATCGCATCAGGCACTGGATCCGGTTTCAGGTAGCGGACGGCCCGCTGGCTGTTGATGGCTTCAAATAGGCTTATGTCTTCGCTCATGTTATCACTTAGCCCGTAGCATTAGCGGTTGATGTTATCCAGCCTCCATTTAGGCGCTTCAGGCTCACGTTGATGGGAGACCGAGGCCATAATCGTTGGTGACGTCTAGCGCATTCATAGTTTCGTGAACCAGGCGGCCCGTGTCAACGATAAACTGACGCTGTTCCAATGCGTCTGTCATGCCGTGCTTGGTCATAATGGCAACGACGTAAGGCTTACGGGGAAGATAGACGATACCGGCGTCGCATTGAACTCTGTCCATGCCGCCGGGCTTGTTGGCCAAAGGGACGTCTGTGGGAACAACCTTGTTCAATGGGGCATCCTTGGGCTTTTTTAGTATGTCAAGGCATTTTCTCGCTACGTAGGGAGAGGGCCGGCCCTGCTGAAGCGCCATCAGCATGGCCACGCATTCATCGGGAGTGGCTACGTTTTCCCGGCTCTGGGTGATTGCGTTGGGATCCTGCATCTTGCGGCGAAGGGTGGTTGAGGTAAGACCCAAGCTGCGGAGGAGCTTGTTGGTTTCTTCGATGCCCGCCGCGTCGATGCACAGGTTGGTGGCAGTGTTGTCGGAGAGGACAATCATGAGGACGGCCAGGTTGTACATAGTAAGCTGCACGTTGCCCTCAAGGTGGCTGAGAATGCCGCTTCCGGGGACGCGCATCTCCGGTGTAACTACCACTCTGCGCTCCATATCCAATTCACTTCGCTCAGCCTTAGCAAAGAGTTGGGCGAGCACGTGAATCTTGATGGTGGAGGCGGTGGGGAAGGGCTCGCCGCCATTTAGGGAGATGCGGTTCGGGCCGCCGATCTCGCGGACACAAACCCCTGCAACACCGGGAAAGCTTTCCACCATTTTGTGGAGCTCGGATTCCAGCTTCTGCCACATGAGTTGTTGTGGCATGAACGCAACCCTCCGCAGGCAGGGCGATGGTTTCGCCGGCCATAATACAAGATGTTAGCATAAATCGGCGGTAGAGGGTGAAATCTGGTGGGGCAAATGTTGGTATAATGCCTGCATCCACTCTGTTTTCGGAGGATGCGTCATGGCAACGGCGGTTAGCGGCGGCACCGGCTTCGTGGGATCCAATATCGTAAGGATGTTGTCCGAAAGGGGGCATCGCGTGGTCTCCCTAGACATCGCCCCTCCGAACAATATGGTGCTCAAGTACCTGAAGCCGTGGGTAGATCAGATACACTTCCTGGAGGTGGACATTCTGGATACGGGTGCCTTGAATTCCGCGGCGGATAGTTGTGCCATGGCCGGGGTGGACAAAATTATTCATGCCGCCGTCTATACCTCCACGCTCCCGGAGACGGAGCGGGACGACAGCAAGCGGATTATCGACGTTAACGTAGGCTGTACCATTAACCTGCTGGAGATGGCCCGACGAATTGGGGCAAAGCGGTTTCTCTACGTGAGTTCCGGCGGCGTCTATCGGGGACAGGGCGTTCCCGGCAAGGCCTTGACGGAAGATATGCCCCTGGCGCCGACGTCCTTCTATGGCGTTACCAAGTTCGCGTCGGAGGGCATCACCAAGCGGTACGGAGAGCTTCACGACCTTGAAACGGTTTCGGTACGGTTGTCTTCGCCCTACGGCCCGATGGAGCGGGCCACGGACTACCGCATCAAGATGGGGATGTTGTACGACTGGACTCGGAGCGTGGTGCGTGGAGAGCCAATAAAGGTGCCAGCGGATGTCGGGGGCGGGGACTGGATGTTCGCTACGGACAAAGCCGAGGCTATAGCGACGGTGTTGGACGCGCCTATGCTAGAGCATAGCATGTACAATATTACCCAGGGCGAGCGGACTTCTCCGGAGGGGCTGATGGACGCGTTTCGACGGGCCGAGCCTTCTGTGGAGTTTACCGGCGCCGGCGCCGACGGGAAGAGCACTTCACCGGATCAGGGGTACATGGACGTTAACCGTCTGCATGCCCTGGGGTTCCGGCCCAAGTACGACATCACCAGTGGAGTGGCCGAGTACATAAACTGGCGGCGGAGTTTTCCGTTCCTGGACTGAAGGGCGGGAGGGTTGGGGTGACGAGATTCTTCGCTGCGCTCAGAATGACATGGGGGGGCGCATGGTAATGGCATGGTGGAGGTGAGTTATCGCTAGAGTAGATTTGATTCATCCGAACAACGCGTATGGGCGTTGGTTCGTCGATACGCGTTGCATTCGGTGCGACGTGGCTCGTAATTGGGCTCCAGATCTGATTGGGATGGATGCCGAGGGGCGGTCTTTTGTGGCCCATCAGCCGGTTGGGGAGAGGGAAGAAGCGTCACTTTGGCGCGCCGCGACTGCCTGTCCGACCAAGTCGATAGGGAATCTTGAACAACGTTGGGAGCCGGCGGGGGCGTTTCCATACCAGTTGACGTATGGGGTGTTCGCGCTGGGCAGCAACGCGCTTTCGTCCTTCGGAGCGCACTCTTACTTGGTGGCGCGTCCTGAAGGCAATCTGATGGTCGACTCGCCGCGGTTTGGCCGGCGCCTCGCGGAGAGCGTCGACGGTTTGGGCGGCGTCGCCCACGTGCTGTTGAGCCACCGCGACGACGTGGCGGACGCGGACCGTTGGGCGGAGCGGTACGAGGCAAGGGTTTGGATTGGGGACGCGGACGCGGACGCGGCGCCTTATGCGACGGACGTGACCGTCGGGGATGGCGTGACCGTCGTATCGACGGGCGTGGCATCGATTCCGGCCCCGGGGCACACGGAGGGGCATGTTTTGTATCACGTGGACGACCGGCTGTTGTTCACGGGGGATACCCTCCATTGGAACCATCGAAGGGGAGAGTTTGACGTTTTCCCTGAGCAGACGTTTTATTCGTGGTCGGCGTTGGCGGATACGATGGACCGGATTGCTGCGCTGTCGGTAGAGTGGGTGTTTCCGGGGCATGGGATGTGGCATCGGGTAGACGCTGAGGAGTGGACCCGGCGGATGTCCGGGTTAGGCTCGGCGATGCATGAGGTTGGGCAGGATGCGTGGGCGCTGCGGGCGGACGTTACATACGGGTGGTATTGACGGGGGAAGTAGGCGGGAAGGGTTGGAGGGTCGCGTTGGCGCAAAGACGGGCGATACAAGGGTCGCCCCTACGGGGGAGAGCGGTGGTGGTTGGGTCTCCGGTTGGGTGAGGCGGCAGTAGGGGGAGGGCGTGGTTCCCGAACGGCCTCTACGGGTTACAGGGAAAGGCCCTCCGTGGAAATGGTCTACTGCGACAACGAGCGTTGCTCGTGGGGGTTGTGGGTAGAGTGCGTCGGCCTGGGTTAGTCTTGTAGGTTGTACATTTCTAGGGCGTTGTCCCGTAAGATGGCCTTCTTGTCCGCCTCGGAAAGGTCTGAGCGGTTCCAGATGCTGTAGAGGCTTTCAGGATATTCGTGGTCCCAGTGGGGCCAGTCGGAGGCGTAGAAGAGGCGGTTGCTGCCCATTAGTCTGATGACGTCGGGAATCAGCTTTTCACTAGGTTCGGCGTGGATGAATACGTTGCCGCTCTTGATGTATTCGCTGGGTTCCTTCTTGCAGTTGGGGGTTTCGAACCAGCCCCGCTTTTCCCACTCCTCGTCCATGCGGTCGAGCATTCCCGGAACCCAGCTGCAGCCGCCTTCAAGATAGCCAACTTTAAGGTTGGGGAACTTTTCGAAGACGCCCTCGTAGGTCATGTGCATCATCTGAATCATGTTGGAAACGGGGAAGCCGATGGTGTGGCTTTGGATGAACTTGGTGTAGTTGTTGTACTCGGATGTGGCGTGGCCGCCGTGAACGGCTATGGTCGTGCCCAGCCGTTCAGCCTCAGCGTAGAGGGGATCGAAGCGACGGTCGCCCAGCAGCCCGGCGCCAGTGGCTCCGACGAAGATGCCGGAATAGCCTAATTCTTCTACACAGCGCCGCATCTCTTTAACTGACTCTTCGATATCCTTGAGAGGCACCATGGCTACGGACTTCAAGCGCGGGCTGAACCGGAGCCATTCTTCGTAGACGTAGTTGTTGTAGCCCTTGCCCAGGGCTACCTGATAGTCGGGGTCTCGGATGCCGGAATAGCCGAGTAGGACGGTGGGGAAGAGGAAGACCGTCTCCATGCCGCCTTCGTCGGCGTTGTCGAGCCAATCTTGAGGGGTGGGGAAATCGGGTCCTCCGTGGGTGCCGAGTCTGCCGCCGAGGGTAGAATCCATGTAGGACTTGGTGGCGATTACGCTGGCGCTAGTGCCGACAATGCCGTCCTTGTTGGGGATGTAGCAGTGAATCTGCTTCATCTCACCATAGGGGCCTTCGATGTATTCCCGAAGTCGATGCTCAGGTTCAAGGATATGCCCGTCTCCATCTACGACCCCAAAGGGCATTTTCATGGTCAACCTCCCTGTATTTGCGGCTATTCTACCTGGCTATTCTACTACATTCGACTGTCCAAACATGGAAGGAGGCCGTCCCGGGACGGCCTCCTTCGCTCTCAGGTGACGGTTGTCTACTTGTACACTGGCACGGCAAATTCCAGATGTCGCACCGGCCCGAAGTTGCCCATGTTGGCTTCGTATTCGGCCACCACTTCGGGGTCTATGGCCGCTTCCGGTAGTATCCAGAACATGGGGACGGTGCCGAAGTTTTCGTACATTCTCTGGCCGTAAATCAACTCCAACTCGTCCAGTCTATCGGCGTCGACGGTCTGCTCGTACTCCTTATAGTGCTCCAGGAGCACCGGGTCTTGCCATACGGGTACGCCGGAGAAGAGGCCGTTGCTCCAGGTGCCGGAGATGTAGCCGGGGCCAATGCCGAACCTGTAGCCCACGAGGGTGCGACCGTATTGGTAAGTCTGGGTATTGCTGATTACGAGGCCGTAGTCAAGGGTGGTGAAGTTGGTCTTGACGCCTATGGCGTTCCAATAGGGAAGGGTGGCCTCCGTGATGTCCGGGGCCTCCGGGAAGCCCGACATGTTGGGGGCAACGACCACGTTGATTTCGAGGCCGTCGGGGTAGCCTGCCTCTGCGAGGAGCACCTTTGCTCGGTCCGGGTCGTAGGGGTAGGGGGTCCATTCGGGATTAAAGGCTCTGCGGGTGGGCATCATGCCATGTACGGCCTGGAGGAAGGCGCGGTCCCCCAGGAAGACCTCTCGGAGCTCCTCCCGGTTGATGGCGATGTTCAGGGCTTCTCGCACCCTAACGTCATTGAGGGGGTCGTCGGGGTCGTAGTTCTCCCCGTAGTCCGAGTTCCGGTACTTGATGGGTTCTGGGAAGAAGAGGGGGAAGACGAAGAAGTAGGACATGCCGGGGAGGGTGCTGCGGACGCGCTTGAAGCCCGCTGCGGTGGCGCCTTGCATGAGCAGGGCGGGGATGCTGGCGATGTGGGTCTCTCGGGCGATCAACATAGCCTGTCGAGTGGCGGGTTCAGGCACGTATAGGAAGTTGACTTCGGCGAACTCCGGTATTTGCCACCAGTGGTCGTCGCCGGGATCTTTGAAACGCTCCACGAGGAGACCCTCGCCTACGCTGAAATCGACGAAGGTAAAGGGGCCGGTGCCGATGGGATTATCGGAGTAGCCTTCCTCGCCTTCGCTGTCCCAGTGGTCTGCGCTAAGAATGGGGAAGACGGACGATTCGGATACGTCCTGGATTAGGAAGGGTGTGGGAACCTCAAGGTTGAAAACGACCTTGTAGGGGTCGGACGTATCGATGTTGACGGAGTCGCCCACCCAGTTGACCCAGGTTGTGCGGCGATAGCTGAGGCTGGACTCCAGGGTGGTAACGTCGTAGGAGCGGCGGACATCCTTGGAGGTGAGCTCCGTGTCGTCGTGGAACATGACGCCCTTGCGAAGGTCGAAGGTCCACGTCCTGCCGTCGGGGGACATAGACCACTCGGTGGCCAGCATGGGCTCATAGGCTTCGGTGTGACGGTCCATCCAGATGAGCTGGTCGTAGATGGTGCGCAGCACGCCGGTGGAGCTGCCGCTGTTCTGAGTGTGATACATGGTGGTCTGCGAGCCGGGGGGCGAGATGGCAAGTATGAGCCGGGAGGAAACGGGAACTTTGGGCTCTGGTGTCATTACCGCCGTGGGCGTGGGTGTGGGAGGTGGCGTCGCGGTAGGCGTAGGGGCTGCAGTGGCTCTGGGGGTGGCTGTCGGCCGCGGCGCTGCGGTGGGGGCTGCCGTGGGCGCTGGGGCTGCCATGGTGGGGGCAGGGGTGGGGGCCATGGTTGCCGGAGGCGCGGCTGTGGGCGCCGGCGCGGGAGCGGCGGTGGCCTCCGGTTCGTCATCGCCTCCGCAAGCAACGATGAACAGCAGAAGGGTTGCGGCCAGCAGGGCGAGAATGGCGTGTTTCAGGGATAGAAGGGGTTGTGAAGTCATAGCAACCTCCTAGGGTCTGATGGCGGAAGGCTAGCACTGCGGATTTGGCATGTCAAGTTGACAATACGATTATAAATTATCTA
This sequence comes from Dehalococcoidia bacterium, assembly GCA_965261665.1. GTDB lineage: Bacteria > Chloroflexota > Dehalococcoidia > Lucifugimonadales > JAPULR01. Next base: position 2,477,151 of record OZ253467.1, read on the forward strand.
ATTGCATATAGTACGCTGCTTTCTATTCTAGAAGTAACCAAGAGTACGTATTATTACATATAGCAGTGCGAAGACATCGCTAATTCATCAATCGTTCCCGCTTTTCCGAGCCGTCGTAACGAGCGTGGTGGTTGTCGTGGATTTGTGCGGTGTAGGCAGAAAGAGAAGAGGCCGGCCCAGAACGGGCCAGCCTCTTCTTCGCGTTCTTTGGGAACGTGGGTGTATGGGTTACTTGTAGACGGGCTTGGTGAACTCGTGGTGGCGCACCGGGCCCATGTGAAGCATGTTAGCTTCGTATCCCTGCAGGACATCCGGGTTGTAGCCCACCTGCGGGAAGAGGAAGAAGAGGGGGATGATGAGGTGGTTGGCGTACATCCAGTCGCCAACCCTGTGGATGCGCTCCAAGACCTCGGAGGGTAGAACCCTAGTCTTCAGGTCCACGTAGAGCTCGTCCAACTCCGGGTACTCCCAGGCGGAGGAGCCGCAACCGCCGGCGACGTTGCTCATGGGGAAGCACCAGCCAAGGGGGGCTGGGCCGGTGGCGTAGCGCATCATGAAGACGGTGCGACCCAGGTTGCGCTCCCGATTAAGTCGCAGGACTTCGGCGAACTCCACCTCTACGATTTCGGCGGAGAGGCCTATGGCTCCCCAGTCGGAGTGGATGGCCTGGCCAACGTCGGGGCCTTCGGGCACACCGGCCATGTTGGGATGCCAGGTGGCGATTGATCTCCTCCATCAGTCCCTCTCCCAACCGGCCCTCTTCCAGCAGATGTCGGAAGTTCAGTATTGTTGTCTCGTCCGGCAACGGGCCTGAGAGCCTCAGTCCCACGAACCGTCTCACCGACTCCGCCTCGTATAGCAGGTCCTCCATCCCGGGATCGCTCAGATTGTAGAACAGCTGCACACAGTGTATCCGCAGCATCGCTGACAACTCGTAAGGCCGACGGCCTCGGCCCGCTTTCGGATAGTGCGGCCGTATCCGCTCTTCCAGCAGACCCCACGGGATCAGGCCATCCATCCGCTCTAGGAATATCTCCCTACGGGTCTTCCGCTTCTTGCTTTCGTACTCCAGATCTCCAAATGTCGGCTGCTGCATCGTGGCTTCACCCCAAGCATCTACTGTTTTCTGTTTCGCATTCTACTATGCCATAGACAAGTGGGGCTTGTTCAGAGTGTTCCTAGTTAGTTTAACCGCTCGCGGAAACGTTTCTGCTTGCCCATCTCTTCTCTGAGAAGCTCCGTTCTCTCTCCTAGCAGGGGCAGCACCCGCTCCAACCGTTCCTTCACCGACTGAATCTGAAGCAGATATTGGCCTACCATCGGAGGGTAGGTTACCGCTTGAGATGCAGCATAGGAGAGGGCCAGTGGCTCTTGAGGTGTGTCAACGGTTTGGATCCAGCCCTTCTTGAAGCTCACCACCAACTGCAGATACTCGCTCAGACTGTCGGACACCCTATGCGTGAGATCGCCCAAGTCTTCCGTCGCCTCCTCCTCCATATACTCCACCTCGGCCTTCAGGTAAGGATTGCCGTCGATGATGTTAATGATGCGAAAGCGCCGTTCCCCCACCGTCTGAATACTGTACATCGCCTCGCCGCGGGGTTCCGCCTTGAGGATTCGAGCCGTCGTGCCAACCCGATGAGGCTGGGCCGTTCCACCCACTTCCGGCCCTTCCTTGATGAGCACAACACCGAAGGGCTGCTTCATCTCGATACATTCGCCAATCATAACCTTGTATCGGTTCTCGAAGATGCGTAGGGGAAGTGACGCACCCGGAAAGAGCACCATATTCAAGGGAAAGAGCGGAAGGGTTTCAAACTCTCCCATGGTCCGTTACCTCAATACAACCTATACTTGCAAGTATAGTTAGGAGGCGTCCATTGGGCAATACGCCCCACCCGCCGCCGGTGGATTGGTCTTGACACCTTTGTCACTGCCAAACTACATTGGGTTCATCTTGGCAATGGAGGGTTAGCCATGGCATACGATCTGCTAATCAAGAACGCAAGGATTATCGACGGATCGGGCAGCCCTTCCTTCGAAGGATCCGTGGCCGTTGAGGGTGGTGTAATCCACGGCGTAGGCAAAGTAAGCGGCGGCGCCCATCGGGTCATCGACGCCCAAGGGATGGCGGTCGCCCCGGGGTTTATCGACAACCATTGCCACTACGACGCCCAGGTAACCTGGGACCCCCTCTGCACCTTCTCCTGCTATCACGGCGCAACCTCCGTGGTCATCGGCAACTGCTCCCTTTCTCTAGCCCCCGTACGTGACGAAGACCACTACGCCTTGGCCCAGATGCTTTCCCGCGTGGAGGCCATCCCCATAGAGTCCCTAGAGCAAGGCATCAACTGGTCATGGAACACCGTGCCGGAGTACATCTCAGCCATAGACGGAAATCTGGGCGTAAACGTGGGCGTCCTAGTCGGGCATTCCGCCGTCCGACGCTACGTCATGGGCGACGAATCCCAGGAACGGAACGCCACCGATTCCGAGATTGAAGCCATGAAGCGCCTGGTGAAGGAGGGAATGGACGCCGGCGCCCTGGGCCTTTCCGTGTCGCGCAACATGGGACACTTCGACCTGACGGGCAAACCCCTGCCGGCCATCGTCGCGCCTGAGGAGGAGCTCTTCGCCTTGGCCTCTGTGTTGGGAGACGTGGGTGCCGGCATTCTCCAGTGTGGAGGTGGAACGACCCCGGAGATGAAGAATGGCCTGTGCAGCCGCCTTTCCGCCGCCACCAACCGGCCCGTGGTGTACAACAACATCACCCACCGCTGGAGTGCTCCCAACCAGTGGCGAGAGCATCTGGACTACGTGACGGACACCGTCGGCAAGGGCAACCGGGCCTACCCCCTCATCAGTCCCCGCAGCAACAACACTCGCTTCACCATGCTCAACGCCCAGGTCTTTGACCGGCTGCCCTCCTGGAAGCCGATAATGGAAGGGACTCCGGCCCAGAAGATGGCGGCATTCCGGGACGCCGAAACCCGTCGCCGTCTCCGACTGGAGGCCGTTGAAGGAGCAGATGTAGCCTACAACGCCTTCTCACGCCGCTGGGACCACCTCTTCATTACAAAGCCTGCGCTAGACAAGAATCGGGGGCTGAAGGGAAAGAGCATCGAACAGTTGGCGGCGGATCAGGGGAGGGACGTCCTCGACGCCTTCCTGGACCTGGTACTGGAGGAGAATCTGGAAACGGGCTTCGAGCTCAACCAGAGCGGGGGTGACGAGGCGGCCATGACCACCATGCTCACAAGCCCGTACCCCGTGGTCGGTCTCTCCGACGGCGGCGCCCACGTCATCTTCGACGCGGGCTACGGTTACAGCACCTACTTCTTGGGCCACTGGGTGCGCGAGAAGAAAATTCTGTCGCCAGAAAAGGCTGTCCAGAAGCTGACCTCCATTCCCGCAGAACTCTTCGACATCCAGGACAGAAGCCTTCTTAGGGAAGGGTTGGCGGCGGATATCGTAGTCTTCGACCTGGACACCATTGGCCCTCTGGAGCCGGAGGAGGTCTACGACTTCCCCGGGGGCAGCAAGCGGCTGGCCCAGTTCGCCAAGGGCATCGAATACACCATCGTCAACGGGCAGGTGCTTATCGAAGGGGGAGAGCACACCGGCGCCCTGCCCGGCCAGGTCCTCCGCAACAGCCAATACGCCCGCTGAGAGTAGACTCGCCGCCGCAAGCAGACACAAGGAAGTCCCTACCGTGCGAGTAGCAGGACTGCCCAAGTCATTCCGACTACTAGTGGCATCCAAGAGTCTGTCGACGAGTCGTCGTCGCCGCCAGTGAGATGAGTTCCGACTAACGGACGACTATTACGACTGATGAAATTGATCCTTCGTCAGTGTAAGCGAGCCTAATCCGGCATGTGGGTGGCACCGAGGAAAAGATTCTCCACTCCCGGAACTTCCCACAGGCATCCTGGGGTAGCATGGTCCATCTAATAGCGGTGTTGCTCATCCTGTTTCCAGGTTTTGGGGCAGGCTATCTGTTACTGGGGCGCTTTCGGCAGTTTGTTATTCACTTCCTGTTCAGCGCGTTTCTGGGAACTTTCATCACAATTGCGCTGATTTTCGGCTCTCCTCCGTTTGTGGCAGGCATGGTGTTCGTTATAGCTCCGATGCTTGTTTGGAATGTGTACCATGCACATCGCTTATGGCTGGAGGTCCCCGCCGGGCACTCCGATTCGAAGGCAGAACAGGTTCGGTTTTCTTACACACTGGCCCCTTTGGCGGCTGCGGTCATTCTGGCCCTGGGCCTGATTCTGGGCATAATGGCTGTTCCATTGATGTTCTCTGAGGAGCAGCCCAAGAGTGGTAAGGAGATACGACGTGAGGGGCTGGAGGAGAGGCTGGACAAGCATGATCTTGTGTACAAGGCCCGCCTCTATAACAAAGTTGCCCGGCGGCACTACTATTGGTATGACGTTGAGCCTGGGGGATATACCTTGGAAATTTACTTCATCGCTAAGGGGCTGTTCCGAGAAATCGGATTGCCGGCGAGAACTATAAAAAGAAGCACTGATAATTTGGTCTATGTAGAGGGATTTGAGGTCTACGTGCTGAATACCAAGGACAGGAATGCCCTGGAGCGACTAATTGCGGATTTGAGAGAGCACCGCCCTGACGATTGTATAGATGGGGAGGTGTATGGAGAATGTGGCTATGAGCCGCGATGAAGCGGGCTACTCCCTGTGTTGACACCAGTTAGGGGCTGGCCCTATCCTTTAGGGCGGTTCAAAGTCCCCATTTCGCCTTCCCTGCGATACGCCTGAAAACTTGCTTTGGCTCAGTCCAGACTTAACCCAATTACAGTTGAGATAATCGGCAACAGTCTGGCCTCCATTGCGGACGAAATCCTGGTCGGCCTCATAAAGTCCGCATACTCCACCAATATCAAGGAGCGGCAGGACTGCTCCTCCGTAATAATGGACGCCCGCGGGCGGGTCGTCTGCATAAGCGACATGAGCCTGCCCATGCACCTCAGCTCCTTCATGTTCACCGGCGAGGCCCTGCTGCGCCGCTTCCCCAAAGAGACCCTTCAAGATGGGGACGTGTTCATTGTCAACGACCCGTACAGCGGCGGCCCCTCGCACCTGGCCGACGTAACCTTCGTGACGCCCGTCTTCCACCGGGGAGAGTTGGTGGCCTTCGTCGCCAACACTGGCCACTGGCCCGACGTAGGCGGCAAGGCTCCGGGCCAGGCGGCCCTCGGCGACGCCACGGAGATATACCAGGAGGGCCTTCGCATCCCGCTGGTCCGCCTTCAGAAAGCAGGAGAGGTCCAGCAGGACTTGCTGGACATAGTGCTCCTCAACGTTCGTGACCCCCACAATCGGGACGGGGACATTCGCGCCCACATGGGATCCCTCATGCTGGGCGCTCGCCGGATGAAGGAGCTCGCCGCCCAATACGACGTACAGGTTCTCACGGACGCGCTGGAGCAGCTGTTGGATGTGGCAGAAGTCAAGACGCGTCACGGCATTCTGTCTCTCGCAGAGGGCGACTACGAGGCCTTGGACCACCTGGACGACGACATGGACAGCGACGAGCCAATTCCCATCCGCGTGAAGGTGTCCGTCCGCCACAGGCCTGAGCCTCACATAAAGGTGGACTACGCCGGCACGGGCGGCCCAGCCAAGTTTGGCATAAACATGCCCTATCATGGCACCGTTACCGTGGTCTTCTGGGTGCTCCGCTCCATCCTCGATCCGGAAGTGCAGCCCAACGCTGGCTTTGAGCGGGCAATTGAGGTTGTTGCTCCTGACAACTGCCTCGTGAACTGCCAGGCCCCATCTCCCCTCGGCGCCCGCTACGAGGTGGCCTCCCAGATACCGGACTCCCTCTTTCTTGCCCTCTCAGGCGCGGTGAAGAAGGGCATTGAGGCAGGCGGCCACGGCACCCACGGCATGGGCTTCAGCGCCCAACCGCCCAACTCTTTCATCTACTACGAAACAGTTGGCGGCGGCGGCGGTGCGCGGCCCGACAAAGACGGCATCAATGGCGTGCACATAACCTCAAACCTTCCCATAGAGGCCATGGAGCAGGAGTTTCCTATGATGGCCGACCGACTGGAATACATCCCGGACTCCGGCGGCCCTGGTCGCTTTAGAGGCGGCGTCGGCATTCGGAAGGATTGGCGCATGCTGATAGACTCCTTCGTGGGCGTCCACTCCAATCGGCACAGAATTCCCGGCCCGGGACTCCTTGGCGGCAACGACGGTACGCTGACCCGCATTGTCCGCAACCCCAATTCCGACAACGCCGAAACCCTTCATCGGGAAGCGACCTTCGTGCCCGTTGGCCCCGGCGACGTGGTTGCCATATTTGCCGGCGGCGGCGGCGGCTACGGCAGCCCCCTCGATCGAGACCCCCGCCTCGTGGCGCGGGACGTTCTGGACGGGCTGGTGACAATCGAGGCGGCACAGCGCGATTACGGCGTGGTGGTGGATCCCGAGAGCCTGAAGGTAGACTCGCAGGCTACTGAAGTCCTCCGGCGAGAGATGCGTTCCCATGCCTAGATCCGTGCGTCCGTTATTCGTTCTGGCTACCGACAATAAAGGAGAGGTCCGCGAATGACCGGACTCCGCTTGGGCGTCGACGTGGGCGGAACCTTCACCGACCACATCCTCTTTGACGAAGATTCGGGCGTTCTATACACCTTCAAGACCCCCTCCACACCCGAAGACCCATCCCGCTCCGTGATGGCTGGAGTGGGACACTTCGCAACCGCGCCTCGTGGGCTGTCCGGCCTCTGGCTCATGGCCCACGGCACCACCGTCAACACTAACACCGTCCTTTCCCGCACCGGCGCCAAGATTGGTCTCATCACTACCAAGGGGTTTCGCGACGTGCTCGCCATCGGACGACAGACGCGTCCCCATTTCTATCGTTGGGACGTGGACCGGCCTGCGCCATTGGCCCCGCGCCACCTACGGCTCGAAGTTTCCGAGCGGATGGACAGCCGCGGCCAAGTAGTTCTGCCCCTTTGTGAAGAAGACGTGCGCCGCTGCGCAGAAGTCTTCAAGGCACAGGGAGTGGAAGCCGTGGCCGTCTGTCTGCTCAACTCCTACGCCAACGCCGACCACGAAGAACGGGTGAAGGAGATTCTGGAAGTGACGCTGCCTGGCGTGTATCTGGCTGTTTCCTCTGAGCTTTCTCCCGAGTTCCGGGAGTTCGAACGCTCCAGCACCGTCGCGACGGTTGCCTACATCGGCCCCGGTTTCCAACGGTACGTGGACGAACTGCAGCGAAGCCTGGCGCAGGAGCTTGCTCCGCCCCCCAAACTCTACATTATGCAATCTTCCGGCGGGATGGCCAGCGCCGAAGTTGAGATGCGGCGTCCTCATTTCACCCTGGAGTCCGGCCCTGCCGCCGGGGTGCTGGCCGCCGTGGACCTGGGACTGCGCCTGGATATGCCGGATATCATCTCTTTCGACATGGGGGGCACCACCGCCAAAGCCAGCCTGATACAAGACGGCAAACCCTCCATCGTCAGCATGCTGGAAATAGGCAAAGAAGCCACAGGCTTCTACGGTATACGCATTACCGGCCTGCCCGTCAGAACCCCATCGATCGACCTGGTAGAGTGCAGCGCCGGCGGCGGGAGCATAGCCCAGGTGGACGTGGCAGGACACTTGAAGGTGGGGCCCGCCAGCGCCGGAGCCGACCCTGGCCCCGCCTGTTACGGCGCCGGCGGCATGGAGCCTACGGTCACCGATGCCAACGTGGTATTAGGACGGATCAGCCCGGATTTCTTCCTGGGCGGTCGGATGAAGATACAGCCGAAGTTGTCCCAACGTGCCATCGAGGAGAAAATCGGCGGGCCGATGGGAATGTCTACCTCTGAAGCGGCCCAAGGCATCTTAGACGTGGTGAACGCCAACATGGTACGGATCCTTAGGGTGGTTTCGGTAAGCCGGGGCTTCGACCCGCAGAGGTTCGTCCTCATGGCCCACGGTGGCGCCGGACCCCTCCACGCCGGCGATCTGGCGGAAGAGTTGGGAGTGGCCCGCATCGTCATCCCGCCGGACCCGGGGCTGTTTTCTGCCATGGGTCTTGTAATCAGCGACGTTCAGACCGGTGCCGCCGCCACTCGATTCCTCCGTGCAGAGGCATCAAACTTGCCCGCCATACGTGATAGCCTGGCTGCCCAGACGGAGAGTTGCCGCCAGACCCTCAGGGACGAGGGCATCGCTGAGGAAAATCAGGTTGTAGAGCAGTTTCTGGAGATGCGGTACGTACGCCAGAACTTCGAACTCGAAGTCCCGGTAAATGGGAACCTGGAAAGCGATGCCGAGTTGCAGAACATCCTCGCAGCCTTCCACAGCCTTCACAGTCAAAGCTACGGTCACAGCGATCCGAGTGCTCCTGTGGAAGTGGTCAACGTGAAGTGCCGCGCCGCCGGTCGAGTGCCTAAACCCCGGCGCGCACTGCTGGCCGCCGGTGGCCCCGACCCGTCGGGTGCATTCATTGGCCGAAGGCGCGTATTCTTCAAGGGTAGCGGTTGGCTTGAATGCCCTCATTATGATAGGGTGAAGTTACTGAGAGATAATGTCATTAGAGGCCCGGCCATGATATGCCAGTTCGACTCGTCCGTTACCACCCTGCCGGGCCACGTAGCCACCGTGGGTTCGGTGGGCGAGCTTGTCATCGACACAATGTAGAGAAAGATATTGTAGGGCACGTAGTGCGAGGGGACCAATATGGCAAGAAATAATAGGTGGACCAACAATCCATTTCGGAGTCCAAACACCAGCCCAGAGCAGGTGGCAAGAATCAAGGCGAGGCATGCCGAGATTGACCGCATGGTCGAGGAGATGCGTGCCAAGGAAGAAAGGAAAAGGAAAGATTCAGATGACTGAATTCAAGGGCGTAGTAGCCGCCACCATCACACCCTTCGACGCGGAAGGGGAGTTCAACGAGGCCGTTTATCGGCGCGTCATGGAGTCCAACATTCAAGCGGGGGTTGACGGCTTCTGGATCAGCGGCGGCACCGGCGAAAGCGTGCTGCTGACTGAGGATGAAGTCATACGCACCACAGAGATTTCGGCAGAGCTCTGCAAAGGCAGGGCCGCGTCTATTGTTCACGTGGGGGCGTTGACCACAAGAAGCTCCGCCCGCATGGCCCTCGCCGCGGGGGAGGCCGGAGCAGACGCCATAGCCTGCGTGCCCCCCTTCTTCTATCATCCCTCCGACCAGGCCATCATAGACCACTTCCGCGCCGTGGTCGACGCTTCAGGCCTGCCCCTCTTTATCTACAACCAACCAAAGTACACCGGCGTGGAGTTCACCGCTCCGCTCATGGAAAAGGTGGTTAGGGAAGTTCCCATGGTGGCCGGCGTCAAGCACTCCGCGCCCGACTTCAACAATATCCGTCGCTTTAGAGACATGGGGTTGGCGGTGTTCACTGGTAGCGGCTCCCTCTTCCTTTCCGCCCTGATGACAGGTGCTATCGGTGTGGTGGACGGACCTTTGACCGTTGCACCGGAGCTTTGGGTAGGGGCCTATCGGGCTTACCAACGGGGTGACATAACCGCGGCTCAGGAACTCCAGCGAAAGGCGAACATCCTCATCGACCTGGCGGCCCGCTACGGAATGCAGGCCACCTGCAAGGCGTTAGCCAGCGTCGTCATTGGGCAGGACTGCGGCGACCCGCGGCTTCCAATTCCCTCCCTCTCGCCCGAAGAGAAAGCCGAACTCATCGGCGCTGCCCAGTCCGCCGGAGTAATCCGTGTGTCCCAGCCGTCCTTCGCCGAAGACGACTAGGCAGAGAATTCGCGAACTCAAAGCGACACTTCAGAACCAAAGAGGAGGCGATTATGCCCACAGACCATGAGAAGTTTATGGAGATAGCCCTGGAGGAGGCCCGCAAGGGCGAGGCCAAGGGCAACGGGCCCGTAGGCAGCGTCATCGTCAAGGACGGCGTGGTAATCGCTCGCGGCTTTAACCAGGCTATAAGCAACCTGGACGTGACCTCCCACGCCGAGACCGACGCCATGCGCAACGCCGGGCCCGCCCTAGGACACACGGACCTAACCGGCTGCACCCTCTACACCACTTTCGAGCCTTGCATGATGTGCGCCGGAGCCATCGTTTTTGCCGGCATCGAAACATTGGTTATGGGCGGCAACTACAATAACAACTATGGAACTTACGGTGACTATAGCGTGGAGAAGGCCTTCGAAATGGTTGAGCAGGGCAACATCGAGGTCATCCGCGGGGTGCTCGTGGACGAATGCGAAGCCATTGGCTGGAATCACCGCGTCCGCATGAAGCGAGAGGCAAGGGGCTAGCTCTTCCATAACACCGCATACGCGGGAAGAATAGGTGAACAACCATGAGTGAACACGAAAAGTTCATGCGCCTGGCCCTGAAGGTGGCCCACACCCATGAAAAGGAAGGCGAGGCCCTCGTTGGCTCGGTAATTGTCCGGGACGGTGAGGTTGTAGCCACCGGCTGCAATACCGCCAAGCGAGACTTGGACATGACGGCCCACGCAGAGATAGCGGCAATGAAGAACGCCGGGCCAGCCCAGGAGCACACGGACCTCAGCGGCTGCACTCTCTACAGCACCGGCGAGCCTTGCATAATGTGCGCCGGGGCTATGGTTTCCGCCGGAATCTCCAGAGTAGTGCTGGGCGGAAACTACAGCAAACACAACGGCGGCTTTGGAGACTACAGCGTGGAGAAGGCTTTTGCCCTTGTCCATCGCAATGACATTGAGGTTGTCCGTGGGGTGCTTACAGCGGAGTGCGAGGCCATGCGCTGGAGCTACTGGGCAAGGCAGGCCAGGGGAGAAGTCTGATGTCTGCCCTATACCCCATGCCCGCGCTCCCTGTGATCTTCGCTTTGGCGGTGATGAGCGTTTTGTTGCTGGCAGGCTGCGAACGCCCAGTCGCTGAGGATGACCAACCTCCTGCGGAGTTGGCCAAGGACTTCCCCATCGATATCTACCAGGGCGGGGAGATTCTTGGCGGTTCGTCCACCAGTTTCAAGCAGATTCTAGGGCAGGAAAAGCCGGTAGTGCTCAACTTCTGGGCGGCCCTCTGTCCGCCTTGCCGGGCCGAAATGCCCGACTTACAGAGGGTATCGGAACAGTTTGAAGGCAGGGTAACTTTCTTTGGGCTGGACGTCGGCCCCTTCCAGTTTCTGGGCACAAGGGACCAGGCCAGGCACTTGTTGATGTTATTAGGTATCACCTACCCTTCCGGCAGCACCGAATCCGGCCAGGTGATCGAGGACTACGGCATCAGCAGCATGCCCACCACCTTCTTCATCAAAGCCAACGGGGAGATTCAACGCAAATGGGCGGGCTTGCTCAACGAGGAAAAGCTGGTGGACCTGGTGGAAGAGCTTCTGGAAGGATGACGGACTAGCCGCACATAGAGAATAATGGACTTCAACACAGCCACTTTACATAAGGCCGCGGACCTAATCCGCAGCAAGACTCTTTCCCCCGTAGAACTGGTGGAGTCACACCTGGCTCGGGCCAAGGAGCTGAACCCAACCCTAAACGCTTACGTAACCATCGCGGAAGAGTCGGCCCTGCGCAACGCAAGGTGCGCAGAGGCAGAAATTATGGACGGCAATTATCGCGGGCCACTACACGGCATACCCGTTTCCGTCAAAGATATCTTCAACACCACGGAGATGCCGACAGCCTTCGGAGAGCGCCGTTTGTCCGAGTTTGTTCCAGACCACGACGCGGCCATTGTCGAGCGATTGAAAGAAGCCGGGGCAATAATAATCGGCAAGACCAACCCTCTCTATGGAGAGTACTTCCCGGAACCGGAATTCGGCCTGACCCGGAACCCGTGGGCCCTCGACCGGCTGCCGGGCTACTCCAGCAGCGGCTCTGCGGCAGCGGTGGCCTCCGGCTGTGATCTTGCATCCGTCGGATCCGACGGCGGTGGGTCTGTCCGATATCCGGCGGCCTGCAGCGGCCTTGTGGGTCTCAAGCCCACTTTCGGCCTCGTGAGCCGCTTCGGAGGAGGCGTCTACGGCATACCCAACGACTTCGTTGGCCCGCTGACGAGGACCGCCCGTGACAGCGCAACGGTGCTGCAGGCTATCGCCGGCTTCGATCCCCGTGACCCCTTCAGCGCGAACGTCCAAACGCCCGACTATGCCTTCGCCCTCATGGGAGGCCTGAGGGGCGTCCGGGTGGGCGTGCCCACCAACTATTTCTGGGACTATCTTGACTCAGAGGTAGAAGCGAAGGTGCACAGAGCCATTGACCGGTTCCGCGAGTTTGGATGCAAGATAGTGGAGGTCACCCTGCCTAGTATGGACCAGGTCAACCAGATTCACACCATGCTTTCCGAAAGTGAGACGGCGGCCTATTTCCAGCCTATGATGAAGGACTTCCCGCCGGAGACCCCCAGCATCCTCTTCCAGAGAATACACAGGGGGTCCAAGGTGCTGGCCGCCGACTACATTCGCGCCAATTCGATGAGGGGAAAGATTCGAGAGGAGATTGACGCCGCCTTCGAAATAGCGGACGTACTGGCCACTCCCTCTTCCATTCTTCCGCCACCGCCGTTGGGTAAGTTCGAATTCAACCACGCGGGCAGGGAGTGGGTCATTGGAGATTTGGCCTCAAGGCTGTCCCGCCCCTTGAACACCACGGGGCATCCAGCCCTCTCTATGAATTGTGGCTTCACTTTTGATGGGCTGCCCATCGGGTTGCAGTTGGTCGGGCCAAATTTCGGCGAGGCGATGCTGTTGAAGGTGGCCGACGGGTTCGAACGAGCTGCGGGTGGCATACAACGCTGGCCCCCTCTAGACCCAAGGTTACAACAACCCCCGGCCTAGTCGACTGCGCTCTTGGACAAAGAACTTCACGCTTCCTCGCCGGAGGAAGGCCCCCCTAGCGCCCCTATCTAACGTTCGCTCCTCCTGACGCCTGTGGGCGGCGATCTACGTAGACAGCGCCATCCTTCATTACCCAGCAAACTGAGCGGCCCCTTTCCAGAATGGATACATCCTCTAAGGGGTCGCCCTCCACAAGAATAAGGTCCGCCTTCAATCCAGCCTCTACGGATCCAATCGAGTTCTCTAACTCGAGGCACTGAGCCGCCCGGCCCGTCGCGGCCTGTATAGCATCCATCGGCTTCATGCCGCGCTCCACCAGGCAGGTCAGTTCGTGGGCGTTGTTGCCGTGAACAAAGGCCCCCGCGTCACACCCGGCCACCACCTGCACCCCTGCTTCCAGGGCCAACCGCAGACTCTCCGCGTGGTGCTCCCGGAAGTCCAGGGCTCGGGCGCTCTCGTGCGGGCTTCCCCTCTCCGCGTGATAGAAGAAGACGCTGAAAGTGGGGGCGAAATAGATTCCTGTGCGGGCCATCATGTCGAGAAGCTCTGGGTCCTGGTTTAGGTAGGAGCCGTGCTCAATGGAATCTACCCCCGCCTCCACGGCCATGCGCAGACCCGTCCCGCCCAGAACGTGGCACATCACCTTGCGACCCATCACGTGGGCTTCATCCACCAACGCGTCCAGCTCCTCGCGCGTCATTATCTGGTCTTTGGGCCCAAGGCCCCTGGTGGGCCGCCCCCAACCGTTGACGGCGGTCTTGATTACGTCGGCTCCGGCTCGAACCATCTCCCGCACCTTGGCGCGCATGCCGAAAGGCCCGTCGGCGATACCCAGGGGCAGGTCGAACTGGGGAACCACTGCGGGGGAGTGTCCGGAGGGGCTGGTACGGTCCGCTTGCCCCGCCGTGGGCGTGATGAAGTTGAGGGCCACCTGCAACCGTGGGCCGGGCATAAGCCCTCGGTCCACCGCGTCTCTGAAGCCTGCGTCCAGCCCGGCCGCATCGCGAACGGTGGTGAATCCCGTTTCCAGGGTCTGCTTCAATACGTCGAAAACCCGCGCGTGGCGAAGACTCTGGGGTTCGTCGATTCCCCACCGGACGGCCAGATCGTGGCCAAAGTGCGCTAGATGGTCGTGACTGTCGATAAGCCCCGGCATCAGGGTCAGACCGGTGGCGTCGACGATTTCCGCTTGGGGAGGCACGATGTCGCTGCCGGCTGCGTGAACCCCGAGGATGTGGTCCCCTTCGACTAGCACCACCGCGTTGGGCTTGGGCGGCGCGCCTGTTCCGTCTATGAGCCTTGCCCCTACAATTGCCTTCATGCTCATCATCTCCTGGACAGTATGGTGTTCACTGGCTAGTCTACCAGCCGTGAGCTTCCGAGCGAAGAGGCTCGTGGAATTAGGGAAGAAGGCACGGCGTTGGTGGTATAATTCCACCGTTGGACAGGGGGCTTTACATAAGACTACAATGCGGGGAGAGGGCGGCGGCAGGCGGCCCCATACACTCATCACAGGGGGAGAGGTAGAACCATGTACAAGGGATTCAAAGTCATCGACGCGGACGCACACATCACGGAGCCCCATGACCTGTGGAGCGAGTTTATGGAGCCGGAATACTTCCACCGTCGGCCCATCGTGGGCCCCGCCTCGGAGAGCCGCGTTGGGGCCAGCCGTAGCTTCATGGAGTGCGAGATTTTCCCCGAGGGCAACCGGGTCAAGACCACTATCCAAGGCGGGGGTGTCAATCGGAAGGTCACCGTCAGCGACGCCGACGTGATGCCCAAGAAGTATGGCGTCGCGTACGCTAAGGGGTTCACGCCGGAGAGCAGAATCGAGCACATGGACGAGTTGGGTTGGGACAAGCAGGTGTTGATCGACAACGCGCCCCAACCCCTGCGCGTCTCCGGCGGTCGGGACCAGGGACTCCTGTGGGCCTGTGCTCGCGCTTATAACAACTTCTCCCGCGCCTTCTGCGACACGTCTCCCAGCCGCATCAAGATGGTCGGCGTACTTCCCAGTCAACACGACATCGAAGGCTTGGTAACGGAGACGCGGCGAGTTGTGGAGGAATTGGGCGCCGTAACGGTCACAATGCCCCGCGCACAAAAGGGGCGCCCTTGGCATGACCGGGCCTACGACCCCTTCTGGGCCTTGGCCGAGGAGTTGGACTTCCCCGTCTCCTTCCACGGCGTCAGCAGCGGGGAGCCGCACACGGGCGTGCGCTACCAGCCGCGGTCCGAGGTCTCCGGCCCGGAGGTCGCCCTTGAACACGCCATCGGGTTCCCCTTCGAGAACATGATCTCTCTTGGGCACCTCATCTTCCTGGGAGTCATGGAAAGGTTCCCCAATCTGCGCGTGTCCTTCCTCGAGGGCAACGCCGGGTGGCTTCCCTTCTGGCTCGGGCGGCTCAACGACCACGGCATGCGGGACAAGAGGCAAGGGATGTGGTACGACTTGGAGCCGCTGCCCCTAATGCCCAGCGAGTATTTCCTGCGCCAGGGCTTCGTGGCCTGCGACCCAGACGAGTTCCATCTCAAGGGGGTTGTGGACGCCTTGGGCGATGACAACATCGTTTGGAATACGGACTACTCCCACCCCGACGCGCCGGACCCGGACAGGGCGCTGCCCGACTTCGTGGCGCAACCCATCTGCGACGATAGCAAGCGGAAGATTCTGTGGGACAACCCCGTTCGGCTGTACGGGACCCGTATTCTGGCTTAGCCGTAACCTAGCCCTGCATTAAACTGGGGAAGGCAGCGCCGGCGGGAATCCTTAGCCAAGCATGTTGGCGACCTCGGCCCGGACGCCGCCCTGGAGAGTTTCAAAGACCTCCCGGACGCTAGGGCGAGCGTCTATGGTCACGAAGCAGTACTGCTTTGCCAGGTTGCGGAACTCTTCCAGCAGGGCGTTCTGGTACAGAACGAAGCTGGAGTGCCGGTCCGGCCGCCGCAGATAATCCTCGCCGGACTCCCAATGGTCCAGTTCCCGGTTGGCAAGCATCCGTGGAAGTAGCTGTTCCACGTCGATGTCCAGGTAGAATACCTGGTTGGGCACGATAGCGAACTCCAAAACGTCGTCGAGCCAGCGGGCGGGGACGCCGCGCACACGCGCCCGGGCGATGATGGAGTAGATGTACCGGTCTGCCAGAACAATCATCCCAGCTTGGAGAGCGGGAATGATGCCCTTCTCCATCCGGTCCCAGAAGTCGGTGGCATAGAAGAGATTGAGGGTAACGTGGTCCAGGGTATGCCCCCGCATGGCTCGATCGATGCCATCACCGGTGAGATCAGAGCGGCGAAAACCCGTGTCCAACACGGCATAGCCTTCCGTTTCCAGCCATTCCTTCAGCAGTGCAATATGGGTTGAGCGGCCCACACCGTCAGTTCCCTCGACGACTATGAGCCTGCCGGGCATGGGTATGTCCCCAAGTCCCAGAGGGATATGGCCATAGAACTTTGCCATACTCATAGGCCGCTCTCAAATCCATAGGTTAGAATCAGGCCGAGAGCTGAATGGGCCAGAGCGCCCCATCGGTCCACCGGGCTAGCCATCGGGTCTGCCCGACGCTTCCGGTATTTTGCGGGAGCCGGATCGGTGAATGTAACGCCCGGTGAGTCCGGCGCTGCTCAGTGCCTCCGGCAGGCTGTGCCCGTGAATCTTCATGAGGCCCGGCAGCAGGGGCTTCACGTACTCTCGGATCAACTGTTGCTGCTTGGAGATGGTGGCCGTGGCGTCGACGGCTACAAGCCCATACTCCTCGCTGAGCTGGTCGTATTCGTCCAGAAGCCTCTGCTGGAAGGCTCTGAAGGAGTCCTCCCGGTTGGGTGCAAGACCCAGGTCCTGGCCTGATTCGTAGTAACCGATGGACTCCCGGCCGGCGACTATTCTTCTAATAGACTCTTCGAGGGGCACCTTGAAATAGAGGGCGAGGGAGGGCTGCACGGCGAAGGAGTAGATGCGCCGGAGCCAGTTGCGGTTAACGCCCCTCGCTGCGTCTCGAGCGAATGCGGTGTAGACATAACGGTCGGCCAGCACCACAGTACCCGACTTGAGGGCTGGCAGTATCTGCGTATAGACGCGATTGGCGAAGTCGGCGGCGTGGATGAGGCTGAAGGACATCGGCGTGAGCAGGCGCTCGTCTTTGCCCCGCTTGGTGGTGCGGCGGACAATGGGCGAAGAGTTCCACTCGGTGAAGACGGTCACGTAGCCAAGGCTGGTGAGCCACTTGCCCAGCAGGTCTATCTGGGTGCTCTTGCCGGAACCGTCGATACCCTCCACGATTATCAGCCGGCCGGGATACTTGCCGTCGTAAGGATGGTCGCCGAAACTGGTTCCCATGGGGAAGTTAGCGTTTAAGTCGGATTTATTCATGGCTCACCCACCGGACGAAGATGGGCTGTCCGAATTCCTGCTGCCAGCGATCACAGATGACGCGGCCAGCCTTCTTGGACCAGGCCGGAGTGGAAACATACAGGCCGCCGTCGGTGGAGGATATCTCTACGGCGCCCGCGGAGAGATCGGGGGGCAGCCGCCGTTCCAGTTCGTCGGCAGTCAGCAGAATGACGGCGGCTTGGCCTATGCGCTCCCGGTCGTCCTGAGAAAGCAGAGAACTGCGGCGATACTTGCGAGGCAGCCGTCCCCGCTCCGCCGCCAGCAGTATGGCGGTTATCTGGGCAGATTCCCGGTGGCTGAACCCCGGCAGGTCCGAAGCAACCACCAGGGAGGACGTGCGATTCAGCCGGTTGTAGAAGTCTATGGCACTGCCCACGTCCAGCAGGAACGCAGCACATTGTAGGGAAGAGGCGAGGAGCGAAGCCTTCCCGCACCACGCCGCCTCGGCAATTCTGCGCGCAAGATCGGACCTTCGCGGCCCGCGGCGAGAATAGCGAGGGGCGAAGCGTTGACTGAGGTCGCTCAGGGTGTTCAGGCGCACCATGGACGTTGGCGGCAGGGTGATGCCGCGCTCCATGGACAAGTCATGGGGATTTCGCGCCAACCCTTCTCGCAAGCCCTGTCCAGATAACATAATCCTTTGGGCGCCAGCGTGCTCCAGGAGGGCCAGGGCCACCACGCCTCCGCCTACAATGGAGTGAGTGCGCTCCGGGTTCATCCCCGGAATCTGCGCCCGCTCCTCCAGAACGGTTGCCGTAAGGTCGTTCACAAGATTCTCCAGGGCGCGCCGGCTGATGCAGTAACCATGAATCTTCTTCACCGGATGATGCCTATGCCGGCGGTCCAGTTTGGCAAAGAGTCGCATGGAGCCGCCGGACCCCACCAACTCTCCGTGGGGCGCCAACGCCGGAACCTTGGCCAGCTTAAGGGATTCCAGGGCGTACCGGTGAGCGGCTGTGACGTCTTCCGCCGCCGCTCGTTGGGTGAGCCGGAAGCTGTTGGCGATACGAAGGCTGCCCAAGGGCAGGCTGTGGAGCGTCTTCATGGACCTATCGGCGAACTCGACGACCTCCATGCTGCCGCCTCCCAGGTCTGCCATCAGCCCTTTCGAGACGGGCAGGCCGTGGACCGACCCAAGGAAGCAGTAGGCCGCCTCCTCGTAGCCGTCGATGACCCGCAGTGTTACGCCAAAGCGGCGAGCGATGGTGCCGGTCACTTCCAAGGCATTGCGGGATTCTCGCAAGGCGGCGGTGCCCACGGCGTGGATGCAGCTGATTCCATAGCCCTTGGCCAGCTGAACGAAGTCCTCCACCGCCTCGACGGTGGAGGCAACGCTTTCGTCGTCCAAGGCTCCCCGGCACGTGAGGTGGCTCATGAGGTTCAGGCTTATCCGCTGCTGGGCAATTATCTCTATGCCGCCGCCCCGGTTGACCTGCATGACCACCGCCCGGGCGGAACCGGAGCCGACGTCTATAACTGCGGTGGGGGAGGGTTCCGGGGAGAGGCTAAACTCCGAGACCTCAAGGTCTTGCAACATGGCGTCGGTGTGGTCAGCCGAAGTCGAGCCGTCTAAGCTCGGAAGGGTGGCGTTGGGTGTAAGGCTTTGCTGCATATCAGATAGAGGCTACTCCAGCTGAAATATCGCACCGTTACGAAGCTAACGCTTCCGGCAGGGCCGTCTGTGCATCAATAGGCTACGGGTGCGATGATATTACAAGGGCAGGGCAAGAGCAATGGAAGAGTGGATATCGGGTTGTGAAATGGTGGAGACGGGGGAGGGTCGAACTCCCCGTCCAGGAGAAGTCTGGCAAGAATATCCTACAGGCTTATCCGGTACTTTATTGTCGCTCCCTTGACCCTCTACCGGCAAAGTTTCAAAGGGCCAACCGGTTTGTCTTAGGCCATCTTTAACCGGCGTGGAGATGGCAGCACCCCGGGCTTATGGCGCCTACTTCCCGCATCCGGGGTTAGCGGGGGCAGACGTAGCAGTCTAGATACCTAGACTGCTAGAGCGAATTCTCTTTCGCCAGTTACTATTTTGCCGCCTTGTTGACGAGGTGATGACGGCGCCCCGACCTGCAATTCTTCCAGGACATTTCCCTGTCGAAACCACGCGTCCCCATGTCCTTTAGTTATTATCCGCTACGATATGCAAATTGTCTAGGGTCGATGGCACAGTGGCCGGCAGATAGCGGTCAATTCGAATGGTTTCGTTTTGGCGAGGTCAGGCGTGAAAGGGATTCGATTTGGTAATCGACTCGGTATCAATTCGTGCCTGAAATTATTCGTTTCAGGCGTGGGACTCGTTTCAAAAAACCCGGGCAATCGAATGGGTTTTCGGTGCGTGCTTGTTTACTGCGTTATTAAGGTTCATAGGCTTGTTGAGAGAGGGTAGCAGGGGTTGGGAAGTTCAGGCAAGGGACGCATGGCAGTAGGGGTTGGGCAGCAGCCTGGGCTAGACTAGATGGCGCAGGGCGCGTCGGGCTTCCCGGTCTTTGTCCCGCTCGATTATTGCCTTTCGCTTGTCGTAACTCCGCTTTCCCTTGGCTAGGCCCAGTTCGACTTTTGCCCAGTGGTTCTTTACATAAAGCTTAAGGGGGACGAGAGTCAGGCCCTTCTGGGAGATATCGCCCCCAATATTGTCAATCTCGCTTCTGCGCATCAGGAGCTTGCGGGGCCGTCTGGGGTCGTGGTTACTGCTACCGGCGGGATCATAGAGGGCGACGTGCATGCCGTGAAGCCACAACTCGTTGTTTTCCAGGCGAGCGTGAGCCCCGCGGAGGTCAACGCGAGCGGCGCGTATCGACTTGATTTCGGTGCCAGTGAGCTGGATGCCTGCTTCGAACCGTTCCAGCACTTCATAGTTGTAGAAGGCCTGCCGGTTGACGGCTATTTCCCTTCGACGACTCATCATCTACCCGCTGACGGCCGTTGCTTCTTGGAGGAGTTCGATGGCCCGGTCCAAGGGAAAGTCTTCTATGCCCTCGTGGTCGGCCTCGACGACAACGTCGGGCACGATACCCTCTCCCTCGATGAGGTCTCCGTTGGGAGTGAACCAGCGGGCAATACTGTAGTAGACGCCTGATCCGTCGCTGAGGGGCCGTTGGATGTTGACGCTGCCTTTGCCGAAGGACGTTGCGCCCACCAGCTGAGCGCGGCCGTGGTCTCGGAGGGCGCCGGCCATAATTTCGCTGCTGCTGGCGCTGAATTCGTTGATGAGAACTACAAGGGGCAAGTCCGGGGCCTTGTCGCCATCGCTGACGGGATACTCGGTCCGCACCTTCCCGCCGTCTATCTGATAAAGCACCAGACCTTCGTCCAGGAACTTGCTGGTCATTTCCACCACCGTATCCAGACGCCCGCCCGGATTGTTGCGCAAGTCCAGAATCAGCCCCTTGGCCTTTAGTCGCTCCGCCCTTTCCAAAGCATTACCAAACTCTTCCGCCGTGTTTTCCCCGAAAAAGTGAAGGTGTAGATGGGCCAAGCCCCCGCTGAGAATGCGTAGGTCCAGGGTGGGCACTTTGACTACGCCACGGGTGATGGTTATGGACGTGGGTGACGAAGCCTTGAGATGCAGGACGAGTAGCTCTACGTCCGTTCCTCCGGGGCCTCGAATGAGAGCAACCACGTCGTAAACGCCAAGGCCTTCAACGCTCTGCCCATTGACCTCCAGGATGACGTCCCCCGAGTGGATGCCCGCTTCCTCCGCCGGCGTGTCGGGGATGGGGGCCACCACGACGATTTGGCCGTTCTTCATGGTTACCTCGGCGCCGATGCCCTCAAAGCTGCCCCGGAACCTTTCCAGTTCCGAGCTGAAGAGCTCCGGGTCCAGATAGGCTGCGTGGTCATCGTCCAAAGCCTCTATCATCCCCCGAATAGCGCCACGGCTCAACTGGGTAGCGGTGAGATTTTCTCTGTCATAGTGCTCTTCCAAGAGGTGGGAGTAGACTTCGAAGAGAACGCCGAACTCCTTAGGCGCTTCATCGGGCAGAGGGGCGGTAGCTTCGGTGGGAGGGCTGGGGTCACGGTCAAAGAAGTTACAGCCGACTATGGCGGCGGCGAGGACAAGGACGTTGAAGGAGATGAGGAGCACGATTGAAGATTTTGGGCGTGGCAATTCTAAACCTCGGTGATGCGCTGGAACCTTGAAGATATTGTACCATCACGCAGCCGGACGAACGTGACCCGCAGGCGGCGCGAGTGCGCAAGCTTCGGTTTGGGGAAAGAAATGACCGATTTCGAGGAAGGCCAGTTTTCGGTGAATATGGGGTGTTATTATGTCAATAAGCCCCAAAAGGGCCTTGTGGGTAACATAACATCTATTGTGCGAACCTCTAGGAAATCTTAATGAAATGGGATTTTTCTAATTTCAATCGCTATTGGCAGATTCTTCACTTCGCTGCGCTCCGTTCAGAATGACATGTTGGGGGGCGCTGCGCTTTCGTTCAGAATGACATGTTGGGGGACGCTGCGTTTTGTTCAGACCTACGCTGGGTCAGGTTCGCTTACGGCGGCTTCAACCACCGGCGGCGCTTCGTTGTAGCCGGGAGACAGCAGGCAGGCCGTCCAATGGCCGGGAGTCACCTCGCGCAGGTCGGGAATCTCTTGGGAACACCGCTCCTCCGCAATGGGGCAACGCGGATGAAACACGCATCCGCTTGGTGGATTCAGCGGGCTCGGTGTTTCGCCAGGGAGGATGATGGGCTCCCGGGCCGCCTCCACCAACGGGTCGGGAATAGGCACGGCGGAAAGCAGGGCCTGGGTGTAAGGATGCGCCGGATCAGAGTATATGGCGCTACTTTCGGCCAACTCCACCACGCGCCCC
Source organism: Dehalococcoidia bacterium (assembly GCA_965261665.1). Lineage (GTDB taxonomy): Bacteria > Chloroflexota > Dehalococcoidia > Lucifugimonadales > JAPULR01. Next base: position 2,499,191 of record OZ253467.1, read on the forward strand.
AAGTACATCACGGCCACCCGGTCGCTGATGTGGCGCACCACCGAAAGATCGTGGGCAATGAATAGGTACGTAAGCCCCAGCTGCCGCTGAAGTTCCATCAGCAGGTTGATTATCTGGGCCTGAATAGATACGTCCAGGGCGGAAACGGGTTCGTCCGCCACGATGAACTCCGGGTTAAGAGCCAACGCCCGGGCAATGCCTATGCGCTGCCGCTGGCCGCTGCTGAACTCGTGGGGGAACCGGTTGAGCATTGACGGGTGGAAGCCGACGATTTCCGCCAGTTCCAGAACCCGTTGACGCTGCGCTTCTTTGTCGGTGACTGTTTTGTGGATGACGAGGGGTTCACCGATTATTCGTCCCGCGGTCATACGCGGGTTCAACGACGCGTAGGGGTCCTGGAATATAACCTGCATCCGGCGTCGGAAGGGTCTCAAGTCTCTATTTCCCAATTCGGTAATGTCCTGGCCGTCAAACTCCACCCGACCGGCGGTGGGCCTATAGAGTCGAAGGACGCACCGGCCCAGGGTAGTCTTGCCGCACCCGCTCTCGCCTACAAGGCCCAGGGTTTCGCCGCGCCTGATGGTGATGGAAACTCCGTCCACTGCCTTGATCCAACCCTGAACGCGCTGGAAGAAGATGCCGGAGGTTACGGGGAAGTGCATCTTCAGATTTTGCAGCCGGAGGAGGGTTTCTTCGGGTGCACTCACTGTTCTAACCGGCCTCAAACGGGGCAGAGATTGGGGCATTCCAGCAGGCGGACCACTGGTCTTGACCAACCTTTGCCAAGGTTGGAACTTCTTCGCCGCAGCGGTCCATAGCGTAGGGACATCGTTCCATGAAGGCGCAACCCTTTGGCAGCCGCGCCAAGTCGGGCGGTTGGCCGGCAATGGACTCCAGCTTCTCCCTTTGCGCCAGGTCCAAACGGGGAATGGAGCGAAGCAGCGCCAAGGTGTAGGGGTGCTGGGGAGAACGAAAGGTTTGGACCACGGGCCCGCGTTCGACAATCTTGCCCGCATACATGATGAAGACCCTATCCACGTAGCGAGCCACGATGCCCATGTTGTGGCTGATGATAATGAGGGCCACGTTGAACTCGCGGGTCAGGTTCTTCATTAGCTCCAGAAGCTGAGCCTGAATGGTAACGTCCACCGCGGTGGTGGGCTCGTCGGCTATTATCAGCTTGGGGTCGCAGCTCAGAGCCATGGCAATCATCACCCGCTGCCTCATCCCGCCGCTGAGCATGTGGGGATGCTCATTGATCCGCTGGTGGGGGTCGGCGATTCCAACCCGGTCCAGAAGCTCGACGGCCCGCCTTCTCGCGGCGGCCCTGCTCATTCCCATGTGGGTTTCAAGGGACTCCGTTAGTTGCCTTTCGATGGTCAACACCGGATTCAGAGACGTCATGGGTTCCTGAAAGATCATGCCGATGCGCTGACCTCGAATCCGCTGCATCTCCCGCTGGCTAAGGGTAAGAAGGTCGTCGCCTTGAAACAGAATGCTCCCGTTGACTATGCGGCCCGGGTAGGGCACGAGGCCCAGAATGGAAAGGGCGCTGACGCTCTTGCCACTGCCGCTTTCGCCCACTATACCGACTGTCTCCCCATCATCCACCTGGTACGAAACGTCGTTCACAGCCTTAACGACGCCATCGTTGGTGTAGAAATAGGTGTGGAGATTCTGTACTTCTAGAAGGGGGGACATGGGTGATTTTTGAGACTGTTCTCGACTTGAGCTTTACGGGGCCGGGCCGGAGTTCCGAATTGCATCGAGCTCTTCCATGATGGCGTCGGCGTTGAGCCCCAGCTCTATGGCCCTTTCCGCGTCCGACGTCGCATCGTCGTCTTTGCCCAGGACGGCGTGGGTGAAGGCCCGATTGGCATAGGCGTCGGCGAACTCCGGGTCAAGCTCGATGGCTCTGTCGAAATCGGCTATGGCCTCGTCTACCTTGCCCTGACCAACAAAGGCGAAGCCACGGCTGTTGTAGACGGCGGCGTTGTCGGGGTTAAGCTCGACGGCCCTGTCGAAGTCGCGAATGGCCGGGGTGAACTTGGCCTGGGTTCCATAGACCTTGCCGCGCTCGAAATACGCCTCAGCCAGGTTGGGATCGACACGCAGGGCATACCGAAACTGGTCCAATGCCTCGTCGTATTCCCTTCTCATGACGTGGGCCTTGCCTAAACCGACGCGAGCGTGGGCGTGTTGAGAATCGACTTGGAGGGCGTTGCGATACTCCTGTATGGCGGCGCCCGGCAGCTCTTGCTCGTAGAAGGCGTTGCCTCTTTGGAAATGCTCTTCGGCGCCGAGGAGGGGCGGGGCCTCCGTGGGAGTCCGAGTCGGGGTCGGGGTTTCGCCACCGCCGCACGCAGAGAGAAGCGCCAGAGCCGCCAACGCCATGATCAGGGCTGCAATCGACGCAGCCAGTCGCGGCCTTGTCAACCGTAGGCACGACAGCAGTCGGCCAGCTGTGGCCTTTATGTAAAGTAAGGGCCCTGTACGCATCTCAGAGTGTTTCCTAAGTTGGCGTGAGTCACGGAGTCGATGAAACTCTCCTACCGGAAGGCTGGGAGGGACTGGTCCAGGTATTCATAGGCCCGTTGTAGCTGACTGTCTCTGCTCATAATAAGGTCCTCCTGGCTCAGAGAGGCGGCGACGTCCGGCTGGATGCCCTCGACGCTGATGGCCCGGCCCAAGGGGGTATACCAATAGGAAACAGGGAAGTAGAGGGCGCCGCCGTTGTTGAGGGTAACGTAGCTATTGGTGGACCCTCTACCCATCGTAGGATCACCCATGACCACGCCGCGGCCAGAATCCTGAAGTGCCCCGGCCAGGGCCTCCGCTGCCTCCGAGGTGCCCTCGTTTACCAGCACTACCAGCTTCACGTCCTCGTCCAGTACGCCGGAGGTCCCATCCGCCAGGTGAAGCTCCGTGCGGTTTTCCTGATTGTCCATCTGGTAGGAGAAGAGACCGTCGGGCAGGAACTGGGCCGCCACGTCGCGAGCCAATTCCAGGGATCCCGTCCGGTTGCTGCGAAGATCCAGAACCATCCCCAGTGTTTCCAGTTCGTTGAAGGTCTCCAGGGCATCCAACACCTCGTCCAAGGTATGGTCGTAGAAGGCCTGTATATATAGGTAGCCGACGGAGCTGGGCAGGAGGGACATGTCCACCGAGGGGACATTGACCATGCCGCGGGTCACGCTGACCTCCCTGGGTTCCGTCTCCGTGGGGCGTTGTATAAGAAGGGTAACCCGGCTGCCAGAGGGTCCGCGAATGTTGGCGGTGGCCTCGGGAAGCTCATTGCTGCTCACCGGTGCGCCGTCTACCTCCAGGATTACGTCGTTTCTCTGGAGGCCGGCCCTCTCGGCGGGTGCGTCGCTCATCAGAGAAACTATGGTCAACGAACCGTCCTCCATGCTCATAACGGCGCCGACGCCCTGGTAGCTAACCTCCCTTTCTTCTTCCTGGGAGCGCTGATAGTCCTCCGGGTTCAGGTAGGAACTCACCTGGTCGTCGTTCTCCAAAGAAGCCATCATGCTTGCAAGGGCCGCATCCGCCAGCACGGCTGGCTCCACCTCGGGCCAGGTCTGGCGGAAAAGCTGCCAAGCACGCCAAACGTCTGAGAACTCCCTGGGCACCGATCCCGGCGCCCGGCGCCGGTACTCCGCCATTTCCGTTAGGAATGGGTAGTGAGGCTTTTCAGCCGCATCCAGCATTCCGACGATTATGTCACCTGCCACGCTCTCAGAATCCAAAGAATTGCTGTCAACGTATGAATCTTTGATGACGGTCCACGCTTCCCACACCACCTGCTCCGGGTTGGAACTGTCGGAGGCGGACGGACGTCCCTGACAACCGGCAAGAACGACCATGACCAGGGCGGTCAAGATGGCAAGGGTGATGAGGGATTTGAGGTGAAATTGACTAAGACTAAACATCTGCTGCGACCGTTACTGAATTCGGCCTTTCTGGGCTGAAAGCCCTTGCTATTGGCCTGGATGACATACGTATTGTAGCATTCACTGGGTTCATTTAGAATCAGGAGTTAGAAGAATGATTAGCTTGGGAGCAATGAAATCGATGAGATTCGTACGAAAGGGCGCAATCGCGCTGAGCTTTGCCGCCGTGCTCATGCTGACGTTAGCCCTGACTCTGGCGGCGTGCGGGCCGAGACCCACCACCGGCGAGCCAGCATCCACGCCAGCGTCCACGGCCGAACCAACGGCAGCACCGACGGCACCCGGGGCAACCGCAGCGCCAACGGCCGGGGCAACGGCGGCGGCGCCCACAGAAGCGCCCCAGGACGACACCCCCAGGGAGAGGAAAAAGGGTGTGCTCCGTCGCCTCTTCTCCGACCCTCCGACTCTGGACCCCCACCTGACGACGGACGCCACGTCGGCGACCATAATCATCGAGGTCTTCGGCGGTCTAGTAACCATCAGCCCAAACTTGGAGGTGGTGCCGGACCTGGCCGAACGATGGGACGTGAGCGACGACGGTCTGGTCTACACCTTCCATATTAGGCAGGATGCCGTCTTCCATAACGGGAAGCCCATCACGGCTCACGATTTCAAGTGGTCCCTGGAGCGGGCCGCCGACGCCATCACCGAGTCGCTGGTAGTAGACCAGTACCTGGGAGACATCGTGGGCCTGCAAGAGAAGCTGCGGGGCGAGACCAGAGACGTGCAAGGGGTTCGAGTCATCGACGACCATACTCTGGAAATCACCATCAGCGAGCCCAAGTCCTACTTCATATACAAGCTCACCTACCCCACCGCCTTCGTTCTCGACCAGGAGAACGTGGAGACGGGCCGACGCTGGGTGCGGGAACCCAATGGCTCCGGCCCCTTCATGTTGTCAGAGTACGTCCCCGGGGAGAGGCTGATTTTAACCAAGAACCCCAACTACCACCTGGGCCCGGCTTATTTGGAGCAGGTGGAGCTGATTCTCAGCGGCGGCACTTCCATGCTCATGTACGAGAACGACGAGATTGACATTACGGGCGTGGGGATTGCCGACCTGGATAGGCTGCTGGACCCGAACAACGGCCTAAACGCAGACCTTCAGCGTGCCCTTCCTTCCTTCAGCACCAGCTACATAGGGATGAATACGACGGTGCCGCCCTTCGACGACGTGAAAGTCCGGCAGGCGCTGAACTATGCCGTCAACCGGCAGGAGATAGCCAGCCTGGTGCTGGGAGACCTGGTGACCCCGGCCAAAGGCATACTGCCGCCGGGATTTCCGGCCTTCAACTCCGAACTTGCAGGCTACACCTACAATCCGGAGAAGGCACAGCAGCTGCTCAGCGAGTCCAAGTACGCCGACAATATAAGCGACTATCCCATGATTCTGACAGTGGCGGGCGGCTTCGGCGCGTCGGTGGACCTGGACCTGGAGAGCATCACCTTCTCCTGGCAGGAAGTGCTGGGTGTACAGGTGGAGTTCCAGCAGACGGAGTTCGCTACGTACCTACAGGACCTGCACAAGCGTCGATTCGACATGTTCCAGATTGCCTGGATTGCGGACTACCCGGACCCGGAGAACTTTCTGGACATTCTGTTCCACAGCGAAAGCAGCAACAATCATACCCGTTACAGTAACTCGGAAGTCGACCGGCTGTTGGAAAAGGCCCGCACAGAGAGAGACCAGACCACCCGGTTCGATCTCTATAAGCAAGCCGAAGAGATAATCGTGGACGAAGCGCCCTGGATCCCGCTATGGCACAGCGGCGAGCAGTACGTTCTGGTGAAGCCTCATGTCAAGGATTACTACCTGACCCAGCTGATAGTGCCCAGACTCAGATTTGTTCGTATCGACGAATAGGCTCTAATCTCTATGGGGGCCTACGTTATAAGACGCCTGGCGTGGACGCCGGTACTGCTTCTAATCGTGGCCCTCATTACTTTTCTGCTCGGCACCTATGGCCCTGGAGACCCGGTGGAGGTTCTCCAGGGCCAATATAATAATCCCGATGTAGTGGAGCGGATCCGTCAGCAGCGGGGATTGGATAGGAACGTCTTCGTCCAATACGGTGTTTACATCAAGAACCTGGTGCGGGGCGACCTGGGGGAAAGCTTCAAGTACCGGGACCGCACGGTGGCGGAACTCATCGGCAAGCGCATCTGGGTATCGGCTCAGCTGGGGCTCGCGGCATCCATCGTAGCGCTGTCTCTTGGCATACCCCTGGGCGTCTATACCGCCATGAAGCAGGGCACGTGGATTGACGTTACCACCGTGAGCATCACCCTATTCTTCATGTCGCTGCCCGTCTTCATCACCGCGCCGTTGCTTCTGCTCACCTTCGGCCTTTGGTTGGGCATCCTGCCCATTCAGGGTTGGGGAGGCTTTTTCGATCCGCGCATCGTCATGCCCGCCCTGGTGCTGGGAGTGCCCGGGATAGCGGTGATTACCCGCCTGACCCGCGCCAGCACCCTGGAGGTTATATCCCAGGACTACGTTAGGACGGCGCGGGCCAAGGGTCTGGGCGAGTTTCTCGTGCGAAGACGGCACATTCTGCGGAATTCCCTTATACCCGTCTTCACTGTGGTGGGCCTCTCGCTGGCGACGCTGGTGGAGGGTTCCTTCATTACGGAAGGCTATTTCGGCATTCCGGGCATCGGCAGCCTGGCCATCGAAGCTTTCTTCTCCAGAGACTATCCGGTGATTACGGCTCTCGTGCTGATAATCGCCGCAGCCTTCGTGGCAGCCAATCTCATTGTAGACGTGGGCTATCGCTTCCTTGACCCGCGCATCCGGTACTAGAGTCGTGTGGAGAAGGAAGGCAAGTTCTTGACGACCACTCAAGTTGAAATGACGGCGGGTGGGGGATTCGGCCCCTCCGGCAGCCTGTGGGCCCTGGCCCTACGTAGGTTGCTGCGAAAGAAAATCGCCGTGACCTGCCTGGCTATAATAGGAATCATGTACCTGGCGGGGGCTTTCACGATATTCAGGTCGCCAACCCCCTACGGGTACAACGACCAGGACCTGCGGGCCGAATCAGTGAAGCAAGGCCCAAGTCTAGCTCACCCCTTCGGGACCGACCGGCTGGGCCGGGACCTGCTAACCCGGGTCATCTACGGACTGCGAACGACGGTAATCATCACCGTGGCCGCAGTACTGACGGGCAGCCTGCTGCTGGGCATCGGCATGGGGCTAATTTCGGGCTACTTCGGCCGGTGGCTGGACTCGGTGATAATGCGCGTCGGCGAGGTGTTCTTAGCCTTTCCAGGCCTGCTGCTGGTCATTCTCATTGCAGCGACGGTGAAGCCAAGGGTGAAGGAGTGGGTGGAAGGTTGGTCCGGCGGCCTGGAGAACCTTACCGGCATAGACCTCATCCAGCTGGGAATCGTCGATTACGTGGTGCTGTTCGCCGCCCTTTCCGCATTCTCCTGGGTGGGCATGGCGCGGCTGGTGAGGGGCCAAGTCCTTTATGTAAAGCAGAGCCAGTACGTGGAGGCGGCGGTAGCCATGGGCGCCTCCCACTGGCGCATTCTAACGTCCCACGTGCTGCCGAACATCATCAGCCCCATCATTGTGGTGGTGTCCATGGGGATGGGAGCCACCGCGGGCTCGGAGATCATCCTGAGCTGGCTGGGCGTCGGCATTCAGCCGCCCACTCCCAGCCTGGGGGTGATGATTTACAAGAACGGCAACATCGGCGTGCTCCGGTCCGACCCTCACCTGATTCTCTTCCCGGTGCTAACGGTGACGGTGCTTATCTTCGCCTTCAATCTGCTGGGGGACGCTCTCAACGACGCGCTGAATCCCCGCGCCCGATGAGGGATGAGGGGTTTCAACGCCTTCGCGTTCAGCTTGGGTATGCCAGACGGCGCGCCACCTTCCGGCTAGCCCTTTGCCGCGGGGCCGAACGCTCCGGCACAGTCCTAGAGCGGCGGCTTCCTGAGCCGACGCAGACCTAGCATTCCCAAGGGTCCGGCCAGCAGCAGCAGCATGAAGGGTTCCAAGGGTACGGAGGCGTTGACGCGGGCGTCCCTATTGCATCCACCGGGGCGGCGGTCCGCCTCAACGTCGCCCTCCTTGGGTTCTGCTGTGGCGTCGTCGCTTTCTCCTTCGGCTGGCACATCGGGAACGGCAGCGATCGGCGGCGCAGGTTCGGTAGTGGGAGGGGCCTGTTCGGGAGGAGCCTCTTCATAGCCGAAGGGGCGCAAACCCATGCGGCTTCGCCATTCCGTGTCCAACCCGTCCTGGTCGAATCCGTAGACCTCCTGCATAGCCTCGTTCAGCGAAAAAGTCTGGTCGAGCTGGGCCATGAGTTCCGCCATTCTCTCCTCGCCATAGGTGTTGATGAGGTAGGACACCACGGAACGGGACTGGCCGTAGGAGATAACCACGTCATCGGGGTCGCCCGCGAATCTGGTGAGGTACGCGAGGGGCTTCACACGACGGGTGTAGATGCCGTACAGGAGGGCGTTGTCGTAGCTTTCGCTGGGAGCCACGTTGCCGAATTCCGCCAGTCCTTCGTTGAGCCAGGCGGGAATGATCGTGTAAGCGCGTCCCGCGGCGTCGTCCACCAGCACGTGTGTCACCTCATGGGAGGCGATGCCTTCGATATCCGGGTCCGTGCCCAGCACCAGCAGCACCCGGATATCGGTGAAGGCCTGCCCCTGGGTGATAAGCCCTTCGCGCACGGTCTGGGCGCGGGGCGGAAGCGCAGACGACATGTGCCTGTAGTTGTTGTAGGCAATTATGTTAATTGGCTCTACCTGCTCAACGCCCAGAACCCGGGCCATGTTCGTGGTGGCGTCCAGGGAGGCGTCAAGAATGGACTTGGCGCGGGTCTCCGTAGGCCCGTAGTAGTAGACGGTTAGGGGGCCTTCCGAGATGGGCGTCCACTCGAATCGGGAGTCGGTATAGACGAACTCCTTCTGCTCCGTCTTGAAAGATTCGCCATCTTCGGTAAACACCTGATAATGGTAGCGAAACACTGCGCCGGGCGGAATGAAGGCGGTTCCCCCGGCGCTGCCTACGCTGGTATCAAGGAAAAAGCTGGCCTGGGTAGCAGGACCTTCATCGAATTCCAAGAGACCGTAGGAGATGGTGTCAGCGCCCGGCGACTTGTAGAAGACCCGAATGTCGTCAACGGGGCTGTCTGTCTCGAGGGAGAGGTTGAAGGAGATGCCGTCTGGAAACTGGCTGGTAACTTCGTCGACCAGGATTACGACACTGTCGTCGGCGCTGGCGGTGGTCAGGCCAGCGGCCAAGATTAGGGCCGCCGATGCAAAGGTGGCAAAGGCTATGAGTCTTCTCACTGGGACACTTCCACTATATATGTGAAGGGTTTCCTTTCTCCCTCCCAATAGTGCTACGAAGGAAATCCGCAGCGGGATTTATGGGGCGACGCCTCCGGCTGACCACCCTGTTACAAATTGCCGACTATGCTACCGGGTGATGAACATGGGCATAATCAGGTGTACGTACTGGTCGGAGCCGGGGGAGGTGAACACGCCGGCGCGGGAGGGGCCGCTGGTCTTGATGGATACCTCTTCCCCGTCGATGTTGCCGAGAACGTCCAGCAGGTACTGGCCATTGAAGGCAATGGTTGACTCCTCGCCGGTTATATTGCCGTCGAGCTCGGCGGTATTCTCACCGACCTCGTCATCCTTGGACGAAATGATCATCTGACCCGTCGGGCCGTCTTCACTGCCGGAGTTCATCTGTAGCTTGACAATGTTGTTGCTGTCTCTAACGAAGATGTTGACGGACCTGGAAGCCGCCAGCATGTCCGTGATTCTAAGGGTCGCCTCCGCCTTGGTGTCTCTCATGGCGTCTTCGAGGAGGTCCATATAGCGGGGGAAGTTCCCCTGAATGATCTGGGAGACGATTTGCAAGTCATCGAGCCGGAACAGCACCTGGTTCTTGGAAGAGGACACCAGCACGTCCATGGTCGAGTCCTGTTCGCCAATGAGACGACTCACCTCGCTGAAAGTGCGCGCGGGGATGATGACGTTCACGGGCTTTTCCACCGGCTTCAAGATGCTGCCTTGCTTTACAGCCAGGCGGAAGCCGTCGGCGGCGGCCAGGGTCAGCTTGTCCCCCTCTATCTCCACCAGTATGCCGGAAAGGACGGGCCGGGTCTCTTCGGTGTCAGCGGCAAAGGCGGTCTGGTCGATGGACCGCTTGATGTCCCGGGTGGAGACTTGGAACTCAACGCCTTCTTCGGCGGAGATGGTGGGAATGGGGGGAAAGTCTTCGGCGTCGGTGCCGCTGATCCGGGCGTTGATGCGGCCGCTATTGAGACTCAGGCTCTTTGGTCGCTCGCTTCCAGTGATCTCTATCTGGCCCGCAGGGAGGGAGCCGATGAACTCCGTGAGGAGCCGTGCTGGCACGGTGATGGAACCTTCCTCCTCTATCATGGCCCCAATCCAGGTGGTGATGCCGATTTCAAGATTTGTGGCGGAAAGCTTGAGCCTTCCACCATCGGTGGCCAGGAGAACGTTCTGGGTGATGGGAAGGGTGCTACGAACGGCGACGGCCCGGCCAACGACGGCCAAGGCTCTGCTCAGGTTCTCCTGCAGACAAGACAGCTTCATATACCAGACCTCTTTCTTGAAGTGCACGTATGATAAGGCGTTGCCCGAAAAGGGTCAACACGTGGGCCCATATAATAAAGGTTGCAGCGGCCCCAGAAGAGGGGGTCGAAGGAGCCGAGTTGATGTTAGAGTCCAAATGCGGGGCGGAAGGCCCTCTTGGGAAATGCATGTAAGGGCTACATGAATGCGACTGACCAATTCTCTAGAAAAAATGTAACGGGTTCAGCGTCTCTGCAACCGAATCCATTGTCTGCATGCCGTTACCGGGAAATCTGTGGTGGGAAAAACTTTGCAAATAAACTTTATGCTCTGCCCGTGGAGGTACGCTCGTTACACCGAACGAGGTGATCTGTTGAAGGGCAAATACGGTGACTTTTGCAAAAAGGTAAAGTGGCAAGGCGCATTACCTTGCCACTTTAGAACAATTGGGGCCAAATTTAGCTGGACCGCTTGACCTCTAGGGTCTCTCCTGGGGCCAAAGCAACCCTGCGAACCTCGATTCCGAGCTTGAGGAGCCAGTATCCCAAGGTGGCCTTGCTGACCCCCAGTTCCGCCGCAGTCTCGGAAAGACCAAGTTCGTTGACCTTCTCGGGGAGAAGCTTCTCCAAGTCTCTTTGGTACGCTTCTTCGACCCTTTTCATCAACTTTGTCTTTCTAGCCAAACTGCACCCCCTTACTAGCTATTTGGACTTCTTGTGGGGCATAATAGCACCTGTTCTGGCGAAGTGTCAAGGGTGTCCTAGAGTTGTATAAGAAAAAGCTAAACTTTGTTCAGAACAGGATGGATTTTTTAGAACACACTCATTTTGGCCCGCTACATTTCTACTAATACGTCCGATCTCTAACCTTTCTTGGAATGATGACTACAGTGTTCAGGCTGAGGCATTACACTTATATATTTACCAATTACCGGCCCCTTACCTTTATGGGCGGCAGTACAATGCAACGGTTCACCCCACTACCGCTCACTACCACAGCCTTGGAGGCTTCACCGTGAAACTAGGCAAGCTAACTCCCACCTTTCTGGAGGGCCTCCTGAGCGGGATAACAATAGAGGACTCACGAGTAATACTGGGCCCAAAGGTGGGCGAGGACGCTGCGCTGCTGGATTTCGGCGACGAGGTCCTGGTGGCCAAGACGGACCCCATAACCTTCGCTACGGATCTCATCGGCTGGTACGCGGTTCAGGTCAACGCTAACGACGTGGCCTGCGCCGGGGCGCGCCCCCGGTGGTTCATGGCCACCTTGCTCCTCCCCCAAGATATGGACGAAGAGGGTGTTTCGGAAATCTTCCGGCAGATTACCCAGGCCTGCCGCTCTTTGGGGGTTACGCTGGTGGGCGGCCATACGGAAGTGACACATAATCTCGATAAGCCCATCGTGGTCGGCTGCATGCTGGGGGTTGCGCCCAAGAGCCAGGCGTTGACTACCGCCGGCGCCCAGGTCGGCGATTATGTCATCTTGACTAAGGGCGTGTCCCTGGAAGGTTCCGCCCTGCTCGCCCGGGAGCGCGGAGAGGCGCTTCGGGAGGGCGGAATGGACTCTGACATGATTGAAGCCGCTGCGGGGCTTCTCTTCGACCCCGGCATCAGCGTAGTTACGGATGCCCGGGTTGCCTGCGACGCTGCCAACGTCCACAGTCTCCACGACCCGACCGAGGGGGGACTGGCCTCAGGCCTTCAAGAAGTGGCGTCAGCAGCAGGCGTTGGAATGGTGGTGGACAGGGAGCGTATCCCCTTCCTGCCCCACTGTGTGCAGATATGTAAAATTCTGAAGCTGGACCCCTTGGGCCTGCTAGCGTCCGGCTCTCTGATAATCACACTACCCCCGGACGAAGCTCCCCAACTGCTTTCCGCCCTGGCGCAGGAGGGCATTGCCGCTTGCCAGATTGGCCGGATTACCCCGCAGGAGGAGGGCATCATGCTGCGGGTGGAGGGAAGGCTCTTGCCCATGCCCACCTTCGAGCGGGACGAACTGGCACGCTACTTCGAAGAGTTGGGGTAGGGAGAGGCAGCCATTTAGTCAGCTGCTGCCTGCTTCCCATCGGCCTGCTTCGACCCACCCCTAGGCGTTTGTCTGCCCCGCAGGGGCACTTCCTTCAGGAACAGCGTGGCCACTATAGCTATGATTATGACAATTACGGAGATACTGAAGACATCCGCAATGGCGGCAGATAGGGAAGACCGGAGGGTTTCCAACAGCGGATCCAACAGTCCGACCCCTTGAGGTCCCGCATCGACGAACACCTGCCGTAGGCCCGCCTGGGCGTCTGCGTTGACAAGCTCTTGGGGATTGCGGGCCAAGGCGTTCAGCCTTTCCGTCGTCAGCACCGTCTCCACCCCTGGGCTAACGGATTCCAAGAGATTGGAGGAAAACCGGTTGGTCAGGACGGAACCCAGAACGGCGAGTCCCAGCAATCCACCCACGCTTCGGAAGAATTGTGCCGCCGACGTTGCCACTCCCATGAATCGATGGGAAACGGAATTCTGTATGGCAATGGTGTAGGTGGGGAATGTGGTGCCCAATCCGAAACCCATGAGCACCAGGTTAAAGAGGGTAACGGCGAAGCTGGTTTCGGCTGTCATCCGAGAGATCAGAAAAAGCCCGACGACAAGTATGCTCAGCCCAATCAGCCCCTGCATCCGGTAATGGCCGCCCAATCTGGAGAGGGCTTGGCCGGAAAGGGTCGCTCCTACCACCATCCCCAGCATCATGGGCGTCATGATGGTCCCGGTGCTGGTGGCGGACTTCCCCAACACTCCCTGGGCGTAGAGGGGCACGAAGATAATCCCGCCAAACATGGCGAATCCTGTGAGGAATACCGCTATGAGCGAGGAAGACATCACAGGGTTCTTGAATAGGTGCAAAGGCACTATGGGCTGCTCAGCCCGTGTTTCTACGAAAATGAAGATTAGCGTCATTACGAGGGAGAGAACCAGGAATCCCAACACCTGAGGCGAACCCCACGAGTATTGAACGCCGCCCCACGAAAGGGCCAGCATAAGTGGCACCACAGATAGGATCAGCGTGGCTACTCCCAGAATGTCCAGCTTGTGCCGCACCGCTTCCGGCTTCACCTGGGGAAAGTAGAGGATGAATAGGACAATGAGGGGAATTCCAAGGGGCAGGTTTATGTAAAATATCCAGTTCCACGAAAGCTGGTCCGTGATAAGGCCGCCAAGGATGGGACCGAGGATGGACGACAGGGCGTAGACGGATGCCACGTACCCCTGGTTCTTGCCCCGCTCCGCCGGGGGAAACAGGTCGCCCACGGCTACGAAGGCGATGGCCATTATCGAGCCGCCTCCAAGTCCCTGGATGGCCCTGAAGACAATGAGCTGAGTCATGGTCTGACTCAAGCCCGCCAGTACGGAACCTACCAGGAACACCACGATGGCAGCCAATATGAACCACTTGCGCCCGTAGATGTCCGTGAGTCTGCCAACGATAGGAAGGACGGAAGTGGACGCCACCAGATATGAGGTGCTCACCCAAGTGTAGCGGTCGAAGCCACCTAAGTCCGCGACTATTCGCGGCAGGGCGGTGCTGACTACCGTCTGGTCCAGGGCGGAAAGGAACATGGCCATCAGCACGCCCGACATGGTAATGACCACCTGCCGGCGGCTGAGAAGGTCGTAGCTATTCATCGGGACGCCAGCGCCGCTCCTCGCCGGTAGCTCGTGGGCACCAAGGCGTCAACTCTGCCATCAGCGTCTGAGACCGCAGCACTTCAAATTCTCTGCCAGCAAACATTGTTCGCCAAATCTTCAATGCCGGGAAAATGTCCGTTAGCCACCGACGTAGGCGGCCAGGACTTCTTTCAGCCTGTCGAGGGTTACGTTAGCGCCGCTAACGATCACCACCACCTTCTTGCCCTGGAGCTCGTCTTTCATCTTAATAGCGCCTGCCAACGCCGCCGCGCCGGCGTCTTCCGCCAGAGTGTGCGCCTTTTCCAATAGGACCCCGATGGCGTGGCCGATTTCGTCGTCGCTGACCAGCAAGAAGTCGTCCAGCAAGTCCCAAAGGATCTCTTGGGGCACCTGGTAGCCGCTCTCCGTAGCAAGCCCCTCGGCCTTGGTGTTCATGGGCGCATGGCAGACTTCTTTGTTCTTCCAGGAAAGGTACGCCGCCGGAGCCTGTTGGGACTGGACGGCAATTACCTTGACGTCGGGGTTAACGGCCTTGGCGACTATCGAGCATCCTGCGGCGCCGCTACCTCCCCCAAGGGGCACCAGGATGTACTCCACCTCGGGGAACTCCTCCAGAATCTCCAGAGCATAGGTAGCCACCCCCGCCACCAGTAGCGGCTCGTTGGCGGCGTGGACGTATCGGTATCCCTCCTCCTTGGCCAACCGCTCGCTGTACTCCCGGGCCTGGTCGAAGTTTGCTCCGTGGAAGAGAACCTGCGCGCCCAGATTTCGCATGGACCTCACTTTCAGGGGATTGGCCCCCTCCGGAACCACGACGACGGCCTTGGCCCCAAAGATGCGGCATGCGTTAGCGACGGACTGGCCATGATTGCCGGTGGAGGCGGTGATTAGGCCGCGACTACGCTGCTCGGGGTCCATATGGGCTAGAAGATTGATGCCTCCCCTAACCTTGAATGCACCCAGCGCGTGGTGGTTCTCATGCTTGAGGCGCACCTCTGCTCCGATGTAGCTGTCCAGAGCGGGGTAGGAAATAAGGGGCGTCGGGCTGACGTAGGGGGAGATGGTCTTCCGCGCCTCCAGCACGTCGGCCAGGGTGGGTCTATTCATGAGCGCAATCCTCTTCTAGGTGTGTGGGCCAATGTTAGGGCCTTAACGTTTAAGGCGCAACACGGCGTGGGGATCATTAAAGAGGACACTGGAGGAGCGGAGGCTTAGCCAATGTTGTGAGTGGCAGGCGAACCTTTATTCCCGTATAATGGCAGCGGTAACCTAGACTAGCGGAGCCAGCCACTAATGGAAGTGGAACGTAAATGACCACCGAAACACAATATCGCAGCGCAGCAACGCAACTGTTGCAACAAGCGCGACAAGAGCTGGCCCGTGGCGACGTACGGCAGGCGTCGGAGAAGGGTTGGGGAGCGGCGGCCCAAGCGGTGAAGGCAGTTGCGGAGAACCGTGGCTGGGAACACAAAACCCATGCCGCTTTGTTCAACGTCGTCTCTCGTTTGGCGGAAGAGACCAGAAATAACGACTTGGACCGCATGTTTGTGACTGCCAGTGGTCTGCACATAAACTTCTACGAGAACTGGCTCACCACCAACATGGTAGGGGTGGGGATAGAAGAGGTTGCCCAATTTGTGACGATCATGGCTGATGTGGAATAGTAGGCCGTTCTATCTTTGCCCCCATTTGCGAGGCATTCAGGACGCGTAGACACTCATCCGGACCCTACGTGCCCGGTCGCTCAGCGCCTTGATTCTATGAGCCATCTTCCCCACATCTTTTAGGACGGCCTCCAGGGATTGGCACAGATCCAGAGCTTCTACTTCCAACCGCTTGCCGGAGTGCCGCACCGTGTGGACCGCCGGCTCACCTTCACCCTTGGCATAGATAAGCATCCCTCCCGGAAGGTCGAGGGCGGTAGCATAAGCCAAAATCTGATACAGGTCAGAGTTGGGCGCATGCTGGATTTCGATTTTCTTGTATTTAGCGTCACCACAAATAGGCATTTGGAACCCTCCCGCCACACCAGGTCCGGCTTGAGATTCACGCGACCCGCCTGGTCTAGTGTGGAGATGCTTCGCTCCCCGAAGGCGACGGAGGAGACCCCTAAGGCTTGGCGCAGGGCCACCGTTACGAACTCTTGGAAGACATCGTTCATGTTCATCAGAAAGCCTGGAGCCCGCACGGCACCGGCGAGGGCTTCAAATTCGCCGTAACGCAGGACAAGGAGCGAAATGGCAATTACGCCGCGGTAGTGTTCGTTGAGTCGGTCAAAGGCAACCTCCGGCACGTCGTTGGAGGGGAACTCCCTGAGAGACACGGTGTCCAACATGGCGGCGGTCCAGCCCAGTCCGGCGCGTGCTTTGGGCGAAAGAAGGGGCATCCGACGCAGCCGATAGGCAGCTGCCTTCACCAGCCGGTTGGGGAGAATGTCGTCGGTGAACTCGTCGTAGCGTACCTCTACCGGCAGGGGCGTCCCGAACCTACGACGCAGCTGGTCGGCGAACCGGATGCGTCCCCGCACTGTGTGGAGGGCCTCTTCCCGAACGCGATAGTTGTGGAGGAGGCCTCTGGAGAAGGCGCGGCGGGCCTGAGACGCTAGAGCGAGAGCGAGGAAGTCGGGCAGGGCGGACGCGTCGGGGAAGCCGAAGTCACGCTCCTGGAATTTCACCTGGCTGATGGCGTAGCACGCCAGGGAGAGAAGCTGAGGGATGCCTATCTTGGGCCGTATGAGGACGGAAAGGCCGTCTAGTTCGACCGCGCCAACAGTGGAGGAGGGCGTTATGCGGTATTCCGACTCCGTGCCGATTGCATGCTGGATGGTGAGGGAAGGCAAGGCCTTCTTCAGCGAGTCGCGCTCGGTTGCCGAGAGTTGATGCGGTTCGCTTTCCCGGTACTCCTGAAGTTCAATCAGACGCATTGCTTATGAGGTGGCCGGATCCCCTTCGATGCCCGCCTCCTGCCCCTGGCCATTCTCATCAGAATTGGCGGAAACGGCGACCTTACGCAGCTTATCAAAGTCAAACCTGTTACGGACTTCATCCTCTCCGAAAAGGCGCTCTTCGATGTAGGGCAGCACGTTGTGCTCCCAGACCATCTTGACCTTCTCCTCGTTGAGGCTGTCCTTCATGAAGTAGCTGGGGCCAATGGCCGCGTCCCGGTCGTTCAACTCCTTATTGGCCGTGTCTACAATGTCGGCCACCCAGGCCATGCCGGGCGCATTATTGGACAGCCAGCGGCGGAGCAGGCCGTCAATTGGATACTTGTCCGGGCGAAACTCCACAAAGTAGAACCGCCGCCTAAGGGCCAGGTCCACGAGAGCGATGGAGCGGTCCGCAGTGTTCATGGTTCCGATTATGTAAAGGTTCTTGGGCAGCTGGAACTTCTCCTCCGAGTATAATAGTTCAACCGGCTCGTCGCGGTACTCCAGCAGGAAATACAGTTCGCCAAAGACCTTGGCCAGGTTGCCCCGGTTGATTTCGTCAATGATGAGGAAGTGGTCGGTCCCTGAGTCATTCCGCGCTCGCTCGGCGGCTCGCAGCAACGGCCCATTTTTCAGCTTGAAACCATGCTGACCACCTTCGAGGGTGGGCCGGTACCCCTCAACAAAGTCCTCGTAGGCGTAGGAGGGATGGAACTGCACCAGGGTAACCCGATTCTTGCCCCCGGCGAGATGTTCAGCGAGCTTCTGGGCAACGTAGGTCTTGCCCGTGCCTGGCGGCCCCTGAAAGATGACCTGCTTCTTGTCCTCCAACAAAGTCTTGATGTTCTCCAGAAACCCGACGGGAAGGTACAACTTATCGGCGAGGGTTTTCAGTGAGTTACACGGAGTCGGTGGACATGGATCCTTAACTGCCCAAACCAGAGATTGCGCTTCGAGAGGGTTGTTTATCTTCAAATTTCGCTTGCCGGCCTCTTCAATGAATCGGTTGAGAAATCCCAAGGCGTGTTCATAGAGGGCCGCCTCGTCCGCGTCTTCATTAGGCTTCTCAGAATGGGTACGGTCGTAAGCATCGTTAAAGTAACCCACCCTGAAGGGAGGGTACTGTTCAACGTTCACCCCCATGAGCAGGACAGACGCAAGAGTAGTACGGACACCTGTGCCGCTGCTCGCTGACTTAGGTAGAAGGACGCAAAACTCACGTATCCTATCGGCAACGGATGGGGAATCTTTTGCCCAAATCGCTTGCAATGCAGTTAACGCGATGTCGGGAGACTCATCCAGCCAATCGCGAAACTTTGCCTGCTCGATCCTGAATATGAGGTTGCCGCCGATGCCGCTCTTGACCAGCCTGGCCCAGTCATCTGAACCAGAAAGCACGGCTTCCCGCGCAGCTGCCATCTTCTGGCCAATCTCCAACTTGTAGTCGACCTCTTCGCTGTCCAGCATTCCGGTGTCAATAAACGCTTGAGCACGTTTGATGTAGGCATCCCAAGGGTTGGCCTCATTCCACATGTACCAAACATCATCGTCATAGAAACGGAAGTCTGGACTCTTGTCTTTCTCAAGACCTCGGCGAATCTGCTGTATCTTGCGATCTACGTCCTCTGTTGGCTGCATAATATATTTTGCGAACGCACTGGCACCGGCAATTTTGCTTTTCCAGTTAGTGTTTAGGATATCCTCGAATTTGTCTGGGAAGACTAGATGGAGGAGGGCATGTTGTTGAGCGACCGGACTGTAGGTCTTGAGCACCTCGCTTCGGAAGGGGACTTCCAGTACAAACCGCTTGAATTCCCACGGGTCGGAGAGCAGCCGGTCTATTTCAGTAGGCTCCATCTCCTTCCAGTTCTCAACGAACTCAATGACGTACCCCGGATGAATCCCGAAGTTGGCTATGAAGAAGGCGCCGGGGTGCGCGATACCGGGCTCGAGGCCAGCCGACAAGTCATCCGAAATTGATACGTCCTCATTTGATCGTCCGAGCACTTGATTGATGCGATTCAACTTGGCAGTGCGGCCTGTGGCGCCTTTCCACACGATGAGGTAGGTGGCGAAAACCGCCTCTGCCATCAGTTGGCGCACTTCTGAAGAGCTGTCTTCCAACAGGCGCTCCAGTTTGTCGAAGAAGCCGGGACCTTTCCAATCGTCGTATCTGTCCAAGAACCGCTCACGCAGTTCCCCCAGCAAATCCCTAGTCCAGATGGGCTTGCCAGGCGTGAAGAGGGAATCGTCGGAACGGAGGGCGCGGGACACCCACGCCTCCGCCGCGGCGTAGATTTTCTCTACGCCATCGTGCGTTTTTCTGCTGCCCATTATCTCCTACGCCGCTATGTTGTGTGAGGCTGGTTAGCCCTCGGCTAGGCCTGGGGGAATAACGCCGGGGATCCACCACTTCTCCCACATCCGGTCCACCTGCTCCTGGAAGTAGGCCACGTCTTCCTTGGTAAAGTGGGCGAATCTGCCCTGACGCTCCAAGTACTTCTCTACGGGCAGCCGCGGCTTGCCCCTGGCAAGCACCCGAGAGGGACCGTTGAGGGTAACCTTCTGGTCTTCGATTTCGTACTGGACCCAGATGCCTGTTTGAACCGCCAACATGCCAAGCTCGTGGGAGTACATCGGGTCGTAGTCCCAGCCCTTGGGGCACGGGTCGAAGGTGTGAATGAAGGTCGGCCCGCCGATGCTGAGGGCCTTTCGCACCTTGTTCATCATGTCGGTAGCGTAGGAGGCGCAGCCGGTGGCGATGTATCTAACCTGGGGATGCCCCGCCGCCAGCATGCCGGCGGTGTTCTTCTTCCAGCGCTTGTTCATGATGCGGTGGACAGTACCCGGCGGGCTGAAGGTGGAGTTGGCGCCCCAGGGGGAAGAGCCGGAAACCTGGATGTCCGTATTCGCGTAGGACTCGTTGTCGTATAGCAGGATGAGCAGGTTGTATTCGTTGTGGGTGAGGGTGGCGGAGATGGCGGAAAGGCCCATGTCCGCGCCGCCGCCGTCGCCGCAGAAGGCGATGACGTTTATGGGTTCGTCCTTCATCTTCGCCTTGCGCATGAGGGCCTTGAGGCCGGCGGCGGTGCCGAGGGCGGCTGAGCCGGCGGAACCCAGCTGGGTGTGCATCCACGGCACTACCCAGGGCGTGGAGTAGTAGGTGGTGTTGGCCACGTACATACAGCCCGTGCTGCCCAGGACGATGGTCCGAGGCCCGGCGGCCTTGATCATGAGCTTCATTACAAGGGCCGATTCGCAACCCTGACAGGTGCGATGGCCGGAGGTGAAGAATTCCTCCAGGGGCGACTGCTTTACTCCCCGCAGGGGGGTCAACTGTTGTGTGGTTGTCATGGCGCTACTCCCTTACTCCAATCCAATGGATTTCTTGCTCTGCCTTGCCCGCTTCGGCGACCTTTTCGGTAATATCGAACATCTCGCGAGTGGATCGCAGGGTTATCTCTCGACCGCCCAGGCCGGCTACGAACCCGATGATGGGCACGCGTTCTTCCGCCGAGTACATAGCGGAGCGAACTTCGTTGAAGAGCACTCCGCCGTGTAGGGGCGAACCCAACGAATAGTCCCTATCGATGACCCCTACGGCCTTGAAGCGCGACAGGCTCGCGACTATTTCCGGCGTGGGGAAGGGGCGGAACCACTTGATGCGGATGAACCCCACCTTGTGGCCTCGCTCACGAAGGCGACGCACCGTAACCTTCAAGGGCAGGGTGAGGGTCCCCATGCCCATGAGCACCACGTCGGCGTCGTCCGTCATGTACTCCTCTAAGAAGGGGTCGCCGCCGCGGCCGAAAATAGTCTTGAAATCTTCGTGAGCTTCTATTATCACGTCCCGGGCGCGGCGCATGGCAGCGTCCGTCTGGCGGCGAATCTCCATGAGCCAGTCTTCGTTGACCTGGGGTGCAATGGTTATGGGGTTGTCCGGGTGAAGCTGGAACTTGCCCCGGTCGTAGGGGGGCAGGAAGCGGTCCACCAGACTTTTGTCAGGAATCTTGACTATCTGCTGGGAGTGGGTGAGGAATGCGCCGTCGGTGCTGATGGCGATGGGAAGGAAGACGCGTGGGTCTTCCGCCACCCGCCAAGCCAGAAAGGCGGTGTCAATGCAGTCCTGGGCCGTGGCGGCCCAGTTGAGCATCCAGCCCAGGTCTCGAACGGCAAGGGCATCGTTATGTTCACAACCGAAGGCCCCCGGATCATCCAGCGCTCTATTGCCGACCATGGCTACCATGGGCAGACGGAGGCCGCAGGTGACGGCCAGAGCCTCGAAGGCGTAAAACCAGCCCACGCCGCTGGAACCGGTGAAGACCCGCGCACCGACGGCGGAAGCATGCTTCACTATCTCGAACTGGGAGTGTTCGCTTTCCGCCACTATGTACTCGCAGGTCAGCTCGCCGTCGGCGATGAGCTTGGAGACAAACTGCATCACCGTGTCGTAGGGGCGAATCGGATAGGCGGTGATGACGTCCACGTCAGCCAGGGCGCAGGCGCGGGCGATGGCTTCGCTGCCGCTAATTAGCTCCTCGGTCTCAAGGGTCTGGATTCTTGTCTCAGTCGTCATTGCCCACCTCCGCCATGGCGTTCTCCTCCTGGTACTGCCCCACGTGGTGGAACCCGTGGGAGCGGCGTTCGCTCTTGCCCAGGGACATCTTCTTCTCCAGCCACTCCATGTAGTCGTCCCGATTCTTCTGCCAGTGTTCGTACTGGCTGTTGTTATCTACGAAGGCTTCCTCGTTGACCATGGTAATGCAGTCGGGCACGGGGCAAACGTCTTCGCATACGCCGCAGCCGCAGCACGCTTCCATGTTGGCGTCGTATAGACCGTCGGGGGTCACGTCGAAACAGGAGTCGGGGCATTGGAGCCAGCAGAGGGTGCACTTGGTGCAGGTTTCGAAGTTCACCACAGGACGCATAGTGCGAGTGGAGAACTTCTTGAACACCGCGCTGCGGACGGGCTCGAAGCCGCCTTCGCCGCCGCGGAAGCCGCCACCCTGGGCGATGGCAGGAATGACCAGCGCCTCTTCCATCTCCTGCCAGCCCGGCATCTCGAAGCTGTAAGGTACCTGCTCATTGCCTTCGCCCGGCTCAACGGGTGTAACGTGCACCCGCTCGTGAGAGCGTTGGGAGGAGACCACCTTGGCTTCGCTGCCCGACTGTTGAAGGATGGTTGTCTGGTAGGATTCCAGGCTCACCATGTCCGGGCATACCCGGGCCAGCGCGCCCAGAACGCGCACGTCCGTATGGTCGTCCTTGTAGACCCAGAGGCCGGAGAAGCTCTTTGACCCCTTGATCATGGCCAGGTTGTAGGGCTGGTCCTTGACGTGGATGTCCTCCTTCAGCTGCTCCGGGTCCTGGTAGGAAGTGACCAGGACGGCGCCGCCGGGCTTGGTCAGGGCATTTATGGGCTGCAGACCGTACCAAGCCCACGATTCGACGCCCTTGCAGAGGGTATCGTCGACAACGATAGAAACGTCCACCTCTGTCGGCTCGTATTGGGCCAGGTATTCCTCCAGTTCCATAGCGTCGTCGGCCACCACCGCAAAATACTTGGCGGGTATGCCGTTACGCTCCGGCGAGTCCCCGTAGCGTCCAAAAGCAGTGCCAATCTTGCCCTCAAGTCGGCAAGCGAGAACGATGGAGCGGCATATATTGCGGGACAGGCTTTTCTGGAAGATACCCCTATAGACCACCTCTACGGCGTATGTAGTCAACAATCACCTCCTGGGCGGGCGCATTAAGCGCACGTTCACCCTCTATTCTATAGCGGAATCAGCGTTGATGATAGTGGAAAGGCGGGTAAGAATGCAAAGGTTGGCGTTGCTCTTGTAATTGGAACACCCGTTGTGTATGGTTGTTTCAACGTAATTGGATTTTGCGGAGAGGCTTCAGATAATCGTCGGATGAGTGGCGAATTCACCAATCTAATTGCCATTTTGGGGGTTGGCATTGCGCTAGCGACCCTCATGTTCGCCATGTTCCGCATGCTGGATCGTCGGATTGACGAAACCAACCGGCGCTTTGACGATGTTAATCGACGCTTTGATGATGTCAACCGGCGCTTTGACGAAACTAATCGGAATGTTGCACGGTTAGCGGAGGACGTGGCCGAGCTCAAGGGGTCTCTCACCATCATACGTGACGCCATTAGGCTCCGCGTGGCTGAGCCGACCGAGTAGTCACTCCGCATCCATTTCCTGACTCGGCTCCCGCGAGTCGGATTTCACCGATGCGTTCTCGTCCTCCTCCAACTCATCGGTGAGGGTTGATTCAACCTTGGGCGCTTTGGTGCGGTGGGCGGCGGAGATTATCGCAGTGCTGGCCAGCGGATAGGTGAGAAGCACGAACACCAGCGTCAGAGCGGCGAGAACGCTGAGGGTCACCGACCGGCCAGCAAAGTGGATGATCACCCCCAGAAGCAACAATGCGATGCCGCCTGTGGAGCCCAGGCTGGTGGCATGCAGCCGGGTATACACATCGGGGAAACGGAGGAGGCCCAGAACGCCCAGAAGGGTCCAGGCCGCCCCGGCTGCCATGAGAAGCGCAGCAATACCGTCGGCTACGGACATTTCAGCGCCATCCCGCCATGCACGCGGGCAGGCAGGTTGCCCTCCCACCTGCGCAACCCAAATAGAATTGCCGGTCGTTCATGCTAAAAGGGCCTTCCGTTGATCAGATATTTGGCAACGGCAACGGAGGAGACCACCCCAATCAGGGCCAAAACGACTACCGCCGGAAAGAGCTCCGGCGCCCACTTGACAGTGAAGACGGCAATAAGTCCCAGGGCGAGCAGCATCGTTATCTCCACAGCCAGCAGCCTGTCCCCCGCCGTGGGCCCATCCACCAGCCGGTAGAGTGTCACAGGTAGGCCGAGGGCCAGCAAGACCATGGCAACATTCAGGGCGATTTCCACCAATTGAGTCCCTTTCCAAAGTGGGTTTCCAGATGGTTCACCAGCTCACGACGCGCGGCTTCTACGTCATCGGCATCCAGGACATGAACATAAAGGTACTGCCTGTCGGCGGAGAAATCGATGGTAATAGTGCCAGGCGTCAGGGTGATGGAGTTGGCCACGATGGTATGCTCCAGGTCGTCCATCTCGCCGACATAAACCTTCAGTATGGCGGACCGCACCGGACGTCTAAAGTCGACAATGAGTCGGGCAACTCTCACGTTGGCCAGCGCCACGGCCCAGCCGTAGCGGGCAATTCCGGCAGCGGCCGATATGGGGTTCGTCCACCCGCCCCAGCCTTCTGTGAACATCCCCGACAGAAGGCCTCGCCGAAGGTACAGATACAAAGCCGCAGCCATGAGAACGCCCGCCAAGGCCGCCACCCACTGTAGGGTGCTGCCCAGGAAGACCCAGAAGGCCGAGGCAAGAAGGATGAAGATAAGCGCTCGCATTGGGTTTCTCTATTCTAGCAAGGACAGATTCACAGCGTCGACGTATTGGGTTGGGTCGAGAAGCTGCCGAGCCGCCTCGGACGTTATGTCTTGTAGACCGGCGGCGGCCACCGCCAGAACAACCGTGGCGGACGCCGCGATTGCGATGGGAACGGCGTAGAGGTATACCATTGAGGGCGCGGCGCGTTCCTCGTCATCTTTCCGACCCTCTCCCCAGAAGACCCACTGCCATATCCTGAACATCGCAAAAAGCGTTAGGAGGCTGCCAACGAGGGCCGCGCCGGCCATGGCGTAGGCAGCAGGGCTGTCCAGCCGTAGGGCGGACTCCAGAATGGCCAGCTTGCCCCAGAAACCGCTGAAGGGCGGGACGCCACCCAGGGACATGGCCGGCACCAGGAACAGTACGGCTAGAAGGGGATAGGCTCTCGCCAAGCCACCAAGCTGATTAATTCTACCCGTGCCTCGCAGTCTCTCCACCGCGGCCGCAACGGAAAAGAGGGCCGCCTTCACCGGCATATACTGGAGCATGAAGAAGATGGCGGCTCCCACGGATGCGGTTGTGAATAGAGCCAGCCCCATCATCATGTACCCAACCTGGCTGACAATGTCCCACGTCAGGATCGACCGGATGTCCCTCTGGGCTACGGCCCCCAGCGCGCCCAAGACGATGCTAAACCCGGCCATTGTCAGAAGTATGGGCTGCACGAACTCCTGGTCGTGGCCGAGAACAAGAGTGAAGACCCGTATCATGCTGTACACGCCAACCTTAGTGAGCACCGCGCCGAAGAAGACGGCCACGCCGCTGGGCAGTTGGGCATAGGCGCCGGGCAGCCAAAAATGGAAGGGAATTAGCGCCGCCTTGATTCCGAAGGCCACCATCAGCAGCGCTCCCACCGCCGTCACCACCGCCCCGTTTTCGGCGCTTTCGGCGCGTATTGCGAGGTGTGCCATGTTCAGCGTGCCTAGTTCTCCGTAGAGCAAGCCGATTCCCATCAACAGAAAGGCTGAGCCGATGACGTTGATGACCACGTACTTGAAGGCGGCCTCTGTTTGAAGCCGTCCTGCCCCGATGGCCATCAGGGCGTAGGAAGCCAGCAGAGTCACTTCGAAGAATACGAAGAGGTTGAAGATATCCCCCGTCATGAACGCCCCGTTCACCCCGGCCAGAAGGAAAAGCATGAAGGGAACGATGTACTTGCGTTGCCGCAAGTCCTGCGAGAGCATAACCACCGCGAAGGAAACCAAAGCAGCGAGGGAGGCTGCAACGACAGTCGCAGCGCTGAAAAGGTCCGCCACCAGCACAATGCCGAAGGGTCCCGGCCAATCGCCGAGATTGGTGGCTTGGATTCCCTCTCGCTGTATCAGGAACAAGGTATGGAAAGCCAGTCCCAATACGATCATTACCGTCGCTATGGCCACCCATCCGGCTATCTTGGGCCGGGCCAAGGCGGCAATTAGCAGAACAGCCCCTGTCAGGGGGACCAGCACGGGGGCAACCAGCAGGAAGTCCGTCATCCCTTCAAGTTCCTCATGTTGTCCACGTCGTCGGAACCCATCGCCTTGTGGGTCCTAACGGCCAGGGTAAGCAGAAATGCGGCTATGCCGAAACCAATGACGATAGCTGTAAGAATCAACGCTTGCACTAGCGGATCGGCGAGTCCTTCGATGGTCGCGCCTTTCTCGGCAATGGGGGAGCCTCCCTTGGTGAGCCGGCCCACGACGAAGATCGTCAAGTTGGCGGCGTGGGAAAGCAGCAGCAGTCCGACGACTATCTTGAAGACGCTGCGTTGGAGGAGCAGGAAAAGGCCCCCACCCGCCAATACGCCAACAGCTATGGACAGGGGAATCTCCATTATTCCCCCCCTTCAGTAGAGGAGGTCCCCTCAGCTGCTTCAGCCAGTTTCGGTGTCAGCGTGGATTCCACGTCGGGTGACGCATCTGCACCTTCCGCAGCATCCATTTCAGACGCACACTCCGCACCGTCAACCACCTCTTCTGCCACGCTAGAAGCCTGTTCGTCAGAAGGTCCGTCCAATGCCTCATCCCCGCAATCACGGGCCAAGGCCAGCACCGCCGTAACAACTCCACCCGCCACCAGCAGGAAAATACCAAAGTCGAAGAGCTGCGCCAGGGCAAACTCCATCTTCGCCCCCAAGATAGGCACGTCTACCGTTGCGTGGAAGCTGGTGAGGAAGGGATATCCCAGCACGAGGGGAGCCGTTGCCGCAGCAACGGCAATCACAAACCCCAGGGCCACAATTCGCTCGTAGGGCAACTTTAGAAACCTGGGCACGCCTTCCGGTCCATGAGCGAGGAACTGGAAGGCGACGGCCCCGCTCATCAGCACCCCCGCAATGAAACCACCCCCCGGGTTGTTATGCCCACTAACCAGGAAATAGAGCGTCAAAAGGGTCGTGAAGGGGAACGTCACCGACGCTACGACTCGAAGGATCGGACCTCTTATCATCCTAGCGTCCTTCCCTCACGGCGCGAACCATGGCGAAAACGGCGAGGGCCGCCATTCCAACCACGGTTATTTCTCCGAGGGTATCGAAGCCGCGAAAGTCCACGAGAATGGTGTTGACTACGTTCTTCGCCTTGGCCAGCGCCGCGCTGTTCTCCAGGAAGAAGGGCGCTATAGAAGGGTGCTGGGGCGTCGCCAGCACCGTCAGCAGCAGGAACGTCACCATGGTTCCGAAGGCAGCGGAGAAGGTCAACTGGAGGGCCAGAACGCGGCGAGACGCGGAGACGTTGAATACCTTCAACATCTTGCTGATGCCCAGGACCAGCAGGACAACCATGAGCATCTCGATCACCAGTTGGGTGAGGGCCAGGTCCGGCGCGCTGTACAAGGCAAAGGCAGCCGTCACCAGCGCGCCGACGAATCCCAGCCCCAAGACCATCTCCAGAGGACGTCGTCGGAATAGCAAAACGACGGCACCTAACACCAGGAACAGGGCTAGGGCGTAGTCTAAGACGCCCAGGTTCCCGCCCTCTATGAGGCGCGAGAAGGGAGGCGCGCCGGAACGGACCAGCGCAGTGACTACAAGCGCCATGGCCGCCAAAACTATTACTGTAATGTATCGCCGCAGGTCGCCGTTCTGGAACCAGATGTATATTCGCGGCACCGAATGATCCAGAAAGTCCATTCCCTGCTGGAAACCCCGAACCGCCAAGCCCCGGCGAGTGAGGCCTCGCCCCATCAATGCCCATACCCAATGATTGACCTGCCGGTGATAGTAATAAGCGGCAATTCCAAGGGCTATGGCAATGACACTGAAAGCCAAAGGCAGATTGAAACCGGCCCACAGGTGAAGACCAACCTTGTATGGATGTCCCACCAAGGAGGCCACCGCCGGGGATATCAGCCCCCCGTCTATCAATTCAGGGTGGACTCCTATAGCAACCGTAGCCAGGGCAAGCACTCCGGGAACCAGCACCAAAACGTTCGGAACGCTGGGACGGAAAGAGGGAGGCCCCAGGTACCTTCCCCCGAATGCGCCAATGAGGAACTTGAGGGAATAAGCCAGGGTGACGCCGCTCCCGACAACCAGCACACCGGTCGCGAGCCAATGGAAGGTGTCCGCACTATGTGGAACGTGCAGCGCCGCATCGAGAAGGACCTCCTTGCTAACGAAGCCGCTCAAAGGCGGGATGCCCCCAAGGGACAGAGACACCACGGCAGCTATTCCCGCCAAGGCAGGCATGAGATAGGCTAGACCTTCCAGAGAGTTGACTTCCCTGGTCCCAATCTCGTATTCGATGGTCCCCGCTATAAGGAAAAGCGCCCCCTTGTACACGGCGTGAGACACCAAATGCATTGTCGCCGCCACCGCAGCCAGCTCCGTGCCCAGCCCGTAAATGGCAATCATCATCCCCAGCTGGCTTATTGTGGAATAGGCAAGCAGCGCTTTCAGGTCGCTCTGCCGGAGGGCCAGCAGCCCGCCAATTATTAAAGTAATGAGTCCCAAGACAACCAGCGTAACTTCCCATGAGGCGACCCCCGCAAACACCGGGGAGAATCGGGCGACCAGGAAGATGCCGGCCTTGACCATCGTGGCCGAATGGAGGTAGGCGCTCACCGGCGTAGGGGCGACCATGGCGGAAGGAAGCCAGATGTGGAACGGGAAGATGGCCGACTTGGTTACGGCCCCAAGCAGCACAAGGATGACGATTGGCGTTAGCAGAGGTGACGCGCGAAGCTCCGACGCCCGCGCCAAGACTTCTTGCAATTCGAAGGTGCCGAGGGTTATGTAAATCAGGACGAATCCCGCCAGCATGGCCAGTCCGCCCACGACAGTGATCACCAGCGCCCTCGTGGCATTCCTTCTCGCCCGACCCCTTTCGTCGGAAAGGCCAATGAGGAAGTAGGAGCTTATGGTGGTCATCTCCCAAAATAGGTACAGGACGATGAGGTTGGCGGAGGTGACCAGCCCCAGCATGGATCCAGCGAAGATGAGCATCCAGCAATAGAACTTGAGCATGTGGGTATGGTGCCCCATGTACCGTTGCGAGTAGAGGAAAATGAGCGCGCCAATTCCCGTAATGAGCAGAACGAACAATAAGGAGTAACCGTCGAGGATGAAGGAGAGGTTGACTCCAAGGTCCGGAACCCAAGGATAGGAGAAGGATGCTGTGGCTTCCTCGGATGATGCGGGTACATGGGTAAGTGCGAGTCCGAAAAGGGAAGCCATGACGGCAGCGGCGTAGATGCCGAGGTATCTACGCAGGGGGCCGGGAAGTAGAAGGGCAACTACTCCCGCGGCCATGGGCACAGCAAAGAAGAGGAGGGTCATGGATTGCGGCGGAAAGGCGGAGATTCGCTCTTGGAATGCAGTCTCATACCGGAGTTCAGTTTACCAGCCCAAAGCCGTGAAAGGTAGCCACCAATGCGTCCCACCCTTCTCCACCCTCGCGCGGGAGGGGCGTCGGCATAAACTACCTCACGGACTGAATTCCTTGACACACTCTTTCGGCGGTGGGTAACATCCACACGTACTGTACGAATATACGCATTCTTGCTTTTAGGGGAGGACGGTTTTGAAGAGCATCAGCATAGACCGCAGCAAGTCCCTGGCCGAACAGCCGGAGACGGGACACAATCGTTGGCACCCGGATATTTCACCGGTAGTAGAAGCAGCAGAGGGCGAAGAGGTTGTCATAGAGACCCGTGACGCTCTGGACGGCCAGCTTAACGCCTCCAGCACCGTGGCGGACTTTGGCGGGATAGCCACCGGCGCCGTGCATCCCCTTACGGGGCCGGTTCTGGTCAAGGGCGCTGATCCCGGTGACCTGCTGGAGATTGAGTTCGTCGACGTCGTGCCCCAGCCTTGGGCCTTCAGCAGCATCATTCCCGGCCTGGGCTTCCTGAGGGACATCTATACCGAGCCTTTCATGGTCCATTGGAACATCGCCGACGGTTGGGCCACCTCTGAGCAGATTCCCGGCGTTCGCGTCCCTGGCGCCTCTTTCATGGGCGTTTCGGGCGTGGCTCCTTCCCACGAACAGTTGACGGTTTGGACGGCTAGGGAGAGCGTCCTTATCGGCAAGGGAGGCATGGCCCTTCCGCCAGACGCCGACGGCGCGGTCCCGGCCCAGGGAGCGGCGGCAGCCGACGGTCTTCGCACCTTGCCGCCCCGTGAAAACGGCGGCAACTTCGACGTTAAGCAGCTTTCCAAGGGGTCCAAGCTGATGCTTCCCGTGGCGGTGGAGGGCGCTCTCTTCTCAACCGGGGACGCCCATTTCGCCCAGGGTGACGGCGAAGTCTGCGTGACTGCTGTGGAAATGGGCGCAACGGTCTCCGTGCGGTTTAAGCTGCACAAAGGCGAGGCCGCCCGCAAGAACATTCGGTGGCCCCGGTTCAGTCGAACCGACTACTTCATAGACCCTCAATGGGCCGCGCCGAAAAACTTCATCGCTACCATGGGCATGCCAGTGACGGACGACGGCGTGAACGACGGGGAGAACCTGACGCTTGCTTGCCGCAATGCCGTCATAAACATGATAGACCTGCTTCAGGAACGGGGTTTCACCCGCGAGCAGGCCTATGTGATTTGCAGTGTGGCCGTGGACCTGAAGATCAGCAACGTTGTAGACGTTCCCAACTACGTAGTTTCGGCCTGCCTGCCCTTGGGAATTCTGGAGGGCTAGCGCCGGCATCGTATTCCCATGTCATTCTGAACGGAGCGCAGCGCAGTGAAGAATCTAGGGGTGGGGGAGCGCTGCCCGAAACGAGATTCTTCGCTGCGCTTAGAGTGACAGAATGAAATGGCCTCGCTTAAGAGGAAGGGGGAGATTCTCTCCACGCCCAGCCTCGACGCTCCCCAGGCAGGCTGTCCCCCAATCTAAGGGCACCCCCCGTCTGGATGGAGCCAAAGCCGTATTTGTCCCTAACTTTGTCGATGGCGGAAGACAGTTCGGCGAACTTGTCGTCCTCACGCTCAAAGAGGGATATCTGCGAAACCTCTTGCGACAGTTCGGATACCGAAATACCCACCAATCTAACCAGAGCCTTGCGCTCCTTGAGCGTTCGCATGAGAAGCGCCGCGCCTGCGTCGTAGATGCCCTGATCGTGGGAGATCGGGGGCTTCAAGGTGGTCTGGTGCGAAACGGTCTGGAAGTCGGAGAAGCGCACCCTCACAGACACGCGGCGGGCCTTCTTGGCCTCGCGCCGCAAATCAGCCCCCACCCGTTCTGCCAAATTCCGCAGGAGAGGCAACAGAAAGGCCGGGTCGTCTGAATCCTCGTTGAAGGTGGTCTCCCGTCCAATGGACTTGGGGGCCTCTGGGCCATGAACGGGAGTATCGTCTTCGCCCCGCGCCCACAGCCGCAGCAGGTCCCCGCGGACGCCAAAGACGCTCCGAAGGGAGGTGGCAGGTGTATCCGCCAGTTCGCCCAACAGCTTCACTCCCAACGCCTCTTCAAGAAGCTTGGCAGTCTTCGCTCCCACTCCGGGCAGGTCCGCAACCGGCATCGGCGCAAGAAAACGAGCGTCCGAGCCGGGCGGCACCTCCACCAGGCCATCGGGCTTTTTCAGTTCGGAGGCCACCTTGGCCGCCACCTTTGAGGAGGCTATCCCCACGGAGGCGGTAATCTTCAACTCCGAGCGGACCCGCCCCTTCATATCATTCGCCACTTTATACAGAGAACCGTAGAGGGAGTCAAAGCCCGTCATGTCCACGAAAGCCTCGTCCAAGCTCAAGGGCTGCACGAAGGGTGAAAAGGACTCCAATATCCGGTGGAACTCCTCCGACACTGCGGTATATCTATGATAATTCCCTGGTAGATAGATGGCCTGCGGACAGAGGCGGTGGGCCCGGGATAGAGGCATGCCCGCCCGCAAACCGTAGGGGCGGGCTTCGTAAGAGGCGCAGGTAACGACGCCCCGGCCGTTTGCCCGTCCGCCAACGACGACGGGCTTGCCCTCCAACGAAGGGTCGTCGGCGCGTTCTACCGACACGAAGAAGGCATCCAAGTCTATGTGAAAGATACGACGCATAACAGTTGTGTCAAATCTTAACGTACATCAGTTCGTAATGCAAATTATGTGTCGTGGGGCACGGAAAAGGCATATCGCATATTATCGGGGCCGTTGTTGTCATATCGGCTACGCCTTATTATAATCAGGCCAAACCTCAGTATCAGCATAGGGGGAGATTTGCGTTGAGTCCAACACCATACGCTTTCTTTGAAGGTGATTTCGTTCCGCTGGAGGAAGCCAAGGTCGGCATCCAGACCCACGCTCTTCACTACGGCACCGGGGTTTTCGAGGGCATTCGAGGCAACTGGAACGCAGAAAAAGAGACCATTTACGTCTTCCGATTGCGCGAACATTACGAGCGCTTGACCCAAGGATGCAGCCTCCTGATGATGGACATCCCATATTCGGTTGACGACCTATGCGATATCACCGTCGAACTTATTCAGCGTTGTGGCTACAAGCAGGACATCTACATTCGCCCCCTGGCCTACAAGAGCGCTCAACTCATCGCTAACCTGAAACTCCACGAATTGGACAGCGACTTCTGCATAATGACCATCCCCTTCGGCGACTACCTGGATACGGACGCTCTCCGGTGCTGCACTTCAACATGGCGTCGGCCCGATGACCGCTCCATTCCGCCCCGGTTCAAGATGACTGGGCTGTACATCAACAGCATCTTGGCCAAGACGGAGGCCGTCCTCGCAGGATTTGACGAAGCTATTTTGCTGAATTCCGACGACAACGTTTCGGAGGGCGCCGGCGAAAACCTCTTTATGGTCCTCGACGGTCGTCTCCACACTCCGCCTCTGGGAGACAGTGTGCTGCCCGGGATAACCCGCTCCACCGTCATGGAGGTGGCCCGTGAAGAGTTCGGCTTGGAGGTGCTCGAGAGCCACATTAGCCGCACCGAGCTTTACATCGCCGACGAGTGCTTCCTCACAGGCACCGCCGCCCACCTGACGCCCATGGTAGAACTGGACAACCGTAAGATTGGCGACGGGACTGTTGGCCCTATATCCAAGGTCCTGCGGGAGAAGTATTTCGAGATAGCCGGAGGCAACAACCCCAAGTACATGCACTGGTGCACCCCCGCAGTACCCAAAGCTTCGGCTTCCTAGAGACCAGGAAATACCGTGGCGGATATATAAGTCTTGGCTTGGGAGAGCATCAGCTGGTTAGGCTTAGTGGTCGCGGCATACCTCATTGGCTCCTTGCCTACGGCGAGCCTGGCCACCCGCTGGCTAAAGCGAGAGGACATCCGAACCCTGGGAGACAGGAACGCCGGCGCAGCCAACGTCTATAGAAACCTAGGGCCGCGGGCCGGGCTGACCGTTGGCGCGGTGGACATCGCCAAAGGCGCCGCAGCGGTCCTGCTGGCAAAATTCGCCGGCGGAGATACGGCGTTGCAGATGACCGCTGGGCTGGCCGCCGTTATGGGGCACAACTGGCCCTTCTTCCACCAGTTCCGGGGAGGAAGAGGCGCAGCCACCACCCTTGGAGTGTTCATGGGACTCTTGCCTATGCCGGGAATTCCCCTATCTTTGGGCGCATTGCTGATTCTGGCCCTTTCCAAGCGGGCTACGGTGGCCCTAACCTTCTTCTTCCTGTCCATGCCCCTGGTAACCTGGCTAACGGGCGCGGGCGTCGCTTTTCTCGGCTACGTTATCCTTCTCCCCCTAGTGGTGGCCATAGCCCACTTCACCAGCCAGCGCAAAATCGACAAGCCCCAAGAGCAGCCGGAGCAGTGCGCCGGAATACCGACGCCGGAGAGTCAGTGAGTGCCATTCGCCGCCGATTACGTGCTGTTCATCTTCCTTGCGTCCCTGGGAGTGGTGCAGTTAGCGGCTCTGAAGAACAGGCTTAAGGGTCTCTACTTCATCAGGATTCCCCTTCTAAACTTTGTCGCGGCCCTGGCTCTGGTAGTCGGATCGTTCGTATGGTTTTTCGTCAGCGAGCCTAGAAATCTTCCCGACACGGGAGGAGGCTTGGACGGAAATCAACAGGCCATGTTCTCCGCTGCGGCGGCAGTCGGCGCGGTGCTGTTCACCCTTGCCGCGACTTCACTGCTGAACGCCGGATTCGGCAGAGGCGAGGATGGACGAGGGACGGGCCTTCAAGCCCTCCGGCGAACGAACTACTTCATTGCGCTGCGACGCACTATGGGTAGGTTGTGGAAGGACTGAAGAATCTCGACCTGGAAATAGTAACCTGGCTCAACCGGCTGGTCGGCCGGCACGACTGGATGGACACCATTGGCGAGGCGCTGGTTAGCGACTACCTGATTCCCGTTATGCTGATTTTGGGTCTGATGTGGCTCTGGTTCTCCACCGACGAACCGGCATCCTCGGGCCTGCTTGCCAAGAAGACCGTGATAGCGGCCATCCTCGCAATGGCCTTCGCAAACCTCGCCGTTCTGGTACTGAACGAAGTATATTTCCGCTCCCGCCCCTTTACGGAGGTGGAGCTAAACTTGCTCTTTTACCGGCCCACGGACTCTTCCTTCCCCTCCAACCCGGCGGCCCTCTCCTTCGCCCTGGCCTTCAGCGTCCTGCAACGGCAACGCGGCCTGGGGCTTGGGCTCCTAGCCCTCGCCACTATCTGGAGCTTGTCCCGAGTCTTCGCCGGCGTCTTCTATGTCACCGACGTGGCAGCCGGCGCAGCCATGGGCGTCATCATCGCCTGGGGGTCCGCCCAGCTCTTGCGCTGGCTGGAACCCCTTCCCACCGCCGTGGTCCGGCTTGTCCGGACGCTGCATCTGGCATGAATCCTAGCCAGCGGGGTATGATGCAATGACTAGCAGTTCGATGAGGAGGCTGGGCAATGGCGCAGATTAACGAGTTCCTCGACGAAATACGAGAGGAATCGGAAGCTCTTTCATGGGAAGGGACCTTCCGCGAGTACCTCGAAATGGCCATCGCCAACCCATCTCTGGCCCGTCTCTCCCACATTCGAATATATGACATGCTGCAATGGGCAGGGGCGGGTTCTTCCGACGAAGAGGCCGTCAACTATCCCATCTTCGACAATCTATTCGGCGCTCGGAGGACTATCCAGCGTCTCAATCAGATTTTTCGCGCCGCTTCCCAGATACCGGAGGAGCGACGGCGTATTCTGCTGCTCATGGGTCCGCCGGGCAGCGGCAAGTCCAGCCTGGTCAACGCCCTGAAGCGAGGGCTGGAGCGGTACTCCCGTACCGACGAGGGCGCGCTCTACGCTATTGCAGGCTGTCCCATGCAGGAGGAGCCGATGCACCTGGTGCCCGAACATCGACGGGCCGAACTCAAGGAGGCATACGGGCTGCACGTAGAGGGCGATCTCTGTCCCCGGTGCCGGGACACCCTTCGCAACGATTATGACGGCGATATCGCCGCCGTGAAGGTCCGTCGGGTGGTATTCGGGGAGTCCGAGGGCGTGGGCATAGGCTCCTTTGTCGCCACCAGCCCCCAGAGCCAGAACCTGGACCGCCTCATTGGAAGCGTCAACCTCGACAGGTTGGCGGATGATCGGCTGGAGGGCGCGGGACGGGCCTTCCGAATGGACGGTGAATTGCAGGCGGCCAACCGGGGCATCATGGAGTTCATCCAGATATTCCGCTCCGACGACCGGTTTCTAACGGTGGTGTTGGGAGTAACCCAGGAGCAGCTCATCAAGTTGGGCAGCTTCGGGTCGGTCTACGCCGATGAGACCATAATCGCCCACAGCAACGAGGCGGAATACGTCAATTTCGTGTCCAACAAAGAATCGGAAGCGCTACTGGACAGGCTGATCATGCTAAAGGCTCCCTACACCCTGGAGCGGTCCGAAGAGGTGAAGATCTACCAGAAGCTCCTGTCCGACGCCCCCTTCACACAGGTCCACGTTTCACCAATGACCCTCCCCGTGGTGGCGTCCCTGGCGGTGCTGTCCAGGCTGGATCTGCCCAAACGGACCGGACGGGACTATCTGCGGAAACGGATGGAGATGTTCGACGGCCGGGCCTTCCCCAACTTCGCCCGGGGCCGGCAGGATGCTCTCGAGGAAGAGGAAGACTCAAACGAGGGGATGTTCGGTCTCTCGCCCCGCTTCATCATTAACAGGCTGGCCGACGC
Organism: Dehalococcoidia bacterium; assembly: GCA_965261665.1. Classification (GTDB taxonomy): domain Bacteria; phylum Chloroflexota; class Dehalococcoidia; order Lucifugimonadales; genus JAPULR01. Next base: position 2,535,298 of record OZ253467.1, read on the forward strand.
CATCTCCCGAGGCCCCACGTGTCTGGGACCGGTGGCGGCCTTGGAAAACCTGGTGGAGGGATTCGAGGAGCGGGCCGGCGTGGCCGGGGAAGACATACAGCGGCTGCCCGCCCTGCTGCCGGAGGCTATCGAGAGCTACAAGGAGCTAGCAGTACGCCAGATTCAGAGAGCTGCCACGGACAAGTTCGAGGAGCGCGCCCAGATGGAGGCCGAATCTTATCTAAGGCGCTTGGCGGACCTGTTTTCCGAAGAAGGCGGTGACGACAGCCACAAGATGCGACAGGACGACCGGGCCCTGCGTCCGCTGGAACGGGCCATCAACGTGCCCGACTCCCGGCGGGAGGAGTTCCGCCGGAATGTCCTTCAGGCCCACCGACAGTTCGTCACGAAGGGCGTGCTGACCTCCTATAAGGACATTCCGCTTCTCGCCGCGGCCCTGGAGGAGTTGCTGCTGCCCAGCTTGAAGGACGTGTCGGTAATGCTACGGAATAACAAGAAGCAGCTGCACCTTCGGGAAACCATCAGCCGGCGGTTAATCGACGACTACGGTTACTGCACGGAGTGCGCCGACGAGCTAATCGTCTTCGCCTCCGGAGCCCTTCGAGGAAAGATGCCGGTGTCCGTCAAGAACGGCCGGCTGGTGCGGAAGTAACTACACCGCTCTTCTTCCCTTGGCTATAAGCGGATTCTAACCCTAGTTCAGCCTTCGCCTATCTCCCCACGGCGTAGGAATCGGCCCGCGGGTCAGCGGCGCCGATAAGGGTACCGAACTCCTGGTTTACCAGCACGCCGCAGAGTCCGGCGGCCCGGTATCCCCAGTCAGACAGCCACTCAACCTTGTGGCCCCTTCGTTCAAGCTCTGCCGCCGCTTCCGAAGAAATCCTACCCTCCAGCTCAACCCGCCCCGGCGTGTAGCTGTGGGGCCAGAAGGAATCGGGGTGGCTCCAACTCGCGGCCCTGGGTTCCTCCACCGCCTGCTGTGGGTCCAAACCAAACTCCACCATGTTGAGGAACATCTGCGCCATCCCCTGGACCTGCATGTCGCCGCCGGGGGTGCCGAAGGGCATAAACAGGCGGCCGTTCTTGAAAGCCATGGAGGGGTTGGGCGTCAACCGGGGCCGCTTGCCGGGCTCCAGCCGAGAGGGATGGCCCTCTTCAAGCCAGGTCTGCGTGCCTCGGGAGGAGACTATCATTCCGAGTCCGGGCACCATTGGCGTCGCACCGAAACTATCGCTTGGGGTGGCTGAGAAGGCGTTGCCCCACTTGTCGACAACGCAGGCGTAGCTGGTGTCCGGCCCTGTTGGGCCTGGGTTCGCCGCCGGTGCCGCCATGGCCGGCCCGCGGGCTGCTGCGCCCTGGTAGGGCCAGGGGTCTCCCATGGGCGGCATCTCGGGATACGCCCGCGCCATGTCGATAGCGGCCCGCCGTGCGTCGGCATAGCCCTTGGAAAGTATTCCCTCCATGGGAACGTCCACAAAGTCCGGGTCGCCGTAGAAATAGTGCCTGTCGGAGAATGCCAGCTTGATGGACTCCAACAGCGTGTGAAGGTATTCGGGAGAGTTGTGGCCCATGGCCTGCAGGTCGAACCCCTCCATCAGGTTTAGCACGCCGATGAGGCTCGGCCCCTGGCACCACGGCCCGCAGGTATAGAGAGTATAGTCTCCGTAGCTGCCCGTCTCAGGCTTCTCCACGGCCACGGAGAAGTCTGCGAAGTCCTCCATGGTCATCAGTCCGCCCTCCTGCTGTGAGAAGGCGACCATCTTTTCCGCGATTTCGCCCTTGTAGAAGAAGTCGCGGGCCGCTCGAAGTCCCCCCTCACGCCCACCGCTGACGCTGGCCCTTTCGACTTCTATCATCTGCTTGAAGACGTTGGCCAGGTCCTTCTGGACGAAGGGCTGGGTGGTCTTGATGGGCGTCCCGTTGGGGGCGAAAATCTGAGCGTCGTAGGGCCACCGCTCCAGTACGCCCGGACGATGGGCGGCGGCGCTGAGGCGCGGCGCGACGGGAAAGCCCTCTTCCGCCAGTCGAACGGACGGGCCTACTACCTGCTCGAAGGTCATGGTCCCGAATTGCTCCAGCGCGGTAAGCCAGGCGTCACAGGCGGCGGGAACGACGCATCGGGCCATACCCAAGGGAATCTCGCCGTAAGTCTCGATGAAATGGTCCGCCGTGGCCGCCTTGGGCCAGCGCCCCAAACCGCTGATGGAAACTACCTCGTTGGTTTCCGCCATGTACACCAGTATGGGGGCCACGCCCGCAAAGCTGGTGAAGTGAGGCTGGGTTACGTTTATGGCGATTCCCGCGGCAACCCCCGCGTCGACGGCGTTGCCTCCCTCTTCCAGAATCTGATAGCCGGCCAGGGTAGCGTAGTAGTTCCCCGAAGATATAACGTGGCTGAGGCCCATGGCGGGCGGTCTGTAGGAGTTCATTCCATTGGGCGGCATGGTGCGCCTCCTCTGCGTCGGATAGGCTGAGGATAGGGTCGGCAATGAAAACTGTCAAATTCGGCCCTTAACCGGCAGGATGGTCAAGGATGCCGATTAAGCATTCAAGAAACCGCCCCACCTCCGAATGGTCCTTTACGGAATAGCGGGCAGCGGTCTTCCTCGGACGGCTCGCCACCAGAATGCCCACGTCACGGTCGCCCAGGACGGAAAAGGCGTCCTCGTCGGTTGTGTCGTCACCCAGATAGAAGGATACGGAACTATCGGAGTGCAATCCCAACTGTTCTCGAATCCACAGGACAGCCTTGCCCTTATCCCAGAACACCTTTGGGCGAATGTCCCAGATCATCTTGCCGCTGACCTTCCTAAGGTTGGCGTAACTCTGCAACTCGTGGTCTACGATAGCTTCTACCATGGGAACTTGCGCCGGATGAACAAGGCGATAGTGCGCGGCAACGGTGTAGGTGTTCAACTCCACCAGCGCCCCCGGAATGGCCGAAAGGGCCTCAGAAAGCTTCCAGTGAATCGTCTCCATAACCTCCCGGAATTCCCGCCCAACATCAAGGCGAAGACAGGTCCCCGGCTGGCCTGCTATATCCATGCCATGACTGCCGGCGTAGATGACGTTTTCCAGCCCAAGAAAATCCCAGAGGGTCGCCCGGGAGCGACCGCTGACTATGGCCACAGGACACAAGTCCGCCAGTGAACTGACGAGGGCTTTCATCTCCGGTGCAATTTGGGCAAGCTCCGGTCGCGAAACGATGGGCGTGAGCGTGCCGTCGTAGTCGAGGAAGACCATAGCAGTCCGCCCCACCAGCCGACGCTTGAATTTCCCCATTTGCTCAAGAGCAGATGGCAGTGGAGTTGGCAACTCATTCATGCCTTCACTCCCCTCTGTTCCGAAGGTTGGCGAAGGAAGCAAACCGAATGAGTCGCCAGGGCGGTCAACAGGAAACCGGCGCCAGCGATGTACACCACGGTGAGGGACACTGAGTCAAGGGCGGCGTAGGCCAGTAGAGGTCCCAAGGCGTGGCCCATGTCCTGCCAGGTGGCGAAGCGGCTCATAACCTGGGGCCTGCGGTCGACCGGCGCCATTCCACCCACCACGGCGCTCAAGGAGGTGACGGAGGCCGTCACGGCGAGAAAGGCCAGTGGCAACCATACGAAAGTCAGCCAGATGGGAGTGTTCAACCCGAGTAAGAGCAATGCAGCTATACAGATGGGTATGGCCATGACGGGTATCCGGTCGTGGCCCAAGCGGTCACCCAGGTGACCCAGGTAGGGAGCCGTCACGTCGGAGATCCAGCGAGAGGCCAAGAGTAGTCCGTTTAGGGTAGCTATACCCAGAACGAGGCCGGCAACGGTGACTTCATCTCCCACCCGCTCCCTCAGATAGAAGCCCAGGGTGGAAACCAGGATACCGCTCATAACCAGGTAGAAGGAGAATGTGGTGAAGTTCGCCGCCAGCAACTTGTAACGATTGCCAGCCCCCATCCCGGGCATAGGGGGCGCGAGAAAGTCCTGGAACGTTCGCCACAAGCTCCTGGGATGCGGTGGCTCTTTGGACTGAGGAGCATCTCCCTGGATGCTAGTGACAGCGACGATGCCAGGACTAGACCTGCGAATCAAGTCCAGGAAAGCCGGTATACCCAAGAGACCGATGGCCGCGATGATGAGAAAGCTTGTGGACCGGCCCAGCGCGTCGAACAAGATCCCGCCCAGCAGAACGCCCACCAGGCTGCCAATCCGCATTCCCCCGCTGAAAACTCCCATCATACGACCTCTCCTCCCGTCCTGGCCCTCCTCCAACACCACCAGGAATCCGGTCAGCCGGAGTATGGAGAAACAGACGCCCCAGAGAACTCGCGCCAAAAGAAGGAGGGCAAACCCCTTCGCCAGACCAAGAAGTATGGTGGTGCCCATGGCCACTATCATACTCGCCAGAACAGGTCGTGAAGCGCCGTACCGTTGCACCAAGTAGGCGGCCATGGGGTTGGATGCCAGTCGAACGAACCGGTTGGCGCTGAGAAGGACTCCCACCAGTCCCACCGCCACACCAAAGGCACTGACGTTGGAGGGAAGGACGTTATAGATCATAGCGTCGCCCATGCCAACAGTGGCGAGTATACAAGTTACCATCAGGACTCGTCGCGGGGCGAGTCTATCCACTGTGTCCAGGCCTATTTTCATCTGGAGGCCAGCGTAAGACGCGGGTTATCAAGACGAACGTGGGCGAGGGGAGCTTCTTAAGCGCCGTCACCCGCGGATGCTACCTCAGCGGCAACTGGCGGCGTCCAGCCCCAGGAATGGGGCGGCTCGCCGGGATAGATTGCCTGGCCGCCCTTAATCGTAACTACCGGAACCAGCGCCTCGGTTCCCACCCGGCTCTTTCCCGTTGCGTCAGTCAGCAGCCACCGCCCCTTCACCACGTCAAGCACCGAAATGTCCGCAGTCCGTCCCTCCTGCAGACTCCCTGCCTTGTCTTGAATGCCGAGATAGGCGGCGGGGGTGGAAGTAGTCATCCGCACCACGTCCACAACCGAAAAGCCCATCGCCAGAAAATAGGACGCGTACTCCAGCAGCCCGCGTTCCGAAAGCTTGCGCATCCCGTCACCGGCGTGAATCTCTATGTCCGTGGCGATGGTATCCGGCCGCAGGCCCTGGGCCAGCACCGTGTCGGCACGGTCCCAACCAAAGTTGAAGTCGCCGTAGGAAGTGTCGATGAACACGCCTCGGTCTTGGGCATCCACGAGGGCCGAAAGGAGCTGCCCATCTTCATCCAACGCGGCGCCGGTGAGTGGAGTGAACACGTGGGTCACCAGATCGCCCGCGTCCAGCATCGCCAAAGCCTCGGCGGTAACGTCGGATGGCGTGGGCGTCTGACTCCTGGGCCCAATGTCTCCAATATGCATCATTAGCCGTACGCCCCCTTCCCTCGCGGCCCGCTTGGAGGCTTCCACATGCTTGAGGCCCAGGTTCTGGACAGTTCTGGGAGCCACGATTACCTTCACGCCCTTGACCAGGTCCGGGTTGTTTCGGGCTATCTCCACCACGCCGTCCACGTCCATCTGCTCTTCCGAGGGAGGCGCGCCGAGGCTGCGCTCCCGAAAGACGCTCAGGAAGGAGTAGACTGTGGTTTGGGCTTTGGGAAGGACGTAATCACAGAAGTCCTCAAAGTCGGCGGAACCGGGCCCGCCCGCGTCGGCGATTGTCGTAACGCCCGAGCGAACGCCGGCCACGTCGGGGTGATTCCAGTTGCGCCCGGGGTGGTACACGTGGGTATGAACGTCCACAAGTCCAGGGGCGACAATCTTGCCGGAAACATCCAGGACTTCCCGTGATTCCGATGGCGGAATGGCCTGCGCCATTCGCGCAATCCGACCGCCCTCGACGGCTACGTCCATCGTTTCGTCTATCCCGCGGAAGGCGTCGATTACGCGCCCTCCCTTTAGCAGCAAGTCATACATGGCGCACCTCCTTCGAGTTGAAGCGAGTATAGCACGGGCCTTTCGAGTGTCAAAGGGTTGGAGTTGGGACGCTGTACCATGTAAGTATTGACAAATTGCACACTTGTACGTCTATAATCAAAGTAATCTTCATAGATAGGAACGATATTCTACGAATGGCTAATGTAAAGTCTGAGCCAGCGCCCCGCCCCTCGCCCTCGGAACTGCTGACCATATTGGAAGACCACGGATATCGCCCCACCAACCAACGGAGGGACGTTGTCAGCCTCCTGGAATCCAAGGAGGTGGGCTTCACCGTTGAGGAGTTGACGGAAGAATTGATAGAGGTCGGCCGAGCTACGGTTTACCGCACCATCAAACTGCTTCTGGACGCCGGGGTGCTCTGCAAGGTGAGCCTGGCCGACGGTACGCCCAAGTACATTGTGGCGCGTCGGGAGCACCACCACCATACCGTTTGCGTGAAGTGCGACACGGTAGGGGAGTTTCGAAGCAGTACCGTCGAGCGGGTTCTGCGAACTATCGGGGCCGATATTCCCGGCAGGATAGTAGGGCACCGCATGGAGATTTTTCTAATCTGCGATAGCTGCTCGGACACGGTTCCCTATTTTCGATAGCTGAACCCAGAGCAACCACCAGAATTGTCCCCCGCCTTCACGGTCGCTGCATACCCATAACCGCCCCTATAACCCACGGCCGGTCATTTCTGACCGACCCCGTGCCTTAACTACCAGCTACGGCGCGGCAGTGTTCCAGAGCAGATGCCGATTTGGCGGGCATGTCAGTAAGTATCTGAAAGCCCTGCTCCAGACGGTGCTCCACGTCTTCCTTCGTTTTCACTCCGGTGGCGCAAGGCACTCCGTATTCCTGGCAAACCTTGAGGGTTCGCAGCACCATCTCCTGTACCTCCGGGGCTTCGGTGGCGTTGCCGCCCAACCCCATGTCCACGGAGAGGTCTCCCGCCCCTGCCATTATCGCCCCAATGCCCTTAACGTTCTTCAGGATGTCCGGTAGGTTTCGAGCGCCCTGAACCGTCTCGATTATGCCAATGAGCAGCATCTCTCCGTCCGGGTCCAGGGGCCATAGGTCGGACCTGTCGGTGTATTCCTCCACCGTTATGCCCCAGTATCGAACAGCCACGTCGTGAGGATGCCAGCCCCGCTCGCCCTTGGGCAGCATGTCCGCCGCGCCCTGACGCTGTGGATACCGAGACGCCACCACCGCCGCCGCCGCCGCCTCCACTGAATCCAGAACAGGGATGACGATGCCGTAGGCCCCCAGATCCAGGGTGTGCTTGATGATCCACTGGTTCTGCTCCCTGGCGTTTGGCGTAATTCGAACGAAGGGCGTCGGGTGAGCCTGAAGGCTGGCAGTCTCCGCAATGCGCTTCCGATTCAACAAGGCCTGGAGCGATAGCCGTAGGGTGGGGAAGTCCAACCCCGTATGCTCGTTGTCTATGAAAACGTAGTCGTAGCCGGCGTCCGTGGCGAAGGCCAGGTCGTCCAAATTGCCGTTGTTGGCCCAGGTCCCAACGGCAGGCTTGCCCCTCTCCAGAAGGTCTATCACCCTGTTCAGTCGCGCCATAATCGTTCTGTTCCTCCACGTAAAGCTTGGGGGATGATATCTGAAACTCGCCTCCCATTGCAAAGGAGGGGCCTGTCATTCTGAACGCAGCGAAGCGAAGTGAAGAATCTAGGGTTGAGGACGGCGAGTAGACGATGAGATTCTTCGCTTCCCTCAAAATGAACCATGGCCCAAGCGTAATACGCCGTCAATGTCGGAGGTTTGACGCCCCCGCCGCGGAATTCTATACTCCAACCACCCCACTAGAATCGGCTAGGAGGCTGTTATGAGCATGGGTGCGCAGCTGCAGCACGCGGCATTTCACACCACAGACTTGGAGAAGGCTCGGGACTTCTACGGCAGGATTCTCGGCCTGCAGGAAATTGTCCGGCCCAACGTTATGAGCTCCGGCATCTGGTACAGCGCCGGCCCTGCCCACGAGCTTCACATCACCCTGAGCGGCGTTGATGGCGTACCCCAAAAGGGGCGTAACATCAATCCTCGCAAGCGGGGCGTGGAAGGACGTCATCTGGCCTTCGCCGTCGCCGACCTCAAACAGACCAAGCGGCTGCTCGACGACGAGGGGATCCCATACGTGGGCAGCAACGACGAATTACCGCAGATCTTCGTTGAAGACTTCGACGGCAACCTGGTGGAGTTGAACTCGGGCTGGGCGGAACAGCAGCCGGCTGTCTGAAATCTGCTCAAATGCTAGAACCTCAGGACCTTCAGGCAAATTAAGGAGTTGAGATGGTTATCAAAGACCCGAAGCGGGACGTTGAATACGACCCCATGGTTGGCGTTCGTGGCCCGGTGCGTCTGGCCTCCGTGGAGGCCACGGCGGAGGTGGTCCAGGACCAGCTGAAGCGCGGCAATTGCGGTCGGTGGGAGATAATCTGCGACGAGCCCCCCAGCCTTGGCGGCCTGGACGTGGCGCCGGCGCCCCTGCACTACTTCGCCATGGCCGTGCTTTTCTGAGAGATGACCCAGATTGCGCGGTACGCGCAGTTCAAAAAAGTGGAGATTTCCAACGTCAAGGGTTACATCAAGCTCAACCTGACCATGACGGGTTCCGTCCTGGCGGAGACCATTGACGCCGGGGCCTCCAGTGTGGAGACAAACTTCGTCGTGGAGTCATCGGCGGACCCGGAGACCATTCGGTCCATCCTAATAAACGCCCGACGGGGATGCTGGGCAAGGCAGATGATTGCCAAACCCATCCCCTTCAAGGACACCCTTACACTTAACGACGAGAGCTTCGAGTTCTAGCCGCCGACTTTCTATAATTCAGACAAGCAGCCCGGCTGTTTTCCCGGGGCGCTCTAAGGCGCACCGTTTCTAGTCGAACCCGTAAACCCGGGCGCAGTTGCCCCCGACTATCTTGTCCTGCTCCTCCGCCGGCACACCCTCCAAAATCTCCTCCAGAATCCGCTGAGACTCCGGGAATGTAGACTCGGCGTGGGGATAGTCAGAACCCCACATTAGATTCTCGACGCCGATCATGTGCCTCAGCTGGACTCCGAGGCCGTCCTCCTGGAAGCTGTGGAACACGTTGGAACGCATGAGGTCGCTGGGCGTTGCATCGCCCTTGAACCGATAGGGGGCGGACTGGTAGCGCTCCTTGTAGGTGACGTCCATCCTGCCCAGGAAGAAGGGAATCCAGCCCAACTCGTGCTCGGCGCTGACAATCTTCAGGTTGGGGTAGCGCTCTAGCACCCCGGCGAAGACGATGTGCCCCAAGCACTGGCGGACGAAGTAGTCGTGGTTACAGCGGTCGGCGCCCGTCTGGGCGATCTTGCCGTCTATGACCACCTGGATGGCCCCGGGCCGGTTGGTAGTGACGTGAAGGCTGATGGGTATGTTCAACTCTTCGGCGGCAGCCCAGAAGGGTTCGTACATGGGATGGTTGTATGTCTGCCCCGCCTTCGGGTAGGAGCTGATCATCGCTCCGATAAGGCCCATTTCGGCGCAGCGGCGCAGCTCGGCGATCCCCTCCTCCACGCCTTCGTCCAGCAGCACCTCCGCGATGCCTTTTAGCCTTTCGGGGTTGGCGCTGCAAAATTCCGCCAGCCAGTCGTTGTAGGCGGCAAAGACGGCGCGAAGCAGATCGTTGTTCTCCATGCCGTAGAGGGGCAGCCCCGTAGACGGATAGACCAGCCCGCCATACACGCCGTCCAGGTCCATATCCTTCACGTGCTCCTCCGGGATGAACCCTCCCGGCCGAACGTTGTCAAAGACCCCGGCTTGGATGATTTCCTGGGGGTTGGTGAACCGCTTGCCCGCGGCTGCTATGGCGCCCGTCGGGCCCATCCTGATGTTGTCGTAGTACCACCAGTCGTAGGGGTCTTCAGCGTCCCCTTTCCGCAAATGGGGAATGCTGGTGCCGAACTTGGGGTCCATTCGGTCTTCCCAGAGGTTGGGTGGCTCCACAATGTGGGAGTCCGAAGAGATAACCTTGCCGTAGAGGGTCATTTCTCTCCTCCGAAATTATTTCGCCCGTGCCTGCCGGCGGCTGCCCATGGTCACGGGGCTATTTGTGCACACTTTATTGAATTTCGACCGAATTTACAAGCTGTTGACCCTTCCAGCCGGCCTCTCCTATAATCGCCGAGCTTGCATTCACCAAGCACAATCCCATCATGCTCGCCCATAGGAATCCTCTCTTGACGCCAGACGCCATTCGACGCTCGACGGACGGATGATTTGCTCTATCCAGTGATCCTGGCCGGCGGCTCCGGCACACGCCTCTGGCCCTTCTCCAAGCCTGAACGACCCAAGCAGTTCCTGTCGTTGTTGGGCGGCGGGACTATGCTGCAGGATACCCTCGCCCGGCTGGAAGGAATGCCCGCCGCGCCTCCCCTCATCGTGTGCAACGAAAGCCACGGAGAGATAGCCTTGGAGCAGTTGGCGCAGGCAGGCCACCCCGCGCTTTCAGCAATCCTGGAGCCGGAAGGTCGCAACACCGCCCCCGCGCTGACATTGGCGGCCCTCTATCTTGAGGAAGCCACCGCCAAGGGTGAAGACGCCATGATGCTGGCAATGCCCGCAGACAACGTGGTCCGCAGCCCCGCGGAGTTCCAACGCTCCCTGAAGGCCGCCCTACCAATGGCTCGCGCCGGATATATGGTCACCTTTGGCATTGTTCCCCTCCAGCCACACACCGGCTACGGGTACATCCGTCGGGGAAGATTCCTGCGGCAGGAAACCAACCTCCCAGCGGCTATGGAGGTGGTGTCCTTCGTGGAGAAGCCGTCCCTTTCCAAAGCTCAGGAATACCTTAGAGATGGCCGCTTCCTGTGGAACAGCGGTATATTTCTTATCAGCGCGTCGGTATGGCTGAGAGCTTTGGACCGTTGCCGCCCAGACATTGCCGACGCTTGCCGCAGAGCTTATGAAGAGGCTGAGATAGACGGCCTCTTCATAAGCCCCCACCGAGACCGTTTCCTCGCTTGCCCCTCCGAGTCCATCGACTACGCCGTCATGGAAAAAACGGCGGAGGATGCGGAAGTCCGGGTGGCAGTCGTCCCCTTGTCCGGCGGCTGGTCCGACCTTGGCTCCTGGGCCCAGGTATGGGAAGAACGGTGCAGCGATGCGGAGGGAAACGTGGTGGAAGGCCCCGTGTTTCTCCAATCGGTGCAGAATTCCCTCGTGCTGGCCAATGAGCGTACGGTGGCCGCAGTAGGATTAAAGGACGCAGTTGTAGTCGAGACTCCCGACGCCGTGCTGGTCTCCTCTCGTGAGCAGGTGCAGGAGGTGCGTCGCATCGCAGAGCGCCTCAAGGACGAAAAGGGAAGCGGTTCCGACGAAAGCCGTCATCCTTGGGGCACTTGCCGTAAAGTGGACGAGGGTGAGGGCTTCATAGTGTATCGGGTAACGGTAGAACCGGGCAGGGCCTTCATGCAACGCGATTACGATAACGAAAAAGTGTGGACGCAAGCGAGCGGACGGGTGACTCTGATAACGGATTTCGATGAAAGGATATTGGAACCCGGCGCGTCCGTCTGTCTGGCCACCGGCCAGACCTACCGACTGGAGAACCGCAGCCCCAACGCCGCCCATGCCCTTCTGGTGGTCTATCGTGAATCTGAGCACCCATAACGCAAAGGCCCTCAAGCAAACTTTTCACTGAATGTTCCCCCTGAAGTGGAGAAAATGGTTTGTGCTCTTGACAGGGATCTTGCTCCTGTGGCAATTCATTGTGCTGCTGACTACCACGGAAGCGTTAAATAGGCTTCCAAATTTCATTTTCACGCTGCTTGGCGCCGCTCTCTTTGGATACGCTCTATTGGGTCTGAAACTTGGCATGGATGACCAAAAAGATAAAGACGACGGATAGGTGGCGTTGCGACCGTTCTTAGTCCGGTATTCAGTTGATGGCAGACTGATGGTAAGTAGACAAAAGTCCCTCCATCGACTCACGCAGACAATGTGCTATGATTTATTCTGAGGCTGGGCGGACCTCTCGCGCCATTCCGTGAAAGGCGCAGAAAATTGTCCGCCTTCTAGCCCATGTTTCATTGTGACTTATGTAAACCACATATCTGCCCTCTTATCCGCTCTGCCCACTATTGACGGCAAAGCCCTTCTGAAGGCCAAGGTTCTCTTTCCCGTCACGGCCTTGACTCTCCTGGCAGCCCTTCTGCTGCCCCCTCTCGGCCCGCTGGCAGACCATCACTTTGCCGAGCGTCAGCCCGGCCACTTGCATATCTACCTGGCCGGTGTGCCGATTCAGCACCTTCACGACCATGAGGCCTTCCACCCCCACGCGTCGACCAATGTTGGCCCCGTGGAGGTTGAGAATAGCGGCCCCGTTCTCGAAAGCACCGTAATCTTCATGCCCCAAGAGGGCGAAGGCTTGTCGGTGTCCACTCTTGGAATTACCCTTACCCTACTGACCAGCGTCGTCGCCTTGGCGCTTCCAACTATGCTCACACTACTAACACCCCGCAGTCAAAGAGCTTTGCGGGCCATCATTCTTTACCCGGAACCGCCGCCGCCCCGCCTAGCGCTCTAGACTCGTTGCGTCCGAGACCCCATCCGAACCCGGACGGCATACCGCCGTACATTCGCCCTATGAGCAGGAGCGCCCTTGGAAATATGAAAGTCAGACTATTGACGATAGCGGCCCTGGCTATGGGGATTCTGGCGGCTTCAGCGGTCTTCAGCGTAGCCCCCGCCGCAGCCAACGGAATCCACCCCAACGCGCGGGAGGTATACTCCGGCGCCATCGGGCCCTACTTTCTACGGGTCACCACCGCACCCATCGTCGGTAACATGCACTTCGTGGTGCACTTGTCCCAAGCCGATGGCGTTCAGCCGGTGGATGATGCCGGAATTGCCGTTTGGGGACGGCCCGACGATGTAAACCTGCCCCCTGTGGGGCCGGTGGCCGGCGTAGCGTCCCTGGACGGCCCTAACTTGTTCACCGTCGATCTACCCGTAGACGAGGTTGGGCAATGGGTGTTCACGATACGAGTCCGGGGTTCCCTGGGCGAAGATTCCGCAGACATTCCCCTAACGGTGAGCCGCCACGGCAGCGTAAACCTCGGCGTGGTGGGCATTCTGTTGATTCTGGTGGTCGTCGCCGGTTTGGCTGCCCTTTCGTGGGGCAGGAAACGCCGAAAACGCCCGGACAGTGGCGCAAGGAGATAGGTTTCAGCCCGCAAAATTAACAAAAAAGGAGCGAATAATGCCAAAGGCCATCTCTAACAATTGGCTACTATTCCTCGTCCTGATTTCCAGCTTCGTCGTTGCCGCCTGCGGTGGCGGCGGCGGCGAACCGGGAGAGGTAACCTTCGACCTGCGAATTGCAGACCGCGCCCTGGTGGGTTTCGATTCCGCCCCTGAAATAAAACAGGACGACCTGGTTACCTTCAACATAACTTCCGACGAGGTGGCCAGCTTCCACCTGCACGGCTACGACCATGAACTGGAGCTGGTCCCCCAAGTCACCGGCAGCTTCCGCTTTATCGCCGTCGCCACCGGAAGCTTTCCCATGACCGTCCACGTGGGAGCGGAATCCGGCGGTGAAGAACACGACGGCATGAGCAGCGGCGACGGACACCACGATAAGACCATCGAGGCTCCGGCAGACCTGTCGGTAGCCGTAGAAGCGACCCTGGACGCCGTTTCCGGCGTGAACCTCAAGATCACCACCACCGGCTTCACCTTCGCCCCGGAACACGCCAGCGGCGAGCACATGACCGGCGAAGGTCACGCTCACGTCTACGTCGACGGGGTGAAGGACAATCGCGTATACGGCAACTACTACCACCTCTCAGGCCTCGACCCGGGTGAACGCTCCATCCGCATTACTCTCAACGCCAACAGCCACGAGCAATACGCCAAGGGCGAGCACCCCGTGGAAGCAACGACAACCATTGTCGTACCCGGCGAAGCTGCTGCCACGTCAGACCACGACGACGAATCGTCCGCGTCGGAACCAACCGAAATCGACCTGGGCCGCCTGGTAGTGCTCCCCCGATAACGACGCCTCGGAGTTATGGGAGAGTCGCGTTTGATTCGCGCCTTGGGAAAGAAAATTCCACGGAAGGAGGGGTGACGGTATGTCCTCATTGGCACGGATAGTTCTTGCGGGCGGGGCAATCGGCCTCGGCGCGGCGGCGCTTACGCCGGCGACGGCCTACGCCCACGGGTTCGGCGAGCGATACGACCTGCCCGTCCCACTCTGGCTTTACGTCACCGGCGCAGGAGCAGCCGTCGCCCTCTCCTTCGTCGTCATCGGCCTGTTCATGCGGGGAAACCCGGAGGGACGGACATACCCCCGGGTCAACCTGCTGAAATGGCTTCCCTTCCGGCTGCTGTCCCACCCTATCGCCCTCTTTCCGCTGCAGCTCGCGGCGGTGGGACTCTTTCTGCTGGTAGTTGTCGGCGGGCTTGTGGGCGAACAAGAACCCACTGACAACGCAGCCCCTGTGCTGGTCTGGATTCTCTGGTGGGTGGGCTTGGCCTACGTATCGGCGTTGTTAGGCAACATGTGGGTGATCCTCAACTCCTGGAAGATAATTTTCACCTGGGTGGAGTGGGCCTTCGTTACCGCCACCGACGGCAAGGAACTAAACCTGGGGTACCGCTACCCTGTGCGTTTCGGCGTCTGGCCCGCCTTCATCCTCTTCTGGGCCTTCGCCTGGATAGAGCTGGTGTACGTGGACGCCGCCATTCCGGCCCACCTTGCACGCCTCGCCATCAACTACTCCGTAATCACTTGGGCGGGCATGATCATCTACGGCAGGGATCAGTGGCTTCGACACGGCGAGGCCTTCACCCTGGTGTTCGGATTCCTGTCCAAGTTCGCCCCCACGGAGCTTCGAACCCTGGACGATTCCACCTGCCGGGCCTGTCCGCTGGACTGCCTCGACGAGGACGGCCTCTGCATCGACTGCCACCGGTGTTTCAGCAGGGCGCGCCACGACAGGAGGGAACTAAATCTTCGACCTTTCGCGGCCGGTCTTTTACGAAACGAAGTCGTTTCCACTTCGATGGCGGCTCTCGTCGTGCTCCTGCTCTCGACGGTTACCTACGACGGTCTTGCGGCCACCCCCCTGTGGGCTTCCATCCACGACGGACTCGTCAGCTCATTTGCCGGCAACAGTGACGTCGTGGGTACGCTGGGGCTTCTGGTGTTCCCGCTGCTCTTCGGACTCGTCTACCTCGCCACGTCATGGCTCATAGCCCAAATCGTCAATCAGCCAAATGCGGTAATCAAGATAGCCCGAACCTTCGTCTACTCCCTCATCCCCATTGCGCTGGCCTACCACCTGGCCCATTTCCTATCGTTCCTGCTGATTCAGGGGCAGCTGGCTATCCCGCTGGCGTCGGACCCTCTGGGCATGGGTTGGGACCTGTTCGGCACAACGGACTATCAGACGAACCTGCGGATAATAAATGCCCGCACAACCTGGATTCTGGCAGTGGTCGCCATCGTCGTGGGACACATTATATCCGTGTTCCTCGCCCACACCATCGCCCTTCGGACCTTCAAAGAGCGGGGTTTGGCGCTCAGAAGCCAACTGCCCATGCTAGCCCTTATGGTGGGCTACACCATGGTCAGCCTCTGGATTCTGGCTCAACCCATCACTGAGTCGAGCTAAGCGGAGCGGAGTGCCGGGGCGCTCGCCCGCCAAGGCCGTTGAGGACAGATTAGGCGCTACAACTGGAATCCGTAGAGAGCCGCCGAGTTATCTCTGATCACCTTCTGCTTGGCGGAAGGGTTTTTCAGGTCACGGAGGTTGTCCTCGATGGTCTGCAGCGAGTCGGGCCAAACGCCGTCCTGGTGGGGATAGTCGGAACCCCAGATTACGTTGCCTTCGCCTACGAGGTGAATGAGGTGGCCCGCCACGTTCTCTTTCTGGAACGTCGAGAACCCCTGGCGGTCCCAGTACTCGCTGGGCAGCATGGAGATGCCCGACTGGCCCTCGCCCTCGTGGTCCATCCGGTCGATGACGTAGGGTATCCAGCTCACGCCGCACTCTCCCAGAACGAACTTGAAGTTGGGGTACCGTTCGCAAGCGCCTGAGAAGATTATGCTGGTGACGAACTCTGCACCCTGAAGCTGGAACATGGTGGTGCGAACGTTGTGGTACACCTCGTCGTACTGGGAGGCCTCAGAAGCGTCCACGGCCCGGGGCCGCAGACCCGTGGTATGGAACGAAATGGAAAGGCCCGTATCGTGGGAGGCTTCCCAAAGCACGTCCCAGTCCCGGTGATAAATAGGCTTGACGGCGCCGGCCACGCCAAAGTCGCCGCCGTGGAGGCCGATGGTCGCGGCCCGTCGAAGCTCGTCGGCAGCCGCCTGCGGGCTGTGGTTGGGAATGCAGGCCAACCCGGCGAAGCGGCCGGGATGACTGTTGCAGAAGTCCGCCAGCCAGTCATTATAGATGCGGAAAATCTCGACAATCTGATCGTTATCATTGAGGGTGTGAGAAATCCGAAGAAGCCCGTATATCACCTCCGCGTCTATGCCGTCCTTGTCCTGGTCCTTGATCCGGAGGTCCGGGTTGGTGGGATGATACCCCTGGTCGGCGTCTTCGTAGAAGCCGGCGGAAATCATAGCGTTCCAACGAGTCCCCATCTCCGTGCTAAAGGTGCGCGGGTCCACTTCGTGGCCGACCACGCCCAAGTCAACTCCCCCGGCGTTCCAGCGACGGCCCTTGCCCGTCTCCACCACGTGGGGCATCTTGTCTACCATCCCCGCCGACGCGTTGGCGACGAATAGGTCCTCCGGCATGAACCGCAGGTCGATGTGACTGTCCCCGGAAATAATGTTGTAACCCATGATTGTCTCCACCTCTCCTAAAGTATTCAATTCCGCAATCCGATTGGCCAGATGGTATTGAACAGACTCCCCGGTGTCAAGAATACGTCTAAGCCAATGCCCAGCAAAAGACCGCCCCTCCATGACGGACGGAGGCGGTCTTCGGGCCTATAGGACCGTTGTGTATTGGTTGCTATTCTATGGCCACAACCTCATTACACCAATAACAAGGGCGAATCCCGTAATCATGAGACCGCCCAATCGAACCATCAGCCGTAGTTCCAATTCCTTCAGGTCCGCTTTGGTGGCGTAGTGCTGCCGAAATTCGTCTCGCAACAACGCCAGTTCTTGTCGCATGTCGGCTTTGAGAGACGCCATTTCTCCCTGTATGTCAGTTTTGAGAGACGCCATCCCTCCCTGCACGTCAGCTTTGAGAGACGCCATTTCTCCCTGCACGTCGGCTTTGAGAGACCCGATTTCTTCCCGCAACTCGGATCTGGTTACTGGCGCTTCCGTGGTTACCACAGTATCCTCACTGTGCCCCTTTTTGTACTCTTGTTCTTGATTCTAGCACAGATGTCGCTCATCCTCAATCAATCCATCTACACTTGCCGAGAAAAAGCCGTAATGGTTTATCGTTCAAGTACAGGACGGTGGCGGATACGACCCTACGGGTTCACAACCCAGCTTACATTAACGTTTACCGCCTGCAGGGGGAAGGGGTTGAAGAAGAATATCTGATGCTCTCCGTTGATCTCAGCTTCAACGGAAACAGTGTCCGAGTCCGTCGTATCGTCGATGGTCACCAGCGGAGTACCCAAGGAGTCATTTATGACTAGCTTGATACCTTCGCTGGCCTTTCCGATGCCGGCGCTGACATTCTGGCCTCCCGTGATCATCGACTCCACGTCGAAACTCAATTCCAGGATGTCGCCGGCGGTCAATTCAACTACGATGGTCCCCGTTTCGTTGGCGGTGATGAACAGAGTCTCGGAGCCGGATGAGGGCCCTCCTTGCTGGGGGACTGCTGCGGGGGTTTCCACCGGGGGCTGAGTTGCTGGGGCCGCGGTGGCGGGCGCAGCTGTGGCCACGAGAGCGGGGCTTTCGTCGTTTCCGTTTCCTCCGCCGCATGCCGCCACTAGCAGCAGGAGAAGGACGGAAAGGCCCGCCACGTACAGGGCGGGCTGTCTAAGTTTAGAGCGAATCTGCATCATACATTCTCCCAAGTTCTAACTGTTGTGCCGGGGTTGCCGCAGGGGCGCATTCACGCGTGGGGATGTCCCGCTACCAACCGCTCTCCGTAGATTTTTACTGAGTTGTCCCAGAGGATCTTACGCTTGGTGTCTTCCGAAAGGGGCTGCTCCATCATGTTGGGCAGGGGTTCGTTTGTCGCCGGTGCGTCGGGGTGCGGATAGTCCGTGTTGAACACGATGTTGTCGTCGCCGATGTAGTCCACCACGTATTTGATGGAGGGCTCGTCGGCGTCCGCCGCCACGGCGCACTGCCGCAGGAAGTACTCCTGGGGCGTCAGTTTCAGCGGGTGGTCGTCGAAGAAGACGGACTGCCGTCCTTCGCAATACTTCTCCAGCCTGTTCAGCCAGAAGGGCACCCAGCCGGAGTTCGCTTCCAGGATGAGCAATTTAAGGTTTGGGAACTTGTCCAGGATGCCACTGTACATGAAGTGGCCCAGGTTGATCATGTTCTCGAAGGGGAAGCCGATGGCCTGTCCCAAGGCGATGAAGGGGCCGGCGTGTGGGTTGTAGCGGGCATTAGTCCAGGGTTCGCCGCTGGCGCTGCTGCTGCCGTGAACCGAGATGGGGACTTCCAGATCTGTGACTGTCTCCCAGACCTTAGTGTAGTCCGGATGGTGCCACATCTTCTCCGGGATAGCCTTGGGCAGGAAAATTGAAACGGCGCCCAACTCCGAAACGGAGCGGCGAATTTCAGCCACCATGTCGTCGATATCATGTCCCGGCACCGTGGCAGTGAATTTGATGCGTTCTGGCGCGCCGCTACAAAAGTCGTGGGCCCAACTGTTGTAGGCGCAGCACATGGCTCCCTGAACGTCGTCCGGGATGAAGGCGGGCAGCGACACTGCCTTGGTGGGCAGGCAAACTTGGATATCCCATCCCTCCGTGTCCATGTCCTTGATGCGACTCTCCAGGGTCCAACCATCCCGGAAGGCATGGCCAAATTTGTTGTCCATCTCGGAGAAGAGCTTCTCGGAGCGGGAAACGCCACCCTCTTCGCCTTCGAACTGGACCATGGAATTGCCCAACATGCGGGCAACCTTGGGCCTTCTATCCTGAAACTCGGGGCTCAGGTACTTGTCCCAAAGATATTCGGGCTCGTAGAAATGCCCGTCAGCGTCAATTACTCTAAATCCGTTGCGCATGGCTGGCTTCTCCTATCTGAAATGTACTTTACGCCTTGATTCTTATCTGATTCCTATTGAATCATTGGCTTTGGGCGCTGTCAATCGCTTGCCGCTTTCGCGGCCATTCGCGCCGACCGATGTCGATCGTTCCTTGCTAAAGGATGTCCGGGCGCCGTTTATGCCACTCGGTGGCCTGTTCGTAGGCGTAAGCCGCGCGGAGGGCCACGTGGTCCTGGTAAGGCTTCGCGGCTATCTGCAGCCCGATTGGCAACCCCGCTTCAGAGAACCCGCACGGTACGGAGACGGCGGGAAAGCCGTTCAGGTCGTAGGGACGGGTGAAAGTCGGTATGGCCTTCTCCGCGCCGAAGCTCTTGCCTTCCAGTTGTACCTCGGCGGAGGCCAGGGGGAAGGGTGTCATGGGCATAGTGGGCCCGACCAGCAGGTCCACGTCCTTCATCGCCTGGTGGCTCTCTTCGGTGTAGTTCCGGCGAAGCTTGAGCACCTCCAGATAATCGGCGGCGGATATCATCATCCCCGCCTCTATTCGGGGGAACTTTCTCAGTATCTTGGATACTTCCTCAGACCCTCTTGTCTCCACCAGGTGGGTGTGTATCGAAGACGCCTCCGTTATGGAAATGATGTGGCCCATCGTGACGGCTCTGTAGAAATTAGGCCAGGAGACCTCAACCAGCTCCGCTCCAAGCTCCTCCAGCACAACCATAGCCTTCTGCACGACGCTTCTTACCTCGGCCTCCATGGGCATATCGAAGAATTCCCTCGGCACACCGATACGGAGACCCCGAATGCCTTCTCGAGCGGATGCCGCATAATCGGGAACGGCAACACGCGCGGAGGTCGGGTCGTCAGGGTCGTGGCCGGCGATGGCGTTCATGGCGTAGGCAGTATCCATGACGGTCCGAGTCATGGGGCCACAGTGGTCCAACCCCCAGGAGAGAGGGCTAACCCCGTAGCGACTCACAAGCCCGTAGGTGGGTTTGTGGCCGACCAGGTTGCAGAAGGACGCCGGAATTCGGATGGATCCGCCGGTGTCGGAACCCATGGTGATGGTGCACTGGCCCGTGGCCGCAGCCACACCGGAGCCGCTGCTGGACCCCCCGGGAACCATGCCATTGTCCCACGGATTCAGCGCATCGCCAAAGAAGGGGTTCTCACCCCGCCCGCTCATGGCCAACGGCGCCAGATTCAGCTTTCCCAGTAGAATCGTCCCCGCGTCTTTGAGTCGGCGGGTGACGGTGCTGTCGTAGCTTGGCACAAAGTCTTCATATATCCGCACCCCGGAAGTCGTCACCACACCCTCGGTGTAGTAGAGGTCTTTCAGGCCCAGAGAAATGCCGTGAAGGGGGCCGAGATATCGCCCGTCCCGTATCTCCTCTTCCGCTTCACGAGCGCCGGCCAGCGCCTGCTCCTCCAGTAAGGTTATGAAGGCGTTAAGCCGGGGTTCCGTGGCGGCGATTCTCCCAAGGTGCGCTTGGGTAACTTCAACAGGCGAGACCTGCCCGTCCCGTATCAGAGGCGAAAGCTCGTCCACGCTCATGTAGCAAAGTTCGAGGGAGTCCATTTCTCACCTACTTCGAGGGTTTGAAGAAGGGCACCGTAACCTGGCTGTTGGCCTTAACGAAGGTAACCTCCACGGGCATGCCTATACGGACGTCGAAGGGGTCGCAGCCGACGATGTTGGTAAACATCTTCACGCCCTCCTCAAGCTCTACTAGGGCCAGGGCGTAAGGGCCTTCGTCGAAACCGGCAGTGCGGTTCTGACGGGTGACGGTGAAGGTCCAGACGGAGCCTTTGCCGCTGGCCTTGACCCATTGCACCTTGCCGGTAAAGCAGTTGGCGCAGATGCCACGGGGATAGAACTGGTACTCCCGGCAGTCGTCGCATCGCTGGATCAGCAACTCTCCCCGCTGACAGGCCTCCCAGTAGGGCAGACTCTCGCCGGTTATGGTCGGTAGGGGTCTCTTCCACTCGCTCATCTCTAGTCCCTCCCCAATACTACGGTCCCGCCGCTGTGTCGAGAAGCCAGGGTCCCGCCGGTTCCGTGGACCAGTGCCAACTGACAGTTTGGCACCTGCCGGGGCGTACCTTCAAACTGATGCCGCAGCTGACGGGTGGACTCCAGCAGCAGGAACAGACCCCTCATGCCCGGATGGTTGGAAGAGAGGCCGCCGCCATCGGTGTTGATGGGCAGCTCCCCCCCAAGGCCGATACGACCGTTGGAAACGAAGTCGCCGCCCTCGCCCTTCTTGCAGAAGCCCAAGTCCTCCAGGGTCATCAGCACCGTGATGGTGAAGGAATCGTAGATCATCGCCATGTCGAAGTCGTCGTGGGTGACGCCCGCCGCCGCCATGGCCGGCCCTCCCGTCTGCGCCGCCGCCAGGTACATCAGGTCCCTGCGTCCGGCCCCCTGGTGGGCTACGCCTTCCGCCTGGCTGAGAATCCAAACGGGGGTCTGGCGACAGTTCCGCGCCACCTCCGGCGAGGCAATTACCACCGCGCCGCCGCCGTCGCTGATGACGCAGCAGTCAAGAAGGTGCAGCGGGTCTGAAATCATGCGAGAGTTCACCACGTCGTCCACGGTGATGATGTCCCTATAGAGGGCCTGCGGGTTCATGGAAGCATGCCTGCGAGTGTTCACCGCTATTTCCGCCAGCTGCTCCGAGGTGGTGCCGTACTGGTGCATGTGCCGCTGGGCCAGCATTGCGTAGAGGCCCACGGTGGTGAACCCGTAAAGCTCTTCAAAGCTGTCGGGCGCGGGATGCAGACGAGGCGCACCGAGCCGGGCGGCCCCTCCGGTTCCTATAGAGATGCCTCCCGAACGAGGCAGTGTGGAATAGGTGATGACGGCAACGTCGATGCGTCCCGCGGCAATGGCGTTGACGGCATGACCCAGGTGGAACTCAAAGGAAGCGCCGCCGACGCTGGTGTCGTCAAGATGCTTGGGGTAGATGTCCATATAGTCGGCCAAGGACACGTTGGCCATTCGCACCGACATCGACGAGGAGAACAAGCCGTCCACGTCCTTCTTTTCAAGCCCGGCGTCGGCCAGAGCGCCAATGACGCTTTCCGCCTGCACCAGAAGTTCGCTCTTGTCTGGGGCGAACCGTGCGGGATGCTCGTAGATGCCGACGATGGCGGCAGCCTTTCGAAGGTCAACCATAGGCGCTCCTTACGGTGGGTTTGCGACGAGTTTCTCGAATACGCCAGCTTTCGCCATATTAGGAGCGGCTGGCCAGAGTGTCAAGGCAGACGCCCACAGCACGTTGTCTAACTCCCATCCGCCAGCACCCTCACCTCCACCGTCTCCCCGACCGTACCGGCTGTCAGGTTCTCAGGTGCAGGAGGCTGGCAGTAGAGTAGGTTCAGCGAGCTCAGGTCGTTGGTGGCCACGTCCTTCAGGGGTAATGGTATGCACCCGGTCAATGTGTTCCCGGATAGCCGCAACTCCACCAGGTCGGAAAGTTGGCCAATTTCCTCCGGTATTTCCCCCGTCAGCGTGTTGTTGCTCAGATTCAGGTGCGTAAGCTCAACCAACGAACCAATCGATGAGGGTATGCTTCCCGTTAGGCTGCGGCTGCTCAGGTCCAACTCTGTCACCCGCTTCGGCGTCCCGCCCACCGTCACGCCGTCCCAGCTTGTGATGGCCGTGTCCAGGCTCCAGTTCAGTGTGGCCGTGCCTCTGAGGGTGTCCTTGGCGGCGAGCAGCACCTCGCAATCGGAGACCAATCCGGGATTGGCGCCGGGATTCGTCACTGCCGTGCCGCCAGAGCAGCCCTTCCGAATCCGCAGCATCAACTTGTCCCCGCTCTGCCAGGGTTGGGATGCCACCGTCCAACTCAGCGTCCGGTTCGCCGCATCCACCGTGGCGTTGGCGACTTGCAGGGACAGGGACACCGAGCCGTCGAGGGCGATGAAGTTCACCTCCTGGTCCGTGAGTCCCGTAGTCGGATTGACTTGCAGCTTGACCGTTCCCGACTCTCCGGTACCGGGTTCCCACGCGATGCGCTCCAGGGTGGCCGATGCACCGTTGGCGTCGGTGAACGTAGCCGGACTCAGTACTCCGTTGGAGTCGTCCGCCGCTACGGCCGTTCCGTCTGTCACCGGGTCGAAGAAGGCCTCGTGCAAGGTGTCCGCAGAGGCATTGACGGTGATGGTCCATTCATAGCGAGATGCATATCCTGCGCATGGAACGAAATAATATGCTCTGTGGTTGAAGTGGAACTTATACGTCCCTTCGTAAAGCGGGCGGGTCGCAGTTACGCGACGAGCATAATAGATGGAATCATTCGTGCCATCCCCCGATGAATCCCAAGGAACCGCGTCGCCGAACTCGACGCTAAACAAGTCCGCATCACCGCCGTCAAACCATGTCTCTGCCCTCGCGTTAGGAAGGTCCCCGTAATCTGTATCTTCATAGACTACACTTGAGGCGGCCAACCCCGAGCCTACCACTTGGTCAGGGATTCTACGGAAATACCCCTCGTTCTCCGTATGCATTCTATAGCGATTTCTCTCCTCGTACCTATACGTACGCTGAACACACTCAGTGTACTCCTCGGAGCCGTCCCCGGCGTCGAGCTTAGCCATGACCCCTGCAATCCGCGTCTTGATCTCCCCCAGGGTGATGGTGGGTGGTGTTCCCTCGGCAGGCGGCACGTCCGTCAGAAACCGTTGCTGATCCCCCGTGGACTGCGACGGCGCACCCACTGCCGCCACAGCCGGCAGCCACAGCTTTTCATGTATGCTGGCTATGCTGTATCCGTCGTCGGGAGAATACATGGGTCTACTTCCACCCCATGCCAGGTAGTATCGATTAGCCTGCTGTGTGCTAGGGAGGGATGCCTCGGAGGTTTGTAGAAAGATAATGGCCTCGTGGTCATCCCACTGGGAGTCCCGGGCAGTGGCTATGGCCGGCAGCGCGTCCTGGGACTCCTCGGCCGTGTCAAAGAATGGAGCAGCGGCCCACACGGCCACGATGTTGTCGGCTCCGCTGCCCTTCAGGTACTCCTGAACGCTGAAGTTGAACTCCAAGAGTGCTGAATACTTCATCCCCTCGTACGTAGTGCCCAACTCTGTCGTAGAAGACACGGAGTCAAGCCGAACCCGGGCGATTACGGGCGACGCGAAGATCCTTTCTTCAAGCGAGGTAGGACCGTCATAGCCAACGGGTGCTGCCGATATCGGTGCCACTGTGCGCGTAGTCGTCTCTGCTGGCGGTGCTGTCCCAGTAGGCGTCTCCGCTGCCACCGACAGAGTTCTCGCCTCCTGAACCTCCTGCCCACTGTCGGAGGGACCGCAACCCAACAGCAGTATTGTCAGCCCTACCAGCAGGATGAAGCTGAATGTTCTCATCATTGCGGTCCTTCTTGCATGCATCTGAAAATCAATCTTGTTCCCGTCACGGGCCGGGTGCGTCATGGTTGGTCGGCCGGTGGATAGCGTAGATTGCCCTTAACTGGGCTATGTCCTCGGCGGTTGGCGTCCTGTGGGTATATGGATCGTACATCACGGCAGGCAGACGATCGAGCCCCGTTTTGTCGCCGTAGAAGTCAGGCAGCCCGATAGTGTGCCCGAACTCGTGAATCATAATAATGTCTACGAAGTAGTATTCCGAATCAACGGTAGGGCCTGGATCTCCATGATCACCCTCTATGTCAGTCCAGTAGATCCTGGGGTGCTTTACGGGTATACAGGCTCCGGTTGTTTTATCTCTAGCCCCTCTGCACTCCCAGGCAGGCTCCTCGAAGATGAGGGATATATGCCCTTGGTGATTTCCCTGGCCGCCCGAGTCAGACTTGATGCAGGCTATGCTCCAGCCGCAGCCCTCTTCGTGTCTACTGGCGTCGCCGGGGCTGGTATCCTTAGGTGTTTATACTTACCGTCTTGACGGTTACTTTTCCGTTGTCGTGGTTGCTAGTGCCACAGGACCCGCGCCTCCAGCTTTGCCAGATCCGCCTTGGTGGCAAGGTGCTCGTAGCCGCCTTCAAGCCGGCTAACTCTTTCCCTTATGTCGTCTGTGGTCGTCATGGATACTCGTCAGAATCTCGCCGCATAGCCTCCACTATACAGTATTTAGCACTGCTGTGCCGCAATTCGTACCGAGCTCCCCAACGCAACCAACACCCATTACCCAATTGCGGGCCTCAGGGGCGGTCGTAACGTCAAAGACGCGTCTCTTGTGCGCCGCAAAAAAACGTTTGCTAGCGGCAGGTCCCCCTAACGCCCGCTACTTGAAGTCCATGTTGTACAGCTTGATGACGTTATCCCGCGTAATCTTCCGCTTGTAGATCTCCGGCAGACCGGCGAAGTCCTCGTCCACAATCTCCTTCGAGTTGGGGAACGTCGACGCCCCGTGGGGGTAGTCGCTGGCCCAGGCGTAGTTGTCCTCGCCAAAGTAGTCCGCAAGCTGCAGCCCGACGGGGTCAGTCTGATAGCTCACGTAGAACTGCCTGAGGGCGTACTCCCTCGGCGTCATCTTCAATTCCGTGGGGTTCGTGTACTGCTGCTTCTCCCACCACCTGTCGGCCCGGAAGAGGAAGTGAGGCACCCAGCCGATGTCGTTTTCCGCCGAAACTATCGTCAGGCCGGGGTGGCGCTCCAGCACGCCCGAGAACATTATCTGGGAGAAGGAACGTTGAATCTCATGGATAATGCCTATCACCCTGACATAATTCTCCTTGAATATTCCCTCCGCCTTGCTCTCGTCGGCATGGCCCGTGAGAATGTGCAGGCTGATGGGCATGCTCAGGTCTGCCGCAACGGCCCAGAACGGCTCATACATAGGGTTGGAGTAGCTAAGCCCGTCGGGAGGCGAGGCCATTATTACCCCGCCCCTCAAGCCCAACTCAGCGCACCGATTCAACTCCTTGATCCCTTCTTCTACATTCATTAGCGGAATCAGCCCAAGACCCACCAGATGCCTGGGATTCGTCTGGCAGAACTCCGCCAGCCAGGTGTTGTAGGCGGCGAAGACCGCCTCCTGGAATGGAGCATCCGTCAACCTAAACAGGTCGAAAGCCAGCGAGGTGTAGATGACCTCTGCCTCCACGCCGTCTCTCTCCAGGTCCCCCATCCGCGCCGCCGGGTCATAGGCCCCGGGCGGGCACTCCTCGAAGTCGGGGTCCCTGTCCTGCTGCGCCTTCACCTCCTTGGGTGAAAGGCCGGCGTTGAACAGCCCAATTATCTTCTTCGGCTCCATGCCCTCTATGATGAAGTAGTGGCCCCTCATCCCCGGCGGGTCCTTGACAATTCGCGGCGCCCTGTCCTTGAAGGACGGATCGATGTAGTCCACCCACATTTCCGGCGGCTCCACCACGTGGGAATCTGCGGAAATCAGCTTGAAGTCGGGCATTCTAACCCCCTTGAATTACAAAGTTGCGCTCATGGTATTGTCACAGGCGGAGGTTGTCAATTTAAGTGTAGCGAAACGTCCTTTTCCGTCAATAATCCGTTACAATGACTAACGAGACTCTATTTCGACTAACGAGACTCTATTTCAGAAAGTGGAGGATGCCCCGACTATATGGCTGCAGCGCAAATCTTTGCCGGAAACCCCATGGACAGGGGCGAGCGGGAGCGGCGGGACGAAGATTGGATTCGACGTGCCGCCCTGGGAGACGAAGCTCGCTTCCTGCTTCTCTGGAACCTGAAGGTCCCCCTTTCGGCGGGACGAAACGCCAGACTATCGTGGGCAAGCCGCGCTGAACTCGACAAGCTGGGGCTGGAGACGGAACCCGTCCTGCTGGGTCTCCTGGACGGTGTGGCCCACTTCGCCGTCGACGTCTCCGCCATGGACGACCCAACCCGCGCCCTGACCAATCTCGACGACGCAGTCTTTGAAGACGCCCGCAGCGCAGCGTTGATGCTGTCCTACGCCGAAGCTGGCATTTTATGTCAAGCAGCCGCCCAGCTGAACTGGCACGCGAGCCATCGCTACTGCTCCACCTGCGGCAAGAGGTCGGAGATCCGACGGGGCGGTCAGCTGCGCCAGTGCACCCGCTGCAGCAAGCAGCATTTCCCCCGCACCGACCCTGTCGTGATAACCGTTGTGTCCCACGGCGACCAATGCCTGCTCGGCCAGTCCCGCGGCCGCATGACCCGCCTAAAGACCTACTCCGCCCTGGCCGGATTCGTAGACCAGGGCGAGTCCATAGAGGAAGCGGTGGCTCGGGAGATAATGGAAGAGGCGGGCATACAGGTCAAGAACGTCCGATACCTCTTCTCCCAGCCGTGGCCCTTCCCTCACACGCTGATGATGGGCTGCGAGGCCACCGCCGCAACCACCGAGATAGTCCGCGACGAGGAGGAGATGGAGGACGTGCAATGGTTCGAACGGCGGGAGGTGCTGCTGGCATTGGAAGAGCGCAACCCGCGGCTAATCCTCCCAGGTCCCATCGCCATAGCCCACCATCTGATAAAACGATGGGCCACGACCTGAACCCCGCTATACGATCGTCACGAAGAACGGCACTTCCGAACGTGCTCTACAGACGTGACAGCCTGACACCCCATATAACAAGGAGGCCTTGAACATGGACGAGCAGACCCCCATGAGTGGGCCGCTGCCCAACAGCTACTGGGTTGTCCCCGGACGCTTCGCCGCAGGCGGATACCCCGGAGCCGGTGCTTCTTACCTGACGGCCACCAGGTTCAAGGCCCTGACCGAGGCCGGAATCAACTGCTTCATCAACCTCACCGAGACAGGCGAGCTTCCATCCTACGAGGACGTTGCCGAAAGGGAATCTCGCGCCCAGGGTCTAACTCCAGAGTTCCACCACTTCTCCATACAAGACCGGGACATCCCCCAAGGTCGGCAGCAGATGAAGCAAATCCTCGACGTAATAGACACAAGCCTGGACGAGAGCAAAAAGGTCTACGTCCACTGCCTCGCCGGCATAGGGCGCACCGGCACCGTTGTAGGCTGCTGGCTGGTCCGTCACGGACGCACCGGGGAACAGGCCCTAGACCAGATTACGAACTGGCGCCTTCAAGCCTACCTTCACCCCGGTTCCCCGGAAACGCCCTGGCAACGCGACTACGTTCTCAACTGGAAAGAGGAATAGCGCCCCGCGTTCCTCCATCGTAGGGGCGGTTCGAGGAGTCTGCCCGATTGCGGATTTATGTTGAACCCCATAGTCTGCTAATGGGGATGGGAATTTTACGGATATTATCGAAATTCCTCCCTGAAAGGGAACGATTGGCGCGCAGGGCGCATACTATCTGTTAGAGGCCCAGGCGATTCCAGTGCGAGGAGGAATCCTACACCCACACAAACAGGACACCCACGTCATACCCCATCCCATACGGGCGTCCCTTGTGGGCGTCCGAATTCGGCGGTTGCACCCCCATCCTCTCATCCCATTCTCATTGACAACAAAGCCCTCATACTCCAAAATCACAGCCAAAACACGAGCGAAAGGAGACGCAACGGTATGAAGAACGGATTCAAGGTTATCGATGCCGACGCTCACATGCAGGACGAGTTGGCCCACTGGCTGGACTTCGTAGAACCCGCTTATCGGGAGAGAAGCATTAAGGTCGAGATGGTGGAGGACGTTTTCGGCGGCCTCGGCGGTCGTCGTCAGGTGGAGGTTCTCCCCTGTGAGCTCTTCCCCAAGGGACAGCCCCGCAAGGCCAGCCTCCAGGGCTCCGGCCCCAAGAGCCGAGAAGGGCGTATAGACCTGCGAGAGTACATGCCCCAGAAGTATAACGAGGCTTTCCACGAGGAGTGGAGCGCCCAGAGCCGCCTGCGGGACATGGACCGCTTCGGCTGGGACAAGCAGATTGGCATCAGCGGCAGCACCCTCGGTTGGGACAGGCTCCACGATAGAGACCAGGACCTTCTGTGGGCCATGGCCCGCGCTTACAACAACTGGTGCCGCCAATTCTGTGACGCCGACTCCAAGCGTCTCTTCCCTGTCGCCACCCTCCCCGACCAACACGACATTGAAGGACTGGTTACAGAGACCCGCCGCTGCGTAGAGGAGCTTGGAGCAGTCACCGTCATGATGCCCAAGGGCACGAAAGAGCGCCCTTGGGAGCATCCCGATTACGACCCCTTCTGGCGTTTGGCGGAGGACCTGGAAGTCCCCGTGGCCTGGCACACCACCGAAAGCGGCGACCCCATGGCCGCCGCCCGCTACCTTCCCAGAGACCAGGTGCCCGGGCAGCAGGTTGCTCTTGCCCACGCCATTTCTCATCCCTTCGAGAGCATGATCTCTCTGGGCCACCTCATCTACATGGGCATACTGGAACGCTTCCCCAAGCTCAAAGTGGTCTTCCTGGAGAACAACGCCGGCTGGCTCCCTTGGTGGCTGGCGCGCCTCGACGACCACGCAATTCAATCTCGCCGCCAGGGCATGTGGTTCGACGCTGGTCTCCTTCCCATGTCTCCCACCGAATACTTCCGTCGACAGGGCTTCATTGCCTGCGACGGCGACGAAGGAGCCTTGAAGGGAACCATAGACGCCGGATGGGAAGACCACGTGATTTGGAACACGGACTACCCCCACCCCGACGCGCCGGATCCGGACAAGGCAGTCGACGCCCTCTTGGCGCAACCCATCTCCGACACGGCAAAACGGAAGATCCTTTGGGACAATCCGGTGCGGCTGCACGGCCCTAGAATTCTCTAGTACCGGCAGCTAGCCGCGCCCCCATACGGCAACCCCTACATTAAATACAGGAGATATCACACCATGCGACAATGGACAAAGTTTAGAAGGATGGGCCGGCTCTCCCTTGTTCCCCTGCTGTTGGCTCTAATTCTCACCCTCGCGATCGCGGCCTGCGGCGGCGATGACGACACGCCCGAACCCACCGCAGCGCCGGCAGCCCCGGCTACCGCGCCTCCGGCGGCGACTATGGCGCCCACCACCGCCCCGGCGGCTACGACAGCCCCCACCGCAGCGCCTGCCCAGCAGGCCACTGCTACTCGGGCGCCCGCTACAACCCCCAGGCCCACCACTGCAACCACGGTTGCTCCGACGGCAACGGCAATGCCGTCAACGCCACCGCCCACGTCGCGGCCCACGGCGTCGCCCACGCCTGTCGCCACGGCCCCGCCGGACAGAGTTCCCGTTGACACGCAGCTCAAAATAGCCTTCGTCCCTCCAGGCAACCAGGTGACCATGATGTACCTGACCCTTCAGAGCGGCACCGGGCCCCTCAAGCCCATGTATGAGATGCTCATCGGCCAAGATCCCCTCACCGGCGGCTGGACTGACCAGGGCTTGGCCTCCGAGTGGAGCGTCTCCCCCGGCGCGAAGGACTGGACATTCAAACTACGTGAGGGCATCCCGTTCCACAGCACCGACAGTTGGCAAGGCGGTGAGTTCACCACTAAGGATATAGAAGGCAGTATCGCTACCCTCGTACGAGAGGATGCCCGCAGTAGCGCCTCCATCTGGACCAACTTGGGCGCCCAGAAGCCAGAGGCCTTCGACATCGTAGACGAGTACAACTTCACTTGGCGCTTGAGCAAAGGCGAGCCTCTCTTTGAAAACTACGCCTCCTCCGGCTGGGTGGCTACGATGCTAAGTAAGGACTACATGGACGCGGTAGGCATCGAAGGCTACCAGGCCCATCCCATAGGCACCGGTCCTTTCAGCTTCATTGAGTTGAAGATAGATGAGCATATCCTCTACGAGCGCGTGGAAGACCACTGGCGTCAGGTGCCGGAATTCCACGAGTTGAAGTTCTTCTACGTCAAGGAAGACTCCACCCGCCTGGCCATGCAGCTTACTGAAGAGGCCCATATCGCCGACATTCCCTCCGTCCTCATCCCCGAGACCCTGGCAAGGGGCCACGTCGTATCCGTGGGCACGCTGCCCGGGTTCTTCCTGTACATCTGGATTGGCGGCCTCTACTACGACAGCGAACAGACGATTCGAGTCGGTGACCGGAAGGGTGAAATTCAGGAAATAGCCCCGGGATACGACCCCGACGACCCCTTCCGCAACGTACTGGTTCGCAAGGCTCTAAACCTTGCCGTGGACCGGAACCTGCTCAACGAGACCTTCTGGGACGGCGACGCCATCCCTCAGTTGATACATGGGTTCCCGCCAACCAACCCCGACTTCAAGCACGACGACTGGACTCCCTATCCCTTTGACCCCGAGGGCGCCAAGGCAGCGCTGGCTGAAGCCGGCTACCCCGACGGCTTTGCGTTCGACTTCCAGACCTCCATCGTTTCCGGCGTGCCGGAGGCTCCTGAGGTTGCGGAAGCCGTCACCGCCATGTGGCAGGCCATCGGCCTCAAGCCCAACCTTCAGCCCATCGAATACAGCACCATGAGGTCGGAGATGCGAGCCAGGGACGTCGGCCGCACCGTGGGAACATTCCGACAGGGCGCAGGCCCCGGCGGCATCTACACCCGCGGCAACATCCAGTACCGACTGGGTCCAGTCCCAGGCGGCGCCGGCAACGGCATCTGGGAGATCCCAGAACTGGACGACATCTGGATAAACTTGGCAGACGCCATCGAGGCCGATGACATCCTGGAACAGACCTTCGTGATCGGCGACTACCTCTACGAGAACTACATCACCGTGCCGCTGTTCTTCCTATTCCCCAAGGCGGTGGTCAACCCCGCCTACGTTGTGGACTACCGGCAGAACATGCTCCACTTCGGCCCCGCCGTGGGCCACGAGTACACCCGGCCCGTCTACAAGTAGCCGCGCCGAACCTATAGAAAAAACTACGATAAATGTGCCCCGGGGAGTTTGAAGCTCCCCGGGGCGTCCGGCACAACAAACCGACATGGTGAAGCGTCCATCGACCGTATTCTTAATAACCAATTCGAACGTGTCCCGGTACTAACCCAACAAACTACGTTAACCCACACTGAACAATTCATTGAGTATCTGTAGACGTCGAATGCCAACGGGCATGGACAACTCGATCGTTGCTTCCCGAACGCTGCGCAGGTAGCTCGATACTGAGAAGACCCACAGTTCAGGAACCTTGCAAAAGCCGGTCCAACTGTCTGGTACCTTAAAGGGAAATTCGCGAGTAGAGGCGTTCACGCTGAACAAGTGTCTATCTTTCTCTTCACGAGGACCGATAGCTTCCCAAAATATGAGAAGTGGTCGAACCTCATCTTCATGCACTCCGTCAGGCGGCTTCATACGGACAAGCACTTTGCCTGTCGAATGATTTGTGAGAGTCTTGAGATGGTCGTCCCACTGTCCTTCCCAACGCTTCTGCCTATAGGTCATCAATTCCTCAGTAGTTACTGAAGCTGAAAGAGTTTTGCCTCCAATGGCGTGTGCAGACCAGTTTTTTATTTCGGTTTGGAATACAGCGCTTCTGCCGTTAGGCCAGTCCACTCGTATCCACCTATCAAGTCGCGGGCCCCGCGTTTTTCCCGTCGTTACAGGCCAGGGTTTATGACTGTTTGGTAAGGTAAGTACGTTCGCGCTAATGCCCGTGGACCTAAGATAGCGCTGAAAACAGGCAGTGTTTAGGTCCTCGCCAACCACCCCTACTATGCTGGTCGCCTGCCCTTGTGACCACACCGGTTTCTCATCAAAAAAACGGAGCAACTCATTAACACTTATTGTCACCAATGAATTGGCTGCCATGTGGACCTCCTCATGTCCGAAAACAGTGTAGAATACCCATTGAGGCGCCCTTTCTCTATTCTCACAGAGGGCCGCCAGGTTCCCTCAGTAAACCACGAGAGGTGCTCCATTGACTAACCAGCCGTCGGACATCAAGGCCCATGCCCCCTGGAATCCTGGCCTACTCCAATCCTTCCGCTTTCGCAGCATCGGCCCCCACCGGGGCGGACGTACCATCGCCGTCGCCGGCCACCCCCAAGACCCGCTGGTCTTCTATTTCGGCGGCTCCGGCAGCGGCGTCTGGAAGACCCACGACGGCGGCGTCTACTGGTACTGCGTCTCCGACGGCTTCCTCAACACCGGCCCCATCGGAGCCATAGCCGTTTCCGATTCTGACCCAAACGTCATCTACGTGGGCACGGGTGAGGCGTGCTCCCGTCCCGACGTTTCCCACGGCGACGGCGTCTACAAGTCCGTGGACGGCGGCCAGTCCTGGCGGCATCTGGGCCTCGAGGCCACCCGCCACATATCCAGAATTCGCATACACCCCAAAAACCCCAACGTCGTCTACGTGGCCGCCCAGGGGCATCTATTCGGCCACAACCCGGAGCGCGGCGTATACCGCTCTCAGGACGGCGGGGAAACCTGGGAATTGGTCCTGTTCAAGAGCGATCAAGCCGGCGCTATCGACCTGTCAATGGACCCCACAAACCCCCGCATCCTGTACGCGTCTATCTTCCAATTCCTGCGGGAGCCCTGGGAGGAGGTTAGCGGAGGCCCCGACAGCGGCCTGTTCAAGTCCACCGACGGCGGAGACACCTGGGTTGAGTTGAGCGACAAGGCCGGCCTTCCCTCCGGCATAAAGGGTCGAATCGGCGTGGCCGTTTCACCCGCCCGCCCGCAGCGCGTCTGGGCATTGGTGGAAGCCGAAGCGGGCGGCCTATTCCGCTCCGACAACGGCGGCGACAGCTGGGAATTAGTTACCGGCCAGCGTGACCTTCGCCGCAGCGCGTCATCCTATCACCACATCTTCGCCCACCCCCAGGATGAGGAAACCCTCTATGTTCTTTCCTATTCCGCGTGGAAGTCCACCGACGGCGGTAAGAACTTCGACGCCCTCGCCATGCCCCACGGCGACCACCACGACCTGTGGATAGACCCACGCAACCCCCGGCGCATGATCGAAGGGAACGACGGTGGCGCTACCATAACCTTGAACGACGGCGTCACCTGGTCGTCTATCTACAACCAGCCCACCCACAGCTTCTTCCACCTCGCAGTGGACAACCAGTTCCCCTACCACGTCTACGGCACTCCCATGGACAATTCCGCCGTTTGCGTGCCCAGCCGCACCTTCGAAGCGGCCATCCCCTGGAAAGACTGCTATCCCGTGGGAAGCTCGGAGAGCGGCCACATAGTCGTGTTGCCAGATAACTCCAACATCGTCATCGCCGGGGCCATCGGAAGCTCCCCCGGCGGAGGCGGCAACCTGCTCCGATACGACCACGCAACGGGCCAGTCCCGCATCATCACCGTCTGGCCGGAAGACCAGTACGGTTCCGCCCTCAAGGACATCAAATATCGCTTCCCCTTCACCTACCCCGTTGCCCTATCCCCCCACGACTCCAACGTGCTCTACGTGGCAGCCAACCGGGTGTTCAAGTCCACCAACCAGGGCGCTAGCTGGAAGACTATCAGCCCCGACCTGACCACTCAGGACGAGAGCAAGATGCAGGATATAACGGGCGGGCTTATCACCTCCCACGGCCTCTCCTCTCAGTTCTCCAGCGTCATCTACGCCTTCGCCGAGTCTCGCCTTGAAGCGGGGGTTCTGTGGGCCGGCACCGACGACCGGCAGCTGCATCTCTCAAAAGACGGCGGGGAAACGTGGCAGGACGTCAGCCCGACGAACCTGCCCCGTTGGACCTGCATCAGCACAATCGAACCTTCGCCCCACGACCCGGGAACCGTCTATGTTGCGGCCCACCGGTACAAGCTGGACGACCACCGCCCCTTCCTGCTGAAGACCACCGACTACGGGGCCAGTTGGCAGATGATAACCTCCGGCATCCGCCGCAACGACTTCGCCCGGGTCATACGGGAAGACCCATCGCGCCCGGGGCTGCTCTACGCCGGAACGGAAACGGGCGTCTACGTCTCCATCAACGGCGGCGAAACGTGGCAGCCCATGAAGCTGAACCTGCCCGCCGTGGCTGTTCACGACATGCACGTCAAAGACGGCGATCTGGTCCTGGCCACCCATGGCCGGGGCTTCTGGGTTCTGGACAACCTTTCGCCCCTTCGACAGCTGTCGGACGAAGCACTCGACACTCCGGCCCATCTCTTCAGACCCCCGGACACCTACCGGGTAAACCGGCCTCTGCGTTGGAGCTCGCCCACCCAGCCCGGCAAGAACTACGATTCGGCCTCTGGCGCCGTAGTGACTTACGACGCCCAGCCCGACGACTCCGGCAAGCTGGTGAAACGTTACTTGGACGGCGGCGAGAACCCTCCCTTCGGCGTCGCGATTGCCTACCATCTTGGGGAATCGGCAACAGGTGGCGTGACCCTATCCATCATGGACGGGGGTGGCAATGAAATACGGTGTTTCGCCGGCGAAGACGTTCCGGCAACCGCAGGCATGAACCGCTTTGTGTGGGACATGCATTACCCCAACGCCCGTGAGTCCAAGGAAGGCTCCGGCCTCACGCCTTTGGAGAACCCCACCCCAAGGCCACCCCTCGCGCCGCCGGGCGTCTACCAGGTCAAGCTGACCGTGGGAGACGTGGAGGCAACTCAGAGCTTTGAAGTTCTCATAGACCCTCGCATCGAAGCGAGCAGCGATGACCTGCAGGCCCAATTCGATCTACACCAACGAATTCTGGAGGTTGTCACGGATACCAACGCCGCCATAGACCGTCTGAAGGGCCTGCGTCGCCAGATGAACGGCTGGGCCGAAAGAGCCGAGGGGAGCGAGGGCGAAAGCCGAGTGGCCGATGAGGCCGGTGCAATCAACCGGAAATTGGACGAAGTCGAGCCTCACCTCACAAGAGTCATCGGTCCCAACCCCATGAATCTCCCGCCCAAGGGCCTCGACACCAAGCTGGCCGCTCTTACCAGCGTCGTGTCCAACGCAGACTTCGCCCCCACCCGTCAAGCCTACGACGTCTTCGAGGAGTTGAAGTCTCGAGTTGACGCGCAGCTAGCGGCCCTGGAACAGGTTGAGACACAAGACCTGCCCCGCTTCCAATCCCTGCTGAAAGAACTGAACGTACCCCTGATAGCATGATGTCTCGTGCCAGCTAATTCCCAAGGGAAAAGGAAATCTTGACAGTGTGACTAGCGTCCCCTACATTGTACCTAGTTACTCTAGGTGTTAGCTGGCATGACTCGCTATTTGCTATCATTTACGCAAGGCTATCAAGGAGGGTTGCAGTGGCCGGTCGTCTCCTAGACTCTATCGACGCTCCCCAGGACCTGAAGCCCCTCACCCGCCACCAGGTGGAGCAGGTGGCCCAGGAAGCAAGGGACACCATCATATCCGTAATCACGGAGCGCGGCGGACATCTCGCCTCCAACCTGGGCGTCGTAGAGCTTACCCTCGCCATTCACCGCATATTCGAAAGTCCCAAGGACCGCATAGTTTGGGACACCACCAACCAGTGTTACACCCATAAGCTGGTAACGGGACGTAGGGACGACTTTCAGAATATCCGCCTGGCCGGCGGACTCTCCGGCTTCGGCGAACCGATGGAGAGCCCCCACGACACCCTCGCCGCCGGCCACGCCGGAACGGGCCTCTCCATCGCCCTCGGCATCGCCCAGGCCTCGGCCCAGAAGCAGGAAGACTCGTGGACTATTGCGGTAGTCGGCGACGGGGCTCTCACCTCCGGCTCCAGCTTTGAGGCCCTCAACAACATCGTACACTTCAACCCGAAAAGGTTCATCGTCGTCCTCAACGACAACGGCATGTCCATTTCCGAAAACATCGGCTTTCTCACCAACTGGCGCAAACGTGTCATCACCCATCCTGAATACCAGGCCATGATAGGACGTATGAAGGCACTGTCAAAGCGAGTGCCCATGGGGGACGCAACCTACCGGCTGGTCAAGAGGTTCAAAGACGGCGTCGACGGCTTCATTGTGCCCACGACCTTCTGGACTGAAATAGGCTTTCAGTACCTGGGGCCCGTTGACGGTCACGACCTCAGACAGCTGGAGGAAACCCTTACCCAGGCTCGAACCCCCACGGGTCTGGTTCCCCTCGTGCACGTGGTGACCCACAAGGGTCACGGCTACAAGCCCGCCGAAGACGACCCGGTGCGGTTCCACCAGCCAAGCTCTCCCCTGGGCGACACTTCCGGCGCGCCCACCTACTCCAAAGTGTTTGCGAACACTATGAAGCGGCTCATGAAGCAGGACCCCTCGGTGGTG
Source organism: Dehalococcoidia bacterium (assembly GCA_965261665.1). Classification (GTDB taxonomy): domain Bacteria; phylum Chloroflexota; class Dehalococcoidia; order Lucifugimonadales; genus JAPULR01. The sequence continues at coordinate 2,572,434 of OZ253467.1, forward strand.
GGAATCTCCGCGGCTATGCTGGAAGGCACCGGCTTGGAGGAAGTCCGCCAGGAGTTCCCCGACAGAGTCTACGACGTGGGCATTGCCGAGCAGCACGCCGTCAGCATGGCCGCGGGCATGGCGTCCACCGGTGCAAAGCCCTTCGTCTCCATCTACTCCACCTTCCTGCAGCGCGCCTTCGACCAGGTGGTCCATGACGTTTGCCTGCAGAATCTGCCAGTCACCATAATCGCCGACCGGGCCGGCGTGGTGGGCGAAGACGGCAAGACCCACCACGGCGCTTTCGACGTCTCCTACCTGAGGTGCCTCCCCAACGCTGTCGTGGCGGCGCCCACGGACGAGAACGAACTACAGCATCTTATATACACCGCCTACAAGCACAAAGGCCCCTTCGCCATACGAATTCCCCGCGGCGCGGCCACGGGCGCTCCCATGGACGAGAACCTTCGCACACTTCCCTTGGGGCGAGGCTCAGTAATGCGGGAGGGCGGCGACGTGGTCATCTTCAGTCTTGGCAAAGCCGCCGGCGCCGCCGTGGAAGCGGCGGACCTTCTCGCCGAACACGGAATCTCCTGCGGCGTGGTCAATCCCAGATTTGTGAAGCCGCTCGACGTGGATCTTATCATGGACGCTGCCCAGCGCACGGGCCGCCTCGTAACCGTGGAAGAGAACGTTCTGGCCGGCGGCTTCGGCTCCGCCGTCCTTGAAGCCCTAGCCGCCGCCAACCTGCAGAACGTGTCGGTGCACCGCATCGGAATGCCGGACTTCTTCGTCGAGCACGGCACGGCGGCGGACCAACGACGGCGGCTGCATCTGGACGCCGATGGAATCGCGCGTCAGATTCTCAGCGTCTACTTTCCTCAGAAGGCTTCGGCAGTGGCCGCCCGCGCCTGATCCCGCGCCCACCCCCCGTCCTCTAGCCTTGTCATCACCCTCAAAAGCAGCTTGGTCGTCTGTCCCTTCGTTGGTTTCCACCTACAGATCCCTCGCGGGCTGCGCCTCTGACGACGTCGCCACGCAAATCACGGAGACTACCCCCTAACCCCATGCCCCGGCGTGAGTTCAGCGAAGGTGAAGTCCGTTACGAAGGCGCCGTCATCCCGTACACGCTGCGCCGCAGCAAACGTCGTAGAAAGACCCTCCAGATTACCGTGGGCAGCGACGGCGTACGCGTCGCTGTTCCGTTCCGCACGCCCAACAAGCAAGTTCAGGAACTCGTCCTCAATCGAGCGCCCTGGATTCTGAAGCAGCTCGATAAACAAAAGGACCGGCCCGCCCCCAAAAAATTCACCACCGGCGAGACCATGCCCTACCTGGGACGCATCCTCCGCTTAGTGGTGGAAAAGCAGGACGTGAAAGATGCGCGGGTTCGCTTCAACCATTGGCGCTTCTTGGTCGACGCGCCCGAATCCTTGGAAGGTGATGCGCTGCAGGAGGAAATCCGCCGGGCCTTTCTTGAATGGTATCGGGTTCGCGCCACACAACGGGCCGCAGAAGGCGTCAATCTATGGTGGCGAATCATGGGCCGAGGCAAGAAGCCCCGCATAATCATCGGCAATCAACGCAGCCTCTGGGGAAGCTGCGCCGCCGACGGCACCCTGCGCTTCAACTGGCGGCTGGTCATGATGCCGCCCTCGCTAATGGAGTACGTGGTGGTCCACGAATTAGCCCACCTCAAGGTGCGCAATCACTCCGCGGCCTTCTGGAAGGTGGTCAACCGGGCCTTGCCCGACGCCACCCAGCGTCGTCTCGAACTACGGGAGGCCGGTCGCTCACTGCCCCTCTGAATTCTCCAACCCCGTCAGACCGCTTGGATAGGACGGACGGTTCTCTGCCGTCCGTTCCTAGTCCTTGCCCCCGCCGCACAACATCCGGCAGCCGGTGGCTCCAATCACCAGTGGCAGCATAGTATCTACTACCGCCCAGATTATCCAGGCCGGATGGTTGCCCGCTGCAGGACTTTGCAGACCTTCGGACAGCTGCGAGAACCAGTTGTGGAGGAAGAGAATCGCCACCGCCGCCGTTAGATAGAAGGCCACGTTGACCTCCAGGTAGCGGCGAGTTACCGAACCACCGGAGTCCTGCCCATCCTCCCCACGCTTGCACATAAAGTTAAAGAGCAGCGCCGGAACCAGGGCAATCACCATCAGTATGTCCAAGATGGTCCAGATCAGGGGCACATCCAACGAATCTACCAGGAACGCGTTGATTATGAAAAAGACCGCCACCACGGTGGCAACACCCACCAGATACATCCCAGCGGGTTTCCTCAAAGCTTCCATTTGGCGCCTCCTCAGCGTTCTAGAATTCACTCATCCGCGTCAGGACGGGAAGATTCGGTTTCGTTAGCCTATTCAGAGCATTCCCCGCCGCAACATTACACGTCGGGCTTGTCGGGCTTTGGAAGTTCAGGCGTACGGGCCGGCGGGGGCTTTCTTACGGGCCGGTACTTTCTATCAATCCTCCTAATCACGTACACGACCCCCGCTACGATAGCTATGACCGGGCTGAAGATGGCTACCCATATCAGTACCATCACGGCCCCACGGGCCACGGCCGAAAGGGCGCGCACCGCCGATTTGGTCGTCTCTCCAACGGCCCAGCCTCCAACAATGAGGCCCTTGGATTCCGTAACCCCCACCCAGAAGGAGCCGGACGCCGTCACCTCCCCGCCGTCGCTCGTGGCGCTGACTGTGACCTGCACCTCGTAACCCTGGGGCCGGTAGTCGGTAAACACGTGGCGTACCTGCAAACGGGTGCTGCCCTCGTCCGGCGTCCCTGTCACCGTGGGCGAACCGTCGCCAAAGTCCCACTTGTAGGTGTAGTCCCAAAGCTCCGCAGGACGAAGGAACGACGCGGTGAACTCCACCTCTTGGCCCTCCTTCACTGTCTGGCCCTCGCCCGCAAATACTTCTATCGCGGGCACTTCGGAAACGGCAACCTCCAGGGCGTCAGTCCCCTCGGCGACGCCGCTTTCCCCAAACCCCGACATATCAATGCGGACGATGTAGGGGGAGTCCAAGTCGTCCCCGTACACGTGATTGACCGTCGCCGTCACTCGCCGTCCGTCGGGCCGCAAGACCGTGCCGCTGCCCCTGACCGTGGTACCGTCGCCGAAGTCCCATAGAAAATCGTACTCGTCAATGCCTTCCGGCGGCAGGAATGACGCCCGGAAGCGAGCGGTCTTGCCCACCTTTACCCCAACATCCTCCCCGGCGTCGACGCTGATGGTCTGGGGGGTCAGCTTAAGCGCTACGTCGATGAGCGAGTAGGCGGACGTCTGCTCCAGGAAGTTCAGCCTGCCCTGGATCTCCTCTATCTGGACCTGAAGACTTGCTAGCTCCTGATGTACGTCCAACGCGTCTTCCACGTCTGTTGCCTTTTCCAGGAACGACAGGAGCCTCCCTTCCGTTGCTCTCATACTGACGAGCCGTGACTGGGAGTCCACGTACTGGTCTGTAACGTCCTGGCTGGTTACTGTCCGGCTCTCCACCTCCACGGCGATGCCCTCCAGCTGCGAAAGGGCGTCCTCCAGCGACGCGGCGGGTATGCGGATAGATATGGCCCCGTTGTGCAATGAAGTCCGGTCCGAACTGACCACCCATCCTCCTAGGGCCTGAGCCAGGCCCGCTATCCGGTCCACCGAGCCTGCTATGTCGCCCACCACCAGGGCCACGTAGGCCGTATGAACTATAACGCGGGTTTGCATCTGGGGCGACGCCTGAACCTTCAAGGCCACGGTGTCTTCGGCGGAGGCGGCTGGTGCGGGCGACCGGGTAGGCGCCATCGTCGGGGCTGGGGCGGGGGCCGCTTGAGGTGCTGGCGCCATCGTCGCGGCCGGCGCCGCCCTCGGTGCGGCAAAAGACCCGTCGTAAGCCGATTCCCCTGAATCATTAGCGCCGCAGGCCGCGGAAGCTACAACGCCAATCGTCGCTAACAGCAGCAAGCAAAGAAACAGGAACCGGCTCATTAGCACACCCTTAAAACAACGGTAACATCCTGAATTCTCCTGACTATACCACAAGGGGCCGCCTCGCTAAGTGCCACCCTGCAGTCATGATGCCCCATCGTTATGTAAACTGCTGGGTGTTGATTCCAACACGGCTTGCGGATATGATTACCCACAAGCTTGAACCAAAGTCTTCACTAGGAGTAAACGCAAATGCCGCAGACGCAGATAGCCATGGGTCGCGCCTTTACCTACCTGGACAACCTGGGAAGAATCGGTACCTCTTCCACCACTTTCTGGCATCCCGTGGGTCTTGGACGGGGCGCTGACGACGTTATGTACGTGGCCAACTGGGGTCACGAGTTCGGCGCGGGCACCCGTATCACAAAGTGCACCCTTGCCACCCAGGAGTTCCTGCTCGACATCGGCAGCCCCGGCTCCGGCGACGGTGAATTCCTATGGCCCGGCGGCCTCGCCGTCGACGACCAGGAAAACCTCTACGTCACTGACCAGGCCATCAGCAAGGTGGTCATCTTCACCAAGGACGGCGAGTTCGTCGGCAAGTGGGGCAACCCCGGCTCAGGCGACGGCCAGTTCAACAAGCCCACCGGCATCGCCCTCGACCCCGACCAGAACTTCGTCGTCGTCGATAGCCAAAACAACCGGATCCAGCGCTATACCCGTGATGGTCAGTTCCTCGGCCAATTCGGCGAAGGCGGCAGCGGCGATGGGCAGCTGGACCGTCCCTGGGGCACCCACGTTGACGCCGACGGCAACGTCTACGTGGCCGACTGGGGCAACGACCGGGTGCAGAAGTTCTCCCCCGACGGCGACTACCTGGCCACCATCGGCCGGTCATACCATGAAGTTTCCAACGTCAGCCGACCCAGCGCCGTGTTTGTTGACCGAGACGGGGATATCTACGTCGCCGACTGGGGCAACGAGCGGGTGATAATCTACGAACCTGACGGCACCTATCTGGCCACCATCATCGGTGACGCCACCAACCTATCCCACTGGGCCCAGGACGCCGTAGACGCCAACCCGGACCTGAAGAAGGCCCGCGACCGAGTGAACCTCGAACCCGAATGGCGTCTGCGCCGTCCGGCGGCCCTCCACGTAGGCGACGACTACAAGATTCTCATCGGCGAGTCCCAGCACATGCGGGTGCAGGTGTACGAGAAGGAGCCCAACTACACGGAGGCCCAGTTCAACCTATAACCCCGCTCCCAAAACTCACCAACCCCAACGTAAGGGCGTCCCCCGTGGACGCCCTTACCATATTTCACGCCACCCCCGCGCCAACAAATCCCTTCCCCCTTGACGGGGGAAGGTTAGAGCCTGCCCTCGTGAAGATGGGGGATGGGGGTGACCCCCTACCCGACAACATTCTCCCCCGTAGGGGCGGTTCGCGCACCCAAATGTCATTCCGAGGCTCCGCAAAAAATCTCGCCACCGGGTACCGCCTCCCCCCCAATCGCCATCTCCGTAGGAGCAGGTTTCAAACCTGCCCTCCCCCCTCCCGTTGTCCTCGCGTATGGAGACCTTTGAATAACCGTCATTCCGGCGAAAGCCGGAATCCAGAATCAAATGATTTAGCTATGGCAAGAGTCGTCCCACACTGCTATCTGAATGCGTTTCGGTAGTTATGCAAAGGTCTCCGTATGCGGGGACCCATCCCCCTCTCCTCACAAGTAATTCCGAGCGCAGCACCCCACCCTCCTGTCATTCTGAGCGCAGCGGAGCGGAGTCGAAGAATCTAGCCGCTCAGGACGTTTCTTCCTACCGGTAATCCTCCGCGCGGCTGGTGGGCACGTACCCAATGACGTCCCGCGCGTGGCTCACGTCCCGGTACCCGTACTTGTTGTCGGACACGGCATAGAAGATATCGAAGCGCAGGCTGTCGTCAGCCTCGATGCATTTGTCCACCATCTGCGCCGCGTCGTCGTGACTGCACCACACCGCAAAAGTCCGCGTCGCCTCCGGACGGTCCTCCTCCGGTATCCACCCGAATCGAACGCAGATAGCCGAAAGCCCGAAAGCATCAGCATAATGGCGGCCCAACGCCTCTCCCCAAACCTTGCTCACTCCGTAGATTGAGTTGGGCCGAATGGCCGATTCATGCGTCAGCATGGGCCACGTTGCGGGCAGCTTGTCGTACTCCCCGCTCTCCAACTCCCGCAACGGCGATTCCAGCGTGTGGCTGATGATGGTGGAGCCGCTGCTGGCAAAAATAACCCGCCGTACGCCAGCCTGCCGCGCAGCCTCGAACACGTTGTACGCGCCCCAAACATTCCGCTCGATGTAGTCCCGCACCTCCCCTGATTCAGCGCCCAGTGCAGCGGCCAGATGCACCACGGTGTCCTGCCCGTCGAAGTGGGGCCGGATCGAGTCGAAGTCCGTGATGTCCGCCGTTACGCATCGAACACCCTCCATCGGGTTTCGATTGAGCGCGGTGAAATCATATTTGTCCCCCAGCCGCTTTAGGATTGCTCGCCCAATTCGACCGCTCATGCCGGTCACAAGCACCTTCCTCTTTGTCATCGATCCTCCAATTTCTGTTTATTGCAAATAGAATACCAATCTCCACATGCCCACCACTACCCCTACCTACATGTCATTCTGAACGGAGCGAAGCGGAGTGAAGAATCTAAGTGTTGGGCGCTAGGACATCCAGATTCTTCACTTCAGCTCAGAATGAAATAGGACTGAGGACAGCCTCTTGGTCAATCAAGGGTACAGAATCGGATACCCGCCCGTACCCTCTAGGTCCGGCCACGTCCGCGACGCGTACACCGGGTAGGTCTGACGGTATATGTGGACGATGGCGCGCAATTCGGGAATCGGGTTGGGGTGGTCGTCAACCCGCAAGTCCAGATAAGGATTGGCGTCCACTCGCTTCCAGTGCACCTGTATGGCCGCCGACTGCCGACCCCGATTGTCACCCCCCGTTGCCTGCGCCGCCTCCAGACACTGGAGAAGCCGCTCCTCCAGCGGGAGACCGCTGTCCTCCGTGGCCTCGAAAGTATCGCCTAGGGCCTGCACCACCGCCGGGCCTACCATGGTGTTCGCGCCGCAGGCGTAGTTGACGCCGGTGCGACTCCCCCGCCACGGAAGCTGCACCGGTGCGGTGTAGGCAGCGGGCGTCCCCGTACGGTCTATCAGACTGTACTGGCCACGGTCGCCGCTAACTTTGATCAGCGCCTCCAGGGCCACTGGCGCCGGAAATCCAAGCTCCAGCAGGGCAATTCCCCGCAGGCGCTGAATCTCATGGCCGCTGAACCCAATCATCCCCACCTCGCCCTTCCCCCGCAGCACCCGCGAACCCACGCCAATGTTCTTGGTCGCCACCGCGCCTCCAAATTGGCCCGTGGCAGGGTCGAAACCCACGATTGTCATAGTCATGTAACAGCCTCCCCAACTCTCGTCTTGATTCCGCGCCTATACTTAGAGCCTATCCTAAAAACAAAATCATTGATAACCCGTAAGAGTAGCTCTAGGGAAGAAGCCGGAGTTGAAGCTAAATTTCAGGGATGACCAAAGCAAAAGAACCCAAGTCACCCCGGTCCCGCCGCGCAGGCCCAACCAGGCCAGCCAACCCCACCACTAGTTCCTTTCAGGTATCCGACGCCCTGTGGGAGGTGCTGGCCCCACTGATTCCCAAGCGGGTGAATACCCACCCTTTGGGCGGAGGACGGCCCCGGGTTCCAGACCGGACCTGCGCCAACGGTATCTTCTACGTGCTGCGCACCGGTTGCCAATGGAAGGCGTTGGACGCCACGGGCATTTGCTCCGGCTCGACGGCCCATCTGCGCTTTCAGGAATGGGCCGCCGCCGGGGTCTTCTTCCGGCTTTGGCAGGTGGGACTGGAACGTTATGACGAATTGAAGGGTCTGGACTGGAACTGGTTGAGCATGGATGGAGCCATAACCAAGTCCCCCCTGGGCGGGGGGAAAAACCGGTCCCAACCCCACGGACCGGGGTAAAACCGGCGTCAAACGCAGTCTGTTGACCGAAGCTCGGGGTATTCCGGTGGGGCTGGCGGTAGACGGGGCCAACCGCCACGACATGAAGTTGGCGCGTGCTACGCTGGACAGCCTCCCGGTACAACGCCCGGCTCCCACCCCGGAGCGTCCCCAGGGACTGTGCCTGGATAAGGGCTACGACTTCGACGAGGTGCGTAAGACTTTGCACGAGTTTCGCTTCACGGCCCACATTCGCGGCCGGGGCGAAGAAGCTCGGGCCATCAAAAATGAAGCCGGTTTCAAAGCCCGGCGCTGGGTGGTGGAACGCACTCACAGCTGGATGAACCGCTTTCGACGCATTCTGGTCCGCTGGGACAAGTCTCCAAGCAACTACATCGCCTTTCTTCACTTTAGCTGCGCCCTTATCGCCCTCAGGGCCGCAGGGTTATTAGGATAGGCTCTTAACGGCAAACCTTACGGTAAGCGCCAATTTTTGCGACCCGCAAACTATGCGCAAGGGGAAGAAAAACGCTCCTTTTCCCCCTCCGTCAGGGCGCACACCATCCGGATGTCCACGTCCTGCTGCGACGCCAGATCGTCGTAGACCTTCATGGCCTGCTCCTCGCCACGACCCTCAAAGGCGATGATCATCTGGCAGTCACCCTCTGTCCAGTACGTGCTCAAGATTCGTCCCCCGTGGACTTCTACAAGTTGGCGGGCGGCTCTTCCCACCCGCAGTTCAGCTTCCCCGTCCTTGTCTCGATAATTCACCAATCCGATATAGGTTGGCATCTGTTAGCTCCTCTCAATTTCTTTTCCCTGTGCACCCCATCCGCTCCCCAACGCGCGATGGCTTTCCGACGCGATGGCTTTCCGAATTAAACCCCAACCACCGCCGCTAATCTATTGGGCGATGTAGCCGCCGTCAATGACCAGCGCCGCTCCGGTCCCAACACTCCCAACGTCGTCTAGGAGCGCAGGGACGTGGGTTTCCCTCGCTCAGCTGCTACAGCTCGCAAACTTGACGGTAATCGTTATCGCCGTACTCTCGATATCATAGCCCACACCTGCTAAATGGAGTTGAAGAATTCGGAGCATATCTCTGTGACTTCCACTGTTCGTGTCTCTACGCCTAGATGGAGATCCTTCAACCTGTCGGCCAGCAATTCACCGTCGATCAAGTCTATCGGTGGAGCCCCGTCCCTCGTAGCTTCCCGCTGTGCTTCCATAGTAAATGTACCCGTAGTCAGAATCACCCCTTTGTCCGCCCGCCCTGCCATTGCACCCCTGAAGTCCCTGACCGCCCCCGCACCCACACTACCTTTATATCGCTTGCTCTGAAACAATACGGGAAAGCTGATTAATCCAGCGAGGCGAATTATGCCGTGCCCGTCTATACCACCATCGCCAGACTTGCCAGTCACCTCCACTTCAACGAATCCGGATTCGCGAAGCAGTCTTTGGCACAGACGCTCAAAGGCGTCGGGTGGAATATTCTGAAGCGTTTCCAGCAATTCTTCTCGCCATGTGGGCGTTTCTAGTGCCGGATCGCCAATTGGATCCTCATCGTCTGCTGACAAGATATCCTCGTTGGCTCGATTTTGTCTCGCATTCCGACGCTGCTGATATACTGTCCTTGTAACTTCTTCGGGGTCTACAGCCTCAGTCTTTCGTCCCAACGGGGTTAAAGACCAAACTCCTCTTTCGGAATTGTCAATCAACCCGTATTGTTTCAAATAGGTCCTGGTCCAAGCCAATCTATATTCCATCTCCGTGAGGAACCTCAACCATTTCTGGCGGCAGATTCATAATATCTACAACCCGAACTGCTATCTCTTGGATTGACGCGCTCCCACCTGAAGAGCGAATTGCTTCGAGTGTTGGATCCATCAATTCAGTGAATCTAAGAACTCCATCAGCAACCAAGACTTTACCTCCCAACATTGTTTACTGAAGACGACTATGGCTATTGGGCGATGTAGCCCCCGTCGATGACCAGCGCCGCACCGGTGACATACGAAGCCTCGTCGGAGGCCAGGTAGAGAACGCCCCAGGCCACCTCCTCCGGCGCGCCCCGCCGGCCCATGGGCGTATTATTGATGACCTTCGTCTCCCGACTCGGGTCCACAAATCCTTCGTTCAGCATGGGCGTGTCGATGGGCCCAGGATGGACGGAATTGATCCGTATCCCCTCCTTGACGTGCCTCAACGCAGCCGACTTGGTGAAGATGTGCACCGCTCCCTTGGACGCGTTGTACGCAGGACTGCCCATGTCGCTTCCCACCAATCCCATCTGCGACGAGATGTTGACGATGGACCCGCCGCCCGCTTTTCGCATCTCCGGTATGGCGACCTTCGTCCCCAGAAACACCCCCTTGGCGTTGACGTCCATTATTCTGTCCCACGTTTCAACGGTGGTCTCCAGCACCCCGCCGGACGCCGTAATTCCGGCGTTGTTGACCAGAATATCCAGCTTGCCGAATCGCTCCACCGTGGCGACGATGGCCTTCTGCCAGGACTCCTCGCTGGCCACGTCGAGATGAACAAAAATAGCCTCGCCGCCCGACTCGCAGATCTCGCGCGCCACCTCACGACCCAACTCATCCCGCAAGTCGCCCAGGGCCACCTTCGCGCCCTCCTGTGCGAAAATACGCCCCTCCGCCGCGCCCATCCCCCGCGCCCCACCACTAATAAACGCAACCTTATCCTTAAGCCTCATAACTTTCTCCTCTCCTGTCTTCGTTATTTCTTAACCATCGGCATTCGCTTAACCCAGCAAAGGGCCAACCTTATATCTTATCTGCGTACGGCCATACTTTCGCAGCAATACGACTGAGTTTCTTTGAGCGCTCCTCAATCGTGCATTCATTCCATTCCTCAGCTGCGTTAGACAGCAGATCCTTATTGAGAAACAGAATGCTGTGTTCAGCCAGAGTCTTCTGTTTGCAATGCCAAGGAGCGTTAGACAGCACGGGGTTCAGACGTTTTGATACAAGAGTCAAGTTACCAATTGAGTGGATGCCGTGGTCGCGATTCCTCGCCATCTCTAGCAGTTGCTCCTCAACATCCTGGCCCTCAACTACAGGGGGAGGTAATTTCCAGTGTTGGCGCCACCCACGAGGCATGATGTGTTCTATGGTGAGGTTTCGGGGCACATCATTGTATTCCGCTTTGTCTGTATGTAAATTTTCTTCGATCCCTTCCAGCACAAGTCGCAGGCGTCCCCGCGTCAGCAGTCGGTATAGTGGAATGTTGATAAAAGCCTCTTCCAACTTCTTGTCATCCGGCCACTCGCCAACATCTGATTCCTGATTTCCAAGGAATTCAATGATGGTGTCGCCTGCGGATTCCGGACCCGCTTTCTCCAACCGTCCCACTAAGCTAATAAAGAGACGATTGTAACCCCTGGTAGTCATTCGACATATCATCCTCCGAACCTGGTGGCTCTCCAGGGCACGAATTCCTTTTTCCAACTGTTCTGAAGGAACTTTGGAAGAAAGCAACCAAAGTAGAGCAGGTGTCATGGTGCCCGCTTGCATAACCCGCCACCTGTATAGAAACTTTGCCATATTGGAATTGCCGGTCTCTTCCAATCCTCTGTAGGCTTCAGCGACCTTTCCAATGTCGGCTAGGACACTTTCTATAGGTGCGTTCTTCTTTTGATAGTATCGGCGGAATACTGAGAAAACATCGCTTGCAACGACCTCATCAACTTCACGCATTACCATCCAATAATTCAGAAAAACATCTATGCGTGGACGCACCAGCCTACCCTGCTGGATGTCTTTGCTCCACCAATCCTCTTGAAAACCCCAGAGCCGTGCTGCATCTTCATTTGGCAGGCCGGATTTCTCCGCCTCGTACAGCACCATATTCTTGATTAGGTCTGATTGCAGTAACGCCGTGCCTCGAGCGTTGAGTGTTTCGAAAATAACGTGAGGATCATCAGATAGGTCCAGGTCAATCACAACCAGTTCCAAGTGATTCGTAACTGCTTGCTCTAGAGCCTTAGCACGGCTTTCACTCTGAGATGATCGAGCGTCCAGCCACTGGTGGGTTTGCAACTTAAAGAATGCATGAGCCCGGACTATGCGTGATTCCTGATAATGGTCGCTTGGAAGATCATTATGCATGGCGTGACGAAAGGCTTCTTGGTCAACTAGAGTAGGCCAGACCTTAAACGCAAAGTCTGGATTGTCGCCACAAAACGCCTCGTTGTTGATCACTAGCAGCTCCAAGCGCTTGGCGGCGCTCTGATTGCCCCGTTCCACAAAAACCTCTTGAACAGCGTCGAGCAGCAATTGCAAAGTAGTCAACCGCTGCTGTCCGTCAACCACTAGACGGGTCATAAACATTGGAGCGGGAACCTGTTGCTGCTGAAGAACCACCGCTCCCATAAAGTGGGAAGTGGGCCTATTGTGACCAATATCATTGCCTCCTATCTCCAAAAAGTTTTCAGCCGTGTTCTGAACGTCTTCCCAGAGTGGTCCCCACTGTTCTTCATGTTCCCAGACATATCGACGTTGAAATAACGGAATTTCGTAGCGTACAGGACTAGCGAACAGCTTCTGTAGGCTCAAAATGTTAACCTGCATTGATTACTCCCTATCTATTCCTTGATGAAGAATTGGCTCTTTTGGTGTGCTATCGTAACATGCCTATCCACTCACGAGATGGCCTCCGGCACCCTCCGGTGCCACGCCGTCGCCTGCTGGTACGCATTCGCCGCCCGAAACAGTAGTCCCTCGCTCAACTTCCGGCCCATCAGCTGCAATCCCACCGGCATTCGATCCCCCAAGGCGAAGCCGCAGGGCACCGAGATGGCGGGCATCCCCATCAGGCTAGCGATGCCGTTTATGTAAACTGCCCTCGACCGAGCCGGCACCTCCCGCCCTCGAATCATCGCCGTCGTCGCATCGCACTTGTCACCGAGAGTGCTGCCGGTGGGCGTGGCTATCACGTCCACGTCCCGCAGCGCTGCGTCCACCTCCTGCCGGATGCGGGCGGCCTCCCGCTGCCCCTCCATGTACACCGCAAAGGGTTGACGCTTCCCCGACTCGATGCCGGGACGAATCTCGTCCCATCCCTCCAGAATCTCCCGGCTGAAGTTATTCGTCCAGTAGACGTAAGATTCCGGCTGGCTGAGCTTGAAATGCACCGCCCGATTCTCTGCCGACAGCGGCAGCGACACCTCCCGCACGGAAGCCCCTAACCCCTCCAACACCCCAATGGCTGCCCGCACCAGATCCTCCACCTCCTCAATCTCCCGCTCCCACAACCATCGGTCCGTCGGGACGCCAATCCGAAGTCCCTTAACCCCATCCGCCAGCGACTCCATGAACTTCTCCGCAGGCCTCTCCACGCTCACCGGGTCCAACGGGTCGAAGCGCCCCAGCGTCTCCATTACCAACGCATTGTCCTCAACAGTTCTCGTCAACGGCCCTGCCTGGTCGTGCGTCCAAGAGGGGGCCAGAACCCCGTGCCGGCTGATGCGCCCGAAAGTCGCCCGGATGCCCACAAGGTTGCAGCTGCTGGCCGGATGCCGCACCGACCCGCCGGTGTCGGTTCCGATGGACAACAGCCCCAATCCGGCGGCCACCGCCGACCCTGAGCCGCTGCTGGACGTCCCAGGACTTCTCGTAACGTCCCACGGATTGCAGCAGCCCACTATGGAATCGCCCCGTCCTATCTGAGAATAGACCTTGCCCACGAGAATCGCTCCAGCGTCGTCCAGAAGCCGCCGCACCGTAGCGTCCTCGTTAGGACGGAATTCATGGAGGCGGGGATGCCCAAATGTCGTCGGCACGTCCTTAGTGGCAATCACGTCTTTCAGACTGTAGGGGATTCCGTGGAGAGGCCCCCGATATCGACCAGACGCTATCTCCGATTCCGCCTCTCTTGCCCTTTCCATGGCGTGATCGCCGCTGATCGTCAGGAACGCCTTCAATGTTGGATTCAGCCTGTCTATGCGGCTAAGGGTCGCCGTGATAAGCTCCACGGGAGAAAGACGCCCTCCGGCAATCTCCCTCCCTGCATCTACGATGGTTGCGCTATTCAAATCCACTGGCCCACCCCCTCTCTACGTTATCCACGGCCTCACCAAACTTATTGTCCAGGGGTGAACCTGTCAACACTTGCTCTTTCTCCGTACTCCCCCACCCCCACATGTCATTCTGAGCGTAGCGCAGCGGAGTCGAAGAATCTCGCCTCCATTAAACGCCCAATTGTCCCAAGCCTCCGTGTCTTCGCGAAGGCGGGGGTCCACTCTTCCTCCGCCCACATCAAACTCTTCTGGCAATGTAGCACCTGCTGATGTAATTCTGCGCGAAGCGAATTGGCGCCGACGAACCTAGCCCGGTGACACCAAGGCAGGCGTCAACTTGCCCACGCAGTAGACACCTCGTTCACCATTTGCAACAATATCAGCCTAAGGTCCCCTCATCCTGGTCCGCATATTGTACGATTCCCTAATGCAACTCAACGAAGATCTCGAAGATACACTCGCCGCAATTGAAGCAGACAACAGCGTCCGAATCCCCCACGAGGTCGCTGTTGCCATCATCAACGGCACGAGACCCATCCGCGCTTATCGGGACTACCGGGGCCTCACCCTGCAAGAGTTGTCGGACAGGACAGGACTAGCAATCAGCTACATTTCCGAGATTGAACGTGGGCGCAAGTCGGGGTCAATTGCCGCCTTGGCAAGAATCGCAGCCGCGCTCGACGCGACGATCGACGTCCTAATCGACGAATAGCGTTGCCTTCATTGACAGCCCTAAAGCGGCGGTGCTAATCTGCCAAAAAGCTACCCCTTACCCACGCGCCCTGGCTCGACCCTGGGCGCAACCACAAACGGAGGCACCAAATGGCTAACGCGCCAGTGCACACGGACCTGCTAAACGCCATGGAATGGCGACTAATCGGCCCTCACCGCGGCGGTCGCGTCGTAGCCGTCACCGGAGACGTGTCTAACCCCGGCGTCTTCTACTTCGGTGCCTGCGCCGGCGGCGTTTGGAAGACCACCGACGGCGGTACCTACTGGGAAAACGTGTCCGACGGCTTCCTCAACACCGCTGCCGTCGGAGCCATCGCCGCCGCAGAGTCCGACCCCAACGTGGTCTACGCCGGCATGGGAGAGTCCTGCATCCGCGGCAACGCCTGTCACGGCGACGGTGTCTACGGCACCAACGACGGCGGAAAGACCTGGTCGCATCTTGGCCTGCGGGACACCCGACATATCGCCCGCGTCCGAGTGCATCCCTCCGACGCCAACCTCGTCTACGTGGCCGCCCTCGGAGACCCCTTTGGTCCTAGCGTCGCCCGCGGCGTCTATCGTTCCAAAGACGGCGGGAAGTCCTGGCAGCATGTTCTCTCCAGGGGCCAGCGTACGGGCGCGGCCGACCTCGCCATGAGCTACTCCAACCCCCGCATCCTCTTCGCCGCCATGTGGGAAACCCGCCGCACCCCCTGGAGCCTGGAGAGCGGCGGCCCCGGCAGCGGCATCTTCAAGTCCACCGACGGCGGCGACACCTGGACGGATATCAGCGACAACGCCGGTCTCCCCAAGGGCATCAAGGGACGCATCGGCGTCGCCGTTTCCCCCGCCAAGCCCAACCGAGTGTGGGCCGTCATCGAGGCTAAAGAAAGCGGCCTCTACCGTTCCGACGACGGCGGCGAATCCTGGCAACTGGTCAGCGAAGACCGGAACCTCCTCACCCGACCCTGGTACTACAACCACGTCTTCGCCGACACCCAGGACCCCGACACCCTATATATCCTCAACCTCGCCGGATGGAAGTCCACCGACGGCGGACGGACCTTCAACCAGCTCACCACCCCTCATGGCGACAACCATGACCTCTGGATAGATCCCAGCAACCCCCAGCGCATGATTGAGGGCAACGACGGCGGCGCCTGCGTTTCCTTCAACGGCGGGGACACCTGGTCTACCATCTACAACCAGCCCACGGCCCAGTTCTACCACGTGGACACGGACTCCAACTTCCCCTACCGCGTCTACGGGACCCAGCAGGACAACACCGCCATGAGCGTGCCCAGCCGCTCCCACAAGGGGGCCATCCCCTACTCCGACTGCTACCAGGTGGGCACGTCCGAGAGCGGGCATATCGCCGTACGACCGGACAACTCGGACATCGTCTACTCCGGCGCAATAGGCAGTTCTCCCGGGGGCGGCGGCTCCCTCCTCCGCTACGACCACAGCAGCGGCCAGGTGCGAAGCATCACCGTCTGGCCGGAAGTCACCAGCGGCCACGGCGCAAGGGCTGCCCGATACCGCTTCCAGTGGACCTTCCCCATCCTCATCTCGCCCCACGACCCGAACGTCCTCTTTACCGCCGGCAACCACCTGTTCAAATCCACCGACGACGGTACCAGCTGGGAGTGCCTCAGCCCCGACCTGACCCGCAACGACGACTCGAAGATGGGCCCCTCCGGCGGTCCGTTGACCAAAGACGATACCGGCGCGGAGTTCTACGGCACTATATTCGCCTTTGCCGAATCGCCTCTCAAGGCTGGCCTCTTCTGGGCGGGCAGCGACGACGGTCTGGTCCACGTTTCCCAGGACGGCGGCGCAACGTGGGACAACGTCACGCCCACGGACCTCCCGCCGTGGGCCCTCGTCAGCACCATTGAGCCTTCCCGTTACAACCCGGCTGCCGCATATCTGGTCGCCACCCGCTACAAGTGGGCCGACCATAGCCCCTACATCTATCGTACCGACGACTACGGCCAGTCTTGGACCGCCATCGTCAACGGCATCCCCGACGGCGCTTTCACCCGCGTCGTTCGCGAGGACCCCGCCCGGCAGGGACTGCTCTACGCCGGCACCGAGTCGGGAGCCTACGTGTCTTTCGATAACGGCGATAGCTGGCAGAGCATCCAAAGCAACCTGCCCGTAACGCCAGTTCATGACCTGGCCGTCAAGGAACAAGACCTCGTCGCCGCCACCCACGGACGCTCCTTCTGGATCCTTGACGACCTCACTCCCCTTCACCAGATGAAGGACGGCATTGACGCAGGAAACCATCACCTGTTCCAACCCCGCGCGGCCTACCGCTATCTCACCTCCACCGGCGCGGAGCGGCCCGGTGGCCCAGGCAAGAACTACACCCTCGCTTCCGGTGTCATCGTGACCTTCTACGAGTCAAAGATTTCCGAGGACCGCAGCGAGAAGGTCTTCCTGGACGCTGGCAAAAACCCGCCCGCGGGCGTAGTCGTCAACTACTATCTGAAAGACACGCCCAGCGAAGAAGTTTCCCTCGCCTTCCTGGACGCCGACGGTCGGGAGATTCGCCGCTTCTCCAGCAACGGCGACTCCGATGGGTCCAAAGTTGCGGCGAACACTGGCGTCAACCGGTTCGTGTGGGACATGCGATATCCTCCCGCAGCCAAGGTTAAAGGCGACACCTCCACGGAGAAGAGCCTGGACGGGCCCGTTGCCGCACCCGGCGTCTACAAAGTCCGCCTTTCCACCAACGGCTACTCCACCGTCCAGCAATTCGAGGTTCGGAAAGACCCGCGGGTGCACGCAACACAAGAGGAATTGGAAGCCCAGTTTAACCTGCTCATCAAGATACGGGACAAGCTGTCGGAGACCCAGGAGGCCATCAACACCATCCGCACCCTCAAGGGCCAGCTGGCTGGCTGGAAGAAGCATCCAGGCGCGCCCACGTCCGTGGTAGATGCCGCCGAGGGCCTGGAAGAGAAGCTCTCGGCCGTCGAAGAGGAACTCATCCAGCCAAAGGGTTCCGCCCCCCTGGACCGGGTCAACTTCCCCACCAAGCTCAACGTCAAAATCGCCTCCCTCACCAGCGTGGTGGCCAGCGCCGACGCCGTCCCCACCCGGCAGTCCTACGACGTGTACCAGGACATCTCCGGACGCATAGGCGTACAGGTTGAGCGGCTGCAGCAGGTGACGGACGAGGACGTCGCCGCCTTCAACAACCTGGTGCAAGACCTGGGTCTGCCCGCCGTGGCGTCCTAGAACCGGAATTCGTCTCACCCATCTCCTGAGCATCGAAGCAACGACGCCCGAAAGCTAGGCCCATGCCGTCGCCTGAATCTCAGTCCAGCGTCGGCAGTGCCTGAAATGGCGCAACCGGCATCGGATAATTGGACCGCCTCGAAAACCGGCGGCAGCGGTCACCTCAGTTGAACACGCCAGACCAACCGCCGCGCCCAGACGTGGACGCGCCCCTCGACCCACCGCCCGCCCGCCCGGACCCGGGGGTGGACCCACACCGTCCCAACAGCAGATTGGGCCGCCTATTCATCGCCCTCACCAACCGGGACTTCCGGTTTATATGGTTCTTCTACATCCTCAACTACCTGGGCATGACAATGGAAATGCTTGCCCAGGGATGGATGGTCCTGGAAATTACCGACTCGGCCTTCTGGGTTGGCGGCGTCGCCGGATTGCGGGGCGCGGGTCAGGTCATGTTCGGCATCTTCGCCGGCGCCATCGTCGACCGGTTCAACCGGCGTGTGATTCTAACCATCGCCCAACTGCTCCGCGCCGTCATATTCCTCGGGATGGCGATTCTTCTGCTCACAGGCAACATCGAGCTGTGGCACATTCTGGTCTCGACCGTCATGCTTGGGATGCTCATGGCCACCGTTCTGCCCTCCAGTGAAGCCATGATCTACGACACCGTAGGCCCCCGTCGACTCCTGAACGCCTTAGTCATCACTCATGGGGCTTTCAGCATAGCCAGAATTCCGGGATCTATTCTGGCAGGATTCCTCATCGATGGCTTCGGCCTCGGCTACTGCTTCGTGGCTATGACGGCAGTGATGCTTGTCAGCCCCCTCCCCATCCTCATCGTGAAGACCCGATACCAGCGCCCCCCGGACTCCGGCGGGCTGTGGAAGAACGTGCGTGAGGGCCTTTCCTATGCCTCCCGCACCAGCTCCATAAAGTCCCTGCTCATTTTCAGCGCCGTGGTGGAGCTATTCGGCTTCTCCTATTTCGTCATGCTTCCTGTAATCGCCAGGGAAGTGCTGGACGTTGGCGCGTCTGGGCTGGGATACCTTTCCGCCGCAGGCAGCATCGGCGGGGTTTTAGCCACCGTCATAATGGCCGCCATGTCGGAGTCCCGCTCCAAGGGCCTGCTCCTGGCAGCTTCTGGCGCGGCGGCCGGCGCGTCCCTATTCATCTTCGGCTTCTCCTCCTGGTTCACCGCCTCCCTGTTTCTGGCCGCTCTGGTGGGACTCTGCCTGACGTCCTATGACGCTATAATGGGTGCCACGCTCCAGCTTCTCTCCATTGACAGAATGCGCGGACGAATTCTGGGCCTTTACAGCCTGACCTTCGGCTTTACTCCCCTTGGGGGCTTTGTCAGCGGCGTAATCGCCACCTTTACCAGCGCCGCTTTCGCCGTCTCCACGGGCGGCGTCGTCATCATGGCCGCCGTTGCTGTTTTGCTGGCCACTTACAAGGGCCTCAAGACCGTCGGAAACCACCCACCCCAGGACTACCAACCGACGGACCAAGAAAATGATTACCCACTCCCCAAATCCAATAAAACGCCGGGACGTAGCAACAAGGAGAACTAAAAATGGCTACCCTTGCCGACCCCACCTGGGTTGAATACTGGCTGGAACTAGGGGACGTTCACGTCCTTGATCCCAGACCGTCCCTCGACTACAACCGCGGGCATCTCTCCGGTGCCGTTAACGTCCCCCTTGAGCGTCTGCTTGACGAACGGGGCGCACTGCTCCCCGACGAGGCCTTGTGCGCAGTCTTCGGCGAAGCTGGCGTGGACGAATCGAAGCGCTCCCTCGTCTACGACGGTTCCGACGGTCGACGCGGCGCGCTAATGGCCTGGACTCTGGAGTACCTGGGCCGCGGCGAAGTCTCCCTCTCCGGCCTTCTCTTCGAAGGCTGGGGCCAGCAGGGATACCCCGTTTCCACCCAGCCCGAAACTCCCACCCCCTGCGACTTCAACCTTAACGTCAACCCCAACAAGCGGGCCTCCCTCGAGGATTTGGAGACCCCCAATCCCCCCAAGCTCATCGACCTGCGCAGCCCCGAGGAGTTCAACGCATCCGAAGGCCGACTGCCCGGAGCGTCCAACCTGCCCTGGACCGAGTTTCTTGGCAGCGACCACCAACTTCTGCGTCCCGACTCCGACCTGGCCCGCCGTCTGAGCAATCTGGGCATCGGACGCATGGACAAGGTAGTCACCTACTCCACCACCGGCGCGCGGGCCGCCATCGGCTACCTCGCCCTCAAGCGCGCCGGCTACGACGTCCGCGTCCTACCCAACCTAGTCTAGCCCACCCCCTCCCGTGTCCTCGCGGATGCGGGGACCCATCCCCTCCCTACATGTCATTCTGAGCGGAGCGCAGCGGAGTCGAAGAATCTCGTCGTCGTAGCCGCCCACTCCTCCCCCACCCCCCTTCCCTTCCCGTAGGGGCGGTTCGCGAACCGCCCGCCCCCTCAACTAACCCCTTGTAGGGGCGACCCTTGGAGCATGTTTCAGAAGTAGCAACCAAGTCATTGAGCTCGTTCGTTCACAACGGCATAAGGCGGAAACAGCATATCTGCTAGTCGTATATCGCAGCATTTGTGGATATAGTTACGCCTGTCGTCACGCCCTTTTGCCGCGGACAGAGGCACGGGGACTTTTGAAACAGGCTCCTTGTGGTCGCCCACTTCCCCCACGCCCCCTTTCGTTATTCCCGCATCCTCCTCCGTTTTGCCCGCGTCGAGAGCCTGCCCCGGTGAAGACGGCGGCCGAAATTCATCCTTTCTACCTACATGTCATTCTGAGCGGAGCGCAGCGGAGTCGAAGAATCTCGTCGTCGTAGCCGCCCACTCCTCCCCCACCCCCCTCCCTTCCCATAGGGGCGGTTCGAGAACCGCCCGCCCCGTCACACCCAAGCGTACCCCACCCTCTTCCGCTATTCCCGCGCAGGGCCTCCGTGAAGACCAGGGCAGGAATACCGCATCCTAACCCTCGCCTTCCAGAACTTCTTGCCCTTCACCCATCCCCCTTCCTTCCCGTAGGGGCGGTTCGAGAACCGCCCGCCCCGTCAAACGGCATACCCCTTCGTTATACCTCCCCCCTGACATCTCCCCATTGCCAACACACTCCATCCTCCACTAACCTCTCCTCATGAACAAAATCACCCCATACCGCATCCCCTCTGCCGTCCAACACGCATCCCCAAGATGGTACAACCTCTCAACATCTCACAACTCATTCCCCCCAAAAAGGAAAAAACGAGTAGCTCCCCCAAAACGAACCATATCCACGCCTGAAACACCACTAAACCTCTATAACTCGTTTTAGAAAACGAGTCGCCTCCACGCCTGCAAAACTTGAAACAAGTACCTCGAATACCCACTCGTTACAGAGAATAAATATCATTTTTCAATCTCTGTACCCACTCAACGGAACCCGCCTCCGTGTTTTGATTCCCTCATGCGCCCTTCCTCTCGTAGGGGCGTCCCTAGTGGGCGCCCTTTGGGGAAACAACCCACCATCCCCCGCCCCTTGTTGCCCACAACCCCACGATATAGAATAATTAAGCGCATCCATAGACTACGGGTAATTTATCAGTCCATCCTCCCATGAAATCGAAAGTCCCCCAAAACGTCAGGGCTTGCTTAATGAGGGTTAACAGAAAAAAGCGATGCTAAGACAATCTCTGCGGTATCTTATGGTCGCTGTGGTTGGATTGCTGCTGATAGCCGTCGCAGCAGGGTGCACCGGCACTGACTCCAATCCCAAGGAACAGGCTCGCTCCAGCGACTATGAAATCGCCCAGCTGGACACATGGTACGAAGCATTGAGTGACCCGATATGGAACCTCGGTCTCGTTCAAAGTTCTTATGTGGACGAAAGCAAGAGGCAAATTGTATTCGACAGCTACGCATTCCGTGGGGTACGTGAGGCAATCGAGGCTGGGATCTCGAAATTCAACATCCCTCGTGACGCCGTTTTCCTCAACGTCGGATGTGAGAACTTTAGGCAATGGCCGCCCGACCCACTAAAGCCCTTGGACGAGTCTTTCCTTCACACACTCGAGGTTTCAATGGAGGTTCCGACGCAGGCCACTTACGGAAAAACTGTACCTCTGAAGCTGACGTTGCGAAACGTCGGTGATAAGTCGGTGGCTTTCTTGCAGGGTCGCAGACCTTACCATGACTTCGTTATCACGACTTCGGATGGGAAAGCAGTCTGGTATTGGGGTTGTGCCCAATACAGATTTGATGTACTGGGAATTGGAAACCTGGAACCCGGAGAGGAGAAGGCATTCGTCGAAGAATGGCAGCAGGTGAACATCCGCGGAGAGCCTGTTTCCCCCGGCGTCTACCTCGTTCACGGATTGCTGCAAACTGGCGCAATTGAGGTGCCTAGGGCGGAGTCCCATGTAACGGAGCCCCACCGGCTTGAAGTGCTCAAGTGAGAAATCCCCCTCCAATAGGCAATCGAGCTAGCCCCTCCCTCCTGCTGTATAATATCCCCTGCATCTAGGCTCCAACATTAACTCCCATCAAACCAAATTCTCGCAAGGAAAAAAGAATGCAGATGAAGGGCATGGTAACCATCGTCACCGGCGCCAGCAGGGGGTTGGGCAAGGCCATCGCCCTCGCCTACGCCACCGAAGGCGCAACAGTTGTCGCCTGCGCCCGGCCTAGCTCCCCCACCGGTTTGGCTGGCACCGCCGACGACACCGCCGCTGAGATTCGAGCCAACGGCGGCCAGGCCCTCAGCATTCCCTGCGACGTTACCGACGAGGCGCAGGTCAAGGCCATTGTCGAAAGCGTCATGCAGACTTACGGACGCATCGACGTGCTGGTCAACAACGCCGGCCTCATGATCATCAACGAACCCTTCCTCGACATCGAACCCCAGCGGTGGGACAATCTCATGGCCGTCAACGTCAGAGGTCCCTACCTCTGCTGTCGACACGTCCTCCCCGCGATGATCGAGCAGAAGAAGGGCAGCGTCATCAACATCGGCTCCCGCATGGGCAAAGAGCTGCTCCCGGGCGGCGGTACGGCCTACAGCGCCAGCAAAGCCGCCCTCCACATGGTCAGTTTCGCCCTCGCCGAGGAGATGCAACCCCACAACATCGCCGTCAACGTCCTCAGCCCCGGCAGCATGAGGAGCGAAGGTTCCTGGCAGATTCCTTGGAACCGCCAGAACTGGGACACCCGCATCGACCCTTCCCAAAACGGCCCCGGCGTCGTATTCCTCGCCCTCCAGTCGGCCCAGACCATGACGGGCCGATACGTCCACGTTGACGAATTCGGCAAGACCTGGGGACCCGGCATAAACGCGTGCCAGGCCGCTTGCTAAACCTTGCAGGACGAAAGCTACAGCCTCTTCCAAAAGCTCCGGCGCACCGCAGGCCGCGAGCAGACCTTCACCGCCGATAGGCCCATCGGTCGGGCTGCCTTCCTAATGTACGCTGACGCTATACACGACCCCAATCCCCTCTACACAGACTCCCGAGCGGCCCGGACCGCAGGTCTGAAGGGCGTAATGGCTCCACCGACTCTCCTATGCGACACATTCCGCACCTACGGCGACGCAATCAGCGAGAGCGGCCTTCCTACGGCCCTGGAGCAGCTATCTCCCGGGACGCCTCTCCGCGCCGGCAACAGCTACCGGTTCTTCCGTCCCGTCCTTCCCTCCGACGTAATCACCGCTCGGCGCAAGGTCACGCGGATCTGGCAGAAGCAGGGACGCTCCGGACCGCTGGCGTTCCAGGAAGTAGAGGTAACTTACCGCAACCAACGCCGCGAACTCCTAGCCGTCAACACCGAGGTGCTGTGCTACCGCGAGCCCGAAGAGAGCAGCGGAGCATCCTGATGACAAACGCACCTCGTTACTTCGAAGACATTTCCATCGGTGAGCCTCTTCCGACCCTGGAGAAGAAAATTCGGTTGACTGACATGATGGCCTACGGCGCCGCCACCTGGGACTTCGCCCGCATCCACTACGACGACGCCTACGCTCGAAAACAGGGCCTGCCCTCACCCGTCGTTGACGGGCAGATGCTCGGCGCTTTTCTGGCCCAACTGGTGCAGGACTGGGCCGGGCCTCAAGGCTTCCTCCGAAGCCTCGACTTCCAAAATCGAGGCATGGTCTTCCCCGGCGACGTTCTTACCTGCGGCGGCCACGTTGACAATCTCCGACGGGAGAGCGAGACCAACCTCGTCGTGTGCAGCCTCTGGATCGACAACCAGAACGGCGAAAGGGTGGTCGGGCCGGCCTCCGCCACCATCAGCCTCCCAGCCGGAGACGAACCCAAATGACGACCAAGCGCATAATCAAGCCCACCCACTACCCGTGGGACCCCAACTTCGACGATAGGCCCTTCTCTCTAGCCGTGGAGCGCCACGGCCTCCTCTGCATCTCCGGCCTGACGGCGGAAACCTACTCGCCGCAGCGGGGAAGCTACATCGTAGAAAGCACTAGCATGGTACAGCAGACCGAAGTTATCTTCGGAAAGATGGGCGCCATCCTGGAGGCGGCGGGGTACACCTTCGCCGATGTGGTCTACACCGTCGACTACGCCTTGGAAGCGGTCATGCCTGAATACCGGGCCAGCGGTGCAGTCCGCCGGGCCGCCTTTGGCGATTCAATGCCCGCCGCCGTAGGCATCCTGGTCAACGGCATCCCCAACTCCGTGTCCCTCATGGCCGTCAGCGCCGTGGCCATGCGCGGCGGCAGGCACAAGCGTGCCGTCTTTCCTGAAGGCACCCCCACCTGGGAACGCTACCGTTCCCGCACCTTCTGGCCCGGCTTCTTCGTCGGCGACGACTGGTTCTGGCTTTCCGGCTCCACGGGACGCCGGTTCGATCCCGTCACGGGTCGGGAGGCGTACCGGAGCGGCATAGACGCCCAGGCTATCGACATCTGGGACAGCGCCCTCGGCCAGGTGATTCACGACGCCGGCGTAGACTCCGACCACATCGTCAAGGTCTTCGATTACGTACATCCCGCGGGCGTTGAGGGCTACCACTCCGCCTGTCAAAACCGCGGTGGTCTTAGCTCAGGCGGCGCGGCCCAAACTGGCATGGTTATCTCTCGCCTCCTGCATAGGCCCGCCCTCCTCGAGACCGACGCCCTCTGCTATCTCGGCGATGACAAACAGGTCATCCACGTTCCCGGCTGGCAGCGAGACGAGCATTCTCCACCTGCGGCGGTCCGCTGCGGCAAATATCTCTTCTGCTCCGGCCTGGGCCCCACTGACCCCCCCACCGGCGAGGTAGTAGGGCGTGGCGATGTAGATGCCCAGCTCACCCAAACCTACCACAACCTGCGCCAAGTCCTCGAAGCTGCTGGCGCATCTCCCGCCGACGTGGTGCGAACCCTGGAGTTCGTCAATCCCCAGAACGCCTATCGACATGACGCCCTTGACGACGCCAGACGCAGTTTCTACTCAGAAAACCTTCCGGCGGCAACCACCGTTATGGCCAACCAACTCCTTCCATCCGAAGCCCATGTCGGATTGGAGGCGTGGGCCGTGCTGGAGTAAAGAATATGCTTGACTATTACAACATCCTGGACCTCTGCACCCCCGAGGAAAGGCTGGTCCAATCCACGGCCCGCGAGTTCCTGGACGCCCGCGCCATGCCCCACGCCAGCCGCTGGTGGGAGGAGGAAACTTTCCCTTCAGAACTCGGCCCTGAATTGGGCCGCATGGGATACTTGGGCGCCAACCTCCCCGCCGAGTACGGCGCGGCTGGAGTCTCCAACGCCGCCTACGGCCTAATCATGTACGAGTTAGAGCGGGTGGATTCCGGCCTTCGCAGCTTCGCCAGTGTTCAGGGAGCGCTGGTCATGTACCCCATCCACGCCTACGGTTCGGAGGAGCAGAAGCTCCGCTACCTTCCCGCCATGGCACGTGGCGAAGTCATAGGCTGCTTTGGACTCACTGAGCACGAGGGCGGCTCCGACCCAGGCGCAATGACCACACGCGCCCGCTCCGACGGCGACGACTTTGTTCTAACTGGCGCTAAGATGTGGATCTCAAACGGGAACATGGCCGACGTTGCCCTCATCTGGGCCAAGGACGACGAAGGCGCCGTGCGAGGTTTCCTGGTGCCCACCGACAGCCCGGGTTTCCAGGCCAATCTCATCAAGCGTAAGATGAGCCTCCGCCTCTCCGTCACCAGTGAGCTTGTGCTCGACGACGTTCGGGTGAGCCGGTCTCAGATGCTGCCCAAGGTCAACAGCCTTCGCGGCCCCCTGTCGTGTCTGACCCAGGCGCGATACGGAATCGCCTGGGGCGCGCTGGGGTCCCTGGAAGCAGTGTATTCCGAAGCCCTGGCCTTCGCCCAGACTCGCACGACTTTTGGTGCGCCCATCGCATCTCGCCAGCTGGTGCAGGCCAAGCTGGTGGACATGCTGGCGCGGCACACCCAGGGCCTCGCCCTGGCCTGGCGCCTGGCCACGCTGAAGGACCAGGACGTCATGAGCTACACCCACGTCTCCCTAGCCAAGCGGCAGAACGTGCGGGCCGCCCTGAAGTCGGCGCGGGACGCTCGGGAAATTCTGGGGGCCAGCGGCATAACCCTGGAAACCCACTCCATACGCCACATGCTGAACCTGGAGACGGTGGACACCTACGAAGGTACTTACGACATTCATTCCCTGGCCCTGGGCCGGGACATCACCGGCCATAGCGCCTTCGCCTAACCCGCCCCCACCATGTCATTCTGAGCGAAGCGAAGCGGAGTCGAAGAATCTCGTTCCCTTCGCCTAGTCCTCCGATGGATATTCCTCCCCGATTACCCCATCGGCCCTCAGCCCGTCGATCTCTTCGGCCTGCAGCCCAAGCAATTGCCCAAATACGTAGTCGTTGTGTTGACCAAGGGTGTTGGGCGGAATAGGTGCTGCCTGCTTGACGGCCGTTAGATTCCACAAAAAGCCGGGATAGCGATGCACCCCCGCAACGGCATGATTCATCTCCTGAAAGAACCCTCGAGCCGCCAGATGCGGGTCCTTGTAGAGGTCAACGTCGTCCAAAACAGCTTGGGCAGGAACCCCCGCCGCCTGCAGAACCTCCATGGCCCCCATCTTGTCTCGCTGCCGGCTCCATCCCTCGATTGCCTCGTCCAAGTCATCGGCGTTGCGGCGTCGATGTTCCTCGTCCACGTATCGAGGGTCCCGCAGCCACTCTTTATTCCCCGTTACAGCGCAAAAGGCCCGCCACTCCTCCTCCGACGTTATGTTTACAACAAGCCACTGGTCCTCGCCCAAGCATCGGTAGCAGCCGTAGGGCGCGTGGCGAGGGTGACGGCTGCCCCACCGACGAGGATTTCGCCCGTTCATCGCAAAGTCCATGAACGGCCCTCCCAAATGATTAAGGAAGGTCTCCACCTGAGACATGTCTATCCACTGTCCTCTGCCCGTGCGTTTGCGGTAGTGGAAGGCGGCGAGAATGGCAAAGACGGCGGTCACCGCAGCAGTCGCGTCAGTGTGCTGAATCAGCGGCGTTGTTGAATCGTCAGTGTCCAGGTATCCCCGCATGGCGTGGTGCCCGGTAAACCCGTCGAGTGCGCTCCCCAAGGCGGCGTAGCCCTGGTACGGGCCTTCCTCTCCCCACCCCGACATCCCAAGCATGACGACGTTGGGGTTCATCTTGACCAAAGAGTCATAATCAACCCCCAACCGGGCCGACGTGCCGGCGGTGAACGACGTGAGAAGCGCGTCCGCCTTGCCCATAAGCTTTTCGAAAAGCGCCATGCCCCGCGGGTCCTTGAGATTGAGCGTGATGCCCAGTTTGTTCCGGTTAGCCATGTTGTGAAGAGCGGCCCTGTCCCACGGACGCGGCGCGTCCGCGTCATTGCTGCTGTAGCCGACGGCCTGACCTTTCAGACGCGTCAGTGAGGGTCTGGGGAAGGATTCCAGCTTGATTACCGTCGCGCCCAGGTCGCCCAGCATGGAGCCTGTCATTGGCCCTGCCCAAACCTCCGACATGTCCACAACCAGGAAACCGTCCAACGGTGGCGAGACTTCCCGATTCACCACGTCACCATCCCGACCTCTCGACCCAGTAACTTCCTTGTCCCGAATGTCCAAGAAATCTCGAAAAATCTCCTCCGTGTGCTGGCCCAACAACGGCGCTGTTTGCCCGCCACGCCAAGGGGTCTCACTCATCTTCACCGGCGCTCCCAACTCCGGCAACGCGCCGACTCGCGGATGCTCCGTCCGGCTGAAAAACCGCCGCGCCTTCAGCTGAGGGTCCTCCATCAACTCCCCAAAGGAGAGCACCGGCGCACACATAACCTTGTGAGCCTGGCAGAGTTCGAAGACCTCCCGCTTGGTATGCTGCATCAGCCATTCGATGAATAGTGCGTCGAATTCCTCTGCGTTCCTGCTCCGTGCCGTCGATTCCGCAAAACGGGGATCTTGAGCAATGTCCGGCCTGCCCATGGCGTCGCATAGGCGACGAAAATAGAGGTCGTAGCCCACGCCCATGACAACGTATCCGTCCTGGCACGGATAAGCGCCTTGGGGAATGCCCCCCGGCCAGCGCTCCCTCGAAGTCTTGACGCCCGTGTACTCGTAGAAGAGGCTGCGGCTGTCCACGTTGCCTACCAGCGTCTCCAGAGCGGAAACGTCCACCTGCTGACCCACACCCTGCAAGCTGCTTACAAATAACCCGCCCAAAGTCGCGGTAGCGGCGGTGGCCCCCACCTGGTACCAGACCACGTCATGAGCGTATGGCAGCGGCGCCCTCTCCGGCAGCCCATGCACGTACATCCTGCCGCTCATGGCAAACACACCAAAATCCGTAGCCTTGTAATTCCGGTAGGGCCCGGTCAGCCCGAAGGGCGTGATCGATGTCATGACCAGCGCGGGATTGATACGTTTCAGCGCTTCAAACCCCAGTCCCAGAGAGGCCATAAATCCCGGCTGAAAAGTCTCGATTAGTACGTGAGCCTTGGATGCCAGCCGCTTCAAGGTTTCGCGCCCTTCCTGCGTTTCCCAATCAAGCGCGACGCTCCGCTTTCCTGCGTTCAGATACAAAAATAGGCCGCTCTTCTCAGAATGGGGGATGTCTTTGGGGAAGGGTCCAACGCTGCGGGCGAAATCGCCGCGGCGCGGCGGTTCAACCTTGATTACGTCCGCTCCGAAACCCGCCAGCAGCCGCCCGCAGTAGGCGCCGGCGATATTGTCGCTCAGGTCAAGGACCGTTACGTCGGAGAGGGCTGACTGTGACATGACGGCGCAGCGCGTCCGGTGGGACTAAAGTCCCATCGCGTCGGCGATGCGGTCAATCTGGGCCAGCATCCCGCCGCCGTCGGCCTCCGACAGCTTGTTGCGGGCGCTGTAGAGCTGCATGTCGTGCTCCACAGTGTAGGAAATACCGGCATATACGCCGTGGCCCACGACGGTAGAGAGTCGGCTCATATCGTCCGCCGACGCCTTGGCAAGGGCTATCTCCTCCGCGCAGGCACGACCCTCCGCCATGCTGCAGGCGGCGCGGTATGTCAGCAATTCGGCGGCATCAACGGCCACCCGCAGGTCCGCCAACTGGTGCTGAATCGCCTGAAAAGCCCCGATCGGCCGTCCGAACTGGACCCTGTTCTTGGCGTAGTCTATGACCATCTCCAGAATCTTCCGCCCTCGCCCCACCATCTCTCCGCACTGCACAAGCGCCGCCCATTCCAGCGCCTTGGCCAGAGCATCTCCGCCCTCCCCAACTCGTCCCAAAAGATCATCTGGTGCAAGCTCAACGTCGTTGAACTCCACCCTCGCTTGAGGATAACCCGCAATGCTCGTTAGGCGGTGAATCACAACGCCGCGGGCCTTGGCCGACACTAAACCCGGAGTTGCACCCCCAGACTCCGGACCACGTGCGACGCAAATCAGCGTGTCCGCCGAATCTGCGTAGGGTACGAAGGTCTTCACACCGTTAAGCCTGCATCCGCCATCCTTGGGGGCGACTTTCGTCGAAAATTGCTCTTCGCCGAATCCCACGCCATCTTCATACAGGGCGAGGCTCATTATCAGCTTCCCTTGGGCCAGCAGCGGCAATATCTCTTTTCGCTGGGAGGCGTTGCCTGCCAGAGCCACCAGCTGACCACAAGTTACAGCAGAAATCATATATGGCGAAGGCAGCAACGACCGTCCCATCTCCTCCGACAGCACCAGCTGATCAACGGCGTCTCCTCCCTCTCCACCGTGTTCGACGGGAAGCGCCAGACCCAGCCAACCCAGCCCGGCCATCTCCTCCCACAATGCTAGCGAATACCCCTGCCCCGAAGCCTCCAACTCCCGCACCAGCGTCGTGGGACAGTGCGTCTCCAGAAACTCGCGGACCGTCCGACGCAGCATCTCCTGGCTCTCATTGAATGCGAGTTCCACGTTACCTACCTGGGAAGCCCCAGGCCCCTCTGCGCGATAATGTTGCGGTGGATTTCCATCGTTCCCGCCCCGTGCATGTGCATGCTCTCCCGGCTTAACCCCTCGATTGTCCCCTCAATGGGCGCGAAGCTGGATTCCGGCGTTAGCGTCCCTGGTCGACCCAAAATTTCCATTGCCTCCTCGGCAAAGTAGAGTCGTTGTTGCGTGCCATACAGAAATGCGATGGACGCTTCAGCGTTCGGCACCTCACCACGGCTTTGCATCCATGCCACCTTCCAACACAGCACCGCCCAACCTTCCAATCCAACCTTGATTTTCGCCAGCTTGTGCCGCACTACAGGATCCCTACCCAATACACCGTCCCGGTACGGAGCGGTCTTGCAGAAAGCCACAAAGTCGTCAAAAGTTCGACGGACCCGCGCGTACCGCTCCAGGCCGGCCCGCTCGTAGTCCAACGTGGTCATGGCGTGATACCAGCCCTGATTTTCCTGGCCTACCAGGCAAGAGCGCGGCACCCGAACGTCGTCAAAGAAGGTCTGCGCCGCCACCTCGCCGTTGATGTACGGCAGCGGGCGAGTAGTAATGCCCGGGGTATCCATCTCGACGATAAACAGGCTGATACCCCGGTGTTTGGGCACATGGGGGTCCGTCCTGGCCAGCAGATAGATGAAGTCAGCGTGAGCGTAGTAGCTGGTGAACATCTTGGAGCCGTTGAGCACGTAGTGGTCGCCATCCGCCTCGGCGCGCATCTGCAGAGAGGCCAGGTCTGAACCGGCGTCAGGCTCCGTAAACCCCTGACAGTACTCCGCTTCCCCACGCGCGATGGGCGGCAGGTAGCGGGCTTTCTGCTCCGGTGTGCCAAACTTGATGATGGCGGGACCTGAGAAGTTCAACCCCGTAATGCCCACCCTCTGAACCCGGTGATAGCCGATCTGCTCGTCCAAAATGGACTGTTCCAGAAATGTCTTGCCGCCTCCGCCATACTCCGTGGGCCAGCCAATGGTCAACCAGCCCTTATCGGCCAGACGACGATACAGGTCCCTGCTGAACCAGTATTTCTCCTCCGAGAACGTGCCGAAGATGGTCTCGTATTCAGGAGACATCTCCTCTCGGAGGAATTCGCAGACCTCCTGGCGAAACTGCTGCTGTTCTTGACTGAATCTAAAGCGCATTTTACGAGTGCCGACGGCGCAATGGATTATAGCCGAGGGCCGCCGAAACCGCCAACGCACTACCCGCTCCTATATTGTTAGTCATCATCTCCCCGTTATTCCCGCCATCGCGGGAATACACAGACCGGCCCCCTGCCGTTTTTCGACAGCCAAAACTCCCTGCCGACTAAAGACCCCGTTCAGTCAATGCGTTCGGTCAGAATGTGGCGGCGGTTTCGGGTGTAGGGTCGCACCTGCTCAGGCCAACGCCCCAACTCCACCGCTTCACCCCAGCTGTCGGAGAGAAGCACTTCAGGACTTTCGACCTCGTAAAGAGCCTGATATCTGGGCTCGTCGTCAAACCGCATCTCCTTCCGTTCCCCACCGATGAGCATGGTCAGTCCCCGCATCTTGTAGCGCGCCACGGAAACCACCCCGGGCACGGTCAGAAGATTGGGCACGTGCTCTTTGTCATAGACCTCGTTGAACAGGTCCTCCTGCTCTGACTCCACGTCCATGCTGGCGATAAACAGATACTTGGATTTCTTCGTCATGATTGTTCTCCTTTAACTTTCTTGGTTCAAAATAGTTTCGATGGCGTGTCGCACCAGGTTCTTGGCAAGAATTACCTTGAACCCATTATGACGCAAAGGACGGGCGTGACAGAGGGCAAGCTCTGCGGCCTCCGATGGGTCTACGTCCTTCGCCGGCTTGTCCAACAGGTACTCCTCAGCCTCCTGCGCCCTGTAGGGCGTGGGCGCAACCCCACCCAGAATCACATTGGCGCGCGTGGCAACCCCGTCCGACACACTGACGGACGCCGCGACGCTGGCCAACGCAAAGTCCTCACCCGTCCTGTCTTGGGCCTTTAGAAATATGCTCCTTGTTCCGACCATTGGCTTTGGTAGCAGAAGCGACGTCACAATCTCCCCTCTATGAAGTACGTGCTCCTGCATCTGCTGCTCCTGCGGCCCGGCGAAGAAGTCCTGCAGCGCCATGGTCCGACATCCTTGGGGGCCGAAGGCTTCCAATCGGGCGTCCATGGCAATAAGCGCGGGTGCCATGTCCGAAGGATGCACCATGACGGAAGCGCCGCCCCCCAGTATGGCCAGATTGCGGTTGTAGCCGTTTGCGCCGTAGCAGTGCACGCCGCCCTTCTTGTAGCACGGGAAGTCGGGATGCCTGTAGTACCAGCACCTCGGCCGCTGGCAGAGGTTCCCACCGAGGGTGGCAACGCTGCGAATCTGAAGCGTGGCGATAGAACGGGCGGCTTGCGACAAAATGGGGTATTCACTATTCAGACGTTCATCGTCTACCAAATGCGCCAGGGTGAGTGAAGCACCTAACCGTACATCTTTTCCTTCCCAACGGACGCCATCCAACTCTTCAATCCCTGCCAGAGAGACCAGCCGCCGGGGCTTCCGCAGACCATCTTTTAGCTCCGAAAGCAGGTCGGTCCCACCAGCGATGACCTCCGCCTTGCCCGGCTCCTCCGTCAGAAGCTGCACCGCCTCCTCCAAGCTCTCAGGCTCCGCAAATTCGAACGGGTTCACTTCGTCAGCCCCGAGTTCTTCCGAGCCAGTCCATCAAGCACCTTATCCGGTGTAAGGGGAATCTGCGTAAATCGAACTCCTACTGCGTCGTACACGGCATTAACTACGGCGGCGGCAACGGGAACGCTGGGAGGCTCTCCCAGGGCCTTTGCCCCAAACGGCGCGATCGGATCGTCAGTCTCCACGAAAATTGTCTGAAACTCAGGGAACTGGCCGATGGTCGGGCACTTATGCTCCAGGAAGCTGCCATTCAACGTAACGCCGGAGGCCCCATCCGTCACCAGCTCCTCACTAAGTGTCAGCCCCAACATCTGAGAGACGCCCCCCTCCACCTGATTGACGGCCGTGAGTGGATTGATGATCCTGCCCGAATCATGGGCCGCCACGTATCGGAGCACCGACACGTTTCCGGTGAGCAGGTCCACCTCCACCAGCGCGAAATGAGCAGCGAATGAGTTGATTATGTAATCCGCACTCCCCGGAACCACCGACGCTTCCGCCTCCATCAATTCCCCCGGCATCCGCCCAGAAACTTCGGCCACCGACGCGAGCCTCTCCCCATCCACCTTGAAAACGATGGACCCCATTACCACGTCCAAGTCCTCTTTCGGTCGCTCCAACAACGTTGAAGCCATGTCCAGCAGCCCGCTGCGGAGTTTACCAGCGGCCTTCTGTACCGCCAGCCCCGTCGAAAAAGTGCCGGTGGACCCCGCAGTTATCGGCGAATATGGCGCGACGTCGCTGTCGCCGCTGACAACCCGCACGTCCTCGTACTCGCAGCCCAGCGTTTCAGCCGCCATCTGCGCCAGGACGGTATGGCCCCCCTGCCCCACGTCAACAACCCCGGTGTGTAGGTCAATCCCGCCATCCCGTTGGAGCGCCACCCGCGCCGTAGACTCCTGCCCCGGCCCGCCTCGATATACGCACGTGGCCATACCCACTCCACGCTTCAGATGAGGCATAGTCGCGTCCTCGACCTCCGTCCCCCAACCGATGGCTTCAGCCCCCCGCTGAAGACACTCCCGCAGTCCATTGCTGGAGAACGGAATGCCACCCTCTACGGGCTGTGTATCAATTATCTGGTCCCTCGGGGAAGTCCGGCGTCCTGGCTGTCCCTCTAAGCCAACGTGGTTCATCAGCCGAAATTCCAAGTTGTCCATGCCGATAGTCTCGGCGGCATGGTCCATGAGCGTCTCAAGGGCGAAGTGGCCCTGGGGCGCTCCAAGGCCTCGGTAGGAGCCCGCCACCGGCGCGTTAGTGTAAGCCAACCGCCCCTCGTAGCGTACGTTGGGGCATCGATACAGGTATAGACCGCCCTGGGCGACCCGCCGCAGCACTCCCGCACCCGAAGCCAGGTACGCACCTGTGTTCATCAACGTCTTGTTGGAAATGGCGGTGATCTCACCGCTGTGTTTGAGGCCGACCGTCAATTCTATGACTGCGCTGTGACGCACACGGCCCGAAACGAACTCCTGATATCGAGAATACTCCAGGCGTACGGGCCGTCCCGCCTTCCGCGACAAGATCGCCGCCAGAACGGCGCATCGACTCTCGTCCTTGTTGCCGTAACCTGCGCCCAACGGCGGCCCCACAACGCGAATCTTCTCCGGCAGCATACCCAGGGCCGTGGCCAACTGCGCCCGGTCCTGGTGGACGCCGCGGCTGGTTTTCCACACGGTGAGCGCATCGCCGTCCCAATTCGCGAGCGCGGCGCGGGGCTCTAACGGCGCCGCCGAGTGGGAAGCCACCTCGTAGGTCTCCTCAAGCACAATGTCCGCTTCCCGCAAGCCCGCCTCCGCATCACCCCGCTCGAGAACCAGCGGCTCCCCGCCCCACAAATTGCCTCCAGGATGAATCGCAGATGCATCCGGATGAAGGGCCTTTTCAGCGTCTGTCTCAAAAGGCAGAGCGCGATATTCCACCTCTAGCATTTCCAGTGCATGCTCCGCTTGCTCTTCCGTCTCGGCGGCAACCACGGCCACTTCGTCGCCAACAAACCGCACCCGCGTGTCCAAGACCTTCATGTCCACCGCCACAAGCCCAGATGATTCCTCGTCAAACGGCGTCAGGATTGCGTGTACGCCGTTGGCCGCCTGGGCTGCGGATGCGTTCACACTGACCACGTCCGCGTGAGGATGGGGCGAAAGGAGCACCCTGGCGTGGAGCATCCCCGGAAGCTTCAAGTCCGCCGTATACTGGGCCGTGCCCGTCAGCTTCTCGTCGAGCCCCCGGCGAGGCACGGCTCGACCGACTACCCGCAGCGCTGACATCAGTCCACCTGCTCCTTCATGGCATCGGCGGTGGCCATCACGCCACGGATGATCCGCCCGTAGGCGTTGCATCGGCACAGATTGCCCTGCAAAGCCTCTCGAATCTGTTCTTCGGACGGGCTGGGATTCCGACGCAGCAGGGCGTAGGCAGACATGACGAATCCGGGAGTGCAATAGCCGCACTGGCCCGCGTCCTCCTCTAGGAACGCCCGTTGAATGGGGTGCAGCGCGTCGTCATTAGCCAGGCCCTCAACTGTGACCACCTCTTTGTCCCGAGCTTGGAGGGCAAGCATCTGGCAGGCATATACAGGCTGTTCATTCACCACCACGGTGCAAGCCCCGCATTCGCCCCGGTCACAGCCAGTCTTCGCGCCGGTGAGATCAAGAATGTCACGGAGAAGCCGTAGAAGCGTCCAGTGGTGCGCCGCATCCACATTCCGGACGCGCCCGTTGACCTTCAGGCTCATGGGGGAATCATGGATGCGGGGCGGTGTTGACATGGCGGGATTTTAGCACCATTGGGACAAGGTGGAAACACCACCACCGACCGGATCGCCTAAGATGCAGCAACAAAGGGAGAGGGCCGATGACGTTACGGGCGTGACAATTAACTTCACTTAGGATATGCTGGCCTTCAGATTCAGAGGGAGGTGCACATGACCACGATTTTAGGAAGCGGCAACTGGAGCTACACCGTTGTTGAGGGCTGGCCCCGCCTGCCCGAAGGGTTTCTACTCGGGGACTGCGCCGGCGCGGTGGTGGATTCCAAGGGTCGAATCTTCGTCTACACTCGCGGAGAACACCCCGTGGTGGTCTTCGACCGGGACGGCACCTACCTGACCTCCTGGGGTCACGGCGTCTTTGGCGGCACTCACGGCATCGCCATCGCCCCCGACGACTCCATATACTGCACCGACACCCAGCACCACGTCATACGAAAGTTCACCCCGGAAGGGGAACTGCTTCAGACCATTGGCGGCCCTTCCGATAGATTCAGCGGTCAGCCCTTCAATCGACCCGCCCATCTTGCCGTCTCTCCCGTTTCGGGAGACCTGTTTGTGGCCGACGGCTATGGCAACTCTCGCATCCACCGCTTCAGCCCGGAAGGTCAACTCATCTACTCCTGGGGCGAGGCCGGCACCGGCAAGGGTCAGTTCGTCGTCCCCCACAACGTCGTGATAGACGAAGACGAAAACATCTTCGTCGCAGACCGGGAGAACCACCGGGTGCAGGTGTTCACCGCCAAAGGCGAGTTTCTCAGCCAGTGGCCGGGCATCTGGAGAGCGGCGGGGCTCGACATGGACGCCTCCGGCAACTTCTACGTCGCCGAAATGCCCCCGCACGTATACATTCTGGACGCGCCCAGCTTGGGCCACAGCGTCAGCATCTACGACAAACAGGGCAACCTCCAGTCCCGCTTTGGCGATCCTTCCCCCGGCGAGGATCCCGGGCAGTTTACCGCGCCCCACGGCATCGCCGTCGATTCCCACGGAGACCTGTACGTATGCGAGATGCCCAACGCCAACATGGGACCGGAGTGGATGCAGGAAGCCATGAGCCGTCACAATCCGGAACAGGGCCCCGCCATCAGGACCATCGTCAAGCTGGCGCGGACCGCCTGAATTCGGCGTCCATCCCCTGCCCAAGAATGCATTGAGGTAGTTTAGGTGAAGAAAAATAGGGTCAAGGAGCTCTGGCAAAGAGGCCGTCCCGCCGTCATGGGCTGGTGCTCCTCCGGCAACCCCTACATCGCGGAGGTCATGGCCCACGCAGGCTTCGACGCCGTGACCCTCGATTGGCAGCACGGCATAGGGGTCTCACAAAGCTCCCTCGTCAGCTGCATTCAGGCCATCGGCAACACGGACACAATGCCAATGGTTCGTGTGCCTAAGAACGAGCCGGACTACATCTCCTACGTGCTCGACGCGGGCGCTTATGGCGTCATTGTGCCTATGGTCAACACCCCTGAGGAAGCCGCAGCCGCTGGCCTCGCTTGTCGATACGCTCCCCAGGGCAATCGGAGCATCGGCGGCAGCCGCGCCGCCCTGGCATCGGGCATGGACGACTACGTGAAACACGCAAACGACGAGATTATTTGCCTTGTGATGATCGAGACCCGCCAAGCCCTGGAGAACGTGGAGGACATAGCTGAGGCCCCCGGCATCGACGGGCTCTACATAGGTCCCAGCGACCTGTCCCTCGACATGGGCGTCAGCCTTTCCGGTTGGGCCAACGACGACCGTCATCTGGCCGCCTGCCGCCGCATCGTAGCAGCGGCCCGAAAGGCAGGCGTCGCCCCCTGCCACCACGGTGCAGGGCCGGACGTTTCCGCCGACATGGTTGCCATGGGTTTCGTTCTCACCCACATTGTCAGCGACGTTCGAACGGTCGCGGCGGCAGCTTCTACCAGCCTCCAGTCCTTCAACGACGCCATGAATGAACGGAACATACCCTTCCGTTAACGCCAGTTTATTATGACTATCGCAAATCCATCCGCTATCCCCTAGGGAGGTGCCGCAGTGCCCAGCGAAGCCATGTTCGCTTTCATAGAAAAGTGCGCAAACAACGAAATGTTCCGCTCCGACCTGATAGCCAACCCTGCCGAGGTCCTGGCCGACGCCGGCCTGGAAGAAGAAGACCTGCGCTCCATCAAGCAGGACGAAGCCTGGGCCTGGCTCCGAGCCCTCTGGAACCCCCCGCCCGACTAGTAGGCCGCTGCCACGCCTTCGCCCTTCCCTTTCCCCTCATCTCATTCTGAGAGTGTAGAAGAATCTCGTTGCTATCAACTGCCAACCATCCCAATCTACGGTTTGGGCGTACCTCGTGGGCACCTCCTTTTCTATCCCTTCCCCCTGATCATAGTAGTTGGACGAAACTGACGAAGAAGAAGCTGATGACATCGACATTTAAGAAGCAATGAGATGCTAGACTATATTGCTGAAGGAATTATCTGGTTGATAGTAGCCATCTCCTTAGGAATTCTTTCATATATTATGTTAGGCCTTTATAAGTTTGGACCAAGCGTAATAGAAAGATTTGCAAAGGGAAGAACCACTAAACTGCTATCAAAAATCCAAGAGGGTCAATTACCTTCAAGTGAATTTAGTTCAATCCTTAGAGACATTACTGCTTGTGGAGTCCCTTTTTACCATCCTCTTTGGACTTGGCCTAAAGGAAAGACCTGCTTCAGCTACTTAAGTTATCTTCCAAACGAGAAGAATGTAGCTAGAAGCCCAGAAACCTTCTCTTCAGACTTCGGTGTGACTTTCGCTCCTACAGACCCTGAGAAAGCTGCCTTGGTCTTTTTACCTATGACTATGGGAGATCCTCAAATATTGCAAGAGGAAAATTGCCCTTTAGGATACGTTATATTCCAGAATACGGACTATGTTCGCCGTTCTGCCCATATATACCTTAGGGATACTGACAGTTCCACCATAAAGCATGAACTAATACATGCACTCACTCCAATCGTTCACATTACTTCAAATCCCTCGATGATGAATCCTGAACAATTTCACGAGATACTGTGGGTATCAGATACAGAACCCTATGACTTGGGACCCAAGCGGATCCTAACAAAACAAGATAAGGAATTGGTAGCCTTCTTCTTACACTTTCCGACACTAGAACCTGGTCGTAGTGTAGAACAAGCCTTGCTCTACGTGGAAGACTAGAGCCTTCTCTGAGCCTGTCGAAGGGATGGGCGTGAAGAACCAAAAAGCAAGAGGCGCCGGCGTTTTACCACCGGCGCCTCTATAAATTTCCGAAGTTTTTGAGCTAGGCTTCTTCGGGTAGGACGGCGAACATGGAGTCGCTGTCAGGCCGGGCCAAAATCTCCTCCACTCTACTCTTGAACTGCCGCAGTGTCTCGTCCCCCGCAGGCCCGTCCGGTATCTCGTGGTTGTTCAGCTTGGTCTTGAACTTCTCGAACAACACGTCCTCCGCTCGTCCATGCGGTATCTCAAAGAAATCATGGTTGAAGTGGGGAAGCTCACCAGGCCCAAAGTACCCCTTGCCTTCAATGTTGAACCCTTCCAACTCGTGAGTGCCCTTGCCTAGCACCTCTCCGGTCTCAACGTAGTGCTCCATGACAGGCTTCATCCCGTACTTCTGGATGGGGCAGACCTTCATGCATACGCCGCAGCCGGAGTACTTTGCCATCACGGGCCGGCACCGCTCGTAGACCAACTTGTGCTTCTGAACGCCTCTCCACCAGACCTTGTCCCGCATGAGGGCGCGGCCGGGGCACCGGTTGACGCACACCTGGCAGATCTCACAGAACTTGTGGATGCCGTAGTCCACGGCCTCGTCGTAAGACACCGGCGCGTCAGTGGTGATTACCATCAGGCGAGCGCGGGAGCCGAAGTGGGGCGAAAGCAACTGGCCGTTGGCCCCAAGCTGACCCAGACCCGCAGCAACAAACATGGGGATGTAGGGAGCGCTGTTGTCATTGGGACTGTGCACCTGGGCATGGTAGCCCAAGCTGCGGATGTAGTCCGCCAGAATCAAGCCCAACTGGCTCATGGAGCGGTAGGTGCCAAAGTGCGTGTGCTCGGCAAAGCTGCTGGGGATGGACTGGGTGCGCTCATAGTCCTGCTCATAGGCCACGCAGATGGCATGCTCGAACTTCGTCCAGCGCTTCTTGTACTTGAAGGTGTAGCGGCGGTCGTAGCGGGTCACCCCCACCTCGCCGAAGCCAAGCTCGCGGGCCTTCGTCTTGATCTCCCCCGTAACGTCCTTTCCGGACGGTACGGCGGTCGGGGCGACATCTGCGGATATGGCGGCAGCGTTGACCACCGGCGCCTGCAGACGCTCGTGCTCCAGGTGGCTCTCTTCCTCCTCCGGGCTGTAGACGGTCCACACCCACTCCCGGTCGGCGGTGTACTCGACGTTCTGGCTCTCCAGGGGGTAGGACCTGGAATAGAAGTCCACGTCATTCGGGTTCTGACGGATGCCGGGGGTGGTTGCAAGATCCTCGGCCACCGGAATCTCATAAGTCGGATCCTTCAGGCGAAGCCCCGGGCGTTTGACAATGTGACTAATCTTCTTTGTGGTCATCTCTCCCCCTCATGAGCGATTTTGGATGTTATTCTCAAGAATACCCTTGGTTATTGGCAGTGTCAACATAATTGAAGATGAATTATGGAACCTTCTTGCCGATAGGCAGACCGCCTACGCATTGCGTCACATAAGGCCATCAACACGTCGCCTTTGACATCTCACTAAAGACGCATGGGTAGAAACCGCTAACCAGGCTAAAATTCAAGGACAACGGAAAAAGACGCGGAACATGCCCGCTACAGATTGAACTGTGGGTCAACCCAATCGGACTCCTTCTGGTATATCTGAATCCGAGCCCTCTGGTTATCGGTAATTAGTATCTTGCCGTCTTCGGAAATATCTATGGAAGTAGGGCGCGTAAACCGCCACTGCGGTTCAAGACTCTTGACCCTCAGCCGTGCCTTCACGTAGTCGGGGTTGGCGTCCACCGCCTCCTGCGCCCACTTGGAAAGCTGTTCAGCGTCGCCGATGAAGGTCGTCAGGGGTGCCCCCTCCGGATCGTACACCTCGACCTTGTTGTTCCACCAGTCCGTCACGTAAACATCACCCTGGTCGTCTACCGCAACGTCGCTGGGAAGCTTCAATTGGCCCGCGCCGTCGCCTGAGCTTCCGAAGCTTGCCAGATACTCCCCTTCAGGCGAGAATTTTTGAATTCGGTCGTTGTGCCAGTCGGCCACGTAGACGCCGCCCCCGCTGTCTATAGCGATGCCCCACGGGTGGTTTAACTCCCCCGGCCCCTGACCCTCGCTGCCCCAGCCCAGAATAAATTGCCCGTCC
The DNA here is from genome assembly GCA_965261665.1 of Dehalococcoidia bacterium. Lineage (GTDB taxonomy): Bacteria > Chloroflexota > Dehalococcoidia > Lucifugimonadales > JAPULR01. The sequence goes on from OZ253467.1 coordinate 2,613,524, forward strand.
TTACTGAACTTGGAAACGCGGTGGTTCAACTCTTCAGTTATGTAAACGTTGTCGTCCTTGTCGAAGACAATGCCGCTCGGTCCGCTAAGCTGCCCGGCCCCACGGCCGGGAGTTCCCCACTTGCCAAGGTAGACCCCGTCCTTGTCGAAAATAGAGATGCGGTTCAGCCACTCGTCCGCCACGTAGACATTCTCATCCTTGTCCAGGGCGATTGCCGACGGCCAGATAAACTGACCGTCTCCCGTTCCCACGCTGCCAAAGTCGCGGATGAACTCCTCATCTATGGTTACCACACTCACTCGCTGGCAAGACTGAAACTCGTCGCCGCGGTTGACGACGTAAATGGTCCCGTTGCTGCCGACGGCCAAGTCTACGGGGTGGCGGAACCCTGGCCCTCCAGTGGCGTTTCGACCAATGGTATGGCTGTAGTTATAGACTCTGCCCCGAACCATGACGGTTTGCATAGCGTTGCCTCCAGGGGATGTACGTAATTAGCCGAACTGGTACTCGCGCGTGGAAGCGATTAGCTGCAGAACTTCACCCACCCTCTTACCGAAGGCGGCACGCTCTTCCTCCGAAGCGCCTCTCAGCACCGGCCCATCGGCCTCCACGTGTACGATGAGCTCTGACCGGGTATCTGCGTCGACTCGCGCCGGGCCCATCAGGTCTATGCAGATGTCTACGAATTCCGTTGCCGTTAGACTATCCTGGGCAGCAAGCCGTTGGATAATAGACTTGATGCCCGGCAGGCTCGTATCCCCCACCCGATTGGCTACAAAGTTGATGCGACGCAGCAGCGAACCGCTGTCGATCCACTCCTGTCCAGTGTGCCAACCCTCCACGCTGGGGGGGTCCATGAGCGCCTGGCCCTGATAGTTGGTCTCCAGGCCGATGGGAGCCAAGCCAGGCTTGGGGGCAACGTGGTCTTGCACCAGCCGCATCGTTCCGGCCACAACCTCCGCCGGACTCTTGACCTTGGCGTACCAAACACTCTCGTCCTTAAAGAAGTCGGAGTTGAACAGCATCCGCAGTGTGGTGCGCATGTCATAGCCGGAACTGATGAAAGTTTCGCCAAGCATATTGATTGCCACCGGATCCCGGGGAGCTACGTCCAGCCAGCTGGGCACCTGCACTTCGTCGGCTACGAAGAAGTTATAAAGATGTCGAGCGACAAACCGGGCTGTAGCCGGCTGGCGCACCACAATATCAATGATGTCTTCGCCATTGAATCGGCCGCGTTGCCCCAGGAACGTCTTCTCCCCCTCGTCGTGGTCCTGGGGAAGATACTCAAAGCTCCACGGATAGCGGCCGTAGGGAAGCCGGGGGATCTTGGCAGCGATGGTCCAGCCGGTGAAGGCTCGGGAGCATTCCTTAACGTCCTGCTCCGTGTAGTTGCCCTGACCCATGGAAAAGAGTTCCAGCAACTCCCGTCCCCAGTTTTCGTTGGGCGCCCCCTTGTGATTCTCGTTGTTGTCCAGCCAGAAAATCATCGCCGGGTCCCTGGCCAGGTTGACAAGCAGTTCCCGGTAGTTGCCCATGCCGTGCTCCCGGAACATGGCAATCTGGGCCAAGAGCTGATCGCAGTTGTCCACCTTGGCGTTGCCCGTTGCGAACACGTGGTGCCAAAAGAGGACCATCTTCTCTTCCAAGGGCCTGGGCGTGTTGATCAAACGGTACATCCAGTGGGCCTGGCCGTTGGTAGGATTACCTCCGGGAATCTCGAATCCAGGATTGTGGCGGAATATCATCCCTTCGTCGATGGGCGGGATGCCGTGATCTTCGGGATAGACCAGCTCGTCGACGGTGGCCTCGTAGCCCTTGGCAACCCGGGCCTCCAATTCATCACGGGTGGCCGCAAAGCCAGCCCTTCTCATCAGGTGTGCCATGAGCGCAATATCTTTTTCTGCCATTCCTAAACCTCTTGTCGCAGTGTTCCGACCAAACGTCACGTATCCCAGGCTCGGTGGCCCCATCATATCCAGGGGGCTGGGGGGTGTCAAGGTTGCGTGGCCGAGAACCAACGTCAAGAAGCAACCAAACGGTCGATTGCGGCTTAGATTGCATTTACCTATGCACCTTTGAACACACAGGAGACGGTCTTTGTTAGCCTTATCGAAATTTGTACGACTTGAACGCCTCGGCAAAGGGAATATTCTTTGGTTCGCCGGTCTTTGACCTCCAGAAGTGCATACCCTTGGCCACGTCGAAGTTCCCCACCTGGCTTACGTGCTGCTTTAGCGCTTCAATCGCCACGTCCATAACGTCGGAAACATCGATCCACGTATCGGCGTTGCTCCTGTCGGTTATGAGCACTTCGTCCACCTTATGAGGCTCCAGCCCTTCTTCCAGCAGTTCCGGAAACGTGAGCCGGTCCCGGGCCGTCGGAAAAATGGCAGCAAGCGCGGCCTCGCCGGCGGCGATGTGGTCCGGATGGCCGATGTACGGACTCTCCGTGAGACTTCTCCCCGGAGAGGGACAGATGACAACCTGAGGTCGATGACGCCGCAGCTCACGGGCAATGTCTCGCCGAAGCTCCAAGGTGGGCTCAAGCATCGAGTCCTCGTATCCCAGAAAGACGACTTCCTTCACACCGAGCACCCGGGCGGCGTTCTGCTGCTCTCGCTTTCTGGTTTCCACCAGTTGAGCGGACGTCATGTTGGGGTCGTCGGAACCCTTGCTGCCATCGGTGCAGATGACCTGCACAACCTCCATGCCGCTCCGACACCAGGACGCCACTGTGCCGGCGCATCCGAACTCCGCGTCGTCTGCGTGCGCCACAATTACCATTCCTCGCTGATAGTCTTCACCGTTGGTCATTTGGCTGATTTCTCCTTAGTTAGTTTTTTCAATTGCGATTACTCATTGATTTGCCGGAATTCGCAAATCTCCAATAGAAGATTCCCATGTCCGACCAACCAATTTCTCAATAGTCTCTGCCGTTCCTCTCAAACTTCAACGCTGCAGCAGGTCGGCGGCACGCTGTGGCGGTTGTGGATTTCGCAGCATCAGAAACAGAAACATCCCAGCCGCGGTCATCGCAGCAATAATCTTGAATCCTGCGCTGTAGCTGTAGTAGTCGGCCATGTAACCCGCCAGCAGCGGACCTACAATCTGACCCACCATCAGCACCAGATGTGAGTAGCCCTGGATCATCGGAAAATTCTTCCGTCCAAAGTAGTCGCTCCTCATTGCCGTAATCACCGGCCCCCGAATTCCCCAGGACATCCCCTGTATCGCCGACGCCAGGATAACCTGGCTGAAGCCGTCGGCGGTAGCAAGCAGAAGCAACGCCGACGCGTGACCCAACATGGTTCCCGCAACTATGTAGTGCTTCGGCAGACGGTCCCCCAGAAACCCTCCCACCGGCTGTGCAGCCATGAGAAAGCCGTTGACCGCAATCACCGCCGTGGCTGCCCTCCCTGCGGTGAAGCCCAGGTCCGTCTCCAAGTAGGGCACCATGTGCAAACTCAAGGTGGAAATGACAAGCAGCGACACCGAATGCCCTATGGACATCAGCCAGAATGCTGGAGTCCGCAGCGCCTCTTTCACCGAAAAGTCGAATTCTTGGTCCACCGATGACGAGCGCTGGGCCCCCTCCGATCCTTCAGACGCCTTGTCATCGGGCGTGTCTCCGTCAGGCAGGTATCCGTAGGGTTCCGGGCTGTAACGCATGATACTGGCCAGCGGCAGCCCGACGATAGCGGCGAAGATGCCGCAGCCCAGTGCCGTCTTGTCCCAACTAAAGTTATTGATAAAGATGGATACCGTTGGCGCAACCACAATGCCGCCGAAGCCCATCCCCATCATCGTAAGTCCCACGGCCATGGCCCGCTTCCGCCGGAACCAGTTGGTCAGGGCAGGCACCACCGGAGTCCAAGCCGCCAAACCTGAGCCCACGGAGAGAACCAGAAAGGCCGCGTAGAACATCGGCACATTCCGAGTCATGCTCAGAAGCACCAGCCCCAGCGCCAGAATCATGAACCCACCGGCCATCACAATCCGGGAGCCGAAGCGCTGCACCAGATAGCCGCCCAGAGGCCCCAGGAACCCGCTCTCCACGCGAGACAGGGAATAGGCGCCTGAAATCAGCGTGCGGCTCCACCCAAACTGCCGGCGCATGGGCTCGAAGTAGAACTGGAACCCGTGCATGAACAAGCCGCTGCTTATGGCGATGCTGATCATGCCCCCCACCACCACCCACCACCCATAGAACGTCCCGCGGATGCGGGATAGAACCCAAGCCACTAACAAGGCAGCTTCAACCCCCTGCTACACCGGCGACAGAAGTCTCGTTCAGGACGAAGAAACAAGGTCAACTCGGGTTGCCGGAGTCGAATCAATCCACAGCCTGAATCTCGAACCTATACCCGCCTTTGCTCTCCATAAAGCCATACAACGCAAGATAATACACGCCGGTCTCAGGCAACACCAATTGAATCGCGTATCCTGTATGGTATTCCGACGGATCGCCTTGATCGCATGGATTAGACCAAGCTGAGACTACAGTGCCGTCGGCACGATACAGTTCGTTGCATGGTAGATTCCAGGAATCCCCATAGAAGTCAAAGAAATACTCCTCTCCCCCACGGACATTGAAGCTAAAGTAATCGTAGTCAAAGGCGTGATCTATAGACCCTTTGACCCACCGGTTCAGCCTAACTGCGGTTGCGGATTCCGTCGTATCTCCATGGTCGTCGGCGTCTGCCACGCCGACCGCCGTAATCATGAAGGCGTAGCTGCCGGTTTTGCCACCAAAGTTCTTCACTGCAATATAATATTCCTCCGAACTGGACGCCACCCAGAGGATCCGTGGACCATCCGGCCCTATGCCGCTCTTCCGTCTTTCCCACTCTTCGCTCACGCCATCAGGTCCGTAGACGGCGATACTGGTATGACTTAAGTCCTCGTGCACCACGCTTATACGGTATCTCTGGCCCTCATCGGCCTGGAATCTAAAATAGTCAAAATCAAAAATATAGTCGAGCGACCCCTCTACGGTTTCGCCAACCTGGATTAGTTCGGCATCAGCGGCCTGGTCACCTTCGGCGTCATCGTAGTTGATTTCAGGGAAGGCGAAATCACCGCCATGAAGCCTCCGAAACAGCTCGCGAATCTCCTCCTGCCGTTGGGCAGGCGTGTACTTCAAAAAGGCCTCGTATATCTCCATATCGGAAGGAGGCATGCTGAATTTCAACGCAGGCACGTACCCTCTGCTGGAGACGTAAAGCTCGTTCAACGTGGATGACATGGCCTCCTTGCCCATTATCTCAAACAAGTTCAGCAATAGGTTTTCACCCATGTCGTAGGTACATTGGTAGAAACTTATCTGCTCGCGCTCCACCATGTAGGCATTGTGCCGTATATTCTCCACTCCTGCGTCGATACAGTAGGTCTTTACATTATCTGCGACTTGAGATCTAGAGTACGCAAGGTCTGTATACCCTTGATGGTGGTAGACTTGGGCTTCTATGAATTCAGCTCTTCCCTCTACTAGCCTCTCATGGCCTTGGAAATTAGCCGTAAAGTAATAGTGAGCAGTCTCGTGAGAAATGCTAAACAAATTCCCCTGGGATGCTTTAACCGACATGTGACTGCCATAATGCACCTGTATCAATCCAAAATCCTCACCTATATCCCTTACTACCAGCACAATTATATCTGAGGTAGGGAAGGGTACACCGATGAACTCCTCAGCGATTCTCGCGGTTTCCTCAACCTGCATCAATACGTCTTGGTTCGACGCCGGATCAGATCCCTGGACTACCCATACGTTAACCTCCCCGGCGAGGGGAAGCGCAACAGACCCATGATGTATGTGGTGTTCGTCGAGCAGGTGTCTGAACAGGTTTGGCGTCTTGGCAGAAAGCGTCACAACCAGTGCAGCTTCTTCATCTTCCAGCCCGTCCACGAACCAGGGTTGAGCCATCAAGACTCCGAGAAGTTCCGAATCCAGGCTGTCAAAGGCGTACAGAAGGAAATAGTCCAGGTCCCTTACGACATCGCCTTGGTACCTGGGCCAACTGATGACCGTCCTGGCGAACTCCTTGTCCAGAAATCCTATGTCGGACAGGTCGTCAATTGCAGAGCTCTCAAGCTCCGTCAAGCCGTCGCCAATCCAGTGAAGTGAAACCACCTCCATGGCAAACTCCACATCTTCTGAGACGATAAATGTCAGTGAGTCAAGGGCATCGATTTCAAAATCCGTTAACTCGCCATCGATTAACCATGGGAGAGATATCACCTCCTCGACAAACTCCGCGTCTTTAGGTGCGAAATACAGCAGTTTATAAAGAGCCTCAAGTTCATCATCTGTCAGCTCACCGTCGTTTAACCAGGAGAGAGACATCACCTCCCTGGCAAACTCCACGTCCACTGATGCGATATCTATCAGCGTGTCAAGAGCAACGACTTCATCAAATGTTAAGTCACCGTCAATTGACCAGGGGAGAGTCATTAACTCCCTTGCAAACTCTACGTCCTCGGATGCGACATGAATCAGTGAGTAAATGGCGCCGAGTTCATCATCTGTTACGCCGTCAATGAACCAGGGAAGAACTGCAACATGTTTTGCCAACCCAATGTCTTCGGACGCAACATCGTTCAATCTGAGAAGGGCCCTTCCCTCAACCTCTGTTGGCCCGTCTGTGTACCAGGGAAGGGTTACCACATGATTGGCCAATGCCAGGTCTTTGTATGCAATGATGGCTAAACCATATAGTGCATCAGCCTGTGCTTGTGCAATCTCGCCACTGAACCATGGAAAACTTGCTACCTTACTGGCCAACTCCAAATCCCTTGACGCAATGGTGCTCAATTCACGAAGGATTTCTACCTCTAATTTCGTCACATCATCGACAAACCACGGAAGAGCCACCACCTCCTTCGCCAACGCTGTGTCCGTGATTGAAATGCGGCTGAGTGCGGTAAACATTACCCTTTCGTCATCTGTAACCCCATCGACGAGCCAGGGCAGTGATACCACCTGATTAGCCAAGTCAGTGTCACTAGACGCAATTCCTGCAAGTCGATCTAGAATACTGCCCTCAGCCTCCCTCACTTCATCCGCTATCCAGGGAAATTCCATAATTTTGTCGGCTAGAACGGCGTCAACCGCAGCCGCCCCCAGCAAACCCTTCAGCACATCCCCCTCCGTAAAATCCACCCCGTCCGAAACCCACGGAAGCGCAGCAACCCGCCCCGCCGAATCAGCATCCACAAGCCATAAGTCTACCAACGTGTTGATTGCATCTGTTACAGCCCCATTTACAGGCCCTTCGAACCACGGAAGCATCTCAGCCAGACTTGAAGCAGCCTCTTCCCGAGGGCCAGGTGTAGGCACAGGACTTGGCGTGGGGACGGGTTCCGGTGTAGGCGTAGGTGTTGGAGTCTGGCTAGGTTCCGGCGTCGGTGTGGCAGTCGGACGGGGAGTCGGCGTAGGAACAGGTGCGAGTTCCGACGTAGGCTTGGGTGTTGGACGGGGAGTCGGCGTAGGAGTAGGTTCGGGTGTGGGCGTCGCCGTCGGTGTCGGGGTGGGTTCCGGCGTAGGCACGACCGTTGGCGTCGGCGTGGGAGCGGGAGTGGCTGTTGGTGTCCGGGTGGGTTCCGGTACAGGCGCAGCAGTTGCGGTCGGGGTGGGAGCGAGCGCCGACGTGGGTTCCGGCGTTGCGACAATAGTCGCCGGTTTGTCGTCGCAAGCCGAAAGTAGCGCAATAGAAACCAGGCACAGCGCCAGTAGCGTCGCCGACCAGATTCTATCCATGAAAAATCCTATCTCTGCCACCTAAGCAACCGGCGGGCAGATACTCAATCGCCCCCAGATTCGGCGTGATTCACCCTCTTCTAACGGAGCAAGCCACAGCCTACGTCCGCGTAGGTTTGGGAGATACCGAAGTTTCACTCAGCCTTCGAGTCCCGTTCTTTGCAAGCCGAAAACAATGGTCTCGCCCAGTAGCCATATCGTCTGCTCCTGGTTGGGGTTGGAAAGCAGCAGTGGGCTAAGGAAGCTGCATTATCTCCACTCGAACGTTGTCAGGAGCTTCGACGAAGGCGATCCTCATCCCGTTGGGCAGCGGACGGATGGCCTCCAGTACAGTCACACCCTTCCCCTCCAGCTCCGCCATAGCCGCATCTATGTCGTCTGTCTCAATGCCGAAGTGTTCCAACCCCATGTGCGGGTCGGAAGAACCGGCAGGCAGGCTTTCCGCTGATGCCTGCGTTATGTTCAGTCGCACGCCTCCCAAGTCCGTGCGAACGGTGACTGATCCGCCCATCTCCGCTTCGCCCGCCACGCTCGCTCCAAACTTGTCCACGTACCACTGGGCCGTGCTCCTCGGGTCTTCCGCCTTGATGTGAATGTGATTCATGCCAAATTTCATGTCTCTTACCCCTCAGTTAGTCTACGTTCTTCCAAAGCCCTATGCAGGCCATTCGCCTACCAGTGGAATATCAGAATAGGGAAGGCTAGTCGCCCACGGCCTGCTCCAACATCTCGTTTATCTCCCGAATGGTCGCCTGCTGCCACGCCGGGAAGCGAAGGCTTACCCTTTTGCGTCGCTCAACTCCGAACTGCCTGTCGTCCAAGTCGGAATTTTCCCTGCGAATAGCCGCTTCTATCTCCTCCGACTCCCGGTCCGCCACCTCCGGCCGCTCGATCCAGTGGCAGATGTAGTCCAACCCCTCGGTGTAGAACACGAAGGCGGGAATGGACTGGTATTTACCTTCTTTCAGGAACTCGTTCATCACGTCCAGGTTGGAGTCCCGCGGAAAGACGCGGACCTCCACGCCTGCGCTGTCGGCTAGCTTGGCCATGGTCGGCAGTCCCCGATAGACGTCGGGACACCAGTCTTCGCCCACCACCAGCACCTTGGCAGGGCCTCCACTGCGTTGGGTAAGAGCGCGAAACCGTTCAAGCTCCCCCTCGTCCAACTCAAACTCATCGTAATATTGCTGAAATCGCAGCTTGTTCACCTTTATCTGCGCCAGATATTCCTGGTACGAAAACCCTTCTCCGAATCTCTGCGGCGTCACAACTGTCGTCTTGCCTGTCATGGTCTACCTCCTATTCGGGCCAACGGCCCGTCAGCCGATGTCTCAACCGTAGACGCCTTCAAACGCCCCCTCCTCAACACGCCCGTCCGGGTAGACGATGATGGGCACGGCGCTGCCGTACTCCAGGGCCTCGTCGAGGGCCTCCTGACTCTCGTCCACCCGCTTCTCCACGTACTCGACGCCCTGGCTGTCCCAGGTATCCCGCAGCTTGTCGCAGGCGGGGCAGAATTGAATGGTGTAAATGACGGGAAGAGTCATGGCATCCTTCCAAGTTTCGGCCAATCATATCCCAATTGCTGACGGCTGTCACGACACATCCCCCACTTCATCCCAAGCCCCTACTGCCACCCTGAAGGTCCCCACCTGTCATTCCAAGTCCCATCGAGGAATCTCGTCTTCGGGCGCCCCCCTGCCCCTATAGCCCCACCCACTTGCCGTCTTTGATCACCGCGGACTCTTACGGGAAAGGAATCGCCCCGGCGGAGGTTCAAGGTGTGGTTCTGGTAGAGCGTGAGAACACGTCGGCCCCGCTATCAGTTCCAGTGACGATTCGAAAGCATCGGTTCTACCCGTCCTCGCGTATTCGCAGCATCAGCTTGTCGCCGCTCTGCCACGGCTGTAACGACACCGCCCAGCTAAGGGTCCGGTTCGCCGCATCCACCGTGGCGTTGGCGACTTGCAGGGACAGGGACACCGAGCCGTCGAGGGCGATGAAGTTCACCTCCTGGTCCGTGAGTCCCGTGGGCGGATTGACTTGCAGCTTGACAGTTCCCGACTCTCCGGTACCGGGTTCCCACGCGATACGTTCCAGGGTTGCCGACGCTCCGTTGGCGTCGGTAAAAGACGCTGGCTTCAGCACACCGTTGGCGATGTCAGCGGCAACGGTCGTGCCGTCGGTGATCGGGTCGAAGAAGGCCTCGTGCAGCGTGCCCGCAGGGGCGTTGACGGTGATGGTCCATTCGTTGCTGATAACAAAGTTGCAGATTATGTGATAGCGCCAGGGTTCCTTCAGGTCGAATCTATACTCTCCTGCGGGAAGTGGACGGCCAAAGATGACCCTCTGTTCGTACTTGATCGTATCATACTCTCCATCACTGTCCGTGTCGGAAGCCGTCGAATCACCGTCCGAAGTGTCGAACAGGGCTGAGTCTCTGCCCTCCAGCCAGAGTGCTACTTTAGTATCAGGATAACCGCCGTAGGCTTCTCTTTGATCGAGTACGGTGCCTCTTGGCCGACCTGATACAAAACTTTGGTTGATATTCCAAAGAGTGTAGGCCTCCCCTCTTTCCTCCGGCCAGTTGAGTTGGTTGCGAATGTACCTGTACTTCTCCACGACGCAGTCTCGGTATGCCTGCGACCCATCGCCCCCTCTGAACTCGGCGGCAACCTCGGTGATCCGCGTCTTCAGATCGCCCAAGGTGATCGTCGGAGCCGTTGACGTGGAGCCCGGAGGAGGCACGTCCAGCAGGAACTCCTGGTTGTCGCCGGTAGAGCCCGTGCTCGATGCGGCCGGAAGCCAAGCCTTGTGTCTTTTGCTGTGCAGGCTATAAAAGTCGTCGGGGGAATACGGATCTCCCACATAAAGAAGGAAGTGGTCTGCAAGTTGCAACTTTGTGTCAAGCGAAGCCCCAAGTCCACTACCGACACCATACAAGAAGATGATTGCCTCCCTGTCATCCCACTGACCGTCGCGCTCAGCAAGGATGATCACCTTGGCATCAGTGGCCTCATCGTTCGTGTCGTAGGAGCTGCCATCAACCCACACCGCCACGATGCTGGATGGGCCGGTGCCCTTCAGGTGCTCACTCACGTCGAGGTTGAACTCCAAGGCCACACTGTACCTGCCATCCGCTTCGGTAATAACCTCAGACAAGAACGAAGTCATCGTCGCCTTGACGATCACGAGGCTTTCGATGATCTTTTCTTCTATCAATGAGTCTCCAGCGTAAAGTGGAAGCTGCAAAACCGCAGAGGGTTGCGGTCTTCCCGTGGAAGGCGGCGGAGCAGGTTCTTCTACCAGTGGTCCCGGTTCATCAATCGGGTTCGAAGTAGATAGGCCGCACCCCAGCAGCATCATTGTCACTCCCATCAGAAGGATCAGGGTGGCTGCTCTCGTCATCGTGGTCCTTTTCGCACGCATCGGAATTCGACCCTTGTCACGGTGAATGACTGGACGAGTCGTGGAGCGCATCGCCGGATCTGCAAGCAACAAACAGCGTCGCCAACACCCCAAGCATCGCTATCATCCCCTGTCCCTTCGCCACATTCTCCCTATACCCTCAGCAGATACTATGCCTGATCCCACAAAATCGTTCCCTCTCAATTTGCGCTATTCGCAATTGACCCCGCACTCATCTTCTACTTGAACAATTATAGAGGGAGATTATGTTCTAGAGGAAAGTGCCAGACTTAGACGGGGGTGAGGAGATTCCGTCAGGCACTCGAAAGCGTACGCGGAGGGCTCAGAACGACGGGTGGAAACGCGAATTGACAGGAGTAGGAAGGACTCTCCTTCCCGTGGTTTACTCTATATCGCTACGGCACTGAGGATAATCGGTCCTCCCAGCGCCAATCCTCCCCCTAAGCAGTTACCCTCTCCCCGCCCTTAAACACCGCCTGCACCTTCATCAAATCTAAAATATTCTCCGAAGGATCACCCTCCACAACCAGCAAGTCCGCCCTCTTGCCCGGAGCCAACACTCCCACCCTGTCACCGATTCCCAAGGCTTGCGCGGCTTGGCTCGTCGCTGATTGAATGCCCTGCATGGGCGACAAACCCCCATCCACCATGCACTCGATCTCGTACGCCAACTGCCCGAAGGGGTAGCTGCCCCAGCCGCAGTCGGAGCCGGCAATCAGCCGCACTCCCGCATCCACCATTCGGGCGCACTGCTCCAACCGCGCCTTCCGGTGTTCATAGCCGGCGCTGAGCTTCGTCTCTTCCTCCAGCGTTAGCCTGCCAGCATCCCTCTTAGCCTCCAACGCCCAGATCCCGCTCCTCCCGATGTGCATGGTCGGGTTGACCCAAACGCCCTGCTGAACAATGCGCCCCACAATGTCCGCGTCGTAGCTGGCCTCCGCCTCTTCATCCATAAAGAAGGCGTGATATATCACCTCGAAGCCCGCCTCCAATACGTTACGCATCCCCTGGTTCGAGCGACAGTGGGCGCCAACGAAGTGGCCCTGGTTGTGCGCCTCGGCTCCAATCGCCTTCAACTCGTCCACGCTGAAGGCAGGACGGTAGGGATAGCTGGTAAGCGTGCTGCCCCCCGTGGCAATTACCTTAATAAAGTCCGCACCCTCCTTGATAAGCCCCCGAGTCGCCGTCCTCACCCCATCCACCCCGTCGGCTTCGCCCCCCATAAACCATAGATGCCCCCCCGTGACGGTAACAGGTCGGCCGCAGGTCAGAAGATTCGGCCCTTCCACCTCGCCCTCCTCTATGCCGCGCTTCAGCGACAAGCCCGTGTTGTGCCAAGCCCCGTTGTCGCACATCGTCGTAACGCCGCTGTGGAGGGCAGTGCGGGCGTTGCGGGCGGAACGGAGCAGCATCAGATCGTCGCCGTCAGACGAGGCTTCTTCACCGGAACGCCCCCGTCCCGCCATGTTCGTGTGCGTGTGACAGTCAATTAGTCCCGGCAGCAGCGTGGCGCCAGGGAAACGCAGGACTTGAGAGGAGTCCGCATCGTATTCCAGATTGGCGGCGGGGACAATACTCGAAATCACGCCGCCCTCGACGACCAAGGCCATGCCCGCTAGAGGTGGCCCTCCCACACCGTCAATGAGCCTTTCTGCCTGGATGATGACCTTTTTCATAGTTGCTTCTCCCTATTATGCTCTCTAACCTCAGCGTTCCGATAACGCCTCAGCCACGGAGCGCGTCCCGATGCCCCGATTATATAACCCTCGCAGGGGCCGGTTGAGCGCGCTCAAAGTCATTAGTCCCGCGAATATCGAGCCAAATCCTCCCAGCACCCTTGTGGCGTTAAGCCAAGCCGTGTCGGCGAGAATGCCGTTCACCAGGTTGAAGCTCGCCATCGCCCCCTGAATGTGCCAGCTGTACACCGCCATCACCCGTCCCCTTATCTCGTCGGGCACTATCTGCTGCACCATGGCGCTGGAAAGGGTCATGAAACCCGCTTGAGCAAATCCCACTGCAAAGGCAGCAATAACAGCAGTCGTAAGGTTGAAGGAAAGGCCCAGCAGCAGCGGAGTCAGCCCGCTGAGCACCCCCAACACGAAGAGAGTACGCCCACGAACGACGTCGCTACCCATCCCGGCTATACCGAAGGATGAGACCAGAGAGCCGGCGCCAATGCCGATCATAAGAAGGTTCCCTCCCTTGTACAGCTCGGCCCCTTCGGAAAGTCCAAGCCTGTCCCTGGAGAGAACGGGAAACAGCGTCTCGTATGACATCGCCAGGGCGCAGTGGGCTATTACCACTAGAAAGAGAGGCAGCAGCAGCCTGTGGTTGTAGACAAAGGACAACCCCTGCCCCAGATTGCTGATGGCGCTCCGGCTACGGTCCACCACTCCTCTTGACACAGTCCGGATTCGCAGCACCAGCATGAGGCCAATCGCGTATAGACCCAGGGCTATGACGAAAGCCCATTCGCCATAGCCCAGGAGCACAACCGGCAGTATGAAGAGCGGGCCGGTCAGCTTGCTCGCTTGCTGAGTGGCATGGTGGAAGGCCACGGCATTGACCAACTTGCTCTTGGGGACCAGGTTGGGAAGTAGGGCCTGGGCTGCAGGCATCTGGGTTGCCCTAGCGAAGCCGTTCACGGTGGATAGGACCACCAGCTGCCAAAGCTCGATGTTTCCGGTAATGACCAGAAGGGCCAAGATTAGGTTCTGGACCAGATTCACGGCGTATGCCCCGGCCAGCACCCGACGCCGGTCAAACCGGTCGGCAAGGTAGCCCGCCACCGGAGACATGATCACCGACGGAATCATGGCGGCAAAGGTTACGATGCCGGCGGCGCTGGAGGACCCCGTTTCGTTGAGGGCCAGGGCGGCCCGGGCCACTATGAGCGCCCACGCCGAGGATTGGGAGAAGGCAGTGGCGATCCAGAGACGACGATATTCGGAATGCTGGAGGGCGCCCAGCAACCGGGAAGTGAAGGTATCGTTCCTCAACAAAGTATTCGGTCGCCCAGACGCATGAAGCCGATTCTACGCCCCTAGAATGAAGAATGCCAGAAAGGGCGGGCGGGCTGCCCTTCCTTTTTATACCTGTGCATGGTGTACAATGTTTTTGCTTTGCACGCCTCCAACGCACATCCCGCCCTGCTATTTCCAACGCCGTCCGCTTACCCTGTTCCAGCGGGTTGGAAGTGGAGTCCGCCCCCCATTCGTCCAACCATTAAAGCCCTCCCCCCAGAAGCAAACTTGCCGCCTGAGAATCCGTTTGGTCGCCTATGCTAGGAGTAGGCATGCGCACCATCGTCGCCCTTCTTCTAGCCGTGCTGGTTTGCGTCAGTTTTCTTGCGTTCCTGACCGTTTCCAAGGTAAGAAGCACCGTTCTGGAGCCCACCTTCTACACAAGTGTCCTGGAAGCTAACGACTCCTACAACGCCATACACGCGGGCCTTCTGGAAGAGCTTCAACGCTGGGAAGAGGTCCAGCAGCTTCAGGAGGACCTCGGCATGGCCTCTGATGAGTTCGAGAGTGTGGTGAGTGAAGTTGTGACTCCTTCATTCGTCAAGGCTCAGATAGACGGGATAATTACCGGCGTTCTGGGCTATCTGCGAGGCGAAGCGGAAGACCCGCAGATTTTCATCGACTTAAGTCAGCCGATTGAAAGACTGCGGCCGGTGAGCCTGGACTACGTAGACCGCCGCGTGGAATCGGCGGAACTGGTCTATCCAACAACTGCGGCAGAGTACGCAGAGGAGGCGCGGACCTTAATCGAATACCTCGAAAGGGGCGTCATTCCCCCGCGAGTGCCTTCCCTGGCGAACGTCCCCGAGCAAACGCTGGAGGACGCCCTCGACCAGGTGCTGCCCGTCCTGTCCTACCTTGACCCCCGGACGGCCGCAAGCCTGGAAGCTCAATGGGAGGCGGTAAGGGCCGAAGCCCTATCGCAGCCGGAAAGCCCGGAAGCCATGAAGCTGGCCGCCCGCGCCGTCGTCTCCCCCTATATCGACGAAGCTATCGCTAGCGTACGCGCCCACCTGGACGACCATGATCGTCTGGACCTGGTGGAGGCCGCCGCTGAAGCTTCAGAGATGCCGCGTGAGGAATTCGTCGCCGAGGCCGACGCCTTTCGAGACCCCATCAACACCTTACAGGGTGTTGGCCCTACGGCGGCCCTGGTGATCATGGCCTTGGCTACGGTCATGCTGGCCCTGGTGAATCTGCCCCACCGCGTTTCCATGATAATGTGGCCAAGCATCACCCTCATAGTCGCCGGTTTCACCGCCATCATCGTTGCTGCCATGTTATCGGCCTTTCTGTCCAATGTCTCCTACGAGATTTGCGGCGATGCTGCGGACTTCGCCTGCGAGCCGGCGTTGGACATTCTCCGAGAATTGACCCGGTCCATGGGTGACTTCCCGAAATTCCCCTCTGTAGCCCTAATCTTCCTTGGCGGCATAGGCGTTACCGTAGCCGCCATAATAATGTCTAGAGGCGCGTCTGCCTCTGCTAGCCCAAGGGGTGGACAAACCGGCAATACGCGCTCCCGCAGCGCAAACAACGATTCGAACAAAGACTGGTAGCCCGCAGCAAGGCGCCGGATGCGTCGACAACTCCCTCCACCGATGATACCCTTGCCGACGCCCAAATCTGTGTGAGAGGCATCGTCATGGCTGAACAGCTTACCAACCCCCAAGGTCCCGCTCGGGACCTCTTTCCCCTCTTTGGACAGTATGAGGCCATGGCTGCCCAGGAACTGGAAGGTCTGACAGACCCTCAGCTGGACTGGACGAGTCCCCGGTGGGGATGGTCTGACTGGAGCATCCGCAACAACATCAGCCACGTGGCCTCTCACCTGTTCCGATGGTATATCCTCCGCTGGGGCGACCAAATCTTCCCTGAGGGCATTCCCTATCGAGACGAGGTGGATTACCTGGCGGCGCTGTCCCATCGCCAGCTGGACAAGGAGCAATGGTGGGAGATAGACGTAATCCTGGGCAAACTCGGCGAGGCCATTGCCATGGTGCACGGGATTCTGGCAAGGGAAACTCTGGGTTCTCTCCGGGCCAAGACCATCGACCTCGAAAGCCCCGGCTTCTACGACCAGATTTCCGAAAGATACCCGGGCACGCTCCTTAAGCACCCCACGGACTCCAACCTTCGCGTGTTCACCCTGGAGGGCTGCTTCCACCACAGCGAGGGGGAGCTGGTGACGCACCTCTACAACGTGCAGCGACTCAAGCGTGCCCAGGGCCTGACGGCGCGAGTAAACCTCCCCAACATCGGCTACTGGACCCTCCCCGACTGGGACACAACCGAACCGTAGGGGAGAGTCCCAATCTCTTGAACAAAGTTAAGGGAGGCAGCTAGACCGTCCCCTTTGACTGATGCACAAGATTATCTGGTCATATTTTGGAATGGTGTATCCGAGGCATTCTCAATTTGCATCACCATTCCGCCTCGCAACCAAAACGATCATCCACGGATCGAATTTCAAACTCAAAGACGACCGGCTGCAATTCGTTGGGGCCAATGTTAATCTCTTGCGTTTGGCTGGTGCCGTTTCTAACTCCTCTAACCGTTACAATGCCACTCCCCTCTCCATGGTTTGAGACTGCACATTCAAGCCTCATCTTCATGTCGTTGAGACTTGGAGAAACACGACAATTTCCTCCAACTTCACTCCTGGTCTGTCCCGCAAGAAGGGTGGATGCAACCATCCCCCCGTAACCGGGAACTAGCAGAGCAAAGGGCGACAGGCTTGCCCAGTCATCAAATACGGGTTCATTGAACACAATCTCAAGGGTTCGAGATTGGCCGGACGCACTGTGCACCGATCGACGCCGTTCCCACAAGTTGTCACCTTGGTAGACCATCGCTTCCACGTTAAAGGTTCCGGACTGCCCGATATTCTTGAACCTGCAACTGAGGTTAACCTTGTAGTCGAGACCTAACGTCTCAGAGAGAAAAACCTCAATGGGATCCGCGACCTGGGGCCCAATAAGGGTTTGCCATCCAGTGACGTCGATTTCAAGACGCTTTGGGGCATCAAATTTCCCAAGAGGGTCGAAGCCACCTGAACATGCAATTGTGGGAATTAGAAAGACCATGACCATGGCCATTCCTAATGAGCGAACGCTGAGGTAGTTCATACTACGTTTGCCGCCATTCTTATCCGGTTGTTGTCTTCGCCAAATGTCTCAACGTATCAAGTTGCTTCCACACTTGGCATCTATATAACTATTGTCTGAGATTGAAGAATATAGCGCAGTCCTATAGGTTATTCAACCCCGATTAGCCCAGTGACTAATCTGGTTTCGCCCACAAATTGACCCGGACTTTCGATCTCCAAAACAGGTTGGCTGTCTCGACGGCGGGCTGGTATAATAAATGTGCCTTGCCCGCGTTAGGGCTGATGAGGGCGGTTGGCTCAGTGGTTAGAGCGCCTCGTTCACACCGAGGAGGTCGTTGGTTCAAATCCATCACCGCCCACCACTCAGACGCGGCAACGAAGCCGAGGTGGCGGAACGGCAGACGCGCTGTGTTCAGGGCGCAGTGTCCTTATGGGCGTGTGGGTTCAAATCCCACCCTCGGCACCAAGGTGTATCAAGCGCTTGTAGCTCAGCAGGATAGAGCGCAGCCCTGCGAAGGCTGAGGTCGTGGGTTCGAATCCCGTCAAGCGCGCCATCTTTCTTTCCCAATCCTTTCACCACCTTTGTGAACTCTCTTTGACGACTTTCACTTGTCCAAAAGAGGAAGGCCCGATAACATGAGTAAATGCTTCGAGTCCTCACAAAGGCCTTATGGTTTGCCTTCGCTGGTTTCCCTACATGTATGTGGTATCTCACAGGTGCTGCAGGACATGCAGCTCGTTTGGATGAGGCGGCCAACAACCTTGCTCCAGTCGTGGCTGGCGTGCTGCCATTCTTGGCGTTAAGTGGTGCTTGTATTTCTTTCCTCATCTTAGCGGTCGGGGGCGTTCCGTGGGTGTTTGGACGGTTGCCCCTAGGATTCAGGCTTAAGTTTAACTTCTATCGCAACCACAAGGTGAAAGAGCTTTATCCGGTATTGCAGGATGCACTCAAACTTGATTCAATGGGGAGCTATCAGGGGTCTTTGCCAATCAGTATGCCAGGATATGTGTCGCAACTGAAGTATCTCAAAGAAAAATTTGCAGCGATTGAAATCGATTTCGAGGTGTCAATCTACACTTCGGGAGGACTCATGCGAGATATAGGACCATTCGTAAAGGAGGGATCCTACAAGCATGTACGCCGCATATGCGATGAGGCTGCGATAGACTACTACAACTAAGTTTGAGTAGGGCCCCCGTAGTGCTACTCGATGTGGTAAAACTAAGGGGAAAACCATACTTAAAGCTAAAACGAATCCCGCCAAGCGCGCCACCCCCCGAGCGTAGCCGAAGAATCTCGCACCCGAACAACGCCTCCCTAAACCTCTTCCCCCTTGATGAGGGAAGATTGCGATGGGGGTGCTCCCCCTCCCGTCCCAGCAGCAGTGCCATCCCGCCATATTCAACATTCCCCAATTGACGCCTTCCGCTAGTTGGGTATAATGGAGTTACCGGCCTCGGCAAGAGGCCTCTGCTCAACGCCTTTTCTAGTTCAGCTTTGAACAGCAGTTAGGCAGAACACGCAATAAGGAGGAAAAATATGGCTGAAAACAACGACATGCAGCAGATGACCGCAATGGACGGCCCCGCGAAGGGCGGCCCGGTATCCATCGAGGCAGGGCCCATCCAATTCTATATGAGGCACCGCGACCTGCTTAACGACCAGGGCGTTGGCCTAATGGTGATGGGTCCCGTGGAAGGCAAGCAGACGGAGCTTCTCCGCTTCGACTGCTTCGACCAGACCCCTCACTACCACTACGGCCCCACCACCATCAACGAGCGACACAACCTCGACAAGACCACCGCGGGCAACCCCATCGGCTGGGCCATCAGCCAGCTCCGCAGCAACTTCGGCGCCATGCTGACCAAGGCCGGCGCCGAGGACCTGGCCGACGCCGCGGATTCCGACGAGGTCCAGGGCAAGCTGGACGAGGTCGAGTCGGCAGCCAGGGAGATGGCCCTCTCCCAGAGAAGCACCGTCACTCATAATCGAGGCGACCGCATTTTTGAAATGGGCAACATCCGCTTCGGGCTGGAATTCCGCCATCTCTCCGTTGGACAGGGCCTCGCCATCCACGTCCTGGGTGACGTGGCGGGACAGGAAATTGAGCTTCTCGCCTTCGACTGCTTCGACACGGGACCCCACTACCACTACGGCCCCAGGAACAAAAACATCCGCCTCTACTGGGACCAGACCATCGTTCCCGACACCCTCCGCTGGACCCTGGACCAGTTCAAGCAGCACAAGCTGCCCCACATGCTGAACAAGGCGGGCTACCCCGGCATCGTGCAGGAGTTGGACATGGACCTGATAGACGCCACCCTGCCGAAGATCGAGTCCGCCGCCATGGAAATGGTGGCCGAAAACTCCTAGAGAAAGCCATAGCCGGCGGCTCCAAGTGGAGCCGCCGGCCCAAAATTAGGGGAGGACGACAGTGCTCTGAGCCGGACTCCCTTCGTTACTCCAAGCGGGCTGAGTAGGTCTGGCAACAATGATTCCAAGCCCGAATGAAGACCTACGTCTTGTTATTGGGAGGATTCTCAGTTCATGGGCGGATGACTAGATGTCCAAATCTATCGTAAGTTGGTTGAGCGTCGGCATAATACTCCTTACAATTGCTCTGGTCGGTTGCTCCGATGAACCGGCTCCTTCATCAGTGAACGAGACCCTTCCAAGTCCTACTTCTGTGTCGACGCCGACACCCACTCCTACGCCGACACCCACGCCTGCGCCGACACCAAAACCCACATCCACACCAGCTCTCCGGTACATGGGGAATGAACTGACCCTACTTGTCGTCTCTGTTGAGCATGCCATCCCGGAGTACAGCCGGAAAGAATGGCGCGATTGGATTGACGAGGACGGCGATTGCCAGAGCACCCGACAAGAGGTGCTCATCCGGCAGTCAACCAGCCCTGTAACATATGTCGAGGAAGAACAATGCCGCGTTGCATCTGGCACTTGGGTGGATCCGTTCTCCGAAGGAGAATACACGGATCCTATATACTTGCACATAGACCATATGGTTCCACTAGCGAACGCGCACAAATCCGGTGGGTGGATTTGGAGCGAGGAGAAAAAGAGACAGTATCTGAATGACCTCTCCTACGATGGCCACCTCATCGCTGTGCGGACCACGGTGAATAGTTCAAAGGGTGACAACGGGCCAGAACATTGGAAGCCACCCGTCGAAGGTTACTGGTGCCAGTACGCCATCGACTGGATTACGGTGAAGGACAGGTGGGAACTATTTGCGAGCGAAGCAGAAGCGGCCGCACTTTCCGAGATGCTGAAGACCTGCACACCAGCATTGACCCTCACAGTTATACCGCATGACATACCACAACCAGAGGCTATCCCATCGCCGACTCCTATCGTAGAGCCTACCCCATCGCCGTCTCCTATCGTAGAGCCTACCCCATCGTCGACTCCTACTGTAGAGGCTACTCCATCACCGACACCTACCTTAGAGTGTGTCTAATAAATCCCTTTGTTACCCCGAGCGCTCCATGTCACCTTGAGTGAAGCCGAAGGGTCTGGAGTTGGAGGGGCGGACTTCGTTGCCTAACAGACGTTTATGCTTCGCTCCACCGACGCCCTTTTTAGACACCCTCTTAGAGTCTACGCCGTCTCCGACTCCTATCGTAGAGCCTACCCCATCGCCGTCTCCTACGACAGCGGAAAGCTACGAATCTTGTGAGGCCGCTGAAGAGGCCGGCGAACCCCGCATACAGGGAAGTAGCGGCCCTGGCCTAGGCTTTCCAAGCGAAAAGGTGCAAGGAGCGCGCGATGGGGACGGCGACGGTGTGGTCTGCGAGAAATGACGACTGGGGCGCGCTCTACCTAGCCGATTCCATTCCCTCTAACTCAACCGGGTCTTCAGGGGAAAGAAACTAAAACCCGTACACTCGCGCCGCGTTTCCGCCCACAATCATCGCCTTCTCTTCCTCCGGCACGCCCTCTAGTATCTCGTCCAGAATCTCCAGCGACTTGGGGAACGTCGACTCCGAGTGGGGGTAGTCCGATCCCCACATCAGGTTCTCCACGCCGATGACATGCCGCATCTGAATCCCCAGCGCGTCCTCCTGGAAGCTGTGGTACACGTTCCTGCGCATGAAATCGCTGGGCATCATCCCGTCCTTGAACCGCATCGCCAGCGACTCCTGCTTCTCCTCGTACGCAATGTCGATGCGCCCGATGAAGTAGGGAAGCCAGCCCAGCTCGTGCTCAACTTCCGCCACCTTGAGATTCGGATGCCTTTCAAACACGCCGGAGAAGATCATGTGACATAGGGACATCCTCACCCAGTAGTCGTGCTGCACGTACGACGCCGTGCTCGTTGTGGAGACGCCTCTGGTTATTGGGTCGGCCTTGGGACGGTTGGTGGTGACGTGCAGATTCACCGTAATGTCGTTCTCTTCCGCCATCGTCCAGTAAGGCTCGTAGATGGGATTGTCGTAAGTTCGGTCGGCCCGAGGATAGCTGCTAATCATCACGGTCTTGATCCCCAGGTCGGCCACCCTTTGCGTCTCCTCTATGGCCAGGTCAACGTCCTCGTCCACCAATATCATTGCCGCGCCCTTCAGTCTGTCCGGGTAAGCATTACAGAACTCGGCCAGCCAGTCGTTGTAAGCGGCAAAGATCCCCCGCGCAAGATCCGGGTCCTCCACGTCCCGATAGAGCGCCAGCCCTATTGACGGATAGACCAGGCCGCCGTACACCCCATCAACGTCCATGTCCTTCACGTGTTCGCTGGGAATGTATCCACCGGGTCGTACGTCATCGAAGCTGCCCTTCAAGACAATCTCATCGGGCCGGTCGAATCTAAATCCGGCCTGGGCAATTGATCCAACACCGCCCGTCTCCTTGTTGTCGACCATCCAAGCGTCGATGTCTCCCGCCGGGACCATATGCGGAATCCTGCTCCCAAACTTGGCACGGTCCATCCGTTGCACCCAGATGTCGGGCGGTTCCACTACGTGGGAATCCGAAGAGATAACCTTATTCTTTGCCACCTTAGCGCCTCCACCAAAGTAAGTTTGGCCAGAATTCTACGACTTTTCAAGCCAAGGCGCTACCCTCCTCAACCCCTGAACGACTCCACTGACGTAATAGATTGCGAAAATCATTCAGGAGGAAGAGTAATGACATTCATAAAAAGATTTGCCACGATTCTAACGGTATTCGCCACAGTCTCCCTTGTGTTCGTTGTTGCAGCAGTTCATCTTGTCTTCGCAGATGGGGATGATGATGTCAGTCTCGATGGACCGGGGGTAATCACAGTTGATCAGTCGAACAAGGCTCCAATAACCAACGGTGTCCGTAGCATCATTCAAGGTACTCGTATTGATGGCGAGTGTGTCATCAAGTATCGTATGTCTCTCGGCCCTGACGAGGAACCCAAGGTTGCCAGGACTCTTGCTTTCAACCCAAATACCTGCGAAGAGCTTATTGAACAGGGAACGTTAACTTCCGGACAGAGTTCCGATGCAGAAGTCCGTGCTATAGAAGAGGCCATTCCTGCAACTAAGCTTGGCCTTTCCGCTGGTAGCGAAGCTCACGAGTCTTTCTTAGCATCGTCGCTTCCCAGCAGGACGAAAACCTTCAAGGCAACTTGGGAAGACCCGATTCAGCTTGATGTAAACTGGCAAAAGACCAAGATTAAATGGGAATATGATGCTCAGAACAATGTCGTAAATTACCTGAGTGGGCAGTGCAAATGATGATGGCGAACTTCTACGGGATGGTAGGCCGATTCGGATGAAGAGTGCTGGCACTACTCGAAGGCTAACGGCTCTCAATATGTCGTGGAGGCCAGTAGAGGTTTCACAAACACAGTTTTTGTCTGCTCTGCTTCTTGGAACCCGGATGCAATTCTCCAAGGTGCGAACACTCGTATGGACAACCAAACTGTGACAGCTCACTCAAATGGAACATATAGCGGAGACGTGGACTTTTCCAAGTCCGGCGATTGTGCCTGGCTCCTAGACTCCGAAACCAGGTGGGAATAAGACCTTGCCCGCACTTAGGCTTCGGGTAAGCAAGCATTCCAATACCCAGTCGTGAGAGCCATCATGCAAGTCCAGGTAGTAATGTGGATTGCAGTGTCGCTGACTCTTGCAGCTCTATCGTGTGGGAACGATAGAACACTGGACCCTGTCACTGCGCAAAGTCTACTGGACCCCGTCACTGCGCAAAGTCTACTGGAGAGGGCCAGAGACAACCTTGGATCTCTGAAGTCCTATCAAATTGACTATCACTCGAAATCAGCAAAGTTTTATCGTGATTTTTTGGAGGAAACAGAGATCAAGGCAGTTATAGACTTCCAGGCCCCTGATAAGAAACACACGACTGGTCACATCAGTGCATCAAGTCTGTCTGGTGTACAGGATTCATCCTTTGAAGAGTTTTGGATAGGACAAACCCTGTACCTACGACATGGGGATAGAGGTCATTGGATCGCCGCAGAGGTATCTCCTTCGATAGTGCCAGAGCAAGTAAACGCTCTGGACGTAATCTTGAACAACCCGCAACTTATCCGAGAATTGAAGCTGGCCACTCAAAACCAAGACGGCGAAAGGCTATTCAGGGTCTCTCTAATTGTAGAACCCGGTGTTGATCTTGGTTTTGGGGAGTCTGATAGAACCCGCGAACTCATCCACTGGATATCCCCGGATGATTACCACATTAGGAGGATCGACTATCGTTCTGAGGGTTCTAGACCGGGCGAGGAAACTTCTATTACCAGGGTTCTGTCTCGGTTTGACGTTCCCATAGAGATTACGCCACCCAACGTGACTCCTGTACCTTGGCCGAAACAGTAGATAGTCGCACTCAGCGCGGCCTTACCTTATGAGTCGAATCAAATCAGGGTCAATAACGTGCAATTCCAGCGTAAATTCCTCCTCCCCCACTGACATCCCTCACTTGCCCAAACTCTGTCTCCTTTGCTAACCTATCTCCCATGAACCACCCCGCCCCGCTCATCCCATCCCCAAAGTGCGACAAACTTTCAATAAAAATAACATTCGTTTCCACCACAGAAAAAAACGAATGCCTGCCCAATCCTGAACCGAACTAAGTCAACGCCCCGAAGCTCCTGAATTTAACCATCCCTCTCGGATACTGCGTCGCAATCTCGTCCCCAACCCGGCAACCCTTTACATTCCAAACCCTTGGCGGTACAATGCTATCGACTGGGCCAAAGGCAGAAGTGCGCTTGGTCTTTTCTCTTTTTCTGGAGGTACACCTTGACACAACCCACATACCTGACCAGAGACGGCCTGGTTAAGCTCCAGAAAGAACTCGGCTACATCCGTACCACCCGCCGCCAAGAAGTGGCCGACAGGATTCAGAAGGCCAACTCCATTGGCGGCACTGTAGATAACGCTGAATACGACGAGTCCAAAAAGGAGCAGGCCTTCATAGAGGGCCGTATCCTTGACCTGGAACGCATCATCAACAGGTCCACAATCATCGAGGACATGGCAGAGGATTCCGACCACGTAAACGTGGGTTCCACAGTCACGGTTATGAACCAGAGGCGGGGCAGGAAGGAAAGCTACTTCATCGTTGGCAGCCCGGAGGCCGACCCCTCAAAGGGCAAGATCTCGAACCTCTCTCCCATCGGCAAGGCCCTCCTGGGCACTAAAGTGGGTCAGATGGCGAGGGTGAAGGTGCCCGCCGGAACCATCAACCTGGAAGTCCTGGACATCCAGTAGACTGCCGACGCACTCCCTTCCCATGCCAAAACCGGTTGCCGACCACCGAACCAGCCGCCAACAGAAGCTCCAACGCCTCTTAGATAAGGGAATAGACCCCTATCCTCCACGCGTCAGCCGCACCCACTCCAACGCAGAGGCCAGAGACCTTTTCGTTCGGCAGGAACAGTCAGATGACGGCCAAGTCCAGACCGTCACCGTTGCAGGACGGATCATTGCCCGCCGCGGCATGGGCAAGAACACCTTCATAGACCTCCGGGACTCCACCGGAAAGCTGCAAATACAGTTTCGCGCCAACCTCGTCGGAGACGCCTATTCCCTCCTCCGAGACTTGGACGTCGGCGACTTCATCGAGGCCGCCGGCCCCATGATTCGGACGCGCAGCGGCGAAGTAACCGTGGAGGCGCGGGCCTTCAACCTCCTCTCCAAGTCCCTGCGGCCCCTGCCTGAGAAGTGGCACGGCCTTCGCGACACTGAGCAGCGTTACCGCCAACGCTACCTGGACCTCATCGCCAACAACGAAGACGTCATGCCGACTTTCGTGCACCGCAGCCGCATCATCGAGGCGGTGCGCTCCTTTATGAATGCCCGCGATTTCATCGAGGTGGATACCCCCGTGCTGGTGCCCATAGCCGCGGGCGCCCTGGCCCGTCCTTTCGTCACCCACCACAACACCCTCGACCAGCAGCTATATATGCGAATCGCCACGGAGTTGTATCTCAAGCGGCTCATCGTAGGTGGGTTCGACAAGGTCTACGAGATCGGACGCATTTTCCGCAACGAGGGCGTAGACCAGGATCACAACCCCGAGTTCACCATGATGGAGAGCTACGAAGCCTACGCCGACTACACCGACGTTATGTCAATGGTGGAGGAAATGGTCTGCCACGCCGCTCAAACCGTCTTTGGTTCTGCCACAGTGCAGTACAAGGAGCATGAAATAGACCTCAAGCCGCCGTGGCGCCGCCTGCCTTTCTGCGAGGCGCTACAGGAATACGCCGGAATTGACCTCACGCCCTATCTCCAGGGCGAGGCCGAAACTTCTGACCTGATTATAGAAGCGCGACAGAAGGGCTTCGACCTGGCCCCGGGGCCCGTCCATCAGGTCTACGACAAGCTGCTCTCTCAGGCCGTTGAACCCCATCTGATACAACCTACGTTCATCATCGACTATCCCATTGCCATGTCACCTCTGGCCAAGCAGAAGCCCGGCAGCCCCCACCTGGTCGAACGTTTCGAGTGTTTCGTGGTTGAGATGGAACTGGCCAACGCCTACACCGAGTTGAACGACCCTCTGGAACAGCGACGGCGTTTCCAGGAGCAGGAAGAGGCCCGGCGGGTCTACGGCGACGAGGAGACGGACCGGACGGACGAGGACTTTCTACTCGCCCTGGAGTACGGAATGCCCCCCACCGGCGGCCTGGGAATCGGCATCGACAGGCTTGTGATGCTGCTGACGGGCCAAACTACCATCAGGGATATTCTGCTATTCCCGCAGATGCGCAGCAAGGATTAGCTGATGCTCTCCCTTGACCTAATCCGCCGTGACCCGGAGTTCGTCGCAGCCGCGTTGGTGCGCCGTGGCGACGAAGCTCCCGTCGATGACGTTCTAGCCCTTGACGAGAAACGCCGGAGTCTCCAGGCACAAGCGGACAGGCTTCGCGCCCATCGGAACGAGACCAGCAGGACCATCGGCCGAATGACCGGCGACAGATCACCCCTCATCGCCCAGATGCGGCAAGTGGGACAAGAGATAGCCGACCTGAACAAGGAACACGACGAGGTTCAAGCCGAGCTTCACGCACTGCTTCTCGGCCTGCCCAACCTCCCTCAACCGGACGTGCCCGACGGCGAGGGCGAAGATGACAACGTCGTGGTCCGCACCTGGGGCGAAATGCCCGCCTTCGACTTTATTCCAAAGCCTCACTGGGAGCTGGGGGAGCAGCTTGGGATCATAGACCTTGCTAGGGGCGCAAAGCTCGCTGGCTCCCGCTTCTTCGTCCTCATGGACAAGGGGGCTCGGCTGGAGCGGGCGCTGGTGAACTTCATGCTGGACCTCCACACCGGCAAGAACGGCTATACGGAAGCCCAACTCCCCGCCGTGGTGCGACGGGACGTTATGGAAGGTTCCGGCAACCTGCCCAAGTTCGGCGACAATCTGTACCACGATGACGAAGATGACCTCTGGCTCATTCCCACCGCCGAGGTGCCTCTCACCAACTTACATCGAGACGAGGTGCTGCCCCCCGGCACGCTTCCTCTGCGATACACCGCCTCCACTCCCTGTTTCCGCAGGGAAAAGGCCGCCGCCGGTCGTGACACCCGCGGCATCAAGAGGGTACACCAGTTCCAGAAGGTAGAGATGTATAAATTCGTCGAGCCTCAAACCTCTGAGCAGGAGTTGGACGGCCTTGTGGCCGATGCCGAGATGGTCTGCCAGGCCCTGGAACTGCCCTACCGGTTGTTGAAGCTGTGTGCCCCGGAGTTGGGGTTTGCCTCCGCCAAGTCTTACGACCTGGAAGTTTGGGCGTCCGGCTCCAAGGAGTGGCTGGAGGTGAGTTCCTGCTCCAACTGCACCGACTTCCAGGCACGGCGAGCCAACGTTCGGTTCAGGTCGGAAACTGGAGCGTCGCCCACGCTGGCGCACACCCTGAACGGCTCCGGGCTTGCGCTGCCGCGAGTGGTCATCGCCATTCTGGAAAACGGACAACGGGCCGACGGCTCCGTACTGATTCCCGAGGCCTTACGCCCCTACGCCGGCTTCAGCGTTATCACACACCCCTAACGCGCACCTAACAATCCCAAGCCGCCTATGCACTTACCGCATGAATAGACCTTGTACGCACTACTGGCGTCGATCTTACAGCCGGACCTGTAGGGGGTGGGTTTGAAACCCAAACTTGTGCTATCATGTGAAGCCCCGTGGGGCTGTAGCTCAGCTGGGAGAGCGCTTCAATGGCATTGAAGAGGTAGGGGGTTCGAGTCCCCCCAGCTCCATAACCAATCGTTCCATCAGTGTCCTAGATTTACCCATAAATTCTCTGTTTCATAGCTAAATTACGGCTTTGGACGCACCATTTGTGCCACATGAATCCCTCACTATCCTGCTCCAAGTGTGGTAACATATGTGGGAATAAACTGACATTTGGGGCGTCTATATGGCTCTTTCAGCGACTCGAGTTAGGGCACTCAAGGCACCTGGCCGATATTCCGACGGTGCCGGACTGCACCTGTACATCAGCAAGGCGGGACGCAAGTCATGGGTCCAGCGGATCACCATCACCGGGCGCAGACGCGACATTGGTTTGGGTGGATTTCCTTCCGTAAGCCTCGCCCGAGCTCGCGAGAATGCATTGGAGAACCGGTCTGCGGTTGCGGAGGGTCGTGATCCCCTGGCCGAGAAGCATGCCCCGCCAATGCCAACGTTCAGGGAAGCCGCCCATATCGTCCATGAGGCGAACATTCCCCGTTGGCGTAACCCCAGTCACATCGCGGGCTGGATACAGACTCTTGAGCGTCACGCCGTGCCGGCACTGGGCAATACACCTCTAGACCGTATAGACCGCCAGGGGGTATTGCGAGTCCTCACCCCGATATGGACGACCCGGCCGGAAACAGCCCGCCGGGTGCGTCAACGGATGAGAACGGTCTTCCGGTGGGCAATGGCCCACGACTTCATGGAGTCCAACCCCGCGGGTGAAGCCATAGATGGTGCGTTGCCCCCCATGCCGAAGGTGAAGGCACACTTCAGGGCACTTCCTTATCAGGAAGTTGAGTCGGCACTCGAAATCGTTGAAGCATCACAAGCCTCGATACCAGCCAAGTTGTGCTTCCGATTTCTGGTTCTGACGGCGGCGCGCTCCGGTGAGGCCAGGGGTGCCACCTGGGACGAAATCGACCTTGATGACCATGTATGGCGAATTCCGTCCGGGCGGATGAAAGCGGGAATGGAGCATCGTGTACCCCTCAGCCGACAGGCAAGCGATCTACTTGGCGAAGCATCTGCCTTCCGTGGCGAAGCCGGCCTGATGTTCCCGTCGCCCCTGAAGCAAGGGGCGCCGTTGTCCAACATGACGCTGACGAAGATTCTCCGTTCCGTAGGCCTTGCGGAACGCGCGACGGTCCACGGGTTCCGCAGCAGCTTCAAGAACTGGACACTGGAGCAGACGGACACTCCCTGGGCCGTCTCGGAGGCGGCACTTGCCCACATCCTGGGCAACTCAACAGAACAGGCCTACGCGAGGTCCGATCTGTTCGAGCGCCGCCGCGCTCTGATGCAGCTGTGGGCTGATTACTTGCTCGACTGAACTGTCTGCCCAACTGAACCTAGGATATTTGGGAGTGGCTAAATTCTCCCGTCGCCACTGGTCGCGACTCGATCCAGGCCGTGATGTCACTTGCCTTCCACCTGACGGCAGACGGGCCTACCCTTACGGGCCGAGGGAAACCGCCCTCCTGCATCAGCCGGTAGATGGACGAGCGACTCAATCCGGTGATTTTCTCAACCTCTCGACGCCTTAACAGTCTGTCTTGCATAACGTTCTCCTCCTTATCGATTCTTGTCGTAACAGCAAATAGCTTGACCTGCTGCAACGGGTGCAACACGGTGTCCACTATCGACAGCACCAAGTTGAGCACGGGAGCAAACTGCTTTCCGAATCCGGGAGCCCATTCGGAAGTTCATTGGAGCGACACCTCGTCGTCTCCACGTTGTGGATTTTGCCTCTGTTGCCATGGGTGAATTTTGAGGAAATGGGGGGCGAATTGTCATGGTTCTTGAGGGGGCCTCTTACGTGAGGCCCCCTCACGGGAACTGCCAATTTCGAGGCCGGATATGATGTCATACCCGTGTACAGGAATTGAGAAATTTGCATAAATGCAAATTGGGGAGCGTTTTGGGCGTAAAATGAGCCGAAAAAGTGCAACTAGGAGGAGTATTTGTAAGCACTTTTTGGTAAGGGCTGGTTCCACCAATTGGGGGTGATAATTGCATAAATGCAAGTCGGATTTTGGGGCGGTGGGAATAGTTTCTGTCATATAGGGGTAAGCGGTTCGTGGAACGGGGGCTTACGCGGAGGCGCGGATGCCCCCACGGGATTTGGATGGCGCGGGAGGTCGACCAATGAACAAGAATCAGCCGGGTCGAACAGTGGGAGGGAGTCACAGGGCCGGAGGGACTGTGGCGGCGGAGTAGCGAGTTCGAGTTTAAGGTCAGCGGGTTTTGGAGTCTATGCGACATGTGTCCGCGAGTAACTCACTGAAGGAACAGCGGGAGGGGTAGGGAATTGTGCCAAGACCGTAAGGTCGGCCTCCGGCGTCATTGCCGTGGCACATTCAGGCGATCCCGTTGGCACCTGTCGTATTCGGGGAGGGCGATAAACTCACCCTCCTACTTCCGTTGCACCAGGCGTCGACCGGCGTTGACTAGTACGACCTCAACGCCCGGCGGGGCCTGCGCAGGAGACATGCCGGTCAAGAGAATGGCTGCTAAGGAGTCCACGAGCATGGTTATTCAGCTGAGAATATCCCGCCTGATAGGTCGGAGTCTCGAATTTGACTCTAGCTTGATCGGTTCAATATGTTTTGCCGCGATTAATGGGGCCGGGGCATGCACAAGTCAGTGTGAACGAGGGGAATCCCTCGGAATACTATATAGGGGGCCGCACTGATGCGACCCCCTATAGGCTCTTCCACAGACACCTTCTCCTGTGCTGTCAGGGGGGTGTACATGGAAAGCGACTTCCAGAGGAATATACACAACTACGCTTTCCTGCCTATTTCAGGCGTGAATCGGCCTCTACAGGAGGTCAACACGCACCAGGTGAAGTTTAGGGCTGGTTCCAGACGCCGGGTACATTCCCATGCCTAGAGCGGTACATCTGTGACGGCGGTCAGGAGGGGAATGCGGTGCAAAGCCCCTGCCTGAGGGTGACATTTTGTCACGGAAGTTAGTCATCGCCGGAATGTCAGCAAAACAGCGATACGCAGACCGGAATCAGTGAAGGCGGGGACAGGACGAATTCTGAGAACCAACAGTTACGGCAACAAAGAAGAAAAGGGACGTGGCGGACGCTTGCCACTTGCGGCTTAGGGCGCTGATGCGAGAGTTGATGTGAGGGCAGGACTGCAAGGGGACGACATGGACTTTGGAAATCGCCCACTGGACGGTGGCGGCGGGTGCGAAGACTGGTGCCCTGTCACGGCAGACTCGAATTGCCCATTGCAGCCGTAGCGGCGGCGGCAAGGAGGGGCAGTCGGTACAAAACCCCTGCCTGAGCGTGACATTTTGTCACGGAAGGCGGTCCCTCTCACGACAGTAAATCGTCAAGGAATTCCGACGCCGGCTCGACGCCGGTCACCAAAAGATGGTCCCTGGCACGGGTGCAAGCTACGTAGAGAAGGTATCGCTCAGTGTTATAGACATCCTCTAGGTCTGATTCGTCCGTCACCGACTCGATTCGTGTCTGCAGGGGTATGACCTCGTCATCACAAGCCATAATCACCACGGCCCGAAATTCCAGCCCTTTCGCCAGGTGCATGGTGCTGACAGATACGTGCCCTTCAACCGTCCGCACATCGTCGTCAAGGACGATATGCCTTTGCTCCGCTCTCTCAATTGCCGCAGTCGCCCGGTCAATCTCACCAGGTGATCGGACGAATACGCTGATCTCATGTGGCTCCATTCCATCGTCCACCAAATGCCTAAGAGGGTGTCTAAAAAGGGCGTCGGTGGAGCGAAGCATAAACGTCTGTTAGGCAACGAAGTCCGCCCCTCCAACTCCAGACCCTTCGGCTTCACTCAAGGTGACATGGAGCGCTCGGGGTAACAAAGGGATTTATTAGACACGCTCTAAGCCAATTGGAGACTGTTTTGGCCTCTGCCTCTTCAGACTTCCTAATGTTCAATGTGGGTTCAGGGCCGTTGAAGACCGAAATTGTGCCCGAACGTTTCTCGGTGTTTCCATCGACGTCGGCTATCTCCGCTCCGAGCAGGAGATCGGAGCGTCTTCTGATTTGGTGCGACGTTCGGTAATTGATCTTCAACGTGTGAGATCGACCTCTGATCTCTACGCCCAGAGCCCGCCACGAAAATGGATGTTGGAAGATACGTTGGCCCAGGTCACCCGCGAAGAAAAGGCCGTCTGGCTGCTCTTGCCCCAGAACCGCCATGAAGCGAAGTTGAGACACACCAATATCTTGAGCTTCGTCAACGATCACGAAATCAAAAGGCGGTCTCTGTTTGTCACTAAATCTAGAGGCAAGCTGGTCCAACATCTCCGAGCGAGTGATTAGGCCACGCTGTTTTAGTTCCATTCGCAGTTTCTCGAAGATCGTCCAGAGAATTTGACGCTGATTTTCCGACAGTCGTCGCCGTCGGCCAAGACGTGGAATATCCCGATATGCTTCCCATGAATATAGTTGCCAAGCGTTCACAACCTGCAGCCATTCAGCCAGGATGAAATCATGTGAGAATCGGTTGTTCTTCGCATTTGCAGACGCCTCTACAATCAGTGTCCGAGTCTGCTTTTCTGAAGCAATAGAGGGAGTTCCTATGTTGAGGGTATAGAGTCTTTCTGCGAGAGCATCAATGGGATACACTTCGATACGCTCTGCGAGCCTTGGCTCAGAACTGATGAGGATACGAAGTCGGTCTCGCAGGACATTAGCCAGGGTCTCGGAGAACGTTGTCAGCAGCACCCTGGCGTCCGGGTTCTTTCGAGCAAGATTTACCGCGCGGTGCAACGCCACTATGGTCTTACCAGTGCCCGCGGACCCAGAGACCCTTGCAGGACCGGAATAGTCCCGCTCCACAATGGCTCGTTGAGTTGGATGGAGGAAGACGCTCCATCTGTCCCATGGGTAGTCAAGAGCCTGGGCAAGCTCCTCCACGTCTCGCATCACTCTGAAGCGCCTCATAGCGTCGGGATGGTTAAAGGGATCAGATCCAGCGGGCATTGGAAGGGCGGGCTGAGGCACGCCACCTACTGCAATCTGCAACAGTGCCTCTCCTGCTTCTTCCGGGAGATGACTTGCGATATCTAACAGACTGTCTTCATCCGCGCTGCGCACCCTCTCTAGCCACTCATTTGGAACACCGTAACTGAGAAGCGCATCGTCCGGGATATTGGCAGCTGGGGGTGGCTTTGGGGGCTCCCGTCTCTCGACCGCAACGTAGACAGGAACCTGTACTTCCCTAATGGTCTCCTGTATCTCCACAATCTGCATTGCGCCAGTTCGTGGATGCACTTCCATTTTGCGGGCAAGTACCCAGTTATAGGCGGCGGCGTGATGGTCCACGTAGCAAAGCGTCATGCTTTCGCCGAACTGGTGGACAATTATCCGAATGTCCCGGTTTACCCGCGCAGACCGAAAGCTTCTATTCCTTGCGCCCTCCACTCTATGCATCCTGAGTCCGGGACGCTTAGGGTCTGTTTGGAGATCGAACACGGTTGTCTTGACCGCGGTCTGTTCGGTGGCGTTCAGTCTCGCCAGACTAGCGGTAAACGTGCTGGCGATTCTAAACTGCATGGGTATCAGCCAAACCTTCCCTTAGGCTTCGACCTCTGCTCGAAGCTTGTCCGAAAGGAGGTTAGCACTTATACGCCCTTGTTCAATAGCAGAGGCAATGAGATTCTTTACCCGAAATCTAGTAAGGCGACGATACCGATTCTCCTCGATGGCATTAACCACGCGCCGTGCAACCAAGCCCAACAGATTGTAATTCAGTCCCACCAAGTCAACGTGAGAAGCGACCATGTCAGACACTGGAGTTCGCCCATCGGAGGTTCTGAGAGCTTGACCGTCATCTCGCATCTTCTCTTCATCCAGCCAAATGATCTCGAGCTTGTCTATCCGTTCTCGTCCCGCTGCAATTGCCAATGCAGCATCGTCGATGTCATCCTCTTTGCCTGAATTACATTGCCAGAAAGATAAGGAGTTCCCTTGAGTTTTCAAGTCTATCGTTACAGCATCGGCAGGAATCTCACCCATAGGCAATCCCTTAGCATTTGGCCACTTTGCGCGGGCAATGGTTCTGGCCAAGAACGGCATCTATGTAGTCAAGTCTTCGATAACGTCTAGCACGTATTGCCGCAGCCACGGTTCAGGTTCGTCATGCGCCCGCAGACATTCAACCATTTCGACATCACGCCAGGATTCCGCCGCTTGCACCGCGGCGTCCCGAATTTCAACGTCATTCATGGCCAGACCGTCGCGCACCAGACCAACGCGCCAGGTGACCGTGCCTATGCGTTCGCACCGCCCCAAGCAGCGCAGGACCGATGCGGCGAAACTCGGCTGAGACGCGTCGGCGCAGAACGCCCTAAACCAGCTAAGAACGTGTGAGACTTTAGTTTCTGCTAACGTGCTAGCTATAATCTCTTCGGCGGGATGCTCCATCCCATCCTCAACGGGATTCTCCTCAAAGCTCGCCTGAAGCTTGGCCGCTAGTTGCTTCTGCCCGCCATGATCCGCAACTTGTTCTTGCCAACTCCTCAAAAGGTGCTGTAACTCAATTTGGAAGTTTTTGTTCGCACCAGCTGAACCGTGGGCCAAGTAGTTGCGAAGGGCCTTGGAGCTAGGCAGGTCGCGCAGGAACGTGGCCTTTATCAACTCGAAGTATGGTGGCGACTTATCAAGCCAAGCTGCAATATTCTTCGACAGTATAGATATGTTCTGCCCAGGGAGCCTGGATTTGCTCGTTTCCCGGCTGCGAGGGTGGATCGCGTTTTGGCCCTGTAGGTACAAATCGAATTCGCGATATTGTAAGTCCTCAAACCATTTGACATTTGAGAAATCCAAACGCGCTTGAGGACTAGGTGAGATATAGCCCACGTCACCACTGCTACTTCTAGAAGGAACCTCTATGTACAGCACACCGCCAGCCTCAGTAATGGGAAAATTCGCTCCTTCGGTGAACCACGGCTTCAATTGCTCTTGCAGAATACGGCTGTCGGTCCTTTGCAACGTACTCATTTCAGCCACGACGAACCTCCATCTGGTCCAAACGCTTCACGAACTTATGGATTTCGTCCCATACTTCTCCTAGCAATTCCCCAATCCCTGCTTCTTCAGGTAGCGGTTGTCCGTATACGTGGAGATTTGAATCCAAAAACACCCTGGACTCATCATAATCGTTAAATCGCGGCTCTAAGCTAATTGTCCAACGTCGTCCATCTTCATCGAAGATCAGTCTGCCCGCGCCGCCAATGAATCGCCAACCCGTGCTCCCAAGAGGCTCCACGTCAAAGAGGCGACTCGATAAGTACTCAAACGCCGAAATCTCGGATTCCGTATCGAAGATAAGCTTAATGTTTATCCCGAAGGCTTGCGGACGTGAGGTATCATAGGTTGAATTGGATAAGAACTTCCCTATCACATCAGACAACCTGTGCAAGTCTTCCCGGGATGGATAGTCCCGGTTGATTATTGACCGAGACGGAGCTAAATCAATCGTGATTCGGTCGCGGTTTAGGGTAAGCTGGATACTGGGTTCGGGCACGCCAGGCGAAGGGTTGGCTATCAGACCGCCCCCAGCTATCTGAAGGTCCGCGCCGACGGCGCGCCTGAAGGCTTCGAATTCCTCTTGTGCGTTGAACGGTGGGAAGCCGACCAGAACCATGTTCACACTGACTACGTCTTCTACCTTCATCACGTGGGGCCTTCTCTTGTAGGCTTCGTTCTGCCTACATCATCTACCGGGAGGAAGTTAGCTTCTGAGCGCGACTCTATCATAATTGAACGCGCCTCGCCAATGCCAGAATGTCATACAAGAGAACCGCCAACTCTCATCTCTCACTCTACTCGGAATACCTTCAGAACTTCATCGCCCAGGTGGTTGATTACTTTGACGGCGATGCGGCCCGATTCGGGCTTGGGGAACGGCCGGGATATGTTGCTCTTGAGGGAGTTCCATGCCTCAGCGTTGATTTCGGCTTTGAGCGTTGTCTTGAGAGACTTGTAGGGATCGCTGGCACCCAAGAAATAGGCGTGACGGACGAAGAATGATTCTTGGTTGTAGTCGGTGTCAATGAACCAACAAGCTATCCCATCCGGCCCATCGCTGCGCACCTCTCCCGTGTTGGGATGGAAAACGTCCACACCGTTGACTTTGACCTGAATATGGTCGTCGGCCACGTTAAGGATTTCGATGTCGGGCTCCCCGAAAATGACAAAAAGATTCCCGGTGCCTGTGTTCTTGAGATCATTAGCCATGTGCAGGTCGGCGTTCATACGCGCTTTCAGCACCGGGACGCGGCCCAGACTTTCGAACTCGGTTGTGTGAGCTTCATAATTGAATGCGCAGGCGATGAGGACATCGAATCCACCGTCGGCGGCTTCCCGCGCTGCTTCGACCAAGTCGGGACGGGACACCGTGCCGAACTCGGGACCGATGAAGACTGCGGCTCGGCGCTCGACTCCGTTTTCCTCATCTCCCTCTATGAAACGTCCATCGGCGCACACCAGTCGGCCCGGCCAGGGGGTTAAGGAAGCAAATTCTATTCGGTCTTCCTTGTGGGCTTGCTGGACACCGGAAGTTCTCAGGTTGTCGAGAATCACGTCGGCAAAGTCGTACTCGGTGCCGTAGCCATTGGACGACTCCGAGATGACGTCACCGTGTTCATCAACTCCCAACACCCGGTGGGGCGAGATGCTCTCCACGGTGAACGGACCAGCAACACGCACCTTATTCTTGTCCTCGTAGGGCTTGTCATATAGATACTCATACTCGGCACGTGCGGCTATGGATGCATCGATTTCCTTCTGACGGGCAATGCGCCGTTTCCACCATTTGGCGTGAACCTCCTTTGCTTCATCCGGCCATTCCTCTCCCACTTCAAGGGGAATCTCCCACTCCTTCCAAGACTTTCCAAGAACCCCATTTAACAGGTCTCGGAGGGATTCCAGGTCTCCCTGCGCATCCTCCCAGATAACGTCTATCTCCGAGTTGTTGGCAATGTCCCGAAGTGTGATATGGGGGACACGCCGATAGACAAAACCTTGACGGATATTGCCATAAACGGGTGATTCTGAAGGAGCCTTAAGCTCAACTTCCGCCTGTTTCTCCTGTCCCTCTTGGCTGTCTGAGAGCAGGTAATAGGAGTAGCGGGCGCCCATGATACGTGCCCGAGCTAGCGCGAGGGCCACACGCGAGGTATCGATGGTGATCCAGCGTCGACCCCACTGCTCAGCGACGTAAGAGGTCGTGCCAGAGCCGCAGGTGGGGTCCAGCACTAGATCACCTGGATCAGTAGTCATGAGGATACAGCGTTGGATGACTTTGGGGAGAGTCTGAACGACATAGGTTTTGTTGGATGCATATCCTGCTACACCTGTATCGCTCCACATGTTCGTAAACGGTACTACGGCAAAATCTTCGAGGAAACGAAGATAGGCTGGCGTCTGTCCTTGATATCCCAATCGGCTAGACGCATTGAGTCTGCGTAACCCAATGGTCGTTGTCTTCCAGTGCATTCCTGGCTTAGGATTGAAGGACTTTCCCCTTATCATTACAGGTTTATCCGTAGCCGAAGCGCCTTGGGAGGTCAGCTGATCTGACCTCCCAAGGCGCTTCGGCCAGATCTTCCAAAAGCTACCAGACAATGTAGAAATGTCCTTGTACGTGGTAGCACCAGCTTCGCCAGGAACCTTTCTTGACGCCAGTTGTCGGTACTTGGTTATCGAATTATCCTTCGCATACCAGAGGATGTAGTCGGAAATGTTTGACAAGTAGTTGGTGGAGAAGCTGCTAGTCTTGCTGAAAGCAATTTGGCTCACAAAGTTTTTCTCCCCAAACACCTCATCCATGAGCGCTCGAACCCGGTGGACGTTCTCATCTCCGATCTGAACGAAGATTGAGCCTGACTCAGTTAGTAGGTCGCGGGCAACGGTGAGGCGATCACGGAGATAGGTCAAATAGGAGTGGATGCCATCTCTCCACGTATCCCGGAATGCTTTCACCTGCTCAGGCTCGCGAGTGATGTGGTTACTGTTGCCATCCCTCACATCCCGACTTGTAGTGGACCACTGGAAGTTTGAGTTGAACTTTATGCCGTAGGGTGGGTCGATATAGATGCACTGCACCTTACCCCTTAGGCCCTCACGCTCAGCGAGGGATGCCATTACCTGTAGACTGTCGCCTAGAATCATGCGGTTGGACCAGTTGGCGTCGTGTTGGTAGAACTCGGTCTTGGCGTCTTCTGACGGCAGGCCATTGAAATCGGCGAACATGTCGATTTGGTATTCGTCAGACTCTCGGCCATTCCGTGACTGTTGGCGCAGATCGTCTATGAGAGCCTTGGGATGCACTCGCTCCTGGATGTAGAGCGGCGGCGCGTTGACAACTAAGTCCGTCCAGTCTTGCGCGTCCTTCCCTCGCCATACCAGTTGAGGATCCAGATCACGGTTACGCCGCTGGTAAGCAACGCTGACCGGACTTTGTTCTTTCTCGTGCATCAGCGGCTGATGCTCGGCTGAGGGCAGATTTCTGCGGCTGGCCTCCTCGTGGACTAGGGTCTGTACGGATTTGGCCTTCTTGGCGCGTCCTCTGGGCATAAGAGTCGTTGTCCTCTCTATTGGACTGTCCTGTGCTAACTGTCGTTTCCGCTGAAGGGATCAAACACTCGTACGCCCAACCCTTCAACGTCGGAGACATTACGAGTTACCAGGGTCAAATCATGGGCCATGGCGGTGGCAGCCAACAGACCGTCAATCACTGGGACGTTACGCACATAGTATGTTCTTCCCCATAGTTCGGCAATCATGTCGTCGACGAGCAGTATCCGACTGGCGAACCTCAGAGCAGTCTCTTCCAGCCAACGTTCCAGAACAACGGTCTGCTGCGGATCACGCCTCCGTAACTGCTCAATGCCTCTGCGCAACTCACCAAGCACCAGTACGCTAAGGAATATGTCAGTTTCCTCGACTCCTGTGTACCAGGCAGTCACGTTAGCGTCACAGCGGTCGCCCTTGCGTAGCTCAGAGATTACATTGGTATCGAGCAGATACGTCAAAAATCGACGTCTCTCGGGAACTCGCTAGGCCGGACCAAGAACTCCTCGGAAATGGGGCAGGACGCGAGCAGTTCCTTGGCACT
The DNA here is from genome assembly GCA_965261665.1 of Dehalococcoidia bacterium. Classification (GTDB taxonomy): domain Bacteria; phylum Chloroflexota; class Dehalococcoidia; order Lucifugimonadales; genus JAPULR01. Next base: position 2,652,661 of record OZ253467.1, read on the forward strand.
AAGATTACTGTAGTCTGGAATACCGTATTGCCTCACGAATCTCTGTATCAGGCCATCGAACCCGGCTTCGATATCGAAGACATCCGTGAACTCGACGAAGGCCCAGCGGCCATAGCGGCGGAGGTTGTTCACGCCGGGAACCCAATACGTCTCCATGGTCAGTTTTTTTGCTTTTGCGTCCTCGTTACGGTACCCCTTGATCTCCACCACTAGCTGAAGCGGGTCGTCTTCCCCGCGTCCATCATCGACCTGGACGATAAAGTCGGGGATGTAGGTACGTGAATTGGAGCCGGAGCGGTACGGCACCGCTAGACCCAGATTGTGGTTCTTCACATATGCCCTCACTCTGGGGTGAGCTTCGGCCACGCGGCAGAATTCAGCCTCCCAGCCGCTGTCGAGTACGATCCAGTTTACGTGGCACTTCCGGGGGTCAGTCTGCCATCGGTGGGTCTTTGACGTGCTAAAGTTCACGTGTGCTGTCGATCCCGTCGGGTTGAACGAATCCAGCAGCGCTTTGACGGGATACCCGTTCGCGCGACTGTTGGTGATGGCGGCCGTGATGATTTCACATGCCCTATCCGCCAGTTCCTGGTACATGAGTTGGGCCGGGTAAGTTCCACCCTTGCACACCAGATAACCGTCCAGCCATTGCTTTGCAATTCGCTTGAGTCTCCCAAAAAGGTGTACTCTGGGGGCTTCGTTGGGGTCGCGCCACTTGGTGTAGAGCAGTCGCTGAGTGAGGTGGAACAACAGGGTTGAGCGCCTGAGGTCGCCGGTATGCACCAGATTGAGGTCGACACCTTCGCCGATGATCCCCTCATTTCTAGTGGTCGACGGCCCGACCAATTCTGGCGTTAGTACCAGATAGGAGTCGTCGGTAAACTTCGCCGTTAACTCTTCCTTGGGTGGATCCGCACGATAACCTGATATCCTAGGGAAGCGGATTTCCAGATGGTCGCGGTCGGGACGGACCGCCTTTATCTGAATCGTCTGGCGAGGGGTCTGTGGCTTGACGACGACTGGCCTCGCGGTGAAGTTGAAGGGCACTCCTAGCACATCGGCGTACTCCACGTCGAAGAGGCCCTCTTCGTTGAGTTCGTAGGACTGCCTGCGCAATGAGCGGCCAATTACCTGCTCACATAAGAGTTGGGTCCCGAAGGCTCGGACACCGAGCACATGGGTGACAGTGTTGGTGTCCCAACCCTCGGTGAGCATGGAGACGGACACGACGCAGCGGATGGATTGGCCGAGGCGCCCCTCCTTGCCAACGGTGTTCATCACTTCCCTGAGAAGGTCCTGGTCGGTGATGTTCTCGGCCTCTCGCACGTCGCCTGTGCGCTCCACTCTCTCCCTCCGAAAGCGCTCAATCTCGTCGGAGGCCATGCTGCGGAAGTTCTTGTCCAGCGCATCGCCGGACTCGATCTGCTCGCTGTCTATCAACACTGTGCGGGGTATGGGGTATGGGTTCCCGTGTTCGTCAAAGTTTCGGAACAGGGCAAGACGCCCTTGTTCCAGAGTCTCGGAGTCGTCTTCGTTCTCACGGTGGAAGCCGGAGATGTAGTCATAGACGAGCTTGGAAGTGGAGGTGTTGTTGCAGACCACAATGAAGCATGGCGGTACCATAATCCCAGCCTTGGCCCAAGCCTCGAAGGTCTTCTCATAATGTCCATAGAGAGCTTGAAGGGCGGTCTGAAGCTGCACCGGAAGACTGAGTGGATCGAGATCACCCTTCGATTTGCCTCGCCCTCGCTTGGGCATGTCACCGCGAATAGTCTCCCACAAGACGCGGTACTTGGGCATTTCGCCACCTGGAATGTTGTCGGCCACCGGTACGCGGGGCAACTTGACGATGCCACATTCGATGGCATCCATTAGAGAGAAGTCGCACACCGTCCAGGGGAACAGGGTGCCCTCGGCATATCCGGAGCCACGCAGGAAGAAGGGAGTAGCCGACAGGTCGTTGACCTGTCGGACACCGATCCGGCGCTTGACAATCTCTATCCCTGAAATCCATACGCGGGCAGCTTCGCTGTTCTTGGTGGCCTCTCTCTTGTCGTCACCCTTGAGGGTACCTTCGACGTCTTCGCCCGGCTTTTGTCGGTAGCAGTGGTGGCCCTCGTCATTAATCACCCAGATGTTTTTCATTCCCATGAGGTCCGGCATAACGCGCTGGACCATCTGACCCTCGGTTTCCACTGTGTTCAGGTTAGACCCTCTACCTTGGAGAAGGGCGCGTCCTCCCTTCGAAAGTTCTAGACGGTCACGGAGCCTCAGCGCGTGGAAGTTGGTTATGACTATCTTGGCGCGATCGAGGTCCCCGAGCATGTCCCTGGGCACCAATTCCCTGCTATCGTAGTAGCTGTCCGGATCGTTGGGCTGAAGCACTCGCAAACGATCTTTGATTGTGATACCAGGGGCAACTACAAGGAAACCACGCGTGAAACGCCTGCTTTGGGGATGCCTGACCGCATTGATGGTCTGCCATGCGATGATCATGGCCATTACGGTGGTTTTTCCTGCGCCTGTAGCGAGTTTCAAGGCCAGCCTAGACAACTCGGGATTTGCGTCCTTGTTGGCACTGGCCAGGCGGCCGAGGAGACGCCTGCCGACTTGTCCTATCTTAGGCGCAACCTCGGACAACCATATGATGGTTTCTGCCGCTTCTACCTGACAGAAGAAGGGACGGAGATCGCTGTACTGATAGTGCCGCCAGTGTTGGAGAAGGCGGGCAGTTTCAGGCGTGACGCGCCAGTCGCTGGGATTTGGCAGGTTTCTCCACTCGTCAACGCGTCGACGAATTTCGTTCACCATCGCCGTGACGTCGTACAGTTGCTCTTGAGTGGATAGCCCCTTCCCTTCGTCCAAGACAAGGACCTGCTGACTCTTCGAAGTGCCGCGCATCTTTGGCTTTGGGATTGGAGTTATGAATTCGGCGCCACGCCGACTCTCTATGATTTGCTGTGTCGGCTGACCTTCGTCATCAAGCTCCCAATGCCTGGCAGGGTATTCGTAGGGAGAGTTCAGAATTGGTTTGTCGAAGAAACGGCTTTCCATATTTGGCCTCACAGGCTACTTTATCACAAACTGTGATTGGTGGCGTACAGCAACGGGTTTCTGGCGAATCACAGAAGACCTTTTAGTTGATAGTTGGGGCAATGGGACAGCTATCCCTTCACATTATGACTACCATGGGACCATCGACAATTTCCTCCTCCATGCCAGATCAATCTATCTGATGCTCCATGGTTGTCCCACTCCTCCTTTCTCCTCTATTCTAACTACTATCCATGTTTGACACACCGAAGCGGTCTGCAATCAGAGAAGCATGGACCGCCCTAAATCAATCTGTCTGAGGTACAAGGTGATGGAGGCGGTCCATTCGAAGTCCTCCGTGCGACAAGTTTCTTCGAAAACGGTGCCCGTCTCGGCGAAGCGTCCTGCCGGAAGGGGTTGCAGATGTTTCGAAGCCTCCTCCTGCTCCAGGGTTTGGAGTAGAATGCGTTCCACCCTCATCACGTCGATGAGATCCACAGCAAGAACCTTGCTACAGACGGCTTGGAGCCGTACAGGTGTGTGGCGCTGTCCCAGCCGCAGGAGCTTGTGGACCTGGTGGATTTTGGCCCAGGGCAGGGGACCGTCGAAAAGGCGGTCGGCGAACTCGGCCACCGCCGGCCCCTGCTCGGCAGCGCGGCGTTTTATCCCTTCAGGAGTTTTGAGGGTGTAGGCGCTCAGCTCCTCAGGGTAGTCGGCGATGTCCGTGAAACGGCCTCCCCTAGGCTGTCGGGGATGGACCTTGAGCCTGTCTCAGAAGCCAGGATGGTGAGTGGAACCGCGTTAGGTGTACCATTGAGTGGACATCAACAAGGAGAGATGGGGATGCCGCCTCGGGTTATGGGTAGAGAGCAGACGTGGATGCTGCCACCGACGCTCGACAAACTGTTGCCGCCGGACCATCCGGCGCGGAATGTAGACGAGTTAGTTGGCGCCCTAGACAAGGAAGAGCGGGCGCTTCCCCTATGAACTACCGTCCCTCTGTATCGCATCGTGCACACCATAACACTGCTACATGAACTGAACTCTGAGTTGTGAGGCGATTCAATCGTTAAATGGAGGTATTGTCGTGAGTAGCAAGAGTGAGGCCCTCGGCTTGCTCAGGAATGCGCTGGGAGACCAGACCGCAGAATTCCGGTCTGGCCAATGGGATGCCATTGAGGCGCTAGTGAACCGTCGGGAGCGCAGGTTGGTTGTAGAGCGCACCGGCTGGGGCAAGAGCATGGTCTATTTCGTTGCGACCCGGCTGCTACGGAACGCAGGGCGTGGCCCAACTCTGATAGTCTCACCCTTGTTGGCATTGATGAGAAACCAGATCGACGCTGCAGAGGCACTCGGCATAAGGGCCTACACAATCAACTCTGCGAACAAGGAGGCATGGCCTGAAGCGCTTCAGGCGACAAAGTCAGGAGAAATTGACGTACTACTCATCTCGCCCGAACGTCTCGCCAATGATCAGTTTGTGGGCGAGGTGCTAATACCGATCGGGCAGGATGTTGGGATGGTGGTGGTTGATGAGGTTCACTGCATTTCCGATTGGGGACATGACTTTCGGCCGGACTATCGTAGGATCGTGAACGTGACACAACGGATACCTCCCAATGTGCCTGTTCTGGGGACAACCGCTACGGCCAACAATCGTGTGGGGAAAGATGTTAGAGCTCAACTCGGTGATGTGGAGATTCAGCGTGGCCCGCTTATGAGAGAGTCCTTGGCCCTCCAGACGTTGGTGCTGCCGACGCCCGCAAGCAGATTGGCCTGGCTTGCACAACGGATTGATGAGCTTCCGGGTACAGGGGTAATTTACACTTTGACCAAGCGGGATGCGCGTCAGGTTGCGGACTGGCTCAACAGTCGTGGCATACCAGCGAGAGCGTACTACAGTGGCGTGAAAAGCGATCTTGAGGGGGAATCGTCTGCTGAATACCGCAAACGGCTGGAGGCGATGCTCATGGGCAACGAGGTTAAAGCTCTGGTCGCAACCAGTGCTTTGGGGATGGGGTTTGACAAGCCGGACCTTGGATTTGTCGTTCACTACCAGGCACCCAGTTCTGTTGTCGCCTACTATCAGCAAGTAGGTAGGGCCGGAAGAGCTATCGAATACTCTATTGGCGTTGTGATGTTCGGTGCGGAAGATGACGAGATCCACGAGTTCTTCCGCAGAAGTGCATTCCCTGGCGAGGATACGGTGAATCTAGTTGTTGATGCCTTGGCTGCGTCGGATGGCCTAAGCGTCCATGACCTAGAAGAAGCAGTCAACCTACGAAGAACCTCAATTGACGATGTCGTCCGATTCCTGTCGGTCGAGAATCCCAGTCCGGTCATAAAGTTCGGTTCAAAATGGCATAGGACCACGGTCCCGTATCGGCTAGACCACGAGCGTGTTGCGAGGCTTACTCGTCAGCGAGAGGAAGAGTGGGAAGAGATTCTACGTTACTTCACCGAGCAGGGATGCTTAATGGAGTATCTGGCTAGGGCCCTGGACGATGAATACGCAGAACCATGTGGTAAGTGTGAGCCTTGCTTGGGAAAACCGGTCGTAGACCCTTCGTTCCCACGTCAACTGGGGGTAGAGGCAGCGCAGTTCCTGCGACATGCAGAATTCGCACTGAACTGCAAGGTGCAAATTCCCAAGGGAGCGTTCACACGCTACGAATTTGGTCGAGGCAATTTACCGTCCCATTTGCGCGCCGAAAAGGGGCGAGTGCTTTCCCGCTGGCGCGACGCGGGATGGGGTGAAGTTGTGGCATATGGAAAAGCGAATGGGAGGTTCAGTGACGAACTCGTTGATGCAGCTGCAGAAATGCTCCAAGAGCGCTGGCGCCCTTCTCCTCATCCGACGTGGGTGACATGCGTACCTTCATTGGCCCATCCAGAATTGGTACCGAACTTCGCCTCACGACTGGCGGATGCGTTGGGGTTACCGTTTCATGAGGCTGTCAAGAAGGTTGCGAGAAACCAGCCTCAGAAGGAACAGGAGAACAGGTTTCACCAGTGCAGGAATCTAGACGGTGTCTTCGAAGTTGTCGGGAAGATCAGTGAAGGTCCCGTGCTGCTGGTTGACGATGTGGTCGACTCAAGTTGGACACTGACTGTAATATCTACAATGCTGCTACAGGAGGGATGCGGCCCGGTGTGGCCCTTTGCCCTAGCATCTTCTGTGACGGGAGCCTGATATGACTATAGATGAAAATGCGCAGGCGATTCTGTTGCTGACAGTTTCTTTCGGGAGAGCGGACAGGGCAGAGGCCAGACCCTTGACCGGGCTCGAATGGCATCGTCTCGCCAGAAGATTGAGAGAAAATGGCATTGAGCCAAAGGCATTGCTTAGAGAGAATCCCGAGAACTTGCTGCCTGGGTGGGACAACACCTCAGTCATTTCGCGCCGACTGTCCAGCCTGCTGGGTCGTGGGGTGGCTCTAGGCATTGCGCTAGAGAAGTGGGAGCGAGCGGGCCTGTGGATAATCGCCAGATCCGACGAACACTATCCAGTACGGTTGCGGACGCGCCTGAAGGAGAAACGCCCGCCAGTCTTGTTTGGGTGCGGTTCCAAAGAACTACTTGCTGATGGCGGAGTGGCAATTGTGGGTTCACGAAACGCGGATGACGCAGGATTAGCTTTCGCAGAGGAGTTAGGTGGTATCGCTGCTGGAACTGAGTACCCAGTTTTCTCAGGTGGCTCCAGAGGTATTGATAGGAGTGCCATGCAAGGAGCACTAAGTCGTGGGGGCAAGGTAGTTGGAGTACTTGGTGACAGCTTGTTGCGTGCGGCGAGTTCGGTCGACCACCGTGATTTCCTATTGTCCGGCAACCTAACGCTGGTGTCACCATTCAATCCAGAGTCACGGTTTAGTGTGAGTCGAGCCATGGGCCGGAACAAATGCATATACTGCCTAGCGGACGGCGCCGTTGTTGTGAGCAGCGCTTTCAAGAGGGGCGGTACGTGGAACGGCGCAACGGAATGCTTGAGGGGAGGCTGGGTTCCGGTTTGGGTGAGAGATGGTGCGAATGTCGGCCATGGCAATGCGGAACTGCTAAAGAAGGGAGCAATGAGGCTTCCCAGGCACATAGATTCGATTGCTGACTTGTTCGCTTTACAGCCTGAAGCCCAATCGAGGCGGCAAAGGACTTTCAGTGTTCAGGGTGCTACCAATATGGGTTTCCCTTCGGAATCCACTGCATTGCCCAAACTCGCTAGAGTTGATGAGGTCGAGAAACGGATACCCTCGTCGTTCGGCAGCAAGGGCAAAGATGTCGAAAAAGGGTCCAACGAGACTGATCTTCAATTCTACGATCTATTCTTAAAGCGTCTTCGTGAGATGGTTGAGAGCGGAGTTCCATTGAGCGTCGAGGACATAGCTAACAACCTACCCGACGTCAGGAAATCCCAAGTGCGAGAATGGTTGAAGCGCGGAGAGGCAGACAAAGTCGTCGAGAGAGTGAAGGTCAAGAGGCGGGTCAGATATCAATTGTCTAGACATGGGCTACTCTAGAATAGGACGACCTGCGCTAGTTCCGAGGTCTTAGCAATCGCTTAAGCTTTCCCACAACTCTTTACAGCAGACATGGCTGAACCCTCTAGGGGGATCTTCTCCAGGTCCCCTCAAGTCAATGTAGCTCGGGAATGCCTTCCTTGCTACTGGAAGCTTAACCCCACCATCTCGGATAAAATCAAGAACCTTCACTTTGAGGTTCGCTCTGTATCTTGAATGAACAATCTTTCTCGCCGGCCCCAGTTACGTCCCACCAAAATTAGAGGCAAACAGAACCGTTCTTGATACGTGGACGAACTTGACAAGCTCACCAAAGTCCTATTCCTACCAGGTGATTCGAGAATGGCAAACGTACCACCTATGACACCTATGCTTTGGTCGACGTCCCGCCCCATTACCAACATTTGCGATGACCCTGAGACCCGTCCTCCACAGTGACCTCTGGCCACCCTAGCTTTGGGAATTAGAAGCTTACAGTTATTGGACTCTACCACCGTGTCGCCGACCCAGCCGCGAGAAGAACGACCCAAGACCCTTCTTGATCAAAGCTAATTTGGTGCTAAATCTGTTCAGATTCGACATAGTTGTTGATTCGCAATTCAAATAGTATGGCATTTCGGCATCCCCAGCAGCCCTGCGCCGGCAGAACTCACAGTTGGGGCGACACTCTTCATTAATGACCTGTGTCTTGCCGGTTATAAGTTGATGCTCCTGCTGTCGCACTAATGACCACCAGTCTGGAGCAAGCAAATAGCGGATCATGGAGTTTACCATCATCACTCCCAGGCTCATGCCGAAGGGGAACACGTTCTCATTCCGTGGGCGCTCATTTGCAGGTAAGTTTGAGATGTAGCCCAAGTCATCGAGAGAGCCATCCAGCTCCTTAACCACCGCGCTGGAATTGTACTGTCCATTGCAACGTAGACACTGATGGTAAGGTGTCACAGTGTGGGCACGCCAGTGTGCCGAGAACAAGCCGTCATTTCGCGGGTTCGTTTGTACTTCAACACCACCGCTGATCACCGGGATAAGGTGGGAATTCGCGGCGTAGTTCAACACTTCCAGAGGTACTGGTCTGTCCACACAACCGAAAAGAATATCGCAATCCAGCGCCGCCAGATAAGCCATCTCATCCTGAATTGACGTCGAAATGGTGCCTATTTGGATTCGTTCCGCGGTGCCGTTACGCCGAATCGCTTCCGCTGCCACGTCCACTTTTGGCCTGCCTATGTCCTGCACCGTTGCATTGAGCAACCTATCGAGGTTGTGCTCCTTGACTTTGTCATGGTCGATTAGAACGAATTGGCCGACTCCAATCCTGGCAACGGCTTCAGCCACGACACTGCCTCCAGAGCCAAGACCAATAATGCCAACTTTCAGACGGGAAATATCGCTTTGTGCCTTGTGACCCCAAGCATCAATGGTGCGCTTCAGAATGTTTCGCCGTTGTGGAATTGGCCGTAGATTGTCATTGAAATCGAGCCTGTAAGATCTTGGGCCCACAATACGGACCTTGTCACACCAACGGCAGCGCATCTTCCTACCGTCTCGCTCCCAGAAGCGGGCACTCCAATAGCCGTCACTACCAAGTGTCAGGCCCAACAATGGTAGGTCCGTCGCGCCTGACGGGTAAGCCAGCACGTCGCCCTCAGTCTCAGAGTCGATGGCATTCAGCCCCTGCCATCCCGGTCCTGGATGACTGTGCATGAAAGCCAACCCTGTACCACCATCGGTGGCGGCTCGGAGCGCTCGGCTAAAATAGTCTGGTTGGCAACTGACGCCTCCATGCAGGATGCGCTCGTCTTCAGACGGCAGAATGATTTCGTCTATTAGAGCACTCCGCCGTGAGTGCCCCGTAGAGGGCCGCCACAGGGCGAAGCAAAGATCCTCTTGGGAATCGCCCCGCCGGTAATGTTGTAGCAGGTGATTAGTGGCAGTCGAACAAGCTTCCTCTGTAAAGACGGCGTCAAACCTCAAAGGGTACCCCAGATTCGTGCCAGATGCTCACTTATGTAATAGCGCATGTGTTTCTCCGGCAACTGATCCCAGATGTCTTCCGGCGGTCGGCTCATTATCATCCACTCTCGGTTTCGGGAGTCTCGGCATCTCTGGGTCGCACCTCCTCTCCCATCGTTGATAGGTGGGGTCACGTGAACCCAATGAGGGGGATGTTCCGGAAGGTTACCGTCCTGCGGATAAATGCCTACGGTCACTAACTGTCCCTTCAATGACCCGGTCTCGATCTCGTATTCGAAGGTGATCAATTCGACCATTGACTCCTTGGGCTGGGATGGCCCATTAGATGTGGACACCTGGTAGCCTAAGGATTCTAGTTGCGACTTTATTATTTCAGCGCTGGTTGACATGATGCAGTTACACCGCCGGCGGTGGAGTGTTGGGAATAGTCTTGAATATGTTGTCTTCTTTCAAATCGACCTTGTCATCCCAACCGTACGCGCCTTTATCACCCTCTAACGTGTATTGCTCAGGCTTGCGGGGTATAGCTCCGTGCTTCTCGGCGAGTTCTAGGATGTCACCCGCAGTGAGGATTTGGTGGGGGGTTTTTACTTCGACTCCGTTTATCTTAAACTCAAACTCAGAATCTTTGGTACGCTTGGCCATTATGAGCCTCCTCATCAGTTGAAATCCAGATTGGATTGGCACCGCTAGTCGGTGACAATCTTTAATAGATTAGCTAATAAGCTTATTCTTGTCAACCATGTTGATGGGAGTTCCAGTCGACCATTTCCCTCGGTAAAATGAGTCGGGCGACCGCCGTCCTTCTGAAAGTCCCTGAACGCGCCCTGGGTGATACGAATGAGGAGAATCACATCGGCACTCAGGTCAGTAGCAACCCCTTGGCGGCCTCTGGCCAAATAATCCTAGCCTGCAACGTCGGAGGGCGGTATCAGTTCATTAGTATCCTCCACGGTTCGCGCTATTCAGGCAGAGCCAAATCAACGACTTGGTAACAGGTCCCAGACCGAGCTACAACCAGCGTAGGCTGCACCCAGGCCCGACGGCTGTTCTGACTAGAGCAACTCTTGCTTCCTTGCGTTGTACAGATCAAGCCGATAGATCGCAGCTTGGGGGGATACTGCGAATTTCTCTGCCACTATGGCCGTAGAGAGTTCGCCGCACCTCTGCTCAAGCGCCAAAAGCCCTCGGGCGGGCATAAGAAGGGCACTGGCGAACGTATTGGCCTGCCATTCAGTGTCTCGAAAGACTTCGTGTACGGCTACTTGTCCTCCTCGATGAAGCGCTGCCTGTTCCGCTTTTGGCATCTGAGCCAATCGCACAAGTTGGTCAGTATGCAGCAGGCAGTGTCCCAGTTCGTGAGCAACGAAGAAACCTCCGCGTGGGTAACCCTTCTCCAACCAATCGTAGGTCTCCGGCGGTGCTAGAATCTCAATTATGCGGCGGTCTCTGTCATACTTCGCATACCCTTCCGAATCGCCGGATTCAATTACACTGCCCTGAATTGGGATATTCTGTCCAGTCCTATCCCGCACTGTGATGTTGAGACCATCGAACAACCACAGCGTGTTGATGGCCTCTATTGGGGGGCAACTGAGCCGGTCGCGAACCCTGGTTGCAATCTTCTCGAGTCTTCGGTAGCTGTAGCCACGATCTGCGCGTACACCTAAAAGTTTGCGGGACATTTTCATTACCTCCCCTCGGTATCCATCAGGATTTTCCTAATCTTCTCTAGCTGATCGTCTGTCACACCTCCACGTGCCAAGCCGCTGACTAGGTCTCCAACGACAGCGGCCTCTAGCGGTTTGGCCTTAGAGATGTCGTACTCAATAACGCCCTTTTCCACATCCGCTGCGGCAATCAGTGTCGCTGGATCTGCCTTTAGGAAGCTCGCGACTCTGAGGATCCTTTCGTTATTGAAGGGCCTGCGATTACTACGCTCCACGTCGGAAACATAGACCACAGAGACGCCCAACAGCCTTGCAACATCCCCCAAAGTCTTTTTGGTATTTTGCCGGGCTCTTCTGAGGATATCTCCAAATCGTTCTGGCATAACCTGTCCCTCCTTTCCAATTGTGTTGGCATGTTCCCCAGTTTAGCTAATAAGCTAATGGCAGTCAACGGATAAATGACCGGGGCCCTTACAGTCGTATTGGGTGCCTTGTGGTAAGGCCTACCCGGTTAGGCAGGATTGGGAATTGCGAGGATCTAAGACTTAGTCTCGCGAACTGCGTTTAGTACGGCATCAGCTCCGTCGTGTGCCGGCGTCCCAGGTTCTTCGTGTTGTACTTAAGCCAGTCGGCCAGTTTTGATGGTACCGGTGGGAGAGACGTCAGTCGTCAACAGCTCGGCCATCAGCCCGCCAAACCCGCCTCAGGTGAATACCAGGCCCCTAAACAGCAATCCGACGCGTCTGGTGGGGTCCCGTAAAGGCGATAATGCGTGAGCAACCCTAAAGGGAACCAACCAAGACTTGAACCGATAGGCGTTTCCCACAGTACAAATCTCGTGAACGCTGGACCGCACTAGTCATCTTTATCCAGTCCAACTGCCCAGAAATACCTCAGCTTTTATTGCTTTTGTGAAACTAGTGGGAACCGCTTGATTTCGGCAAGAATGGCGCGATTCAATGGGCCCGCCTTAGGTACCGTTTTCGTTGCGGCCACTCGTAGTGCGCCAGCACAATTGAGTTTCCAAATTGTGCCCTTGTGTAGAGCAATGGTGCCATTTGGGGCACTATATGCTGAAATAGCCAAGTATAGTTCGTAGTCCACATGAAATTATTCTTGAGTGTTCACAAATCGGTACCTGCCTCCGAGAACCCAGGGCAGACGCGCCGATTGGTGGAAATGAAGGAGGCGCGGCTCGTATTAGAACTGGTAAGCCCAATAACGGTTCCTTGAAATGACGCTGCCCTAACCCCGAGAGGTGTCACGCCTCATCCCACCTGGAAATCTCATCATCGCTCTCTGCGGACACTTCTACCGTTGCCAATAGCCCACTACCCGTAGCCTTTGACATCCGTGACCGGCCAAATGTCAAGAGCTAGCCTGTTCGACCTCCAATACTCGGGCTCCCATGTCCGCAAACATGTCCGCGACAGTGCGGTGGCAAGTGAAGACAAGTACCTGATTGGTCTCGGACAGCTTGGAAAATGCGTTGACTGCCAAACTGGCTCGCTCGGGATCAAAGTTCACGAGCGCCTCGTCCACAACGACTGGCAAATGCTCTGTGTGTTCGCCGAACTCGCGTATCAAACCAAAACGTAGCGCGAGGTACAATTGCTCACGAGTGCCCCTGCTCAGCTGGTCTGGTCGCCTGTCTTGCCCGGACGAATCCGTTACTGTAATAGTCTTTTTGGCAACCGGTGCATAGAGACGCGTGTATCGATGTCCTGTGACATTCGAGAAGAATTCCTCCGCATGCTGGATCACACTTGGCTGCCTCTCGAGCTCAAATTTCCTCTGGGTCCTCTCCAGGATGATCTCGGCGATGGTAAGCCGGGACCACTCCCGCGCGTCCTCGCATAGCTGCTCCATAAGGATGTTCCGGCGAATTCGCAAATCGGACGACTCCTCCTCCGCAGCAAGCCGGTTGATCTCCGTTGCATTTCCTCCATGCTCCTTGTGCAACTCGTCACGACGAAGGTTAAGGTCATTGATCTGTTCGGCAAGCACCCTTGACTCTTCTTGAAGTAGGTCTGGATCTGCGGAAGCTAGCGAGTCCCTGAAGACCGTTAGTCGGCCATTTGGGCCGCTCAGCCGGCGAAGGCTGTTCAAGCGTTCAACACATTGCTTCTCCAACTCCTGACGTTGCGCGTATAGTGCAGCCCTGCGACGGAAATCCTCGGCGTCACTGGCGTCGGCTGCCCCGACAAGCTCATGGATGTCTTCCTCTGTCGACCGCAGGCGTCTCTCCATCTGCTCAAAGCGCTGTCGCTGCTGCTCCCGATGCTGACGTACTTGGTCACGCTCTGAGACCTTTGTACGAACATCCTCGATCCTGGCGATGAGAGTGTCAGCTGCCATAGCGAGCTGAAGCGGGTCGGCGACATTAGGTGTGAGGCCATGGTTCCGGGCGAGGGGAGCCACGCGCTTCCTGAACCGGTTAATGTCCTTTTCGATAGCTGACACTCGTTCCCGCATACTTCGGGTCGCGGTTCTGCGGGTGCGGGCGGTATCGGCGCGGGCCAGAAATTCTAGCAGCGTGTCGGGTTTGAAGCTAACGTCCAGCTCACGCTCGCGAAGCCATCTATGCCAGTTTTTCTGCCTGTCCTCATGCTGGCGAGACGCGCTTGTGTGCTCGTCAGACGCGGTGGAAAGGACCTGTTCCTGCAGGTGCAGCCTGGCGAGCACGTCATCCCGATGGACAACTAGCCTTTGGACCGCGTCTAAGCTCTCTATAAGCGTGTCAGCCACTTCCATGACGCGCTGCTGGCTGTTACCATCGATGGAGATACCAAACGTTTCGGCAAGGGGCTGTACCATCTGTTCGTACTCCTCTATATCCACCTCGATTGCGGACACCCGCCGCCGCATCACGCGCACACCTTCCAATACGGCCCTCGTCGTTTCAATGCTCCCCATTAACTCCACGACGCCCTCTGGGGTCAGACCATCGTCTAACCCATGTCGCTCCAACCACTGGCGCCACTCATCTTTGACAGAGATCTCTGACTCTACCGCAGACACCTTCTGCTTGCCCGCCTGCTCGATTCGACGCTCCTGGGCTTCGAACTCCAGCCTCGCCTCCTCCACCCTCAGGTTAGACTCATTCCACGCGGAAAGTGTACTCGAAGCTGCATCAAGTTCCGCCTCCACATTATCCAAAACATCGGCCGTGGGTGATTCGTCCAGCGCGAGCGGTTGCGAGGCATCCCCCAGAAGAGCTTTGGCTCTTTCCGCGGTAACCTCGGCATTGCCCACTTCGCGAGCAAGAGTTCCGGATATCGGACTTTCGGTTGTCCCAGACGAGGCTGGGGAAGGCACCAAGAGGTACGCCGCAACTCCCAGCAAGACTAATCCCGCAACAGTACCCATAAGCATCGCATCCTCGCCGAGATACAAACCGGCCAGGAGCAGTACGATTCCTGCGACTCCCAGGAGTATCGGGAGCAGCACTAAGGAACGTCCTGAATCCCTGCCTGCCGATTCGCTATTGCCGGTAAGCGACGTGAGTTGTCCACGAAGGTTCTCCAGGTTCAAACTCGCGCGCTCGTGCTCATTGAGACGACTGCGGGTCGTGCGCAGGGCGCTTCTCCGCTGACCAATCTCATGAGCGTCCCAGACAGGCTGTTCAGCCGGCATTCGACCTTGCGCCAGTTTCAAAGCAGTTCGGCGCTCCTCCAGCTCGGAGTGTTCCCTCTCCAACTGCTCTGCTGAGCTCCGAATCCGAGCCGACTGGTCGGCAAGTTCCTGTCGGAATCCATCGATCTCCTTTCGAAACACCAAAGAGGTATCGAAGGCTTCCAACTTGGGCTCGCCCCAGTCGCGGCCTAGGTCCCGAAGCTGCTTAGCAAGCCCGCCTTCCTGGGATCTTAGCTCGGCACGGCGCTCGGGTAGATCGCGTACAGAGTCGTCGAATCTGCTGCGACCTCTACGGACACGCTCAACGTTCTCCCGGACCTTTAGAAGGTCCTCTAACCGTCCGCTTGCGGGGCGTAGGCTAACCGATTCCGCTAGTGCAGAGTCGACTTGCAGCCTGCTCTGGGCCTGGTGTTCCTCTTCCTTCAATTTCTCTAGAAGTGCGGTGGCTTGCTCAAGACTGACTGCAGCCGCATCACAAACTGCTAAGGACTTGTTCAAGTCGTCTCTCCAGGCCTCCACCTGCTGGCGTACGGCCAAGGACGTGTCGAGACCATCAAGTCTAGACTCTTCCCAATCACTACCCAGGTCAAGAAGACGGTCAGACAGCTCGCGCTCCATTTCTCGAAGCTCGTCCTTCCGCTCTGGCAGATCGTGTACCGAGTCATCGAATCTGCTGCGACCTCTACGGATGGCTTCGATACGCTCCGAGCCGGCCAGCAGATTCTCCCCCGGAATGATGGCCTCCGCTACTTCGGACATCTTGCTCAGTTCTCGGGCCGACTCGTTCCGATCCTCGGTGGCCTGACGAATACGCTTCTCAATGGCCTCGAGGCGATCGATCGGGCTTTCGGGCATACGCTTAATCTTGGGAAGCTCTTGCAACTGCGTATCCATACCCACCAAAGCAACCCAGTCGTCCCAGCCTTCGACGAGCTTCCCTACCTCCAATAGGCGGAGATTCATCCTCGAGATCTCTTCGCTAGTCTCTCCCAATTCCTGCGTGATAATTTCTTGCCTAGCAGTCAGACGGCGGTAGTCATCAGCGCCGAGCTGAATCGCACGCAGGCGTCCGTCTACGTCGTTCAACTCTTGCAGTAAGCCTGGAATTTTCTGCGCACTTCCACGAGGTCGAAAGATCCCGTTTCGGCGGTCGGCTAGACTCTTGCTTAGCTCCGGCAGTCCGGACGCACCCATACCAACGCTATACAGTCGACCAGAAACATCCGAGTCGTTCATGAGCCCGTCTCTCTGAATCTCGTCCAGGCTAAAGGCGAATACGTTGCTGAACAGGTTGAGCGTGGCGTTGCCGATCAGTCGCTCCAGCAACTTCGGCTCTCCAGATTCGGTGCGCAGCACCGGGTGACCGCCGCGGGGTCCTGCGAAGCGCTCCAACCTGTATTTCACCCCATCGTCGTCCATCAGGGTGATGCGACCACCATGTCTACCTCCTGCGAGCGGCGGATAGAAGTCGTCGCGTCCTCGCAACGGGAACCCGAATAGTATCGTCCTGATGAACGCAAGAAGCGTGCTTTTGCCGGCCTCGTTGGGCCCATGCAGCACGGTCACCTTTCTGTCCAAAGGACCTACGCCATAGTCTCGGAAGTGGCCGAAGCCATCAATGTAGAGCCTGTTCAGCCTCATGAGTCGTCCCCGTCATCCAACAGTGCAGAGAGGCACTCTTCCTCGGCGTCCGCAAGAAGTCTCTTTAGTTCTTCGTTTCCGGGCAGCAGATTACGTAAATAGCGTCGCGCTCGCTGAGTTTCATACAGGTTTCGAAGAGGGTGCCTAAGTTCATCGAGTGCCTCAGGACTCTGTGATAGTTCACCTACCAATCGAGCGAGATCTCCCGAGAAATCCTCGCGCTGGACAGCCTCCTCGCGGTCAATGGACGTCCTAGTCTCGAGCTGGATCCGTTCACACCACAGCCACGGGTCACCGAGGACGTATTCGCCGTTCAGCTGCTCCAGCAAGTCTTCGACCGTTCCCGGTCGGCGCAGCCACCTGTCCATGGAGCCTCGTCCGCTCAGCACCACTCGCAGAACTACCCGGCGTCCCCTCGCCTCTTCCAGAGCTGATGCTGCAGCATCGTATATGGCGTTTAACACTGCCTGCTCATCTCCAAGACCACCTATGTCCACTTCTTTCCTCTCCCATCGCACCACGTCCACCGCGCGGAATTCAATCTCGATACCGCCAGACTCGTCCACCTCCACTAGGTAGACACCTCGTTCACCAAGCTCGTTGGCGTGTCGTCCCTGAGGGTTGCCCGGATAGACGATCGCGGGATTCCGACCCATCAGGACGGAGCGCGTGTGTACATGGCCAAGCGCCCAGTAATCGATGCTAGTTTCCTCTAGGTCAGAAACGCTACATGGGGCGTAAGAGTCGTGTTCTGTGTTGCCACCGACATTGGCATGAAGCAGCCCGATCCGGAATTTCCCTCTAGACAGTCCCTGGAAAAGCGGGGACAGGTTCTGCCGAACCTCGCGTTGAGGATAGCTAATCCCGTATACGAAAGCACGCTCAGGGTCTTCCGGAAACATCGGCTCTCCGCTTACCTCTGACCCGAAGCGTACGCAACCGTCCGGCAGGTCCAGCCTAGCCTCCCAGCCGTCCAAGGGGTCGTGATTGCCGTGGCAGATGAACGAACGTATGCCGGCTTCATCCAAGCGTATCAGTCCCTCAACGAACTTCAACTGCGCCCGCAGGCTGCGTTCGGCGCCATCGTAAACGTCGCCCGCCACTAGGAGAGCATCTACCCGCTCCTCGATGCACATATCCACAATTCGGTCATAGACATCAAACGTCGCGCTGCGCAGAATGTTCCCGACCTCGTCCGGCGCCACAGCCCTCAAACCACTGAAAGGGCTATCTAGGTGCAGGTCAGCAGCGTGTATGAATCTGAGCTTGGGCATTTCCCACCCCTAAGTGTATGCATGCATCCTACCCTTTGACAACTTGAACTATACTTGGGCAGTGCAGCGGCTGCGATTGAGCTGATGTAGCGAATGATTTACAACTCGGGGCCACTACTCGATACTCGAACTCTTGGGGATGAGAATATGCCTAGATTCTAGTCTCTCGCTCCCAGAGTCACATTGTGGTAACGAATGTGGGAATGAATGGCTAAATATGCCGTTTGCAAAGCTAAGTAGCATTCCCCTCAGCTCCACCATTGTGTACTGTACTCATAACTACTCCCCCATTCAGGGCCACTTCAGCGGCGTCGCCTCCGCCTACGGGACTGTCTTCAGGGGTAGGAATCGTGTAGTGAATCGTGGCCCTCCCGGGCCTCACCTGGATCTCCTTCACGAAGGACCGTATGAAGGCCCGCGACTCCGTCAACTCACTGGTCCTCAGGTAACCGCTCATGTCTTTGGCGAAGGCCGTGATCGTCTCCATCCTATCCAGCGTCACCCTCCGATGCTTCAGTATGGCTCTTGCCTCATCCGCCGCCGCTTCCAGCTTCTCCTTCCTCTCCCGGTGCTCCCTGATCCGGTCTGAGGCGTCGGCAATGTCGAGTTTGGACGTCTCTATTACTTGCCACACCCTCCCCATACGCCGTTTCACTTCATCAAGCTCATCCTTGATGACCTTCAGCCTCTTGCGCTGCTCCCTGGCCACCCCGTCCATCTCTTCGTCCACAATCTTCACCAGGTCTCGGATGTTGGACTCGGTGAGGATGTTGTCCCGGATATTGTCAATTATCAGGCTCTCGAAATGCTTGGAGTTGAGCCTCGGGGTGTTGCAAGTGCCCCTTCCCCGCTTCAGTAGGGAATTGCATACGTAGTAGGTGTACTTGCCGCTCTTGGCCTCTGAGGCGACGAGGGCCTTGCGGCAGGACTCGCACTTGGCAATGCCGCTGAGAAGATAGGGGCTGGAAGACCGCCTGGGATGTTCGACTTTTGGGGCCCGGGACCGCAGTTGGTTTGCAATCTGAAGAAATTTACGCTTGGAGACGAGGGCGGGGAAGGCCTTCGCCACCCGCACCGGCGGTGCCCCGTCCCTGGCCCTGGTTCCCCAGACCAGTGTTCCCATGTAGGCCTCGTTATTCAGCATGTTGTGGACGGAACTCTTCAGCCACCGCTTTCCCCTGGGACTGGCTATGCCCTCCCTGTTGAGGGTCTTGGTGATGTCCAGTGTGCTTTTCCCCTGTAGGGCCATCTCGAAGATGTGCCGGACCACCCTGGCTTCCTTCTCATTCACCTCCAGCCTGGGCCGTCTCTTGGGCCCGTCCTGCACATAGACCTTGCGGTATCCGTAGGGGGGGTTGGGGGTGACCCAGAATCCTCTTGAAGCCGACTCCCGCATACCCCGCATGACCTCCTGGGCCAAATTCTCGCTGTAGAACTCGTCCACACTCTCTATGATGGCCTCCATGAGCTTGCCCGTGGGAGAATCGTCGGCGTGCTCCGTAATGGAGATGACCCTTATTCCCTTGCGGCGGAGCATGGACTTGAAGGCAACGGCGTGTTCCCGTTTCCTGGTGAATCTTGAGAACTTCCAAACCAGGATCTCCTTAAAGGGGGCCTCAGGCTTCCTGGCCTCCTCGATCATCTTACGGAACTGGGGCCTGTTGGCGATTCTCCCGCTCTCCGCCTCGTCGATATACTCCCTCACGACCAGGTGGTTGTACTTCTTGGCGTGGTCCCGCAATGCCCGCAGCTGGGCGGATATAGACAGGTCCACGTCCTGCCTGTCGCTGGATACCCTGGCGTACAGCGCCACCGGTGTGAAGTCCTCTCTCTGTTTCGTCTTCATCTATTTCTCCTCCTACTGGCTTCTTCCCGTTTTGCCTCGCGCTTCTTCAACCTTTCGTACCTTATCGTCCTGAGCCATTCTCGTTCCTCCATGTAATTCCGAAGTGCCTCCCGGATCAGCTCGCTCATGGTGCGACGCTCCTCATGCATCACCGACTTTACCTGCTCCGCCATGGCGGGCGGCAGGGAGAAGGTGATGGTCTTTGTCTTTCTAGGCAAGGTGGGCACTGTCTCTTTTTTTGTCCCTTTCTAGTGTTATCTTGTCTTACTATATATCGCTGCACAACCCAGCCTCAACTACCATCTACTCGCCGCCGACCTCCGCCACCTGCGGTCCGGTATGCTAGAGGCCATCACCTGCGGGTCCAGGATCGAGGAGTCCCGTTCAGGCACGGCTACCACCACCACCTTGGCAAGTTTCCCCTTCCAGAAGACAGGCCGGGCTACGACGGTGTGGCCGCCTTCCCGGGCAGACTGAGTCCTGCCACAGCGTATGACGAGGTCCGCCAGGGACCCGGGAGAGGGTGGACTACCTCTACGGGGAACGCCACCCCTCGCCCCACGTATGGTGAAGGAGTTAGGCACACTCATACCTCTCGTCTTCTTCACCACCGTGGCGCTTAGGGAGGGAGGCTGCTCCCAGCCGGCAGGGTCTCCCCTCTCCGTGTTCTCGTACAGGACCACCATTAACGGCGGGTGCCTCACCACCTCGGCCAGCCTCATGGCTACCGAGGCGTAGGAGCACCGGTACATCCTCTGCAGGGCCAGCACGTCCAGTCCTGATGCAAGAGCCATCACCAGGAAGACTTTGGGTTGCATCAGCACCGCCGCGGAGAACCGGTCCCCCTCCCGGCATATCTTCCGCCCCGGCCGGTAGCCGGAGTACAGATCGGTAAGGGTCTCGTGGATGATCTCGTAGGCCTCGTGGAGCACGGTGTAGTCCTGGGCCCCGGCCCACAGGTCCTTCCGGTAGTGGATATGGTAGCCCCCGCCGGGGGCGCTGTAGTGTATGCCCTTCATACTATCCAGGTCCCTGCAGGTCACGTGACCAAACCCCGCACGTTTCAGAAGGAGGGTCAACTCCTCTAGGGTTGGGCGACACGACAGCCTGAAGTAGTCCACGAAGGCGGCGGCCATCCACTCGGGATTGAGGGTGCGGCGGAGGGGGAGACTCTCCAGCAGCCAGCGGCAGAAGCCGTGCAGTGTTCTCTTCATTGGAGCAGCTTCCTGTTGGTGAACCGCTCGTACATCTCCACTATGAACCGCTTGGCGCTCATTGAGAGGGGGCCGTCGGGTCTGGTGCCCACCCGGAAGACGGGGTCCGCCAGCACGTACCTGTAGGCCCGCTCCACCTCCTGCACCTCGTTGCTGTTGGGGTCGGGCTTGACACCGTACCCGGCTCGCTTGAGCATATGCCGGAGGTCCACGTTGTAGGTCTCCGCCAGCCTCCTGAGCACGTTGCGGCCCGGCCTTCGATCTCCTTTTTCCAACTGGGAGAGATAGGAGCTGGAGATGCCCGTACGCCGGGTGATATCCCTCAGGCTCAGCTCTCCCCTCAGCCTCCTGAGCAGGGCGCCTATCTCTTCGTTGTTCTCAGCTTCCTGAACTTCGTTAAGGTTAAGGTTGCCGTTTAGCTCTTCCATCTTCCTCCTCCTCTCATCCCTGGGTGCATCCACCGTGTTCCGTATCCCACCCAGTACATTACCGGCCAATAAGTGGCACATAGTTGTTATATTATTGTTACATCAGAGTAAGTGATTGTCAAGATATAGGGCATATCTAGGAATATAGCCTTGATTTCTATCTTTTCTACAGATACACTCCAGTATACAGAACGTATCTTCTCATTGAGCAGTATACACCATCGAAACGCCTCGTGGCCGTATCCCCAAGGGTGCGGTGCACTGCCGAGGGAGAATAAAGAACGGGGATGAAGCAAGAACTCATCAAGGAGCAGGATAGGCGACGGCTCAAGGGCCTCAGAATCCTGGCCCGCATCATCGTGCGGCACCGCCTAGCCCATCCCGAGCTGTACGCCAACGGCGTATCAGGAGAGGAATCTTCTCCGGCCGCCGGGGGCGGCATGGTTGACGGCGAGAAGACGACCGGCAAGGAGGGGAAAGAATGAAGCGCAGAAGACCTTCCTATAGGGTGAAGCTGAATCCCGACAGAATGTGGAAGCTCATGCACCGGCGCAACATCTCCCAGAACGAGCTGGCCAAGCTGGCCGGCATGTCCTCGGGTTACCTCTCCCTACTGATGAGGGGTATGCGCTGTCCCTCACCGGAGCGGCGCAGACGACTCATGAAAGCCCTGGGTGTCACCCAGTTCGATGACATGTTCATACTGGAGACGGTCTCATGAAGAGCGGCTTCCTTCCGTCCCATCTCATCGTGGACGACGGGCTGATGCCCGTGGATTTCTCCCAGCGGCTGGACGCCTTCAAGGAGGCGACGGGTCTCTCCTGGGATGCCTTGGCAGGCTGCCTGGGCGTGGACCCACGCCAGCTTCAGCGGTGGCGCAAGGGTACCAAGCCCAGTGGGGATGGCCTGTGCGCCCTGATACTGCTGGCGGCCCGCGTACCCGGTGGCCTCCATACGCTGTTGGGGATACAAGTGGCGCCTCTACCTGAAGGGTACCAGCCTCCCCTGGCCGCCCGTTTCGGCCTGCAGGCAAAGGACCAGGAGGGGTAGACGGTGGGAGTGCAACGGAGGGTGCACCGGCCCGTGCAGTTCGACTTCCCGGGGGACTTCCCTGAACGGCTGGAATGCTTCAAGCAGAAGAGCGGGCTGAGCTGGAAGGCCTTGGCCCGTCTCATGGGCGTAAGACCCTACCGGCTGTGGAGATGGCGCCAGGGCACCCTTCCCAGTTCGACCCATCTCTTCCTTCTCCTGACCCTTGCCGAAGCCATGGGACTCCGGGACGGGATCCTCATGTGTTCAGACCATGACCTGCCCGTGGGGATCAGCTCGGTGGAGTTGCGCCGGTGAGGCGACTCACCGTCATCAGCCTTGGCGGCGGAGTTCAGTCCTCCGTCATGGCCCTCATGGCCACCGAGGGAGCTTTCGATGCCGTGCCCCACTGCGCCATCTTCGCCGACACCCACTGGGAGCCACCCAGCATATACGAGCACCTGGAATGGTTGAAAAGCAAACTTCCCTTCCCCCTCCACGTGGTGGACAACGGGCGCAGCCTGCGCCAGGACGTAATGGCCCTCACCAACCACTCGGACTCCCCTAATTTCGTGGACATCCCTCTGCACCTGAAGGGGCGCAACGGCGAGGGCGATGGCATAGGTAGGAGGCAGTGCACCACCAACTACAAGATAAGACCCATACGCAGGAAGATACGGGAGCTGCTAGGGCTCAAGCCAAGACAGCGGGTCCCCGCAGACACTGTCGTCGAGATGTGGCTAGGAATCTCCACCGACGAGGCTCACCGAATGAAGACTTCCAGAGACCGGTGGATCGTGAACCGCTACCCGCTGATAGAGGCGGGGATGTCTCGGAGGGACTGCATGGGCTGGTGGGAGGCTCGCTTCGACAGGCCGCTGGAACGCTCGGCCTGCGTCGGCTGTCCCTTCCAGTCCCGCCGAAGGTGGGTGGAGACGAAGCGTCGGTGGCCTGGGCTGTTCGCCGAGGCGGTGGAGATTGACGACAGACTGCGGGGAGGGCTGGCCTACGTGAAGGAGCCTTACCTGCACCCTATGCGCATTCCCCTGGCTCGGGCGGTGGCGCTGGACGAGAGGGACCTGGGATCAGGAGGGTCGAAGGACGGGTTCGGCAATGAGTGCGAGGGGCACTGCGGGATCTGACGGGCGGATAGTTGCGAGGTGGGTTCCATTCCATGCGAGTCGGCCTGACGATATTGTCGTGATCTGAAGGGAGGGCTGCCGTTGCATCTGGAGCTAGTAGCGAGCCGTTCAGCAATCACCTTCACCCAGTGGTGATTGGCCTTCATGGCGAGGCTGAGCGAGTTGAAGTATTTGTCCTTGAGGTCGAGCCTTAGAACTGGCTGGCCGCGGGTGATACACCAGAGGTTCTTCTGCCTTCTCTCCCGCAGGTGCCGGCCTTTAGCAACTAGGGGATGAATCCACTGGGGGTCCGTCCCTCGCTCCTATTAGTTTTCATCCGTCCCATTCCGGCGCGTTCAATGTGGACGAGAAGGATTTCCAGGGTGGAGAAGTGGAAGACCAGCATCTTCTTAAAGCGGCTCAACCCTCCTTGTAATGTCCACTTGTTGAGACTTAGCCACATAGCCAGGGCACCTATTCGAGCACGAGGCCCAATGTGTGGTTTCTACGAAAATAGATGTCCCGGACCAAGTTGACAATCACATGGTTGAAGGAGAATCGATCTTCCCCGATTCCAACCGGCACCCTGACCATACCACCATCTGAATTAAAGGGTTAGTCTCAACGCCTGACGACTCCCTGGGGGTCTCGTCCCGAGGCATTGCGGTTGAGAGCGCGGTCCAGGATTCCGAAGGGGTGACCCGCACTCATCCCCGGCACCCAGAGCGATGGTTCTTCCTCCTGCATTAGAAGGGCGTAGGCGATGAGGTGGGCCATCTGCAGCAGGCAGTCGGACCTCGAGCTTCGGAAGGCGGGACCTCCGATGACGTTCTCTATGGGCATGTTCCTGGTAGGCCGACCATCCTCCCATAGCTCGTACCTACTGGGCACGGGGTTGAACATCTTCAAACGCCTGTAGGTCCTGGAAACCAATCCTTCCTCGCCGGGCCCGAAGATAAGAAAAGCGTGGCGGTTTGCCATGGCTGCGGATGCATTGATGCGGTTGAGCAGCCGGTTGAGGCCGACCCGCTTATAGCCCTGGCAATCCGGCTTGTAAAGACAGACGTTGATGACCTCGATGCCGCCCATGGTCCGTGCGGCTTCCTCAATGCGGCGCAGCCCGTCGGCAAAGATTTCCTCTCCCTTTCCTGAAGTGCGCGTCCAGCAATCTGTACAGCTCCGGTTGCCCAATTCGACACTCCCATTCAACAATTCGGAGGCGCGAAGCTGCCGTTCAGAGGGGATGCCGTGGCGGCGCCGCAGCTCCAACCGCCACTCGTGGATGTTTCGAAAGAAATCGTTCCACACCTCGGCGTCAACGCCAAGGGCAGAGCGGACGTGGCGTCTTCGGCCCTCGGCCTGGTTAATGTAGTAGAGTCTCATGTTTCTTTCTCTCCAGTCTTTTTCAAGAAAGTCGGGCCTCAGGGAGCGGGGTTACGGGCTCCCACTGCCCAGGTGTGCGCCACACCCGTCCCAGCGGGCCTCTCCTCTCCACCAGGCCCCGGTGAGACACCAGCAGTGGCAGAGAAGTCTTCTCTCGTTCCATCTCCTCCATGGCCACACGCAGGAAGCCGGTGGCTGCCGACTCTTCGTTGAAGACCAGAAAGACGTGGGGCGCAGAGCCGTGGTCGTCTGCGGGACGGTGGGTTGCGTAGTACTTCAAATAGGGGGCCAGCCGTCCGGCCATGGTGATTGGACGCACGGCCCTCCGCTCCCACTCCAGGAAGAAAGGCCAGGCGACGCTGCCCCGGCGCAACAGGCCAAAGGCGTCGGGGTGAATCGAGCGCAGCCCACCGAAGTAGCGGAAGTAGCGGGAGGCCCTGATGGGTGGGTCCAGCTGTACGGTTTCCCATCCCATGTGGCGAGCTTGCCCGGCGAGGGCGGCCATGAAGCCGTGGACGGCACCGGTGTGCTCCATGTGCCGCAGCAGCTGGCGGCTCCGCCTGCCGGAGACGTTGCGCCAGCGCAAAGGATATTCTTCGTTCAGGGGAGAGACGCTCCACCGCTTCCTGGCCAACCCCACGGCGGTCCTGTCCCGGCGGGACAGCATGGCCAGGCCTGGGTCGGTGAGAGCGAGGCGACGGCCCGATGCGGTCGTGCTAACCACAAGGCCGAAGCCCTCCAGGGAGGCGACAATCTGGGACGCCCGCGGGCGGGAGACGCCCATCAGGCCCGCCAGGTCGTTCAGATTGAGCCATGGCCAGCCGGAGAGCAGGTCAATGGCCCGCTTCTCCGCGGGCCTGAGCAGCGCCGGTAGAAGGTAATCCGGAGCGTCCTCTCCGGGGCCGTACTCGTTTAGGTCCCGGGGAAAGGAGATGCGAGAGAGTGGCCGCTCCACGGGAAGCACACCGCCCGGGGGCAGCCGGTCCATGGCGTCTCCCAGATCAACGGCGCCGCTGACGGAGGGCATCTGCCACACGGAGTGGTCCGTAGCTCCCACTGCCGCCTCCCGCTCCAGCGCAAGTAGGGCCGACACGGGGGTGAGGGACAGCATCCTGCGGGCGTACCGCAACCGCATCTCGTCGGGCATCAGCATTAGGACGGCTCCCGGCAGGGGTAGCTGAGTGAGCCTCCACACCCGCTTCAAGAAGCCCGACCTGTCGGAGGTGAGTCCCTGCCGGAGGATGCCGACGGTCCTTCCGCCAGGAAGCGTGATGGCTGCATCTATGGGCATAGCCCGGTACCAGCGGAAGCTGATGGGATGGGCCACGTTGGCCACGGCGGAGGCGACGCGATAAATGATGGCCAGGGCGTCGAGCCGGTCCAGCATCACCCGCCGCCAGCGAGTGGAGACGGGATGGCTGCGGAGCAGTTCCTCCATGGCCATGTCGCCGGACTTGGCCAGAAGGCGCAGCCCCGTGGCGGTGAGATGGTACCTCCGGGTAAGGGGAGTGAGGTCCGTGGCGTGGGGAAGGGAACCCACGAGGCCTGATCCCACCAGTCTGCGTACGGACCCGTAGACGGCTCCCCTTGACCAGCCGGAGACGGCAGCCGCCTCCAGCCGGTCAAGGAAGGGCATCCGGGCCAGAAGCCACATCATCTCGCCGTCGAGGGGCTTCATTCCTCACGCTCCTCTACTGTGGGCTTCAGGGAAGCTTCTCCGTCGGCCTGGTCCCGCTTGGTACGCACCTTCCTGCGGTCCGGTCTCTGCGGTTTGGCCTCATCCTTCCCAGCGTTCTCCCTGGTGGCGATCTCTTCCATCTCTTTCCGGTACTTCTCTGCCAGACTGCGCATACCGGACTCCCTCTCAAGTATCTCCCTGGCGGATACCAGGTAGCTCGAGGCGTCGGCGCGGATGCGGCCGGCGGTGCGGGGGTCTCCCTTCCCCGGCTTCCTCACCATCATGGAGAAAGCGGGCATCCTCTCCTTGCCCACCGTGGCCCTCACGTAGCAGTGGTGCACCGGGAGAGACACCACGTCCTCCTCGGTCACACGGTCCTTTCCCAGCTCCCAAACCAGCTGCCGGGCGTCGGAGCCCGCCACTTGAAACACCGCCAGGCAGCCCACGTTGGCCAGGACGGTGTCGCGCATGGTGGGGGAGAGGTCGTCCAGCTTAGCCAGGCTCTGGGTCGCCAGGATGAAGCTGGCGCCGAACTTCCCAAGCTCGCTCAACATGGACTCGTAGTCCACCCCCGGCATGGTCTGCATCTCGTCCACGACTACCAGTGCGCCACGCCGTTGCTCAAGGGATACACTTCCCTGCTCTCTTATGACGGAGTCCACGAGGTTGAGGAGAGAGGCTCCCACCAGAGCGGCCACGTCCCTTCCCACCACTCCCTGGGAGGTGGACACCAGCAGTATGCCGCCGTCCAGGATGGTCTCCCTCAGGTCTATGGTGGAACGGGGCTGGCCCAGGATGGCCCTGGCCCTCTTGGATGACGCATAGTAGGAGAGTCTTGTCTGGACCGGGGCGAGGGAGTCGGACTTGTAGTCGCGGCTCCAGCCGGTAAAGGTGTTGGCCCACCACTCCAGTATGTAGGGGTCGGAGACCTTTTTGAGTACTTCGGTGCGGAAGGGGGCGTTCGATAGTAGTTTCAGGCCGTCCAGGATGGTGAATTGCTCGTCGGGGTCCATGGTCTTATTGGCCTCGTGGAGGGTCTTCACGGTGAACTCCAGGATGGACTGCATCCTTGGACCCCACTGGTCCCAGAGGCCGCGGGCGACACGTACTACCGAGTCGGCGGTGCGGTCCCTGTCTGAGAATATGCGGGTGTCCAGCAGGTTGATGCCCGGCGCGCCCCGCCCATCGGCCAGGTCGATGAGCTTCACCCGTCCCACGAGGGAATCCGGCACCTGCTCCAGCAGCTCTCCCACCAGGTCCGTGTGGGGGTCCACGACGATGATGGCGTCTTTGTCCCTGCCAGCCGCCTTCTCCCGCATCTTGTGGGAGACCACGTGGTGCATGAGGGTGGACTTACCCATGCGGGTGCGGGCCACGTAGAGGTGGTGGCGGTGCAGAAGATCCTCCGGGAAATGGATCTTTCGTGGCGTCCCCGATGTCGTATCTCCCACGTGGGCGCCTCCCCTCACGCTGCGGGCGGTGGGCAGTAGTACCTTGGCCCCGGACCGGGCCACCAGGGGCGTCTCGTCCATTGCTCCCGGTGGGTGCCACAGGGCCGCTGCCTCTCTTACCCCCAGAATGCTCCGGTTGCCGAAGAGGCCCGGGTCCGAGGGATACAGCATCTGAGGGTCGGGTACCACCGGCCTCATCCTGCCTGCCCTGAATCTGGCCCCCGCCGGGTGGTCGTAGTGACGGTAGGCCGCCGTCACCTGGCCCAGCAGGTGCCTGGCCCTCTGGGGCCGGGTCCCCCGGGGCAGTATGGAGGTGACCTGCACCTCGCCGTCAAAGGCCATGCGGGCCACCTTTTCCCGGATCAGCAGCGGGTCATAGACCCGGTTGCGGGCATTCTTCCACCGGTGCCAGGCCCAGCCGCCGACGGCCAGGGCTATGGCAACGCCCAATCCCAGTAGGATGGCCTTCCACGTCTCCCCGGTCTTCACCCACATATAGCCTTTCAGGGCGACCAGGGCCCCCACCCCCAGGATGGCCATGTTGGTAACGTCGGTCTGGTGATGCTTCACCTGGTCGGAGTACCCGGAGTCCCGAGGTTGAGTCGCCGGCTGCTGCTCGGCCTTCTCCATGTACTGCTGGGACCAGTCGGGACCCAGGGAGTTCAGCATGAGCCTCGCTACGATGCGTTCTCCCTCGTTCAGGTCGGAGAGGGCGCCTAGTAGGGCCATCAGGGGGTCCGAGCCGGGGTCCAACAGGTCGTCGTCACGGAAGGTGCGGAGGGGCACGTACTGGGGGCCGGAGGCTCTGAGGGTCATGCCCCAGGCTTCCTCACCCTCTCGGAGGCGCAGAGGGTCGTCCTCCGGCGACACCTCCACTATCCTGGCTTGGGGATAGCGCACAGCTATCTGGCCCCGCACCACCTGGTCGTCCAGGCAGCGGGCCATGAGGGACACGCCGTCCATGTCGCCGCACAGTTCCAGGGAGAAGGGCTCGGGGACCGCGATGGACCCCAGCATGTTCTCCACGCTCAGCAGGGTGCGCTCTCCAGTCCTGGGTGGCGTCACCGCCAGCAGCACCGGGGGTTTCTTTTCCCTGTCTTCGAAAATCCACTTGATAAATTTCCGTTTCATCTTTATTTTCCTTTCCCTTTCAGTGCTCCTTCAACAGTTCACATTTGGTGGGTCGCCATCTCTACCCATGGGCGCCGGGCCTCCACTCGATGACTTCTGTCTCCTCCGGCGTGGCATCGATGCGTATCGGGAACCGGTTGCCACGGGCCAGTAGGAGACCGTCTCCTCTGGGGCAGGAGAGAAGCCAGCGTTGAAGTTCCTCGGGTAGGTCGAAGGCTTCACCAACGGTGCTTATTGCCGCCGCGTCCTGCTGCAGCAGCAGCTTGAAGGCGGCGTTCTGCAGCAGCGCCCTTCCACTGTGACCGGTGATGGTCCTCGAGGAATCCTCTGAGAGGAGGTCCTGCACGTCCTGGGTGATGAACTGGAGACCCAGCCGGTGCTTCCCCGCCCTCTTGGCCATGGAGACCATGAAGGCTGCCCCCTCCGGGTGCTGCATGATGCTCCACACCTCGTCGACGACGAGCAGGCGGGGCTTGGGGTTCTGGGCCGCTGCCGCCCACACCGTCTCGGTGCAGACCATGGCTGCGGCAGGTCGCAATTCCGGCTCCAGCAGCCTCAGGTCGAAGACGGTTACCAGGGCCTCGTTGCCCAGCAGGTCGTCGCCCTCGTCGGAGAGCAGGTGCCGGAGGCTGCCAGTGGCGAAGGGCCTCAGCAGATGGGCGAGGCCAGGATCTCCCGCCTCGTCTTCTTGCAGATACTTGTAAAAATCCATGAAGCCGGTGCGCTTCCTGGGCATGGAATAGTAGCCCGCCAAGGCGTGGTCCAGGGAGGCCCTCCGGTCGGCGCTGAGACGCTCCCCCACCATCACTTCTATAAGCCTCCTAAGGCTGCCAATGCGCTGGAGTAGCTCCTCGGAGTCTCCCTTGTCTATGACGAAGGGGTTCATTCCCTGGCCCGGCACTCCGGGTGAGAGGACTCTTCCCCCCGCCGCCCTCGCCATGTCGGCGTACTCCCCCTCGGGATCTATCACATAGGCTGTCACTCCCCTACAGAGGCCCCGCAACACCCCCAGCTTGGTTGCGAAACTCTTGCCGGAGCCGGACCTTGCCAGCACTGCCGTGTTGGCGTTCAGGTGGGTGCCGTCCCAAGGGTCGTAGACAATGGGAGAGCAGGCCCTCATGTCGATGCCGTAGAGGGTGCCGCTGCGGGTGTCGAGATCCGGGGGAGAGAAGGGAAACAGCCTCGCCAGTGAAGAGGTGTCCAGGGTTCGCCACGCGGCGACAGCATTCAACGCCAGGGGCAGGGTGGACAGAAGACCCTCGCGCTGGCGGAAGGCGAGGTTGTCGAGTTTGCCCAGGGTGGCGGCAAAGTGAGCCTTCGCCCTCTGGGTCATCTCCTTTAGTGATTTCTTATCCTTTGCATGGAGTGTCACCGACAGCGAGGCGTGAAAGAGGCGCTCCCTGCCCCGCTGCACCTGGTCCCTGAGGCGGGTTACGTCCTCCAGGGCTATCTCCGCCTCGGGGGACATGGTGCGGCCTCTCTTGAAGGATAGCGACTGGGCCGACTCGAAGCGCACCTTCTGCCATTCAAGGGTCCTGGCTGCCTGATCCGGGGGTATGGCCCCCAGGTGGATGGATAGGTCCATGGGCGCTCCCGCTACCATCAGACCCTGGAGAAAGCCTGGAGCAAGGGATCGGGGCCACTTCGCCAGGTGGAGGGAACGGACCAGGTTCTCCCCGATGCGCATCTCCCTCCGGTTGATTTCCACCTCCACGTGCTTCTGTTCGTCTGCCTCTGTGGGAGAGCCGCTCAGAGCGGCGGAGACGAGAAACATCCGCAGTTGTCGGCCCTTGAGGTGATGAACGGACAGGCCGGCCCTCGCGAGCAGGCCCCTCAACTCGTCCACCCGGGGGAACTCGCAGATCGCGTAGAAGCGCCGGTCCAGGATCCCGTCCCGACTCTCGAGGTCGGTCAGCAGCCGCCTTAGAGACTCAGCCGCCGCCAGCGTCTGTGGGGGAAGGTCTTCGGGTTGCGCCTGTTGCAGTTTCTCCCTGAGTCGTTCCAGCCGGGGAGGGTGCTGCCTGATGAGCAGCTGCACTGGGAAGTCCAGGGCGTTGAGAGCCCCGGCGAAGGCCCCTAGCTTCGGCTCGTCTATCTCCAGGCCCATCACCTCGCACACCCCAACCTTCACTCCGTCCAGCCTTACCG
This sequence comes from Dehalococcoidia bacterium, assembly GCA_965261665.1. Classification (GTDB taxonomy): domain Bacteria; phylum Chloroflexota; class Dehalococcoidia; order Lucifugimonadales; genus JAPULR01. The sequence continues at coordinate 2,683,832 of OZ253467.1, forward strand.
GCCCGTCCTCTTCCAGGTGCGACAGCATGAAAAAGAGGGGCAGGTCCGGCGGCGGCTTGGGAGTCGGGGCCACAGGAGATTGCATATCAGATACGGTCATAGGCGAAACCGCTTCGTCTTCAGCAGGCATCTTGGCCCCAGGTCTTGTGATTCGTTGAAATAACTTCTTCAATGTTTTCCTCTTTTCGTTGGACTCAGGGGATTGGGAAGGGGACAAGGCCGTTGAGCAGCAGTGTGACCACTCCCTTGGCCGACAGCACCAGGACCAGCCCAACCACCGCCATCGCCACGGCGGTCCTGGCCCTACCCCCGCCTCTCCCCTCGCCACCCTCGGCCATCAGTACGAAACCCGCCCAAACGATGGCGAAGAGGCAGAGACCGGCGGCGGCGTAGGTCATTGCCGTAAGGACCTGGTCGAAGGACGCCACCAGGTCCTCCAGCGCGGCCCTCTTCTCCTCCACTCCCGCGCCGGTGGTGGCCAGCACGACCCCGACAAGAAGCATCGTAGTCACAATTGCTCGTCTCACCAGGGCCACTCCCATCCCAGCTGCTCGAACCAGTCGCCTGCTTCCCCGCTGTCCGCGGGCCTCTGCTCCGCCGGAGGGATCTCCAGCTTCCGGTCAGGTAGGACAAGGGTTAGATAAGATTCGTCGGACCCGATGCTTGTGGACATGTCCAAGGTCTCTGTGCGGCTCCGGACGGCAGGATCCCTGGCCTCTACCTCTGCTTTCACGTGCTCCGGGTGGGTGATGGCGACGGTTACGTTTTTCTGGATTTCCCGGCTGGAGATGGACAGAGTCGCCGAAATAGTGTGCTCCGCGGTCGTTCCGTCGTCGTGTTCAACCGTCACCCTCTTGCTGACGGTCCGAGTGACGCCCGGACGGGTCAGTGTCACCGTCCTGGTGTAGTTCCCCGTACGCTCAGGATGATGAGTGAGACGGGTCAGGGGTGGCAGAGGAATACTGAGGGACGCCTCCGTCTCCACCACGATGACTACGGGATGGATTTTCTTTTCCCTACCCGCTTCCAATCGGAAAGAGGTCTTCCCGTTGGGGACCAGCGGGACGGCGGTCCGGGAGCCCGTGGTCACGGCGGAGACGATACCGGTGACGGCGGTCACGTCCGCGTCCATGAGCGACATCTCGGAGACACTCACGTGGCCCGCCACCGTCTGTAGTGCTACCGTCTTCTTCACCCGGTCCTCGCACTCGGACTCCACCACTCCCTCAACCGTTCCCGGTGTCCAGCCCAGGGACACGAGCCTGAGTTCGCATATCTCTCCCTCGACAGTGGGCAGCGGGTATGGAATCTGACCGTCCCTGAGAGAGAAGGCCCCAGCCTGTCCAACGGAATCCTCCCATGAGAAGGTGAATGAAGGGGAAGAACCCTCCAGGGGTAGTTCATAGGCGATGCTCTCTCCCTCCCTCAGCTGGGCCGTGGCCCAGAAGAGGAGCTGGATCCCCAACCATCCCCCATATGCGTGAACGCTTATGCTCAGGTCAGTGGCGGCCCTGAGGGTGACGGTGGCAGTATCTCCGGTGACCGTCAGCCCTTCCACGAAGAGTCTCCGGCCCGGGACCGGCTCGATGAGTTCAAAGTCGATCTCGTTCTGCCAGTCATCGTCGGCGAAGACGCCCTGGGGTAGAGACACCGCCCCCACCGCCAGGGCGGCGGCCAAGGCCGCCGCCCATAGCTTAGGAAATTTTCTGCGCCGGTTCTTCTTGCTTGGGGAACCTTTGCCGCCGTTGCCATCGTCCACTCGTTCTTGGCAGCCTTTGCGGAACCATCGATGGGGGCGGAAGGGCATTCGGCCGTTGTGGCGGTTGCCGCCGCTCCGTTTCCTGCGGCGGATTCTGCGCCGCGCCGATTCCATCATCCCTCTCAACCGCCGGGCGTTCCGCTTGAAACGCATCGCCAGAAGGCTCAGGGGGCTTGGAACGGTGTCCTTCTGCATGGGAGCCTCGCTCCTCACCAGCTGGAACACAGGCCCCACGTAGCGCCGTGGTCCCAGCCGGTACTTCAACAGGTCGGCGGCCACCAGCGGCAGCCGCCGACCTCCTATCTTCCCCGCCACCATGGCGATGCCGAAGAGGCCGAATAGGACGGCCAGTGCCATCCGCACCTCCGACGGCCCCACGGGGGCGTACCGGTACACGCCGTAGGAAAGGGCGCACACCGCCGTCATCGCCACTACCTGCGGGAAGGTGAACCAGAGCAGCACCCGGTCCTCCGCCTGCACGTGGGTGGGTACCTCGTGTTCTCTCATGGTCTTCTCCTCCTAGCTCCCCGCTCCGCCGGGACCGGGATCCTGGGAAATGGGGGCAGGCTGGGATACGCTGGCGCTGGGTTCGGGCACGTCGGGAGTCACCGCCGGGTTCACCACGGCGTCCATCACCAGCTCCACTACGCCGTAGGCCACCATGGCCAGGATGATGCCGGCCAGGGCCGTCATCATCGCGCTCTTTCCTTTCTCCATCTGGTGGGGCGCTCCAGAGGCCGTGAGGTACATGTAGGCCCCGTAGACGAAGAAGCCCACGCCCACGGCTCCCACGATCCCCAGCAGGATCCCCACCAGGTTCGATATGGTCTGCGTCAGGTCGTCCATTGTTTTTCTCCTCTCTCTCAGTGTTCTTGGTCTTTTTTCCCTTTGGGCCGTTTTCTCTGCTCAATTGCACATCGCTGTATCTCCTTGCTTCTCTCTTCGTAGGCGTGGGTGTCGCCCATGCCGTTTCTTGTTGACGTAGTTGTTGGGCTATTCGTTGGCACTTCTGGGAGCCGCTCCTCCGCTGCCCCCCGCTCCCGCAGATGGGGTCGCCATCTCCGCCATGGACTTGAGGCCAGTGGCGGCAGCGGACAATCCCGCACCCGCTGCAGCCCCAGCCGCTATCCCGGCAGGCCCTCCCGCGGCTCCTCCCGCCATCAGGCCAAGGGTCTTGGCGGACTTCATCATCGTCCCGGGCAGGTTCATGCCGAAGTAGAGGGTGCTCACCCAGGAGTCGAAGGTCCCCACGTTCCCCAGAAGCGACGGCACCCTAGTGGCCATGTAGATGAAGGAAAGGGACAGCAGAAGCTTCCACACCAGGTCCTGCACCGGCTCGAAGACCCCTATGGCCGCCACCTCCCTGAGGAAACCGAATCCCAACGCCAGCGCAATCAACTGCACCGCCTGCTGGAATACCGTGGTCATGAAGAGCCTCAGCCAGTGTCTTCCCCATCCAGCCGTGTGGGGCAGTATCCACAGCCCCAACGCGATGGGGGCCAACGCCAGAAGGATGTCTATCAAAGCAAGCCTCAGCACCATCTGCACCAGCACGTAAAGAACGAAAAAACCGTAGATCAGGTAGAGGAGGGCCATCAGCAGTCCCATGCCCACGCTCCCTGCCTGTATGGCAAAGAGGAAGGTGTCCAGGGGAGCCCGGAGCAGGTCTCCGGGGGTGACGTCCAGGAACGCGGCGATGAAGCCGGACACGGCGTCGGCCACGTCGATGACCAGCGCGCACCACCAGAGGGAGGACGCCGCGGCCACCAGCCCCAGCAGCAGCCGTGGCACCATCTCCCTCCACCCCGCCTGCCTGATCCCCAGATGCTCGCTCATGATGAAGGTGAGGCCCATCCAGCCCAGGATCACTACCAGGGCCCCGGATGTGATGACCCACACCACCGACCAGGCTTGCCGGACCAGCTCGTGGTCGTAGGTGAGGCCGGGAGGAGTGCCGGTGAGGATGTCGCTCATGGTTTCCTACCCTCCCCTGCAGTTGTCGGCGTCATCGCCGGAGGCTCGCTCCACCACGCCGCAGAGGGTGCCGTGGGTTCCCTCCACCACCCAGGTGGCGAAGGCCTTCGCCCAACGGCCCGGGCTGAGGGCGCTGAGAATCCTGTCCCAGATGCGGCTGGGCTCGTGGATGGGTATGACGGCGTGGAAGGCCTGGGTCTGGCCGTCCGCCATCCCCGCCACCATCACCAGTAGGTAGGCCCGCTCCGGGTCCAACGTCGGATGCTCCGCAAGGGCCGGGTACTCCCACGAGTATTCCCAGCCATCACTCAGTTTTTTCTCTCCTCCGAGGACCCGGTACAGAGGGGTGAGCCAGTCGCCCGTGTCCGCGTCGCGGATGGCGTAGTAGAGGGCGTCTATCTGCCGGTCGTAGACGGGGCGGGCGATGAACTCGCCCTCCTTCTTCCGCTCCACGTACTCCCGGTCCGCGTTCACCAGGACGGGCTCGTCACCCGTCGGGGCCTGACCTACCGACATGCCTACCAGGGGGATGGCGGCCAAGATTGCCAGCAGTAGAGCCAGCGCCAGGAGAAAAAACTTTCCGGCCCTACGAGATCTCCGGTTGGTCCGTTGAAATGACACGTCGCTACCTCCACGTCGTTGATCTTGTCGTCGTTGCCTGCCGTGAATACTGAGGAGTGGGGGGGTGAAATTTCATGGTCTTTGAGGGGGCCTCGTACGGGAGGCCCCCTCACGGGGCCTTCATATTCGGAGGCCGGATGTGGTGTCATACCCGTGTACAGGAATTGCGATATTTGCATAAAGGCAAGTCGTGGGCCGTTCTGGGCGTGAAATGGGCCGAATTAGGGCAAGTGGAAGGACTATTTGTAAGCACTTTGCGGTAAGGGCCCGTTCCACCGATTGGGGGTGGAAGTTGCATAAAGGCAAGTCGGAATTCGAGGCGATCGCAAGAATTTCTGTCGCATAGGAGTAAGCGATTCGTGGAACGGGGCCTTACGGAGGTCGAGATTCCCCTACAGGACACTGAGTGTGAAGGAGTCAGGACAATGAAGGACAATGCGGTGAACGGCTCACGGGAGGAATTGACGGGAGCGAAGGGACGGATGGAGGAATCCCGGTCCAGAGGCAATGGTGGTCGGGACGTGGCGAAGCTGCGACGGCTGCGTCTGAAGGCCCTGCTGCGGGAACTGGTGGACGAGGAGGGACGGATGGAGGCGACGGAGATGCTAGGGGTCGCCTACCGCACCCTGGTCCGTGCCGAGGAGACGGGACAGATCACGGGACGCATGAGGGATGCGTTGCACAGGCTTTTGGGTTCACGGCATGGCCACGATGTGGCCCGGTTGAAGGAGAGGGTCAGCGCTCTAGAGGGGCGCGTGAATGAAATGGCAGTGAGGTTGCACGAAGCGGTGGCCGGAAAGGCCCAGGCTGAGGCCTCACCCACAGTGGAGGGGCTTCAGTCGTCTAAGCGGGCTGTGCCGCGGCGTACGGACCCGGAGTTGGTCACCGAGGATCCCGCCACTGACGACGCCGACGTCTACGGTGAGGGCTGGCCGTTGGTGGAGGAGTGGCGACGGCTGAGGCAGAACCATACCAACCGAGGCCATACCCTGTCGTGGCTGACAAGAGAGCAGCGGCTGCTGACCCTGGAACTGGCGATGATGGAGCAGTGTGGGTTGACCCTTCCTCCGGAGACGCAGCCCCTGCGGGGTTTCGGTCGCAGGGGACAGACCGCCTGGCGTTGGGAGGCGCTCCGCGACACCCGGAGGGCCATGGCCAGGAGAAAGATGCTGCGCCGACTGCGGCGCATTCTTACCCTGGGGCTGTGGTGGAAGTAGGCCCGCGACCCTGCGGGAGTGCCGTTTTCGCGAGTGCTGCGCCGTCGTTCCATTGCAGTTCCATGAGAGTAAGTGATCTGGGCCGAAACGCTCCAAAACCGTTGACAGTGACGGAGATGGGTGATAACACTAAATCCTGTTTCTGGCTTTTCCAGCGTTTCCCGCCGAGAAACCTGGAGGATTCCCGTCCCCCGAATCCGGGACCGGCTGCCTAGGATCGAGCCTTGCTCTCCGAACAGCCGCCCGCGGGGTACCGACCTTAGGGATTGAGCCTTGCTCTCCCGACGGCGACCCCTGAGGGACAAACGCTTCCCGATGCGTGATGCCGATGGAAAGGTTGAGCCGTGCTCCCCTGATACCGCATCGAAGGTCGGGACCCCATGTGCCTACGCGCTGCCCACGAATTTCCTGGTTGGAGTGCATCCAAAGCTCCGCCTGGACCATCCTGACTGCGGTATCAGCCAGATCACGGCCGGTCCGCAGCTATAGCACGTACTGACCGGCGGATCCTTCAGCAGACGTTGGTCGGTCGCTTCAACCGCGCGCAGATCTTCCCACAACATGCATCTACCCTTGGGCTAGCTGCATTCTTTTCGCTCCCTTCGTTCTTCTGCGTCAGGCATCCGACCTTGGGGGGAGTGCGTCTTCGTCAACGGATCCCATCTCACACGACCCGCACCACTGATGCCGGTGTGGGCACACAACGAAAGGAGACGTCAATGAACGTCAAGAATTTCTTCTCAACGGTTCCCAAATTCAAAGGTCTCGCCTCAACCGTCGGAGCTTTTGTCCTGCGGTACAAGAGGCTCACGGTTGTGGTCGTAGCTGCGGCGCTGCTGTTCGGGCCCCTGCTATTGACCGGAGACGGTGAACTCTTCGTCCTGAACGCCCTCGGAATTGGCATTGCTGTGCTGCTCGTCCGGCGGTTCACGGCGCGCCGTCCGGGGCGACGGTCCAGGCGCTGACGGCTGGCACCGCAACCCTCTTGCAACCCATGCCAAATGACTGGGGTCGTCTCTTCCGAGGCGGCCCCTCTTTCTTTGCCCAAGATGGGCACGATCACAGTCGATTACACAGCAACTTAAGGAGGTACAAGATGACTACGACAACATTGGCAACTGGCAATTGGACTATAGAGGCAGGGATGAGGCCCTGGCCCAGCCTGGAAGAGCTGGTAGACCGGCTCATGGCGACGTTGACGTTCAGGGAGGAGCCGGCTACGGCGGCTGCGAACTCTCTTGAGGGAGCGATGCCCGTGATCACATCGAGGTCTCGGACCATGCGGGCGGTAGTGCGGCCCCGGCGTAGCCTGGAGGAACTGGTGGACCGGCTCTTGGCAACGTTGACGTTCAGGGAAGAGCCGGAATCGCCGGTGGGGAGGAACTCCGCCGAGGTGGACGTGGTGGGTACATCAAAAGGCTACTCCGTCGTGCGCGCCATCCACGAGGCCAGGCGGCTCAGGCAGGCTGCGAATTTGGACGGGGCACTTGAGGTGCTCGCCGGTGCGGACATGACGGCCGACGACCCGAATCTGGCGCGGTGGGCCCACTCCGAGTGGGGACAGCTTGTGAGTAGGCGGTTCGGCCACCGAGAAATTCTCGTCTACAGCCCGGGCACGGGCCAGGCCGCGGCCCTTATGCCCCGCGCCGAAGGCGGAATGCTTGAGGTGGTGGCGGCGCTGGGAATGCGCTGGCGGCCCGGCAAGAACGTGTCGCGCCGCAGCCTCCGGGGGCTCAGGCCCATGACCGGAGGTGAGTAATGGTCGTAGCAAATACAACGGTCGACATTCCAGCCCTGAAGGCGAGACATCCCTTGGGCGATACCGTGGAGGCGGCCGGTGTACAACTCAGAGGAAGGGGCAGAGTCCGCCAGGGCGTCTGCCCCTTCCACGAGGAGGCGGAGGGCAGCTTCACGGTGTACTCCGACTCGGAACGCTTCTACTGCTTTGGCTGTGGACTTGGGGGAGACGTGCTGGACTTCGTCCAGCGCATGGAGAACCTGAGTCTGCCAGAGGCTCTGCGGCGACTGGACGGTAGCCCCGGGCTTGCTCCCAGGACTACTGTTCGTCCAGCCCCAACGCGGCGTCCGAAGCCCGCGCCGTTGTCCCCACGCAACCCCGCCCTCTTGACCGCGGCGGCACGGCACCATGCTCGGCAGTTGCGGTGGAGCCCTGACGCCCAGGCATACCTGGCCTCCCGGGGCATCGGTCCGGCTGCCGCGTCCCGCCTGGGCCTTGGCTACTCGCCTGGTCGCGGGCTGCGGCAGGTACTTGAGTCCCGCGGCTTCTCGGAAAAGCAGATCCGAGACTCTGGCCTGTTCATGAGGCAGGGTGCGGAGCGGTTCGCGGGGATGGTGGTCGTGCCGGAGGTCACCGGCGGTCTTGTCCGCTGGCTTGCGGGCCGGGCCGTCGCCCCCGACACCATGCCCCGGTTCCAGGCCCTGCCCGGCCCCAAGCCGGTGCTCGGGCTTGGGAGGCTTGGCCCCGCACCGCCGTGGGCAGTGGTGGCCGAGGGACTCTTCGACTGGCTCACCCTTGCCGGTTGGGGTCTCCCTGCCATCGCCGCCCTGGGGACCCAGGGTCTTGACCGGGTGACTTCAGCCCTCAGGGGCTGCCCCCGCGTCTTCATCGCCTTCGACAACGACGACGCGGGGGGGGGAGGCGGCAGAGAGGCTTGCGGACCTGCTTGGACGACGGGCGGCCGTCGTCACTCTTCCCCAGGGCGTGGGCGACGTGGCCGAGCTTGCCACCTATTCCCACGGACGCGCCTTCTTCCTCCGCCTGCTTGGTCAAGCGGCACGCTCCTCCCGGTAGCGATCCCCGCCACCCTACTGATTCACGCCTGATTCCCCGCAAATGGGAGCTTGCACGTGGGAAACACTTCCCCTCGGTTGTATCCGCGTCCGCCACCCAGCAGTAAGTGCGCCCACTACATGACGGGCCCTGCCCGCTACCACGGGTTCTTCCTATGAAAACCCGCATTGACCCTTCTCTACAGGACCAGCAACACGAAACAAGGAGATACGACATGTCTAACTTCAATGGAAACAGCAACGGACACCACCCCAACGGGGCCTCCAACGGCCTCGTTCACCTGAACGGCAACGGGCACAACTCCAATGCGCCCATCGTCACCGACCACGACCCCGCATCGAGTGCGGAGCCGGCTCTGCTCTGGGACGGGCTGCCGCCCGTCGTCACCAGGGCCCTGGCGCAACCTCTGGACCTCGCCATCGTATCCCAGCGCAAGGGAAGGGCAGGCATGATCTACCACTACCTGGAAGGACACACGGTCATCGACCAGGCCAACCTGATCTTCGGCCACGGCGGCTGGGGATATGACCTGGTGGGCGACGTGACCCTCCGGCAGATGGAGACCGTGGACTCCAGGACCGGGGAGGTGAAGACTTCCTCCGCCTACAGCGCACCGGTGCGGGTCACCGTGGCCGGAGCGCCCTCCCGCACCGACGTGGGCTTCCACGCGGTGTCCGAGGAGACCCCCGAGGGCCACGACACGGCGCTGAAGGGCGCCGTCACCGACGGCATGAAGCGGGCCCTACGCAGCTTTGGAGTCCAGTTCGGCAACGGCCTCTACGGAGACCAGGTCGACTTGAGTGCTCCACCCCAACCGGAGAGGGTTCCGGTCCAGGCCGCGGCGAAACCTGAAAAGGTCCAGCCCAACCGTAGCGAGGAGTCCCAGGTACAGATGCTACGTAAACGGCTATTGGAGCTGGGCGTGGCCCAGGGCTTCGACGAGAAGCAGGTGCAGGATGCCGTGTCGGCCCGTACAGGCAGGGACTTGGACCAGTTGGCGGCAGCGGAGCTGGCTCCCCTGGTGAAGGCCGCCGCCAACAAGCTCAACACGATACGGCAGGCCAGGACTTCCTAGCCGGCCAATCAATCCAATACCAGGAATCCAACGGGGCAGTCTCCTCCGGGGGCTGCCCCGCTTTTCGTTTATGGAGGATCACAGGAAGGAGGAGACGAGATATGCCGAAGACACTGACCCACACGCCGTGGGGTTGGACCAGGGAGGTTGAGGAGCTTGCCGAGGGAGTCTGGAGAGTCACGACGGCAGGCCATGGCGGGCTGAAGCCCAGCCGGGAACGGTGGGAGGAGCTCACCACGGCTTGGACGCAATGTTCACCCCATTGTTCGCCGAGGAGGACTGCGAGAAGCCCATCGTTGGGGATTTCCTGGACGTGAGTGGCGAAGGGACCACGCGGAACAAAGGACCAATGGAAACCATCGAAGGCAACCAGGCACTACAGATCTACCAGGGAAAGGAAAAAAGAATATGACTACGACAACAATGACGCGGATCAGGCCCAGGAGCCTGCGCAGCGTCACCACCAGGCTGAACACGGAGTTCGGCAAGCTCTACGTCACCGTGGCCGTGGATGAGGAGGGCCGGCCCTACGAGGTCTTCGGGAGGTTGGGAAAGGGAGGAAGCTTCCAGAGCGGCGTCACGGAGCTGGTCTGCCGCCTTATTTCCCTCCACCTGAGGAGAGGCTCTCCCTTGGCCGAGATCATAGACCAGTGTCGGGGAATACAGGAGATGCAGCCATTCTTCAACGGGATGGCCGATGGCGCCAGCGTGCCGGTCCTGGGCATCGGCGACGGCATAGCCCACGTGCTCAGGGATTACCTGGAGTACAGGGGGCCGGGAAAGCACGTGGAAGCGGGAAAGGCCATGGCGATGGCTTGAGGAAATGGACTACGGGTTCACGTATGGGAGCTGGACTGCCTCAATTGCGGACAGTCTCGCCCCTCATCTACAGGACAGAATCGAACAGGAGGAGAAATAGAGATGACTACAGCTACAACCATAGACAGAGCAAAAACATTCTCCCGTCCCGCGGCGCGGTTCGACGACGACGGCAACCCCGCATCGGGTACGGGGAAGGCTCTGGAGGTCCGGGCCTCGGCGGCTCTGAACTGCCGCCGCTCTCTCTGGTACGCCGCAACGGGATACGCCCTCACCAATCCCCCTACTGAAGAATCCCTCATGGCCATGGAAGCGGGCAACGCCCTTGAGCCGGTGGTGGCGAGGGCCATGGAAAGGGCCGGATGGAGCGTGGACCCCGCCGATCCCCGGGACCCCCAGACGGTCACGGTAAAAGTGGGTCCCAAGCTGCTGGTGACGGGCCACCCCGACGGCACGGTGCGGTTGCCGTTGCCAGTGAACAGAGAACGAGCCGTGGATGCCACGGTGCAGATGTTCCTGTTCGAAGAGGAGGAAAAGGCCTCACCTCTCTACGGGGAAGAAATGGTGGTGGAGGTGAAGACCAGAGGACCGGAGGCCTTCAAACGGTGGCGCACCCTCGGGGCTGAGCGCAGCCACCCGGCGTCGGTGGCCCAAGCCGCCATCTACACCCTGGGTCAGTTCGGCGAGATGCGGGACGCCGTCATCGCCACCATGGACACGGGCAACCGTACCTGGGACTTCGAGGTGATTCCTGCTCCACGGCTGGAGCGGGCCCTGCAGGACACCAGCCGGTGGCTGGAGCCGCTGGTCGACCACCACGACCTCCACGGGCCGGACCCCGACACCCTGCCCGACAGGGATTTCTTAGAAGGCAGCTGGCAGTGCCGGTACTGTCCTTTCTTGGACATCTGCCAGCCGGGTGGGAAGGGAATGGGAGAGAACCGAGAGGAACCGGAGGAAAAAGTGGTGAGCGACGAGGAGGCACAGGAGGCGGTGGCGGTCTACACCAAAGCCCAGCAGACCATGAAAGCACCAGAAAAAGTCAAGCGGGCCGCCCTGAAGACCCTGAAGGCGTGGATGCGCCGGAAGGGGGATGCCAAGACCACCATAGCAGGCCGCACGGTCAGCCTGGTGCAGTCCCGCCGCTACGCAATCAACTACCCAAAGCTCAACTCCCTCCTGGACCCGGAGGTCAGGGCAGAGATAGTCACGGAGCGGGAGTCGGAGTACGTCAGGATCACCTAGACGCTTCCACCCATAAGAAGCGCACCACTAGGTTTTCTTCCCCTTTACAGGAAGATGGCCTCGCTTTCATCTAGGCGCGGGAGGGCCGCGCCACATCAACGATAGAGGAGAAATGTTATGACAAGGACCATCAACAGAGTGGAACTCTTGGGAAGGGTGGGGACGGACCCCGAGATGAAGTACACCCCGGGAGGCACCGCCGTCACCAGGCTCAGGCTGGCCACGGACCGCTACCGGAAGAACGTGGAGGACGCCACCGACTGGCACACCGTCGTGGTATGGGGCAAGCAGGGAGAGGCCGTGAACACCTACGTGGGGAAGGGCCAGCGAGTCTACGTCGCGGGAAGGCTGGTTCAGAATTCCTGGGAGGGAGACGACGGCAAGCGCCGCTACAGCACAGAAATCCACGCCTCTGAGGTAGTCTTCCTCGACTCCACCAACGGCGCCGGGGACAGCGGGAACGCCGGGCCGGTGACCAGCGACTCCCCCTTCTAGACCACGCAATCCCACGTCGACGCCCCCACCGGTGGGGCGAGCTACACGGGGCCGCTTCCCACCAACTGGGAGGCGTCCCCGCTTCATTTTCGATACTGCATATAAGGAGCAGCCCATGACCACCATCACGGCCCAACACGCCGATACCTCTTCGACAAGCTCAGAGCAGGCTCTTCTTGAAGCCCTCCGAAGCAACCTGGACCTGCTGGGAGAGCTGGCAGCCCGGTACCAGGTGCCCACCAAGCGGGAGACTCCCCGGGACCTCCCCTCCATAGGCTCCCCCGAGGACGTTTACTTCCTCCTAGGCCCGGAGATGGCCCCGCTGGCCCAGGAGCAGCTCAGGGTCCTGCTACTCAACACCAGGAACCAGGTGATAGGCCAGCGGGTGGTCTACCAGGGGAATGTTTCGTCCTCCCAGGTGAGGACGGCGGAGGTGCTCAGGCCCGCCGTCCAGGAGGGTATGCCCAGCATCATCGTAGTCCACAACCACCCCTCGGGAGACCCGGAGCCCAGTCCCGACGACGTGGCCATCACCAGGAAGCTGAAGCAGGCGGCGAAGCTCCTGGACATAGACCTGCTGGACCACGTGGTCATAGGAGGGAACGACTGCGTCAGCCTCAAGGGCCAGGGTCTCCTCACCTGACCGGGGAAGCCATGCCTGTCAATAAAGGGACCTATGCCCCAGGTCAGGCAGCCAACGATTCACGACCGGCGGGACCACACTCCTACCGGCATACACGCGGGGAACGGACATGCCCTGCGCACTCAACGACTCTCATAGTGAAAGGAGAAAAAGATGCTTGCCACTCAATCCACGGATCTCCAGGATCTGCACACCATCAATGCCGGCGGCTTCTCCGCCACCGTGGACGCCTTCGCCAGGGACGAGGCCACCGACGGCCTCTGGTTCCTCTCCATGGTGGGATCCCAGACGGCTCTCAAGGCCATCTGGGCCTCCCTCCTCAAGCAGCCCCCCGACGTGGCCCACCTCATACGGGGCGCCGACGGCATGCCCCTTTCGGGAGGCTACCAGCGGTGCTCGGTGCCCTACGACACCATCGGGACCTGGACGGCGAAGATCGCCCGGCTGCCCGTGTCCGGGGGTTGGCATGCCCTCGTGTATACCAAAATGGCGGAGTTCGCCTTCGAGAGGAACTCCTTCCTCCTCCTGGCCAAGTCGGAGGAGGAGGCTCCCGCCCTCCATCACCGCTTCCTGGACCGGCGCAGCCCCCTGCCTCTCCACAACTCCTGGGCGGGCTGGCTCTGGCAACGAGGCCTGGATTGCGGGGAGATCCTGCCCCTGCAGTCCGTCGGAATCGCCGCCTACAGGTGCTCCCCCGATGCCGAAAGGCTCAGGGATGACCTCTCCCGCGCCGTAGCGAAAGGACGGCTTACCTTACCCGACTAAGATCCCAGACCGACTCCACCTGCAGAGAGCGGCCCACGCAGTCCTTCAAGGACACGCCTTATACATACAAAGTTCATCGTCGCGCAAAATAGGAAAAAGGAGGAAAAAGATGAGACTGGCAGCACAAGCAAAGGGGGGCTTCTATCCCACCCCGGACCGGGTGGTGGACATGATCGCCGACCTGATCGGTACACCCTCAGGATACTACTACCACAACCGGGAGACCCTCCGCGTCCTCGACCCCTGCTGTGGGGCGGGGGGCGCCGTTGACCGGCTGGCAAAGCGACTCCACGGCGCCAGCGCAATCCCAGTGGAGACCTACGGCGTCGAGCTTCACAGCGACCGGGCTGAAGACGCGGCACGCCGCCTACACCGCACCCTTTCCGCAGACCTGTTCCGTACTTCCATCGCCAACGGGGCCTTCAGCATCCTGTACCTGAACCCGCCCTATGATTGGGACTCGGAGGACAAGAGAACAGAGCATGCCTTCCTCACTCACACCACCCGGTACCTGGCGGAGGAGGGCCTGCTGGTGTTCGTCGTTCCCAGGCAGCGGCTGGCGGTCTCCGCCCGATACCTGTCCACCCACTACCGCCGTATCCGCTGCTGGGGCTTCCCCCATCCCGAGCAGGAGGTCTTCGACCAGGTGGTGCTAGTCGGATACCGGAAGGGGGACCCCACACCGGACCCCTACGCCGAGGCACAGGTACGGGAGTGGGCCCATGGGGAGCCGGAGCCGTTGCGATTCTACCGCTACCCGGAGTTCACCGCGCCCACCATGCCCATGGGGGACATCCTCTTCGCCACCCGCACCGTGGACCCAGTGGCCGCAGCAGCGGAGGCCCGTCGGTCGGGGCTGTGGGCCAACGTGGAGATCACCGACTCCCTCTGGCCCGCCAGGGTTGACCGCACCCGGCCGCTTATGCCCCTCAGGAGGGGACACATGGCAATGCTGGTGGCCGCGGGGTTCCTGGACAATCTCTGCCTGGAATCGGAAGGAAAACGCATACTGGTCAAGGGTAGGACCGCGAAAATAATGGAGATGGTGGAGGACTCCCCCGAGAGGGAGGTGCACCGGGAGCGGCTCAGGACCACAGTGGTGGCCCTGGACCTGGAAGACGGACTTATCACCGACATAGAGGCGTAGATTCCAAAGGTCGAAAGGCCGGCATAGAGCCGTCCGGCTAAACGCAGGCCCTGCCAGTTCCACTGAATGGGACGGCGGGGCCTCAGCTTTTGCTAAGACTGCAAACACTTCGGTAGACATCCATACGTAACCAACATTCAACTAGGGAAAGGGGAAAGAAAAACAGACGACTCTGATTCTCGAAGCCTGCCATGATTGTGGGCAGCCCATCCGTCCAGGCGAACCCGCCTGGCAGTCGGCATCGGTGGACATCGTTGACCGCCATGTGGTCGCCACTCCCGTTCGATACAGTCACATGAGAGGCGGGTGCGAGGCCGCCATGAAGAGGCACAAGCCCGTACCACGCTCCGGATAAACAACGCAATTCTGACGGCCCTCAGCGTAGAGCCGCATCCACGAGACCCTGCCGGTTCCTGGATGAGAACCGGCAGGGTCTCGCCACATCTGAAGGATACCCAATCTAGTGACCAAGGAGGAAAGAAATGAATCTCGGAGAGTTCATAGACACTTACAGGGACGCAATCGCCCAAAGGGTGGTGGAGTCCTACCCGCCCCTGTACAGACCCTCGGAGTACAACGGTCATCTCCCCCACCACGGTGGTGCCCCTGTGGGCCTGTAGGGAGAGGACGGCGCCCCTGATGGCGTCCTCTCCCTACAGGCCCACAGGGGAGAACGGAGCAGGTGGGGGAGATGGGCACGGGCAAGACTTTCATAGCCACTGCGGCGGCCCACATGGCGGGCTTCCACAGGGTGCTGGTCCTCTGTCCTCCCCACCTGACCAGGAAGTGGAAACGGGAGGTGGAGGAGACGGTGCCCTCGGCTCGCACCGCCATCGTCACCTCCATCACCGACCTGGAGAGGCTCAGATATTCCGTAGGCGCAGGCCCCCTCTTCGTCGTCATGTCCAGGGAGAGGGCCAAGCTGTCCTACCGTTGGAAGCCGGCAGTCATACAGAGGTGGGCCGTGGCCAACGGCAGGCTGGTGCGGGACGAGGAGACGGGAGAACCTTTCAGAATACCCTGCTGCCCCGTCTGCAACACCCAGATACTGGACAAGGACGGGGTGCCTCTTACCTACAATGATCTGAACCGGAGGAAACGGGTCTGTCCCCACTGCGTTTCTCCCCTCTGGCAGGCCGACGGTAGCAGCCTTCGCCGTTACCCGCTGGCCGATTACGTCAAGCACAGGATGAAGGGTTTCTTCGACCTGCTGGTGACGGACGAGGTCCATGAGTATAAGGGGAGAGGTTCCGCCCAGGGCATTGCAGCAGGCATCCTGGCCGACGTATGCGGGAAGTCCCTCAGCCTGACCGGCACCATGATGGGTGGCTATGCAAGTACCCTCTTTCACCTGCTCTACCGGTTCTCCCCGGAGATCAGGACGGAGTTCGGTCGCTCCGAGGAGCATCGCTGGATACGGCGCTACGGCTTCGAGGAGTGCACCATGGGGAAGCCCGACGACGACGCCATAGAGGACGGGCGCAACAGCAGACGCCGCAAGTACCGCAAGGTGGTCAGGGAGAGGCCGGGACTGGTGCCCTCGGCCCTCTTCCATCTGATAGGCAACACCGTCTTCCTCAGACTCGCCGACGTGGCCTCGGGCCTGCCCGACTACACGGAGCAGGTGATGCTCTCTTCCATGGACTCCGATGAGGATTCTACGGGCCACTCCCAGCGGTCGGCCTACAATACGGTGTTCGAGGAACTCAGACGGAAGCTGGCTGACGCCCTATCCAAGGGATCCAAGCGGCTCCTGTCCACCTACCTCCAGACCCTCCTGGCATACCCCGACGGATGCACCAGGGGGGAGACCGTCTTCGATCCGGAGAGCGGCGAAGTCATCGTCCAAGTGCCACCCCTCTCGGAAGAAAAACTCTACCCCAAGGAGAAGTCCCTGGTGGACCTGGTGGCCAAGGAGCGTATGGAGGGCCGAAGGGTGCTGGTCTACGTCACCCACACGGGCACCAGGGACATCACGGGAAGGATGGACGACATCCTCACCCAGCACGGGTTCCGCGTGGCGGTGATGAAGGCCGACGCCGTGGCCCCGGACCGCAGGGAGGCGTGGGTCGCCGACAGGGTCAAGCAGGGCATCGACGTCCTCATCTGCCATCCCAGGCTGGTTCAGACGGGCCTCGACCTGATCGACTTCCAGACGATCTGCTGGTACGAGACAGATTACAGCGTATACGTGATGCGGCAGGCGTCGCGGCGGTCGTGGCGCATCGGACAGACCAGGCCGGTGAAGGTGGTGTTCATGAGCTACCGGAACACCCTACAGGCCGACGCCCTCAAGCTGGTGGCAAAGAAGCTGCAAAGCTCCCTCGCCGTCGAGGGGGAACTTCCCGAGGACGGTCTGGCCGCCTACGGCGACGACGGGGACGACCTGATGATGGCCCTGGCGGGAAAGATTGTCAGCGGCTACGAGGACGAGGTCGAGTCGGTTGAAGAGGTCTTTGCCCGGGCCAGGGACGCCGAGGCCACCGCCGAGGAGTACCTCGTGGACGACGGTTGGAAGGTCGTGGAGGTCGAGTCGGAGATCATCGCAGTCAACCGCAACGGGCATGCGCCTACCCCGGTCAACGGGAACGGGACCAACGGCCATAACGCCGCCGGCATCGGGCCGACGGTGGAACTCGTCCTGGGCAACAGGCACCATGCCAACGGCAACGGCAATGGCCACCACGACGAGGCCCCGGAGCCGCAGCAGTCGCTCTTCTCCTGGGCCGAGTTCATGGCCGAGGAGCCGGCCAAGCCAAGACGCCGCAAGCGCAAGGCCAAGCCTGCTACAACGTCACTGTTCGAGTGGGCACTCAGCTTGGAAAAGGAGCGAGAGGCGGAGTTGGAAGGCGCGGGACGCTAGGCGTTCCATAAACAGGGGTAGGGCACCAAATCCCGGTGCCCTACCCCTGAACGCTCATGTATGCGGCCTTTCTTGTTACCCATTCTCCGACGCCCTTGACAGCCTGGTCTACCTGAACGCTAATCAGTACCTTCAGTCTTGTCTGTTCTTTCTGAGACAGGCTCTTCTGCGTCAATGTCACTCCGTTCATTGGAGGGCATTTTCGCTGACGAATTAAGGGATGACATTATCGCAAGAGCTGGAATCTCAAGAGAAATGCACCGAGTGCGGGTATAGCGGTAGAAGCCGGAGGAGACGATACAGGGAAGCGTGGTTGTAGGGAGAGGGTTTCCGAAAGAAATGATCCTCAGTACCAGAGACGATGACGACGGGGATAGTGCTGCATGTGAGCGATGAACAAAGGGACTACATCTCCCGCCTACACAAGCTCAAACCGTCATATGTATCCCCTTGACCGTAATATTTTGGGGCCCATTTGACCTAGCCGTTTGAGTCCAAATCGACGGCCCATGAGAACCTCAATTTTGATTGCTATTGTCCAATAGGCATGAATAATTGGATCTACGTCAGGTTGGAAGGGGTCGCTCCGGTCATGGACCGTAGAGCAGATCTGCCTGGTCAAAGCGGTGTTCATAGCTTGCAGGAACACCACACAGGCGAACGCCCTGAAGTTGCTTGCGAATGCCCCCATCCGTTTCGACGGCGATGAAGAGGGAGTTTTAGAAGGACGATCTTGCAAAATACGTCGGCGCCATGATTATGGGCCCGGCCTACAAGATGGTCATCGGGGACGAAGACGAGACGGAGACGGTGGCGGAGGTCTTCGCCCGGGCTAGGGACGCCGAGGCCACCTCCGAGAAATACGTGGCGGACGACGGCTAGAAGGCGGTGGAGATTTAGCCGAAGGCCGTTGAGGTCAATGGCAACGGCCACCACTCAAATGGCATCGGGCCGACGGTCGAGCTGGTCTTGGGCAATAGCCACGATGCCAACGGTGTCGAGCCGACGGTCGACATCATCCTGCGCAACGGCTACCACACCACTGGCAACGGGAGCGGCCACATGAAGGATGCCCGGGACTTAGCAGTCGCGGTTCTTCTGGGCGGAGTTCATGGCAGAGGAGCCGGTCAAGCCAAATGGCAGGGACCGGAAGCCCCAGCCCGCAGCTGCGTCACAGTGGGAGTGGGCGTTCAGGCTAGAACAGGCGTGAGAAGCGGAGCCCGTCGACGCTGATCCTAGCCTACTCCCTCTTGGCCGACACCTACTATGAACCGTTCGCCCCCTTCATTGGCACGCGGTGCTCCTCAAGCTTCCTGCATCCAGGCTGATCCATCGCCCAATCTACTGCTCGCACATCTTGTTATCACAGCACCCACACGCGGAGGCGGTAGCCGGGAATATTGCCGCGCTCGACACAGTACCGCACCTCTCTAATCTGACTATCATCATAGTAAAGTGACGCTTGAGCTAGATCCCCAAGGTGTAAAAGGTCTGCGTTAGTTCGGTTAGCCTGCAATACGTCTGCGATGCCGCCGAGGTAGTTGGTGGCATCGCCAGGGATTCCATCCGGCGTCTCAGCCATAACAAGCTCAAGGCCGATCTGCCTTCGCTCGGTCGGATTCCATTCCGAGTCGCCCAGCGCCTGCTTCGCCTTGCGCAGAAGGTTAATCACACAAAGTGAATCGGGATGCCCTTCTGCGAACAGTGACTTGGCTGTGTTCTTTTTGGGTGGCCAACCCTCCACAGACAAACAGATCTTCCTCATGTCTAACCAGTCTGTTCTTTAACGAGTAGCGACGGTCTCCTCTGCCTGTCCATGTGTGCAGCCCTCCTTCGTTATCCGAATCCCTGGTCACGTGTAAGAAACAAACACGTCTGAATGTTCTTGCACCTGTTCCATAAACGGGAGGTCGTGTCTGATAGATATGACCCGAAACCCGCAGTCCCTCAACTGCGTGCGGACCTGCGAGTCCGTGCGTTGCTGCCCAAGTCCATCGTGATGAGGTCCATCCACGAAGACGCAAACACCTGGGAGGTTTTCCCGCTTGTAGTAGAAGTCTGGCTGGACATGCACTCCGGGGGCCGGGCGGTTCTGGGCATTGTCCGGCAACTGTATACGGCTGTCGCGGAGGAAGCGGAGGAACTCCCTTTCGAGCGACGAATTCGGGTCTATGAGACCCTCCAGCCATTGGTAATGTTCATACGGGTTTCGTTCCTTTACTGGAATAGTAGTCGCAGATGCGAGCAGGCGGAGATACTCCGGGAGGAGTCGACGGTCAATATGATGGTGGTGCAACTGGTTTGAGTAGGTAAGGAGACATTCGTAGCAGGCAACGGCACACTTTGTGGAATTGTGCTCATTGACATCGTCTCCAGTATCTGGGTCAAAATGGCAGAGTGCCAGCGCCTGTCTCGCGACCTCGGCTAGTGCATGCGGATCTCTGGCCAACCGTTCCCATATGCCCGTGCCGCCTTCAGCTTCCTCCCATAGCAGGAGTCGACGATGTTCTCCTTGGCCTATCAGTTCTGCTCCCACCTCCTGTTCTTCTACCTGGTAAACGAACTGGATCGCTCGCTTGAGCGCGTACAGAAGGGACAATAGGAACTCGTTCGAATGGTCATCACCGGGGGGCTCATCATCAGAATGTTCCGCCCGTCTTGGACATAGGGTTTGACGCCCGTGATGGGTTGCAGGATGCTGGGGTCCCCGTCACCATCGTCGTCCGCGTCACGTCTGCCCCATCGCCCAGTCTGTGGATCTATCGTAAAGCCGTTCCTATCCCCTCTCCTCCAGCCGTGATTTATTCGCCACATGCGAGCCGCTGGCGCATAAAATACATTCAGGACGACATCCTCTTCATCCGTAAGGACTTGGGCACTTTGACTGCGGCTGCCAGCAAGACTGAAATGGGTCGTGATTGAGTAGCCGCTGCGAACGCGCTCTTCTTCTTCCGAAGATATGCGCTCAACCATACGTGCCCGCATCATGGGTTGGACCAGCAGGCGTTGCGGGAACTCTGAAGTGGCAGCGTCCAGACGAACTCCACAGTGTTCACAGAGATCCGAGTCGGCGGCGGCGCCATCGTGGGCGTACCCGCAAACATTGCACAGACGGACCCGAGTAAGCTGCGCTTCAATCCCTATTGGTGGTAAGGCGGCGGCGTAGATTCTATGCTTGCGGCCCTCGTGGTAGACCTGGTTGCCCGGCCCGAACTCCGAGAGGCCGAGGAATCGCGGGCGATCTATGAAGTGGGCGGTGTCACGTACGGTGACGGAGACTCGCACCGGAGGGCGTGGGAAGTTGTAGCCAGGCAGGAAGCCCTCGCTGGCCAGGTAACGGTAGGGGTAGAAATCAGACTCATCTTGTCGATTCGTCTGATTGAGCAAGACCCGTATCTCGCGCCGCGCCTCCGCCTCCCGGCGTTCCGCTTCCTGACGATCATCTCTGCTGGCGTGGGGGTCATCGGATATCCTCCGCGCCCTGTCTCTCAGCTCACAAGCCGACCGATAGAACTCACGCCAAGTATCGAATGCCATGTCAAGCCGTTCGGGAGCAGAACGCAGCGTCTCTACAATCCAAGCCTCCGAAAACCACCTGGCGCTACGAATATCCTGAGCCCTCCTAACGATTCGCCTGCTGAGCGCCACGGCCTCGTTGAAGATTCGGTCCCCGCTCTGCCCTTCGATAGCGGAGCGCTTGTCCGCAGCAATTGGCAATGCAGGGTCGTTCAGATCGAGCACATCTGCCATGCCGCTGCCCAGGTGCAATCCAGCCAAAGCCAACCAGGTCGAGTAAAGGTGCGCCTTAACCAACTCTTCGTTTTGGAGGTCCATGCGCGCCGGAGCGACTGCACCAGCGATCATCTCATCCCGGCGCCCGAAGTAGTACTGGTCGTGTGCATTTCCTTGTGCAGCGAAAGCAACCACCAGAGCGGGTCTGCCCCTCTACCTGCCCGGCCGCTCCTCTGGGCGTAGTTGGCCGGTGTTGGAGGGATGTTGCGCATATGGACCGTGTTGAGACCCTGGATGTCCACTCCTAGTTCCATGGTTGGCGAACAGAAGAGTGCGGGCAGTTCGCCCTGCTCGAATCTCTCCTCCCGCTCTTTCCGGGCGTCTGCCGTTATCTGGCCCGTGTGTTCCGCAGCAACCATGCCACGCAGATGGCGTGCATAGTTGCTATAGAGGTTGGCAAAGTAGTCATTGGCCTGCCTCATCCCCGGAATGTGGCGTCTAAGATGCGGGGATCGACTCCTCACAGGGTCTGGCGGCGGCGGGTTGCCGTCTCCTGGGGACCAACGCATCGCCGCAGCCAAGACGCGAACGCCCCTGACCTGTCCCTGGCTGTCAGTTGTCGGAGCCAGGATGTGCCCTCTGAGCCCTGCGACAATTCCCCTTACGATGTCTTCAGCTTCCGGTGCCGATAGTCCCTCATCAGTTTGCCAGGTAAACGGCGACCGCAGATACCTGGCAATGGCCGAACGAGAACCCAAGCGCAAGATACCACGCATCCGACCCTCGCCACTTGTTGGCCGGACACCCGGCATGAGCGCTAAGCCCTGAGTCCGTAGATTGTCACGCTCATCAAGCCGCCATGGGTCCCTCAACCATTGGCTGGCGTTGCGTGTCAGCCGACGGGCAGAAGTGCTGGTCAACTCCTCTGCGTCTATGGCCAACTGCATCCTCAGGTGGTCCAGGATGGCGTGAAGGACGGCCATTCGTCTTTCCGGTGAAGCGTTGGCGATGGCGGGTAGGCCAATCCATCGGCCATCATCAGAGGCTAGGTCGAAAAGTCCCTCGTATTCAATTCGGAGGAGACCGGTCTGCTCCAGGTTCGGTTGCGTGATTCTCCATCCCCTGCTCAGGTCCTCAAGTGTCTGGTATTCGAGCAGGTCAGTCATGGCTCGCCTTCCTTGCTCGTAACCGGGGCCGCTGTCTACGGGGTCTCTTAGGAAATCGCTTGGGCGTAGTTTAAGCGCATCGAAGACGGTTGGCCCTAGCAGGTCGAAAGTCAAGGTTCCATTGCGCCGGATCGCCTCAACTATACCAGCGCGAAGCAGGGCAACCTGCACGAAGTCGTTTAAGTGCCCTGCCTGCAAGGACGCGTCCTGTCGATTGTCGGTGAAGCTGAGCGACTTGGTTTCCCTGGCAGGCAGTCCTTGATTTGCCATCTCCGCGACAACCGCATTGACTCCCACCGTGGTTGCCGTTGACCTACCGGTTTGGCTCAAAGACGAGAGCTTGCGGTAGTCTCCTTGTCTACGGTCATACACGGCTCGGCAACGCAGACAAATCAAGAATGGTCGTGGCTGAAACCACCCGCTTACTCCAGGGCCGTCGGATCCGACGAGCCTTCCGTTGGGAGTCGCGACGTATGCCTGCGGGCGAAACGGTGCATAGGTGGGCTTGATGACCCGTCCCGAGCGGCGTTCATTGAACCAGACTTCGGGCAGTTCGTCGTCGTCTCCTGCCCAAAGCTCTCTGTGCTCTACCGCGAAGAAGCCATCTTCGCCCTGAACGTCCTCGTCGGCAGTGCCGACCATGGGAGAGCGGCGGAGGAGACGTTCAATCCCCTGTTCTTCTATGCGAGAGACTAGGTAGTATTCCTGGCCGCATTCTCGGCAGAACGCTAGCGGGAACAATACACGCTTATCGTCGGCCCTGTACTGGCCATCCATTCGAAATTCACGAATGTCCGGCGGTTCCAATGTAGCGTAGATGCTATTGCCGGACGACAGCCACTGATGGAGGCGGAATGCGAAGATCGGGTGTCCCTCCTCCGCTCCTGCCTCGTTTCCGGCTTCCAACACCGCCCGAAGCTTACTCATACACTGCTCGGCAGGTAGTCCACTGTCTTCAGCCAACCGTCGTACTGCGGCCTCGAAAGTCTCTGGCGAACGGCGGACGAGCCGGCCCTCTTCATCCTTGAGGCCGAAGGCTTCTTCGGTCCAGGCGGTGAGAGGATGGCGGCGCACGGATTTGGCGTTTGCGATGGGCGGCGACGCCTCTACGGCGGCACGCACTTCTTCACTGCGTTGGGGGGGTAGTACCAGGGCGACCCTTCGCAGGGTTTCATCAACTACATTTCGCGCTGGAATGTTCAGACCGAAGAAACGCGACGCCAGGTCAGCGACGGTCTCCTTGCGGTTCTCCCGAGAACCTCCGGTGACCATAGTGGCGCTGGTGGCTACGGCTTGCAGATCGTGCCCGGCGCTCTCCTGAAGCCTGCGTGTGAGCATCGCCACATCCGCGCCTTGGCGTCCTCTGTAAAAGTGCAGCTCATCCATGACCAAAGTCTTGAGGTCTCTCGTTGCTGCGCGGAGCAGGGGGCGCTCGGCGGGTCGGACTAAGATGTACTCCGCCATAACGTAGTTGGTAAGAAGGATGTGCGGAGGATCGTTCAAGATGCGAGCTCTGTCCTCCTCCCGCTCCTGGCCGGTGTAACGGTCAAAGCGCACCGGGGAATCCGGGTAGTTCTTCTGTTGGAAGCTTCGTAGTGCTTCGAGTTGGCTGTTGATTAGCGCGTTCATCGGGTAAATCAGCAGCGCGCGTACCGAGTGTCTGTTCGGCTGGTTGCGGATAATCGCGTCGAAGACGGGCACCAGGTAGGTGAGACTCTTGCCGGACCCGGTGCCAGTCGTCACTACGTAGGACTCGCCGCGCAATGCAATGTCTATGGCCTCGCGCTGGTGCAGAAAGAGCTGCAGCTCTTCGCTAAAGAAACGGGCCGTTTCAGGCTTGATGACCCCTTGCGCTGCAAGCTCGCCCAGAGTGCAATCCATCTTGAAGGCAGGGTTCAACTGGAGTTCCGCAGCCGGCCATAGTTCACCTTCGTCCAACCGTCTGCTGATGAAGTCGTCGATGCGGTCGTCAAATACCCTGACAAAACTCTGCACGTAGTCTCGATACTCTTCTACCACCCTGTCGCGTAGCTGAAATACGTCGAGGTTCATTACCGGTTCACTCTCCCCAGCCATTAAGAGCCTATCCTAATAACCCTGCGGCCCTGAGGGCGATAAGGGCGCAGCTAAAGTGAAGAAAGGCGATGTAGTTGCTTGGAGACTTGTCCCAGCGGACCAGAATGCGTCGAAAGCGGTTCATCCAGCTGTGAGTGCGTTCCACCACCCAGCGCCGGGCTTTGAAACCGGCTTCATTTTTGATGGCCCGAGCTTCTTCGCCCCGGCCGCGAATGTGGGCCGTGAAGCGAAACTCGTGCAAAGTCTTACGCACCTCGTCGAAGTCGTAGCCCTTATCCAGGCACAGTCCCTGGGGACGCTCCGGGGTGGGAGCCGGGCGTTGTACCGGGAGGCTGTCCAGCGTAGCACGCGCCAACTTCATGTCGTGGCGGTTGGCCCCGTCTACCGCCAGCCCCACCGGAATACCCCGAGCTTCGGTCAACAGACTGCGTTTGACGCCGGTTTTACCCCGGTCCGTGGGGTTGGGACCGGTTTTTCCCCCCGCCCAGGGGGGACTTGGTTATGGCTCCATCCATGCTCAACCAGTTCCAGTCCAGACCCTTCAATTCGTCATAACGTTCCAGTCCCACCTGCCAAAGCCGGAAGAAGACCCCGGCGGCGGCCCATTCCTGAAAGCGCAGATGGGCCGTCGAGCCGGAGCAAATGCCCGTGGCGTCCAACGCCTTCCATTGGCAACCGGTGCGCAGCACGTAGAAGATACCGTTGGCGCAGGTCCGGTCTGGAACCCGGGGCCGTCCTCCGCCCAAAGGGTGGGTATTCACCCGCTTGGGAATCAGTGGGGCCAGCACCTCCCACAGGGCGTCGGATACCTGAAAGGAACTAGTGGTGGGGTTGGCTGGCCTGGTTGGGCCTGCGCGGCGGGACCGGGGTGACTTGGGTTCTTTTGCTTTGGTCATCCCTGAAATTTAGCTTCAACTCCGGCTTCTTCCCTAGAGCTACTCTTACGGGTTATCAATGATTTTGTTTTTAGGATAGGCTCTAAGTTGGTCAAGATAATAGTTGCTCATAGCGACTGCCATCAATAGGCGGCGGTGACAGTCATCCGATGAAGATGTTCCTGCATGTCCACCTTGGCCGTGAAGAACTTGAAATAACGCCTTGAGCAGGTCAGATTCTTCAGAGTTGAGGAAACCGGCCTCAGCCAAGTACTTGCGAGCTTGGCCTTGCGATGGAGGGCTGTCATCCTCCTGATAAATCCGACTCGCTATTGAGTTGCACAGTGCTTCTAGGAAGCTCCTGATTTGACCGTTCGCAGCCTCCCATTGTCCTCTTGCAGCATTATCTACCGCTTGTTCTAGGTGAGTTGAGGCGACGAAGAACTCGTACATTTGCAGACGCGATTCCAACAAGCCACGCTCTTTCGTAATATCAACCGAGGCAGAGATAAACGGTACGACCCTCCCTTCAACAAGGTCTAGGTCGTCAGCCCTAAGAGCTTCCGTAAACTGCCTGTAGATTTCTTGGTCTCGTTCGGACCTGCCTAAACCGACCCAGTCCTCTTCCGTTGGATAGGCAGACTCAAACACCGATTTGGCAATTTCTTCAATCAGGCCGATGGCTTTTACCATTTCCGCCTCGTCTGCATCCTCCCTGACCAATGGATAGAAAACGTTGCCAAGAGAACTGAGAATGTTCGGCCCTGAGAACCGCGTGTCGAGTTCATCCTGAAAGAGCAGATGCTCAATTTGTGTTCGGGTCCTACTCTCGTGAAGGTGTTCAACCAGCACTGTAATGGATCTTCTTCCTAGTCTCACTATTTCCCATTCCTTAGTTGTTTCAGCCACAGGCGTTCCTTTTGAAATCCCCTTCAAGGTTTGGCAGCTCACCCCGGGCCAGTTGATCATAGGCTTGGAGGACGTACCGCTGAGTGAGGTACTCTCCGAATTCCTGCATCTCGCTGCGTTTCAACCCAGGGAAGGATGAAGACGGAGCCGGCGCGTCCAGGATCCATTCCAGATCGGAGCGGTCAAGTTGGTACATGTGGGCGAAGACAGCGTCGAGTTCGCACTTTAGGCGGTGACGGCGCTCCTCATCCCAGGGAAAGGGTGGTCCGTCGTAACCCAGGTCCCTAGCAAAAGGCTCCAATTCATCAGATGTGTAGGTGAGTTCTAGCACGCGGGGCACCACCAACTTCGCCCAGGTCGAACCAATCTTGCTCTCTTCCAAGAATGCCTCTGGCGGCAGCACAGGGAGTTGCTTGATGATGAAGTAGCTAAGGTCAGTTCCCCCTACGGCAGTCCGAGCCGCGAAGTCCAATACGATACTATTCAGACTAGCAACCACGAGGCTGGCGGCCTCAGCCTCGTGGAGGTGAAGCATTGGTGCTCGATCGCTCATTCCTGACATCGGAACGAATGATGCGATACAAGTCCGCTCGTTGGTCGAGTTTGTTGTTTTTCGGATAGGGATAAACCAGGGTACAACTTGACTATTGCCCCTTTGTGTCCTAGTCCGACGGCTGGAATAAGAGTGGCCATCACTGTCCTCTGCTTGGTCGCATTCGTGATCAACCTCAACGCCAACTCCCATTTCTGAGCCGTATCGTTGCTGCTTTGTGTCCCAGCCCGTAGAGCGGTAGGACTGTGCAGAGTGTTGTACGAACGTCCGTCGCTCTGGCGATGAGCCGAAGCGCGACGCAATAGTCTGTCTGTCTGTCTGTCTGTCTGTCTGTCTGTCTGTCTGTCTGTCTGTCTGAGATGGTGTCCCTTACTTCGTGTTTGTCAACCTTTCTCGCCACTTCTTCTTCAGGCACCCAATACCGTGGCAGTACAACCGTTTCAGGGTCTGCTTTTTCTTCCACAGTCATGTTACGCGCATTCCCGCCCTTCAGTGCCTTTTCCGCCACGCCGTGAAACGTCGCGAACCGATGGTCATATTGGTGGAAGAGCTTGGCCTCGTAAAGCGGCAAGTAGCATCTGTCGCCCCGGACAAATGTGTTTCCCTCCAACTGCCAGCCCTCCGCGACAAGCTGCCCCAGCGTTCGGAATAGATGGGAGTCGCTGGTCATATTGAGCATTTGGGAAAACTTCACTCCCCAAGGGTTGACTTCAGGTTGGCTTCCTCGGGCCTCCTTCCAGAACACACCGGCGCGACGGTACATTTTGCCTGCGAAGTCAGCATCTCGTCGGGTGCGGAAGACGGGGCAGGTGCGGGTGTTGGGGTTGAAGAGGGCGAAGTCTTTCTGAGCGAGTACAAAGCGCCGGTCGGCATCCTGCAACTGCTCGGCGCGATAGAGGAAGAAAGCAAACTCTGCCTGGGGACTCGGGCGGTCTGCACCGCTCAGAGTCAGAAGACAGAACTTGATTCGGCTGTCGATGCCTGGGAATACTCTCTCACGGTTCTCGAAGTCATAGAGGCTAACCAGAGACCGTCTGTCCACGAGATCGGCGAAAAAGACCTTAGTCGTGTCGTCGGTCGCGATGCCCGAAGGAACAATCATCCCGACCCTTCCCGTAGGGCCACAAATGGTCCGCGCCGTCTCCGCGAAGATGGAGTACTTGTTGATTTTGCCTACGGCTGTCAGCTTGAACCGACCGCTGGTGCGTCCGAACTTGCTCAACCCTTCTATAGAGCGTTTATGCACTTCCCACAATCTGCCCAGTTGAAGATCGGTTTCTGGTAGTTTGTTGATGGCCGCCTTGCGGCGAGCGCCCGCCAATTCAGCAATACTGAGGTCGTGAATGCCGAAGAACTTCACCTCTTCAGGTTGGATTTGATCCCACGGCGGATTGCCCAGCACCACGTCGAATCCGCCGCGCTCGAACACGTCGGGGAACTCCAGTGGCCAATGGAAAAAGGGATGGACTTCGGATGCGGCGATGGCCTCGCCTTCCAGTCTGGGTCTGAACCTGCGGCCACTTAGCGCGTTCCGGACGTTATCCGTCGTCGGCACGTGATCCAAGCCATCGGCCCCTGCCGCTCGGAGTGGGGCAAAGAAGGCGTAAGTCCAGAGGTCGCACGCCGTCTTCACGTCCCACCATCGGGTTCCCGGTCCCCGCAGCTGTTGGTATAAATCCTCTTTCGCCTGGACATCGGTGGGGCTGCGCTCGTCAAGCGCCCCGAAAACGGCAAAGTCATCCCCCAATTTCACCGATATGGCCTGCGGCGTCTCAAGGACCATACTGCGCTGGCCCGTGCGCTCCTGCTTGTTACGCTGACGATAGAGTTTTGCAGCCTCCTTGTCGTCGCCGGTTACCGTCTTGTACGCGTCGTCGGGGATGCCATTGGTTAGCACGGACAGGTCGCCAACTCCAACTAGGCTATCCCCGCACTTGATGTGGTGGTCGAGGAATCCAAGGGGTAGTCCGGCGGCGTGGCCCTCGATCCACAGGGCCACCTTGCACAGGTCGACGGCCAGCGGGTTCTTATCCACCGCGTAGATGCAGTTGCGAACCACGTCGCGGATGGCGTTCCGGTATTCGGAGAGAGGGGGCTCTTCCTCGCCCGTGCGGACTTTGGTATTTTTTTACTGTCCAGTAGTCGATACAGAATGGCTCTTCCTCGCCCGTGCGGACTTTGGCTAGTTCGCGGGCGATGCGGCGGGCAGCGGCGAGCAGGAAGTGGCCGGAGCCGGACGCGGGGTCGCACACCCTCAGAGCCAGGAGCGCCTTCTCCTTGTCCTCCGCCGTTCTGGCGGCGGCCAGCCGATCTTCTATGACCGGGACAAGCGCACTGTCAATGAGCTCACGCACCAGTTCCGGCGGCGTGTAGTAGGACCCGGTCTGCTTGCGTTCAGTGCCAGCAGCCAACTCGAATCGGTGCAGGAAGCCTGACACGCCACCGAGTTGAACAACCGGGCGATAGTCCAGCAGGCTCTCGTAGACGGATCCGAACTCCTCCACATCCAGATGGGCGTAGTTGACTCGCCGGCGGACGCCGTTGTCATCGAAAGTTGAAAGGTGTCGCATTGCGGCCAGGAACGACTTGTTGGGGCAGAACGCGGACTCGATGTCTCTACAGGCAGACCAGCGGAACAGCTCACCATTCAAAGGAGACAAGCCCAATCGCTGAGCTGCGGTCTCGCCGCGGAACAGGCGAAAAGTCTGGGCGAGACCCTCCCAGAGATCACCGTGACCGTCGCCCGCAAAGTACCGTTCCGCACGATCTCGGAGCCGGCTGATGCTGTAGTAGCGGTCGTAAATGGTTTGGCGTTCGTGGTCCGCCCCGGTGGAGAGAAGCTTCCGCTCCTCAGTCACCATCAGGAAAAGCATTCGATAGACAAAGTTGAGGAGTTGTCGGTAGTAGCCGACCTTGTCTAGTCGTCCGCTGCGGAGCGTGTCTCGCAGGACATCGTTGCGGGCATGCTCGACCAGAGCGGTTCCCAGGACTTCGAGTGCGCTCTTCACACCATCGCGGAGCTTTTCTCGAACCCGGCCCCCTTCCTTGATCCCCTGCGTGTAGTAGCCCTCCAACAAACACTCGTGCGGTTCAACTCCGTTACCGGGGAAGCGCGTCGCGTGAAGCAGGCGGTAGAGAACGACAAACTCGCCGTAGGCGTTGCCCTCGATCATGGCCTGAATGTCGAACTCCAGGTACGTGGGCTTGGAGAGCCGCGCACTGTCTCGCAACAGTCGGAGTCTGGCGCCGTTGGAGACTACACCCCAAAGGGCCTCGGAGCGGTTGAGGAAGTCCTGGACCAGAGCGTGTGGAGTCCGGCGCGCCGGCCCTCGCTCATCGAGTGGCTGGTCAACAGCGACGATATGGATAGGCGGAGCGTTCTCCGCGCTGTGAGTGCGGTGGGAAATCAGGAAGGAAGCGCCCCCGGCATCAACAGCCGCCCGCTGGTACTCCAAGGGTGGGAATCCGAGAAGCTCAAAGAACTCAGCCATCCAATCCTGACGGGTCAGAGTAGTGCGGCTCTCCCGTGAGCGTTCGAGTCGACGTCTGAACGATTCCCAGTGGACACGTGCATCGGAGAAGCTCCCCTGTATCTCGTCGAGAAGACGCCTGCCAGAGGACAACCCAAAGTCGCCGGGCGCTTGGCCCCCGACTCCACCATCGCCGACTGCTATGCGTTCCAACAGGTCCGGAGGGAAGAGGCCCCCCTCGATGCTGATAGTCGTGTAGCTCATGCCCCAACTCCCGCTGGGACCAACACGTAGCAACCGATGATGTCCGGGGAAGGGTGAGGCGTTACTGCTGACTTTGCGCCCTTGACGGCCCGCCTCAGCCTCGCGTGGGCGGCTTCAAGCGCGGAGACACGCTCAGCGACGACGCTATTGGCCCAATCGCCGTCCAGCATTCCCAGCGCCCATTGGACGTGCTCTTTGCGCTCAGCCTGCGGCATGTTGGCCGCAACCTCGGCGTCCCGGAGCAGGCGGAGAGCCTCGCTCTGGAGCGGGGAAATCCAGCGAAGACCGTCGACACCTCCTTGGAATGCTGCGGCCACGACCTCCTCGGCGAACTGCTGGCTCTCGGCCTCGATGAGATAGCGCAGCCGCAGTATGAGTACGGCGGTACGGCGATCAACTGCCCTGGTGAAGATCGCGCCAGACCTGGCAAAGCGAGAGTCGTTTCTCTCCAACGCTTGAGCAAAGACGAACTCTGCGGCGGTGGCAATAACGGGGTGGTTGCGTCCCAGTAGGTTCACACCGTGTGGCGGAACACCCTCGAAAGACACAAACATGGGGAATGTCAATCGGTCATCATGGGCTGTAATGCGGTCGCGGAGGTCTCCGGGCAGCAGCTGGAACACGCCACCGGTCTTGGTTGCGCGAAGTTCGCCGTTGAAACGCTGCACTGCGTTGGCGATGAATCGCTGTACGTCCGCAGCGCCCCCCAAGACAGGCTCCATCTCCGCCAGTTCCCTAGCTACCTCGTCCGGCTCAATGCCCTGCTGGGCAAAGTATGCCCGCGCCCGGTTTTCCTTGCTCGCCATCTGCTCCCAAGCATCGTGCAGACGGCTCACGGACTCATCCTCCAGGGCAAGCCTGAACTGTCGCCCTTGGCCCAATCCTCGCAGCAGGACACTGTTTACCAGGGCATTGACTACCTGCTCGGACTCAACCGGCACAGGGACTGAGATGCCCAGGCTTTGCCGTATGGTTCTCGCCTTGCGCAGAAGGACATCGAGCACCACGAGGTCAACTTCGTTGTCTGCCCCGTAGAGCAGCACGGTCTTTATTACTGCCTTGCTCTGGCCGAAGCGGTCCACCCGACCTTCTCTCTGCTCCAGGCGGTTGGGGTTCCAGGGGAGGTCATAGTGCACAACGGCGTTGTAGTGTTCCTGGAGGTTGACGCCCTCACTCAGGCAGTCCGTCGCTACCAGTACCCGCACCGGCTCCTTCGCCAGCGTCAGCACTATCTCCTTACGTTGCTCGCTGTCGCCCTCGTTCCCCGTTACCGCCTTGACCTGCAACCCTGGATACCTCTGTTCCAAGGCACTCTGAATCTGCTGTGCGACGTAATAGGCGGTCTGAATGAAGCGCCAGTAGACGATGGGATTGTAGCCCTCGGCCAGCAAGTCCGAAATGGACAGAGCGGCCTCACGGATCTTCGCGTCTCCGACAGGGCCGGCGAGGGCGTCCGCGCGCCTTAGAAATGTGTCCAATCTCCTCACTTCCCTCGCATCGAGAGTGGAGTCGGAGTCACTGAGTGGGGCCGCCGGCACGTAGTCAGTGGCTTGGTCCTCGTCGGCGGAGTCCATGATCTGTTGGCCGAAAACCTCGTCAAGCACGGCCCCGTTCTGCCGTCCGGCCAAAGACGGCTTGCGGTTCGCCAGCACTGCCCGCGCAGCCATTGGGCTGGAGAGAACGCAGCGCAAGATGGACAACGCGGCCCAATATCGAACTCGCTGGCGTTGCTCCATCATGCCTTGGTCGGAAACATACTCCCTACAGTAGGTCAGAATGTCCTGGTAGAGCCGATGGTAGTCGGCCGACATCTGGTAGCTGCGTTCAACGGCCTCCCGCTCCGGGAACGGTGTATCCACTCCGAGCCAGCGCTTAAGGTCGGTTCGCTTCCGTTGGATGAGGTGCGGCGCCAGTCTGGAGCGCGGCACTTCCGATTCCTCCGGCACGTCAAACGACGGGTCCACGAGTCCAAGCAGCGACCTGAAGCTCTCCTCGATGCCGCTGTGTGGCGTCGCGGTCGCCAAGACCATGTGCCTCTGAGGGTCCCGAGCGAGGTCCCTCACCAAGGCGTAACGCTGATGTTGCGCGCCGCTGTGGTCGCCTCGCGGTCTCGCGGCGGTGTGCGCCTCGTCCACGATGATGAACTCGGGGGCATTGTCCAGGAAGCGTTGTCGATTCCGATTCGACTTGACGAAATCGATGCTGACGACCATGTGGCGATAGTGCTGGTAGAGGGAGACATCGCCACGCGGAAGCCCGCGCTCCAATCTCCCAATCCGCGAAGACTGGACGACTGCCGCATCGATACTGAACTTAGTGCGCAGCTCCTCTTCCCATTGTTCGCACAGGTGCGGAGCACAGAGAACACAGATGCGGCGCACAGCTCCCCGGTCCAACAGCTCGCGGGCGATCATGGCCGCTTCGATGGTCTTGCCCACGCCAACATCGTCTGCGATGAGCAAACGCACCGGGTCTAGCCGGAGCGCCATGATGAGCGGGACGAACTGATAGGGACGCGGTATGACAGACAGCCGCCCCATCGAACGGAACGGCCCAGCGCCGCTTCTCAAACCGAGGCGTACGGCGTCACGGAGCAGGAGCGAACCAGTGAAGTCTCCGACCAGATTGGAATCGGGTTTTTGGTATTCGGATGGCTTAAGGGCTTCTGGCTCCAGTGGGAGATATATTCCCACAGCCTCAGTATCAGAGCCGTCGACTGGCCGAAGCCGAACTACGTCTGGTTCATCCGGGGGCAAGACCACCCAATCTCGGCCACGGGCACGAACCAGCCCCCCGGGGGTCCATTTGCTTCCTTGAACAGTGGCCACTATGTCACCTGCCTTAGCCTCAGCCCTGACCCCAAGGCGTCCACAGCGAACCTTGGAATGAAAGAGGCCGTGCTAACCCTGATACTCCGAACCTGGTCAACGTCGTAGGAACGAACCTCGCCGGTGTCGGACTGCACTGCGTAGAGGGTGAGTTGACCGGAGCGGGTCATCCTTAGGCTGTAAGGCTCAATCAAGTGGTTGCGATCTTGGTAGCCGAGCTCAACACAGAGATGGTTGGCGGCGGCGAAGCGCACTTCCTCGACAGGCACTCTTTGGCCCCACACCGACAAGACAGAAGGAGGGTTCCATGAATCGTCGATTTCCTCGATGTCTGGGATAGGAGGCAACCCTCCTACCTGCACCAGTCCCTCCAGCCATGCGTAGAGGCGAGGCAATTCTTCCCATAAAGCGGAGAAGGGCGGCAGCGCCGGCAGCTGATGGGCCAGCATGTTGTCCCATTCGTCCTCCAGCTCCCTCAGAAAGGGCGATGCCTGGATAGCCTTGCTCGTGAAGACCTCCACGCCCTTAGATTTACACTTCTCCCGGTAAACGGATCGGAGGAGGGCAGCCTCAGGAAGAACATCTGCTCTTCTGTACAGGAAGATTATGTCGTAGAGGTCACGAGGCCGGGCTCTCTCTCCCATAGCCCGCAGCTTCTCAGCGAAAGCCTCCTCAAAGCTGTAGCATCGCACCTCAGCGGGCACCGGCAGGGCGTCGGGGTACTCGTGGGCGATGGGGCGCAGGACAGTGGGACGCACCACCTGTTCCGCAGTAGTCAGGTCGAGCCTGAGGCTTGCGACACCAGGCGCGTTCCGTGGGCCACGGTAGTAGATTCGCCCCTCGGCTGACCGACCATCGGGGCGCTGCCGCACTATTGGTTCCCTTCCCTGAAAGTCAATCCCGGACTCCTCGTAGATATGCTCGAAGACGCCTTTCAAGAGAGGAATCACCTGACTTGCCTCTGCCGGGCCTCCGGGCAGCACCGTAAAGTCCAAATCCTCAGAGAATCGGTAGGTCTCGACGTAGCACTTCTTCAGGCACGTGCCGCCCTTGAAGACCCACGAGGTGGATAAGCTAGGGTCCGACCCGATTCCCCAAAGCACCCACCCAATAACGTAGTCCTTCTCGATCACATCCTCTCGGATGCCCCACTCGTTGATCCTCTCGTTGAGGTCCGTTCTGGTAATCAACTGGCCACCCCATTCGATGGGACGGTGCCATTTTCGCGCAGCCTCCACCGCCACACTACCGGACCCTCGTCGGGCAAGCTGGGGTCTAAGAGTGTGTCTAATAAATCCCTTTGTTACCCCGAGCGCTCCATGTCACCTTGAGTGAAGCCGAAGGGTCTGGAGTTGGAGGGGCGGACTTCGTTGCCTAACAGACGTTTATGCTTCGCTCCACCGACGCCCTTTTTAGACACCCTCTTAGAGATCTGTTCAACGATTTCGTAGTTCCACAGTCATGGCGCTATGCTAAGAGCGAAGAGCACGAAGCCTTGCAAGGGATGAAACGTAGGCCGATCAATAAAGGTGGGGAAAAGGTTCAGAGGGTTGAAGACACCTGATGAGCGATATGATCGATTTAGCTGCACTCAACTCTAGTGAGTCCGCAGACAGGGCGAGAGAGCTCAAGCCGATCACCTTCGTCCGCTTAGGGAGCATGCATGACGGCTGATTCTGCTAGTTCCGAGGGCACGGACGCTGGATTGACCCTAGACGTTCTCACTGTCGTGATCAATAAACTTGGTGAGATTGCCAGAGCCGCAAGTAGAGGTTCCTTTGTATATCGCGGTGAGCCCAAGTGGTATCTGGAGATTTCGTCTAGCCTCTATCGAGAGTACAAGACATTACTGGAACCATTTGGCGCTGATGGATTCGATATCCGTAATGTGCAAGAGGAGATCATTGCTGACGCCGCCCGCCACGCTGGCGATTTTTCCCCTCAAGATATATTGAGTCAACTCCAACATTATGGTCATCCTACAAACCTGATTGACTTCACTACCGATTATCTCATCGCATTCTTCTTTGCCTGCGCTAGCGAGCAAGCCGAAGATGGGCGCATCATTCTGCTTAACACTGAGACTAACTTGCTTTTCCGCATGAGAAGTCCGGCGAATCGTATCAAGGCTCAGAAAAGCGTCTTCGTTGACCCTCCTTCCGGGGTGGTTAGCCCGGACCACATTGTCCCCATCGCGTCCGAGCTAAAACTACCTATCTTGAAGTACCGTAGTTCTTATCATGATATTTCAGTACAGACGATATACGATGACATTCACGGGTTCATCAAGAATGCCAAGATACACCGAAGTGCCTACGCGGAATTTCACATCGGCGGGCTTTATCTTAGGCAAGGAATCCTTGACCAAGCTCTCAAGCATTACAATCGTTCAATCGAATTGAACGGTTACGAGACGGCTTCACTCGTAAACAGAGCAGCGACGTTTGCGCGAATGGGAAGAGATGATGAGGCTATTAGCGATTTTTCTCGAGTAATCGCACTTGACCACAAAGATACGCGGGCTTATCGGGACCGAGGGCATCTTTATCTGTCCAAGGGGCAGTTAGAACTGGCGGGAGAGGGCTTTAGCGAAGCGATTCGGCTCGACGAACGGATGGAGGATGCCTACATGGGGCGCGCTCGTAGCCGCGCAGACCGTGGGGATTTCGATGGCGCGATACAAGACTTGAATGTCGCTATTTACTTGAATCCTAAGAGTAGCTCTGCCCACAGCGGCAGGGGTGCATCACTTGCCGCGACCGGAAGCAACGAGTTGGCCTTGATTGACCTATGTAAAGCGATAGAGATGGACCCGAACAACGCAGCCGCCTACATGGGCCGAGCTCTGCTCAACTTCAATCTTAAAAATTACCAGGGTGCCGCAGAGGACTTGGCCGCGTACATGGCTGTAGGCGGTGATGACCGGGCCGCCGCTCAGTTTCGTCGAGGAATCGCGTTGATCGCGTTGGGAAACTTTGAGGAAGCACGTGGAGAGTTAGAGACTGCTTTGGTACAGGATCCACTTGTTGCTGCCCGAGTGGTCAAGAGCATGAGCGACGTCGTAGACGGGACCGAAAGTTTAATGCTACAGGACGAAGTGCCTGACGACCTCTTAGAAAGTGTCTAAAAAGCGTCCTTGGTAGTGGTAGTAATGTAGATATGGGAGCGCCTAAAGTGGTGTTCCATGAGCAGAGAGAGATATCCAAGCGACCTGAGCGACAAAGAATGGCAACTCTTGGGACCGTTGCTGCCTGCTCCCAAACCAGCAGGCCGGCCGATCAAATACCCGCGCAGGGAGGTGGTGAACGGTATTCGTTATGTGTTGCGCACCGGATGCGCATGGCGAATGCTCCCTCACGACCTGCCTCCGTGGCGCATCACGTTCCACTACTTCCGCACATGGCGTCGAGATGGGACCATGGAGCGGATACATGAAGCGCTGCGAGACCGGTTACGCTTGGCTGGGGGGCGAGTTGCCAGTCCCAGCGGGGCCATCATAGACAGCCAATCGGTCAAGACCACGGAAAAAGGGGGCCTCGTGGCTATGATGCTGGTAAGAAGGTCTGTGGAAGAAAGCGACACATAGTAGTAGACACGACAGGATTGCTGTTGACAGTGGTGGTGCATCCGGCCAATATTCAAGATCGAGACGGGGCTAAGTTGGCGCTGATGCGTTTGGTAGGCCGGTTTCCCCGGCTGAAACGGATCTGGGCTGATGGGGCCTACGCAGGCAAGCTGGTGGAGTGGGCGCGAAACATGGGTGGATGGGACTTGGAACTGGTGCGGCGTCCACCCGGGCAACACACCTTCGAGATACTTCCACGCCGTTGGGTTGTAGAGCGCACCTTTGCCTGGTTGGGCCGGTATCGTCGGCTGAGCAAGGACTATGAGGAATTGCCTCAGACTACGGAAGCGTGGGTCTACGCCGCCATGACCGGCCTGATGCTACGACGCTTAGCTCACTTCAACGCTTTTTAGACACCCTCTTAGGGATGCTAAAGCCTCGGGAGTAGTACCACACTGCGCTACGAGGGAATCTGACAGGGAGTATTCGCCAAGAAGGAGTTGGGATTCTGAGGTTCTTCCTCAATGGTAGCGGCGTTCAGTCTGAGCCCCGTGGACCATAATCCGGTATCAGCGTTTGTGTAACGACCTCACGTCTCAATGTGAACATTAAGGTCTTTTGGTTGTACGATCCCTCAAAGCCCACGTTCCAGGCATACAGAATATCCGCCCCAGGACAGCGCCGAAAACGACTCCATTCTTCAGTTCACAGTCGATTGCCCACACCCATGCGACAGCGGCCGGGACCTAGCTCCACCCCCATCAAACCTTGCGGGAAGACTAAGAGAAGGGCTAGGATCCTTCATTGCAAAGTCTCCCACGCCATTCCAACGGCTTGCCGGTGGTAGTATCCAAGACACCATTCAAGGCGGGTGGTGTGTCAGCGCAAGCCCAATCGAGTTGGTCCTGAGTTAATCCATTTGCGATCTTACGACCCTTGACTTGTTCGTGATCCTGTGCCTGCACGAGGAATGAACCAGACGGGTTCGTATCCCATAAATCTGCACCAGACAAGTTGGCTCCTCCAAGCCTGCAACCAGACAAGTTTGCACCGTCTAGCCAGGCGTAGGACAAGTTTGCATCTTCAAGCCAAGCGCCGGACAGATCCGCGTCTGTCAAGATTGCGTGGGACAGGTCCGCATTCATCAGCCGGGCATCTCTCAGATCTGCCAACCTCAGATCAAGCCTAAAACAACTACGCCGTTCCAACAGGATTCCTGCTTTGTTTCTGACGCTTATCGCTTTCATGGCAGCCCGAACATCCTCGCGTGACCGAGGGGAAGTATTTCTGGGCTTTTCGTCCCCACTCAGCTCTGTTTCAATTTCGGTGGGATGCCGCGCGAAGGCACAGAACAACTTCAATATCTGAATGTGGAACTGCTCTGGTTGTTGCTCAACCAACTGCTGCAAAGCGTATATGCCGGCTAGTCGTACTGAAAGGGAGTCACTGCCTAACATATCAGCACCCTTCTGGTAGCGCTCATTCAGGAGGCTCCCTTCCGCGGCAACAACTTGACGCTCCGCGACCCAAGCGCGCCATCCAGCGAATACAAAGGCCAGCGCACCTGCAAGCAGAAGTCCTACGTTCCTAAGTGTTTCGCTGTTCGACACGGTTGTCGACGCTTCCGAGTTCAACCAATCCCATTGCCAATAGGTGAACCAAAGACCCGCAGACAGGAGTATTAACGCCGTGAGAGCGAACCAGAAGAAGCTAAACTTGAAGAAGTTCATCACCCCTCACCCACCAGGACCAGTATCCCCGCTATGCGCCGGGCGGTGTCCGTGAAATGCTGCACCTCCTCCGGTCGCAACGCCCTTCCCAAAACACCACGCTCCCGGTATGAGAGCCACTTCTTGAGCACCTGGTATCCACCCAGCCTGTAGCGCCAGACGGCGGCCGGCACGTTGCGCCAGTAGGCGCGACCGTTTAGGTAGATGTCAAAGGTGGTATCGCCGAGGGCGCTTGCAGCACTGCCTAGGGCCGCCCATTCCAACTCCGTGTACGGGCGATCCACGACGCGCCCCCGGCCCGGCATGACGGCCTTCCCTTGCCCGAAATGCCCCCAGCCCGCCGTTAACGAGAAGTCATGTGTGGTCATGTTGCCGCCGTCCGTAGTTGTGGGAACGGCGATGGCGGCCATCCCCGGCCGCAGTGCGCCCATCGTGACGCCGGGAACGGGCGTCTCAGAGTTCAGTAGCGCCGCAAGCTCCCGGCCCCTGGCGGCCGAAGCATTCAACTCCTCAGCAGCACCGGGCGTATCGCCGTCCGGCCAGCCTGGCAACGGGATGCGAGGCCCTTCCGCCCGTAGTGCATCGGCATTAGATTCCCCGTAAGATGGGTCGTGAAGCACGGCGAGGGCGTGGTGGAACAGGTCCTCCACACCCAGGCCCAGGCGGTCCAGGTATCGCCGCGCCGTGTCCGACAGGTTGGGGCGTCGCTGGGACCTGCAGAGATTAGTCTCAATGCCTTCATTGACGAGCCATGCGGGAGTACAGTAGACCCCGCTGTTCATTTGGTTAAGGTCGCCTATGTCTGAAATCACTAGTGGGGGTGATAAATCAGGGCGTGCTTTGTTCTGAAGGACAAGCCAGTGATTCCCTTCGAACACATGTAGCGGGTAGTGGGGACTCTTCTCACGTAGTAGCTTTGTTTCCGACTCCCAGTAGAGCCATCTGTTGTCGAAGGGGCGATAGGCATAACGAACAAAGCTGCTCTCTTTTGGACCACCTCGTTTGAGCAAAGTGTCGCGCACCGAACGCGCATCAAACCGTGCGGTGTCTGTCATCACACGCGGATAGCGTAGAGCGATGTATTCATGGTTCAATTGGGAGTTGAAGTAATCGTCAATGCGTGGGTGGAGCAGATCGATGTCGGTGTCAATGAGGAACGTATCACGACCAGTCTGAACACCTGGAAACTGTATGGGGAATAGATCTGACAAAGCTGGCCAGTCGGCCCATCCGCTGCTGACGACCATCTGTGCAAATGGCAGACCCAACGACAGGATCGGCTCAAAGGTGTCGTACAGCTCTCTTGGCTCCGCATCGGCAGTCCCCGTCAGGTCGGAGAGCTTGGCCTGCCCCCACAGGTTCCGGAAGCCGACCTCCTTTGCGGGACTGTGGTCGGCCTTGCGCACCAGGGTGGTAATCGCCGTCCCCACCTGGATGCCCACCGGATCCCCCGGCGTGGAGAAGATGCTCGGGTCGGGAGCGCCTTCGGGAGTAGTCTTACCCGTCTTGTACTTGTCGCAGTTGAGGTTGTCAATGCGGACGGCGTCAAAGGCCCCTAGGTATCGCTCCCTCATGCCCGTGAAGGAGAGGCCGTCCAGCCAAGAGTAGTTGGAGATGAAGCACACCACGCCCCGGCCCGTCATCTCTGCAATGCGACGCTCCGCCATGCGAAAGAAGCGCACGTACAGGTCGTTCAGCCCCTGACCCTCCGGCCGTCGCACTCGCTTGGTGGTCCGATAGGCGGTGGTTAGCTCCCGCTCTTCGTCGACCGCCATGCCCGCAAAGCCGTTGTATGGAGGATTGCCCAGGATGACCAGGACCGGCGTATCCCGCTTCACCCTCTCGGCACGGTCCCGCTCCTCCTCAAGCTCCGGGAAGGGCAGCGGCTTCTGTACGGTTGGCTCCCAGCCGTTGAGGGCGTTGGTGAGGTACACCCCGGCCCGCTCCGTCCCGTCATCGGACAGGGGGGCGTCCAGCGCCTGCATGGTCAGCCCCACCTGCATATGCGACACGACCAAGGGCGCTGGCATAATCTCGAATCCGAACACCCTCTGGGTGGCGGCCTGCCTCACGTGCGCTCCGACCAGTGCACCAAGACCCTTGTCTTGGAGGTTGTCGGCGATGCGACGCAGGACCTCGGCTAGATACGTCCCCGTGCCGCAGCAGGGGTCTAGAACGTAGACGTTCTCGGCAGCCAGACCGTCGACGATACCCAGTTCGTCCTTCAGTGCCCGGTCGACGCGGGTGACCATGTAGCGTACTACTTCGGCGGGTGTGTACCAGACGCCCAGTTGCTTGCGAAGGTCAGGGTCGAAGGACTCTAGGAAAGGCTCGTAGAAGTAGGGCACGGCCTCTCCGGCGTCGAAGCGGTCGAAGAATGCCGCGCGGTCAACCCTGTCCAAGGCCGCGGCTGTCCAGTCCAGCAGCTCGACAAGGCCCAAGGGCTGCAACTGCGTTGGCGAAGACAGCTGCTGGAACAGAGCGCGGAGGATGGGCGCTCTCAGGTGCCATATAGAGGTGCGCCAGTCAAAAGAGCCGCTGGGAGCCGGTGTCTGGCGTGCCCACAGCACCCAGGCTGAGAAGACTCCGTAGAAGAGGGTCTGCACCAGCGTGGAGCGGAAGAAGGCCGCGCCCCGATCGCCTTCGAAGCGTACTCCCAAGGCCTCTTTCAGGGCGGAACGGACAGCCCGCAGGGAGGGCGCGTCCCCGGCAGCCTCCACCCTTGCTAGCCCGTCCCTGGCATAGGACGCCAGGAGCCACGCCAGGTCCCTCGGCTCCACGATGGCGGCGGAATGAGAGAGAGCCCGGCACAGATACTCCCCCAGGCCGGCGCCCTTGTCCCGGGCGAAGACCCGAGGCTTCTCCAGCCTTGCCTTAAACTCCTGCTCAGACTCCGAAAGTCGAAAGGTCTCCAGTTCCACGGGGTTGCCCTTGGAGTCTTCGCTCACCAGGACGAAATCCCTCGTGTTTGTGACCAGCACCAGTCTGTATCGACCCCAGTAGCGGCTGACCTGGTCGCTCGAAGCCGTCAGCCAGGCATCGTTGCCTGAGGGTTTGACCTCCACGACACCTCGCTCCGGAACCTGGCCCGGACGCGGCGTTCCCTTCTGCACCTGCCGCCTGTCGTACAGTCCTAAGTCCGGGTGGCCCGCTCCTTGCTCGGCAAGCTCGCTTACGCAAAACACCTGGGGCTTGAGCGCGCCGCCGACGGCGTTGAGCAGGTTGGTCAGGGCCGGATAGTACGACCGTTCACCGGTGGCCCCACCCGACGCCCGGTTGCGGCGCAGGTCTGAGAAATACTCCTCGACTGCCGTTGTCAGTTTGGTTGTGGTTGTGGGCATTGGCTGAAGTGAAACCTATTTGGATTCCTTACGAAGTGGGCAGGGACTGGTACCGCTCGACCCGTATTCTGTCTTCACTCTTGCGCGCTTGAGCCAGGTCGTATGCAGTCTGACGGCTCAACCAGAAGTCTGCGCTGGACCATCCGGCCTTCTCTAGGCGGATGGCCATGTCGGGCGAGATCGACGAGTGACCGTTCAATACCCGCGAAAGGGTATGGCGGGCAACCCCCAGAACCTCCGCTGCCTCTGTAACGCTTAGGCCGAGAGGATCCAAGCAGTTCTTCCTGACGCTGCGACCTGGATGGGGGGGATTCTTCATAGGCATGGGATCTCTCCTCATTAGTGGTAATCGACAAGATCAACGTCGTACACGTCGCCAGCTTCAAACCTAAAGGTGATCCGCCAGTTGCCAGTAATCGAAATGCTCCACAGTCCCCTTCGGTCCCCTCTGAGTGGATGCAGTCTGTATCCTGGCAGGTCGAGATCGCTCGGCTTGCCGGCGGCATCCAGGTCTGCCAGGGCGAGGGTGATTCGTTCCAATTTGTCGGCAGCTATCCTCCTGGGGTCGTCTCGCTCATAGAGTCGCCTCAACCCTCGATGGTGAAACGAACGGATCATGAACTGATTATACCGTGTGCCGGTACAGCTATCAATAGATTCGTTAATCCGCCCCACACTGACACAGACACATGACGGTTGCCCACCGGGGCGCTCAATGGTTACCCTCGAAACATGGCCCTCTCCTACCGAAAATAGCTCGACGCCCTCAGTCGCAAGCCGTTCATCGACTCGGCGGAACTCGCGGGCATTCTCGGCGAGCCACACGCCACGGTCCACCGCACCCTGACCAACCTACTGGCCGACGGCCTCGCCGGACGCGTGAGCCATGGCACCGCCCACCTAACTGGACAAAATCAAGAACCTTCACGTTAAAGTTCACTTTAGCGGTGTAGTCGGCCATTTATACCACTCCAAGCATGAATAGCCAAACCCTTGCAGACAACGCAGGGGCTTTTGGGGGCGAGCCAACTGCTGGCCGGGGTCGCCGCTGGTACGCCCACAGGCAACGCCTCGGTGAGGCAAACTGAACGCGGTGAAAGTGCGCTTCAGACATGCGGCTAGCCGAGCCGACAATGCGACGTTCGAGTCATCAACACGCGACCGCGTGTGGCATGTCTAAAGAAGTGAGGGTTCCGCTCCATGAGTGAACTTTGCGGCAGGAGGAAGCGTGGTGGCCA
Organism: Dehalococcoidia bacterium; assembly: GCA_965261665.1. GTDB lineage: Bacteria > Chloroflexota > Dehalococcoidia > Lucifugimonadales > JAPULR01. The sequence continues at coordinate 2,727,014 of OZ253467.1, forward strand.
CACCTAGGCGGGGATTGGCTTCGCTGGACCTCACAACCCTGCTTCATCAGGAATCTGCCTTGGAAGCGTGACCGGCGGATTCGTCCGACGTCAAATTCGAGTCTAGCAAAAAGCACTGAGCAGATGAACACAGCTACAGGCACAAGCATTGCGAACACGTCGCGGCCTTGCACTGTACCATTCCTCCCCGCTATCCTATTAGTCAAGAAGGTGAATCAGGATTCGAACTCCAAGCAGGTTTCACAGTATGTACGGGAGCCTAAGGAATCAAACTGGTTGATAAGCGTCCAAGAGCGACTGGAATTCTGAGGTGATGAACATCCCTGAGGGAAAGGTCGGCGGCACTGATGCAGGAGGGTCGTCGGTTGGCATGAGCCCTTACGCCACGGGTGGAGGAGGGTGGTGTTCGAGCGAAGGATAGCGGTTCAGTACCTGTCCCGTCTTCTCGTTGGCGATGGGGCGGTCGAGTTCGGGGAAGGGCGTCGCGCTGTGGGCGTTGCGTTCCAACAGGCTCCGGATCATCCAGTAGATGTCCTAATCATCGGCACAGCGCGTCCTGAGTAGGTTCCCCCGTCTTTGGATCTGGCGCTCGGCGTTCGGCGTTCGGCGTTTGCCGATCCTGGTCTTGAGCGATGAGTCAACCCAGAAATTGATACCAGCATACCTCGCTTTCATCTCTCTCGCTGGTGTCCGACATCTATCTGACCCTAATCAGCATGGAGACTAGGTCTGATGGCAGGATGACCTCTGGCGCTGGCGGCCTAGATCCCAGCGAGTTGTGAGGCCTGATGCTGTTGTAGGTCCGTCTGTATTCATCGGTTAGCACCCTCACCTCTAATAGCGTTAGAATATCTCACTGTCCAGTTGCAATCAGGCACTACTCACCTAGTCAGTGGGGATGGTGGGCCGCCTCGAGAACGATTCGATAGATCACTTTGATGGCATTGTGCCGCTCCCATTTAGGTTCAGGCCTGAGCCGAGGATGCCCGGATATCGCAGTCCCTTTGTCGCTGACGGCCTACAGAGGATAATCCCTCTCGCCCTACTAGGCGGTCTGCTCAATGGACTTGGCGCAGCGTACTTCAGATGTCGCTCGCGCCCGTTACCGAGCGGAGGCATGGCACCGACTGTTGGCTTGATTCCCGGAGGCCCTTCGGCGTCGATGCTACCCGGTTTCGGCACTGATCTTGCTGCGCCGGGATCGCCACACCCTAAGCTGAACGAACAGATGCTAGGAGGACCACCGTCGCAATGCCGACGAGGGAACCCATAGATATTGCTATCTCAGCAGACCGGTAAAAGCGGTGAGTGGTTATCACAGGCGCGGGTGCTGGGTCTAAGCCAACTCGATGCGTTAGCACAGGCAAGATGCATGCAATTGCGCCGAAGTATGACGCAAGCATGACTTCGAACCATGAGATGGCAAGAAATGGCGTCTCGCCGTCAAGCACGAACCTGCTAAAATGCAGCAAGGCAATGATCGCGAAAGTGAACATCGGCAGGTATATGACGATGGATTTAAGGGCGTTTTTCAGGTCGTACTTGATCCTCAACCTGAACGCTAGGCCATGAAGCGCCGGGTATACGAATACGAATCCCAATAGCATTGGCAATCCAGACCTTAACACTATGTTACGGAAGCCGTCAGACACGTCGAAGAACTAGGAACACTCTGAACAAGCCCCACTAGTCCATGCCGTAGTAGAAGGCTAAACAGAATAGAGAGAAATGCTTGGGGTGAAGCCACGATGCACCAGCCGACCTTTGGAGACTTGGAGTACGAAAGCAAGAAGCGGAAGACCCGTCGGGAGATATTCCTTGAGAGGATGGATGGCCTGATCCCGTGGGGTCTTTTGGAAGAGCGGATTCGGCCCTACTATCCGAAAGCGGGCCGGGGCCGTCGGCCCTACGAGTTGTCGGCGATGCTGCGAATACACTGTGTGCAGCTGTTCTACAACCTTAGCGACCCTGGGATGGAGGACCTGCTCTACGAGGCGGAGTCTGTGAGTCGGTTCGTGGGACTGAGGCTCTCAGGCCCGTTGCCGGACGAGACAACAATACTGAACTTTCGACATCTGCTGGAAGAGCGCCGGTTGGGGCAGGGCCTGATGGAGGAGATCAATCGCCACCTGGCATCCCAAGGGCTGAGGCTGCGGGAGGGTACCATAGTGGACGCCAGCATCATAGAGGCGCCGTCGTCGACGAAGAATGGCGCTGGAGAGCGAGACCCACAGATGCGTCAGACGAAGAAGGGGAACGAGTGGCACTTCGGTATGAAAGTGCACGTCGGGGTGGACGCAGAGACGGGAGTGGTGCATAGCATGAGCACCACATCCGCCAACGTGCATGACGTGACGGAGGCGCACCGGCTGTTGCACGGGGGAGAGAAGCGGGTGTGGGGAGATGCGGGATACCAGGGAGTGGCCAAGCGGGATGAGAATATGGGGTTGGACGTGGAGTGGCGAGTGGCCATGAGGCCCAGTCGGCGGCGGCAACTGGAGCGTGGGAGTGAGGAAGCGGTAGAGGAGAGGCGTAAGGCGTCCATACGGGCCAAGGTGGAGCATCCGTTCCTGTGGGTGAAGCGACGCTTCGGGTACGCCAAGGTTCGATACCGGGGATTGGCCAAGAACACGCAACGGTTGGCGTTACTGTTGGGGCTTACCAACCTGATAATGGCGGAGCGTCACCTGGCGGCTTCATAGGGCCTACGTGTGCCCAACGAAGAGGCGTGGTCACTACCACGCCCCAGCTGAGGTGACTTAGAGTGTGTCTAATAAATCCCTTTGTTACCCCGAGCGCTCCATGTCACCTTGAGTGAAGCCGAAGGGTCTGGAGTTGGAGGGGCGGACTTCGTTGCCTAACAGACGTTTATGCTTCGCTCCACCGACGCCCTTTTTAGACACCCTCTTAGAGCCTCGAGCGCTTCCCTGTTGTACACCGTAAGAACTCCATGGGAGGCTCCAACGTCTCCGACAACCCCCTCATATCCATCAAATACACACTACACTGCTTTGTTCAGAGGCTCCCAAGGAAGCCATGATGCCCGCCACTACTAACAGCAAGAGAGTCAAGAAAGGTAGTAGCATAGAAAAAACCACTTGCTTCAGCGTACGGGCCTTCCTTGGGGAATAATCGAGCAAGAGCGGTATCCTCAGATAGTGACGAATCCTGGAATTGGTGGCCGGGGTTGGCCAACTGTTGAGGAAGAGCAGCCTATTCCTTAGCCACTTGAAGTAGAGAATGAATGCTATGAGGATGATGCCCAGGGTCAACGCGACAGTAATCCGGTTCTCATTCCAGGTTGGCGGCGGTACCAGGCTTCCTACGGTATAAGCGAGGAGCAATAGGACAATCAGGTGAGGCACCTTGGAGAGCAGCCGTTTCATACTTGCGCTCCTGTTACGGTATGATAAGGCTCGGTTTCGGAGTTATCATTCCTTCGTCGACCTCTCCGGCGCGGCGCGGGGCCACTGCTATATTCCCAGAAGAAAACCACGTCCCCCAAGCGGTTCACGACGAGGCTCCTGCCCAACAGCTGAACTTCCGCATGGAGGTGGCGACGAATGGCAGCCGTGGCTTGCCCTTCGTCCGGGATAAGTTCGCCGGCTTGACCTTGTTTCGAGTTGTTCGATGTAGTCCATGTACTGGAGCACTCTCCCGCCACTCTTTCCGGTCAGGGATAGCTCAAGCTGTGCATCTTGAACCGCAACAACCTCGATAGTAGGCACGTATGTGAGGGATCTCCTGTCAGTCTAGGTCCACAATAGCATAGACCGAGTCTGTGATCACAACAAGTGCGGCGTAGACTCCCCGCAAGGACCGCTACCAGGTGTGGGACGAACTCCCAAACGGAGCTCCGGTGCCCTGATGGGGTCCATCCGGAAGGAGCCTGTGTCATATGTGACCGGTTGACGACCGCCAGGGCGAAGGTGCGGGGGGACCCGATGTCCGTTCACCCATCCAGCGACGTGGGCGGAATCCCTGGAGTCAGCTGGACGCCGTGTCAAGGGTGTCGTAGGCCAGGATAAATATCCGGCTAAGTGGCCAGCATAAATGTCACTTATTTAGGATTACCATGTTATCAGATCCAGGGGTTTCAGATGGAACTCTAGACCGAGCCACCGGCGGACTCTTGGCCGTGCTTCTGTGGATACCCAATGCCCTTGCGATACCGCGGATGGACAACCCCCTGCGCTTTGCCTTCTGTACCGCCTTCCACCTGGCAATCTGAAGAGGCGTGGGCTTCATCTGTGAGCCGGCGATGTTCTTGGGCGTCCTGGAGAGGCCATTGGCGGCTGCACCATCGTGAGCAGCCGCAGCCGCTCGTTCCCGCTCCCTATCAAGGGACGCCAGCACTTCGGCCCATCGCCTGCCGATGGCGTTGCTATTGAGAGATGGCACGTCCTGGTTTGGAGAGCGTCCGTTGAAGTGGCGAAGGATACCGGGATGGGGCGGAGCCTCCTGGGTGGGTATTACACGTCTATTGTGCTGCACTGAGAGCTGACCGTCCAGGCCTTCTAGCACATCTACCGCCACTCCGGCGTGGCTAGGACGGTCCTTACCTGGCAGCAGCTGCAGGGTGCGCCAGTTGTACCGCACGGTGTTGTCCCTAGCCACCCTGCGCCGGTGCTTGGAGCAGAGCACACTGTCCATACACATCTCTGAGTCAATGGGCCTATAGGCCACATCCGGCTCATAGGCTGGCACTCCGAATCGGCGGTTGAAGCGGACAACGAAGTTCTTTAGCACCACGTTGGCCTCCTGTATGGTGGTGGCCCCAACCAGACGTAGCTCCGTCACCAGCCGGTCCTGGAACGTCCCCGCTATCCGCTCCACCCGGCCCTTGGCCTGGGGCGATAGGGCGAAGATCATCTGGATCCCCAGCTCATCCATGGCGCGGCTGAACTGGGTGGGAGCGCCCGAGTGCCCGGTCCCAGGCACGTACTTGAAGACGGGGTGCCGGTCAGTGTATATGGCGATAGGTATCCCATGACGCTCTATGATCCCCCTCATCAGCAGGAGGTAGTCACGGGTGTTCTCGTACTCACAGAACGCGGCGTGGGCAACCATGCCTGTGACGTCGTCAACGGCCAAAAGCAATGGGAACTCCGGCCCGTCCCTTCCAAGCCACCGATGGTAGCTGCCGTCTATCTGTATCAGCATCCCCTCTCTGGGCATTCGCTGACGGCGTACTCGGTGTTTCGGTGGCCGGCGGGCGCGGACTTCCAAGGCCAGCCCCACCAGTATGCGTCTCAACGTCGTTCTACCGATGACTACGCCCTCCCGTTCTCTGAGCAGTTCGCTCAGGTGGGTGTGGTTGGTCTCCGAGTACCGAGTGCTCGCCAGATGCATCACTAGAGACTTCACCTTCTCCGATGTGGTGTTGGGTGCTCGGCGTCCGCGATGACCGTGAGCAAGAGCGGCGGCCCCTCCTCTCTATAAGCACGCCAGAATTCGCCTCGTGTGGCGCTCGCTCACTCCCATCAACGTAGCTGCCTGCTCCAGGGTCATCTGCTCCGCCAGTAAGCTGTTAAGAACCTTTAACCTTGCTTGTTCCTTTTGGTTCAATGTCACATTCTCCATAATGTGACATTATTGCTGGTCTGTTAGCTAGGACACTTATGCTGGCCATTTACACCTAGGTGGCCCATTATCTCTCCGCCGATTACAGGTTCTCCGCATCCTCCCAAACATGCGGCGAAGCCTCCAAGCTGGGTGCAGACCGTCCGCACAACTCCGGACTTATCAGCACCACCAGACCAGTTGTAGCAGATGGTCGTGGTCACTCCCGCCAGGAGCTGATCGACAGATCGACGGGCACCTGGTACTAGGCGGGAGTCTCCAGGCAATCAGAAATACTCGCGGCGGAAGCCATTCTGATCTAAAGTTCTTGATTTTGTCCAGTTTGGTTGGTAGTGACACATGATTCAGGAATTGAACTCGACTTACTGGAGTTCATCGAACAAATCCGGCAATCGTAGAAAGGCTATGACGGAATAAGGCAGCCTTGTTTCATTGATGTCGATCCCAACGCAAATGGCCCCTCGTGACTCTTTGGCCTCCGGCATATCCAGGAACTCCTGAATTTTTTCGTTCCGAGTTTCTCGATCTGTTCCGGTGAATGGATAGAAGGCTAGGAAAAAACGACGTTGCGGAGGACCAGCGAGAAGGATTACCGCATTGTGTGGCTGTTTTGTTTTACAACGCCGTACTCGCCCAGATAATTTCTCGAGCTTATTTTCCAACTTCCGCTGGTCTTGGAACGGTACATTCAGAAGCAGTATCGACGCATCAAGCCAATTGTCGACTTTCCCCTGGTCCAGGCGTATGAGCATGTTCTTCCAGCGTTGAGTCAAGGCAAGTCCTGGTTTGGGGATCGAAACCCCGGACTCCTGACCTTCGTAATATAGGTCGAACAACTTCGAGTTCATTGAGAGTTCATATACATGCTCACCTGAAAATTCGGTTTCTCCGATGTTCAAGCCATGTTCCAAGTAAAATCCGAGGATGTCCAATTCGTCGCCATGCCAGACTAGGTGTGCATCAATTTCTCTGCGCCGGGCGAAGTAGTGCACTTTCTCTGATTGTAGGTCGAGAATATCAAATATCACCATCAAGTCGGTCAGACTGATAACCGGGGCTAATTCGGGCAATGTCTTGGTGGTAATGCTGGACTCGACTAGGCTCCTCAAATTGCTTACTGATCCAAACTGCTCCAAAATAACGGTAATTGGAATGTAGTAGCGGACCTTACTAACGTCAATCGTGTTTACAAGGCCATTCTCAGTCGGGAATGCGTGAGGCGCCTGCAATGATTTTAGAACTCCGATGAATCGGTTAGCTTGCTCCGCTGGGTCTGCGATCAACTCCCGCACAGTGCGCTGGAATCGCTCGGGGGCTCCTCTTCTTGCAGGAGGTGAGATTAGTCCTGATTTCGCTTCGACGACGATTGCTACACTGCCTACGACGGCTGTCAGATCGTTTTCTCCGTTCCCACCAGCACCATCGTCCCACATGCTTCCTAGATGTATCTTGCCGGACGGAAATGATTTTCTGAAAAGGCTTTCTAAATCATCCTCCAAGTAGCGTGCCTTCCTCAAGCGATACCTCTCTTCTAATCCGGAGTCCTCCGACACGAGGGCCTCAAATATGGCCAACGTGTAGTGAGGCATCAGCCCAATAACTGCCGAGAAATAGGTCTCATTGGCGATCTTAATAAAGGGCTTTTTCCATACAGGATTGTCGAGGATAACATGTTCCTTATTTTGGTCCCGAAGCTCTCCGAATGGCATCGCTAATTTGTCAAATAACCTACCAAGCGACCCTCTATCGGCTCCCTCGCCGTAGGCCGTGGCAATATCGTCGAGGGTGAAGGTAAAGTTGTCAGCCAATCGCAAATCTGAGTGTTGGACGAGCATGGCCTTAAGGCTGGCAACATGTCGTCCAACCATTTCGAATAAGTGATCAGCGTCGAACCCGACGACGTCCGGGAAGGTGTCAACGTATGCCGCTGCTACTTCCTGAAGGCTCCGTTGGAGGTAAAAGCTCCTGACTCGGTCTATATGCTGATTCACTCGGTCTTCAGATGTTCTTGCCAAGTTGAGCAGAGTCTCCATCAACTTCACAGGATCAACCCCGTGTAAATGGATGAAAGCTGAACGAACCGTGTTCGCCAGTGCCTGACCAACCTCGCACATATGATGTAGGTACGCCCAATTTCTCACGGCTGTAGTTTGAGTACGGATGCCTTGGAGTACAAAATGCTGGTGGATCTCTTCGTCAGTGAGGTCACCACGGGTTCCCATCAACCGCCATTGGATTGCATCCCCTATCGCCCCCATCAAATCTAGCAACTCGCCAGCCTCTGGGCCTAGCGGTTCAGAAGTAAAAGAACGATCTTGCATCAGCGAGAACGCCTGTAGGATTTCAAGATAGTGAGCGTAAAAGTCTAGATGCCCTTTTACTTCGGGATCGACTCCCTCGGGCCGAGAGAGAAAATAGGTGGAACAGTAAGCCAGCAAATACAACGCGTCGTATTGTTGGAACCATTCGTTGAGTCGGAAATACTCGCGTTGAAATGTACCTTCAGCCTCACTAGCTACACGTCTAATGACCTCAAGTCGCTGCTCCTTTGTCAAGGCCTCAGGGAACATCGGTGATACTTCGAAAATGCGCATCTTTACTGGTTCCCAAGGTCTTAGACCATCCCACCCTGGGGATTTCCTCGACCCGCGATTTGTTCGTCTGGCTCGCTCTTGGAGTAGCCTGCGCTCGCGTTGTTTAAGTTTACGTTGTTTTTTTGTTGGCCATGATTATTGGGATGTGAAGGGTTTGACAGACTGCCCGTTTACTCTGTGGCTCCAACAATAGATTTCTGTGCCCTGAATTGGACTCCAGCAGTGTATGTGTGTATGGCCCGCCGCGTGGTGGAATACCTCAATTATATCGTGTACCTGGCTTCATCCCAAAAGCCCCGACTGTAAAAAACGGAGGTAAAGGGGGCCGGGTGGGCGGATCGACTGCTGATTTATGGCGGTTGAAAAGTGAACCGGACGGCCCCATCCATAGGCTAGATTTTAAGCCTATGGATGGAATGGACATGTACCCGCAGGTCCGCATGGCGGTAATGGTCGAAGGCATGAGCATCCGGGAGTCGTCGCTGGTGTTCGGGTTGCACCGGGACACGGTTCGCAAGATGGTTGTCTAACTGCGAAGCAAGAAATCGTGAAAGTAGCGGCGTGATTCTGTTGCGAATGTGCTGGTGTGCTTTCCCCAGGGTCGTCCCATCATTAGCCGAAGACTTGAAAGTAGACTCAGCATAGGCAACTACGTCTAGTCCCTGCAGGTTGCCTATCCCAATCTCATTGGGTGTTTCACAAGGAACCATCATGGACTACATCGACTCCACAGGCTAGGTGCCCACTCCCAGCAGCGAAATTCGGCTCATATGGACACCGGAGAGCACACTAACGAACCGGTTCAGGACCAATGCGCGCCCATGCATGGGTGAGATGGAATGGGGTCATTGGGTTGAATCGAACAAGATCGTGATGGAATTCCGCCCGCGCCTCATCAGTCCGGTTGCCGACAGCTAAGGCTGTGATGGAATCACCCCGAGTGGTCGCCTACAACTATTTTGCCGGGGTTGCCTCAAGGAAATAGTTGTCGAACACAAGTCATTGCAAATAGGAGATGTTGCCCAAAGCACATCTTTCATGCCTGTTAGACAGTAGCGATGAAAAGTTGAGGTTCTCGTGGGCCACCATCTTGGACAAAATCAAGAACCTTTAAATTGAAGTTCATGCTGGAGCTATAGGCGAATCCAACCGATGATGTGAGAACAAGACAATTTGCTAGTCTGGCCATGACGGAATGGAACCCTCACTCATCGGAGTGTTCTTGTGACCTAGGAATTTAGTGGGAATCTGGCTTGATCCCCCTTCGCCGACGTAGTTGATTCGCCGTTACCTCCCTCCAGAATCCCTCCAACATGATGTGGATCTTCTCCTCTGGTGTGTACTTGCACAGAGTTATTGTCATTACACTCTTGACGAAGCATATTGTCTCCCTCGCGCGATCTTCCGCCAAGTAGGGTTTGTCCATTCCTGTCTGGGACAATTCCACTCCTCACCATGAGCAACTAACTCAGCCAAGGGAGCTTCTCCAACCTCATTCTATTGGCCTTTCCTCTTCCCTCATGTAATGCACATTTTCACTCGGCCCTTGGCACACCTCTCCGCTCTTCACAAATTCCGCTCGTACACAGTTTATTTCACCGAAGCACATTAGCGGAAAGACTATGACGACATCCTTCATTCTGCGGGAATTTCCGTGTCAACGGATGTCCTTCTATATCTTGCCCTGCTTCTGCCTCTCACCTTTCTGTCCTCATAAAGGAACACTCCCCGCGATTCGACCCAACCATAGGGTTGACCTAGAGTGCCAATTGTTTGTATTTCCCCAGTGACGACCCAGCAAAGGTCTTGGTTGTGGTCTGAGAGGTATTTCTCAAGGATGTCGGAACGAATCAACAGAGTCCCAGGTCCAGATTCGTGCATAGAAGGATCGAACGCAACCACCTCTGCATTTCTAGATAAGTAGTCTCCACCAATTCCACTCCAAATCAATTCACACTCATCGACAATGGTCCGACTCGGTAGATGCACCTCAACTTCATCCGCTTCGATTGAACAATCGTATCCGTTCCCAGACATCGAATGGGTCACAACTGGAATTTGAACCGCATATGTCTCTGATTCTGGTGAGATACGCCACTCTATAGAGCCCGTTCCTTCCTCTTCTTGTTGTACGGAAGCCGGACTCCAACAATGCTCGCCCAAGAATACTCCAGAGCCATCAATCCGGGGAACCGACAGTTGCCAGTTATTCTTCGTGAATTGGTCAGACATGACCCAATCCATGAATTCGCGAGCCATATCCTTCGGAACCAAACATGCGACCCTTCGGAACCAGACCTCCCTGCGTTCCACACCAAAAGTTTCTTGATCTGCAGGATGAGGTTCCCTGAAAATCTGAAAGCTGTGACAGGAAATCCATGTTACGTTGGGCGAAATGGGGTCATTGACCACCAGTCCCGTACTAATGTCGGGAAGGTCGCATGTGTTCTTGATCCAATTGTGAATTGGTAGGTCGGGCCTCCAATTACTGTAAGTGGTGGGAGCCCACCAAGCATTGGCAGTCTCCACAGAATCCTCCTTGTACTGCTCGGAAGTCGAAACGAGCGGCACAGAGGGATCAATATCGCGGATCCCTATCTGCCAGGGTCCTTCGTATTTTTGTCTTCCCCATTCTTGGCTGAACTGAAAGTGATCCGAAATGTATGCCAATATCTCATGATAGGCAATCCACTGATACTTCTTTCCAATTCTTTCTGCCTTGCGTTCACTTCGAGAGTATTCGCCTCGATAATTTACATATTTGTCAAAAGTATCGAAACGGTCCGTGGTCCAACCCAGATCCAATACACGAGTAAGAACATAACGCTGAATCAGTTTCAGACTGAATCCTGGACGGTCTTCGTCTAGCAACTCCCAGCGTTTTCTATGTTCATGGGATAACGCTGCGAGAAAACTCTGATGAGCTTCATCTCTTTTCTGGCGGTAATCAGAGAACTGTGCTTCCAGATGGTCAACGTTTGCCTCAGTCCAACGAGTTGCAGGTCGAAGAATCTCAAGAATCGGAGGAGCCGCAGATTCGTAGGCATCTAGGGCAGCGTGTTCCGCTTGACCAAACTCTGCCAGTAACTCCTCTCGCCTCTCCGTTGATGGTCTCCACCTTTCTTTGTTGATGCAGAGAGAGAGCCAATCACGGCTTTCGTTCGACGAGTTGGTGCCGATAATGTATCTGGCAAAATCCCAATGCAGAACCGACGACTCAATCGAATACCATCCGGGGTTTCGAATTTCACTGTCGCCTTCTCTTGGACGCATTTGCTCGAGAAGTTTTTGAACAGCAGCCTGGGTAGGTATGACTGGCCAGTCGCTTCGGTAAGGAGGTCGAACTTTTTTCATGTCAAACTTGAAGTCGGCTCCCAGTTGGGCGCCACGCTCTACTACTCCACGGGCGTAGTCTCTAAGAGGGTGTCTAAAAAGCATTGGAGTGTGCTAATCGTCGTAGCATTAGGCCAGTCATGGCAGTATAGACCCACGCTTCTGTGGTCTGAGGCAATTCCTCATAGTCCTTGCTCAGACGGCGATATCGGCCCAACCAGGCAAACGTGCGCTCTACAACCCAACGGCGTGGAAGTATCTCGAAGGTGTGTTGACCGGATGGACGCCGCACTAGTTCCAAGTCCCATCCACCCATGTTTCGCACCCACTCCACCAGCTTACCTGCGTAGGCCCCATCAGCCCAGATCCGCTTCAACCGGGGAAACCGGCCTACCAAACGCATCAGCGCCAACCTGGCCCCGTCTCGATCCTGAATATTGGCCGGATGCACCACCACTGTCAACAGCAATCCTGTGGTGTCTACTACTATGTGTCGCTTTCTTCCACAGACCTTCTTACCAGCATCATAGCCACGAGGCCCCCTTTTTCCGTGGTCTTGACCGATTGGCTGTCTATGATGGCCCCGCTGGGACTGGCAGCTCGTCCCTCAGCCAAGCGTAACCGGTCTCGCAGCGCTTCATGTATCCGCTCCATGGTCCCATCTCCACGCCAAGTGCGGAAGTAGTGGAACGTGATGCGCCACGGAGGCAGGTCGTGAGGAAGCATTCGCCATGCGCATCCGGTGCGCAACACATAACGAATACCGTTCACCACCTCCCTGCGCGGGTATTTGATCGGCCGGCCTGCTGGTTTGGGAGCAGGCAGCAACGGTCCCAAGAGTTGCCATTCTTTGTCGCTCAGGTCGCTTGGATATCTCTCTCTGCTCATGGAACACCAATTTAGGCGCTCCCATATCTACATTACTACCACTACCAAGGACACTTTTTAGACACTTTCTTAGGAGAATATGCACCGGCGGAGCCTCACTAGAGAAAACACGCTCAAAGACGGATTGGGCTAATGAACACACGTCTTCTACATTCCGGGACCGCATTGAAACACCGTAAGCTACTGCATAGAGTCGCTCCAAGACATAAGGGTCATCAACATCGGCAAACCTTTGCACCAGTTTTCTGACTGATGTGAATCGCCCGTCCAGTAGCGATATGAGAGCCTTGGTCGCTGCGTCACGCAGGAAGCGGTTGGACGAAGTCAAGAACCAGGAGAGAGTAATTGCGGAAAGGTCCACTACTTGCTCGTCCACATCGATTGTTGGCGAAACCTCCCGGGCCCAGTCAACCAACCGGTCTATCGGCCCTTCGGAACCCCAGTCATTGTGTATCTTGGTGGACCACCAAGCATCACGGTCCGCCATTGGAATCTCTCGCATCATGTTGTCCAAGAATCCTGCATTGAAAGGGTGACCTGGAATAGCCGATACCGTAAGTAGAATCTCTATGCGATCGGTTCCAAATCCTCTAGGGCTAATGACTTGGTTCCATACCCTGTAGGTATCCTCAGTGAAGGCATCAAGCCTTCGCCAGATGATGCTCCCTTCAAACGCTCTTCCAATGCCGGGTTCACTTAGAGGGTGTCTAAAAAGGCGCCGGTGGAGCGAAGCATAAACATCTGTTAGGCAGCGAAGTCCGCCCCTCCAACTCCAGATCCTTCGGCTTCACTCAAGGTGACATGGAGCGCTCGAGGTAGCAAAGGGATTTATTAGACACGCTCTTAGGAACTCTGGTGCCACTTGCACCAACTCATGGCCGGTTTGCTCCGGAACCTGAATGCACAAAGCCTCTAGAACTCCTAAGGAGAGAATCCGACCTTTACTCTCCAAGAATGGCACTCCACCGATGGTAGTTGAGGACTTCGAGAAACTAAGACCAAAGAGTCGTCGAATTCTCATGTAACTTCTGACCACCACGCGACGTAGTCGGCCCACCATTCCCATCGCACTTTTCCTTCGCTGGTAGTCAGCAATCACACGGTCCGCAACAATAATGTCGCCAAACCGCTCGTATGAAGGGTATACCACCTCCTCTTTTCCGCCTTCGGGACACCTTCTGAGATCCGCCGATAGGATACCCTCGTCGAGTAATCCTCTGAATAGTGATCTGCTATATTCGCGGTCGGGAAGAATCTGATTCACCAGTTTGGCTACAGTTTGCCTTGTCAACCAGTAGTTCCCATTCTCCCAGAAATGAGTTGCGATACGCTCAAGTGCCTTTCGCACGAGGTTGTCTCGCCTATCGTAGTTGAGCCGTTCTGCCAAGCGTGCATTTACAGCTTCGGCAAAAAGCTGGAAGGCGAAGGTAATTCCGCTGGAACCTCTAGGTAGACGGGTATTCCCACTAAAATGTAACCCTCGGCAAATCGTCTTGAGGTAGAGCGGATTCCTGTATTCGGGAGTCAAGATCGGCGCGGACTGGAATTCTATTCCGTAATGCTCAAAGAACTTTTTAGCTGCCTCGTACTCATGTCCCTCGAATCCATGATGAGTAAGGAATACAGCGCTATCCCTGACTTTATTGGGGATCAAGGTCTCTTCGTAGCTTGTCCGTATGGATAGCACGACTGCTATCCATTCTGAATCAGCGAGCCGGGACAGAGAGGCACTTAGGTGGCTGCCCCAGATTTCACGACCTTGGCCCTCGTTGATTGCATCAATAAGCAACAAGGCTCTAAAACCAGACGCCCGGCCTGCCTCCTCTAGGCCACCGATGAAGTCGTCGATGGCCTCTTCCGACATCCCTATTATAGGCAGTAATTGGCTCCAAGGAGTAGATGTATTCGTAAATTGTTGCCCCATCAGAAGAAGGGCAGGAGACCCTGACTTTACCTGGTTTGCTGTGAAATCACACATCAAATGAGTCTTTCCCACACCTGCCTCACCCTTCAGAACCAACACATGGGCGTTGAAAAGTCGTTCCATTCTAGTCAGCTGAGATTCTGTGCGCCCAAGTTCATTCTGGAGCGCAATTAAACCTCTTTCTATCTGGAGGTAAGGATTGTTGGTGTGTCGAAACAAATGGCCAGCTTCACTGTTTCGACCCGAGTGTTTCGCCGCTGAGATTCCAGCCGACCGTCGGGCAGTTTCCAAAAGAGGCATTACAGCCGATAGCTTTTCCAATATTGCTCTAATCGGCACACTGCCACTGGCACTGGGTTCAAGCGCGGAGAATTCGTCCAAAACACGTTGGACTGACTCCTTCACTGCATCCAAGCCGTCACACGGGATTTCTTTGCCTTCCATATGATGCGGGTAAAGCAGAAACCCAATTCTTCGTCTGATTCCAACCGCTTGGTGCTTGACTCGGTCAAAACTGGAATGAGTGCGGCCAAAGCACTGAATTTGTTCAGCAACATCAAGTTCGATGTGAAGTTCAGGCGTATACCTGTCGTCGGCAGTTTCAATGGCCTCACGCAACCGGGCTTCAAACCATTCTTGGTCGAAGACCGAATCGTTGAACCAATAGAACCGCCTACCCGCATTCTTTCCTTTAGTCAACAGGGAAACGAGCCACGATTCGCCCCACATTTCAAACTCTACGTCCATTCCCCGTTTCTTAGCCCATTGCGTCCATTTGGCGACATGTCGGTTCCATCTGTCTTGGGCATAGGCGCGGCCCTCTATTCGAGGATCAGCAAGATCCTGTGGCATGCAGATGATGTACCGCGTTAATCTAGGATGCCGCATTAGTGCAGTTCGAACGGACTCGTCCATCTGAGAGAACTGCGAGTCTCCCAAGAACTCGAAATATTTTGCCTGCCATCCCCGCTCAGCACCGTCCTCCAATATTTCATAGCAATCAACTCCTCCATCCGGGTCGCCTGGAATTCGGAAATTCGCATTTTGAGACTTCTCGCCCATTGCGAGTTCCACGCAGAGCTGCTGAAATCCTCTCGACCTAGAGCCCTTGTATGGGCGTATGGCTCGCCAGTCAATTGTGGTCATACGCCCGTCTGCTCCTCAATTAAGGTAGATTTGTATTCTCTCTGGAAAATGGCTTGTAGGCATGGGCCCCATAATGAACCAGTTCGCGACGTACGTGCAATCCTCACATGTTTAGAACGGGGTCGGGATCAGTCGGGTGAAAATAGACAACAACAATCGTTTTTCCGGTGGGCGACGGAGAAAATAGAATCGTTGAGAAGTGTATCAATGACCTTATGTGTCCAACAGAATCTTCAAAGAGCTTTTGTTCGTCGATGGTCAGGCCTACTTTCTCCGTCCTCATTTGCATATCCGAGACTACAACTTTTTCTCTTTTCCTAAGTGTTGGTTCATTAGCACCGCTATGGGCACCGAACTAATTGGACTAATGGATTTTTCGACGAATTAGAGTGAATTCTCCATCCAGAAAGTTAGCAGTAAAGTGCTGTGTGGCCCACCATCTTGGATAAAATCAAGAACCTTCCTCCTTAAATTCGAATTGGTTTCTTAGTTACTTGGCCCATTGCCTACCCTGAGATTTCTGTATGTGTCGCCATGGGAATGGCGTGATTACTGTCGTGCTATTCTGCTTCCACACACTAGTGGTCCAACATTGTTGAAATGAAGACCGTGATAGTCATTGTTCCTGTTGGGGGTTCAATCGTAACGTTGAACCGAGGAGGAACCATGATGTCTACCAAGAAGTACCGTATCAGACTGACTACCGACGAACAACAGGAACTCAACGCCTTGGTATCACGCGGTCGGGCTGCGGCGTACAAACAGACCCATGCGAGCATTCTGCTGATGAGCGATGAGTCACGCTCGGACGGGGGAATGAAGGACGCGGACATCACCAACGCGCTCGGTGTAGGACAGTCAACGGTGGAGCGAATACGCAAGCGCTGTGCGGAGGAGGGGGTCGAGTCTGCGCTGAATCGCAAAAAGCAACTGCGTCGGCGTCAAAAGAGACTGGACGGCGAAGGTGAAGCACGGTTGATAGCGATGGCCTGCGGGGAACCGCCGGAGGGGCGTGCCAGTTGGACCCTGAAGCTGTTGGCTGACCAGTTGGTCGAGTGTGAGATAGTCGAGACCATTAGCACCGAGACGGTTCGCCAGGCGCTTAAAAAAACGAACTGAAGCCGTGGCTGAAGCAGAGTTGGTGCATTCCGCCCAAACAGAGCGCGGAGTTTGTGCGCGCGATGGAAGATGTGCTGGAAGTCTACCAGCGCCCCTACGCTGAGAATGAAGTCCTTGTGTGCATGGATGAGACGAGCAAACAGCAAGTCAAGGAGACGCGAGTGCCGCGTCCCGCAGCGCCCGGCTTATCGGCGACATACGACTACGAATACGAGCGCAATGGAGTGAGCAGCCTGTTCATGCTGTTTGCACCGTTGGACGGATGGCGCCGAGTCGAGGTCAGAGAGCGTCGCACGAAGGTGGACTGGGCGCATGTGATAAAGAAACTGGTCGACGAGGACTACCCTGACAGAGACCGGATCGTGCTGGTAATGGACAATCTCAACACTCACAAGCTGTCCTCGCTATACGAGGCATTCGAGCCTGCTGAGGCGAGGCTTATAGCTGAGCGACTGGAGATACACTACACTCCCAAACACGGGAGTTGGTTGAATATGGCGGAGATAGAGATCGGTGTGCTGGCTCGACAGTGCCTGAACCGACGGATTGCCAATCAAGACATCCTGCGCGGCGAGGTCAATGCTTGGCAGAATCAACGCAACCGGGATGTGATACGAGTGGATTGGCGCTCACTACCGAGAATGCGCGCATCAAGCTAAAGTCACTCTACCCTTCAATACAAAAAAGTTGAACCACTAGATGTTCACCGCATCCCATGGACGTAATGGCCATCTATTCTCTGTACCAGACCGTTGGCAGGTAGCAATTTCATGCAGAGGGTTGTAAACATCGCTGCGACAGCAATAGTCGCTGTGTTCTGCCTCACCGTGACCGGCTGCGAGAGCGAATCAAGCAGCACAAGCCTGGTGCCAACAGTTGAGACGAAAGATGGGGTGCCTGGAGTGCCGGCAACCTATTCCTCAACACCGCCCCCGACATCCAAGACGGAGTTGACCCCTCAGACTGAACCGAGCCCGTCGCCAACTCCGGCTTCTATACCCACAATGGAACGAAGACACGAAACTGTAGCCCCTGAGCCTGAGCCAACTCCGGCTTCTATGCCCACAATGGAACCGAGTGACGTAGCAGCAACCCCTACATCTGAACTGACACCGTCCCCACCCCTACGCCAACCAAAAGGTCCTATTCCGCTGTTGACGAGGGGCCAAATTATCCGTGTGGCCCAGCCTGGTTCATTGATTCGCCTCTGGGCATAATAGAACACTTCATCGATTGGACTCCTGATGGCTCCAAGATTGTATTTGACGGCGGCACTGCGGTGATGGTGGTGGGCGCCGATGGTTCTGGGCTCCGAGCCGTGGTTGATGCTAATCCAAGATTCAGCTTCAGGGACGGCTTCTACGCCGAGGTATCACCCGAAGGTTCGAGGATTGCGTACACCTCGTGTCAGTACACGAAAGACATTTCGGAGAACGGAAAGAGGGAGGGAGTAACTGAACGGGACGCTTACCACTATGAAATAGCAACAGTGTCCATTGACGGTACGCGGGTGAGCCGTCTTACGGAGAACGAATACCGGAATCACTACCCCACCTGGTCTCCCGATGGGAGCAGGATAGCCTTCCTAAGGGGTGGTGCACCCAGACGCTGGCCTATTGATGTAGTCCAAATAATGTCGAAGAATGGCTCGAACAAACAGGATCTGGTGATCAACCTGCTCCATGCACAGGGCGTTCCTTACGATTTGTACGGTATGGATTTCTCTCCCATTGTCCCGACATGGTCTCCCGACGGCCATCATCTGGCGATGGTCGTAGACGAATATAGAGAGCAGGCATATAGGGAGGGGACCCCCCTTGAAACAGGTCGTATACACAGTTGAAGTTGACGGCTCTGGACACCGCAGGATATCAGAGACAGTGAGTCTAGCTTCCTGGTCTCCCGATGGCAGCCGTTTAGCATTGGCCAGGGTTCAAGGTGACGATGTCGAGCTTATTACTATGGCTCTCGATGATACTGATCTCCTGGAAGTCACTAGGATAACTAGCGGTGTAGAGAGATTCGCAATCCGGTATGGTTCCCGGATAAACGTTCTGTCTTGGTCACCCGACGGGATCATATCATGTTTGAATGTGACGCGGGGCTGTGCATTGTCAATTTGGAAAGTGGTGTGGTTAGTGAGTCGCCTATAGAAGATATACCTTCAAATCCGAAGTATCCGGGATTCTATACTGGACAGTGGACGCACCCCAAGGTGGCGTGGTCTCTGGATGGTTCAAGGATAGCGGTGCGCGCTCCCAATTTTGCTGGTCCGGAGCCAGGAGCATATCCGGTGGTCTACACCATGGACCCGGACGGAACGAACGTGGAAGCGTTGGTGCTGAGCGCTCTCGCCAAGCGCCCTGAGGATCCCGGAGGCGGGGAATCCACTTCCGATATAGCCTCCAATATAGCCGCCTGCCGCGACGGCATTGTAGTTCCACAGCCTGAGAGCAATCCAGGGCTGGTGGGAGATTGCGTTACGCTCTTTTCAGTGAGGGATTTTCTGGCCAGGGAAGTGCCTCTGAACTGGGGCCCCGACGTTCCCATAGATGAATGGGAAGGAATCACCATAGGCGGCGACCCGCCGAGAGTCATAGGCCTGGAACTGCTTTGGGGCGTGGGTGTCGGCTGGTTGGCCAGTTTTAGTTGGAACAGGATGGAGGGTGATTACAAGATAGACCCAGGACATACCTGCCTAAGGATCTCGCCGACCTCACAAAACTGCAGACACTTTCGCTGGCCGTAAACAAGATTGGAGGTGTAATTCCACCGGAATTAGCCAACCCGGAGCATCTGTTGGTCCCACTGGAATTGGCCAACCTGAAGGATCTGCGGCATTTGTATATTAAGAGCCTATCCTAAAAACAAAATCATTGATAACCCGTAAGAGTAGCTCTAGGGAAGAAGCCGGAGTTGAAGCTACATTTCAGGGATGACCAAAGCAAAAGAACCCAAGTCACCCCGGCCCCGCCGCGCAGGCCCAACCAGGCCAGCCAACCCCACCACCAGTTCCTTTCAGGTATCCGACGCCCTGTGGGAGGTGCTGGCCCCACTGATTCCCAAACGGGTGAATACCCACCCTTTGGGCGGAGGACGACCCCGGGTTCCAGACCGGACCTGCGCCAACGGTATCTTCTACGTGCTGCGTACCGGTTGCCAATGGAAGGCATTGGACGCCACGGGCATTTGCTCCGGCTCGACGGCCCATCTGCGCTTTCAGGAATGGGCCGCCGCCGGGGTCTTCTTCCGGCTTTGGCAGGTGGGACTGGAACGTTATGACGAATTGAAGGGTCTGGACTGGAACTGGTTGAGCATGGATGGAGCCATAACCAAGTCCCCCCTGGGCGGGGGGAAAAACCGGTCCCAACCCCACGGACCGGGGTAAAACCGGCGTCAAACGCAGTCTGTTGACCGAAGCTCGGGGTATTCCGGTGGGGCTGGCGGTAGACGGGGCCAACCGCCACGACATGAAGTTGGCGCGTGCTACGCTGGACAGCCTCCCGGTACAACGCCCGGCTCCCACCCCGGAGCGTCCCCAGGGACTGTGCCTGGATAAGGGCTACGACTTCGACGAGGTGCGTAAGACTTTGCACGAGTTTCGCTTCACGGCCCACATTCGCGGCCGGGGCGAAGAAGCTCGGGCCATCAAAAATGAAGCCGGTTTCAAAGCCCGGCGCTGGGTGGTGGAACGCACTCACAGCTGGATGAACCGCTTTCGACGCATTCTGGTCCGCTGGGACAAGTCTCCAAGCAACTACATCGCCTTTCTTCACTTTAGCTGCGCCCTTATCGCCCTCAGGGCCGCAGGGTTATTAGGATAGGCTCTAAGAGCGTGTCTAATAAATCCCTTTGCTACCTCGAGCGCTCCATGTCACCTTGAGTGAAGCCGAAGGATCTGGAGTTGGAGGGGCGGACTTCGCTGCCTAACAGATGTTTATGCTTCGCTCCACCGGCGCCTTTTTAGACACCCTCTAAGTCAAATATCTCCACCGTAGTATCGGCACACCATTGGGCGTAGAGTTTGACGGAGAGGGGAGCCGCAGTAGGCGGCGGGATGGGTTGGAATTGCTCTGCTTTCTCCGTAGTAGAGCACCCCAAAGCCAGGACGACAATAAGACTTAGAGCTATGATTCCGAATCGAATTCTCATTGGCCAAATTTCCTAGGTCTCAGGTCAGATCTGAGCGAGGCTAAGACGCCGCTCGAACGAGCACCCACTGAGCCTTATGTACTCTTGTAATTCCGGGGCACTTCAAGAGCGTCTCGACCGCCCAAACCAGCATCTCAAACCGCTGGGGGCAGACCGTCTGAGAAACGCCTTCTTTGAGGCACTTATTTTCTGTAGGGTATCGCTTTTTTCTACGAGTAAAAGACTTGGGCATAATTAACAAATTAATCTTTCTGGGCGTGGAGATTCGTTTGAAAAAAGTTGGGGCAACGAATCGGATTCTTGGGCGTTGGCGTTTGCAGAGTTGTTAATGTGCATGAGTTTTCAGGGGGAGGGTAGCAGGGGAGGGGGAATTGCGGCAATGGGGGGATGGCAGTGAGGAGGGGTCAGACCGTGGGGGGCGCTCCTTCGGGGGACGGAAGAGGGGATGGGTCCCCGCATCCGCGAGGACAACGGGGGGTGGAACGGTTAATCTTCCCCGTCTTTACGGGGGCGGGCTCTGCGCCGGGAAAACGGGTGTGGGTGGGGCTGGATTCCGGCTGTCGCCGGAATGACGAAAGGGAGCGCGGTCTTCTGGCGGATGACGGGCGGTTCGCGAACCGCCCCTACGGAGGAGAATGTTGTCGGGCACGGGGTTCACCCCCATCCTAACCTTCCCCCATCAAGGGGGAAGGGATTAGTAGGCGCGGAACGGGCTATTTTCATAGTAATGACATGTTTTACGAAGGGGGATGGGTCCCCGCATGCGCGAGGACAACGGGAGGGTGTAGGGGTCACGCCGTCGCGAGGGAACAGGGGAGGGGGAGGGTTAGGGGAGTTCCCAGCGGCCGGTGAAGACTTCGGTGGCGGGGCCTTCCAGGAAGACTTCCCCGCTTCCGTCCCAGTCGATGGTGAGGGTGCCGCCGGGCAGCGTTATGTCAACGTTGTCGGCGACTAACCCGTGGATGCGCGCAGCAACGGTGATGGCGCAGGCGCCGCTGCCGCAGGCCATGGTCTCGCCGCTTCCTCGCTCCCACACCCGCGCATTTAGCTTTCCGGCACCCTTGCGGTTGACGATTTCGAAGTTGACCCGGTTGGGGAACATGGGGTGATGCTCGACCTTGGGACCGATTTCGTGGAGGCGAAAATCCTCCACGGGCGTGTCGATGAAGGCGACGGCGTGGGGGTTGCCCATGGAAACGAAGTTGAGCTTGAGGTCTACGCCGTCGATGGTAAGGGGGTAGTCGACGACGGCGTCGCCGATGATGCGGCCCTTAGACGGGTCTATGGTGACGGGGACGTCTTCGGGACGGAGGGTGGGCGCGCCCATAGCTACCCGGGCGCGGGTGACGAGACCGTTTTCGCCCATGGGGGTGATGGTCCGTACTCCGCCGAGGGTCTCGACGGTGAGGCCGCCATTCGTGGGAGCCGCGATGTCGCGCTCGATGGCGAACTTGGTGAAGCAGCGGATGCCGTTGCCGCACATCTCGCCTTCGGAGCCGTCGGCGTTGAACATCCGCATTTTGAGTGAGGCCTCGTTGGAATCCATGATGAGAATCAAACCGTCGCTGCCGATGCCGAAATGCCGGTCACTCATGGCAATGGAGAGGGCGGGCCAGTCGGCTTCCATCTCGCGGGCGTCCACGTAGACATAGTCGTTGCCGCATCCTTCCATTTTGGTGAATTCAATGCTCATCGTGCCGCCTCCCTAGTGGGACTATTTTAGCACAGGCATCAAGGTAGGCTTGAGCTATGGGTAGGGCCGCGTCTACGGTGCTGTCCGACGCTTCCAACCAGCGGATGCGGGGGTCTTCCAGCCGGAACCATGCGTACTGGCGGCGGGCGACGCCGTGGGTGCGAAACTTGATGCGTTGGACTGCATCTTCGAGGGGGAGCTCGTCTGACAGGTGGGCGGCCAGTTCCTGATACCCCACGCCGGACATGGCGGGCAGGGACGTGGGATAGCCCCGGTCGAGGAGACGCTGTACTTCATTGAGAAAGCCGCGTTTCATCATTTCGTCCACACGCTGGTCGATTCTCGAATAGAGCCGCTTTCTGTCCATGGTCAGGCCGAGGACAAGGGCGTTGACCTCTGTGTTCTTGCGTCCAGCATTGCCTTCGGTCCGCTTGCCGCCGGATAGATGCACTTCCAGGGCGCGCAAGACGCGGCGCGGATTTTGCGGGTCCGTTCGTTCGGCGGTTTGGGGATCGATGGCCTGGAGAAGCTGGTAGAGGGGCCACACTCCCCGCCGCTGGAATTGAAGCTCCAGGTCGGCGCGGAGGGCCGGGTTGGGGGCGACTTTGGGCACCTGCCATCCTTCGAGGAAAGCCCACACGTATTGACCGCTGCCGCCGACTAGGATTGGCAGGCGGCCCCGACTTTGCACGTCCTCCACCGCGGCGTGGGCCTGCTCAAGGAACAGGGCAAGACTGAAGGTCTCGTCGGGTTCGCAGACGTCCAGAAGATGATGAGGGACCAGGGAGCGCTCTTCCTGCGACGGTTTGGCTGTACCCACGTCCATGCCCCGGTAGACCTGCCTGCTGTCGACGTTGATGATCTCTCCGCCCAACTTGCGGGCGACATCCAAGGCGAGGGCGCTCTTGCCCACGGCGGTGGGGCCGACGATGGCTATGATGGGCGGCGGAGGCTGGGAGAGGGTCACGTCAGCTTGTTCCCTTGACCTCTGCGGTGAGCCTGACTATCTGGGTAAACTGTGCGGCATCGAGGCTTGCGCCGCCTACCAGAGTGCCCTGAATGCTGGGTTCCTCCAAGAAGCCGGAGACGTTCCCAGGGTTGACGCTTCCCCCGTAGAGCACAGAAATCTGCTGGGCAGTCGGAAGGTCGTATAGCTTGGCAAGCTCCGTCGGGATGGCGCCTCCGGTGATGTCGGCCACTACGACGGGGGTGGCGGGAACGCCCGTGCCGATGGCCCACACCGGCTCGTAGGCAATGACTACGCCGCGGGGGTCTTCTATATCGGAGAGGCCCGTTTCCAGCTGGCGGCGGACCACGGATTCGGCTGCTCCCTGACGGCGCTGGCTCAGGGTTTCGCCTACGCAGAGGATGGGAATTAGCCCGGCGTCGACGGCGGCTTTAACCTTCTGTCCCACCATGTGATAGCCCTCCCGCATCAGGTGACGACGCTCGGAATGGCCGATGATGACGTAGCGGCAGAGGCCCTTGAGCATGGTTGGCGATATCTCGCCGGTGAAGGCCCCCGAGGGCTGGTGATGGAGGTTCTGCGCGCCGAGGGCGATCGTCGAATCCCTGAGCAGGTCGTGGAGGAGCGCCAGTGATATGAAGGGCGGGCAGAGGACCGTCTCCACGCCGGATGGGGAGTTTTCTTCCAACAGCCGCCGAACGTCGGAAGCGAGGGCCACCGCCTCTTGAACGGTGGTGTTCATCTTCCAGTTGCCTACGGCGTATAGTTTAGGAGATGACATTAGAGGTTGCCCCACGGGGACGAGATTCTTCGTCGCGGAGCCTCCTCAGAATGACATGGAGGGGGGACGGCTATAAGGGTCGCGGCTGACATTAGAGGTTGCCCCACGGGGACGAGATTCTTCGTCGCGGAGCCTCCTCAGAATGACATGGAGGGGGGACGGCTATAAGGGTCGTGGCTGACATTAGAGGTTGCCCCACGGGGACGAGATTCTTCGTCGCGGAGCCTCCTCAGAATGACATGGAGGGGGGACGGCTATAAGGGTCGTGGCTGACATTAGAGGTTGCCCCACGGGGACGAGATTCTTCGTCGCGGAGCCTCCTCAGAATGACATGGAGGGGGGACGGCTAGAGGGGGCGCGGCTGACATTAGAGGTTGCCCCACGGGAACGAGATTCTTCGTCGCGGAGCCTCCTCAGAATGACATGGAGGGGGACGGCTAGAGGGGACGCGGCTGGCATTAGAGGTTGCCCCACGGGGACGAGATTCTTCGTCGCGGAGCCTCCTCAGAATGACATGGAGGGGGGCGGCTATAAGGGTCGTGGGTGACATTAGAGGTTGCCCCACGGGAACGAGATTCTTCGTCGCGGAGCCTCCTCAGAATGACATGGAGGGGGGACGGCCAAGAGTTGAGGCACGGGACTAAGCGCCGAACTTGGAGATTTTGCCGGCATGGGCGAGGGCCAGGGACATGACCTCGACGGCGCGGACGGTTCCGATCCCGCCGAGGGCGCAGGAGCGTTCGTTGAAGGACGGTGGGCCTTGGCTCCTGGTCCAGCGGGACTTGAGCAGGAAGGGCACAGGGTGCCAGCTGTGATTGGCCATAATTGACGGGGTTGAGTGGTCGCCGACTATAAGAAATACGTCGGGCTTGAGGTCCAGAATCCGGGGAATGAATTCGTCCAGCTTTTCGAGCACCCTCACCTTTTCGTCAAAGTCGCCGTCCTCTCCGGCGGTGTCGGCGGGCTTGTAGTGGATGAAGAAGAAGTCGTGGTCGTCCCATCGCTTTTCCAGGGTCCGCACCTCGTCCCTGAAGGTCTCGCCGGTAGCGAGGACGTGCATGCCCAGAATGGTGGCGAGGCCGCGGTACATGGGGTAGGCGGCGATGGCGGCAGGGGTGAGCTGGTAGGCGTGGGCCATGGAGGGCAGGTGGGGCATGCCAGAGAAGCCGCGGAGCATGACCATGTTGGCCCGCTCCTCCTCCATTAGCATGAGGCGGGCCTGTCGAACGAACTCGTTGGTGGCGTCGGCGGTGGCGCGGGCCTCAGGGCTGAGGGCCTTCACGTTCTGGAGGGCGATTCCGGTGCGTTGAGGGTCCATCTCCGTCAGGTTGTCCGAAAGGTCGTTGCCCCTCATGCGGAGGACGAACCGATAGTCTTTCACCGGATAGACGCGGATGTCAATTGAGTCAATTTCGATGCGGTCCAGCTCGGAGCAGAGAAGTTCGCTTAGGGAAGTAGGGATGCGTCCGGCGCGTCGGTCGATAAGCTGATCGTTGGCGTCGACGGTACAGAAATTGCCGCGGGCCACCACGTCGCCCTCTTGGAAATCGACGCCGTTGACGCCCGTCGCCTCCAGCGCGCCCCTACCGATGACGTACCGGAGAGGGTTGTAGCCGAAGAGGGCGAGGTGGCCGGGGCCGCTCCCCGGCGTAATTCCCGGCAGGACCGGGACGGTGAGACCGAGAGCGCTTTCGCCGGCCGCTGCGTCGATGTTGGGAAGGCTGGCCGTCTCGAGCTCGGACTTCCGGGTGGCCGGATGGGGCAGACCGCCCAGGCCGTCCACGACCAGCATGACGATCTTGGACGGCGTACTGACGTAGATATCGTGTAGAAGCGGAACGTCAATCATTAATGTTCAGATCAGGCATTAGATATGAGTTCAGGCATTGAGTTTCATTTCAGGCATACAGTATTGGTTCACGGCGGGGGCCGCTTTGCCGATGGTAGGAGTCAACGTAGAAGGGCGCTCTTGGACGGCAACGCCGTGATGCCCGGCAATTCTTTCCCCTCCAGGAACTCTATCATAGCGCCGCCTCCACTGGAAACGTGGTCCATGCGATGTCCCAGGCCCAGGGTTTCCACGGCGGAGGCCGTGGAGCCACCCCCGGTTATAGTTGTCCCGTGCAGCGAGGCCAAGTGGTTGGCAATGGCGGTGGTGCCGGCAGCAAAAGGTTTGTACTCAAACACACCCAAAGGACCGTTCCAGATGATGGTTTGGCACGGGCTGAGAAGACGGCAGAACTCTTGGACTGTGCGCGGGCCTACGTCCAGGATGGACGAATCCTGGGGAACGTCATCCGTGGAGTGGACGCCCACCTTCGACGGGTTGGCGCTGATTTCGGACGCTGCGATGACATCTATGGGTAGGTGGATGGGCGCTGCGCCGTTGCGAATCAGCTCCAAGGCGTAGTCCAGCAGGTGATCCTCCACGATGGATATGCCCACGGGCTTGCCCTGGGCCTTGAGGAAGGTGGCCGCCATGCCGCCGCCGATGAGGATAAGGTCGGCGCGCCGGACCAGGTTGTCTATGAGTTTCAGCTTGTCGCTGACCTTGGCCCCGCCCAGGATGACGGCCAAGGGACGGCGGGGCGTTTCCAGCGCATGGCTCAAGACCTCCAGTTCGCGTTGGAGAAGGAGGCCGGCCGCCGAGGGGAGGTGATGGGGCAGGCCGACTATTGAGGCATGGGCGCGGTGGGCCGCTCCGAAAGCGTCCAGGACAAATATGTCTGCCAGGGAGGCGAGAGCGTTGACGAACTGCGGGTCGTTGGACTCTTCGCCGGCATGAAAACGCAGGTTTTCCAGGAGGACCGCCTCGCCGACGTTCATTTCCGACACGCGTTGGGCGACGTGGGGGCCAACGCAGTCCTGCAGGGCTGGGACAGGCCGACTCAACAGGGTTGATAGCCGACGGGCCACCGGCTTGAGGCGCAGGGCCTCAACCACGCGGCCCTTGGGACGGCCCAGGTGGGAGCAGAGGACTACCTTGCAATTGCGCTCCAGGAGATACTCAACGGTGGGGAGGGCAGCCCGGAGCCGGTGGTCGTGGTCCGAGGTTATTTCAGAGTTGTTAGGTTCCAGGGGCACGTTGAAATCCGCCCGGAGCAACACGGTCTTACCCGCAACATCCAGGTCATTGAGGGTTGCTTTGTTCATGCGCGTCATCAGTCTATGGCCAGGATTGTCCGTCGGTCTGGCCCACCTCCACGAGATGACGGGCGAAGTCAAGTAGGGGTTCCATGCCGTCTGATTCCAGGTCTGCCCCGCCGAGGGCGTCCGCAGCCTCCTGGAAGTATTGAGTGACCGCCGACTCGGCTTCGGCACGAACGTCGTTGGCCTCGAGAATGTCTAGAAGCTGCTGATGGTCGTCGGGTTCCAGGACCCGCTTGAAGTAGATGTCGCCCAGGGCGCGCTTCGTCTTCAGGTCAGCGGATTCCAGGAGCGCAGCTATGGGATAGAGCTTCTTCTTGTTGAGTAGCTGCGGGCTGGCGTTCCGACCGGCGCCGGTGCCCCAGACGGCCTGAATGTCCTGGCGAATCTGATACGCGAGGCCCAGTTTCAGGCCGGATTCCTGGAAGGCTCGGACGGTCTCCTGGCAGTCGGTGGAGGCGAGGGCGCCCAAAGTCATGGCGCAGGACGTGACGCTGCCCGTGAGGTCTGTGGCCATCTTCAGGTAGGAGGAGCGGGAAATGTCCAACCGCTCCTGGTGGGAAAGTTCAACATACTGGCCCTCGCACATTCGGATGCAAGCCTCGTCAAGAACGCCGAGGGCTTGGAGCACCCGGTCCAGGGGCAGACCGGCATCGGCCAGCCGGAATAGGGCGCTGCGGCCCAGGGCGTGGAGGCCGTCGCCGACGTTGATGGCCTGGCCCGGTCCCCAAACCCACCAGACGGAGGGGCGAGCCTCCTGCCGGGGGTTACCTTCCTGAACGTCCTTGTGCACCTCAATGAAGGTGTGCACCAGCTCCATGGCCGCCGCCGCGGGAAGGGCGGGGCGGTGGCTCGCGCCGGCCGCCTGGCAGGAAAGGAGGGTCAAGAGGGCGTAGGGGCGAGGGGGTCTGGGCTTGGGAAGGGGTTCGCCCTGACGGTCTGCCCAGCCAAGCTGGTAGAGCATCATGTCGTAGAGCAGACCCTCACGAGGGCGAAGAACCGCCTCCAACTCCGAATCCAGGTCGGCGTGGTACTGTTCCAAGTCGTCGATGATTAACGGCATAGACCCCTCATTGACTCGCTCCGTCCAAGTCTACTCCGCATATCCGCCGGATGCACTCCGCGCTGAGGGCGCCTGTCCGGATCATTCTTGGCCGCTCGCCGGTCAGGTCAACCACGGAAGAAGGCTGGCCGCGATAGGCCGAACCGCCGTCGAGGATGTAGTCAATCCTATGGCCCAAACTCCGCTCAACGTCCTGGGCCGTGATGGGGTCGGGGCCGCCGCTGGGGTTAGCGCTTGTTCCTACGATAGGCTTGCCCAAGGCCCGGGCGAGGGCTCGTGGAACGGGGTGGTCGGGGACTCGAACGCCCACGGCTCCGGTGGGGCCCAACACGGAGCCCGGCAGACCGGGAACGGGAGAGAGGACCAGAGTCAGGGGGCCGGGCCAGAAGGCAGCAGCGAGGGCGCGGAAGAAGGGCGAATCCGGTCGAGCGACAAGCTCTACGTCGTCGGCATCGGCGAGCAACAGGGGCAGACCCTTGTCGGCGCTTCTGCCTTTCACGTGGAGGATTCTGGACAGGGCTTTAACGGAAAAGGGGTTGCCTCCCAGGCCGTAAAGAGTATCGGTGGGGTAACAAATCACCCCGTTTTTGCGGAGGAACTCCGCCGCTTCTTCTATGCCTTTCTCTATATTAAGCGAAAGCATACTTTTGTTGGATGCCGAAGCTCAGGCGTAAAACTTGACTGAGAACGGCAAGTGAGTATAGCATAGGCTCTAATCTGAGGTACAGAGTAGTCGTGTAAGGGCGTGACTCGGCAGAATGGATCAGGCGTCACACATTGCAGAGTATCTTTATGCTAAACGGCGGGCAGTTGCCCGCTATTTAGTTTGAAGGATACGATGGGAGTTCAGCAGTCTACGCCAAGCCGTCGCATAGCGACCAGCGACGACTTGGAGGTTTCCGCCTACCTTGAAATTGCCAAGGAGAAGGAAGGGCAGGGATCCCAGCGGCCTGAGGAGACACCGAAGGTCTCGGAAGGCGTGGTCATCATCGACTTCGGCTCCCAGTACAGCCATCTTATTGCCCGCCGCATCCGTGAGTTAAACGTCTACAGCGAGGTTGTGCCACACACCGCTGACTGGGAAGACGTTCAGGCAATGAACCCCAAGGGGGTCATCCTCTCCGGCGGGCCGGCTAGCGTATACCACAACGGGGCGCCGCTGGCCCCCGGCTGGGTATACCAGAAGGGTATGCCCATTCTGGGAATCTGTTACGGGATGCAGGTGCTGGCTCACCAGTTGGGCGGGAAAGTAACGCCTGGCGCAAAGCGAGAGTACGGGCACGCCGTTCTTCACCAGAACGTGAGTGGATCTGCCCTCTTTCAGGGCATTGACGCCTCCATACCCGTGTGGATGAGTCACGGGGACCAGATTCAGAGCCTGCCGCCCGGATTTTCCGCCCTCGCCTACACGGACAACTCGCCCATTGCCGTCATGGCCGGCTTCGACAACGTTTTCGGTCTCCAGTTCCACCCGGAGGTTGCCCACACTCCCCAGGGCAAGGGCATTCTGGAGAACTTTCTGTACCGCATCTGCGGATGCCAGAGCCGGTGGACGGTGGACAACTTTGTGCATGCGGCCATCCAGAAGGTCCGTGATCAGGTGGGCGGCGGGAGGGTAATC
Source organism: Dehalococcoidia bacterium (assembly GCA_965261665.1). Lineage (GTDB taxonomy): Bacteria > Chloroflexota > Dehalococcoidia > Lucifugimonadales > JAPULR01. Next base: position 2,757,025 of record OZ253467.1, read on the forward strand.
TGCGCTCTCTCCGGCGGGGTAGACTCCGCCGTAACCGCCACGCTGATTCACCGGGCCATAGGCAATCAGCTAACGTGCATATTTGTGAACAACGGGCTTCTTCGAAGGGAAGAGGCGGAGCGGGTACAGAGGACCTTCCAGCAGAACCTTAGCATGAACCTGCTCTACATTGACGCCTCCGAACGGTTTCTCGACCGGCTGGTGGGTGTGGTGGACCCGGAGCAGAAGCGCAAGGTCATCGGAGAAGAGTTCATACGCGTATTCGAAGACGCCGCAACGGAGATGAGCGACGCTGACTTTCTAGCCCAGGGGACACTATACCCGGACGTCATCGAGAGCCAAACTTCGGAGAATCAGGCTTCAGCCACCATCAAGACTCACCACAACGTGGGCGGCCTTCCCAAGGACATGAACTTGAAGCTGGTGGAGCCGCTGCGGTACCTGTTCAAGGATGAGATAAGGGGGGTGGCTTCGGTGTTGGGACTGCCGGAAGAGATAGTGATGCGGCAGCCGTTTCCCGGCCCTGGGCTGGCAATTCGCTGTTTAGGGGAAGTGACCCCGGAGAAGCTTGAGATTCTACGGGACTGTGATTGGATAGTGATGGACGAAATCAAGGGCGCGAATCTGTACCGGCATCTCTGGCAGAGCTTCGCCGTTCTCACCGACGCCCGCAGCGTGGGCGTAATGGGGGACTTTCGGACCTACGGCTACGCGGTGGCCGTCCGCGCCGTCTCCAGCGAAGACGCCATGACGGCCGATTGGGCGCGCCTGCCCTACGACGTGCTGGCCCGCATCTCCAGCCGAATCGTCAACGAAGTCCCGCAGGTGAACCGGGTAGTTTACGATATTACCAGCAAGCCGCCGGGGACTATTGAATGGGAGTGAGTTAGCCTAATGCGCGTCTTGGTAATCGGTTCCGGCGCCAGGGAGCACGCCCTAGCGTGGAAGCTCAACGAAAGCTCGAAGGTGGATAGGGTCTTCGTTGCTCCTGGGAACGCCGGCACCCACGGCGTTGCCACAAACGTGGGTGTGGATGCGGATGACATTTCCAAGTTGGCGATGTTCGCCAAAAGGTACTCCGTCGACCTGACCGTCGTAGGCCCTGAGAGCCCCCTGGCGAACGGCATCGTCGACCGGTTCCAGATGGCGGGTCTGACGGTCTTCGGACCGACCCGGGACGGAGCCAGGATAGAGGCGAGCAAGTCGTTTGCCCGTCTGCTCATGCGGAAGTACGATATTCCCTCGCCGAAGTTCAAGATTTTCAACAACTACGCCGAGGGATACGAGTTCCTTACCAACCACCAAGGCCAGGTAGTGGTGAAGGCCGACGGTCTGGCGGGGGGCAAGGGTTCCCTTATATGCCGCGACCAGGAAGCAGCCATAAACGCCCTCTACGATTGCATGGAGGACCGCATTTTTGGGGCGGCCGGGGCTACGGTGGTGGTGGAGGAACTTCTGGAAGGCCAGGAGATTAGCGTGTTCGCCTTCACCGACGGGAAAGAGGTGTCGTCTCTCATAGCCGCCTGCGACTACAAGCGGCTGCTGGACGGAGACCGGGGCCTCAACACGGGCGGTATGGGCAGCTACGCACCTGCGGATGTTTGGGACAAGGAGCTGGAGAGGCAGGTCCGCAAGGAGGTCATGGAGCCGGCGGTGCGCGGCATGGCCAACGAGGGATTCCCCTATAAGGGGGTGCTCTACGCCGGGATTATGCTGACTCCTAACGGCATACGGGTGTTGGAGTTCAACTGCCGCCTGGGAGACCCGGAGACACAGGTGATTCTTCCGCAAATGAAGTCTGACCTGGCGCAGGTGATGCTGGCCACCATGGACGGCAGATTGAAGAAGACCAAAGTGGATTGGGGCAAACAGGCATCTGTGGGGGTCGTCGTAGCCTCGCGAGGCTACCCCGGGGAATACCGGCGCGGCCTGGAGGTTAGCGGGCTGGACATGGTGGACAAGGATATACTAGTCTTCCATGCCGGCACCAAGATAGAGTCCTCCCAGGTGGTGAGCACCGGCGGGCGGGTTCTTACGGTGGTGGGCTCCGGTCCGACGGTGACCGAGGCGCATGAACGCGTCTACGAAAACGTGGAGCGCGTTACCTTCCAGGGTTGCCACTTCCGAAGGGACATCGGCCTGATCGAAAGGGAACCGCCCCCCGGCGAGAGGCCTAGAAAGAGTTGAAAGGTGAAGTGAATGAGTAGAGTCGGCGTTGTCATGGGAAGCTCCTCCGACGAGCCCGTGGTTAGCGAGACCGTGAAGGTTTTGGAGGATCTGGGCATTGACTACGAGGTTAGAGTCATGTCGGCCCATCGCAAACCCAAGGCTGTGATGGAATATGCGATTTCCGCCCGGGAGCGAGGAATAGAGGTGCTCATTGGGGCGGCCGGAGGCTCCGCTGCCCTGCCCGGCGTGCTGGCGGCGTGGTCCACGCTGCCAGTCATCGGAGTCCCCCTGGCCAGCAGCGAGTTGGGAGGGTCGGACGCCCTTACTGCCATAGCGCAGATGCCCCCCGGCGTGCCCGTAGCCTGCGTCGCCGTGGGGTCCTGGGGCGCGCGGAACGCCGCCTATTTGGCGGCGGAGATACTGGCCCTCAAGTATGAAAGCATTAGAGAGTCCTATGAGGCCTATAGAAAAAAACTTCAGGAAGGGTAGTGGGCTCGACAAGCAGCATTTGCATGCCTGTGGCCACAGTTAGCTTCCAATGACAAACGCAAAGATTCCTAATAAGGGTCCCGCCGTAATATGTGACTTTGACGACACCACGGTATTGGAAAACGTGGCGGAGTTGCTGCTCAGGGAGTTCGGCGGCGAGGGGTGGCAGGAGTACCAACGGCAGAACGTTCGGCATCGTATGACGCTGAAGGAGTACCAGGAGCGGGCCTTTCAGACGGTAAAGGTCGGGCGAGAGACGATGAAGGATTTCGTCAAAGAACGGGCTACCCTTCGTCCTCACTTCAAGGCCCTCTTTGAGCATTGCCGCAAGAACAACATCCCGCTGGCAATCGCCACAATGGGGTTGGACTTCTACGTTGAGGCGCTGCTGGAGCGGGAGGGGATGGAGTCCGTCGAATGTTACGCCGCGGATACGGAGTTTACCGACGAGGGGATCCGCTACGAGTACCCGTACGCCTCCAAGGACTGCTGGCAGCCCGGCAATTGCAAGTGCGCCGTTTTGGAGCGCTACCGGAAGAAGGGCCACTCGGTGATACTTTTTGCCGGTGATGGAAAGACCGACATCTGCCCTGCCGACCGCTCGGATTACGTTTTTGCCCGGCGTTACCTGGAAGAGGATCGGGAGGAGAAGGGACTGCCCTTTGTGAAGCTTAACGACTTCTCCAAGATGGTGAGCACTCTGAAGAAGCTGACCGCCGATGGCGAGAAGTCCGACGCCGAGGCAGCGACGGATGATTGAACGCTATACCAGGCCCAAGATGGGCGGCGTATGGTCGGAGCGAAACAAGTACGATCGTTGGCTTCAAGTGGAATTGGCGGTATGCGAAGCGTGGACGGAGCAGGGCACGATTCCGCTCTCCGATATGGAAGCGCTGCGTGGGGCGACGTATGACTATGAACGTCTGGAAAAGATACTAGCAGTCCACCGACATGAGATGACGGCGTTTCTTCAGTCCATCACTGAAGGCATCGGGCCGGAGGGACGCTGGCTGCACCTCGGCCTGACTACGAGCGACGTTTGGGACACGGCGACCAGTCTTCAAATCCTCGACGCCATTCACTTGCTCGACGAGGAGATTGACGCGCTGATGGAAGCCATCAGGGATAGGGCCGTCGAGCACAAGGACACCCTGATGATTGGCCGGACGCACGGCATTCACGCTGAGCCGGTTACTTTTGGACTCAAGCTGGCCGTCTGGTATGACGAGATGCGCCGCAACAAGGACCGGCTGTCCCATGCGAAGTCTAACATTGCTTACGGCAAGTTCTCCGGCCCTGTTGGGACCCATGGGACAGTGCCCCCGTCCATAGAGGCGACGGTCTGTGAGCGGTTGGGCCTGAAGGCGGCGCCTGCATCGACACAAATACTCCAGCGCGACCGCCACGCCGAGTACGTTACGACGCTGGCCATCATCGCCGCGTCCCTTGAGAAATTCGCCACCGAGATTCGAGGCCTGCAGAGGACGGAAATCCGAGAGGTGTCGGAATACTTCCCGAAGGGACAGCCAGGCTCCTCGTCGATGCCCCACAAGAGGAACCCCGAGCTTTCGGAGCGTGTGTGCGGACTTGCGCGTTTGATCCGTGGCTATGCCGTGACGGCCCTGGAAAACGTTGCCCTGTGGCACGAGCGAGACATCAGCCACTCGTCCGCCGAACGCTTGATATTGCCGGACGCCTCTATAGCTCTCGACTATGCGCTCAGCCTCATGTCGGGACTGGTGCGCGACCTAAACGTTGACTCCGCCCGTATGATGTACAACATCGAGTCTACCCACGGCGTTCTCTTCTCCCAGCGGGTGCTGTTGGCCCTGATAGAACAGGGAATGGGGAGGGAACCGGCCTACGGCATAGTTCACCATCGCGCGATGGAGAGTTGGGAAAGCGGCCAAGACTTTCGGGATATGATGCGGTCCGACCCAGACGTAAGCAGGCTGCTGCCGGTGGAAGAGCTGGAAGCGCTTTTTGACTACAAATACTACGTACGACACGTTGATGAGATTTTTGAGCGTGTCGGGCTGATATAGGAGGAACGGATGGAAGCATTGATGGAGACCCGTCTGCCCAACCTTATGTACCGGGGAAAGGTGCGGGACACGTACAGCCTGGACGACGAGCGGCTTCTGATGGTGGCCTCGGACAGGATATCGGCCTTCGACGTGGTGCTGCCCACGGGCATACCGCAAAAGGGCCTCGTCCTCAGCCGAATTTCATCGTTCTGGTTCGACAAGACAGCCCACCTCATCCCGAACCACCTGATCGCCATGGGAGACGCGCCGGGGGCCATTCCGGCCGACTCGCCCGTTGGGGAAGTGCCAGCGGGGATTGCCCGCCAAGCCATGGTTGTCAAGAAGGCCGAACGGGTAGACGTGGAGTGCATCGTGCGGGGGTACCTGGCCGGTTCCGCCTGGGCGGAGTATCAGAAGCAGGGCACGGTGTTCGGAAAGAGCATGCCCGCCGGTTTGCAGGAGGGCCAGATCTTCCCGGAACCCATATTTACGCCCACCACCAAGGCGGAGGAGGGGCACGACGAGAACATCAGCCTGGCGGAAGTGCGGGACATGGTAGGGGAGGACGTGGCTTCCCAACTGGCGGAGAAGAGCATCGCAGTCTACGAGTTCGCCCGGGACTACGCCGCGGGGCAAGGGATTATCCTTGCCGACACGAAGCTGGAATTTGGGTTCGTGGACGAGGAGTTGATACTCATCGACGAGATTTTCACGCCGGATTCGAGCCGGTTCTGGGACGCGGAGGGATACGCTCCGGGCAAGGACCAACCCAACTTTGATAAACAGTTCGTGCGGGACTGGCTGGTAGCCCATGGATGGAACAAGGAGCCGCCCGCGCCGCCTCTGCCGGAGGAGATAGTTACGAAGACCTCCGAGCGTTATCAGGAGGCCTACCGCAGACTCACGGGTATGGAGCTTCTCGCGTAGTGAGATGCTTGCGTTGAGGAGTCTTGTTGGCGACTTTAAGAACCGGCTGGTCCGGTGCTATGTTGGATAGGGAGAAAATAATTGCCTGATAGTAGCAGGAAAAACAGGGGCAAGCGCCGTCGCCGCTCCCGTAGCGGGGAACGGGGAGATTCGGAACAGCAGCCGCAAGCGTCAATAGGGGATTCCGCACCGTCGGGTCGCACTCGTTTGTCCGAAGGCGGAATGGTTAGATCCGTACCGCGCATTCGGCCCAGAACGTGGAAGAAGATACGTCGGTGGAGCCTCTACGTGGCGTTGGTGGTCTTTGCAGCCGCCATAATTGGCAGCTTTGTCATCCAGGGCATTCCTCTTGGCGGGGGAGGTGGCGGCGGGGAAACGGGCACGGGTGATGACGTGGGCGAGAGGATTTCTCCGATGCCCATCGTCTACCAGCCCAGCAACCACATTGGTCCCGGCAGCACCTATGAGGGGGAGTACAACTCCACGCCGCCAACCTCCGGCCCCCACTGGGATACGGGTTGGGCCGGCTGCGGGTTCTTCGAGGAGGAGAGTCCCGACGAGCAGGTGGTGCACAACATGGAGCACGGCCAGGTCATCATCAGCTACAATCTGTCGGACGAAGGTCAGATTGAGCAGGTTAGGGAGATTGCGCGAAGCCTCCCTGGCCGCCGCAGTTGGATGATTATGCGTCCATACTCCAAGATTGGCGCGGGACGGATTGCTCTCACGGCCTGGGGCTGGAAGGACGAATTCTCGATCTCGGAACTGACGGAGGAGCGGGTACGGAGCTTCTACGACGCCCACCGGAACAATTCTGGCGTGGAGTCGATTCCATGCGGCGGGTACATGAGCTAGCTTGAGATACCTGGCCCGAATCTTCGTCACGCTCAAGCCCACCGTCAACGACCCGCAGGGGGAGACGGTGTTGGCGGGCTTGAAGACCCTGGGCTTTGGATCGGCCAGGGGCGTCCGGGCGGGCAAGTACTTCGAGATTACGGTGGAGTCGGCGAGTTTGGAGGAGGCGGAAGAGCAGGTGCGGGGGATGTGCGACCGGCTGCTGGCTAACCCCGTCATGGAGGAGTTTTCCTTTCGGTTGACGCAGGAGGAAGCTGGGTAGGGCGGCCTTTTGAGACGCCATTCAGCAGGGGGTGAGCACAATCCTCTCGCAGGTCAGCAGCCATCGCCGGGGATGGGTTTTGGTCTACCCGTTATGTACAATAAGGACATCCCCATAGGAAGGAATCCTACGAAATGACAAGACAAGTGGTTACGGACGCGAAAATTAGAATGACGAGTGTCTTCGGTGGCAGTGAAAACCAGATCACAAGCCAGCATTTTGGCGGCGGTCGGATTTACGCTGTATTTGGAAGCAGCGACATAGACTTGCGTCGTGCGACCATTGCCGACGAAGGGGCGACAATCAACATCATAGCCAGCTTTGGCAGCGTCAGGCTCATGGTACCTGAAGACTGGGCAGTAAACGTCCAAACCAGGGCCGTCTTTGGCGGTGTCGCATCCAAACGCACTGCCCCGACCTCGCCCGTGGGACAACTTACTCTAACGGGGCTGTGTCTCTTTGGCAGCGTGGAGGTAAGATCCTAGAATTGGGGGTTGTTGAGTTGCAGAGTGGGAGGGGCGGTTCGCGAACCGCCCCTACGAGATGTTTGTGAGTTATATATGAGAGGGAATGGGTCCCCGCCTACGCGAGGACACGGGAAGGGGCACCTAGGCAACGAGATTCTTCGACTCCCCGCTACGCTCAGAATGCCCAAGAACCTACCGTTCTTGATTTCTCGTCGCAAAACGGAGAAAATTGGTCAAAGTCCAACCAATTCGAGAAGGAGCCTCCAGTCATGCAAAAGGCGCTTCATCTAAGAGCAACGGTGCAGCCAGGGGGCAAAATTGAAATCATAGACCGTCAGCTACCGGTAGGTAAATCCGTAGAAGTGGTTGTCTGGCCATCCTCGGAGAAATCCAGCCAATCAGCCTACCAGATAATCTCAAAGACGCCGGGCAGTCTCCTATTCAAAACGGCCAAGGAAGTTGACGACTATATTAGGGAAGAGCGATCCTGTTGGGACAACTGAATCTCCCGACACACGGGCGAATCTACGTAGATTCGCCCGTGATTATCTATAGCGTCGAGCACGTAGAACCGTACACGACTCTGCTTGACCCCCTATGGCTGCATGTTGAGACAGGACGATGTTCTGTTGTTTGCAGTGAACTGGTGGTCTTGGAGACCTTGGTCAAACCGATGCGAGAAGGCAATTCGGCCCTTGTCATGCAGTTTAGCTCGGTTTTGGACGCAAGCGACATCAGCCTGGTTCCAGCCACTCGGCCACTTTGGGAGGAGTCCGCTCGCCTCCGCGCCCTGACGGGATTGAAAACGCCCGACGCGCTTCATGCGGCAACGGCCCTTAGCGAGGGCTGCGTTCTTTTTATCACGAACGATAGCGACTTTCGACGCGTTGCAAACTTGCCGGTCGTCGTTTTGGATGATCTCATCAAAGCGGAGTATCGAGCCTGACGCATGCTACTCCCTTACCGATTGTATCGGGGTGGATTCCGGATTTCTCGGGAATGTGGGGAAAGGGCGGTTCGCGAACAGTCCTCCCTACGGTGAGGGAGAAGATGGGTCCCCGCATCCGCGAGGATAGCGGAGGGGGAGTTTTCACCCCCATCCCAACCTTCCCCCCTCAAGGGGGAAGGGGTGGTGGTTAGGAGTTTAGGGTGCCCTTGGTGCTGGGGACTCGCCCGGCACTTCTGGGGTCGGGCTCCAGGGCGTATCGCAGCGACTTGGCCAGGGCCTTGAAGACAGCTTCCGCTTTGTGGTGACCGTTCTTTCCTGCCAGCACTCGCACATGGAGGTTCAGCTTGGCCTCCAGGGCGAAGGACTCAAGGAAGTGGTCGATGATCTCACCCGGCAGCGTCTCAACCATCTGCCCTTCCAGCCCGGAATCAATAACGGCGTAACCCCTGCCGCTCAAGTCCACCGCCACCATGGCCAGGGTCTCGTCCAGCGGCACGAGGGCGTGGCTCATGCGGTGTATGCCAGCCCCGTCGCCCATTGCCTCCCGGAAGGCCCGACCCAGGCAGATGCCCGTGTCCTCTACGAGGTGATGCCAGCCGGTCTCCAGGTCTCCCTGAGCCTGCAGGGTTATGTCAATTAAGCCATGACGGCTAAGCTGGGCTATCAGATGGTCCAGCATGCCGTTGCCGGTGGACACTTGGGAATCGCCGAGCCCGTCCAGGTTTATGCTGACGCTTATCTGCGTCTCGCGGGTGCTTCGTTCTAATTCAGCCTTTCGGTCTTCCACGTTATCCGCCCACCACTTCTCTCAGAGCCTGTAAGAAGCCGTCGGTTTCCTGGGGGAGGCCGACGCTGACGCGCAGGCAGTCCTTCATCTCGTCGTCGGCGTAATATCGCACGAAGACGCCCCGCTTCGCCAAGTCCTGGAATACACGCTCCCCGCTGCCAGCGGGGAGCCGCATCATCATGAAGTTGGCCGCCGACGGGATGGGAGTCACGCCGGGAATCTGTTCCAGCAGGGTAAACATTCGCTCCCGCTCCTCGATAACAGGTCGGATGTAGCTCAGCAGCAGATCCCGGTCTTGGAGGGAAGCCATCAGGCCAAGCTCCGCCGCCCGGTTCATGTTGTAGGGGGGCTTGATGGTCATTATCAGCTTGGCCACCTCCGGGTTCATGGCCCCCAAGCCTACTCTGAGGCCCGCAAGGCCGGCCCATTTGCTGAAGGTGCGCAGCACGATTAGGTTGTGGTATTCGGAAAGGAGGGGCATGGCGGTCTGGCCGCAATACTCGTAGTAGGCCTCGTCGACGACAACCATGACGGGCAGTTCCAGCAGGCGGCGGAAGTCTTCCTCGCGGGCCAGGTTGCCCGTCGGGTTGTTGGGATGGGCCAGGAAGATGACTTTCGAGCGTTCGTCCAGGGCAAGCTCGATGCTTTCCACGTCGAGGTTAAAGTTGCGGTCGCGAGGCACGGGAACGACTTCTGCGCCAACAAGATGGGTGGAGAAGCGGTACATGCCGAAGGTGGGCGTGGGCTCGATTATCTTGTCGCCCTGACCGACGAAGAGGCGGATTATCAGGTCTATCAACTCGTCGCTGCCGTTGCCGGCGACGATACTTTCCGGCGGCGTGCCCGTATATTCGGACAAGGCTTCACGCAGGGCCCGCTGCTCCGGGTCGGGGTAGCGGTTGTACTGGTCGAACGCGCCGAGGGCCTCGGCCACCTTGGGCGAGGGGCCGTAGGAATTCTCGTTGCCGTTCAGCCGAATTATCTTCTCCGGGGGAATTCCGGCCTCCGAGGCCATAGCCTCCAGGGACCGGACGCCGTCGTAGCCCGCAGGCGCTCGTAGGTGGGGCAAGACCAGTTCTCTAATGTCCTTCTTCATGGGCGGGTGACCTCCTCCGTAGATTCCATCCTAATCTCCATTGCTCGTGCGTGGGCCGTCAGCCCCTCCCAACGGGCTATTACCGACACGGCCTTGGCCATTTCAGGGAAGCCGTTGGCGTTTAGGCCAATTATGGGCATAGACTTGAGGAACTGGTGCACGCCCAGGGCGGAAGAGAAGCGGGCCGTGCCGCCGGTGGGCATGACGTGACTGGGGCCGGCCACGTAGTCGCCCACGACCTCGGGTGAATAACGACCGAGGAAGAGACCGCCGGCGTTCCGAACTTTATCGGCCCACCGCCACGGGTCTTCCACCAAGAGGCAGAGGTGCTCCGGCGCAACCTGATTTGCCAGCTCCATTGCTTCTTCGAGGTTGTCGACGAGCACCATGCAGCCGCCGTTGGCGAGGGCGGTGGCTGCGATTTCGCGTCGCTCCAGCATGGCCAGCTGCCTCTCCAATTCTACGTCGATGCTTTCCGCTAGTGAGGGAGAGTCGGTAACGAGAATTGGAGAGGCGAGGGGGTCGTGCTCGGCCTGGGCGAGAAGGTCGGCGGCGCAGTGGATTGGATCCGCCGAGTCGTCCGCCACGAGCACTGTCTCCGTGGGCCCGTAAAGGCCGTCAATGGCGACCTCCCCGAAGACCATTCTTTTGGCCATGGTGACGAAAAGATTGCCGGGGCCGCAGATCATGTCAACCTTACGTATGGATTCCGTGCCGTAGGCCATTGCGCCAACGGCCTGGGCTCCGCCGACGCGGAAGACGCGGTCGACGCCGGCGATGGCGGCGGCGGCCATGACTGCGGGAGAGGTAGAGGGGGTGCAGAGGATGACTTCTTCAACGCCGGCGACGCGGGCGGGAATGGCCGTCATAAGCACCGTAGAGGGGTAGGAGGCGGTGCCGCCGGGGGCGTATACACCCACACGCTGCATGGGGATGAGGCGTTCGCCCAAGCCCCGTGAGGGGTCCATCCAGCCTTTTGGCATACTGCTACGGTGGTAGTCTTCCACGCGGCGGGCGGAGAGGGTGAGGGCTTCTATCAGGGCCTCGTCGACCTGCGACGGCGCGTCGTTTATTTTCCCCTTGGGGACCTCCAAGGTGTCCGGTTCGGTTTCGTCCAGGAGGCGGGTGTATCGACGGACCGCCTCGTCTCCGTCACGGCGCACGTCGTCCAGAATGCGGCGGACAGACTGCTCAGGGGTGAGCGCTTCGCCAAAGATTTTGAGGGTGCGCCGGCGCGATTCCGGGGTGGGCGTCGAAGCTTCCGGCTGCCGTCGCTCTGCGAGGGCCTGCCGTCCAGCCTCAATGCCAATATATGTCTTCAGATACATCCAAAGGCTCCCTGTTCTGCCGGGCCGCCTTTCGACATGGCGACCTGTCTGTTTAACGTCTTAGGAAACATCCAAGCGCTCCTTGATCTCCCTGGCTGCTTCGGTCACAGCGTATCCCCGGAACTCGATGATACGCTTTTGAGGCACCTGTTGGTAGATTTGCGTGAGGCTGGTGGACGGGTCGGCCAGGAAACCCTCAACCTCCTCCTCCACCTGGGGGCTGCCTCGGTACATACGCTGGGCAAGGAAGTGGAGGCGCTCCCAAGAGAAGGGGCGGGCGCAGAAGTGGGCGACCCACTCCTGCCAGCTGCTGAGAGTCTCGCCGTCGATGAAGCCGACGCGGACGTATCGGTCGGATGCGTGAAGGCGCTCGATTATCTTGTCCATGCCCGGCGCTTCCTGGCGGGCGTTCCGGTCCATGTCCAACTGAACGGCTCTGTCGTAGACGTTGGCCTTCATGGGGTCGGGAAACATGTCTCGGTTGCCGAAATAAGGGCGGTAGATCTGGGTTATCCATGTTTCGTCGGTAATGAGATGGCTCAGATACCCCGCAAGGAAGGCCCGGGTAGCGGGACTCTTGCGGGCGGCTTCCGTCAAGTCAGGATTGGAGCGGAACAGCCCCTCCGCGCCTACGCCAACTCTTTCGACTGAGAGGGAGGCAAAGTGGGTGTGGGACCGCTTCCACTTGGTACGTGCCCGAATGTCGGGGGTGGTTGAACCGAGCAGGAAGCTGCCGAGGTTGGCCTGGATGGACGGGTCGTCAAGGGCAGCCAACGTTTCCAGGGCGAAGCTGAAGTGGGTGGGGAGGTTCGGCATCTCAGTCCGTCAGCTGCGAGAGCAGATTCTCATAGATAAAGCAGCGCTCCTTGAACATGTAGCCCACCCCCGAAGTGGAGATATCGGCGGCGCCGACGCTTCTGAGGTGGTCGATCATTTCCAGGAGGTTGTCCTGTTCGACCACGACGTTGACGGTGTACCAGCCTTCGCCGCCTACATTATACATCTTGGAAACGGTGGGACCACGAAGCCCGGCCAGGTGGGGCTGGGCCAATACGCGGGAGGCGATTTCCTCGGCGGATTCGGCCCTGATGTTGGCGGAGAGGCGGTAGTGGGAGCGGGCTTGGAGGTAGCCTTCCAGCATCTCCAGGATGCGCCTGAGCTCTTCTACGGCGCGCTCGCTTTTGCCAATGGTCTCCTTGTTGCCGATTAGACACGCCTGCGAAACCAGGATGCTTCCGTCCTCCAGGGGTCGGAGGCGGTTCTCCTTTAGGGTCTCCCCGCTGGACGTGAGGTCGGCTATGACGTCGGCGAAATTTGCGGCGGGGGCGGCCTCGATGGTCCCGCCGGCGAGAACCAGGGTGAAATAGTTGATGCCGTTTTCCAGCAGGAAGCGCTGCACCAGGTTGGGGTACTTGGTGGCGATGCGAAGGCGTCGGCCCTTGCGACGAAACTCGAGGGCCAGGTCCGCGAGGTCGCTAAGGGTGGTAACGTCGAGCCAGGCGCTGGGGACGGCCAACACGAGCTCGCACTGTCCGAAGCCCAGGTCGGGGATGACCACGATGCCGCTGCCGGCCTCACGCCGTCCCTCCAGGAAGCGGTCCAGACCGGTGATGCCAATATCGGCGCTGCCGTCCTCGACCTTTGAGGTAACGTCGCCGGTGCGCTGGAACAGGACCGTCGTAGCGGAAAGGCTGGGGATGACGCCGGTGTACTTGCGGGCGCTGGGCCGCCGGACTTTCAGGTTGCAGGAACTAAGAAAGTCGAGGGTCGAAGTATAGAGAGCGCCATCGCTGGGAAGGACGAAGCGGAGGCCGTTGCTAGAGGGGGTCAACAGGCATCTCCTTCCTTTCGCCGGTCAAGGAGACGAGGACGAGAGTATCGAAGCCGCGGGCGGTGGCGTAGGCTGCGGCCTGTTCCGGGTTACGGCCGCTAACCTCCACTTCCACTATGCCACTGCCTTCTTCACGTAGGGCTTGGGCCTGACTCAAGGCAGCGTCGTAGGCGTCAGGGGCTGTGGGAACCACCAGCAGACGAGGCGTCTCCGTGGGGCCATTGGCACCGGAGGACGTCGTGGAGATTCTGTCGAGGAGCCGGTCGAGGTCGTAGGCGAAGCCGAGGGCCGCCACGTCCCGGGGGCTGCCCATGTTGCGGGCCAGGCCGTCGTAGCGGCCGCCACCGCCGAGGGAGAGACCGCTGTTGCCGTCGAGAAGCTCAAAAACGATGCCCGTGTAGTAGGCAATGCCGCGGGCCATACCCAGATCAACGCTGATTTCTGCGCCGCCCAGGTCTGCATTTTCCAAGAGGGACACGACCCGAGTCAGCGGTTCCAGGGCTTGGACGTCAACGCCTTCGGAGCGGAGCAGGTCTTCAGCGGAAGCGAGGGCCGGACCCGGCGGGCCCTGTATTGCCGCCAAACGGGAGGCTACCGAGAGGGCTTGTTGCATCTTGCTCTGCTCTCCGGCGCCTTGGGACTTGCGCAGCAGTCGTTCTGCCACTTCCTCGGCGGTCCGCTGTCCCAGGGCAGTGGGGTCTTCTCGCTCTATCATACTGGCTATCAGGCTTCGTGCTTCCGCTTCCTTTAGGCCGACAAGCTGGGCCATCATCACGTTTCTGCCGCGCCCGTCTGAGATTAGACGAAACTTTGCAGCCCGGTCGCCGACGGCCTGCAGACCGTCGGCGCCACCACGCAGCCTGCTCACGTTGTCCAGCAGGAAGACCCTGGCCCGCTCCGAAAGGGACATCTGAAGGGCAAGCCGGTTGTATACGCCAAGGTCTCCAAGGACCAACTTCAGGTCTTCGATGCCAAGGGCGGAAAGCCCCTGACAGGCCATCATTAGGGCCTCGGCGTCGGCCCGCGGGTCGGCGGACCCGATGAGTTCGACGCCGGCCTGGTGAAACTGGCGGTATTCGTCACCTTGCCGGCGATAACGAAAGACGGGACCGCCGTACTGCACTCGCAGGGGGAGCATGTCCAGACGGTCCTCTTCCAAGCACCAGCGAAGGATGGACGAGGTGAATTCGGGTCGGAGGCTGACGGGATTGCCGCCGGGGTCTACGAAGGAGTATATCTGGGAGGCCATCTCTCCCCCGCCCTTTCGCAGGAACATCTCCGTCGGCTCAAGAAAGGGGGTGTCGATGGCGTCGTAGCCGTGGGAGGAGAAAATGTCGGACAGGACGGTATAAACGCGGTTGAGGTTAAGCCGCGGGCCCTGTGTGAGGTCGCGGAAGCCGGGGAGTTTCTTCAGATTATCCATGATTGAGAGGGATTGTATACCAGGGGTTTCCGCGCCTTCAAGCGGACCGCCCGTGGCTTGGGCGCTACGGGTGGGCGAGAAGGCCGCCGTCGAGGTACACGGGCTGGCCGGTGGTGAAGTTGCAGGCGTCGGAAGCCAGATAGACCACCAGGGGGGCTATCTCTTCCGCAAGTCCGCGCCGCTTGAGGGGAATGTAGCGCTGTAGAGGGTCGCCGCCGTTTTCTGCGTTGCTCCGATCATCGCCCTCCAGCCAGCCCAGGCCAACAGCGTTGACGCGGACGCCCTTGCGGGCCCATTCCAGCGCCAGGCCACGGGTGAGCTGGAGTACGGCTCCCTGAGTGGCGCAAAAGGCGGTGGAGTTCCACAAGCCCCGTTCGGCAAGGCCGCTGATTATGTTAACGATTCGCCCGCCGCCTCGGGCCGTCATTTCCCGGCCCACGCGGTTGGCAAGGAGGTACGCAGCGCCGACGTTTCGTCGCATCATCTCGTCCCACTCTTCCAGGGTCACCTGATCGAAGGGCTTGCCGAAGGAGGTGCGGGAGTTGTTGACGAGGATGTCCACCCGGCCCCAGATAGGCAGGAAGGCCTCCAGAGCGCGCTCGACGGAGGTGGGGTCGGAGGGTTCGCCGAAGAGTCCAAGGGACTGGCCTCCCAGTTTCGCAACCTCCATCATCGCGCCCTCGACGACGGGCTGGTGGGGGCCGAGGATGAAGACCTTGGCCCCGGCCTCGGCAAGGGCTCCGGCGAGGGTGGGGGTGATTCCGTCTCCCTCTCCTGCCAAGAAAGCGACCTTGCCATCCAAACGGCACTCAGGGTTGATGGGCATTGTTGCCTCCTCGATAACTAATCTAGGGGTATGGACGGGGCGTATCCGGTGGGAGCGAAGCCGCCGGCGAGACCGCCGCTGTCGATGGTCATGTGCTCGCCGTTCATGTAGTCGGAGGCCGCAGAGGCCAGGAACACGGCGATGGGGCCGATGTCGTCTGGGGTTGGGAACTCGCCGGTGGGTACGCGGTCGGCGAAGCGGGGTAGATTGTCGCTGAGGGCTTCGGCGCCGCGAGTGGGGATGAAGCCGGGACAAATTGTGTTGGCGGTTACGCCGTAGGAGCCCAGGCTGAGGGCGAGGGTGCGGGTCAGCTGCATCATGCCACCCTTGCCGCAGGTGTAGGTGTACATGTTCCTGCCGCCGCGCATACCGTAACCCGAAGCGACGTTGATTATCTTTCCACTACCTTGAGAGACCATGGGGCGGGCCACGGCGCGGGCGCAGTAGAAGGCGCTGGTGAGGTTGGCGTCGATGCCGCTGCGCCATTCGTCGTCCGTCATGTCCCAGATGGGAGTGAGGGGCGCGCCCAGCATGGCGGCGTTGTTGATGAGCACGTCCACACGGCCGAATTCCTGAAGACATTGTCGGATCATGCCGTTGACCTGATCCGATTGGGTGACGTCGGTAGGGATGGCGAGGGCCTGTCGGCCCAAGCCCCGGACCTCCTCCGCCGTTTCTTCTATGGGACCCGGCCTACGGGACGCTACGACGATGTCGGAACCGGCGCGGGCCAAGGCGCGAACCATGGCGCGGCCCAGACCGGTGCCGCCGCCGGTGACGATAGTGACTTTTCCGTCCATTGCAAATCTATCCAGCATTTATCCTCCTCTAAGGGCGGGCTGCCGCCCCGGGGTCTTCAGGGTAACTTCCCCCGCCGAGAGCGTAAGCAACGTGCCGTTGTCTCGTCGCAGAAGCAGGTGACCGTGGTCATCCACGCCTTCCGCCGTGCCTGTGACTAACTCCGCGCCCCACTGGACTTGGACCCGCTTGCCCAGGGTTTCCAGGTAGCGGCTCCACTCGGTAATAGGGGATTGGCCACTGCGAAGGGCCACGTAGATATCGTCCAACTCGTGGAGAAGGCGGAGCAGCAGCGCGCTGACGTCGGTATCCTGGCCCGTTTCTATACGGAGGCTGGTGGCGGTGTCCGCAATCTCAGTCGTTTCGCTTGGGTCTAGGTCTACGTTGAGACCGATTCCGACGATGGAATGGCGCACTTTTCTGCCTTGCAGGGAATTCTCCACGAGCAGGCCGCACAGCTTTCGACCATGGACGAGAACGTCGTTGGGCCACTTGATAACCGGGTCGAGGTTCGTCTCTTTTTCGACGGCCCGCGCTACCGCCAGGGCGGCAAGGACACTTACGTAGGGCAGCGCCTCCAATTCGGGACGCAGCACGACGGAGAGGATAAGGTTGCCAGCCGGGGAAACCCAATTGCGGTTGAATCTACCTCGTCCCTGGGTCTGCCTATCGCACAGGATCACCGTACCGTCGGCGGCGCCCCGTTCTGCCTCCTCAGCTGCCCTGTCCATAGTGGAGGCAAGCTCCTTGAAGTGCAGAATGCGGCTCCCTACAACCTGGGTATAGAGGCCCTTTTTCAGAGTCTGGGGTACGAGGTTATACGTTGATTTCTTCTCAGCCAACGGCGGCTTCCTCTAGGTCCCGTTGCGGGTTTGCTTGGCGGACGATGGTGTCAATCACCGCGGACGCCCTAAACCTCAATGGGGATGGTGACGGATAGGCGGGTCTCCGTTCCGATGACGCGGGTAACGTGTCCCTTGCCCGTCAGGTCGTCGGCGAGAAGAACGTCGCCGGGGCCAAAATGGCGAATCTCACCGTTGCCGGTTTCTATTTCAGCCATGCCGCGGAGGGTGACGATGTACTGGCGGCGCGGCGCGGTGTGCCAGTCCTGCACCAGCCCCACAGGCTGGCTGCGGAAGGTAACGCTGGTTGCTTTCTGGCTAAAGCTGCCCGGCTCAGCGGGATCCGACGGTTCGTAGGGCGTAGCCATATCCTCGAATTTCGACCGGCCCTGAGCGTCGGCGTATATCCTTACGAAAGCCATGGGTTTCCCTCCAGTCGTTGAGCGCGACGCAATCATGCTATCAGGTTTGGGCCGGGTAATAAAGGCGCACAGTTGCCGCAAAGGGACGTAGTATATAGAATGATGAGTATAGGGAAACGCTGGGAGAGGACAGTCCAAGGGAGGTGAGATTAGCCATGATAACCACAGTCCCAACGTCAGTGTCCGCGCCGACGCGTCGTCGGTTTACGGTCAAGGAATACTACGCGATGGCCGAGGCCGGAATCCTGACTGAACAGGACCGGGTCGAATTGCTGAACGGAGAAATTATCGCTATGCCGCCCATTGGATCCTGGCACGCCGGCCACGTTGACCGATTCATCCGAATTCTTGCCGGGCCGTTGCTGGAGCGAGCAAACGTGCGCGTTCAGGGACCGGTCCGTCTAAGCGACGTAAGCGAGCCTGAACCGGACGTGATGCTGTTGAAGCCACGCGAAGACGATTATACAGGGGGGCATCCTGGGCCGGAGGACGTGCTGCTGCTGATTGAGGTCGCCGACACGAGCGTCGAATACGACCGGGGCGCCAAGCTGTCAGCTTACGCCCGCGCCGGCATACGGGAGGTTTGGATCGTTAGCCGTGGGGAGCGGCGGATTTATGTTTACACTGGCCCCAGCGTAGGTGGGTACGCTAACGTGCGGCGCGTTGGTCACGGACAAAGCATCGCGCCGAAGGCGTTCCCGGACGTGGTTCTGGAAATTGATAAAGTTATTTCGGAGTAGAGCACGGCGGGATTCGAACCAGCCTCGGAATTACGTCAGCGAGAGGAGTGGGATGGGTCCCCGCCTTCGGAGACTTTTGCACAACTACTGAATTGCACTCAGAGGGCCGTCTATGGCGACCCTTGTCATAGCCAAATCGAGGGATTCTGGATTCCGGCTTTCGCCGGAATGACAGTTATTCGAAGGTCTCCCTTCGCTAGGACACGGGAGGCTAGAGGAGGACGCCGATGAAGGTGGCGGCCAAACCCAGAAACAGCAGGAAGCCGAGGATGTCGGTAACGGTGGTTACGAAGACTGCCGAAGACACCGCAGGATCCATCCCGAAGCGGCGCAGCAGCAGGGGGACGCCGGCGCCGGTGAGTCCGGCCACGACCATGTTGCCCAGCATGGCCAGTCCCAGAATAAGCCCCAGCATGGCGTTGCCCTTCCACACATAGCCTATGAAACCGATGAGCACCCCCAGCAGCAGGCCGTGGATGACGCCCAACAGCATTTCTCGAAGCAGGAGGCGTCGTCCGCGGTCGCCGTAGATTTCTCCCAGGGCGAGGCCGCGCACAACCAGGGTCAGGGTTTGGGTGCCGCCGATGCCACCCTGCCCGGCAATCACCGGCAGGAAGGCGGCGAGGATGACCAGCTTCTCGATGGTGGACTCGAAAAGGCTGATGACGAGGGCGGCGAGAATGGTTGTGCCGAGGTTTATACACAGCCAGGGCAGACGGCGGGAGATGGAGCTTCTGAGGGGGTCGAACAGCCTGTCCTGGCCCAGGCCGGAGATGCGGTACATGTCCTCCGTGTCCTCCTCACGGAGTACGTCCACCAGGTCTTCCACGAGAATGAGCCCTACCAGAGTGTTGTTCTCTTCCACCACGGGCAGGTATTTCATTTCGTATCGGTCCACCAGTCGGCCGCATTCCTCCTGGTCTGCCGTGACGGGGACGGAGATGGTTTTCCCGTCCATGATGTCTGCGATGATGGAGTTGGGACGGGCCAGGGCGAGGCGGGTTACGCTGAGGGAACCTATGAGTATATCGGTGCGATCCACGACATAGATGGTCCCGATGTGCTCGACCAAAGATCCCTGGATACGAAGGATGTCCAGGGCGTTGGCGGTGGTAATGTCTGCCCGCACGTGGGGGAAGTCCGTGGTCATGAGGCCGCCCGCCGACTCGTCAGGGTAGCGAATCAGCGTGACAACGTCGTCCGTCTCGCCCATGGCCGCCAGGACTTCCGCCGACTTCTCTATGGGCAGCTGCTTGATGACGTCCGCCGCCACGTCGGGGCTGGCCCGTTCGAGGACGTTCACGAGGGCCGGCCCACGGAGGCCCTCCAATGCCTGCGCCGCTTGTTCCGGCTCCAGGTGCTCCAACACGCGGGCGGTGGCTGTGGAGTCGAGGGAGGCCAACAGGACGGACTTGGAGTTGTCGGAGATGGCGGCGACTACCTCTGCCTGGTCTGCCGGGTGCAGGCGGTCAAACAGGTCCAGGGCGCCTTTTACGTCATCGTCTTCCAGGTGGCCGAGGATGTGCTGGACCAAGAGGTGCGCCCGCCGTGTGCTGGAAACTGGCTCGTCGCCGGAGGGATTGTGGTATTCGTGGTGCGGGTAGTTCATTTCACGCTGAGAAACGAAGGGAGTTAGCCCCTAAAGCCGAACTCTGTGCGCCATGCCATGTACTTTCGGAGGCCCATCTCTACGTCATGCTCTGCGACGAAGCCCAGGTCCTTGAGGCGGCTGACGTCCATAGGGCCGCGGCCGTACTTTTGCGCAGGGGCCTGCTCAACGTCGGCCCTGGAGCCGGTAAAGGTCACTGATGGGCAGACCCGCTGCATGGCGTCGATCATCTCACCGAGAGTGATCTTACGTCCTCTGGCTATATTGTAGACTTGGTATTTGAGGGAGGGGGCGTCCAGGACGGCAACGATGGCCCCAGCCGTGTCGAGGACGTAGGTGAAGTCTCTATCCGGCGTGACGCGGGAGAAATCGATGGCGTCGCCCCGCATGGCGTTGCCGGTCCACTCGTAGACTTGCGACATGACGGCGCGGTGGCCTGTAACGCGCTCCATAGGGCCGTAGGGGGCGGACAGACGGACGCTGGCAGTTTCAAACCCGTGGAGGTTGCCGTAGCGCTCGGAGAGCATCTCGCAAGCGTACTTGGTGATGTCGTAGAGGTTGATGGGAAAGAGAGCCATGTCTTCGCGCAGGGGGTCGCCGGCAAGCCGCTTACCGGCGTAGACTCCGCCGGAGCTGACGTAGACAAAGCGCTTCACGGATAGTTGCCGCGCAAGGTCGAGGAGGTTGAGCGTGCCTCTTGTGTTTATGTCAACGATACGATGACTGTCGGCCTTCTCGACGTCGGGCCGGGTGCCCGTGTATACGGCGGCGTGGATTATTTTGTCGATGTTGCGTCCGCTTGCCGCTTCGGAAAGAGTCTGTCTGTTTAGGATGTCTCCCTGTACCCACGCGATTCTGTCGGCAACGTCCAAGGTGTAGCAGCGGACCATTTCGTCGGGCGGGGCAATGTCCACCGAGACCACCTCGTGGCCCTGTTGGGCCAGGACCTTGACGATGTTGCTCCCGACGAATCCCGTGCCGCCCGTTACCATCGTTGCCATGAAATACTCCCTCCCGTCGAAGCTGCCGAGAGGCATGATACCACGAACCGGAGAGGGGCTGTGGAGAAAGGGCAATCTGTTTCTTGACACTCCATACGTCGAAACATAAACTACTAATCGACTTGGCGGAGGCTCTTCGAGAAGATTCAGGTGCGCTGGTTCGACTGGTGCATTGTCTTTTCGCCGGCTAGGGTCGTCGCTCCTCAACGACAAAGAACGGAAAGGTGCCCATGGACAGAAAACGCATCGTGGTAATCGGCGGCGGAACGGGCAGTCACACTGTCCTCACCGGACTGAAGAGGATGAATTGCGACCTGACCGCCGTGGTTGCCATGAGCGACGACGGGGGCAGTTCCGGGCGTCTGCGGGACGAGTTGGGGCAGCTTCCTCCCGGGGACGTGCGGCAGTGCCTGGTGGCCCTGGCCGACGACGACTGCGCTTCCGAGAGTCTGCGGCGGCTCTTCAACTACCGGTTCACAGCAGGCGAGGGGCTGAACGGCCACAGCTTTGGCAACCTGCTCCTTTCCGCCCTGACGGACATTACCGGCAGCGCGGACGCCGCCATCCGCGAGGCGTCCCGGATGCTGCGGATAAGGGGCGTCGTCCTGCCCGTTACGCTGACGGACTCGGCGCTCAGGGCCCAGCTGGCGGACGGCAGCGTCATCGAGGGTGAATCCTGCATTGACCGGCGGTGCGGAAATTCTCATATGCCCATTTCGCGTGTTTATCTGGAGCCATCAGCCAGCGCCTATCCGCCAGTTTTGGATGCCATCGCACAGGCTGACGCCGTGGTAATCGGTCCCGGGGACATCTACACCAGCATTCTCCCTAACTTCCTGGTGGAGGGTGTGGCGGAAGCGGTGAGAAACTCCCCTGCGGTCAAGATTTACGTGTGCAACCTGATGACCAAGCCAGGCGAGAGCGACGGGTTCCGCGCTTCCAACTTTCTACGTCTGTTGAGTCTTTACTTGGGCGTAGACAAGCCTGTTGACTACATGGTAGCCAACGATGCCCCTTTCCCGGAGCACGTGCGCCTCCGCTACGAGTTAAGCGGTCAGCATCCGGTATCGATCGACGTGGAGAACTGCCGGAAACTCGCTGGTGAAATCGTGAAAGTCCCCATGACCGCCGTGGGGTTCTACGTTCGCCACAACCCCCCCACCCTGGCAGAGGCCATCATGGGTATAGTGGAATCAGGCGACCGTCAGAAGGTTGCAGTAGGGACTCCCTCCGAGCAGGAGTTGCCCGCCTGTATCCTGTCGTAATGCATGTTATACTAGCCCCAGTTAGCAGGCTATGTGCGGAATAATTGGATATGTTGGTTTTAGGGAGGCGTGGCCTCTAATTCAGGAAGGCTTGCAGCGGCTGGAATACCGCGGCTACGACAGCGCCGGCGTGGTGACGCTGGGGTCGGACAAGAGACCGGAATTTCACCAGGCCGTAGGGCGGGTGAAGGATCTGGTTTCTTCCCTCAACGGACGCAGTCCCCGGGGTACTCTGGGTCTCGGACATACTCGTTGGGCCACCCACGGACGCTCCATTCTCGCCAACACACACCCCCATACGGGCTGCGATGGACGGGTTGCCCTGGTGCACAACGGCATCGTCGAGAATTTCCTTGAACTGAAAGACTCCCTCATCCTGAAGGGGCATACCTTTACCTCCGAGACGGACAGCGAGGTGCTGGCCCATCTGATAGAGGAGGGGTTGAACGCAGGGCAAGACTTCGACACCGCCTTCTCCCGAATGGCCAAACGGATACGGGGGTCCAACGTGGTGGCGGCTATCTGGCAGGAAGAGCCCCATAGAATTCTGGGGATGCGGTCGGGGAACGCCGGGGGCATCTCCATCGCTCACCGGGACGGCGAGACGATTTTGGCCAGCGATCTGGGCGCTTTGGCTCCCTTCGCCAAGGAAGTTCACTACCTTGAGGATGGGGAGATAGTCTCGGCCACTCCCGACGGCGCGACATACTTTGACTTTCGTGGCCGAGGGGTGACCAAGAGGCTTCATCCGATGCCTGAGAACTGGTTTTCCGTGAGCAAAGACGGCTATCGTCACTTCATGCTCAAGGAGATCATGGAGCAGCCCGTGTCATTGGGCAGCGCTTTTCAGGGGCGCGTGGACCTGCAGTGCGGAAAGGTGGTCTTGGAGGATTTCCCCCTGACGCCAAAAGAGATCGCCAACCTCCGGAGGGTGGTGATTCTGGGCAGCGGCACGAGCCACTATGCTTCTATGGTGGGGCGGCACCTGGTAGAGCGTCTCACGGGTCTTCCCGCCGATGCGGAAAGTTCCTCCGAGTTTCGGTATCGGGAGCCGGTTCTGGACCGGCATACTTTGGTGGTTTCCGTGGGGCAGTCCGGGGAAACGGCGGATACCCTTTCGGCCATGGAAGAGGCGAAAGAGCGGGGCGCACGGCTGTTGACCATCTGCAACGTGGAGGGCAGCCAGGCGTCGCGAATGGCGGAAGGGACGTTGGCCATGCGAGCCGGGCCGGAAATCGGCGTGGCCAGCACCAAGACCTTTGTGGCTTCCATGGGGCTTTTGGCCCTGCTTTCGTTGTATATCAGTCAGGCAAACGGATTTATCACGGAACGAACCCGACGAGACCTGCTCAATCAGTTGAACTGCCTGCCCAACCTCATCGGCGCAACCATCGCCGACCACGCCCCGTATAAGACCCTTGCCCGCTGGCTGAGCCAGTACAACCACGTTCTGTACCTGGGCCGGGGGATTAACCACCCAATCGCCCTGGAGGGCGCCCTGAAGCTCAAAGAGGTGAGCTACATCCACGCCGAGGGATATGCCGCTGGGGAGTTGAAGCACGGGCCTATCGCCCTCATCGACCAGCGGATGCCGACGGTGGCATTGGCGCCGCCTTCCGCCCTCTACGACAAGATGCTCAACAGCATCAAGGAGGTGAAGGCCAGGGACGGTCTGGTTGTGGCCGTGGGCGACGGGGAGGACCGGCGTCTCCGCTCTCAGGTGGACCACCTGCTTCACGTGCCGAAGGTCCACGAATTGCTGACTCCGTTCGTCACCGTGGCGCCCTTGCAGCTTCTGGCCTACTACGTGGCCGTGGAGCGCGGATGCGACGTAGACCAGCCGCGAAATTTGGCCAAGTCCGTCACCGTCGAGTAGGCGTGAATTCCGCTAAGGACGGCGACTAGAGTCATGCTAGAGGGACTGCCAAATATATCCGTCATCGTTCCTACCTACAATGAGGTGGACAACGTAGAAGACCTGATAGAGGGCTTGCGCTCTGTGCTGGAGGGCACGGATTTTCAGATAGTGGTGGTGGACGACAACAGCCCTGACGGTACCTACTACGCTGTGAAGCAGATTGCCGAGCGGGATTCGCACATAACGCCCATCCTTCGGCCGGGCAAGCTGGGTCTGGCCAGCGCCGTTCTTCACGGTTTCAGGGCGTCCGACGGTAAGCTCGTGGTGATGATGGACTCGGACCTTTCGCACCGCCCGCAGGACCTCCCTGAACTGCTGGAAGCGGCCAGGGAGTCGGACATCGTGATAGGCTCACGGTACGTAGATGGCGGCTCTATATTTGGAATGACGCCCTACCGGAAACTAGCCAGCCGGGTTTCCATCAGCATATCCCGGATGATGCTTGGGCTTCGCTATCAGGACACTACGTCCGGGTTTGCCGTCTTCCGACGGGGCATACTCGACCACGCGGCGCCCAAGTTGGAACCTAACGGATTCAAGCTGCTGCTTGAGGTGCTGGTGAAGTGTCCCGAGGCGCAGGTGGCGGAAGTCCCAATCACCTTTGTAAATCGTAGGCGGGGGCGTTCCAAATTCGGCGCGGGAGAAGTGTTTAAGTTTCTCCGGCTGTGCTATGACCTACGTCGACATCAGGGAAGGGCTAATCAGGACTAGCTCCCGGCCCTAGGCTCCTTTGCTGTCGAGCCAGTGAAGAACGCGCGAGGAAAGTGGTCGTATTAGGCGGGCGCCCAAGGCAATGATAGCCACACCTGACACCACCACCGGCGGCCCACCGACGTGAGAACCAAGTATGGCCACGGCGGTGCCGAGTAGCACTATCAGTATTGATAGGAGGGCACGTCTGAGCACGGCTATGTTATTTGGACTGCTACTCATATTGTCATGTCAAGCGAAGACCGGGACGCCCACTTCGAGATCCTCAGTCGGGGTTCCAATGGTGATGGGGATAGGGTATCCAACCCTCGTATAGCCGTCAATACGGCGGGTGTTGAGGGCCTATTGGTGGTAAACTATCAAGCCGCAGCTATGAGTAGAAGGGAATGCAAGAGAGCCGCGCCTGCCTGTGACCACAGCTACGCCCTGAATAGAAGGCAGGGGTGGCTAGTATCCCATGATTGATGCCCTGGCTGTAGTTGGCATGGCCGCCGTACCAGTGGGGGAGCTCCGGTTCGCCGTTCCCTGGGCCATGATTCACTTTGGTTTTCCCTGGTATCAGGCCTTCGTCCTAGCCCTAATCGGCAACCTGATTCCAGTCCTGATACTACCAGGACTGCTTCAACGGCTGGGGCATTTGCTTCTGAAAGCGCCCAAGCCCCTTGGAAGCGTCGTACAGTGGCGCATCGAGAGGCTCAAGGGCGGAGCTGGGACCTGGGTTGCAAGATACGGACGATGGGCGCTGGTCCCATTCGTGGCGACGCCGCTGCCCTTCACAGGCGCCTGGACGGGCTGCTTGCTGGCGTGGGCGATGGACGTTCACCCCAGGAAGTCTATGCCGATGTTGGCCCTGGGCGTTCTGATAGCGGCGATTTTGGTGACGACGCTAACGGGGTTGGGAGTTTCGATAAGCGTGTTCCTGGCTGACCAGCCGGAATAGGGAAAGAAATAAAAAGGGAGGTTGTACAGAATATGTACGATAATTCGGGAAGTAACTTGGCTACTCTCATCAAGCGGCATAGGCTTTCTGCCGTTGCCAACGGGGCACTTGTAGGAATGGGAGTCTTCTTTGTGGTCTATGGCGGGTTGATAGGAGTTGTGGGAATCGTGGCCGGGGTGGGGCTGGAGCTTTGGCAGCGTAGCCGGGTTTCCAAGGAGTTGGGCTAGGCGAAACGCCCACGGCGCGGCTTTGCCCGCGTCTACTATTTCAACGTTCGGTCCATGACAGGAATTTGGCAGGAGCCCGTCCTGTTGGTCGTTTAGGACGTATAGCGAGGATTTTCACTACTAGGAATCGGTTCGCAAACGCGCTGACTGTAACGAAGGGGGGTCGAATTGCGGACGTGGTCGCCTGTGAAGGGATGTCCCTGAGGGGTCGGGAGGGTAGGGGATGGGTCCCCGCATCCGCGAGGACAACGGAGATTGGGGACGGGCGGTTCGCGAACCGCTCCTACGGGAGGAGAGGGATGGGTCCCCGCATCCGGAGACCTTTGCATAACTATCGAATCGCATTCAGATGGCGGTGTAGTACGACTCTTGACATAGCTAAATCATGGGATTCTGGATTCCGGCTTTCGCCGGAATGACGGTTATGCAAAGGTCTCCATCCGCGGGAACAGCGGAGGGGGAGGGGGATGAGGTAGGGTGTCTTACTGGCCTGAGGCCCGTTGTAGGATAGCCTCTATCTCATCTAGCTGATGGCCCAAGCCTTCCAGTGCCCGCCGCAGTTCATCGATTTCATCCGGCGTAAGCGTCACGTCATCTGTGGGCGTGGTGAAGCTGGACGACGAGGACGGCCCACGCGTCGGCCTTGGCGACACCGGTTGTGGGAAAATCATGCCGGCGTCTTCCGCTACGGCAGGCGCAACGGCGGGAATCTCTCCTTTGAGAGCCCGCACTGCGTCAGCCAGAGTAGGCTGCATAACCACCCGACTGCCGTCGGCCAAAATTATGCGGCGGAGTTCTGGGAATTCAAGCGCCTCCGGTTTCAGGAAGATGGGTTCGGCGTACAGGATTGAATCACCCACGGGAATGACCAGCATGTTGCCGCGCTGTACTTCAGAACCCACTTGACCCCACAGGGTGAACTGCTGAGAAATGGCGGCGTCGTTGTCGATGCGGGCCTCAATCTGGTTGGGGCCGAGGATGCTCTTGCCTTCGGGGAAGCTGTACAGCACCATCTCGCCGTAGTTGGGAGCGTCGTTACGGACTGCCATCCACGCTTTCAGGGGGTCGCGCCTGTCGGGAGTGAAGGGCTGAATGAGCAGGAACTCTTCTTTCTCTTCGCCGGGCAGCCTGGCCAGGATGTAGTAGGGGTCCAGGGATGCCTCACGCCCGAAGGCGCTCTGGACGGGTATGGACCACTGGTCGCCCTTCTGGAAGAAGGTCTCCGGGTTGGTCATGTGGTATTGGAGCAGCATGCGAGTCTGGACGGTGAACATGTCCCGCGGGTAGCGGACGTGGTCCTTCAGATAGTCGGGCAGCTCTTCCATGTTCTTG
Source organism: Dehalococcoidia bacterium (assembly GCA_965261665.1). Classification (GTDB taxonomy): domain Bacteria; phylum Chloroflexota; class Dehalococcoidia; order Lucifugimonadales; genus JAPULR01. Next base: position 2,784,266 of record OZ253467.1, read on the forward strand.
AACAGGGAAGGGAAGATCTTCATGTAGCTTCGGATTAGTGGGTCGTCCGGGTCGGAGACGTAGTAGTCGATGGTGCCGTTGTAGGTGTCCGCCACCGCCTTGACACTGTTGCGTATATAGTTGAAGCCGGTGCCCTCCCAAGGGGTGGAGTAGGGGTACTGGGGCGTTGTGGTGTAGCCGTCCTGTATGAAGAAGATGCGCCCGTCCGCCACCACCTGGTAGGGGTCGCTGTCCGGCGTGAGGAAGGGTGTGATTGTGGCGAAGCGCTCCGGCACTGTTCGGCGGTACTGGATTCGGCTCTTGGAGTTATCGACCTGACCGGAGATGAAGATGTTGATGTCGCGGAACTGCCAGGCGTAGGCGGCCCTGCGGACGATATTGCTCAGGCCGACGCCGCCGGTTCCGGCGTACTCGCGGAAAACCGGCTCGGCGCCTTCGCCCTGGTAGTCCAACTCCGGCTGAGTTGAACGGACTATGACGAAGGGGAGGCTCTTCAGGCCGTAGTAAACGCCCGCTTCAGTGAGGGCCAACTCCTCGTAACCCTCGGCGGGAGAGGCGGGAACGTCCTTGAGCAGCATCCGGGGCTGACCGTTGGCGTTGACCTCGTTGACGCCGCTGACAGCTACGCCGTGGCCGTGGGTATAGACCAGGTGACGGTTCACCCAGTTCTGGGCTTCCTCCGGGAGCTTCTCCGAGGAGATCTCCCTGCTGGACAGCATCACCTGCTGGACTTCGCCGTTCAGCAGGTAGCGGTCGACGCCCACGCTTGCGAAATCGTAGAAGAATTGGACGAACTCCACCTGGTTGTAGATTTCCCCAAGGGGGCGTTCGTCCCACAGCCGGATGTTTTCGATGGTGCCCAGGTTTTCTTCGATGGCTTCAGGGGTGATAGTGTCCAGGCCAAGATGGTTCCGCTCCGTCTGATGGTCTATTCCGAAGGCTTGACGGGTGAAGGTAATGTTGTTGCCCAGATATCTCTCTTCCTTGGCGAACTCGTTGGGTTCTACCTGGAAGCGCTGCACCACGTTGGGGAAGACGCCGCCCACGAGAATGGCCATGCCCAGCCAGAGGCCGATGGCGCTAATTATCATGCGGTATCCGGGGCGGAAGGCGCCGGCAATCATAAGGCCGCCGCTGACCAGGGCTATGATGGTCAGGATGGTGCGGACGGTAATGCGGGCGTTATCGTCGGTGAAGCCCACGCCAAAGACGGCGCCGGCGTCGGAGTAGAGAAGTTCCCACCGGCCAATCCAGTGGCCGGCGGCGATGATAATGAACAGGGCGGCTCCGATGGCCGCCACGTGGATTTTTACGTTGCTGGGAATGGTGACGTTGCGCTCCCTGAGCCCGAAGAGGACCAGGTAAAGGCCCAGCACGATGATCAGGATGACTACGGCAGCGCCGAGGAACCATCCGCGGATGAAGCCGAGGAAGGGGAGGGTAAATACGTAGAAGTCCACGCCCTTGTTGAAGATGGGCTCCGCCAGGGGAGATACGGCGCCGGTGGCTTCGTCCACCTGGGTGAATGGGCTGGAATTCAGGTACTTGAGCACCGTTTCCCATCGACCCGCAGCTGCCGCACCGACGGCGGCGGCCGCAACGATGGCTGCAACGGAAGCGGCCAGAGCCAGCACGCGTCGTATGGCATCGTAAGCCGCCCGGGTGAGGGTGGTAGGCGTGTCGCTTCGAGTGAGGCGGAATACCAGATATATGTTGGGAACTAGAAGGACAGTGAAGATGGCGGCGCTGGCAAAGAACAGCCAAATCCGCGTGATCAGTATTTTGCCGAAGACGCTTACGTAGCCAAGGCTGTCGAACCAGAGCCAGTCGGTGTAGACGCTCTTGCCCCAGGAAAGCCCGATTATGAGGAAAAGGACGAAGGTTCCGGCGGCCACCCATCGAACGGAGCGGCTGCTCCACATGGGAAGGTTAAGGTCGCCCACGTCTATGGGGCCGCGTCGACCAGCGTTGCCGTTATCTCCGTATTGGTTGCTCATTCATCCTTTCGGGTATGGGCGCTTTGGCTACAAAGCAGCCCGCTGTGGTGGTGCATTGTAAATTGCCCTTGGATGGGAGTCAATGGCTAGGGCGGGGGATATTGGGGATGACATGGGTCGATGCTAGTGTTAAACCCACATATCTGCAACGTCGATGGCGCGCATGAAGGCGACGTTGGGGAAGCTGCGGATGTAGTTTATGAGCTTCTCCAGCATCAGGAGCCGCCCTGGCCGGCCGATGACGTGGGGGTGCATGGTCAGGTGAAAGGAGCGACCGTAACGGTAGAGGCCTTCGAATTCCGCCTTCCAGCTTAGAAGTACCTCGTCAGGACTCTTCATCGGTCCCGTTCTGCCCATGGCGGGGGAATAAGAGAAATGGGGCGCGTCGTCCAACAGCCAGTGGATGGGCAGCTCCACCAGTGGGCCTTTGGCCGTGTCTACCAGGTAGGGCGCGTCGTCCCCCATCAGGCTGGTGTCGTAGCGAAAATCTAGGGAGGCAAGATAGTTGAGGGAATGCTGGCTTAGCTCCCAAGCGGGGGAGCGGTAGCCCAGGGGCCGGGATCCCGTGGTCTGCTCCAGAATGCCGATGCCCTTCTTCAAAACCTGCCATTCCTGCTCTGGGGAGAGGGTGGCGGGCGGCTCGTGCATATAGCCGTGGTGCCCCACCTCGTGTCCCCTCCGCACGACGTCGGCCATCAGGTTGGCGTTGTTCTCCGCAATGAATCCTGGGACGAAGAAAGTGCTCTTGATTTCGTAGTCGTCCAGCAGGTCGAGGATTCTGGGCATGGCGACCTTCGGGCCGTACTCACCCATTGATAGGGCGGTGGGCATGTTGACGGCCTCTGGGTTGCGGTTGATGGTCCCGCTAGCGCCGTCGACGTCAAAGGTTAGGAGCGCCACGCATTGGATGTCGCCGGGCCAGATTCCAGCCATTTCCCCCCCCTTTTGTGGGCCTAGTTACGTTATGTTAATCGACGGAGGTTTCTTCAGTCATCGGCCAGCATTCCCAGTATCGTCTCTTCTGCGTCTTGCAATGGCGCAAGGACGGGGCCTTCGCCGCCGGCTCGTCGTCTTATCTCCACGGCGCCGTTTCGCAGGGAGCGTTGGCTGATGACTAGGCGAATGGGCATGCCGAGAAGGTCGGCGTCGTTGAACTTCACGCCCGCCGACTCGTCGGGCCGGTCATCGTAGAGGCAATCTATGCCCGAGTCCCAGAGACGACTGTAAAGGGCATCCGCTTCCTTTGAAACGTCCTCGTTGCCAAGATTGAGACCGACGATATGCACCTGATAGGGCGCTATTGGAGCAGGGAAGATGATGCCTCGCTCGTCGTGATTCTGCTCTATGGCAGCGGCCAGAAGCCGCCCGACACCGATACCGTAGCAGCCCATTATGACTGGCCGGCGTTGCCCTTCTCGGTCCAGGTAGTAGACGCCCAGGGTTTCGCTGTAGAAGGTCCCGAGTTTGAAGATGTGGCCGACTTCTATGCCGCGCAGGGCTTCAAGGGGGCCGCCGCATTGGACGCAGGGCTGTCCCTCCTCTGCCAACGCGATGTCCGTCACCTCTTCCGCCTGGAAGTCCCGCGGGCAGTTGGCGTTGAGTAGATGGGTGTCCGGCTTGTTGGCCCCAGCGACGTAGTTGGAACCCAACAGCACGGAGTCGTCCATCACCCGCCGTATGCCGGAAAGCCCCACCGCGGACGCGGAGCCGGCCACAAGGCCCGCCGCCTGCGTTTCTTCCTCTGTTGCCAACCGAAGGTCCTTGGCTTTCAGGTAGGTGGTGAGCTTGACCTCGTTTACCTCCAGGTCGCCCCGGATGGTGACGAAGACCGTCTCTCCGTCGGCGGTATAGAAGACGGCTTTCAGGGTCTGACTTTCGGGAATTCCCAAGAATTCTGAAAGCTCTGCGATGGTCTTGACGCCAGGGGTGGCAACTTCCTTCAGCGGCAGGTGAGGGTGCACAGGCTGGGCCGGCTTTACACCCTGGGCCTTCTCCAGGTTGGCGGCATAGCCGCAGCCGTCGCAGCGCAGGATGGTATCCTCGCCGGTGGGCGCGGGTAGTATGAACTCGTGGGAATCCCGCCCGCCGATGGCGCCGCTGTCGGCCTCCACCATGACCGCCGGCAGGCCGCATCGACGGTAGATGTTGCGATAGGCCTGGGCCATCGCCTGATAGCTGGCGTCGAGGCCCTCGGCGTCGGCGTCCATGCTGTAGGCGTCCTTCATGTCGAACTCTCGGACGCGAATGAGGCCGCCGCGGGAGCGCGGTTCGTCCCGAAACTTGGTCTGGATCTGGTAGGGAATGATGGGCAGGTCGCGGTAGCTCTGGACGTGGGCCTTGGCTATCAGGCTCACCACCTCCTCATGAGTAGGGGCCATCACCATGGGGCGGCGGCGACGGTCATACAGGGTAAAGAGGTTGTCGCCGAAGGCTTTCCTTCGCCCCGATTCCTCCCAGAGATCCATGGGCTGGAGGACGGGCATCCGCACCTCCTGGCCTCCGGCAGCGTCCATCTCCTCGCGAATTATGGCTTCGATTTTGCGGAGGGAGCGCCAGGCCAGGGGAAGGTAGGAATAGACGCCGGCGGCCACCTGTAAGACCATGCCAGCCTTCAGCATATACCGATGGCTGGGCGTTTCCGCCTCTGCGGGGTCCCTCCGCATGGTCTTGGTGATGAGCCGGGTGAACCTCATTTGATCCCCTTTCGCTGGTCTCCTGCCGGTATCAACGGCGGTCCATTATCCCAAGCCGACGACGACAAGAGCCGTCCCTTCGGACGCCTTTGCGCCGGTCGAGATAATCGTGGCGTATTATACTCCATTTGCGCCTGCAGAACCGGTGATTGGGCGCCGATTCCTGTTGCTGCAACCTTGTGGAAACGCATTTTGATGGTTTCACGCTGCAAACGCTCATCAGCCGACGACATAATTACGTTAGGGGTCTATCATTGGCATGATACTTAGCTTGACACCCAATAGTGCGGAAAGTAAGCTGTAGCGGGGCAATGTGGTTTTCCCATTATTATTGGGGAGGGTTGCGCCCTATACTATTAACAGCCACGGATGGCATTCAAATTAGTCTAAATGGAGGAGGAGAAATGGCAAGTAAAGACATTGCTCTAATGGCCCATCTTATGAGACGAGCGGGCTTCGGCGCCTCCTACGAAGAGTTGGAGGAGAGGGTGGCCAATGGCTACGAGGCCACCGTTGAGGAGCTCTTGGATCCGGCGTCCCACGGCGTTGACCCCGTGGACAACCTCTTGATGTGGCGCTACCACCCGATGAACGAGATCCCGCAGGCGCCGCCCTACGGCTCCATGAACTTTCTATATAACATGCTCACCACCAAGCGCCCGCTGGAAGAGAAGATGACCCTCTTCTGGCACATGGTATTCGCCACGGGCAACTCCAAGATAGACAATCCCACGGAGATGAACCGACAGATCAACATGTTCCGGGAACACGGCATGGGCAGCTATCAGGACCTGCTGGTTCGGCTGGCGAAGGACCCGGCGATGATCTTCTGGCTGGACAACAACATGAGCCACAAGCACGCCCCCAACGAGAACTGGGGACGGGAACTTTTGGAGCTGTTCTCCATGGGCCAGGGCAACTATTCCGAGGACGACGTGAAGATGGCCTCTCGAGCCTTTACGGGCTGGACTATCAGGGCCAAGCTCCCCCGGGCGCCCTATGGACGTTACCTGTGGGAGTTCGAATACAAGCCGGAGGACCACGACGACAGCGAGAAGGAATTCCTCGGTCGGAAGGGCAACTTCAACGGCGAGGACATCATAGACATCATCCTGGAGGAGCAGGCAACGGCCCGGTTCATCGCCCGCCATTTGTACAGCTTCTTCGTTGCCGACGAGGTCCAGGTGCCCAGCTGGAAGGACGTTCCACCCCAGGACCCGGAGGCGGTACAGGCCATAGCCGATACTTTCTCCGGTTCTAACTACGACATCAAGGCCACGCTTCGCTTCATCTTCAACTCGGACTTCTTCAAGGACGAGAGCGTGTGGTTTGCAAAAGTGAAGAACCCCGCCGAGGTCGTCGCCGGGACCATTCGTCTAATCGGCGACTACCAGGAGCCGAAGCCGGGCCTGATGCTTCTAGCCCTAGAGGCCGGCTACCAGGGCCAGGAGTTGATCAATCCGCCCAGCGTGGAAGGCTGGCACACCGGCTCCGAGTGGATAGACACCGGCGCGCTGGTTAGAAGGGTCAACTTTGTTGCCTCCATGCTGGGGGACGCCAGCATGCCCGGCGTACAGTCCATTATCAACAAGCTGAGCGGCCGGGAAACGATGACCGCCGACGAGATAGTAGATGGATGTCTGGAGCTTCTGGGCGCCATTAAGCTTGAAGAAGGCACCCGCCAGCAGATTGTGGATCACGTTTTGTCGGGCGGCGAGGTGCGGCGGGGATCCTCGGAGGAGGAAGTAGCGGCCTTTGGGCATCGCGTTACCGAGGTGCTGCAACTCATCGCCGCCGCCAGAGAGTACCAGTTCGCTTAACCTGAATGCCGCCGGGCTTGCGGGCCCGGCGGCGCATCCCAACTTAAACATGCAGAAATAAATAGGGAGGTTGTCATGGCGTTAATCCAGACCATCGGAGAGCGCACGTACACCTACAGCCACTGCGTCGGCAGTCTATTTGCCTTCACCGCCCCATCGGACATGGTGCTGGGGCCGAACGGCACTGCCTACGTAGTCAGCCGCGGCGGCGACCCGGGCTACCCGCTGGGCGGCAGGCAGCACTGGTCCAAGTGGGACTTGGAAGATGACGTAAAGATTGTGGAGGCCGGCGGTCAGGGGACCGGCAAGGGCGAGATGATGTGGCCCTCCGGCATAGACATGGGTCCCAACGGAAACGTCTATATTACGGACGAATACATGAACCACGTAAACGTCTTCGCCGACGGCGGCGACTTTCTGGGCGCCTGGGGAGCCTCCGGCTCAGGAGCAGGACAGCTTAACGGGCCAACGGGCATACGCTTCGACGCCGACGGGAACGTGTACGTGGCCGAAAGCAAGAACAACCGGGTTCAGAAATTCACCGCCGACGGGGAGTATCTTGGCGGCTGGGGCGAGGCGGGAGACGGGGCCGGACAGTTCAGCATGCCCTACGGCCTGCACATTGACCGACACGGGAACGTTTTCGTGGCCGACTGGGGCAACGACCGCATTCAGAAGTTCACGCCGGACGGCGAGTTCATGCTGCAATTCGGTAGTTCCGGTACTGAGATAGGCCAGCTTCAGCGGCCTACGGGAATGGCCACTGACTCCGAAGGGGACGTGTACGTGGCCGACTGGGGCAACAACCGGGTGCAGGCGTACGACGAAACCGGCGACATTGTCACCGCTTTCTACGGGGACGCCCGGGAGCTTTCCAAATCCGCCACTATATTCATCAGCGCCAACTCGGACTTCGTGAAGGCGCGCAGAAGGGCGGACACTTCAAAGGAGTGGGCCTTCCGCCGGCCTTCCGCCATTGCTGTAAACGACCAGAATCAGATACTGATAATCGAGTCCATAAGCGGCCGTATTCAGATCTACCAGAAGGACGACGACTACCTGGACCCGCAGTTCAACCTGTAGCGGGTAGTTCAGGCCGCGCCAGCGTATCCGAAGAATGAAATAGAGGGCTGCTAATTAGCAGCCCTCTATTCTTGTTGCAGGATTTCAGCCGAAGCCTGAATCCGAGCCGCGTAGGCCAAAGGCTTGAGGAAGCGCGGAAGGGAAAGCTAGCGGGAGCCGGTACGGGGAAGGCCCGGATATAGGGGGTTCGCCAAGTGGATTTCGCCCCACAACACCAGATTCCCCCGCCGCCCTTGTGGCCCGGCATCGGTGGTTGATTCCACCGTGACTCCCACCCATTGATATTCCGCCATGGTCATTTCCGGCGATATCATGGCCTGACCCCAACCCATTTCGTCAATAGTAAGTACGGCCACGTGGTGCTCGTCCTGACCCGTTCGTAGCCAAACGTTGTACTGGTGGCTGTGGGGCAGCGGGAGGAGCCCGTTAGCGACGAAAACGCACCACCGCCGGTCCATGTTCAGCATAAGGTTTCCTTGTACGGCTCCCGATTCCGATTCCATTGTCAGCACGTGGGTATCAGGCAGCGTGAGCATATAGACGATAGATTGCTGGGTCCTCAGCACGTGCATCATCTCCTGCCCGCTGACGGCCAGGGCGTTCATCTGCTCGTACAAGGCCTCGCTGCCGGAGACCAGTTCGTCCACGTCCGAGTTTACCTCGGAGCTGTTCTCGTGTAATTTGGATACACTATCGCCCATTTCGCTGTTATGGTCCATGAGGCGGCTTAGTTCGTCGGAGAGGGCGCTGTTGTCCTGCTGGAGATGCGAGACCTGCTGAGTCAGTTCTGCATTGGTTTCCTGGAGATTGTCCATCTGTCCGGACGTCCGGACAGTGAAGGCGAGGACGCCGCCCAAGAGCAGGAGGGCCATGAGCGCCCCGGCGTAGACGAAAGCGCCGATTATGGACAGGGGCCGGCGGCGAAAGCGGCTGGGAGGCCTCTCCGGCGCCGGTGGAGCCTCGGCTTTGGCCATCCGTCTCTTCACTGCGGCCAGGACCCGGCGAGGCGGTGGATTCTGCTCCACCGCCAAGGAGAGGGCGGCGGCCACGTCCTTCTGGATTCGCGCCTGGCCGGAGCACCAGGAACAGCCGTCCATGTGCCGCTCCACCGCCTGCTCCTCTTCGGGGCTCAAAGCGTCCAGGGCATAGGCAGGAATCAGGGCTTCCATGTCCTTACAGTTCATGAACTAAGCCACCGCCCCATTTTTGAAGATTGACCTCAGCTTCTGCATTCCCAGTCGAATTCGCGTCTTCACAGTGCCCAAAGGCTGGTCGAGTATTTCGGCAATCTCCGATTGAGAATAGCCCTGAAAGTAGGACATCAGGATAACGGTTCTCTGCGCCTCCGGTATGCTCTGCAGGGCCTTGGCGATTTCCTGGCGTTCTATGTTGCGGAAGGCTTCATCCTCCGTGCGAACCTGGTACAGCTTCTCCAAGCTGACCATCTCCTGGGCCATCCTTTCCATAGACGCCCGGGCCCGCTTGGCCGAGCGCACGTGGTCTATGACCCGGTGGTGGGCGATGCTCATGAGCCAGCCCTTGGGGGAACCCCGGTTGGCCTTGAACGTGGAAGCCTTCTGCCACACGGCAAGAAAGACGTCCTGCGCAATCTCCTCGGCGATTGCTTCGTCCTTAAGCATGTACCGGGCCAGGGAGAAGACCTGGGTTGAGTACTTTTCGTAAAAGCATTCCAACGCGTCCTTGTCACCATGGGCGATAAGGGTCAGGAGATTCTCGTCTCCCAGGCTCTCATACTGTCCCATCAACTCCGCCTTCCCGGGAGATGGTAACCGTCCTTCCAATTCCTAATACGCAGAACTTCCCCCTCTCGGATTCAAAGGCCCCGCTAGTTCAGGGAAGCCAGGGTATCCCACAAGCTATTGATCTGAGCGCGCACGCTGTCTGCGTCATCCGCCACGGGATTCAGGTCCAAATAGGCCTCCAGGTCTTCGATTGCCTCGGTGTAGCGATGGGTCCTGTAGAGCATCCAGGCCCGCTCCTTCAGGTTTCTGCCCATGTACGGGTCGAGCAGAGCCACCCTATCGGCCGCTGCGATGGCGTGATGGTAGTCGCGTCGTCGTACGTGCATCATCTTGAGGTTGGAGAGCAGGTTAACCAGAAGCTGCTTCTTGGTGCAGGGCTTAAAATACTCCTCGGAAAGGTGGACCATTCCACCGAAGACGTCTGCTGTTAGCTTACCACACTCTTCCCTGGTCATGAGTTCGGCGGGCTGGTGGGGGTCCATGTAGATGTCCTCGTCCTGGGACGGCGTTCGCATTACCAGACGGTTGGGCAGGTCGATGATTTCGAATAGCATGCCCAACCGAGCGCCAACCTCCGAGTAGACCAGTGAAAGGGCTATAGGCATGCCCTTTCTCCTAGCGAGTACCTGGTCCAGGTAGAGGTTCCGTGGGTTGAAATGGTCCTCGTCGTCGCTGGAATACCCCTGGGTGTCTCCCAGATAGGAGCTGAGAGCCCTGAGCTTGGCGGGCAGGTCCATGGAGGGTTCCAGCCGCTCGCGGACCTCCCCTGCAAGGTTGTCCAGCATCGAGGTGGACTCCTCCACGTCCACGGCGGGGTAGTCCTCGGCGGCAATATAGAGGGCGCCTCTGGCCAGGTCGAAGTCTCGTTGGGGGGTATTCACCAGGGTGGAAAACAGTTCACGGTATACACTCTTCGTATCCATTTTGCTCCTTCAGATGTTCAGAATGGGTCAGAAAATTGCATTAGTAGAATTAAAACCAGAATTGAAAGGGTGGACCGCCCTGTTTGGGCGGATGGGGAAGACGCCGACCTCTCCCCTAACAGGGAGAGCCGACGCCTATTGAATTGGAGTCTAAGTGCCGCGGACGTCGAAGGACGACGCGCCGTTGGCCCGCTGGGCCCTGGCTCCTTCGCAAGCCCTCAGATAGTCACGCAGCAGTCGAGGCAGCAGAAAGTGGCGGCGGACGCTAGTCCGGGCCGCCTCTCCCATGGTTGTTTGGAGTTCCGGCTCTTTGAGCAGGCGAAGAATGCGTTGGGCGCACTGTGGCACGTCGTCCACCAGAAATCCGTTTTCGCCGTCGCTAATCTGGAGGCGGATACCGCCCACGTTGCCACCGATGACAGGCTTGCCATTCCACATGGCCTCTGTGACGGTCAGGCCGAAGCCTTCCCGCACGGACTTTTGCAGCACCACGTCGGAGGCCGTCTGGAAGGCGCTGACTACGAGGTCCACCGACTCCAGGGGAATATCGGCATCGCCGAAGAGGTGAATGTCCGGGTCGTCCTTGGTTTGTTCGGAAAGCTCCTCGAAGATGCCCTTGCCCTCCGGGTCGTCGGCTGCGTGGGACGCGCCAAGATAGGCAAGCTGTACGTTGGGCATGTGCTCTTTGACGAGCTTGTAGGCTTCCACCACGCCCCAGGGGTCCTTCCAGGGATCGAAACGGGAGACCTGGGTTATGAGGGGCCTCTCCAGGTCGATGCCCATGGCCGCCATGCGGCTCCGGGCTTCTTCCATGTTCATGGGCCGGTTCTTTACGCTCAAGGGGTCAATGGCGGGCGGGATTATGTGAACCGCTGCGTCTTCCAGACCGGCCGGAACATACTGCTTCAGCGAGAAGACTTTAACGTCGGAACGGCGCATGTTGTCGAAGACGCTGGCCAGCATTCCCTGGTTAGGTTCCGAAAGGTCTATGTGGCATACCCACACGATGGGCGGATGGTCGCCTTCGGGAAGGAGGGCCATAAGGGGTAGAAGCTGGGGGTCGTGCAGAATCCAAACGTCGGCGTCGATGGACGAAAGGTCCAGGTTTGCGCTCTGGCCGGCGTAGGTGGAATAGGTACGCATTTCCTCAGGGGTTAAAGCGCCCTCGGCCCCCTGCATGAGGTTGTGAATCTTCTTGGTTACGTCGAAGAACTCCACGGGCGGGCTGACGACGTACCAATCGGTGTCGAGGCCCAAGCCCTTGCTGATGGGGATAAGGGAGCGGAGAATCTCGGCGACGCCTCCGCCCACGGCTGTGCTGTTGACGTGAATAACACGAGCGCCGTCCAAGTTGGCTACCAGGTTGCGGAGGTCTTCGGTGAGGCTGGATTCGAGGAGATCGGTGTAAGGTTCAAAGGGAACGGGATCGAAATCAATGCGATGGAACATCAATCACTCCTAAGGCGTTGTCATTCCGGGCATAGCAAGTTCACTGGTAGAGAATACTAAACACCTCCAGAATGGCAATTCAATGCCAGAAAATGCGGCTTTTTACGGATATTCTTTGCGCTGTATTTTAGGATTGAAGACGGCTTTTCTTTCATAATTTGTACTTATGTGAAGGCTTTAGCTACCATTTTAGCGCAAACAATTCCTTGATTACGTTGACAAGATGTGGACGGCTGGATATTCTGAGTGGAAGTCGCAAAGACCGTCCGATGGAAGGAGAATGCATTGAAGAAGCAGGTAAGTCACGTAATAAAGAGGCCCGGACTTAGAAACGGTGATCCATCCATTGAGATTCCGGTGGCCGAGGACCTCGTCACCACCCCCGGCATCCGCCAGAACCGGAAGGACGTGGACTTCTACTCCAGGTCCTACCCCCTGGAAAGCCAGAGCATCACCAACACGGCTGACTCTGAATGGGCGTGGACGGTCTATCCGGAAGAGGAGCAGGAGGGCCACCGGGAACACGTGCGCCTTTCCAAAGAGGTGGTGACTCTTTCCGGCGTGTATGGCGACATCGAGCCTACGGTTGAACCTGCGCCGGGCAAGGACGTTACGGAGGAGATCAAGACGAAGGCCCGTGAGCTTGGCTTCGGCGAGGTGGGGATGACCCGCTACGACCGCCGCTACACCTTCAAGTACAAGAAGCGATGGATTAGGTTCGAGCACGCCATCTGCATCGCCTTCGAGCAGGACTACGAGAGGACTCAGGCGATTCCGAGCATGTTCGCCGAGACGACCCACTTCGGCACCTACCGCACCATGAGCCAGGCAGGACTGCTTCTGGCTGACTACATCCGCACTCTGGGCTACCACGCCCAGGTACACAGCCCCGCCGACAACAGCGCCGCCTACATTCCCATGTTCGTGCAGGCAGGTCTGGGCCAGTTGGGGGCTAACGGTCAACTGCTTTCGCCCCATTTCGGCTCCCGCGCCCGCCTGATGATAATCACGACGGATGCTATCGTGACCTACGACCAGCCTCTCGACTACGGCATCAACAAGTTTTGCGAAATCTGCCAGGTTTGCGTCAACCGGTGCCCTGGCCGCGCCCTCATTCGCGACAAGGTCTGGTGGCGGGGCGTACAGAAGCACAAGCTAGTCTACGACCGGTGCCGGCCCGTGATGGCCCGCTACACCGGCTGCGGCGTGTGCATGAAGGTTTGCCCCGTGCAGAAGTTCGGGATGAAGCCTGTCATGGAGCACTACGTGGAGACTGGGAAGGTGCTGGGCAAGGGCACCCACGAGTTGGAAGGGTACAGCGTTGAGGGTAAGGGGTACTTCGGACCCGGGGAGCTTCCCCACTTCAACCACGACTTCTTTGAGATACCCCACGGACGGTCGGAGGACGTGCTGTTCGAGGAGTTCAAGGCCAAGCTGAACAACCACGAGATACCGGACGGGCCTGCGGGGGACGAGGCGCTGCGGGAGTTCAAGAAGGAAGTGGCAGAGATAGTCGCCAAGCCCGTGGACGACGCTATGGCGCTGCTTCCGCAGAAGGAACAGACGGCCACCATGTAGCCTTGGGGCTGCACTGCGCTGCCAGCCGGGGCAAGCATAGCTTAACGCTAAGGCCTGACCGGGTTATGGCAGCCTAGTTGGGGTTGTCGGACTACCAGCCAGGGGGCAGAGAGTCCCAGGTGTCCCTCAGCCAAGCCCAGGCCGGGGAATAGCGGATGGAGTTCATCTCTTCGTCGGAGAAGCCCCAACTCTCCAGCACTCCCGCCGGGTCGGCGGCCAAATCCTCACGTAGCATCTCGTCGTTGGAGATGCGGTCTATGAAGTTGTTGAAGGCCCCTTCCAGGTTTTCCCTGGAGATTCCCTGACCTACGATTTCAGACACTTCAACCCTCCTTGAAACCCATCGGGATGGGATTTTGCACCTGACGAATGAGCTACCGTTGATTGAATTTTATAGTAGCAACGGGTTAGGCGAGTAGTCAACGATCGGGATAACCGTCCTTTTACTGTAGGCCAGGGATTTTCGAAGGAGAGTTAATCGCTTGCGTCCTACGAGGGCCGTTAAACAACCGGCGCACTCTGTTCCCTCGCACCAAGAGCACTTAGATATTCATAGGCTTCATCTGCAGTCTGATTGTTGATTGCCTTGTCTATATTGATATTTGTGCTATTGGCTATGGTAATTTTGATTTGCCGCAGCATATCAATTTGTGATTGTGACGCCCCATTGAACCACAATGCTTGAAGCTCTTGAGATAAATGACTGTATGCTGCTGCTGCTAGCCGCGCACTTGTGGCCTTGGCGGAAAATTCCCAAAACATGGTAGTTAGAACCAATGCGCCGACGAATAGAAATAGTAATCCTGCAACTATGGTGGGTATGTCGACTACCATTAAAGGTATAGCCGCTGAGAGGAGGGACAATACTGTTGTGTACATGACCCAAGCATGGTACTTGCTGAATTTGCTAGATACTCGCCCAAAATACCGCATTAGTCGGTCAGCTTCGTAAAGTTCCTGCCAGATTTGGTCATTGACACTCATAGTAGCACCCCTTTAACACGGTGGACCATTTAACTATAGCATATCAACGCCTAGGAGGCCTTGAAGGCGGGGGAGGAGGTGGGCGTGGTGGTGGTGGATATCCCGAGGCGTCCCGGCGTTCGGGAGGCGGTTGTGGTCTTGGGCCAGGATTTGTCATATTAACAACCCCTGTTTCCTTATTTAAGTATGGCCCCGGAGTACCCTCTTGTAGATTCCGACGGTGAAGAAGGCAGTAGCTTCTTTGTGGCTCTATCTGTCTCCTATCAGCAACCCGAGTGTACACCATTATTCACTTATGCATGTTATCCCATTATACATTTCGCCTAGTCCCGGCCCTTTCAGAACGTCACCCATCCACTATTCCAACGTCCGGCACTGACATTCCCCGATTGCCGCAATTCCCCCCACCTGCTAACCTATTTCCATGAATAGCTCCGCCGCATCTTCTCGCTTCCTTTTCAGACACAATTCGCCCGCTATGTGGGGGCCTCCATGCCTCAGCCTACGATTTGTTTCCACCAGGGGAAAAAACAAATCTACCCCCAAACAGCAATTAGATTCACGCCTGCTCTACCCGGAAAACCCCCTTTAACCCCCGTATTCGAAATTGTGATCGAATCAAAGCCACGCCTAGCAATCATGAAACGAGTCCTCCAAAACCGCTTCCTTTTCCAAAACGAATCGATTCTTACCACCCACCGGCCCTCTTCCTTCATCGCCTCAGTCCAATGTTATGCTCAAAAGCATCAATAGGCCCTGCACCGCAGTAGAGAACCCTTACGAGTGCGCTCCTCGCTCCAAGTTGACACCAAATGCCCACGCTATATCATGTCTAGGGAACTATGTCCCCAAAACCGGAGGTGAAGGATGCCCCAGATGACGACAGCGCAGGCGTTGGTGCGCTCCCTAGTGCGGGAGGGCGTGGAGGTGGTCTTTGGGCTGCCGGGCGTGCAGATAATGGACGTTTACGACGCCTTCTACCATGAGCCGGGCATCCGCCTCATTACCACCCGCCACGAGCAGACCGCCGCCTACATGGCCGACGGCTACTCCCGCTCCACGGGCAAAATCGGGGCCGCCCTCGTGGTCCCCGGGCCGGGTCTGCTCAACGCCGCCGCCGGCATCGGCACTGCCTACGCTTCGTCGTCGCCAGTCCTGCTGCTGGCGGGCCAGGTGGAGAGCTACAACATCGGCAAGGGCGCCGGCGCTGTCCATGAGGTGGTGGACCAACTGGACGTGGTGAAGAACATCACCAAGTGGCGGTCGACTATTATGGAGCCGGGCGAAGCGCCGGAGGCCGTGCACGAAGCAATGAAGCAGCTGCAAACGGGTAGACCACGCCCGGTAGCCCTGGAGATTCCCTCCGACGTGCTGGCGCAGTCGTCAGACGTGGACCTGCTTGAGCCGGAAGTGTTCGCCAAAGAATCGCCGCCGCCTGACGCCATCGAGCAGGCCCTGAGCATTCTCAGCCGAGCCGAACGTCCTCTCATCTGGGCAGGGGGCGGAATAAACGCCGCCGCCGCCAACGAGGAACTAACCCGCCTGGCGGAAGCGCTAAACGCCGCCGTCATCGTCACCGCCGAAGGCAAGGGCGCAATTGCCGAGAATCACCCCAACTACGTAGGCCCCTACTACTACAGCCACGGGCCGGGCCACCGGGTAGTGCCCCAGTGCGACGTTATACTTGCGGTGGGCACCCGTCTTCACTTCTTCAACCCCGTGTCGTGGAGCTTCAAGCCGGAGCAGCCCATCATCCACGTTGACGCCGATCCGGAGGAGTTGGGCAGGAACTGGCCGGAGGAGATCAGCATCTGCGCCGACGCCAAGCTAGCCCTCCAGGCCCTGCTGAACGGAATGGCGGGGCGGACAAACGCGAGCCGGTGGACAGCAGAGGAGATAGCCCAACAGCGGGCACGAGACTACGAGGACACGACGGCCAAAGCGCCCGACCAGGTCCGCATAATTGAGTCGATAAGAGCGGCGTTAGATGACGACGCCGTTCTCATAAGCGGCATTTCCAGCATCGGCTACTGGTGCCATCTGGCATTCCCAGTGCTGGCTCCCCGCTCATACGTGAACACATCCTATTTCGCCACCCTGGGGTATGCATTTCCCACCGGCCTGGGAGCAAAGGTGGGGAACCCCCATCGGCAGGTGGTGGCCGTCACCGGCGACGGCGGGTTCATGTACGCACTGCCGGACCTGGCCACGGCGGTACAGGAGGGCATAAACACGGTGACGGTGGTGTTCAACGACGGCGCGTTGGGCGCTTCTCTCCGAGACCAGCAGGTACGATACAAGGGACGGGTGATAGGCACGCGCATGCAGAACCCAGACTTTGTCGAAACGGCGAGGGCCTTCGGGGCAGAAGGGCTCAGGCTCGAGCACTACGACCAGTTGGGGCCGGCCCTTGCCGACGCGCTGAAGCTGGACAAACCGGTTATCATTGACTGTCCCATCGAAAGCTGGACGCCGCCATTCCAGGTTGCCCCTCCGGGGACCATCCAATAGCCGCCTGCACTTAGCTTTGCCCTCTCGAGATAGTCGCCACGGGAAGGCAGAGGGCAGGGTCCCCTTCGTCCCAACACACCGCGGATATTAGCGAAACTTAGGAGGATTCATGCTGCCCTTCACCTCTAGGAGGAACGGAGTCGGAGTTGTGGAGATTTACGGGCCCATCGGAAGCGGGTCCCAGGTTGCCGAGCAGCTAAAGCTCCTCAACACGGCGCTTTTGAGTAAGCGAGTCCGCGCGCTGTTGCTGGACATAGACTCGCCGGGCGGCACCGTGGGAGGTTCGGAGGCCCTTTATTTTCTCTTGCAACGGGTGGCGAATAGGAAGCCGGTGGTGGCCTACATCCGGGGCGTGGGGGCTTCCGGTGCATACCTGATCAGCTGCCCGGCCGCAAAGATAATCAGCCTACCATCGGCGTTGGTGGGTTCCATCGGAGTTCTTTACGTGCGCCCTGCCTTGCAGAACTTACTGGAGCGGTTTGGTATTGGGATCTCCGTCTACAAGGGCGGTCGTTTGAAGGACATGACGGGATTCTGGCGTAGCCCCACGGACGAGGAGGACGAAAAGTTCGAGTCACTGATTTCGGAGGTCCACCAGTCCTTCATTCGCTGTGTAGCAAAGGGCCGAAATCTGGACGTGGAAAAGGTTAGCGAATTGGCCACGGGTGAAGTGTTTACAGGTATGCGGGCGGAAAAGCTGGGGCTGGTGGACGAGATTGGAGACTTTCACCACGCCCTACAGGTGGCGGCGGACTTGGGGGGCGTCCGGCCAAATCCGCTGTGGATTCGTCCTCGACGGGGTCTGCTGGAGCGGTTCGCCGGACGGTTTGGTCGGGGAATGGCCGCTGGACTGATGTCGGGCGTCAAGCAGGAACTACCCGCCGGCTTGTATTACGGTAATCCAGGGTTGGACGGAGGGCAATGGGGGGATCAGGAGGGCCGTTAACCAACGAGGGCCTTTGCCTCCTGCCACAACGCTTCCTTATCGTCCATTGACATTCCGGTGAAGTTGACGCCGCGCTCTCTGGCCAGCTGTTCCATGGTGAGATAGCGCTTTTTGAACTTCCGGTTTGCCTGTCTCAGGGCATCCTCTGCGTGAATGCCCTGCCATCGGGCAAGGTTCACGAGGGCGAAGAGCAGGTCTCCGATTTCGTCGGCCTTCTGCTCCGCTCCCTGGGCTGTGACCACCTCTCGGGCTTCCTCGGCAATCTTGGCGAGGACCCCGTCCACGTCGTCCCAATCGAAGCCGACGCGGGACGCCCGTTCCTGCATCAGCTGAGCGTAAGCGAGGGAGGGAGTCTCCGAAGGAATGCCCTCTACTGCGGAGCGTCTGCGGCCTTCAGCCTGCTTGATCATCTCCCAGTTGCGCTCCACTTCGCGAGCGTCGGCCACTTTGGTGTCGCCGAAAACGTGGGGATGACGCCGCACTAGCTTATCGGCGCTCTGATTCATCACTTCTGCGAGGGTGAAATGACCGGTCTTGCGGGCGATGTCGGCGTGAAAGAGCACCTGCAGAAGCACGTCGCCCATCTCCTCGGAAAGCTCTTTCGGGTCCTGGGAGTCGATGGCCTCCAGCGCCTCGTAGCACTCCTCCAACAGGTTGCGCTTTAGGCTGAGGTGGGTCTGCTCCAGGTCCCAGGGGCAGCCGCCCGGTGAGCGCAGGCGGTCTACGATACGGACCAACGCTTCGAAAGCGGTGACTTCGCTGGAGTAGTCCGGTACGGAGGATTGGCTCTTCATGGGGCGATTATAGGCGGCGGCTTCGTTGAATGACAAGATGGGGAATGATACCTTAGGTTCCATGAAATCCCCTATGGTCGGAAAAATTGTGGCGGCCCTTTTCGTTGCCGCCGTGCCTGTTCTTCTGATCGTCTCCAGCGTCGCTTGGGCCGTCAATGACCTGGGTTTGTACGCCCGCGGCTTTGATAAGTACGATATTCCAGCGGTCACGGGAATCGAACGGGATGACCTGATTCAGGCGGGGCGGGAAATTCAGGGTTACTTTAATTCGACGCGCGAACCTCTGGATGTTCGCGCCAGAGTTCACGGGCGGGAGCGGGTGTTGTTCAACTACCGTGAGGTTGCACACATGGCTGACGTGAAGGACCTCATCTGGGTTGTCTACGGGGCCGGCGCGTTGGCGTTCCTGTTTATGGCTGGGGTAGGGGTGGCAGGGTTTGTGCGAAGGGGGCGAGCATTCACTTCCACCTTATGCCGGCGGATTCTGTGGGGCTCGGAGGCAACCGTTGCGCTGGTTGCGGTGGTCGGACTAATCTCTCTGGTGGCCTTCGACCAGCTTTTCCTGCTTTTCCATCAGGTAAGCTTTGCCAACGATTTCTGGCAGCTGGACCCGCGGCGGGACTTTCTCGTTATGATGTTTCCAGAGGGGTTCTGGCTGGACGCCACCTTTTTTGTAGCGTACCTGACGCTTGGCGGGGCTGCATTGTTGGCTGTTACGTCGGGGGGATACATGGTGTTTCAAAAGCCGGAGATGCGGCAGAAGCTAGTGAGCTTACTGAGAAGGCGGAAGGTATGATTCCCTGCAGGCACAATCAAGTGCCTCTCGCCCTTGTGGGAGCGGTCTTTAGCATGAGGGGGAAACCGGCTAGGGGCAGTATATAAGCCCGAAACTAGTGGGCCGCGCTGCACGCACAGGTGCCGCCGGCGCATCCGCCACAGCCACCCATCCCCGCAACGGGCTCTGCAAAGTCGCCGTCGGTGGACACGAATGCGGAGAAGAGGGATAGGGCCTTCTTGGAAGGCAGTCCGCAATCGGGGCATTCGGCGTGGGAAGTCCCCGTCGGTTGCAGCCGGTCGAACCGGACTTTGCACTGGGGGCAGACGTACTCATATATGGGCATCAGCTAATCCTCAATGGTTGGTTAAACGTCAAACCTAAGATACGCCACGTCCGCTTTTAGGTCAAAGGGCTTTGTTCTTTATGACTGGCAGTTGGGGCAAAGATACGTGCCTCGGCCTCTAACTATCAGCCGTTGGACGGGCTGGCTGCACTTTGTGCAGGGTGCGCCCGCTTTTCTGAGCACCTTGAGGGTTCCCAGACCTTCAGCCGACTCTGTTGGCGGGCCACCCTTCGACACTATGTTTGCGAGCCTATCTATTGCCTGCGTGAGGATTTCAACGGTTGCTCGGTGCACCAGCGCGCCCTGCTTGGGAGTCAAATCTCCTCCCGGCGTTAGCGGGTAAACGGCGGCGTCGAAGAGAATCTCGTCGGCATAGATGTTGCCGATGCCGGCAATCACCGACTGCTCGCAAAGCAGGGCTTTGATGGGCGCCTTCCGGCGTTCCAGCCGCTGCATGAGAACGTCGGGAGTGAAGGAAGCGTCCAGCGGTTCCGGTCCTAGACCTTTGACGATGGTGGCCTCGTCGCCAACCAGCTGCACGGTGCCCAGCTTTCGTGGGTCGACGAATAGAAGGTGCCAGTCGTCGTCCAGAGGGAAGAAGTTACGCGTCATGGGATGCCGGGGAGTGGAGCCGTGCTCCAAGAGCAGCGAACCGGTCATTCGCATGTGGAACATCAGGCTTTGGCCGTCGTCCAGCCTCAGTATGAGGTACTTGCCCCGCCTTCCAACATCTTGGACGTTCTTATGGAGGATGCCCAAGACCAAGTCTTCCAGGGATGAACCCCGAACGGCCCGCGGCCAATCCAGGACGGCGCCGGTGAACTTTCGTCCCACCAGCCCGCGACCCAGCAGATAGCGGCGCATGGCCTCTACGTCCGGCAGTTCAGGCATAGGTCCATTCTACCCCATATCGCCCCAGGTGTGGCCTGCCTTGGTATCCACCTTGAGCGGCACGGTCATATCGGCGTATCCCTCCAAGGCGTTGGGCATTTCCTCGTGCACTATGTCTTTTAGGTCCTCCAGCTGGTCTTCCGCCGTCTCAAATACCAGTTCGTCGTGCACCTGCAAGAGCATCCTGGCCTGCAAGTCGGAGTCTTCCAGCCGGCGATGCACCCGAATCATCGCGAGCTTCATTATGTCCGCTGCGGTACCCTGCACGGGCATGTTTATGGCCATGCGCTCCCCAGCCTGACGCACGACGTGGTTGGTGGCCTGCACCTCCGGTATGTATCTCCGATGGCCGAGTAGTGTCTCCACGTAACCAAGGGCTTTGACCCGCTCTTTTACGCCGTCCAAATAGACCTGAATGCCCGGGTATTTGTCGAAATAGGTTTGAATGAACTTCCGACCCTCGTCGGGTGAGAACTCCGTCTGTTGAGAGATGCCAAAGGCAGACAGGCCGTAGATGACGCCAAAGTTGAGCACCTTGGCGATGCGTCGATGGTCCGAGGTCACCTCATCCATAGGGACTTCAAACATCATTGAGGCGGTGGCCGTGTGGATGTCCTCGCCTCGTAGAAACGCCTCTATCAACGCCTCGTCCTTAGACAGGTGGGCCAGAACGCGAAGCTCAATCTGCGAATAGTCCGCGGCGAATAGAAGCCAGGGTTCGCCGTTCATACGGGATGCTCGGAAGGCCTTGCGTACCTGACGACCCAACTCGGTGCGGATGGGGATGTTCTGAAGGTTGGGGTCGTTGCTGGAGATGCGCCCCGTGGCCGAACCGGCCTGGTTGTAGCTGGTATGGATGCGGTTGGTCCTGGGGTTGATCAGGGCGGGAAGGGAGTCGACGTAGGTGGACTTCAGCTTGGTCAGTTGTCGGTAGTCCAAGACCTTCTGTATCATCGGATGAGCGCCCCTGAGGGCTTCCAGCGAGTTGGCGTCGGTGGAATAGCCTGTCTTGGTGCGTTTGGTCTTGGGCAGCCCCTGTTCCTCGAAGAGTACCTGACCGAGCTGCTTGGGAGAGTTTATCTTGAAGATGTGGCCCACGTCTTCGTAGATGGCGGTCTCCAACTCGGCAATCTTCATGCCGAGGTCTTTGGACATCTCTTGCAGGCTGCCACCATCCAGGGTAATGCCGTTGCGCTGCATCCGGACCAGAACTTCGATTAGGGGCATCTCCATGTTCTCAAAGATGCCCCAGAAGCCGTTGTCCCGAAGCCGCTTCTCCAGAATGGGACGGAGCCGGCCTGTGTAGTCGGCGTCGGCGCAGGCGTAAGGGACCACGTCGTCGATGGGCACCTGGTCCATGCTTATCTGTTTCCGACCAGTACCGATGAGGGCTTTGATGGGCGTCATCTCATAATGCAGAATGTCCAAAGCTAGGTTCTTCAATCCAATGGCCTTGATGCCCAGCAAGTAAGCGGCCATCATGGTGTCGCAGGCCATGCCTCGAACCTGAATGCCGTAATTACCCAGGGCGGTCACGTCGTAGTTAAGGTTGTGGCCGGACTTGGCCATTTGCGGGTCTTCCAACAGCGGCTTCAACGCCGCCAGCACCTCTTCCAAGGGAAGCTGCTGGCCCTGCTGATGGCCGACGGGGACGTACCAGGCCTTTCCGGGGGTAGTGGAGAAGCTGAGGCCAACCAGGTCCGACGCCATGGGGTTTATATTGGTGGTTTCCGTATCGAAGGCGAATTGGCCGGACTCGTGCAGGGCTTCAATCATCTGATCCAGGGCCTCTTGGGAGTTGACGCACACGTAGTCGACAGGTGGGCCTTTCTGCTTAGCGGCATTGGAATCGGCAGAGCCGGGCTCGCCGTTTGCATGGGGCACCCGAGCGACGACACTGGCGAATTCCAACTCCCGCAGCAGGTTCACCACGTCGTCCCTGTTGTAGTTCCAGAAGCGACATGCGTCCAGGTCGAGGGTAACGGGAGCGTCCTTGCGGATGGTGGTGAGGACTTTGCCCTGGAGGGCGGCGTCCTTGTTTTTCAGGAGCAGGTTGCGGACTCGCGGAGGTTTCACCTCGTCGATGCATTCGTAGATGGACTCAAGAGTGTCGAATTGGAGCAGAAGTTTGATGGCTGTTTTCTCACCAAGGCCCGGAATGCCGGGGATGTTGTCGGAGGGATCTCCCTTGATGGCCTTGAAGTCCGGGTGGGCCGAGGGCAGAAGACCGCCGAAACGATTGCGGACCGCTGTTTCGTCGTATACCTTCTGTTGCTGGACGCTGTAGAAGAGCTGCACCCGCACGTGGGGAGAAACGAGCTGTAGGGTGTCTGTGTCTCCAGTTAGAATGACCGTGTCCACGCCCTGCTTATCCGCTTCCCGGGCGAGGGTGCCCAACACGTCGTCTGCCTCAAAGCCAGGGGCTTCCAGACGGAGAATGTTGAAGGCTGCCATTAGCTGTTTGACGCGGTCGAACTGGTGCCTGAGGGCCGGCGGCGTCGGGGGGCGTTGGGCCTTGTATTTGGGGAACATTTCGTGCCGGAAGGTCGGCTGAGAAGTATCGAAGGCAATGATGCAGTGAGTGGGATGCAAGTCGTTAATGGCCCTGAGAAAGGTGTTGGAGAAGCCAAAAACAGCGGTGGTGTCTTCCCCGTCACGGGTAGTGAGACTTTGCGTGGTTGAGATGGCGTGGAAGGCGCGATGCACCATGGCGTGGCCGTCCATTATCATGAGCAGAGGCTTGTCACGCTTCAGGGGCGGGCTTAGCATCGTACCTTGAGAATGGGCCATGGGCCACCACCTTGTGGTATGTACTTGGACACGGGGTTCACGGCGATTATACACCAAGACCCACGGCCAAGCGGCCGAGCATTGGGATTCTGCTCCGCTAAAGACGAAATCTGGTTTGGGTACGGAGCAGATGTGAGGGGAAGAAGATAAAAGAAAACTCCACCGGTCCCGGTGCCTGGGACCGGTGGAGTTAGTGAGGAAGAGTCCGGGAGTTAGCTCTGCCGGTTGCCGTTTTCTGCCAAGACTTCGAAAGTCTCTACACCGGTGAGAAGGGCAAGCCCGTTGCGAACGCTGGTGAGGTTAGCGGTTAGCTGACGTTCCAGGTTGCGAAGGGCCTTGGCCGCATAAGCGTCCACCTCTGCCCTGCTGGTCTTCAATTCGGTTTCGGCCTGGGAGATCATGCGCGTGGACTTCCGCTCTCCGTCGTCCACAATCTGTCGGGCCCTACGCTGGGCCTCCTTGAGGACCTCCGATTGGTTGATCCTGTTCTGGAATTCCTCCTCAGCCTGGGCCTTGGTGCGGCGGCGCTCGGCCTCCGCCAGGTTGAGGATGTCGTCCTTATTGACCAGGATCTCCTTGGCCGCTCGAACGTCCTGAGGAACTGCCAGCCGAAGCTGGTCCATTAGCTCTTGAACCTTGTTTACATCCAGAAGAGTGCGTTGAGTTGCGGGAACCTTGGTACTAGTAGTGATTAGTGCTTCCAGCCTATCGATGATATTGATTATGTCCATGTGTCCTCCTTCCACAATTTATTGACTAATGGGGCAGAGCTAACTTTTCCAAGACTGCTTTGGCTACGTGTGGCGGCACCATTACCTCTATATCGCCTCCCAGACTGGCCACCTCCTTCAGACGACTAGAGCTTACGAATTGATATTCCAAGCTGGTAATTAGACAAATTGTTTCAATGTCTGGCGCTAGTTTTTTGTTCACGAACGCCATCTCGTATTCATACTCAAAATCGGAACTGCCTCGAAGTCCCTTGACGATTACCTGGGCCCCCATACGGCGGGCGTAGTTCACCACCAGGCCGCTGAAGCTTCGGACGTTCACGTTTTCCAGGTGCTGCACCTCCTCAGTGAAGAGGTCGACGCGCTCTTGGGCGGTGAAGAGGCAAGGTCTTTGCGAACCTTCGTAGACGGCGACCTCCAGGTGTGAAAAGAGACTGGAGGCCCGGGTGGCGACGTCCACGTGTCCTCGGGTGACCGGATCGAAGGTGCCCGGATATAAAGCGACGGTCATCTGGCGACTCCCGATCGAAAGAAGTCGACCACGCTGTCGCCGTGACGCCTGCTGCGCACCAGCGAAAGCTTGCCGTATCTCTTCTTCAGCGCCAAACGCTTTGAATGTCCTACTACTAGCATTCCTTCATTCCCAATAATTTTTGCTTGGTCTATTGCTTCTAAGTCCTGGTCCAAGCTCTCCATGCGGTACGGGGGATCCATGAGCACCACCCCGTAGGGGCCCTTGAGATGCGCCAATGCTTTCAACGCCTCCAAGCGGTGCACTTTCGCTTTTCCTTCAAGGCCGGTAGTTTTCAGATTCCTCCTCAGAACGGCGCATTGGCGAGGGTCCTTCTCCACAAAATCAGCGAAGGCAGCGCCCCGGCTTAGGCTCTCGATGCCAAGGGAACCAACGCCGGCGTATAGGTCCGCAACCTTGGCATCTTCCAGAATTTCAGAACCCAGGCTGTTGAAGATGACTCCTCTGATAAGTTCTGAGGTGGGTCTGGCTCCCGGGATAGCTGGAGAGGCGAGCCTTCTTCCTTTGGCGATTCCTCCTGCTATACGCATCTTCAACCCGTGACGTGAGTCTACTGATAGAGGGCAATTCTAGTAAACAATAATGGCTACATCTTTAGACGACTTTTGGGCGAAATTTAGGAAACTGCTCATTCCCAGACTGGCCGACGGTATTATGTTGGCTGGCGCGTGTCTACACAGACCATATATTTTGGCAACTTTAGACGAAGCTCATGCAGACAACCTTGCGCGCTGAATGCGGTGCGTTGGTGTTGTATAATCATATTGTGCCTTGCCGACGAATGTGGAGTACTTCGATGCTTCCGACGGCCCACAAGGCAAAGCGCGTGTGCATCATGGGCGGTTAGCTCAGCTGGTTAGAGCACCTGCTTTACACGCAGGGGGTCACAGGTTCGAGTCCTGTATCGCCCACCAAACTGGATAAAATCGAGAACCTTCACACTAAGATTCCGGTTGGCACTTAGCTGAGTCTGTTCGACCCTAGGCTCGTCCCCTGGCTCCTACTCCACGAATCACTAGTGGTCAAGCGAACTTTCAGGTTCGCGCCACCCAGTCGTTGATGGACAAGCCAGTGTGCCGGCAGGCATGCAGCACAATCTCTCCGGCTGCCCGGGCATCTTCTACGGCGTCGTGGTGTCTGAAGGAAATGCCCAGGTCTCCTGCGATTTTGGCTAGACTCCATCTGCGTCTGTATATCTTTGGCCAAGCGCGGCGGGCGATCATGGCACTGTCCAACCACGTTGCCTCTATGGAGGCCAATCCGTTCTTCTCCATTGCTCTGTCAAGAGCCACTTTGTCGAAGGACGTATGACTGACGACAACCGTTTCTCCCAATAAACGACGCAACGTCCCATGCAGTTCGAGCAAAGTCTCACAATTACTTACCGTGCATTCGCTGATTCCGTGGAGCCTGACATTGAAACAATTGAAGGGAGCCGCCGGATTTACCAGGATGGAAAAACTCCCACTGATTTTGCCATTCCTGAATTTCACGATACCAATCTGGCAGATGCTGGAAGGGTCTGCATTGGCGGTTTCCACGTCAACGGCATTGAATGTTAGGTTAGCCATCTCACTCATATATCTCCTTGGGGCATATGATTGTTCTCCACTTCCCAGTTTCAAGTACAATTCCCATGAATGCAAGAACGGCCCCGCCCAAGAGGTGAGACTAGTACATGACACATACTAACAACAAGCGACCATACACACGCCTATTCTGGGGCAAGGCGCAGCCCTCCCGCCAGCGCGGGCCGGAGCGCATCCACCTGCTGGAGCACCATCTTGCCGACGTCGGAGCCTGCTTCGAGGCTCTCTTGGAACAGCCTACCATCCGGCATAGTCTCGCCTGCTCCGCAGGACTCAGCAATATCGACGAAGCGACAGATTCTCGGCTATCCTTGTTCGCCGCCCTCCACGACGTTGGCAAGGTCAACGTGGGCTTCCAAACCCAGATTTGGCGTGACGACGACCTCCCGTCGGGTCGTCGCCCAGCGTGGTTTCACGGCGTAGGCCACACCTTGGACCTGACGCCTATACTCAACGGTGAAGATGACAACACATCTGAATGGTTCTTCGACGCCCTCGGCTGGTGGAACGAGGCGATCAATTCTTGGGACGACCAGGACGGCGAGACCGTATGCGCCTTCCTCGTAGCAGCCCTCTCTCATCACGGCCAGCCACTGAACCTAAACGCGTCTCGGCATCCAAACCCGCAAATATGGCGTCCCTATGGCGAGTTGTGCCCATCCGACTATGTCAAGCGATTGGGCTGCCTGGCGCGTCGCTGGTTCCCCGCCGCCTTCTCTACCGACGCGCCGCCGCTGCCCTCTTCGCCCGCCCTCCAGCACATGTTCCTCGGCCTCTGCACCCTCGCCGACTGGATTGGCTCCAACGAAGTCTGGTTCCCCTTCTGCGACCAACCCTGCGACAACTATTTCGAAACGACGGCCCAGCCGCAAGCCAAACTCGCCCTTTCGGAAATCGGCTTGGACATATCCGACCAACGTACTACGATGCATATCGGCCTTCCGACCTTCAACGAGATGTTTGGCTTCCAACCCAACGCCATCCAGCAAGCCGCAGCAAACACCTCGTTGGAGGAGCGGCTGGCAATCATTGAATCGGAAACCGGCTCCGGCAAGACGGAGGCGGCCCTCTGGAGGTTCGCCAGAATGTACGAGGCCGGCCTGGTGGACGGCCTCTACTTCGCGCTGCCCACCCGCGCCGCCGCCACCCAGCTTCACGGGCGCATCACTCGCTTCGTCGACCGAACCTTCTCTGAAAAGCATCGTCCGGAAGTCGTCCTGGCAGTACCGGGCTACCTGCGTTCCGGCGACTTCACCGGAGACCATCTGCAAGACTACGAAGTGTGGTGGCATGACGACCCCAGCGAAATCGCCCGCCGGAGAAGATGGCCCGCGGAGCGCCCCAAGCGATACCTGGCGGCGCAGATTGCGGTGGGCACGGTGGACCAAGCCATGATGTCGGCCCTAAAGGTCAAGCACGCCCACATGCGTGCCGCTTGCCTGGCCCGCAGCCTGCTGGTGGTGGACGAGGTCCACGCGTCCGACACCTACATGAGCCGTATCATAGAGGCCCTTCTAGATGCCCATCTCGGCGCTGGCGGCTACGCGCTGCTCATGTCCGCCACCCTCGGCTCGTCGGCGCGGCAGCAATGGCTGTCCTCTACCCGATTGGGCACCCACAACGCAATGCCGATGTGCGAAGCTATTAAGTCTCCCTATCCCGCCCTCAGCGTTGGGGCTGGCAAGCTCATGCCCGTGGATGAGAACGGCCGTGAAAAGATGGTTCGGATTGACGCCAAACCACTCATGCACCGATTCGATGGCGTGGTGGCGATAGCTTTGGAAGCGGCGCGGGACGGCGCGCGAGTGTTAGTGATTCGCAACACCGTCGGCCACGCCATCGAAACCCAACAGGCGGTGGAACGGGCCTCCCTCAATGACGATAGAACGCTGCTCTTTTCCCTAGGAAACATCCCGACGCTTCACCACGGCCGGTTCGCCGCCACCGACCGTCGACGTCTGGACTATGCCGTTGAGGAGTGGCTGGGCAAAAAGCGGCAAGTGGGCGCGGGAGGCGTCGTCGTTGTCGGCACCCAGACCCTGGAGCAGTCTCTCGACATCGACGCGGACCTGCTGATTACCGATCTCTGTCCCACTGACGTACTGCTTCAGCGCATAGGCCGCCTCCACCGCCACAAGGATAACGACGCCCTCCGGCCCGAGGGCAACAAACGCCCAAGGTGTATCGTCCTAACGCCCGAAGGCGAAGACCTTTCGCCTCTGCTGAAACGGGGATCCAATTCCAACGGCTTGGGGCCTCACGGCCACGTGTACGAAGACCTGAGGACCGTGGAGGCCACCCGACGGCTCGTAACGGAGTTCCCGCAGTGGCGTATCCCGGGGATGAATCGGAAGCTCGTAGAACGCGCCACTCATCCTGACGCCCTGGAGGCCATCGTACAGGAACTGGGAGACGACTGGCGAATACATGCCAATGAACTCACGGGCGGTGAAATAGCCGAGGGCCTTACTGCGGCATACGCCATCATCCAACGCGACAAAGACTTCTTTGTGAATAACGACGACGTGCAATTCGGTACAATCGAGGAGCGAATACGCACCCGGCTGGGAGATGATTCAGTTGAGATTGAGTTCAAACCTCCACCGCCCAGCCCCTTCGACCCGACGCGGACCATCGACCGTCTCCCCGTCTCGGTCCGCTGGCTCGCCGGCGCCGATGTCGAAGGCACCGTCGCGCCCAAGCTGATGGACGAAGGCGGTTTCACCTTTGCCGTCGGCACCAGGACCTTCCGCTACGATCGCCTCGGCCTGCAGAGGGACTAGCCGCCCACCCGTTGTGGCTATTGACACACGGATTATTGAGATTCAATATATCATTGTCGGTTCCTTGTCAACTACCAAGTTCAGCCTATGGAGGCTTGCCCTTGCTCAACATCCTAACCGAACCTCTAATACGCTTCGACCATTCCGGTGGGCGGCGCGTGGAAGCATCCCTGCCACAAGTCTACGCCGCGCTCATAGCCGACGAAATTGACGCCTTCCCCGCGCTTCGTCCCCATCAACGTCACGCCTGGCACGCCTTCCTGGTCCAGCTTGGCGTCATCGCCATGCACCGGGCGGATATGACCGAGCCTCCGACGGACGCGGACGAATGGCGCCGCATCATCCGCGCCCTCACCAAAGAAGAATTCCCAAACGACGAACCCTGGAGCCTCGTCGTGGAAGACATCACCAAGCCCGCCTTCATGCAACCCCCAGCCACCTCCAAGGAACGGGAGAAGGAATTCAAGAATGTCGTATCCACCCCCGACGAACTGGATATGCTGGTCACCGCCAAGAACCACGACCTGAAATCTACTGTCGCTGGCCTGGCCAGCGCGGATGACTGGATTTTTGCCCTGATAACCCTTCAGACGATGGAGGGGTTCAGCGGAGCCGGCAACTACGGCATCTCTCGAATGAACGGCGGCTTGGGGAACCGTCCCGCTCTAACTCTCGCTCCTCTCAACAACACCCCAGGCGCACACGTGGAGCGTGACATTCTCGCTCTCCAGGCACACTGGCCCGACATTCAAGAGAGGGGAGACGCACCCGAAAACGGGACTTCCCTTCTCTGGACTATGCCTTGGGACGGGACCCCTCTTGAAAGCCTGTTGTCCGACCGTCTACATCCCCTTTACGTAGAGATTTGTCGACGCATACGGCTGCGCTCAGCCTCCAAAGCATCGTTGCACGCAATCAGAGCAACCTCCAAGGCCGCCCGTATCCGGGGGAAGGAATTAAAGGGTCGCACCGGCGATCCCTGGACTCCGACGAATGCCAGTAGAGATGGCCTGCCTCTCACCCTAAGCAGCGGCGGATTTACATACAAGAGACTCACCGACTATCTCTTTTCTTGGACTAATCCAGCCCTGCTGCGATCATCTGAATCTGAGCGTCGGTCCCGACAGACGATGAAGTTGGTGGGCCGCGCAACGGTAAGGGGCCAGGGCAAAACTGAAGGTCACTACGAACGGGAGATTCCGTTTCGGTTTAAGGCCCACCAAGTTCTAGGCAGGAGAAATGCCTCTGAGTTGGGAGACATCGCCAGGAAGCGCATTGACGAAGTTGGCACAGTCCAACGAATTCTGAGTCACGCCATCCAGACTTTCGCCGCCAGAGGCGAGACTGGCAACATCAGTCCTGAGCATCGTGCCCTAGCCCGGCCATGGCTGAACCGGCTGGACGACATTGTAGACGCCAGCTTCTTTGACGACCTTCAGGATGAATTCGACGCTGAGAACAGCGAGCGCGAGGGCATCCGCATCCGATGGCTTCTGAACGGCACGGGCGGTGTAGTTAACCACGCTCGCCGCTTACTCCAGGAGGCCACTGACACGCTGCCCTGCCCGGCAATCCACCGCTACAAGGCCCGCGTCCGAGCCGAGGGGTTGTTCGAGGGAAGAATCCGCGGCGCCCAGGGACTGCCGTTTCTGTTCGCTGACGACCAGGAAAGGAATCACGAAGCATCATGAACGCCCAAACCATCGATACGCCAAGCGTTGACGTTGAGCAAAGCCGGCCCAAGCCCCGCGGCGACATCGCTGTTGGCTTTGCATATCAGATGGCCCGCCCAGACTTTCGACGGGGAGATCTGGCGGAACTTCGTCGCATGAACCCGTACGAACCCGACAAGGCAATTTTTTGGAAGCTAATGGCGGAACAAGACCTATTGGGCAATCCCGACCGCGAAGGCAAATGGGCGCTCATTCTTCACGGCATTGCTCTGATGACGCCCAGGAATCCCACTAGCCTTCAGGGCAGCGCCCACGATGGACGCAACTATGTGGGAACCGCCCTGTTCCTTGGCGGCGAATCCCAGCGAGCGCAGGCTTTCTACAGCGAAGCCAGACTCAACCGGCTGTTGACAGCGCGGGATGCGATGCTAAGGACCCTGCTGACTAGAATGTTCCGCATGCTCTCCGCCGCCGACGTTGCTTTCAATTGGCGGGAGATGGCCCACTTCATTCTCGTCGCTGATTTAAATGAGAAGGCGGCAGAGGAGGCGCGCCGTCGAATCGCCCGCGCCTATTACCGCGCAGAGCGGCAAAGTGCCGTAAAATCCGAGAATCAGGACAACTAAATCAAAAGAGGAGTTCCTGAATGACCACACCCAGATTCCTGCAGATACACACCCTGCACTCGTATCCGGCGGCGCTTCTGAACCGGGACGACAGCGGCCTCGCCAAGCGCATGCCCTTCGGCGGCGCGATCCGCACCCGCATTTCCTCCCAGTGCCTCAAACGGCACTGGCGGGACCCCAAGGACGAAAAGAAGCACGAATTCGCCTTGCACCGCATTCCTGACGCAGTGACAGCCACTCGCTCCCGCAACGTCGTTGAACGCATGGTAATGATGCCTCTGCGAGAAAACGACGGAGCTACAGAAGACGTGCTCATCGCCGTGGCAGAGGCCTTCAACGTGGGCGTATACGGTGGCAGCGGCACCTCCGAATCCGGTCGCCAGCCGTTGTTGCTCGGCCTCCCCGAGGTGGAGTACCTTCAAGAAAAGGCGCAGGCCATCTGCGGCGAGCATCCCGACGATGCAAGCGCGGCCAAGAAGGCCGCGGAGGATCTGTTCAACGTCCGACGTGGAGAAGGCGCTAACTTCCGCGCCTTTCGAGAAACCGCCCGTCTCCCCGGAGGTTTGGAGGGAGCGCTGTTCGGGCGGATGGTGACCTCCGACCCCGGCGCTAACATAGACGCCGCCGTCCACGTCGCCCACGCCTTCACCGTCCACGCCGAAGAGTCCGAAAGCGACTACTTCTCCGTTGTCGACGATCTCCAAAGCGACGATGAGGACCCCGGCGCCGCACATATAGGTGACATGGAACTGACTGCCGGCCTCTTCTACGGCTACGTGGTCGTCGACGTTCCCGGTCTGGTTTCCAACCTGGAAGGGTGTGAAGCTGGGCAGTGGCAGGACGCCGACAGGTCCCTCTCCGCCAAAGTCGTCGAGCACCTCATCCACCTCATCGCTACAGTTTCCCCCGGCGCCAAGCTCGGTTCCACCGCCCCCTACGGTCGTGCCCGGTTCATGCTGGTCGAAGCCGGCTCCGACCAGCCGTACAGCCTCGCCGACGCCTTCCGCGCCCCCGTCAATCCTAGGATGCGGGATGCTCTCAAGGCTCTGGAATCCGAAATCGAACGCCAGGACGCGGCCTACGGCGTGTCGGGAACGCGGCGGTTTATGTCAATGGACAACTGCGAAATTCCATCGTCCGAGCGTGTAAACCTGAACGAACTTGCTTCGTGGGCGGCGGATGTCGTGCACACAGGCGCGGCGGCGTAGCCATGCGCCATCTCATCCTCCGCCTCGAAGCTCCCCTCATGGCCTTCGGCGGCGAGACCATCGACAACTACGGCGTCGTCCGGCCCTTCCCCGCCGCCTCCATGATAACCGGCCTCCTCGCCAACGCCCTCGGCTGGCGCCGCATCGAGAGGGAGCGTCATCAGCAACTCCAGGACCGGCTCGTCTTCGCCGCCCGCATCGACCGGGAACCCCTCAACCGGCTCAGCATGCAAGACTTTCAGACCGCACAGTTGGCCAAAAACGATATGGGTTGGACGACCCGCGGCGTCCCGGAAGGACGCGCAGGCGGCGCAGCTACCTACAACGCGCCTCATCTTCGCTACCGCGACTACTACGCAGATAGGCGCGTCACCGTCGCCCTTCGGCTGAATCCCGAAAACGGCGCACCCACCCTGGACGACCTTGCGGATGCGCTCCAACGCCCCAAGCGTCCCCTCTTCATCGGACGCAAGCCCTGCCTGCCTTCCGCGCCGATTTTCGGATGCTTCGCCGACGGAGAAACCTCCATAGAGGCGCTGCTGAATATCCCAATAACCGACGGTCGGGACAATAACCAGCGTCTTCGCCTCCAGTGGCCTGGCAGCGAAAGCGACGAACGCGTCCAATCCACAAACACCCACATGATTACAGACCAGCGCAACTGGATTTCAGGGCTGCACGGCGGCGGACGTTTGGTCTGCGAGGGCGAATATACCCCAATCGAGGACCAAGAATGACTACACAATTTAATACCCTTCCCATTGTGGCCGCCCTTCAGATGATCCGAGCCGAAATCAACCTCCGGGAGTTCAACCGCTGGATGGGTAGTAAGCGACTGCAGGACCCGGACCATGCCATGCACTGCTTGCTGAAAGAATGCTTCGGTGAACTGGCTCCACTGCCCTTTCGCCTCATAGCGCCTCGTCAAGGGTCCCGCGGGTTTCTCTATGGCTACGGCACAACCGACGCCTCGGCCCTTCGGGACGCTGCCGCCATCTACGCCGACCCGCTTCAATGCCGCATCATGCCCCTCCATAAACTGGACAGCAAGCCCATGCCATCCCAATGGCAAATGGGCAAACGACTAGGCTTCGAAACACGCATCCGTCCCGTCGTACGCCTCCAAAAGGACCTCTCGCGTGTTCCGGCCGACAAGCTGCGTCTTTTCCGAGTGAATCGGCGGAATGGTGACGATCCGGAAAAGCAACCTCGCCCTGGTAAAGAATGCGACGCCTTCCAGTGGGAGGCGCTCCTGCAACCCAAAAGGGGAATGAACCGTAGCCGGGAGGAAGTCTACAACGAGTGGCTTGGATCGAAACTAAAAGGATGCGGCGGGGCATCCCTGGAACCCGGTGAAACCCGGCTCGTCTCCTTCCAGCGCACCCGCGCCATTCGAAAACGTCACGCCCGTTACAGCGAGGGGCCGGACGCCGTCATGCGTGGCATTCTCAGAATAACGGACCCCGACGCCTTTGCCGCCCTGCTGGCCCGGGGCGTCGGCCGGCATCGCGCCTACGGCTACGGGATGCTGCTCCTACGGCCCCCTCACAAATGAGACCCGGGCCTTTTGCACCTTACCAACTGAATAATGCCTTCCTGGTTCCCAGCGCACGAGCGGGGAACTAGGAACCATAGGAGGACCACCATGCTCAGAGGCAGATTAGGGCTGGAAACGGCGAGGGTGCCCCACGCAGACCGTCACGGCCTGTTGTGGCTAAGCCGCGGCGCCCTCGCCGTTAAGGACGGCACCTTGCGCTTTCTCCGGAATGATGGTGCGGACAGGTCCAGTCCGTTGGAAAGCGGCGAGTACGGCATCCCCTTTCAATCCCTCTCCATGATACTGCTGGGGCCGGGATCCACCGTTAGCCACGACGCCCTCCGTCTCATGGCGCGGCACGGAACCGCCCTAGTCGCCGTTGGGGAGGACGGTGTCAGGTGTTATACCGCTCCCCCGTTGATGCCGGACTCATCCGACATAGCCCGCCGGCAAATGCGGGCATGGGGGGATCCGAAGGGCGGGCGCATAGCCATCGCCCGAAAAATGTACGCCCTGCGTCTTGGAGAGGTGCTTCCATTCCACGACTTGAACGCTCTACGCGGCGTTGAAGGAGGACGCGCAAAAAAGATGTACCGGCACCTTGCCCAGCGATATGGAATCACCTGGCAAGGCCGACGCTACGACCGTGGTAATCCCCTTGCGGCGGATATACCCAATCAAGCCGTAAACCACGCGTCCGTGGCCGTTACCTCAGCTGCCGTCATTGCTGTGACCTCGGTTGGCGCCATTCCCCAGCTGGGATTCATACACGAGCACAGCGGCGACGCCTTCGCCTTGGACATTGCCGACCTGTTTCGGGATAACGTCCTACTTCCAGCTGCCTTCAAGTCCGCCAAAGCAGTAATTGACAACCCCACCCTGGACATAGAGCGGCATACAAGACGGACGACGGGAGAGATGCTCCGGAGCGAGCGGGTTGTGTCGAAAATGATCGACCGAATAAAGGCCCTCTTTCAGGACGTCTCGCCCCTTGACGTAGAGTCGCCGACACCGAAAAAGGGAAGTGGGAGGGCAAAACAATGACCGTGGTAGTAACAGTAAACGTAGAAGCCCGCTATCGGGGATTCCTCGCATCCGTAATGCTGGAAATAGCGCCTGGCGTGTACACGTCCCCCCAGATGACAGACGGAATTAGAGAGAGGATTTGGGACGTTTTAACACGTTGGTACTACGAACTAGGACAAGGAGCCATAGTGATGACTTGGCGTGATCCGTCCGCTGCGGCAGAACAAAGGATTAGGACCCTTGGCGAAGCGCCCAAGGAGATTGTGGATGCCGACGGAGTCTATCTAGTGAAGTACAACTAGACCAATGCCGCAACACTGCCGATAAGACGTTTCGGTCCAGGTTAGAAGCAAGAGCAACGGAGTAGCAGAACACGGCTAACAAGAATTACGAAAATCGTTAGGGGTTCCCCCGCACCCGCGGGGATAGACCTTACTTATCCCCCAGCCCCACCAACCCGCAGCCGGTTCCCCCGCACCCGCGGGGATAGACCGTTGCTATCTGCGGGGGATTTTTGCCCGGTAAGGGTTCCCCCGCACCCGCGGGGATAGACCTTGCCCTAAAACCTGGATAGATATTGGGTTTCCGGTTCCCCCGCACCCGCGGGGATAGACCTTCTTATTGTAGTTGTAGTTGTTGTAGTTAGTTGGTTCCCCCGCACCCGCGGGGATAGACCCACTCCCATACTGGGCATGGTCACGTGTCAAATGGTTCCCCCGCACCCGCGGGGATAGACCGTAATCTCACACTTTACTAGCCATAAGCTAGCCGGTTCCCCCGCACCCGCGGGGATAGACCCGCAGTAGGTGTCAAACCGAACTTGCCCAAAATGGTTCCCCCGCACCCGCGGGGATAGACCACATGTGGCCTAGTACTCACTCATACCCATTGGGGTTCCCCCGCACCCGCGGGGATAGACCGTTGGAGATGATCTATCACCAGATAGACACTCAGGTTCCCCCGCACCCGCGGGGATAGACCTTGGATTTGGAAGGCAAGCTCGAGGTTGAGGACGGTTCCCCCGCACCCGCGGGGATAGACCCCATGCGCTTGTCCTCCGGGTGTTGGGTTGGCAGGTTCCCCCGCACCCGCGGGGATAGACCTCCACAATAAGTCCTATATTTTTGGTTCTTATGGGTTCCCCCGCACCCGCGGGGATAGACCGTATACATCTAGCACATTACTTAGTGTGCAATGGGTTCCCCCGCACCCGCGGGGATAGACCTGAGATGATGGAATGCTTACGTCGTATGGGCTCGGTTCCCCCGCACCCGCGGGGATAGACCGTGTGTGGATTACTTACCCATAGCCTAGCCTATGGTTCCCCCGCACCCGCGGGGATAGACCTTGGGCAGAAAATATGGTACGGGTTGGAGACCGGGGTTCCCCCGCACCCGCGGGGATAGACCCTGGTAGCGATCTGTTGGACTGTGAGACCATCGGGTTCCCCCGCACCCGCGGGGATAGACCCTTGGCTGGTGTCGATGGTTCCTGGCAGCTTGTGGTTCCCCCGCACCCGCGGGGATAGACCGTTTATTTTTGACACAGAATGGGTATCTAGGTAGGTTCCCCCGCACCCGCGGGGATAGACCTGAATTGAGAAT
Organism: Dehalococcoidia bacterium; assembly: GCA_965261665.1. Taxonomy (GTDB): domain Bacteria; phylum Chloroflexota; class Dehalococcoidia; order Lucifugimonadales; genus JAPULR01. The sequence continues at coordinate 2,820,918 of OZ253467.1, forward strand.
GGGCTGGATTTCCGTATACATGGTTCCCCCGCACCCGCGGGGATAGACCTGTTTTGCCATCACCCATTCGTTCTGGGTTAGAGGTTCCCCCGCACCCGCGGGGATAGACCCCCCACCACCATATGAGTCCAAGTCTTAACGGGGGTTCCCCCGCACCCGCGGGGATAGACCCAGATAGCGACTAGTTTGGGGTTTGACTACGCTGGTTCCCCCGCACCCGCGGGGATAGACCTTCATCTGGGGTTTGAAACCCCCTTTGGCTGGAGGTTCCCCCGCACCCGCGGGGATAGACCTGCCAATCTGCCTCTTCTCTTCTGCCTCTTCCCGGTTCCCCCGCACCCGCGGGGATAGACCTTCTGTATTGCTAGGCAGTTAAGGGTTGTCAACGGTTCCCCCGCACCCGCGGGGATAGACCTGGAAATTGCTGCCGTGTCTTGCCGCTGTGCCTGGTTCCCCCGCACCCGCGGGGATAGACCTGTGCTTGTGTTTAGCCATGCGTCACCGCCTCTGGTTCCCCCGCACCCGCGGGGATAGACCTTGGGTCAAATTCGTTCCAATTTGACCCAGTCTGGTTCCCCCGCACCCGCGGGGATAGACCCCACCACGGCCGACGTGTTGGGATTGTGAAGAGGGTTCCCCCGCACCCGCGGGGATAGACCCAGCCCTAGCATGTCAAGGGTTTGTTAAAGTTGGGTTCCCCCGCACCCGCGGGGATAGACCCTCTTTGAGTGTCTATCTGGTGATAGATAATCTGGTTCCCCCGCACCCGCGGGGATAGACCATTATTTTAGGGTTGACAACCCTTAACTGCCTAGGTTCCCCCGCACCCGCGGGGATAGACCTACTCACACATGGATGGATAGGCTAGGCTATGGGGTTCCCCCGCACCCGCGGGGATAGACCCCTTGCCGCCCTCTGCCAGAAGTGCCACAACGCGGTTCCCCCGCACCCGCGGGGATAGACCTTTCAATGCCATTTTCTATACTCTCCTTATTGTGGTTCCCCCGCACCCGCGGGGATAGACCGCCACAACATCGACCGATTTAATCCTCTTCAGCGGTTCCCCCGCACCCGCGGGGATAGACCCAGTTTTGGCACGGAGTATACTGAACAACCCGAGGTTCCCCCGCACCCGCGGGGATAGACCCCGCACGTGGTTGCCCCGTTTTGCTGTTTTAGGGGTTCCCCCGCACCCGCGGGGATAGACCCGTATACAGCGACTCAAAAGGTTCGGTAACGACGGTTCCCCCGCACCCGCGGGGATAGACCTACCTTTATATTCAGAAGGTAATTTGGTTAATTGGTTCCCCCGCACCCGCGGGGATAGACCTTCGACCGATTCTTCCTCTATCGAATCGCAACCGGTTCCCCCGCACCCGCGGGGATAGACCGACAGGAGTGTTTAGCGTAATACTCTTGTGAGTGGTTCCCCCGCACCCGCGGGGATAGACCTTGATTGTGTGCTGGATTTCCATATATGTGGGAGGTTCCCCCGCACCCGCGGGGATAGACCGACTAAGGGGGCATTAGGCTTACTACTCCCAAGGGTTCCCCCGCACCCGCGGGGATAGACCCAGACTTAGCCAAGGAATACGAAGGCAAAAGGAGGTTCCCCCGCACCCGCGGGGATAGACCGCCAACGGCGGGCGGCACGGCGCAGCCCGCCGCGGTTCCCCCGCACCCGCGGGGATAGACCATCTGCGCTGGAGTTCATTGACGGGTCTGATACGGTTCCCCCGCACCCGCGGGGATAGACCCAAAAGGCCGCTTCTCCCAGGGCGTGTCCAGCGGGTTCCCCCGCACCCGCGGGGATAGACCTGGTTCTGGAGTCGGCCCAAACTGACTTGGCCAGGTTCCCCCGCACCCGCGGGGATAGACCGGTGGCGGCGGGCTGCGCCGTGCCGTCCGTGCCGGTTCCCCCGCACCCGCGGGGATAGACCGTCGTCGCCTGTCATGCTGGCCAATGCGCTCCAGGTTCCCCCGCACCCGCGGGGATAGACCTATATAAGTAATGTAAGTAAGTCATGTAACATTGGTTCCCCCGCACCCGCGGGGATAGACCCTGGCCATCGGGAAAATCTGGGCCCACACTGCGGGTTCCCCCGCACCCGCGGGGATAGACCCATTTACCCTGGGGATTATTGTTACGTAACATTGGTTCCCCCGCACCCGCGGGGATAGACCGTGTGGGCGCAGTGTGGACGCAGTGTGGGCCCAGGTTCCCCCGCACCCGCGGGGATAGACCGGAGATGTTTTCTGAGGAATGGGCAAAGGCGTTGGTTCCCCCGCACCCGCGGGGATAGACCCTTTGTGCTAGTGGAGTTTTGGGCCATCCTTGGGGTTCCCCCGCACCCGCGGGGATAGACCTCTGATTTCGACATCCTCCCGCCTAAGTGGAAAGGTTCCCCCGCACCCGCGGGGATAGACCCTTGGCTGGTGTCGATGGTTCCTGGAAGCTTGTGGTTCCCCCGCACCCGCGGGGATAGACCGGCGGCCGAAAAGGCAAAAATTGATCTGGAAAAGGTTCCCCCGCACCCGCGGGGATAGACCTTAAAAGGAGAAAAAATGACAACCATTACGAATGGTTCCCCCGCACCCGCGGGGATAGACCGATGTTCACGGCACGGGAAGCGTACTACGAGGCGGTTCCCCCGCACCCGCGGGGATAGACCTTGCTGTAAGTCAGAACCCGCATTCATTAAGGTGGTTCCCCCGCACCCGCGGGGATAGACCACGATTAAACCCATAATGAGATGATGGAATGCTGGTTCCCCCGCACCCGCGGGGATAGACCGGTTATCCTTGGCGGTGCTATTGGCAGGAGTCGGGTTCCCCCGCACCCGCGGGGATAGACCGCGGTCTTTGTCTTGTACACTGTCGACCATGCGGGTTCCCCCGCACCCGCGGGGATAGACCGTTCCATTATGGTAATGACAGAGCTTTAAGGATTGGTTCCCCCGCACCCGCGGGGATAGACCTGCGTGTGTGGGGAAAATAGGGCCGTGGTCACAGGTTCCCCCGCACCCGCGGGGATAGACCCATTGTACTAGCAAGTTGAAGACCATGTATCGCGGTTCCCCCGCACCCGCGGGGATAGACCTATCATTGGCGTGCTGAGATAGCGATGCAATGTGGTTCCCCCGCACCCGCGGGGATAGACCGTTGCTATCTGCGGGGGATTTTTGCCCGGTAAGGGTTCCCCCGCACCCGCGGGGATAGACCATTTACTGCCATCCGCACGTCCGTTCTACCTCTGGTTCCCCCGCACCCGCGGGGATAGACCGCTAGCCAGCCGGCCCCGCAAAGGGGTTGCAATGGTTCCCCCGCACCCGCGGGGATAGACCTCGCCCTGCCGTAACGTGCTCGGCGATGAGCTTGGTTCCCCCGCACCCGCGGGGATAGACCATGATGGACGTGGGGCTGCGCCAACTCAACGCCGGTTCCCCCGCACCCGCGGGGATAGACCTTTCCTTGGGGCCACAAAAGACATTACCCAAAGGGTTCCCCCGCACCCGCGGGGATAGACCTACCATCCCATTTGCGCCTAAATGATGGCGGGGGGTTCCCCCGCACCCGCGGGGATAGACCTTGATGCGGTGACGTGTGGGGTGGACATTCAAGGGTTCCCCCGCACCCGCGGGGATAGACCTTTGAAAACATGACCACCTGCTCCCCGCCGAGGGGTTCCCCCGCACCCGCGGGGATAGACCCTTAACGTAGTTAATATATAAGTAATGTAAGTAGGTTCCCCCGCACCCGCGGGGATAGACCCGGGCATAGCGACTCGCAGTTTCAGATACAGTTGGTTCCCCCGCACCCGCGGGGATAGACCTGCCGTATTGAGCGTTCCCACGTTGGCATAGGCGGTTCCCCCGCACCCGCGGGGATAGACCTCCGGATGAGGGATAGTCGAACAAAGTACATAGGGTTCCCCCGCACCCGCGGGGATAGACCTGCGTTGCGCTGGGTTGATGGCAATAACAAGAGGGTTCCCCCGCACCCGCGGGGATAGACCTTTGATTTAGGGCTTCGTCGATTGTGTACGCACGGTTCCCCCGCACCCGCGGGGATAGACCCGCAGTTTGTGTCCATTGTGCATTCTTCGTAAAGGTTCCCCCGCACCCGCGGGGATAGACCCTACTTGTATATCGAAACGCTTGGATTTCCAAAGGTTCCCCCGCACCCGCGGGGATAGACCTTATTTGCACTTTAGCGGAAAATTCCTCAGTCGGGTTCCCCCGCACCCGCGGGGATAGACCGGCAAGCGGAAATACGCCGCAAACCAAGACACCGGTTCCCCCGCACCCGCGGGGATAGACCTACAGGAAAGCCATTGCGTTTGTCAAGCGTTACGGTTCCCCCGCACCCGCGGGGATAGACCTACCCAAAATCACAAGACATCTGCGACCTATGGGGTTCCCCCGCACCCGCGGGGATAGACCTGCCTTGTATGCTCACCACGGAGCCAGCGGATGGGTTCCCCCGCACCCGCGGGGATAGACCCAGCATGGGCGAGGCAGTACAAGAGCAACTCGAGGTTCCCCCGCACCCGCGGGGATAGACCATCGTCGCCTGTCATGCTGGCCAGTGCGCCCCAGGTTCCCCCGCACCCGCGGGGATAGACCCTTAAAGAAAGCCTTAAACCTCGTTTCCATATCGGTTCCCCCGCACCCGCGGGGATAGACCGTCGGTTCGACTTGCTCGCTGGCCGTCTAAAGCGGTTCCCCCGCACCCGCGGGGATAGACCTGCCAACCCAACTTTACTAGCCATAGCCTAGCCGGGTTCCCCCGCACCCGCGGGGATAGACCCCCGCTCTTTTCTTTGCTTCATCTACTAATCGCGGTTCCCCCGCACCCGCGGGGATAGACCTCCACAGTGATATTTCCAATGCCTTATCTGAAAGGTTCCCCCGCACCCGCGGGGATAGACCGCGGGAATATGCACTTGGTGTCCATGCCCTAGAGGTTCCCCCGCACCCGCGGGGATAGACCGACGCCGCTGGGCGGATTCTAGCTATAAAATGTGGTTCCCCCGCACCCGCGGGGATAGACCGTCACGTCTAAGGGGTCTAGGAGGCTGTGAGAAGGTTCCCCCGCACCCGCGGGGATAGACCCCCGAGTCACCAATGGGAGTCTAAACGTGTACAGGTTCCCCCGCACCCGCGGGGATAGACCATACACTTACATATAGGAGATACTATGGATAGAGGTTCCCCCGCACCCGCGGGGATAGACCGGTACACTTTCGACTCGAGGAGCACCCATTTTCGGTTCCCCCGCACCCGCGGGGATAGACCTTAGTGAGCCCGTATCTCCAAATGCCTTTTCTGGGTTCCCCCGCACCCGCGGGGATAGACCGAAATGAAACCCTAGACTGCCTTGTTTACGCATGGTTCCCCCGCACCCGCGGGGATAGACCTTTCAAAGGATTTCCCTTAAGGCCCTTATTCGTGGTTCCCCCGCACCCGCGGGGATAGACCTTTAGAGGATGCAGAAAAGGCATTTGGAGATACGGTTCCCCCGCACCCGCGGGGATAGACCCGCAACGCTGGCGGGCGGGTCTTGCTCAAGCAGGGTTCCCCCGCACCCGCGGGGATAGACCCCGACAGCAAGCCGAGCGGCTGGGGGTTTTTGAGGTTCCCCCGCACCCGCGGGGATAGACCTGGCTTGTGGCGTGGGCGCACGAGCACGCCGAAGGTTCCCCCGCACCCGCGGGGATAGACCTATGTATGTCATTGCTTTGGTCTCCTCTTCCTTGGTTCCCCCGCACCCGCGGGGATAGACCCAGCGCTCTCGATTCCGCAAGGGAAGGCAAGCGGGTTCCCCCGCACCCGCGGGGATAGACCCCATAAAAAACCATAAAAAACCCCCACATTTGGGGTTCCCCCGCACCCGCGGGGATAGACCGTCCGTTCGACTTGCTCGTTGACCGTCTAAAGCGGTTCCCCCGCACCCGCGGGGATAGACCATGCACATAAATAAGACAGAGTAAGCACGATGTGGTTCCCCCGCACCCGCGGGGATAGACCCAACAATTCATCTACCATATCTCGATTCGTAATGGTTCCCCCGCACCCGCGGGGATAGACCTAGCCACCATACGTTTCTGGGCAATGGTTGTTAGGTTCCCCCGCACCCGCGGGGATAGACCTCTCCCGAAACCGCCACACTGCCCCTTGCTTCCGGTTCCCCCGCACCCGCGGGGATAGACCCGACCTTTGTGCCATCCGCTGGGGAGTGGGGCAGGTTCCCCCGCACCCGCGGGGATAGACCGGCAATGGCTTGAACAGTTTTCCCCAAACCCATGGTTCCCCCGCACCCGCGGGGATAGACCTCTGCCACCAATGCACCGCCTTTCAGATTATGAGGTTCCCCCGCACCCGCGGGGATAGACCTAATCCCCAGGGTAAAATGTTACGTAACAACCAGGTTCCCCCGCACCCGCGGGGATAGACCTCGCCAATGGCTTGGCGATTTCAAAATGCATCCGGTTCCCCCGCACCCGCGGGGATAGACCTCGATTCTGCGAGCAGCAGTTTTCCTTGGAATCGGTTCCCCCGCACCCGCGGGGATAGACCCATGATGATCGCATGGCCCGCAATGTCGGCGGGGGTTCCCCCGCACCCGCGGGGATAGACCGCTCCTTGCCGCGCCCTATGTCGGGCATACTATGGTTCCCCCGCACCCGCGGGGATAGACCGCGGGCGTGGGTAGCATTCTTGATGCTAGATAGGGTTCCCCCGCACCCGCGGGGATAGACCGGCGCAGCAGATTATTACCACTACGCCCAAACCGGTTCCCCCGCACCCGCGGGGATAGACCCGCCAAGCTACACGCACCAGACGTACTTCTACGGGTTCCCCCGCACCCGCGGGGATAGACCTGGCTCACACCTACGCCCACGCCCGCAAATGGAGGTTCCCCCGCACCCGCGGGGATAGACCGACGTCTAGGATGCCCTTGAGGATGGTCTAAAGGGTTCCCCCGCACCCGCGGGGATAGACCCCTTTTACATCATTATGTTCAAGGATAGTAACCGGTTCCCCCGCACCCGCGGGGATAGACCTTGGCGTTTATCAGGGAGATACGCCAACTATCAGGTTCCCCCGCACCCGCGGGGATAGACCTATTGCGACTCACGGGCTGCGGGTTGGTGGGGCGGTTCCCCCGCACCCGCGGGGATAGACCTACGGCGCACGTGCACCGGGCACTGGAAGATTCGGTTCCCCCGCACCCGCGGGGATAGACCCTGCGGACATTTGCGGAAAAATTGGGGCTGAGTGGTTCCCCCGCACCCGCGGGGATAGACCCCGTTACTACCAGAATTTCCCGTTCGACCTCGCGGTTCCCCCGCACCCGCGGGGATAGACCTTTTCTTATTAGCCTCTCTTTGACTGTACCCCCGGTTCCCCCGCACCCGCGGGGATAGACCGCATCAATGGGCGGTCAGGTGGCCGCATACGCAGGTTCCCCCGCACCCGCGGGGATAGACCTGTCTCCCAAACGTCGCTCTGCAAATCTCCCGAGGTTCCCCCGCACCCGCGGGGATAGACCGACGCTGCTCAGTGGATTCTAGCTATAAAATACGGTTCCCCCGCACCCGCGGGGATAGACCGGTTCAAGCGGTCGATAGCAGATTGAGGCCTGCGGTTCCCCCGCACCCGCGGGGATAGACCTTCTAGCTATAAAATGCCGCTCGATTTGCGCCTGGTTCCCCCGCACCCGCGGGGATAGACCTCGATTCTAAGGGGCCTCTGCCGCCTTTTACGTGGTTCCCCCGCACCCGCGGGGATAGACCTCTGAGTGAGGCCATCGCCGAACTGGAAAGCGCGGTTCCCCCGCACCCGCGGGGATAGACCGGCAGAAGAGAGCCGCCGGATTGCACAGAAGCTGGTTCCCCCGCACCCGCGGGGATAGACCGATTTGAGATGCTTTTTTGTTGCTTCAAATTTCGGTTCCCCCGCACCCGCGGGGATAGACCTCTATGATATCCGGTATCTCGGCCCAGTGAGACGGTTCCCCCGCACCCGCGGGGATAGACCACCATCTCCGTCCTTTTTCCGAAGCGTCCATTCGGTTCCCCCGCACCCGCGGGGATAGACCCCATGCTTCCCTTGGTCGGTTTTTCCAGCTCAAGGTTCCCCCGCACCCGCGGGGATAGACCTAGTAGTGTAGCACGTAAAAGAGGCGAGAAGGCGGTTCCCCCGCACCCGCGGGGATAGACCGCTAGAAGCAATGGAAGCAAAGGCAGACACAAAAGACAACGTGGTTCCCCCGCACCCGCGGGGATAGACCTATGAAAAAAACCGAAGCCGAAGAATTTAAACTGGTTCCCCCGCACCCGCGGGGATAGACCGGAGCATAGAATGATTTCAGATAAGGCCTTAGAGGTTCCCCCGCACCCGCGGGGATAGACCCTGCAAACGGTATGGCCCAATCCAAAAATTAAAGGTTCCCCCGCACCCGCGGGGATAGACCTCCTTCGTCATAAACCCAGAATCCCTTTCCATTGGTTCCCCCGCACCCGCGGGGATAGACCTCTGGGCGTCCACGGCACGGCACGGGCGTTACGGGTTCCCCCGCACCCGCGGGGATAGACCCACTCACTGGCTACTTCTCCTTTGCTGTTATAGGGTTCCCCCGCACCCGCGGGGATAGACCTCAAGGACTCCATGAAAGACATTGAGCCATATAGGTTCCCCCGCACCCGCGGGGATAGACCTTATTACATCTGGCTTTAGCAAATCTATCTGCAGGTTCCCCCGCACCCGCGGGGATAGACCTCGAAAATCTGCAGTCCGTGTTCGGCGATAAGGGGTTCCCCCGCACCCGCGGGGATAGACCCTAGACTGAGAACATTTGAAGGTTTGGTGAATGGGTTCCCCCGCACCCGCGGGGATAGACCTTTTTAATTAGGAACGCCAACGCCCTCTGAGCGGGTTCCCCCGCACCCGCGGGGATAGACCCGATGCAGTCTTGGTTTGCGGCATATTTCCTTTGGTTCCCCCGCACCCGCGGGGATAGACCCTCCATACCATAATAATCCACCAAAGTTTGTAGGGTTCCCCCGCACCCGCGGGGATAGACCGTAGTAAAAAGCCCTGAACCTATCCAAACTATCGGTTCCCCCGCACCCGCGGGGATAGACCGTTTGTAGAGTCTTTATCCCTTTAGCTATTGTCGGTTCCCCCGCACCCGCGGGGATAGACCCCCTCTCCACTGCGGGCAGGCGGCACGGCGAAGGGTTCCCCCGCACCCGCGGGGATAGACCCTTTTAAATGAACGGTCAGCTATCCTTGACTTTGGTTCCCCCGCACCCGCGGGGATAGACCGGTGGCGGGCTTCGCCGTGCCGCCTGCCGTATAGGTTCCCCCGCACCCGCGGGGATAGACCTTTCGCAAGGTCGATTTGCCTCTTCTCTTCTGCGGGTTCCCCCGCACCCGCGGGGATAGACCTTTGGTGGTATATATGAAACAACTGCATCAAAGGGTTCCCCCGCACCCGCGGGGATAGACCGTAAATCACTGGCGCAGCCCGCCAAGAAGGAGGGGTTCCCCCGCACCCGCGGGGATAGACCGTGACGTCTTTAATGCTTTCACCTTACCGTTATGGTTCCCCCGCACCCGCGGGGATAGACCTCAAGCATATAGATGCTTGGGCAGAAAATGTCGGGTTCCCCCGCACCCGCGGGGATAGACCGTGAGCAGTCAAAGGGGGTTTCAAACCCCAGACGGTTCCCCCGCACCCGCGGGGATAGACCTTTGCCTCTTCTCTTCTGCCTCTTCCCGCAGTAGGTTCCCCCGCACCCGCGGGGATAGACCGGTAATCGTCGTTTGGCCTCGAGAAAAAGTGGAGGTTCCCCCGCACCCGCGGGGATAGACCGCTTACAGGGAGAGGCGCAAAGACGATAAGGGCGGTTCCCCCGCACCCGCGGGGATAGACCGTTAAGGTCTCCGTCCCTTTTTGCCACAATTGGGGTTCCCCCGCACCCGCGGGGATAGACCATAGGAGGGCCGGAGCTCTGAAGGAGAAAATTCGGTTCCCCCGCACCCGCGGGGATAGACCGGTGAGCGGTTGACAGTAACGCAAACCACACCGGGTTCCCCCGCACCCGCGGGGATAGACCGCGGTCATGGATTTCTTGCAGTCGGTAGAGGATGGTTCCCCCGCACCCGCGGGGATAGACCCGTACATTGAAGGGCTGATGCGCAGAGTCGCTGGGTTCCCCCGCACCCGCGGGGATAGACCCACTACTCTCGGCGCAAGACGCCGCCCATCGGCGGTTCCCCCGCACCCGCGGGGATAGACCGGAGTATAAAAATGATTTCAGATAAAGGCTTAGGGTTCCCCCGCACCCGCGGGGATAGACCATATGTATGTCATTCTTTTGCTCTCCCTTCCTTGGTTCCCCCGCACCCGCGGGGATAGACCTCCGCACAAACCGACCTCGCCAAGGAATATGAGGGTTCCCCCGCACCCGCGGGGATAGACCATATGTATGTCATTCTTTTGCTCTCCCTTCCTTGGTTCCCCCGCACCCGCGGGGATAGACCTCCGCACAAACCGACCTCGCCAAGGAATATGAGGGTTCCCCCGCACCCGCGGGGATAGACCTCTGCGTTGCGTGTCCATGCCCTAGATGATATAGGTTCCCCCGCACCCGCGGGGATAGACCCACTAATCACGGCGCAAGGCGTCGCTGAGCGGTGGTTCCCCCGCACCCGCGGGGATAGACCTTTTATATCTGTTGGTTCGTGCCTGTCGTGTGTGGTTCCCCCGCACCCGCGGGGATAGACCCCACTACGCTGCCTTTTGCTGCTGCCTTTGCTTCGGTTCCCCCGCACCCGCGGGGATAGACCTTATGCTCAGATTATTCATCCCCGAATCTTCCAGGTTCCCCCGCACCCGCGGGGATAGACCTCTTAAGCGTCAAGGGCGCAGTAGATAAATCTCGGTTCCCCCGCACCCGCGGGGATAGACCTTATATGCAAAATGGAATAGATTACCATAAAGAGGTTCCCCCGCACCCGCGGGGATAGACCCCTGCTCCCCGCCGAGGGAATCCAGATAATCTAGGTTCCCCCGCACCCGCGGGGATAGACCTGGATGCGGTTGCTCGATTGTTTAACTTGAAAAGGTTCCCCCGCACCCGCGGGGATAGACCGCCCACTTGACGTATGGGCCGGATTCCTATATGGGTTCCCCCGCACCCGCGGGGATAGACCTTGGCCATAATTCCCTTCCACAATGGTTCTTCCGGTTCCCCCGCACCCGCGGGGATAGACCTTTTCCTCTTCTTCAGCATTTCTTCCATCAAAAGGTTCCCCCGCACCCGCGGGGATAGACCTGGCATATTGGGGTACATTCGACAAAGATAGAAGGTTCCCCCGCACCCGCGGGGATAGACCCGACTGAGGGCGCAACTGAAGCAAGCAAAGCTAGGTTCCCCCGCACCCGCGGGGATAGACCTCGATTCTGCGAAGCATGGTTTCCCTTGAAATCGGTTCCCCCGCACCCGCGGGGATAGACCTGGCCATCCTGTATGATTCGTTACGTAACGAAAGGTTCCCCCGCACCCGCGGGGATAGACCGGCGGGATTTTCTTTTGCCCTCCATGCCGACGGGGTTCCCCCGCACCCGCGGGGATAGACCCCCATCGGAGGGCATTGGCAACGACGTTGTCGTGGTTCCCCCGCACCCGCGGGGATAGACCATGCTTTTGTTGCTTCAAGTCTCACGTCTCAAGGGTTCCCCCGCACCCGCGGGGATAGACCTCATTCTTTGGCCTCCCTTCCTTTGTGTTTCGTGGTTCCCCCGCACCCGCGGGGATAGACCTCGTGCGACTGCGAGCATCTTTATGATAGCTTTGGTTCCCCCGCACCCGCGGGGATAGACCCTTGAGCCGAGACGATTAAACCCATAATAAAGTGGTTCCCCCGCACCCGCGGGGATAGACCTCACTGGCGCAAGCCGCTGGCGGGAAGGAGAAAGGTTCCCCCGCACCCGCGGGGATAGACCGGTTGTCCCCGACTCCCATGTATACGGAAATCCGGTTCCCCCGCACCCGCGGGGATAGACCTCCATTTTAAAGGGCCTCTCGCTTCTTTTACGTGGTTCCCCCGCACCCGCGGGGATAGACCTTTTATATCTGTTGGTTCGTGCCTGTCGTGTGTGGTTCCCCCGCACCCGCGGGGATAGACCGTAGTGTCGTAGCACGTAAAAGAAGCGAGAAGCGGTTCCCCCGCACCCGCGGGGATAGACCTACTGCCTCATTTGCGCCCCAATGTATGGCAATGGTTCCCCCGCACCCGCGGGGATAGACCTCAAGGATTTCAAGGGAAACCACCGCCCGCAGAGGTTCCCCCGCACCCGCGGGGATAGACCTACTGCCTCATTTGCGCCCCAATGTATGGCAATGGTTCCCCCGCACCCGCGGGGATAGACCGCATCTCGTCTGAGTAGGTCTCGGCGTCTTCTAGGTTCCCCCGCACCCGCGGGGATAGACCGTGGCGCCAACGAATGCGCCGTCAACAAATGCGGGTTCCCCCGCACCCGCGGGGATAGACCCTGATTTGCCTTTAGGTGGGTAGTGTGCATAGGGGTTCCCCCGCACCCGCGGGGATAGACCATGCTGGCGTAGTCAAACCCAAGACTGGTTGCTGGTTCCCCCGCACCCGCGGGGATAGACCTTTCTGGCCACTCCGCCAAAGTTAAGGTCTCCGGGTTCCCCCGCACCCGCGGGGATAGACCCGCAGTCCTTACACGCGCCAGTGATCTGCACATGGTTCCCCCGCACCCGCGGGGATAGACCTTTTCCTATATCATCCCTACATCAAGTCAATCAGGTTCCCCCGCACCCGCGGGGATAGACCGCACCGAATGACTTATCCATACGCTAGTCTATCGGTTCCCCCGCACCCGCGGGGATAGACCTGTGAACATCTTTGGGAGTATGCCTTTGAAGCTGGTTCCCCCGCACCCGCGGGGATAGACCCGGGCGATTTGGAGGGAGGTTTGTGTCCGGGGCGGTTCCCCCGCACCCGCGGGGATAGACCTAGACCTGGGGATGGACATCCTAAGCAGGGTGGGGTTCCCCCGCACCCGCGGGGATAGACCCCGATAATTCTTCGGGAACCTACAAATCGCGATGGTTCCCCCGCACCCGCGGGGATAGACCTTTTCCTATATCATCCCTACATCAAGTCAATCAGGTTCCCCCGCACCCGCGGGGATAGACCGCACCGAATGACTTATCCATACGCTAGTCTATCGGTTCCCCCGCACCCGCGGGGATAGACCTGTGAACATCTTTGGGAGTATGCCTTTGAAGCTGGTTCCCCCGCACCCGCGGGGATAGACCCGGGCGATTTGGAGGGAGGTTTGTGTCCGGGGCGGTTCCCCCGCACCCGCGGGGATAGACCTAGACCTGGGGATGGACATCCTAAGCAGGGTGGGGTTCCCCCGCACCCGCGGGGATAGACCCCGATAATTCTTCGGGAACCTACAAATCGCGATGGTTCCCCCGCACCCGCGGGGATAGACCGCATTTTACCGGTGGTCCAACTGCGCAAAGCGAGGTTCCCCCGCACCCGCGGGGATAGACCTACCCGGATTGAATAGACCCTACATTCACGACCGGTTCCCCCGCACCCGCGGGGATAGACCGGTTCCGGTTGCGGGATTGACTTGGACGATAACGGTTCCCCCGCACCCGCGGGGATAGACCCCATGCGTCCTCGGACTCCTGTCATAAAGGATGGGTTCCCCCGCACCCGCGGGGATAGACCTTCGCTATTGACCGCTTAAACCTCTGAAACTTCGGTTCCCCCGCACCCGCGGGGATAGACCTTTGAAAATCTTTGTCAAATATTTGATACATCAGGTTCCCCCGCACCCGCGGGGATAGACCTTATTACATCTGGCTTTAGCAAATCTATCTGCAGGTTCCCCCGCACCCGCGGGGATAGACCGATTCAGCGTGCCATTCGTGCCTAGATGTGCCAGGTTCCCCCGCACCCGCGGGGATAGACCGGATACACGTCTTACCTAGCGCGCTGCCCGTGAGGTTCCCCCGCACCCGCGGGGATAGACCGTATGCCGCCAACCAGGACACCGTCAATCATTTGGTTCCCCCGCACCCGCGGGGATAGACCGCTGAAACTTGTCGTTGATGACAGCCTGCCGGCGGTTCCCCCGCACCCGCGGGGATAGACCGCTGACAGTCCAGCAGATAGCTACAAGTTTAGGGGTTCCCCCGCACCCGCGGGGATAGACCTCCTCTTCAGCCAGTACTTAGAGTACACATATTGGTTCCCCCGCACCCGCGGGGATAGACCTTTTGGATTAGGCTAGCTTATGGCTAGTAAAGTGGTTCCCCCGCACCCGCGGGGATAGACCCCTTGAACACTTGTGTCCTTTTGGCATGTGCAAGGTTCCCCCGCACCCGCGGGGATAGACCTATCACTCACTGGATAGGCTAGGCTATGGCTAGGGTTCCCCCGCACCCGCGGGGATAGACCTGGTGTAGCACGTAAAAGAGGCAAGAGGCCCCTGGTTCCCCCGCACCCGCGGGGATAGACCCCCACCACCCCCATGAATCCAAGTCTTAACGGGGGTTCCCCCGCACCCGCGGGGATAGACCTTATGTCTAGCCACGGCATAAACCCTGCTTATGGGTTCCCCCGCACCCGCGGGGATAGACCGCGTTTCGATATACAAGTAGTTGATAAAGTGACGGTTCCCCCGCACCCGCGGGGATAGACCCGCACTGACGATTGCTCGCCTAAAGCCGTCCCCGGTTCCCCCGCACCCGCGGGGATAGACCCCGATAACCACACCGATCACAGGTTATCACCACGGTTCCCCCGCACCCGCGGGGATAGACCGCGTTAATGGGATTGGAAAGCGAAGGAGGGGAAGGTTCCCCCGCACCCGCGGGGATAGACCGGGTAGTGATAATGAGAGGGCGCGGGTGGTGCGGGTTCCCCCGCACCCGCGGGGATAGACCGATGACTCCCACGACGACTCCCACCAGGACTCCGGTTCCCCCGCACCCGCGGGGATAGACCGTGGTCTATGCGTGGTTTGACGCTCGGAATAGAGGTTCCCCCGCACCCGCGGGGATAGACCTTCGACGCTATATCCAAGTCCCGGAACAGCAGGGGTTCCCCCGCACCCGCGGGGATAGACCGGCGGTAAGCCTCCCGGAAAGCCGAAGCAGCGAGGTTCCCCCGCACCCGCGGGGATAGACCTCTATGACATCGGAGCGGATGATGCTGGCATGGGGTTCCCCCGCACCCGCGGGGATAGACCCTCCGAGGACTCCCATCAGGATTCCCACCAGGAGGTTCCCCCGCACCCGCGGGGATAGACCCCACTACAAGTCAGCTGGATCTTATCCTACTACCGGTTCCCCCGCACCCGCGGGGATAGACCAAACCTACCCATAGAGAGTTCTATGCTGAACAAGGTTCCCCCGCACCCGCGGGGATAGACCTCCCGTGAGAACCTCAATCCAGTCTATTCCTTCGGTTCCCCCGCACCCGCGGGGATAGACCTAGGCACCGTTCCCGGAACCTCTCCGCCCATCGGGTTCCCCCGCACCCGCGGGGATAGACCTATTCTTCCCATATTATGATTTGCCCACACCTGGGTTCCCCCGCACCCGCGGGGATAGACCGGTTCGTTTATGATTCTCCGCCCCTTATCTTTAGGTTCCCCCGCACCCGCGGGGATAGACCCCACATCATCAGCGCCCCCCCCTACGTCACTATGGTTCCCCCGCACCCGCGGGGATAGACCTGCAGAGGTCGTTTTCAGGGATGCCGCGACCGAGGTTCCCCCGCACCCGCGGGGATAGACCTCTTTGCATTGACTTGATTCACCAAACGTTCATGGTTCCCCCGCACCCGCGGGGATAGACCGTATTAACTGGTCTGTCTGGTGCTGTGGTCCGTGGTTCCCCCGCACCCGCGGGGATAGACCGCCGAAGACGCAAGCAGGAGACCCTGCTAAGGGGGTTCCCCCGCACCCGCGGGGATAGACCGTGAACCGCCCACCATTGGTTCGCCGCTCTAATGGTTCCCCCGCACCCGCGGGGATAGACCTCGCCATGCTTAAGGGCACATTGAAATATAAACGGTTCCCCCGCACCCGCGGGGATAGACCCCCGCTCCGTCGCCGTTAGCAGGCCGGCGCTGAGGTTCCCCCGCACCCGCGGGGATAGACCGGAGAAACACATACAGACCCCATTTCAACCCTCGGTTCCCCCGCACCCGCGGGGATAGACCCATATGGACTAGACTTCAACCACAACCGCGCCGGGTTCCCCCGCACCCGCGGGGATAGACCTTCGCCATTTATTTCACGCCACCTTTTCCAGAAGGTTCCCCCGCACCCGCGGGGATAGACCGCCTCTGCCTTACAGGTCTGCGAGGTCGATAAGGGTTCCCCCGCACCCGCGGGGATAGACCGATGGGGGTTGATGTTGATAGGAATATGCGTTAGGTTCCCCCGCACCCGCGGGGATAGACCCTTGGTGAAGCGAGCGTCTCGAAGGCTCAAGGGGGTTCCCCCGCACCCGCGGGGATAGACCCGATCGGACGTGAGGATATATGGACCGTTGAAAGGTTCCCCCGCACCCGCGGGGATAGACCGAACCGGTATATGGATGCGTGGTCACAAAACAGGGTTCCCCCGCACCCGCGGGGATAGACCGTGATCCAAGTCCTCCTAATACTGGTGAAGTGTGGTTCCCCCGCACCCGCGGGGATAGACCATCGCCCTTGCGTACATCACGACTATTGATGAAGGTTCCCCCGCACCCGCGGGGATAGACCGGTAATAACTAAGGTGTTACCTGTAGTACCTGGGGTTCCCCCGCACCCGCGGGGATAGACCGCCTCCAGGGGATGTTCCGACAACAGGACCTCCGGTTCCCCCGCACCCGCGGGGATAGACCTAGTACGATGCCGGGCTACCTGGGCACGGGTACGGTTCCCCCGCACCCGCGGGGATAGACCCGCTAACATCGTCCAAGAATGCGGGCATGAAGAGGTTCCCCCGCACCCGCGGGGATAGACCTTCACTTGCTGTCCATCGCCCGTGGCCATAATCGGTTCCCCCGCACCCGCGGGGATAGACCCAGCCCAGGAACCAGCACCACTATCAACTGATAGGTTCCCCCGCACCCGCGGGGATAGACCCGAGGGCCGTCTGGAGCTTGACGCACGGGCGGCGGTTCCCCCGCACCCGCGGGGATAGACCTTTCGCGACAGTGTTGGACGACCTGAAAATTGAGGTTCCCCCGCACCCGCGGGGATAGACCCCCTGGCCTCTTGTCTTCAAACGAAGGTAAAGAGGTTCCCCCGCACCCGCGGGGATAGACCGAGGCTATACAATGACTACGATTGAAGCCCCGGGGTTCCCCCGCACCCGCGGGGATAGACCTCTTGATTAGTGGGTCAATCAATCCTTCGTTGTGGTTCCCCCGCACCCGCGGGGATAGACCTAGTCTACCGTCAAAGTTGGAGTTAGAGTACATGGTTCCCCCGCACCCGCGGGGATAGACCGGTTGGATGTCCTTCTCATGGGAACGAAGCGTTGGTTCCCCCGCACCCGCGGGGATAGACCCCCTTCGAAGCCCACACCAATAACCGCCGGCCAGGTTCCCCCGCACCCGCGGGGATAGACCTCACTCCCGAAACCCACAAACGCCTGAGTTATAGGTTCCCCCGCACCCGCGGGGATAGACCGTGTGTCGGCGACGTGGTGCTGATGACATGCTGGGTTCCCCCGCACCCGCGGGGATAGACCTATCAGAAAAGACTGCATCCGCCCAACCAGTTAGGTTCCCCCGCACCCGCGGGGATAGACCCATCAGCCGAGACTGGCCAGACCCCCCCCAAGTGGTTCCCCCGCACCCGCGGGGATAGACCCGTAGAGCACCTTTTGCAAGCGCAGCTAAACCTGGTTCCCCCGCACCCGCGGGGATAGACCCGCCATCAATGGAAGACATGATGAAGGCATTGCGGTTCCCCCGCACCCGCGGGGATAGACCCGTCGCTCTCCTAATATCCGTCGAGGTCTCCGAGGTTCCCCCGCACCCGCGGGGATAGACCCGACGCCTTAGCTTGCCCATCCTTTATCCACGCGGTTCCCCCGCACCCGCGGGGATAGACCCCCTACGGATAGCCGCTAGGCGCACCTTCGACGGGTTCCCCCGCACCCGCGGGGATAGACCCTTTATATATTGGAGGTTCACCAATGCTTGCCAGGTTCCCCCGCACCCGCGGGGATAGACCCTCCAAGACGTACCGGCTCTTCCATATTTGTGTGGTTCCCCCGCACCCGCGGGGATAGACCCTCCAACCTCACTCCCGGAACCTGATCCAAAATGGTTCCCCCGCACCCGCGGGGATAGACCGAAGGCATTCCTCAACGCTGCCCGACAGGGCGTGGTTCCCCCGCACTCGCGGGGATAGACCTTAGTTTCACAGCTTCCCTATCAAGTCGGGGGAGGTTCCCCCGCACCCGCGGGGATAGACCGCAGGACCACAGCAAAGCCCACCACCACGAGTCGGTTCCCCCGCACCCGCGGGGATAGACCCTGCTCTTGCTCATAACGTCGGTAGTGCGGTGGGGTTCCCCCGCACCCGCGGGGATAGACCCGTTGGTTAGCGTCAATATAGCGTTGGACATCGGGTTCCCCCGCACCCGCGGGGATAGACCGTCGTTGCCCCAGAATGCCAAGGTCGTCGTTACGGTTCCCCCGCACCCGCGGGGATAGACCTCGACCACCATAGACGGCTTCTGGGCTTACATCGGTTCCCCCGCACCCGCGGGGATAGACCCTCCTAAATGCAGACGACAGCCCCATGCGGCTGGGTTCCCCCGCACCCGCGGGGATAGACCGTCCGTGGAAGACTCCAAGGGCGAATTGGACCGGGTTCCCCCGCACCCGCGGGGATAGACCACCTGGTCTACAGACCCGACCGCATCAGCCTTGGGTTCCCCCGCACCCGCGGGGATAGACCCTGCACGGACTGCGGGAAGATTAAGAGGATAACGGTTCCCCCGCACCCGCGGGGATAGACCTCGGTCTCTAGTATACACGCTATCCCGCCGTTTGGTTCCCCCGCACCCGCGGGGATAGACCTCTGGCAGGGTACTACGGGGACGTAGTGACGAGGGTTCCCCCGCACCCGCGGGGATAGACCTGGCACATACACCGCAGGCGAGACCCTGAGAGTGGTTCCCCCGCACCCGCGGGGATAGACCTCGCCTACGTAGTCCGCAAAGTCGGTTATTTCAGGTTCCCCCGCACCCGCGGGGATAGACCCGCTTGGCTGATCGGCATTACCCAAACCGCCAAGGTTCCCCCGCACCCGCGGGGATAGACCGCTGTTGCTGGACGATCAGTATAGCATCCTGGGGGTTCCCCCGCACCCGCGGGGATAGACCCGTAACGACTGCCGCCGGTGGGCTGCGTAGCGGGGTTCCCCCGCACCCGCGGGGATAGACCGGAGCAGCCAAAGCCGCGCCCCCCCCGCGCGGCTGGTTCCCCCGCACCCGCGGGGATAGACCGGCCACCTAGAGCACGTAGCGCCCATCCTATGGGGTTCCCCCGCACCCGCGGGGATAGACCCCTTACTTGGACTAGCCCTACCGCCGCTGAGACGGTTCCCCCGCACCCGCGGGGATAGACCTTTAGCATGGGCGCTCCAAACCCTTACCGCATTGGTTCCCCCGCACCCGCGGGGATAGACCCTGACGGCTATCGTACAGGCCCGATGGGATGAGGGTTCCCCCGCACCCGCGGGGATAGACCGTTGTGTTCTGTGGGTTTGGGCCTCATCAGCGCGGTTCCCCCGCACCCGCGGGGATAGACCCGGCTCCGGGTTCACTGCCGAGCTGGTGAACGGGGTTCCCCCGCACCCGCGGGGATAGACCCACGCATAGCGATGTTACCAGCGTACAGAGACGGGTTCCCCCGCACCCGCGGGGATAGACCGTTAGCGGGGAAAACCCTAATCAGTCATTCACGGGTTCCCCCGCACCCGCGGGGATAGACCGGTTAACAATTTCAAGTCTCCGAGTCATGCAATGGTTCCCCCGCACCCGCGGGGATAGACCCACGCATAGCGATGTTACCAGCGTACAGAGACGGGTTCCCCCGCACCCGCGGGGATAGACCGTTAGCGGGGAAAACCCTAATCAGTCATTCACGGGTTCCCCCGCACCCGCGGGGATAGACCGGTTAACAATTTCAAGTCTCCGAGTCATGCAATGGTTCCCCCGCACCCGCGGGGATAGACCGTGGCTAGCACCCTCCATTCTCTGGCCTGTTTGGGTTCCCCCGCACCCGCGGGGATAGACCCTCATACGCCTTGTCGGTGTCGCTGGTGGGAACGGTTCCCCCGCACCCGCGGGGATAGACCCATAAACCCTGCTTATGCCGTGACGAGACAGTAGGTTCCCCCGCACCCGCGGGGATAGACCCTCCTCCCACCATGACACCAACTCCTTTGCCCCTGGTTCCCCCGCACCCGCGGGGATAGACCGGTCCTAGAGTGGCTAGGGCCCTCTGAGCCGCTGGTTCCCCCGCACCCGCGGGGATAGACCCCGTACCTAGTCATTGCTTCCTCCTCTTAGAGCGTGTCTAATAAATCCCTTTGCTACCTCGAGCGCTCCATGTCACCTTGAGTGAAGCCGAAGGATCTGGAGTTGGAGGGGCGGACTTCGCTGCCTAACAGATGTTTATGCTTCGCTCCACCGGCGCCTTTTTAGACACCCTCTTAGGTGGGTTCCCCCGCACCCGCGGGGATAGACCTGCGCCAACCTTCAAGGGCAAGCGGTTGAAGAGGGTTCCCCCGCACCCGCGGGGATAGACCTCCTTGCGTCTTCTCACAGTAGACCTTGTCCCTGGTTCCCCCGCACCCGCGGGGATAGACCGTAAGCTGCTAGTCCATAGGGACAAGGTCTACTGGTTCCCCCGCACCCGCGGGGATAGACCGACAAGATTCGTCGGGCGTTTGGAGGTAAGAGTGGTTCCCCCGCACCCGCGGGGATAGACCCTCAACGAATGATGGAGGGACGAAGGAGGTAAAGGTTCCCCCGCACCCGCGGGGATAGACCCTGCCGCCACCCATCAGGACAACCCTAGTCGCAGGTTCCCCCGCACCCGCGGGGATAGACCCCGTGCAGTAGAGAGGGGAAGCCAACGGCGAAGGGTTCCCCCGCACCCGCGGGGATAGACCCCCAGGAGGACAGCCCAGGATCCACATGGGACGGGTTCCCCCGCACCCGCGGGGATAGACCGATACACAGAGTCACCGAACCTCGCCATAGGCGGGTTCCCCCGCACCCGCGGGGATAGACCAGACGAAGGCCCTAAAGCTGCCGATATACGGAGGGTTCCCCCGCACCCGCGGGGATAGACCTTTCCACTGCATGACGACGACGCACTACGAGTCGGTTCCCCCGCACCCGCGGGGATAGACCCGGAAAGTAAGGTAGGATGTCAGCAGAATGAAGGGTTCCCCCGCACCCGCGGGGATAGACCGGCCATGATTGAGGAGTGGCCGACTCGTTTCCCGGTTCCCCCGCACCCGCGGGGATAGACCTGACTAGCAACACCATCATCAGAGCGGCGGCCCGGTTCCCCCGCACCCGCGGGGATAGACCCAAGAGGTGGTTTGTCGTGGTTGTGGGTTTAGTGGTTCCCCCGCACCCGCGGGGATAGACCCCGTTGCGGGATATGGCTAACCAAGTTCTAACCGGTTCCCCCGCACCCGCGGGGATAGACCGGATTGAATAGGAAGGGCGAAGCATGACCACGCGGTTCCCCCGCACCCGCGGGGATAGACCTGGGTATAACCGGCTCACCCAGGCTGAACGTCTGGTTCCCCCGCACCCGCGGGGATAGACCCTTAGACTGTAGGCCGTCAGCGAAAATGGGACAGTCCTGGCGAGAGAAAGAGCCAAAGGGATGATGTTGGGTAAGCTACCTTGGATGAGTTAGACTGCTCTAGAGTAGGAGCGGACTTGTCCCAGAGAGGAACAGCCAAGGTCCAGTAAGCGGGCTGACATACCAGGAAAACCCGTCCTTAGGCAGCCCAGATGAAGACAGTCACTATCACATAAATGGATGGCAGAGGAGAAGATCCGCATTTTACTGGAGAGGTTCAGGGGTAAGGTAACGGTGATCGAGTTGTGCCGGAGGGAGGGGATCAAGCCCCATTCCCAATACGCATGGACAAAGGCGTTCATGGACGCGGGAAAGGAGAGGCTGTCCCGAAAGTGTAAGGATCGCGACCCAACGAGAGATGTGAAGCCTCTCAATGAATGGCCGAATCAAGCAACTGAGTACAAAATCAGCAAAACCGCTTGGTTTACGATCTACTCATTTCCATTTCTTGAGCGATTTTGTCGGATCTCTAGGATATCGGGATGTCGTATTCCGTAAGATTAGCATTCATTTATGTAATACCTGCTTCATTTATTACTCTACCTGGCCGGCATGTAGATAAATCACAGCGATACTTCTAATCTGAAAGTTCGCAATTCAGTCTTACTAGGCCCACCATATTGGACAAAATCAAGAACCTTCGCCGTCACGTTCAGTCTTACGCTATGATGGCAAATTGCGACGCCAGGGTTCCCGTTTCCCAGTTGAAGACGGCGGCACGCGCGAAAGCGTCTGAGCCACACCGAAGCTATCACAGCTAGCGGTACTACCTTCTACGACGATATGCATAGGCACCAACTCCGGCGACAGCCAATAGCGCGCCAACAATGACGAGAGCGATCAGCCACCATGGCACACCTTCCTGCTCAGCTACTTCTCCAGCCACAGCCTGCACCTCCCCTGTATCTCGGGGAACACCACCGGCCGTGGAAGTTGGTGTAGCAACTGGGCTGGCCTCGGATGGCTCGATGGCAGTCGGAGTTGGGGCACTACGGGGCGTTGGAGTTGTCGCGTCGGTAGGCGATGGGCTTGGAGTGGGAGCAGGCATGGTCGGTGTCGGCGAGAAGGCAGGGGTCGGAGAGGGCACCGGTGTGGAAGCGGGTGTCGGAGTCGGGGTTAGCGTAGCTTTCGGTAGGCGTAGGCGACTACACCCACTATGGCCAGGGAGGGCAGCACGATAATGAGCGCGATTAGCCAAGCGGGGATACCTGCTTTCTGGGATGCCGCGGGCCTTTCAGGTTCAATGGTTCCCTTGGTCTCCGGAATAGGGCTGGGCACCGGTGTGACGGTTACCGGGGACTCGGGAGTCCGAGATGCGGTCGGCGTTGCCCCAGCGGTAGTAGTGGGTGGCAGTAGAGAAATTGGAGTAGGTGTAGGCGTGGTTATAGGTGTCGGCATGGGCGTTGACGTCGTGATGGCAGTGGGTACAGGCGTAGGTATCGGTGTTGGCTCCGGAGTAGGTGTGGGCGTCGGGATTGGTTGTGGCGTGGGCGTCGGGGTTGGTTGTGGCGTGGGCGTCAGGGTTGGTTGTGGCGTGGGCGTCGGGGTTGGTTGTGGCGTGGGCGTCGGGGTTGGTTGTGGCGTGGACGTGGGCGTCGGTTCTGGCGTGGGCGTCAGGGTTGGTTGTGGCGTGGGCGTCGGGGTTGGTTGTGGCGTGGGCGTCGGGGTTGGTTGTGGCGTGGACGTCGGGGTTGGTTGTGGCGTGGACGTGGGCGTCGGTTCTGGCGTGGGCGTCAGGGTTGGTTGTGGCGTGGGCGTCGGGGTTGGTTGTGGCGTGGACGTCGGGGTTGGTTGTGGCGTGGGCGTCGGGGTTGGTTGTGGCGTGGACGTGGGCGTCGGTTCTGGAGTAGGCGTGGGCGTCGGGCTTGGTGTCGGTGTGGGCGCAGGACCGACTCGCAGGCTGCTGTCTCCTCCAACCTGTTCCTCCGTCTTGTTCTGGTCCCTCACGATACCCGAGAAGCTGTATGTCGCCTCCACAGCAGGCGCCTGAACGGTGTAGGTGAACTCCTTCTCTCCCAGTAACGTGAACGTGAGTGTGCCAAGCCCCACTTCCACAGCAACCTCAGGAAGGCTGGAACCTACGAAGCTGAACCCCTCTGGCAACGTTTCCACCGCCTGGCCGAAGGCGCCGTAGTCCTGAATCGCGATAGTCACCTGCACCTCACCTTCTGGCAGCACCCACGGCGACGCAAATGTCCGCGTGGCGCTGTGCCCGGAAGCCCCCACCATCCCAGGCGCTTGCAGAACTATTCCCCACAGGACTGCTCCCGCAACGATCAGCAGAACCATCGAGGCTATCAATAGCCTGCTCATGGCGTGGCATCCTCATTGCCGTGTGTGGGGTTTGAGAAGTAGAGCTTGACGATGGCCGTAGCCTCTTCACGGGTGATGGCGCCCTCGGAGAAGGCAGCCAACGCCGCGATGGCTTCCTCCAGGGCTATCATCTCGTCGTCGTTTGCGTCATAGTCCTGTGGGACGCCCGGCAGGTCGACGTCCTTTATCTCAATCCTGACCTGAAGCCGGTCGGATCGGGAGGGTCTGCCGCTGTCAAAGGCAAGGAGGCGAATTTCGTAGGTGTTGTTCAGACGGAAGTCGACGGGGTTCTCGTAGTCCGGCGGCTTTTTGAAGCTCAGCACCCCATCCTCAGAGATTCGGAAGTGCTCTTCGTCCGTGTCTTCTATCTCCCACCTGATTGCCGTGCCTTCGGGGTCTTCGGCCTCGTAGGTGGCGACCGGTTCGGTGCTGTTCTCGGCATACTGGAGGTTCTTGGGTCCCGTGATTTCAGGCGGACGGTTAGCGCTCCCGCCACCACCACCGCCCCCTCCGCTGCCGCCACTACTACTACCACCACCGGAGGAGGTACCGCGCGCCTGAGTGACGAAAATGGTCACCGTGATGGTGTCGTCAACCCCGCCGTCGGGGGACAGGTGATCGGGGCCAAAGCCATCGAGGACGCGTACCTCCACTGAGTACGAATTCGTCCCATCAGGGTCATAATCCAGGACGGCCTTGGTCAGGATTTGACCCGTGGCCGGGTCGATGTCGAAGAGTAGGGCGTCCGTCCCGCCCAAGGAATACGTGAGCACGTCACCCGTGTCCTCGTCGGTGGCCCGCACGGGCGAGCCGACGTTCCGGCCCGCCGCGGTCCCCTGGCCGACCGAGTGCTCAGGCGCAGACTCGGTAAACGCGGGGGCGTTGTTGGATGTGGGTCTGTCAGTCGAATCTTCAATCCGCCCCTTCACCGCGGCGGAGGTCTCCTTGCCGCTCCCCCGGCCGTCCTCGTACGAGACGGTTGCCCGCAGGTATTGCCCAACGTCATCGGCGGACGCCGTGTAGGTGCTCAACGTGGCGCCCGAGATGTCTTCCCAGCTAGATTGGTTGGAGGACCGCTCCCACTGCCACCTTGTCTCTCCGGTGATTCCGCCGTCGTCGTCATCCAGCACGGCCTGGAACATCGTGCCGTTCCACCCGCGGGGCAGGTTGATTATGATCGTCCCATCCTCCTCCACGTCCGTCACGGTGACGGTCACAACGAGCGACCCTAAGAGGGGTGCTGTCTCGTCGTCGTCGGTGGTGGTGACGGTCACCAAGTAGGTCGTCTGCTCCTCAAAACTGGGGGGCGAGCGGAAGTACAGTTGGCCCCGGCTGGAGATCCAGAAGTCGTTGCCGCTGACGGACCAGGTAAGCGTGTCCCGCTCCGGGTCTGTGGCGCGGTACGTTGCCACCGCGGAGCTGGCGTCCTCCTGGAAGGAGGGCGAGTCGTCGCCGGTGACCTCTGGCGCCTCGTTGACGTTCGTCACGGTGATGGTCACGTTCTGTCTGGCGTCGACCGCGTTCACGTCGTCGTCGCCATTCTCGTCGCTGCCGTCGGTGACCTGCACAGTGAAGCGATGGGTACGCTTCCCCTCGTAGTCCAACGTCACGCCCGATGCCAGCCTGATCTGGCCGGTGCCCGCATCGATGGTGAACGAGTCCGCATCCGTCCCGGTCAGCGAGTAGGCGAGGGGGTCGTTGACTGTCGAGTCGCCGGCATTCAGGTCGGTGGCGGCGACGGGGTCGCCGATGCTCGTCCCGCTGCCGGAGTTCTCCGCTACTTCGCGCCGGCCGTCCTCCGTCGACGGGAACGCGGGAGGCGAGTTCACAGGCGGCGCATCGCCGACGCGGGGCGACACCTTTCCAGCGGTCTCGTTCTCCCCATGGCCGTCGGTATAGGAGGCCGTGGCGCGGATGTAGTTGCCTGTGTCGTCCTCCAACGTGGGCGTGTACGTGGTGGACGTTGCGTTCGCAATGTTGGCCCAACCGGTCCTGCCGTTGGGCGACCTCGCCCACTGCCATCTGATGTCGAAGGGGCCGTCGCCGTCTTCGAGCGTCGCGGTCACCGGGACGCGGGCCTGGATCGTCTGGGTATCCGTCGTGAGCGTCACTGTGCCCGGCTCCTCCACGTCCTCTATCGTGATCGTGACCGCCTGGTTATCGTCGATGGTAGTTGATGTGTTGCCGGAGCCGTCTCGCCCGTCGTGCACCTCGACGGTGACGCTGTAGCTGCGCTTCGTCTCGAAGTCCAGGAGCTCGCTCGTTTGGATCTGCCCGTTGCTCGTAACGATGGTGAAGGCGGCGGCGTCCGGGCCGCTCAGCGAGTAGGTGAGTAGATCGTCCTCCGGGTCGTCGGCGGCCACGGGAAGGCCGATACTCTCGTTTGCCCGGGTGTTCTCGGCGATGGTGCGCTGGCCGGTCTCGGTGGATGGGAAAGAGGGGCGGCGGTTCTCGCTCGGGACGGGGCTGCCAGTGACCGCGTCCGCGCTCTTGCCGCCGGGGCGCCGGTCCGTGTAGCTGACGCGAGCGCGCAGGTAGAAGTCGCCATCGTCGTCCTCCGGCGTGTAGCTGTTGGACGTTGCGCCGGAGATGTTTGTCCATCCGGTGCGGCCGTTCTCGGAGCGCGCCCACTGCCAGGATGTGACGCTGACGCGGCCGTCGCCGTCCGTGAGGGAGGCCCTCAGCTCCACCCCGACCTCGGGATCCTCCTGGGAGAGAGTGACGACGCCATCTTCCTCCACGTCCGTGATATAGATGGACAACGTCCCGGTGTCGTCGATCACGGGAGGAGATTCGACGTTACCGTCGGCGTCCCTCCCGTCGTGCAGAGTGATGGGCACTGTCAGGTATCCACTGCTCGGCGCCGTCTCGAAGTCCAGCGCCTCGACTGCCCGGATACGCCCGGTGGACGCATTGACTTCAAAGAGATGGGAATTGACCCCATCCCCAAGTCCGAAAGTCAGAATGTCACCCTCGTCACGGTCAGTGGCGGTAAGGCGCTCGTCGAGGAATCTGCCCGCCTCACCCTCCGGGATGGACTGGCTGCCGCCCCCCACGAACCGCGGGGGCGCGTTGATGATGGGGTCCGCCGTTATCGCGGCGGTCGCTTCGCTCTCCGCACTCTTGCCCGGCCCACGGGGGTCGATATAGGTAACCACGGCGCGAACCTCGCGGCCTGTGTGGACCTCAAGCGCCTGGTACTGAGCGGACGTGGCGAGAGGGTTGCCTGCATTGATCCCCAGCCATGCTCCCCCAGGTGTACGTGTTTGAATATCCCAGTTTATAGGAGGAGGATTCCCGGGGGTCGGCGGGGTCAGAACTATCTCGCCGTCCGGGTCTGTCAAGTCGAAGCGTATGACATCGCCCACGCCCGGGTCCGAATTGCTCACCGTGATGGCGCCGGCCTCCTCCACGTCCTCAACGGTGACGGTGACTGCCTGGGTGACGTTCCGCCGGGTTGACCCGCTCTCGACGTCGGTGGCAACAACCGTGAACTCGTAGACGTTGTCACGGGTGAAGTCCGCCGGACTTTCGAAGTTGGGCGTAGCGGCGAATGTGAGGACTCCGTTGCTGTCGATGTTGAAATCGCCGCTGTCGGTGTCGGTGAGCGACCAGGTCACCCCGGCTTCCTCGTCACGGGCGTCGTAGTCCGCCACATCCATAGAAACGTAGGTATCGTTCGCGTCGTGCTCATCGCGGGTTATCGTCGTTTCGGGAGTCCCCGTAAACTCCGGCGTTTCGTTGACGTCGGTCACGTTGATGGTGACAAGGTAGTCCGTAGATTTCGCGTGGTTGTCTGTCGCCCTCACCGTGATGTTGTACGTGTTGGCGCTGCCGTCCGCGTTGTCGTCGCGAGGATGCTCGAAGTTCGGCAACGGGCCGCGGCTGGCGTCCTGTTTGAACGTCAGGACGCCGTTCATGGAGTCGATCTCCAGGTGGTCCTTGTCCACGCCCTCCAGTGACCACGAAAAGGTGTCCATGTCGTCGTAGTCAGTGGCGGTGAAGGTGTGGACATCGGGCCGTGTTCCGGTGAAGTCGTACTCGACCTCCACGTAACTTGGGACGGTGTCCTCGTCGATGTCCGGCCGCTCGTTGACGTCGGTGACGGTGACGGTGCCCCCGAGTTCCCTGGTGTTCGCGTTCGGGGTGGCATCCGTCGCCTTTACGACGATCTCGTAGACGTTGTCGGGGTTCGGTGGATCGGCGCCACGGTCGGTTGGCATCTCGTAGTCGGGCCGGTTCCTGAAGGTGAGGACGCCGTTGCTGTCTATGGTGAAGTCGCCCGCGTCGTTGCCGGTTAAGGACCAGGTGATGTTCTCGGCTTCCTCATCGCGGGCGTCGTACTCGATCTCCGGGAACGAGGGGGCGGTGTGACTGGGGTCCGTGGTCGTGATCTCCGGCGTCTCGTCGACGTCCGTGACGGTCACGGTGACGGCAAATGTCCCGGTCTTGGTCCCCGTCTTACCGCCCTGCGCATTGTTGTCGGTCGCCTGCACGATGATCACGTAGGTGTTGCCGGACCCATCGTCGAGGGGGATCTCGTAGTTGGCAGGCTTGACGGTTGTGCCGGGGCTTGGGTTTTTGAACTCCAGGTAGGCGCTCCCGTCGGCTTTCTCGGTAATGGTGAAATGGTTGGCGTCCGTGCCGCTCAGAGACCAGGTAACGTCGTCGCCTTCCTCGTCAGTGAAGGTGTAGTCGCCGGGGACGGTGAGGTTTGCAGTGGTGAGTGTCGAACCTCCGACGTCGAATTGGATCTCCGGGAAGCTTGGTGAGCCATTCCCGCTGACCACCGGCGTCTCGTTCACGTCATTGACGGTCACGGCGACCATCTGCGTGTCCTGGAGTCGAGTAGACCCGTTGTCCCTGACCCTCACCGTCACGTCGTACACGTTGTCGGGGCCGGTGTCAGCCGGGACCTCGTAGTTGGGCACGTTTCTGAATTTGAGCTCGCCATTCCCGGTGGTGGTGTTCTTCGTAATGACGAAGTCGCCCATGTCGTTGCCCTGCAAGTCCCACGACAGCGTCCCCGTCGTCGCGTCCGGGTCCGTCGCCACGTAGGTCGCGATGATCTCCGTAGTTGGCGTGTTCTCGTCCTTACTGATTGTAGCCGGGCCGCTGGTGATTTCCGGCGTCTCGTTAACGTCAGTCACCGTGAGCCTGAGCGTGTGCCCGTCGAAAAGCATTGTAGTGCCGTCGTCGGTGGCCCTCACCGTCACGACATAAATGTTGTCATCGTCAGTGTCGCCGGTGTCGGTCGGATTCTCAAAGTCTGGCGCATTCCTGAACGTGAGCACGCCACTCGACGAGATTTGGAACTTGGGAGCATCAGCGCCCGACAATGACCACGAAAACACAGTACCCGCGTCCTCGTCAGTCGCCGCATACGCATGGACGGCGGTCGAGTTCTCAGGCACGGACTTTGTGGAGGGAGGCGACGTGAGCATCGGGATCTCGTTCACGTTCGTCAGGTTGATGGTCACCGTGATTTCGGCGTCGACGGCCGTGCTGTTGCCGCCCGCGGCGTCCTTGCCGTCGTGCACCGTCACGATGACGGTGTAGCTGTTCTTCGATCCCTCGTAGTTGTAGGTTTCCCCGGACTTGGCCTGTATCTGACCGGACGTTGAGACGATAGTGAAGTCCCCGCTGTCGTTCCCGCTCTTAAGCGCGTAGGTCAGCGTGTCGCTGTCGCCGTCTGTTGCCGCCACCGCACTCCCGGCGTTCACCCCCGCCCCGCTGTTCTCCGGCAGGGTGCGGATGGGCGTCCCAGCGCTGAATTCCGGCTCGTCGTTGCTGGCCTCTATCGCGCTGGTCGTGACCGCGCTGGCGGACTTGTTCGGACCCTCGGGGTCGGTGTAGGAAGCCGTGGCCTGCAGGTACTTGCCCACGTCCGCGGCCACCGACGTGTAGCTGGCGTTGGTCGCCCCGCTGATGTTCGAGAATGACCCGCCTTGCGTGCTCCCCCGCGCCCACCGCCACGTCTCACTGCTGACGGCGCCGTCGATGTCGGTCACCGACGCCGTCAACTGTTCGCCCCCCGACAGCGTGCCTGTGATGGCCACCGTGCCGGGCTCGTTGACGTTCGTGAGGTTGATGGTCACCGCGATGGTGTCGTCGATGGTGGAGGTGTCGGTGCCGCCGGCGGCGTCCTTGCCGTCGTGCACGGTCACGGTCACGCTGTAGGAGTTCTTGGCTGCCTCGAAGTTGTAGGTGACCCCGGACCTGGTCTGTATCTGGCCGGATGTTGAGACGATGCTGAAGTCGTTGGCGTCCGTGCCGCTCAGCGAGTAGGTCAACGTGTCCCCAGTATCGCTATCCGAAGCATCCACCACACCCCCGACGTTCGTCCCGGCTGAGCTGTTCTCCGGCACGGTGCGTGTGGCCGCGCTGCTGCTGAATGTCGGCGCGGAGTTGCTGGCCCCTATCGCACTGCTCGTTACCGCGCTGGCGGTCTTGCCCGAATCCTCGGGATCGGTGTAGGAAGCCGTGGCCTGCAGGAACTCGCCCACGTCGTTGGCCGTTGTCGTGTAGCTGGCGTTGGTCGCCCCGCTGATGTTCGAGAATGACCCGCCTTGCGTGCTCCCCCGCGCCCACTGCCACGTCACGCTGCTGACGGCGCCGTCCGGATCGTTGGTCACCGATGCCGTGAGCGCCGATCCCCCCGACAACGTCCCTGTGATGGCCACCGTGCCGGGCTCGTCAACGTTGGTGACGGTGATGGTGACCGCGATGGTGTCATCGATATCGGTGTCACCGGCGTTGCCGGCGGCATCCTTGTTGTCGCGCACGTAAACAGGCACGAGGTAAGAGCTCGTTTCCTCGTGGTTCAGCATGGCAAGGGTCTCCAGCTGGCCCGTGTTAGTATCGATGGTAAAAGTAGAGAAGCCGCCGGGCAGCGAGTAGGTCAGCGTGTCGCTCGTGTCACTGTCCGTGGCTGTAACCGCGTCCCCGAACTGCGTCGATGAAGCTGTGTTCTCCGCCACGGAGCGGGTGTCGGCGTCGTCTGAGAACGCGGGCTGGTTGTTGGTCGACCCGGTATTGTTGGTCACTGCCCGGGTCGACAGGGCCGCTGCGTCGTTGCCTGCAAGGTCCTGCAACGGGTTCGTTCCCGGCTTCGTGTACGTCACGGTCACCGTTTCGCTGCTGGTCGCTGCACTCGAAAGGGTCAGCTTGACCTTGGCCCCGGTCACAGCCACGCTACTCGGCGCGACCCCCGTAGCGCTGTCAACCACCACCGAGTAAGCGGACGGCGCCGGAACGGAACCCGTATCCAGTGCCTCGGAGTAGATCAGCGCCATGGACGTCCCGTCCACAGTCGCCACCTCTAGTGTCGGAGCGATGGTATCCTGGGCGATGGTCCCCTGGGCGATGGCCTCCTGGGGGTTGGTCATGCTGACCGTGGTCTCGGACGTGGCGCCCGCCTCATAGCCCGTGGGTAACGTGTCGAACCCGATCTTCACGCTTTCGTCAGGGTCGTTGTCCGAGTCCTGCGTGGCGCTGAAGGGGATCATCTTCGATGTCTCGCCGGAGGCGAAGACTACATTTGTGGGCACTCTGTAGTCAGCGGTGGTGGCGCCACCCTGTCTGGCCGTGGACAGATCGGCCCTGACGGAATCTCCCGGGACGCCGTCGAGCGACACCGAAACCTGGACCAAGTCACCCTCATCGACGGAGTAGGCGGCAGCGTCAAAATTGACGGTCAGGGTGCGTTCGGCGGTGACCGTGTAGTGCTTCGTGGTGGCGCCGTCCTCTGCCGTCAGATCGATATTGATCACGGACTCGCCGGCCCACGGACCCACGGTCGCTTCACCCGACGTCACATCCGGACCCAGGTTGTTCGACATGGTTGCGCCGCTGTAGTTCTGGGTTCCGGTCAGCGTGACGCTCGATACAGCGGCGCCCGCCGAGGCAGTGTACTCAGTCGTGGCCGAGTTGAACGCGGGCGACAGTGTGATTGCCGTGCCGTTGTTATCGACGAGGGTCAGGTCGCTCAATGTCGCGTCGGTTGAGGGGTCCTTGTTGACGTGAATCTTGTAGATCTTGGTCCGACTCCCATCGGGTGAGGTGACCATGAACTTGATCAGGTTGTCGCCCGGGACGAGTGCCCATACGGCGTCGTAGGCCGTAGTGACCGTGTCTTCGCTGCCGCCGACATACATGATGCTTTGCAAGGTTCCCGTGGTGCTAGGTACGACGACTCCGGTGAGGGAGTCGAGTTCGCGGTTCGCGGTCGCCGTGTAGAGGAACTTGTACTGACTGAATGTTGGCGTGAGGGCGATCGTATTTCCATCGGAACCGGTCAGCGTGATCGAACTCAGCGTGCCGTCGGTCTGGGTGGTCTGGTCGTTGTTGATAATCAGACCGGAGGCGGAAGTGACGTAACCCAGTTGCGCGTTCTCGGATGGGCTGCTGAGTACGACATTGAAGCTCTCGTCGTCCTCGTCGGTTGAGTCGGCCGTGGTGGCAATCGTGACGGTCTTCTCGGTCTCGTTGGCGGCAAAGGTCAGTGTTGCGCCGGAAACGGCGGTGTAGTCGGAGTCGGCCGTGGTCGCGGTGTCGTCGGCTGTGCTGTATTCAACAGTGACTTCTTCACCCAGCGCCGGGCTGAGGCTGACCGTGAATTGGATACCGGTACCCTCTACGGCCTCTGATCCGGAAATCGAGAGGACCGGCTTGACGGCTTCCAGCGGCGAATTGAGCACCATGATCAGCGCCACTGTGGAACTGCCCGTTCTTTTACAATCTGAATTCGGAGTACCATCGCGGTGCTCGCGACGACAAGTATTTGCGATGCTCCAACCCTCATCGGTCGCTGGATCTTCGTCGTCGTCCTTGGTATGAGCCAAACCCACTTCTGCCTGGACTGATTCGACAACCACGAAATAGGTCGTGTTGATGGCCAATGTGATCGTGTCAGCGGATGCCGCGTTGAAGGTGATGTCGGTCGGCACCCCGGAGCTGAAGCTGGAGAAGTCCGGCCGAGTCAACGTATACAGCTCGGCGTCGGGATCGACTCCACTCGCTGAATAGATGTGAACGTCTACTACGCTATTGTTGCTCTCTTTGCGGAAATCGGGAAGCGTGACGCTGCCCAGCACGGCTGGTTCTGACCCGGTCGTGAATGCCTGAGCGCGCGCGCGGTATTGGGCGTTGGACCCTATTGTCAGCCGCTCAGTCCCGGGAATCCTCTGAGTGGTATTGCCGACCAGGACCGTGTTACCGGCGGTCGCTGCGCTGATCGGTGTTGCGTGCCCCTTGCTCTCGGACGTTGGATCTCGGCTGGACTGGCCGGCTTCGTTGTAGGCAATGACCTGGACTTCGTGTTCGACCCCTCCGGTCAGTCCGGTGATCGTATGAGTCCTGGTCTTGCCGCCGACGACGACATCGCGGCGACCGAGCGAGCCATCGGTGTCGTGGGCCTCCGCGCCCGACTTCCACATCACGTGATAGCCGCCGGCTGCAACGACTTCACCCCAGGTGACGATGATCGATTCGATTGCTTCTACGGCTGTCACATCTTTGGTGAGCGCGGGGTTCTTCATCGTGAGCTTGAGCTGGGCGATCTTGCTGTTGCTGAATTTGCCGGTGTTGCGCAAGCTCGTGATTGTGCCCTGTGGTGATGTTGCCATGGTGCTGGCCGCAAACTCCGTGCCGTCCAGAGTGCCGGCGTCGAACGGGAACAGGTCGATGAAGATGTTGTTGTTGTTTCCGGGTGTGGGCCAGGTCCCACCGGCGCGCAGATCGTGTGCGCTAACGCCGGAGAACCAGTCCGAGGTCGGATTGATCTTGACAAGGACCGTGAGGCAGCTGAAGTCTTCCTTTACTGGAACGCTATTCGGGCCATTCTTATTGCTCGTGGGTGAGGTTGGAGCTTCGATCGTCCACGACGCCTGTGCGTTGCCTGCCGTGACCGCCGCAGTGACTTCTACTTGGAAGTCAGAAGTAGAGCCACCTTCGGCCAGCGCCTGTACTCCGGCGCTGGCCGAGTTGCCCACAGTGAAGAACGAGAAATCGCACTTGTGAGCGACGACGACCGTCTCGCCGAATCCGGCGCCGGCCGGGACATGAACGCCCGACGCGAGGGCTGGCGTGTCGAATTTGCCCTGGAACTGTGTCTTGAACTTCCGCTGCTCCGAGGGGCTGCCGGCGTCTGCGGTGCCGGCAGCGCCCGCTAGCACGACCAGCACCATCAGCACGGTCGCCGCGAGCAGGGTCAGGGAATACCACCCGGAGCCAACGGACGGCAGCGAGAAGAGTCGACGGCTCATGCACTCTCCTCAAGCGGCGCAGACAGCCTCCAAACCACCGACAGACGAGGGATGTCCGAGGGCAGCCGCGAGGCAACTCAGTCCGATGACACCTGATACGACTGGTCGACCGTGACGCCAGCGTCTGCCGTGGCGGTCACGGTGATCCGGTTGACGTTGTGCTTGAACGCTGATCGCTATTCCGTAGTGGTGGCGGCGAAGGTGGAACGCAGCATGATTGCGGCGCCGTTGTTGTCCTCCAACGCGAGAGCGCTCAGCGCAGCGTCGCTGGGCTTGGGCCTGCATGGGCAGGAGTGCGGCGATGGCCAGGAGTAACACATTCGCATCGCATCGCCACGAACGCTCAAGGGCGGCGGCGTTGGAAAGGTTGGCATCGACATGGGTCTTCATCAGTCTGATTCCCTTGCTGGCTTTTAGGATGTAGGGACGAGGCTTCGCTCTTGTAGGTGCGTCCGCAGCCCCTCAGGATTTCTTCCGTTTGACTTACCCTCTTTGTGAATAACTTCACACTACCTGATTTTCCGTGCCGCAAACAATTACCAAATGCCCTATTACAGGGGGGCATTTGCCCTGCCTCCAGACAGTTAAAAGCCCTTCTGAATGGAAACGCAAACCCTCTATCACCCGAACCGGAACCACCTTGGTTCCAGCCTGATTTGGAGATTCTCACTCAGGGCCGCTCACAGTTCTCGGCAAGTTACGCCCATCTACAGCTATAGCGACCTCTATAGCGACCTCGCTACAGGTACTATTGCTATAGCTGATAGGGCATATGCTTCTTGCAGACATGGCGACTGCTGGTTAAATTTGGTCGACTGAAGATGCGCTTGGAAAGCCTGACCGCAACTATCAAGCGCCTCACAAGCTATTGGTCGTTCAGGAGACGAGATGCCTCACGGTATTCACCACAGCCGGGCCCTGCAGCTAGTGAGGAAGGCAACCGACGCCTTCCGGGTAAACGACTGGGCGCTCAACCATATCGACCCGGACGGTCTGAGGTACGTGGCGACCATTTCTGTCAGAGCGAACTGGTTCGTAGCCGCCATAGCGTTAATTGAACTGGTCTATCGCCCCTATCTCGACTTCGGGGTTACCAGGTACGCCACCTATGTGCTGCTCGTGCTGGTGTTGATCGGATTCAACGGGTACATTCACTACCGCATTCTTTCGAACCGGCGGACTACATGGCGCTGGCTTTTCGCTCTCTACGCGTTGGACGTGTTCCTGGTTTCGGCGATGGCGGCGTTAAGCGACGGCTTCAGCCACGACTTCGTGCACCGGTTCTACTATCCCGCACTGGCCTTAATGACGGTGCTATTCGCTTCCTTCAGAATCAACATGGCTTGGGTGACGATAGTGTCCCTCGTCTACGTGGTGATCAGCCTGACCGTCGAGGATGGAATAGATATAGAAGCAGCGGACGAGAAGGCGCTCCTGGCCAGGATAGCCATCATGTATGCGGTCGTTGCGGCGGTGAACCTGGCAACCAGGTTCGAGCGGATGAGGTGGAAGCAGGCCGTGGAGCGCGAGCGGGCGCTTCAGCGTGAGCGGGTCGAGCTGTCCCGGACCATTCACGACACCGCGGCCCAGTCTGCGTACATGATCGGGTTGGGCATCGACACGGCGAAGGGACTTGCCGGAGAAGCGAACCCGGAGCTAAATGCCACGCTTGAGGCGACGTCCCGGCTGTCCCGGTCCATTATATGGGAGCTGAGACATCCCATAAACATGGGCGGCATCTTTGAAGGCAGGGAGTTGAGCCGGGCTCTCAGTTCACATGCGACTAGTTTTACGAACGTCACCTCGGTGCCTGTCGAGATGACTCACACGGGGGCCGAGCCGCCGCTGTCGATAGAAGTCAAGAGCCTGCTTTTCTCGATAGCGCACAACGCGCTCACCAACGCCTTCCGCCACGCGGAAGCAAACAAGGCGGCCATCGGCTTGAAGTTTTCCGAGAGGGATAGTCGCCTCTCGGTGTGGACGACGGGGTCGGACTTCCCGATGATTACGAGGAACGCGGTAACGGCTTCGCGAACATGCGCAGAGCCGCCGAGCGGCTGGGCGGGTGTCTTGTCGTGGAACACAGAGGCTCCATGGGCGGCGCGACCGTGACCTGCGTGATACCGTGTGAACGATAGCGAAAGGGGGACCATCATGTCGGCAGGCGAGCGCATAAGAGTGATGATAGTTGACGATCACTCGATCGTGAGGGTTGGCTTGAAGCAGGTCCTGGACCAGTCGGGCGAGTTCGAAGTGGTGGGAGAGGCGTCGGATGGCGAGGAGGCGGTCAGAGTTGCGGCCGACGTGTCGCCGGACGTGGTGGTGATGGACGTGATGATGCCTAAGAAGGATGGAGTGGAGGCGTGCAGGGAGATCATGGAGTCCGCGCCCGAGACCCGTGTGGTCATGCTCACGGCCTCCACGGCGGAGGACGCCATCGTGGAGGCCGTGGCAGCCGGCGCCACCGGATACCTCCAGAAGGACACTGACAGGGAACAGTTGCTGTCAGCGGTGCGGAACGTGGCTCTGGGCAATCTTCGTCTGCCGTCTGAAATTGTGAGAAGGGCGTTCACGGCGATACGCGACGAAGGAAGGACGGTAGATGCTGCCGCCACATCCGGGCTTACTCCGAGGGAGCGGGAGATTCTCATCTCCTTCGCCCAGGGTATGTCCTACGCTCAGATCGCGGAGGCGAGGGGGATTAAGCCGGTGACCGCTCGGAACGCCATCTACGGCATCCAGCAAAAGTTGAAGGTCGGGACGATGCAGGCACTGGTGCTCTGGTGCGTGCGTAACGGGCTGCTGGGTGACTAGCGGCACGGACGGCTTGCAAAGGTGCTTCGGAGTCCGTTCATATTCGTCTTGTCTCCACAGAGGCACATCAGAAGCTTGAAGTGGAGCCGATTTCTTTGACAGAAATAAGGTGGGGTTAGTAGGGGTGCAATGCCCTTTAGGTAGGTCCGGGTCGAGAAGGGCGTCTGTCGTATCCGTAATTCGGCTGCTGAGCTTCGGAGAAGGCCCTAATGAGGACCAAGGGAAGCCGGGATTGACTGCGAAGAGGAGTTCGAGTCCTGAAAGGAATCAGGCGTCAAATGTGGGCTGTCCTGTACTAAATTGAGCTTGTCTGAGAAGTCTGACCTGACAATGGGTATGTCGCCAAGTGTAGCTTTGAAGTGACAACAAAGTGGGAGATATTGAGATGCGGTTTCGTCCGATGGGTCAAGAGCAGATGTGGATATTACCTCCGACGCTTGACGATCTGTTACCGTTGGATGGTCCTGCGCTGTTCGTAGCGGAGTTTGTTGGCGCTCCGGACCCTGATGCCTGGCCTGAACTTGACGAGGAGCCGAACGGAGTACCGGAGGGAGCGTCGGCTTCCAAGCTCGACCAAGACTGGAGCGCGAGCAAGAGAGTCGTCCTTCATGCGGGGCTGCTGGCTTTGGACTGTCCTTTGAGTCTGAAGGCTGGCAATATGGAAAATCCCGAATGAAACCTCCCCAACCCGTGTTGCCCGGCGCTTCAAAAGCCATTAGGGCGATAGTCGCCGGTCCCTCCCTAATTGCAGCGCTATGCCTCGCCGGGGCGCTCGCTGCATTCTTGGTCTACCCAGCCTATGCCCAGAGGTCCCCCACCGATTCGCTGGCGCAACCGCAAGGGCTGACTGGCGACGTTTCGCACAACTTGGTGAGCTGGCGATGGGTCTGATCCGAAACCACCATGCTGAACTCCGGCCCAAGCAGCGACATCAACCGCCGCAAGCCGCTGAGGTTGTCCATGATCTCCTGGACGGCCAGCAGGTCGAAGCTGCGGCAGACGTCGGCCAGGAATTCCCACGTATCGCTGTTGCGGCTTCGAGCCGATCCCAGCTTGCGGATGTTGAAGGAGCCAATGAGCACGGAGCCGTACTCCCTTTGGGGTAGGCCGTACCACTCCGGGGCGGCCTCCAACTTCTCCCTGATCCGCCTCCACTCAGCTGACGTGAACTGTGTCGCCATGTCTCACCTCCATCGTTGTCGAACGGTGCCGGTGTCCGTCCTGTTGCGGCCGTCTTCGTTGCTCGTCCTCATATACAAGCGGCCACGTCTCGCCAGCCGGTGGGCACATCCAATGCCAGTCACTATTGACATAACCGGAGCAGATTGTTGGATGTCCATCAAATCAAAGAATCCGCAGTACGATCCCTACTATGGCGCCTATGATAGATAATGCCAGCAAGAATCCTACAATCACGACTCCGGACCACATGCCGGTCATAGCATCAAAGCCTCCCGAGGCGTAGTTCTTGGTCAATTCCTTGTCCAAGTAGATGCTAACCAACAACCCCAGAACAACGCCGGAAACGAAGCCATACCATACGTTCACGCCAATGGCCCACGCCCATAGAGTGGCAGCAAGGGTTATCAAGCCGCTATATAGTACAACTCTGATGAGCATGGAGTATCGAAAGAGGTTCACGTTTCTCCTCTCATACCGCACTGACAGCGGTGTAGTTGCGCTTCACGAATTCCTTCTCCCGTACTGCGAAAACTTTCAATCGTCCCTATCGACGGGTTCAGCGGCCACCGGCGCTGACCGAGGCGAATTCCTCCGCCGGAAGGCCCAGCCAAGACCCCCAGTTTCCCCATCCGCATCCAGTCCCTTCCCTTCGATCTGCGGCGGAGAATTAGAACGAGGGGCTGGCCAGCGGAATCCCAGAGATTAAGAGCCATGCCGAAGCCTTGGGTACTGGCTTGCGTCGCCGAAATCCCAGAGGTCGTCACCAACTCCATCCTCGTCCAGATCCAAGTTCCAGTTCTCGTAGATGCCCGTGTAGCCCGTGGAGACTGCAGCTCGCTGGTCGTCTTGCCCTCGCCGCCGGCGCTCTCGGACTGGCCGGAGGTCTGGGTATCCCAGTAACTGTCGCGGGTGGTCCCTTGGTCCGCGAAGTTGCTGCCAACGAGGCCGCCTACGTCGCCGAAGTCATTGGACACGCTTCCAATGGAGTAGC
The DNA here is from genome assembly GCA_965261665.1 of Dehalococcoidia bacterium. GTDB lineage: Bacteria > Chloroflexota > Dehalococcoidia > Lucifugimonadales > JAPULR01. Next base: position 2,860,450 of record OZ253467.1, read on the forward strand.
TGGCTATGATTGTGCCGGAGAAGTTGCTGCCGACCAGACCGCCGGTGTCGGGGCCGCCCTCCACGTTGGCGGATGTCGTGCTCATGCTATGCACCACTCCCGTCTCTGAGTCCACCCCGACGTGCACTTTCATACCGAAGTGCCACTCATTCCCTTTCTTCGTCTGACGCATCTGTGGGTCTCGCTCTCCAGCGCCATTCTTCGTCGACGACGGCGCCTCTATGATGCTGGCGTCCACTATGGTACCCTCCCGCAGCTGCAGACCCTGGGTTGCCAGGTGGCGGTTGATCTCCTCCATCAGTCCCTGCCCCAGATGGCCCTCTTCCAGCAGATGTCGGAAGTTCAGTATCGTTGTCTCGTCCGGCAACGGGCCTGAGAGCCTCAGTCCCACGAACCGTCTCACCGACTCCGCCTCGTATAGCAGGTCCTCCATCCCGGGATCGCTCAGATTGTAGAACAGCTGCACACAGTGTATTCGCAGCATCGACGACAGCTCGTAGGGCCGACGGCCCCGGCCCGCCTTGGGATAGTAGGGCCGAATTCGCTCTTCCAAAAGACCCCACGGGATCAGGCCACCCATCCGTTCAAGGAATATCTCCCGACGGGTCTTACGCTTCTTACTTTCGTACTCCAGATCTCCAAATGTCGGCTGACGCATCGTCGCTTCACCCCAAGCATCTACTGTTCTTTGTTTAGCATTCTACTACGGCATGGACCGCATGGGGCTTGTTCAGAGTGTTCCTAAGACTGCAAACACTTCGGTAGACATCCATACGTAACCAACATTCAACTAGGGAAAGGGGAAAGAAAAACAGACGACTCTGATTCTCGAAGCCTGCCATGATTGTGGGCAGCCCATCCGTCCAGGCGAACCCGCCTGGCAGTCGGCATCGGTGGACATCGTTGACCGCCATGTGGTCGCCACTCCCGTTCGATACAGTCACATGAGAGGCGGGTGCGAGGCCGCCATGAAGAGGCACAAGCCCGTACCACGCTCCGGATAAACAACGCAATTCTGACGGCCCTCAGCGTAGAGCCGCATCCACGAGACCCTGCCGGTTCCTGGATGAGAACCGGCAGGGTCTCGCCACATCTGAAGGATACCCAATCTAGTGACCAAGGAGGAAAGAAATGAATCTCGGAGAGTTCATAGACACTTACAGGGACGCAATCGCCCAAAGGGTGGTGGAGTCCTACCCGCCCCTGTACAGACCCTCGGAGTACAACGGTCATCTCCCCCACCACGGTGGTGCCCCTGTGGGCCTGTAGGGAGAGGACGGCGCCCCTGATGGCGTCCTCTCCCTACAGGCCCACAGGGGAGAACGGAGCAGGTGGGGGAGATGGGCACGGGCAAGACTTTCATAGCCACTGCGGCGGCCCACATGGCGGGCTTCCACAGGGTGCTGGTCCTCTGTCCTCCCCACCTGACCAGGAAGTGGAAACGGGAGGTGGAGGAGACGGTGCCCTCGGCTCGCACCGCCATCGTCACCTCCATCACCGACCTGGAGAGGCTCAGATATTCCGTAGGCGCAGGCCCCCTCTTCGTCGTCATGTCCAGGGAGAGGGCCAAGCTATCCTACCGGTGGATGCCCGCCGTGGTGAGGCGATGGGCAACGGCCAACGGCAGGCTGGTGCGGGACGAGGAGACGGGAGAACCTTTCAGAATACCCTGCTGTCCCGTGTGCAACACCCAGATACTGGACAAGGACGGGGTGCCTCTTACCCACAGGGATCTGAACCGCAGGAAACGGGTCTGTCCCCACTGCGGCTCCCCTCTCTGGCAGGCCGACGGCAGCAGCCTCAGAAAGTATCCCTTGGCGGACTACGTCAAGCACAGGATGAAGGGCTTCTTCGACCTGTTGGTGACGGACGAGGTGCACGAGTATAAGGGGAGAGGCTTCGCCCAAGGGATTGCAGCAGGCATCCTGGCCGACGTATGCGGGAAGTCCCTCAGCCTGTCGGGGACCCTTATGGGAGGGTATGCAAGTACCCTCTTTCACCTGCTGTACCGGTTCTCCCCGGAGATCAGGACTGAGTTCGGTCGCTCCGAGGAGCACCGCTGGATAAGGCGCTACGGCTTTGAGGAGTGCACCATGGGGAAGCCGGACGACGACGCCATAGAGGACCGGACGCAATAGTAGGAGGCGCAGGTATCGCAAGGTGGTCAGGGAGAGGCCGGGCCTCGTACCCTCCGCCCTCTTCCATCTGATAGGCAACACGGTCTTCCTCAAGCTAGCCGACGTGGCTTCCGGCCTGCCGCAGTACACGGAGCAGGTGATGCTCTCCTCCATGGACTCGGGAGAGGATACCCGATCGGGGTCGGGCACAGGCTCTACCGGCTACTCCCAGCGAAGCGCCTACAACACCGTGTTCGAGGAGCTCAGACGGAAGCTGGCGGACGCCCTATCAAAGGGTTCCAAGCGGCACCTGTCCACCTACCTGCAGACCCTGCTGGCCTACCCCGACGGCTGCACCAGGGGAGAGACGGTCTTCGACCCGGAGAGCGGCGACGTGATCGTGCAGGTGCCGCCCCTGTCGGAGGAGAGGCTTTATCCCAAGGAAAAGGCCCTGGTCGACCTGGTGGCCGCCGAGCGGATGGAGGGCCGAAGGGTGCTGGTCTACGTCACCCACACGGGCACCAGGGACACCACGGGCAGGATGGGCGAAATCCTCACCCGGCACGGGTTCCAGGTGGCGGTGATGAAGGCCGACGCCGTGGCCCCGGACCGCAGGGAGGTGTGGGTCGCCGACAGGGTCAAGCAGGGCATCGACGTCCTCATCTGCCATCCCAGGCTGGTTCAGACGGGCCTCGACCTGATCGACTTCCATACGATCTGCTGGTACGAGACAGATTACAGCGTATACGTGATGCGGCAGGCGTCGCGGCGGTCGTGGCGTATCGGACAGACCAGGCCGGTGAAGGTGGTGTTCATGAGCTACCGGAACACCCTACAGGCCGACGCCCTCAAGCTGGTGGCAAAGAAGCTGCAAAGCTCCCTCGCCGTCGAGGGGGAACTTCCCGAGGACGGTCTGGCCGCCTACGGCGACGACGGGGACGACCTGATGATGGCCCTGGCGGGAAAGATTGTCAGCGGCTACGAGGACGAGGTCGAGTCGGTTGAAGAGGTCTTTGCCCGGGCCAGGGACGCCGAGGCCACCGCCGAGGAGTACCTCGTGGACGACGGTTGGAAGGTCGTGGAGGTCGAGTCGGAGATCATCGCAGTCAGCCGCAACGGGCATGCGCCTACCCCGGTCAACGGGAACAGGACCAACGGCCATAACGCCGCCGGCATCGGGCCGACGGTGGAACTCGTCCTGGGCAACAGGCACCATGCCAACGGCAACGGCAATGGCCACCACGACGAGGCCCCGGAGCCGCAGCAGTCGCTCTTCTCCTGGGCCGAGTTCATGGCCGTGGAGCCGGTGAAGTCCAGGGGCCGAAAGCACAAGCCCCGGCCCGCGACCCTCTCGATGTTCGAGTGGGCGCTCACCCTTGAGGAGGAGCGGAAGGCCGAGCCAGTGGGAACGGGACGCTAGGCCGAGACGCAAAGGGGGAGGGTATCGCTGTTGGAGCGATGCCCTCCCCTGGCTGGTCATATATGCGGCCTTTTTTGCGTTTCATCAGATCTATGCCCGTGTCCGGATCGTGCACAGGGACAACTACCAGCTTGTTGGTAAGTATCCGCACTAGGTTGGCATCTCCGCTTCGCGGTCCATGTATGCCGCCCTTTTTGTTGCCCGAAACCTACACACTACTCTTTTAGCGTTTCCGAATCGCTGTAGATTGACCACAGATACCCATAAACCTATACTTTCATTGTAAGGGGTTAGCAAGACATGGCGTCTGAAGAGGGTTGGGGTGGTATCGCAGACGTGGTAGCCCACCTGAGCGTAGCGAAGACTCCGTCTACCGTTGGGTTGACTCCAAGGACTTCCACGCGTACAGGGTAGGACGGCTCCACCGATTTCGGCTCTCGGAAGTAGTCCAATAGGTAAGAACAGGGGGTGGGAGTGACTCCAGTGCCGAAAGAACTGGTAGGGCTTCACCAGTAGATGAACAAGAGTAAAGAATAAAACGCCTATGCCGCGTATTCTCGACAACCTTGAGTCTACTACGAGCCTTCTGTGCGCGTTGCGGGAGACTTTGGAACTCTCATCGCGAGCGGATTTCTGCGTTGGCTACTTCAATCTGCGAGGCTGGGGCGGACTTGCGCCGTACGTGAACGATTGGAACCAGAACGAGGGGCCCTGTCGTGTGCTCATCGGGATGCAGCAGCTGCCTCACGACGGTCTTCGGGAGACCCTGAGTCTCATAGATAGGCCATCTGGCATGGACAACCAGAAGGCCCAACGTCTCCGAGTACAGCTAGCCGAGCAGCTTAACCAACAACTGACCATTGGCGCTCCTACCAACACCGACGAACGCACCTTAAGGCAATTGGCCGCTCAGCTTCGCGCCAAGAAGGTCATCGTCAAGCTATTCCTCCGCCACCCCCTTCACGCGAAGCTCTACTTGTTATTCAGAGACGACCCGATCAACCCGATCGTGGGGTATCTGGGCAGCAGCAACCTGACTTTCGCCGGCCTGTCAACACAGGGCGAATTGAATGTGGACGTGCTAGACCAGGATGCAACAGTGAAGCTTAAGCAGTGGTTTGAGGACCGCTGGAACGACCGCTTCTGTGTGGACATTACCGACGAACTGATCCAGATAATTGAGGAGAGTTGGGCGAGGGAAGCCTTGATACCGCCATACCACGTCTACCTGAAGATGGCCTATCACCTGTCCCACGAAGCCCGGGCCGGTCTCGCCGAGTTCAGGATTCCCAAGGTGTTCGGTGACCGACTGTTCGACTTCCAAGCCGCTGCGGTCAAGATAGCGGCCCATCACCTGAACAAGCGCAACGGCGTACTTATCGGGGACGTGGTGGGTCTTGGTAAAACGCTCATGGCCACCGCCGTCGCTCGCATCTTCGAGGACGACTACGGGCTGGAGACGTTAATCATCTGCCCGAAAAACCTCGTCCCCATGTGGGAAGACTACGTGTACCAGTATCAGCTGCGGGCTAGAGTGCTATCCCTCAGCAGGGTGATCGGTGAGTTGCCCAGCCTACGCCGCTATCGGCTTGTTGTCATTGACGAGAGCCACAACCTCCGGAATAGAGCCGGACGTCGCTATCGCGCCATCCAAGAATACGTCCGCGCTAACGACAGCAAGTGCATTCTTCTCTCGGCCACGCCCTATAACAAGACTTACCTGGACCTTTCCAGCCAGCTGCGCATCTTCGTGGAGGACGATAAGGACTTGGGTATCCGGCCCGAACGCCTCCTTAGAGAGTTGGGCGAGGTGGAGTTCATTAGACGCCATCAAGCCGGTCTGAGAACGCTGGCGGCCTTCGACTTTAGCGGGTACGCCGACGACTGGCGCGACCTGATGCGCCTCTACCTGGTACGCCGCACCCGCAGCTTCATTCAGGACAACTACGCGGAGACGGACCAGGAGACTGGCCGGAAGTATCTCACCTACGAGGATGGCTCTCATTCTTTCTTCCCGACCCGGGTCCCAAAGACGGTCAAGTTCGCCATCGACGACTCTAACCCCAACGACCAGTACGCCAAGCTGTACTCCCAGAATGTAGTCGACATTGTGAAGAAACTGTACCTGCCTAGGTACGGCCTCGGCAATTACTTGCTGGACAATCCAGAGACACCAGCAACTAAGAAAGAAGAAAGACAGATCGACGACCTGTCCCGAGCCGGCAAGAGGCTTATCGGATTCTGTCGGACGAATCTGTTTAAACGCCTGGAGAGCAGCGGCTCGGCCTTCCTACAATCCGTGGAGCGGCACGTGCTCCGCAACTATATCTTTCTCCACGCCATACAGAACGAACTGCCATTGCCCCTCGGATCACAGGACGCCGAGATGCTGGACTCGCGCTTCACTGACGAGGACGCAGACCAGGCGAAAGGTACTCTCTTCGACCCCGATGATGACGAGCAAGAGGAAATGGCCGAGAAGACTGGTCTGACTAGGACTTCCGCCGACTTCAAGGAGCGGGCGGGACAGATATACGCCGAGTATCAAGGTCGCTACAGTCGCCGTTTTAAATGGCTCCGCGCCGACCTATTCAAGGGTTGCCTTGAAAGGGAGCTTCAGTCGGACGCAAGCGCCTTATTGGAAATTCTCCAGAATTACGGAGAATGGGACCCTGCCAAAGATGCAAAGCTAGATGCGCTCCACTCGCTGGTCACGAAGTCGTTTCCGGACCGGAAGGTGTTGGTATTTTCTCAATTCGCTGACACAGTTGACTACCTGGAAGCTCAACTAAAGAAGAAGGGAGTTGAGGACATGGCCAGCGTTACCGGCAACTCCGCCGAACCAACGCAGTTGGCGTGGCGATTTAGCCCGGTCAGCAACCAGCGGGCGGGTCGGCAGAAACCAGCGCGGGAGCTACGCGTCTTGGTTGCCACCGATGTGCTCAGTGAGGGCCAGAACCTCCAAGATTGTCACGTGGTGGTGAACTACGACCTGCCCTGGGCCATCATCCGTCTCATCCAGCGTGCGGGCCGCGTCGACCGCATCGGGCAGGAGGCGGAGGAGATACTTTGTCACTCTTTCCTGCCCGCCGAGGGAGTTGAGCGCATCATCGAACTGCGCAAGCGCGTACGGGATCGGCTCAAGGAGAACGCCGAGGTAGTCGGCGCGGATGAGGCGTTCTTCGAGGATGATGAAGACGAACAGGCCATCATCAACTTGTACCACGAGCGCGCCGGTATCCTTGACGGGGATCCAGAAGGAGACGTAGACCTGGCCTCCCACGCCTACCAGATATGGAAGAACGCCATCAGCGCGGACCCGTCGCTTGAGAAGGCCGTGGCCAATTTGCCAGACGTTGTCTTCTCTTCTCGGCAGCACATGCCTATCGGTCAACGGCCGGAAGGCGTGCTGGTGTTTATGCGCACCGCCGACGGCAACGACGCTTTGGCCTATGTGAACCGGGAGGGTCGTAGCATCACCGAATCACAGCTTGAGATACTCTCTGCCGCCGAATGCAGTCCCTACACTCCCGCGCAGCCTCACCACGAGAGCCACCACGAACTCGTTGCGGAGGGCGTCAAGCACGTGGTCAGAGAAGAGAAACGCGTGGGTGGCCAACTTGGACGGCCTTCCGGCGCCCGCTTCCGCACCTACACTCGACTCAAGGCTTACGCAGACGCCATCAAAGGCCAGCTGTTTGACGTCGATGCGCTGCACAGGTCAATCAACGACATCTACCGTTATCCTCTTCGCCCGTCGGCTGTGGACACCTTGAACCGACAACTCCGCAGCGGTGTATCCGACGACCAGTTGGCTGAAATCGTGATGTCGCTGCGTGAAGAGGACAAACTCTGCTTGACGGGGGACGTTGCCGAGGCACAGGAACCGCAGATCATCTGCTCCCTGGGCTTGTTCGATACGAAGGACTAATCGTGATGCCAGTCTCCATTGAAGAGCTACGGCCCCACCTACAGGCATTCGACTTTCCGCATCTCTTCTTGGAGGGCTTGGGTTGGGACCACTTCCAAGGCGATCCGATAGTACTGCAGGTTGACGGCCATGATTTTGTGCTCAAGCCAGTGGCGGAAAAGGCACAGTTCGCAGTTTTCGAGTGTGCCCCCGGGCCCGATGGCGCGATGCCGAAATACCCAGTGCGTCGTAAGATCGAGACGCAGGTCACCAAGCGGGCGTTCGAGCATCTCATCATCTTTGTCGATGCCGCACGCACGCACCAGGTTTGGCAGTGGGTCAAGCGACAGGCTGGCAAACCCACCGCCTGCCGTGAGCATCAATTCCATACGGGCCAGACTGGGCAACCGCTGTTGCAACGGCTAGATGGTTTCATCGTCACTCTGGAGGACGAGGCAAGGGGTATCGGGATTACCGACGTTGTCTCCCTCGTCGGCAAGGCTTTTGACGTTGAGAAGGTTACCAAGCGCTTCTACGACCACTTCCGCAAGGAATTGACCGCCTTCGGGAATTTCATCGAAGGAATCACTGCCCAAGGTGACCGGGACTGGTATGCCTCCCTGATGCTCAACCGCATGATGTTCGTCTATTTCGTTCAGAAGCAGGGTTTTCTTGACAACGACATCGACTACCTTCGCAACCGCTTGAAGATGGTTCAAGAGCAGAGCTGCGGCGGGCGATTCCAGCAGTTCTACCGTCTGTTTCTGTTGCGGCTGTTCCACGAAGGTCTGGGCCAGCCGGAGGCTCAGCGAGCGCCAGACCTAGCCAAGCTTCTTGGGAAGGTCCCCTTCCTGAACGGTGGTCTCTTCGACGTTCACGACCTGGAGCGGGACAACCCCGACATCAGCATTCCGGACGAGGCTTTCGAGCGGGTCTTCCAATTCTTCGACGGGTACCGATGGCACTTGGACGAGAGACCTCATCGAGAGGACAACGAGATCAACCCCGACGTGCTGGGCTACATCTTCGAGAAGTACGTGAACCAGAAGCAGATGGGGGCCTACTATACCAAGGAGGACATCACAGGCTACATATCGCGAAACACGGTGATTCCGTTCCTGTTCGACGCCGCGCGGAAGGAGTGCCGAACCGCTTTCGGACCGAAGGGGGGAGTGTGGCGTCTGCTACGCGACGACCCGGATCGCTACATCTACCCTGCCGTCGGCCACGGAATCACGTGGAACGCACGTGACGTCCTGAATCCTTTACGGCCCGTCGTGCCCGCTGACTTACCGGAAGAGATAGCCGCCGGCATCGGGGACGTGTCCCAACGGGGCGGTTGGAACGCCCCCGCACCGGACGACTACGCGCTGCCTACCGAGACCTGGCGCGAGGTTGTGGCCCGCCGAACTCGATACTACGAAGTCAGAGACAAACTCGGGGCAGGCGAAGTTCAGGAGATTAACGACCTCATCACCCTCAACCTGGACATTGAGCGGTTCGCCAGGGACGTGATCGTCCAGAGCGAGGGGCCGGAATTGCTGCGCGCCTTCTGGCACGCCATGCGGGACGTATCAGTGCTGGACCCCACCTGCGGCTCCGGGGCGTTCCTCTTTGCCGCCCTCAACATTCTGGAGCCCCTCTACACGGCTTGCCTGGAGGGGATGCGGGGCTTCCTAGACGACGCCGAAAGGTCTAAGCAAAAGCGCAGCCCTCAGCACCTGAGGGACTTCCGTCAGATCCTTGCGCAGGTTGAAGAACATCCCAGCGAACGTTATTACATCCTCAAGTCCATCGTCCTGAACAATCTCTACGGCGTGGACATCATGGGGGAGGCGGTAGAGATCTGCAAGCTGCGCCTCTTCTTAAAGCTGGTGGCGCAGTTGGAGAGCTACGACCAGATAGAGCCACTGCCGGACATTGATTTCAACATCCGCGCTGGTAACACCCTGGTGGGCTTCACGTCCCTGGATGCGGTGCGGCAGGCCATGACCATCATGCCCAACGGCCAGCATCGACAGGTGTTTCCCGAGGACCAGGCGTCTCTCGACCGTATCAACGAAGAGGCCGAGATTGCCAGCGCCGCCTTCAACCAGTTCCGCTGGCAGCAGACGATGCTGGGCGGGGAGGTGACGTCCGCCGACAAGCAGGCCCTCCAAGACCGACTTCGCAGCCTCAACGACGAGCTGGACAGCCACCTTGCCGCTGAGTACGGAGTTGAAACCAACAAGACCGCCGGTTACGCCGCATGGCGCACCAGCCACCAGCCTTTTCACTGGTTCGTGGAGTTCTACGGGATTATGGGTAGGGGCGGATTCGATGTGGTGATCGGGAATCCGCCTTATGTGAAGTGCAAGTCCCTTGGATATTCAGTAAAGGATTTTGGGTCGTTCAAATTTCCGGATATCTACGGATATATAGTCATCCAATCATATCGGATCAAGAAGTCCAGTGGCCGCTGTGGCTTCATTGTTCCTCTTTCATTGAGCTTCAGCTTTCAGTTCTCTGACCTTCGTAAGGAAATAGGCAGAGAAGGTATACACTGGCTTTCTTCCTTCGACAACATTCCTGCAGCGTTGTTTGCTGGCGTGGGACAGCGTTGCACAATTCTAATTAGTGCATCACAAGATCGCGGACTATTCACTACGCGTTTGTTTAGATGGCGTGCTCCTTTTCGACATAGCCTTTTGACTTCTGTGGCATATTCTAGTGTTCCCAAAGGCCTCAATCTCGAGGAATTCGGTGTGCCTCGCATTCCTGATGACCAAACCAAGAAGTTGCTGAATCTCCATAAGGGATTTGCCACGACTAGTCCCAAGGGATTGAGATCCATTGATAGAACCGTAGCGCGACTAGGGTTCTCCTCGACCGCACGCAACTTCATCTCTACGTACTTGGAAAAGCCCCCAACCGTAACCAGTGACGGCGAAGTGATGGTGAATGGAAACCTTGGTACATCATTGGCCCTACCTTCCCGTGAATATGCCTTGGCAGCGCTAGCAGCGACTTCTGGGAACATGTGCTTTTGGTATTGGCTAACCCGTGGAGATGGATTCCACGTGACGAATGGACTGCTTTCCGAATTCCTGTCACCAATCGCAAACTTTCCGGTTGATTGCCGAGAGGAGCTTCGAAGTGTTGGGGATCTACTGCATGAATACAGATACTTGGCTCTGGTATTCAAAAAGAATGCTGGAAAATATGTGGGGAACTTCAACTACCAAGCCGTTAGTTCACTCACACTTAGGGCAGACCTAGTCTTTCTTGTAGGCCTCGGAGCAAATTGGCAGGACGCTGAAAGACTTCACTCGTTAGTGTCATTAGTACGCTCTGTCAACGAAGCGGCTGGAGAAAAGAATATACCTAGAGCAATCAAGAACCAATTCCCTCGGCCGGAGACGAATGGCTTGCTTCGTGATGAGAGACTAATCAAAACTGACGAATGGCTATCAGCAAGATACAGCGTTAAATCTACTCAGATAGTGGGTCTGGTCAATGCTTGAGCAGAAGTGGGTGTGAAATGGTGAGCTTTACTTCGGGAGAACTCCTTCAAGCTCTTATTGATTCATGCCGAAAATCCACTGAGGCCATCCTATATCTCAATGGCCACAATCCATATAGGCTATCGCTTAACGGCAACACCTGCCAGGTGTTCATAGCCAACATTAGCCACGCAAAGAGAGTTGATCCCGACGAATATAGAATTCAGTGTCCTGGAGACCTGCCGGATCGTCTTGAAGCAGGCAAAGTCCAAGGGGAAATAGTATGTGTTCTTGGATATCATGCCGACTCTGGGTCGTTCTGTGCCTGGGATCCCAGACTTTTCTTGAAGAGGAGTCGTAGGGCCCAAAGATTCTCCATGTACACCCGCTTGTCTGGTCTTTGGCGTGCAACTACCGAGGGCTTCGCTAGGTATGTTGACACCGGGGGACAGACGGTCCTTATGTTTCAGGCGAACTATCTGGGCCTGTATATTGAGAATGCGGACTTCATTCATGGTGCGACGAACAAATCTCTTCACAACATTGTTGCCGTGTTTGGTTCAACTCCTATTGGCTCGACTCCAAAACGGGAGGTTATGGTTGCTAAGAGAAAGATCAAGGTGACTCATACACAATATGCGAGAAGTCCTCAGTTCCGTCACGACGTGCTATCAGCTTATGACAACCGGTGTGCAATGTGCAGAGTCCAATTGGAGCTCATAGAAGCTGCGCATTTGGTGCCACACTCCCATCCAAAGGGTTTGGACATCGTTGGTAATGGCGTGGCTCTTTGCGCCTTGCACCATAAGGCCTTGGACTCCGGACTGGTATTCATCGATGTAAATTACTCCATTCAGTTAAATCAGGCCCGATATGGGTATCTTGCTAAGATGAAATTGATGGATGGAGTTAAACGGTTCGAGCGCCAATTGAAGCCAAGGATTAGTTTGCCTCACGAAGCTGGTCAGCATCCACTTAAGGAAAACATAGTACTAGGAAATCAAATCAGAGGAATAGGCATCGAGTAAGTCACGCAACTCATCCGCTTCTAATAGGCGGTCTCTGTCGCCTTCATACGGGCCGAGACCAGCTTGGTCCAGACCGGGGCAGTCACCGCGTGTAAAAACACCCGGCCAAGCAGGGAATCGTGGTTATCTCAGGACATCCGGGAGTTGATATGCCACTGGGAACGTGAACAATGCGCTGAAGCACGCCGGGTTTGGAAGTAAAGAAGCGTCCATGTGATACCATTGGCAATCAAGCCAAGGATGCTCAGGGAGGACGCCATGGAATTGTATCAGTTGGACTACGTCCTGCACGAACCATGTGAGGAACAGGGATGGCTCTACATGGCCGAGATACCGGAACTGCCCGGATGTCGGGCGTGGGGGGAGACGGCCAGCGAGACCCTGGCCGAACTGTCAACTGTGGCGCAGCAATTCATACTCTCGTACAAAGAACGAGGCAAACCCCTGCCGGCGGGGATAGCCCGTTCCCTAACCGGACAGGGCAGAATCTCCGTGGCTGTATGACATATAGGGAACTTGCCAGGAAACTTAGAAGGCTGGGATGCGCTTTTCACCGCGAAGCGGGAGGTTCGCACGAAATCTGGATCAACCCAGCCAATAACCGGGAGACCACTATTCCCAGACACGGGAATCGGGACTTGGCTATAGGAACCCTCTAAGGAATCCGAAGGGACTTGGGCATCGATAGACCGAAATTCGACCGGGCGTAGCAAACGGAAATCGCTACGCAGAGTTGCAGGCCGGGCAGACGACGAGACTATTCGCAACGCATTAATTGGCAGGAGTTTCCGCAAAGAGGAATAACCTTGAAACTTCAATATCATTCAGAGACAGATAGCCTGTACGTCGAGTTCAAGGCGAGTCCAGGGACTGAAACCATAGAGGTCACTGCGGGCCTAAACGTCGACGTGGATGCCAACGGCGAGGTGGTTGGATTTGACATCGACCATGCGTCCCAACGGCTGGACCTGCACACTCTGGAGGCTGAAGCGCTGCCCCTTCATACTGTCAAAGCGAGCTGACTGGCTGTTGTGAGGAAATCGCGTTTTGTCGACGGAAACTTCAACATGGCGGCGGTGTTCGGCAAAGTTGACAAATGACAGACGACAATTTCAATAGGTACTGTGAGGAACTGCTTGTAAGGTACAAGCGTAGGGATGCAGAATTCCTCACAAAGCGCCTTGAGAATCTGTGTGGGTTCCTTAGAAACGAAGGAAACCATGTTGTTCAAACTATGTTCGGCGGCTCCGTACAGAAGGGCACGTACGTAACGGGTCTCAGCAACGTAGATGCCCTCTTGATAGTGAATGAGTCCTCCCTGCTGAACCAACCTCCTACGAAAGTCAAGAAGTTCGTGCGGGATGCCGTGCAGCTAGGGCTCCCTAACAATTCCGTGCGGGCAGGCAACCTGGCAGTGACTGTGGAGTACGCCGACGGGACCGAAATACAGTTGCTGCCTGCCATACGGACTAAGAGTGGCGGAATTCGGATAGCCCGGCCGGGAAACAACCAATGGAGCAGCATCGCCCATCCCGAAAGATTTGCCGAGAAGCTCGCTGAAGTCAACACGGCCAGGGGTGGGAGAGTGGTACCGGTAATCAAGCTTGCTAAGGCGATGGCAGCCTGCTTCATTAAGCAAAAGGATAGGAAGCTAAGCGGCTATCACATGGAATCCCTGGCGATCGACGCGTTTGAAGACTATGAAGGCCCCCTATATTCGAAATCTATGCTTGCTCACTTCCTGGGGCACTCGATGGAGGCAGTTAAGCGTCCCATCATTGATTCTACAGGACAGTCGAGAAACGTGGACGAGTATCTGGGGCCTGCAGACTCCTCGAAACGAAAGCGGGCCTCAACGTACTTTGGACAGATGCGGGGGATGGTCAACCGCTGCACAAGCAAGGCAGATTTCAACAAGCTGTTTTGCATAGGCGGCTAACGCGCCATGGCGAACGTGGAGTTTCGGGCTAAAGTCAGGACGAAGGGGAATATCAGCCTTCTCGACGAGGAATTGACGGCCTTGTTCTGTTCCAATCGCTGTCCTGGCGACCTCATCCTGAAGACTTACGACCTTGCCAGAGCTATGCGCAATGCGGATGTGCCTGTTATCGGAGGCTTTCAGACACCGATGGAGAAGGAGTGTCTACGTCTGCTGCTTCGTGGCAGGCAACCAGTGGTCGTCTGTCCGGCGCGGGGCATCGAGCGTATGCGAATACCCCGCGACTGGCGACCCGCCCTAGACGAGGGTCGCCTGCTGGTTCTTTCGCCATTTCCAGCGACCGTCCGTCGTCCAACGGCGGAACTTGCGGCCCAGCGAAACGACCTGGTGTCGTCGCTGGCGAGCAGGGTTTTCATCGCCCACGCGGCGGCTGGAAGCAAAACGGAGGGGTTCGTGCGAAAGCTCGCCGCAGCTGGTAAGTCTTTGCTGACGCTAGACAGCCGGGCGAACGCGAACCTGGTGGGGATGGGGGCAAAGGTGTTAAACCACAGCAAACAATCTACACAGATGAAGGACCTTACCAACTATGGGTCATGAGCGAGTAGGAGCGTTACCCCGAACGAAGCGATGGCGAGATGTGGTGGGTGGTATTGCACCTGCGGCCCTTCAGTTTGAGTGATGGTGAGCAGGCGGACCCGCTAAGCAAGAGAGCAGGGGGTAAGTGCTGGATTTGGGGAAGTACTAGCGGAGAATCTTTTGATAGTAGATGTTTCTCCAAAAGCCGACAAGATGGAGTGGAATCTCCAACCCGGCAGCAAACTGTAGTGGACTAGACCACTGTCGTAGCGATTCAAGGGAACTTTAAGGGGCCTCTGCTGCTCAGCGGTCATAATGCTGACTTAACTGCTCATCAATTCCGTAAAACCCTAAACGAATCATCTCGTCGATGATGTTGAGAACTCGCTCTCTGAATACAGGATCGTTTGTCTGCTCATGAAGACGAACCATCAGAATAGCCAACTCTCCCGCAGCGGCGGCCTCCTCGTACTGAATTGAGGTTGCCTTGAGACCAAAAGTTGCGAGAGCGCGCTCAGCTACCATGCATATCTCAGCTGGCAGTGGTCGTCGGGAGTCTTTCAGTCGATATGCTAAGAACACTCTGAACAAGCCTCACTGCTCCATGCCGTAGTAGAATGCTAAACAGTAAGCAATAGATGCTTGGGGTGAAGCGACGATGCGTCAGCCGACATTCGGAGACCTGGAGTACGAAAGCAAGAAGCGTAAGACCCGTAGGGAGATATTCCTTGATCGGATGGATGGTCTGATCCCGTGGAGTCTGCTGGAAGAGAGGATTCGGCCGTATTATCCCAAGGCGGGCCGGGGCCGTCGGCCCTACGAGTTGTCGTCGATGCTGCGGATACACTGTGTGCAACTGTTCTACAATCTGAGCGACCCTGGTATGGAGGACCTGCTCTACGAGGCGGAGTCGGTGAGACGGTTCGTGGGACTGAGGCTCTCAGGCCCGTTGCCGGACGAGACAACAATACTGAACTTCCGACATCTGCTGGAAGAGCGCCATCTGGGTCAGGGCCTGATGGAGGAGATCAACCGCCACCTGGCATCCCAGGGTCTGAGGCTGCGGGAGGGAACCATAGTGGACGCCAGCATCATAGAGGCGCCGTCGTCGACGAAGAATGGCGCTTGTGAGCGAGACCCACAGATGCGTCAGACGAAGAAGGGGAACGAGTGGCACTTCGGTATGAAAGTGCACGTCGGGGTGGACTCAGAGACGGGAGTGGTGCATAGCATGAGCACGACATCCGCCAACGTGCATGATGTAACAGAGGCGCACCGGCTACTGCACGGGGGAGAGAAGCGGGTGTGGGGAGATGCGGGATACCAGGGAGTGGCCAAGAGGGAGGAGAATGAGGGGTTGGACGTGGAGTGGCGAGTGGCCATGAGGCCTGGGAGACGGCGGCAACTGGAGCGTGGGAGTGAGGAAGCGGTAGAGGAGAGACGGAAGGCGTCCATACGGGCCAAGGTGGAGCATCCGTTCCTGTGGGTGAAGCGGCGCTTCGGGTACGCCAAGGTTCGATACCGGGGATTGGCCAAGAACACGCAACGGCTGGCGTTGCTGTTGGGGCTGACCAACCTGATAACGGCGAAGCGTCACCTGGCGGCTTCATAGGGCCTAGGTGCGCCCAACGAAGAGGCGTGGTAGCGACCACGCCCCGGCTGAGGTGACCTAGAGCCACGAGCGCTTCCCTGTGTACACCGTAAGAACCCCATGGGAGGCTCCAACATCTCCGACAACCCCCTCATATCCATCTAATACACACTACGCTGCTTTGTTCAGAGGCTCCCTAGAAGGCTAACGTCACGAGCGGAATCTATTGAACGGGTGAAAGCACAGATGAGGGATCCTCGCGATGCGATTACATCCGGTTCAAGATTGATCCAGCAACTGCTGGCCTCTCTACAAACAAGATCGCTTTTGTCATTGAATAGGGTCCGCAGTTGCTTCTCGCACTCGGCTCCCACTGATTGATCAGAAAGATTACGAGCGTATACAGTGGCGGCACCTGCTCGGGCTTCTTCTCCCATCCCCAGCACGATGAGTTCGTCACCGCGTGCTTCGTCAACCCAAAGCGCAGCAATTGTAATCCTTCTGGCGGCGGCCTGTACCACATGAGGCTCAAGAGATTTCAGCATTTCCATCAGGATAGGCCTCACTGCTGGATAGTCTCTGAATATTGCATAGTGAATGAACCGTTCCACATAACGAGTGCCTAGAATGGGATCAGCACCTTGGCTGAGTGTCTTGAAATAGGCAAGTGCCTCGCAGCGTTGGGTGTCCACGACAGCCAATAAGCACTCGACCGCCACAGATCGTACAGCGAGAACTCTGTCTTCTACGAGTTGACGAATTGTAGCTTGAGAATGTTCCAGCGGCTCCTATCGGCAAAAAGCAATTGGGCCAACGCTATCGCAGCTACACCACGGGCAGAATTAATGGCTTGGGTTATTGGAGATTCTTCATCCTTTCTATCATCCCAGTTGTCTAATTGAGGATCAGGGTCCTTCTGTGCGACCTGAAGCAACATCTGCACTATATCGTCAGGTAAGGCTTCGTCTGACAACGCTCCGATAGCCCGCGCAACTTCCCCACCATGAATTTGGACGTCTAGGCCCTTTATTCTTCGTAGGACCAAACACACTTGCTTAAGGGTGCCTGGGCGGCTAGAGCCATTTCCTTTACCTGAGAGGCCCCTTAGGATCGCCCCGAAGTAGATTGATGGAACCGTCGCTTCCATTCGAATTACTAGAGCGGAGAAGCGAGCAGGGTTCTCGGCCGCAAGTTTCGCGAGGTCTCCTGACAGCTCCACGGCACTCCCAACTAACTGACCACCGACAAAGCTCGGTCGGTCGCCGGTGTGTTTAACCATCGCTGAGATCCACTGGTCATCGGACATGTGCTGCTGAGCCTTCTCTGAAATGGGGGGGCCACATGTTGGAATCCATGCCTTGCAGCCGGGGGTTGTGGAGCGCCGCGCTCTGGGGCGCTCGGAAAACGACGTTCCAGTTCCTGTATCCGTTGTCGGCCATCCTCCCCAACCCGCTCCTGAGCCAGAGAGCGCAAAAGTGCGAGTTCGGTCAGACCTACATGTCGGTCCCTTCGTTCCCAATCCGGCGCTATCCCACGAATCTCGTTTTCAAGCTTCAAAAACGAGGCATCGGAACACAGTGCTGAGGCTGCGGCGACGGCGGTTCGGCTGACGGCTACGAATATATCGGCACCTCCAACACCGACATCATAGCCGATGTTCAGTAGGTGATCCGGACGGACCAGAAGGAAGCCTACAATGCGCTCGCTGTAGTGGTCGGGGTTAGCGCTCCAAGCACGGAGCAAGAGGGAGTCCATCCATTTCGTCTCACTAACGGTCTCCGCATCCACTATGGAGTCGAGTTCTTCGGGATCTTCTTTGGCGAGAGACATCATGGCTTCTGCAAGCGCGTCCCTAAGTTGGTCGTCTGGGCTGCCAAACGCACTTGGTCCCGCAATCCACTCCTTTGGAACCCTCTTGTCGAATCTAACGAACCTTGGGTATATTTCACGTACGAACTTGAGTGGCGCCCATTTCGCACACTCACCAATTACGTGCCGGCTAAACTGGCTATGGGTCACTAGCTTGGGGCTACCTCCAAATGGATCGTCGCGGTTGAGTTCGTCTGCCCGCTCTAGTTGTCGATCGAACCAAGCGCCCAGGACTTTCGCAGTGAATTCCGGCTGTTGCGTGCTAGCCATGTACCAGATCAACCACCAGTCGCTGTTCGCCGCGAATCCGGTTGCGGTGTCGAGGGTCCCATCTTGTATGAGCTCTATGACGAGGTCTTCCATTTCGGGACTCGTGTAACCTCGTCCAATCTCAACAAGCCGCTGCAATCGATGTCTCCAGTTGTCGGACTTCTCCCTGAAGGGAGCAATGAGAGAGGCCACAGTTGCCGACCTATGGTCCAGAACTTCAGGCATCACGAGTAGAGACATAGTCCGGTTGACCATTTCTTCGTCAGCGTTCAGCCACAACTCCCATCGTTCCATGTCCTGTAGCACATCAAACCATGGAACAGAGTTGCTTACTACTTGCCATGAGTGGCCGTCTAGCTGATCTGCTACACCTTCAACAATGTCCCATTCCTCTTTTGTGGGGTCTGGGAGTGCTCGAAGCCATTGCAGGACGAGTTTCTTGATATGGAACCGAATGCCTTCGTGACCGAGTAGAGCACTCAGGGTCCGGAGGTATCGGGATCTGTCGGACCCTCGATCCCGCAGGAATGTGAGCACTTGTCTGACTTGTGATCTGCGGAAGAGATGCTGCTGATCAGACTCAAGCCATCGGACGAGATCGCTATTCGTGTGGAGAAAGCTCCTAGCGAAAGAGTAGTCGAAGAACGACTCGTGAAAAAACCTTACGTCGCCGTCCTGAACTTGAACCACTGCCTCCGACGCCATTGCTTCCATTGCCTCTAGCCATTCGTCCAGGGCGTAGTCCGGTGCAACTAGTGATTCCCGTTCGCTCATGACATCGCAGAGCGCGGTAATCGTCTCGGTCCAGACTGATGACCAACCACCGAGACGGTTGTTCACATTCCTCGCTTTGTGGTGCCAGAATGCATCTAAGAGGTCGCCCTTGTTGGCGAAGTCGCAATCGCCAGAGCGAGCAGCTTCGAGGAACAGGTAAAGATGTAAAGGAACTGAGAGGAGACGCATCTGTTTGCGATTCAGCGGCGAGACGACAATGCCCGAGGACCGAACCGCGGACTGGATTGTGTCGTCGTCTAACTCCCCTACACGTATACGCGTGACTCGATTCTCATCAGCAACAAGTGCCCTGAGTTGTGCATCTTGCTCTAAGAGGGTGTCTAAAAAGGCGCCGGTGGAGCGAAGCATAAACATCTGTTAGGCAGCGAAGTCCGCCCCTCCAACTCCAGATCCTTCGGCTTCACTCAAGGTGACATGGAGCGCTCGAGGTAGCAAAGGGATTTATTAGACACGCTCTAAGTCGAAAGAGCGGCACGCGAAGAGGATTCGCATGTTTGGGTAGTTCCGAGCCTCATCAAGAAGTTCGTTGAGCACGTTCCAAGCTGACTGCTGACGAGCGGAAACTATGCTGAGGGCGTCAAGTTGGTCTATGCACAATACAGATGGTCCGTCGCCGGCAATTTCGCCCAAGGTAATTGTGGGTGAGTCTGGCAACCCTCGCTTAATACCGACTGCTTGGGCAGAATGGTCGGCTTCGTTGAGGCGGTCCAGGCGGATCACGAGCGTGGAGATGTCGTGTTTATCGAGTTATTTGACGACCTGCGCTACGACGCAACTCTTTCCGCCACCTGCCGTCCCCTCAAGCATGACTGACTTACCATTGTCCAAGAGCGCCAAGTACGCGGCAGTGCTCTCTTGGCGGTTGATCTCTGCCCGGTTGATAAGAAGTGCATCTACCTCCCGGAGATACAGCCGGTTCAGTTTCTGCATCTGTGTACCAGCAGTGCAGTGCCCAGAGAGTGGTGAAAGCAATATGCCATGGCCACGAAGGTGCGAAAGGAAAGAGTCCCCAGTGAGTCTCGTGGCCAACTTGCTGGTCACGAAGTCTGCTATCAACAGCCGAACTGCTGTTGTGTCAGGCGGTGCCCCTGTTTGCGCCCGGAACATTGAGCGTATCCGTCGTTCAATGTCCTTAATTAAGTCAGACTCGAGCTTTGTCCGCACACGAAGTTGCCTGAGCGCGAAATAGGCGGCTTCTGCGTCGCCGCAGATTGGGACAATGGACTTGTAGAAGCACCCTGACAGGTGTGCGTTTCCTCTGATTCTCGCCTGGAATTTTTCATGCGACTCACTCGGCCTGGCACTCTCAAGAAGGTTCACTAGTTCAGAAGCGCTGATTCCTGAACTGAAGACTCCCACTGCGCCTTCTTGGACCTTCTGTACGAGGTCGCCCAGTATGCTTCTGCCGGTCGATGGCTTCCCTTGGGTTAAACGGCTAATGGTCCAATTGCCTTCCGTTTGCTGCCGCTTTATTGAGTGATATTCGCGTGTGCCCGAGGGATTGGTCCTAAAGAACTCGACTCCCGCGGCCTCATCTCCAACAGCCTCGACTACGAGGTCGACGTACTCGTCGCCGATAAGGTCAAGTGCGGCATCTACGACCCACAGGCTCTCGTAGCGATTTCCGAACTTGTCCGCTTCGCCACCCGATCTAGACATATTGAAGAGACCCCATTCTATTGTCAGTCATTCTTCTCGCAAGACTCAGCGCTATTCTTCGACAACTAAACTGCCAGTCCCCTACCCAAAAGGCCTACGTTTTATTCCCTTACTCGATATCTGAGGGACTCCGATGAAACTGAATTCGCAAACTTAGAAGTTCTCGCTTCAGATTAAATTGGGAGATTAAGAATGGAGCTTAAGCGATCATCTGGCGGCCAATGCAGATATTGAAAGCCGTGCTGCTCTTCCACATACGCATGCGGAAGGACCTTCGCAAGCCAGCGTGGAACAGGATAACGTGCCCACGGATTTTCATAAAGGCAGACACTTGCAAAACGTATGCTGCCTGGCCACAGTCTTCGAAACATCAGAATTCCGCTGATTGTGGAGTTCTCTTGCTTCCCCCAAATGCTTCGATGTCTCAGCGTATCGCTCAGAGGGGTAATTCGGCTGACTCCCGTTTCTGAATTCTGCTCCGATCCGAACAGAGCAACCGACATGTCCATTCGCTCAAGAGGGAATTCCGCCATGTTGTTTATCGCCAGTACGACAGGCTTCTCAACATATTTGTGCTGTCTCACTTTGGCTCTGGCCTTATTGATCAGTGGTGTAACAGAATCTATGCCCCCTCCGCGGCCAAAGCCCGCCAACAACGGACCCGGATTTCCACGCTTATCCTCTGACCGGGGGACTGCATCGATTTCTACTTCCCAAACCCTCGATGGAGCCTCTACGTCACGTGGAGATGTACCACTTGGAAAGGAACAATATGCGGATTGAGGCTTGAGTCGTTGGGTGCTTAATCTCTCTATCCATCTCTTAATTGGTTCTAGTTGCTTCTTCGAAATATATTGGTAAAGCTCCCCAGCCGTAGCCGCCCAAAACCAGTAGAGATCGGGGACACGGCATATTTCGTCCAATTTCCTACACACATCTTCCTCGGTTGGTCTTGGTTCCGAGAATTGCCTTGGCTTTAACACAGTATCTTCAATGTTGAGACTCTCGCCGTCCGGAGTAGTCGCAAGATAGTCGGACCTTCGGCCTTTGATCGGGGGTTGGTTTTCCATCCGGCATCCCAAGTCACAAAATAACGTGCCGACGAATTCTTGGAAGTAGTCGCTGAAGTCTCGATTCACCTTCTCTCCTTCGCCAGCTGTAACTTCTACATTGATATTGCGGCCAACAGCCCGAAGGGCCTTTTGCACTTGGCTCATGTGGGAGCGATGGTCCGGGTTGGTCAATTTGCGGACGGCTGACTCACTAACTCCCAGCCTTCGGGCAAGCTCCACCTTAGTTGTACGCTGTGACCTCATGGCCGTATACAGTGCAAGTTTTGCGGCAACGACAGCCGGAACCGGAACCGACACTTGATCGTCAACCGGCTCGCTTGGAAGAGGGATGTCCCAACGGTTATGTACGTATCCGGCGAGAGCTGTAGCCAAAGCGTCCTCCGCCATCCTTAGAGTCTCCGCTCGGTCATTTCCACCAGTGGTGGCCTCTGGCACGTCGGGAAAAGTTGCAATTAGACCTCCCTCTTCATCGGGGATTAGTTCACATGGGTACGTGTAGATCATTGCTCAGAATTCCCTTCGGTCAATGTTCAGGGAACGCGACATCTCGGTCAACACGCTTGTGTCTAAGTCTCCGCGTTCCACCGTGTCAAATCCAGCGCGCATACAGACCTTACTGTGAGTGGCCTTGCCATAAATCGGGTCCGAACATAAGCATTCTATTTCCGCGCGCGTTGTCTCAAAATGACCATGCAAAGATTATCGCATCTTTAGATGCTGATATTAATATAAAGGTGTGATAATTGGCGAGCCACAAAAACCCTTCACTACTGGATCAGGAAATATTGACCGCAGCTATGCCCAGCACGGTAAAGCTGCGGAACATATGCACACGGTCACTGGCGCCCACCGCCAAATATTCGGGAAAGGAGCGGATAACTTCTTCTATGTCTGCGTCAATCCTCCGACTGGCAGATGAAAGCCTCGGCGTGAAGGATTAAGGGATGATCTCGCTTTGAATTCCAATCATTTCCATATATTAAGCGATTTTGTTGGTCCTCTGCGGTGGCGGCGATATCGCATTGCGGAAGCCGAACACTAATTGAAGTCCCTTTTGCTACACGGTATTCACTAGACTGTTGTCCTTCCAGCATTTCACAGCGGAACTCTCAGCCAGAAAGTTCGCAATTCAGTACCCTTTGGCCCACATTTGACGCCTAAACACCTAAGGAGACTCGAACTCGGCTTTTCGACAAACTTAGCCTGTGCTGTTCCTCATTCGGGCTTTGTCAGGAGGCTGCCTGTCGCATTTAAGCCACTGGCCGCCCTTCTCTACCAAGATTCGCCAAGAACGCATTTTTCCGCTCACTTCTCTCTGCGTAGTGTCTGTCCAACGAACCAGATCCACTTTATCCCTTCCATCTGTTGACAAAAGAACAGTCGTTCTCTATACTGCATCTCCCTACGGGTAACGCCGTGTCAGACCTGGTAAAGGAGATACAGTGAAAGTCGCCTGCGTCCTGACCCCCCATTTGAGGGCCCTGATGGAGTTGCGTCGCTGGCCCTGCTTCAGGAAAAGGTCCATCGTCATAGTGGACCGCTCTGGTGGCCGGCCCGTAGTGGCAGACTTCCTGCCCGACGGCTCGGGCGTGAGACAAGGAATGCCCCTGGGGCAGGCCATGTCCCTGTACGGCGGCACAACGGCGCTGGAGACCGACGAGCCCCACTACCGGGAGGTGTTTGACGAGGTCCTCGCCTCCCTGCAGGGGGTCAGCGACAGGGTGGAGGCGGCGGAGTTGGGGACCGCCTACGTGGGCCTCGGCGGTCTGGAGGGGATGTACGGAGGCGAAGCCCGGCTGACCCGTGCCCTGCTGAACGCCGTATCCCCGGACTTGGAGCCAAGGGTGGGTTTGGCCCACGGCAAGTTCCCCGCATACGTGGCGGCCAAGTTTAGCGACCCTCAAGGAGCCGTCCGTGCGCCCGCCGACGTTGGGGCATTCCTCGCCCCCCACCCCATCAACCTGCTGCCGGTCTCTCACCGTCTGAAGGAGGAGATGCACCGTCTTGGTCTGCAACGCATGGGGGCTGTCGCTTCCATGAGTGGACACGCCCTCTTGGACAGGTTCGGCCTCGAGGGCCGTCGGGCCTGGGAATTGTGCAACGGCATCGACCACAGCCCCCTGGTTCCCATGGCGTTGGAGGAAGCGGTGGTGGAGCGCACGTCCCTGCCCTTCCACACCTCCTCTATAGAGGCCCTTCTGGTAGCGGTGGACACCCTTCTCAGGAGGGCCTACGCCAGACCTGATATGAAGGGCGGGTATGCTGCAGCCGCAGACCTTTTCTGCACATCGCCGGGCTGGCCCCCCTGGGGAAAAACAATCAGGTTCAAGACCCCAGCTGGCACGTGGGAGCGGGCCTCCTTCGCCCTAAGAATCAAGTTGGAGATGGACCCGCCAACCAGACCCGTGGAGGAGGTCGCCCTCACCCTGTCCAACTTCACTGGAGAGGCGGGCGCGCAGATGGCGCTGTTGAAGGACGCCCGGGAGGACAGTCGCCGGCGTCTGGTGGAGGTGGATAGGAAGCTGAGGCCCCTCATGGGAGGACGCCACGCCCTGCACACCATAGCCCAGGTGGCCCCCTGGCATCCGGCCCCGGAGATGCGGGCCCTGCAGGTGCCCGTGGACCCGTCGGGAAGAGACGCCATCAAACCTCTCCAGACGCCACAGCCTGTGGAGGTAAGGACGGAAAGGAACGGACAGCCGGCATCAGTGCGCGTGGGCAGACGCTGGCGGCGGGTGGCTCGCATCGACGACCGGTGGACCTTC
This sequence comes from Dehalococcoidia bacterium, assembly GCA_965261665.1. Lineage (GTDB taxonomy): Bacteria > Chloroflexota > Dehalococcoidia > Lucifugimonadales > JAPULR01. Next base: position 2,884,944 of record OZ253467.1, read on the forward strand.
GACCTGTGGTGGCTCCCCGAACCCGTCACCCGCTCCTACTACCGGGTGGACCCCGGCGACGGCAGGCGGATGACCCTGTTCCGCGACGGGAGGAACGACCGCTGGTACCGGCAGGGGGCCGGATGACGGCGGTATACGCGGAGCTCCACGCCAAGAGTTTCTATTCCTTTGGGCAGGGAGCGTCTCATCTTCATGAGTTGCTGTCAGTGGCCAAGGAGCACGGATATCCCGCTTTCGCCCTTACGGACACCAACCTGTGCGGCGCCCTGGAGTTCGCCCGGCTGGCCAACGACCTGGGCATCAGGCCCATCACCGGCGGGGAACTGACCCTCACCGACGGCTCGCGCCTGACGCTGCTTGCCCAGACTCGGGCAGGATACTCCAACATCTCCAGACTCTTCACCCTGGCCAACGACGTCGACCGCAGGAATCCCATGCTGGACCCCACGTACCTTTCCCACCACTCGGAGGGCGTCACTCTTCTGACTGGAGGCCGCGACGGCGCGCTCTCCCGCCTCGCCATGGAAGACCGAATCGGTGAGGCCCAGAAGCTCCTTAGGGGGTATTTGGACTGGTTCGGCCCCGGCTCAGTGTACGTGGAGTTGCAGCAGAATCTCCTGCAGGGAGACACGGACCGCAACAGGAGGCTGGCGGGAATAGCCAGGGATACAGGCGTTCCGTTGGTGGCCACCAACGACGTCCACTACCATTCCCCGGAGCGTTCCCGTCTTCAGGACGCCCTGATCGCCGCTAGTCTCAACGTCACCATAGACCAGGCCCTGCCTCATCTGAGACCCAACCACCATCTCTACCTGAAGTCCCCGGCCCAGATGAAGCGACTCTTCAGAGAGGTGCCGGAGGCCGTCTCCAACACCCTGCACGTCGCGGAGCAGTGCACCTTCAACCTGAGCACGGACCTGGGCTACACCCTGCCGGAGCCTGCCGTACCCCAGGGATTCACGGCCGAGAGCTATCTCAAGCGGCTCTGCTACGAGGCCGCCGCGCGCCGCTACGGGGGTTCCGCCCCTCGGCGGGTGGAGGAACGCCTCCAGGAGGAGTTCCGGCTCATCCGCCACCTCAACCTGGCGGGTTTTCTACTGCTGTACAGGGAGATAGCCCTCCTCGCCCAACGAATCATGGAGGAGCGGGGACTGGTAGACCCGGAGACTCCCATGGAGGAGAGACCTCCCGGACGAGGGCGCGGTTCGTCGGTGGCCCTCTTGGTGGGATACCTCATCGGCATCAGCCACGTGGACCCCCTACGGTGGGACCTCACCCTGGAGCGGTTCATCTCCGAGGATATGACGACCCTGCCGGACATCGACCTGGACTTCCCCAGGGGCCTCAGGGACGAGCTGATACAGCGGGTGCACCGGCACTTCGGGCCGGAATACGCCGTCCTCACGGGGGCCATCACCACCTACAAGGTGAAGGGCATCATCCAGGACCTGGTCAAGGCTCTCGGACTTCCCAGGGAACATCTATCCCTACTCTCCAGGAGGCTCCACTCCCACAACGCTGACGAACTGCGGGAGGAAATGCTGCGGCTTCCAGACTTCAGGGACAGGGTGGACACCCCGGGCTGGAGAGACCTGCTGGATCTGGCCCCGCATCTGATGAACGCCCCAAGGGGGTTGAGCCAGCACGTGGGCGGCATGGTGCTCAGCAGTTCCCCCATGCCGGAGATGGTGCCCATGCGAGCCGGTGCCATGGAAGGCCGGTTCATCTTGGACTGGAACAAGGACAGCGTGGCCGACGCAGGCTTCGCCAAGATAGACCTCCTCTCCCTACCGGTGCTTGACCAGCTGGAAGAAGCCTTGGACCTCATCGAGAAGCGGGAAGGGAAGAGGCCCGACCTGGGCCGGATAGACCCGAAGGACCCCAACGTCTACGACATGATCAACGAGGGCAGGGCGAAGGGAGTCTTTCTGCTCCAGTCCCCGGCCCAGCTGAAGATGGCCCAGAGGCTCCGCTCCCGCAATCTGCTGGACCTGGCCTACCAGGTGGCCCTCATCCGCCCCGGCGTGGGAGTCCAGGGCAGCGCCGTCTCCCAGTTCGTGGAGCGGTACAGGCACGGGGCACAGTGGGAGTACGACCATCCCCTGGAGAAGCGGGCCCTGGAGCGGGGTTGCGGCATCATCGTCTGGCAAGAGCAGGTGGTCCAGCTCATCCAGGACGTGGGGGGGATGACCGCAGCCCAGGCCGACCAGGTGCGCCGCGCCTTCGCCCGCCCCAACAGCGACCATCTCATCACAATGTACCAGAGGAAATTCCTGCAGGGCGCCGCCGGCAACGGCGTGCCGGAGGACGTGTCCCTAAAGATATTCGGCAAGATCAATGGTCACTACATGTTCCCCGAGTCCCACTCCCATGCCTTCGCCGTCACCGCCTACCAGGCCGCGTGGCTCAAGCGATACCATCCCCTGGAGTTCTTCGTCACCCTGATGAACAACCAGCCCATGGGATTCTATCCCGTGGAGACTCTGAAGCAGGACGCCAGACGCTTCGGCGTGCCTTTCCTCAACCCCTGCGTGAACCGCAGCGGCGTCAGGTGCATCCCCCACCTGGGCGCAGTCCTGGTCGGCCTGTGTATGGTGAAGGACGCGGGAGAGGAATCGGCAAGGCTCCTCGTAGGGGAAAGGGAGCGGCACGGACTCTATGCCACTGCCGGCGACCTGGTGCGGCGGACGGGGCTGAAGCCCCAGGCCGTGCTATCCCTAGTCATGGCCGGGGCCTTCGACGGTATCACGTCCAACCGCAGGGAGGCCCTCTGGGAGGCGGGGCTGTATGCCCGACCCCCTCGGAATGGCCAGGTCACCCTTCCCGTCTCCATGGAGGACAGCGTACCCAGGCTGGCCGACTTCACGCCCTATGAGAAGATGGTGGGAGAGTACAGGGTAATGGGCATTTACCCCAGGGGACACCTCATGGAGTTCGTCAGGCCAAGCCTGGATGCCGACGTGCTTCCCACGGCACAGGTAGAGGGACTGCAGGACGGTGAAAGGGTCAGGGTGGCCGGCTGGCCCGTGGCCAGGCAGCACCCCAAAGGGCGCAACGGCACCGTATTCGTCACCATTGAGGACGAGACCGCCGACGTGCAGATCATCGTCTGGCATGACCTGTTCGCCCGGCGGGGCAGAGAGCTGGGCAGCCAGGTCGTGGAGGTCACGGGCCGGGTGTCCAGATGGGACGGGACCACCAACGTGATTGCCACAGACCTCCGCGCCGTCCCGTCGGGCGTATCCATGCCCCCATCCCACGACTGGCACTGACCCTCACCACCTCGGCTGGCCTTGCGCAGTGACGTCTGAGGGTACATTATGGTGTCATCATGTGCGGTAGATTCAGCCTTACATCAGACCTCGTTGAGTTGTCCCGCCGGTTCGAGTTCGACGGCAACCAGTTGGACCTGGAACCCAACTACAACGTCGCCCCCACCCAGAACATACTCACAGTGGTCGGCGGCGAAAATAGACGTGGCGGGTTCATGCGCTGGGGTCTGATCCCACACTGGGCCAAGAGGGCCTCCATCGGCAGCAGGATGATCAACGCCAGGGCGGAGACGGTGGCCCAGAGACCGGCCTTCCGCGACGCATTCAGAAGGAGACGGTGCCTCGTCCTTGCCGACGGCTTCTACGAGTGGCAGAGGGCGGGGAGTGTCAAGAATCCCATCCGTATTGTCAGGGAGTCGGGGGAACCCTTCGCCTTCGCCGGGCTTTGGGCGGTGTGGAAAGACCCAGACGGCAACACTGTCCCCTCATGTACCATCATCACCACGGAAGCCAACGACCTGCTTCGGCCCATCCACCACCGCATGCCTGTGATTCTGCCGAGGCAGATGGAGGAGTTCTGGCTGGACCGGGACGTGCAGGACACCGCCGCCTTGGAAGACGCCCTCAAAGCTGATCCCTCCGAACTCATGCAGACCTACCAGGTCTCCACCCTGGTCAATTCGCCCCGCAACAACGGGCCACAGGTGCTAGAGCCGGTGGGATAGCTAAACTCCGAGATGATCCAGACACATCAACCCGGGAAAATCTCTGCTGGTTGCCAACAATCGAAGAGGACGCAATAATGCGACATCCTGACCTGGCCGTCGTGACCGGCGCCTTTGGCTACACGGGTGGATACGTGGCACGTAGGCTGATTGACCAGGGCGTCCGTGTGAAGACCCTGACTCGCAGACCGGCTGGGCTAAACTCTCTCGGCGGCCTGGTGGAAGCGGTCCCGCTGGACTTCTCGGACCCAGACGGGCTGCGCCGCTCGATGCAGGGCGCGGGGGTCCTCTACAACACCTATTGGATACGGTACGAACATGGACAGATGACTTTCGACCACGCGGTGGAAAACACCAGGACGCTATTCGAGGCCGCTGAGAAGGCAGGCGTGAGCAGGATCGTCCACTTCTCTGTGACGAATGCTTCAATTGGATCCAAGTTGCCCTACTTCAGGGGCAAGGGACAGGTGGAGGCCATGCTGAAGGGCCTCGGAATCAACTACGCCATCCTCAGGCCCACCCTGGTCTTCGGCGACGGCGACCTGCTGCTCAACAACATGGCTTGGGCGCTGCGCCGTTTTCCTGTCTTCCCCGTGTATGGAAAGGGCGACTATCCTGTCCAGCCCGTCTACGTTGGAGACGTTGCGTTTCAGGCTGTGGAGGCCGGTTCCCAGAGTGAGAACTCCGTCGCTGACGCGGCGGGGCCGGACACATTCTCTTTCGAGGAGCTGCTTCGCCTGCTGGCCTCCGCTGTGGGAATCCGTAGGTGGTTGGTACACACGCCGCCTTCGGTGGGCCTCACCCTGACAAGACTGGTCGGGCTGCTCATGCGCGACGTTGCCCTGACACGCGACGAGGTTGATGGACTAATGGCTGGGCTGCTCACATCCACGGCTCTACCGACCGGCACGACCAGGCTGGGTGACTGGCTCGCAGACAATGCAGACGGCCTCGGGAGACGGTACGTGTCCGAGATACGGCGCAATTTCCGCCGGTAGAAGAGGCTGCCGCTTTATCACAAAAGTCGGACTGACTTGACGGGAGGCAACACCATGCTTGCGATGTGGATATCGATATCAGTCTGCTTGAGGGCCTAAGACGGTCAGATCCCTATGCAACACAATGGACGCGCCACCCCCATCCGAGAGGTGGCACAGTCTTGATACTATGTGGCCGTTGCTTTGTTGGCGCGTAATGATGGGCCGCAGCCGACAACGCCGGTTTTGCATCGGCATTTTCCAATAGCATCACGGTGGCGGCCAGCCTCGGGCCAGCATACTTCACCAATCAGGTAGAGCAGCCATACCTAGAGGTGCCTTCCTCAAGTTGACTCTATGATTCTATTGAGATCCCGTTTATTTGTACACGGGCTCAGTAAACTCATGGTGATTCACGGGTCCAAAGTTTCGCATATTGACGCTGTAGTCCAAAACAACTTCTGGGTCAATAGCCGCTTGAGGCACTACGAGGAATAGGGGAAGGCTCAAGTAGTTGTTGTAGACAAAATCTCCCATTTCGTGAATGATGTCTAGCCGTTCATCTGGGTCAATGCTTTGAACGAGATCAATGTACAGATTGTCGAGAGTGTCATATTCCCAAACATACCCGGGAGCCCCCGTGACTTTGCTCACCAGATATTGCATATGCTGCCTATAAAGATTGATAGAGCCTTGCCAGAATGTAATAGACTGCCCCATCTCTCTTGCCCGTGTCCTCCCGATATGCTCACTTATCTCTTCCTCTATTAGATTAGGCATTAGTCCCACGGCCCTCCAGTATCCGGCAACAACTTCTGCTATCTCCGGCGCTTCGCTCAGCCCTGTCCATGGACCAACGCGTAAGTCAAATCTGAATCCGTCGGAATATCCCGCATCAGCCAGAAGATCCTTAGCTTGCTGAGGGTCGTAAGGGTAGGGAGTCCAGGAATCCTTGTGGTCGAAACGGTAGGGTGGGATACCCTGAACGGCTGCAATTATGCCACCGTCTCCGAAGTAGACTTGCTGAATCTCCTCTCGGTCTATAGCCAGGTTCAACGCTTTTCGTACTCTGACGTCCCGGAAGGGATCGTCCGGGTCATACGTGGGCGCCACCGGGTGGGTCTCTCCTGCCTTAAGCCCCGATTTTATCTCCTTGGGCTCATCAAAATACTGGCCTCCGATTACTCCACGAAACTCAAGACCGGGCAGGCTGGATGAAGCCACCTTAAAGCCTCTTTCCGCAGCTTGAGGGAGCAGCGTTCTAGGGACGTCGGCTATGTGGGCTTCCCCAGCCAGTAGTGTCGCCAACCGTGAGACGGCCTCGGGCACAATCAAAAACTGGAGCTCGTCAAATTCGGGAATCTTCCACCAGTGATCCTCTCCACGATCTCGGAACCTCTCAAAAAGAAGATGTTCGTTTACTTTGAGTTCCGCAAACCTGAAGGGGCCTGTGCCAATGGGGTTGTTTAGGTATCCATCTTCCCCAATCCCATCCCAGTGGCCGGCGCTGTAAATTGCAAGGGTGTAGGCCTCTGATACGTTAAAGCCAAACTCAACCCAAGGCTGGGTGAGATTGAATACAACTCTGTAGGGGTCAGAAACATCGATATTTTCCGCTTGACCCACGAGGTTACGAAAGTCACTGGCGCCTGTAGCAATACTACTTTCAGAAGTGATTATCTCCCAAGAACGTCTTACATCTTCCGAGGTGAACTCAGCACCATCATGAAAGGTTACGTCCTCTCGGAGATCAAACGTCCATATCATGGCATCGGAAGAAATGCTCCAATCACTGGCTAACATGGGTTTTTCTTCATCCGTCTTTAGGTCGTTCCAGATGAGAAAGTCATACATGGGCCTGAGTACACCGCCAGAGCTGAAGAATGTTTTGTGATACATCGTTACTTGGTGTCCAGGGGACGGAATGCTTACCATTAGCCGCGGTGAAACCGGTTCCATCATCGCCTCAACCGTTGGCGTAGGTGTTTCGGTTGGTCTGGGACGAGCTGTAGCGGTAGGCGTAGGTAGGGGAGTTTCCCTTGCAGGTACCGTAGGCTGAGGGGTGGCTGTGGGCGCCGGAGGCGGGGACGTTCGTGTTGCTGTAACTGGGGGAACTGCAGTTGGTGTTGCTGGCGCCGCCATGGCCGTGGGTGCAGGGGGTGGGGCTGATGGTGTTGCTGTGGCTGGGGGTACTGGGGCGGGAGTAGCGGTGGCATCCTCACCACAGGCCAGTACAACCAGGGTTAGAACCAACAAGACACCCAAGGGGATGAATAGCATCCAATTATTGGACCACTTCAATTTCATCGTAACACCTCCCACCCTCGACCTAAAGCAAGCCCCAAGCCGATGCTTCGTTAAACTGTTATGTATAGTAGGTGTACAGCGGTATGGATGTCAAGTATTAGTGGTTAATGCCTTAGATTTAGACGGATTATATTCATGAACTACAATTTCATTACGAACATGGGAAACGCCTTGACGTAGATTCCGTTAGTTAGACAGGAGCCATGTGGCATTAAGTAAGAGTGGCTTCACACCACGGGAGGTCAATAGAATCTGAAACCCATGGATCTTATGGTCACCTAAAGGGCCACGACTACGGGCTTGCCCTACAACGGAGGGTAGTCCAGGTACTCCACAGAAGTGTAGAAGACGTCTAGGTCGGCGTGGATGATGTGCCTAATCGGTGATGCTCGTGGGTGAAATTATCCCACACCAAATTCTTTTTGCGTCCTGAGTTGTCGGGATCTTGTTGATACGATCAGAGACACGGACCGATTCACCAAACTACAAACATGGCATGAAAGCAATTGGAACTGATACTATATCAAGGTCGTGAGAGTCCTCCTCTTGCGCATCTTCCTGGTAATACTGGCCTCCCTAAGCGTGGCCACATGCGCTACTCCAAATTCTCCTCCGTCTTCGCCCAACGGTGGAGAGGAGCCTGCATTTGCCACAATGTCTGCTCTTCCAACAACTGGCCTTCCTGCGATTCCTGAGCCCACATCTACGCCCTCCAAAACTCAGACTCCGGAGGCAATTACCACACCAGTTCCAATGGTGACGCCAACCGCGGAAGCCACTCCCCGGTCCGCCATCACACCTTCGATCGCTTCCCCACCCACCCCCACAGTAGCGTCCAATACTCCTGAGGCTACATCCACACGCCACCGGAGGTCACGTGAACTTCAGAGGGATCTCCACTGCCACTAACACGCCTACGGTCCCTTCCGCTAAGACACCAACAGCAGACCCTACGCCTCTGGCTTCAACAGCCACGGCAGCTCCAACAGTTGGGGAGTTCTCCATTGTCGTCGCTTCCATCCCTGCTGATATGCCAGGATATGATAGAGGTGATTGGCGCCACTGGGTAGACGAAGACGGCGATTGTCAGGACGCCAGACAGGAAGTGTAGATTGAGGAATCGCAAGCCACAGTCACTTACGAAGATTCAAGACAGTGCCGCGTCGTAATGGGCCTGTGGACAGGCCTATACACGGGCGAGGAGTTCACAGACCCAAGGATCTAGACATCGACCACATGGTACCCCTTGCTAATGCCCATAGGTCGGGAGGATGGGCCTGGAATGCCGACCAAAGGAGAGGATATGCCAACGACCTGACCTACGCGGGTCATCTGATAGCGGTGAAGGCTTCCGCAAACAGGTCCAAGGGAAGCAAGGGACCCGAGGAATAGAAGCCGCCAGATTCCGGATACTGGTGCCAGTATGCCATTGACTGGATTGCGGTCAAAAACACCTGGGAACTGACCGCTACTGGTGCGGAGGTGGCCTCTTTAGCCGAGATGCTGCAGACCTGTGAACCCCCTCTTTCCCTGACTGTGGTAACGTTCAGTGGGCAGGTGCCGGAAGGAACACCACCCGCCACAGAGGAAGTGGGAGAAAGCTACGAATCATGTGAAACGGCCGAGGCGGCAGGCGAACCTCGGGTGTCGGGAAGCAATGGCCAAGGAAGAGGGTTCCCCCAGGAGAAGGTGCCCAGCGCTCGTGACGGCGACGGAGATAGGGTTGTGTGCGAAAGGTAGATCCTCTAGCAAGACGGCCTACGCGTTAGAGTTGGTTCGAGATCCTTTTCCTCCACCATGACTTACCCTCAACGTAATTGTTTAAGGTCCATTCCTCCCGCAACTCCGCCACAGTCCCATCGAAGGCAGGAATTACTTGCGCTGACCTAACTCCGAGGTTCTTCCTTTTGACTAACCGAGTCCACCTCGGAAAAACCTGGGAACCCATTGTCCAACTATTGGCTAATTGAATGCCTTCTCAGATGTTCGATTTGGATCCCAGTAGTTTGCCGTGTTTATGTTTCCGGTTGAAATACTAATTCAGGCACAACAACCTCCCACTCGTCAGAACGGAGGCTTGGTTGATACTGCGGCTCAGAACTTTGGCGATCCCAAGTGGCTATGGCCATCACTGTACCATGGGTGCAGCGCATGCCACCCGGGAATTTGACGTTACTGGCAAGCTGTCCCACTACAGTGCCATTCTCATCCAACAGCTGCCAACGGTTTGAATTTTCCCGCACCTGCAGCAGATCGCCAGGGGTGAGGTTTGCAATGGCGCGATGTACCCAACTTCCTGGGGGTCTGTACCCCGCATAGCTGAGAACCACGTCTCGTAGGCTCAGTCGTTTGTGGCGGAGGTGAAGTTCCGGCGCCGGAGAAGGAAGTTTGACAGTTGCTTCACGGTGGACCACCGAGGCAGAATTAGTTACTGCATTCTGCAGCCGGTTCGAACGTGGAAAGCGGGCAAGTGTCAGGGTCTGCCGGGATCTGGTCATCGATACGTAGTACAGCCGGCGTGGTGCGTCCCGATCCTCTTCGTGCCCAATCCTATCCCAGCTTCCGTCCAGCACCACCAGGTGGTCGAACTCCAGGCCTTTGGCACGGTGGGCGGTCAGTAGTAGAAGACCTTGTTGCCGGCGACGGACGTCTCGTCCCCACTCGGCCAGCCACTCGATGAAGTGGTTCACCGGCGTCTCCGTGCTTCCAGTCTCCAGTTCGTACTCTTCTGCCGCCTGGGCAAGCAACCTTGTCCACGGTCCAGAGGGCTGATTGCCCACCCAATCGGTTAGGTCACCAATTTTCACAAGAGGTAAACCTATACCCCGCAGCCACCTCAAAAGGGCCTGGGTTTCTCTCAAACGCCAAATACCCGTGAATTCTTCATTGGCCATCTGTACCGGAATACCTTCCAGTCGGCACAGGCTGCGAACTGGGTCCAAGTACCTCCATTGGCGAGCCACAACTGCACAGGTAGACCAATCCCAGGCAGGGGCGAGTTCCGACATTCGCTTCAACTCAGCAACTACCACCTGGGCTTGGGAAACGAAATTGTTTCCAACGGCCAGAATCTGTACTTGGCCACGAGCTACCGGATCAATCTTGGACCACGGCCCTCCAGGCGCTTCCTTTGCACGACTTCTATCTATGTGGATGGGGTGGCCGGCTTTCATACGATGCCTGGAACCTTCTATCAAGTTGTTGGCAGCGTCTATGATGTGACCGGTGGATCGATAGTTATCGGTCAGAAAGGCAGGCCTGGCTCCGTAGTCCGATTCAAATCGCCGGATGTATTCTACCGATGACCCTTTGAATGCGTAGATATTCTGATCGTCATCCCCCACTGCAAAGAGGCTTAGCTTGTCGTCTTCGTCGGGGAGGGTCCGACCTGCCAGGGCGGATATCAGCGCGTATTCGTCGGGGCCAACATCCTGGTACTCGTCTACCAAAATCCAGCGGAAACCCGCGAGCAATCGTGTCCGATGTTCGTCTGCTTCGTCTTGAGGCAATCCCTTGCCGCGAAGTTGGTCGACGGCCTGGCGTAGAACTTCCCGAAAGTCCGAATTGTCCAGGCGATTAGCCCGCCCGGCGAAACTGGCTCCGACCAGTCGCATGGCAAGAGCATGACAGGTGAGCACGATTACCCCGCGAGCGTCGTTACCGATGAGGTCCTCAAGGCGGCGTCGAATCTCCACTGCGGCATGGCGATTGTACGCAAGAGCCAGTATGCCACGAGGGTTCTCACGTCTTACGCGAATCAGATAGGCGATTCGATGCACCAGCACCTTGGTCTTGCCGGAGCCTGGACCTGCTAAAACCAAGACATTGGTCTGCTCTCGGTCATCCGCCACTATCCGGCGCTGAACGGGATTACCTAGGCTCTCGACTATGGTTCGCCACGATTCCGGGGTGGTCTGCCGTGACAACTCCCTATCCTTGTCCGGCAGCCATCGGTGCAGAAACTCTTCACGTCCAAGACTGAAGTAATCCATGGCCAAGCGCCCGGCGTTGGCCATGGCGCTAAGGCCTTGTTGTACATACTCTGCCATCACGTGAATCTGCAGTACCTGCTCGGCATAGTGGAGTTTGAGCGATGCGAAGTCGGCATTCGAGAAACCCCGTCTCTCAGTCTTCAACCGGATGGTCATGGCCGGACGAAAGACCGTGAGTCCTCTGTTCAGCTGAATCACTTCTTGCTCGTGAAGCCACATTAAGGCTCGGTCCGTAAGCCTGCTGGGATCCCTGACCCTGCTGGGATCCCTGACAGAGTTGGACAAGATCATGTCGGACGTTACTGACGATTGCAGTTTGCTAAGGGTGGTGTCTACCAATAGGTCCGTTCCGCGAATTCCAGGCGGTAGCTGGTCCAAGAGATGATCCAGTAGCCGACCCGCAGCCGTACGTCGAAGTTCCGCTGTCTTTTCCAATCCCTTCCAGCTGCGCTGCAACGTTACCTGTATGGTCTCTCTATCCCGTCCTCTCAATCCAAGGCTTCCGACGCCACCACCTTCTCCCCGCCCGTCATTGGCGATGCTGCGGACAATTCTCCGTAGGTATTCCGGCAGGGCATGATTATGGCCCTGGTCTTGGAGGCGCTGGCTGGCGATACGAAGATGAAGCGGGTAAGTTTCCCCCTTTTGCATATCGGGAGCCAACTCTTCCATGAAATTAATGAGAGCTTTCTCGGTCTCAACAGCTTCCTTGAAGCGTTGTCGGGAGGGGCGTCGTACTCCAGCATGCACGAAGGCAGTGAGGACAGTATCGTTGCTGGCTATTCCCAATCGCTCCAGATCATAGAGGGCGGATCGGATTCCCTCCGCGGTCAGGCCCGAACTGGCCATTAACTCGTCGGTTGAAATGCCCTCATCCGCATCAGCCTCAATTAGAGCCTCACATATGGATAGCAGTTGTCGGCAATAGGTTTTTGTAATGCGTCCCTTCAGAATCCTAGACCTTGCCTCCGCCGTGGAACTCACCTTTAGGGACGAAGGAAATATCTGCACCCGGTTCTCTTCTCTGGTTAGAAGGGCTGCCTCTTCCAACCAGGAGACCGAAGTTCTCACACGGGTGTCGTCCGTGTTGGAGTCTCGCTGGAAGCCCCTATCGTCGTCTTCGCTCAGGATCTCGCCAGCAGTAGCCACCACCTGGCCGTTCATTCTCTTCCTCTTGTCCAGGTTACGCAGCGCCCTTAGAACACTGTGGATCTCTCTTCGCGTGAGACGGGAACGGGCCGACATTCCAAATTGCAGCTCCACATCTTCTAAGGTGTAGAGGAGAACACATCTCGCCAATGCCTGATCACGTCCAGCTCGTCCAGCCTCCTGGAGGTGGTTCTCCAGAGACCCGGGGATGTCAGCGTGGATGACAAGCCGCACATCCGGCTTGTCGATGCCCATGCCAAAGGCGTTGGTGGCCACAATGACCCTCAACTGGCCTTTGATGAAACTGTCTTGCACCTCCTTCTTGGTTTCCGGCGGCCGGCCGGCATGAAAGAAATCCGCCTTGACTCCCTTGAACTGTAGGAACCCCGCAGCTTCTTCTGTCTGCCTCTGTGTGGCGCAGTACACGATTGCGCCACTTGTCTCATCTTCGGGAAGGTCAGCCATTAGTATCTGGTAAATGTGTTCGAACTTCTCGGGTCGGCTTGTTTGGACCACCACAAAATCCAGGTTGTCGCGCCGGGCGCCGCCATCAAAGACCTCAAGCTCGATGTCAAGCTGGTCCCTAAAGTAGGCTACAATCTCCTCCTTCACATCGGGCTTCGCTGTGGCGGTGAGGCACAACACCGGAGGAACCGGTTCCTTACCCGCCCTCTCCTTTATGAAGCGTCCTACGTAACGATAGTCGGGTCGGAAGTCGTGCCCCCATTTAGATAGGCAGTGGGCCTCATCCAAGACCCAGGCGCCTATCTCTCGTTGTTCCAATACACGGCGGACTGAGACGTTGCGGAGCTGCTCTGGTGAGATGATGAGGATAGCGGCGTCCCCCAGACGTACCCGGTCAAGCGCGTCTTTTCGTTCGGGCATGGAAAGAAGCCCGTTGATAGTCACGCATGAGCCGATTCCTCGCGCTTCCAACCCCTTCACCTGGTCTGCCATTAGGGCAACCAGAGGTGAAATCACCACGGTGAGAGCGCCGGTCTTGTCGTATCGGGATAGGGCGGGAATCTGGTAGCAGACAGACTTGCCGGCGCCTGTTGGCAGTATACCCAACACGTGATTCCCCGCCATCGCCGCTTCAGCTATCGACTTCTGCATGGGTATACCGGCTTCGTCAGCCGGCTCAGGGCGAAAGTCGGGAAAGCCAAACCAACGACTGAGTTCTTTTCTTGCGTCGTGTCGCTCCCTGCACCAGTCACAGCCGGCATCGGTACAGGCGTTATCCCGCAACCGCCGGACCAACCTCCCCGCCTCCGGAAACTGGTGACGCACCCAGGGCGGCATAACGGAATTGCCACCAGCTACGGACAGCCACGCGAGGGCGTAGGCCAGGGACCACTCGTGCCGGGTGGCTTTGGACACAATCTTGCGGGCGGCCGTCTGGCACGCGTTACCCTCGAGACAAGCGTGTATTGCCTCAATCGCTTCGGCGCCGAAGGGTCTTGAGGCATGGCGCAAACACTCGAAAACGGCATCGAATCCCGCGCCATTATCGGCCGTGGTCAACCAATGCCAGGCTTTCAAAAGTTCAGGTGATGCTCCCCTCAAGTCACTTTGCTGATCTTCGAAGACCTGCAATGCTAGTCGCGCGTCCAACTCCGGGTCGTTGATTCGACCCCGCTTGAGCTTCCCGTCTTGATAGTACTTGACCAGATGATGGTATGGATTCCTTGGAAAGGCCAAAGGATTTAGCCTGAGAGTATCTATTGCCGGCAGTCCCAAGAGCCTGAGATTAGGATTTGCGGCTCGTAAGTGAGGCAGGTCGAAATCGATTACATTATGTCCCAGAATAAAGTCCGCTCCATCTGCGAATTCGTCTAGTTGCGCGAGTGCCCTCGCCAAGTCATCTCCCACCGATGGAAAGACCAGGGATTGACCGGTATCCCGGCGCACTCCCGCCAAAGCTCGGATACGCCGGTTGCGGACATTCACCTCTAGATCGACTGAGACGCAACGAAAAAGGTGATCGAAGCTCTCGCAAGGTCTCTGAGGGGGCTTCCGTTTGCTTGCCATAGTCACCGTACTTCTGTCCATGGTTAGCTTTTCGGGCTTATGTCACTCATCTGTTTAGAGAATTCCCGTCGGCGAGTTACCCGTCACATACGCATACCGGATAGTGGAATAATGTCATCATGGAATCTAGAGGTCAACATTGTTGTTGGCGAGTTACAAGAACACGGTAGCCACCTTGACGCTTTGCTTTGAGCCCAGCACTAACTGTATGCCGTGCGGGCCTGTCTACCTTGCCAGAGCATCGTGGCATTGCAACTCTTGGCAACCATACTAGTTCAGTTTCTCTGGCACATCGTTCCTCTCTTCGCCTGCTATACTAGAGACGGGATTAGCGACTATCAGGTAAGTCGAATAGTTGGTCAAGTTGTACTAAAGGGAACAATGCTAAACAGCAAGTGAGGAAGTGAGAAGTCTGATGGAAAAGATATACGGGTACCGCAACGAGAAATTCGTAGTCGATCAAGACGAGAATAGGTGCTAATACACAGTCAAACATACTGAGTGGAATGAGCCCGTGCTCACTTTACACCTTACGCAGGACAGTAACCCCAACACATATCGTTGGGCTGGCAAAGGTCCAACTGTCAGTATAGGAACGGACGACTCTTTCAAGAACTCACTTGACGCATGCTGCAACCACATTATCTCGCGTAACAGGAAGGGTCCAACAATGGAGGAACGGTGCCACGAGGGCGAGGGTGCTTTCAAGAATTTGTGAGGATTCGTGTAGGTTGGGGCCCCGATCCAGCGAAGCGAGATTTTGGGTGGAAACTGGCGCATTAGTCAACCCGAGAACGCGCAAGATGTCTTCGGCTGAAGGATAGGAGAGTTGGAATGGGCCTAGCAGAGTGGTTCAGCCAGTTTTGCAAGAACATACAAGTCCAGGATAGTGGCACGATCTCTCTGCGCCATAGGAACATCACCCGCCGACTAAATGTTGATTTCTTCCATATCGGTTTCCCTATTCCTTCGTTGCCACTCGGCCATAGTTTCAGAGATGGACGGCTGACTGATCAGGGCAATTCTGATGCTAAACAGACGGGCCCATCCCACCAATCATACGTGAGTTCAACGTCGAATCGTCCTTACATCGCATTCAACAAAACGCCGCTAATCACAACTCATTCCATTACGTTGAACTGTGAGAACCCTTATCTACCTGGCCTGGTAAAGCATTCATTAGCCATTGCTTTTGCCATTCTTGCAGGATTCTTTGCTGGTTGGGTACAGAGAATTCCGTGAAGGAGCTTGCTTCACGAAACCACTGAGTCCACGCGGTTCGAGCTTGCTCTGGAACCTTAGAGAGGCCCCACGTCTCCGCAAATCTAATTAGTGAAGTAAAGAATGTAACAAATGGATGTTCTCGTTTGCCCCAGTTTAGATAGTCTCTGGCTCTTTCAAGATTATCAATACCCTGAAGTAGTGTAATCCTAGACCCTTGCTGTATTGCCATGCGCAATAATATCGTTCCCAACGTGTTGTATCCAAATGAGTGTGGGTGAACCTGAATAGATCGCTCTGCGTATGATCTAGCTGTCTCATGCTCTTCCAATTTGGACTCTAGCAATGCTCGTTGGTCAACGTGTGGCGACAACGCCTTCGCAAGACCGAATAAGGAGGAGACCTTCTCTTCTAGAGGCAAAGAATTTACTACAAGCGACGCTGTAATGCGATGGGGGGCCTGATGCCATTCCTGGTCAGTAATAAAATGCCATTGCATTCCAGTTCGATGAGTCTTGCTAGGTCCTTTGGTAGGATTCCAGCGAAGTTGGCAGCAATACCAGCTGGTACTGGGATGGAGTGTTCATAGCATAGACAGGCAGCGGCGTAAAGGCTTCTCAAGGACACGGTCGGCAAGTTCCGATAAACGCTTCGTAGCCTTTTCCTTAAAGCCAACACCTGACTCAAGCTCGGACATTGAGTCAAATAACCGTCGCCCCGCGAATTCGGAAAAGTGATTGCGTTGACTTTCTCTACTCCACCTAGTAATTTTGCCCAAACGGCCACGGCTATGCAGCTTATCAATGATGGCATCGATATCCTTCTTGGTAAGGGATCCATACCAGTATGTCGGGTCTAGATACTGCGAGTCTATTCGATCTCTAATCAATGGGAGTCTCGAAGAACGGTCCGAGCAAATTAGCAACATCCTTAGCTTTTGCGTTCTACACCGCTTGGCAAGTTCTTGAATGGCACTTGAAAAGTCCGAGATGTCGTCGATAAGGAGTACAGTTCGCGGAACAGCCGTCAGCCATTCAAGGGTAGCCTCCACGTCCATATATTCGTCCGCCCTGAAAAGATAGGGATTAACTCCCTTTCCTATCAGGCTGTTGGCGATGCGCAGAAGACCCGCGGACTTTCCGCTACTGGCTCCCCCGGTCAGCACCACAACACTTTGAAATATGTCTTCACTAACCGACAAATTCATGCACTCGTCCGACGCTTCTTTGGTCTTGTGCAGAAGAGCATCGTCATTCTTCAACACTGTATCCCACGTAGGCTCATATCCACTATAAAAGTCGCCCGCATTGACGCCGTGGGGCGTAAACTTCCTAAGGTCTATGAATTGCTGCTGAAACTTCCTGATGCCAGGTGTGCTTGTCCCATACACTTCGTCAAGCTCGTCACGGACCTTCCTGTAGTGATCCAATAGTTGGCGAATAAATGGCTCACCGCGTTCCTCCACTATGGTCAAGCCTGCGGCTTCAAGTTGCTCGCGTCTCATAGGTGTAATGCTAGGCACAACCAACACGGAGGGAAATCCAGTCGATGGATAGGCCGTACTTCCACCCTCTAAGACTTCAGCGAAATCAAACTCTTCACTCAAACGGGCCCCTATGACCAAAAACGGCCTCCCAGCGAACTCGTCAAATAACACCTTGTGCCAAGCTCTCGGATTTGCAACGATACGCGCATATTCTGAAATCGAAAATACCAGACCCCCGTCGTTTTGTTGCCGTTCTTTCAAACCATTGGCTTGTCCATGCAAGTGGATTATCTGCTGCGCATTCGAGTTGTCTCGCTCGACAAATCTCTGGTTCCAATTCAAAGAGCGCGTAGGTCGCCCTTCTTTGGAGAAGGCATTCTCCAAAACGTCATCAATATTGAACGTCCAAATTCGACGCCAGTTAAACTCAGCGATCAAATTCTGCCAAGAAGGTTGGCATCCGCGAAACCACTGACTCAGGTACTTTGTAAGTCTTCTATTGAAGTGCCTACTGCAGTAATCGTATACCTGCACCAGAGTGGTAGATTCTCCACCTGTTTCAATGCCGAAATGATCAACTAAAGCATTCCTCAACTGGATAGCCGTAGGAAGAGGACGGCCGTTACCACCAACGGCGCCCAAACTTGCTCCGGCACCCAGTAACAGTGAATATTCCGAATGAGCGATTCCGGTAGCTAATTTGTGAATGATTTCCGAATGAGTCATTGCTTCATCACATCCTAATTGATCTGCCGCCACTGATGACATCTCCTGTTATTCTACACCTGCAATACATCCGCTTGCTCACATTGACCTGAGATGGCTCCGAATAGTTAGATGAAATCAGGGCAGGCTATCGTAAGGGTCTCATCGTCCCTATATCTGACACCAACGCAGGTCGCTGGAGGCATCTCCTTTGCTTCGGAACTCCGTCCTGCACATGCCGGTCTCCGTGGAACGTCTCATCTATGGTCAAGTAACCCAAGCCCAATGGAGCCTCTGATAGTTGCAGAATTAGAATTAGTGTAATGGGCGGAGAGATAATGGACCACCTAGGCGGGGTGAATCGTTAAGAAAAGGCGGTTGAAAACCGGACCACCCGCCGCCTTCCATAGTGTTCAAGAGGAACACGATGGGAGGTGGAGAGGATGTACAAGGTGGAGATACACGCGAGGGTGCGACGGGCCTGCATGGTGGAGGGGATGAGCGTCCGGGAGGCGGCGAGGGAGCTCGGGCTGCACCGGGACACGGTGAGGAAGATGCTGAAGTACTCGGTGCCGCCAGGGTATAGGCGGCAGCGTCCTCCGCGTAGGCCTAAGCTGGAGCCGTACACAGGGGTGATAGACCGGATACTGGAAGAGGACAAGGTAGCGCCGAAGAAGCAGCGGCACACGGCGAAGCGGATACACGAACGGCTGAGGGCTGAGTACGGGTTCAGGGGCGGCTACACCATAGTGAAGGACTACGTGCGGGAGCGTAGGCGCAGGATGAGAGAGATGTACGTGCCATTGACCCATCCACCGAGCCATGCCCAGTGCGACTTTGGCCAGGCTAAGGCGATGATAGGAGGGGTGGAGCGGAAGATACACTACTTCGTCCTTGACCTCCCCCACAGCGACGGTTGCTATGTGAAGGCGTACCCGGCGGAGACCACGGAGGCCTTCTGCGACGGGCACGTATCCGCCTTCTCGTTCCTGGGCGGGGTACCTAGGAGCATCCTGTACGACAACACCCGGCTGGCGGTGGCGAAGATCCTGGGATACGGCCAGCGAAAGCGTACTCGTGTCTTCTCAGAGCTGGTGTCCCACTACCTGTTCGAGGATCGGTTTGGCCGACCCGGCAAGGGGAACGACAAGGGCAAGGTGGAGGGGCTGGTGGAATATACTCGTCGGAACTTCCTGGTGCCCATACCGAGCTATGGAAGCTTCAATGAGTTGAACACCCTCCTGGAAGGGAAGTGTCTAGAGCGTACGGAGAGACGGCTCAGGGGTCACAAGGAGACCATAGGAGAGCGGATGGAACGTGACCTGGAAGCTCTGCTGCCGCTCCCCGCCGTGCACTACGATGCCAGCGACAAGCACGTGAGCCGTGTCAGCTCCCTGTCTCTGGTCAGGTACCGTACCAACGACTACTCGGTGCCCGTGGCCTACGGACACCGGGAGGTGCTGATACGTGGCTATGTGGGCGAGGTGGTGATCAGCTGCGGGTCAGAGGTCATAGCTAGACATCCACGCTCATACGAACGCGACGACTTCGTCTTCAACCCCATCCACTACCTGCCGCTGCCGGAGCAGAAGACGAGGGCGCTGGACTAGGCGGCGCCCCTGGGTGGGAGTTGCCGGAGGAGTTCAGCACCCTTCGCCGGCTGCTGGAGTCCCGGATGTGTAAGCGTGGCAAGAGGGAGTACGTGCAGGTGCTCAGGCTGATGGAGAACTTCCGCAAGGAGGAGGTGCACAAGGCCGTAAAGGATGCCCTGAGGCTCGGCGCCATAAGCTTCGACGCCATCAAGCACCTGGTGCTGTGCAGGATAGAGGGTCGACCCCGTAGGCTGGACCTTACCCTCTACCCCCACCTGCCCATGATCAGTGTGACAAAGACAGCAGCCAGCGACTACATGACTCTTCTGACTGGGAGGACACCGTGAGCGACAGGCCTCCGTTGCTGTTGGAGCACCACCTGAAGGAACTGAAGCTTCCGACCTTCCTCGGAGAGTACGGCAAGCTGGCAGCCCGGTGTGCCGCCGAGGGCGTGGACCACCCTGACTACCTGCTCAGACTGGCTGAGCTTGAGCTTATAGACCGCCACCACCGCATGGTGGAGCGGAGGATCAGGGCGGCCCGCTTCCCCGCCGTAAAGAGCCTGGACACCTTCGACTTCCTCGCCATCCCGTCGGTGAACAAGCAGCTGGTCATGCAGTTGGCACGCTGTGAGTACATAGATCGGCGTGAGAACGTCATCGCCATGGGCAACAGCGGCGCCGGCAAGACCCACGTGGCCCTGGGTCTGGGCCTCGCCGCCTGTCAGAGAGGCCTCTCTGTGGGCTTCACCACCGCCTCGACCCTGGTCCACGAGCTGATCGAGGCCAACGACGACAGACGATTGCTCAACCTCCATAAGAAGCTGGCACGCCCCAAGCTGGCCATCATCGACGAACTCGGCTTCGTACCCCTATCCAAGACCGGCGCTGAACTCCTCTTCGAGGTCATAAGCCAACGCTATGAGCGAGGGTCCATACTCGTCACTACCAATCTTCCCTTCGACGAGTGGACGGAGGTCTTCGGCTCAGACCGGCTCACGGGCGCACTGCTGGACAGACTCACCCACCACGTTCACATCCTCTAGATGAACGGTGAGAGCTACAGACTTAACCAGAGCAGACAGGCCTCACTCTAGGATTCCGTCGGCCCTTCAGACCCACTAACTCCCCCTCAAGCACTCCCTCTGCTGCGTCCCTACCAAAGCCTATGCCTACTGACATTTTACCTGAACACTCAGACCTCGGTGGTACACTTTTGCGCCGCCGCACTGGCCCACTTTCGCGCCGCCCTTGACGTATCCCATTTACCCTAACGTACAACAATTGATGGGGGCGAGCATTTGGTACGAGATTCACTGTTCGCCACCGAGGCGGCCAAAAAGTCCTGGCGATTGAGTAAATAACGCCAAAACAGAAACTGGCGACTCACATTGTTCGATGAGGAACAAGCCTACCCATTATGATTCAGCCGTCGCCCACCCCTCCGACAGCACCTCCGCCTGCTCAAGCACCGTCCGAGTCGCCTTTTCCTGTTTGTCCGGCGGGTAGCCATGTTTGCGCAGTATTCGTTTGACAAGGACTCTCAGCTTGGCCCGCACATTCTCTCGGAGTGTCCAGTCTATAGTTACGTTGTTGCTAACGGTCTCAACCAGTTGTCGGGCGATATCTCGGAGTGTCTCGTCCCCTAGAACCTTTACTGCACTGTCGTTGGTCTCCAACGCATCATAGAATGCCAACTCATCTTCGGATAGTCCCAGTAGCTCTCCACGGGCGTTGGCCTCTCGCATATCTCTGGCAAGCTCAATCAGCTCCTCAATGACCTGGGCTGCTTCTATGGCTCGGTTTTGGTAGCGTCGCAGCGTCTGCTCCAGCATCTCGGCGAAGGATCGGGCCTGCACCACGTTCTTACGCCTACGAGTGGATACCTCTCCCCTGAGCAGCTTCTGTAGCAGTTCCACCGCCAGGTTGCGGTGCGGCATCCCTTGAACCTCCGCCAGGAATTCGTCCGACAGAACCGAGATATCCGGCTTGTCCAATCCCGCCGCAGCGAAGATATCCATTACCCCCTCAGATGCAACGGCGCGGGAGATGATCTGCCGCACGGCAAGGTCCAACTCCTCTTCCGAGCGAGCCTCCGAAGCAACCCGCTTCGACAGCGCCGCCCGCACTGCCTGGAAGAACCCCACGTCGTCACGTATTCGAAACGTTTCCGTATGGGGAACGGCCAAGGCGAAGGCCTGAGACAGTTCACGAACGGTATTCAAGCACCGATCCTTGCCATCTTCCTGTGCCAGAATGTGCTCTTGGGCCGCCGGAAGCAGGCCCAGACGCTCTTGCGCTGAACCTAAAGTCCACTTTGACCAGTCAAAGCCGTGGAACAGAGAGCAGCATACGTCGTACTTCTCCAGCATCACCGCCACCGCCTCCTCCTGGTTCAGCGCCGTCTTTCCCTTGCCGCCGCTCTCCGTGTAAGTCGCCAGTGCCTTCTTCAAGTCCTGCGCCAAACCCAGGTAGTCCACCACCAAGCCGCCTGGCTTGTCCTTGAATACCCGGTTCACACGGGCGATGGCCTGCATCAGTCCATGCCCACGCATCGGCTTATCGACGTACATGGTATGCAGGCTAGGGGCGTCGAAACCCGTCAGCCACATGTCCCGCACCAGCACCACCCTCAGTGGGTCATCGGGGTCTCGAAACCTATTCGCCAACGCCTCCCGCCGCGCCTTGTTCCTGATGTGCGGCTGCCAGTCCAGCGGGTCCGACGCGGAGCCCGTCATCACCACCTTAATGCTCCCCTTAGCATCATCTTCGTCATCCCAGTCAGGACGCAGCCGCACCAGCTCCCGGTACAGGTCAATGCAGATGCGGCGGCTCATGCATACGATCATCGCCTTGCCCTCCAGAGCCTCCAGTCTCTGCTCAAAGTGGACCACAATGTCTTCCGCAATCTGCTTCACCCGCTTATCCGAACCCACCACCGCCTCCAGTTGCGCCCACCTCGTCTTCAGCCTCTCCCGTAGATCCACCTCCTCACCCTCCGTGGCCTCCTCAAAGTTCGGGTCTATTTTAGGCTTTTCGTCCTTGTCCAGCGCAAGCTTGGCCAAGCGGCTCTCGTAGTAGATGGGTACCGTGGCCCCGTCCTCCACGGAACGCTGGATGTCGTAGATGCTGATGTAGTCGCCAAACACGGCGCGAGTGTTGGCGTCCTGCAGCTCAATGGGTGTACCCGTAAAACCGACGAAGGAGGCATTGGGCAAGGCGTCCCTCATGTGACGGGCGAACCCGTCGATGAAGTCGTACTGGCTGCGGTGAGCTTCGTCGGCGATGACCACGATATTGCGCCGCTCGGAAAGCGCGGGGTAGGTGTCCCCCTTCTCCTCTGGAAAGAATTTCTGGATGGTTGTGAAGACCACGCCGCCTGCGTTCACCGAAAGCTTATCCCGCAGGTCGGCGCGGTTCTCTGCCTGGACCGGAGGCTGCCGCAGTAGGTGCTGGCAGCGGGAGAAGGTGCCAAAGAGCTGGTCGTCCAAGTCGTTCCGGTCTGTCAGTACCACCACGGTGGGGTTCTCCATTGCCGGCTCCCGTATGATGGACCCTGCGTAGAAGGCCATAGTCAGGCTCTTACCCGACCCTTGCGTGTGCCAGACCACGCCGATGCGGCGGTCTCCGGGGTCTCCTCCGGGCTTCCTGCCCGACTCGTACCGGCCGCGTTCCTCGGCGACTCCCATCCGTTGCAGCTTCGCAGCCCTCAGCGTCTCGTCCACCGCCACCCGCACGGCGTGGAACTGGTGATAGCCCGCCATCTTCTTCGCCAACGCCCCGCTGCCGTCGTCCTCGAACACTATGAAGTCCCGCACCAGTGAAAGGAATCTGGACGGCTGGAACACACCCTCCAGCATTACCTGAAGCTCGACGAGGTGCGGGTCCGCCAGCTTTTCTCCGGTGATGGTGCGCCAGGGCTTGAACCACTCCCGACCCGCCGTAAGCGTTCCGATTCGGGCCCCGGTCCCGTCGGAGACCAACAGCGCCTCATTCATGGAGAACAGGGTGGACAGTTCCGACTTGTAGGTCTGAAGCTGCCTCCAAGCCGAAAGTAGAGTGGCGTCCTCA
Organism: Dehalococcoidia bacterium; assembly: GCA_965261665.1. Classification (GTDB taxonomy): domain Bacteria; phylum Chloroflexota; class Dehalococcoidia; order Lucifugimonadales; genus JAPULR01. Next base: position 2,908,471 of record OZ253467.1, read on the forward strand.
TCCGTCGGATTCTTCAACTCCATGATTCCCAGAGGTAGACCGTTTACGAACAGCACGATGTCGGGACGACGAGTGTTCCTGTCCTCGGTGACTGTGAACTGGTTGACGGCCAGCCAGTCGTTGTTGGAGAAATCATCAAAGTCGATCACCCTGACCTGGTCACCGCGAACCCTTCCCCCAGTATCCCTATACTCCACCGTCACCCCATTAACCAGCATCCGATGAAAAGCCCGGTTGCGGGCCTCGGTGGTTGAACCTTCGGGACGAGTCAGCTTCCGGTACGCGTCATCCAGCGCCGAGATTGGGACGGATGGGTTCAGCGCCGCAAGCGCATCCCGCAACCGGTACTCCAGCGCCACCTCCCCGAAGTCCTCCCGCTCAGCACCCGCCGTACCCGGCGCAATATCCGGCCCATGCGCCACTCCCCAGCCAAGGCCGGCCAGCCACTCAAGCGCTACTTCTTCAACGTCCGCTTCGGTGATGGTGGTCATGTTGTCCAGTCAACTACGCCAACGATTGCGAGGCTGATCATGACGGCCAAAACTACGTGCAGCCCAACGAACAGCTCAAGGCGCCGTAAATCTCAGAGTCCTTTCAGCGAAAGTGCGTAATTCATTATCGTCAATCTCTACCTTCTTCCAGCTAGGTTCAGTACTGTGATGAAATGGATTGGCGTATTTTAGGATGCCATTTAATTCGGTTAGCTTCTCCTCCGAAAGAATTGGTTCTGTGTCACTCAAAGCCATCCGGGCTCTTTTACGAAATTGACCTAGGGTTTGACTTGGGGGCAGGTGTTGGGGACAGGTGACTCGAAAATATCCTTCAAGGTGTTTTCTGAGGCTTTGCGCAACTTGAATTCGGTTTCCAGAGCCGTTTCTCACGTATTCACGAAGCATTAGGTCACGGAGATCGTGTTCAGTAAGCGCATCCTCAGAGAAGTCCCATTTTTTTAGGGTTGATCCCTCGGCAGTTCTCTGAATTTGAATTGATGCGATGTGGATTGCAGGTATTTGGCTGGCTATTTCACAGAGAAAACTCTTGCTATGCGAGAGTACAATTACTTGGTTAGCCCGACCTACGAGACTTCCAATCACCTCGACTGTGCAAGCATTTCGTCCGGTATCTAAGCTTGAGATTGGATCGTCTATCACCACTATCGCATCGTCAAGCTCATCCATCTCTCCAACCGATGCCATAAACAAGGAGAAGGCAAGGGTTGTTCTGTCTCCGGCGCTAAGGACAGTACCGAAGGAAGGTTCAGAATCATTCGTTTTTCGGGAAAGATCAACCACGGTCTCACTGACTTTGGCACCATAAGTAGTGGTAGAACCGCTACCGTGGTTGATCGGTTTCAAATTCGCGATTTCAAATTCCGTACCAAATTTCCCTAGCATAGCGTTTACTTTTTCTCCAAAACGCGGGAATATCTCACTCCTGTATCGGGTCAATTCTTCGACAATCATCTTTTTGGTCTGTTCAGATTTTGACTTCTCTGTATTCATTGACAAATATTTGCCGCACTGTTTCGCTATTTCTGGAGAATAGCGCACCTTGACCGCTTTCAGAACATTTAACTTTATCGCTAGATCTTCTAAACTAGAAGATGCTATCTCAGCTTTCAAAGATCCGATTTGTCTGTTTGCCTCTTCAATTTGTTGGTTGAATGCTTCCAGATTTTCGAGATGTTGCTCATACTTTGCTAGAGCATTCCGATCTTGTTCTGCAACACTCACACGCTCAAGAGGCGAAGCTTGTTTGGCAGTCAAAAGACCTTGGATCCTATCGAGAGCCAACTTGCAATCTCCAAAGATTTCATTCGCCTTTGGAGGATCCAGCTCTACCGGGAGAAATTGGTTCCATTTTTGCCGAAGTTCCCCCATCTCATTTATGTTTCCTAGGAGCCTAGCATTCAATTGATGTCCGAACTTTTTGTCAAGCAAACTCGTCAGGGTGCTAATCTGCTCCTTCAGGGCTGAGTATGATTTACTGAAGTAGATTCGATAGTGTTCAATCAGGTCAGACTCGGATAACTTTTGACCACAAAAGGGACACGGTTCGTTTCGATATCCTCTGCAAGGGATATAAGTCATCCCCTCAGATATCCAACTTTCGCCGTCCCCGCCCAATGCTTGAATGTGCTTCTCGACTTTCTCTAAGGCTTCTTTGCCGAGCGTGTCCAAAGTTTCGTCCAAGAGTGTTTCGATGGTCTTTAAGTCGAATTGCGGCAGTTGCAATGATTCAAATGCCGGAAGTTTACCGACAAGCTCGTGTTGTCTTGCGGCATGAACATTCCTTTCCGCCTCTGCAATCTTTCCGTCTATATCACACATGTCATCCAATTTGCAGAATTGCTCAAGGGTGAAGCCAGCCGGTAAGTTTGGTTTCAATGCCTTACCACTGATTGCGATTTCGCTCGCATATTCCTTAATCACTTGTATTTGCTCGTCAAGCTTGCGTTCGAGACGTACTGCCTTCGCACCAAGTATGACATCGTGCAGACCCTGCCTCTGCTTAGGGCTAATGCTGAGACCGGAATAGACGTTGTCATTCACAAATGAATCGTCAAATACCATCATCTTCGGAACATCAGCATTCCAACGATTCTTCTTAAATATACGTATCTTCGGCGCGTCTGATGTGGCTATGATGGCGTGTGGTTCGCCAGAACCATCAAAGCTCTTTCGTTGAACAATCGATTTAGGATCATTTGTGGCCAGAGAGCGCAGGACAGCAGAGAGAGTAGTCTTTCCCCTTGCATTATCGGCATAGACAAGCGTAAGTCGATCTAATGGAAGATACTGCCCGCTACTTACACTATGAAATTTGCCAATGTTTTCCAGCAATTGGATTTTCTCAATCATGATTCATTCTCTTCTAGGTTATTCTCCCCCACCCTCACCTCCCCACTCACCAACCCCGGCAACAGCACATCCCGTTGCGCGGCGATGGCGTGGGATTCTTGGCAGTTTGCAAATATCCGATCGGTGAGATCGGCTGCTTTTTGGTTGAAGGCTTTGATCACATCATAGGATGGAACCATGAATGATAGACTCCTTACCCCAGCCTTGTTGATTCCTGGCTGTGCAGAGTTTGAGTTTAGGCTAATTATTTCCTGAGTCATCCAGGCTTGGTCGAGCCAAAAGAACAAATACCTCTGAGCCTCTTTATTCTGTGACCGAAGAATGAATACGTGCTCATTCACGGCACATTTTGGATAAGGATATCCGCAGTCCAAAAAGGTCTTTCTCCCAATGTGCGCACCGTCCTTATAGAGGAGCACATCACCATTACGAATAGATGCACCCTTAGTCTCTAGCCTATCAAAAAACTCCAGGGGCACGTATTTCTCTTTAGTATAGTCATGGCGACCAAGCCCATCCACATTCTCGGCTCCGATGCTGGGCATCCCGACGTCAACGGCACCACCTCTAGGACGCGCTCCAGATACAAGATCTCTTAGTTCTTTCCCCAAAGCCTTCACCTCCCACCCCTCCGGAATCTCCCCCAACTCCGACGGCGCCAGCCGCTCCGGGAACAAGTCATACAAGTCCGCGGGCAGGCCGGGGAGCGACTCGCCCCGACGCCATCGTCCCTCCATCTTCGCTCGCACCGGCTCAAAGTCCACGAACCACGACTTGAACAGCGCCCGCGCCATCGCCTCCAACGTCTCATTCATCCGACGGTTTAATTCAATCTTGTCGTCCAGCGTCCCCAACACGTGTGCAATGGCCCGCTGCTCTGGAAGAGGTGGGAGGAAAAGTTCGTACCTCGAAACATGTTCCCAAATCGCCCGGGGCATTCTTGTGCCTTCCGAGCCAGCCGTTGCGAAATCGACGAACTCTTGTGAGGCCATACAATAATAGAGATAATCTTGGTTTATCCCGTCTTTTGCACGAACTACCCAGATGTCTGTCGAACACAGTCCATTGGCTGGTGCACGGACAACTTTACGAAAATAAGGGCGTAGCTTCCCGAACAAGATATCGCCTTGCTGGAACCGTGACTTTTTGCTCTTTACATCAGTGGCAATGCCCTGTGCCAGAAGGGACAGGGTTTCTTCTCCGATGTGCTCAAGGCCAATATAGAGTGCATCACCCATAACAGTGGGCGATACCGAATCACGAATCAACTCAGCACAATCACCCAGCCTCATCTCCCAGCACTCGCTCTCCGCCATTCGCTTGGGCCGCTCCTGCACAACCACGCAGTCTCCCTCAATCTCGTTGCGGGTGTGTTCAGTCATCATGCTTCTTCTATGTCGAGCAAGGGCCGGCGGAGGATCAGAGCAGGCACAGTTTCGTGGCCGGTTTCCTTTTCGTCCGTGTACGTCTCCTCGTGGCGCCCGTAATACCAATCAGCGTTGACGTTCAGCCGTATGTCGCGGACGAGCAGAAGCCGGGCCTCCAGGTCGTCCACCCCGCCCTCATAGCCGTCCACCACCACGCGCAGGTCCGGCGGGTAAGTTTCAAGCATGCGTATCAGTTCATCTACGGTCATACCAACCCCCGCATTCGGTGTGCTTCACCCCTCGGCGCTCCCGCTGCTACTCCGCGTACATCTCGCTGATGATGCGACGCAGTCTTGCCGCATTGTCGGCGGTGAGATCGTCGATGCGACGTCCCAGACGCTCCTTGCTGATGGTGCGGATCTGGTCAACGGCAATCTCGGCGTCCTGTCCCACGCACTTCACCTGGAGGCGACCCCGCCAGCGTGGATGCAGTCTGGAGGTGAGCGGACAGATGACCACGGTGCCGAGGAGCCGGTTCATCTCATCGCGGCTGACCACCACCACCGGCCGGACCTTGCTGATCTCATTGCCCAGGGTGGGATTCAGGTCGGCAATGTACACGTTGTACCGCCGGGGAAAAGAGGCCATCAGCCCAGGCCGTCGGCTATGGCGACGTCAAAGTCGCTCCAGTCCTCCGATTCTTCGGCCATGGCGCGGTAAGTTTCCTCCCAGGACAGGTTTTGGGTCTCCTTGCCTCGCAGAACCACGCTCTCTTCCAACTCTTCCAGCGTCAAACGGTCACTCCATCCGTACTTGTCCAACAGAGTCTTAGGGAGGCGAATGCCCTTGGAGTTGCCAATGCGAATCAATTTGACTTCTCTGGCATTTGACGATTTTTCCATGCGCTTCCTCTCCGCTTTATGGCGTAATTATAGTAATTACCCATTTTGACCGTGTCAATGTTCCCTAGACTCGTTCACTCGCCGAACCCCAACCGCGCCAGATTCTCCTCAATCGCCGCGTCCAGCCTCCGAGCTTCTGCCTGCTGTTCGCGCCACTGGGCCGACAGGCGGGCCATCTTTTCGGCAAATGGCACCCCGTCATCGGGCTGAGGCTCTACCCCCACGTAACGACCAGGGGTAAGGACATGTCCATGCTTCCGAATTTCATCCAGCGACGCGCTCTTGCAGAAACCTGGCACGTCCTCGTACTCACCATTGTCCTCCCTGCCCAGCCAGGCGTGGTAGACGCCGGCAACGCGGGCGATGTCTTCCGCTGACAGGTCCCGCCGAGTCCTATCCAACATGTGGCCCAGCTTGCGAGCGTCGATGAACAGCGTCTCGTTCCGACGCTCCCCACTGCGGCGAGACTTCGACAGGAACCAGAGGCAGGCAGGTATCTGGGTGGAACGGAATAGCTGGCCGGGTAAGGCGATGATGCAGTCCACAAGTCCGGCCTCGATGATGTTCTTCCGTATCTCACCCTCGCCCGATTGGTTGGACGACATGGAGCCGTTGGCCAGCACGAAGCCCGCCGTGCCCCGAGGCGCAAGGTGATACAGGAAGTGCTGCACCCAGGCGAAGTTGGCGTTGCCCGCCGGCGGCGCGCCGAATTCCCACCGGCGGTCGTCTCGAAGCTGCGCGCCGCCCCAGTCAGAGTCGTTGAATGGTGGATTAGCCAGCACGTAGTCGGCCCGCAGATCCGGATGGCGGTCGCTACGGAAGCTGTCGCCGTGCTCTATCCGTCCTGCAATGCTCCTTATGGCTAGGTTCATTCTAGCCATACGCCAGGTGGTGTAGTTGGACTCCTGGCCGTAGATGGAGATGTCCCCCCTGGCCCGTCCACCGTTGCCGTTCCCCGAGGCGTGGGCCCGGATGAACTCCATGGACTGGACGAACATGCCCGCAGAGCCACAGCAGGGATCGTAGACCCTGCCTCGGTACGGCTCCAACATCGCCACCAAGAGGCTTACGACGCTGCGAGGGGTGTAGAACTCACCGCCCTTCCTGCCCTCTGCAATGGCAAACTGTTCCAGGAAGTATTCGTAGACGTTGCCCAACACGTCCGTTGCGCGGGCCTCCGACCCGCCAATCTTGATGTTGCTCACCAAGTCCACCACCTGTCCTAGCCGGGCTTTATCCAGAGCGGGACGCGCGTAGTCCTTGGGCAGCACGTCCTTCAGTGTGAGATTGTCCCGCTCGATCGCGGTCATTGCATCGTCCACCAACCGGCCTATGGCAGGCTGATGAGCCTGACTCATAAGTTGCTGCCAGCGGGCCTCGTGCGGAACCCAGAAGATGTTTTCGGCAATGTACTCATCCCGATCCTCGGCGGCGTCCTCGCCCCATTCGGCGAGCACCTCAGCGTGCCGTTCCTCAAAGGCGTCGGAGATGTACTTAAGGAAGATCAGGCCCAGAACAACATGCTTGTATTCGGCAGCGTCCATGCTGCCCCGGAGGACATTGGCCGCATCCCACAGCTTGGAAGTGTAATCTGTAGGGCTGCTGTCTTCGGTCTTTCGCCGCCGTACCGTGGTCATTCCATCGCCTCCTCAGAATCTTTCCATAGCTTACCACAACCACTACGAACTACTAGAAGGATCAGTATTTCATGCTGCGACTTGCAGTTTTCATGGCAACCGGCCGTTGATAAAAATTGTTCGATCTTTTCGTCTTCCAGAGAGGCCTTTCTCCCTGTATTCAGCTTTGAAAACGGTCCTATATGCAACTTGCAGTAGCAATAAATTTCATGTACTACTCCATCACACCCCGCCGGCCCCTTAGGATATCCGATGGGATTGGTCCGTCCCCCGAAAACTGATTCAACTGGGATGTTATTTTTTGTGGGATGATGAACCAATGAGGAGGGGATGATGATTCCATGTAAGGGTCCCGATACACGCCGGAGCAGATAACCTTTGCCTTGAGGCAGGCGGAGAATGGCACCGCGGTGGTGAAGGTCTGTCGAAAGATGTGGATAGCGGAGCAGACCCTCAACCGGTGGAAGAAAAGATACGTTGGCATGGGTGTGGCGGAGGTTAAGAAGCTGAAGCAGTTCGTGGCGGAGTGTTAGTCTGGACAAGCATATGCTGCAGGAGATGCTGAGAAATAGCCCTAGGCCCTGGTCGGATACGAGACCACACAAACCACCAACATGTTTCCAATTGCTGGGTGGGGCCATGTGGAATTAGAGAAATCGCTTGTCTTCCTGGCCAACCTTGTCCATCTTCTACAGCGGTTTTGTAGGAATTCCGGATTATCGTATTGACGAGTTACGGAATCTTTGGATCTGTTCATGTAATGTCTACTTCTCTAATTCCCTATTGTTGCCGGAATAGCGATAAATCAGATTGAAACTTCCAGCCAGAAAGTTCGCAATTCAGTACTCTTAGGCCCACCACCATCCACTGCCTTTACTACCCCCTACGCGTAAAGAAATGGGTTCGCAAGTCGCGAACTTCCAAAAGGGGCTGATTATCTTGTCTATGGCTTGTTTCTTTCAAATCCAATCCATTTTGACGCGCTATTTACGGACGTAGCTTAATTCATTTTGCTTGTTACGAAAACATATGCCCAATCGGCTCCTTTTGCGCCTCTGGCCTCCAATCAAATCCTTCAACTCCACCGGTGTTTGACATCCTTCTAGGCTCCCTATAGCATCGCCTACGTTGGAAATGTGGTTAGAAGAGTTTCTAAACAGTTTCTTAGTTGTCGGCAACGCACTTTTAGATAAAGAGGTTCTTCCATGTATAGGGAACGAATTATCTTGAACACAACCTATGGTTCGGGCGGAGAGACGGCCGAACTCCTAAAGAAGGTCAACGAGATTTCCGTACGCCAGGGTCTGCCCAAAGCCTGCATCCTTCAGAACATCTCAGGCCGCCAGCTCACGTACGTCTTTGAAAGGGACTTCGATAGCTTTGACCAGTTCCTAGAGGCCCACAACAATCTGGTTAACTCTGAGGAATTCAGGCAATGGTTCCCCGACTTTCAGGCTACGATGGACTACGGGTCTCAAGAATACTACATCATTATCGAATGATAACCATGGACGCGGCCTAGCCCATTCGTGTAATACCACTGGCGGGTGACAGCGTTGTTGAAGCCATCTGGATGGGATGTGAACCACAAGAGGGTGGAGAAGATATGGCGACTGTTGGAGTTGAAGGTGCCTGCGAGACTGCCGAAGAGAGGGAGGCTGTGGCTGAGTGGTGGCCCCTGTGTGCGTCTCCGGCCCAAGAGACCTTCATCCCCACCGTGCCGGTTCCTGCCCTTGTCGATATGCCATAGTAGGTGGTACAACTATGGGAGCAGGTTATTGTTACCCTTACCCAAAGTCTGGGTTCCGGTTGCGGATCCGGCATATCAATTGGGAATACGGGCATATTCCTGAACAATGTGTCGAATTGGTTTGATCTGGCGCCGCCCCGGATAGAGTCCGGATATAGTAGACCAAGAAGTCTTTTGGAATGGCGTCACACGACAGCCCACGTGCTCAAGAACGGTAACTTCTTCTAAAGCATCGGAGCACCTGGAGGTCATGGGATTGCCCAGACTGGCGAGCAGATAATTATATACGTCCTGAATTATGGCATGAATGTCCAGCAAGCCATAGAAGTCCCTCGTTTCGAGTCCACAATTGGTAGGTCCGCGGAAATGGAGGAGGGTTTTTCTTCAGTGGTCCGGGCCGAGCTTGCCAGACGATGACACGATATAGTAGTGCTGGAACCCTGGTCTAGAGGAGTGGGCGGCGCGCAGGCTATAATGATTGACCGAGCCAGTGGAGTTTTCAGAGGTGGCGTCGGCCCTCGCAGAGACGGTAAAGCAATGGGCTGGTAGGTTTCCTCTGTAGCGCAATAATCTCATGAAATGTCAATGAGAGGTAGAAGTCGTGATAGACGTTGAGTTGAAGTTGGATCTTTCAAAATCCCAGGCTTACTATAAGGAGGCGCGCCGGTACTCACCCGGAGGAGCCCCCGATGCCAAGGGTTGGGACGGAGATCTTTTCTACATAGATCGGGCACGGGGAAACCGATTGTGGGACCTGGACGGTAATGAGTTCATTGACTACCATGCCGCCGCCGGTCCCATTATCTTGGGGCATTCAGAACCGGAACTGGACAATGCAGTCATAGACACTATCAAGAACCGAGGGGTGCAGTTCGCCCAGCCCCATACGCTAGAAGTGGAGTTGACCAAGAAACTGCAGGAAATCATCCCCTCTGCTCAGCAGACTGCCTTCTGCAATGCCGGTACTGACACGCTTCAGTTTGCCGTGCGAATGGCCCGGACCTACACGGACCGGCCCAAGGTTGTGAAGTTTGAAGGCGGCTATCACGGTTGGGCCGATGGACTGGCCATTAGCACGAACTCGCCCCGCGAGTTTATGGGGGCGGACTCCAGCCCCAATGCCGTGGCTGACACGTCGGGAACCCTGCCGGCCATCCTGGAGAACACCATAGTCTTGCCCTACAACAACCTTGACGCGGCCACTGAACGACTTGAGAAGGAAAGGGGCCAGATCGCCTGCGTAATCGTAGAGCCCATCATCCACGGACACGGCATATTGCCAAAGCCCGGCTTCCTACAAGGACTCCAAGACCTTTGCAAGTCCTGCGATATTCCGCTGGTGCTGGACGAGATCATCACTGGTTTCAGGCATGACATCGGCGGATTACAGAAAAAGTGGAACATAGATGCAGATATAGCGGTCTATGGTAAGTCCATGGCAAACGGCTACGTGATATCGGCGGTCTGCGGCAAAAACGAGTTTATGGATACCCTGACACCTAACGGGCCCGCCTTCCTTTCTGGTACTTACAATGGCAATCCTGTATCTACCGCCGCCTCACTCAAGACCATCGAGATACTGGGTAGGCCTGGATTCTATGATCGTCTTTACCAGATGGGGGACAATCTGCGAGACGGCATCAACGCCGTTATCAAGCACTTGGGGCTGAATGCCACCTGTTACGGATATGGATCGACCTGGGGTCTATACTTCGAAAGTTCTCCGCCTTCCAACTATCGGGATATGCTTAGGTATGAGGAGTCAGGCGGAATGGAGAAGTATAGGGCATACGCAAGACATATGCTGAACAACGGCATCTTTCTGCAGCCGGGTAGGCCCACCCGAGCCTATATCTACGGCGCCCATAACGATAGAGATATTCAGCATACAATAGATGCAACAACCAGCTTTCTCGAGACTCACAAGATGTCCCTGCGCTAGTTTAAACCTACTTGATAGGTGAAAAGGCTCACAGGAGGAAGGAAGTCTTTAGGATATGCAGATGATCAGAATGTACACCGGAGACGATGGAGTTACTCATCTAGAGGACGTGGAGCCTAAAGACATGCGGTTTCCCGCCTCTGAGGTGGTCATACGACCCGCTCTGCTGGACCTGGCCTCACCCTGACACAATGCCGCCCCTGCGTCAGATCCTCATAGCAAGAACTGGGAACGTAGAACAAGTTGAAGTGGAGGATGGCACAGTGCGACGACTTGAACCCGGAGATATGGTTCTCGATGGAATCATTTCGAGGGCGGAGACAAGTTAGGACAGAGGGCGGCGCAAAAGTGTACCACCGAGGTCTCAGCGGTCAGGTGAAATGTCGCTAGACATTGACTTTGGTAGGGACGGATAGTAGGAGTGAATGGGGAGAGGTCTAAGTGTCCGAGGAGGGCCTGTCGGAATCTAGGCTACGGTATGTCTGCTCTGCTTGAGTCTGTAGCTCTCGCCATTCATCTGGGGGATGTGAACGTGGTGGGTGAGCCGGTCCAACAGGGCGCCCGTGAGCCTCTCAGGGCCAAAGACTTCCGTCCACTCGTCGAAGGGGACACTTGGTGGTGATGAGGATGGATCCTCCCTCGTAGAGCGTTGGCTTATGACCTCGAAGAGGAGTTCAGCGCCGGTCTTGGAGAGGGGTACGAAGCCGAGTTCGTCGATGATGAGGAGCTTGAGGCGGGACAGTTTCCTCTGGAGGTTGAGCAGTCGTCTCTCGTCTCTGGCCTCTATGAGTTGGTGGACCAGGGCTGGGGCGATGGAGAAACCCACAGAGAGGCCCCTCTGGCAGGCGGCGAGTCCCAGCCCCAGCGCCACGTGGGTCTTGCCGTTGCCCAGTAGTAATTAGATGTTCTCGTTTTCGTGCAGAATTTTCTTAAATAACGGCGCTCCGTCGCTTGGCAATTTGCTTTGAGCTTCAGCCGAGCAATTCCCTTGGTAGCTTGCTCCAGACGGGGTCTGTGGTCCATTGAACCAGGTCGAGAGAACAGGCCAAGTCGGGTTGATTAGTGCCATATTTGCCACCGTAAGTGACTCCACACGCGTTTAGGATCGGCTTCAACATGGTGAAGTACCGATCCGTATGATTTTCAAAGTATCGTGTTTTCTGCTCCCACACCCGGTTTAGGAGTTTTTCGTCCAAGTCGTCTCTGTCCAGGTTCGACCATTCTTTGGGCAGGAAGTCTTTACGCTTCCACGCGCCATGCGGGTTGATACCGACGTTGGCAGCACGGGCGGCGGTAAAGTGACCTTCCGCTACAGCGGGAATTGAATCTTCAGGGACGCAGCAACCATCGGGCAGCTTTGCGTACAGCATGTTATCACGTGCGTAGTCAGGAATCATCTCTTTTCCCGTTACCGCATAATGGGGCGACCAGTACTGCCTACAATACACCACGGCCCCCTTCTGAATGGGCAATAGACAGGTCCATCTTTCAGAAGTTGCACCTGAACGACAACAACTATCTTTGCCCGTGTTGAGTTAAGGAAAACGTTACCGAAGGCTACTATTGCCTTACGCTTGTGTCACACGAATCAGTTTGTTCATAGCTGTTAGGCAATAGCAATGAAAAGTTGAGGTTTTCGTGGGCCGCTGACTTGGACTCAAACGGCTATGTCACATGGGCCGAAGCGAAGAACGGTCCCTCCGACACATGTGCTGGGTCGAGCCCTTATGGGAGGACCTTAATGGACTCAAAACGGAGGCGTGCCCACTGCCTCGTCCAGTCTGATCTCCCTTAGAGTGTGTCTAATAAATCCCTTTGTTACCCCGAGCGCTCCATGTCACCTTGAGTGAAGCCGAAGGGTCTGGAGTTGGAGGGGCGGACTTCGTTGCCTAACAGATGTTTATGCTTCGCTCCACCGACGCCCTTTTTAGACACCCTCTTAGGGCCAAAGGCGTTTCTCTATGCACACCCTAAGGGCACAATGAGAGGCTCAGTGGTTTCCTACAACCCGTGCTGTCCATCCTATACGAACCACACTCAGTTGTTCAGAGAATCTAACTCTTGACTTCGCCGGGTGGATCAGAATCTAGACGCAATACTCTGAACATGCGTTGGCTGTGAACGAGTGTGAGATTAATGCGAATGATTATTGTCTTGAAGAGTGGGAACCAATTGCAAGATCGCCATCTATCTTGAAGGAGTTGTGACGAGGCAAGAGTTCCCTTCCAAGCGTGATGACTGCGTACAAACATTGGGTGTTTCCATCTCGAATAGAGACATCTTCGACGGTGGACGGATAAGAGGTGCGATGTATGTCGCTACCCTCTCTTCGGACAGACAGTGCATCATGAGCCGGCTGGTAACCGCCAGATGCAATACAGTTGGTTGAATACTCTGATTCGACGTATTGCAGAGGCAATTTGACAGACCATGCGGCTAATCGATTATAATTCATACTTCAGGTGATTAGAGGAGGATGATATGGCGCAGGAATTGATTGCATATCTAAACGGCGAATTTATGCCTACCAGCCAATGTATGGTCTCCATCAGCGATCGAGGTTTTGGCGGCGACTCGGTTTATGATGTGGAGCGCACCTTCAACGGGAAGATTTTTAGGTTAAGCGCTCACCTAGACCGCCTCTGGAGATCCTTAAAATATGTGCGGATTAACCCACGCATGACCAAGAAGGAGATGGCTGAAATTACCCTTGAGGTTATGAGACGTAATGAGCACCTACGGGGCAACGCCGACTGGTCTGTTGCCCAAACCATAACCAGAGGCGTGGCCCTGGGCAACACTACAGGTCGCACCACCTCTGTTATTGATGACGTTCCGCCCACCGTATTCATAAACGTGTATCCGCCGCCCTTCAGGCGTTACGCTCAGTTACACGAGGTTGGCATCCACGCCATAATTCCGAAAACCCGGAACTATCACCCCGACACCATCGACAACAAGGCCAAACACCGCAGCCGTTTGAACCTCACCATGGCTCAGTTGGAAGTAGTGGAAGCTGATCCGGAGGCTTGGCCTCTCTTGCTAGACCACTATGGGAACATATCTGAGGGAACGGGTTCCAATTTCTTTATAGTTACGGATGGCGTTCTACGGACGCCCACGGACACAAGCATCCTTCAAGGCCTCTCCCGAGACACGGTGATGATGCTGGCCAAAAACCTGGATATTCCCTGCATCGAGGAAGATATTCAGCCTTTTGACGCTTATACCGCGGACGAGGCTTTTATGACTGGCACCAGCCACTCAATGCTGCCCATCTCCAGGATAGACTGGCGTCCCATTGGCGATGAGATGCCGGGTCCCATGGTAAAGCGACTCCTGGCCGCCTGGAGTGAGTTGGTCGGCATGGACATTGTGGACCAGACCAGAGCCCAGGCTGACTATAGCGAGTAACCACTGGAGCAAACCTTAGCGGATGCGCTTGCCTCCCTGAAAGACGGCCCACAGGTTCCGCATCTCTCCTATATTTGATAGGGGATCTCCGTCAATGAGGGCGAAGTCGGCCAGTTTCCCAACCTCAATAGTGCCCACGTCGTTGGAGGTCCCCACCAGTTCTGCCGATACGCTGGTGGCGGCCTTCAGGGCCTCCATGGGGCTCAGGCCCCAATCGACCATAACTTCCAACTCCCTTACGATGTTGCCGTGACGCATGGGGTCGCCTCCCCCGGCGTCGGTGCCGGCGGCAATTCTTACCCCGGCGGCGATGCACCGCTGGTAGCTGGCTTTGTGCCACTCCCGGACAGCCTCGGACGCGTCGATCTTTTCCTTGGCCATGCCCCACCTCTTGGATGCTCGGAATAGAAAGTCCCTCCAAGACAGTGTAGGCACGAGTATCGTGCCCTTCTCCGCCATCAGTTGCGCCGTCTCCTCGTCGATGTGTGTACCATGTTCCACGGAGTCGATGCCCGCCTCCACAACTTCCCTCGTGCCCATGAAGCCGGTGCAGTGAGCGGCAACTTTCAGCCCCTTGCCGTGGACGAAGTCCATTACCATCCGGGCTACCTCCGCTCCCATGGTCCCGTCACCGCTGCCGTCCGCGCTAGCGCCGGTTGCTCCTATCTTGATTACCCCAGCGCCCTGGGCAATTCTGGCCAGTATGGCTCTGCGCATGTCTTCCGGCGTGTTCACAGTCTCGATCTTGGACTGCCCCCACGTTGTTGGGTACTGGAGCCACTCTCCTGAGGCTGTAATCCGTGGGCCCGGCAGCGCGCCCGCGGCGACGGCGCGGGCCAATGTGATGCTTATGCCGCGGGGCGAACCCACGTCCCGCGCTGACGTCTGCCCCGTCATGATGGCCCGATGGGCGTTCCCCGCCGCCTTGACAAGCAGCAGCTCCGGAGGGTCGCTGTTCATTGCCGCAACCCCGTGTTGGCCACCGTCCCCTGCAAAATGCTCATGACAATCGAAGGTGCCGGGAACCATCGTTAAATCTTCCCCGTTAATGTCCTCAAAATGAGGATGGTTCAACGGTGAGGTGGCGCCCTCCCCTATCCAGATGATGCGTCCATTCTCTACTGCCACATTAACCGTGGGCACAGGGTCCGCGCCGGTTCCGTCTATCAGTCGCACGTTTCTTACGAGTAAGTTCATTTCTACTCCCACGTCTGCCCGGAAATCTGAGGCGATTCTAATCTTGGAAGCGACATACAGTCAAGATAGACACGATCCGTCAGACTTTTCCCAATCTCATCAACCCTACGCCCAAGCTGGTTAGTGCCCCCTTATTTCACCTATAATCAACTCGACCGCACCGAACAGCCGGGCCGGGAGGAAAGTCATCGACGCCAAGAAGATAAACATAGCCGTTATAGGCGCCAACATACATATGGGATGGGGTGGTGGGGTCCATCTTCCGGCCCTCCTCAAGCTGCCTGAGTACCAGGTTATTGCTGTTTGCACCAGTCGAAAGGAAACGGCCGAGGAAGCTGCGGAACACTTCAATGTCCCTATGGCCTTTCACAACTACCGGGACATGATTGCCCATCCGGAGATAGAGGCAGTGTCGGTATGTGTTCGCGTGCCCCTGCATCACCAGATGGTCTTGGATGCTATTGAAGCCGGGAAACACGTGTATTGTGAATGGCCCCTGGGGGTGACTTTGGCCCAAGCGGAGGAGATGTCTTCCAGGGCCCGGCAGAAGGGAATCTCCCACATGGTGGGCTTGCAGCTCCGCAACAACCCCGTGCTTCTTCGGCTAAGAGAGCTAATAGAGGAAGGGTACGTGGGCGAGATGTTGAGCGTAAGAATGGAAGCTTGCGTATCCAGCAGCACCTATGTCCATCCCCGCCTCGCTTGGGAAGTGGATGGTGAAAAGGGGGCCCACGTTCTCTCAATCCCTGGGGGACACACCCTTGACGTCATTTCCCATTGTGTGGCGAAATTCGCCCAGCTTTCGGGACAGGTAACCACCCAGTTGACAAGGAGAAAGGTGGAAGGCACTGACGAAGTGCTTGACGTCACGGCTCCGGACACAGTGCTGGTGTCGGGTACCCTCACCAATGGGGCGGCGGTATCTGCCCACGTGGCAAGAGGTATATGGCATGGAACTGGGTGGACCCTCGAGGTCTACGGCACCAAGGGGACACTAGTGGCCTCCTCCTCCACTCTGCCTCAACTCGCTTCATCCATCCGACTGGAAGGAGCAAGATGCGATGAAAAGGCGCTGGCTCCCCTGGAGATACCCCGCCGGCTGCGCTGGGGTTCTCCTGAGTTGGCAGACGTGGAGCCTTTTAACACAGGCCAAATGTTTCGACGCTTTGCCGAATTTATTAATCAAGGCACAACGGCCCATCCCAACTTTGACGATGCTGTTGCGAACCACCGGTTATTGGCGGCCATAGAGCGCTCTTCGGCCACTGGCTGTAGGGTCAGCCTAAATTAGCCCACTGGAGCAATTAATTTCTAGCGCCAAACAAAGGAGCAAACAATGGGAACTATTCATTTCATAAAGGCCGAGCCCCTGACCAAAGAGGCTTTTAGCCCCTTTGGGGAGCTTCTGGACGTAGAGGCGATGCCCGTAAGTCCCCCAACCTCCTCTCATGTAGGCTTCCAGTGTGGAAAGGTGCGGATTGGTACTGCCTTGCTCCCCTACAAAGGACTCAGGCTTACCGGTCTGGAGCAGCATTTTCACGTAACCCAGGCCTTCATACCCATAACAGGCTCTCCCGCTGTGGTAGCCGTGGCCGCTCCCACTCCCCAGCAAGACCCCAACGCCATACCTGAGCCGGGGGACGTTCGTGCTTTCCTAATCGACGGGACAGTAGGCTATATGCTCCACAAGGGCACCTGGCACTCAGACCGGCTGCCCCTGTACGAACCAGGGTCCAAGATGGTCATCATCACGGACGACGAGACCAATCAGGACCTTCAGGAGCATGGCAGCATGTCTGATCCCATTGACCGGAGAGGTGGGTGGAAGCTGAACCGCCTTGTCGACTTCCAGCACCAGTTCGGAATTACTTTTGAGATAAGGCTCTAGTCAGATTCATTAGGCCCATGTCCTTTGACCTACGCTCTCAGCAATGCTGTGCGATTGCGTAGAAAGGTCGTGGGCGACCTCATTGACAGAGGGATTACTAAAGTAAGGGCCTAAGACTTTGGTCTCAGGCCCTTACTTTAGTGGTGTAGTCCCTTCTATCTAGGCTGAAGCCAAGGGATGGCCTGCTATCAGCCTATCCCCGTAAATCTTCACGGAGTTGTCCCAAAGGATCTTCTCCTTACTCTCATGGGACAGCGGCTGCGCCATCATTTCCTCCAGGGGCTCGTGCGGGGCCGGCGCATCGGCGTGGGGGTAGTCGGTGTTGAAGACTACGTTGTCGTTGCCAATGTCGTCCACCACGTATTTTATGGTTGTCTCATCGGCGTCGGCGGCAATGGCGCACTGGCGCAGGAAGTAGTCCCGGGCAGAGGCGTTCAAGGGGTCGTCGTGGAAAGCCAGACCTTGGCGTCCCTCCGTGGCTTTTTCCAGCCGGTTCAGGAAGAAGGGCAGCCACCCCGAGTTGGACTCCAGGACGAGCAGGCGCAGTGTGGGGAACCGGTCCAGGATGCCGCTGAGCATGAAGTGGGCCAGGGCCAGCATGTTCTCGAAGGGGAATCCTATTAGAGTCCCCACGGACCGAGCGCCTCCCTTCACATCGTTATAGCGGACGCCCAAAAGGGGCTTGCCCGTGGCGCTGTCCATGCCGTGGATGGCAAGGGGCACTTCCAATTCCACCGCCGCCTGCCACACAGGGTCGTAGTCGGGGTGGTGCCACATCTTGTCGGCAATGGCCTGCGGAAGAAAAATGGAGACCGCCCCCTTCTCCAAAACGGCGCGCCTCATCTCCACAACCATCTCACCCAGCAGCTCACCGGGCACCTGGGCGCAGAACTTGAGGCGTTCAGGGGCCGCGCTGCAGTACTCGTTTGCCCAGTTATTGTAGGCGCGGCACATAGCGGCGTAGACGTGGGGCTCCCGGTTGTAGGCGGCGGATACGGCGGCATTAGTGGCCAGCATAACTTGGATATCCCAGCCCTGTTCATCCATGTCTTGTAGGCGGCTTTCCGCACTCCACCAGTTGTTGTAACCGTTGGCAAATTTCTCGGTTAGTATCTGAGAGCTTCGCTCCCTGTTGCCCCCTACAGCTATCTGGCCGTCGGTGTACTGGAGGATCGCCCTTCCGTGGACCTTCGCTACCCTAGGCCGCTGGTCGTAGCACTCCTCGCCAACCATATACTTGTCCCAGATGTCCGGCGGCTCGTAGAAGTGACCGTCAGCATCAATTATCTTAAATCCGTTACGCATCTCTGCACCTTCCTCTTTGTGGTCTACCCTTTAACTAGTTCGGCGTATTCCCAGTGGCGCGTGGGCCCCTGGTTGGAGAAGTCTGACTCGTATTTTGCGATAATCCCGTCGTCATAGGCTGCAACAGGCAGGACCCAGTAGAGGGGCAAAAGGGCGTGCTGGTCGTAGAGGAAATCACCCAGTTCGCGGAACAGCCGCAGCCTTTCGGCTGGGTCTACGGTGTCTTCAATTTCTCGCACCAGGCCGTCTGTTACCTCGTGGGCAAACATGCCGCCGCGGGCCCTATCCTCTGTCGCGGAGACCTTTAGGTTATTAGTCAGGGACATCTCGTAGGAGAAGAAACCGTGCATCTCCAGGCGAGCATGCCTCTGCAGGTCCCACGTACGCCCCATGCTAAGCATCTCAGCGTATTCAATCTCTCGAAGGTCTACGTTGACTCCGATATCCCTCCAGTACTGGGCGATGGTCTCGGAGATTTCCGGTCCCTCGGAGAGGCCGGGTTTCTTGCTGGCCACCACCTCTAATTCAAAGCCATTGGGGTATCCTGCCTCTGCCAGCAGCTGTCTGGCCTGTTCGGGGTCGAAGGGGTCAACCGACCATCTATCGTTGAAAGCTGCATCCGTCGGGTGAATTTTGAAGCCAGTGGCGTAGTCCGCTTTTCCTTCGAAGAAGACCTCGTTGATCTCCTCTCTATCAATTGCCAGGCTAAGCGCTTTTCTAACTTCGGCTTTTGTGAGCGGAGAGGTAGGGTCAAACTTTTCCTCCCAACCCGGCGGCTGGTAGTAATACTGCCCTCCGAACATCATGAAGACTATAAACCCGGGCACGGTACTGAAGACTTCCGAGTATCCCTTCTCCCTGATCTGAGGCAATAGATTCCTCGGAATGTCGGACATGTGGACCTCTTTGGCCAATAGCGCCGCTACGCGCGTAGCGTCTTCCTTCATATAGAGAAATTCGATTTCATTCATCTCTGGCGTCTGCCGCCAATGGTCCTCCACCCGCTCAAAGGCGATGTGGCTGTTTTCTCCAAAACTTACAAAGCGGAACGGCCCCGTCCCAATGGGGTCGGCGGCGTACCCCTCCTCACCTACCGCGTCCCAGTGATCCTTGCTGTAGTTGAGCCACTGGAACATGTCGGAGGTCCAGATGCCAATGGTGGCTTCCGGCCTGTTCAGGTTCCAGGTGATTTCGTGAGGGTTGGGAATGTCAAAGCTGCTCTCGCCGTCGATGACCTCCATCATCAGAGCCGAGCCTGAGAGCATACTGTTTGCGTATTGTTCCCAGGTGAACACCACGTCCTGGGCGGTGAATTCGGTACCGTTGTGGAAGGGGATGTCTTGTCGCAGTATGTAGGTCCACTTGGTCCCGTCGGGAGACACACTCCAGTCGGTAGCCAGTCTAGTACCCTCGTATTCGCGAGTGAACCGGTTGAAGCCAATTAAGGTCTCGTACATTCCTCGCAGTGGTCCGCTTCCCTCAACCCAAACCTTGTGAAACAGCGTGTTCTGGGGAGAGGGTGGGGTTATGGCCACTATAATCTTGCTCACTACCGGTTGCGGCTCCGGAGCCATAGTGGGGGTGGGGGTAGGCGTGGCCGTGGGAGCGGCTGGCGTTGGCGTAGGAGCCAGCGTGGGCGCAGCTGTAGCAGCGGCTGGCGCTGCAGTGGGAGCCGGAGTCGGCTCAGGCGTTGCGTCGTCTCCGCAGGCCATTATGAACAGCATTAGGATGACCAATCCGCTCAATATATAGGGTATTTTCAAGAGCTTTGACCACTGCTGACTCATGTCCACAACACCTCCTGTATTTTACGGGCCGTTGTACATCGGCTCCACTGCTTAGGAGCGTAGCGTAACCGTTGGGAAGGCTTCAGTCAAGCAACGGTTCTCTAAAGTTTCATTAAGACGTTTTACATATATAAATGGCCTGGCAGTTACGAAATAAGAATTACAATTATCCTCCTTATCTACCTCAGGCAGGGCTTGTGTTAGCATCTCAGTTTGACACTCAATTCCAAGGATTCGGTAAGGTGTCAAGGGCATTGTGATGGGGCTGTTGAAAAAGACCAACTATGTAGATCCGGTTAGTTGGACAGAGGCAAGGCTGAGATGGGTGACAGGTCAGACACTCCCTGCTCGTGAGATGGTTGAACGCCCGCTAGGGTTCGGAATCCTGCCCTAAGATGATGGCAAGATGAGGAGATTTCAGCAGTTGAGATCGTTCCTTACGGACCTGAGCCGCGAAGACTATACCTGACTGCGGTGTCTCAAGGAAATTGTTGCAGGATGAGAGGCATTGTCCAAATCGAGTCATTCATACCTGTTAGACAATAGCAATGAAAAGTTGAGGTACTCGTGGGGCGTCGAATTGGAATTCAACCGCTAGATCAAGGGGGCCGAATCGAGAGAAACCACGTGGGAGGCTGTTACCAATTTCAGCCTCTATAACTGGGCCGCCCGCTACGACAGGCCCCTGGAACGCTCGGCCTGCGTCGCTTACCCCTTCCAGTCCCGCGACAGGCGGGTTGAGACGAAGCAGAGGTGGCTGGAGCTGTTCGCCGAGGCGGGGGAGATCGACGCCATGATGCGGGAAGGGTTGGCCTACGCGAAGGAGACGCACCTACATTCGCTGCGGATGCCCCTAGCCGAGGCGGTCGCACTCGACGAGGCGCAGCTGGGAGCGGACGGGCAGCGGGACGGCTTCGGCAACGAGTGCGAGGGACACTACGGAGTCTAGGGACCACGTATTGCCGGGCTATGCCATTTGGCGGTATACTTTCCGGTACAGTAACAGGTGATGGAGACTGGCGTGCGGCGTTACCCCGATGAGTGCGGGAACGAGGTCAGGCTCACCGATGAGCGGCTCCGGCACATTCTGCGAAGTCACCCTGAAATGGCCTTCCAGTTGCACCGGTTCGCCGAAACCCTCACTAGCCCGGACGCGGTGAGCCCCTCCAGGTCCAACCCGACGATCCAGCTCTACTACCGGCTTTATCCGGACCTGCGGGGCAGGAACCGCTATATCTGCCTCGTGGTGAAGAGGGAGAGAACCTACTCCTTCATCCTCACCGCCTATCTCGACCGGAGAATCAAAGGAGAATGACCATGATGAGCAGAAAGGTCTTTGTCTCTTACGACCACGAAGGGGACATGCTTGAGGTACTATGGGCATCTAGGGAGGGCTACTTCACGCCCACCGACGACGAGCGCGTCCTCAAGCGGCTGGACGACGACGGCGAAGTGATCGGGTTTTTGATCCACGAAATGAGCACGCTCAAAGAGCCAAGCCCCGTCGAGTTCGAGCTGGCGTCCGAGGCCCCCGCCGATGACGTCGCCAACGTCACGGTTCGAGAGGCGGCTGTCCGGCTGGGCGTGTCGGAGCGCAGGGTGCGCAAACTGGCCCGAGACGGCCGGGTGCGGGGAGCGGTAAAGACAGGGACGGAGTGGCTGATTCCCACCCCCGTCGAGGTGATTCCGGGCAGGCGCGGTCCCGTGGGCGTCGCGGGGCGAGTGGACGAGGTAGGGGGATAGCATGCCCGGAAAATGGCTGCTAAGTCTCTACAGCGGGTGGTCGTGGAAAGCATTGGGACGTACCTTTCGAGGTGCTGTAATGCAGATTCCGCGTTATGTTCCCAGGCTTGCCAATTTCTGGATCAGCCTTGCTAGGCCTGGCGTCGTTTACTGTCGTCATCTGGCTTTTCGATCCTATCGAAGACCACAACGCGAAAGTCGTAGTCACAATCATCTATGCAGTGATGCCAATCTTATCCTCCTTGGATGCATTCACTGCGAAGCAAGAGCTCAGAAAACTCGATCTGTCCGCTATCTGGCTTACGGTACTCTCCGTAGCTGTCCTGATGATCGTACTATTCGACCGAGTTGGTTTCCCTGAAGCAGTCATCAGCGTTGCTTCGATATTGGCATCACTTCCGCCACTGGTGGTCTTTTGGATGATTGCCAGAGGAAGGAGGCTGTTGTTGGTTGCAATAGTTTCATCCATGATTGCTGCGTCGCTATACCTGATTCCTCCAATTACCCCTACTGGGGTAGTGCTGGATTACCTGTTTGTGCCACTGCCAGTCCTCTCATATGCGTGTATCGCATGGGCGCTGCCAACGAGGTGGTTCTTGATTCGTGCTGAGAGGTCGCGAGGGTGGCCTGTCCGGGGACCTGCAATGGAGAGCCTCTCAATGCTTTCCCTCTTTACACCGCTCATCGTCCTCACGATGTTGGCCGTCAATACGCTTGGGTTTGGCGAGACCTGGGTGGGCGTATCGGGCGTGGTTGTGGGGATCATATTCAGTAGTACGATCTCAGAGCCGGTTAGAGAATTCGTCCTAGACCTAGAAAATCTCTCGCGGAGTCCCAAATAGCCTTTTGGGGGGCAATTCAACATGACGGCACACTGGAAACAAGGCAAGAGTGGAATATTCACTCCCTCAGATATTCGATCTCTGCCCGATGTTCTAGCTGGTCGGTCTACCGAAACGCTACAACAGTTGTTGAACACGACCCCCCCCCGCAACTTCCGAAAGAGCAGGTATCCCGGCTTGGCTAATCGCCCTCATCATTGTGGCTTTCCTCCTGGCCATAGTTGGTGCAACGCTGCATTAAGGCCATCACCAATCGCTGTAAAGACCAGGGATTCGCCCGTGTCTCGGCGCACTCCCGCCAATGCGCGAATTCGCCGGTTGTGGACATTGACTTCTAGATCAACTGAAACGCAACGTAAAAGGTGATTGGAACTGTCGCAAGGTCTCTGAGGGGGCTTCCGCTTGCTCGCCATAGTCGCCGTACTTCTGTCCATGGTTCGCCTTTGGGGCATGTATAGCCCACCGGATTGGAGATTTCCAGTGGGTGGATCACCAGTCCAAATGCATACCGGATAGTGGAATCATGTCACTGCAGGACCTAGAATTCAACATTGATGCCAACTATGACCTACCCTCGATAGTTGTAACACCTGCTACATTACACCGACAAGGGTGGGAACCGGGATTGTGGGGAGAAGGGTCACTGTACCCGGCAGCTTGTAGCTCAGGAAACTGTTTGGGCTGATCCGGTTGTAGTTCTGCCTGTATTGCTACGTCAGCCGCCTTATTACCAACTGGTTGCAGATAATCCTCCTTTACAGAATCGGACTGATGTGAGTCCGGTTTTTGGACAGCAAAGGGGCGGAATAGGAGAGATTGTCGGCTTCTGGCAGGAGTCCACTAAATTCAGAATTTCATACATTCTATGCCTAGCTAAAGAATAATTACCCGTTTAAAGGTTCACAATTCAGTCTTGTTAGGCTCCGTAGGGTGGTAAGCATTGTGGGAACGAGCGCTAACATGTAGTCATATGACGCTTACATTCGAATCTCTCCAGGACGAGATCGGCCTGCCGGGCTAGGTATGGCGCATGCCGTTCGAGCGGATGAAGGCAAGCGTGGAGCATCGAGTCCCCCCTGAGTAAACGGGGCCTTCGGGCTCCTCTGCCTCAACCCACTCCTATGATTGGGACTTGAACGGCCAGAAGCGGGTGGAGACGACAGCTATCGCCACGATGGTCCCGGCGCCTATCAGAGCGATCAACATTATTAGCAGGATGGGCGGGCCTTTCTCTGGTTCCGGTAACTGAGGCTGAGGCGGGGGAGCCGACGTGGGGATGGGTTCGGTCGTCGCGGTGGGAGTAGGGGTGGCGGTCGGAGACTCCGGCATCGGGCTGGCCGTGGGCTCTGGCGTCGGCGTGGCCGCAGGTTCAGGGGTGGGTGTAGCTGTAGGTTCAGGGGTGGGTGTAGCTGTAGGCTCCGGCGTGGGGGCGGGGCCGACCCGTATGGTGGAAGCGCCGCCAACCGGCGCTGCGACCTTGTCCGCGTCCAGTATGACTCCGGAGAAAGAGTAGGAACCCTCCGCGCTGGGAGCGGCGACCGTATACGTGAACCGCTCGTCCTCCAGCAGCGTGAAGGTGACGGTCTGTCCCTCGACCGTCACCGCTGCTTCGGACAAGTCGGAGCCTTCGTAGTTGAACCCAGACGGCAGCGTTTCTACGACCTGTCCGAATGGGCCGTAGTCGCTGACGGCGATCGTCACCTCGATCCAGCCGCCAGGAAGGCTCCACGGCGCAGCGAACGACCGAACGGCGCTGTGCGACGTCGCCTCCACGGGAGCAGGATGCCATAGCCCTACGATCCCAAAGGCTGCTCCGACAACCACCAAGGCCGCCAACGCTTTTCTGACCAAGTTCTGTCTCCTTCCGATATCGCTGTCCAATCCCGCCCACCGGATCATCCGGCAGAGTAGAGCTGGAGGACCTCTATCGCTTCTTCCTTGGTGATACGGTCGGCGAAGTAGTCGACCACCGCCGCGACGGCCTCGTCCCAGTCTATCGCTTCGTTGCCGTCCGCGTCGTAGCGACCCAAGTCTACATTGATCACCGTGATGGTCACTGTGATAGTCTCGCTTGCGCCGGATGAGTCCAGGACGGTGACGGTCACTTCGTAGACCTTCTTATCCGCCTCGTAGTCCAGCGTCGTCCCGGACCCCACCGTGATCTGGCCCGTGCCCGCGTCGATAACGAACAAGGCCGCATCGGCGCCGCCGAGCGCGTAGGTCAGCGCGTCGTCCTCGGCATCCGTGGCCGCAACCGGAGCGCCCACGGCTTCGCCGGCGTTCGTGTTCTCCGCCACGCTCAGCTCCAGCTTGTCACTGTGGGCGTCGAGGAACACTGGGGCGGTGTTTGACGGGACGGGGGAGCTCGTAGCTGCCCGCGCGCTCTTGCGTGGCCCGTGCCCGTCTGTGTAGGAAGCCGTCGCCCGCAGGTAGCTGCCCTTGTCGGCGACCACCGGCGTGTAGGCGGCCGACGCCGCCCCACTGATGGCCGTCCACGCGGTCTGGTCGGCGGAACGCTCCCACGACCAGACGACGCGCTCGACGCCGCCATCGGGGTCGGTCAGAGCTGCGGTGAGCTCGACACCGACATCGGGCTCCGACAAGGACAGGGCGACAAGGCCCGGCTCGTCCACGTTCTCGACATTTATGGTCACGGTGATGTCTTCGTCGTTTCTATTGCTGGCTCCGCCGGATGAGGTCTTGCTGTCAGAGACCGCCACATTGACGGAATAGTTCGCCTCAGTCTCGTAGTCCAAGGCGGCTTTGGTCAGCAGCTGGCCGGAGGACGCGTCGATGTCGAAGGATTCGGCGTCGGAGCCGCGTAGGGAGTAGGTCAGGGTGTCGTCATCGCGGTCGCTGGCGGCGACGGGGTCTCCGATGTTAGCCCCGGCGGGCGTGTTCTCGGCTATGGAGCGGTCGGTAGTGGCGCCTTCGGTGAACGACGGCGACCGGTTCGACCGTGCGCCCCCACCGCCTCCACTGCCTCCGCGCGTCACTGTCGCGGTGTCGGTGTCGGTGTCGTTCACGGTCACCGTCACGCTGGCGATGGTGATGCCGTCATAGTTGGTGTCCGTACTCGCCGCGCTATGGGTCAGCGTGACCGTGTCGTTCGCCGTGTCCGCATCGTTTGCGGCCGTCACCGTCACCGTCTGCGGCGTGTCCCAGTTCAGGGTCGTGAAGGTCAGGCTGGCCGGGTTGGCGGTGACATCCGAGCTGCTGAAGCCCTCCACCGTCACCGTCACGCTCGCCGTCGGCTGGGTGTTGAGGACCACCGTGTAGCTGTCCCCGGTCGTGTCCTCCTCCGTCACTGTCAGCGCCGTCTCCGACACAGTGACGCCCGTCCCGTCGTTGTCCGTAATCGAGACGGCGACGCGGCGGGCGCTTATTCCTTGATAGTCGCTGTCGTCAGCGGACGCGACGGTGTGGGTGAGGGTCACGGTTTCTCCGTCGTCGTCGATCTCGTCATCCACCGCGCTGACGGTCACCGTCTGGGCGGATGCCCAGGTTGTCGTGGTGAAGGTGAGGGTAGTGTTGTCCAGGGACAGGTCGGTCCCGGCCCCTGCGATGGTGACCGTCACGTCGCCCATGGGTTGTGAGTTCAGGGCCACCGTGTAGGTATCGGTGTTGCCCTCTGCTATTGCCAGCGACGATTCGGAGATGCTGACTCCGGGACAGTCGTTGTCGATAATGGTGACAATGGCAATGAAATTATCTCCGAGGCGGACGCCTCCCGGCAGAAAAAGGTCGGGCTCAAACTTGACAGACTCACCGTCGTCGCAGAATGAGTCATCGATCGCGGTGAATCTCAAAGTGGCCGTCGTCGCGTTGGCGTCGAAGCTGATGTTCGTTGGTGCGGCTGTATAGTCGGCGAGCAAGGTATTACCTTGAGGTATTACTTGCATGACAATCTCAATGACGCGCTTGGGTGGCGCGGTCAATAGCAATGTGAGATCCATGTACTCACCTTCGGTCACCGAGTAGGTACCTTGAGAAAAGCCCAACCCGATAGTCGGATGGTCATTGTCCTCGATGTTGACCGTCGTCTCGACGACGGTCGTTCCCACGAAGACGCCCGCAGGAAGCGCGTCAAGATCGAATTCGATATTGACGAATTCACCGTCGTCGTCATCGGTATCGTTGACGGGAGTGAAGGTGATCGTCTTCTCTGTGTCACCCGCAAGGAAGGTGACGCTGGTAGGAGTTGGCAACGTGTAGTCCGCGGGGGTCGCTCCGCCCCGCCCGACTGCCATGATCCCAATGGCGACATCACTGCCCACGGCCGGGCTCAGCGTGACGGTAATCTCGACCTCTTCATTCTCTTTAACGTCGTAAGAGGCGGCGCCGAAGTTCACTAACACCGAGAGGTTGTTAATGCTGACCCTGGTCTCGGTCGTGGCGCCCGCTGCGTAGCCCATTGGTAACGTGCCGAGTTCGATCTTCACACTCTCGCCAGGGTCGGTGTCCGCGTCCAGCGTGGCGCTGAACGTGATCGTCTGCGAAGTGTCGCCTGAGTCGAAGGTGACGCTGCTGGGCACGCTGTAGTCGGGGGAGATTGCATCGCCCTCAGCAGTGATCGTTAGTGGGATTGTGACTGAACTGCTCGGCGCCGTGGCGAGCGTGATCGTGATTGGCACGCTCGCGCCTTCGTTGACGCTGTAGGTGGACTGCCCGAAGTCCACTGCTACCAATTGGTCCGTTACGATTTCGCCGATGCTGACGACGGTTTCGGCGGTACTACCGGTCTGTAATCCCGGGAACTGACTATTTGGACTCAGCCCGATCGTCACGCTCTCACCAGGGTCACTGGGGATGTCGGTTCTCGCAACGAAATCGAAGGTCGCGACCGCATCGGTACCCGCAAACGTGACGTATTCCGGCACGCCTCCGAAGTCTGCTGTGATCGCGCCCTGCAACGTCCGGGACAGATTGGCTCGTACCTCATTTCCCGGGACGCCGTCGAGCGACACCGAAACCTGGACCAAGTCACCCTCGTCGACGGAGTAGGCGGCCGATCCGAAACTAATTTGCAGGGTGCGTTCGGCGGTGACCGTGTAGCGCTTCGTGGTGGCGCCGTCCTCTGCCGTCAGATCGATATTGATCACGGACTCGCCGGCCCACGGACCCACGGTCGCTTCACCCGACGTCACATCCGGACCCAGGTTGTTCGACATGGTTGCGCCGCTGTAGTTCTGGGTTCCGGTCAGCGTGACGCTCGATACAGCGGCGCCCGCCGAGGCAGTGTACTCAGTCGTGGCCGAGTTGAACGCGGGCGACAGTGTGATTGCCGTGCCGTTGTTATCGACGAGGGTCAGGTCGCTCAATGTCGCGTCGGTGGCGGCGTCCTTGTTGACGTGAATCTTGTAGATCTTGGTCCGACTCCCATCAGGTGAGGTGACCATGAACTTGATCAGGTTGTCGCCCGGGACGAGTGGCCATACGGCGTCGTAGGCCGTAGTGACCGTGTCTTCGCTGCCGCCGACATACATGATGCTTTGCAAGGTTCCCGTGGTGCTCGGTACGACGACTCCGGTGAGGGAGTCGATTTCGCTGTCCGCGGTCGCCGTGTAGAGGAACTTGTACTGACCAAATGTTGGCGTGAGGGCGATCGTATTTCCATCGGAACCGGCCAGCGTGATCGAACTCAGCGTGCCGTCGGTCTGGGTGGTCTGGTCGTTGTTGATAATCAGACCGGAGGCGGAAGTGACGTAACCCAGTTGCGCGTTCTCGGATGGGCTGCTGAGTACGACATTGAAGCTCTCGTCGTCCTCGTCGGTTGAGTCGGCCGTGGTGGCAATCGTGACGGTCTTCTCGGTCTCGTTGGCGGCAAAGGTCAGTGTCGCGGCGGAAACGGCGGTGTAGTCGGAGTCGGCCGTGGTCGCGGTGTCGTCGGCTGTGCTGTATTCAACAGTGACTTCTTCACCCAGCGCCGGGCTGAGGCTGACCGTGAATTGGATACCGGTACCCTCTACGGCCTCTGATCCGGAAATCGAGAGGACCGGCCTGCCGGCTTCCAGCGGCGAATTGAGCACCATGATCAGCGCCGCTGTGGAACTGCCCGTTCTTTCACAATCTGAATTCGGAGTACCATCGCCGTGCTCGCGACGACAAGTATTTGCGATGCTCCAACCCTCATCGCTCGCTGGATCTTCGTCGTCGTCCTTGGTATGAGCCAAACCCACTTCTGCCTGGACTGATTCGACAACCACGAAATAGGTCGTGTTGATGGCCAATGTGATCGTGTCAGCGGCTGCCGCCCTGAAGGTGATGTCGGTCGGCACCCTGGAGCTGAAGCTGGTGAAGTCCGGCCGAGTCAACGTATGCAGCTCGGCGTCGGGATCGACTCCACTCGCTGAGTAGATGTGAACGTCTACTACGCTATTGTTGTTCTCTTTGCGGAAATCGGGAAGCGTGACGCTGCCCAGCACGGCTGGTTCTGACCCGGTCGTGAATGCCTGAGCGCGCGCACGGTCAGGGATAGCCGTCCCGATTGTCAGCCGCTCAGTCCCGGGCAACAACTGCGTGGAATTGCCGACCAGGACCGTGTTGTTGACGCCAATGGCTGTCGCGGTCGCCCGGCTCTCGTACGTTGGAGTTTGGCTGGACTGGCCGGCTTCGTTGTAGGCAATGACCTGAACGTCGTATTCGACCCCTCCGGTCAGTCCGATGATCGTATGAGTCTTGGTCTTGCCGCCGACGACGACATCGCGGCGACCGAGCGAGCCATCGGTGTCGTAGGCCTCTGCGCCCGACTTCCACATCACGTGATAGCCGCCGGCTGCAACGACTTCACCCCAGGTGACGATGATCGATTCGATTGCTTCTACGGCTGTCACATCTTTGGTGAGCGCGGGGTTCTTCATCGTGAGCTTGAGCTGGGCGATCTTGCTGTTGCTGAATTTGCCGGTGTTGCGCAAGCTCGTGATTGTGCCCTGTGGTGATGTTGCCACGGTGCTGGCCGCAAACTCCGTGCCGTCCAGGGTGCCGGCGTCGAACGGGAACAGGTCGATGAAGATGTTGTTGTTGTTTCCGGGTGTGGGCCAGGTCCCACCGGCGCGCAGATCGTGTGCGCTAACGCCGGAGAACCAGTCCGAGGTCGGATTGATCTTGACAAGGACCGTGAGGCAGCTGAAGTCTTCCTTTATCTGAATGTCTGGACCGCCCTTGCCCTTGCCGGGACCGTTCGGCGGATCTATCTTCCAGAACTCCTGCGCGTTGCCATCGCTGACCGCCGCATCGACCGCCGTCTCGAAGGCAGAGATAGAGCCATCCTCGGCCAGCGCCTGCACGCCTGGGCTGGCCGGGCTGCCTGCGCTGAAGAACGAGAAGTCGCACTTGTGAGCAGCAAAGGCCGTTTCTCCGAAGCCGGCGCTGGACGGCACCGAGACGCCCGTAGCGAGGGCCATCGCCTTGAACTCGCCATTGACTCGTGTTTTGAACTTGCGCTGCTCCGAGGGGCTGCCGGCGTCTGCGGTGCCGGCCGCGCCTGCGAGTACGGCAAGGACCATCAGCACGGTCGCCGCGAGCAGAGCCAGGGAAAACCACCGGGAGCCAACCTGCGGCAGCAAGCGGAGTCGACGGCTCATGCACTCTTCTAAGCGGCGCAGACAGCCTCCAAACCACCGACAGACGAGGGATGTCCGAGGGCAGCCGCGAGGCAACTCAGTCCGATGACACCTGATACGACTGGTCCACCGTGACGCCAGCGGCTGCCGTGGCGGTCACGGTGATCCGGTTGACGTTGTGCTTGAACGCTGATCGCTATTCCGTAGTGGTGGCGGCGAAGGTGGAACGCAGCATGATTGCGGCGCCGTTGTTGTCCTCCAACGCGAGAGCGCTCAGCGCAGCGTCGCTGGGCTTGGGCCTGCATGGGCAGGAGTGCGGCGTTGGCCAGGAGTAACACATTCGCCGCGTATCGCCACGAACGCTCAAGGGCGGCGGCGTTGGAAAGGTTGGCGTCGCAATGGGTCTTCATCAGTCTGATTCCCTTGCTGGCTTTTAGGATGTAGGGACGAGGCTTCGCTCCTGTAGGTGCGTCCGCAGCCCCTCAGGATTTCTTCCGGTTGACTTACCCTCGTCGTGAGAAACTTCACACTACCTGATTTTCCGTGCCGCCGACAATTACCAAATGCCCTATTCAGAGGGGGCATTTACCCTATTCGGGGGCAGGGCATATGCCCTGCCCGGAGACAGCTAAAAGCGCCTTGAACCCTCTTCGGCACGCGCCCCACAACCCTGGGACCCGGCCCAATTCGGAGACAGTCATTAAGCTCCGCTCGCAGCTCTACGATTGTTACACCTGTCACGGGACGCCTCCATAGATACTATTGCTACAACTGCCAGGGGCATATGCTTCTTGTGCACATGGCGCCTGTTGGTTAGATTGATTGGCGATGCGTCGGATACGCCCGCCCACAACTATCAAGCGCCTCACAAGCCATTGGTCGTTCAGGAGACAAGATGGCCTCGCGGGTTCCACGACGTCCGGGTACGGCAGCTAGTGAAGAGAGCAACCGACGCCTTCCGGTTCTACTATCCCGCACTGGCCTTAATGACGGTGCTATTCGCTTCCTTCAGAATCAACATGGCTTGGGTGACGATAGTGTCCCTCGTCTACGTGGTGATCAGCCTGACCGTCGAGGATGGAATAGATATAGAAGCAGCGGACGAGAAGGCGCTCCTGGCCAGGATAGCCATCATGTATGCGGTCGTTGCGGCGGTGAACCTGGCAACCAGGTTCGAGCGGATGAGGTGGAAGCAGGCCGTGGAGCGCGAGCGGGCGCTTCAGCGTGAGCGGGTCGAGCTGTCCCGGACCATTCACGACACCGCGGCCCAGTCTGCGTACATGATCGGGTTGGGCATCGACACGGCGAAGGGACTTGCCGGAGAAGCGAACCCGGAGCTAAATGCCACGCTTGAGGCGACGTCCCGGCTGTCCCGGTCCATTATATGGGAGCTGAGACATCCCATAAACATGGGCGGCATCTTTGAAGGCAGGGAGTTGAGCCGGGCTCTCAGTTCACATGCGACTAGTTTTACGAACGTCACCTCGGTGCCTGTCGAGATGACTCACACGGGGGCCGAGCCGCCGCTGTCGATAGAAGTCAAGAGCCTGCTTTTCTCGATAGCGCACAACGCGCTCACCAACGCCTTCCGCCACGCGGAAGCAAACAAGGCGGCCATCGGCTTGAAGTTTTCCGAGAGGGATAGTCGCCTCTCGGTGTGGACGACGGGGTCGGACTTCCCGATGATTACGAGGAACGCGGTAACGGCTTCGCGAACATGCGCAGAGCCGCCGAGCGGCTGGGCGGGTGTCTTGTCGTGGAACACAGAGGCTCCATGGGCGGCGCGACCGTGACCTGCGTGATACCGTGTGAACGATAGCGAAAGGGGGACCATCATGTCGGCAGGCGAGCGCATAAGAGTGATGATAGTTGACGATCACTCGATCGTGAGGGTTGGCTTGAAGCAGGTCCTGGACCAGTCGGGCGAGTTCGAAGTGGTGGGAGAGGCGTCGGATGGCGAGGAGGCGGTCAGAGTTGCGGCCGACGTGTCGCCGGACGTGGTGGTGATGGACGTGATGATGCCTAAGAAGGATGGAGTGGAGGCGTGCAGGGAGATCATGGAGTCCGCGCCCGAGACCCGTGTGGTCATGCTCACGGCCTCCACGGCGGAGGACGCCATCGTGGAGGCCGTGGCAGCCGGCGCCACCGGATACCTCCAGAAGGACACTGACAGGGAACAGTTGCTGTCAGCGGTGCGGAACGTGGCTCTGGGCAATCTTCGTCTGCCGTCTGAAATTGTGAGAAGGGCGTTCACGGCGATACGCGACGAAGGAAGGACGGTAGATGCTGCCGCCACATCCGGGCTTACTCCGAGGGAGCGGGAGATTCTCATCTCCTTCGCCCAGGGTATGTCCTACGCTCAGATAGCGGAGGCGAGGGGGATCAAGCCGGTGACCGCTCGGAACGCCATCTATGGCATCCAGCAGAAGTTGGGTGTCGGGTCAATGCAGGAGTTGGTGCTCTGGTGCGTGCGGAACGGGCTGCTGGGTGACTAGCGGCACGGACCGCTTGCAGAGGTGCTTCTGAGTCCGTTCATATTCGTCTTGTATCCACAGAGGCACATCAGAAGCTTGAAGTGGAGCCGATTTCTTTGACAGAAATAAGGTGGGGTTAATAGGGGTGCAATGCCCTTTAGGTAGGTCCGGGTCGAGAAGGGCGTCTGTCGTATCCGTAATTCGGCTGCTGAGCTTCGGAGAAGGCCCCAATGAGTACCAAGGGAAGCCGGGTTTGACTGCGAAGAGGAGTTCGAGTCCGAAAAGGAATCAGGCGTCAAATGTGGGCTGCCCTGTACTAAATTGAGCTTGTCTGAGAAGTCTGACCTGACAATGGGTATGTCGCCAGGTGTAGCTGTGAAGTGACAACAAAGTGGGAGATTTTGAGATGCCGTTTCGTCCAATGGGCCAAGAGCAGATGTGGATATTACCTCCGACGCTTGACGATCTGTTACCGTTGGATGGTCCTGCGCTGTTCGTAGCCGAGTTTGTTGACGCTCCGGACCCTGATGCCTGGACTGAACTTGACGAGGAGCCGGAGGGAGCGTCGACTTCCAAGTTCGACCAAGACTGGAGCGCGAGCAAGAGAGTCGTCCTTCACGCGGGGCTGCTGGCTTTGGACTGTCCTTTGAGTCTGAAGGCTGGCAATATGGAAAATCCCGAATGAAACCTCCCCAACCCGTGTTGCCCGGCGCTTCAAAAGCCATCAAGTCGATATTCGCCAGTCCCTACGTCGTTACGGCGTTATGCCTCGCCGGGGCACTCGCTGCATTCTTGGTCTACCCGGCTTATGCCCAGAGCGGCGATGAGGCGTTAGCTCCCTCCAACCTCACCGCGGCGATAGCGGACGGCGGGGTCATCCTGAACTGGTCATCTCCGGTCCAGGACGCCGCCACAGTCACGGGCTACGAGATCCTGCGCCGGCGTCCGAAGGAGGGCGAGGACACCCTGCTGGTCCTAGTGGCCGACACGGGTTCAGCGGCCACCACCTACGTGGACGCAACTGCAAACGAGCCGGGAATCCGCTACGTCTACCGGGTCAAGGCACTTCGTGGCAGCGAGAGGAGTTCCCGCTCCAACTACGCCCGCGTCGACCTGCCCGAGGAAGTCGACGAGACGGAACCAACGCCGGCTCCCGCGCCCAGAGACGACACAGTCCAGTCAAAGGACGCCCAAGCGGAGACATGTCCAGACCCAGCGCCGACGCCAACGGCAGTGGCCGTGACAGCCGTTCCGATCGTCGTCGAATCCACCACCGACGACTACTTTGTGCTCTACGTGATCCACGACGTGGACGGCACGGAGGTGGAGCTGCGGGTTCTGGTGAAGAAGGGCGAGGCAGGGACGACCACACTCGCCGAAAACGTGGAGGCTCTCCCCAAGGAGCGCTACCGGGTGGAGAAGTACCTAATCGCCGATCCGGCCGACGTCGATGGGGACTGCTTCGACGACATCACCGAACTCGGCAACCCGGTGGGCATGAATCCGGTGAACCCCGCCCCTGCCATCGCACTCAACGACGGCGCCGTGGTCATTCCCGATCGGGACACCTTCGAGGCGTTGGCTATTTCCTCGCGCCTGAAATTCATTGCGTTCGACGTTGACACCGACCGACCGGTTCTCTACTTCATAAACACCAAGACGCACGACAACCACATCAGCTTTCTGGATGCTGTAGGCTTGGATTTTGATCTGGACGCGTACCGGGGAGACATCGCCTATGACCCCACACAGATCGCCTCTGATGGCAGTCTCGGAATCTACTACTACAACAGCACCCTAAATAAGACCTACCCTTTCAACGTCGAAACGCGTGTCTATACAATTCTGGCCGTCAGCCTCCCACTAATCGGGAAGAACCTCTCTCTCTATATACCCAACAAGAAGCTTCCGACGACTCGGGTCGTCGTCCCGTTGTTGCGGGAATCCCGTATCCCGCTTCTCTTCACCGAAGACGTCATTCCCGGAGGGAACTTTCTTGCCTTGAACACGGGTGAAGGATACGGGCGACTGCAAGTCCTGGACCCGGACGACCGGCCCCACTCTCGCGATTTGGTGATCTACGAGGCCCTGCCTAACGAGTTGCCCCGAGTCGCCGGCATCATCTCCACCGTGCCCCAAACCCCGTTGTCGCACGTCAATCTGCGCGCCATACAGAACGGCGTGCCCAACGCCTTTGTCTTGGACGTGCTCGACAAGCCCGGCATTGACGACCTCATAGGCAGCTACGTCCGCTACGTGGTGACCGACAGTGGCTGGGACCTGCGCGCCGCCACGTTTGAGGAAGTTGAGACTCACTACGAGGCGTCCCGGCCCGCCCACACCCAGATCCCGGAACGCGACCTCAACGTAACTGAGATCAAGCGCCTCAGTGAAATCAGCTTCGACGACTCGGACGCCTGCGGCGTCAAGGCAACCAACGTCGCCGAGTTGAGGAAGCTGGGCTTCCCGAATGGCACTGTGCCCGACGGATTTGCCGTGCCCTTCTATTTCTACGACGAGTTCATGAAGGCCAACGACCTCTATTCCAAGGTCTCAACCATGCTGGCCGACCCCACTTTCCAGACGGACTACGACACAAAGGAGGCCGAGCTCAAGGACCTGCGCGATGCGATCAAGGACGCCACCACGCCGGACTGGATCATCACCGCGCTGGAGGAGATGCACGCGGAGTTCCCGGGCAAGTCACTGCGCTACCGATCCAGCACCAACAATGAGGACCTGCCGGGGTTCAACGGCGCGGGACTGTACGACTCCAAGTCCCAGAAGCCCGATGAGGACGTGGAGGATGGCCTCGACAAGTCGATCAAAGGGGTATGGGCGAGTCTCTGGAACTTCCGCGCCTTCACTGAACGCGAGTTCCACCGCATCGATCACCTCGAGGCCGCAATGGGAGTCCTCGTGCATCCCAGCTACCAGGATGAACTGGCCAACGGCGTTGCTGTTACATTTAACCCTCTCTCAAGCAACTACGAAAGGTATTATGTGAACACGCAGCTTGGCGAGGACCTGGTGACCAATCCAGAGGCCCACTCGACGCCCGAGGAACTCCTGCTACGAAAATCCGGTTCCCTCTACGTCGTCCTTGCCACATCCAACTTAGTGGACCCGGGGGAACTCCTGATGAGCTATACCCAGCTTCGTCAGTTGCGCGATCACCTCACAGTGATCCATGATCACTTCAAAGCGCTGTACAACCCCGCAGCCGGAGAACCGTTCGCGATGGAGATCGAGTTCAAGATCACCAGCGATAATGTCCTGGCGATCAAGCAGGCCCGCCCCTGGGTCTTCAGCGGCGCCGCGCCGCCTTCACCTGACAGGGCGGGAACAGTAGCACTATCGTCTACACAGCCCCGAGTCGACAACCGCGTGATCGCCACCCTGACGAACCCCGACGGAAGCATCTCTAATTTAATCTGGCAATGGGCCGGTTCCCCCAACGGAGGCTCGAACTGGGCGACCATCAGCGGGGCCGCATCGGCCAGGTACACGCCGGTGGAAGGCGACGTGGGCAGCTACCTGCGGGCAGTGGCGTCTTACACCGACGGCCACGGGCCAGGCAAGAGCGCACAAGCAGTCTCAGCCAATACGGTGCAGAGCAGCAGCCAGCCCCCACCACCGCCGCCGCCCACACCATCTCCCCCCGAGGAGGCGAGGGAGGCGGGGGCGGTGGTGGAAGTTCCAACCGTGCGCCTGAAATCACAGGGCCTAAGAGACTCCAATATCCAGAGAATGGCACCGAACCGGTAGCCACCTACGAAGCCGAGGACCCGGAGGGCACCGCCATTAGATAGGAGATTAAAGACTCAGACCATGAGCATTTCCGTATCTCGGAGGATGGAGTCCTCAGCTTCATTACCCCTCCGGACTACGAAGACCCCGTCGACTTCCGGCTGAACAACACCTACGAGATCCGCCTCCTTGCCGTGGACAGCGGCATCCCTCGCGCGTCGGGCCGCCTGCAGGTAAGGATAGAGATCAAACGGGTGAACGAATTGGACCCGGTCAGCGGCGATGTACAGCTGTCGGTAGCCGAGAACCATGCCGGTGTGCTTTCCCAGTACCAGACACAGGACCCGGAGGGCGACGCAGTGCAGTGGTCTCTCTCAGGCCCGGACGCGAACCTGTTCCAGATAGACGAGACCGGAACCCTGTCCCTAAACACCCCCCTGGACTTCGAAGCTCCAGCCAGCGCCAGCGGTTCCAACGACTACGCCCTTACCGTCGTCGCAACCGATGACGGTAAGTCTCCGGTATCACAGCAGATTGAGGTCACCGTAACAGTGACTGACGTAAACGAAGCGCCGGTGGTGATTCCTGTCCCTGTCGTTCAGTTGACCGCCGGTGGTGCTGCCACCACCTTGGACCTCAGCGAGTTCTTCACAGACACCGACGGAGATTTACTAACTTATGCCCTCGATGCACAGGAAAGTCCCGAAGTGGCTTCAGCAGTGGTGGAGGAAAGCAGCCTGTCCATTACCCCGTTGGAAGAAGGGACGGCATCATTCGTCGTGACCGCCAGCGATCCCTCAGGGTTGAGTTCATCAGATACCGTCGAGGTGACAGTTGTAAGTCCGCCGCCGCCGGAACCAACGCCGGAGTCAACTCCCGCACCTACCCCTGAGCCAACCCCAACACCCACACCTACGCCTACCGCAACGGCGATTCCCGCTCCAATAGCCACTCCCACCACACCACCCACATCCACCGCCACGGCGATTCCCAGTATACTTGCGCCCACCGCTACACCAACACCCGTCGCGGCGCCTACACCTATGACGACGCCTTTACCTACGATAAAGCGTACTCCAATTCCGTCGCTGCCACCTACTGCTACGCCTACACCTGCACCAACGCCGGCAGCAACTTCGACTCCCGAACCCGCGGCAACCGTCACACCGCCGGCAAGCCCCACGTCTGACGCCCCTATGATTATGGAACCCGAAACGAGGGACGAGGGGAGAGCAGGTATCCCAGTTTGGCTGATCGCCCTCATTGTCGCTGGATTCCTCCTAGCCGCATTCGGTGCAGCCGCATACGCATATCGTCACCTACGGTAGCTGTAGGCAGTTAGCGAAATTGGGAATAAAGTGGAGTCGGCATTTCGACAAAACAAGACGGAATTAGGTGGGGATGAGTTTGCGAAAAAAGAGTTGTCTAGATACTAAATTCCCTACATCCCATGCCTAGCTAAAGAACAATTACCCACCTAAAAGTTCGCAATTCAGTACAGGGTAGTCCACCACTTCATGCCTAGAGTCATGTAAGACTCGAACTCGGCTTTCCTACATCATTAATGATGTAGGTGTCGCTTAACTCCACATCGCCTACGCAAGCGTAGCAGCAGATTTACGAACGTCTATTTTATTGCCTGGTATCGTCGAAATTCTCAATTATGGGGATTTCTTGGCTGGCTTTGTGGACCCACGTCAAGAAGGCGCAGTGCAAAAACCTTCCATAGCGCCTTAGTCACCATGCCCGCGCGGGAGACATCCTCTATTGTCGTCGCCGCGTAGGGAGCCCATCCCACGACAGACATCTGGATGGAAAGCTGTCCAGAAGGCGAAGCCACAGGGCTTATCCCTTTGGGCCATTGCCGGGGAACTGTGCATTCACTGGAACACCGCAAAGAAGTTTGCTGAAGCCAAGAGTTCCCCTGTTTACCCACCCAAAGCAGGTGCTCACACACACAATTATGATGGCATCCCAGTAGCCTTAGATGTACATTTTCCCGGGCCAATTGGCCCGGATATTTTCCTGTACATCGCACCCTTTACACCATGATACGAAAAACGCTCGGCTCCACCCGAATCTGAAGAAGGCCCAGGCTACACGTAACAATCTCGCCCTGCGTACACTCGAATTGCCCCAGCTGTCCCATCCTCACGAGTTTGCGCCTTTTCGCATCTTTGCTGAATTATGCAAATCTTGTTGAATTCAAGACCGGTGATTTCGTCCGAATGTCCAGGGACAGGTATGTTTATGGTAGTGCCACCGCGGTTGGTACTAAAGCTTTCGGTATCCCATCGGTTCCCATAAGTATCGCCTCCGAACTACCCATACCGGGAATGGTGCTCGCCACCTGTAAAGTTTAGCGTTCCCTATGATTCTGCTTACTTCCCCATGTCAGTAGGGGCTTGCCCGTTACTGCCGGAAGACTTGCCGTTGGCCTCCGTTTTGGTTGAATCCATTATCACCAAGCTGTCGCCGTACTTGCTGGCCAATGCACTGTTCCCGCTATGCGTTTCCTTTATGTGAGCCTAATTGGCATATGGAACGTCAGCCAACACCTTGCCTATTGCAGCCCCATAGGGTTCGTCTAGCAAGATTGTGTCTAGGTTGGGTGTGGGACAATATCGAGATTCTATACGCAATCCTCAATCGAGGCGTGCAGGGCGTTCAGAAACGGGAGCTTCTTGGTGGATTAAAGGGCTAACCGACCCCTAATAGCCATAACTGAACTCCACTACGATTCCGGCGAAAGGTCAATTAATTCCTCGTGTAAGGCCAGAGGATGGCCATCCAATTGCTCGACGTCCTGTGTCAATCCGATATGGAAGAGTGCGTCGCCTTCGTGTGCTAGGGGTAGATTAGTACGGCCCAGTATCACACCATCTATAGGCGATCTGATATCGGTGTCCGCCTCGCCCAGGGGATCGGAAACGATAGCAAGAACCTGTCCGGCCTCTACCGGTATACCTATGCGCTTCTTGGCTCTGACCACGCCGCTGAACGGCGCCCTCACCCACCTGCTTGAGCGCAGAATCATGGGAGCGCGCGAACGACTGACGCTTCTTTTGGTGGGCAACATGCCGAGGTGTTCCATGACTCCGACGACGCCCCTTACCCCGGCCCGGATAGCAAATTCGTCGAAGCGGAGGGCTTCACCGGCTTCGTATACAATCACGGGAACGTCTAGCTGGGCAGCCGAGGCACGCAGGCTCCCACCTCTAGAAGAGGAGTGCACCACAAGGGGGACGCCAAATGCGCGCGCCATGCTCTCAGCTGCGGGATTATCCAGATTAACGCGAATTTGCGGAAAGTTCTCCCTATGTACAGCGCCGGTGTGAAGATCAATGCCGTGAGTGGAATTTGAAAGAACTTGGTCGAGGAACATCTTGGCGAGGCGGGCAGCCAGGGAGCCTCTTGCGGACCCTGGGAAGGAGCGGTTGAGGTCTCGCCGGTCCGGAAGATATCGACTGAGATTCAGAAAGCCCGGCACATTCACAATTGGAACTGCGATCAGAGCTCCATTTAGAGTCCTCAAGGCAGATAACTTCATTATGCGCCGTATGACTTCGACTCCATTAATCTCATCTCCGTGAATGGCAGCCGCGACGAACAATACCGGCCCGTCTCTGGAGCCGTTGATTATGTGCACCGGCATCGTTATTGGCACATGGATTGACAGGTCTGCGATCGGCAAGTCTACCTGGGTCCGATACCCAGGGGCGACTTCTACATCGCCTATTCTTATGGCTTCGGATGACCTGACGGCGGGGGTGCTCATCAACCAGTCCCTACGCCTGCGTCCCGATAGGCGTGGGTTTGGCATGCGTTTCCAGGAACGCAATTATCTGCTCTGCGATGTCGGTCCCCGACGACCGTTCGATTCCCTCCAGACCTGGGGTTGAGTTCACTTCTATGAGCACCGGTCCGCGACTGGATCGAAGCATGTCAACGCCGGCTACGTTCAGTCCCAATGCTCTACAGGCACGCAATGCAGTCGAATGCTCCTCCGGCGTGATGCTGATCTTCTCCGCTGTGCCCCCACGATGAAGGTTGGAACGAAACTCGCCCGGTCCGCTCTGACGCTTCATCGCACCAACCACGCGGTCGCCTATTACGAAAGCGCGAATGTCGGCTCCGTCCGCTTCCTTGACAAATTCTTGAACCAGTATGTTGATCTTGGCCCCTCTAAAGGCCTCGAATGTGCTTTTTGCCGAGGGCATGGTCTCGCCAAGTACAACTCCCAAGCCCTGAGTCCCTTCCACCAACTTGATGACTACGGGTGGGCCACCGACCATACGGATCAACTCCTCTGCTCGTCGCGCAGAGTTTGCGAAACTGGTAAC
Organism: Dehalococcoidia bacterium; assembly: GCA_965261665.1. Lineage (GTDB taxonomy): Bacteria > Chloroflexota > Dehalococcoidia > Lucifugimonadales > JAPULR01. The sequence goes on from OZ253467.1 coordinate 2,949,235, forward strand.
CGGCAAACCAATTCCCAGGCGAGACAAGATCTGCAGCGCCCAGAGTTTGTCGCGGGCGCGACCTATGGCGGCTGATTCGTTTAGCGGCCACACTCCCATCATCTCGAACTGGCGCAGCATCGCCAGCCCGTAGAAGGTTATAGAGGCGCCTATGCGCGGAATCACAGCATCGTAGCCGACAAGGGCGGCGCCCCTGTACAGCAACTGCGGTCTGTCAGATGTGATGTTTGCGTAGCACTGCGTGGTGTTGACGATGTCGATGTGGTGACCCCTGACCTCTGCCGCCTCCACAAGGCGCTTATGGCTATAGAGATTGGGATTGCGTGCCAGCATCGCGATTTTCACTTGACCACCCCACTAGTCTCTGGGCCATATAGATCTTCGAAGGGTCCATCGACCGCTTTCGTTGGATTTCCGCCTGCGCGATATGAGGCCCCAGGATCGACTAACAGGCGGTTCCGCATCGCTTCTCGGCCGACAATCATAGGAAATTCCATACCTTCACGATTGGTGAGACTCAATTCTATCGGCCAACAGCTGGAACCTATCTCTAGATTCGTAGCAATTATGTACCGGAGTTCTCGCGTACCGCTTGAATTCGTCACCCATCGCCGGTCGCTGAGCTGTGCCTCGCAGACCACGGACGTTGCCTCGTTTTCCTGCATTGAATGGACACGAAAGCGTATCCATTGCCGACCGTCGACCATGCGAAGGCTGAGATCCCAAGCATGTAACGCGGAGGTCTTCGCACCCGTATCGAGCTTAGCCTTGATTGCGATAATGCCAAGGCATGGTAAGGATACCCATTCCCGCCAGCCGACTATTCGCCTACGTGTGATGCCAGAACTCACCATACACCTAACGCGAGTCAATTATCGCTACTCCGCCGCTTAGAACTCTACAAGCGTGCTGAGTGCGAAATTGGTTTCTCTCCCGATGTTTACTTCGCTGGAGACGCCGTCTGGATCCACCGATGTACCCAGTCTTGCAAGAGAGAATTAGGTGTAACGTGTCCATCATCGAATCCCTTATCAAATCACCCCCTGCCGGATCGCCTTTCTATGTCGGAACCGGATTCCCAGGGGTCAGCGTTGCCTGCGGGCCTCTCATTGCCCCAGGTTTCCGCCCACCGACCTTCGAGATCTGCCGAGCACGAACAGGGAACAGCACTCATCCGGTGACAGCAGGTTTGCCTGCATCATTCACCTCACCTCCCTGCCTGTCGAATACCAACTGAATACAGCTCTTTTCCCAATAGGTTTCTTTCCACCATGTTACTCCCATGCATATGTGTTGACAACCATTTCCCGTCACCGCTCCATATTTATGGACCGACCTCTCCGCCAAGTAATCCCGCTCAACCTTCAGCTGTCCTATCTCTCGATACAGTCGGGCTACTAGCGCCCCATTGCCCTTGGCTTCGCCTATCTCGATAGTTGCTGAATCCGCCAGCCACGTCCTCCTTAAGGGATGCTTCCATGCTGGGATCTGCCCCGTGTTCACTTCATATCGCGCGGCCAACTCCGCCACACTCTCCCACCTCCTCAAGGCTCACCTTAGCCTTGGAGGCTGTGCTGTGCTTCCTACGTCCTTTTCTCATCTTCTACTCCTTCTTGACAGCTGCGGCCAGACTTAGTCGAGGAGCAGGACTTTCACTTAACCACCTGTCCAGTTTCCCGGGTACACATCAAAGTGCAGAACGGAAAACTCCTCAGATTCTTGGCCACGATGTCTGTATCCCAAACTTCTATATGACCATCACGTTATGGAAGCCGACTAACATCATCCGACGCACCTTATGTCTCTCCCCACAGTTTCTGCGGTGGCACAAATAATGGGGCAGGTCCACACTCTCACGTTTCTCATGCTTGAAACTGACCGAACAACCGGGTCCGCCTCACCTAGGAATATGGATTCCCCGTTGTTTCAGCATTCCCACCATCGTTCTGACGGCCCCCGTACCGACTTTGCGTACTCCCAATCATGGATATGCCATATTCCTGTGGTCTTGTATTCTGCGACGACATTGGGATTGACTATTATGTCGGTATACTCCCAGAACAGAGGGATAAAGAATGTCGTATCCAGAATTGTGTCCCCGATCTTCCTCAGCTTTTCATCGTGCAAGAGAGGGTCCGATTCTGAGAACAGGTCTTCAAAAAGGCGGTCAAACTCTTCCGTCGAGCAGCATTCGGCTGGACCCTTACTATATACGTACTGTTCCAAGCTGGACTCTGCCGGTTGCCAGGGGGACCGCCAGGCATAAACGAAACCTGCAGTCGTCCTATTTCGTAGGTTGGCAAACCAATCGTCCCTCTGGGTCTGCTCAACGTCCAAACTCACACCGATTTTTGTCCATTGATCCAACACCGCCTCGATCAAGGTATTGGTTTCAAGTGACTCGCCAGGCGTGAAGGCAGCCCACCTGTAGCCACTGATGCCGTTGGGGTAGCCGGCCTCGTCCAGAAGTTTCTTGGCTCCCTCCGGGTCGTAACCGTGGATTTCTTCGTATCCGCCTTCCCATTCGTCCCTCCAGGGGCCCAACTGCGGGTGGAAAAGCGACGCATAGGCGGGTTCACCGCGGCCGTCGTAAAGGGCTTCGTTTAGGGCGTCCCGGTCAATTGCCTTAGATAGGGCCCGTCTCACGTTCATGGCATTTTCGCCGGTGCCGTACCAAGGGAGACTTTCGTCTACAGCTGAATCGCCGTCTGCGTTTTTCGTGCCTGGGATGTAGTTTCCACCAAAGGAGACGTTCAATTGATGAGTAGGAAGCGTGGTCTGAATCACCCGCAGACCAAGCTGAGAAGCCTGAGATGTCAGGTGTTTTCCCACCACACTCATGTAGGCCTCTGAGGTCGCCATCAAGGCGTACCTCGTGGCCTCATCTTCAATAAAGTAGAACCATAACATGCCAAAATGAGGGTTGACCCGGTAGTGATGATGGCGAACAAATTCTCAGATACTGTTATTGGTGTAATCGGACGAAACGTAGTGATAAGGCCCAGTGCCCACGGGGTCGGAACCGACGGCCTCTTCGCCAACGGAGTCGAAGTGATCCTTGCTGGTAATGAACAAGCCCTCACTACCCGACAACGCTTTGAACAACCTGACGTAGGGAAAGGCCAGGTCGAATCTAACCTTGTAATCTCCGACGGCCTCTACGTTTTCTACTATGCTGCCTGGACTTCCGTCCAGTTGTGGGAATCGGCCGATGTAAGAAAATGCGGAGACTTCAGTGTTCACGGCGCGCTGCAGAGAGTGGACTACATCCTTGGATGTGAATTCACCATAGTCATCGTGCCATCGGACACCCTCACGGAGGTTGATGGTCCACGTCTTGGCATCCGTGCTCATCTCCCAGCCACTGGCAAGCATGGGATAGTATTCACCCGTTTCATGGTGGTTTCCCACCAACGATTCGGCACTGGGAAGGAGATAACCACCCAGCGCGTTTTGAACGGAAGCTTCCAAGGTCCTCCTATGCTGTGGAACGTGTGGAACGGGCATTGCTATCGTCAGGCTTGCGATAAAGGGCTGCGACTTGGCCACGGTTGTGTCTTCTTTCTAGGCGGTAGGTGTGGCGGTGGTTGTGGGTATATGGCGCATTCTGGGCAAAGGGGTATTTGTAGGCTTTGTTGTGGCTCCATTCGCTGCTTCCGGAGTAGTCTTCGTCCCATCTGTAGGACTACCGGTAGGAGTGATTGTTGGCGTCGCTATTGCCGTGGGTGTAGAGGCGATAGTGGGCACTGTAGGGGGTGCAGGAACGGATTCTATTGTTGGAGTTACGGTGAGTCTTGTCGCTGAGTTGGCTGTGGGAGCTGAAGTTGGAACTAGGGTCTGATTACGACCACAAGCTAATATGAGGGCAGAAGCTGCGAGAAGTCCTATTAGGAATGCCATAGACGGGACAGAGGACCGTTTTCTGAGTTTCGTCATGGAATAACCCTCAGGCTAGGTGAATTCGCCAACTCAATGTTGGCTGCCATGACCATTCTACCGGTATAGCGCTCTTCATTCCATTATGTGAAATGGGTCCGGTATTTTGGACAGAAGAAAGCTGGAATTAGGTGAGAAAGTGGTCGCCTAACAGGAGGTCACTGGTATCTGCATTCCCTTTATTCTGTGCCTGGCTAGATCGCAATCTCCCAGCAAAACTTTCGCAGTTCACAAAAGACACGAAATACTCAGGTACTCGTGGACAGTGGGCCTGGAGCTAGCACGTAATCGGACGACATCATTCGTGCGGGGTGCATCACAGCCTTAATACGGAGTTCGCATCCATATAGGAGATTCGAACTCTCGTGGCACGCTTCCCACAATTCTTACCACAAGAATGGGCCAAAGGGTCCTGTACTGCGAACTTTCAGGTGGGCACTCCCGCTGTGAGCCGTGAAGTGAATGAAATCATTGAAGATTACTTTCGCATGTTGAGTGTCGACGAGAAACCTCAATGAACCGTCACCGAAAGTTGCACATCTTTGTAATTATTGGGATGGGCAAGTTTCCTAGTTAACAGTCCGGTAGGGAGAGACTAAAATCCTTTGATTCATGTGGAGCACTTTACTCTCAAACGCTGGTCAGTTCTCGGGGGTAGTCCGTCAGAACTTCGTGTCCGTCCCTAGTTACAAGCACCATGTCAACGGTCATCAAGCCACCTAGGTCGGGGAAATAGAGCGAAGGCTCCACCGATAAGATCATTCCCTCCTGCATGGGCGTATGATTATATATTCTCAGTTCTCCCAGTTCCTCCCTCCCCCAGAAGGGTCCAAAGAGCCCGAAGGAATGGCCCGTACCAAACCCCTTGAAATCCACGTAGCCTGCCTTTTCGAATACTCTGTAAGCAATTCGGTCGATTTCGGAGCAGAGAACCCCGGGCTTGATGGCGTCGATCGCTGTGAGGGCCGCCTCGAGCCTTACATCAAACCGTTGTTTCACATCGCCAGGTACCGGTCCGATGGTTCGCTGCCTGTGTAACGTGTGATGATATCCCAAGGCATAATGGTTCGTGCCAAACTGAATAACCTCTCCTTCTACGAGCTTTTTCCCGCTTGCCGGCGTATGTCCCATCAGACTTCTGTTGCCGGACTTACAGCGTGCCTGTCCGCTGGCAAACTCAATATCTGGGAAAACCCTCACGTGTTCTTCCGCCGCCTTTAGCTCCGCCGCTATAGCGACATCAACCTCCGTCGTACCTTCGGCTATGGCGTCCTCACCTGCCCTCACGGCAACTCTGCAGATTTCTGCACCCTTGCGCGCCACAGCTATTTCTTCATGGGACTTGATCAAGCGTTGTTTCATCATCGTTGTAGAGATGTCCTCAAAGGAAGTCGTGGGAAATGTTTCCCTTAGACGTTTGTAAAGCCCAAACGGGATCACATCCTCTTCTATACCAATCTTTCCACGGTCCAAACCTATCTCGTCACACACTTTTTTCGTTTCACACACTAGTTGGACAGTGGTAGGCTGTTCGTCCGAATAGGCACGCACATCCTGCACCCATGAGAATGCACGTGCTCTCCGACTTTCCATGTGAGGCGCTATCAGAACGGGTTCTCCCTTTTGGGGGATTATGGCGGCAGCATACCTTCCATAGGGGTATCCAAACCAGAAACCCGTGTAATAGAAAGAAGTATGGACAGATGTTGCAATCACACAATCCATTGCCCTCTCTTCCATCACTTCCTGTAGATGAGAAACCCTTCTTTGCATTTCATGGATACCAAACAGCCCAAGCATTAAATAACCTCCCTCTGTTTGAAACTAGACTATACCAGTAACAGGGTCTAACCACGTTATGGGAATCATTGGCATTGGGCCGGTTGTGACACGAAAATATTTTACCATTGCAACTTTGCAGTATCGAAAAGCGGTATAGAACGGGGTCTGAAAGGAGGGATGCGTTTTTGCTCTTCACTAAGCAAAAGCTACGTGGCTTCAAATTCGGATTGCGCAATCCGAATTTGACAATAGTTTAAGATTTGCTGTAATTCTCCAAAATGCCCTTTTCATTTAAGCATATATTTCTGGGAAGTTGACACTAAATGCACAACTAATATACGCTCTGCGTTGTAGTGACTTATCCCCCGCCAACTCTCGGTCTTGGCCCCAATTGACAGAACAAACAAGGAGGCGCGTTTCAGATGAAACTGCTCATGTCAAAGCGATGGAAGGTTTATAGCCTCATAGCTGGGTTGTTAATTCTAACTCTATTCATCTTGGCCTGTGGAGATACCGAAGAAACACCTATTCCTACCGCAACCCCCGTAACACCTATTTCCACACCCACACCGATAGATATTGCTGGGATCACCTCCGAGTTCCAGAAGATTGTCCAACAGGAAGTAGAAAAAATTCAACCGCCTCTTTCAGAGGTAGAGATTCGCAATCTCATTGAAACGGCCATCAGCACCGGTGTGCCTGAAAGTGTATCCGCTGCAGAAATCCAGGCAATGGTGGACAGCGCGGTGGCAGCAACCGCTGCCGAAGCTGTGACGGGGGCGGAAGTCACTGAGGCCATTGGTAAGGCCATCGTCGAAGCCGCTGCCACTGCCCCGGAACCTCTGACAAAGAGCGATATAGAAGGCATCGTGAAGGCCGCAATACCGGCGCCTACCGTAGCCCCCACCCCAACCGCCACAACCGTGCCTACTCCTATGCCGACCACCCCGGCACCGCCAAGGGTGCCGGTCCATTCTAGGTTGACATTGGCAGTTAGCCCTCCGGCAACCCAGAAAATGATGGCTCATCTGGGGGCTCGAAGCGTCATGCCGACCCTGTTTCCTCTTTACGACTTCCCCATTCACAGGGACTACGTGACGGCTGATTACACAAAAGAAGGCTTGGCAGAAGATTGGACTCTCTCTTCCGACGGGAGAGAATGGAACTTCAAGCTAAGACAGGGAGTGAATTTTCACAAAGGGTTTGGAGAGCTAACTGTTCAAGATATTGTCACCACCCACTCGGTGTACCTTGGCCCCACGTCACGGGCGGGCAGTGGTCCCATGAGAGACACCACTGCTGACGACATTGAGATCGTCAACGACCATGAGTTCAACTTCACCACACCTAAGCCGTCGCCCGATCTTTTGGAGTGGTGGAGTGACGCCCGGCAGTTCTCCGTAATAAGCGATGCCTATTTTAGCGCTGTTGGTGAAGAGGTCTATGACAAGTCCCCGATAGGCACCGGACCATGGAAATTCGTAAGCCTTGAGATAAACGTCGGAGCGGTATTCGAACGAAACGAAGGCCATTTCCGCAAGGTTCCCGCGTTTTCCGAGCTGGAAGCGAAGTATATGTCGGAGGACACCGTTCGCTTGGCGAGTTTGCTCACCGGAGAATCCCACATCACCCAGGTGGCCCGAGCGACACACACTCAAGTGAGGGCGAAAGGGCTTCAGATAGCTACGGCGTCTATTCCCTTCGTCCAGGTCTGGACATCCATTGGAGGTCTCTACTTCCCGGATGCCCCCACCTATGACCCGGACTCGGCCCTGCTTGATCCAAACGTACGCCTGGCCTTGAACCTAGCTGTGGACAAAGAGGCCATAATCGATAGTTTCCTAAACGACCTGGCTACTGAGGGGTCCATCCTAAGTATTCCTCCGGGACATCAGCATTTTGATCCCAGGTGGGCGCCCCATACCTATGATCCGGAAAGGGCACGGCAGCTGATAGTCGAGGCCGGTGCAGAGGGGTATTCCTTCAACGTCACTACTGCCCCTTCGGGCAGGGTGCCGGAAGTAGTCGACATTGCTGAAACCTACGTGGGTTACTGGACTAGCATAGGTCTTAACCCGACTCTTGAGATCGCCGAGCCAGCGGAAATCACCTTCCGGGGCCGCAACAGGGGCAACGGAAACAGCGTATCCGTTGCCGCCCATTCAGCGACACCTCTACAGGTAGGATGGCTTCCCTTTATCCTCAGCACTAAAATCGGTATGCGAGGCTCGTACTGGGAGTTTGATGACCTGGATGCCCTTTGGCTTGAGTTTATTGAGCTGGCAGGCGATGAAGAACGTGGCGCCAAGCTTGGGGAAATAGGAGACTACATTTACGACAATACCCTCATAGGACCCATCATTTTCGTTCCTTCCCAGGTGGCCTTCAATCCCGGAGTCATCGAGGACTACACCGTTAACTACATGGGGTACGGTCCCATCGTCCACCATGAGTACACAATGCCCATATACAAGTAATTCTCCTAAAGGATTCCTTAGAAGCAGGACATAGGGCGCGGACCTTATTGCAGAAAAGTCCGCGCCCTATGTACGCGCAATATCCGGCTCTGTCAGTCAAACCACGAGATTCTCGACATTAGCTGTTACGATCGCTTTCTGGTGACCCCGCTGGTGTGAGTTGCATTGATCTGGCGAGGAAGTCATGAACGTCTCTTTCCACCAAGCGGGGTATGTCCGTTGAGTTGCCCATTGCCTGGGCACAGTGAGATAGTACCGTAGAGGTTCAGGTTGGCGGAGGCGGTATACAAGTGAGACGATGCAGGTGCTGATACGAGTCTCAAACCAGTTGTCGGGTACGTAATCATGTATCCGTCTATTGAAAGTGAGGAAGAAAATGGGAAGGCTGGATAACAAAGTGGCTCTCATAAGCGGTGGTTCCCGCGGACAGGGGGCCGTTGAAGCTAAACTGTTTGCGCAGGAAGGAGCCAAGGTTGTCTTCGGCGATATTCTTGATGCGGAGGGAAAGCGAGTCGAGAGGGAAATAGTGGGGATGGGCTATGAAGCAATCTATGTTCATCTGGATGTGACCAGGGAAGAGGACTGGGCAAGAGCAGTAGCCTTAACCGAAACTAAATTTGGGAAGCTTGACATATTAGTGAATAACGCAGGTGTCTCCATCGGCAAGCGAGGCATAGAGGACACTACAGTGGAAGACTGGGATCACATCATGGACGTGAACGTCAAGGGCGTTTTCTTGGGCACCAAGCACGTAATTCCTGCTATGCGAAGGGCTGGCGGAGGCTCCATTGTGAACATCTCCTCCACCGCGGGCATTGTGGCCATAGGCCGCTCCGCTGCATACAACGCCACCAAGGGTGCTGTTCGTGTCTTTACTAAGGCAACGGCAATTCAGCACGCCAACGACAAGATAAGGTGCAACTCAGTTCATCCCGGTCCCATAGACACCCCTTTTCTGCAGGACCTCATCGACAATCCCGTCCTTCTTCAGGATCGACTCAGGCGTGTTCCCCTAGGCCGAATAGGGACTCCCGAGGATGTCGCTTACGGGGTTCTTTATCTGGCATCCGATGAGGCTTCTTACGTCACCGGATCCGAACTGGTTATTGACGGAGGCTCAACGGCTGAATAATTCTACCTGCAAGCCTTAAGGTTTCTGCTCTACTCCAATTCTTCCCAAGGTTCTTATTATGAGTGGTTCGTTGGGCGATTCTGGACGTGGTGAACACGGTCTAAGGAGTCCCGTTCATCAGGAAAGAAATAAGGTGGAGCAAAGTGAGAGTTCCAATGCTCTCTTGGCGGGTTTTGGCTGCACGTCTTGCCTAGTATACGGTATGCCACTCCTGTAGTAGATCCCCATCAAGGGAGCCAACACAATTGGGGTTGGCACACAGCGAGCGAGTTCGAGTCCCCTTAGGTGTTAGGCGCAAAAAGTGGGCTTTAGGGGTATCGAACTTAGCTATGAATAGACTTCTTTACAGTGGTGCTTCCCACAATATTGTCTGAGGTCGACCCGAAAAATTGGACAGGTGGCTAAGTGAGAGTCCTGCTCCTAGACTAGAGGCAGCTGCTGCTGTTGGGAAGGAGTGGGAGATGAGAAAAGGACGGAGGAAACACAGCGCAGCCTTCAAGGCGAGGGTAGCCCTTCAGGCGGTGAAGGGTGAGAAAACGGTGGCGGAGTTAGCTGCCCGGTACGAACTCCACCCGGGGCAGATACAAGCATGGAAGAAGGCCCTTAAGGAGGGCGCGGCCGGCGTCTTAAACAACGGGGTCGGGATCGGAAGGCCAGAAGCGACGCGGCGTTGATAGCCCGGCCGTATCAGGAGATTGGCCAGCTGAAGGTGGAGCGGGATTTCTTGTCGGAGAGGTCCGGTCCATGAGTATGGAGCGGCGGCGTGAGATGGCGGACCGGGAACATCCAACACTGTCCATAGTACGACGGTGCAGTCTGCTGAGGGTGAACCGGTCCAGCCTCTACTACCGGCCCAAGGTGGCTTCGGAGGAGAACCTGCTCCTGATGAGGGAGATGGACCGTCAGTACTTGGAGACTCCCTTACACGGATCCAGGCGGATGAAGGCCAAGCTGAACCGATAAGGTGTCCAAGTAAGCCGCAAGCGGGTTCAGCGCCTGATGGGACTCATGGGACTACAGGCCATCTATAGGCGCCCTCGCACCAGCCGACGAGCGAAGGAGGACGGGGTCTATCCCTATCTGCTGAGGAACGCCAAGGTCACGGAACCCAACCAGGTCTGGCTGGCGGACATCACCTACATCCCCATGGCCCGTGGCTTCCTATACGTGGTGGCAGTGATGGACTGGTACAGCCGATACGTGGTGTCTTGGCGATTGTCCAACACCCTGGAGGCCGACCTCTGCGTCGAGGCACTGATAGATGCGTTGGAACGGGGGAAGACCGATGTGTTCAACACCGACCAGGGCAGCCAGTTCACCAGTCAGGAGTTCACCCAGATTTTACAGCAACATGGAGTGAATATCAGCATGGATGGGAAGGGAGGGTACCAGGACAACATCTTTGCGGAGCGGCTGTGGAGGACGGTGGAGTACGAGGAGGTACACGTGAAAGCCTACGCCAACGCCGTTGAGGCTCGGAAGGAACTGGGAAACTATTTCCAGTTCTATAATGACGAGAGGCCCCACCAGGCCCTGGGATACCGAACCCCGGCAGAGGTGTTCCACAGGGCCCATGCCGTGCGAAAGAAGAATTCAAAAGAAGGGAATGTGCTCAGGGGGATCGGTGTTGGTATCATGTGAAGGAGCGAAGGGACCCTCTCTTAATTCTGCCCTGATTCTGTCCAAATAACAGGGTCCACCTCAGTGTCGCTCTGAAGCGTTGATAACGCTGCAACATAATGAATATTGTTTGGCAAAAGGGACTCCAATTGATTGCAAGCTTCCGCAAATCAGCATCGTCGCCATTCCTGAGACCCAATAAAATCGCTTAAGATATGGATATGATTGAATCGCAAAGCAGGCTCATTCTCCGATGCTGTCCGCCGGGGGTTGCATTTGCCAATCGTTGAATACAAACAGCCTTCCGGCATTCGTTGCGTATTTCTCCTGCCTCTACGAGTCTTCTCCTTTTGGGTTTCGCCGGGAGGTAGCTGGAATCAATATCCTCTACCCATCGTATAGCGAGGAATGGACCACATTTTGTTGGTATCGTTCGAACTCAGAGATGTATCACTCTGGCGAAGGGCCGTGCGCCGATTGAATATACTAGGTGCGTCTTACCGGCACAGTTCGCATGTCACGGAATCTCTAGGGTTGCCGAAAATTCCGATAAGAGTAGGCTGCTACTACCAATGCGGCTAGGAGGAATCCAGCGACAATGAGGGCGATCAGCCAAACTGGGATACCTGCTCTCCCCTCGTCCCTCGTTTCGGGTTCCATAATCATAGGGGCGTCAGACGTGGGGCTTGCCGGCGGTGTGACGGTTGCCGCGGGTTCGGGAGTCGAAGTTGCTGCCGGCGTTGGTGCAGGTGTAGGCGTAGCAGTAGGTGGCAGCGACGGAATTGGAGTACGCTTTATCGTAGGTAAAGGCGTCGTCATAGGTGTAGGCGCCGCGACGGGTGTTGGTGTAGCGGTGGGCGCAAGTATACTGGGAATCGCCGTGGCGGTGGATGTGGGTGGTGTGGTGGGAGTGGCTATTGGAGCGGGAATCGCCGTTGCGGTAGGCGTAGGTGTGGGTGTTGGGGTTGGCTCAGGGGTAGGTGCGGGAGTTGACTCCGGCGTTGGTTCCGGCGGCGGCGGACTTACAACTGTCACCTCGACGGTATCTGATGAACTCAACCCTGAGGGATCGCTGGCGGTCACGACGAATGATGCCGTCCCTTCTTCCAACGGGGTAATGGACAGGCTGCTTTCCTCCACCACTGCTGAAGCCACTTCGGGACTTTCCTGTGCATCGAGGGCATAAGTTAGTAAATCTCCGTCGGTGTCTGTGAAGAACTCGCTGAGGTCCAAGGTGGTGGCAGCACCACCGGCGGTCAACTGAACGACAGGGACAGGAATCACCACCGGCGCTTCGTTTAAGTCAGTCACTGTTATGGTGACTTCAATCTGCTGGGATACCGGAGACTTACCGTCATCGGTTACGACGACGGTAAGGGCGTAGTCGTTGGGACCGCTGGCGCTGGCTGGAGCTTCGAAGTCTAGAGCGCCGCTTAGGGACAGAGTTCCGGTCTCGTCTATCTGGAACAGGTCCGCATCCGGGCCGGAGAGAGACCACTGCACTGCGTCGCCCTCCGGGTCCTGTGTCTGGTACTGGGAAAGCACACCGGCATGGTTCTCGGCTACCGTGATCTGCACCTCACCACTGACCGGGTCCAATTCGTTCACCCGCTTTATCTCTATCCTTACCTGCAGGCGGCCCGACGCGCGAGGGATGCCGCTGTCCACGGCAAGGAGGCGGATCTCGTAGGTGTTGTTCAGCCGGAAGTCGACGGGGTCTTCGTAGTCCGGAGGGGTAATGAAGCTGAGGACTCCATCCTCCGAGATACGGAAATGCTCATGGTCTGAGTCTTTAATCTCCTATCTAATGGCGGTGCCCTCCGGGTCCTCGGCTTCGTAGGTGGCTACCGGTTCGGTGCCATTCTCTGGATATTGGAGTCTCTTAGGCCCTGTGATTTCAGGCGCACGGTTGGAACTTCCACCACCGCCCCCGCCTCCCTCGCCTCCTCGGGGGGAGATGGTGTGGGAGGCGGGGGTGGTGGGGGCTGGCTGCTGCTCTGCACCGCATTGGCCGTGACCGCCTGTGCGCTCTTACCCGACCCCTGGCCGTCGGTGTAGGACACCGTCGCCCGCAGGTAGCTGCCCACGTCACCTTCCACCGGCGTGTACCTGGCCGATGCGGCCCCGCTGATGGTCGCCCAGTTCGAGCTTCCGTTGGGGGAACTGTCCCATTGCCAGATCAAATTAGAGATGCTCCCGTCGGGGTCCGTCAGGGTGGCGGTCACGCGGGTGTCGACCCGGGGTTGCGTTGACGGCAAGGTTACTGTTCCCGCCCTGTCGGGTGAAGGCGGCGCGGCGCCACCGAAGACCCAGGGGCGGGCCTGCTTGATCACCAGGGCATTCTTGCTGGTGATCTTGAACTCGATCTCCAGCGCGAACGGTTCATCGGGGCCGGGGGCATACTGTCCCTCGAAGTGGTCATGGATTGTATCAAGGTGGCGTCGGAGCTGTCTCAATTGGCTGTCAGTCATCAGCAACCGCACCGATTCAATCAGATTGGAGTAGTGCAGGATGGTGTAACTCCCGTCCGGCTTCAGCAGCAACTCTTCTGGCAGCGAATACTCCTCTGGATTGGTGACCAAATCCTCACCCACCTGACTGTTAACGTAGTGGTGGCCTGCCCCGCCATAGAGCGGGTCAAAGCTGACTGCTACGCCATTCACCCACTCGTCAGTGTAGTTGGGATGCACCAAAACCCCCATCGCCGTTTTGTTATGGTCGATGCGATAGAAGTCACGTTCGACGAAGGCGCGGAAGTTCCAGAGGCTCGCCCATACTCCTTTGATCGACTTGTCGATCCCGTCTTCCTCGGTCTCGTCGGGGTCCTGCGTCTTGGAGTCGTACAGCCCGGCGCCGCTGAATCCCGGCAGGTCCTCATTGTTGGTGCTGGATCGGTAGCGCAGTGACTTGCCCGGGAACTCCGCGTGCATCTCCTCTAGCGCGGTGATGATCCAGTCCGGCGTGGTGGCGTCCTTAATCGCATCGCGCAGGTCCTTGAGCTCGGCCTCCTGTATGTCGTAGTCCGTCTGGAAAGTGGGGTCGGCCAGCATGGTTGAGACCCTGGAATAGAGGTCGTTGGCCTTCATGAACTCGTCGTAGAAATGGAAGGGCACGGCAAATCCGTCGGGCACAGTGTCATCCGGGAAGCCCAGCGTCCCCAGCACGGCCACGTTCGCCGCCTTCACCCCGAACGCATCCCAATCGTCGAACCCTATAGCACTGAGCGCTGTGATCTCGGTGACCGAGAGGTCCCGCGCCGGCGTCTGGGTCGCGGTCGGGCGGGAAGCCTCGTAGTGGGCGTCGACTTCCGCCTTGGTGGCGGCGCGGAGTTCAAACGCATTCTCAGTTACCCGGTAATAGACGTATAGCCCAACAAGGGAGGAAATCTCCGCATTGTCTAGGGCATCCCGAATGAAGGCGTTGGGAATCTGATCCTGCTTGGCCCGCAGGTTAACATGGGAGAGCGGCGTCTGGGGTTGCGTGCTGATGATCCCCGCGGCCCTTGAAAGCTCATTGGGCAGCGTTTCATAGAGCACAATGTCACGGGGATTAGGCCGGTCATCGGGCTCCAATATCTGTAGCCGCCCATACCCCTCCCCGGCATTCAATGCGCTAAAGCTGACGTCACGGAAGATAATCCCGTCATCCACCACGGGAATTCGGGGGTTCTCAACATGGACCCAATCACTCGGCAGCCCGTAGACCCACCACGGGCTGTAGGCCAGATTGTGGTCGACCACCGGCAAGTTCGCCGCAAGCAACGTGTGAATCCGCTCAATTTGAGAGGTGGTATAGTCGCGGTTCAACGTGTAGTGGTAAACACCCTCATCTCCGTTGAGGAGAATGTTCGAATCATACTTAATCTCTGCAGGGGCCCAGATTGTGTTTCTGTCATCTATTCCCAAAAGGGCGGCGAACGGGATGTGTATAAGGTACTTCTCGGTGTTCTGAAAGTAGATCTCGGGCGTCGATGAAGCCAGTTCAACCAGGACAAACTTCATCACACCCGCATTGGCCAACTCTTCGAAATGGGTGCTGTTAGCTATCATCATCGCCTCATCTTCAGGGTCAAGTTCAAGTCTATGGGAATGATTTAGAGGCGACGGGTCGGCCAAATCATCCAGGCAATCCAGATCCACGTCAGCCGGATCTGCAACCGCATACTTTTCCACACGATAGTCTGACGCCGGAAGTGCCTTGATGTTCTCCTCCAAGGTAGTGGCGCCGCTCTCCCCACGCTTCACCTGGACTGGAATATCATTTCCACCCACATTTGCGTAGAGTACAAAGTAGTCGCTCGTGGTCGATGAAACCTCAATGGGAACGCTTGAAACGGCTATCTCAGTTGGCGTCGGGTTATAGTCGCCTCCTGGACACGGGTCACCGCTTTGGGCGTCCTTTGGCTGGACTGTGTCGTTCCTGGGCGCGGGAGCCGGCCTCGGCCCCGTCTCATCGACTTCCTCGGGCAGGTCGACGCGGGCGAGGTTGGACCGGGAGCTCCTCTCGCCGTCACGAAGCGCCTTGACCCGGTAGACGTAGCGGATCCCCGGCTCGTTTGCAGTTGCGTCCACGTAGGTGGTGGCCACTGAACCCGTGTCGGCCACTAGGACCAGCAGGGTGTCCTCGCCCTCCTTCGGACGCCGCCGCAGGACCTCGTAGCCCGTGACGGAAGCGGAGTCCTGAACCGGAGACGACCAGTTCAGGATGACCCCGCCGTCCGCTATCGCCGCGGTGAGGTTCGAGGGATCTGACGCCTCATCGCCGCTCTGGGCATAAGCCGGGTAGAACAAGAATGCGGCCAACGCTCCGGCGAGGCATAGCGCTGCAACTAGGGAGGGACCGGCGAGTATCGCCCTAATGGCTTTGGAGGCGCCGGGCAACGCGGGTCTGCGAGGTTTCATTCGCCAGCCAGACTCTGCACCACGCGGGGCACTGCGTTTTGGCCCTGCCCATCGCCCCTGTCATCCTGGGCTTGCGCGTGTTCCAGCGTCGGCTCGGTGGTGGGATTTATCGGCGTGATTGTTGGCGCCGCGGCGATGGTGATCTGACTCCGGAGCGCCCGCCCGCTGAGTACGCTCTCGTATCCCACAGCCTTGACGCGATACGTGTAAGTCGGCTCGGGTTGCAGGCCGTCTTCCTGGAAGGAGGAGTTCTGCGTCGTGGCGATCTGACTGAGTCTGATCTCGTCCGATGACCGGTGTAAGACCTGGTAGTGGTCTACGTTCTCCTCGTCGAGGTGGCTCCAGGTCAAACTCACGGTGTCGTGATTGAGGGCGGTAGCGGTGAGCCTGTTGGCCGGTCCGGCGCGGCCAATGCGCTCTGCGGTAGGGCAAAGAGGGATCCGATGATCGCTAGCAGCGCAGCGGCAGCCCAGAGGCTAATTTAAACTTGGTGGATCGAGCTGCGATAATGTTTCTCTCCTGTATGTCCAACAACCGCTCAGGGGGTCTATATGGTTGACCTTTCCTCATGGTGAGCAAATTCATTCTCCCTGATTTCCTTGCCACCGTCAATTACCAAATGCCCTATTCCAGAGGGGGCATTTGCCCTCCCACGAGAAAGTCAAAAGCACTTCTGCAAGGGATTCGAACACTTCTCTTGCACGCCGGCCGGCAATGTGCCGAAGGACACCCGCAAACCCTCCCCGGGATCCTCCACGAAGTCGCCCACGGCGGGCAGGGTCACGCCCGCAGACCTCTTACCTTTCGCGAAGGTCACGCTCGCCGGTAGGTCTCCGAAATCGGCCGCCGTCGCACCGTCCAGATACTCATACGTCAACAGAATCGTCAATTCCCGGCCCGGCTTCCCGTCCAACAGGAAGCTCAGCCAGTAGGACCTGCCCTCTTGGATGCCTTCTCGCTGCGTCCCAGCTCTGAGGCTGAAATGCACTGTCAGAATCTCCTCGCCGCCGTCGTTGTCGGTCAGGTTTGCCACCGCCTCGGACGAGATGCCCGCCGATACTCGCGCGGGCAGTGAACCGAAGCTGATCGCCACGCTTTCAAGGTCGTAGTCCGTGGCATCGTTGGTCGCGGTTAGTGTAAAGCTCTTCAACGTTTCGGACGCCCCGAAGGTCACGTTCGACGGTGCGCCGGAATAGTCCCCCGACGTAGCGCTCGGCCCGTTATCGTCAGGGGAATCGTTACCGCGCGGCCCGGCGCCGCGTCCAGAAGCAGCCGCACCGTCGCCACCGCGCCGCCTTCCTCCGCCGTGTAGTTAGCGGCCTCAAAGGACACCGTCACCTCTATGTCACCGTCATTGTCTGCGATATGCAGCGTGGTGGCGCCCGCTCGTCCACGGCCGCCCACTTCCAGGCCGTCCGGAAACAGGTTGCGGAATTGCACGAGCACGCTTTCCTCGTCGTCGTCGGTCGCCTGCACCGTGAACGATGTTTGGGTCTGCCCCGGCTGGAACGTCACGCTCTCGGGCACGCCCGAATAATCGCTCGCCGATGCGCCGCCTTGATGCTCGGGCGTGAACAGCGGCACTATCAGCGCCTCGTTGCGTTCGGGCTTCCAGGGAGAGTCCAAGTACAGGGTTATCCGCGCCGTGTCGCCCTTGGTGGCGGTATAGGCGGACTCGCCGAACCACACGTGCCAGGTCTGCGGCGGCGGGCCATCGTTGTCAATTACAGGTAGAATCGTTGAGGGACCACTCCACGAACCCACCTGCACGCCTTCCGGCAGTGTACCGAAGGATACCTTCAGCCCCTCCCCTGGATCCTCCACATCGTCGTCCACGGTGCTCAGGGTCACTCTAACCGACCTCTTGTCTTCCGCGAAGATCACGCTTGCCGGCAGATCGACAAAGTCGGCCGCCGTCGCACCATCCAGATACTGATACGTCAACGGAATCGTCAATTCCCGGTTCGGCTTCCCGTCCAACAGGAAGCCCAGCGAGTAGGAATAGCCCTCGTTAACGCCGACTCGCTCCGCCCCGTGCCAGTCGTCAAAAGTACCGTCAGCATCCCATCGTCGTTGGTGGTGGCGTTGGTCACGTTGGAAGCGGCGCCATTGGAGTTGATGGCGGAAACGCGGTAGTAGCGGGTAGTGCCGGGGTTGAGGCCGGTGTGGGAGTAAGTAATGTTAGTGTTGCCGGTGGTGCTGACTCGATTGGTCCAGTTGGAGATGCCGTTGGGGGAGACCTCAATCTTGTAGCCGGTCAGGGGGGAGCCGCCAATGAAGCTGGGTGCGGGCCAGGAGAGGTTGATCTCGGCAGTGCCGTCGGCGTTGGCCGTAAGGCCCGTAGGGGCGCCGGGCACAATGGTGGCACCGGTAGGTGTGCCCCTCTCCTCCTCCGACGGCGGACCGTCGTTGGCTCCGGTTCGGGCCGCGATCACTCGTATAGTGTATTCGGTGCCGTTGGTTAGGTTGGGGATAGTGTGGCTCGTGGTTGAACCCGATGAGAAAGTGAATTGCCGGTCACCGGTGTTGTAATCCAGGCTGCCCGACTTCCACTGCACCCTGTAGCCCGTGGCGTTGTACACCGCCGTCAAGTTCACAGTCAGCTCCGTGTCGCCCGCTGTGACCATCAGCCCCACCACCTGGTCGGTATCGGTATCGTTCACCGTAACCGTCACACTGGCGATCGTAATCCCGTCATAGTTGGCGTCCGGGCTCGTCGCGCTATGGGTCAGCGTGACCAAATCGTTTCCGGCCTTCACCGTCACCGTCTGGGGCATATCCCAGTTCATAGTCGTGAAAGCTAGGGCGGCACTTGACGGGGTCAGGGTCACATCCGTGATCGAGTGCCCGGCTACCGTTACCGTGACATTGTTCGTCGGCTGACTGTCTAGGACCACCGAGTAGCTGTCCCCGGTCGCGTCCTCCTCCGTAACAGGCAGAGTTGTCTTCGACACCGTGACCCCGACCCCCAGGTCAACTACACGGAAGGCCGCCGAGAGACCGTACATGGGACGGTTGAAGTTGGTAGCGCTGCTCCCGCACGCCACGGGCGTGGCGAGAGCCTAGGCCGCTGGCGGTGGAATTTGGCCGGCTGACTCCCACGTTGTTGGCTGCGCCGAGATCCCTCGAGTTACTGCCCGACGAGTACTCGGTGCCGTCGTTCTTGCAGCCGGTGAAGGGGTAGTTGGTGGTCACAGAGGTATTGGGACCGTCGGTGCTGTTTTGGTTCTTGTCGTTGACCTCGTCGTCCCAGGAGCCGTTGTAGAAATCCTCGTAGTCGTCGGCAGCCTTGGCTCCGTTGAGCCAGTAGATGGGGACGCCCTTGTTGGAATTGGTGAAGGTGGTGCGGGTATTGTCACGGGCATCGGTGTCGGCGGTGCAGACAACGACATTGAACGTGGCGGCGTAGGCCTGAATGTCGGCGTGGCCGGACGCGGCGCGATCCCGGACGAAGTCGTTGTAGGCCGCGATGTCGGAGGACGAGGCGTGGTCGCCCGTGGAGGAGAGGAAGATGAGCCGGAACTGCTCGCCGCGCCCGCGCCCGTCCGCGCCACCAGCTTCACTTCCAGCGAGCCGACTTCCTCGGCAATGGAGTAGGACGCCATCTCTAAGCCGATCGTCAGTGCCACCACGATGGATACGTCGACCGAGGCCGGCGTGCCCAGGACGTAGCCCGTTCCGGCCAGCACCGCCGCCGTCAGCGTTCCGCCCTCGACCGTGGCGCCCTGGGCGAAATGCTGGAAGCTGGCGGCCATGATCGTGAAGCTCTTCGCCGACTGGCCCGCGTCAATCGTCACCGTCTTCGTGAGGTCCCCCACCGCCAGGAAATCCCCGGTCTGGGTCAACGCAACCGTGACGGGCAGTACGTCTGTCGTCAGACCGCTGCGCGTCAGCGTGTAGGTGATGTCGTCCCCCTTGAACACCGCGCTCGACTTGTCCGCCTCGATGGTCACGGCCACGCTGGTCCGTCCGATGACCCCTAGGGCTAGCTGATTCCCTGAGTCCACAGTCCAGCCTGGATTGGAGAGTGCGGCATTTTAAAGTGTCGGTTGTTGATGGACCATCCAGGTAAGGACGCGCCATTCTCATCAGCGTCTTCAGCCTGCCACACTCCAAAGTTGCCAACTGGGGTGTCAATGTTGGTATCCTCGAACACCACGAAATATGAAGTGCTGGCGTCCAAGGTGGTGTTGGCGGGAGCGGTCAAAGTGTGTTCTCCGGCGGTCTCCACCGTGCCGGTGAGCACAACCAGACTGGAATCGGGGCTGCCGTCGGCTCCGCTCGAGTAGATGCTGATTTGCGGACTGATATTGGTCCCCAAAAAGGATCCTGCGTGGAAGGAGACTGAGTCTAGCGTGTAACCTCCGGCTGCGAAGCCGGTGGTGAACTTGTGCGCCGAGACCTGGTTTGTGTTTGTGTCCGTGTCTCCGATTAAAGATAAGTTGATTGATAGTCCGTTATCCAGGTAATTGCTCGCCAGCAAATCGGCCACCGCCCGCGTCGCTGTGAACGTGTTGAGAGCGCTGCCCGTCAAGGTCGCCGGGTTCATGAGGGTTGCCACCAGGTTGCCCGGTGCGCCGCTGTTGTTTCCCTTGATCTTGACACTTGTGGTGTCACCGGACGTAACAGTGCTCAGACGAATCTGAACCTCAGTGATCGTGTACTCGCCGGTGTTGTCGCCCGTTTCGAATCTCTGAGCCTGAAAGTGACTACTGCGGATATATTCACGGTCTGCCCGGTATTGCTCACCAGCGTCGTGACCGTCTACGCCTGCAGCGGCAGGGTCTGCAGCGCTATCGCAAGCAGCGCGGCGAAGGCCGCGAGGACTGCGACCGTCAGGAAGCGCGCCGCTTGGGGCCGGACTCGTAGGCGCACAAGCCACCCCCAGCTCGGCTCGCTACAGAGCGGTATCATCGCTTCAGGCATGGACCACAGATTCTGATGCTCCTTGGGGCTTATACCAGAAGTGAAATTGCAGTCAACCTCACCCGCGTCGTCGAACATTACCAAGGCGCCGTACCGGGCACCCGTTAAAGCACGTGCCTCATCCACGGTGGTTTGAAGGCGCCACTGACTTCGTTAGATTTGAAGGCATGCAAGAGATGTGAACACCGCGGCACACAAATTCCTTTGGGTGATGTCGCGCTCATGAGAGTGAAGAATGTGGTTCAGTACCCTGCGAAGTCGACTGGTGGGATTGGTGAGAAGCGACACCGAAGGTCTCCGACGTGCAGCTACGATTTCCGTTTGGACCCGCTGGTGCATCGCCGTAGGATGCCTGTTCGAGGTCAGCTATCGCATAGAGTACGGTTCGTTGAGTCACATTCTCAACAGCCTGTATGTCCTTGTATTATTGACGGCCAATGGGTATTTTCACCTGAAACTTCGTTCCGACCAAAGAGTGAACCAGAGATGGCTGTTCGCCCTCAGCTGCATGGACGTAGCTGCCGTGTCTTTCAGCACGTCGCTATCAGGCGGCTTCGAAAGCAGGTATTTTGTCATGTACTACCCAGCGATAGCCATCTTCGCCAGCGTCTTCACCTCACTAAATATCAACCTATTGTGGGTATTGATGGCGATGGTGGTGTATTCCTCGATCTGCCTAGTGGTGGAACCGGGCATCGACTTTCAGCAGCAT
Source organism: Dehalococcoidia bacterium (assembly GCA_965261665.1). Taxonomy (GTDB): domain Bacteria; phylum Chloroflexota; class Dehalococcoidia; order Lucifugimonadales; genus JAPULR01. The sequence goes on from OZ253467.1 coordinate 2,970,721, forward strand.
GAGGAGAAAGGGTTGTTCTTCAGAGTCCTATCTATGTTCGCGGTCGCCGTGCTGGTAAACCTGGTTACAGGCTCAGAACGGATAGGTAGGAGGCTTGCAGTTGAGCGGGAGCGAGAGCTGGGCCGACAGCGCGTAGAACTGTCGCAATCGATCCACGACACCACCTCGCAGTCGGCATACCTCATTGGGCTGGGAATTGACTCCGCTCTGCGAATGAAGGACAGGTCCACGCCCCTTTTCGCCGAGAAGTTAGAGGCGACGAGAGCCCTATCGAAATCAGCCATGTGGGATCTCAGGCTGGCGATAGACGGTGGAGACATCTTCCGAGGCCAACCACTCGGAAGTGTTCTGAGGATGCATACCGAATCATTCACCACCTTGGCGTCAGTACCCGCTGAATTTGTTCTGACGGGAGAGGATCCCTGCCTATCGACAGCAAAGCGAAGCCTGTTGTTCACCATTGCGCACAACGCACTCACCAACACCTACCGACACGCCCAAGCCCATAAGGTCACGGTCTTGCTGAACTTCACAGACAAAGATTTCACGATGTTGGTGTGCGACGACGGGGTAGGACTTCCCGAAGACTACGCCGTGCGCGGTCATGGGTTCAGAAACATGAGTAAGGACGCGGAGCGCCTTAACGGCAAGCTAGAGATTGAATCGAAGGGAACCGGCACTACAGTGCGCTGCGTAGTGCCGTACATCTAATTCTCGTGGAGGCCTTTGCATGACAGGGAATTCGAAGACAACGGTGATGATTGTAGACGATCACACCATAATGCGGAACGGACTGACCAATATCCTCTCGGAGTCGGGCGAATTTGAGGTCGTTGGCGAGGCCGCAGATGGAGAATCTGCAGTGGCTATGGCGGTTGAACTCAGACCTAACATAGTTGTCATGGACATCCTGATACCCATTAGAAACGGCATTGAAGCCTGTCGCGAGATAGTCGCAGCCGTTCCCGAAACCAGAGTGCTAATGCTTACCGCATCCAACGCTGAGGATCATGTTGTCGAATCAATCGAAGCCGGAGCCACCGGGTACCTTCAGCAGTACTCTGACAGCGAGATGCTGCTGTCCACGGTTCGGGAGGTTGCAAAAGGTGATTTTCGTATACAGGGCGAAGCGGCAAGAAGGCTCTTCGCTGGAATCACGGGAGGGGCTGTACCATCGCCCCAATTGAATCGGTTGACGGCGCGTGAACGCGAGATGTTGAGGATGTTTGCCAAGGGGATGTCGTAAAAGGAGATTGGTGTTGCGCGACGCATCAATCCCATGTCCGTCAGGAACACAATTTATGCCATCCAGCGCAAGCTGGGTGTAAAAACCAGGCAGGAATTAGGGGTATGGGCGGCGCGTAATGGGCTGCTGTACGACGATGAGTTGCAATGAGAGAGTTCAGGAATCTCACGCGAAATAGGCTGCCGCCCTCTCACACGGACGACCATTCCGCACGAATCGGCAACAATGGCGACAGGAGCAAAATGTGAAAAATTGAATCCGGGATTCATCTTGACTGCATTGACGCTTCCGGCCCAGGGCGGTGCTCAACTGGCTCAGCCGGAAGAGGCAACGCGTCTGGTGGCTCCGTCGCCCCTGCTGGGTCTTTAGTACAATCAGTTAGGCCAAATGGTTCTGATAACCCGATGAAATTCCATGCAAGAAAAACCTGCGTTGCAGTTGACACTCCGATTGCAGCAATATCGGGAGCGTGAGTCAGAGAATTGGTAGGGCGTTTTGCCTTAATTGCTGAAGCCTTCCCGATGTATTTTTGTCTAATTCCTTCCTAATTGGATGGCAATTACACAACGAAAAGTTCGCAGTTCAGTACGGTATGGCCCATACGTTTACTCCTAAGGCTATGCAGGACTCGAACTCTGCTTGTGAGCCAAACCCACCAACGCCGGCGGCCCTCTACGCAGGGTGTCAAGCGACTGGCAGGAAGTGGATCTTCTCGATGGTCGCCCAGATGGGGGCGCTGCGGGACTACGCCAGAAGAACGGCTACATTTTCGCCCACGAATACAGTGACGAGGCCGAGATTGAGCAAATTGCCGACAGGCCATTGTTCCGCAGGATGAGCGAGGAACGGGGATGTCAGAATGTGCCCTTTGAGGTTATACTCCTTTGGAAGTTCTCCAGCTTCAACCGCAACAGGGAGCACGAAGTGGTCTTCAAGTCCATGCTCAGGCGTAAAGGCGTAAAGATGTCTCCATCTCCAAGCACGCCTCCGACTCCCCAACGGGTAAGCCCTGGAAGCCATCATAGAGAGCGTGGACCAATTCTACAGTGGCAATCTGAGTGCACAGGGGCATTGGTGAGGACTGCCTGAGCCTCCCGACTGCAAACAGCGTCCGTGGGAACTTCACCTAGTGGAAGGAGGTGTCCAATGAAGACTCAGACCATTGGTCTCGGCGCTCTGGTAGGTGGCTTGCTCATTGTGCCTATGGTTGCAGTGATGTACCTGGCGGACAAGTGGCTCAACCTCTCATTCGCACCCTATGATGTCTTCGACTGGGTTGCACGAATTCTGCCTGGGCCGATTGTGACGTTCGGCATTGATTTGATGATTGATAGCCTGCAAATGGTGGGCCTCAACGTCGCGGACACTGCGAAGACTGCCGAACATATCCAGGCGGTGGTAGCGTTCGGCATCGCCGGAGTCGTGGCAAGCATCATCGTATTCAGTGTTGTTGGACGCTGGCCTGCCCGTAGCGTACCCGGTTTGGGCCTCCTGGTGGGTGCTGTCCTGGGCCTGCCGATCGCGATCATCTCGGCAAGCATGGCCCAGGTCTCGACGTCCGTGTTTTTCATCTTCCTATGGGTTCTCGGTATGTTCTGCGTCTGGGGCGTCGTCTCGGTCGCCACGGCCCGCAGACTGCTGCCTCAGTTCTCTCTTACTACCGACAACGCGTCGGCGCAGGGGGGGACAAGGTCCGTGGAAGTCGTCGGTAGGCGGAAGTTTCTCATCCAAATAGGGGCAGCCACAGCTACCGTTACGGTTGTTGGCGCCGGCTTGGGACGCGTCCTCGAAATAAACGAGAACAACCGCTTGGAAGCCGAATTGGAGGCGATGAAGGCCGACATGCCCAAGGGCCCGTTGGTTGTCGAGTTGCCCAACGAAAACGATCCTGTAAAACCCGCTCTCGGAACGCGGCCCGAATATACCGCCGTCAGAGACCACTACAAGGTCTTTATCCGTTCGGAACCAACGGTGATCGATGGTGAAACATGGAGCCTGCCGATCACCGGCCTCGTGGATAACCCGATGAATTTGACTCTGGACGACATACGGACCAGGTACGAGGCTCGCAATGAGTTCGTCACCCTGAGTTGCATATCCAATCGGGTGGGTGGCTCCCTGATAGGCACCACCTACTGGACCGGCGCCAGCCTACAGGACATCCTTGCCGACGTACAGCCCCAGGGGGATGCACGCTACCTGTTTATAACAAGTGGTGACGGTTTTTATGAGACGGTCGATCTTGATTTGATCGACTCGGATAAGCGGGTCATGCTCGCATACAACTGGGATGGCAACCCGATACCCTTCGATCACGGCTTCCCGCTGCGGATTTGGCTTCCCGATCGCTTTGGCATGAAACAGCCCAAGTGGATCACCGGAATCGAAGTGATAGGCGATTATGAGGAGGGCTACTGGGTTGAACGCGGTTGGTCTAAGGATGCGCTGGTCAAGTCCACATCTGTGGTGGATACGGTGGCGGTGGACTCGTTGATCGAGGACGGTGATCGTAAGCTGGTCCCCATTGGTGGAATCGCCTACGCAGGCGCGAGAGGCATCTCCAAGGTGGAGGTGCGTGTGGACAACGAACCTAACTGGCGCGAGGCGGAATTACGCGCCCCGCTGTCGGATGTTACCTGGGTTATCTGGCGCTACGATTGGCCGTTCGAAGAAGGACGCCATGAATTCCAGGTCCGCTGCGTGGAGACGGACGGAACTCCCCAGATCGAGGAAGACGGCCCGCCAAGACCGGATGGCGCAACCGGAATCCACACCAAGTCAGCACGACTGGAGGCGACGGAGGCGACATAGACGACCCGGTTAGCCTAACTACTCAACCTGCCAATCGCCACGGTCTTAACCCCAGCCATCGCCGCGGCCATTGGACCGCTCGGATGCCTGGTAGATAGATTTAGGTTATGGGTCGGGAGACACTCACCTCCCTGGGGCCAAGCAGAGCCAGGTGCGGAGACAGCCGTTCTCGGCAGCTGGAGCCCTAAGATGACGATCTGGAAGCTGGTGTTGGCCAGGCGGTCCAAGGCGCTGTTGCCCAGGACGGGATCGTCAAGAGACCCGGCCATTCGTCCAGGATCAGGTTGCTGGTTATCTGGTCATGACGAAACGGAAGCCCAATGGCGGCTGATGATCAGCTCGTAGAGTCGGAGGATTGTTGGGGATCGAATATATAAGGCAGAGCCTCACCGCCCGGTGGAGGGTTCACCTCCGTTGGTGCCGGTGGGTTTAACACCCGCGGGTTGAGGACCGACAAGACCATCGCTTGCTGGGGATTCGATATTGGGCAGTTACCATTATGGGCTGCTATATTGGCGAGTGGCGGTGCAGTTAATGGAAATGCGAGAGGAGGGGAGTGAAGAGTTAGAAAAGCGGCGGATGGACCGACCCCTCGGCAGGCTCAGGGCTAGTAAGTAGCTAGGGAGCCTCTGAACAAAGCAGTGCAGTGTGTATTTGATGGATATGAGGGGGTTATCGGAGACGTTGGAGCCTCACATGGGGTTCTTACGGTGTACGCGGGGAAGCCCGTAATGCCCCCAAGTCACCTCAGCCGGGGGCGTGGTAGTGACCACACCTCGTAGTTGGGCGCACCTAGGCCCTATGAAGCCGCCAGGTGACGCTCCGCCGTTATCAGGTTGGTAAGCCCCAACAGCAACGCCAACCGTTGCGTGTTCTTGGCCAATCCCCGGTATCGAACCTTGGCGTACCCGAAGCGCCGCTTCACCCACAGGAACGGATGCTCCACCTTGGCCCGTATGGACGCCTTCCGTCTCTCCTCTACCGCTGCTTCACTCCCACGCTCCAGTTGCCTTCGCCGACCTGGCCTCATGGCCACCTGCCACTCCACGTCCAACCCCATATTCTCATCCCGCTTGGCCACTCTCTGATACCCCGCATCTCCCCACACCCGTTTCTCCCTTCCGTGCAACAGCCGGTGCGCCTCTGTCACGTCATGCACGTTGGCGGATGTCGTACTCATGCTATGCACCACTCCCGTCTCTGAGTCCACCCCGACGTGCACTTTCATACCGAAGTGCCACTCGTTCCCCTTCTTCGTCTGACGCATCTGTGGGTCTCGCTCACAAGCGCCATTCTTCGTCGACGACGGCGCCTCTATTATGCTGGCGTCCACTACCGTACCCTCCCGCAGCCGCAGCCCTTGGGTTGCCAGGTGGCGATTGATCTCCTTCATCAGTCCCTCTCCCAACCGGCGCTCTTCCAGCAGATGCCGAAAGTTCAGTATCGTTGTCTCGTCCGGCAACGGGCCTGAGAGCCTCAGTCCCACGAACCGCCTCACCGACTCCGCCTCGTAGAGCAGGTCCTCCATGCCGGGGTCGCTCAGATTGTAGAACAGCTGCACACAGTGTATCCGCAGCATCGACGACAACTCGTAAGGCCGACGGCCTCGGCCCGCTTTCGGATAGTGCGGCCGAATCCTCTCTTCCAGCAGACCCCACGGGATCAGGCCATCCATCCGCTCTAGGAATATCTCCCTACGGGTCTTACGCTTCTTGCTTTCGTACTCCAGGTCTCCAAAGGTCGGCTGACGCATCGTCGCTTCACCCCAAGCATCTACTGTTTTCTGCTTCGCATTCTACTATGCCATAGACAAGTGGGGCTTGTTCAGAGTGTTCCTAGCATTACAACAAGGGCACTTACGCTAATATGACGGTGTGATTCGTGACGGCAGAGGGCGTGGTGAGTGATGAATGTAGCTGAGTATAGACCCTCAGCGAAAACAGGACTAGAAGAATGGGATAATGGGGATAAGTTACACCACTTTACTTGAGATGGAACGGGTTTGTTGGATAATAACAAAGCGGAATTAGGTGTGGAGGCGGTCATCTAATAAGGGGTAGCTAGATACAGGTTACCAGATATCCTATGCTTAGCTAAAGAACAATTGCCCACTACAATGGTCGAACTCGTCGTCAGGAGGACCCGACGTCGGAGTAGCGCTCTTGCTGATTCAAGCCAGATTGTGGCAACAAATGTGGGAATTATTAGCCTAATGTCCCTAATTTATAGTTAAGTAGGATTCCCCTCAGTTCCAGCATCAACCGTTCTGTCGCTGTCCCATATTACGAACTAATTTCGGAATTACAGCGATATTGATGTCAGTCGCCCGTCCATCTTGACCATGAGGGCGGACACTATAGTCGTTGACCGATGAACGGGCAGAAGAGAAGAGTTGATAGGGTGAAATCGGACGCGTTGCATGGTCCGAGCTATGTCTGAATATAACACATTACTGAACAAGGCCCGGCTCCATATAAGAGGTTATTCGTGACCTTATCAAGACAACCAGATAGTTGCATCACTGTCCGTGGCTTATTTGAAGTTGAACGGCGGCTCTCTGCTCCACTATACCAAAGGAGATATTCACGGGATTGAAAAAATCTTGATGAGTTTGGGAAGATGTAAGGCGAGTCGAAGATGGCGAATCTGTGGCGCTCTTCTTAGGCGCGATCATATTGAAACACGAAGGAGCAAGCGATCCTAGCGCGGGGTCTCTCGAAGAGTTCTTGGTGCTGGACGGTCAGCAACGGATTGCCACCCTGTTCCTTGCACTCCTCGCAGTCGCGATCGAGTGGCAGGAGCACGGACACCCAACCGAAGCCACGGCGATTGCAGAGACTTTCCTGAAATCCACGCGAACGACAACTAAGGGCAAGCCCCGTTTTTCCAACCATCCCCGACACACCTGAGTTCGTCTCTCTCTGTCGAAAGTTAAAAGTTGACTGGGACATGCCTTCCAGTGGGAAATTCAGGACGGGACGGATGTCAGGGGCCTAGAGCGAGCACCGTCAGAAGTAGGCGAACGATGCCAAAGCGAAGACGGATTCGATGGAGATTCACTGAAAGCTCTCGAACGAGTGCTCGTAGATAAGATAGAGATTGCAGCTATTAACATTGCTGAACGCCATCAACCTAACGAGGTATTCGACCGTTTGAACCGAAAGGGTCAAGTATTGACGGTCGGTGATCTAGTAAAAAATGAGATTTTCCGGCGACTTGGAGCTGATGCGGGGACAGCCATTCGGCTGTATCGTGAGCATTGGGAACCCCTCGAGGAATCGTTTGCAGACCGAAGATTACTCGACAACTACTATTATCCCTTCACCCTCACGGTCGATGACAATGCTACCGTCGCCGGGGCCTTCCGAGCGCTTAGTTCCCACTGGGACTCACTGCTCGAAGATGAAGATGAACTAGCCACGGCCGCTGATCTCATCATTGAAGATCTCGGTGGGTTCGTACCTGAGTACAACGCACTGTCAGGTAGCACTGAATTCCAATACACAGCCAGGATTGCCAAGTGGGTAGAGCGCCTCAATCGCATGCCTGCGCCACGCGTGACCTACGCTTTCCTAATCCAACTGCTCAGAGCTCAACGGTCTGGAGCCTTGAACTCGTCTGATGCTGTGAAGTGCCTTCGTATTGTAGAATCCTTCTTGGTGAGAAGGGCTTTTTCCGGTCGAGAGCCAACAGGACTTCATGCAGTATTTAAGGGTTTATGGCGGAAAAACCGTGGTAATCCAGCATCACTTGTGGCGGACCTCCAGACACGGACCATCGACTTTCCTGACGACGTACAGCTTCGGCGTGATATCGCAGATAAACCATTCTATGGGCGCCGTCTCGATGGCTATGTCCTGTCAGAACTCGAGATTGCTACTCACCGCACGAATCCAATTACGCGTGAGCAACTTGAGGCCATTACGGTTGACCACCTAGCTCCTCAATCGCTAAAGGGGACTTGGCGTAAAGAGTTTCCTGAGGATGACGAAGAGCGGAGGCTCCTGATTGGTCTACTGGGCAATCTCGTGCCACTCAGCCAGCCTGACAATTCTACTAAAGGCGCCGCCGACTGGGATGAGGCCCGCAGTCGTCTGAAGAACGAAACGATTTACAGGACCACTAGGGAAGTACTCGAGCAATATACGACATGGGGACCTCGGCAAATCCGAGAGAGGACAAAAAGTCTCGCTGAGCGGGCTGTTCTCCGCTGGCCTAGGACCCTGTAGAAATACACTCAGCCATAACAGCACATGCGGACATTATGAGGCGAGATACGCTCTCTGTTGATTCGTGGTGTCAAGTTCCAGACTCCCGTCGAAACGGGACGAATCGCCGGTGTTGTTCATGTCCATTCCCCAGTTTGAAGAGATAGTGGAAGTCCTCCACGCCTCCGGTGTCCCTTGGCTAGGTTGGCGTCCTGTAAGTCTGTGATTTCTTGTTTCCTTTGCGTGGCAGGGCCGGGAGCGGCCAAGCGGCCCACTCTCCCGGCTTATGGTCGTCGTTCATTGGGGCGGCAGTGCCTGGGGCGAATCCCAGTCACCGGGCGCCCGCCATGCGCGCCCCAATGGCCCCAGGGATTCAATGGCCTTGCTGTGGGAGACCCATAGGGGGACCTGGACCCTGGCGGCCTGCATCTCCTCCCTCGCCAATCTCAGGAAGTGGGTCTGGACGAGACTGTCTTCGAAGACTACCAGTGCGGAGGACTGTACGCCGTGATCGTCGGTGGTACGGCGAGAGGAGAAGTAGCGCAGATAGGGGGCGAGGCGCTCCGACATGGTGGAGGGACGCACGGCCCGCCGCTCTCACTCCAGGAAGAAGGGCCAGACCGTGCCGTCCTGCTTGAGGATGCCGAAGGCGTCAGGGTTGACGGAGCGCATTTGCTCGTGATGTCGGCAGTAGCGGGAGGCCCTGAAAGGCGGGTCTAGCTGGGAGACCTCCCACCCCAGCAGGCGGGCCTGGGTGGTGAGCGCCGCCACAAAGCCGTGGACGGCGTCGGTATGGTCCGATGTTCCTGAGAAGTTGCCGGCTCCTCCTACCGGAGACGTTTCGCCACTCAGCCGGGCCATTGGCATCTTCGAGAGCGACGCTCCATCGGTCTATGGCCACAGCCACTGAGGTGCGGTCCCTTCGCGCCAGGAGGGCGAGGCCCAGACGCCCGCCCGCATCTGTAGGGCGGGCCACCAGGCCAAGACCCTCCAGGGAGTTGATCAGCTGGGCCACGCGGGGTCTGGAAACCCCAAGTAGCCCGGCCAGATCCTTAGGGGCAATCCAGGGCCAGTCGGAGATCAGGTCCAGGGCGCTCTTCTCCGCGGACTTCAACAACGCGGGCAGCATATGGCCCGGGACATCCGCCCGCTGGGGGATGGGCTCTATCGGAAACCCGCCCTCGGGATCCGACCCTTCCAGGGCGGAGCGCAGGTCTATGGCAGCGCTCACGTGGATGGGGTTCCAAATGCGGTCATCCGGCCAGGCAAGGACCACGTGCTGTTCCAGGGCCAGTAGGGAATTGACCTGCTGGCCGGGGAAGCGAGAGAGGAGCCTCATCGCGTGCCTGAGACGCATTTCGTCGGCCATGAGGATGAACAGCGTTCCGGGGACGGGACCGTTGCGCAGCCTCCAGAGCCGTTTGGAGAAGCCCGATCGGTCGGCGGTAGTCCCCTGCCTAAGTATGCCAATGGTCCTCCCGTCGGGAAGGCTCACGGCGGCATCAAGGGGCAGAGACCGGTACCAACGGAACCGGGTGGGAAATGCAACATTGGATATGGCGGAGGCCAGTCGATATATGACGGCCAGGGCGTCGAGGCGTTGCATCAAACTGCGCCGCCACTGGGCCGAAAGGGGACATAGGCCCACCAGTTCGTCCAGGGAGATTCCATCCTCGCAAGCCAGCATTCGCAACCCCGCGGCGGCGAGGTGGAACCTTCGCGCCGGTGGCACCGGTTTGATAGCGTGGAGGACCGAGACGCACAACCCGTTGGACTCCAGTTTATGGACCGCCTCGTATACACCGCCCCTGGACCAGCCGGATACGGCCACCATCTCCAGCCGGTCGAGGAACGGCATAGACGCCAGAAGACGTAGCAGGTCGGTCTCGCATCCAGCAGATCTCATACCTCGGCCTCCTGTCTCGCATTAGCCACGGCGTTGCAGCCTTCTGCATATTCTTTCCCGTCTTCCCAGGCAACTCGGTCATTCACGTTTCTCGCAGGTGCGTCCCCGCGTTTGCTGGTCTGCTTCCTCTGTTCCAGGTCCTGCCCGGACTCCATAGAAGTGCAGCACCTGTCGAAAGCCTTGCAGTACCGCCCCCGATGGGCGGTTTAGCCTACGGGATGTTAGGGCTAGGATGCGGGAGACCGTTCCCTAGCGAAAAGGGGAAGAAGTGAGCGGCATATCGGAAGCCCAGAGGACGCGTTCAATAGAACGTCAGACGCGGTGGAGGTGTGGTATTGGTTCCGGCGTCTCAAGTTTGGTGGCAGGGCAGACGAGGGTGGCAGAGAAAATTCGGACGCTTAGTGAGGCTATGTTTAGCGAGCATTTCACCATTATTCTTCGTGCTTGTTAGATTCTCAGTCGCCTGTAGGGGAGAAGATAGCACCTCAGACGTTACGGCAGACTCGTCGCTGATTGTGACACCCGTGCCAACACCAATACTGGAGCATGCGCTTGATGTAACTTGATGTAAACAGAGGCGGCCACGCCACACTGCCCAATGGGAAATTCTCTTCCGTCATCACAAGTGGAGGTCGCAGCTGTGGAATAAGTACTGATGGCTCTATGGCCTGCTGGGGCTGAGATGAATACGGCGAAGTCACGCCGCCCGAGGGGCAGTTCATACCTGTTAGACAGTAGTAATGGAAAGTTGAGGTACTCGTGGGCTGCTGAATTGGATTCAATCGGCTAGGCGGCATGGATTGAAACGAGGGATGGCCCGGCGGATCCCACTTACTCGTTTGATGCCCTTTAGGCGGACGGTCCTGTCCTGAACTGCGAACTTTTCTTTGGTTGCTTCCCTGCAGGCCAACAGATGATCCCCAATCTAGCACCCCTTACGACCGCAACTGACTTAGCTGCAGACTAAGCGGCTCACTAGCGATTGAATCCGCTGGATAGATGCAACGCCTCCTTGTGTTCCTTCCTACAGTTGCCCATGCTGAGGAAGAGCCTATGTTGTTGTGAAGAGCGAAGCGGACTAGAATGACACAAGCTTCGGATGAAAGTCGAATGCTGCGATTCTCGCTTCCCATTATGGGCATACGAGAAATTGCAAACGCTTTCAATTCATTACTGGAGACCAGATTTGTTCGGCAAGCCCATCAGAATTACAGACGGCGTTTACCAGTTGCGGGCCATTGGGACCCGGGTAACCGTTCTCGCCGAGCATGGCGTCGCCATGCTCATTGACTCGGGATTGCCTGGGAGTTTCCGTGCAATTACCCGCGGCCTCTTGGGTTGTGGCCTCACTCTTGATCATATCAGCCGGGTCGTCATCACCCACGCTCACCCCGACCACTACGGCGGCCTCGCCGAGCTTGTCGACAAGACCGGAATCTCCGTTGCTGTCCATGAGTCGGAGGCGGATATCGTCGAGGGCCGCGTACCTGCTCCCAGCCCGTTCCGCTCTCGCTTCCTCACGGCCCTAGCCCGTCCCGCCATATCACGGCTGACCGGAGGCCCGGTTTCCGTAAGCCATCGTCTCAAGGATGGAGACCTCATCCACTTCCCCACCGAGGTCCGGGTTGTGCATCTCCCCGGCCACACCCCGGGCAGCATAGGCCTCTATCTACCGGAGAAGGGAACAGTTATAGTAGGCGACGCCCTGCAGTACAAGTTTGGATGGCGGCTCTACCCTCCTGCCCCCGGCGTTACCCAATGTTCCCGCACGGCTATGCGCTCCCTGGAGAAGCTGCTGTCCCTGGACTTCCACACTATCTGCTTTAGCCATTTTCCTCCCCTGCGAAATAATGCGAGAGACGCCCTACGGCAATTTGTCGAACGCCATTCCGACTACAGAATGTCCCAGAGGAGATAGCCATGCCTGCCGCGCGAGTCCCCGACACAATAGTCGATTTCCTGCATGAAGCTACAACCCAACACGGGTCGCGGGACGCCCTTCTCATCAAGCCCGCCTTCCGATATATTCGTTGGAGCTACGACCAACTCTGGGAGGATTCAGGCCGAGTCGCCACCCTTATCCAGCGCAGAGGTCTCGTCAAGGGAGACCAGGCTATCCTGTGGGGCCCCAACTCTCCGCACTGGGTTCTCGCCTTCTTCGGCTGCCTTAGGGCGGGTGTCGTACTCATCCCCCTAGACCTTCGCAGCGCTCTTGATTACGTCGCCAGGGTGATATCTCGAACCGACCCCAAGCTTGCATTCGTCTCTCGTCTCACCCCCAAGGAAGACGTGGAACTTGATATCCCAGAACTCTACCTTGAAGAGCTTGAATCCGCCATTTACGGCCTTCCAGACCCCACTCCTGTCACCATCCATAAGAATGATCTTGCCGAAATCATGTTCACCTCCGGCACAACCGGGGACCCCAAGGGGGTGATGCTGACCAACCGCAACCTGACGGCCAACATTGAAGGCATCACCCAGTACATTTCCGTGGCCCGTTCCAGCAGGCTCCTATCCATTCTGCCCCTCAGCCACATGTACGAGCAGATGGGTGGCCTCTTTATGGCCCTTCACTCCGGCGCCAGCGTTACCTATCCTACCAGCCGGCAGCCCACCATCCTGGCGCGCACCATGCGAGAACGTAAGGTCACGACCATGCTGATGGTACCTCAGGCCCTTGAACTGCTGATGAATGGCATCGAAAGAGAGGTGCGCCGTCAAGGCAAGGAGCGGCTCTGGAGAGTGCTGCTCAAGGTCGCGGAGCGTTCTCCCTTTGGTCTGCGGCGGCATCTCTTTCGCACGGTCCACAGGCAGTTCGGCGGCAAGCTGGACCTGATAGTGTCCGGAGGCGCTTCCCTGGACCTCGACTTGGGTCGCAAGTGGGAACTCTTGGGCGTAAAGGTCCTGCAAGGCTACGGCACCACTGAGGCCTCACCCGTCATCAGCAATCACACAATGGACGAACGCCGCCCCGACTCAACGGGCCGCCCTCTTCCAAATGTCCAGGTCAAGATCAGTGACCGGGGCGAGATTCTGGCCAAGGGCGAGAACATCACACCCGGCTACTACAACGCTCCCGAGGAGACCGCCAAGGCTTTCGAGAACGGCTGGTACAAGACAGGGGACCTTGGCTATTTCGACGAAGTCGGTTTTCTTTATATACAGGGTCGTGTCAAGGATATGATAGTCCTTTCCAGTGGTCAGAACGTCTTTCCACAGGACATCCAAAACGTTCTCGTCAAGCACCCGAGCGTCACCGACGCCGTCGTTGTCGGCCTTCCAAAGGGCACCTCGGTAGAAGTTCACGCCGCCCTGGTCCTTGAGGACCCCGATGCCGCCCAACGGGTCGTCGACTGGGCCAACTCCCAGCTTGCAGAATATCAGCGGGTGCGCGGCTTCACCGTGTGGTCCGACGAGGACTTCCCCCGCACCCATACTCTCAAGGTGAAGAACCCGATAGTCATCGAAACTATTCTCCGAGGAGCCGAGCAGTCACGACTGTCAACTCCTCGACCCGGCAGCACTTCTCCCACGGGACCCAGAGGTCTAGTTCACATCGTGGCCGAGGTCAGCCGCCGGCACACAGAAGAGATTACCTCAACATCCAGCCTTGGAAACGATCTAGACCTCGATTCCCTCGGGAGGATCGAGTTGCTTTCTGCCATAGAATCGGAGCTTGGTGTCTACCTGGACGAGTCCCAGATAACACCGGAGACCACCGTCGATCAGCTAACCCTTCTGGTCGAAGAGGGTTCCAAGCATCCACCCATGGTGAAGTTCCCGGCCTGGGGAATGAGGCTATGGGCGCGCTTGGCCCGCGGTTTCCTCCAGCAGGGCTTAGTCTTCCCTCTCATGACCCTTGCCTACGGCCTGAGAGTTTCAGGCAGGGACAACCTCGCCGGACTCAGCGGGCCCGTGCTGTTTGCTTGCAACCACCATCTGGGACTGGACAACCCGCTTATTCTCAGGGCCATCAACCGTCGGTGGAGACGCCGTCTGGCCGTGGCCGCCGCGTCTGAACTGTGGCGCAACCCCGTTTGGTGGGTCTTGAACCCGCTTTTGGGCAACGGTTTTCCCATTGCCAGAGAGGGTCCTGTTAGGCCCTCTCTGGAGAACCTTGGCCGCATCATCGACCGTGGATGGTCGGTCCTAATCTACCCGGAAGGCGTTCTCACTGTCGGAGGCCCCATGAAACCATTCATGCAGGGTGTGGGTCTGGTGGCGGTTGAAGGCAGGATCCCAGTAGTGCCGTTACGGCTGGACGTCACCCGGGCCGGTGCGCCTTCCCGGTTTCCCCTATTTCGTCGAGGCAGGGTGGATATCCGCTTTGGCCCACCCCTTACGTTCGCTCCCGGCACCGACTACCAGCAAGCAACTGCAGCCATTGAGCAGGCAGTCAAGTCTCTCTGACTGTCAAGGGCGGGGCCAAAGTGGGCCAGAGCGGCGGAGCGATGGTGTACAAGATTCTATCCCGGCGATTTGGAGATGCCACCCGGGGCAGCAAAGCGCTCTCTTCGGCTAATTGGCTGGAGAAAGGGCCGAGAAGAACCGTAGATGGAATGTTACGCAAGCGGGTATTGGTTGAATGCCGCCGAGGTTGCCCTAGAATGCGGAATCCTCATGAGCACAAACAAAGAGGAGTGGGGGATTCGTACTTGGGAGACGAAAGGGCATTCGAATAGTGGTTTCAGGCGTGGGACCGATTCGATCCTAAAATCGGATATTGGGTGTTTTGGGGGCATTTCAGGCGTGGATTTTGCTGTTTGGGGATTCGTATTTGTTTTTTTAATTCTTACGGAAATAATTAGTGTTTTCTGTGCGTGGATGTATTGGCGATGGATGGTCATTGGCTTGGTGAAGGCGACGCGGGAAGGGTAGCAGGGGATGAGGATTTGGGGCAATGGGCGGATGGCACAGATAGATTAGGGTGGCCAAGCGGTCAGGGTTGGACTGACGGAGTTGGTTGAACATCGGGTGCGTCGGGGGCATAGCCCACCATTTCCACGAAACCTCGGCCCGCTACAGGCGCTCCATTCCTAGTCCCCTTCGCCACGACTGACCCTTCCCAATAGACCATGGGGATGAAAGCGCTCAGATCAAATTCGGCCTCCTCCATCGAGGGGGACAGCGTCAGGTCTAGCTCCAGCGAGTCGACTCGCAGCTTCCAATTCATGGGGTACACTGCCTCAGTGACGGAGCTGGTCCAAGTTCCAGTGGAGTCTAGGGAGATGTCATTCCCGGGCAGATGTTGCGGGGCGGAGTCGGCCGGAATGTAGGTGCCGTAGGTGCTGATAGGCTTGTGCCCGGCCCGCTCCCATACCACCGAGACCGTGAGGTCGGAGCCATCGTCTAAATTGAGGCTGAGCCAATCCCAACCGATGTCCCTAGTGGTAAAGTCACCCCACTGGTGATCCATCCAGGATACTCCCGTGACAGGGAGAGAGACGCCGGAAACAGACACCGTGCCGGAGGTTTCCAGGCGAGTGCGCGAGTAGTAATAAGTCTTGCCCGCTACGCCCAAGTCTACCAGCCCGGCGCCGTGGTGAAGCACGGCGGGTTTTTGCGAATCTGCTTCAAGCTCTACCGTATAGTCCCCAGCCCCGAAGTCGAGATGATATTGCTCGCCGTTGCCACTCATCCTCCAACCGGCTGTGGGCAAGTCGAACTCACCCGGCACCGGCTCTAGAAGGGGCACGCCAGCCTCTTCCTCAGTCAGGTGCAGCCCATTGAGGTGGTCTGCCCAACTTAGCTGAGCCAACCGAAGTGTCAGGCCGGAGGGCAGCACAGATTGGAAGGTGACAAAGTGATAACTGAACTCCTGTCCGCTCTCCGTTGACAGGTGACCGTTGAAGTACCACCACTCCAAGCCCGAGAGATGGGCGCCCTCGTCGTGAGGCAACCGCACCATTTCCTCCGGTGCAGGGGTCACTGTAGCCGGGAGGGCCGCGGTTGTGGCTACTGGGTCGGGAGACGGCCGAGGTGAAGAAGGCGTAGCGAGGGTAGCAGTGGGTGCGGCGGTTACAAGAAGGGTCGCTTCCGGCGAGTCATTTGCGGCACCAAAACACGCCGCCGTAACGATGATTAGGAAGATTGCTACGCATAAGGACGAAACAACTAGTGCCAGCTTGGGGATAAGCATCACCTGTCTAAGACCATACCACAGTTTCACCCGCCAAGGGGTCTCGACCTGATACGCATCCACTAGATACTACGACCTAGTCAATCCGTATCAGCACAAAAGGTTGAGACCAAGGAGTTTCCACGCACCACGGCCGCGAATGGTTAGAGAATCCACTATTCCGTACCCAAAGCCTTGGCAGTACTAGAACTCGGCTCTATAGATCAACTCACACAGGACCGGCTCCCTTTGTGGAGCTCCACTCAAAGTGAACCAAGCCGAACACCAGGAGAGTCGTCCGACCGTGGCCCACCTAGAGAACGTTCGCATCCTTACTTAGCCCGGCCTCATTTCTGGTGCTCAATGTATACTCACTGATTGTCGTGCCAAAGGCATTGCCGGTGCCACCTCGAACTGAGCCACAGACCAGAATAAAGGCATGGCGTCAATCCAAATAGGGGTCTGACTCGGACCGAGCGGTGCGGTATCTATCATCGCAGTCCGATTCACCGGTTCCGTTTCAGATACGCGTAGATTGCTGCACCTACTATGGCCAGGAAGAACCCAACAACAATGATGGCGATCAGCCAAGCCGGCGCGACCTTCCTTTCAGCCTCTACTCCGGTTTCAGGTTCCACGACCCTGGTTGCACCGGATATTGGCTTGGGCAGCGGATTGAAGGTTGGGGCTGACTCGAGAGCTGGACTCTCTTTGAGCACGGGCACGGGCGTGACAGTGTGCAGAGGCATTGGCGTTGACGCGACAGTGGGTGGGGGCGGCGGACTGGCCACAAACACGTCGACGGTGGCGGTTACACTCAACTCTGTGGCATCGGTCGCGGTTACCAGAAATGATGCTATTCCGTCGTCCAGAGGAGTTATGGACAAGATGTTGTTCTCCACTAGGGCCGAGGACACAGGGGGACTTTCGTAGTCATCGATGGTGAAAGTTAGGGTATCTCCATCAGGGTCAGTGAATAACTCGTCGAGGTCTATCGTGGTTGAGGGATTTCCAGCAGTCAATTCAATGAGAGAAACCGGAGCGCCCACAGGCTCTTCGTTAATACGGGCCACCATAACAGAGACCTGCAGTTGCTGGGATGCCACAGGCTTACCGTCATCAGTGGCAACTACGGTTAGGGCGTAGACGTTGGTTCCGGTGGCACTGTCCGGCGCCTCGAAGTCCGGGGAAGTGTTCAATGACAGGCTGCCATCTTCGTCGATCAGGAATACAGCCGCGTCCGGGCCGGACAGGGACCAAAGGATCGCGTCGCCTTCCGGATCTTGGGCTTGATACTGGGCTATGGGTCAGTATGGTTCTCAGCAACCGAGACCCGGGCCTCTCCGATGACCGGGCTAATTTCGTTTACCTGTTTGATCTCGATGATGACCTGCAGGCGGCCGGACTGGGGGGATACTGTTGTCGATGGCGGGAAGGCGAACTTCGTAGGTATTGTTCTTGCGAAAGTCTGTGGGGTTCTCATAGCCTGGAGGGGTAATGAAGCGGAGGACTGCCTCCGTGGGGGTAGCCGGAGAGACGGCGTCAGCACAGGTAGAAAGCTCTGAAGAACGATTGAGACCCACACAAGCCCTCAATATCGCAGCTACTTGGATTGTCCTGCATAGACTATCGGAATTTCAATGGTAGACGTACAGGAAGTCTGCCGACTGCGGATGTGTGGCCTACTGAGCCATACTGGTTTTGGCACCTGTGCCAGGTGCTGGTAATGAGGAACGACTGACTATCCCATAGCGGCACCGGGTGACGTC
Organism: Dehalococcoidia bacterium; assembly: GCA_965261665.1. Classification (GTDB taxonomy): domain Bacteria; phylum Chloroflexota; class Dehalococcoidia; order Lucifugimonadales; genus JAPULR01. The sequence goes on from OZ253467.1 coordinate 2,988,782, forward strand.
GCGACCGTCAATCATTGTGCTTTACATAGCTAGGACTAACCATTTACGGCCAGTCAGGCGGCATCGCCTGCCATACCAGACATTGGGTGATGAGAGGAGACAAAACAAGCAACCAGTACAGCGATGCCCCACTGTCACGCCTAGAACCTAATATGACTCGAACTCCGCTTTTTAGTCCAGCTCGGCGACGAACCGCGCAGGTCTCGATGAGGCCTCTTTCGGAGGTCGACAATCGAATTACGGCCACGATAGCCACCCTTCTCGACCAGGATTTGCCAAGATGGCATTGTCACTCCCACTTACCCTACCTTTTTCTGTCGAAGAAACCGGTTCCACCTCAGCCACATTCATTGGGGCTCATATCTGACATATTCCGGTGTCTTCCCCTTCTATGCAGTCCCTGGGCTGATGTTCGCTCAAATCGGCAATAAGCTGCAACATAGCATCCCTATCACAGGTCTTTAGCTCGTAGACCTCAAATCCACTCGCATAGACCATATTATCGCTGTAACTATCTATCCGCTCCGCCAGCGACCTCATCACGGAGAAGTTAGTCCTTATGACCACCTTGCTAAGCCCACAATAACCCGCTCAACCCACACAGAATTCGAACTCCGCCTTGCAGTCCAACCCAGTCTGTGCAGGTCCTCAATAAGCCTTTTCCGGAGACCAACAGTCGTATTTGGGCCATTTGCCGCCTTTCTAGATCAGGATCTGTCAAGAGGACATTGGCACTCTCACTGAGCCTCGTCGTATTTCTGTCCGAATAAATGGGTCCACCTCACAATAACCCAGCGAAACATCCGCAGTACACAATAGACACGAAAAACTCAGGTACACGTGAGCTGTGGACTTGAAGACATCCCACAATCGGACGTGATCGTCCTCGGCACGGGCATCACGACCCCAATGTACCGTTCAAGTCTCGAAGTATGGGGCTAGTGATGTGATGCCTGTTTCCCTCGCTAGACTCCCTCGACTGCGGGGCGCGAGGTGCGGTTGAGCGGGTTCATTGATGGTGTGTCCAACAGAAGTATCGACCTCTTCGAGGACCCCTTTTTCATCTCGGCCTTGATGCTCTTCGATATGCTGTTGTCGACGCGCGGTGGATTACTGCGGAGGGTCAGGGGTGATTCTACGCAGACCGACGGACGCGCCAGGCCCGATGCCGCACTCGTTGGCCAGTCCCTCGCTGACCTCTATGGCATAGAGCGCGAGCGCAGCGGAGGTGTAGATGGGCAACGGGTCCGGCGTGATCTCGTGCTCGGGCCTCATGGTCTGCACGTCCACTATGGCAAGGTGCTTGTTTACAAAGATTATGTCCAGCGGGATGAGGGTGTTTTTCATCCAGAAGCTCAGCACCTGCTCGTTCGTGAAGACAAACAGCATGCCGCGGTACTTTCCCAACGACGCCCGACCCATGAGACCATCCGCCCGTTCTTGTGATGTGTCCGCGACTTCTAAGTAGAATACACAAGTACCGATGATTACCTCCGCCTCTATCTCCGGACTGAGCGAGGGCGACGGTGTTGGCGCTGCAGTAGGAGTGGGTGACGGAGTCTGCTTTGGTGCGAGTGACGGGGTTGACGTTGGAGTGGGTGACGGAGTCAACGTTGGAATGGGTAAGAATGTAGGTGTCGGTGTGGCGGTTAACGTTGGTGTGGGAGTAGATGCAGGTACGGCTGTTGGAGTTGGTGTGAGCAACCAAGTTAGCGTTTGAGAGGGTAGAAGCGTAGGTATCGGTGTGGCGGTTAACGTTGGTGTGGGAGTGGATGCAGGTGCGGCTGTTGGCGTTGGTACGGGTGTGTTAGTCAGTGTTGCCGAGGGCGGTCCCTCATCTCCGTCGCTGCATGCGAGCGATAGGAGAAACATGCCCAGACACACCAGTCCGATTCGCGCTAAATTATAGGTTCGCCTTGTTATGATGTCCGGTAACGTAATCATCCAAATTGGGGATACCCCACTCAAACTGCCCCATGACTTGTACCACCATGATGACATTTTGACAAATGATGCATGTTGAGAATTTGCAGGCAGGCGTAGGAGACGTACTGATGCAGCCTCGCTCAGTGACTTCCGACTTCAGCCTTCCCAAATGGAGATACTACGGCCGCGGTTCCGGTGATGGGAACAGCCATCATAGTTATCCTCGGTGGGCTGCTCCTGCCCTGGCATACTAACCTTCGACTCTGAACGCTTCAATGGCGCAGACAGTGCCGTCCAAGGTTACCGGGGGGACCATGGTGTGGGCTACAGCAACGGTGCTGACGTCCAGGAAGTAACCTTAGCCGAGTTTCCAAAGGCTTTCTTCCCGAATGCGTTCGCAGCAGCCAGAGTTCCGTCTTTAACCTCCAAGTACAGAGCGCCGATCGACGCCAACGGATGGTTTGGGTGGCCGTCTCATTCCATGTGGGTGCTGGCCCACCGCTCCGGCCCCGAGGCGGCGTTCAGGGCATGCATACTGCGATCACCCTCGTGGATGCGCTGTGTAATCGCCAGAGAAATAAAGGCATTAGAAGATGCAAAGGCAATAGAAAATGCAAATTTTGACGACATTATTAAAGGGCTCGACTTCTTCTTGCTCGGCCCTGTGTCTATTGGTTCTTTTCGACATGTCAATAGGCCGAGCACACTGGACTTGACAAAATGAACGTCTTATGACAATTATCGCTGGAATAAAATCTTTCTCGGACATGCTGCAAGGGCGTAACCGCGACATCCGGCCCGCTTGCCACGGAAAGTAAAGTGGCTGTGGTTGGGGGGTGGTCTGTTTAGGCAGGTGGGCGGGGTATCAACGAGCAGCCCTAGGTTGCAGGTCTGGTATTCCCGGCGGATCTAAAATCCGCTTCACGTAATGGAGCGGCGGTTCGGGTCCCCTTAGTGGGTGCCCTCCGCTTAGCCTCCGGCGTTGCACCCTCACACTGGTCAGGAGCGTCCGTCTCAGAGGATGCTCGTTTGTACGATGGCTGAAGAGCCGCATGGGCTCCAACTGTCTGCGCTTCTGGTTAGCTGCCCGAGGAGTGACTATAAATGCTGGAGGTAGCTTATGGAAACCAGGACAGATTCCACCCGTATACTGCGGACAATCGATGACTATGGATCATTCTACAGCAGGCACGCGGACCGGTACGCTTTCAACCAGATTGCACGGGTGCAGCGTATTTGGGCCAGCTCGTCCCATTCTTTGCTCAAGGGTAATCACTCCCTGATAAACGCTCTAGTGAAGCTCGCCCCCGGCCCCAAGGGCCTGGATGCCGGATGTGGCGCAGGGGCTGTCGACGTGGCTGATCTGGTAGGTCGAGACATGGATGTTGTTGGCATCGATGCCGTCAAAGGCAACGTTGATGCAGCGCTGCGGTTGCATCCCTTCCTTGAAGGTCGGGTAAGGGTGGGTGATCTCTCGCAACGTATAGCTTTTTCGACGGGCTCGTTCGACTTTGTGATGTGCAACGCGGTAATCCAACACCTGAGTGAAGAGCACGTCTATAAGACTACCCTTCCCGAGCTATCCAGGATCACCAAGCCGGGGGGCGTACTACAGATGGTTTTTAAGTGTGGCAAGGGTATGGTCACGATAGATGACCCGGACTATGACGATGTCAGGACCTTTCGACTATTCGACGAGGGGAGGGTTGTAAGAGCGCTCCGGTCCCAGGGTATGGAATTGGTGTCTGCCACGGACCAGAAGTCCCTTGGGGGATTGATGTATTACGTCAACAACAACGGCCTCAAGCACTGCGCATTCTGGACGCGGAAGGTAGTCTAGACATCTAGGCAGCGGGAACTACGGGCTAGAGTGAGGTGAACCCGTTTGTATCGGCAGCGATAATGACGTGGTCAAGCTAAAGTAACGTAGGCCAAAAGATTTCCCCAAAATCTAAATCCGATGGATACTACGGTGATCTACAGGATCACCGTAGTATCCAAAAGTTCGCAATTCAGTACAGCATGGCCGACATTTGACGCCTAAGACCTATGCAGGACTAGAACTCTGCTTGTGAGCTAAACTCGGCCTGCGTTGGTTCTTAATGAGGCGTTTTCTGGAGGTCGGCAGTCGAGTTACGTTCACCAGCCGACTTTCTCGAGCAGTACCCTAAAGAGGGCACTGGCACTCTCGCTTTGCCGCACCTTATTTCTGTCCATATAAGCGGGTCCACCTCACCCGCATCTTGGCGCTGACTGCTGCGCAAGTCCGACATGTAATTGCCATCGGATGTTGCCAGATACAGAGTGAGCGTTCCAGGCACACCGACCGCGGTAGCCAACCCTTAACAGAGTTGCTTGCCGGGCAGGATCCAGCATCTCGTCATGGGCAATAATTAGGTCAATTTTCGAACTTGCCCCTCAAACAGGGAACGATTCGAGTGATTCTTGCATATTATCTGTTAGAGGCCATTGGGCAATACGAGACGTGAGGGGGAAACATGACCGAGTCTAAGGCTGTAGCACGCTGCTAGACCGGCGATCGGGTCGCCTTTCCCCACCTCGTGGATCAGTACAAGGACCTGTTTTCTGGACCTACGGTGCTGATGACGGAGAACCGCGCCACAGCCGAGGAGAATGTACAGGAAGCGTTTCGTCCGCCTAGTGGGTGGCTATGGGGTTCTTTCGGAGCCATATTGGGACGAGCCTGGCGCTGGAAGAAGAAAGTCCAAGCTGTTTGTTTGCGGATGGACTCCAGTCGACGAGTAAATTCGTATTGCCTAAGGGGAATCGGATGAGGATAGCAAAGGTTTATCCTAGTGCCCGTAATTCGAGTCATGTACCTCACTTATGTTAAGTGCAATTGGCGGCTTGCTCTACCGTTGTCTATGCATCTTTAGAAGTGTGACAGCTATCAATGGTAGGTAATATGGATGGAGAGAAACGCAAACTCTTCACTGGGGAGGGTCGAAATGATGAAGTTTGTGGTCATAACATTCCTGGGAATTGTTGGGTTGCTAACCTTCGTTGCGTGTGCCACCGATGATGAAGAATACAAACCAGCACCCACAGCAGCTTCGACTGCTGCAGCACCCACGGCGGTACCTATTATGGCGCCGATACCCGCAGCAACCCCGCGGGCAACGGCCGCTCCCACCATGGCGCCTGCGGCCGCGCCGAGGGGAACTGCAGCCCCAGCAACCGCGGCACCCACCATGGCTCCAATGGCAGAATCGAGTTCGGCGGCAAGACCAATGTCAACTCCAATGGCGGCGGCTACGCCTGCTCCCACGGCGGCACCAGCCTACCGCAACCAACCGGTTTCCCTCTCTGCGGGAAAAGTAAACGATAACGAGCGTTGGCAAGAGTATCTTAACTACCGCAAACAATACTTGGGGCCTGGTGTCCATGAGGTAGACATCTCCGAAAGATATACAATCGCAGTTTCAGACCTAAAGGGAGCTCAAGTCCACAACGCGGTAGTCCGAATTTCTTCTGGACAATCTCCTCTATTCGAGGGGCGTACTTACGCCAACGGACAGACCCTATTTTTTCCTCTCGCCTTTGCTGCCAGTGAGGGAGTAGAAACCTTCAACCTGGTAGTGGAGAAGGATGGCATTAGTCAGAGAGTTGAGTTCTCCCGAGACTCTGAGCGCGAGTGGAACGTAACGTTGGACCTGGAGCGGTCCTCTTCCGAGGGCGTGCCATTAGATGTTCTGTTCCTACTGGACTCGACAGGCAGCATGGCTGATGAGATCGACCAGATAAAGGCCACACTTCTCTCCATATCATCGAGGATAGTCGACCTTCCATCGCAGCCTGACTTGCGCTTCGGCATGGTGGCCTACAGGGACAGGGGTGATGAATTCGTGACTCGTCTTTATGATTTCGACGATGACGTGAAACGTTTTCACGACACTATTCGTAATGTCGTTGCGGATGGGGGCGATGACACTCCTGAATCCTTGAACGAAGCATACCATGTTGCCGTCCGCGAACCAGATTGGAGGTTGGGCAACGCAATTCGATTGATCTTTCTGATTGCTGACGCTCCTCCTCACTTGGACTATCCCGATGACTACAGCTACGCAGAAGAAATGATGGAAGCCCACCGAAGAGGAATCAAGACCTTTGCAATAGCTACCAGCGGGTTGGATGAGCAAGGGGAGTACGTGTTCCGACAGATTGCCCAGCACACGATGGGCCAATTCGTTTTTTTGGTCTACGGACCTGGGGGTTCAACATCGCACAACGTTGGTGAATACACCGTTGAAAGACTGGACGATCTCGTAGTATCTCTGGTCAAGGAGGAGCTGGCGATTCTATCCCAATGAACATCCCCAAAGTTAGGTTTCCAAAATGCGTCTGTATTGTGAAGGGTGGAGACAATGTAGTCCGTCAACGCCACCTTGGTCGTACGTAGATCAACCCGTACCCTGGAGTGCCCAGCGATGATGATTCTCTACTACCACGGGAGGACTGGCTGTAACTGAACGCTACACACTCCGCGGGAGATTCAATGGTTACGTTCAGGTTGAATTCGGTCCATTCTGGAAAGGGTGTACTGGAGAGCGAGAATCATTTGCAAAATTACGTCAATATACGGAGGTGTTGCTCAGTGCTGTAAACGGGTTCTATCGTCCCACCAGGGTATCTGTTTTCCAATCGAGACAAAAAACAGGCACACGTGGGTGGCGGACTTATAGTCATACGAGGACGACAGCCGCGAGCGAGCAATTGTGTGGTTCGAGCCTTACTGGGACATTCTTCGCCCTTCTTCCGCATCCTTTCCTTCTAACAACTTTCTGCACGTACGACACCTAATCTTTGCGAGCAGATTCTCTGCATCTGTTTCTGCTACGAGGATGGGATAGGCAGATACCAAGATGACCTGGACGCTTCATTGCAGACCTATTGGTGGGGGCTACATTTCAAAAAGTCAGCGCTTAAGGTGGCGCAGAGCCGCTTGGGCAGCGAAGTAACCGCACATGCCGTGAACGCCACCTCCGGGCGGTGTCGAGGATGAGCAGATGAAGATGTCGGTCGACGGGACAGCGTAGGGTCTGAACATTCGGGCAGGGCGAGAGAAGAGCTGCCCCAGGTCCTGAACACCGCCGTTGATGTCACCGCCGACGTAGTTGGGATTGTATTGCTCCATTGCTGACGGAGGCCGAACACTTCTCTCCAGGATGACCTCTTTGAACCCTGGGGCGAATCGCTCCACCTGGGCCTCGATGCGATCAGTCATGTCAACGCGAGACCCGTTGGGGACGTGGCAATAGGCCCATGCCGTGTGCAGGCCCTTGGGAGCTCTGGACGGGTCGAAGAGGCTTGGCTGGGAGAGCAGGACGAAGGGTCGTTCGGGGTGACGCCCTTGCCACACTTCCCGCTCGGCATGGGCTATTTCGGCCAGAGTACCCCCCAGATGCAGGGTGCCGGCGCGCGCGCACTCCTGCGCTCTCCAGGGAATCGGACCGCTCAGGGCCCAGTCTATCTTGAAAGCCGCCGGTCCGTAACGGTAGTCCTGTAGCCTGCGTCGAAAAGAGCCTGGCAAGCGATGTCCAGCGATGGCGATGAGCTGTCTGGGCGTAACGTTGAGGAGAGTGACCCTCGAGGCGGGCAGCTCTTCAAGTCGCTTGACGGGCATGCCGGTTTCTATACGACCGCCCAGGGAGACTAGATGGGAAGCCAGAGCGTCCGAGATGCGCTGGGCCCCACCCCGCGGCATTGGCCAACCCACGGCATGTCCACTGCTCCCCAGGACCAGACCGAATGCTGCGCTGACGGGTCGTTCGAGAGGCAGTATTGAATGGGCGGCGAGCCCCGCGAATAAAGCCTTGGCCCGTTCGCCTCTAAAGCGGGCATGAGCCACGGACAGCGCCGACCGCAATCCATTAAGCGCAAAACGGGCAGTCACTAGTGGGTGACGAGGCACTCTCAGGGGGCCTAGTGTGTCGGCGACGAGCTTGTGCCAGTGCTTCACTATGGGGCCAAACAGCCTACGATACGGAGCCGCATCACAGCCCAGACCCTCTGCCGTGGCATCAACCGAGCGCTCCAGCATAACAGCCGTGCCGTCGTCTAGAGGATGCGCGAGGGGTGTGGGAGGCTGAATCCAGTCTAGGCCGTGATTATGAAGGGGCAGGTTGGAGAGGAATGGTGAACTCACTGCCATTGGGTAGACCGCCGAGCACACGTCGTGGAGGAAGCCGGGCAACGTCAGCGCGGCAGATCTAGCGCCACCGCCGACCGTGTTTTGACCCTCAACCACCAGCACCGAATGGCCCTTCTCGGCAATGGCTATTGCGGCCGACAGGCCATTGGGCCCCGCACCTACGACCACTGCGTCGTAGCTAATCGTCCCAGTCATCATGCTCGATTTTGGGCCAATCGTATCGGCACCTTACGGGATGCCTGACGAATTCTTACAGCAGATCCTTGTTGAAAAAGTGCCGCTCAATACCCCATTTCCGGCTGCCAAGTATGCCTATGATGCCGGCACAGATGAAAAAGAGGATAGTGACCTCACCCCCGTGAGCCACGAAGGCGTTGCCTCCATCAGGAGGATTGGGATAGAGATGCGGCCAAGGCCATACAGGACTGAGAGCAGCGTGTACTCCGAAATAGGCGACTATCATTGTGACCACTAATGCCCCTGCCCCCAAGCGGGTTAGAACACCGAACCCGATGAGGAGTGCCGCCAAAAGCTCCACCCAGCCCGCAATGTCTACCAGGGCGCCTAGCCCGTTAGGATTCGCCCCCGCTGGAAAGTCCCACAGCAAGAACGCTTTCTGTGCTCCATGAAGGCTGACCAAGAATGCGAAGATGAGCCTAAAAAGGAGGTAGAACTCGTCAACGTAGGGCTGGAAGAATCTACCGAAGAATCCAGATTCCTGTACGTCACCTTTAGTCATGGTCATAAGGTCTCGTCTACTGCCTTTCGTGCATCTAACCTAAGACCACGGCATTGAGAATTACGGGCTGGTCATCGACAGGTATGCCGCGGTGACCTTTGCCAGTCAGGTCTTCTTCTAGAACCATATCTCCCGGCCCAAGCTGTCGAACGTCGCCATCCTCCACCTCCACCTTTACGTTCCCCGTTCTAACTATGAGGATTTGGCGCAATGGGGCATTGTGCCAAGGTGAGGGCAGATCCGAAGGAGCGGAACGGATGACTACCTCAGTTGCGGAAAACCGCATGTCTTTGGGTTCCATATCCTCAAGATGAGTAACCCCATCGTCTCCTGTGTACAATCTGATCATTTGCATATCCTGAAACCTTCCTTCCCTTAGCAAGCTAGTTTTCCTGTTTGGTTAGTCAGAACTACCGCAGAGATATTTGGTCAATCTCGAGAAAACTTGTGGTACCAAGTGATGTTCAGCCACAATTATCGGAGAACGAAGTTATGGGCTACCAACCCATTGCATAGCCATCTCTACGGGGGTCGGCGCCGCCGCTGAGGGTGCCGGCTGTTTGGTCCACCATTATCCCCTGAGCGCCGCCTACTCCTCTGGACCAGGGTTCCAGAACGACTATGTCATGGCCCCGCCCAGCAAGCCGGCCTCTAACTTCCGGGGCGAACCGCTCCTCCATTTCCACAGACCTACCAATTGTGCACTTGAAACGTGGGGCCTCTATAGCCTGCTGGACGTTCATGCCAAAGTCCAGCACGTGCATTAGCATTTGAGCGGTGGTCTGGGCAATTCCATACCCGCCCGGCGTCCCTATGCTCAGGTAGAATTTCCCGTCCTTGAACACCTGAGCGGGTGTGGGACACCACTCCACCAGCCGTCGCGGCCCGATTCTGTTCGGGATTTCAACGTCCATCGCGACGTCAAACCAGTTCGCCACGTTGTTGAGGAAAATGCCCGTGTCTCCGATCGCGATGCCGGACCCAAAGCCGGAACCCAGGCTCTGCGTGAGAGTGACTACATTCCCTTCATTGTCGGCGACCGCAAAATGGGTAGTGGAACCCAAGAGGGCCGGGTCCATACTTCCGGGAAGCATTACATCCACTTGGGCTTGGGGATTGTAGTGCTCGCCCTGTACTGCCGCAGCCCTGGCCATGTCTATTCGTGCTCTTTGATTGGACGCATACTGGCTGGAAAGAAGTTCCTTTACGGGGATATGTACGTGGTTAGGGTCGCCGGAGTATTTGATCCTGTCTGTAATCGCCAGTTTTGTGGCCTCTATCATCCGGTGAAGGGTGTCAGGGGCGCCGAGATTCATCTCGTTGGGAGTGTAACCTTCAACTATCTTCAGGGTTTCCAGCATTTGAAAGCCGTCAGAGTTGGGCGGAGCCGTTAACACCTTGTAGCCACGATAGTCCATCTCTATGGGTTCCTCCCACCACGCCTCATAATCCGCCAAGTCATCCTTCGTAAGGAGACCCCCCAATTGCTGACTCGCTTCAACTATCCGTTTGGCTAGTTCACCCCTGTAAAAGACCTCTTTGCCTCCCTCGGCAACCTTCCTCAAGCTCTGGCCCAATTGTGGTTGTCGCAGCCTCTCACCCGGTTGAGGCATCTTCCCATGTGGTTCCAAGATGGCCTGCGAACTTGCGTAGGGAGCCCAGCGATCTCTGCCGTCGGCAGTCAAGAAATGGTTCAAATGGGTAAGGGGAAAGCCTTGCTCAGCGTAATCGATGGCAGGTTTGAATAGATCTTCCAACTTCAACCTGCCATAGGATTCATGCAACGTGAGCCAGCCTGCAACGGTGCCGGGTACGAGAACTGACAGAATGCCGCGCTCCTTATTCTTATCCGTGAAGAGGCTTGGCTCCGCCGCCCCCGGAGCCCTTCCTGTAAAGTTCAGCACCCGGGTGCGCTTTTCTGCAGCGACATAAGCCAGAAGGCAACCTACGCCTCCCATGCCTGACATGTAGGGCTCGACTACATTCAGTGCGGCGGCTACCGCAACCGTGGCATCAAAGGCGTTGCCGCCTTTCATAAGAGTACGGAGCCCGGCGACGGAGGCGAGTGGGTGGGCGGCGGTTACCATGCCATTAGACCCCATGACCACTGGTCTGTGGGTTTGGATTGAAGAACCTACATTCATTGGACCTCTTTAATGGTCAGTCATTTGTTATAAGTCGGGACGGATCACTCCGTATCATCCTAAATAGGCGCTGCGGCCCTAAGACTGACGCTAGGCGAGATGTGTTACTCTCGGAAAATGAAGGGGTAGGAGAAACTGGCAACCCCCGCTATTGGAGCCATTTCCAGGGTGCGTCCGTAAGCTCCAGACGCACCCCATCCGGGGCCCTTATGAAGGCCACTCTCTCTCCAGGAGCCTCGTCCATGCGGGACTCCGGGAAGAACTCAACCCCTTCCCGGTGAAGTCGCTCAATCTGGGTGTCAAAGTCCTCCAGTCCAAATCCCAAGTGCTCGATGCCCAGAAATTGGCTGGTAGGTATGCCGGGCATTTCATCTGCGTTGGGATGCTGGGTAATAACCAACGGAAGACCGTCGATGTCTAGGACAATGGTATGAGAGCCGTCGGCTGTTTCTACCTGACGGTCATTGAGGCCGAATTTCATGTACCATGCGGCCGTAGCTTTTACGTCTCGCGTCTTCAAATGTAGAGCGTACCAGGTAGGCATTGTGTCGCTCCTTCTTGTGTAGCTTATCTCTTCACGATTTTGGTGTATTCGTGCCGGAACCCCGGCCCAATGTTGAGGATAATGGCTTTGTATTCTTCCACGACATTAGGGTCAATCACCACCGCCGTCGTGACGAAGAAGAGGGGCAGCGTTACGTAGTTGGCGTAGAGGTAGTCAGCTATCTCCTGGGCCGCCTTTATTCTTGCGTCCGGGTCAATAGTGGTCTCCAGATTGCGTGCCAGGGCGTCAAGCTCTTTCTTGTCGTGGTAGTGGGACTGTCCCTGCTGAAGCTTCAGGTTCAGAGGCATCTGAAGCTCGTAGGAGACCAAGCCCGTGTTGCCCAGGGCAGCCTTCCCAGCCAGCTTCCGCTCGCGTGCCACAGTATAGCTGGACTCCACAACTTCCAGGTCTGCGTTCAGACCAACGTTATTCCAATAGTTGGTAATGGTTTCTGCGATATCCGGAAGCTCAGGAACGCTGGAGCTGGGTGACACTATCAGAGTGATGTCGAACCCGTCTGGATAGCCTGCTCCGGCGAGCAGTCGCTTGGCTTCCTCCGGATCATAGGGGTCCGGCGGCCATCGGCCGGGGATCCACGGGTCTTCCCTTGGATGCAGAGCGTGAATCGTCTGAGGCTCCAGGACACCCTCGAAGAAAACATCGTTTATTTCCTGGCGGTTGATGGCCAGGCTCATTGCTTTCCGCACGTTTAGCTTGAGTTGGGGTTCTGTAGGATCAAATATATCCTCTAGTCCTTCGGGCGTATCGTAGTATTGGCCTCCGTAAGTGATAAGAATGTATGACCCGGCTTGTGTACTCTGGACAATCTCCAGTCCTTTCTCCCTTGCCGAGGAGAACAGGATCCGGGGCAGATCCGCAATGTGGGCCTCTTCAGCAAGCAGCATTGCCTGGCGGTTTGCGGGCTCAGGTACGTAGAGGAACTGCAGCTCCTGCACCTCAGGAGTCTTTCTCCAGTGGTTATCTACCCTTTCATGCAGGATATGGCTGTTAAATTCCAGCTCCACGAACCGGAAGGGTCCCGTCCCCACAGGGTCATCCAGGTAACCCTCCTCTCCCTTTTCCTGCCAATAGTCATCGCTGATTATGAGGAACATGAGAAGGTCGGACAGCCATGGTCGAAGGCCGCCTTCGGGTTTCACGAGGTGCCAGATCATCTCGTGGTCATTCACTATCTCGAAGTTATCTTTGTCGTCTCCCAACCAGTTTCTAAAGAAGGATGCTCCCGTGGTTGCGGAACTTGCGGCACTGTACACTTCCCACGTGCGTACAACGTCCTTAGCGGTGAACTCCACCCCATTGTGGAAGGGCACCCCCTCGCGCAGTTTGAATGTCCAGTCCATCCCATCGGAGGACAAACTCCAATCCGTGGCTAGCCTGTCCGGTGCGTAGCCGCCGGTGTCTACGTCGACACCGATGAGGGGCTCGTACAGGCCACGAAGGGGCCCGCTACCGGCGTAGCTGCTTACGTGAGTCATGGTGCTTTGGGTGCTTGGTGGCACTTGGGCTATCCGGAGGCGAGAAACCACGGGTTGAGGTTCCGGGGTTGCCGCCTCCGTGGGCATTGGTGTAGGCGCGGCCGTAGGCATAGCAGTGGGCGCTGCCCTGGCAGTTGCCGTAGGCATGGCAGTGGGCGCTGGGGTGGCTGCAGTCGTAGGCATAGCAGTGGGCGCCGGTGTGGGCGCTGCCGTAGGCATGGCAGTGGGCGCGGTCGTCGGCACAGCCGTGGCGGCAGGGGCAACTGTAGGCGCGGAGGTAGCCTCGTCACCACAGCCTATGATCAACAGGGTCATCACAACAGCTGTAGCCAGAAGGACATACAATTGCTGACTTGTGAATGCTCTAAGTGCTTTCATCAATCTCTCCCATTATGTGCTGGTTGGAGCGGAATAATCTGGCGAATTTCAATAGGTGTCTCTGAGGCTATGCTTTGGGAGTCTTCTTGTGAGCATCTCCCGGTGTTGTCATCGGAGCTCTCCGATTAGAGATTTCAATTAAACGGAGGCCACGGAATGGCCTGAAATCAGCCTTTCCCCGTAAATCTTGACTGAGTTGTCCCAGAGGATCTTCCGCTTGGACTCCTCCGAAAGGGGCTGCTCCATCATGTTGGGCAGGGGTTCGTTCGTTGCCGGGGCGTCGGGGTGAGGGTAGTCCGTGTTGAACACGATGTTGTCATCCCCAATGTAGTCCACCACGTACTTGATGGAAGGTTCGTCGGCGTCGGCGGCCACGGCGCATTGGCGCAGGAAATACTCCTGGGGCGTCAGGTTCAGCGGGTGTTCGTCGAAGAAGACGGACTGGCGTCCTTCACAATACTTCTCCAGCCGGTTCAGCCAGAAGGGGACCCAGCCGGAGTTCGCTTCCAGGATGAGCAGTTTCAAGTCAGGGAAGCGGTCCAGAATGCCGCTGAACATGAAGTGGCCCAGACTGATCATATTCTCGAAGGGGAAGCCGATGGTCTGGTGGAGTGCAATGAAAGCGCCCACCAATGGGTCATAACGAGCATTCGCGGCAGGATACCCACTGTTGGCGCCATGAAGGGAAATGGGAAATCCCAAGTCCTGGGCAGTTTCCCACAGTGGAGTGTATTCAGGGTCATGCCACATCTTTCCGGTGGCCACGCTGGGCAACATAATGGATATGGCGCCAAGTCTCTCCACGGCCCGCCGGGCTTCGACAATCATGGCCTCGATATTTGGGCCGGGGAGCACCGCGGTGAACTTGATTCGGTTGGCAGCCGAGCTAGAGAACTCGTGGGCCCAGTTGTTGTATGCTCTCGACAGGGCCGCGGAAACGTCGGGATCCGGATAATTGAGGGCTTTGGTGCCGTTGGTGGGAAGACAGACCTGAATGTCCCAGCCTTCCTGTTCCATGTCTATGAGGCGGCTCTCCATGCTCCATTTGGCTCGGTAGGCGTGGCCAAACTTGGTCTCCATTTGGGAAAGCAGGGTCTTGGCACGAACCGATCCGGAGAAATGGGCATTCTCGTATTCGAACAATGCATTGCCCAATACTCCTACAACCTTTGGGCAACGATCCTTGTACTGGGTCTCCACGTATCTTTCCCAAATATCGGCAGGCTCATAGAAGTGAGCATCTGCGTCTACGACCTTGAACCCATCACGCATAGATGAAGCTCCTTACGATTTCTAATTCAATCCAGAAAAGTCATGAAGACGACGATTCATGTGCAGGTGGATAATATCTTGTCCCGCAACCCTAGTCAAACCTTCCGTACATTAACAAAAAATGCTTCATACTCATTGACATGGGATTCCTTGGACAATGTTGCAAACTTTAATGACATGGCCGATGTCGGGTGAACGATTCCATGATGTAGACGTTCTAGCTCAGAATTTGTACGCCGTTGGCGGAAATGAGATACACCTCGGGGTAGAGCAACCCGAAAGCATGACGCAGGGTGAGGTGAACCCGGTTGGTCGAATAGCATCAAGGCGAATTTATGTGAGGGCTAAGTTGTTCAAGGGGAGGTCAAGAGAATCTGAATCCTTCGAACCTATGGTGGCCTAGAGGATCACCACGCACCAGAAAGTTCGCAATTTAGGACGAGACAGCCTATATTTTGGCTCCTACGACCTACAGGGACTCGAACTCGATTCTACGTACAGCAATGTCGATGTTCGGGTTTTCCTTCTTACGAATTTCCCCTTTGGGTGGTCGTTACTGAATAGGGGTAGTCAGTCCGTTGATGGCTATTGTTGGTTACAATAGCTACACCAGAGGAGATCTTCTACGGCCGTTGTAAATTGGAAATAGGCAAGCCTCAGCTTAGACACTTCCTTCCATTCGCAGTCGTTCCCGCGGTGGTGATATCACTGGATCCCCACCCAAAGCAATTGAAATGGTCTTCATCAGACACGCCCGTGGTGGACTATTATCTGCGGCGATGACTGGTCCAATGACCCTTGCGATTGACAAATGTGGGCGAAACGAGCATCTGTCAGGGAGCGGGGGCTGTCCAGGACTCTCTGTAGGACGGTGTCGAGGTCGAAGCTTTCAGTTATGCGCAGGCTGGCCTCGCTGAGCATGGATAGCCGGTGTCGCAGCGCAGCAATCTGTAGGTCGCGTCCATCCGGTTTCAACAACATTCCTCCTCACCGGCAATGCGGTCTGTCACGACAGCTACGGTGGATGGCGGCTATCCGAGTCGCCCAACCTAAAACGCGCCTCGATTTCTAATCCTGAGCGGCTGGCCATGGGCAAGGAGTGCATTTGAACTTCCCATGACGGGCAAATGCTCCCTCAGTAATGTGGCACTTGTTACTGTACAGCGACTAAGCACAAAGGTAGGCTTTATCAGCCATCGTCCAACTTACAGGAGAATAGCATGGGGTTAGACTTTATTCCTATGTCAATGGCTGGACCGTAGACTGAAGGCTACAACCAATCGGGCGAGAAGGCCACCAGTCAGACCTGCAATCGGTCAATTCGTGGAGTTGCACCAGTAGAAACCAAGACGTGAGCGAGTCGAGTGTACCATGAGTAGAGTCGGCAAATGGAAGCGGCAAATACTACTGTGTCTTCTGGGGCTGGGCGGGCTGGTCATAATTGCCGGATCGTCGGCCGCGGCTCCGGTTGGTACTTACCCCGAGCAGCAACAGGCTACCAGTGAACTGGACGAGGCAGCTGATCTAAAACCTGCATCGACTGCCGTCGTGCAGGCCGCGTCGCCGGTCGATCCTGACGTGAATCAGCAGCTCATTGCTGAGGTGTACGAGGCAGCCGATTTACAACCTTCATCGACCGCCGTCGTGCAGGCCGCGTCGCCGGTCGATCCTGATGTGAAGCAGCAGCCCGTTGCTGAGGTGTACGAGGCGGCTGATTTGCTATCTTCATCGAGCGCCGGATCGTCGGATATCCCACCGGTCGATTCCGACGCCGAGCAGCAGCTCGTCACTGAGGTGTACGAGACTTCTGATCTGCCATCTTCATCGAGCGCGGTCGTGCCGTCCCCGGAGGTGCCGTCCCTTCAGCAAGCGAAGGTGACTACGCCCATCGGTGGGGGCGAGCAGGAGCTGAAAGCCTCGGTCAATCAGCAGTCCGAACCTACTACAAAGGGTTCCGGCGGGGGCACGGAACAGAGCGAATACACGTGGCAGGACGGGGACCGCACCCTGACTGTCCTCCTGCAGTCGGATCTGGTTATCGACGAAGACGCCTCCAGCAAGGACGCTATGGCGGATGCACCTGGTGGCGCCATCGTGAAGTCGGCAGGAGCCAAGAGCGAGGACAAGGGTCTGCCCGTGTTCAAGTCCCAGTCGGGTGCGTTGATGACCCTGCCCGGTGGGGTCCTACTGGTGCTTGAGCCGGACTGGAGTCAGGCGGATACCAACGCCTTCTTCTCCAGTAACAGCATCAAGCAGGACAAGGTCGAGGAGTTGGACTACATCAACAACGGATACTTCATTGAGACGGATCCGGGCTTTTCTTCGCTAGACCTCGCCAATAGCCTTGCCACAAAGGAAGGCGTCATTGTCTCCAGCCCTAACTGGTGGACAGAAGTGACCGTCAAATGAAGGTGACTGCCTTCCTTCGACACTAGTAGGGATGATGGGTCCGATAACAATGGAGCGGCGATTGGTCCGATTGCTGTTGCTCCTATTGATACCGGGGCTGCTCGCAATCCCCCTATTCCTGCGCGACGTCTCCGCCCAAGCTGGCACGCCCGGTGGGCCGACCGTCGACACCGTCAGTGCGGGCGACCGGGCACTGACCGCGGAGTGGAGCGAGCCCGCGGACACCGGCTCTTCGGCCATCACCGCCTACGACCTACGCTACATCCTCACCACTGAGGACGAGACGGCGGACGCCAACTGGACGATTCAGGAGGACGTGTGGTCCGGCGCAGGCGACCTGCGACACACCGTCACCGAGCTCGGTAACGGCGAGCAGTATGACGTGCAGGTGCGCGCCGTGAACTCCCGGGGCGACGGAGCCTGGTCAGCCACTGTCACCGGCACCCCGGCCGACCACGGCGACAGCCGCTCGTCGGCGACGGGAATTACACTACAAACACCAACTCTGGGCTACATTTCATCGAACTCCGATGAAGACTACTTCACGTTCACGGTGGACAACGACACCGGCATATTCATCTTCACCACCAGCTACGTCTCGGGCTTCCTCTCCACCACCGGCGACCTGCGGAACAACAGCGGCAGCGTCATAAGGTCGGATGAGACCAGTTCGGGAATGCGGGAACATGGCGAACAGTTGTTTATCTGGCACAGCCTATCCGCGGGCACATATTACGTGCAAGTTGAGGCGCCCGAGGCCGGATACTACACCCTCCACACACAGCCGGTACCCGACGGTACAAGCGTGACCGATGCGGTGGGCCTAAACCTCGGCGGGCGGGCCAACGGTATCCTGGATACGGGGGCGGAAGACGAGGACTTCTTCCGCTTTGAGCTTTCGTCGACTACCGATGTGATGATATGGCTACCACGCGCTCTGAAAGGCCTTGACCCGCTGGGAACGCTGTTTGATGCCGAGGGTGACGTGGTAGCGACGCACGACGACAGCTTCCTCGACGGCGACAGGTCGAAGCACTTCATCATCCGTAAGGATCTGAGCGCCGGAGTCTATTTTCTGAAGGTGAGCGGCGCGCCAGCGGCAACGTTTGACGTCTGCCGCGGCTATACGCCAGAGTTCATTTCCAGCCGCAGGGATAACTGTTATAAGACCGTGAGCAAGTCCGCCCAGACGGGGGAGGGTCCTTTGAATGCCGCCAGCCCCTTTTGCCTTTTGGAGCAAGTCCGCCCAGACGGGGGAGGGTCCGTACACCGTCGCGCTGGAGTCAGTCCCGGCGCGAAGCAGCTCGCGATTGTCCGCTACTCCCCTCCAGCTGGAAGACGGAATGCTTGTCGGCGGGCGCATAGACACCAATAGCAATTCAGATTTATTCAGCATTGCCGTGGACGATCCGACCCACGTGAAGGTGGAGGTGGTAAGCGCCGACATCGAGACGGAAGGCACCTTCTACGAAACCAACAACAGGGCGAAGGACGTGATTGTCACGGACACAGACTACCTGCCCGGCGCGCTCGGCTTCACCATGTTCGCCAGCCTCGAGGCCGGAACCAGCTATGTCCAGGTGAAGTCCGACGACAGCTCCGTCTCCGGACCTTACGCCATACGCGCCACGGTTGATCAAGAATACACCGACTTTCTCTCAACTTGCGCTGACCTTGCCACATCGTACACGGACCCACTGTACGGCTGCCAGTGGAGCATGAACAACACAGGCCAGGACACAGGCGAGGGTGTTGGTACCTCCGGTGAGGACATCAACGTGGAAGCTGTTTGGGAAGGGGGAAACATGGGCGAGGGGGTCAACGTCGCCATCGTGGACAACGGCCTGTACTACGAACACGAAGACCTGAAGGACAACGTCGACACCAGCAAAAATTGGGACTATACCAACCGTGGGGAGGTCTTTGAGCGTCACTTCACCCACGGGACAGCAATAGCAGGCCTCATCGCCGCGCGGGACAACAGCATCGGGATACGCGGGGTCGCTCCCAGGGCAACAATCTACGTCCACAACTTCATTCGCTATTCAACATTTTACAACCTCTTTGACTCCGAAACACGCAGCATGGACGTCACGGGAGTCTACAACAACAGTTGGGGATTCATCAGCGGCCCCGGTTTGGACCCCTCACCGCGTATATGGGAGCTGGCGCTTGAGTCTGGCGTGACCGATGGACTGGATGGAAAGGGCGCCTTCTACGTATATTCCGCGGGCAACGGCGCCCGAGAGGGTGACTATTCCAACCTCAGCGGGCTCACAAGCTTCTATGCGGTCACGGCGGCCTGTGCGGTCAATGATCAGGGTCAACGGTCGGAATACTCGGAAGAGGGGCCCAACTTGTGGGTCTGCGCTCCGTCCGGAGATCCTGGACGCCAGGGCAATCTGACCACCCAGAACTATGACCGCTATCGGAACGGCGTCGCCGGCACCTCCTTATCGGCGGCCATTGTCTCCGGTGTGGCGGCGCTGATACGCAAGGCCAACGCGGACCTGACCTGGCGCGACGTCAAACTTATTCTGGCCGGTTCTGCGCGTAAGAACGACGCCAGCGACTCCGGCTGGGCCATGGGTGCAACAGAATTCGGTTCCACCACCGACACCTACAACTTCAACCATCAGTACGGCTTTGGTGTGGTGGACGCCAAAGCGGCGGTTGATCTGGCGACGACGTGGACAAACGTGCCGGCCATGAGGCGCCTAGCCTTGGGCTCTGCAACCGACTTCAGCCTGGCCATTGCCGACAACAGCTCAGCCAGCAATGACATCACCGCTGGCGGTGGAGTGGACTTCATTGAGCACGTGGACGTCTACCTTAATTTCGCCCACCAGTCGTTCCGAGACCTGAAGGTAGAGCTGACTTCGCCTGCCGGCGCTACATCGGTGCTGAGCGTATCCCACGACTCCGAGGACAAGTATCCGCTGAACGGCGAGTTCCGATTCGGGACCGCCGCGCATCTTGGGGAGGGCTCATCGGGCACGTGGAAGATTCGCGTTACCGACGAGGTCACAGGCACTTCGGGTACGTTGAAGTCCTGGAGGGTTGAGATCTTCGGCCACAAGTCGGGTGCGGATGTCCCCGCCATTTCGTCGGTGACGCCTGACGACACCAAACTAGTCGTTGGCTGGACGGCACTGGACGATGACGCGGTCACCGCCTACGACGTGCGGCACATAGACAGTTCGGCCACCGACAAGGCGGACTCCAACTGGACGGTCATCGATGACGCCGTCACTTCCGGGTCAGGGTCGCTGTCGCACACCATCTCCAGCCTCACCAATGGAACTTCCTATGACGTGGAGGTTCGGGCCGTGCGCGGTAGCGATGACGGGGAGTGGTCGGACCCCGTCGTCGGCACACCAACGGCGGGGTCTGCCGCCGTTCCCACCATAGATGCCGTGCGTTCGGAGGACACTGCGCTCCACGTGACGTGGAGTGCGCCCACAAGCCCGCCTTCAACGACGACGGCCTACGACGTGCGGCACATAGTCAGTTCGGCCACGGACAAGGCGGACTCCAACTGGATGGTCGTAGATGCCGCGTGGACCGAGGGTACGTTGTCCTACACGATAACCGGCCTAACGAATAACGTCAGCTACGATGTGCAAGTACGGCACGTCGGAACTAGCGACGGTACATGGTCGACGACCGCAACCGGGCAGCCCGCAGACTTCGGCAGCACTGCTGAGACCGCTGGAACATTGGACATTGGCAGTCCCGTGCACGGTGTCATAAACAGCATCGGTGACGTTGACGTCTTCCGAATAGATCTATCGTCAAACAGTACCGTTTGGATGTATACCACCGGTGACTCGGATACCGTAGCGGAACTGCTGACCGCAGAGGATGACATCATAGGAGGAAACGATGACGGAGCTCTGCCAGACAGCGGGCTCAATTTCCTCATAACTGCCTCCCTGGATGCTGGCGCCTACTACCTCAGGGTGAGGGGCTACCGAAACACAATAGGTGCATATGTTCTCCATGCCGTTGAAATGGATGATGATAGCACGGGAAATTCGGACGCCGTGCCGCTTTCGTTGGACGGAACGGCCCTGGGTAGTTTTGAGGATGACATGGATGAGGACTTCTTCAAGCTGGAAATCACGGCTGATACGGAACTGGTGCTCCGCAGCACCGGCAGAAGCGACACCGTCGCATCTCTTTCCAAGAGTGTGGGAGTAGAGATTGCCTCGAATGACGATGGGTACTTCGCGGAGCGATCGGCTAATTTCCTGATCCGCACTAAGCTGGCGGCGGGGGTATATTATCTGCGGTTGCATGAGTATTCCGGTTATCCAGGCGGATACGTTGTACACGCCGAAACTGTTACAGAGCCCGGCAGCGATGCGGCGAATGCCCAAGAACTCACCCTTGGCGTGGCCGGGGGCGGCAACATTGATGCCGTTAGTGACACGGACTTCTTCAAGTTTACGTTGGGAGAGAGGAATAGAATCATCGTCCGCGTTGTGAGTGACGTGGAAGGGGACGGCGAATTGACGGGGGCCGGAGAGCTTCAGGACAGCAGCTTCACTGCCGTCGAGACCTATCCAGAGGAAACGGTTAGCGTATTTGTGGGTTTGGGTGGAAGGCACACTCTGTCTCCAGGAACGTACTACATAAAGTTGACGTGGACGACGACTCTGGATTCAGAGGTCTACTCCATCATTGTTCTTGAAGACTCTTCTTACGCCCGAACGGAGGACAGATGCGCCGGCAGCCTAACCGGCGTTTCTGACGCTTTGGCGGGATGTCAATGGCACCTAGTCAACGAGGGTCAGTTGGGCGGACTCTCAGGACCGGACCTGAATGTCGAAAGCGTATGGAGCACCTACAAGGGCAGTGGCGTTAATGTCGTAATAGTCGATAACGGGCTCGACTATGAGCATGAGGACCTTGCAACCAATGTGGACTCCACCAAGAACCACTCCTATGTGGAAGGAAAAACCGTCAGGGATCTCAATCCCTGGCACGGGACGTCCGTTGCCGGGATAATCGCCGCTGATGACAACGATATCGGCGTGCGTGGCGTAGCGCCGGACGCGACCATATACTCCTACAACCTACTTTCCGGGGAAGAGAGCGACCTTAACGACGCTGATGCCATGGCCCGGAACAGGAACACAACGGCTGTCAGCAACAACAGTTGGGGGCCTAGTGATAACGGTCTTCCTCAAACGGCTTCATCAATCTGGAGGATGGCCGTGGAGAGCGGTATCACCGAAGGTTACGGAGGCAAGGGGGTCTTCTACGCATGGGCGGGGGGCAACGGCGGCTCCGATGACTACTCCTCCCTGGACGAATACGCGAATTTCTACGGCGTCACCGCCGTGTGCGCGGTCAACTACGAGGGAGAGCGATCCAGCTACTCAGAGCCAGGCGCCAACCTCTGGGTATGCGGCCTGTCCAACAACGGTGGCTTCTTATCCTTCTTGCCGGGCATCACAACCACCGACCTCTATGACTCCTACACCAATTATTTTGGCGGCACTAGCGCGGCAACACCCATGGTCTCGGGCGTTGCCGCCCTCATGCGCCACGCCAACAGCGCCCTGACGTGGCGCGACATCAAGCTGATCTTGGCGGCCACCGCCCGCAAGGTGGACGCACGAGACAATGGTTGGGAGGAGGGAGCTGTCAAGTACGATTCCACCTTGGAGCGCTACCACTACAACTACGAGTACGGCTTCGGCCTGGTGGATGCCAAGGCTGCTGTGGACATGGCGGTGGGCTGGACCAACGCGCCTGCCTTTCGAGAGATCGAGGTGTCCTCGAACAACCTGAACTTGTCCATCCCTGACGACATCGGAGGTGAATATCCTACACCTGTTACGGCCAGTCTCACGGTGGAACCGCACGTGAGCTTTGTAGAATACGTTCACGTTCGAGTCGACTTGGAGAACTCCTCATTCCGAGACCTGGAGATAGAATTGGTCTCCCCGGAAGGAGTTGTCTCAGTGCTTTCGCCATCCTTGGAGGACTATCCCTTCACGTTCGCCCTCGGCGAACCCTGGGACGGAACATTCCAGTTTGGCACCGCCAAGCATCTGGGGGAGAATGGGGCCGGGGAATGGACGCTACGGATTTCCGACCACGTAAAGCTCGACGACGGTACTCTTAGGGCATGGGAGATTACCATGTACGGACATGGAGATGGCCCCGGATTTCCCGAGATTGACACCGCGACGCCGGGCGCTCGGAGCGTGACCGTAGAGTGGACGGCTCCGACGATCACCGGAAGCTCGACAATCACCGGCTACGACCTACGCCACCGAAAGGACGAGTTAGACGCAACGTGGACACTGGTCGAAAGTATCTGGACGTCAGGGACGCTGAGCCACACCCTCACGGGATTGGAGGGCGATTCCAAATACGACGTACAGATTCGAGCCAAGAGCGGCGCCCGCGTCGGCCCTTGGTCCGAGGCGGAGTTCGTAGAGCCGACGCTGACGGCTCCCACGGCGCCGTCCATCACCGGCGTCACGCCGGGCCACCGCACCCTCGGAATCACGTGGACGCCGCCGCCCGAGGCGGTGGATGACGAGATCACCTCCTACGACCTGCACTACATTCTGACCAGCGCAGACGAGATGGTCGATGCCAATTGGACGGTCCGCACCCGCGTATGGACTTCGGGGCCCTTGCAGCATGCCCAGGGCGGACTCACCAATGGATCGGGCTACGACGTGCAGGTACGGGCGGTCAACAGCGCGGGAGAGGGGGCGTAGTCTTCAACTTTCGAGGGCACGCCCGCGAACCAGGTGAATGTGCGGCTGCAGTGGGCCAGCTCCGCCACGACGGTCAACGAAGATGCGGGTACGGTCACGCTGCAGGCGGAACTGGCCACCACGGAGGCGGGCACTTTGCCGAGCGACTTCACGGTCGATATCGACATTGGTGCGTCGGGGGCTGCGAACTCCCCCGCCGACTACAAGCTGCAAACAACGTTGCTCACCTTTGCGTTTGCGGACTTCGCACAGGTGGACGTTAGCGGGCAGACGCGTTACCGCGCCGTCGCAGACGTCGTCGTGGCCATCGTGAACGACACGGTCAACGAGAGCAACGAGGGGGTAACCCTGACGCTGACGTACGACGTGCCGTCCCTGCCGCATCTGCAGGGTAACAACGCCAACCTGGCGGTCACCATTGCCGACGATGATCACGGCCCCGTGACCATTTCATGGCAGCAATCGTCGGTGACCGTCGATGAGGGAGCCGGCACCGCTACTTTGCGTGCCGTCGTCACCACGGCTCAGAACGAGGCCCCCGGCGCCGACTTCGTGCTACAGACGTTAGTCTCGTCGGTTGCTGGCAGCGCTGCAAAGAGTGACGACTTCACCCCTCTCTCCAAGACAGTCACATTCATCGGCAGTTCTTTCAGGCGGACGACGGTTGACGGGCAGAGCCGCTACCGGGCAATCCTCGACGTGGAGGTGCCCATCATGGAGGACGAGGAGGATGAGGAGGACGAGGAACTCACCGTAGTCTTGGCATATGTGAACCCCACTCTGCCGCACCTGCAGGGACCGGCGGCTACGGCGAAGGTCACCATCCGAGACAACGATTTCGTGCCCGTCACCATTAATTGGGACAAAACCTTCGTGAGTATCGACGAGCATGCCGGTACGGTCACCCTGCAGGCTCGTGCGACCACAACGGTCGACAAGATGCCGGAGACCGGCTTCTCCGTCCTCCTTTCGGCGACGACGGCTGACGACACTGCAACGCAGGGGTCGGACTATCGAAGAGTGACCAACAACTTCAGCTTCAGCCAGAGCGCCTTCTCCCGCACCGAAGTGAACGGCCAGTTCCGCTACCAGGCAACGCGGGACATCACGGTCTCCATCATAGATGACACCGTTGACGAGCCGGACGAGGACTTCACCGTCACTCTCGCCTACCGTGGCACAACGCAGACACACTACACGGGGGGCAACGCGGAGGCAACCGTGCGTATTATCGACAACGAGGTGCCGCAGGTGACATTGGGTTGGGAAGAAACGTCATCCACTTTCGAAGAGCCAACAACACCGGGCGGCACGAGAGCTGTGACCCTCACCGTCGTCGCGAGCACCCTCGGAGACCAGCGCCCGGAGTCAGGCTTTACCCTCGATTTCAGCGTGGAGACAGCCGACGGCACGGCAACTGAACCTTCGGACTACGAGGCGTTGTCTCAGACAGTGTCAATTCCCCGCAGTGACTTCACAATCGACACGTCCACAGGACAGACCCGGTACAGGACCACGCGCACCTACATGGTGTTAATTGAGGACGACACCGTTGATGAATCCAACGAGACCTTCACCGTCACCCTGGCCTTCGATGACCCCAGTGCACCGTATCTCGTCCCTGGGGACATGACGGCGACGATTACTATTGAGGACAACGACCACGTGGCCGTGACTCTCGGCTGGCAGCAGACTGCGGTGACGGCGAATGAGCCCACCACCAGCGGGGGCACGACCACCGTGACCCTGCAGGCCAGGGCAATCACTGCGACGAACAAACAGCCGGAGACCGGCTTTGTCCTGGACTACACAGTAAGTTCCAGGTACGGTACCGCGCGGGACCCTGCTGACTACGAAGGGGTCTTCAGCGGCACGGAATCCTTCGTACCGAGCGACTTCTCTCGGAGGACTGTAGGAGGACAGAGCCGGTTCGTGGCGACTAAGGACTTCACGGTGACCATCGCTGACGACACGGACGACGAACCGAACGAGAGCTTCACCGTTGAGCTTCATCTCTCGGATCCTAGCCTGCCACACCTCAGCGAGGGGGACACCGAGGTGACGGTGACCATCAATGACAACGACGACGTGCCCGTGGAGCTGAGCTGGGAGCAGTCGTCGTTCACCGTTGACGAGGACGTGGGCACAGTCACTTTGAAAGCGGAGGTGACTACCACCGCAGACAAGATGCCTGAGACAGGGTTCGTGGCCGCCGTCTCGGTGGGGACTGTTGACGACAGCGCCACGCAGGGCGCCGACTACACGCGGCTGTCGGCGTCCCACAGCTTCCGGCAAAGCGCCTTCAGCCGGATTGACACCGGGGGTGGCCGCTATATCTCTACCGGGCCACGCGGGACTTCATCGTGGCAGTCCGTGACGACACGGTGGATGAAGATTCCGAGGAATTTGAAGTCGTATTGGCCTACACCAATCCCTCCCTGCCGCACCTTACGGGAACCAGCGCCGACGCGACCATAGCCATAGGTGACAACGACCACGTTCCAGTGACCCTCGGATGGGCGGAGACCCTGTTTACGGTGGAGGAACCCACCAGCGTCGGCGACACCACTCAGGTTACCCTGACCGCGAGGGCAGTGCCCGCAACGAACAAGCGCCCGGAAAGCGGGTTCACTTTCGACTACACAGTGAACACCGCCAACGGCACCGCACGGCAGCCCGGGGACTATCAGCAGCTATCGGTAACGGAGACGTTCGACCGTCTCGACTTCTCGCAGGAAACAGTGGACGGCCAATCCCGCTGGGTGGCGAAGGAGAACTTCAATGTGCTTGTTAACCACGACACTATAACGCAGGAGACCGAGACGTTCCGTGTGCAACTGGCCTTCGATGGCCCCAGCCAACCCTACCTGCTTCGGGGCGATATGACCGCAACCGTGACCGTCACCGACGACGCGTCATCCCTCTCCGACCTGAACACGTCGGTGATGGTGGACAGCAGCTCGGCCTCGCGTGGCGACGAGCTAACCTACAGCTGGTCGGTGGCCAACAACGACGTGACAGACACCACGAACGTCAGGCTAACCGCCACGCTGGACCCGGGGGTGACCTTTATTTCGGCAGAGGTCGCGACGCCCACTATCGGTCAATGCAGCCGCTCGGGCGGCACTGTCACCTGCACGCTGGGGACGCTGGCACAGTTCGCATCGGCGAGTGGCACAATCGTAGTCAACGTTGCCGACAACGCGTCGACCGATATTGTTCTCACGGCGCGGGCCGGGGGAGACCAGCTCGACCGCACACCCGCCGACAACGACGACTCGGTGACAACGGAGCTGGACGCGCCGCCGGATCCCATTTCCAATCTGAGCGCCTCTGTGGGGGGCGGGCACATCGACCTGACGTGGAGTGCGCCTGGAGACAACGGCAGCCCCATCACTTCCTACAACTTGGAGCGGAAGGCCGGCGCCGATGACTACGTGACACTAACAGCGCCTGACCCCAATGCCCTCTCCTTTCGTGACGAGAACGTGGCGGAGGGGATCGTATACACCTATCGGCTTCAGGCTTCCAACGTCGATGGAGACGCGGATTGGTCAAATGAGGCCGACGGTGAACGACGGGTCGTGCCGCCTATCATTACCGGCACCGGTGGTGGTGGTGGTGGCGGCGGTGGAAGCGCCAACCGTCCTCCAGAAATCACAGGCCCCAAGAGCCTGCAATACCCGGAACACAGCACCGAACCGGTAGCCACCTACGAGGCCGTGGACCCCGAGGGCACCGAGATTTCGTGGCAAATTGAAGACACTGACGAATAACACTTCCGTATCTCCGAGGATGGAGTCCTGACCTTCATTAAGCCTCCCGACTATGAAAACCCCGTCGACTTCCGTCTGAACAACACCTACGAGATTCGCCTCCTTGCCGTTGACAGCGGTATTCCTTCCCAGTCTGGTCGCCTGCAGGTCAGGATAGAGATCAAACGGGTAAACGAGTTGGACCCGGTCAGTGGAGAGGTGCAGCTCTCGGTAGCCGAAAACCATACCGGCGTCCTCATCCAGTACCAGGTTGAAGACCCGGAGGAAGACGCTGTGGCGTGGTCCCTGGCCGGCTCGGACGCTGCTTTGTTCCAGATAGACGAAGCGGGAACCCTGTCTCTGAACAGCGCTCTTGATTTCGAAGCCCTTGGCAGCAATGCTGGCACCAACGACTACGTCCTTACCGTTGTAGCCACCGATGACGGGAGACCTCCGGTGTCCCAACAGCTTGAGGTCACCGTTTCGGTAACTGACGTAAACGAAGGGCCTGCAAGCACCGTGGGCACCGCGATTCCCATAACTGGATTCACTGCGGGCAATTCACCCACTACCTTGGACCTCAGTGAATTTTTTGCAGACCCGGACGGAGACATCCTTACTTTCACATTGGTTGACGATGCAGAGTTTGAAGTGGCCTCGGCCGTGGTGGAGGCCAGGATCCTGTCCATCACCCCTCTGGAAGCAGGAACGGCGTCATTCGTCATAACCGCGAAAGACGTCGCAGGATTTAGTGTAACGGTCACCATCGAAGTGTCCGTGGCTAGTCCTCCGTCTCCGAAACCGACGCCCACACGCACCCCTGAACCGACGCCTACGCCTACCCCTGAACCTACAGTTACGCAAACACCTACGCCGACGCTTGTGCCAACCGCCACGCGAACACCTGCGCCAACCGCGGTGCCCACTGCTGTGTTAACTCCCACGCATATGTCCACCCCTACAGCTACGCCTACACCCATGCCGAAACCAATATCCGACGCCGTACCCACTCCAGCGCCTATCGCAACACCTGCGCCAACGCTTAGCCCTACTCCCCCACCCGCGACGTTGGCGACTCCAACTGCCTTGCCAACGGTAGCTTTCACATCGGCGCCCAGCCCCACACCCGATGCTACGAGAGAGGTGGAACCCGTAACGGAAATAACGTCCGAGAGGCCAGGTATGCCAGCTTGGCTAATAGCCCTTATCTTTGCAGGTTTCCTTATGGCCATAGTTGGAGCCGCCGCCTACGCATACCGGCGTCTAAAGCAGATGTAGGCAGTCAGTGGAACGCAAAACGTAATGGGGAGACAAAGCTAGCAAAATCAGCTGGCGCACATATCGAGGCTTTGGTCGGCATTTGTAGGCCGAATACTACCGGTGTTGTTCAACCACGGTCTGCCCTGCGAGTATTGATATCGTTACCTTTTGAAGCCGTTTCTACGTCCAACCCTTTGGGTCTATCTCAATGGATTGGGATGCCCCAAGTTAGCCATCATCCTGTAGTGTGGCGGCTTACCTCAGATATCGTTCTGCCAGTACGAGGTCCGGTAGCATTGGCGTCCACGTCTCAGCGAGTTGCTGCGTGGCCAAAACCCGAACCGGGACGGCCGATAACAACGTTGCAACGCCTACTATCATGCCGCTAAAGCCCCGATAACAGTGTTCCTTGCAACGTTTGCCAGGTACCTGCCGACGCTGCAAGGTTTTAGCCTCTTTCAAGAGGTCAAACTATCGACCGCTTAAACTAGAGATTGCGAAAGGCAAAATAGCCTATAGCGATGGCTCCTAGGCATAAGCTTAGCTGCAATCCTGTGTTGGCTAGAGCCATGGCGGTTTGACCGTCTCGCAGCAGAGTGAACGTCTGGTGACCAAAGGCTGAAAATGTGGTGAAACCGCCCAGTAGGCCGACAAAGAGAAAAAGCCTAGCGCTATCACCAAACAAGTCCCGAGAGTCTGACAGCCCTGCCAAGAATCCAATGGTAAGGCAGCCCAATGCGTTGACGAACAGCGTGCCGTAGGGGAATGTGGATGGGCCAAACAGACCCTGTACCCACTCACCGGCAACGTACCGCAGCGCCGAACCGAAAAATCCGCCCAGCCCCACCAGGAGCAGTGTAGTCAGGAAGCTAGTGGTCATTCGTTTATTCCCGATTTGTAGAAATGATATCGTTGCCGGTTCACAGCACGGCACCACCGTATGGTGAATGCCTGTTGCCTCACTGGAGAATGTTACCAGCTATTCTGGAAAGTGTCGGGGGTAGGTGGCGTCGAATCTGGTGTTAAAGAGCCTGCTGGAGCAAACGAATCCGCAATGTACGTTCTTGCAAGATGTATTTCGCTGTGGCAATTTTTGCTTATCTGGTTGATTATCTGAATTTCGATGATTGGAAGCAGTTTGCGCTCGAATCATGAATAAGTTGAATTCAATTGGTCTGATTGTTGTATCCCTGATGCTGGTGTCGGTGCTTGTGTGGGGAAGTGCAGCCATCGTTATGAGCAGCGACAACGCCTCCGATGGTGTGGCTTCAATTCCTCGTGTGCCCCTAGGAGGGGATGACGACGAAGGTGAGGATGACGAGGGGGAAGGGGATAACGATCACGACATATCAACAAATGATGGCGTCGGGTTGGTGCAGTATAAGGAAGATAACCCTGGGGAATTGATGGCCAGCAGTCGCTATGCGACCGCTTCCAGAAACGAGAATCCAAGCCTCAGCACAGGGACGACTCCTGCAAATATTGACACAGCTCCAATCCTGATTAAGGCGTCCGCGCAAGCAATCGACGCGGCGAAAATCTTTGATTCAGGCGCCAGTTACAGAGTTCTCACGAGGTACGGTATCGCAACCGAGGTCGTGTTGGCGGGCTACCTCCCCGTAGGAGCTGAGGGCGCTACGTTCGCACTGAAATCATGCGATACCTCTGCGGGTGATTACTACGATTCTGCCAGCGTCGAGAACGGGAAATTGGTGCTTGCGTCCAATACATTGGGGCACGTCCACGGGCCGAATGCTCAGACAGAGACCGTTTGCACAGTAACGGGCAGTCGTGGGGACCTGAGTGAGGACCGGGAGTTTCGCTCTTATACAGTTTCGGATAGGACTCCTCCATCCATGCCTGAGGGAGCGTTGAGCTTGGAGGAGTCGCGATCAAACGAAATTGCCGTCCGCATATCCGCACCGGGCGGATCTCCTAGCTACCTTCGCCTCGGATGGAGGAAGGCTGGGGGTCAGCCTAGCTTCGCAGTGGCGTACGGAGTAACCGATGGAATGGTGCTGACGATTACGGGCTTGGAGTCAGGAACGGAGTATGAAGTTCGCGGATATTGGATGACTACCCAGGCCTTTGACCTCTATCGAGTTTCCAACTCCGGTTCTCCGGGCGATCTCATATCTGAGGGATCTCTGGATAGCAAGTGGATTAGCAACCTGTCTAACGGCGGTCTTGGGAAAAGTGCGACTACGACGTTGACTACGACCCCTGAACCCACGCCAGACCCTTCGCCGACCCCAGTACCAACGCAGGAGGCCACCCCGGCGCCGACACCTCGTCCAACACCGGAGGACGAGGACGACGACACGGACAATGATGGCATCGACACACCAGAGACCGACAACGACGGCTTCGACACCGAGGCTAACACCGACCACGACGGTGTGGACACTCCGCCTCCCACGGACAACGACGGGACGGACAGTGACGGGATAGACACACCCCCTGAGACTGACGGGATAGACACACCCCCTGAGACCGACGGGATTGACACGCCCCCTGAGACCATCAACGAGGACAGCGACGATGATGATGACGACAACAGCGATGACGACGACAGCGACTGAACCAAATGACCTCCTAGCTGCCAGACCTATCCTTATTCCACAAGTCAATTTCCCCAAAGATCCTCGCTTAGTTGAGCTACCAAGACTCTTCGACCCCGAGTGGATATGGGAGGCATATTGTCGCCAGTTCGGAAGACCAGATACCTTCCCCTACCGCATTCGCATACGTCAGTTCGCCCACAGCCTCGGCAGGATCGCCATGGTTAGTTATGAGATGGAATGGCATGTTGACGATTACATACCCACGCAACTTTTTGCGGTCAAGATCGAGTATGGTAAGCTTGTAGAGCTTTTTAGGTATCCGGAGGATCCCCGTCTGCCCGGGCTAGGTGAAGTAGCTGATCCCGAGACTGCCCTTGTCCTAATGAACAGGCATGTGTGGGCCATTCCTACACGGCGAGCAAGAGTTCAACTGATACGCTACAGACCCGCCAGTCGTGCCGTTTTGCGTCACAGCGCAGGCAGGGTGAAATTCTATGTTAGAGTCATGCGGCCCAATGCAGTACCCCGATTGCTCAATACCCAAGAGTTAATCGGTGCCTCTGGTTTTGTTGTGCCGCGGCTCGCTGGGTGTTGGGAAAAGGGGGGCGTTGTGTGGTTTTCGGAAATACCTGGCAAGAATCTGAGACGTCGCATACAACTGGGTAAATTGCCGGACCCCTCACCCATTCTTGATGGACTTCAGACCCTTTTGAGAGTACCTCTAGAGCACCGAGGCGGACGCCCCTTCAATCTGTCGGCTGCGTATGAGAGGGCTAAGCGCAGTTTCACGCACAACATACGCGATAACAGTGCAGCTCAGCGTAGCCTCAACGAGGCTACAAAGTCACTGGACCCATTCGTTCAATCTTGGCGCCCCACTGGCATAGCACATAACGACTTTTACGACGACCAGATGTTGGCACTGAGTGATGGAAGAATAGCGCTTGTGGACTTTGAGGAAGCAGGCCCAGGAGATTCGATGCTGGACGTGGGAAACTTTCTGGCTCATCTTCGCTGGGCATCCCGCTTTGGGCGAAGGAGTAGAAGTAGCGGGAGTGGAGCATACTACCAGGTGTTCCGTAGCGCTGCTCTTGAACGTTTCCGCTGGAGTGAGGAGGAGCTTGCCCTTCGTGAAGCTGTCTGTCTATTCAGGATCTGCACAAACGTAGTCCGCCGTCCACAACAAGACTGGGACCGAAGACTGGAGGCGGGCCTATCTCTCGTGAACGAAACGCTTAGATGAGAATGGGAGAGGTAGGCCCGTTCACCCATTTGCGTTAAACCCATCTAGCACTCTACCTTTCCCCCGCAGGGCGCAAGCTCGCCCCAGCAATGGAGTCTTGATAGGAATTTCCTATGGGATCTGCGGATACCTTATTTTCAGGGGAATCGAGAGTTGGATGAAACGGCGAGGGACCCTGGAGGGAGTTCTCGGTTGAGCCGGCTGGATCATCTCTAGTTCAATATGCTGAGGTACGCTTCTTCAAGGGTAGGTTCCCGGACCACCAGGCCGACGATGTCTGTCTCCGGCACCCTGTCCTCCAGGTATGCGCTTATATCGAAGTCAGGTGAGCCGTGCACAATGAGCTGCTGCATGGCGTCCTCCGTTCCTTCGGTGACTCGCTGTACCTCCTCCAGCGAACCAATCTCATCCACGAGCTCGGGTACGGGAGTTCTTAGCGTAATTTGAGTTATCTTAACCGTGCTAAAGTTGCCCTTGATCTCCGCGGGAGTGCCTAGTACGGCGAGTTTACCTTTGTCAATGATTCCTATGGAGTCGCAAAGGGTATCGGCCTCGAACATGTAATGGGTGGTCAGAAGTACCGTCGTGCCGCCTCTGGCTAGAGTAGGGATCAGCTGGCGGATTTCGTGGGCGCCTACGGGGTCCAGGCCTATGGTGGGCTCGTCCAGAAAGAGCACTTCTGGGTCCATGAGAAGTCCTCTGGCAAGATGGAGCCTCTGCTTCATTCCTCTGGAGTACTCCTCTACCAGCGTCTTGGGCCGGTCCGTCAGGCCTACTAGGAACACTGCTGAACAAGTCCCATGCGGTCCATGCCGTAGTAGAATGCTAAACAGAGAACAGTAGATGCTTGGGGTGAAGCGACGATGAGTCAGCCGACATTCGGAGATCTGGAGTACGAAAGCAAGAAGCGTAAGACCCGTCGGGAGATATTCCTTGAGCGGATGGATGGCCTGATCCCGTGGGGTCTGCTGGAAGAGCGGATACGGCCGCACTATCCCAAGGCGGGCCGAGGCCGTCGGCCTTACGAGTTGTCAGCGATGCTGCGGATACACTGTGTGCAGCTGTTCTACAACCCCCGCCTTCGCGAGGGCAGGCTCTTAGCGATCCCGGGATGGAGGACCTGCTATACGAGGCGGAGTCGGTGAGACGGTTCGTGGGACTGAGGCTCTCAGGCCCGTTGCCGGACGAGACAACGATACTGAACTTTCGGCATCTGCTGGAAGAGCGCCGGTTGGGGCAGGGACTGATGGAGGAGATCGAACCGCCACCTGGCATCCCAAGGGCTGAGGCTGCGGGAGGGTACGATAGTGGACGCCAGCATCATAGAGGCGCCTTCGTCGACGAAGAATGGCGCTTGTGAGCGAGACCCACAGATGCGTCAGACGAAGAAGGGGAACGAGTGGCATTTTGGGATGAAAGTGCACGTCGGGGTGGACTCAGAGACGGGAGTGGTGCATAGCATGAGTACGACATCCGCCAACGTGCATGACGTGACGGAGGCGCACCGGCTGTTGCACGGAAGGGAGAAACGGGTGTGGGGAGATGCGGGATACCAGGGAGTGGCCAAGCGGGATGAGAATATGGGGTTGGACGTGGAGTGGCAGGTGGCCATGAGGCCAGGTCGGCGAAGGCAACTGGAGCCTGGGAGTGAAGCAGCGGTAGAGGAGAGACGGAAGGCGTCCATACGGGCCAAGGTGGAGCATCCGTTCCTGTGGGTGAAGCGACGCTTCGGGTACGCCAAGGTTCGATACCGGGGATTGGCCAAGAACACGCAACGGCTGGCGTTGCTGTTGGGGCTTACCAACCTGATAACGGCGGAGCGTCACCTAGCGGCTTCATAGGGCCTACCTGCGCCCAAAGAAGAGGCGTGGTAGCGACCACGCCCCAGCTGAGGTGACTTGGGGGGCATTACGGGCTTCCCCGCGTACACCGTAAGAACCCCATGTCAGGCTCCTGCCTCTCTTACAACTCCCTCAAACTATTATATGCAACCTGTGCCACGTTGTTCAGAGGGGTTCCCTAGGGAAAAATCAACCCCGGCCCGTGTAGGGCATCTTCGTCGCCATTATAGTCATGAACAATATGTTGGTGTCCAACGGCAAATTCGCCATGTGCACCACCGCCTCCGCCACGTGCTCCGTCGCCATCACCGGCTCCACCCGCACCGACCCGTCCGCCTGCTCTATCCCCTCCCGCATTCGGGTCACCATTCGCGTATCGGCGTTCCCCACGTCTATTTGCCCGCAGGCGATGTTGTACTTTCTTCCGTCCAGTGACGTCGATTTCGTCAGCCCTGTCACGGCGTGCTTGGTCGCCGTGTACGGTGCGGAGTTCGGACGAGGCGTTTGGGCCGAAATAGAACCGTTGTTGATGATACGGCCGCCCATGGGCTTCTGACTCTTCATTATCCGCATGGCCGCCCGGGTACACAGAAAAACGCCGTTCAGGTTCACGTCCACAACCCGCTTCCATTGCTCAAAGCTGAGCTCCTCCAGCGAAAGGGGCGCCGCCCCCATGCCCGCGTTGTTGAACAGCAGGTCAACCCGCCCAAAACGCTCCACTACCTGGGCGAATAGGGCTTCAACGTCGTCGGGTTTGCCCACGTCCGCCTGCACCGCCAAAGCCCTGGACGTCGGCTCGCCCGATTCCTCAACCACCGACTGCAGCAATTCCAGCCGCCGTCCGCACACCGCCACCAAAAATCCCTCGCGCCACAGCGCCAAGGCGGTGAGCCTGCCTATTCCCGTTCCGCCGCCCGTAACGACGGCAACCCTCGCTTCTCTATTCATTAGCCCTTTCTACTCCCCTCCGAAAATCTACAATGCGAGTAGCCCCGCTAATCTCAGCAGGGCGTCGTCGCAGCGCCTCCCCCTCCGTGTTCCCGCGGAGGCGGGAACCCACTCCACCATTCCATCCACCTGCAATTCTGAACGCCAGCGAATAATCTCGCCACTCCCCACCCCCTCCGTTTTCCCGCGAATGCGGGAATCCATCCCCCTCTCCCGTAGGGGCGTCCCTTGTGGGCGCCCTCCCCCTTCTCATTCCTCACTAGCCGCTTATTTCAGGCCACGTAGAAAGCCTGCCCACGTCGCCCTCCATTCCCGCCTCCCTAATCATCCCCCGCTGCGCCTCGCGAACGCGCGCAACTATTTCCTTCTCGTCCACGAGAACCGCGCGGCCTTCCCGCAGCACGACCTTCCCTCCCACCAGCACCGTGTCCGCCATATTGTTGAGTCCCGAATACACCAGGTTGTTGACCAGTCGCGCCCCCGGCAGCAGATGAGGCTGGTCCAGCCGGAACATGGCCACGTCGGCCTCCTTCCCCGGCTCAAGAGAACCCACTCGGTCGGCCAGGTCCAGAACGGCGGCGGCCTTGATCGTCGTCAACTCCAGAGCCTCCTCCGCCGTGCCCAGATACCTATCCTGATATCGGACTCTCTGCATATAGATGGCCATCTTCATCGCCTCCCACGGATTCTGCCCGTTGTTCGTCGCCGAACCGTCCGTCCCCACCGCCACCATAGCCCCCAGCCGCGTCATCT
This sequence comes from Dehalococcoidia bacterium, assembly GCA_965261665.1. GTDB lineage: Bacteria > Chloroflexota > Dehalococcoidia > Lucifugimonadales > JAPULR01. The sequence goes on from OZ253467.1 coordinate 3,024,972, forward strand.
CCCAGATGGGCGGGACCCGGTTGCCGCCCCTCATCACCGTCAGTGGGCAGTGGGCCACGTTGACCCGGTACTTCCCGAAAAGCTCCACCTCCTCGTCCAATAGGCCGCTGCAGTGGATGGCCAGCATCTCCGGCCCCAAAACCCCCAGCTTCTCGGCGTACTGAACGCTCCCCATGCCCACTTTGGCCATGGCCTCCGCCAGCTCGTCGCTGGTCTGCGCCAGGTGGATGTGCCACATCTTGTCCCTCTTCAGTGCCCAGTCCTTCATCGCCCGCACCGTTTCCGGCTTGCACCGGATGATGGTCGTCGGCTCCGACGTTATCATTATCCGGTCCGAATCGAAGGCCGCCTCCAGTCGATCAAGGTCCTCCAGCACGTCCTCCGTCCGCTCGACGAAGTCGGCGGGAGTGAATTCCTCTTCATCGCTGATTCCCCGGGAGACCACGGCCCGCATCCCCGACTGTTGGATCGCCTCGCAAATCCCGTCCGTGGAATCCTGGTGATAGTGGGTCCAGTGGTTCTCCTGCGTTGTCGTGACGCCGTACCGTAGCAGCTCCAGAAGGCTGGAGGCGGCGGCGGCGTGCGCCCGTTCCCGGGTGAGACCCCGCGCCAGGTTCAGCAGGTTGTCCCTCGAAACCCGCTTGTGGTCCAGCAGGCTGCGATAGACCGACTGGTCCAAATGGTCGTGGGCATTGACTATGCCGGGCATCACCACCATTTCGGAAGCGTCCAACCGTTCCCGGCCTTCATGTGAACCCTGGCTCGAAGGCCCAACCGCGACTATCTTGCCCTTGTCGACGGCCACGAAGCCAGGATTGAATATCCGCCGCTGGGCGTCCATAGAAATCACCACGCCCCCGTCGATTACAAGGTCCACCTTCCTGCTCAACGCGTCAACCATCAACACACTCCTGAATTTTCAGCGCAACGGAGTCTACTCACGCAACTACCCACGTTCCCCGTACCGCGGCTGGAATAATGGAACCTTAACACCCCACTTTGACGGCGGCAACTTTGCCCCAACCCCCTTAGGTTTCCCATCCCTGTTCAAGATTGGTATTATTGCCGAACCAAGCAGGAGGAAAGACCAATGCGAAACGGATTCAAGGTAATCGACGCCGACGCTCACATGCAGGAACCCCCATACATCTGGGACAACTACGTGGAGGCTGAATTCTATGACCGGCGCCCCGTTGTTGAGCACGTCCAAAATCGCGTCATCTTCCGTTACGAAGCCGGTGAACTCTTTCCTGGCGACTCCGAGGGTCTCCCCACCTCTGTCTGGAAGCGCCGTCCCAACCAGCTTTACCAGGGGCTGCGCCAGAAGTACGGACAGGCCTACGACCACTGGTGGAGCGCCGAGAGCCGTCTCGTAGACATGGACCGCTTCGGATGGGACAAGATGATCTGCATCCCCGGTCACGGCTCCGCCCCCCTGCGACAAACTGACAAAGACCCCGACCTGATGTGGGCATTGGCCCGTGCCTACCACAACTGGGCCCACGACTTCTGCAGCGCCGATCCATCCCGCCTAAAGATGGTCGTCGAGCTCCCTCCCTACGACCTCGAGCGGGCCGTCGAAGAAACCCGACGCGCCGTCACCACGCTGGGAGCCATTACCGTAATGATGCCCAGACCCCAGGAAGGCCAGTTTTGGCACTACCCTGAATACGACGCCTTCTGGAATCTCGTCACCGAACTCGACGTCCCCATAGTCTTCCACGGCGCTGGTAGCGGCTATCCCCACGCCGGCGCCCGCTATAGGGGAGAAACCGGCGCCCTCTTCGCCTTGAATCACGCCATCGGCTTCCCCATGGAAAACATGATCTCCATGGGCCACCTCATCTACACCGGTATCCTGCAGAAATACCCCACCCTCCGCGCCAGCTTCCTCGAGGGCAACGCCGGCTGGCTCCCCTTCTGGCTCGGACGCCTCGACGACCACTCCGTCGGACGCCAGTCCGTCTTCTGGGACGACAACAACCTGGAAATGACACCCACCGAATTCTTCAAGCGCCAGATCTTCGTAGCCTGCGACGCCGACGAAGAGCCCCTTCCCGCCGTCATCAGCATCATCGGCGATGGCAACCTCATCTGGAATACCGACTACCCCCACACCGACGCCCCCGCCCCCAACGTGGCCCTGCCGGAGCTTCTCCACCAACCCATCTCCGACGAGAGTAAAAAAAGGATCCTCTGGGACAACCCCGCCCGCCTCTACGGCCCCCGCATCCTCTCCTAACCCCAACCAATGAAGAAACCCATCCCTAACAGCTATTGGGTAATGCTAGGTCGACTGGCCGCCGGCGAATACCCCGGCGCCAAGGACCCCAGCGATGCTGCGCCGAAAATACGAACCTTGCTGGAAGCCGGCATCGACTACTTCATCGACCTGACCCATTCCTACGAATTGGAACCCTACAACCAGATTGCACGACAGGAAGCACAACGCCTTGGCAAGACCGTCTCCCATGAGCGATTCCCCATAACCGACTTGTCAATTCCCCACCGTTCCAAAGAGATGACGAAGATACTGGACGCAATCGACCGCGCCATTGACGAGGACAGTGCCGTTTATGTCCACTGTTGGGGCGGGGTGGGACGCACCGGAACTGTGATAGGCTGTTGGCTTGTTAGGCACGGCCTCACTGGGGAAGAAGCCCTGGCACGAATTGCCCGGTTGTGGCAGGGTGTAGAGAAGGTTTGGCGCACCCCCAATTCCCCGGAGACCTATGAGCAGCGGGAATACGTCCGCAACTGGCACGAATAATACGTGAGCAAACAACATTATGAATCAGATTAACGACAGAGACCGTTTCCGAGGTTGCCTATTGGGACTCGCCGCAGGCGACGCCTTGGGCACAACCCTAGAATTTAAGCCCCCCGGATCTTTCGAGCCGATCAACGACATGATTGGCGGAGGGCCCTTCCGATTGAAGCCCGGACAATGGACCGATGACACTTCCATGGCCCTTTGCCTTGCTGCAAGTCTCATCGAAAAAGGACGCTTCGACCCCAAGGACCAGATGCAGCGTTACGTTCGCTGGCGGAGAGAGGGCTACATGTCCTCGACCGGAACATGCTTCGACATCGGAAATACAATCGCAGATGCCCTGTGGCTCTTCACTGACACCGGTGATCCATATGCCGGATCCACCGACCCATTCTCCGCGGGAAATGGTTCCCTCATGAGACTCGCTCCAGTCCCCATGTGCTACGCTGCCAACGCCTCAGAAGCCATCAGCAAAAGCGCCGATAGCTCCCGTACCACCCACGGTGCCACGGAAGCGGTAGACGCCTGCCGTTACTTCGGCGGCCTGCTAGTTGGCGCACTGAACGGGGTGGACAAACACAACCTCCTATCCCCGCGGTACTGCCCTGTGCAGGGCCTCTGGCATAAAAGTCCCTTATCAGAGAAGATTGCAGAGATCGCAGACGGCTCCTACAAGCGCCGCGAGCCGCCTGATATCAGAGGCACAGGTTACGTCGTGGAATCAATGGAAGCAGCTCTCTGGGCTTTCTACAAGTCGAACGACTTCCGGGAAGGGGCGCTGCTGGCCGCCAATCTCGGCGACGACGCCGACACCACCGCCGCAATCTATGGACAGATCGCCGGCGCCCACTATGGGGTCGAAGCAATCCCTCTTGAGTGGCTCAGACTGCTCTCAATGATGTCGGAGATTACGTCGATGGCTGACAGTCTACACAACCATTACCAACTGCTCCTGCCACTCGAGCTACCCAAGGAAAACTCAAGATGACCGCTAAGGTGCACGAGCGAACAGGTCAGATTCGAGGCGTGAACGTGCGCTGGGTCGACGTCATCGTCGCCGGACACGTCGTAGAACAGATACTATCCTTCAATGTAGCAGATGCGGAGGAAGAATTCGGGCGTCCTTTCGACGATGAGATGGACAAGCACATCCAGATGGGAATGTTCGCCATCGACCGCATTTCGGCCGATGGGACGATGCACAAGGTGGCATCAGCAACCAGTTACGTTCTGGATGGCAAGTGCATCCGAACGGCGAAGATCGACCACTGCAAGGATATAGAGCCTATGAGCGCCGGTTGGCGCATTACACGGTCTGATGGCACCGAGGTTCCCCAAAAGCCCTGGAGTTGCGTTTCAGGAACGCCTCCCATTCGCCACAAAGACCTCCTGTCAACCCTACCCTAATATCGCGACAGCGCATTCTCTTCCTTCGTCATAAACTCCAATAGTGCCGACTTCCTCCGCCCCAACCCTGGCTACACCTCAATCAATTCGTAAGACTGCGGCTCCGGAACGGGAAGGCAATCCTCCTCAAGCGCCTCGACATAGAGTTGAATCGCCTCGCGTATCAGCGCGCACACCTCCTCCCTCGTCTCGGCTGCGGCCACACACCCTGGCAAGTCCGGCACGTGGGCGCCATAACTGGTTGGCCCTTTCTCTATCACCACAGCGTACTTCACAATCATCACCTTCCCACCTTAACTTCCGGCCCCCTAATACCGGGACAGCGCATTCTCCTCCTTGGTCATGAACTCCAGCAGCGCGGGACGCCCGCCCGCCATCGCCTCCTGTGCCCTGCCCAGCGCCGGTATAATCTCCGACGGGTCTGAAATACGTTCGCCGTAACCCCCAAGGGTCTGCGAAAGGTCGGCGTAGTTACCGTACAGGTTCGTGAAGCCGAACCGCTCCGTCGCCACCGGGTAGTTCACCGAATAGCCGCTCAGCACGTGATTGTTGAACACCACCAGCAAAATTGGAATCTCCAGACGCGCCGCCGTCTCTATGTCCATCCCCGCCATGCCTATCGCCGCGTCCCCCAATATGGTCACCACCGTCTTCTCCGGCGCCGCCAGCTTAGCCCCCATGCTCAGTCCCACGGAATAGCCCAACTGGCTGGAGTTCCCCCATCCCAGATATCCCCGCGGCGTTATGGCCTCGTAGAAGGGGATAGTCTGGTCCCGCGGGTGTCCCGAATCGTGGGTAACAATGGTCTGAGTTCTGTCCAGCGTGTGCATCAGGTCCCAGATAATCCGGTACGGATTGATGGGCACTTCGTCGGAGGTCAGGCGGGGCATCCACTCCTCCAGCCACTCCCCCTTCACCCGCGCTATCTCGCCCGTAGGCTCCGCCTCTCCCCGACGTCCATCCTGTCCCGCCTGCTTGCGAACCTCCTCGATGAGTTGGCCCAACACCAGCTTGGCGTCGCCTATGACGGCATGATCGATGCGATGCTCCTTGTTGATGTCCCTGGCATCCACGGTGCACTGCACCATCGTCTTGCCTGGCGGAACTCCGATAGACGCCAAGTTTGTGGTGAAGCTGCACCCGACGCCGAACACCAAGTCAGCGCGGTCGAGAAAGTGGCGAACCTGCTTGGTCAGCGTGTTTGCGCCCGTGCCCAGGGCCAGGGGGTGGTTCTCCGGGAAGGCGCTCTTGCCGATGTTTGTTGTCATCACCGGCGCGTTGGCTAGTTCCGCCAGTTCCACCAATGCCGAAGAAGCCTCCGCCCACAAGACCCCCTGTCCGGCATATATGACGGGCCGCTTGGCATTCAGCAGGGCTCGCGCCGCCGCCCGAACGTCCGCCGGGTCTCCCCCGCTGCGAATTTGCCCCACCGGTCGATAGTCGAAGACCTCCTCGGAAATCTCCTCCTCCCCCACGTCGGCGGGCACTTCCACCATCACCGGCCCCGGACGGCCGGATCGGAGGAACGTATATGCGCGGCGCATCATCTCAGGAATACGCGCTGCCTGGTTCGCCTGCGCCCCCCACTTCAGCACGTTGCCGTAGGCCTCCACGGCGGGGAAATTAGGAAATTGGGCCATCCTGTCCCGCGGCGGCCCGCCGGGTATGACAAGAATAGGCACTGACTCGGCGAATGCATGGGCCACGCCTCCATAGGCGTTTTCGATGCCCGGCCCCGATTGGGTAACCACCACGCCGGTGCGTCGGCCGTTTGACACCCGCGTAAAGCCGTCGGCCATGTTCACCGTGGTCCTTTCGGTGCGCGACATGATCGGCCTGATTCCAGCAATTGCCGCAGCTTCGATAAGAGGATTCGCTGGATAGCAGAAGAGATACTCAGTGCCTTCCATCTTGAGCACGTTGGCCAGAGCAGTATTTCCACGCATAATATCGCCTCCTAATGCAGTGTCCGATTGGCCCTAGTGTAAGTGTAGGGATACCTTTCGGCAAACTCCCCGTCCACCCTCCACCTGACATCTCCCCATTGCCCCTCAGCGCCCTACCCTGCTATCCTCCGTCAACAAAACAATGTATGCCAACCGACCTACTATCGTTGAATGTCATTCTGAGCTCAGCGTAGAATCCAGTCACCCTATTTCAACCCACTCCCACGATTCGTCACCCCGGAAATTTTTGAAACGAATCCCACGACTAATTTCCGCCCTCACAGGCACGGATTCGATTTCCCCGACGAATCCCTCCTACGCACGAAACACCGGAAACGAATACATCGGGTCCACCCGAATGTGCCCGCCCCTCTCCCCTAACCACCCACCGAACTTACCGCCCCACAAAGTGGGGCATCACGTCCTCAGAAAGCCACTCCAGCTGCTCCAGGATAACCGCCTGAGGCGTGCCCACGGGATGGCTCATGCTTACCCTGTCCAAGCCCGGAAGTCGCTCCTCCAACGCCCGTAGCTGGTCTATTACCCGGCTCGGCGGACCGCAGAGGACGGCCCCGGCCTCAATAGCCTGGGCCATCGTCGGAAGACCCGCTTTCGGCGCACTGTCCGGGTCTCCCATCTCCTCTATCTGCTCGTCCGTGAGAGCCCGCACCAGCCGCAGCGGACCGAACATCTTGATGTTCTCCTCGTAATACTTGGAGTAGCGCTCTATCCCCTCCTCCACCGTGTCCGACAGGAAGAAGTGGAATCCGATGCTCAAATCTTCTCCCAACGCCTTCCGATTGCCCGCCCTGGCATGAGCCTGCTGCCACGCAACCAACGTCTTGTCCATGACGCCTCCCTCCGCCACGCCACCGCCGATTAGTCCTTTGATCCCGTGCTTCACCATGAAGTTCAGTCCTCGCGGAGTGGCGCTCTGGACGGGCTGCCAGCACTCCAAAGGTCGGTAGATGGGCCGCGGCACCAGCGTCAGCTCCTTCAGATCGTAGCCCCGGTATGGCACCTCCGGCGGCAATTCGTAGTAGCTGCCTCGATGGGAAAAGGGCCGTTCCGTAAGGGCCTTGAAGACGATGTCCACCTGCTCTTCGAAGAGGTCCCGGTTAGCGCCCTGGTCCAACAGGGGAGCGCCGAAGGTCTCCACTTCGCGGGTGTGATACCCTCGCCCTACGCCGAAAATCACCCGCCCCTTGGTGAAGATATCAGCGGCGGCGTAGTCCTCCGCCAGACGCAGTGGATGCCACATAGGAGTAATGTTGAACCCGCACCCAAAGTTTATCCGCTCCGTCTGATGGGCCAGATGCACACTGAGCATCAGCACGTTGGGAATGCACTCGAACCCCTCCGGCTGGAAGTGGTGCTCCGCCAGCCACAGGGTGTCGTACCCGGTCCGGTCCATCAATTGGGCGATGGCCAACGACTTATCAAAAGCTGTCGCCAGGTATTCGTCGGAGTAGGAGCGGTCGTTAACCGGCGTGCCGCTGTACCCCACGTTCTCCACGTCCACGTGTCCGGCAAACAAGCTGTCAAAGTGAGTAATCATCGGAAACCTCCCCGGTGGTTTTGTCTATCCTACGTCATGCAAGAAGGATTTTACGTCGCAAGAGACCTGGGGCAGGCTTGGCGCATGCATTCGCCCCGCAGTCTCAACTATAGTAGTATGTAGGCACATCAATTACAAAGGAGGAGCAATGAAGGCCATTCGAAGGGCGGAAGTCACCTGGGAAGGCAATCTGACAAAGGGCAAGGGAGCCGTCGACGCCGCTTCCAGCGAGGCATTCACCGGGCTGCCCGTCACCTGGGCGTCCCGTACCGAAAGACCCGACGGTCGTACCAGCCCCGAGGAACTGGTTGCCGCCGCCCATGCAAGCTGCTACGCCATGGCCTTCTCCCACGGGCTGAACGAGGGCGGCGCCACCCCGCAGAAGCTTGAGGTCAGCGCAGAAGTTGTCTTCGGCATCGTGGACGGCGGCCCCAAGGTCGTGTCTAGCTCCCTAACGGTCAAGGGGTGGGTGGATGGCATCGACGCTGCCGGTTTCGCAGAGGCCGCCGAAGCCGCCAAAGACGGCTGCCCCATCTCCCAAGCCCTCAAGGGCAACGTCGAACTCAGCGTTCAGGCAACCCTGGCTTCATAGCCCACAACTATTTGTGAGACCGACTTAGAGTCTGCGCCGTTCCGCACCTACAAGTCCCTTGCCCCATTATGGGGCAAGGCTGGGATGGGGGTGAAAACCTCTACTCTCCCGCCAGGTCCTTCTGAAGGTCCGACACCGCTTCCCGTATGGTTCGACGGCTTCCCGACTTTTCCTGAGGCCGTTGCCCCGGCAGCCGGGGATTCGGCACCGTCTTCACACATATCAGCGCCGGGCCCTCCTCGCTGAACACCTCACCGGCCCGTCCGTCTAAGTCCTCCAGATCGTCAAAGTTATAGACTTTCGCATAGCCCGCATCTTTGGCCATGCCAGCAAAGGAAATCACGTTCTGGCCAGGAATGGGCTGCCCGCCGGTCGTCGCATACATCCCATTCTCCAGCACGAAGTGGTACAGATTCCGGGGCTGCATGTTGCCAACCGTAGTCAGCGTCCCCAGGTTCATCAGAAGACTGCCGTCGCCGTCCAGGACAATGACCTTGGTGTCCGGCTGGGCCAGGCTGACCCCCAACGCAAAAGAGGAACCCTTGCCCATCACCGTAGGCGACACGTCTCGGGTGGGCATGGTGCTTACCTTCGGCCAGGCCACGCTGGCCCTCTCCACCGTCACAATCACCGCATCCCCCCGGTGTTTCTGAATCACTTCCATCATGTGAACCTGATCTATCATGGCGTCTCCCTTCCGTACCGCATAATCGGTGGCCCAGCATCTCACAGCGACAAATCGCTGCGTCTGTTGTTGGGAGTGTAGAGACGAACCTATTCCCCGTCAAGGGAGGGCGCTTATACACTGGAGGAAGGCCAAAACATGCAGCCCACCGCGCACCGGGAGAATCCCCCTAACGCCATGCCTCCTGCTTTTGACATGGACGGACAGGCTGTGTTAACTTGGTTCTAGAGCGGAGTCGATGCTAACACAAACACATAGGATTCGTAGTCGGGCGCACACCTCTGGGTGGAGCGCCTCTTCTTTATGTGCCGACCATCCGTCATTTCACTACACCGGAGGCCCTTTCTATTCTTCGACCAGTAATTCGCAAGTTCACCACCCTATTCGCTAAAGAAAAGCCCAAGTCTCAACCACCGGAATCCGACCTAACGGAAAACATCCCCAACGCCGCTGTCCCCGCATCCACTGCAGCCCCCGAACCTGAATACCTTGCCGCGGTCAGGCCCCAATCGACGCTGACCGCCACCAACCCGGAACCCCAGACCGATGACCACAAGCCCCGCCGTCGACGTCGCCGCAGAGGAAGGCGAAAGCCATCCGCCGCCCCCGTTGCATCCACTGTCTCCGCCAACGGCGCCGTCAACCTGCCTGCCGCACCCTCCAACGGCGCTGTCCCGCATGAAGCCGCGCCCGTCCCCATTTCCGAAAACTTCGGCGAAATTCCCGTCTCCCAGCCCGTAGCCCGCTCACTTGCCGCCATGGGCTACCGCGAGCCGACCCCCATCCAGGCGGAAGTCATCCCCCTTGTGCAGTCAGGCCGAGATGTCGTCGGCCAAGCCCAAACGGGCACCGGCAAGACGGCCTCCTTCGGAATCCCTCTAGTTGAGATGGTTGACACCCAATCGCCCGACATCCAGGCCCTTGTGCTGACCCCCACCCGGGAGCTTGCCATGCAGGTCAGGAACGAGCTCGTTCGCCTCGGAGAATACCGCGGCGTCAAGACAGTCGCCGTCTACGGCGGCCAGGCCATGAGCAAGCAGTTGACGGCCCTTAGCCAAAGTTCGCACATAGTCGTAGCCACTCCCGGCCGGCTCATGGACCACATGGAGCGCGGCACCGTCCGCCTCGATCAGATAAGGACCGCCGTCCTCGACGAAGCTGACCAGATGTTGGACATCGGTTTCGCACCGGACATCGCCTACATCCTGCGGCGCACCCCCCGCTCTCGACAGACCATGCTCTTTTCCGCCACCATGCCCGGCCCTATCCACAGGCTGGCCAACCGCTACCTGCGCAACCCCTCCTGGGTACGAATGGGCGGCGAGGCGGAGCCGGTGAAAGAAGTTCGCCAGGTCTACTACGAGGTGGCCGAAAGGGACCGGGCGAGGCTCCTCCAAGACCTCCTCCGCGACGCCAATGTCATCACTCAAGCTCTAATCTTCCGTCGCACCAAGGTTGGCGTAGACAAGCTGGAGCGCAACCTGCAACGGAGTGGCTTCGACGCACAGGCCATCCACGGCGACATGACCCAGGCCCAGCGCAACGCCGTCATGAATCGGTTTCGCGCCAAGGATCTCCGCATCATGGTGGCCACCAACGTGGCCTCAAGGGGGCTGGACATCCCCGCCGTGTCTCACGTATTCAACTACGACATGCCCGACAACCTTGAGGAGTACGTACACCGTATTGGCCGCACCGCCCGCATGGGACGAACAGGCACTGCCATCATCTTCGTCTCCGAGTGGGACTTCGACACCCTGGACCTCATCCAAGCCCATGTCGGCGACCAGCTACAGCAGGTCGCACCCGTCTAGCCGGACGAAACCGGCGCTAGGTCAGGGAAACTTCCTTGGGGCGGTAGTCCCTGGGATCCTGGCAAGCATCATAGGTCTCTTTGTCTATGGGACGCCAAGTAGTGCCCGGAACCCCTCTCCGTGAACTGCTCCCAGGCCCTACCGGATATCGTGACTCGAACGTCAGACTCCTACCTTGCCCTTTAGCAATCTGTTTTGCCAAACGTACTGCCGGCCCGAAGTCCGAGTCCTGACTCACTATGATTGCCGCTTCATACCGGCCTTCGTAAGTGGCTTGGATCAAGTCTATGGCCAAGCTAACGTCCACACCCTTCTCCTGCCCTCCAACATTCACCCTGCCTCTATAGACGTAGATCCCCTGATTCAGCAAAAGCCTTGTCTTGCTGGACCAGAAATCGTGCCAGAACGCCTGCTTGATTCCCATCCTTGGATTAGGTACGCCGGTATAGAACCGAATCTCGGAAAGGGTTCGACCACTTGTCGCGTTGACCAAAGCATGAGCAAGTTTCTCAACGTCATAACTCGGCCAACTATATTGGGACGATGCCCCAGATCCCCAAGCATCCTTTGCTAGGTGATACAGATTCTGACCGTCTATGAATACGATTATACGCATAAAAAAACACCCGCCCGGGGCTATGGTCGAAACCACAGCGCTACGGACGGGGAGGAAGTGCAACTATAGTAGCATTCAGCAGAACGCCTGTCAACCTCCTATGCCATGCAACACTCCTCCGAAATATCCCCTACCTCACCGACAGCAGGTCATAAGCCAGTGCCAGCATTATCTTGGTTCCGCTGACCAGACTCTTGACGCCTATGGACTCGTCGGTGCCGTGAACGTGGTCCAGCAGGGAGTCGTCCTCCGGGTGAGAGCCGCTAAACCCGTAGGTAACCGTACCCAGCGGACGTAGGAACCGGGAGTCTGTGAACCCCGTTGAAATGGACGGAATCCAGTTCAGGTCTTGCCTGTCCAAACTCAGACTTGTGGCCTCCCTGATGCGCCGCGCAAAATCCGTCTCGTAGTCGGAACTGTTCGGCACCGCCATATAGTCAATCTCCACGTCTACCCCTTTGATCCCTTCCAGAATCCCCTCCAACTCACTCCTGGTATAAGCGTCGTCCTGGTGAGGAAGCGTTCGCACGTCGCACGTAATCCGGCAAAACTCCGGCACGCTGTTCGACTTGATCCCGCCCTCAATCATGGTTGGCGTCAGCGTCATGCGCGACAGCGCCCTCAAAATGGAACCCAACTGGCGATTTCGGCTGCCGACCTCTTCGATAACGGCGTCTACGTTTTCGGGCGTTGGCACGTCTTCGATGGCCATGCTCGACAGGTAGTTGAAGATGGACGAAGAAGTGTCCCGCTCCGCCTCGTAAGCTTCCAGCCGCTTCAAAATCTCTGCCACCTTGAAGTTCGCGTTGTCACCCAGCCAGGGCGTGGAGGCGTGGGCGCTGGTGCCTCGAACGTCCAACTTCACCTCGAGCCGGCCCTTCTCCCCTACCCCCAACAGGTAGGTCGTGGTTCCAGCCACGTTCAGGTGGGTCCCTCCCCCTTCGTTGACAGCCAGGGGAGCGCGAATCTTCTCTGGATGGTTCTCCGCCAGCCAGCCGAACCCGTACCGCCCCCCGCTCTCCTCGTCGGCCCCCGAGGCTAGAATTAAGTTGTCCGAAAGCTCAACGCCGTTTCGTTGCAGCAGGCTCATAGCCATCATCTGGCAGGCCAGCAGCCCCTTGCAGTCCGACGCTCCCCGACCGTACACCCGTCCCGCATCCACTTCCGCTCCGAAAGGCGCATAGTTCCACTTGGCTTCGTCTTCCACCGGCACCACGTCCAGATGCGACATCAGCAGCAGCTTGTTCTCCCCCGACGCGCCGGGCATCTCAGCGATGAGATTCCCCCGGTCCTTGTCCGACTCCAGTATCTCCGACGAGATGCCCCGCTGTCCGAGCCATTGACTGGCGTAGTCCGCCGCCTCTGTCTCGTTTCCGGTAGGCATGAAGCCGGTGTTGACGGAAGGTATACGCACCAAGTCTCTATGAAGACTTAGAATCTCGTCGAAGTTCTGGTCCACCTGGGCCAACAATGCGTCAAGCTGGGACATCGGACACCTCCTCGAATGATAATGCGATTACCCGATTTCTCCGGGTATGAGCGGGCTTCAACCCGCGGGACTAGCGGGGAAAAATTCGCCGGGGCCATATCGACGCCAATTACCCTGCCGGTAAAGCGTAACCCCACCCTCTCCCAACACCTCCCAACGGTCTTCCTTCAAAAGGCTGCAGCTTTGAGCATCGATGCCCAGAACGTCGGCCCTCTCCGGCAGCGCACCCTTGAGACTCTCAGAAACCTCAGCCGGGTCTCGATTCTCGTGATGTGGAAGCACGGCCACGCCGGGGCAAACACCCAGCCCCTTAACCCAACGGCCAGTCTTTGGAGAGCGCATGAACTCCCCCATCACCATTGCACCTGCGCTGGACCCCGCCAGAATGCCACCCTCTCCCCTCCACTCCAAGACCCGTTCCAGCAGTAGCGAACCCTTCAATACACCCAGAAGATAGTCCGGACTACCGCCGCTAAAGTAGACGTGAGAGAAACCCTCCAGGGCTACCGCCAGCTCAGGAACGTTGGCGTCCTCTGCATCAAGCACCATCAGCTTCATGGCGCGCGCCCCCAGGCTCGAGAAATGGGCGACGCCATTGGCAGCAGCCAAATCCGGCCTGCCCTCGATTGCTGCGGTGGGAACAACCAGCACCGAAGGCTGTTCGGAGGCCGCCAGTTCCAGCAGACCTCTATCCATCCCTCGACAGCCGGGACGAAACTCGTCGCCCCCCACTAACGCAATCGGCCCCAACATCGCCCTATCCTAACAGAATCCAAAGTTATTGACGACAGCGTTACCTTCGCCCTATCCTTGAATCACGTTAGAACGCCATCAGGAGACCTTTTGAACGAAGAACTTTCCCACATCCTCGAAACTACCTATCCTGAAATGGCCGCCACCGGATTCCGGTTCACCGAAGGCCCCCTGTGGGGCCCGGACGGGTTCATCTACTTCGTAGACATTCGCAGGAATCTTCAACTCCGGTGGAGCCGCTCCACCGGCAGCCAGATAGTCCGACGGGACACCGGCGAGGGCAACGGCACAACCTTCGACGCAGAAGGTCGCATGATCATGTGCGAGGGTAGTCGCCGCCGTGTCACTCGAAAAGAACACAACGGCACGTGGGTAGATATCGCCAGCAGTTTCGACGGGAAACGCCTTAACCGCCCCAACGACGTCCTCTGCCGCTCCGACGGCCTCATCTATTTCACCGACCCCGCCGGTCGGCTGTCGATTGAAGAGCGCGAGTTGGATTTCGCCGGCGTTATGATGATTTCCAAAGACGGTCGCATCTCCGTTGCCACCGACGAGTGCGAGTACCCCAACGGCCTGGCCTTCTCCCCCGACGAGAAGACCATGTACGTTGCCATCAGCCGTCTCGACGAGGGTTGCATCGCCGAGAAAGAACGCGGCGAAGTCTGCCGACACCAGTACATACGCGCCTTCGACGTTCATCCGGGCGGCTCCCTGTCTAACAACCGTATCTTCGCCGATATGTCATCGGCAGAGGATGGCGTACCCGACGGCATGAAGGTGGACGTGGACGGTCGTATCTTCTGCACCGGCGCAGGTGGCTGCTGGATTTTCGACTCCCGGGGCAACCATCTGGGCACAATCAAATTGCCGGAAGTTCCCGCCAACCTGGCCTTCGGCGGCCCTGACCGGCGCGACCTCTTCTTTACCGCCCGCACCTCCCTCTACCTGTTGCGAACCAACCAACCGGGCCTCCCCGGCCACCCCTAATACAACGCACCCACCACGAGAATCCGCCAATCATAGGAGGCACGCATGACCACAGTAACACCCGCCTATCCCAAAATTGGAGACCAAGCCCCCGACTTCACCCTGCCATCCTTAGACGGCGAACCAATATCCCTTTCCTCTTACAGGGGAAGAAAAATCATCGTCTTCATGTGGGCCTCCTGGTGAGGATGCCGCGGCCAGCTGCCAGTTTGGCAGCAGTTCTATCGGGAACACCGGTCTAAGGGTTTGGAGATTCTTTCCGTGGCCATAGACGCTCAAGGAGCGGTGTTGGCGCGTCCCTACGTGGAATCCGCCGGCGCCACCTTCCCGACAGTGGTAGACCGCAATAACCTCCTCAGCCACATCTACGGCTTCAAGGCCATCCCCAATGCCCTCTTCATAGACGAGGCCGGGAGCATCCAATATCTGAAGTACAGCGGCTTCGACATCATCAAGCCGGAGTTCCGGAAGACCGCCGCTGCGTGGGCCGCCAACGGCCAAGCGCCAAGTTCAGTTTCGCCTGAAAAGTCCGGCGTAACCGACTCGGAGAGCAGCCATAGCGAGGCCGTACGCCTCTTCGACAGAGGCATGAAGCTATACGGGCGCGGCCAACTTGAGGAAGCCCTAGACCTCTGGCGAAAGGGCGTCGCCCTTGAACCGGACAACTACGTCATCCGCAAGCAGATTTGGGCCGTAGAGCACCCCGACAAGTTCTACGTAGGCGACGTGGACTACGACTGGCAGAAGGAACAGCTGTCCAAGGGCCTCTAATAAATCCCTCTGATAGGGGCGGTTCGCGAACCGCCCGTTCCCCGTTCCCTACAAGGTCCATCCCTTGTGGGCGCCCGTGCCTTACACCGTCGTTATGCTCGCTTAAATCTCCCCCTTGACCACACGGCCCGACTGCAGGACCACCTTCACGTTCGCCTGGTCCTGCAGGATGCTTATGTCCTGCAGCGGGTCCCCGTCCACCACAATCACGTCCGCCAGCTTGCCGGCCTCCAGGGTGCCCACCTCGTCGGCGATTCCCATGAGTTCCGCGTTGTTCTTGGTGGCGCAAATCAGGCTTTCCATCGCCCCCAGCACCTCCGCCTGCAGTTCCAGCGAGAGGGCCCTGCCTTCCATATAAGGCCCGAATACGTCGGAGCCGGAGCCTATCTTCAACCCCACGGACTTCGCAATCTCCAGGCTCTGGGATCCCACGTCCCGCACCGCGTTTAACTTCTCGAGCATCGACTCAGGCGCACCGTTCTGCCGTCCGTATCTGCTAGACATCTCAAAGATGGCCAGCGTCGGCACCAGGAATACGTCGTTCTCCTTCATAAGGGACGCCGATTCTTCGTCCATGAAGTTCCCATGCTCTATGGAGCGAACCCCGGCTTGCACACAGTTGATGATTCCCTGGGGCACGTAGACGTGGGCGCACACGTACTTCCGGACCGCCCGCGCCTCGTACACCGCCGCCGATAGCTCCTCAGCCGTGTACTGCGGGTCCTCCACCGCGTCCGTGGGAGACGCCGCGCCGCCGCCAGCCATTATCTTTATCTGGTCCGCGCCCATCCGAAGCTGATCTCGGGCGGCAAATCTCACCTGGTCCGCGCCGTCTGCAATGGATGAACCACACATCAACGGATGCTCGTGGTGCTCGTTCCTCCGGTCATGCCGGAGGCGATGGTCGCCGTGGCCCCCCGTCTGCGAAATCGGCCCGTTGCTCACGAACATCCTCGGCCCCGGGATCAGACCCCGCGACACCGATTCCTTGAAGCTCCAATCGCACCCGCCCGTGTCGCGGATGGTAGTGTAGCCCTGCATAAGCGTATTCCTGATGTTGCCGGCCACCGAGTAGGCGAAGATGGCCCCCGGGTGCTTGTCCTCGTACTCGCTGATCTTCGCCTCCAAAATAGCCATGTGGGCATGGGCATCCATTAGACCGGGCATAACCGTCCGACCTCCCACGTCCACCATCCTGGCATCTCGAGGAACCGCCACACGGTCCGCAGACCCCACATCCTGGATCCGGCCTCCGCTCACCACAAGCGTCCCGCCGGAAATTGGGTCTCTGCCGGTGCAGTCCACGATGTTAGCGTTACAAAGCGCAAAAGTATCCATGATCACCCCCCAAAGATTCTGCTAGTCGTCACGGCTAGGAGCGCCGCGCCTTATTCCAGATCCTCCCTAAGTGTTCCGGGCAGCAGCGTCCTCGTAGGAGCCGCTCTCCAGATCGAAGATGTGCTCTCGGGCCCCGTCTCCACCCATTAACAAAGCCAGACAGACGGGCTGATCCCCCTGGGCCCACTGGCGATGGACGTTCTTGGGCGGGTCGAACCAGGCCCGAACTTCGCCCCTGTGCATGATGCCGTCTGACACTACGTTTAGTTGAGCGTGCCCCGGCTTATCGTCGTCGTCGTGCCGCTCCCACACCGTGAACCGCTCCTCTCCGTCAATGACGCACTCTACGCCCCAACGGTAGTGGCTGTGGACCGCAGTGGGATGGCCGGCGGGAAAATATGTGACGGAAAGCTGAAAGTCTCCCCCCGGCACACGGTGAAGCCACCGACCTGGCAAATCGTTGTTGCTCTCAGCCGGCACGCCCTGGACGGTCAAGTCGCCGCCCTCCATAACCAGCTTTCTCAGGTTGGCCCCGATAGCCTCGAGGGCCTCCGGACCGGTGCCGTCGCGTTGGATGGTCTCACTAACGAAACCTACAAAATCCTCCACCAAATAAGTAACTGCTTCAGTACCCATTTCCGTTGGTGCCTCCTATTTCGTTCTTACCCTATCTTGCCAAAGCGAGCGCTGCATTGGCGCCCTCAAAAGTGTGCGATTCGCCCCTCACGCCGCCTGGTTGTATAGATAGTGAGGCGCTGCCTGTCCCCGATGCCACTGTCCATAGAACTTCTGCACCTCGGGCAGCAACTCCTGGGCAATCTCAATGCGTTCCAATTCCGCCGCGCTGAGTTCTCTGGACAGGTAGTCCTTCAACGCACGCCAAACCTCGCTCTTGTTCACCCTGGTCATCACCCGACCCCGCATCAGTACCTCCCCGTCCACAATCACCGTGTCTACGTCCAAGCCCCGGCCTCGGTACAGGAGCGCATCCACCACGTTTGCGCCTGGTTCCAGGTAAGGCTCGTTGATGTGGTCCATGTCTACCAACACCACGTCGGCCCGCTTCCCAGGCTCCAGCGTCCCTACGTTATCGCCAAAGAAAGTGGCCTTCGCTCCGTTGACCGTGGCCATGCGGAGGACCTGGTGGGACGTAGGAGCAGGACTATAGACCCCCGGCTCCCGGTGAATCTTATGGACCAGCCGCATCTCCTGAATCATGTCGTTGTCGTCGTTGATGCCCGCCTCGTCTATCCCCAGCGCCACGCCCACCCCGTGGGCAAGCATCGGGTTCAGCGGTGCGATGCCGCTCTTCAGCCGCAGGTTGGAGCTTGCGTTGTGGCACACCATGGTCCCCGTCTCCGCCATAGTCCGGATGTCCGACTCCGTGAGCCAGACCCCGTGAGCGCAGGAGACCTCCGGCCCCGTGAACCCCAGGTCTCCCAGGTGAGCCAACGGGGTCTTTCCCCAAGTTCGGAAACCGTACAACTTCTGGTAGAAGCTCTCCTGGAGATGAATGTGAATGCCCGTGCCGTGCCGTGCCGCCGCTTCCTTCACCGCCTCCAGAAAAGGATCGGAGCACCACTGCACGTTGCCCGGACTCAGGAATACCCGAATCCGGGGGTCTTCTCCAAAGTCCCGGCTCAGGTCCTCAAAAAGCCCGACGTACTCCTCAGTGGACATCTGAGACTCCACAAGACGCCGGCTAATCCGTGCGGCCAGGTCCGGAGGCAGCGTGGCCAGGAACCGATCGTCATCCTCATACGCCACCCGGTTCTGGTCTCGGTGGGAAAAGGAGAAGGCCACCCGCATACCAGCGTCCTGGTAGGCCTGCATCACGTGAGCGCCGGAATCGTGAAAGCCGCCGCCCTCCGTCTTGCGCCAGGTGGCATGGTTATGCATCACCGTCGTAATGCCGGACTCTATCATCTGAATAGCGCAGTAGAGGGTGTCCAGATAGTTGTCCACGTCCCGGTTCATGGTGCGAACAACGATCCACGGCTCCAGGGCCAGGTCCGGGCTGCCCAGTTGGAAGGGCGTCAACCCCACGTGGTGGTGGGCGTTCACCAGCCCCGGCATAGCCAACTGCGTACCGTCTCCCACCACCTCGTCGGGCGAATAGCGCCCTTTCAGGTCTTGGAAGCTGCCCACCCCCACAATGACGCCGTCCTCCTGGTAAACGGCCCCGTCGTCGATGACCTCGCTCGCGTTATCGTCGATGACCCGCGTTATGACGTGCTTGCCCCTGATGATGGAGGAGGCCATATTTCTCCTTAGCGATACAGGATGTGCAGCCCCAGTATAGCAAGGGAAACGACGCAGCGTAAGCAGGGAAATTTGGAATGCGGAAGGGCGGAGGGCCTGTAAGCCGGGTTCTGTATCCCAAAGGGATGGCGACCATCTATCTAGCTCTTCCGACCCCAAGGGATCGGAATCACCGGCTGACCGGTGACGACGTTACCGTCGGAGTCAAGCGGCCTACCCGGGGAAGGGCCGGACGCCCGTGTCCCCCTATTTGGCCTTGCTCCGGGTGGGGTTTGACCGCCGCCGCGTTACCGCGGTTCGGCCGTGAGCTCTTACCTCACGATTTCAACCTTATCCCACGAGGTGGGACGGTGTGTTTCTGTGTCACTTTCCGTTTTCGCCGCCCGGTTGGACGGCGAACCCTGGGCGTTACCCAGCACCCTGCCCGATGGAGCCCGGACTTTCCTCTCCGCCGAAGCGCAGCGGCCGCCCAGCCCTCCAACTCTTCCACCGCCAATGTACCACGTCCACCCGCCCAATCGCCAGCGACACGAGAGAACTTCGCTGCTTGAACGCAGTCGTCCATTGAGAAGTCTTACCCAGTCGGATGAGAAAGAGGAAAACGCAAGGAATTAAGAAGGTTAAGAGGCATCGGCAAGAAGCCACGCGCGTCAAACCTTGGTTGAAAAAATTATCCGGAGTAGAGGATGCTGCCGCAGCTGCCGCACTGCACCGGCTCGGACCCGGAGCGGGCCCGCTGGACCGAGTGAGTGGGCAGCGTCACCCCACAGGCCCGGCACAACCCTCGCTCAACAAGCACCACCGCCTGTCCTGCCCGCGAGCGCTTTACTCGCTCATACACCTCCAAGGCCCGGTCGTCCAGCCCTTTGGCGATCTGTCGACGATGCTGTTCCAGACCACCGATGCGTGCGCTCAGCCTGCGCCTCTCCAACTCCATCCCGTGCTGGTTCTCGGACCAGGCTTCCTCCTCCCGCAGCAGCGCCTCCTCTCCCTGAGACACCCGCTGCTCCGTCTCCTCCAAGCTCATCAAGTTCTCCAGTACCTCCTCGTCAATCTCGTGCAAGTTCTTCTTCACGTTGACCAATTCCTTGCTCAGGTCCTGAAGCTCCCTCGGGCTCCCCACCGCGCCGCCGTAGAGCTTGGCCTCCACGGATGCGATCTTGTCCCTCGCCGATTTGGAGGTCAGGTCCAGGCTGCGCTGCTGCCTGTCTAGGTCGCGCATTCGGCCTCGTAGCTCCTCCAGGGCCTCCTCTCGGATCTTCAACTCATCCCGGTCTCCCAAACTTCTCTCAATGTCCGCGACCCGCCCTTGGGCCTCGTCCAATTGAAGGTCAAGATTCTGCAAGTCGAACAATATCCTGGATACGGCCATATTCCCCCACTCCCCCAGTGTAGTCGGATTGTAGATATCGCTGAAACTGGTGTCAACGCCGCCTTTGCCGTTCAACCCACCCCCACCACGTGGGCAGCAGTGCGGTGAAAGTGTTACAATTCCAGCGTATCGCAAGGGGGATTCCGTTGCTTCGCATATACAACACCCTCAACAAGCGGGTGGAAACAATATCCACCGTCGAGCCGGGCGTAGCCCGCATCTACACTTGCGGCCCCACCGTTTACCGCTACGCCCACGTGGGCAACCTGCGCTCCTACCTCATGGCCGACTGGATAAGACGCGCCCTTACCGAACGGGGCACTAAGGTCATCCACGTCAAGAACATCACCGACGTGGGCCACATGCGGCAGGAGCAGTTGGAGAGGGGCGGCGACAAGGTAATTCTCGCCGCCCTTGCCGAGGGCAAGACTCCCCGGCAGATTGCCGACTTCTACACCGAAGCCTTCCACGCCGACGAAGCCAAGATGAACATCCTTCCCGCCGACGAATTTCCCCGCGCCACGGACCACGTGCCGGAGATGCTGGACGTCATCCGGCGGCTGGTCGAGAACGGCTACGCCTACGAAGCTCAGGGCAACGTCTACTTCAACGTCTCCAGCTACGAACCCTACGGCCAACTCTCCGGCAACCTTGGCCACGATCTCATGGAAGGCGTTCGCGTGGAGGCAGACCCCCTGAAGCGCGACCCGAGGGACTTCACCCTCTGGAAGGCCGCCGAGCCGGGACGGGACGTGAAGTGGGACTCGCCCTGGGGCGAAGGCTTTCCAGGCTGGCACATCGAATGCTCAGCCATGTCCACCCGCTATCTGGGCAGAGAGCAGGACGTGCACACTGGCGGCGTGGACAACATCTTCCCCCATCACGAGGGGGAGATTGCCCAGAGCGAAGCCGCTTTCGGCTCCCGCTACGTCCGCCACTGGGTCCACGGCCAGCACCTTTTGGCCGACGGGGTGAAGATGGCCAAGTCCGCCGGCAACGAGTTCATCCTTGCCGACCTGGAAGGCCGGGGCTTCGAACCCCTGGCCTTCCGCTACCTCTGCCTAACCGTCAAGTATAGGCGGCGGCTGAATTTTACCTTCTCCGCGCTAAAGGCCGCCCAGCGGGGACTCATCCGCCTCCGGGACAGGGTCTGGACCTGGCAGCGCGCCGACTCCCAAGCCAACGGTTCGCCCGGCTCCGAGGGACAACGCTGGCTGCGCGAATTCTGGGACGCCGTGGAGGACGACCTTAACATGCCCCGCGCCCTATCCGTGGCATGGGGCATGTCCCAGTCTGACTTGCCCCACCGGCGCAAGCTGGAACTGCTCCTGGAGATGGACCGGATTCTGGGCCTCGATCTGGCCCAGGTTCCCCATTCTTACACCCTTCCCCAGGAGACCCTGAACACCATCATGGACCGGGAGAGCTATCGCACCCGCCTCAGCTACGAGCGTTCCGACCGAATTCGCGCCCACCTCGGCGAGCAAGGCTACCAGGTACGGGACACCCGACAGGGCCCGTTGGCACGCCCAAAGACCTCCTTCGAGCTGGTGGAAGAACGTTGGCCCTCGGTTTCATCCCCCAGGGAGACGCCTTCCTACGTTAATTCACCCTCCACCAGGGATTTCTCCGTGGTCATCTCCGCCAGCGACTATCTGGAGGACGTGAAACGCTGCGTCAACAGCCTTCTGCGTTGGACAGACAATGTCGACGCCGAGGCCATAGTTGTAGACAACGGCTCCACCGACGGCACCGCCGAATGGCTGGAAGAAGCCCAGCATCGCCACAAACGCGTGAAGGTCCTCCACTGCGACCATCAGTTGGGAGAGGCCCAGGCCAAGAATATCGGCTTGGCTCTTAGCCGGGGCCGCGTCGTGGTAATGATGGACACCTCCGTAGAAGCGGTGGGCGATTTTCTTCCCCGGATTAGCGAGAGCCTACAGGATGCACGCGTGGGCGTCACGGGGCCGTGGGGAATCATCTCCGAGAATCTGCACCACTTCCACGAAGAGGTAATCAAAGGCGACGCCGACGCCATGCAGGGCTACTGCTTCGCCTTCCGACGGGAGCTGCTGCGGGAGGTGGGCCTCCTCCGGGAGTGCTTCCGCTTCTACCGCAACCTGGACCTGGACTTCAGCTTCCAATTCCGCAACCTGGGCTACCGGATTCTGGCCAACGGAGACCTGCCCCTCGTGCGCCATGAGCATCGCCAGTGGGCCAGCCTGGGCGAAGAGGAGCGGGACCAGCTGAGCCGCAGGAATTTCCGCCACTTCTTCAAGCGCTGGGGCAACCGCAAAGATTTGCTGGTTTCCAACACTGGAATGCAGCCGACCACAAACTGAGGTCCATAAATGTCTGACGAGGGGAAAAACAAAGCAGCGTGGGACAAGCAGCGGGTGAGGGCCTTGCGAAAGCATCTCTCCCTGACCCAGGACCAGATGGCCAGGGAGTTGGGCACCCGCCAGCAAACCATCAGCGAGTGGGAACGTGGCCTATACAGGCCGCGGGGCGCCTCCAAAACAGTCCTCAGCATAGTGGCGGAGCGGGCTGGCTTTCGATATAACGCATCCCCGAAGAACGCTCCCGACGCAAACGAAGACGGCAAGGCCGGGTAAGCCTCGCCCCCCTGCCCTTGTCTGGGCGTCCCTCGTGTTCGCCCTTCCCAACCGCTTCTCGCCATCTCCCTCGCCTCCGGCCAAATAGTCTCTTTCCACCTTTACACGCAAACGTGTATAATGCTCTCCATGAGCGCCCCAACCCATCCCTCCAAAACCAGAAGGGGAAAAACTTTTGGGCGCAAAATCCCGGAGTCCCTCCTCGCCCGCCTCTGGAAGGAAAGGGCGGCACGCCAGCTAAATCTGAAGACCACCGAAGGCCGCCACGTCAGAATCCTCTACCCCGGCAGGAGAGGGACCGAGGCGGGGCCCGACTTCCGTGACGCCCTCATATACAGGGAAGGAACGGGGTTGGTTCGGGGGGACGTGGAACTCCACCTCACTCCCCAGGACTGGGCGCGGCACGGCCACGCCTCCGACCACCGTTACAACGGCGTAGTCCTCCACGGCGTCCTGGACACCCCCACCTCTCCACAACCCCTTCCCGGCGGCGGGGCTGCCCCCGCGGTGGGCCTCAAATCCCTGCTGGATTCTACCCCCAACCCCTCTTTCGGAAACCAGAAAAACCGTGCCGTCCTCTGGTCCGTCCTGGAATCAAATGGATACCCCAAACCATCCAGCAAGACCGAAGCCCTTCAACTCCTGGAACGGGCGGGAAGGGTGCGCTTTCTCGGCAAGTCCGGGGCCTTCGCCCCCTTCATGAAAGAGATGCCTCCCCAGGAAGCGCTATACCAGGCCCTCATGGAATCCCTGGGCTACAGCGAGAACAGGGCAGGCTTCCTGGAGTTGGCCCAGCGCGTTCCCTACGAATCCCTCACGAAAGCCACGTCCCGGACCCTTCAGCAAGAGCGACCCCGCCTGATCCAAAAGATCCTGCTGGAATCCGCAGGCCTCGACAAACCCGCAGACGCCCCCCAGTCAGCTGCCGTCATGGACCGCCGCCGGTGGCGCCTCTTCAGGATCCGCCCCTCTAACCACCCCCGCCGCCGGATAGCCGGCGCTGCCATCCTGTTCCACCGTCTGGCTGCGCCTGGCTTGGTGGAATCCGCTGTCCGATGGGTCCACGAAGGCTCCTTCAAGACCATCCTTCAAGACCTCACCGTAGCCGACCCGGCGGGCGGTCCCGCCCTGATTGGCCGAGCACGGGCCCTGGACATGGCCGTCAACGTGGTCTTCCCCTTCCTCCACGCCCACGGCCTCCACCGGAGAGACGAAGAATTGGCCCACACCGCCCTTGACCTCTTCATGGCGGGTCCTCGTCTCCAACCCAACCGGATAACCAGAGAGATGGAAGACATGCTCTTTCCCAACCGCTGGCGTCCCATAGCCGCCGCCGCTCCCCGCCAGCAAGGCCTCATCCACTTTCACCGCCTGATTCAGGGAGAGGGTTAGCCCCCTTGTGATACCATAAGAAACATGCACGAAACACCCGGTGGCAAAGCACCAAGAAACCAGAATATGGGAAAGAAAATCCGACGGGTGCATCTCCTTGAGGGGGAGACGGTGGTGGGGCTTCTGGACGGCTCAAAGGGTCTGGTAGAGGTCCCCACACGACGGGGCGCTCTCCTTGCCCTGACCGAGCGGAGAGTCCTGACCCTGCTGGACGATGAGGACCGGCAGGAGACCCACGTGGCCTCCATCGACAAGATCCAGGGGGTCTCCATGCGCTTAAACCGGAGATCCCTCAAGCCCCTTCTCCAAGGCGTACTATTGATTCTTGCCGGCATCATTGTCTACCTGGTTGTGGGTACCTTCAGCACGGGCATACCCGTCAACGCCGGCATAACCATCAGCGCCCTGCTCGGCGGCGCCGTGGCCCTCCTGGGCCTCCTCTTCGTCCTCCGGTACCTGTTCTGGGAACAGGGGGGCGAGATAGTCTTCCAGACGGGAGGATTGGAGTTGGTTTTCCCCTACCGGTCCCAAAAGACTATCGTCCCCGTTCACCAACTTCTGCGCCGGTTCTTCCAGCTGCAGTCCGGGATGGCCGTCGAACCCCTCTACCCCCATACGACAGCTCCCAGTTGGCCGCACCTACTGAGGATGCCGGCGGAACCGACCCCGCCGTCTTCAGAAGAAGCTCCTGCCGTTCCAACGAAGACTATCCTCCCTCCCACACGAAACCGGCGAACCTCGAGAAAGCGCTTCCGGTCGCCAGTGCCCCGGGTATTCCGCCACGCCAATGCATCGACTGCAACGCGTCGCGCAAGACCCTCTCGGCTTCTACGTCTGGTACAAATTCGGCGAAGGCCCACCCGGGCATCCCGGCCAATCTCGCGAAAAACCCGTTCCCGCCCAAGCGTCTTTCGTCAGCTTTCGGGGCATCGCCATAACTCGATGCCGGCCCTCGGACGGAACGGCCTCCGGCCTGGTCGCCTGAAGGCTTCTCGCCGCCGCCGGAGTGTCAAATAGTCAGTAGATAGCTTTTTGGCTAAAGTCCCTAGGCGGTGGCTCTCCGACGACAAACACCACCCCTCCGGGTTCGAACGCCCTAACCCAGGCTAAGGGAGGGATCAACTTCCATGTCCATGTCTCCCTCCGCTCCCCGGCTCAACTGGTAGTACGCGCAGGCAGCCACCATAGCCCCGTTGTCCGTACACAGAATCGGCGCCGGAATCAGTACCGGAAGCTCTGCCTTGGCGCGAATTCTCTCTCGCAGCAACCGGTTGGCCGTCACCCCTCCCCCGAGAATCACCCCCTTGGCCCCGAACTCCGACGCTGCCTGCAGCGTCTTCTTCGTCAGCACGTCCACCACCGACTCCTGGAAAGCCGCCGCCAGCTCCATCACAATCTCCGCAGCCTCCTCTTCCTCCAGGTCGCCAGGCGGATAGATACAGGCCGCTTGGGCCTTGTGTAGAAGCGCAGTCTTCAACCCGCTGAAGCTGAAGTCCAGGGTGCCCCTCAGCCACGCCCGGGGCAGCCGCTCCCGCCCCACCGCAGCCTCGGACACCCGCTGAATCTCCGGCCCGCCGGGAAATCCCAACCCCAACACTCGAGCCGCCTTGTCGAAGGCCTCCCCCGCCGCGTCGTCCCTCGTCCGGCCCAGCAGCCGGTACTCGCCATGCCCGGCCATGAGGACGAGGTCAGTATGTCCACCGGAGGCAATGAGGCACAGCAGAGGGAATCCCAACTCCCTGTCCGGCGGGTCCTCCTCCAGCCAGGCGGCGTACACGTGCCCCTCCAAGTGGTTAACCCCCACCAGGGGCAGTTCCAGGGTCAATGCCAGCGCCTTCGCCGCGTTCACCCCCACCACCAACGCTCCCGCCAGCCCCGGCCCGTGGGTGACCGACACCGCGTCCACGTCGCCCCAATCCGCCCCCGCCTCCTCCAGGGCCTGGTTGACGATGGTCCCTATTGCGACCACGTGCTGGCGGGAGGCCAGTTCCGGCACCACGCCGCCGTAGGGTCGATGTATGGCTACCTGGGAGGAGATAACGTTGGACAGCAGCTTCCGGCCGTCTTCCACCACCGCCACCGCCGTCTCGTCGCAGGATGTTTCTATGCCTAGAATCTTCACCCCACCAGTATAACCCTCCAACCCCGACGGCAAAAAGACCTTCCACTAACCTGCGCTACGACAGTCCGCGGACCGCCACCCCTCCCAATAAACTCGCCTTTACAGTGCAATTTCTCCTCTGCTATTATCACTGGACAGTGAAACGTACGGCTGAACCCTCCCTTTTAGCGTGAATTAGATGCTTGAGGGCAGCGACTACCTAAAACTTGGCCTCCTGGTCATCTTCCTCGCCATTTCCGCCTTCTTCTCCGGCTCGGAAACCGCCTTCCTTGCCCTTCAGCGGGTGCGGCTCATGCACTTGGTGCGCTCCGGCGTTCCCCGCGCCAAACGGGTATCCCGCTTGGCAGAAAACCCGGAACGCTTTCTTTCCACGGTGCTGCTGGGCAACAACCTTGTAAACACCGCAGCGGCCGCCATCGGAACCGCCATTGTCATCTCACTCCTCGGCAACGTAACCTCTTCCATTCTCATCGCCACCGGCGGCGTGACCCTGCTGCTCCTCATCTTCGGAGAAATCGTCCCCAAGACCTTCGCCGCCCGCCACGCCGAGGGGTTCGCCTTCGCCGTCATCCGCCCCTTGCAGATAATAGAGTGGGCCCTTTTCCCCTTGGTTCAGACCCTTCGCATCCTCGCCTCCCTCATTGGCCGGCTCACGGGCGCCGCCGCCAATTCCTCCCTGGTCACGGAACAGGAGATAAGAAGCCTTATCTCCATCGGCAAGGAGTCCGGCGTCGTGGAGTCTTCCGAAGCTGAGATGCTGGAGAAGGTGTTCCACTTCGGAGACCACCACGTCTCGGAAATCATGACCCCGCGGCCGGAAATCGTATCTATCGAGCAGCACACCACCCTACGCCACTTTCTTGGCATATATGCCGAGCATTATCACACCCGCTTCCCCGTTTTCGTGGACACTGTGGACAACGTAATCGGGATCCTTTCGATAAAGGACGTGCTCAAGGCCCAGGGTGATGGAGGCCTGCAGATGGAAGACGACGTTACGAACCTTCTCAGACCGGCCCACTTCGTGCCTGAGACCAAGACCGTGGGCAGCCTCTTCTCGGAACTCCAGGCCCAGGGCCAGTCCATGGCCATGATTGTCGACGAATACGGGGGCATCGCCGGACTGGCCACCCTCAAGCAGCTGATCTCCGTCATCGTGGGGCCCGTGGGCGAGGAAGGCCAGCCCCTCGAAACCCCCTATGCCTCCGTGGACGAGAACACCCTCCTCTTGGATGGCGGCATAGCCATAAACCAGTTGAACAGCCAGTTGGGGCTGGACCTTCCCCTGGGCGAATACCAGACCCTGGCGGGCTTCCTGCTGGAGCGGCTGGGCCACGTGCCGGAAGTGGGAGAGTACATGAACTTCAACACTCTCCGATTCACCGTGCAGCGCATGGATGGCGTCAAGATAGAAGAGGTGGAAGTCCTTCGACTCGCCCCCATGCAGGAGCCGGACGCACAGTGAGACTCATCCTGGCGCGCCACGGCGAAACGTCGTGGAACCGGGAACGCCGCAACCAGGGCCAGAACCCCACGGAACTGAACGCCCAGGGCATCCGGCAGGCCCGTAACGCCGCTCAAGCCCTCCGCCAATTTCCCGTCCGCGCCCTCTACTCCAGCCCCCTCCGCCGGGCCATGCAAACGTCAGAGATCATCGGTCAGACGCTCTCCCTTCCCGTAATCCCCCGGGATGGCCTCATGGAGATGGATCTGGGCCTCCTGGATGGTTTGACCAACGATGAAATGACACGACGCTTCCGCGACATCACCGACCGGTGGAAGAAAGATCCTTCCTCGGTGCAGATGCCCGGCGGAGAATCCCTGCAGGAGGTCCAGGAGCGGGCGTCACTGACCTTAGAGACCATTCGCTATGAAAATCCCGATAGACACGCCGCTGCCGTTTCCCACAACTTCGTCATCGGCGTCATCGTCTTGCGCGTTCTCGGGCTGCCACTGTCCGGCTTCCAACGCATAAGGGTCGAGTTGGGTTCCTTGACCACCCTGGAGCACGACGGCGACCAATGGCGTATCGTCTCCCTCAACGAAACCCTTCACCAGCACGGCGGATAACCAGGCCGTGAAAGCGCCCCGCAAACTGGAAATCATCCTGCGGAGATCCCTCCAACGGTCCGGCTTCCTCCAGGCCGCAACCCTGGTGGTCGCCTGCTCCGGCGGCCCCGACTCCACCGCTCTCCTCCACGCCCTGGTTGCCCTCCAACCCACAGCCCACCTCAAACTACACGTGGCCCATCTTAATCACGACTTCCGCGGGCAGGAGGCCGAGGATGACGCCCGCTTCGTCGCCCACATGGCAAAAAGGCTGGGCCTGGATTCCACCGTCGCTGAGGCCGACCCTATGGCCTACCAGCGGGAAATGGGCATCTCCTCCTTTGAGGAAGCGGCCCGCGAGGTACGCTACCGCTTTCTAACCGGATTAGCCCATCGTATCAACGCCGATGCTATAGCCCTGGGCCACACCGCCGACGACCAGGCCGAGACCATCCTCATGCACCTGATCCGGGGCGCGGGGCTGCCCGGCCTCAGCGGAATGCGGGAAGTCTCCCACTGGCGCGACGACCCGAAGGGCCAAAGCGCCGTCCTCTTTCGGCCTCTCCTGGAGGCCGAAAGAAACGACACCCGAACCTACTGCCTCGATCTGGGCATCCCTTTCCGGGTGGACTCCACCAACAGCTCCCTACGTTTCACCCGCAACCGCATCCGCCACAAGCTATTCCCGGCGTTGGAAGAGTACAACCCGCGTGTCCGAGAGGCCCTCCTCAGGACAGGCCGGGCCGCTTCCGAAAGCCTCGAGTTCCTGGACGAAGAACTCAATGTCCTATGGCCGAAGATGTTCTCCACAGAAGGCCGGACCGTCTTCATAGACACTGCAGCCCTCAAAAATCTTCACCCCTACATGCGCGGCATGGCTCTCCGTCGAGCCTTCGCTGAGGCTAGCGGCAGCCTGAGGCGCCTGTCGGAAACCCACGTGAAATCCATGTTGGCGCTCTCCCAAGGTCCGGCCGGCAAGAGCGTCCACCTGCCCGGCGGCCTGGCCATGCGGTCGACGCAAGACCGCCTAATCATTGGTCCCTTTGAACGCCGCAAGAGCGCCTCCCCAACTCCGGATTTCGAACACCCCCTGAAGGCTCCGGGGACAACCCGAATTCCGGGCTGGCGCATCACCGTCGAACCGGCGCCACCCAACCTGGACCCAAAAACCCTCGACCCCACCACCGCCCTATTTGACGCCTGCCAAATGGGGACCCGCCTTGTCGTCAGGAACAGAAGGCCCGGCGACTACCTGCAACCGCTGGGCATGTCGGGACGGAAAAAGCTTAAATATCTGTTCATAGACCTGAAGGTTCCCCGGGAACTCCGTCCTTCAACGCCCCTGCTCGTCTCGGAAAAGGGCGTTCTATGGGTATTCCCCTATCGCACGTCGGGATTGGCCAAGGTTGACGACAGCACCCACAGAAGGCTGCTCGTACGGTGGGAACGCGTTCCCTAGCCTCTTCTTTGTCCCGGCACTGTGTCTTGCCCTACGGCAGGAATGCCCCCGAAGCGCAGCCGCAGCAGACCCTTGATATCTTCCCACGCGGTGCTGAACACCTTCACCCTGCTGTTTCTGTCTTCCACCCACTCAACCGGTACCTCGCGAATGCGGTAGTCCCACTTGGAAGCAATTATCAGCAGCTCTGTATCAAAGAACCAGTGGTTGTCCTTAACCATTGGAACCAGGGCTCGGGCCGCGCGCCGGCTCAGGACCTTGTAACCGCACTGGGCATCCTTGAAGGGCACGAAGAACAATGCCCTGATCATCAGATTGTAAGTCCTGGAAAGGAAGTCCCGCCGTAAAGAGCGCTGGACGCGGGCCCCCTTCACGTGGCGGCTGCCTATAGCCACGTCGTACCCTCTCTCGATAGCTCGAATGAGTCTGGGGAAGTGGACAAGGCTGGTGGAGATGTCCACGTCCATGTAGCTCACAATGTCCGCCGTGCTCTCCATCCATGCCGCCCTCAGCGCCCGGCCCCTACCGCGCTGGGGAATGTATAGATAGGCCACGCCGGGATATCTCTGGACCAGCATCTCGCACACGGAGCGCGTCCTGTCCGTAGAGCCGTTGTCCGCAATGACGATGCGCCACGGATTATTCGTCATCTCCTGACGCAGGAAGTTGTGCAAAATCACAATGCCCCGGGGAAGGCGCTCTTCCTCGTTGAGTACGGGAATTACTATGTCTACGGAGGATGCCATACGTCTTCATTATAATTGAATACGAGGATTTCGGCTATGTTAAAGGATTTTGGCAACCCATTTTCGCCCTTCGCGGGCTAGATCGACCTCGCCAATGCCATTACATCCGCCTTGGGTCGGCTCCACCAACGTAGCGGTCTATACGCTCAACACTGTAGCCCGTGGAACCCATAAGCAGGCTCTCAACCGCCACCCGCGCCGTATCCAGGCTGGTATAGCAGGGAATGTTGTTTTCCGCTGCCGCCCTTCGGATGTAGAACCCGTCCCTCAGCGTCGTCCCCACGTCGGACACCGTGTTTATCACCGCCTGCACCGTGCCGTCGCTGATGATGTCCACCACGTTGGGATGCCCCTTGCCCAGCTTGTCCGGAATCATCGTAACCGTTGCGCCAACAGCTTGCAGCATAGCCGCCGTGCCCTCCGTAGCGTACAGCTTGCAGTTGACCTTCACCAGGTCCCGAATGAGCGCCAGCGATTCCGCCTTATCCCTATCGGCAATGCTCAACAGGATCGACTGCCCCCGGGCCAACGTCAGATTGGCCGCCGCCAGGGCCTTGGTCAAGGCTGCGCCGAAGCTGTAGTCGATACCCATGACCTCCCCCGTTGACTTCATCTCCGGCCCCAAGTGCCAGTCCACCCCGGTGAGCTTGGACATTGAGAACACCGGCGCCTTTACAGCCACCATCTTTCGACGTGGGCACAACCCACCCCGATACCCCATCTGCCGCAAGCTCTTGCCCAAGATTACCCGTGTCGCCAGGTGCACCATCGGCACGTCGGTCACCTTGGAGAGGAAGGGGACCGTGCGACTGGAGCGGGGATTCACCTCCAGCACGTAAACCGTGGTATCCGTAGACTCCTCCGCCGGGTAGCTGGGACTGCGATAGGGACGACCGCCAACGATAACGAACTGGACGTTCATCAGACCCTTTATGTTAAGCGCCCGCCCAATACGGGTGGTGTAGTCCACCATGGCCTCCGTTTCCTGCTCCGTTAGGTTCAGGGCCGGATAGATGGCCATGGAGTCTCCGCTGTGCACCCCCGCCCGCTCGATGTGTTCCATAATTCCGGGAATCAGCACCTCCTCCCCGTCGCAGACGGCGTCTACCTCGCATTCCTTCCCCTCCATGTACCGGTCGATGAGCACCGGCCGTCCACTCTCCAGCGCCACCGCCTCATTCAGATACCGGATCAGCTCTCCCGCGTTGCGGACGATTTCCATAGCCCGTCCGCCCAGCACGTAGCTGGGCCGCACCACCACCGGATACCCGATGTTCTGAGCCACCCTGAGGGCGCTCTCCGCCGTGGTCACCGCCGCCCCTGGTGGCTGGGGGATCCCCAACCTTGCCAGAAACTCGTCGAATCTATGTCGGTCCGAAGCGATGTCTATGGCGTCGGCGCTGGAACCCAGTATGGGCAACGCCGCCTGGTCCAACACCTGGGAGAGGTCAATGGCCGTCTGGCCGCCGAACTGCACTACGGAAGGCGGCGGTCCATCCTCCAGCGTCTCGTTCTCGATTATGTCCTGCAGGCTCTCCCCGTCCAGCGGCTCGAAATATAGCCGGCTGCTGGTGTCGAAGTCCGTCGAGACCGTCTCCGGGTTGGAGTTGACCATGATGCTTTTCACGCCCTCTTCCTGAAGAGCCCAGGCAGCGTGGACGCTGCAATAGTCGAACTCTATGCCCTGACCTATTCGAATTGGACCGCTGCCTATCACCACCGCCTTAGCTCCTTCCAATGGCAGAGCCTCATTCTCCTCCTCGTAGGTGCCGTAGAAATACGAAGTGACGGCCTCGAACTCAGCAGCGCAGGTGTCCATCATCTTATATACCGGACGGATGCCCCACTGCCGGCGCAGTTCCCGGACCCGGGGTGGCAGCAGGTCCGCCAGAACGCCAATCTGCTCGTCGGAGAAGCCCAGCCGCTTCGCCTCCCAGAGCAGTTCCGGCCCCAGGTCTTCCGCGAGGAGCCGCCGCTCCATGCCCACGATGCGACCAAGGGAGTTGACGAACCATGGGTCGATGCCGCTCAGCTTCGAAATCTCCTCCCAGGTCATGCCACGGCGCAGCGCCGCCATTACCGCCCAGAGGCGGTAGTCCGTAGCCTCCCGGAGGCGGTCCTTCGCCGTGAACTCCACGCCTTGGCTCCATTCCGGGTCTTCCCACAACAACGTCCGGCCCCCCACCTCCAACGAGCGCACCGCCTTCTGGAAGGCCCCTTCGAAGGACCGGTCTATGGCCATCACCTCTCCCGTAGCCTTCATCTGCGTCGAAAGCCTCCGGTCTCCACCGGCAAACTTGTCAAAGGGCCACCGCGGAATCTTCACCACGCAGTAGTCCAGGGCCGGCTCAAAGGCCGCCATCGTCTTTTGCGTCACCGCATTGGGTATCTCGTCCAGCCGCTTGCCCACGGCTATCTTGGCCGCCACTCGGGCGATGGGGTAGCCCGTCGCCTTGCTTGCCAGCGCCGAACTCCTGCTGAGCCTCGGATTCACCTCAATGACGTAATAGGCAGAGTCCGGCTCCCATTCGTTTTGAAAGGCCTGATTGACCAGGGGGTGGGGCCGCAGGGCGAACTGGATGTTGCACCCACCCTGAATGTCCAAAGCCCGTATGATGCGGAGGCTGGCGGAACGGAGCATCTGGTGTTCCTTGTCCGTCAGCGTTTGGCTGGGAGCCACGACGATGCTGTCCCCCGTGTGCACCCCCATGGGATCCAGGTTCTCCATGTTGCAAATCGTGATGCAGTTGTCGGCCCCATCCCTCATCACCTCGTACTCTATCTCCCGCCATCCCTCCAGAGAACGCTCCAGCAGCACCTGCCCAATTGGGCTTGCATCCATCCCCTCCCTCGCCACGGTGCGAAACCGCTCCTCGCTGTAAACCATGCCGCCGCCGGTGCCTCCCAGCGTGTAAGCCGGGCGGACCACCAGTGGCAGTCCCAAGCTCTCGTAGGCGTTCCGCGCCTCCTCCTCCGAAGACACAGAGATGCTCGGGGGCGAAGGTTCCCCCAGTTCCACCAGCAGCTTCCGGAACTCCTCCCTATCCTCCGCCATTCGGATAGTGTTCAACGACGTGCCCAAGAGCCGGACTCCGTGACGCTCCAGTGACCCGGCCGCCGCCAGGTCTACCGCCAGGTTCAACCCCGTCTGGCCTCCAAGTGTCGGGAGAATCCCATCCGGCTTCTCCTTGGCGATTATCCGGTCTACCACGTCCACCGTCAGCGGCTCTATGTAAACGGCGTCGGCGATTCCCTGGTCCGTCATTATCGTCGCCGGATTCGAGTTGACCAGCACCGTGTAGACCCCCTCCTCCCGCAACGACTTGCAGGCCTGGGTCCCGGCGTAGTCGAACTCTGCCGCCTGTCCGATGACTATAGGTCCTGAGCCAATTACCAGCACCTTTTTGGGCTTTTCACTCATATATCCCTGTCCATTCCCCCTTTAGTCCTCCATGCTCCCCCAATTCCTCCTCCACCTTCCCAAAGCCCTATTCTAAACTAAACCCCCGCCGGCGGTCGGCCGGCGAGGGTTAGTTCCGCTGGTCTGCTCGGATTCTTCACTCGACGGGTAGAAGCCCCGGCAGCTTGACGAATCCCCTCTCCTGCATCCCGTTCAACATCTGACAGATGAGGTTCAAGAAAAGCTTGCCTTCCAGGTCCGTCCAGTTACCGCTTTCCCTCTGGATCTCGCGATGAGGTGGAACGGTGATCCGGGTCGAGTATACGTCTATCTTCTCCACGAGGATGAATCCGATGGGATCCGGTTTTGCAAAGGGATTCGCCAGCAGCTTGGGCCTGACTAGAAGCTTCCACTCCGCGCCAATGACGCCCCTCCCCGAACTTACGCTGAACCCGTAGTCCCCGTACTGGAACGAAGAAACGCAGTCGTCAATGAAATCCACTAGGTCGTAGATTTCCGATTCTACATCCATCTCAAGACCCTGCTCTGCAAGAAAATGCTTGTACAATACTCTACCTCCATCAATATGGCTCCAGCCAGAACCGCGCTTTGCAGCCCGCCTTAACCTTTATGCTGCGACCCACGCAAACCGTGGGTAATGCTTTATTCTGATGCTTATTCGCCGGATGCGCCAAGGTATCAGATTGCCTATTTCTTCCCGTTTCTACCTCTTCGCCCTTACCATCTCTAGAAATCTGTCGAAGATATACTCGTTGTCCCGAGGCCCGGGGGACGCCTCCGAATGGTACTGGATTGTCATGATTGGCATGTCCCGATGCGTCAACCCCTCAACGGTATCGTCGTTGAGATTTACGTGGCTGGCCGTCAATCCTCTGGGCAGCGTGTCGGCGTCCACCGCATAGCCGTGGTTCTGGGCCGTGATGTACACCCGCCCCGTGGCCAGGTCCTTGACCGGATGGTTGGCGCCCCGGTGACCGAAGGGCAGCTTGAAGGTCCCCGCCCCCAAGGCCCGCGCCACCACCTGATGCCCCAAGCAGATCCCCAGCGTCGGTACCCGCCCCAGAAGCTCGGACGCTGCCTCCACCGCGTAGTCCAGCAGCGCCGGATCCCCCGGACCGGGCGAAAGCAACAGCCCGTCCGGCTTCAACGCCATTACCTCTTCCGCCGACGCTGTGGCCGGAGCGGTGACCACCTCGCACCCCCGAGAATACAAGCACCGCAACACGTTGTTCTTCACGCCGTAGTCCGTTACCACTATCCGCGGCCCTCGCCCCACGTCCCTCACCTTCCACCCCTGCCAACGGTACACCTCTGGCGTGGTCACCCGCGCCACGTGGTCCACGTCGTCGTAGCGTGTGGTGGAACCCCATAGCCTCTCCGCCCTGTCAGGCGAGTCCAATACTATGACGCCCATCATTACCCCACGATTGCGAAGCCGACGGGTGACCGCCCTCGTGTCCACCCCGAAGATGCCAGGCACGTTCTGCGCCGCCAGAAACTGGTGCAGCGTGGAGGCATTGTCGCCGTTGCTGGGCGTAAGGCAGTGCTCCCGGACCACCAAGCCCGCCACCTGCACCTTCACCGACTCGTTGTCTTCGTCGTTTATTCCGTAGTTGCCCACCAGCGGATACGTCAGGACCACCAGCTGTCCGGCAAACGAAGGGTCCGTCAGCGCCTCCTGATAGCCCGTCATGCTGGTGCTGAAGACCAGCTCCCCGTAGGAGTCCCGCTCCGCTCCGAAAGACTGGCCGGAATACACGGTACCATCTTCCAGCACCAGAAAGGCTCGACGACTCATCATCTCTCCACTTCGTAGATTGGCATTGTCCCGTCCGACCCGCGGGCCGAAAGAACGTGCCCCTGCTTAAGAGCTTCTTCCTCGTTGGAAAAGAACCGTAACTGGTGCAGCTGATGTTGTGAAATATACCTGAGCTGGCGGATAGGCTTGTATATCAACCGCCCGCTCTGCTGCATCCCGTAGAAGGATGGGGCGTTCTGCCAACCGCAGTATTTACACGCGAAGGTTGGGCTTACTTCTTCACTCCGCAGAACAGTGAATCCGGGCTGGCAACCCTGTGGTTCCTGGTTTATGACACACGTTGGATTCTTGCACGCAATCCCTTGGACCGTCACCATACCGTCGTCCACGTCCCAACTCTCTCCTGACGCCGCGGCCTTCTTCCACGGCTTCAGACCAAGCGCCAGACTCAGCAGGGCCATGCGTACCGGAACGCCGTAGCCCGCCTGCGCGAAATACCTGCTGCGGTGATCTTCATCCATTTCGTAGGATATTTCGTCTACCCGAGGCAGCGGGTGAAGCACAATGGAACTGGTGAACCGATTCTTCATAGTGTCCTTAGTGATACGCGGATACCTTCGCCTGTCCTCC
Organism: Dehalococcoidia bacterium; assembly: GCA_965261665.1. Lineage (GTDB taxonomy): Bacteria > Chloroflexota > Dehalococcoidia > Lucifugimonadales > JAPULR01. Next base: position 3,061,531 of record OZ253467.1, read on the forward strand.
CCGTCGCCTTTCAATGCCGCGTCCCTCTCCACCTGCTTCCGAGTGACGTAGAAGACCAACTCCGACCCGGCGGCAAGCTGCAGCCTGAAGTTCGGCTCGTCCTCCAGAAGCGCCCTCTGATGGGGTTTGCTGGGCGTCATGTAAATGGCGTCCAACGAAGAGTCTTCATCAACTCCTGGATCGCCGCCTCCATAGAGGGCCTCGAAATCCCCCGCCGGCACCCTCTCGATCTGCCGCCCGTATTGAATCTGAATCTTTGCCCTCACGTGCTCTGGCAGCCCCAGCCCCTCCCCTGGCACGAAGAACAACTCCACCCCGAAGCGCAGCAACCCAAAAATCAGAGAATGTACCGTTCTGCCGTGCTTCAGATCGCCGCATAGGGCCACCCGAAGACCATCCAGGGTTCCCTTTTCCGCAACCAGCGTGAACAAGTCGCACAAGGTCTGCGTGGGATGCTCGTGGCCTCCGTCGCCGCCGTTGATAATCGGCACTGATGCATAGTCCGCCGCTAGCCGGGCCGAACCCTCCCACGGGTGTCTCAGCACAATGGCGTCGGAATACTCACTCCATACCCTTATAGTATCCACCAACGTCTCCCCTTTCTCCATGGAAGAGGAGCCTGTCCCTACTGTGGATATCACACGCCCGCCCAGCCGGTTCATCGCCGACTCGAAAGAACCTCGGGTGCGGGTGCTGGGCTCGAAGAACAGACTGGCCATTATCATCCCTTGGGCCAAAGATGAATGCCCCCGGATGTCCTCGGACATCTCCCCCGCCAGGCCCAACACGTCCTCAATCTCCTCGTTGGACAAGTCTTCGATGGAAATCAGCCCGCCCCGGTACATCTCTACCCGCCCCCTCGCCCCAGTAGCGCCACCTCATCCCGTCCGTCCACCTCTTTCAAGCGCACCTGCACCCTTTCGCTTCGGGATGTCGGAAGGTTCTTGCCCACGTAATCAGCTCGTATGGGCAGTTCGCGGTGCCCTCGGTCCACCAGAATAGCCAACTGCACCAGCCGGGGCCTGCCCGCCTGCATTAGGGCATCCAGCGCGCAGCGGGCGGTGCGGCCCGTGTACAACACGTCGTCCACCACCACAATCTTACGACGGTCCACGTCCAACGATGAAGAAGGACGCCGGTTGAACTCACCCTCCCCGTCGTCTCTGAAAGGGCGGACGTCCAATTCGGCCAACGGCGGCTCCACTCCCTCCACCTCCCGGATCTTCGACGCCAACCGCCGCGCCAGGGGCAGACCGCGGGTCAAAATGCCCACCAGCGACAACCCGTCGACGCCCCTGTTGCGCTCCAATATCTGGTGAGCCATGCGCCAGAGGATCCTGTCCAGCGCCTCGCCGTTCAGAATCGTCTTCTCCCGCGCTTCCAGACGGCCTAACTCAGCGGTGAATCGGGCCACAAAAAACCCCCTTGCCGGGTAGACAAGGGGCGCGTAAATAAGCTCATCACGCAGGGCCTTCCTTGCCAACCTCGCTGGGCTGAATTAAAGGTTAGTCCCTATTGGGAATCCGATGCAAAGTCTACCACAGTCCCACAAAAACACAAAACCACCCGCCCCTCTCCCTCCCTTCCCCCCTGAGGGGGCAAGGTTAGGATGGGGGTGATCCTCCCCCTCAACCCAAATGTCATTCCGAGGCTCCGCGAGGAATCTCGTAGCCATCGCGCCCTTTGCTGTTTCACACCTACCGCTTCGCCAACGCCCCCTCCGCTATTTCCGCGCAGAAAAAATCCACCACTGATCACCGCCATTCTTCATCCTGTTCCTCCCCCACATGTCATTCCGAGCGCAGCGATGCGTAGCCGAGGAATCTCGGTGCCGTGTTCAGCCCCTCCTCTTCTGCCATCATCCCATTGCCGAAACTCCCCTCCCCCTGCTAGCATCCCCCCATGAAAAGCTCCCTTCCCCCTCCCGTGTCCTCGCGAAGGCGGGGACCCATCCCCTTCCGTCATTCCCCCAGCCCATATGTCATTCCCAGCGGAGTCGAGGAATCTCGTTTCCCCTACAGCTCACAACTCCCCCAATCACCATTCATTTCCCCTATTTTTATAAAAACGAATACGAATCTCCAAATCAGTCGATTTCAGTCACAAAATCACTAATAGTTGCACCTATTAGATTGCTAAATCGAATCAACTCCAGGCACAAACCCCTGGAATCGAATCCCCCAAACAACTCTTTGTTCTCAAGAAACAACCTCCCTACAATGTTATTCTTAGCGAATCCAAGAATCTCGCCCCCGCACCCTTGCGGCTATCTCAATCTCAATTGCCAATTGATAGACCCTATCGTATAATGGCCATACTCAGAGTTCTACTGCTGTTAAAGAGGAGCAGACATGGCAACTGGCAAGGATAGACTTAACGGTTCGGAAAATGCTCAGACCGGAACTTGGGAGCTCAAGGTGGGCTTGGCCCAGATGCTCAAGGGCGGAGTCATCATGGACGTGGTGACCGCCGATGAGGCTAAAATCGCCGAAGATGCCGGCGCCTGCGCCGTCATGGCCCTCGAACGCGTCCCCGCCGACATCCGCAAGGACGGCGGCGTCGCCCGCATGTCCGACCCCACCAAGATTATCGAAATCCAGGAAGCTGTCACCATACCCGTCATGGCCAAGTGCCGCATCGGTCACTTCGTCGAAGCCCAGGTGCTTCAAGCCCTTGGCGTCGACTATATCGACGAATCGGAAGTCCTCACCCCTGCCGACGAAGACCACCATGTATGGAAGCACGACTTCAAAGTCCCCTTCGTCTGCGGCTGCCGCAACCTCGGCGAGGCCCTCCGGCGCATCAGCGAAGGCGCCGCCATGATTCGCACCAAGGGCGAAGCCGGCACCGGCGACATCGTTGAGGCCGTCCGCCACAACCGCACCGTTCAGGGCGAAATCCGCAAAATCATGAACATGTCTGACGACGAACTTCCCACCGAGGCCAAGCTTCTGGGCGCGCCGCTGGAACTCGTCCAGGCCGTCAAGGAGCAGGGCCGCATGCCCGTGGTCAACTTCTCCGCCGGCGGCGTCGCCACCCCCGCCGACGCTGCCCTAATGATGCAGCTCGGATCCGACGGCGTGTTCGTGGGTTCCGGTATCTTCAAGTCCTCTAACCCTCCCCTAATGGCCAAGGCCATCGTCCAGGCCGTCACCCACTACCAGGACCCCGATATCATCGCGAGGGTCTCCAAGGGGCTGGGAGACGCCATGCCTGGCCTCTCCGTCAGAGATATGAAGGAGGAGGAACTCCTGGCCACCAGGGGCTGGTAAGGGCTCCTGACCGCAGGATCAGAACCCTTGCTCACCGTGGGCGTGGTTGCCGTTCAGGGCGATTTTGCTGAGCATATCGCCCTGCTCAAGGACTTGAACGTAACCACCCGCGAGGTGCGCCTCCCCAAAGACCTGAAAGGTCTGGACGCCCTCATCATCCCCGGCGGGGAAAGTACCACCCTGCGTCACCTCTTCGACCTCTACGAGCTCTCCGAACCCATCACCGCCCTCGCCGCGTCAGGCGTCCCCACCTGGGGCACCTGCGCCGGCATGATTATGATGGCCTCGGAACTTGAAGACCACCGCCCCAAACCCCTGGGCATCATGGACGTCACTGTCAGCCGCAACGCTTACGGAAGACAAGTAGACAGCTTCCACGCCGAACTAAACTTTCCTCTCCTTGGGGAAGAACCTTTCCACGCCGTCTTCATCCGCGCCCCTGCCGCCACTCGCCTCGGCCCCGACGTTGAGGTGATTGGTACACTCTCCGATGGGACTCCCGTGGCTCTGCGCCAGGGTCATCTCCTTGCGACCTCCTTCCATCCCGAACTCACCAAGGACACCCGCTTCCACCAATACTTCCTTAGCCTGCTGAAGCCTTCCCGGTAGGTGATACGTCGCTGATGGAACAGCAGACACAGCAGCTTGAACGGCACGTACAAGACGATCTGCCCCTCCTCCTCCATTGCCTGCCGCCCCGGGTCGTGGGCCCGCTCAGAAACATGTTCGACCTCAGCCAACTCCTGGAGGTTGTCTTGGACCTGGCGCGCCCACCGGAGGCCCGATTCCCCGACGGCGACTTCATCCTGGATACCGAAGAGGTTTCCACGGCTGACCTGGACTACGTAATTTCCCACGTCGGCGAGTTCGGCGATGATAACCGTTCCGGCATTGAGCGCACCCTGCATCGTATCTCCGCCATCAGAAACCGCAAGGGCAGGATCCTCGGCCTAACCTGCCGCGTGGGAAGGGCCGTATTCGGTACCATCAAGACCATCGAAGACCTGGCCTTCTCCGGCAAGAACATCCTCCTCCTCGGAAGGCCAGGCGTCGGTAAGACCACCATGCTCCGGGAAGTCAGCCGCGTCCTCGCCGACATCGCCAAAAAGCGCGTCATCGTCGTCGATACCTCCAACGAAATCGCAGGCGACGGCGACATACCGCATCCAGCCATCGGTCACGCCCGCCGCATGCAGGTGTCCTCCTCCCACCTCCAGCACGCCGTGATGATAGAAGCCGTCGAAAACCACATGCCCCAGGTCATTGTCATCGACGAAATGGGCACAGAGCTTGAAGCCGCCGCCGCTCGCACTATCGCCGAAAGGGGCGTCCAGCTTATCGCCACCGCCCACGGCAACTCCCTCGACAACCTCATCCTCAACCCCACCCTGTCGGACCTCGTCGGCGGCATCCAGACCGTCACCCTGGGCGACGACGAAGCCCGCTACCGTGGCACCCAGAAGAGTGTGTTGGAGCGGAAGGCACCACCCACCTTCGACGTTGTCGTCGAAATTCAGAGCTGGGACACCGTCGCCGTACACGACAACGTCGCCAAAGTCGTCGATTCCTGGCTAAGGGGCTATCCGCTGGTCCCTGAAGTCCGCCGCCTCGACGACGCCGGCCAACTGGTCATGGACGGCCCATCCAAACCCGGCGTTTCCCTCGATGCAGAGCACAAGCCACCCGCCTCCAACTCTTCCCCCTTCGCCGGAGATTCCCCGGTTCCCCGTATCTTTCTCTTCGGCGTGGGCCGCGACAAGCTGGAACAGGCCGCCAACGACTCAGGCGTTGAAGTAGAACTCGTCACTGACCTTCGACGCGCAGACCTCATCCTGACCACCAAGTCCCACTATAAGCGGGGTTCTCGTGTGGTCCGAATCGCTGAGGAGTCCGGTACGCCGGTTCATGTGGTGCGAAAGAATACCGCCGCCCAGGTGCAGCAGTTCCTCCGCGGCCGGCAGAGCCGCAACAACGACGACGACCGTACCCTCAACAGTGCCCTGCAGGAAGCCCACGAGGCCGCTCAGAGCATCCTCGACGGCAAGGAGTACGTGGACCTCGCTCACCAGCGCGCCTACGTCCGGCGGCTCCAGCACATACTCGCGCAGAAGTACAACCTTAGCTCCCTCAGCGTCGGCGTCGACCCCCGCCGCCACGTGCGGCTCCTCCGCAAATAGGAGGCCCGCCGTGGCCCCGCTCATAGTCTTCGAAGGCATCGACGGTTCAGGAAAGACAACCCAGATCGATATCCTGCGCCGCAAACTCATCGCCAACGGCCACAACCCCCTCGTCACTAGGGAACCCGGCGGCACCCCCTTGGGCGACCACGCTGGCCTCTGGCTCAGAGCTCTACGCAAACTCTCCCCCATCACCGAGCTTCTCCTCTTTAACGCCGTCCGCGCTGAGCACGTAACTAAGGTCATCCAACCGGCCCTGGACGCGGGCCATATAGTCCTCTGCGACCGCTTCGACGCCTCCACCATTGCATACCAGGCCTACGGCCGCGGCTTGGACGCAAAGATGGTGGAGAAAATCAATCGCATTGCCACCGACGGCTTGCAGCCAACTCTAACCGTCTTCCTCGACCTGCCCATCGAAGCGGCCCAATCTCGAAATGACGTTGTCGAAATCTGGAAACGGAGTCAATTTACCCTCTGGACAGGAGCTCTCGAAGACGCCGATCCGATGGACGTCTTTGAAAGCCAGGAGCAGGAGTTTCACCAACGCGTCCGCCAAGGCTACCTGGACATGGCCGCTCACAACCCCAGAACCTGGCTTACAATCGACGGCACGTTGCCGGAGGAGACCGTCGCTGAGAAGATTTGGGCCCGCCTCCAGCCCCTCCTGGACCAAATCCCTTCCCCCTTGAGGGGGGAAGGTTAGGATGGGGGTGAACTCCATACCCAACAACATCCCCCCACCCTCTAAGCGCCTACACCCTCGCCCGAAAAGCTGTAGGTTCGTCGGACTTGGGGTTGTGGGATCTACGGTTACGGGTCTCCGTTCTCAGTTTGTGCATCTGCCCTCAGGTCAATCACCTTCTACACCGGTATGAATCTCTAAACAAGAAGGACAACGAGACGTACCATCTCACCTCGGAGTTGGGATACTAGCCCGTCGTTCCGCCGCTTTCCACACAGACCGTCTTCTGAGAGTGCCACATGGAGCTGTAGAGGAGGCACAATGGAGTCAATGTCCCGTTAAGGCAACTGAAGGGTTTTTGACGCATCTTCTCTCGCTTCGGAAAGCTCGACGCGCTCTTCTCAGGCTTCATACTAGCGGCTCTAAAATTCGATGCACTCATAATGTAAACACTACCTGGTACCTGTTTCCATTCCAGGAGCTAAGGTACGATTTTGGAGCAGATATAGTATGAGATTGCGCCACAAATGGAAGCTGTTAGGATTCGGTCTGTTGATGGCCGGGATGGTCCTGGGTCCAACCGCGTGCGAGTCTGAATTACCGTCCCCTACGCCTCAACTAACTCCAACCCCCACGGCGGCTTCAGAGGACGTAACGCCTCCCGAGATTCTTGAAGTGACCGTTCACCCCACTCAGATAGACGTGAGTGACGGGCCTGCGATAGTGACAATTTCGGTAAAGGTAGATGACGATTTATCCGGCATTAGCTTGGGACAACTGCTATTCGATAGCGTGCCCGGAGTCAGCGGCGGATACATACATACCATTCCCCCAACGACAGGTGATTCCAATTATGCGGAACACGTGTACAGACTAGAGTATCATCAATATTTTCCTTCCCAGACACGACATCTTTTGGATGCGTGGATACGGGACAAAGCTGGAAATATGAGAGAATATTCGACGGATTTGCTAGAGGAACTTGGTCTGGCCGCTTCATTCGAAATTCTACCGTGGGTGAAGGAGGACGATACACCCCCGGAGCTGATTGAAGTGACCATCCTTAGCCCTGTGGTGGATGTTAGTGACAGTTTCGCGGCTGTAGATATTTCGGTACGGGCAACCGATGATGAATCTGGCGTTGAGACCGTACAGTTAGAATTTGAAAGCCCATCTGGAAAACACGGAGCCACTCTGTTTAACCATGTGCAGTCCCTCAGCGGTTCGCCAAGAGATGCAGTGCGTAAGGGTTCAGCCAGCGTGTCCAATACAGTGAAGCCGGGACTTGGAAGCTCGTAAGGGCCTATCTATCCGACAAGCTTAGAAACCAACGAACGTACAATGAAGAAGAGTTAATATCCCTCGGAATCTCAGCTACCTTCGAAGTAGAAACTTCCCAACAGGACCTTGAGCCGCCTTTGCCCGTTGAGTTTACCATTCACACTGAAGAAGTAGACGTTACTGACGGGCCCGGACAGATTAGAGTTTCTGTGAGGGTGACGGACGATCTATCAGGGGTCGCCAGGGTACAACTCGACTTTGAAAGCCCGTCAAGGGATACGGAATTAACTCTGGGCGGGGTTCTGGATGCAGGTTGGGAGTCCTATGAAGACGGTCTCTATATGGGTAATTTAACAGTGCCACAAGGAAGCGAATCCGGGACATGGAACATCAAATGGATTCATCTTGCGGATGAGACAGGAAATACGGAAAGCTATCATTCGTCGGAACTACGTTCCCTTGGCCTCTTCGCATCTTTCGAAGTTATGGAAGAATTCCGGCAAGGCGGGTGAATACAAAAGCCCCTTCTCTGACCGCCCTTCCTTCGTTTCAATATCCAGCGCCTCCAAATTCCTTCCCCCTTGATGGGGGAAGGTTAGAGCCTACCCTCGTGAAGACGGGGGATGGTGGCGTACCCCTCCCCCGACAATATCCCCCCGTAGGAGTGGTTCGAGAACCGCCCTTCCCCCTCGTCGACGAGGAGGGAGAAACCCCTCCCTACATATCCAGAACCACCTTGATAATCCCGTCGGCACGCTCCTCGTACATCACTAAAGCCTTCTGAGCGTCCTCCGCGTTCATGCGATGAGTCACCAACATAGAGGGGTCCATCCGCTCCTGCTCAACCATGTGCACTACCTGCTTTACGTACCTCGGCATCGTCCCCGCCCGGGCGCTTGACGTCCCGATCATGGTCAGGTCCTTGTTCCTGATCTGCTGAAAATCAATGGCGAAATACTCGTTGTGAGTCATCCCGAACCAGATTACCGTGCCGAACTTCTTCGCCATTACCACCGACTGCCGCACCGTCTCGTGCTCCCCGGCTGCCTCAATAACCACGTCTGCCCCCTCCCCCCCCGTAAGATCCTGTATGGCGTCCAACACGTTCTCATATCGAGGGTTGAGGGTGCGAGTCGCCCCTAGGGACTTGGACATATCTAGCCGATAGTCTTCCAGATCGACCGTTATCAACTCTCTGCAGTGCATGCCGCTGAGAAAAGTCGTAAAGCTCAACCCTATGGCCCCCTGCCCCAGCACCACCACGTTCTTATCGATGACGTCTCCTATCCGGCTCACCGAATAGAGCACCGTTCCCATGGGCTGGCACATGATCCACGTGTCCAGGGAACCCTCGTCTGGCAGGGCAACAAGGTTCTGCGGCGGGACCGCTAGATACTCCCGAAATCCCCCCTCCGCGTAGGGAAATACGATGACTCTCTGCCCCACGTTATACTCATCGCAATAGCTCTCCTCAACCACCCCAGCACATTCATGGGTGGGCCGGCCGGGGTGCATCGGATATCGGGCTTCATCCAACACCGCGGCAAAAGGCCGGATGTCGCTGCCGCAAATGGATATCTTCTCCAGTCGCACCAGAGCTTCCCCTTCCCTGGGTGAAGGCTCCTCAACATCCACCAGATCCATCCTGCGGGGCCCCGTTAACTGTCCTGCTTTCATAACCAATCCTCCAATCCACCAACTCTCCGAGCTATTCTATCCGAAATGAAATAAGCTAACAATTTATCCAGTCCTGGTTTAACCTCGCCCATCGCCGGGCGATTGAGACGCCTTTGCCTTCGGCGCTATTGGCAATATCCTGTGGTTGAAGGCTACCAGCGCCCCTGCAAGGATTATCCACACCACTACCATGGCCGAAGTCTGCAGCCCGCGAAAGTAGAACTCTCGCGCCTCTGCCTCGCTGAGCAGAGCAATCCCCGCCGGAAGCACCAGCCCCAATGCCGAAGCCGCCACCGTCGCCCCCAGCGTATGCCCCACCTGCCGCGTCGTCTCTATCATGCCGGATGCGAACCCCCGCTGTTCCTGCCCCACCGAGTTCATTATCACCGCGTTGTTTATGGTGTTGAAAATAGACGTGCCCACCGACGCGGGAAAAAGCAGCAGAGGCATGAACCAGAAGGGCACCTTCAAAGCAAACATCCCCACTAGAAAGATTCCTAACGCAATAAAAGACATGGAGATAGGTCGCAATAGCCTGGGATGATGCCTGTCGTAGTACCAACCCGCCAACATTGGGATGAATAGCCCCATACTCTGATGCGGTAGCAAAACATATATGACGAACAGCGGCCCGTAGCCGAACCCTCTCTCCACCAGAATGGGAACCAGGGTCATTATGGCAAGCATGGAAAGATGAAACGTGGTGTTGGAAAACAGCGCCAGCGAAAAATGCCGGTTCTTGAACTGCCTGAGGTCCACAAAGGGCTGCTTCACCCTCCGCTCAAAAAGAATGAACGCCACCAGCAATATGACGGTCAGCACGTGCATGGGCACGTGATAAGAAACAGCGTCGTCACTGGTGAATGATTCCTCCCCCGAGTGAAGATGCAGCCCGGACAGGATCAGGGCTCCAATCATTCCAATGAACAAAAAGGCGCCTCCAAAGTCCACCGGCCCTTCCCTGTCCACGACGGGCTCTTCCTTCTGCCTAAGCAGCGGCAAACCGGCCAAGATGGCCACCACACCCAGGGGTATGAACGAAAAGAAGATCGCCCGCCAGCCAATCCACTGCAAGAATATGGCAAAGACAATAAGTCCGACGAAGGTGCCAAATCGAGCTGCCGTTATCGGCACGGCGAAGGCCCGCCCTCGCTCCTCAGCCGCAAAATTGCTCGCTAAAATAGTATTAGCGTTCCCTGTGACCAGCGCCGCCCCCAGCCCCTGCACCCCCCTGAATATCAGCAGTTGGGTAAAGTCCATGGCGAAACCCGCCGCCACCGCCCCCAGCGTGGTTATCACTATCCCGAAGAAGAAAATCCGATTGTGCCCGTACCGGTCTCCCAGCTTCGCCGCCAGGTAGACCGTTGCCCCCAGGACCAGGAGCTCTGCTACCAGCACCCACGCCGCCGTCTCCACGTCTATGAGAAAATCTTCAGCAATGCTGGGCAGGGCAAGGGCTACCGGGAAGCTGGCCACCTGCACCAACAGGAAGGTGGAACAGAGGGCCAGCATCACCTGCCTACGCGCCGGAGTGTTCAAGACCTCCCGGTAGTTGGATAAAAGGCCCAAAAGCGCCTCCCGTCAGACTAGACCCCACCCGCTCTCGAATTTCATTGATGATAACAGCGTGACGCCCGCCCCCACAATAACCCGCAGCTCCGTCTGACAATACAAGACTCACAAGAAACCGGAACTAAAAACTAGCGACTATCTCACCAGCAATCTGACCACAACGAAGAACCTTGCCCTAGACGCCTCTTGGAGACGCGTTAAGCCCATCCACATAATGTTCGCCGTGGAAACGGCGTAAAGGGGGTGGGCAAGAGGCGCACTCTTACAAGGGGTTTAACAGACGCGGTATTTGGGGTGACCCCACGCCTACGAGCGTGATGCTCCTGCGCGAGCCAGGGCGGGGTTAGAGGGTACGTAGTACGGCTACTACCTTGCCCCTGGTCTCGACGTTGGTGGACTTGGTGTAGATAGGCTTCATGAGGGAGTTCGCGGGCTGGAGCCTCACCTTTCTGCCTTCCTTGTAGAAACGCTTCAGGGTGGCTTCCTGTTCCAGCTTGAGCCAAGCCACGGTCATGTCGCCATTTTTTACCTGGTGATTGGGATCAATGAGAACCAGGTCCCCGTCGTCAATGAGGGCGTCTATCATAGAAGTGCCCTTGACGCGGAGGGCGTAAAGGTTCTTGTAGGATTCTGCCATGTAGCGCGGCATCTCAATAGTTTCCAGGGGTTCTTGGCTCCAACCTTCGCTGGAGGGTCCTGGGAGGGGTTCTCCAGCAGCTATGTAGCCCATCACCGGGATCTGGGGAAGAAATCCGGCGGCCCGCCCCTTTTCGTCCAGTAATTCTATGCCCCTGGCCATTTCCGGCCGCCGTCGAATCAAGCCATCTCGCTGCATCAGCCTCAGGTTATAGTCCACCACGGATGTGGAACTGATTTCGCAGGCGAATTGGATATCCCTAACGGTGGGCGGGAACCCGTTGTCGGACATGAATTCCCGGATGAACAGGAGCATGCGCTGCTGCTTCTCTGAAGTCTTCTTGTTTCTCTTCCTCATAAGCCACCTCTGAACGGGAGTTCGTGTTAAAATAACACAGATATAACATGGTCGTCAAGGCGGGGATTGAATCGAGAGGGACTTATTGGCCTTCAGGTGTGGCGTTGAGACGCTTCATCAGGCGGGATTTCCTGCGGGCGGCGTTGTTGGGATGAATAATACCGCGCTTGGCCGTTTGGTCCAGCGCCTTCAGGGCACGCTTAACGGCGTCTTCCCGCTCGGGCTGGTCCAACTCGCCAATGGCTCTGACCGCCTTGGCTACGTAGGTTCTGGTGGCTGACCTTACACTACGGTTTCTCTGCTGCTTCCGCAGGGAAGACCGCTTGGATTTTTCAGAGGGCAATGGTACCTCCGGGAAGTTGGGAATATACGGTTGATTATAAAGGCTGTTAGCCCCCGTTGATTATAAAGGCTGTTAGCCCCCATTGAAAGGGGCTATTTAGTAGAAACCCTGAAGGGGTCCGTGACGATGCGGCCTGCGCTTAGCATGCCTTTGATGCCGTCGAGTTTAGCGAAGATTCGGCCTAGCTGCTCCAAACCCGTAGTGTGGAGGGTTAATAAGATCGTTACCGTGCCGTCGGAACTCTCGCTGGTGAGAACTTCGGCAATGTTGACCTTCTCCTCGGACACTCGGGCGGTGATATCTCGCAAGAGGCCCACCCTATCGCGAGCCTTCATTTCGATCCGAACGGGATAGAGCTTCTTCTCCGCTCCCCATTCCACTTCCACAAGACGTTCCTGCTCGTCCTCGTTGCGTACGCTGTGGCAGTTGGTTTTGTGGACGGTGATACCTCTGGAACGGGTGATAAAGCCAATTATCCGGTCGCCGGGCAATGGGCTGCAGCATTGGCCAATACGTGTCAGCAGATCGCCAACGCCCAGCACCTTGATACCCGACCCGGGGCTGGTGAGGGGCACGCTGCTGGTGAGCTGTTCTTGAGCCTTGCGCTCGTCGGCAGTGAGCCGGTTGATGACCTGGTTTATGGTCGTGCCCCCGGAGGCGAGGGAGATGAGGAACTCTTCCACGTTGTCCATCTTGAAGGTTGCGGCCAGGGCCTGCTCGTCAATCTTCATGTTGAGACGCCTGGCTTCCTTCTTGAGAAGCTCCCGACCCAGCTGAATGTTGGCAGTGCGAGACTGGCGCCGGAACCATTGGCGGATACTGCTGCGTGCGCTGGCGGTGCGGATATATCCCAGGTTTGAGTTTAGCCAGTCGAGGCTGGGGCCGCGAGCGACTTTGGTCGTTAAAATTTCTACCGTATCCCCATTTTGGAGTTGGTAGTCCAAGGCCATAAGACGCCCGTTGACCTTGCCGCCAATGCACCGGTGGCCCAGCTCCGTATGGATCCGGTACGCGAAGTCTATGGGAGTGGCGCCGGACGGAAGCTCCACGATGTCGCCCTGGGGGGTGAAGACAAACACCTGGTCCTGGAAGATGTCCATCTTGACAGACTCCAGAAATTCGTCCGTGGCCGTCACGTCCCGCTGCCATTCGAGCAGCTGGCGCATCCAGGTCATCTTCTGCTCAAACTTTAAGTCGCTGCTGTTGCCTTCTTTGTAGTGCCAATGGGCGGCGACGCCGTATTCGGCCAGCTGGTGCATGTCATGGGTGCGGATCTGGACTTCCAAAGGAGTGGCGCCCTTGCACATTACGGTTGTGTGAAGGGCCTGGTAGAGATTCTCCTTGGGGTTGGCCACGTAGTCGTCGAACTGGCCAGGAATGGGCCGCCAAAGGTTATGAACGACCCCCAGTGCGTTGTAGCAGTCGGCCTTGGACTTTACTAGGACTCTGAGGGCATAGAGATCGTAGATGTCCCGGGTGCTCTTACCCTCGCTTTCGTACTTCTTGCTCTTCTGGTAGATGCTGTAGATGTGCTTGGGCCGCCCGACAACCTGGGCCTTCAGGTTATGAATGTCCAGAGCGTCGGACACAATCTGTCGCTGCTCTTCTATGTACCGCTCCCGCTCTTCCCGTCGGGTGGCTAGCATCTCTGAGATTTGTTTGTATCTGTCCGGCTCCAGGCAATGGAAGGAGCGGTCTTCCAGCCGCCACTTGATGTCCCAGATGCCGAGACGATGGGCCAGGGGAGCGTAGATGTCCATGGTTTCCTGGGCCATAGCCCGCTGTCTGTCAGGCGACAAGGCGTCCAGGGTAAGCATGTTGTGAAGCCGGTCGGCCAGCTTAATAAGGACAACGCGAACGTCTTCCGCCATAGCGACGAGCATCTTGCGTAGGGTTTCGGCCTTGAGGCGGTCTTCCGGTGGCTGGTTGGAAACGTCTGCCAGGTCAACCAATTCCATACGGGTAAGCTTGGTTACCCCGTCCACCAGCTTGGATACTTCTGGGCCGAAGCGACGGCTGATGTCCTGTGAAGTAACGTCACAGTCTTCCACCACGTCGTGGAGGAGTGCGGCAGAAAGGGTGGTCGCGTCCAACTGGAGATCCGCCAGAAATAAAGCTATGCTGAGAGGGTGTTCTATATAAGGCCCACCGGAGGCGCGGAACTGACCGCGGTGGGACTGCTCTGCGAATTGATAAGCGGACTCCACCAGGTTGTTCTTGTCCCCGGGCAGATATTTCTTTGTCCGGCCAATTAGGTCGCTGATGTTGGGGGCCGTTGCCGCTTTTAGTGCCATGTCTCTATCATATTATCCGGCATGGTTTTCGTCTATAGGCGATGCGGGGAAATGGCAAGAAATGGCCGCTTTACAGGATGGGGCCGGATAGCTATGCTGATGAACGCCGCCCGCGGGCGGCGAGGAGGTGGAACTTAGTTGTATAGGGCAGCTCGCGGCACAAAGGATGTAGGACCCGCTGAGCAGAAGTATTGGCGGTACGTGGAAGATACGGCGGCGGCGCTGGCCCGCCGGCACGGCTTCGGTCGCTTGGACACGCCCGTCTTCGAAAACTCGGAACTCTTTCACCGTTCCGTTGGGGCGGGCACAGACATAATGGACAAGGAAACATACACTTTCCTGGACCGGGGAGGGGATTCGCTTACGCTGCGACCGGAGGGTACGGCGCCGGTGTGCCGGGCATACCTGGAGGCGGGAATGCACAGCTTGCCCCAACCGGTGCGCCTCTACTACTTCTGCCCGGTGTTTCGATACGATAGACCTCAGGCAGGGCGGTATCGCCAGCACCACCAGTACGGCGTGGAGATTCTGGGGGATGGTTCGCCCTTGGCTGACGCGGAGATTGTGGAGATGGGTTGGACGTTGACTTCCGACTTGGGGTTGCACGGGCTGCGCATGTTCATCAACAGCATCGGTGATGCAAAGTGTCGGCCTGGGTATATCGAGTCGCTGCGTGGGTACTACGAGGGCGTTAGGGACGACCTGTGCTCGGACTGTCGTCAGCGGTGGGAGAATAACCCGCTTCGATTGCTGGACTGCAAGCGGAATTCCTGCCGTCCCCTCCAGGAGGGCGCCCCCAAATCGACGGAGCATCTGTGTGATGAGTGCGGGGATCACTGGGAGCGTCTACGACGGTATCTGAACGCCCTGGAGATTCCATACACGGTTGACCACCGACTGGTGCGAGGGCTCGATTACTACACCCGGACGGTGTTCGAGATTGTCCCGCCCGGAGCGGGTTCGCAAAGCACTATCCTTGGAGGGGGCCGCTACGACGGGCTGATTGAGCAGTTGGGAGGCCGTCCTACACCAGGAGTGGGGTTCGCCACGGGTATGGAGAGGCTGATTCTAAACATACAGAGTCAGGGCGTGGACGTAGCTGAGGAGGACAGGCCGCAATACTATATCGCAGCCTTGGGTGAGGAGGCATTCGAGGCAGCGCTGGAGTTGGGAGCCGGGATGCGGAAGGCAGGCGTGGGAGCAATTCAGGGCGCCTGGGGTCGAAGCCTGCGGGGGCAGATGCGAAACGCCAACTCCCTCAAGGTATCGACGGTAATTATCATTGGAGAGAACGAGGTGAAGGCTGGCACGGTCGCCGTTAGGGAAATGTCGACGAAACAGCAGAGGGTCGTGGCGAGGGAGGATTTTTTGAGGGAATTAGAAAGCTAGGGAGCGCCGCCTGCTATCTTCTTCGGATGATGATGACGCGGCTGCTGGCGCTGGCCCGCCCACCAAAGTAGGCCCCCACCGTTCCAAGCAGACCCGCCCAGACGGCAAGGATGGCAGACGCAGAGGTCAGGACGCCTTGCGCAGGCTCCCATATTGCCAGGTACTGGAGGACCAGAACGAGGAGGATAACGGGAGTTGCCATGAAGAGCGCCATAAGCAAACCGATGCCAAGGGCCTGAGCCGAAGTAGCTCGCGCCGCCCCACCGCCCACGTATCCGCCAATGAGGGGACCAAGGGGACCGGTTATGAAGTGTACTATGGGAATCAGCAGCAAGAGAATGCTCAGACCAAAGCCAATAAGCGCGCCTTTAACCATGTGCCCTATCCCAGTTGGTATAGACGTTGGGTTGCCGAAGACAAGCTAGCCCAACGCTTCCTTCATCACCGCACCGATTAGCCCCGGTGAAGGCACGACGTGGGCGCCGGCATCTCGCAGGGCCGCATTCTTCGCCTCCGCCGTCGCAGCCGCACCCGTAATAATCGCCCCGGCGTGACCCATCCGCTTCCCCGGCGGCGCCGTCGCCCCGGCTATGAAAGACACTACAGTCTTCTTAAAGCTCTCCTTGATGTACTGGGCCGCCTCCTGCTCCATGCTGCCCCCAATTTCCCCAATGAGTACCACGGCCTCCGTATCTGGGTCCTCGTTGAACAACTCCAGCACGTCCACGAAATTCGTCCCTATCAACGGGTCTCCGCCGATGCCCACGCAGGTGGATTGGCCTAGACCCAACGCGCTCAACTGGCTCACCGCCTCATAGGTCAGAGTGCCGCTGCGAGAGACCACGCCCACACGACCGGGCTTGTGAATGTGCCCGGGCATGATGCCCACCTTGCATCGGCCCACCGGCGAGATCAGCCCCGGACAGTTGGGACCAAGGAGTCGGCTGCCGCGTCCTTCCAGATACCTCAGAACACGGGCAGAATCCAGCACAGGCACCCCTTCGGCAATGCATACAATCAACGCTATGCCGGCATCTGCCGCCTCAATCATGGCATCCTGCGCGAATGGCGCCGGCACGAAAAGAAGCGACACGTTGGCCCCTGTCTCCTTCACGGCCTCCTCCACCGAATCGAATACCGGCGCAGAATCGTTAAATACAGCGCCCCCTCTACCCGGCGTCACCCCCGCCACCACGTTAGTGCCATATTCCACGCAGCGGGTGGCGTGGAAACTCCCCTCGCGCCCCGTTATCCCCTGCACCAGCACCCGCGAATTCTCATCTACCAGTATGCTCATTTCGCTCCTTAGCCTTACAGTTTCACAGAATTCGAGACCTTATGACCGAGACTCCGCCAGCCGCGCTTCCACGTCTACCAGAGTCTCTGCGAAGGACACCTTCAGCCCCGACTCCTCCAGGACCGCCCTGGCTTCCTCCACCTGGACCCCCTGGAGCCGAATTGTCAACGGAATCTCAGAGCCCGTTTCTTGATAAGCTTGGACGACACCTCTGGCCACGACGTCGCTCCGGAGAATCCCCCCGAAGATATTCACCAAGATGCTCTCAACGTCCGGGTTCGAAAGCATGATGTTTACCGCCTTCGCCACCTTCGCCTCGTCGGCGCCGCCGCCCACGTCCAGAAAGTTCGCGGGCGTAGCCCCGGCGCCACGCACCAGATCCATGGTGGCCATGGCCAGTCCGGCCCCGTTGACCAGGCATCCCACGGAACCATCCAGCTTCACGTAAGAGATGCCGTACTCGGCGGCCTCCACCTCCAAGGGCGTCTCCTGCTCAGGGTCGCCCCAAGAAGCCAGGTCCTTCTGCCTGAATAGAGCGTCGTCTTCCACGCTAATCTTTGCGTCCACCGCCACCAGGCTGCCATCCTTGGCCACGACCAGGGGGTTAATCTCAATTAACGTTAGGTCCCGCTCCATGAAGAGCCTGTATATCGACGTCATTATCTGAGTGGCGCTGCGTTGCTGCCTTGCATCCAGACCCAACCCCCGGGCAATGCGGCGAGCCTGGAAGGGCTGCAGCCCAACGGCAATGTCCACACCTTCACGAGAAATGGCGTCGGGCTCGGTCTCGGCCACCTCCTCTATTTCCATACCCCCAGCGGCGCTGGCGATGAACACCGGCCCTTGGGCCGTTCGATCCACCGTCACGGCCAGATACAACTCCCGGTCAACCTGGGCCGGTTCCTCCACCAAGACCCTACGCACCGGCGCGCCCTCCGGTCCCGTCTGCACCGTCACCAGGCGCGTCCCGAGAAGTCCTGCGGCAAACTCCCGACCCTCCTCAGGAGAGTTCACCAGCCTCACGCCACCCGCCTTGCCCCTCCCTCCGGCGTACACCTGGGCCTTCACCACGGCCGTTCCGCCCAACTCCCGGCATATCTCCGCAACCTCTTCCGGCGTCGCAGCCACTCGTCCTTGCGGGACCGGCACGCCGCAGCTAGACAACAACTCCTTGGACTGGTATTCGTGGATCTTGATGACGAAACCTCCCACCCAAAATTTCAGCGCCTATTCTAGCACAACCCCCGAAACCCCGCTCAGACCGCGCGCCGCATTGACGCAAACTGTCATCTTGGGTACATTGGCCAGGATCCCCTCTTCCCACCGAAAGGAGAAGCTATGACTGTCAAGGAAACCGTTGGATTCGTTGGACTGGGCATCATGGGCCTGCCCATGAGCCTGAACCTCATCAAGGCCGGATACCCCCTGGTGGTATACAACCGTACCCGCAGCAAGACCCAGGAACTCGCAGCCAAGGGGGCCGCCGTGGCAGACTCCCCCAAGGAAGTCGCCCAACACTCTTCCGTCGTCATAGTAATGGTCAGCGATTCCCCCGACGTGGAAGAGGTGGTTCTAGGCAAGAACGGCATCATAGAAGGCGTACGGGAAAACGCGGTCATCATCGACATGAGCACCATCGCCCCCTCCGTCACCCGCCAAATCGGCGGCCTGCTCGCCGAAAAGGGCGCCCACATGCTGGACGCTCCCGTCAGCGGAAGCTCCTGGGCTGCGGTCGACGGCACTCTTTCTATCATGGTAGGCGGCGAACCGGACGTCTTCCAACGTTCCCTACCCGTTCTACAGGCGATGGGATCTCGCATCATCCACATAGGACCCGGCGGCATGGGGCAGGTTGCCAAGCTGGTCAACCAGGTGATGGTCGCCGGAACCCTCGCCGCCGTCTGTGAAGGCTTGCTTCTGGGCGCAAAGGCCGGCGTAGACCTGGACAAAGTTTTCCAAGCTGTCACCGGCGGAGCCGCCAACTCCTGGCAGCTGGAAAACCTCGGCTCCCGCATCCTCCAGCGCGACTTCAATCCCGGCTTCTCTGTGAAGCTGATGCTGAAGGACCAGCGGCTAGTCAACCAGGCCGCACAGGAGATGGAGCTGCCCATGCCCGTGTCCGCCGTGGCCCGGCAGTTCTTCTACCTGCTGGCCCAGAAGGGACTGGGCGAGGAAGGCACTCAGTCCTACGTCAAGGGGCTGGAAGAGATGGCCAACGTCACGGTTCACGGCAGCCAGACAACGATGCTCTAACCTTTCGCCAAACCCCGCCATTGCCCCAACACACAGCATCCTCTACAATATAGAAACAATTCCAAAGCGCACAAAACGGAGCACCCATGCGAGACGTCACCATTTCTCCCGAGGGAAATATCGCCCTTCCCGAAGCCGCCTTGGAAGCCCTCTCCGTAAAGCCCGGTGACAAGCTGCGGTTCTTCATTTACGAGGGCGAAGTCCGCGTTCTAGCCGTGCGACCTGTGAGTCGGCTTTACGGTGCGTTGCCATACGACGGTCCAGCAAAATCGTTGGAAGAGATGGAGGAGGGCATCACCCAGGCAGTCACTGAACGTGCTCTCCGTTGATTCCAACATACTGCTGCGATATATCGTCAAGGATAATCAGCAACAGGCAGAATCGGCACGACGATTTCTCGATGGGTTAACTCCCCGGCAGCCCGGTTTCATTTGCAGAGAAGTCATCCAAGAGTTCGTTTGGGTATTGGCGAGAACTTACAATTTCCCGCGTGCTCGGATTGCCACCATCATATTGACTCTAACTGCTGGTGACACCATTGTCATTGAAGCCAAAGAAGATGTAATCAGCGCAGCCATCCAATACCGCCAATCATCCGACGATTTCTCCGACCTCATGATTCTCGCCGCCGCTGAACGCGTGGGAGCAAAGCCCCTCTACACCTTCGACCGCAAGCTTGCCCGGATGGAGGGAGCAACGCTACTTGCAGAACCACTATCTTGATTCCATTTCGGCTGAGAATCAGTCCCCCCTATTCCCACTCCCTCAGCCTCTCCAGCCATCCAGCCACAATATCTCTATCGCGCTCGAAGGCCAAAGGCGGCAAATCCTTCACGGAGAAGAAGTCCACGTCCATAACCTCGTCTCCCGCACTGGGATCACCTGTCAGAATCTCTCCGGCGTAGACCACCAACACAACCGGGAATAGCTTCTCAGAGAAGACCCCCACCAGACACGCCACCCTCACCCGAAGCCCCACCTCCTCCCATACCTCCCGCGCTGCCGCGTCCTCCACTTTCTCCCCCCGGTCCGCGTAACCTCCCGGCAGGCTCCAAAGGCCCCGCCCTGGCTCCGTGTCGCGACGGACCAACAAGACCCTATCACCCTTAGTCAAAATCATCGCCGTCGCCAGTTTCGGGTCGTAGTAAACTATGCGACCGCACCTGGAACACACGGGCCGCCTTACGCCATCCACCACCCTGCCCTTCAGGGGAGCGGCGCACCCAGGACAATACTTGTCGTCAAACGTCATCCTCAAGAAGATACCACACGTACCTGCGTAGTTGCCCCCCACGCCCTTCTGGTCTAAAGTACCCAGGAATGGAAAACGCCCTGTCGCAATCCGTCTCGTTTACGATGAAAGCCGTCTCCGTGAAGCTGAAAGTAACTCCAATATGAAAAATGCCCCGTCCCAAACCCAAGCCTTAGAGCAGGAGCTGCGCAAGCTGGTCGAAGGCGAAGTGCGGTTCGATGCCTTCTCCAAGGTGCTCTACAGCACCGACGCCAGCATCTACCAGATGGAACCCGTGGGCGTCGTCATTCCCCGGAGCAGGGACGACGTGCTCGCAACCGTTGACGTAGCACGTCGAAGCGGGGTCCCCATATTGCCTCGGGGCGGCGGAACCAGCCTGGCCGGTCAAACCGTCAACCACGCCATAGTTCTCGACTTCTCCAAGTACATGGACTCCCTCTTGGAGGTTAACCCGGACGAAGGATGGGCACGGGTGCAGCCCGGCATAGTCCTCGATACCCTGAACGGTCTGCTGACGCCCCACGGCCTGAAATACGCTCCAGACCCTTCCACATCTAACCGCGCCTCCGTGGGCGGCGGCATCGGCAATAACTCATGCGGCTCCCATTCCGTCATCTACGGCAAGACCAGCGACCACATCTTGGAGCTTAAGGTGGTCCTTGCCGACGGAGCTGAGGCCCAATTCTCCGGCCTCAACCCACAGAAACTGGAAAACAAGCTGGGCGGCGACGGGCTGGAATCCCGTATCTACCGCAGCGTCCTTGAAATCGCCCAGGAACACAGCCAGGAGATAAAAGACCGCTACCCCAGCATCATGCGTCGGGTCAGCGGATACAACCTGGACCAATTCCTGAGCGGTGGCAACGTTAACCTCAGCCAAATGATCGTCGGCTCCGAGGGAACCCTCGGCGTAATAACGGAAGCCAAGATAAACCTCGTGCCCCTCCCCAAGGCAACGGCCCTCGCCATCGCCCACTTTGACCGCTTGGACGAGGCTTGCGACGCCACTCCCACCATACTGGAACACTCCCCCGCCGCCGTCGAGCTGGTGGGGGAAATGCTGCTGGAGCGCACCCGCAACTCCCCCACCTTCTCCCGCAGCATGACCTTCGTCAACGGACGTCCCGGTGCGATACTGGTGGTGGAATTCACCGGAGACACCTCAGCCGAGGCGGCAGACAGAGCACAGAAACTGAAAGACGACCTGTCCCGTCGTCGGCTGGGCTACGATTGCGCAACCATTCTCGACAGTGCTGGACAAGCCAACGTATGGGCTGTTAGAAAGGCCGGTCTTGGGCTCCTCATGAGCGTTCAAGGCGACGCCAAGCCCATCCCCTTCGTAGAAGACACCGCCGTCTCCCCGGAGCATCTGGGCGAATTCGTCCGCCGCTTCGACGAAATCGTCGGGGCACACCAGACCACCGCCGGATACTACGGTCATGCCAGCGTCGGATGCCTTCATATCCGCCCGCTGGTCAGCCTCAAGACCCAGGAGGGGCTGGACACCATGACGTCCATCGCCTCAGAAATCGGCGATCTGGTTCAGGAGTTCGGCGGATCCCTCAGCGGCGAGCACGGCGACGGCATCGTACGAGGAGTCTGGACGGAGAAAATGTTCGGCCCCAAGATCTACAACGCCTTCCGACAGGTCAAGGACGCCTTCGACCCTGTTGGCATCATGAACCCCGGCAAGATTATCGACACGCCGCCCATGACGGATAACCTGAGATACGGCCCCGGCTACAAGACCCTATACTTTCCCACCCAGCTGGATTTCTCCAATAACGACGGCTTGGACGGCGCCATAGACATGTGCAACGGCATGGGCGCTTGCCGCAAGGTAGACGGCACCATGTGCCCCTCCTTCATGGTTACCCGAGAGGAGGAGCACTCGACCAGAGGCCGCGCCAATCTCCTTAGGGCCGCCATCTCCGGCGCCCTCCCTCCCCAGACCATCACAAGCCGCCGTCTCTACGAAGCCTTGGACCTGTGCCTGGAATGCAAGGGCTGCAAGGGTGAATGTCCCTCCAACGTGGACATGGCCAAGCTCAAGTACGAGTTTCTCTACCGCTACAACGGTGCCCATGGCACGCCGTTAAGGGCCAAGCTCTTCGCCAACATCAATCGGTTGAACCGGCTCGGCAGCCGTTTCGCGCCCCTGGCCAACGTAGTCTCCCGCACGCCGGGCCTGCGATGGCTGCTCCACCGATTCCTGGGCATCCATAAGGACCGACCCCTTCCCTCCTTCGCCAGCCAGACGTTCCCAAGCTGGTTCCAGAGCCGGACGCCGCCCAGCAATGCCCCCCGCGGCCCGGTCGTACTCTTCAACGACACCTTTATGAACTACAACGTCCCCTCCATCGGCATAGCCACCGTGGAGATTCTGGAGCGGGCCGGATTTCAGGTGCTCCTCGCCAACGCCCGATGCTGCGCCCGACCAATGATTTCCAAGGGACTCCTACGGGAAGCGAAGGCCAGCGCACGCTTCAACGTGGACCTGCTAGCCCCGTATGCCGCCCAGGATATCCCCATTGTCGGCTGCGAACCCAGCTGTCTTCTCACCCTTCGCGACGAGTACCCGGACCTGCTTGGAGACGACAAGTCGAAGGCCGTCGCCGCCAACTCCCTCCTCATCGACGAGTTCCTGATGAATCTACATAGAAAGGGCGAACTGGATCTCCACTTCTCCGAAAAGGGGAAGAAAATTCTATTCCACGGGCATTGCCACCAGAAGGCTCTCGTCGGAACCTCCGACGCCATGAACGCCCTGCGCCTGCCGCCCAATTTCCAGGTGGAGGAGGCGGAGACGGGCTGCTGCGGCATGGCGGGGTCCTTCGGCTTCGAGAAGGAGCACTACGATATGTCAATGGCCATCGGCCAGCAGAAGCTCTTTCCCCTTGTTGCGTCGAAGGACAAAGATTGGGAAATCGCCGTCATGGGCATATCCTGTCGCCAGCAGGTGGAACACGGGACCAACCGCCGCCCCCGCCACCTCATCGAACTCCTCCGTGACGCGGTGATCTAACCCATTGCCCATCCACACGTCATTCTCTTCTCTCCGTCATTACGGCCCCCGAGCCGGAATCCAGAATCCCTCCTCCACACCCCCCAACCATACTGCCACCTTCCCCTTGCCCTAAATCCCCACCCCCAGCTACCCTCTCCCCATACCGTCACAAACTTCATTGGCATCCAAAAGCCTTGCCCATGTCCAATATGCTACTCTGTACCAACTCAACTCCACTCATACCCGTCAAATAGAAAAAAACGAGAAACGAGACCAAATCAGCAGAATCCACGCCTACATCGCCCCCAATTACCCGTTTCTCGTTTTCCAAAACAAGTCAACCCCACGCCTGGATGCCCAGAAACGAGTGACTCGTTTTCCCGCTCGTTTTCAATATCCCATCTCAATAATCTTACCGCCCGATACACGCCAGCCAACATCACCCACGTCATCAGAAAGAAATGACCCCTTCAATGGCCCCCAGCCCACCCCCAATGTCATCCAATACCCCCCACATCATTCAATACCCCCCACGATGTCATTCTGAGCGCAGCGAAGAATCTCGTTGGAGTCGGCAGTCAACCCCCACCAGGATGCGGTAGTCTAACCCAAACCAAATTAGAGAGGTAATACCATCAAGCTAGGCGACAAATGGCTCAAACTCAACCAAGACGAACTCTATAATGCGTTTGACCAGTGGCTGCATGACGTTGCGACCGACGACTGTTGGTCCGAGGAGAGCAACTTAGAAGGGCAGCGAATACCCTGGAAGTCCCTTGAATGCGCCTATAAGGATCCTAGTAAGAAGAAAGATTTCGACTTGCCTGGTTGCTACCTATTCGGCTGGGGTTCGGATTACGACAAAGTCGTACCACGCTACGTCGGCCAAACAACAAAGCAAACTCTTGTTAAACGACTCAGGAAGAAATACGTACGCGGTCCAAGGGCCAATCCTAAACCCTGGCAGGAGAGGACGTGTAATCTCGCTGAAGAACATGAAGACCTGTTAACGGGTCCTATGGGATGGAAGGCATTTCCAGACGATTTCCTATTCAACCACTACGAAGAGTTTAGGCCTAAGGAGCTATCAAAGGCTCTTAAGGTTGCTAAGTCATGTAAGCCCGACATTGAAAGATGGGTAACTGTAGTTAACTATCTTCGAGAAAAGGCCAATCCTTCAGTGCAACTAAGGGGATCTGAAGATTTTGCTCGGCGCGGCATAGATCAGATATGGTTCGCCCTAATTCCAACGTCTGATAAAGCAAAAGAATTGGAGGATATACTAATTCCCACAGTCCGGTACTGGAACCGCCAAAACAAGCGCGATGACATTCTGAACCGGTGTTGATTCCTAGAATTTTACCCCTAACCAAAAAGATCCCGGCCCCCGCGCACCACCAGAATCACGCCCACCACCAGCAACACCCAGGCCAGCACCAGCACCAGGCTCCGAACACTCACCCGACCCGTGTATCGCGCCCCGAGATTGGAACCAATCATCCCAGTGAAGCCCATTGCCAGCAGCAGCGGCAAGTCCACCTCACCGTGAATTCCATGCCCGATGAATCCGAAAATTCCCAACACTGCGCCCACCACAAGGTTGGAGCCTGCCGCCCGGCGAGGGTCTATCTTCAATATTCTGATCATCAGGGGTAGCCGCAAGCTGCCGAGAATCAGCCCCACGCCGCCTCCCAACAGCCCGATGGCCGCGCCGCCCGCTCCGGCTATACTGCCACTCGCCTTAGTCAGACCGGCCTCACCCTCGGAAGGCTCTCCGGACTTCCCATCCTCACCTTCGGAAGCGAGTCGACGGCTCAGGCCAAAAAACTCCACCCCCTGCCACAGGACCAGCACACCCGCCACCGCAATCAACAAGCCCGCAGGGAAATTGCCGCCAAAGAATCCCCCAGCAAAGCCTCCAATTATCGACGGAACCCCCAACCAGAGGACAACTCCCCAATCGATGCGTCCCTCCGTCACGTGTCGGTACCCCCCCGCCATGGCGGAAAGGGCGCTCACCAGAATGTTCGTGCCCGCGGCGAACTGGGGATTCACCCCCATCAGCAGCAACGCCGGCAGCCGCATCGTTCCCAGGGCCAGGCCCACAAAGCCGCCTAACACCCCCACCGCCAACGATAGAAGCGAAAGAAGCCCTAGCTGCCACAACGCCAGGTCTGTGGTGAATTCAATCATCGACTACCGGACCTGCTCTTCCCCTGCCTGACGTCGGAATACCTCTACTCCCGCGCCCGCTAAGACACCACCCTTTATGGGCGGACGGACCTTCATCACGCGCACACGCACGCTCTGGACCGGATAGGCACCCAGAATCTCGCTGGCTATGGCGTGGGCCACTGCCTCCACCAGATTTCGCCCAGGCCCCTCCAAGTGGCGTTTCACCACCCGGTAGAGGTCTGTATAGCTGACACTGTCCGCAATGTCGTCGGACACCCCCGCGGCTGTCAGGTCTAACTCCACCTCAAGGTCCACCTCGAAGGGCTGTCCCAACACCCGTTCCTCGTCGTTACGCCCGTGGTAGCCGTAGAACTGCATCCCCTGCAGAATTATCCGGTCCAAAGGTCACTCACCCTCCGATTCGCTTTCCAGAACCACCGCTGTACCGTATGCGAACAGCTCCATAGCCCCTGACATTATCACCGACGTGGCCAGGCGCACGTTCACCACCCCGTTGGCCCCCATGCGCTCCGCCTGCTCGATCATCCGCGCCGTGGCCACGGCGCGGGCTTCCGCCAGAAGCTCGGAGTATTCGCTAATTTCGCCCCCGAAGAGGCTCTTGATGATGGCGACGATATCGCGACCCAGATTTCGAGCCCTTACCGTGCTGCCCCCTACCATACCGAGAACCTTGACGATGCGTTGCCCTTTAACGGTCTCCGTCGTTACCGTAATCATCACTCGTTCTCCATCCTGGAAATCTCTTTCGCCAACTCCAGCAAATTATAGGCTCGCTTTACAACCGGTACGTCCACCATGTTCCCGTCCAGGGCCAGCGCACCCCTACCCTGGGCCGTGGACTCTTCCCACGCCGCGACCACCCGTCGGGCGTACTCCAGGTCCTCCTCCCTTGGCGTAAACACGGCGTTGATGGTCTCCAACTGGGCGGGATGAATGGCAAACTTCCCCTTGTATCCCAGGCTGGCGGCCGATTCCACCTCTCTTCGCAGCCCTTCCGCGTCTCGGAACCGGACGTAGGGGGTATCCAGGGCTACTATACCGGCGGCG
This sequence comes from Dehalococcoidia bacterium, assembly GCA_965261665.1. Lineage (GTDB taxonomy): Bacteria > Chloroflexota > Dehalococcoidia > Lucifugimonadales > JAPULR01. Next base: position 3,088,267 of record OZ253467.1, read on the forward strand.
CGAGCGGCGATGGGAACGAGTGACCGCGGGAAAGCCACCTCCTCCCCGCTCTCCGTTCGCTGCAAACCCATGTCGTTCGTAAAGTCTTCGGCCCCAAAGGCCAGGGCCACCACGCGGCGAGACGCAGCAGAGATGGCAGAGGCAGACAGAACTCCCGCCGCGCTCTCAATCCACGGTATGATCTTCACCGTGCCCAGGGGCATGCCTCGTCGGGCCTCCTCCACGCTCAGCAGCCGGTGACACTCCGTAACGTGCCATGGAGAATCCACCTTGCCCAAGCTCACGCCGTATAGCTGAGGAGAAACTACGGCCTGCAGTTCTTCCGCAGTCCTCCCCGTGTCCAACGAGTTAACTCGGACCATCACTTTCTGCCCACGCTGTGAAAGCGTAGGAACTAACTCGGCAACCAGGCCCCTGGCCGCCGACTTCTCCTCCGGCGGCACCGAATCCTCAAGGTCCGCCACCAACACGTCGGCCTGAAATCCCCTGGCTTTCTCCAGCATATTCCGCCGGTTTCCCGGCACAAACTGCAAGCTCCTCAACAACTCCAATAAACGACCTCCTAGTGAACGCCCGGCCTTCCCAGACAGCCCCGCAGCACAGCGTCATCGCCGTCCAGCCAAGTATAGCACCCAGCCAACGAGCCACAAACCAGCCGTCGCTGGGAACCAGGACAAGGGCCGTCGGACCTCCCACTGGCAAACGAGAAGCCTACTTGCGACGGTCTACGTCGCTTCGAAAAGGGAATGACCCTGTAAAGACCCGCCTAAACCCGTGCCCGTCCGGCGTTGACATCCGCCCAACATTAGTACAAAAATAGGTATCCTTAGTGCCAAATGGGGGCCGTCATGGTGAGTAAAGATGATTTCCGGGGCGGCATGGCCCGGTTCGCCACAGGCGTAACCATCGTGACCACCCTGGACCACCAGGGCAGTCTCCACGGCATGACCGCAAACTCCTTCACCTCCATTTCCCTCACGCCTCCACTGGCCCTCGTCTGCGTGGATTTCCGCACCCACACCCATGAATTCATCAAGTCCATGGGAGCTTTCGGCGTCAACATCCTGAGCCAAGAACAGAAGGAGATAGGCGCCTACTTCGCCCGCAAACCCCAAGACCGGCTCGGCACGCCCTTTCAGCACCGCGTGAGCGAGATCGGCCTGCCCATCATAGAAGGTTCCATGGCCTTCTTCGGCTGCCGGGTGGTTGATGCCCACGTCCACGGCGACCACACCATCTACATTGGCTCCGTTGACGAAATAGCTCTGGGAGACAAGGCCAACCCGCTACTCTACTACGAAAGCCGGTTCACCCAACTGGGCCAGGCTTGAGAATCTTTCTGCCCCTCTTACGTAGGGGGCGTAGTTCGCAAACCACCCATCCCCGACTCTACAGCGCTACGAACCCTCGTGGCCGTTCCTGAAGCAAGCAATGGACGCCACATGGTCGTCCTCACCCGGCCGCCAGATAATCACCCCGCCGGCGGTTCTGCCCTGGGTTGATATCCCTTCCAGGTTCGTCCGGTATACTTGCGACCGCTCCGAAACCAGCAACACTTCGTCCTCCACCCCGTCTCGCACCACCCTGGCATCCACAACCGGCCCCGTCTTCTCCGTTACCCGGAAAGAAATAACCCCCTGTCCGCCCCTCTGTTGTGTTCTATTCCTAATCACAGTCATCATCTTGCCGATCCCATTGGCGCTAATTATAAGAATCATATCCTTGGGCATGATAGTTTCCATTCCCACAACTTCGTCGGCTCCCAAAAGCTGAATCCCCTTTAGCCCACCCGAAGTACGGGATCGGATCAGTTGCTCGGTTGCTGGAAAGCGGATTGACTTGCCCTTAGCGGTGAATAGAATAACCTCCTCCCCTTCCTCAAGTTCTCTTACCGATATCAGTTCATCCCCTGTGTCCAGTCGCATTATTATCAGTCCGTTGCTCCGAAGGTTCGCTAGATTCTTCAACTCCAGCCCCTTGACTTTCCCCTTCCGTGTGCCCAATACATACTTGCTTCCTAGGTTCAGTTCCGAAGTCGAAACTACCTCTGTCACCCGTTCACCGGGCGTTAGATTAATCAGATTCACCAGCGGCGTGCCCCGGGTCGTACGCGACGTATCCCCCACAATCTCAAAGCAGTCCAGTCGGTAAACCCTGCCCCTATTTGTGAAGAAAAGCAACATGTCGTGGGTATCGGAGATCAACAGATGCTGCACCGCGTCCCTTTCACGGGTGGACATCCCCCGTTTGCCCTTCCCTCCTCGAAGCTGGGACCGATAGGTCGCCGCTGGCATTCGCTTGATGTAACCCCGCCGGCTGATGGTGATTACCACCTCCTCGTGCTGGGTCAGGTCTTTCAACGATATCTGCGTGGGCTCGTCCCGGATTATCCGCGTCCTACGAGGGTTGGCGTAACGTTTCTTGAGATCAAGGGTCTCCTCCTTGATGACACTAAGCACCTTGGCCGGGTCCGCAAGAAGCTCCTCCAACTCGCCGATGGCCTGCAGCAGCGCCTCGTATTCGTCCTCCAGCTTCTGCCGCTCCAAGGCGGCCAGCCGACGCAACTGCATGTCAAGAATAGCCTGCGCCTGCACCTCCGTCAGTCCTAACTCCACCATCAGGCTGTTCCTGGCCGCTTCCACGTTCTCCGACCCGCGTATGAGCTTGATCACCATGTCCAGGAACTTTATGGCGATGCGCAAACCCTCCAGGATGTGCGCCCGCTCGTTGGCCCGCTTGAGTAGAAACTCCGTCCGGCGGATTATCACCACCCGCCGATGTTCAATGAAGAGTTGGAGCATTCTCTTCAGGTTCAACACCTGGGGTTGACCGTCCACCAGCGCCAACATGGTGGCGTTGAATGACGATTGCATGGGCGTGTGCTTGTACAGATTGTTCAGGACCATCTGCGCCTGGGCCGCTCGCTTCAGGTCCAGGACGACGCGGAGGCCCTTCCTGTCTGACTCGTCCCGAATATCCGAAATCCCCTCTATCTTCTTGTCTCGCGTCATCTGGGCGATGCGCGCCACCAGGCTGGCCTTATTCACCTGGTAGGGAAGCTCCGAGACCACTATCTGGGAGCGTCCGTTCTTCAACTCGTTGATCTCCACCTCAGCCCGCATCACCACCCTGCCCCGGCCCGTGGAGTACATCTGCTTGATGAATTCCCGGTCTCTTCCGACCAACGCCATAGCGCTGGTTGGAAAGTCCGGCCCCTTGACTATCTTCAGCAGGTCTTCCACGTAGGCGTCCGGGTTATCTATGAGATAGTAGATGGCACTGCAAATCTCCCCCAGGTTGTGGGGCGGAATACTGGTGGCCATCCCAACCGCAATACCGGCGGCGCCGTTCACCAGCAAATTCGGCAGGCGGGCAGGCAGTACTACAGGCTCCTTCATGGAATCGTCGAAGTTAAGCGCGAAGTCCACCGTATCCAGTTGAATGTCCGCCAGCATCTCTTGGGCAATGCGAGTCAGCCTGGCCTCCGTATACCGCATAGCTGCCGGCGGGTCGTCGTCAATGCTCCCGAAGTTTCCCTGGCCGTCTACCAGCGGGTGGCGAAGGGAGAAATCCTGAGCCATACGCACCAGGGCGTCGTAGACCGGCCCGTCGCCGTGGGGATGAAACTTACCCAGCACCTCACCCACAATCCGCGCACACTTCTTATGGGGATTGGTAGGCGCCAGGCTGATTTCGTGCATGGCGTACAGAATGCGCCGCTGCACCGGCTTCAACCCATCTCGTATGTCCGGCAGCGCCCGTGACACAATGACGCTCATGGCGTAGTTCAGATAGGACGTCCGCATCTCGTCATGGATGCGAATGGGTCGAATTCTTTCTCCAGGAGTGGTTACCATCTACTTCTTCACCTCTTCACTCACTGGGCCGAAACTCGAATTCAGCGCCCACGTGGTTATGTATACAAGTCCCTTCGCAATTCTATCCATTGCACCCTAGCGCGCTCCGTAACGTGGCGAACTGATTTGACTCCATACGGTCCGGCGGATACCTTCCGGCCGTGTTCGACAGAGTTAGGGAACGGTGCGAGCCAGCAGAAAGTCTTGGGCCCTTTCAACGAAGGCTTGGAAGATGCCACCAAAACCCCGGGGCAACTTTTCTTCCCCGCTCAGGTTCACCCGGAACCCGAGAATCCAGCTATGCTCGGCACTCTCAAGACCCTCCACAGTCCCGTCCTCTACTTCATAGGCCGAAGCCAACAGACGGGGAGCCCGATGGCTGTCCATAAGGCTGGGTGTGACCTTTCCGCCTCCAAGCCGAAAGAAGCCTCCCGCGCCCAGAATAGCCGCCGTCTTACTCCCAGGCGAGACGTATATCGTGCGGCGGTTCGGTTCGGCTGCGCCGGACCCGGTCTGCGTCCAAGTCGACGCCGCTGCCTCAGGGGCTTTTCCGCCAAAGACTTCGTTCAGCAGGAAAAGACCGTCGCCCACCGCCAAGACCGGCATGTCCAACTCCAAGGAACGGACCAAGATCTCTCGATGCCCCTCTGTCCAGTGGGAGGAAGACTCACGGTTAAGGGCGCCGTTTGAAGCACCTTCCTGTGAGCCCACCGACCCACCGTCCCCAAGAACGTATAGACCTGCCGCGCCGGTCTCTTCCAGAATCGAGGAACCGGCATCCGATGATGCCTCCACCAGTCCAACATCCATTTCGCCCTCGTGGGGGAGAACCGGCTCGGAACGCGACTTTCCTTCACTGGAAGGCCTCAAGATAACGATAACCATGTTATGCAATTATACTAAATCTGGAATCGCTTTACCAATCGCGCCTCCAAATCACCCTTTGCTAAGAACCTCAATACTTGGTATGCTAAGTTTAACGCAACGCCCCAGTCCGACAGAAGCGAAGAAGACGAAATGCACTCCATAGCCCAACAATAGAGAATTCGCAAAGGAGCCAGAAACTACGTGGCACAAATTACGGACCTGCCCCTCAATAAGGCTTATAGCCAGTACGTAAGCGGACTCAAGGACAATAGGAAGAAGGGAATCTCCCAAGACCTCAACAGATTCGTTCGCTGGTGCGGCAGTTCCGGCCAAATTAGCGCCCTCACTCCACAGACTGTTGCTTCCTACTGCGAATGGCTGGGACGCAGCGGTGGCGACGTTGCCAAGAAACTGGACCCCGTCAAGAAATTCCTCACCTACCTGAAGAACGAAGAACTGGTTAAAATTAGCCTGGCAACCCACGCCAGAGTGCCCAAGAACAAGGCCCTTGCCAGAATTGCCAGGAACCAGAAGGCCGCCCCGGAAATCGCCCAACTAACCCAGGAAGGCTTTGAGAAACTCACCGCACAGTTGGAGGTCCTAAAAGCCGAGCGCACCAGGGTCGTCGGCGACATTGGCCTCGCCATGGCCGACAAGGACTTCCGCGAGAACGCCCCCTTGGACGCCGCGAAGGAGCGGCAGGGTCTGGTTGAATCGCGAATTCGTGAGTTGGAGCAGACCCTAAGCTCCGCCGTGATCACCAGCAGTGGCTCCACCAAGAATGCCCAGCGGGTAGCCATCGGCAAGAAGGTGATTCTGAAAACCCCGGGCAACGGTCGCAAGTTCTCCTACCTGGTTGTTCATCCCCGAGAGGCCAACCCAGTCGACGGCAAGATTTCCAGCGAGTCCCCCGTGGGCAAGGCCCTCATGAACCGGCGAGCGGGCGAGGAAGTCCAAGTCATCGTCCCCAAGGGCGCCATCCATTACCTCATCGAAAAGATAACTGGCTAGCCCGCCTTCATCCTCGACGACTTTCGCCACTACAGCAGCCCTTCCACGATCTCCCTCACCTGCTCCAACGGCACATCCCTACGGGTCGTCGCCCTCCCCACCTCCTCCAGAAGCACCCATCGAATCGCACCACCCGTCGATTTCTTGTCCAACGCCATTGCCGAGAAGATCTGCTCCACGTCCAGACCCTCCGCCCTTAGGGGCAGATTGAACCGCTCCAGCAACTCCTCCTGACGCTTCACCGTGTCTTCTCCAATCATCCCCATCCGCCGGCTCAACTCCGCCGCTCCCATCATCCCCACCGAAACGCCCTCGCCGTGCATCCACTCGCCATATCCGGTGGTAGCCTCTATGGCGTGTCCGATGGTGTGTCCATAGTTCAGCAAAACCCGCTTACCCAGGGTCTCCCGTTCGTCCTCCGAGACAACTCCTGCCTTGATGGCGATGCTTCTCCTGATAACCTCGGTGGAAAGCTCCGGTTCCAGCCCCATAAGCTCAGGAGCGTGGTTCTCGAAGACAGACACCAGGTCAGCGTCCATAATAAACCCGTGCTTGATGGCCTCCGCCCAGCCCTCGGAAAGCTCCCGGCTGCCGAGAGTCGTCAGCGTGTGCGGGTCGGCCAACACCATCTGTGGTTGGTAGAAAGCGCCTACAAGGTTCTTGGCCTCCGGCAGATTCACCGCCGTCTTCCCGCCAATGGATGCGTCCACCATAGCCGCCATACTTGTGGGCGCCTGAACGAAGGGCATTCCCCTAAGATAAGTTGCCGCCACAAAGCCGGCCAGGTCTCCCACCACACCACCGCCTACAGCCAGAATCGTATGCCGACGCTCCGCCCGCCGGCTGGACAGCCAGTGATAAATGGCGTCCGCCATAGCCCAGGACTTGCTCTCCTCTCCCGCCGGAATAATGAAACAGTGAGCCTCTATCTCCGCTCGCTGAAGGGAACGCTGTACCTGTCTGCCGTAGAGGGGAAAGACATTATCGTCGCTGATGATGTAGACGGGCCCGTTGATTCCCGCTTTCCGAAACTGCTCACCTACCCGGTCCAGCAGTCCCCATCCTACCCGAATGGGACAGCTGCCCCTAGAATGAGTAACCACCGCCGCCAACTCAGGGTCGCCGCCGCCGGCCGAACCCATGCGTCCACCCAACATCTGCCACGCTCGCACTACCTCAGCCGCCACCTGTGACTCCGATAGGCTGTCCGTCTGTACAATCCACTGCGCCAACGAGTAGAAGGGTTGACGCTCCGCCTTCAGGCTCCGAATTCTAGTCAGGGGGTCCGAGGCAGCCAGCATCGGGCGTTCCTCGGGCGACCTACCTTGGTTCTGCTGAACTAAACGCTTATATATCGTCTCCGGGCGGGCTTCCAGCCCCACCACCAGACCGCTCTCGAACAGCAGACGGCGGTTTTCCGCGTCCATGAGAACACCGCCACCTGTAGCGACAATCTTGCCGTCTCCGGCGCAGGCCCGAGCCAGAACTTCCCGCTCCAAGCGACGAAAGGTTCCCTCCCCTTCGTCAGCGAAGATGTCCGCAACCTCTTTCCCCCGGCGGTTAACGATATCCTCGTCCGTGTCCACGAGCTGCCAGCCGAGAATACGGGCTACCTCGGCGGCAACCTTCGACTTGCCTGTACCGGAAAAGCCGGTGAGAATGATGTTCCGCAGTCTACCCATGGACCAACCCACCTTCCGCAGACGTATCAGTCATTATACCCCTAGTAGGGTTTCACGGCCTCAATAACGCTGCGCTGGTGCGCCTCCTCCTGATCAACCACAATCCGCTCTGCCATCCGCCGTATGTGATATTCCATGGTAAGCCTCAGATGGGTCCCATTCCGATAATCAGCTGGCGCTATCCCGTCTACCCGCTTCGCCTCCTGCAGCCTCATGCAAGTTTCAAAAGACTTCTCAATTTGAGGGTTGTACACCGCCAGAGCCACACCGCCCCTTTCCGTCAACACCGCAAAACACGGCACGTCCGTCGGCCCATCCCCAATGTAAATCATGTTCCGGAAGGGAATTCGGCGCTCCTCTTCCGGCATGTGGTCGTTCACGTCGTGGGACAGGTCAACGTACTCGGGGCCCTTGGTTATTCGAAAAAGATACTGGGTCTTTGACGTGTGGCTCACTACGCGCTTAGGCCAGAAGACTCGGCCTTCACCATCTTCGTCTAACTCACATCCGAAGATGGCCTTAACGCCCTCGCTGAGAACGCTTCCCGCAGGCACCGCCTTTAGCCCGGAGGTTACGATGTAGTGCTCCAGGGTTACCCCGTGACGACCATATCTCTCGTCTTTCAAGAAACTTCCCAGCTGATCAAATACCTGCGGTACGCCGGGATAAAATCTCAGATGTTGCCCAAACGCCTGCAAGTCTGCGTTGGAAAGCCGCCGAAATGTCGGGTTATCCAGCAGTAGCCGAATCCACGCCAACTCGTCCTCATAGGCCCGCTCGTCCCGCAGCCTGTCCGCTTCTTCCCAAAAACTCTCGGCGTCCACTCCAATTTGCGGGAATATCACGTCCTGATGCATGGACTGCGGGCTCAGAGTCCGGTCGTAGTCGTAGACGACGGCGATAACGTTTTGCGCCTGAGTCATGGAGTTCTCCCTAATCGACGTTGGTCCCAGAACTCCATTTCCTGGGCCTCACCGTCTCCAGATATGCCTGGTAGTTCCGGCGCGTCTCAGACACGTTGTCGCCTCCGAACTTCTCCATGAAGGCGTCCGCCAACACAAGGGCCACCATTGCCTCGCCTATAACGCCGGCGGGAGGCACCTGGCAAACGTCCGAGCGCTCGTAGTGGGCCTGCACAAGCCCACCCGTATCCAGGTCTACGGATGGCAGAGGGTTCACCAGGGTAGATATTGGCTTAATGGCGAATCGGGCAACGAGGGGCATTCCACTCGTCATGCCGCCCTCCGTCCCGCCGGAGCGGTTGGTCTTCCGCTGCCATGGTTGGTCTGGATCCGTCACCGGCTCGATGACGTCGTGCACCTGGGAACCTCTATGGTTGACGGACTCCCAACCGTCGCCGATGGAAACGGCCTTGCAGGCGTTGATAGACATCAAGGCCTGGGCAATACGCCCGTCCAGCTTGCGGTCCCACTGGACGTGGGACCCCAGTCCGATGGGCACCCCATAGACAATAACTTCCACCACGCCTCCCACTGTATCACCGGCCTCCTTGGCCGAATCGATGGCCTCTACCATGCGGGGTTCCGCCGACGGGTCCGCGCATCGCACGGATGAAGCTTCCACCCGCTCCCAGTCCACTTTGCCGTTCACCTCGGCCCGCACGCCGCCGATAATGAGGGAGTGGCTGCGAATTTCCATGCCGAACTCTTCCAACAGTCGGCGGGCCACCGCACCGGCTGCCACTCGTGCCGCAGTTTCCCGGGCGCTTGAGCGTTCCAATACGTCCCGAACGTCGTCGTATCCGTACTTCATAGTGCCGGGCAGGTCGGCGTGGCCCGGCCTTATGCGCGTAACCCTGTCCACCGCTTCCTCCACCGGTTTCACGCTCATGACCGTCGTCCAGTTCACCCAATCCCGGTTCTCTATATTCATAGCGATGGGACTGCCGAGAGTGCGCCCATGCCTGATGCCGGAGACCACGTGGGCCCAATCCCGCTCAATCAGCATACGACCGCCTCGGCCGTGACCCCGTTGACGGCGCACCATCTGCGTCCCAATGTACTCTTCGCTTATCGGAAGACCGGCCGGCATCCCTTCGACAATGACCACCAAACCCTGGCCATGTGATTCGCCGGCGGTAAGAAATCTAATCATAGCTTCCCCTTGATTCTGCCTTGCTGCTTGGCCAACGCCGCCTGAGCCGCCTCAAACATCGCTTGCACCGGAGCCGGAAGACCTGTCCATATTTCGAAGCCTATAGCCCCCTGGTATACCAGCATGGAGAGGCCGCCATACACCCTCGAGCCCGCCCGCGCAGCCTCTCGCATCAACGGCGTTTGCGGTGGATTATACACCAGGTCATATACTAGCGCGTCGGCGGGAATATCTGCCGACGCCAAGGGCGAAGCATCCGCAGCGGGGGCATGGAGCATCCCCATTGTGGTGCACTGGACTAGGAGATCGGACGAAGCCGCCGCCTGCTTCAATTCACTGGACTCAATAGAAGTAGCCTGTACGCCTCCCCCGAAGTGACGCGCCAGGTCGTCTGCTAGCCGCTGCGCCCTCTCCAAGGTGCGATTGGCGATGGTGATATCCTCCACGCGCTCCCTGGCCAGGGCCATGACTACTCCCCTGGCGGCGCCCCCCGCGCCGATTATAAGGACCCGACCGCCCTCGAAGGAGAACCCGGCTTCCTCCCGCAGTGCCCGCACGAACCCCGCTCCGTCGGTATTCTGGCCAAAGAGTCGCCCATCATCGTTGACCACGGTGTTGACCGCTCCCGCCCTCTGCGCCTCTGGCGACACTTCATCCATGGCCGCCATCACCGCCTCTTTGTGAGGCACTGTGGCGTTGAAACCCAGAATCTCCCCATCAGAGTTGCGCACCTCGGCCAGGAACTCATCCAGATTCTGCGGGGCGACTTCCCACGCATCATAGGTAATGTCCAAGCCACACTTCGCCAGGGCCGCGCGGAACATGACAGGCGACATGGAATGACCGATGGGGTATCCGATGATGCCCAGGCGCCTGCTCATTGGGCGCGCCTGCTGTCGAGGTACGATTGGAGAATCACCGCCGCCGCCGCCGCGTCGGATCTGCCTTTCTCTCGCGAAGGCTTACTTCCGGCGGCGCGCAGCCGGCTTTCCGCTTCAAAGGTCGAAAACCGTTCGTCCCAGGTACACACCCGAACTCCCCCATCTTCCTCTAAACGCCGACAGAACTCCTCCATCTGACGGGCCTGAATGCCTTTCCTCCCCTTAAGGGTGAAGGGCATACCCACCAGTACCGCCTCCACTTCCAACTCGCTGGCCTTTCGCGCCACGGCCTCTATGTCGGCGGCCATCCCCCGCCTTTCGAAATAACCCCGGGGCGAAGCCAAAATTCCCATGGGATCGCTGACCGCCATCCCAATGCGACGAGCCCCTACGTCCAGCGCAAGAAGCCTCAGGGCTTCACCTCTCGCTCCACCAAATCTACGACGCCTTCCAGAGCTTGCGGAAGCAAGTCCAGTCGCCTGCCGCCCGCCTGTGCCGATTCGGGACGACCGCCGCCACCGCCACCCAACTGCCGCGCCGTCTCTCGAACGATGTTCCCCGCATGCAGACCTCGCGCCACCAGGTCCGGCGTGACCATGGACACCAGCATCGGTCTGCCATTCTGCGCCATAGCCAGGACCAGAACCCCGCTGCCAAGCTTCGCCTTCAGCCAATCCCCCATATCTCGCAAAGCCTCGACGCTGCCCGCCGACGTTCTGGCCGCCAGCACCTTCACCCCTTTAGCCTCCCGAACCTGTCCCAACAGCCCCTGGGCTTCCATTCTCAAATTCTTCCGTTCCAGCTGCGCCAACTGCCGCCTCAGGGCGCGTATATCGGAAATAAACCCCTCCAGCCTGTCCTCCAAGTCCGCCACAGGGGTCTCCAGACGACCGGATATCCGTTGCAGCAGGTCCGACCGCTGTTGAAACAGGTCTACGGAACTCTGCCCCGTCACGGCTTCCACCCTCCGCATTCCTCCGCCGATACTGGACTCCCCCAGAATGAACAGGGGACCGACCTCCCCCGTGGCCTGTACGTGGGTCCCGCCGCAGAGCTCGACGCTGAAAGGCTTGTCTTCGTTGCCGCTCGACATGGTAACCACCCGAACCCGGTCGCCGTACTTGTCACCGAAGAAGGCCAGCGCCCCAGCCCGCACCGCGTCGGCGTAGGTCGTCACGTGGGTGGAAACACCCATGTCCTCCCGCACCTTCTCGTTGGCCAGCCCCTGAATTTCCCGCATCTCCTCGCTCTCCACGGCTCCCACGTGTGAGAAGTCGAATCGCAGCCGCTCCGGTGTCACCAGAGAACCCGCCTGCTTGACGTGTTGGCCAAGAACGGCGCGAAGGGATGCGTGGAGAATGTGGGTGCCGCTATGGTTCCTCGCTGCTGACTGCCGGCGACTGGCGTCCACCTGCGCCGACACCGGGTCCCCCAGCGAAACGTCACCCTCGGACACAACGCCTTTGTGTACGATAAGCCCAGCCGCCGGATTCTGCGTGTCTGTTACTTTGACCACGCCGTTGGGACCGGCGATGCTGCCCGCGTCCCCCACCTGGCCGCCACCCTCGGCATAGAAGGGGGTCTCCCGCAGTACCACCTCCACCTCCTGTCCCTGGGTGGCGTAGCCCACCTGCTCTCCTCCCACTAGCAGCGCCGATATTTCCGACCCCCCCTTCAGTGAGCCATACCCCACGAACTCCACCGGCTCCGACGTCACATTCTCAAGGCGGGCACGAATCTCAATAGGGCCGGCGTCAAAGCGAACCGCAATCGACTGCCCTCGATGCGCTTCCACTTCACTCAGGAACCCTTCCTCGTCCACGCCCAAACCACTCTCCCTCGCTATCTCCTCCGTCAACTCTCGTGGAAACCCGAAAGTGCCGTAAAGAACGAAGACCTCCCTCCCAGTAAGCATTTTCGTCAACCGGCTCTCTGCGGGGAATTCGGTGGCCTTCTCGATATCTCCCTTGGCTTCTTGCAATACGTGCTGTAGGACGCTTTGGGGTCGGACTAATCCCCCCACCTCTTCCGCCAACCCATCAATCTGCTTGAGTGCCCCGGCCATGGTCGCCTCCGTCATAGGCCGCTCTACTTGGAAAATCTGACGCAAGCCCAGGTGCAGTGGAATCAGCCCATCCTCCAGCATGGGCATCCCAATCTGGATAGTCTGATTGAACCGCTCCTCTTCCAGGTTCAACACCCTGAGTATGAACGCCCGGTTGGTCTCCAGATCGGGATAGGCCTTGCAGAAATTATCAATTGCAGCGGATGCCATCTCCGCTATGAACGCCCTCTCCAACCCCAGCCGTCGCCCATATCTCACCGCCCGCCGGATAATGCGGCGTAGCACGTACCCTCGACCCTCGTTGCTGGGGACCACACCGTCGGAAATCAGAAAGGATGCGGCCCTTGCATGCTCCGCCACCACCCTAAGAGCGTAGTCCATCGCCGGCTCACGCCCGTAAGCCTTCCCCGAAAGCTCCGACGCCTTCGCCACCAACGGTCGGAACAAGTCCGTATCGTAGATGCTCATATGCCGCTGCATTACCACAGCCGCCCGCTCCAACCCCATCCCCGTGTCGACGCTTGGCGCGGGAAGCGGGGTGCGGCATCTGTTCAAGTCCTGGTAAAACTGCATGAAAACCAGGTTCCACAGCTCTACGATTCGCTCGCATTCGTGGTTAGGATGACACCTCTCGTCAAGGTCTCCTGAAGGGTCGGCCATGGGCTTGCCGCAGCCAAACTCAGCGCCAAAATCGTAGTGCAGCTCGCTGCAGGGGCCGCAGGGGCCCTCCAGACCCGCCGGTCCCCACCAGTTATCCGCGTCGCCGTAGCGGTATATTCGCTCCGGCGGCAAACCCACGTCCTCGTGCCAAAGCTCGTAGGCTTCGTCGTCGCTGTAATGCACGGTAGCGTAGAAACGCTCCGGCTCCAGTCCGAAACCCTGGGAGCTCGACGTTACAAATTCCCACGCCCACTCTACCGCCTGCTTCTTGAAATAGTCGCCGATGCTGAAGTTCCCCAGCATCTCGAACATAGTCAAATGCGTGTGGTCTCCCACCTCGTCGATGTCCGTGGTTCGGAAGCTCTTCTGGCTGGACGTCAGCCGAAGGGAAGGCGGGCGCTGCTCCCCCTGAAAAAAGGGTTTGAAGGGGACCATGCCTGCGCTGGTGAATAGCAGCGTCGGGTCCCCCGACGGCACCAGAGAGGCGCTGGGCATCCTCAAATGCCCCTTGCCCTCAAAGTAGCTCAGAAATAGCTCCCGGATATCGTCGCCAGTCATTGCAAACCCTGCGTGTTCAAGCTTTCCATCCAGTGTAGTCGGCAGCTAATGACAGGACAAGAGGCCACGCCTTTAATTGACCCCAAACCCCCCATGAATTAGAATTGACTAAAGGACGGATCAGGAGGCAGGATGCAGTCAAGCGTTATCAGGAAAATGGAAAAGGCACGTCGGTACGCAGAACAAAAGGAGAGGGTGTCCATAAGTTCTATCAAGACCACCTTCCACGGCAATCACAGCGATCATCACGTTACTTTCAACGAAGGCAAATGGTCCTGCTCATGCGCCTTCTTCTCCGGCTACGGAACGTGCAGCCACACCATGGCCCTGGAACGAATCCTAGATCCGATGCTGACCACTCAATAGCCTCCACGCGCTCGTTATCCGCGTCCCAGCACACCCAGACATTAGCACTCCAACCGTGGTTGGCGGCGCCATAATACTTAGCGACCCCTTCGTCACACTCCCTCATAACGCCTGAACACCAGACAGGCATTCTGTCCCCCAAACCCAAAGGCGTTTGATAGCGCCACCCTCACGTCGGCCCGCCTAGCTTCGTTGGGCACATAATCCAGGTCGCACAGGGGATCAGCATACTCGTAGTTCACCGTCGGATGGATTACCCCGTCCGTGATTGTCCGGACGCATGCCACGGCTTCCAACCCGCCTGATGCGCCCAAGGAGTGCCCCACCATCGACTTGGTGGAGCTGATAGGTATCCCGTAGGCTCGCTTCCCAAATAGCCCCTTGATGGCCGTTGTTTCCACCGCGTCGTTCAACGGCGTTGAGGTGCCGTGGGCGTTGATGTAGTCCACCTCCTCCTTCGATACCCCCGCATCTTCCAGCGCCATCTGCATTGCCCGGATTGCCCCATCCCCCGATTCCTCCGGCTGCACCGGATGAAAGGCGTCCGACGTACACCCGAAACCCGCCACCTCGCACAGAATGTCCGCGCCCCGGCTCAGGGCGTGCTCTTCCGTCTCCAAGACCAGAACCGACGCGCCCTCCGCCGGAACGAAACCGTCCCGCTGGGCGTCAAAGGGACGGCTTGCCTTCTGGGGTTCGTCGTTTCTGGTGCTCAGCGCCCGCATAGTACAGAAGCCCGCCAGTCCCAGTTGGCTGATGCCAGCCTCCGCGCCGCCGGTTAGCATAACGTCGGAGGCGCCTCGCCTCAGCGCCTCCGTCGCCTCCCCGATGGCCTGGTTGGATGCGGCGCAGGCGGTGATGACGGTTGAGTTGTACCCCCTCAGACCCAAAATGCGGCTGATGTTGGAGGCCGCCATGTTGGGCAGCGTCATAGGGAAGAAAAAAGGAGAAACCCGCATACCACCTCTCTGCATCATCACACGGCAACCCTCCTCCGTGGTGGGAAACCCACCGTTGCCGTTTCCCAGCAACACCCCGTACCGATGGGCCTTGGAAGGGTCTATCTCCAGCCGGGCGTTCTCCACCGCCTGCATTGCAGCCGATACCGCCAGCTGCGAAAATCGAGCCATCCGTCGCGACTGCCTTCCCGGAATGTACTGGACTGGATCGAACCCCTTGACCTCCCCCGCAATGCGGCACGGAAAGTCTGAAGGATCGCACAGGGTCATTGGCCCAATACCAGACCTTCCCGAAATCAGCCCCTTCCAAGATTCCTCCGCACAATGGCCCAAAGGGGTAAACGCCCCCATGCCCGTTACCACCACGCGCCGTCTCTTCATATCCCGCTGCCCCTTGTCTCAAGAACTGAAGATGCCATGTCAATCTCCGTGTAAAGCTCCGGTTCAATGCCTAGCGCCACTTCCCTCACCTCTGCAGCCAAGAATAGCGACCCGATCGCCAGCATATAGCCCCCCTTTGGCATCAGACTTCTTGCCTTTTGTACCGCGTGCCAGACGTCCAAAGACTGGTGTACTTCAACCCCACGCATGGAGAATCCCCTGACAAGTTCAGCTAGTGATGCAGCTCGAGGGTGTCGCGACAGGGTGACCACCACTACCGGATTCAGGGGCGCCAGCGCGTCCATCATCTGGCCTAAGTTCTTGTCCCTCGAGGCCCCAAAGATGACCACAGGCCGCCTACCTACAAAGAACGCCTCCAGAAACTCCCGCAGCCGCGTCATGGAATCGGGGTTGTGAGCCCCATCGCACAAAAGGGGCGGCTCTCGTTCCAAGACTTCCAAACGACAGGGCCACCGCACTTTGTCAAATCCACGACGGATTGCGTCGATGTTTATCTCCCACCCCCGCTCGTTAAGACACTCCAGCACACCCACCGCGACGGCGGCGTTCTCCAGTTGGTGAGAACCGAGGAGGGGCATCGTCAGCGTGTATTCGCCCAGTCTCCCTCGAATGGAGAAGGATTGGCCCGAAAGACTTTCGCCGTCCGCCTCCCAAGTAATGTCCCGAGCCGCCTCCCAGAGAGGCGCGTCCATGCTTCGGCACACCCGCCGGATCACCTCCATAGCCGTCGGCTGTTGAGGCGCCGACACTACCGGCACGCCGGGCTTCACGATGCCCGCCTTCTCCCTAGCAATTAGCTCCACCGATTCGCCCAAAATGGCCGTGTGGTCCAGACTGATGGACGTTATTGCACACGCTTGGGGCTGCACCAGATTGGTGGAATCCAACCGGCCTCCCAAACCCACCTCCAACACCTGAAAATCTGCCGCAAACTCCCGGAAGTGCATGAACGCCATAGCCGTTAGAGTTTCGAATAGGGTAACTCCCCCAAAACGCCCGTCATCGCCGACATTGCACACGTGAGGCCACACCATCTCCACCAGCGACGCAAACTCCCCCTCCGAAACCGGCTCCCCATCTACACTTATACGTTCACGGAAGGTGTGAAGGTGGGGCGACGTGAACGCCCCTGTCTTGTATCCCTGTTGGGTGAGCGCCGAGGCGACCATTGCCGTCGTGCTGCCCTTGCCCTTTGTCCCCGCCACGTGCACCGCGGGAATTGCGAGTTGCGGGTTGTCCAACCGGCTTAGCAGGGCCTCCATGCGACTCAGATCGAACTTGACGCGGGGCCCTCGTGGCCCGCGAAACCGCTCGAAGTCCACTAAACCAAGCAAAAGACCCAGGGAAGATCTGTAATCCAACGTCACCTACCGCGCCCATAGAGGAGCAAGGTAATTATACCCCACCATCCCCCACCTGAGGCTTGCAGGTCATTAGTCGAGGTCAGCGATGCCGATGCCAAAGGCTGCTAAGCACCGGCGGTTTAGCCACGCCTTCCTGTCATTTCGTGCGCGGCGAAGAATCTATCCAAGCTACGTACGAGCCGGCTCCGGCGAAGGGTCGGGCAAGAGACGCTGCACAAATTCGTGCACATCTTCCCTTCCTTCAGAAACTTGGAAGTCCTCCATGAACCCATGATAGAAATTGGCGTGGAATTTCTCGGCCACTTCAAAGCCAATTCGTATGAACGGGTCACTGCGTTCTTCCGCCAGCCGCCTTACGGCCCTTCGCAATTCTCGATGATTCTTGCCCACTTGCCCATCTTCTTGCATAACGGCCATCAGGGCGTGGGTGGCGGCGCCCCATAGCTTCTCAGACGCCTGAAATTTGTCGCCGGCCTCGAACTCTTGGTCCGAAGCCTCTAAAAACTCCCGTGCGGTCTGCACATGTTCATTTGCGTTCATAAATCGAGCCTTAGTTTGGTTTAGGTCACTTCCTATTCTACCAGGTTAGCCTTGCAGGCGGGGGCAGAGGCGCATGGCGTTCTCCCCCAAGACCTTCCGTTTGGCGCTGTCCGTAAGTCCCGGCCACTCGACTACCTGATCCACGCCCGTAGGCCATGCCGTATCTCCGTGGGGCCAGTCCGTCGCGAACAGCAGAACGTCCTCCCCCACCACGTCCACCACCGACTCCAACGTGGTCTCCCACGTGTCGATACCGTGGAAATACCGCCCGCTCTTCACCATCTCGGTTGGCGACCGCTTCAAATAGGGCACGTGATGCGGCGAAAGAACAAAATGGCTGTCGTACCGGTCCAATATGGCCGGCAGCCATCCCGCCGCCGTCTCCACAATTGCGGCTCTCATGGTAGGAAATCGTTCCATGATGCCCCCGCCTATGAGCGCGCCCATGGCTGCCATTCCTGCCCACGGGTTGCCCAACGCGTGCTGCAAGAACCATGCGCCACGCAGGTCGAAGGTGCCTGGCCCGAATGGCGGTCTAGCCGTCCCACCGTGAATCAGCACGGGCAGGTCTGTCTCTTCCGCAGCCTCGTAGATGGGATAGAGACTGCCGCTGTCCAGCAAAAGGTTGTCCGGTCCTTGGGGCGAAAAGTAGATGCCCACAAGATTGTCGTCCTCCTTGGCCCATCGCCGAATCTCCGATGCGGCCGTTCGTGCGTCCGTGAGGTTCGCCACCAGCGTCCACTTGAGACGCTCCGGGGCTTGGGAACAGAAGTCGCTAACCCAACGGTGATACGCCATGTACATCGCATTCTCGAACCCCACGTCGTGAAGGGCGCAATAGCTCGAAACATGGGTGGGATAGAGCACACCCACGTCCACGTGGGCAGCGTCCATGTCCTCCAATCGCGCCTTCACGTCCCAATTTACCTCAGGACGGATATGCGGCAGATTCCCTCGGTCCGGCCGGCCGAAGTTGGGCCGCCCACCGGCTCCCGGCTGCAGGATGAACTCCCTGGGAGCTAGCCCGAAGGAGTCCGCCTGCCCCAGGGCGTTATCCGACACGACGGGCGCAAGAATCGCATGACGGCTGGCCGCCAAGGCCCCCTTGCCGCCCTGACGGATATTCTCCTCGATGGCCAGTTTGAGCCGCTCGAAGTCCGCTTGGTACGAAGGGTCCACATACCCATCGTACATTTCGTGGGGACGCTCCATAATGTGGGAGTCCATGTCTACAACTTTCCAGCCATTCCAAGCCATGACGCAACACCTTCCGATATCTACTTATGTGCTTCTGATCAAAGAGGCGACCGACGCCCCAACGCAGCTAGTCTATGAACGCACCGCCAACGCTGTCAACGGCGCGGCGCCTGAACTCGTCGCTCATCAGTGGTCTCGGATGTGCCGCGGCATGCGCCCCAACAGCATCTTGAACCCGTCCCCCCAAGTCACCCGGCGCACGTAGGTTATATTGCCTCGCACCGGCTTCGGGCTGAACCTGAACACACTCTGAATCGTGTCCGACTCCGGGTAGTTAGGCACTTGCAGCATGGCCAGCTGGTCCTGGGTCACCGGCGGCTTCGAAAACAACTTCTCCGCCAGCCAAACGGGAAACCTCATTAGAGCCACGGGTATATGCAGCTTCAGGCGCTTGGCGCCCATCGTGAATGCTACCGCGTCCACAATCTGGTCGTAGGTCAGCCGTTGAGGCCCGCCAATTTCCACCCTTTGATTCCGCAGGCGCGGGTTATCGATGGCGTTCGCCACGCAACGGGCTACGTCTTCCACCGAAACGGGCTGGAACTCGTTCTTGCCGTTGCCTATCACCGGCACCAGAGGCGTGGTCCTTATCAGACCCGCAAGGGCGTTCATGAACTCGTCCCCCTCGCCAAATAGCAGCGAGGGGCGCAGAATCGTGCAGGGTACGCCGCTGCTAAAGACCAGCTGCTCCGCCACCCACTTGCTATACAGATACCGCATACCGGGGTCCTCCTGGGCCCCGATAGCGCTAAGATGCACAAAACGCTGGACACCCGCCTCCTCTGCCGCCTTCAACACATTCCGTGTTCCTTCCACGTTGACCCGGAAGAAGGTCGCGCCTCCCCTCTCTTGAATCACCGCCACCAGGTGAACCACCTCGTCAAGGTCGTAGAAGGCCGCCCGCAGCGACGCCGGGTCCGTCACGCTGCCGTAGTGAACGTCCACCCGGTCCTGGTCGAACACCGCCTCGGCGCCGGGCGAACGAACCAGGCAGCGAACGTCCTTGCCCCGATCCAACAGAGCTTGCACCACTCGCCGGCCCAGAAACCCCGTTGCGCCCGTCACCATAACGGTCATAGAAAGACCCCAACTCTACAGAAACGTATAAATCCAGTGTAAACCACCAACCCTGGAGCTACAATCCCTTGTAAATCCCCCTACTTTCCACTGCCCCACCTGGTAAATTGGCTCCCATTCCGTCTTGACCCATCCCTGCCTTTATAATATGTTTGCTCTCCCCCCACCATGTTCACACATCTCCACGTCCATACCGAATATAGCCTCCTCGACGGCATAAGCCGCATTCCTCAACTAGTGGAGCAAACCTCCAAACTCGGCATGGACGCCCTGGCCATCACCGACCACGGTTCCCTCTATGGAGTCGTGGACTTTTACTCGGCAGCCCATAAAGCCGGAGTAAAGCCCATCATCGGCTGCGAGATCTATGAAGCTAAAGGCAGCCGCACTACCAAGGACCCTTCGGAGAAGAGCCCTCACCATCTTACGCTGCTGGCCCAAGACAACACGGGCTACAAGAACCTCATCCAACTGGTCAGCAAGGCCCACCTGGAGGGGTTCTACTACCGGCCAAGGGTGGACGACGAACTGCTCCAGCAGCACAGCGAGGGCCTTATAGCCCTTTCCGGCTGCCCCAGCGCCAAGATTCCCCGGCTAATTACCGAGGGACGGATTAAAGACGCCGCCGACCGGGCCCAATGGTACAGGGAGGTTTTCCAAGACCGCTTCTATCTGGAAGTCCAGCAGCACCAGGGCGTCCCAGGCCTAGAGGATATTAACCAGGCCCTGGTTTCCATGAACCGGGATATGAACATCCCTCTCGTGGCCACGAACGACAGCCACTACACTCACCAGGAGGACGCCGGCCTCCAGGACCTGCGCATCTGCATACACACCAACACCACGGTTCACGATGAATCACGCCTCAAGATGGAGGACGATTCTTTCTATCTCAAAAGTCCCCAGGAGATGGCTGTCCTCTTCAAAGACTTTCCGGAAGCCGTCTCCAACACCCAGCGTATTGCCGAGTCGTGTCACGTTACGCTGGAGTTCGACAACCTCCACCTTCCCAAATACCCTGTGCCCGACGGAGGCGACGCCGACGAGTTTCTCGCCAAGCTCTGCTGGGAAGGACTGGGCCGGATATATCCTAACCGGACACCCGAGGTTGTTCAGCGCCTCGAATATGAGCTGGAGGTCATTCGTCAGACCCGTTTCGCCAACTACTTCTTGGTGGTGTGGGAAATCGTATCCTTCGCCCACGAGCGCCGCATCCTCCTGGCCGTCCGCGGCAGCGCCGCCGCCAGCCTGGCCCTCTACTGCCTCGGCGTCACCGAGGTGGACCCTCTCGAGCATACCCTGGTCTTCGAGCGCTTCCTCAACGTGGAACGTAAGGAGATGCCGGACATAGACATGGACTTTCAGGACGACCGGCGGGAGGAGATTCTGAACTACGTCACCCACCGCTACGGCAAGGATAAGGTGGCGCAGATCATCACTTTCGGCACCCTGGGCCCTAAGGCCGCCATTCGTGACGTGGGCCGCGCCCTCGGCATGGGCTACGCCGACACCGACCGCATCGCCCGCCTCATTCCCTTCAAGGTACGCAACCTCAGTGAGGCCGTCCACAACACGCCCCAACTCAAGGAGATGTACGAACAAGACCCAGCCGTCACGGAGTTGGTGGACAAGGCCATCGGACTTGAGGGCATCGCCCATCACGTAAGCACCCACGCTGCCGGCGTCGTCATCTCCGAAGAGCCCCTCACCGAGTACGTGCCCCTGCAACGTCCCACCCGCAGCAGCGAAGAGTCCGAAATCGCAATGACCCAGTTTGCCATGGACCCTATTGCCAAGCTGGGCCTGCTCAAGATGGACTTCCTGGGCCTGACCAACCTCACCATCCTGGACAGAACCCTCAAAATGCTCAAGCGGACCCGCAACCTTGATATGGAACTTGAGCAGATACCCTGGGACGACGAAAAGACCTTCAATCTCCTCGCCTCCGGCAAGACCAACGAGGTGTTCCAGCTGGAAAGCACCGGAATGCAGCGCAATATTCGCGAGCTCAAACCCTCTTCTCTCAGCGACGTTGCCGCCATGATTGCCCTTTACCGCCCCGGTCCGATGGAGCAGATTCCCACGTTCATCGAGGCCAAGCACGGCCGCTCTCCAGTCAAGTCCCCACACCCAAGCCTCGACGAGATACTGAAAGATTCCTACGGCGTTATCGTCTTCCAGGACCAGGTGCTGCGCCTTCTCCAGACCTTCGCCGGATATTCCCTCGGCGAGGCGGACATCGTCAGAAAGGCGATGGGCAAGAAGATACCCGAACTCATGCGACAGGAGAAGGAACGATTCATCAAGGGCGCCATGGGACAGGGGTTCAGCCAGGCCCAGGCCCAGGCCGTCTTCAACCTCATCGAGCCCTTCGCCGGTTACGCCTTTAACAAGGCTCACAGCGTCAGCTACGCCCAGATCTCCTACTGGACCGCCTACTTCAAAGCCAACTATAGCGTGGAGTACATGGCCTCCGTGCTGAACTGCCGTCGTGGCCACCCCGAAAGGATGACCAGCGCTGTGAACGAATGCCTACGAATGAGCATTCCCGTTCTGCCCCCGGACGTCAACAGGAGCGGCGTGGAGTTCACCATAGACCGGAACGGCGACGAGCAGGAAGGCATCCGCTTCGGCCTTTCCGCCATCAAGAACCTGGGCGAATCCGCCGTAGGGCCCATCGTTCAGGAACTGACCGGCAAAGGTCCCTTTAGCTCCCTCGCCGACTTCGTTAGAAGGGTGGATCTGAGCGGCCTAAATCGGCGCTCCCTGGAGAGCTTGATACAGGCCGGAGCTTTTGACAGCCTGGGACGGCGCGGTCCCATCCTTAACGCCGCCACATCCATACTCTCCCAATCTCAGGTGGAGGCCAGAAGTCGCCTCACCGGCCAAACCAGCCTCTTTGGCGGCATGAGCGACCAGAAAGAAGATTCCCTTGTGTCCTTCAACCTGAATGGGACCGACGCGGAGACTTTCGAAAAAGTCGCCTGGGAGAAAGAGCTTCTGGGCGTCGCCCTCACCTCCAACCCCCTCCAACGCCTGTTATCCCACGTTCCCCCCGGGTTTATCGCCTCTCTGGACCAGTTGGACACCAACATGGAGGGCAGGCAAGTAACCGTGCTAGGCCAACTCTCATCGGCCCAGCAGAGGCTCACCAGAGACCAGCGCCCCTTCTTGAACGCCTCCATCGAGCTTCTGGGGGGCGAGCTGGAGGTTATCGCCTGGCCCGGAGTGTTTGAGCGTACCCAGAGCCTCTGGCAGGAAGGCAGTTTGCTTCAGGTAGAAGGCAAGGTGGTGGTTCGGAGTGAAGACGTCTCCATCTATTGCAGCAACGTTCGGGAATACGACGCGACCAAAAGCGGCCGCTCCGCCAGCAACGGCGC